>NZ_CP087995.1:0-2632500 GCF_023650455.1 Pseudoalteromonas sp. SCSIO 43095
CGCTATGGTTTTTAGTTGTTCCAGCCGTAATCGGTGCCGTGTTCCATTTATGGGCAATTATTGATGCTGCACGCTATCGCTCAGGCGGTTAGCTAAATTGATGATACTAAATAGCGCCTTATGGCGCTATTTTTGTATCTGGCTTTCATTATTTCATAGCTGATTAGGTTATAATCTGTTGCATTGGCAGTACTGGAATAAAGTTATGGAATATCAATTTATACGTGACCCTATTAGCGGGCTGCGCATTAAAATAAGCAGCGAGCATGCCCTAATTGGCCGCTGGTTAAACGAAGAAATTGGCAAAGAAAAAGTCGCGATGGTACAAGCACTTATTAGCTCGGTGAGTTCAAGCTTTGAACCGTTAACACTTAAAGGCCACGAAATTGACCTAATTCTTTCTAAAGATGAAGCATTATTCGAAGCGCATGCGTTGCATCAAGATAACGAAGATATATTAGCCTACCAAGATGATGAACTCATGCTGGAAGAGAATGATTTAAGCAGTGGTTGTGGTTTTGAAGACTTTGTTGACCTGATCAACTCATGGCATGAGTTTTCGGCTGGTCGTTAAGTTATATTATCTGTATTATTACCCTAATTATAAATCCAACAGTGGAACCAGTATGTCTGCGAATTTAAACAAACTAGTTGTTATGCTAGAAATGCAAAATGCCATGAATACCAAAGTACATGAGCAATGGTTTAGTCAAGGCTTTGAGTGGTATAGAGCTATTTGGGTTGAATGTGCAGAAATGCTGGATCATTACGGTTGGAAATGGTGGAAAAAACAAACGCCAGATACTGAACAAGTAATTTTAGAGCTGGTTGATATTTTTCATTTTGGTTTATCGCTACGTATCGACGGTAAGACCAGCTACGAGCAAATCGCTACGCAGCTACAAACTCAAATGAGCGCCCCACAACAAGGTGATGACTTCAAACAAACCCTTGAGCTATTAGCGGCCAGTGCGGTTGCCAATAAAACCTTTAATGCGGCTGCTTTTGCCGGTTGTATGGCACAAATCGGTATGGATATTGATGATTTATATCGTGGCTATGTGGGTAAAAATACGCTGAACTTCTTCGTCAGGATCATGGTTACAAAGAGGGTAGCTACATTAAAGTGTGGCATGGCAAAGAAGATAACGAACACTTAGTTGAAGTAGTTAAAAGCCTTGATACTGAGCATGTAGATTTTGCAAAACAGGTATATCAAGGCCTAGTAGCGCGTTACCCTAAATAAGCTTACGGTAATCGGTGACGCTTAAGTAATCGGCTATTACATTATGCGGTTGCTGGCTATTAGGGTTAGCAACCGCAAGTAAATGCTCAATGCCGTATTCTCGTGCGGCATTTAATACCGGTAAGCTGTCATCTACAAATAATGTGCGGCGTTTATCAAACCCTAAATCCCCTTGAACCTTATGCCATAAACTTTGTTGCTCTTTACTTACCCCATATTCATGCGTTGACACCACTCCGTCTAAATAATTATCAATAGCGGTATGTTCAAATTTAAGCATTACGCATTCTGGATGAGCATTGGTAAGTAAAATGAGTTCTTTACCTGCACGTCGAAGTTCAGTTAAAAAATGCGGAACATCTTCACGTATTTTAATTAAATGTGCAGATTGACGCTTTAATTCGAGAATAGGTAAGTTTAGCTGTGCTTCCCAATAGTCAGAGCAGTACCACTGAATTTTGCCACTCACAGCCTGATAGCGTTTTAAGATATCTGCGCGGGCTTCCTCAAAACTGATATTTTTGAGCCAGAGCATGTTGTTGTGGAACAACATTGAGCCAAAAGTCAGTGTCGTAATGTAAATCAAGTAAAGTCCCGTCCATGTCGAGTAATACAGTATCGATTTTTGACCAATTGAGCATGATATATCCTTGTGGAAATTGAGGCGTTAAATGATTACGTTGCGATGAAATGCTTGCAAGCGAAATATAATGGGCTCTGTTAATTGAACTCTAAAAACATATACCCAATGATGAAATATTAAGGGCGAATTCAATAACGGCAGATAAATATTTAACCTTAACTACGGGTAAGATATTTTATGATTAACTCTGCATTTAAATTGCTTTTAATTCAAACTGAAACTCGCATCTTATACTCATTTGGGTATATGATTAGTATAACTGCAATGATAGCAAATTGATGCCCATGACACAGAAAAAGCACCCAACACCACCACAAATTCTCAGTAATAATGTTGTCGCTAAAAGTCGCTTATTTACTGTGGAGTCTTTAGAACTAAAATTTTCAAATGACGAAGAGCGTCAGTATGAACGAATTCGCGGCGGTGGCCGTGGAGCCGTTATGATTGTACCCATCACAGCTGAAAACGAACTACTACTCGTTCGAGAGTATTGCGCCGGCACCAATGACTATCAGTTAGTTTCCCTAAAGGATTAATTGACCCCGGTGAAACACCTGAGCAAGCGGCAAACCGAGAGCTCAAGAAAGAAATTGGCTTTGGTGCAGAATACTTTGAAGCACTTAAAACGGTCACTATGGCGCCTAGTTATTTCAATGCCACTATGCATATCCTCTTTGCTAAAGATTTATACCCTGAAACCCTATTAGGTGATGAGCCAGAGCCATTAGTGCTTGTTAAATGGCCACTTGCGCAGTGGCAGTCGCTATTAGAACAACCTGACTTTACTGAAGCACGTAGTGTTGCCGCTCTGCTATTATTAGATAAGTACTTAGCCTCAGGAGCGACTAATGGATAAATTACTTGAACCATGCATAACACTTGCCCAAAGTGCAGGTGATGCAATTATGGCTATTTATAAAAAAGATGATATTGGTCAACAAGAAAAATCAGACAGTACGCCAGTTACTAAAGCAGATTTAGCCGCAAACGATGTACTTGTTGCTGGCTTAAAAGCGCTAGCTCCCGATATTCCTATTATGTCAGAAGAGACGCCGATCCCAGCATTGGAAGACAGGCAGCACTGGCAACGCTATTGGCTGCTTGATCCGATGGATGGCACCGGTGAATTTATATTAGAAAGCGGCGACTTTGCCGTTAATATTGCGCTGATAGAAAATAATCATCCTGTATTGGGAGTGATTCATTGGCCAGCAAAAGACGTGACCTATTTTGCTACCGCTAATAATGGGGCGTTTAAGCGTAAAGGCGAGCATGATAAACAAATATTTGTAGCGCCTCCCGAAAGCTTAACTTTGGCTGTAAGTCGCCGCCAAAAAATAGAAGCCGTGAGTCAGTATTTAAATGCGCAATTTGCAACGGTGGCTTTAGGCTCATGTTCGCTTAAAGCTTGTATTGTTGCTGAAGGTAAAGCTGACTGCTTTTTAAGAATTGGTCCCACTGGTGAATGGGACACTGGCGCATCACAAGTAATAGTTGAAGAGGCGGGGGTGTATTACCGATGCTGAGTTTAACCCTCTGACCTATAACCAAAGGGAAAGCACAGAAAACCCAGACTTTATTGTTATGGGGCATCCCGATTGGGAGTGGCAAAAAATGATAAACCCACATCAGCGATTAGTGTAATAACCGCCTTTTGATGGGTTTTTGTTCACTTAAACGTTTTTAATTAGTAAAACCTTGCATTATAGGTTTATTCCTATATTATAGCGCTCTCTTCGAAACAGGCTTGTGAATAACACGATACTGTTACAAGAAAATTACAGGCGCGGGATGGAGCAGAATGATAAATCATTCGCCGGACTGCTTAAACCTGAAGTCGAAGGTCGTCGGTTCAAATCCGGCTCTGGGACTCTAAACATACAGGCGCGGGATGGAGCAGCCTGGTAGCTCGTCGGGCTCATAACCCGAAGGTCGTCGGTTCAAATCCGGCTCCCGCAACCAATTTCCTTTAGAGGTTTGAGGTTACTGTAAAAATGCTAGTTAAAGAAAAGCTCGTCGGTCTCAGCTCTTCATTAGCCAGCAAAGGTTGTCGGTTCAAATCCGGCTCCCGCAACCAATTTCCTTTAGAGGTTTGAGGTTACTGTAAAAATGCTAGTTAAAGAAAAGCTCGTCGGTCTCAGCTCTTCATTAGCCAGCAAAGGTTGTCGGTTCAAATCCGGCTCCCGCAACCAATTTCCTTTAGAGGTTTGAGGTTACTGTAAACTCTAACTTAAGAGATTAAATTAAGTAGTCGATAGACTTAAAATATACAGGCGCGGGATGGAGCAGCCTGGTAGCTCGTCGGGCTCATAACCCGAAGGTCGTCGGTTCAAATCCGGCTCCCGCAACCAATTTCCTTTAGAGGATTGGAAGCCAAGTTGTAATGTAAGCAACTATAAACAAATCTGCAATTTCAGGCGCGGGATGGAGCAGTCTGGTAGCTCGTCGGGCTCATAACCCGAAGGTCGTTGGTTCAAATCCGGCTCCCGCAACCACTGAAATAACATGTTTTATTAAATCGACACGCCTAAAGCGTGTTTTTTATGCTTAAAATTCAGTGAAATGGGTAGCTCGTCGGTCTCAGCTCTTCATTAGCCAGCAAAGGTCGTCGGTTCAAATCCGGCTCCCGCAACCACTGAAATAACATGTTTATTAAATCGACACGCCTAAAGCGTGTTTTTTTATGCTTAAAATTCAGTGAAATGGGTAGCTCGTCGGTCTCAGCTCTTCATTAGCCAGCAAAGGTCGTTGGTTCAAATCCGGCTCCCGCAACCACTGAAATAAACAGTTATAGTATAGCAACACGCCTAAAGCGTGTTTTTTTATGCCTAAAATTCAGTGCGTCTAAAAGCGCGTCGGACTCAGCTCCCCATTAGCCAACAAAGGTTGTTGGTTCAAATCCGGCTCCCGCAACCACTGAAATAACATGTTTTATTAAATCGACACGCCTAAAGCGTGTTTTTTTATGCTTAAAATTCAGTGAAATGGGTAGCTCGTTGGTTCAAATCCGGCTCCCGCAACCACTGAAACAACATGTTTTTTATGCCTAAAATTCATATTCCCTCATGCTATTTTTAACACGTATACCTACTGTTCTTTTCTAATTCTACTTTTGAAAGTGTTATGCTGAATATAGTATGCTATGCGTTAAACTCTTTAAAACTTTTTGTAATAAAAATTATGACTGAACTCTATCACTGGTTTGATTTAATTGGCGTAGCGGTATTTGCTATATCGGGCACCTTGGTTGCCTATGAAAAGAAAATGGATGGCTTTGGTGTAGTTGTGCTTGCAACCGTTACGGCTATTGGTGGCGGTACTGTTCGCGATGTGATACTCGATCAACCCGTATTTTGGTTACACGATCAAAGCTACTTCTATGCTATTTTAGCAGCAGTGCTTGTTACAACACGACTGATCAATAAACAAAAATCGATTCCTTATTATGTTTTACAAACAGCCGATGCATTTGGTTTAGCCTTTTTTGCGGTAATGGGAGCACAAAAAGCGCAATTGGCCGGTATGCCTGATATGACGGTTATTATTATGGCGGTGATCACCCCCTGTTTTGGTGGATTGATTCGCGATGTGCTTGCCCGCGATATTCCTATGCTGCTCAAAGGTGAGCTCTATGCTATTACCTGTATTGCTGGTGGTATCGTGTATACGTTAGCTATAAACCTATCTTTAACGGTGGAAGTGGCGATGATCTTGAGTATGTTAATGACCTTATTGCTGCGCTTTTCGGCCATTAAATGGAAGATTATATTACATGTTTTTAAATATCCTGACTAAACTGGTTTAATATAGCAGTTAACTAGGATAAGGAATGTCATTAGCCCGTATATTTTCTCGCGCACAAGTAGGAATTAATGCCCCCGAGGTTATGGTTGAAGTGCATTTAGGGAATGGTTTACCTGCATTTCATATTGTCGGCTTACCCGAAGCATCGGTTAAAGAGGCCAAGGATAGAGTACGCAGCGCCCTTGAAAACTCTCAATTTGGATTTCCCGATCAACGTATCACCGTTAATTTAGCACCTGCCGATTTACCAAAAGACGGCGGGCGGTTTGACCTTGCGATTGCGGTAGGCATTTTGGTCGCATCGGGGCAAATAGTCTGCCCTGATATTCATAAGTATGAGTTTTATGGTGAGCTTGCACTTAATGGTGAAATACGTGCAGTAAATGCTATTTTACCCTCAGTGCTTGGAGCTAAAGAGCAAAACCGTTGCTGTTTTCTTCCTCTTGAAAACGATAGTTTGGCCAGCCTTGTCAGCGGTGTAAAACGAAAAGCGGTAAGCTCTATACAAGAGGTGTGGGGAGACTTACTCAACCAACAACCTTTACCATTGAATATTACCTACCCTGACTGTACCCAAGCGCCAGACTTTTTACTCGATTTAAGTGATGTAAAAGGCCAACCCGGTGCTAAACGAGTACTAGAAATTGCTGCCGCAGGTGGACATAACCTACTATTTTTAGGACCACCAGGAACCGGTAAATCAATGCTTGCGCAACGAATGTCTACAATAATGCCAACCATGTCAGATGATGAAGCCATTGATACTGCCGCTTTGTATTCCATTATTGGGCCACTCAATCGATTTAACCAATTGGCGTCAGCGACCATTTCGAAATCCTCATCACACTTGCTCTGCCGTTGCGCTGGTAGGCGGTTCGTCTAACCCTAAACCCGGTGAAATATCGTTAGCGCACAATGGTGTATTATTTTTAGATGAGCTGCCTGAATTGAGCGCAAAGTACTGGACTCGTTACGAGAACCAATGGAAACCGGAACCGTGACGATTTCGCGCGCGGCAAGACAAATGGAATTTCCGGCACAGTTTCAGCTTATTGCAGCACTTAATCCCAGCCGACTGGGTGCCATCATGATAAACGGGCGACCCCTGATCAAGTGATGCGTTATTTATCGCGGGTATCGGGACCGTTTATCGATAGAATTGATTTGCAAATTGAGCTCCCTAGACTAAGCAGCGTGGAGCTACAAAGTACGACTGCAGAAGAAACCAGTGCTGAAGTGAGAGCGCGAGTAGAAGCGGCTTATGCAATACAATTAAAACGCCAAGGTAAAGTAAATGCGCGGCTAAATAACAAAGAAATGAGCTTATACTGCGAGTTACCCGCTGCGGAGCTACAGTTTTTAGCTAGAGCAAGTGAAAAGCTGGCGTTATCGCCGCGCTCTTATCATAGAGTGATAAAAGTAGCGCGTACCATTAGTGATTTAAAAGGCGCGCCAAATTAGTTTAAATGAGCTTAAAGAAGCACTTAATTATCGGGCATTTGAGCGTTTATTATCGCAGTTAACCCAATACTAAATAGATAGCATATAGCCTTTACCACGCACGGTGACGATGCGTTTTTGATCTTTCTCATCGTTAAGCTTTTTACGTAAACGACCACTAACACGTCTACAGTACGATCGTTGGGGCTCCAATCAGGCTGGCCAATTTCTTCTGATATTTTTTCACGTGAAGTGGCTTTACCGGCATTGCCGATTAAACAAATAAGCACTTTATGCTCTGCCTCGGTGAGCCGTGATTCAATCCCACTGGCTGTAATGAGTGTGCGGTTATCTGGATGGAGTTTAAAATCTGCGTATTCGATAAACTCTTCACTGTCATCGTCGTGTTGATTGTTTGCAATACGTTTGTATAAAGCGCGCATTCTCAACTCAAGCTCGAGTAAATCGACAGGCTTGCAAATATAGTCATCGGCACCTTGAGCAAGACCAGCAATACGATCAGCTTGTGAGTCACGACTCGATAACAAAATAACACCGATATCGGTGAGCGTATTTAACTCTTTGGCAAGTTGTAAACCATTGCGCTTTGGCAGCACAATATCAATAATTGCCAAGGAAATAGCACTGCGCTGATTTACACGGCTTTTAACCATGCTTAAAGCATCGGCACCCGTTGCGTCAACGTCAATAGAGAACTCGGTATTTATAAAATGATTTTGGATGCGCTTTACTAGCAGCTCGTCATCTTCAACCAATAAAACATTTATTGCCATAGTCTGTTATTTTTTTAATAGTAGCCTTGCATGTTAGCATTATTCGTTACATGCATAACACAGAGTTTAATTTTTTCGGTAACTTTATATTACAAAAAAGAATAATCAAATTACTTTTATATAGCGCACTTTTTATAAATTATTTTAAGTGCGCATTTAAATGATTATTGGCCGTACATTGAATCCCACCATTGAGGTTCATTTTTTAACTCTTTATCAAAGTAAGCCAACATGGTGTTCCACCAATTAAAACGCTTATCGCGTGCAAATATTTGATGATCGGCTCCTTTGTACTCAATCATTTCAACATCTTTATTTAGCAGTTTTAGCGCGGTGTACATAGTTAAGCTTTCACCTACTGGCACATTCGTATCGCTGTTACCATGAATAAGCAGTAATGGCGTGGTCACTTTATCGGCATGAAACACTGGGCTATGTTGGCTATAAAGTTCAGAGTTATTCCACGGGAAACTATTTTTAGAGGCTTCGCCTGAGTATAAATATCCCCACCATCCTTCACCCCAGTAAGAAGTTAAGTTTGAAATTCCCGCATGAGCAATAGACGCGCTGAACATATCGGTTTTAGTAGCAAGCAGCATCGTCATAAATCCACCGTAAGATGCTCCTAAATTACCGACTTTATTTCTGTCTACAAAATCATATTTAGCTAAAAATGCCTCTGTGCCTTGCATAATGTCATCGGCGGTATAATCGCCCCATGCATTGACATGTTGCGCTGAAAACGCTTGTCCAAAGCCCGTTGCACCAGTTGGCTGTACCACATAAACCACATAGCCGTTCGCTGCCCATAAATTAAAAGGGTAACGTCCTGTAAATCCACGAGTCACAGGTGAGGTGCCACCATAGTAATAGACCAGAGCAGGGTGCTTTTTAGTTTTATCAATATTACTTGGCAAGTAAACACGACCAGATATTTCTACGCCACGCTTATTGGTAAAGTTAAATTCTTCAAGCTTAGGAATCGTGGTATTGGCATATGCAATCGGGTTTGAATCCCAGATTAACTCCACTTTATTTTTGCTTACGTCAAAGCGCTTGAGTTGTTGGGCGCTTGAAGCATTACTGCCAGAGCAGTAGCTGGGTATTGCGAGTATTTGAAAAACTAAACTGTTCTACAATATCAAACCCTGTATCTAACTTTTTAAAGCGTTGTTTACTAAGATCATATAAATACAGTGGTTGGGTGTCTTTTTCTGTCACTTTGATTAATGCATCGCCATTGCTTAGTACTTCCAATGTGCCAATCGCAGGGTCAAATTGTTTACTTAACGCCGTTACTTTTTTAGCGTTATCGGTTAGTAAATACAGCTGGCCATCATAATTATTCGCCAGCATGGTTTGCGGTAGTACTCTGCCTGCGCCATTTTTAAAATCAGGGCCTGCAACAACATAAATATTGTTTGCGGTATATTTCGCTTGATTAAAGGTTTTAAACTTACCTAACGATTTTATGCTGTTGGATTTTAATGTAAGTTCAACCAGCTCAGTCTCTGGATGGGTTGAGGCTTGCATGGCCATTACTGGACGACTCATTAATAGTTTTCCACGGTTGCTATTAGCATCTTCAAGTTGATGGCTTAATACGCCTTCGGTCAGGGCTTTGGTTAAACCACTTTGGGTATCGAGTAAATATAATTGGCTAACCGTACGGGCGTAAGACCAACGGTCTTGCAAGCCTTTATGATGTTTAGTGAGGCTATTGGTTTCTTCAGGTGATTTGGACCAGCTAAAAAGAATACTATTATCGTTGTAATAGCTAAAGTTGCTTGCCCCCTCAAGGCCTGAGGCTAAGGTTTTTATAGCGAAAGTTTTACGGTTTAACTGCTTTAACTCGCCGTTGAGTAAATAGACTAAAAATTGATTATCAGGACTCCAAGTGAATTGGCTAGGCTGCGCTTCTTCAAATCGGTATACCGTTTGGTTATTAGTATTTTTAAGCTCGGTTGTGGTAATGGCGTCGTTGCCTGTTTTATCGCTGTAACGCTTTGTTGTACTTAAGTAATGCTTAGCATCAGGTGACAAAGACAAGCTGCTAATAGTTGGGGCGTCAAACAATTGCTTAGCCGATAAGCGCTTGGTTTTATTGGTGGTTAGGGTGACAACATCAGTGTCTGCTTTTGGCACAAACTCTAAGGTGACATCATTCCAATTAGCAACCTGTTGAGCAATGACAATAACGGTGTGTGAGCCGTTATTTAAAGCAAGCTGATAGCGTTGGTTTTCACCACTTTGTTTCTCACCGTTAATAAAAACCTGGCCTTGCTCTATTCCTTTAATGTTTAAGGAGCCTTGAGTAAATCGGTTAGTTTCAATATTAAATTTAAGTGCTTGTAAACCGCCTAAAGTAAGCGCGTTAATTTTATCAAGTGGTTGCCACTTGTGCTTTTTACCAAACACAACAAAGCTTTCTTTATTTGATTCAAGTTGTGCAAGCAGATTACTGATAATCACGTCGCCATACGGTGTTTGAAATGGCTTTGCTTGCATGTCTTCTGCAAGAGGCCCGATAAACTGGATTTTTGATTGATCGAGTGGGGCGGCTAAGGTCGTTATACTCAAACTACTTAATGTTAGCAGGGTTGCTAAGTAAGTAAAACGTTTTGCGTAACGATGCCAAGGTGCGCTTAAATTCATTGTTATGCCTATATTATTGGGTATTTGGCCAAATATAGCATGTATTGTTATGATGCTCATATATCCAATTTAGAGGAAAAAAAGTGACACTATTAATCGTTTACATGGTTACAGCGATTGTGATTTCGTTTTTGTGTTCAATAATGGAGGCGGTGCTATTGAGCATTTCACCTAGTTATGTTGCGCTGCTTCGTAAAGAGCGGCCAGTACTGGCTAAGCAACTAGAGAAGCTAAAAAGTAATATCGATCAGCCATTAGCGGCTATTTTAACACTTAATACTGTTGCACATACTGCCGGTGCTGCGGCGTGGGCGCACAGGCTGCCGTGGTGTTTTCAGATGCGGCTGTGGGGATTGCGTCTGCGATTATGACTTTATTGGTACTGGTGTTATCTGAAATTATTCCTAAAACGCTGGGGGCTAATTATTGGCGTGCTTTAACGCCTAGTGTGACTTATGGTTTACGTATTTTGGTACTAGTCCTTAAGCCTTTTGTTTGGGCAGCACAAAAGCTAACTAATTTGATGGGTCAAAAGCATAATGAGGCCTATTATATTCGCCAAGAAATAGAAGCAATGGCCGACATTGGCAGTGAGTCTGGGGCGCTTCATGCTGATGAATCAGAAATCATTCGTAATTTGCTGCACTTTAGGCATGCAAAACTAACCGATTTAATGACACCGCGTACGGTCATTTTTAAAATCCATAAAGATCTTACCGTTAATCAATACTTGAGTGAACACGGTTCGTCGTCATTCTCTCGAGTGCTAATTTATGACAAAGACGCTGACGATATCATAGGCTTTGTACATAAAAACGATATTATGTTGGCATATCATCGGTTAGGCACAGATTACAAAATTAGTAAGTTAGTTAAACCTATCTATACGGTACCGAGCACCCAAAACGTATCGTCGTTATTACAAACATTGCTCACCCAACGTACCCACATTTGCTTAGTGATTGATGAATACGGTGATGTACAAGGCATTGTAACCCTAGAAGATATGATCGAAGCGTTAATGGGCTTAGAAATAGTGGATGAGCGAGATCAATCAACCAATATGCGCGCCGTAGCAAAGCAGCGTTGGCACCAGCGTTTAGCTGATAGTGAGCATATCGTCAGCGCCGACGATAATGAATCTCGTTAGCTGTTTTTTGTTTTAGCAGCTGTTTTTATCCAGTGTTGTGCCCACGAGATAAATTCAGTTTTTGCCTTTGGGCAACTAAATAAAAAGCCCTGTATAGCTAAATTTGTTTGATAATGCTTGAGGTAAGCCAGCTCTTCGGGGCGTTCAACGCCTTCGGCCACTAGCTCAAGCTGCTCTTGGGTTGTCATATTAATTAGTGAGCTGACTACCACTTGAGAAAACTTATCGGTTTCTATGTGGCTAATAAACGAGCGATCTATTTTTACTTCTGTAAATGGCAGCTGTTTGAGTTGGTTAATATTAGTAAAACCAGTGCCAAAGTCATCGAGTGAAATACCAAAGCCGAATATTCTTAATCTATTTAAGGTTTCGAGTTGAGTGTAGCTTGAAAGGGCATGCTGCTCGGTTATTTCAAGCACCACATCACTGGGTAAAACATCATGTTTTTGTAGAAGCTGTAATAACTTATTGGGGCTGTTTAAATCATCTAACTGACACGGCGATAAGTTAAATGACAATTTCAAATTTGTACCCAGCTGCTCTTTTAGTTGCTTGATGTCCCTACAGGCTTTTTCAAATAGCGTAAACGTAATGTCATTGATTAAATCGCATTGCTCAGCCAGGCTGATAAAACGGCTTGGTAAAATAACTCGCTCGTCTTTACTTGATACAATGCGAGCCAGCACTTCCACACTTTGTTTTAGGTTTATAGTAAGGTGTTATTTCATTATTTTTTAATGCGTTAATTAGTTTTTCTTTAGTGATTGGGCGCTCTTTTACAAGTGTGTGCTGTTTAACTGAGCGATTTTGGTAAGTAACGTATTTACCTGACTGAGTTGCACAGGCTTAGATAGGTTGCCAATTAATGCACATTGTGCTGTTTAGCGAGGTCAGCGGCTAGGCTGATTATTTTAGGGTCCATTTCAGAAATAATAACAACTGCACCGCAATAGCCTATTTCACCTAAGTAACGGAACAGCCATGCCATCCATTTCTGGCATATTAAGATCGGTAAATATGGCATCAAAATAGTTTATATCAGCTTTTACTTTTTCAAGTGCTGTAACTGCGCTTAAGCAAGTGGTGACTTCTGGCATTTCGAGCTCATTAAAAATCGCTTTCATAACAATTAAAATGGCTTTTGAGTCATCAACAACGAGTATGTTTGGCAATTGAGTTCGCATTGGTGTCCTTGGTAGTTGTAGCTTACTTCCTGTAATACTAAAAAGAGTCGCTTGAATAGTTTTTGTCAGTATTTCAGGCATTTTTACCTTAAATTATCGCTAATAAAATGATGCTAGCTCACTCGTGTTTTTTTTGGTGGAAAGGTATACTAGCGCCATAATTTATAATGGGTATAACAATGATAAAAGTCGATCTTTCTCTGGCAGAGCAACCGTTTACGCTGATGATAGCCGATCAGCAAGTTGTAAAAATATTTCATGATCAGCAAGCGATAGCATTTGAAAACCCACGTGAAAATTATGTCGAGTTTATGCTTGATGAGCAGTTAATTGGTATTGATAGCAGCGAAGTAAGCCAGCAAAGCTTGGTGCTATATGTAAATAATCAGTTTGCAACTCAGTTAGCTTTACCTGCAGCAGCACAAGGCGAACCTAAAAAAGGGTTTTTAGGGCTCGCGGCGCTTGGCTTTAAATTATTTAAAAGCGCTAAGGTTGTTAAGGTGGCGCTTGCCAGTGCATCGGTAGCGGGTTATGCATGCTGTTTACCATTGAGTTTGCGTTAATGCTGATTGCTTGCTTGGTGTACACGAGTATGGCCATGTACGTGCAATGAAGTATTTTGGCATTAAAACCAAAGGTATTTATTTAATTCCCTTTGTTGGTGGTCTTGCTGTGAGCGACGATAAAATAACTACGCGCTGGCAAGATGTGGTTATATCACTTATGGGGCCTGCCTTTGGCTTGTTTACCTCAGTGCTAGGTGTGGTGCTTTATTACGCTACAGAAATGGAAATATTTGCCGGTGTTGCAGTGCTTAGTGCACTGCTTAACTTATTTAACTTACTGCCTATTTTACCGCTAGATGGTGGGCATGTATTAAAGAGTATCAGCTTTTCTATGCGTTCGTGGATTGGCCTAAGTGTATGCTTGCTGGGTGTGTTTTTTGGTTTATGGCTTAGCTATACGTTTGGCTTTGATGTTACTGGTGTTCTTTTTGTTTGTGGGCGCACTGGAAATTGTATTTGAATGGCGCGGTCGACATTACTCCCATTTAATACCACTAGATAAATACGGACAAGGTTTTTCAGCGGTTATGTATGCACTGGTGGTTGCTGGCCATGTAGCAGTGATGATGCACTTTGCCGACTCTGAAAACGCGATATTAAGCTTACCGATGAAATTTTATCGAGCTAAGTAAGTGCGGGCTGTAATATGAGTTACAGCCCGATTATATTAGTAAAAGCTTAATACCAACGAAATAAACACCCCAGTAATAATCAGCTGTACCACGCAAAAGCCCATAATGTCTTTAGCTTTTAATCCTGCAATGGCTAATACCGGTAATGCCCAAAAGGGTTGAATTAAATTAGTCCACGCATCTCCCCACGCCACAGCCATAGCAACCCGCGCCATATCTGCACCAAGCTCTTGTGCTGCAGGTATAACAATAGGCGCTTGTACCGCCCATTGTCCGCCACCTGAGGGCACAAACATATTAACGAGTCCTGCACTTATAAAGCTGTAAAATGGCAAGCTATCGGCATCTGCAATGGCGATAAAACCTTTTGATATTTGTTGTGCTAACCCTGTATCGACCATCACCGCCATAATGCCAGCATAAAAAGGGAACTGAATTACAATTCCTGCGCACTCGGAATCGCTTGTTGCAAGCTATTAAGTACATTATGGGGTGTTTGATGCAGAGTGATTGCCATAAACAAAAACAGGGCAATTACGCTATTGAGGTTTAAGCCGCCACCTGCGATAAAAAAGTAATAACCTAAGTAGGCAAGTCCGAGTAATCCAATGCCCATACCTAGCAGTTTGCTTTGCTCTAAATGCTGAGGGCGTGTTATTGTTACTTTATCGGCTAAAGTGTTCTTAAGCAGTAATGGGTCAATATAAACACCCCTTGCCCCCCCCATGCCCATACAGCAAAATTTTTTCTTCTTATTTTTACCCCCCCACCTCCATTGCTTCCACCAACCCCACAACCGCAATGCCCCCCAAAAATTTTTAATTCTTACCGCTTCCATTCTTTAAAGCAAAACTTCACCATTTTTTTTTTTCTCAACAAAAGCTTTGCCATTACAAACCAAGCTGCCAATTGCATCAACCAACATCCAACACCCCTTCAGAAATATTAACCTCGTACTCAACTATTTCGGCCAGTACAACATCAATAATTTCTACTAAGTTATACCGTCACGCTGTACTTTAGTTACGTAATGTAATGATTTTTACCCACACCATCAACCTTGCCAATTAAAAAACCTTGAACGGTTATATTCAGTTATGACCATACAATCTTCACCATATTCTTTTTTAGCCATAGAAAAGGTCAATCACTGGGATAGATTCAGTATATTGGCAACACCGGTTACCTTAGGGTGAGAGTGCGGTATTTTGCTTAAACGGGGAAGCTTTACCACTTCTTTTATTTTAAATACATTGAGTGCAAATAAATGGCGGCTATGCAAATAAAAAAGTAGCAACTCTAAGCGATTTTCGCCTACAAGCTGAGTACGCTGATCAACTGACGCTAAAACACCTGACATAATAGACCCATGTTTTTCCTCATAACTTTATAACTATAGTTTACTCTTATTTTTCTTCATAACGAACCTTGAATATTTCGATTACAGTAAAACGTTGCTTAGGTGTTATCATTTACAGTATCGTGTTACTAAATGATTTAAATAATCAATCGATTAACAAAAAATTATGCATCATATTTTTAAACGTATTGTTGTGCTGTTGCGCAGCCATATTGATCAGGTAAGTTGGCAGTCTGTTGTAATAGCAACATCCCTACATATGCTGCTTACTTGGTGCTTATTGTTAGTGGCAAATGAGCAGGCACTGCTTTCACCGGGTACTTTTTTTTACTACTACACGGTAACCACCTCAACGGTAGGGTATGGGGATTTAAGTCCATCAACTGACTTAGGTCGATGGGTTGTCGCATTAATACAAATACCTTTTGGTTTGGCTTTATTTGGTGTCTTGTTGGGTAAAACAGGACAAACAGTAACTTACTTAATTAGGCGCGCTATGACTGGTGATAAAAACTTTGCTCACAGTAGCAACCACATTATTATTTTTGGTTGGCATAATGCTCGAACAAAAAAAATGATCGACTACATTTTGGCTGATACTAAGCGGACAGATCGCCGTATTTTATTAGCGGTTACTGAACAAATAGAGCATCCGTTTTTAAGTAATGAGAATGTTGATTTTGCTCGCCTAACCAGTTTCACCGATTTGGATGAATTAGAACGCGTTGCCATTCGCCACGCCGATAAAGTGATTATTGATGGCCAAGATGACGACCAAACATTTACCACCGCACTGCGTATTAGTCGTTTAGTTAAAGAAGATTGTCACATAAGTGCACACTTTTTTGATGAAACGAAAGTGGAAATGTTATTAGAGCATTGCCACAACGTAGAGTGTAGCAGTACTAAATCGGCAGAGATTTTAGTGCGCTCAATGCAAGACCCAGGCTCAAGTCGTGTACAAGAGGAACTATTATCAACCTTGCACGGTGATACGCAGTTTAGTTACAAATCCCTAGTAATGTAAAAACCATGGAGTTTGGTAAATTATTTTCATCATTTTAAGTACGATCATGATGCAATATTATTAGGGGTGGCTCATAATTTAAGTGCCAAAAAATATGGATTTAAATCCACCTTTAGATTATGCAGTAAACGCCGGAGATATTTTGCATTATATCGCGCAAGAGCGAGTATTGAGTAATGAAGTTGACTGGCCTAGCTTGGAAAATAATGACTGAAATTGCTTTTTTAATTATTGTTTATGTGCTTACATTTTCCCTATTATGATAATTCTTAACAGTAAGCGTAGCCAAGGCCATGAAAAAAATGGCTGGCTAGTAGGCGCTATCTTCTTTTCGTGGATAGCGCTGATTCTTACTTTTCGATTGTGCCCAAGCAAGGGCACGCCAAGAAAAAGTAAAGAATGAGTACCTTTTTACTTATTCTAATTGTCTCAGTTTATGCTCAACCAGCGGTCGTCTGGCGCTAGCTGTTGAGCCACTTCTAATAGTTTAATGGCATCATTTGGATTTTCATCTTGATGCTTAATGGCTACGTCTATTAAAGGTTGAATATCAATTTTTTCTTGGTGCTCTTGCACGTGCGCTGCTTTTCGTCGATTAAAATAGTGTGAGCGGTACTTAATAACGCTTGACGATGCGGCGAATTAGCATTGGCTTTATTAAGTTTTTTATAATAATCCTCTTTTAAACGCAGTGTTTTTGTTTGTAACCTAAATTGTGCAATGTCGATTTGTTGATTAGCAATAAAATCAACAGCCACTTGTTTATAAAACCCAAACTTATTTAAATAGGTGGTATGGGTGCCGTGCCCCATCCCAAACACGCGTAAGTGAGTGAGCTGCTTATAGCGTTTAGCATGTTGGCGGTCAATGCGATTGGTTGGGTCGTAAATAATGTAGCCCTCTGCATCCCCTAAATCTAAATCATGGTAGTCACCTTGCCAGTCATATTGCTGGGCAATGTCGGTACTTGAGCGGTCATCCCAAGGGGCGATAAGTTTGTTTTTAGTGCTAACAGGATGGAAAAGCAGCACTTTGTCGAGTTTGAGTAATTTAGCAAATGCACCCACAGCAAAGCCGCCACGACTAAGTCCATAACCTAGCTTGGTTTCAAAAGGAGAGAGTAGGGTTGATAGTTGCTCAATAAAAAAGATTAAATTGCGGTTACGAAACCAATTACTTTTACCCAATGCTGAAACGCAATAATATTAACGTTTTGCTTTTGTGCTAAATGATAGCCCCAAGTGCAAAGTCTTCGTTCAAATCACGCTCTTGTACATCAGTACCGGCAGGTGAAAAAGTAAAAAGCAGGGGTTTGTTGAGATCAACAAAGTGATATTTTACATACACATCACCGAGTAAATCCCCACTAGAGGTAGGTAGTTTTGCTTGCTTCTCATTATCGCTGAGAGTTAACCATTCATCTAACCAGTATAGTAATTTCATTTTTCCTCCAGTGCGCACAAGCTGCAGATCATAGCAAATCTGAGGGCATAAGAGAAATTGAGCCAAGCTATGCTGCGCTGGTGGAGTGCCTTTTTAATGGTAAAATGTATGTTACCTTTGCGACTACTAAGCCATGTTCAAAATTTCATTCCAGTCATTTTCGGTCACTGGCATGACCGATAAACGCCCCCCTTTTTTAAGAGCTATGTCTGTCACTGACTCATTTGCCTTAATTGCTTGCAAGCTCACTATGCTACTGAGATGAGAATGGTAGGTTACTTCCACCACAAACCAACGGGGGGTCTCAACGGTTGCTTTGGCATCATAATAATCGCTACTTAAATCAAACTGAGTCGGATCAGGGTAAGCGGCTTTAGTGACAATTCCTATTCCCGCAACACCAACCTGTTTACAGCTAGAATGATAAATCATCACCAAATCGCCCTTTTGTACATCATCACGAATAAAGTTACGCGCTTGGTAGTTACGTACACCTTCCCATAGCGTGGTTTGCTCTGGGGCTTGTTTTAAGTCATCAATTGAAAAGGCGTCGGGTTCGGTTTTAAACAGCCAAAAAGCCATATTAGTTTTCCTCACTCAGTGTGTTGGTATTTTTCCAGTATTGTATAGTATCATTTAGAAATTAGGGGATTGAGGAAGAAATAATGAGCCAAGTATTAGATGATTTATTGTCGTTGTTATCACTTGAAGAAATTGAACAAGGTTTATACCGCGGACAAAGCCAAGACTTAGGTTTTAGAGCGGTGTTTGGCGGTCAAGTTATGGGGCAAGCGCTTTCAGCAGCCAAAGAAACACTGCCAGCGGGGCGAATTGTTCACTCATTACATTCTTACTTTTTACGCCCTGGCGACGCTGAAAAACCGATTGTGTACGATGTAGAAGCTATACGTGATGGTAAAAGTTTTAGCACTCGACGTGTCAGTGCGATTCAGTACGGTAAACCAATTTTTTACATGACGGCGTCGTTTCAAGGTGAAGAGCAAGGGTTATCGCATCAAGCGACCATGCCAGATGTTCCAGCTCCTGAAGAGTTACGTTCTTCATTAGAGTTTTATCAAGAAAATGCAGAGCATATTCCAGAAGCTATCCGTAATAAATTTATTCGTGAAATGCCGATTGAAATGCGCCCAGTGAATTTTCATAACCCCTTTAAACCAGAAGCCATTGAACCAGTAAAACATATTTGGTTTAAAGCCAATGGCGATATGCCTGACGATCAACGTATTCATAACTATTTATTAGCGTATGCGTCCGACTTTGAATTTTTACCAACCGCATTACAACCACATGGCGTGTCGTTTATGCAGCCGAATATGCAAGTGGCGACGATTGACCATGCTATGTGGTTTCATCGTCCGTTTAGAATGGATGATTGGATTTTATATACTATTGATAGCCCAAGCGCGAGCTCAGGAAGAGGGCTGGTACGTGGGCAGTTTTTTGACCGCCAAGGAAACTTGGTAGCCTCTACTATTCAAGAAGGGGTAATGCGCCAGCGCTAATCCTAATACCCACTATATTGAATACCTTCAATATAGTGGGTATGGTTTTATTTTACTTGCATTGAGCGTGCACAATATCTGTTATTGACTGCCAAATACGTGCCGGTAATAGCGTTTGTAGTTGCTTGTAAGTCTCGCACAACGCTGGGCTGCCTTGTAAGCCACTGTCTGATTCACTAATCAGCTTTTGTTCGCGTAGGTTTGAAATAAAGCTACTGAGTACCTTTTTATCAAAAAACTCTGGCGTTTTAATGCCATGTAACGTACCCAAGCGCTGCGCCAGCACATAGCTTTCACGTTCAAGCTCTGCTTTTTCAATCCCTTGGCTGGTTTGAATAAAGCCAATCACAATCGCATAACGTTGCAAAGTAAAGCTCAATGCACGACCGAGCATTTCGAGTTTGGCAAAGCTATCGTTATTTTGAGTCACTTTAATGTTATCACCATCAAGCGCAATTAAGCCTTGATCACTAAAGTTAGTTAAAATACGAGTAACGTAGCTCTCATCTAACTCTTGCAAGTACCACTCTTTAGCAAACAATGGATAAAAAGATTTCACCAGCTGATGGCACTGAGTTACGGTGCTTTGATGTTGCTTAAATAAATGCAGCGCCACTAAACTAGGCACCGCAAAAATATGCAAAATGTTATTACGGTAATAGTTGAATAAGGTTTTTTCTTTATCGCTTATCGCAATTATTTCGCCAAACTCATCACTGATCACGTCAAACTTGTTAAGTTTTAAGGCATGTTCAAGTAGCTGCTCTGGTGTTTCATCTGGTGCGGTTATTTTACTGCTATAGCTTGCTTCACGTTGCAATCGTAAGTAAAACTCAAGCTGAGCTAACAGCTTTGGCTTACTCAATGCCTGCTTATCGTTTACCAGCAGTATCATCGCCAGTAGGTTAACAGAGTTAAGTGCGGCGGCATTGTTAATTTTAACCATAACCTGATCTGCAAGGTTAGCCACCTGCGGCCCTAACCATTGTGGTTTTTGCACATCGGTTGCATGAATTGATTCACGCCAGTCAGGCTGGTTATCATTTAAATACTGATTGATAGAAATAGGGTCGCCAAAGTTTAAATAACCACGACCATAGTTTTTTAAATTTTTAATTGCTTTAAAAATACCTAATATCGACTCGCCTTTTTTATCGTTCCCAGCCAGCTCTTTTAAATAGGTATTGATTTCCATGACGTGCTCGTAACCAATATATACCGGCACAATAGATATCGGTCTGTCTATACCGCGCAACATGGCTTGCATTGTCATTGCGAGCATGCCTGTTTTAGGGGGTAGTAAACGTCCCGTTCTGCTGCGCCCACCCTCGGTATAAAACTTTACCGAGTAACCTTTGATAAATAACTGGCTTAAGTATTCTTTAAATACCGCTGAGTAAAGTTTGTTACCAGCAAACGAGCGGCGAATAAAAAACGCGCCACTGCGGCGGAATATGCCACCGGCTGGGAAAAAGTTTAAGTTAATACCCGCTGCAATATGCGGTGGAACAAGCCCTTGATGGTAAATAGAGTAGGTCAGTAGCAAGTAATCCATATGACTACGATGACACGGCATGTAGATTATTTCATGGCCTTTGTTGGTTAGGTCATGGATTTGCTCGGTGTACTTTATATCAATCCCATTATACAGCTTGTTCCAAAGCCAGGTTAATATGCGATCGGCAACGCGAATGGTGGCGTCGCTGTAATTAGCAGCAATTTCATCAAGAAGCTTTAATGCGTTTTGTCGCGCTTGGGCTTGGCTAATATTTTTTTCAGACGCTTCAGTTTGAATCGCTTTTTTTATCGTTGGGGATGCCAGTAGTGAGCTAAATAATTGATCTCGAGATGGGATTTTAGGCCCTGTGGCAGCCAGCTTCTGGCGCTTAAAGTGTACTCTAGCTACGCGAAGTAGTTTATGCGGAAGCTCATTTACATCGGCTTTTTCGTTCACCAATAGTGATAAATCGAGTGGTTGGCTAAAACGAATAAAGTTGTCTCTCCCTGAAAAAAGTACAACAAATATTTTTCTAAACCAGCTGGGCGTAAGTGAGTGCGAAAGTAAAGTACTCAGTCCTGGCTTCTCTTTACCCGGCGCTCTGCCCCATAAAATAGTCACAGGCACAACCTGCACATTTTTTTGGCCACTATATAATAAATGTTCAATGATTTGCTTGCCCTGATCTAATGCGTTGGTAGGCTTTTCTTTATTACCAAATAACGGTGATGGGTTTTTAATGCCAATAAAACGATCTAACGCTTGGTCACCTAACACTTGCTGCTCGGTAGGGTCGGGCAAGCCATTTCGTTTACATACGCGCGCGAGTGCCGCTAAATCAAAGCGTGAATTTAAACGCACTATATAAAAGGTCGGGTTTTTAGGGTTTAACTCAAATTGCTCTAACGGCTTCTCCGGCAGTACTTTGCTTTTAACAAACAAGCGGCTAATACCACCAGAGATAAGATTTAAACCATAATTTAAAATACGCATTGACTCACCATAAGAGAGTAGTTACCCAAATCAATATGGGTATATAACAGCAAAATTAGCGCATAGGATAACATATAATCTAAAAAATCCTCTGCAGATTAATCGACAAGCTATGACATTATAGTGACATCATCACTTCCATTACGTTCACTATTGATAAACTTGACTGTTATTTAAACGACAATTACAAGGCAATTATGTCTAAATAGTTGTTGCATTTATCACCAGCATCATTATAATACGCAGGCTTTCAAAATTCCCTCGGGAACAAGAAAGAATAAATTAAGCTTGGATTTCAAGCTAATAAACAGGAGTTCCGATTTGGAACTCAACGTAGATATAATCTAACAACCGGCATCTTAATTATTAAGATTGTTTCGGTCGTTTTTTTATGCTCTTTAAATGCTCTTTATATTGAGGTTTAAGAATGTCAAATCAACGCATTCGTATTCGCCTAAAAGCTTTTGACCACCGTTTGATTGACCAATCAACGGCGGAAATCGTGGAAACTGCGAAACGCACTGGCGCACAAGTACGTGGTCCAATTCCACTACCTACACGCTTTGAACGTTTTACTGTACTTACATCACCGCACGTTAATAAAGACGCGCGTGATCAGTACGAGATCCGCACCCATAAACGTCTGATCGACATCGTAGAACCAACTGACAAGACTGTAGACGCACTTATGCGTTTAGACCTTGCTGCTGGTGTTGATGTTCAAATCAGCCTGGGTTAATCGGAAGATTAGAGAGGTTTTAGGAAAATGGCATTAGGTCTAGTCGGTCGTAAAGTGGGTATGACACGTATCTTCACTGAAGATGGTGTATCTATCCCTGTGACAGTTATTGAAGCGACTCCTAACCGCATTGCTCAGATCAAATCTGACGCAACAGACGGTTATAACGCGCTTCAAGTAACCGCAGGCACTAAAAAAGCAAGCCGTGTAAACAAAGCAACAGCGGGTCACTTCGCTAAAGCTGGTGTTGAAGCGGGTCGCGGTCTGTGGGAATTCCGCCTAAATGGTGGTGAAGGCGATTTTGAAGTAGGCGCAGAGCTTACGGTTGAATTATTCAACGAAATCAACAAAGTTGACGTAACCGGTACTTCTAAAGGTAAAGGTTTCCAAGGTGGTGTTAAGCGCTGGAATTTCAGCATGCAAGACGCTACACATGGTAACTCTCTATCTCACCGTGCTCCTGGTTCAATCGGTCAAAACCAATCACCTGGTAAGGTGTTTAAAGGTAAGAAAATGGCCGGTCAAATGGGTAATGAGCAAGTAACAACTCAGAACCTTGAACTAGTTCGCGTTGACGCTGAGCGTAACCTGCTTTTAGTTAAAGGTGCAGTACCTGGCGCTATCGGCGGTGACGTTATCGTTAAACCAGCTGTTAAAGCATAAGTCCTGGAGATTTAGTGATGGAATTAGCAATTAAAGACGCTTCTGGCGCTCTTGAAGTTTCTGAAGCTACTTTTGGACGTGAGTTTAACGAAGCATTAGTACACCAAGTAGTTGTTGCATACGCAGCAGGTGCTCGTCAAGGTACTCGTGCTCAGAAGACACGTTCTGAAGTAAGCGGTGGTGGTAAAAAACCATGGGCTCAAAAAGGTACTGGCCGTGCACGTGCTGGTACAATCCGTAGTCCAATTTGGCGTTCAGGTGGCGTTAGCTTCGCAGCTAAACCACAAGATCACAGCCAAAAAGTAAACCGTAAAATGTACCGCGGTGCGATCAAAAGCATCTTATCTGAATTAGTTCGTCAAGAGCGTTTAATCGTTGTTGAAAGTTTTGGTCTTGAAGCACCAAAAACTAAAGAACTAGTTGCTAAGCTTAAAGAACTTGAGCTTAAAGATGTTCTTATCGTGACTGAAGAAGTAGATGAAAATCTTTTCTTATCGGCACGTAACCTGTACAAGGTTGACACACGTGATGTAGCTGGTATCGATCCTGTAAGCTTAATTGCTTTCGATAAGGTACTAATTACAGCTGCTGCTGTTAAGCAACTTGAGGAGGCGCTAGCATGATCCGTGAAGAACGTCTTTTAAAAGTGATCCTTGCTCCACATATCTCTGAAAAAAGCACAATTGCTGCTGAAGAAAACAACACAATTGTTTTCAAAGTAGTAAATGATGCAACTAAAGCTGAAATTAAAGCGGCAGTTGAGAAGCTTTTTGAAGTAGAAGTAACTGGTGTTCGCACACTTAACGTTAAGGGTAAAACAAAACGTACTGGCATGCGTTTCGGTCGTCGTAGCGACTGGAAGAAAGCTTACGTTACTCTTAAAGAAGGTAGCGAGCTGGACTTTGTCGGCGGCGCCGAGTAATAAGGGGAGTTAGAATTATGGCACTTCAAAAGTGTAAGCCAACTTCTGCGGGTCGTCGTCACCTAGTTAAAGTGGTTAACCCAGATTTACATAAGGGTAAACCTTACGCACCACTATTAGAGAAAAACTCTAAATCAGGTGGTCGTAATAACAATGGTCGTATTACGGTTCGTCATATCGGTGGTGGTCATAAGCAGCATTACCGTTTAATCGATTTTAAACGTACTAAAGATGGCATTCCAGCCACTGTTGAGCGTTTAGAATATGATCCAAATCGTAGCGCAAACATCGCTCTTGTATTATATGCAGACGGTGAGCGTCGTTACATTATCGCACCAAAAGGCTTAAAAGCTGGCGATGCAATCCAGTCTGGTGTTGATGCACCAATCAAACCTGGTAATGCATTACCAATGCGTAATATGCCTGTAGGTTCGACTGTTCACAACGTAGAACTTAAACCAGGTAAAGGTGCTCAAATTGCACGTTCTGCTGGTGCATACGTTCAAATCCTTGCACGTGATGGTCAATATGTAACATTACGTCTTCGTTCAGGCGAAGTTCGTAAAGTTGAATCTGATTGTCGTGCGACACTAGGTGAAGTAGGCAATGCTGAGCATATGCTTCGTTCACTTGGTAAAGCAGGTGCAAATCGCTGGCGTGGTATTCGTCCGACAGTTCGTGGTGTTGCCATGAACCCGGTTGATCACCCACACGGTGGTGGTGAAGGTCGTACATCTGGTGGTCGTCATCCTGTGTCTCCATGGGGTAAGCCGACTAAAGGTGCTAAGACGCGTAAGAACAAGCGTACGGATAAATTTATAGTACGTCGTCGTACTAAGTAATATTGAGGAATAGCCATGCCACGCTCTCTCAAGAAGGGTCCTTTTATAGACCTACACTTGCTGAAGAAGGTAGAGAAAGCTTTGGAAAGCGGTGAAAAGAAGCCAATTAAAACTTGGAGCCGTCGTTCAATGATCATACCTAACATGATCGGATTGACCATTGCTGTCCATAATGGTCGCCAGCATGTACCAGTTTTCGTTTCTGACGAAATGATCGGTCACAAACTAGGTGAATTTGCACCAACTCGCACTTACCGTGGCCATGCTGCGGATAAGAAAGCGAAGAAACGTTAAGAGGGGAAGATAAATGCAAGCATTAGCTAAACATAAATTCGCCTCTGGTTCGGCGCAAAAAGCACGTCTAGTTGCAGATCAGATCCGCGGGTTACCTGTCGATCGCGCACTAGAAATCCTGGCGTACAGCCCGAAAAAAGCGGCTGTATTAGTTAAGAAAGTACTTGAGTCTGCTATTGCTAACGCAGAGCATAACGAAGGTGCTGACATTGATGAGCTACGTGTAACAACGATTTTTGTGGACGATGGTCCAACAATGAAACGTATTATGCCACGTGCTAAAGGACGCGCAGACCGCATCCTTAAGCGTACAAGCCACATCACTGTTGTGGTTTCAGATAGCTAGGAGATATAAGTAATGGGACAAAAAGTTCATCCTACTGGTATTCGCCTAGGTATATCTAAACCTTGGGTTTCTACCTGGTACGCGAATTCAAAAGATTTCTCTGCACAGCTTTTTGGCGATCACAAAGTACGTACATTCCTTACTAAGGAATTAAAAGCGGCTTCTGTGTCTAAAATCGTTATTGAGCGTCCAGCAAAATCTATCCGAGTAACTATTCACACGGCTCGTCCGGGTGTTGTTATCGGTAAAAAAGGCGAAGACGTAGAAAAATTACGTCAAGCGGTAACTAAAATCGCTGGTGTACCTGCTCAGATTAATATTTCTGAAGTACGTAAACCAGAACTAGATGCACAACTAGTAGCAGACGGCATTGCCTCTCAGCTAGAGCGTCGTGTTATGTTCCGCCGCGCTATGAAGCGTTCGGTACAAAATGCAATGCGCATCGGTTCTAAAGGGATTAAAGTTGAAGTTAGCGGTCGTCTTGGCGGCGCAGAAATCGCACGTTCAGAATGGTATCGTGAAGGTCGTGTACCTCTACATACTCTTCGTGCTGATATCGACTACGCAACTTCTGAAGCCTTAACCACTTACGGTATCATTGGTGTTAAAGTTTGGATCTTCAAAGGCGAAGTTATTGGTGGTTTACCACTAGTACAAGAGCAAGAGAAGCCAGCTAAACGCGCGCCAAAGAAAGCCAAAAAAAGTGCTAAGTAGAGGTAGCGAGTAATGTTACAGCCAAAACGTACAAAATTCCGTAAAATGCACAAAGGCCGCAACCGCGGTTTAGCGCAAAACGGTAACAAAGTAAGCTTCGGTACTTTCGGTTTGAAAGCTACTGGTCGTGGCCGCATGACTGCTCGTCAAATCGAAGCAGCTCGTCGTGCTATGACGCGTCACGTGAAACGTCAAGGTAAAATCTGGATCCGTGTCTTCCCTGACAAGCCGATCACAGAAAAACCTCTTGAAGTTCGTATGGGTAAAGGTAAAGGTTCTGTTGAATATTGGGTTGCTGAAATTCAGCCTGGTAAAGTACTTTACGAAATGGAAGGTGTTTCAGAAGAGCTTGCTCGTGAAGCGTTTAACCTTGCTGCTCGTAAACTGCCATTCAAAACAACTTTCGTAACTCGGACGGTAATGTGATGAAAGCAAGCGAACTAAAAGATAAAAGCGTAGAAGAGCTAAATGCTGAACTTCTAGGTCTTCTTCGTGAGCAGTTTAACCTGCGCATGCAAGCAAGCACTGGTCAGTTAGCTCAGACACACACGCTAAGAACAGTACGTCGCGATATCGCGCGTGTAAAAACAATTATTAACCAGAAGGCAGGTCAATAATGAGCGATAAAATTCGTACTCTTCAAGGCCGTGTAATCAGCGACAAGATGGAAAAATCTTTCACTGTTGCTATCGCACGTTATGTGAAGCACCCAATTTATGGGAAATTCATCAAACGTACGACTAAGTTACACGTACATGACGAAAATAACACTGCAAAAGCGGGTGACACTGTCACTATCCGTGAATGCGCTCCAATCTCTAAGAACAAATCTTGGACTTTGGTAGATGTTGTTGAACGTCCAAAACAAGCTTAATTTTTAATTAAGTCTGTTTTATGAAAAGCCCCGGCATTAGCTGGGGCTTTTTACGTTTAGAGCAGTTTTTAGCACTAAACTTTCAGCCTTTAGCTGGCAGAAGTAAATTATAGCGCCGTAGTTTGGGCTGAGTGTTACGAACCTAAGTGCAAAAATAATATTATAAAATGGGCGTAAGAAAAGCCTTTGCAAGTGCAAAGGCATATGCTTATCTGCGAAGCCAAAAGCCAAAAGCCAAAAGCCAAAAGCCAAAAGCCAAAAGCCAAAAGCCAAAAGCCAAAAGCCAAAAGCCAAAAGCCTTTTACCAAATCATCTCTACAAGTTCAGGGTGATCGATATACGGGTTTCGGTTACCTTGAAACTCAAACGCTGCTTGATTGCAGTCTAATTCCATTTGGCTAACGGGGTCGTTGTTATGCCATTTTAACAACATAGCCACGACCCAATTTTCAAATACTTGGTTACTAGAGCCGTTAAGTACGGCATTACTAGCCGTAGTGTTATTTTGCCAAGAGCCGATTACGTTTTGATAGCGTGTTGACATGTAAAAATAAGCACGAGCAAAGTTACCTTTAAATTCATCAATAGGTTCAAGCACAGTACCAGTGTAATTAATTGCACTACTTGCAGAACCTAATTGACTGCCATTGGTTGAAGTAAACGTAGCGCTGGCCACTTCACCGAACGGGAAGTTGTTACGCTTTGAATTTACATAGCCGTCAGTGGCGTAAATATGATGAACATCAGAGTTCATTGGTTCTATGGTGCCGCCAAACCAGCTTTTAGGAAATGAATGTTCACGGTTATAACAATCGGCTTCGCCATTGTAGGTACCGCACTGATCGCTTACAGCAGTATAAGTGTAGCTATCAACTCCATTTAGCTTTTCACTGTACATATCTAAAATACTATTATCATTTTCAAAGTATTTATCGCGTGCTGATGCGTCGTAAAAACTCCAAATAGCAGAATACCCTTGAGCGTTATGGTTATTAATAATGTTATAAAGCTCAGTTTTTAGCGTGTAGCCAGTTAAGCCTTGAGTTGTAACATAGTAGCCGGTTGGCGTCGGTGTTGGCTGAGTAGCACCTAACGAGAATGCGGTAGACTCACTTGCTTGAAAGCTTGATCCACTGGCAAGCAAATTGGCTTCATTATTCAAGGCGTAGCTGCCACCGCCATATGAACAGCAAATACCATCGCCATAGCTGTCATTAATAGTAAATGTATAGCCGCCATTGGTTAAACATAATTGTTCGGTATATTGGGTTTTGGCAGCATATCCACTGCCGCTTGCAACCATACCAGCTTGGTTGTGTGTTATTTGCCAACTGGTTTCTTCGCCATAGTTATCTGTGGTTAGGTTAAAAGTAAGGCTGTTATCTGCGCAGCTTGGAGAACCGCCGCCGCTGTCATTATTAGGTAGAAGTTATCAACATAAACTAACTCACTACCATCAAAGCCGCTTGTATCGTAAAAGCGTAAACCGACATCAATCGTTTTACTACTATCAGCGGTATAGCTGTAAGTTATGGTTTGCCACTGGTTTGTTAAAGCAGGGTTTGAGTAGCCTTGATAACCATCTATAAATAAACGCGCCTTAAGATGACCTTCGGTATGATACACATCCACTGAGAACTCATAAGTTTTGCCCATTTCAACTGCGACTTGCTGTAAAAAGTCAGTGTTACTTTGTGTGCCAGTATTAACGCTAATCGCTGCTGCTTGTAAGCCTGTACTCACGACTGCGCTGTTGGCAGATACGTTAAATACCACTATCAATGACTGTCCATGCTTGTGGAGTGTTGCCTGTCCATTGTTCAAAGTTGCCATTAACCACATTAGCCATCGCAGGCAAAGAGCTCAATAACAACGCGCTCAAAAGTAATTTGTTTTTATATATACCGTGTAACATAGGTGTTTCTATTTTATAGTTTGCGTAATATACCTTAGATTATAAAGGTTACAAAATTGTTAAATTAGAATTTCATAAAATGCAATAAAAACCCTTTAGGTTAATTTCACTGGTTTTTAACTAGATTAATAACTAAATGGAATATCAAAGCAGATTCTATTCTTTTTTTATCTATGCTTAGACGGCTATCCTGCATACTCAATTAACCTCAACAGAACCTTCTGAATGAGGTGGCACTCATTTTAAACAATGTGAACAAGCATTGTGTTTAACGTTCAGGGTTATGAGGAAAAATTCATGTTGTTAGGTCAACTCAATGCGCTAGCAAGTCCGCTTTCGCAAGAGCAAGTTCAAAAGCTACAAGGTTTAGTGGCTGAGCTTAATCCAATTCAGCAAGCGTGGGTTAGCGGCTATTTGGCTGCTAATGCTAATTCAGCAGCGCTAGGTGCGCCAATTGCAGGTACACCGGCAAGCTCTGAGGCAGCCGTACTTACTATTTTGTATGGTTCACAAACAGGTAACGCTAAAGCGGTGGCGACTAAGCTTAAAGAGCAAGCTGAATCTCGTGGGCTAGCTGCAAAGCTGGTTAGCATGTCAGATTACAAACCGACCGCATTGAAAAAAGAAAAGTTTTTAACCGTTGTTGTATCAACTTATGGTGAAGGTGAGCCACCAGAAGACGCCGAAACACTGTATGAATTTTTAATTACCAAAAAAGCGCCAAAGCTTGATGGTGTTAAAGTCGCGGTATTAGGTTTAGGTGATTCTAGCTATGAATTTTTCTGTCAAACCGCTAAAGACTTTGAAGAGCGTTTAACTAATCTCGGTGCAGACGTTATTTATCAACGTGCCGACCTAGACGTTGATTACGATGACGAAGCCGCCACTTGGATTGAGGGCGCATTAAATGCGTTTGAGCCAGATTTAAAAGCTAAGCAAGATGCCACAGGCGGCCAAGTTGTATCAATGTCATTTGGCACGCCCACAACAGCGGCTAGCCAATACACTAAGCAAAACCCGTTTGCGGCAGAGCTAAGCTTAGTGCAAAAAATTACCGGTCGTGACTCAACCAAAGATGTGCGCCATATTGAAATTTCACTTGAAGGGTCTGACATTACGTATACGCCGGGTGACTCGTTAGGCATTTACTTTTTAAATGATGAAGCCCGTGTAGATGAGCTACTAGCGCAAACGCAAATTGATCCAACTAGCCGCGTCAAACTTGGCGATGAAGAACTTAGCGTGCGTGATGCCTTAATTGAAAAACTAGAGCTGACACAATCGTACCCTGGTTTTGTAGAAAAATATGCCACGGCTACAGGCACGCCTGAACTTCTTAAGCTTGTGGAAGATAAAGCCGCAATGCGTGAATACATTGAGCCACGCCAAATTTTTGATGTGGTTGCACAAAACCCAGCTAAATTAGAGGCGCAAACACTGGTTGATTGCCTACGTAAATTACAAGCGCGTTTATATTCAATTGCTTCTAGCCAAAGCGAGGTTGAGGACGAAGTGCATTTAACTATTGCACTGGTTGAGTTTGAAGCGTTTGGCACAGAGCATTTAGGTGGCTGTTCAGGCTATTTAGCACGCCGAGCGCAAGAAGGCTGTAAAGTAAAAGTATTTAGTGAACATAATGACAACTTCCGCTTACCAGTAAATGATGACACACCGATCATCATGGTAGGGCCAGGTACAGGTATTGCACCGTTCCGTGCCTTTTTACAAGAGCGTGATGCGCGAGAGGCTACGGGTAAAAACTGGCTGTTTTTTGGTAACCCACACTTTACCCAAGACTTTTTATACCAAGTAGAAATTCAGGGCTATTTAAAATCAGGCCTATTAAGCAAAGTTGACGTGGCGTTTAGTCGTGACCAAGCCGAAAAAATATACGTACAAGACAAATTACGTAAAAACTCAAAAGAAGTGTTTGACTGGTTAGAAGCGGGTGCTCATTTTTATGTGTGTGGCGATGCAAACCGCATGGCTAAAGATGTACACAATGCCTTAATTGATATCATTAGCGAAAATACCGGCAAAAGTAATGAAGAGGCCCGACCAATATTTAAAAGATTTGCGTAGCGCAAATCGCTATCAGAAAGACGTGTACTAAGTACACGTTGTTTATTTTATTAAAAGCTAACAGCCGTCACTGTAACAAATTTAGGATTTAAAATGAGCGAACAAGATAAAACCGTAAAGCTTTCTGATAACGAACGTTTGAAAAGAGAAAGTAACTTTTTACGCGGCACTATAGCGCAAGATTTAAAAGATGAAATTACCGGTGGTTTTACTGCCGATAATTTCCAGTTAATTCGTTTTCATGGCATGTACCAGCAAGATGACCGCGATATTCGTCCCGAGCGTGCTAAACAAAAGCTAGAACCACTACATAGTGTCATGCTGCGTGCGCGTATGCCTGGCGGCATTATTAAGCCCGAGCAATGGTTAGCAATTGATAAGTTTGCTGGGGAGAAAACCAGCTATGGCAGTATTCGTTTAACTACGCGCCAAACATTTCAGTTTCATGGTGTATTAAAACCTGAAATTAAAGGTATGCACCAATTACTTAATAGCGTGGGTATTGATTCTATTGCAACCGCCGGTGACGTGAACCGCAATGTACTTTGTACCACTAACCCTGTTGAGTCTGAGTTACACCAAGAGGCGTATGAGTGGGCGGCAAAGATTTCTGAGCACTTATTACCTAAAACCAAAGCGTATGCAGAGATTTGGCTCAATGGCGAAAAAAGTGAAACCACAGAAGAGCCAATTTTAGGCTCAACTTATTTACCGCGTAAGTTTAAAACCACAGTAACAATTCCACCAAATAATGAAGTGGATGTTCATGCAAACGACTTAAACTTTGTGGCAATTGCTGATAACGGTAAATTAGTTGGTTTTAACGTGCTAGTAGGGGGGGGGCTTGCCATGACCCACGGTGATACTGCAACGTATCCACGTAAAGCCGATGATTTTGGTTTTATTGCCCTTGAAGATACCTTAAAAATTGCGGAGCACGTAGTGTCTGTGCAACGTGATTGGGGTAATCGTTCTAACCGTAAAAACGCAAAAACTAAATACACACTTGACCGTGTTGGGTCTGATGTATTTAAAGCAGAAGTTGAAAAACGTGCAGGCGTGAGTTTTACACCAAGCCGCCCTTATGAGTTTACTCATCGAGGGGATCGCATTGGTTGGGTTGAAGGCATTGACGGTAAACATCACTTAACGCTCTTTATTCAAAGTGGTCGTATTTTAGATTACCCCAATAAGCCACTAAAAACAGGGTGTCGTAAGATTGCAGAAATTCATCAAGGTGATTTTCGCATGACCGCCAATCAAAACTTAATTATTGCCGGTGTGCCTGCGGATCAAAAAGCAATCATTGAAAAAATAGCGCGTGAACACGGTTTGATTGATGACAAAGACACTGAGCAACGTAAAAACTCAATGGCGTGTGTATCACTGCCCACTTGCCCTTTAGCAATGGCTGAAGCCGAGCGTTACTTACCGAGTTTAATTGAAAAAATAGAAGGCTTATTGGCCAAGCATGGAGTACCAAATGACAGCATTATTATGCGTGTGGTTGGCTGCCCTAACGGCTGTGGTCGTGCCATGCTAGCTGAAGCTGGATTAGTAGGTAAAGGCCCAGGTAAGTACAACGTTTACCTTGGCGGGAATACGGAGGGTACGCGTATCCCTAAGCTTTATCTTGAAAATGTGGGCGAAGAAGTTTACCTAGAGGCATTTGATAAGCTTATTGGACAATGGGTTAGTGAGCGCAATGAAGGCGAATGCTTTGGTGATTTTGTTATTCGCAAGGGGTATTGTTGCAGAAGTAAAAGTATCTGTTACCGATTTTTACGCATAATTTAAAAGCAGCGCACCGCGCTGGTGAGGTTTAAAAATTGACCATGAGTGAATTTAAAAACATATTACAGCTAGATAAGCAAAGCCAACAGGCTATGTTAGCTGATGCGAATGGTTTGCTGGCTAACATGAATGCTGAGCAGCGCGTTGCATGGGCGCTAGAGCACTTGCCTGACACCGCGTTTTTATCATCGAGTTTTGGTATTCAAGCAGCGGTAATGTTGCATTTAATGACATCACAGCGCCCCGATATACCTGTTGTACTAACAGACACGGGTTATCTATTTCCAGAGACCTATCAGTTTATCGATCAGATGAGCGAGCGTTTATCACTTAATTTAAAAGTGTATAAAGCGCAGTTGAGCCCTGCATGGCAAGAGGCTAAATTTGGAAAACTATGGGAGCTTGGTGAAGAAGGTATTAAGCAATACAACCAGCTCAATAAAGTAGAGCCAATGACGCGTGCTTTAAAAGAGCTTAACGCGAGCACTTGGTTTAGTGGTTTGCGTCGAGATCAATCGTCGAGCCGTGCTGAAAAACAAGTTTTAGAAATAAGCCGGGGTACAGTAAAAGTGTACCCTATTATTGAGTGGAATAATCGTGATGTGTACCAATACCTCACTAAACATGATCTGCCATACCACCCATTATGGGAGCAAGGTTATGTGTCTATGGGTGATGTACACACTACGCGTAAATTAGAGCCAGGAATGAGCGAAGAAGAAACCCGCTTTTTTGGGCTGAACCGTGAGTGTGGCTTGCATATTGATGGTGATGGAATTTAATTACCTTATTATTCAAAGCTATAAATTTAAAAACGCAGCTAAAGCTGCGTTTTTATTTTGTGGAAAATAATTGCCTGACTGCTGTTTTTTTATTATATTAATGATAATAAAGGATTAAATTTACAGCAGGAACGCTATGAAATACTTTACCTTACTTAGCAATATCAGTAATGGTCATTGCTCTTATCTCTTTGTTTTATCTTAAAAAGCCAAATGGGCAACCTTGGCTCACCAGCTCATTGATTAAAAAATGAATCTTTTTCTATTAAAGATAAAGTGGTAGCGCTTTCATCTAATACATTCGAACAGCTCACACTTGAGCTTAAAAAAGTAGGAGATAAAATCACATCGTCACCGTTAGCATCTGACTCTCAAAGTAAAATTTATAAGTGGCAAGATGAGCAAGGGCAGTGGCATTTCTCCGATGTGCCAAATAAAAATGGCAAGAGTATTGAAGTGCATCTTGATCCCGCAGATATTAATGTTGTGGTAGCCGAAGATACGGCTATATTAAGTGGTAGTGCTAAATCTGCGGCAAAACCTTTTCCTCAGCGAGCGCCTGAAATATACAACAGTGAGTCAATCAATAAGTTGTTTGAAGATGCTGAAAAAGCCAAAAAGAGAATTGAGCAACGCAGTAAAGAAGTCGAAAGTTTCAGCGGCTTTTAGCCCTTGGGAGTTACTGCGATTTCAAGTAGCGCTTTTCTGCTTCCATTAATAATATGGTTAAATAAATTTTAGTTGGCAGTGATAAAAACACACCAATTGCAATGCACGCTGCTGCAGTAATAATGCCTTTAATACCGTACTGGCTGGTAAAGTAGCTCGATACAATTAATACATGGCCTGTCACAATCAGGCATAACCCAAGCAAAATAGATGTTTTAAGCAGTCTTTATCATTACTATTGAAGACATGGCGACCTCTGCGCAGCGTGTCTTCTTAGTGTATGGTATCTTGATAGAGCAACATTGATTTAGCGCAAGGGTGTATCAATATTTACTCTATAGCGAATGTAAAAAAGCCCAGCTCATTGCTGAGCTAGGCTTTTAAGCTACCTTGTTTAATGGCTAGTTAGTCGAGCATATTGCGTAATACGTACTGCAAAATCCCGCCATGTTTGTAGTAATCCCACTCTTTAGGGGTATCAATACGCACATCGGCACTAAAACTAACTTGTTTACCTTCACTGTTAGTGGCAATGACACTGACTTCGTCGGTTTTGTCGTATAAACCTTGAATATCAAATTGTTCTTGCCCCGTTAAGCCCAATGACTCATGGCTTTCACCCTCTTTAAATTGTAAAGGTAATACGCCCATACCAATCAGGTTCGAGCGGTGAATACGCTCATAGCTTTGTGCTATCACAGCTTTAATACCGAGTAGTAATGAACCTTTTGCAGCCCAATCTCGTGAGGAGCCGGTACCATATTCTTTACCTGCTAGAACCACTAATGGTGTTCCACTCTCTTGATATGCCATTGCCGCATCATAAATGCTCTCTAGCTTATCGTCAGGTTGAGTGCGGGTTACACCGCCCTCAGTACCGGGGGCGAGTAAGTTTTTAAGGCGCACATTAGCAAATGTACCACGCATCATCACTTCGTGATTACCACGGCGAGAACCATAAGAATTAAACTGTGCTTTTTCTACCCCATTTTCTTGTAGATAAAGTCCTGCGGGTGCCTCCGCTTTAATCGCACCTGCTGGTGAAATATGATCGGTAGTCACTGAATCGCCTAGTTTAGCTAGACAGCGCGCACCTTCTATTTTTGGGATCCCCGGCGGTTCAACACTCATACCATCAAAGAATGGCGCTTTTTTTGATATAAGTCGAGGCAGCATCCCAATCGTAAAGCTTACCATCAGGTATTTGAATTTTTTGCCAGCGACTGTCGCCATCGTAAACATTGGCGTAGCTTTTTTCGAACATTTCTTTAGTTACCGTATTTTTTACAAGCTCACTCACTTCTTTAACGCTTGGCCAAATATTTTTAAGGTATATATCGTTACCATTTTCGTCTTGCGCAAGTGGTTCGTTGTATACATCAATATCGGTTCTACCTGCTATAGCATAAGCTACTACAAGTGGTGGCGACGCGAGGAAGTTCATTTTAACGTCTTGGTGAATACGCCCTTCAAAGTTACGGTTACCCGACAAAATAGAGCTTACAATTAGTTTATGCTTTTGAATAGCTTCTGAAATTTCATCCGCTAATGGACCAGAGTTACCAATACAGGTGGTACAGCCATAACCAACTAAGTTAAAACCAAGCGCATCAAGATCATCCATTAACCCTGCTTTTTCAAGGTAATCGGTAACCACCTGCGAACCTGGTGCTAAAGACGTTTTAACCCAAGGTTTTACATTAATACCTAATTGACGTGCTTTTTGAGCCACTAATCCTGCCGCTAAAATTACGCTTGGATTAGAGGTATTAGTACAGCTTGTGATTGCAGCAATGACGCAGGCGCCATCGTTTAATTCAAACTCTTGGCCATTAAAGTTAACTTTTGCTGCGCCCATAAACTGCGCTTCATCAGTGGGTTCGTCAGGATTGGTAGTAGGGCCTTCACTTTCAATACGCGCTTGCTCTTCATCGCTTTTATCTCGACGTGCCATACGTTCGTCTTGGAAATCTTTTAAGTGTTGGCCAATAACATCACCGGCTTTATCCAGTGTGATTCTGTCTTGTGGACGTTTCGGGCCAGCAAGACTTGGTACTACATCATCTAAAGTTAGTTCTAGCTTATCGGTATAATGTGCTTCATCGCCATCATTACGCCATAAACCTTGATGTTTTGCGTAATCTTCAATCAGTTTAAGCTGCTTTTCATCGCGATTAGTTAAGCGTAAGTAATTAATCGTTTCATCATCAATAGGGAAAATACCACAGGTTGCGCCATATTCCGGTGCCATGTTGGCAATAGTCGCTCTGTCGGCCAGTGGTAAGTCGGCAAGCCCGTCACCATAGAACTCAACAAACTTACCTACCACACCGTGGTTACGCAGCATTTCAGTAACAGTAAGTACTAAATCGGTTGCTGTAGTGCCCTCAGGTAAGCGGCCATTTAATTTAACGCCAACGACCTGAGGAATAAGTAGGCTAATAGGTTGGCCAAGCATGGCGGCTTCTGCTTCAATACCGCCTACACCCCAACCGAGTACGCCTAGGCCGTTGATCATGGTTGTGTGAGAATCAGTACCAACCAGTGTATCTGGATAGGCTAACGATTTACCGTTTTTTGTATCATTGAACACTACACGTGCTAAGTATTCTAAATTTACTTGATGGACAATACCTGTGGCTGGTGGCACTACTTTTAAATTATCAAATGCGGTTTGACCCCAACGTAAAAACTCGTAGCGCTCTTTATTACGTTCATATTCTAGTTTTGAATTTAAGTCGAATGAGCCATCTTGACCGTAACCATCCACTTGTACTGAGTGATCGATCACCAGTTCAGCCGGAGAAAGCGGATTTATTTTTGCAGGATCGCCACCAAGTTTTTCCATCGCATCACGCATGGCGGCTAAGTCAACAATAGCAGGGACACCGGTAAAATCTTGCATTACTACGCGGGCAGGGGTGAAGGCTACTTCGGCCGAGGGCTTAGCCTTTGGATCCCAATCTAGTAGTGCCTGAATATCTTGCTCTTTAATATTCACACCATCTTCATTACGCAATAAATTTTCTAGTAATATTTTTAACGAAAAAGGCAGGCGTTTGGCTTTATCGCCAAGTCCCTTGAGCGAGTTAATATGATATTGCTCGCCATTGATAGTAAGCTGTTGTTGGGTGTCGAAACTATTTTTCATTATTTGTCCCTTCAATAAATTAGATTGATATTCTTGAAAAAGTGACCTCTGTAGTAGTTTGCAAACTGTGTACCATGATAAAAATACCATGCAGTGTAATTTTCTTGACTGTTATATAAATAGAGATGAAGGCCAAAAGTTAAAATTCAAGGGATGCTCTGAGTAATAATTGGCCACAAAACTAAACTTAAAAAAGTGTTATTTAAAGTAGTCCTGTTGTTTTAAGTGGAAACTTAAATACACCAATGCAATCGCAATTAAGGTCACTGCAATAGGCATAAAAATAGCGCTAACGCCAAACAAGCTGATGCTATTAATAATCAAAAAATTATAATATTGCTGAGCTAAAACCGCTGCCAAAGAGATTATTAATGTTAATGTGGCTAGTGACTTTTTGAATAATAGAAGTACACACCCTAATGCGCCGCCAAATACTGCAATAGCAAACGCTAAAGTAGCCCATAGAGGTTGGCTGTTATAAGCAAGTTGTTGTTCTTGTGGGAGTTTACTTACCATTTCGGGTGTTAATAATAGCTGCATGCTAAATGCAAAAACACCTAATATATTCCATAACAGGGCGGTGATGAGTACGGGTTTTATCCAGCGGTTTGCAGTGTTTTCTGACATGTAAACATCGATTTTTTATTATTGATATTCTATTAAAGAATAAAAAAGCCAGTGATGCAAACTGGCTTTTAATAACACATGTGACGTAAGCGAATGTTAGCCAAACGAAATAGGACGACGACCCGTTTTTTCATCCACTTTAGGTTTTTTAGTACGTTTGCGCTTATTTTTAGCTGGCTCTGTTGTTGCTACGGGCGCGGCTTTTTCTGCAACAATTGATTCATCAATAACAGGACGTTCTGCTGGAGTAGCATCTTCACTTAGCGTCAGTTGGAACAACTCGCCATCAAATGTAAGAACATCGCCACTGTATAATTTTTTCCGTTTAATTGTACAAATTTCATGGTTAACACCCACATAGCCACCGCTAATTAGATTTTTTGCTTGGCCGCCACCTTCAACTAGATCTAATACTTTTAATAATTTACAAAGCTCTATAGGCTCTTCTTCTAATTCAATTTCTATATACTCTTCGTTCATCATGTTTCTCTGTGGGGGCATTAGCTGTAGTATAAAGGCTAGCTGGTTATTTTGCACCAAAGTGCGTTTGTTAGATGCGATGATTGTGCATTTTTTATGAAACTTTTTACCTCTTTCATTTGTCTTTAAAAAAACTGAAGTAATTCAAGACTACACTTCGCGTGAAAAAACTACACATTGGCGCGCTTATTGCCAATATCTGTCGTAAAAAGAAATTGAATATAAACAGTGGAGTAAAACATGGGCATAAGATTAGCGATGAAAAAAGAGCTAATGGGCTTAGATAATTCAGATATGTTAACTGCTGATGATGTTAGAAAGCATTTGGCTCAGCAGGTACAAGAAGACACTAAACGTGGTTTTTCAGTTATCTCCAAGTTTAATGACACCCATAGTCAGTTAGTCAGCGGGCTTAAAACCAAACAAAGCGAGCTGGTATTTGAACGACATCGTTTATTTAATGAAGTACTTTATAATCGCCAGAGTGTTGATGCATGGTTAAATAACCAAATAAATTAAATTGCCATTTTAAGTCCTCCTTATAGACTACACTTGTAATCATTTGGGGTGATAATGAAAAATGGAATTTTAATATGTATGTTGGTGTTTTTATTAGCTGCGTGCCAGCGACCTACTGTTTATGTTTTTATTGAAAACTTGCAAGGTGAACAGCGCAAACAGCTAGATGCTGCACTAAATGCACAAACTCTTCCCTATGAATATGTAGAACTAGCAATCCCATCAGATTTTGGTGAGGCCACATTACTACTCTCAAGCGATAAAATTTACCCCAAAGAGACGGAGCAACTTGCAGCTATAATGCAAGAGCTAGGGTACGCGCCACAAGTTAATTATACAAGTCGTTCAAATCATTTTTATGGTAATGGCAATATAGGCTTTTATATAAAAAATGCTGATGCCAATAGAAATTTTGTTATGCCTAAACAGCTGAGAACAACTCATTGCAGCGAAGATAAATACAATGGTTTAGCAGTCAAATTTGCAAATGAAGCTGTTGAGTTTACATTACCAAGTGGCGCAATCGTGAGGCTAAGTTGGGAATATTTATATGGTTATGTTGTTGTTTATTATAAAGACTATTCGCAAACATACAGTCATTCGCAGCCGCTTGTAAATACCCCCTTTGGCGCCAAGCCGTCAGATACCTACACATTTATCGCAAGCGTTAACACCCCCGGTTGGCTTGATTGTTCACTACAAATTGTTTATATGGACTGATTTAACCGTGGGTTTCTATATGCTCGCTTAGTTTAGCTATGCGCAGGCTCATTCCTTCAATAATACGGTCTTTAATTTTTTCGCGTATAACATTAGGTAGGCGGGTAAGGGCATCGGCTGTAATAGCCAGTACGATAGCATTTTCTTTGGCGCGTGCATTAATGCTGCGCTCTCGGTTATTAATAAACGCGCCTTCACCTATAAATTCACCAGGCTCTATGGTGCCTAGCTCTAGAAGGTGATTATGCTTAAACACCATCAAGGAGCCACTGAGGACAATAAACAGTCGCTTGTCATTATCAAACTCTTTAAATAAAAACTGATTTTTACTTACTAAGTATAATAATCCAAACGACTCTAAAAGAATTTGACGTTCATTAAGCGTGAATTCTTTAAAGAATTCTAAGCGATTTATAATTTCCATTTGCTTAAACAAAGGGATGTTTTCAATTAACTTCATCAATAACCTAGGGCGCTAGCCTTATAAAATATCAGCTAATATTGCGCTCTTTTAATTTACGGGTCAACGTATTGCGACCCCAACCAATTTTTACCGCGGCTTCTTGCTTATGGCCTGAACAATTAGCGAGTGCTGTTTTTATTAAGCGGGTTTCTAGCTGGGCTTGAATATCCGGCCAAATATTGTCTTTACCTTGTTTAAATTCTTGATTAAGCCATTGCTGAAATGAATCTAGCCAATCGCCTTCTTGGGTTGCGGCGGCATTATCAATAATTTCAGGGGGTAAATCTTGCTCACCAATCAGCTCCCCAGGTGCCATTACAGTTAACCATCGACAGGTGTTTTCAAGCTGGCGAACATTTCCTGGCCAATTAAATAAACACAGTTGTTTAATCGCTTTAGGGCTAAGTACTTTACTATCTACTTGCAGGTCTTTTGCACTTTTATGTAAAAAGTGTAGCGCTAAGCGTTCTATGTCTTCGGGGCGCTCGCGAAGAGCTGGCAAGCGTAAACGAACCACGTTTAAACGATGAAATAAGTCATCTCTAAACTTACCTTGTTTTACCAACTCTTCTAAATTTTGGTGAGTAGCGGCAATAATGCGCACATCCACTTTTATACTTTGATGGCCGCCAACGCGGTAAAACTCGCCATCGGCTAATACGCGTAATAAGCGGGTTTGTACATCAAGCGGCATATCACCTATTTCATCCAAAAATAAGGTACCGCCATTGGCTTGTTCAAAGCGCCCTTTACGCACGCTATCGGCCCCCGTAAAAGCGCCTTTTTCATGGCCAAATAATTCAGACTCAACTAACTCTTTAGGAATAGCGGCCATATTAAGAGCAATAAATTGGTTTTCTTTACGCGGGCTGTGATTGTGCAAGGCGCTGGCAACCAACTCTTTACCGGTACCTGATTCACCATTGATGAGTACGCTCATACTCGATGCTGAGAGTTTGCCTATAGCACGAAACACTTCCTGCATAGCAGGGGCTTCGCCAATAATATGAGCGCTTTTGGGTGGCGCGCTTTTTCGTTTGGTTTTTTTGGTCGAATTAGCACGATAGGCGCTTTCCACTAGCGCAACGGCTTCATTTAAATCAAACGGTTTAGCTAAGTACTCAAACGCACCTTTTTGAAAAGCATTAACCGCTGAGTCTAAATCAGAGTGTGCGGTCATAATAATAACGGGTAGGCTAGGGGTTTGCTCAGCTATTAGCTCAAGTAACGCCATCCCGTCCATCCCCGGCATTCTTACATCTGAAATTAACACACTGGGTTGACTAAATTTTAGTGCATTAAGAACGTTTTGCGCATCTGCAAAGCTTTCTACTTCAAACCCTGCGCGAGTCAGTGCTTTTTCTAGTACAAAGCGAATTGAGGCATCATCATCTACAAGCCAAGCTGTTTTCATGCAAACTCCAAAGTATTAATCTGTAAATGGCAGATAAATATTAAATTCAGTATGTCCTGGCCAACTATCGCATTCGATATAGCCATCATGTTGATCAATCAAGGTTTGCGCTATAGATAATCCAAGTCCCGAGCCACCTTCTTTATTAGTGGTCATAGGGTAAAATAAGGTGTCGCGTAAATTAGCATCAATACCTGGGCCGTTATCCATTACTTGAATAAGCAATGCCTTTTTAGGGGCTTTGCCCGGACGACGATGCTGATAATTAATCCGTGTTTTTATTTTTATTTCGCCACCATCTACCAATGCCTGTTGCGCATTACGCACAATATTAAGCACCACTTGTTGAACTTTGCTCTGATCAATATAAACATCAGGAATACTCGGGTCGTAGTCTTTAACTAACCGAATATCGCGGTTGTTATCTAACGTACTGAGTTTAACAACCGACTCTAATGTTTGATGTATATTGCCATACGATTTTTGCGGTAGTTGGTTAGGCCCAAGGAGTCTATCAACTAATTCACGCAACCGATCGGCTTGTTCAATTATCAGTTCTGCACATTGATCTCTTTCTTGTTGATCACCCTCATACTGCAATAATTGCGCCGCCCCGCGAATTCCACCCAGCGGGTTTTTAATTTCATGGGCTAAACCGCGAATTAAGTTACGTGCAGCTTGGTATTGATGCATTTGATTTGAGACCTGATCGTGCTTTATTTCGTCATCGGTTTGTCGACATTCAAATAAAATATAATAGGTGTTGTTATGTTTTATTCGCCGAGTACTCACCGCTAGTTTTGCATGGCGAGAATCGATAAACACCACGTCAGCTCTATGCTGGTGGCAGTCTACACCATCAACTAACGAGTACTGCGCAATGCGTTTTAAGTCGATAGAATGGTAGTTAAATAAATCGTCGAATGCTTGTCCTAGCAAACGTTTTTCGCCTAAGCCAAGTAATTCACTGGCACTGGTGTTAGCGTAAATAAGCTGAAAGCTTTCATCAAGTAACATCAGGGCGGTGGTTTGGTTTTGCCAAATTATATTCAGTAGCTCTGGGCTAAAATGTGTTTTATTAATCATCATTGCACCATTTTAGTGCACCTGGGAAGGTAGGCAAGGTTTTTAGAAAAATATACGCTAAACACGCGTACTTAATTGTAATTATCGACCTATGTTAAGGCCTTTACGGTGCATAAAAAATACACTTTCAGGACTGGTTGCAATTACCTGATTTTGTTTATTATAAAGTTTAACTTGCAGTGTGTGTTGGCCTCGCTCCACATCTCTTAACGCCAGTGTTGTCGTATCGCTCGGTGCACCAATGGCAACGCCATCTAAAAATAAACCAATGGTAAATCCAGCTTCAAATCGAGGGGCAATACGGGTAGAGACATACACAGAGCCCGTGTTTTCCCTGATAGTTTGGTGTGGTTCAGGCGATGAAATACTAATACTAAACTTTACTGCTGTTTTAGTAGGAGCAGTATCAAGAATATCGGTGTTTGTAGCGGCCATGCTGAGATGTTGGCTCGTGAGTTTAACCTCTTTAGCGCCAGGCTGAGGAGTATCTGAAAAAACCAGCACCCCATTTTTGTCTTTCCATGCGTAAATTTTTTTATCGCTCGCATGGCTATTAAGGCTTAACATCAAAGCTATTAATAGCAACAAAATCTTACCTACCATCCAGCTATCCTGCATTGTTTAAACTAACTTCACTTTAGTGTAGAACCGTTAAATTTACCATAAAAAAAGCCCGCAAAGCGGGCTTAAAACACACATTATTTTATCGGTTAATAAATTAACAGCTGTAGTACATTTCGAACTCAACTGGGTGAGTTGTCATGTTAAGTTTTTCAACTTCTTTTGACTTAAGTGCGATGTAAGCATCGATTAGGTCATTGGTGAATACACCACCTTGGTTTAAGAATTCACGGTCTGAATCAAGCGCAGCTAATGCTTCATCTAATGATGAGGCTACTGTTGGAATTTCTGCCGCTTCTTCAGCTGGTAAGTCGTATAAGTCCTTGTCCATAGCATCGCCAGGGTGGATCTTGTTTTTAATTCCGTCAAGGCCAGCCATAAGCATTGCAGAGAAAGCAAGGTATGGGTTAGCAGTTGGATCTGGGAAGCGTACTTCGATACGACGACCTTTTGCAGATGGCACAACTGGAATACGGATTGATGCCGAACGGTTACGAGCCGAGTATGCAAGCATTACCGGAGCTTCAAAACCAGGTACTAAACGTTTGTACGAGTTAGTTGACGCGTTAGCAAAAGCGTTGATTGCTTTAGCATGTTTGATGATACCACCAATGTAGTAAAGCGCGTCTTCAGAAAGACCGCCGTACTTATCACCTGCGAATAAGTTTACGCCGTCTTTAGCTAAAGACTGGTGACAGTGCATACCTGAACCGTTATCGCCAACAACAGGCTTAGGCATAAAGGTTGCTGTCTTTCCGTATAAATGAGCCATGTTGTGAATAACATATTTCATTTCTTGGATTTCGTCTGCTTTTAAAACCATAGTGTTAAAGCGAGTTGCGATTTCATTCTGACCGGCAGTCGCCACTTCGTGGTGATGTGCTTCAACTACTTGCCCTAGCTCTTCAAGAACTAAACAAGTTGCAGAACGCCAATCTTGGAAATCATCAACAGGTGCAACCGGGAAGTAACCGCCTTTAACACCTGGACGGTGGCCTGTGTTGCCATCTGCATATTCTTTATCTGAGTTCCAAGCTGCTTGCTTAGAATCAATTTTATACATTGAGCCTGACATGTCAGATTTGTATTTAACATCGTCAAATACGAAAAACTCTGGCTCAGGACCAAATAAAACAGTGTCAGCAATACCCGTAGAGCGCATGTACTCTTCAGCGCGCTTAGCAACTGAGCGAGGGTCGCGTTCGTAACCTTGTAATGTAGAAGGTTCAACCACGTCACAACGAACTATTAGCGTTGTTTCTTCTGTGAAAGGGTCAAGTTTAATTGAATCTGCATCTGGTAATAACACCATGTCTGATTCGTTGATGCCTTTCCAGCCAGCAATTGAAGAACCGTCAAACATCTTTCCATCTTCAAAAAAGTCTTCATCAACTTGATGGTGAGGAATAGAAATATGTTGCTCTTTACCTTTTGTGTCAGTAAAGCGTAAATCAATGAACTTAACGTCATTTTCTTTAATAAAATCTAAAACCGATTGTGACATGTGTCCTCCAACTATTGGGTTTTATTATTGCTGCATTAAATGCTTTAGCTACTAGTAAGCCGATTTTATGCCATTATTTTAACCTACTGTTTATTAAGTTAAAAAATATGGCTGCACAAAAATAGTCATGCGTATTGCACTTTTTTGGTGCGTAAGATATCCATAATGGTGCAAAAAATCCACACTTAAATTTGCATGTATTTTAATCACCTAAATCAGCTTAACTTAAATAGTAAATAGCGCCAAAGCAATTAACAAATTAGCTAAAAAATGACAGTTTATGTAATTTGTCGAAATTTATTTCATATAAATGTCATATAAAAAACAGATACTTAGTAAAAGTATTAAGAAAGTTTTTAAAATTGTATTGGATAAACTTTCATCCATGTCATTAATGAGGGATAATATGCGCCCTTTTAAATCCTATGCTGGGACATCTGGTGAAAACGCAGATGAGTGCGTAGATCTTGCAGGATCAATGAGAATAAACTTCTCTGAGTGAAAATATGAGCATCGAACAGTTAAGAAATATAGCGATTATCGCGCACGTTGACCACGGTAAAACAACGTTGGTTGACAAACTACTTGAGCAATCAGGTACATTAGAAACACGCGGCGGTAACGAAGAGCGCGTGATGGACTCAAACGACATTGAGAAAGAACGTGGTATTACCATTTTGGCCAAAAATACAGCCATTTCTTGGAAAGACTACCATATCAATATCGTAGATACCCCGGGACACGCCGATTTTGGTGGTGAAGTTGAACGCGTACTTTCGATGGCTGACTCAGTATTGTTACTTGTTGATGCTCAAGAAGGTCCAATGCCACAAACGCGTTTCGTAACGCAAAAAGCATTCGCACAAGGCTTAAAGCCAATTGTTGTTATCAATAAGATTGATAAGCCTGGTGCACGTCCTGATTGGGTTATGGATCAAATCTTTGATTTATTCGATAACCTTGGTGCAACTGACGAACAGTTAGACTTTAAAGTAATCTACGCTTCAGCAATCAATGGTTGGGCTACATTAGATTTAGACGAGCCGTCTGACAACATGGAACCTATGTTCCAAATGATCGTTGACGAAGTATCACCACCAGAAGCTGATCCTGAAGGTGACTTCCAAATGCAAATCTCTCAGCTTGATTACAACTCTTATAAAGGTGTAATCGGTGTTGGTCGTATTAAGCGTGGCTCTGTTGCTCCTAACCAACAAGTGACTATTATCAGCGCTGATGGTTCTACGCGTAACGGTAAAATTGGTTCAGTACAAAGTTATTTAGGTCTTGAGCGAATCGAAACTGACCGTGGTTATGCAGGTAATATCGTAACAGTAACAGGTATTGGTGAGCTGAAAATATCAGACACAGTGTGTGCGCCTAATAATGTTGAAGCACTACCTCCACTAAGTGTTGATGAGCCTACAGTAACAATGACCTTCTCTGTAAATACATCACCATTTGCTGGTAAAGAAGGTAAGTTTGTAACGTCGCGTAATATCCTTGAGCGTTTACAAAACGAGCTTGTACATAACGTTGCACTTCGTGTAGAAGAGACAGATAACCCAGATAGCTTCCGCGTATCTGGCCGTGGTGAATTACACCTTGGTATCTTAATCGAGAACATGCGCCGTGAAGGTTACGAGCTAGCTGTATCACGTCCAGAAGTAATTTTGCGTGAAGTAGACGGTGTATTAGAAGAACCGTATGAAACAGTAACAATTGACTGTGAAGAAGAGCACCAAGGTTCTATCATGGAGCAAATTGGTCTTCGTAAGGGGGAGCTTACTGATATGGCACCAGATGGTAAAGGCCGTATGCGTATGGACTTTATGATCCCAAGCCGTGGTTTAATCGGTTTCCAAACTGACTTCATGACGCTTACTTCTGGTTCTGGCCTTATGTACCACACATTCGATCATTACGGTCCTCATAAAGGCGGTACTATTGGCGCACGTAAGAACGGTGTAATGATTGCAAATGCGACAGGTAAAGCACTTACTAACGCATTATTCAACTTACAAGAGCGTGGTAAATTATTCATCGGTCACGGTGTTGAAGTTTACGAAGGTATGGTTATCGGTATTCATAGCCGTGATAACGACCTTACCGTTAACGCACTTAAAGGTAAGCAGCTTACTAACGTTCGTGCATCTGGTACAGATGAAGCACAAACACTTACGCCACCATTGAACTACACACTTGAGCAAGCGCTTGAGTTCATCGATGATGACGAGTTAGTAGAAGTAACACCTGAGAACATTCGTATTCGTAAACGCCACTTAACTGAAAGTGAGCGTAAGCGTGCGGGTCGTGCTGCTAAAGCTTAATAGTCTTTAGAGTAAGCATAATAAAAGCCGCTGTATTGCAAAATACAGCGGCTTTTTTGTGGGTGAAAACAAGCGCTATTAGCTATAAGTCGTCAGCTGTCAGATTAGAACAGTGTAATTGAATCGCTTGGTATTAATGTGGCTATTAGGTGAAAGCCGCTAGATTTTGTAAACCTTGCAACATAGTGTTTTTCCTCTAAAAGCGCTGCGCCTCTTATCCTCTTTGTGAATAATTCACTTAAAAATGTTTGCACAAAGAGAAGGGAGTGAGCAGTAAAAGAGTCAGATCTTAAACAATCTATAATGTAAAGCACCTGTAATTGTTGCTAGGATACTTTTTGCTTGGTTTCGCTGTGCTCAGCCCAAGCTACACGCTAACTTACATCACTTTTTGGTAGTAGAGTGATCTTACCAAATACATCTGCATCTATAAACCCACGGTTTCTGTCACCATTCATTGGCTTTACTTCGTGTGAGCCCATAAAGTGTTCGCGTACTTCGCTACCATCGTTATCGCAGTAGGCGAGCATAAAACCAATGACGTGTTTTTCAGTTAACTTAATCGGTGTGTTTTGTGCGCCTTGTTGATAATCATTCGGGTAGAGTTTTATTGCCACTTCCCACGTGATGTTATAGGGCGCAGTGGTATTGCGTTTGCAGTTAGTTGAGCATAATTACATTGTGATGACGTTTGTCATTTAATATTTGTTGATAGGTATTATTAACAGCGGTTCTGGAGCCTTCAAGGCATTGTAAAAAGTACTCATTACTAAAACATAACATGCCGGTGACATTTGTTTTTACATTGTAGGTTCGCGCATTTTGTAAAATATTTTCTATATCTTTAGGCCCAAACCACTACTTATTTTACTGGCGTAAATGAGTCGCACAAGAAACATAAAACCCCTGACTGTTTAGTTAATTAAAGATAGTTCAGTGAGGGGGTTATTACTAATTATGTAAACGCATTTTGTGTAAATGACTAACTAAAGCTGGATGCTTTCACCTTCATTTAAAATATACAGAGGGATCTTCGAGTTCATTTTTTTATGCATATGCAATAAGCGCAGTAGTGCAGAGTGGCTGCTGTGATCGCCCATCTTCCAACTTGAGTTACCATAGCCCCACGGTATCATTACTTTACAGTTAAGCGCTTGTGCTGCGGTTAATGCATCCTCAGGAGTGGTATGTACATAACGGTACCAGTTGCCGTTCTCTTTATGGTAATAAGAGGCAATAGGCATTAAGCACACATCGATATCGCCATATTTTTGCTGTATATCGTTAAAGTGTTTTGAATAACCAGTGTCGCCTGCAAAAAATAAAGTGCTGCCACTTTGCTCAAGTAACCAGCCATTCCATAGGTCTTTATTGTTATCTTCATAAATAAAAGGCACTAAAACACGACTACTAAAATGATGCGCAGGTAGCGCATGAATGGTTAAATCATCAATTTTAGTTTTTGCATACCATGCCATTTCACTAATGTTAAAGCCACCTGTTGGAAAGTTATCAGCCATGCCAAGGGGGGTTAGGTAGCGAGGCTGATTACCAATTTCTTCAATATCGGCTTTATTGAAATGATCGTAGTGAATGTGAGAATACATAACGGCGACTAAGTTTTTCAATTCATTGTCTGTGAGCCAGTCGCCAGGCTTGCGATAAAATCCTGAAGTAAGGCGAAAAGCTAAATCAATAGGCGAGTCAAATTGCTCTTTTACGGGATCAAATACAACTTGTTGGCCATTCGGGGTTTTGATCACAAAGCCTGCGTGTCCGAGCCAACGAATAGTAAAGCCCGCATTAACCTGCGGATTTTTCTGCTTACCTTGATATTGGCAGTTTTCAGCCTCTGTTTCACAAATTAAGTTATTGTTTTTTGGGTAGCAATCAGTTTCACAGCTAACAGGATAACTTTTTTTGCCTGGGTAGAGGTTGTGGTAGCGCCCAGCTTGCTCACCTTGTTGATGAAGTGGAATAACGGTGTCAGGGCCTGCAATAACCTCAATATTATTCGCAGTGCTGCATGCAACGAGCACACTGGAGGCGATGATTAAGCTAAGTGTATGTATTTTCATAATTCATTTTTAGTTGTTATTTTTATCTTACTGAAAGTGTAACAAAAGCAGTTTGCTAAAAAAGGACAAAAAAGTAACAAAAAGTGTGTATAAAAAAGCCCGCTATTTTTAGCGGGCTCAGTTTAATAGGTTAAATATTTAGGATTTATTCATTTGCTCAATAAATTTATTTGAGTCTTCAATCGATTTGTTCATATCATTCATTAATAACTGAATATCGCGCTTTAAGTTAGTAAATTCACCTTTGATAGCCGCTACCGCTTGCGCATTTAAGTTATGCTTTAAATACAATACGTTGTCTTTTAAAGATGATAATACCGGCTCCATTTTACTCTCGGCGCTGCGCATTGAGCGAAGTAACTGGTCGAATTGACGTTGTGTTGCTGCTAACTTTTTGCTGCTTTCACGCTTAAGTGAGGCACTTTTGTATTGCTCTAACTCATCATTCCACTCATCAAATAAAGCTTCTGCTACGTCTTCAACTTTATTAATATTACTTGATACTTCGTTTGCCGCTTGAAGGCTTGACTCGTAATCGTCATTAAGTTGATTGTAAGCATCTTGCAATTCACCGCCATCAAAATTAATGAGTGTAGTTAAACGCTCAAGTGCTGATTGAAATTCTTGTTGAGACTCTTGTTGTGAGTCTTTTGTTTCTTCTACGCGGTCAATCAAAATATCACGCTTATGAACACCTACTTTTTCCATTGCCGAATAATAAGCAGACTGACAACCAGAGAGCATCAGCATTAACGCAAGTATGGTTGTCCCTAAAAATGTTTGTTTTTTCATCTGAATTCCTATTTACGAGTGTTAATGCTGTAAATTATGGCCTTGATTGTTATTATAATCAAAAGCTCACCAACAAAGTTAATTGTATGAATGATAAGCTCTCCCATTACAAACAGCAAGTTAAGGCGTTTTTAAAACTGCAACCAGGCTGGTGGATGCAATATTTTAATCGCTGTATTGACGATCAAATAACCATTAATGCAGGGTATTTAGCGTACGTTACTTTACTTTCGTTAGTCCCACTTATTGCTGTAGGTGTAGCAATATTTTCTGCTTTTCCAGGATTTGAGTCGACTCGTTTAGCTATTGAGAGCTTTTTGTTTACTAACTTTGTGCCCACCTCTTCTGGTGTCATTAAAGAGCATATTAGCTCGTTTGCTAGTAATGCCAATCAAATGACGGCAGTAGGTATTGGCTTTTTAGCAGCCATTGCCTTGCTACTTATTCGTAATGTAGATGCCACGCTAAACCGTATTTGGCGAGTAAAGAAAAAACGCCCGATGATGATATCGTTTGCCGTATATTGGATGGTACTCAGCTTAGGGCCCGTGTTACTGGGTGCGAGCATTGGTGTCACCTCTTATATTGTGTCGTTGGTATCGTTTGCCGATCAAGGGATACCAGGGTTTAGTGGTTTCTTGTTAAAGCTACTCCCTTATGCGATTTCTATGGCTGGTTTTATTATGCTTTACACCTTAGTGCCTAATACTCGCGTTTCGTTTAAGGCGGCCGTTCCCGGTGCGCTATTTGCTGCCATGTTATTTGAGCTAACCAAAAAAGGCTTTGCTTTGTACATTAGCCATTTTCCATCATACGAAGTGATTTATGGTGCGGTAGCAACCATTCCCATTTTGTTTGTATGGGTTTACTTGTCGTGGGTCGTGGTGCTACTAGGCGCTGAATTCACGGTGTGTATTAACATGAAGCATTACAATAAAAAAGATCAACAAGCAGAGGATACAGAGTAAATGCAGGGATTAATTCAACGAGTAACACACGCTAACGTGGTGATAGACCAACAGCTTGTCGGTGAAATTAAACAAGGCATTGTATTATTGCTGGGGGTGGAAAAAGAAGATGATGAAAGCAGCGCTGATAAACTATTACACAAAGTCACCAATTACCGTATTTTTAATGACGAAAACGATAAAATGAATCTCAGCCTTAAAGACATACAAGGCGAACTGTTAGTCGTATCGCAATTTACGCTCGCAGCCAATACAAAAAAAGGCATGCGGCCTAGCTTTTCATCGGCAGCTACACCAGACCAAGCGCAAGCGCTATATAATTACTTTGTAGAGCAGGCTAAATTACTCGGTATTAAGGTCGCGACCGGTGAATTTGCAGCCGATATGCAGGTGAGTTTATGTAACGATGGGCCGGTTACCTTTAATTTAACCGCTTAACGTGCTTTTTCTACAATCACAATATGATTAACAAAGCCGGTAATTTTTTGAATACTAATAGCCTTCCCAAATACAGTCAGTAGTACATGTTGTAACTGAGTGAGTTGTGATGAGTGCTGCGATAAAAAGTTAATAAATAATATGCCCTGTTGATCAAGTGCATCATAAATTGTTTGATAAAAGCATGAATCAAATAAAAATCGCGGGGCGTCTAATTCACTAAATAAATCTAAAATGACCCAGTCCATCTGCTCTGCTGATTTTAAAATTGTTTGCGCATCCTCGCAATGAATCTGTTGTTGTTCACTGGGGGCAAAAAATTGTTGATAACAGTCAATAATATGGGGGCTTTTCTCTACTGAAGTAACCTGTACTTGAGGATACTGCTCTAATAAGTAATTACGAATGGCACCGCCACCTAACCCCAGTTCGAGTACTTTTTTAGGCGCAGGTAGCTGTTGCCAAGCCGTTGCTAAATAAGCAAGGTGCGGAAACAGCAATGCATGTGGTTTTGCTTTTAAAATAACAGACTGCAAGGTGTTATTAATGAGTAGCCAGCGAAGTTGTTGATACTCTCTTACTTGTATGTGCTCACCATGCTGATTATGCCAATAAAGTAACTGGCCTAGCGATGAACTATGCTCAATAAAATGTTGGCTGATCAGGCCACTACTGCAATGGATATATTTATTCATGCTATTGAGCATAAACCAGCAGAGGTAAATCGCAACGGCTTTTGTCATTAATTTTTTACAGCTGTTTTCTCAGCACCAAAGTCTTATTTGCAGTTTTACCCAGATCGAGTATGGTGTTTTTCACAAAATGCACAGCGTAATATTTTACATTTTTAATTTATGGAGTATGTATGTTTCAAGTGAGCACCCCACAAAGTAGTGAAGACTGGCAAGCCTATTACCAATTACGCTGGCAGGTTTTACGTGCCCCATGGGGCGAACCTCGGGGCTCTGAGCAAGACGATTTAGAGCAAGAGGCTGAGCATCGCTTCATTAAAAATAAAGCGGGTGAAGTATTGGGTGTGGCTCGTTTGCACTTTAATAATCAGCAACAAGCTCAAGTACGTTATATGGCGGTTGCAGAGGGTAACCGTAATCAACATATTGGTAGCCGTTTACTACATGAGCTAGAAAAAATAGCGTGGAATCAAGATGCTGATGAATTAGTGTTGTTTGCTCGTGAACGTGCTCTGGAATTTTATCAGCGCCATGGCTATGAAAATAAAGAAAAAGCACATTTGGCTTATGGTGATGTACAGCATTACAAAATGGTTAAGCTCAAACCGAGTGAGCCAGGTTGGTTTCGCCACCCCAATTGGACTCAAGTACTGCAAAACACATGGCGTGAATCAATCCCTATTAGTGATGCTATGGGAATAAAAGTAGAAAGTTACACAGATTGGCAATTTACTACTCGTGCAGATTTAAATGCTAACTTAAACTTACACAACACCATGTTTGCGGGCTCTATTTATAGCCTAGCTACATTAACGGGTTGGGGAGCAACGTATTTAGCATTAAAAGAAGCCGGACTTGAGGGCAATATAGTGTTAGCCGATGCTAATATTAAATATTTAAAACCACTGAATACCGACCCTAAAGGCTGTGTTGATATTCAAACCTGTAAAGGTAACTTAAATGAGTTACAAGAGGCGGGTAAGGCGAGCTATTTAGTACCAGTAACCATTTTTGATGGTGACCAAGTAGTTGCCCAGTTTGAAGGGCAGTTTGTAGTTAAAAAGTGATAAAATAAACGAAAAAGCCAAGCGAGTTGCTTGGCTTTTTTTATAAGCGTTTTTTACAGTAAATCTGTCAGTAATATACCCACACCAAAGCGTTCAATATCGGCGTTATAGTCTATTAAACTTTCACCATAACCATTAAAGTACTGTGCATAGCCGCGTACTCTTCCCCATAGAGGGAATGACCAATCAAGCTGAATTGCCCCGCGGTTATCTGAATTTAAATTATTACGAGTCATAAAACTAAATTCATGATCGTGAAAGCGATACGCGCCACCAAATTCAAAGTAACCCATGTATTTATAGATATCAGGGTTATCGTCACCTCGTGCATCTAACGGCGCAGGCTTTTTGTTTTCAGGAATGCGATACCAAGGTTTAAAGCTAAATACAAAGCCGTCTTTTTCCCAAATGAAATCGGCATAAATGCGATTCCAAGAACGCGAGTTTGGCTGACTACGACCATTAGATTGGTGCGAAATACCAATGGCTATTGCCATTTCATCGCCCCATAAAACGTTTTCAGGGTCTAAGTAATTAATCCAAAATACTTCTGGCTCGTAGTTGGTTTCACGAAAAGGAGAGGAAATATCGTCGTTATATACTTGCCAGTATGACTGCAAAGTAAAGCCAAAAAATATAGCTTGGTCTGAGTCGGCAAACTCATCATACAAAGGCACTTTAATTGATAGCTGATATTTAGCTTCTAAGTTATCAAGTGGGTCGCCATCTTTTTTATCGGTTAACTCTGCAAATCCATCAAACGGGCGAGTGTTTGGGTTCGACATATAAGAAACAGGTAAAATATAATTACGTCTATGCGGGGTAATTACATTACGATTTTTTTTACCAACCGCTTCACGGGCTTGGCGTTTGTCGATAGCCGTTAGCTGCTTGCTTTCTTCAACGGCAGAACACTTTTTACGTAATTGATCGAGGGTTTGCTTACCGTCTCCACCGATCACTTCATTTAAAATACATTGCTTTACCAGCTCAAGTTCATTGTTTTGCTCGTTATTCGCTGTTTCTTCAGCAACAACGGTTGTGCTGAGTAATGTAGAAAGTAGTATCCAATGGCGCCAACTCATTATAATTCCTTTGTAAGTGAGGGAAGTCAGTATTTTGCTAATTATAGCGCCTTTTTAACACATAAACGGTGAATTTGTCCTGAACTTTAATACTTTAAAAAGAAAAGCGACCTAAGTCGCTTTTACTGTGTAACTAGTTATTTACTAGCTAACTCTCACGCAATGAGAAGGGGTGAGCTAAAGCTCAAAGACGTTGGTAAAAAATTTATACAGTTCGGTACCTTGATTCACACTCGCTGAGGCAAAATGCAATATCGCAATTGCATCGAGATCAAAGCTTAGAGTTTGCAGCGGTTGTTCGCTTAAATAGCGCTCCATTCGCAGTATTTTAGCAATGGGTTCTCCAGCTTTAACATGCCCGCCAAGAGGTGCTAGGTATTCGACCATGCCACCCATGGGGGCGTAATAAGCGATATAATCATTTAGTTGGCAGCCATATCTTGTCATCAATTTTGGCTTGTAGGGGGCATCAACAAATACTTGCTTATGATTTAAATAACTTAAAATACTATTGGCATCGTCTAGTGCCGCGCTTAAATCGATTTTTTCTTGGCTGCCAAGCTCTACCGTAAAGGCTTCAACTTGCACGTTAAATTCACGCCCTTGCTGAGCAAGTTGCTCACTAAGCTGCCACCATGGACAAAAGCTTGCTTCATCCATTGCGCCATCAAAGTCATTAGGAATAACCAGCACATGGGGAATATTAAAGTAACGCGCGCTATCGGTCGCATACTCAGGGCAATATAAGTGCTGACTAGAAATAGGGCCGGTGTGTAAATCTAAAACTATATCTGCTTGATGCGCCAATTTTTGTAAGTTTAGCGCAATCCGTTTCCCCGTTGTTAAACGATAATCAGGGCCGTTGAGTTGTTGCTCAACGTCATTAATTAACGCGGCTTTAAAGGCTGTTTTCAGAATCTTATCATCGGCATCGCTGAACTGCTTTGCAAACTGTGATGCAAGTTTATTATTGCAGTGATACATGCGATTCCAATTAGTCCCCGTAATGGGATCGAATCGGCCAAGGGTAAATTCCCCCGACTTTTGATTACAGCCAATGGGGTTAGCGTAAGGAACTAAGGTAATATCACCTTTTAAATTAAGTGCTTTTAGTTGCTCAAGTAATTGGTAAATTACCGCGTTGCCTTGCACTTCTGCGCCATGCATATTAGCTTGTATATACACACTTGGGCCGGTGCCATCGCCTTTTAAACGATACACAGGAATAGTCAGTGGTAGTCCGTTTGCGACTTCGCCAACTACAATGTTTTCTTGGCTTATAGCTGTGGTGTTATTCATCTTTTTTACCTCAAGTAGTGGCTTGCATCTTCTGCTTGTCGCACGCAACTCAATACGCCATTGTGTATAACATATTCACCGGCCAGCTCATGACATAAAAAGTACGGCATACTTTCGGTAAAACCGTAGGCACCGCATTGACTAAATACTAACCAGTCTTGCTCATTTAAATCACTGGGTAATTGGTGCTCTCCTAAGCAATCAAGTGCAGTACATAAGGGGCCGTATAGGCTCATTGCTTGATTTGCTGCGTTTGAATCTCGTAATAAACGCGCAGGGAAATCTTGACTGGTGACCGCAGGGCGCAATAAATGATTAATGCCGCCGCTCATAATCACCTGTTGTTGGCCGTAATTTAGTTTGCGCTCAACAACAGGTGTGGCGTAGTGGCCGCATTCGCCTACAGCGTAGCGACCTAGTTCCATCCACAGCTCAGTAACCCCCGCATCGCATTTAATTTTTGCAAGCGCCTCTATGAGTGCATCCCAACTTAGAGTGGGCGTATCAAGCGTATAGGGAATACCTAAACCACCACCTAAATCCAGCACCTTGAGGTTAATATTTAAATCCTCAGCAAGTTGCCTTAACGGCGTAATCATTTGTGTCCACAGTTCAGCAAGTTTGTCGCTGCTAAGCATGTTGCCCCACTGAAAAATATGCAGACCGTCAAAATTAAGTGCACAGTAGTCACTGGTATTTAGCGCCTGCCACTCGTCGCACCCCAAGCCAAATGGAGTAAGACTATCGCCCCCTAGCGGGTTTTTATCACCCTCGGGCCAGCGTAATTGAACGCGCAGCAAAACCTGCAACTGGCACTGCTGGGCATTGGCTTGTTCGTTTAACCAACGCACCTGATTGAGACTTTCTGCCACAAAGGTGCGTACGCCACGCGCAATAAAGTGCTTAATTTGTTTAGGGCTTTTTGCAGGCCCCGTGTTGAGCACGCGTTCACTGTTAATTCCTTGAGCAAGGACTTGCTCAAGCTCGCCTTTACTTGCAACATCAAAGTTAAAACCAGCGTTATTTAAGCGTTGGATCACGCTAGATAACGGGTTCGCTTTAACTGCATACCAGAGTTTTACCTCGGTTTGTGCTACTAAACGCGTTAAATGTGTGTTTAGTGAATCAAGATCATAAACAAAAAAGGGCGTATCAAGCTCAGTTGATAGCTTATCAATAGCGCTTTTAACGGGCGTGCTCAAAAAGGTCATTAACGTAAAACCTCTTCAAGCAATAATGACGCGTCACTTTGCTCGTCACGGTATTTAACAATTAACGCACACGACATGCTTAAGCCTTGCTCACGCGCCCAATCGTTTGACGCAGGGCGAGATCCAGGGATCACAATTGCGTATTCAGGGATTGCTTCGCCTTTATCAAGCTGGCGCTCATTTACGCAGTCATAAACAGGGATGGTTGCAGATAAGCGAACACCTGGAGCAAGTACCGCGCCTTTTTTAACTACCACGCCTTCAACAATCACACAGCCTGCACCAATAAAGGCATCATCTTCAATAACCACAGGGCTGGCACCAATGGGCTCAAGTACCCCTCCTAATTGTACCGCTGCGCTTAAATGCACATTTTTACCTACTTGAGCACACGACCCTACGAGCGCGTGGCTATCTACCATAGTGCCCTCGTCAATAAATGCACCAATATTTACGTACGCAGGTGGCATAATAATAGTGCCTTTGGCAACATGTGCACCACGGCGCACACTTGAACCACCGGGTACCATGCGAACGCCTGCTGTGGCTTCAAAGCTTTGCGGCGCTAAGTTATGTTTATCAACAAAACCGCCAGCAAACTCGGTGTTTTGACCGTTTTTAAAGGCTTCTAAAATGCCTTGCTTTACTTCTACGTTAGCGTGCCATTGGCCGTTTTCGTCTTGTGTTGCTGCGCGAACCGCGCCCGTTTCTAAATTATTTAATAGTTCTAACCAGTTCATTATAAAAACCTGTATTTAATGCCAAGATAAAATGGTGTTGTTTGCCGATGAAATGTCATTGGTGTGTGTCAGCTCAAGGTGTGTTAAAGGTGGGCGTAAATACGGACTGCTAATACGGCCTTGTAAATGCATTAACACTTTGACTGGGATAGGGTTGGCTACTGAGAATAAGCTATTGATAGCACTAGACCACTGGACAAAAAGATTAGGGTGTTGGCCGCTTAAACTGCGCTTTACAAACTCATGGGTTTGCACTGGCCATGCATTGGCTGCAACCGACACTAAACCTTTTGCACCTGCTTGGGCAAAATAAGGCATGAGGGCATCATCACCACTAAAAATAGCTAAATCAGGCGCCGCTTTTCGAAAGGCTTCAAATTGAGAGATAGAGCCACTGGCTTCTTTCAGTGCCCATAAATTTTTATGATGTTTGAGGTTTTCAATAGTCGCAATGGGAATGCTTACGGCGCTTCGTCCTGGTACGTTATAAAGCATACAAGGATGAGAACTGGCATCGAGTAAGCTTTCAAACCAATGCGTTTGCCCCACTGCACCGGGTTTGGCGTACAAAGGCGAGCCAAGTAAAAAACCATGAATAGGCAGTTGGTTGCAGTAGTTAACCCATTCAAGCTGCTGCTTTAAGTTACTACCACCGACTGCGACCATAAGCGGGACGCTCGGCTGTAATTGGCAGACATGCTCTACGATGGCTTGCTGCTCTTTTAGGGTCAGGGCTAACCCTTCGCCAGTGCTACCAAGTAATAAAATGCCGTTGTTAGCGGCTTCTTGTTCGGCCACCAAGGTGTCTAAGGTTGCGTAATCAACTAGGCCATTTTGATCAAATGGGGTGATCAGCGCAGTCCATAAATGGAAATTGTTAATATTGAAGTTGTTGATCATCTCTCACGAACTTATAGGGCATTCGTCGAGTTTTTGGCGGGTATTTAGGATGCCTGACTCTTTGAATGTGTTTATAATTCGAAGAGCGAATGGGCTTAAATAATAGGGCGCACGGCCTTATTATACTAAGACCAGAAGCTCTCCACCAAATATGTTATTGGTGACAGTCGCTAGGATTCAACCTAGTCGCCCGAAGTAATCTTTCACAAAAAAGTGTTACCTCTCGGCGTTAATTCCCCTCACGTATGCTCATTGGAGTTTGCGCTCCTAACATACGCTACCTGAATAACGCACCTCTTCTAGCCCTTTGTACTCGCTACTTGAAAAGCCAGTTAGCAAATACAATGTAATAGGGTAAGTGTGGCGATTAAACCATTTTAGCCGTCTAGGTGTCAAGTGACTAAATTCAGATTGATTCACCCTGATTGACTGTTATTACGTATTGGCTGCTTTTCTCGTACACTAACCTCACAGTAGAAGTAAGGTATTAAGCAGATGGAAAAATTTAGCGATATTTATAAGCGAGCAGTGGAGCGAAAGGGCTCTGAAAAAATGCTTAAGTTGTTACTCGCAAAACCTTTATCAACAAAGCAACTCAGCACATTAAGTGATGATGATTGGCTAGAAGAATTTACTCGCAAGGTATTTCAAAGTGGTTTTTATTGGTCGGTGATCAATAGTAAATGGGCAGGATTTAGAGAGGTTTTTTGGGATTTTAATGTTGAAAAGTTACTGATGATGCCACCGGATATGCTTGAGCAAAAAGCCAGTGATGAGCGGATTGTACGCAACTATAAAAAAGTAAAAACTATTACTGAAAATGCATATATGATCCACGAAGTTGCGCAGCAGCATGGTAGTTTTAGTCAGTTTATAGCTAATTGGCCAAGTGAAGATATTATTGGTTTGTGGGCATATTTGAAAAAACAGGGTGCGCGTTTAGGGGGCAATACCGGTCCTTATGCTTTGCGTGCATTAGGGAAAGACACCTTTTTATTATCCCGAGACGTAGAGAGCTATTTACGTGCGCACAAAATTATAGATGGCGGCTTACAAACCAAAAAATCATTAAATGCCGCGCAAGCTTTTTTTAATGAACTGCAGCAGCAAAGCGGTTTAAGTATGCAAGAGCTAAGCTTAATTGTCGCTTATGGTGTCGGCGACAACCGAGTAGGAATAAGCCAACAACAATAGGATTAATCATGAAATTAGTGCCAAGGTATACCAATATTGGTGACGGCTTTGCTATTAGCGATCATCCGGCTAAAGTGGCAGCGCCACAGTTATTGTTATGGAATGAGCCCCTAGCTAAGCAATTTAATATACAGGTGAGTGCCGATTCACGAGCAAATATATTCAGCGGTAATGAACCCCAAGCGATTTCTGCAGTGGCACTGGGATATTCTGGTCATCAGTTTGGTCACTTTTCACCGCGACTAGGGGATGGTAGGGCGCATTTGCTCGGTGCGATTAGCGATGATAAAAATCAGCTTTGGGATCTGCAATTAAAAGGCGCTGGTGCTACGCCATTTTCGCGCGGAGGCGATGGCCGCTGTGCATTAGGTCCAGCTATTCGTGAGTACGTAATGAGCGAAGCTATGCACGCGCTTGGCATTCCAACAACGCGTTGTTTAGCCGTGGTTGGCAGTGGCGAAACCGTTTATCGCAACCCACCTCAACCAGGTGCTATTGTAACCCGACTCGCCAGCAGTCATATACGGGTGGGCTCGTTTCAATATTTAGCCACTCAAGGTGACGTTACTAGCCTAAAAAACTTAGCCGACTTAGCCATTCAAAGACACTATCCCGAGATTAACAGCACTGGTGCTCAGCGTTATTTAGATTTTTTAGCTGCAGTGATCGCCAACCAAGTCAAATTAGTCGTAAGTTGGATGAGGGTGGGGTTTATTCATGGTGTTATGAACACCGATAACACCTTAATTAGTGGTGAAACCATAGATTACGGCCCATGTGCCATGATGAACCAGTTTGATTTTGATACCGTGTTTAGCTCTATTGATAAACAAGGGCGTTATGCGTTTGGTAATCAGCCAAACATGGCAAGTTGGAACTGTGCCCGCTTAGCAGAGAGTCTAATGGCGCTGATCAGTGATGATGACGAGCAAGCGGTGGCATTGATGACGCCTTTAATTGAGGGCTTTTCAACGCAATTTAACCAACAATTTAGCGCTATGTGGGCGCAAAAGTTAGGGTTAACAGTCGCGGATGATAAAGATAATAAGTTGGTGGGAGAGTTACTAGGGTTATTAAAACAACACCAGCTTGATTATACCAATACTTTTAATGCGTTAACTGAATCGTTAACTGGACAAGCGCAAATACCATCAGCACTTGTATCGTGGGCACAGCAATGGCAAACACGAACTAACGAGCATAGTTATAATATAATGCGACAGGCAAATCCAAGTGTGATTCCCCGTAATCATATTATTGAAGATATTATTACTCAGTACACTACGCATGGGGATAGTGAGCTACTCAGTCGTTTTAGCAAAGTGATGTCGAGCCCTTACACAAGCAATATGCAAGCTACAGAGTTTCAACAGCCGCCTGAAGATGATAAGAATTATCGTACTTTTTGTGGTACTTAAGTATTGTTTGTTGCATCTTAAAATGAATATAAAAGGTCATTTTTTACTCCTGCAATGTTCATTCATAGAGTAAACTATGAACGAGTGATACCATAACTCCATAAAGGCCAGTGATCGTGTGGGGTTTAAAGCGATTGTTTGCTTTTTGAGCTAGCCTGTGTTCATCGACATTTTTTATGAGCTAGTTTTATTATCCTAGATATTGAAAAAATATATTTGCGTTAAGCATTGATTAACAAAGACTCAGTTACTATATAAGTAAGTTAGAAGAGCTAGCAATGCTTAGCTATATTTTTAGTTGTTAAAATGGGAAGAAAACAATGAAATTAAAATCACTTACAATGGCTATTGCGTTAGCTGCAACTAGCGCATCTACTTTCGCAGCCGAGCAAGAAGGCTTTTACATCGGTGCATTCGGCGATTATTACGATGCTTCGTGGAAAAACATGCGTGAGCAAGCTGGCCTTGACGTTAATGAGTCAACAGGCTGGGGTGCTGAATTAGGCTACCGCTTTAATGATTACTGGAGTGCGCGTTTAGAGTACGCAGACCTAGACTTTAATGCTCACGACAAAGTATTGAACAACCGCAACGATATTGACGGCGAACGTTATGGTATCGATGCACTTTACCACTTTGGTGGCGGTCCTTTCTACGGTTTATTTGGTCTGAAAGATATTGATGTTGTTGATGACAACACGTTTTTAAACGCAGGTGTAGGTTACCGACACTTTGTTACAGACAACTTTTTTGTTAATGCTGAAACCAGTGTTTACCAAGGTTTAGATAAAGGCTACACAGATGTTGGCGCTAAATTAGGTATAAACTACTTCTTTGGTCAAAAATCGGCGCCAGTAACACCGGTTGAGCCTGCACCAGAGCCAGAAATTGTTCCTGTGCCGGTAGCACTTGCTGATACAGATAAAGACAGTATCCCTGATGTAGATGATAAATGTGCCAATACACCTATGACAGATGCTGTTGGTAGCGATGGTTGTACACTTTATGAAGATACTGAAGTAACAGTAAGCTTGTTAGTAACATTCCCTAACAATGACTCGTCAGTTTCGCAGCAGTACTTAAATGATATTGACGAAGTAGCGACTTTCTTAAAAGAGTACCCAGATACAACAGTGCTTCTTGAAGGTCATACGTCTGCAGTAGGTAAAGCGTCTTACAATAAATGGTTATCTAAAAAACGTGCTGATGCAGTAGCTAAAAAGCTAATTGCTGATGGTATTGCAGAAGATCGCATTACAACGGTAGGTTTAGGTGAAGAACGCCTTAAAAATGAAGCGAATACGGCAAAAGCGCATGCTGAAAACCGCCGCGTTGAAGCACACGTAAAATCTATTAAACGTGTAAAAGTATTACGTTAATAGTCTCATTATTGAGTAAAAACCCAGCTTAGGCTGGGTTTTTTTATGGCTGCTTAATAGGTATTCATGGGAGTTGGTTTTACTTTGCTCACTATTCATATTATTAATAATCGGTATAACTAGTTGCATAACTGGATGGATTTTAATCTATGCACAAAAGCTTTATAATCGGCAGATAGAATACTATAAGTATTGGGTTATGGTGTGTTTAGTAAACACCACCGAATACTTTAACGTCACCAAGAGGGCAATACTGTGCTACAAGAATATCGTAAACACGTAGAAGAACGTGCCGCGTTAGGTATCGTACCAGCGCCATTAGATGCTCAGCAGACGGCTGATCTTATTGAGCTAATTAAAACGCCACCGGCAGGTGAAGAAGAGTTCATCCTAGAACTACTGATTAACCGCGTCCCACCAGGTGTTGATGATGCAGCCTACATTAAAGCAGGCTTTTTAGCGGCTGTTGCTAAAGGTGAAGCTGTTTCTCCGTTGATTTCTAAAGAAAAAGCAGCTGAGTTACTAGGTACTATGCTCGGTGGCTACAATATTGCACCAATGGTTGAACTACTTGATGACGAAGCGTTAGCGCCAATTGTAGTAAAAGGCCTTTCGAACACATTATTAATGTTTGATGCGTTCTACGATGTAGAAGAAAAAGCAAAAGCAGGTAATGCATACGCCAAACAAATTATAGAGTCTTGGGCTGCTGCAGAATGGTTTGTCAATAAGCCAGCCGTTGCTGAAAAAATCTCTGTTACGGTATTTAAAGTCACTGGCGAGACAAACACAGATGATTTATCACCAGCACCAGATGCATGGTCACGTCCTGATATTCCGCTTCATGCATTAGCCATGCTTAAAAATGAGCGTGATGGTATTAACCCTGACAAAGACGGTGAAGTAGGTCCAATCACTCAGCTTGAAGAATTAAAAACTAAAGGCTTACCACTTGCTTACGTAGGTGACGTTGTTGGTACAGGCTCTTCGCGTAAGTCTGCAACAAACTCTGTGCTTTGGTTTATGGGTGATGATATCCCATTCGTACCAAATAAGCGCGTGGGTGGTGTATGTTTAGGTAACAAGATTGCGCCTATTTTCTTCAACACAATGGAGGACTCGGGTGCGTTACCAATCGAGTTAAATGTTGATGAATTCAACATGGGTGACCAAATTGATATTTACCCATACGAAGGTGTAGTTAAGCGCCACGGTACTGATGATGTGATCTCTACATTTGAACTTAAATCAGAGGTAATTTTAGACGAAGTTCGTGCTGGTGGTCGTATTCCATTGATCATTGGTCGTGGTCTTACAGACAAAGCGCGTACATCATTAGGTTTAGGCGCAACTGACGTATTTAAAGTACCAGCAGTGACTGAAGTATCAGACAAAGGCTTTACGCTTGCGCAAAAAATGGTTGGTAAAGCATGTAACGTTGCCGGTATTCGCCCAGGCCAATACTGTGAACCTAAAATGACCACGGTTGGCTCGCAAGATACAACAGGTCCTATGACGCGTGATGAGCTTAAAGACTTAGCCTGTTTAGGTTTCTCTGCAGATTTAACAATGCAGTCTTTTTGTCATACATCGGCTTACCCTAAGCCAATCGATGTAAACACGCACCATACGCTTCCTGATTTTATTATGAATCGTGGCGGTGTATCGCTTCGCCCTGGTGATGGTGTAATTCACTCATGGTTAAACCGTATGTTATTACCAGATACCGTAGGTACGGGTGGTGATTCACATACACGTTTCCCATTAGGTATTTCATTCCCAGCAGGTTCGGGGGCGGTAGCGTTTGCAGCTGCAACGGGTGTAATGCCACTAGATATGCCTGAATCAATTTTGGTTCGCTTTAAAGGTGAAATGCAACCGGGTATCACTTTACGTGATCTTGTACATGCTATCCCTTACTTCGGTATCAAAGAAGGCCTATTAACGGTTGAGAAGAAAGGTAAAATCAACGAATTCTCTGGTCGCATACTAGAAATTGAAGGGGTTGAGCACTTAACGGTTGAGCAAGCGTTTGAGCTATCAGATGCATCAGCAGAGCGTTCAGCTGCTGGCTGTACTGTTAAACTTTCTAAAGAGTCTATCAGCGAATACCTTGAGTCTAATATTGTTATGCTTAAGTGGATGATTTCTGAAGGTTACGGCGATGTACGTACGATTGAACGTCGTGTTACTGCAATGCAAGACTGGTTAGCAAACCCAGAACTAATGGAAGCTGATAAAGACGCAGAGTACAAACACGTACTTGAAATCGACCTTGCTGAGATTAAAGAACCAGTACTGTGTGCGCCAAATGACCCAGATGACGCGCGTTTACTTTCTGATGTTACTGGCGAGAAAATCGACGAAGTATTCATCGGTTCTTGTATGACTAACATTGGTCACTTCCGTGCTGCAGGTAAATTACTCGATGGCTTTAGCGGTCGTATCCCAACTCAACTTTGGGTAGCTCCACCAACGAAGATGGATAAAGACCAACTAACTGACGAAGGTTACTACGGTATCTTTGGCCGTGTTGGTGCACGTATCGAAACGCCAGGGTGTTCTCTGTGTATGGGTAACCAAGCACGTGTTGCGGACAAAGCAACGGTTGTTTCTACCTCAACACGTAACTTCCCTAACCGTTTAGGTACAGGGGCAAATGTATTCTTAGCATCAGCTGAGCTTGCTGCAGTAGCGGCAATTTTAGGTAAATTACCTACACCCGCTGAATACCAAGAATACGCAGCGAAAATCAACGCAACGGCTGCAGATACATACCGTTACTTGAACTTCCACCGTATGCCTCAGTACACTAAAAAGGCAGACAACGTAATTATTCAGCAAGCTGTATAATTTATAGAGTGTGTTTAAAAAACCCGCTTTGGCGGGTTTTTTATTGTTCAAATAAAATATTAGATAGATAATGCTTAATTCGCTGCATGATTGTATTAACTTTCGTTAAATGTCGTCATTGATATGGTTAATAAAGCAAAAAATCCTCTCTATATGCATTAAAATCCTCGGCAATATTATCATTATTATAAGCAGGATTTTATGACTACATTAAACAACCAGAACCTTCTGCAACTTCGTTTTATTAACCAAGCAAATATTGATTTGGTTAAGCCTTCTTTTGATAACCTACCTGCAAATCCGTATGCAGACGGTGAATTTCGTAAGCGTCGTTACTCGGTAATTAAATTTCAAAATGGTGAGCTAAAACTTCAAGCTGCCAAAGCGTTTGTTCAAGACGATTCTATTAATACCTTTCAGGGTAATGTTGAGCGTACTTATGAAAACTTAGAGCAGAGCTTACTTGAGTCTCAAGGTATGAAAAGCATTGTAAGTGAGTTTTGTGAGCTTACCGGCATTGATGAAGACCGTGATATTGAAATACATCAATTTAGAATGCTTGCCATTGATAGCGATACGCCTGCAGCCCCAGAAGGTGTGCATCAAGATGGGTTTGAGCATGTTTGTGTATGTGGTGTTTCACACGAAAACCTTGAGGGCGGCGAACTGCTAGTATACGAAAACAAGCAAGCTGAACCGTGTTTTAAAATGGAAATTAAAGACGGTATGTTTGCACTAATTAATGACCGTCAGGTATGGCATAACGCCACGCCAATGAACAAAATTGATGCTAACAAACCAGGTTACCTGGATTGCTTTGTACTAACTGCTTAAGAGAAATAAAATGAATTTAATGCAATTGCGCGCGCAATTTCCTGCTTTAATGCAAACCGTTGATGGTAAGTCACCAATATTTTTAGATGGCCCAGGCGGCTCTCAAGTGCCGCAGTCTGTATTAAATGCAATGACTGCTTATTTAGGGCACTACAACTCAAACTTAGGCGGTGCGTTTTTTTCAAGTGATAAAACGGTTGAGCTGATGGCGAATGCGCGTCAAGCCGCGGCTGATTTGTTAAATGCGCCCAGTGCACAAAATATTGTGTTTGGCCCTAATATGACTAGCCTGACCTTTAGCTTTAGCCGTGCTATTTCACGCGATTGGCAAGCCGGTGATGAGATTATTGTGACCAATGCTGATCATTTTTCAAATGTGTCGTCATGGCAGCAAGCCGCAGAAGATAAAGGCGTTAAGGTTCAAACCGCTTTAATTAACGAGGCTGATTGCAGCTTAGATATGGCGCATTTTGAAAGCCTATTAAACAGTAATACTAAATTAGTTGCCGTTACGTATGCCTCAAACACCACGGGATCTATTAACGACATTAAACGTATTATAGAGCTTGCTCATAATGTGGATGCGTTGGTGTATGTTGATGCGGTGCATTATGCGCCACATGAACTGATTGATGTACAAGCGTTAGGTTGCGACTTTTTAGCTTGTTCTGCATATAAGTTTTTTGGCCCGCACTTAGGCATGGTTTATGGTAAAACTGAGCACTTAGAAGGGTTTACACCTTATAAAGTAGAGCCAGCAAAAGATGTTGCACCCGGTCGTTGGGAAACCGGCACGCAAAGTTTTGAGGCACTTGCAGGCTTTATTGCGGCGGTTGATTACATAGCGGCGATTAGCAAACTTGATGACAGTCACTCACGCCGAGAAAAATTACGTGTTGCGTTTGCTAAAACAAAACAACATGAAATGGCATTGAGTGAATACTTTTTAACGCGTTTAGTTAATTACCCGCGTATTAAGCTATTTGGCATTGATGATCTTGAGCGCTTAAATGAGCGTACGCCAACGTTTGCTTTAACCTTTGAAGGGCTAGAGCCGCGTGAGGTGTCTGAGTTTTTAGGTAAACAGCATATTTGTGTGTGGGATGGTAATTTTTATGCACAAGGCTTATGCAAGCAGTTAGGCGTACTTGATAAAGGCGGCGTAGTGCGTATTGGCTGTATGCATTACAACACAACAGCTGAGCTAGATAAGTTATTTGATTTATTTGATGAGTTACTAGGTTAAAGCCTTACCCATTCAGCACTTTAAAAGCCATAAGTAAAAAACTTGTGGCTTTTTTATTGTCTGATTACTTAGCTTTTTGGCGTTCCATAAATTTGCTCTGCTCGATTAAACAAAACCCATGAGGTTAAAATATACTTATCGTTTGATACTGGCTTATTGCCTCTATGTGTATGCGTAAAGTAGCCTGGGGCAACCACCATACTGCCCTTTTTAGGGGCTATTTTACGATTTTGATAATAAAACTCGGTTTCTCCGCCTTCTTCAACATCATTTAAATAAAACATAAATAACAACACCCGATGCAGTGCTTCATTATGCTGTAGCTGCGGATACACCTCACTGTGCCAATACGGATAACCGCCTTTATTTACTTCGTATTTTTGCGCTTGAATATTACCGAGTCTAAAAATTTGCTGCACCAATAAGGGGAGTTGTGGTTTACCTACCTCGTCATAGTTGGCGTGAGTTAAATCAACCGGTTGTCCTGTTTTTGGGTGATATACCTTTAAACCAAATGCCCCAATCATCATAAAAATATGTTCTTCAATGTAGTTGAAAACATACTGTGCAGTGGTTTGTTGAATATGTTTTAATTGTTCTGCGTATTCAGGATGATTGTTTAAGTATAAATCGTGGCTATCTTTTTTATTAAGATCAACACCGCCCGATGTCATCCCTTGTTTAATATGCGGGCTTTGAGAAAAGGTAGTGATAAAGTTATCGCAAAATTCATTACTGAGCGCGTTGTCATACACGCGGATAAAGTCCGTCATGAGTTACCTGTTTAATTATTATTGGATTATTATGTTTACTGAAAAAGTGATGCCGCGTTTTAGCGAAACGGATGCACTCGGACACATCAACAATACCGTACTCCCCGTATGGTTTGAAGCGGCCCGAGTACCTATTTTTAAATTTTTTACGCCAGATCTAAATCCACACAACTGGAAGTTAATCATTGCTAAAGTTGAAGTGTCGTTTGTTGGCGAACTATTTTATGCCCATGAGGTGACAATTAACACCAGCATAGAGCAGATTGGCAATAGTTCATTTGTGATCCGCCAAGAAGCATGGCAGCAAGATAAGTGTTGCGCCATTGGTAAAACGGTGATGGTACGTTATGACTTTACTAGTAAAACAAAGCAACCACTTTCGACTGATGAAAAAGCCGCATTAACACAGCACCTTGTAGCAGTTAGTTAATCGCAGCTTAACTATGACAAGCTGGATGTTTAGTTAAATATTGCCCCAAGGCAATGACTTGTTTTTCTGAAAAGCGCAGCCCAAGCTTTGTTCGTCGCCAAAGTATATCTGCGCTGGTTCTTGCCCATTCATGGTTTACTAAGTAATCAACTTCTTGCGCATACAGACCATGACCAAAGTGATAACCTAAATCGCCGATTGCTTGGCTGTTCCCCAGTAATTGATAACTAAGCGTGCCATAGCTGCGAACCATACGTTTTAATGTGTCGATTGCCAGCCAAGGGTAGCTACTTTCTAACTGAGCGGTAAGGTATGTTTGGTTACTAAAGTCGCCGCCTGGTAAAGGGGCATCTTTGGTCCAAGAGCCACTCATCTTTGGGTAAAAAGGCGCTAACTTATTGACGGCATTTTCTGCAAGCTTTCGATAGGTAGTAATTTTACCACCAAACACACTTAATAAAGCGGCATGATCGGTGTCGTTGTTTAATATCAGCTTGTAATCGCGGGTGACGGCTTGAGCATCTGTTGATTTGTCATCTAATAGTGGCCGCACCCCACTAAAGCTGTGCACAATATCGGCCGCGCTTATTGCGTTGTTAAAGTAATGGTTAGTGATACTGATGAGGTACTGTATTTCTTGCTCACTAATTTTTACATCAGTAATATCGCCGGTGTACTCTTCATCTGTGGTGCCAATCAGTGAGTAATCTTGCTCATAAGGAATGACAAATACAATGCGATTATCTTTATTTTGTAAAATATAGGCAGCTGGCTCATTGTGGAGTCGGGGCACTACAATATGACTGCCTTTCACAAGGCGAACAGTGTGCGGTGTGGGCTGGGTAAATACATCTTCAAATAATGACGCGACCCATGGGCCTGCGGCATTTACAACACTTTTTGCCTTTATATTTAGGTGCTGCTTGCTGGCTTGTTGCTCTAAAATCACATCCCAATAATCTGCGTTACGCGTTGCTTTAATGCAGCGGGTGCGTGTTGCAATGGTGGCGCCTAAATTATGAGCAGCTTGGGCGTTTAAAATCACTAAACGCGCGTCATCAACCCAGCCATCGGCGTATTCAAAGCCATGGGTTATACTGTTGTTAAGTATACTATTGCTGTCAAATTTAATCGTTTTTGAGGCAGGTAAGGTGTCACGTTTCGCTAGGTGATCGTAAATAAATAACCCCACACGAATCATCCAAGAAGGACGTAAGTGTGCTTGGTGCGGTAGCCTAAAAGAAAGCGGCCACATAATATGCGGCGCTTTTTTTAATAGCACTTCACGTTCACGTAATGCCTCTCTTACCAATCTAAATTGATAATTCTCTAAATAGCGCAGCCCGCCATGAATAAGCTTACTGCTATTAGAGGAAGTGGCTGAGGCTAAATCGTTTTGTTCACACAATAATACTTTTAAACCGCGACCACTGGCATCGGCTGCTATTCCGGCGCCATTAATACCGCCGCCAATAATGAGTAAGTCATATTCGTTGTCGTGTGCGCTCATAGATTTTACTCACTCTCGCCGTCATTGCTATTAGAAAGTCTAACTTGTGCAATGCAATGTAGCCACTTTGCATATAAATCGTTGCGCTCTTCACTGCTCATGGTCGGTTCAAAACGACGATCGCTTTTCCACATGCTGGCAAGCTGCGCAGTTGATTCATAAAGCCCAGTTTGCAAACCGGCTAAGTAAGCAACCCCTAACGAAGTGGTTTCGGTTAGAGTAGGGCGCTCAACGCTTGCGCCTAAAATATTGGCTAAAAACGCCATTGCCCAATTATTATTTGCCATGCCGCCATCAACTCTTAGAATACTAGGGCGGAGTCCGTCACCTTCCATGGCTTTTTGTAGATCTTTGGTTTGATAACCCACCGACTGCAAGGCAGCTGCAACAATAGTGCTAATGCCTGAGTCTCGGGTTAGGCCCAAAATTGCGCCTCGGGCATTTGCATCCCAATAGGGCGCACCTAAGCCTGTAAACGAGGGAACCAAGAATACCCCATGATCCAAGGGAACATCTTTGACGAGGGCTTCACTTTCACCTGCGTTTTCTAATAACTTTAAGCCTTCTACTATCCACTGCATGGTGGCACCAGCCATAAAAATACTGCCTTCAATCGCATAGGTGGGTTTGCCGTTGAGCCGATACGCAAGAGTGGTTAATAAACGATTATTTGATTTTAGTGCTTTATCACCCGTGTTAAGCATTAAAAAGCAGCCTGTTCCGTAAGTACTTTTTGCCATACCTTCTTCAAAACAAGCTTGACCAATTAAGGCGGCTTGTTGATCGCCTGCTATACCGCAAATTGGAATTTCACCACCAAATAGCTCGCTTGCAGTCACCCCAAAGTCAGCCGCTGAGTCCATTACCTCAGGTAGCATCGACGCTGGAATATTAAATAAAGCCAGTAACTCTTCATCCCAGCATTGCTGATGAATGTTAAACAGTAATGTACGAGAGGCATTGGTAGCATCGGTTTTGTGAGCTTTACCGTTAGTGAGTTGCCATAGCAAGTAGGTATCTATCGTACCAAATGCTAGTTCACCTGCGTGTGCTTGCTCTTTAGCGCCTTTGACGTTATCTAAAATCCAACGAATTTTGGTTGCAGAAAAGTAAGGATCGAGCACTAAACCGGTTTTATCATTCACCATTTGTGTATGCCCAGCATGACGTAAATTATCGCAATAGTCACTGGTACGTCGGTCTTGCCACACAATCGCATTGTAGATAGATTGCCCAGTTTTTTTATTCCACACTAAGGTGGTTTCTCGTTGGTTAGCAATGCCAATGGCAATAATGTCGGCGGCAGTGACTTGTTGCTGCGATAATACGTTTTTAACGCTGCTTAATACGGTTTGCCAAATATCTACAGGGTCATGTTCAACCCAACCATTTTTCACAAAGTGTTGAGGGAAGGTTTGTTGAGCCGTGTCAAAAACCTCGGCATCTTTAGTGTATAAAATAGCTCGAGAGCTTGTCGTTCCTTGGTCAATCGAGAGTATGTATTTAGACATAAAAAATAGTGTTGTTTAATTTAGATAAAGACAGCTTGTCTTTAAGCTAAACGAATAGCAATGCTTTTGCACCATAATGGTTAAAATTATAGATGAGCGAAAGGTAGGGGAGAGAGGTGAACACTCAATTCTGGCGCCTACAATTTAATAGGCGCCAAATAACAACAATTAATTAGCATCCGTTAATTGTTGATGTAGCCAATCTTTTAATACCATTCGGTCGTGTTTTAACTGCTGCATGGCTTCGTCATCTATGGGTGAGTCTTGTAGCTCAAGTACTCGAATTTCTTTATCGATTTCATTATATTGCTTTGCTTTGGTTGCAAAGTTTTCATCGTTTGCATTAAGTTTTGCAATAGTTTGCGTGTAATCAGGAAAATCTTTGGTTAATGAATGGTCTTCGCCTAACATAGGTTACTCCTTAAATGGCTGTTGCATAATGCACGTCACGTTATATAAAAATGATCAGTGACTTGGGGTGACCCCATACAACAGAGCTTGGGCTGATCTAAAATAAATCAACCGTTATTGGTTGTTAGTGTGTCTATTTATGTTTGTTGGGCTGCAAAACGCTGACACCTGCAAAGGCTTCAGTTAGAATATGCCTGCGACAGGCCCTAATTACTTTGAGTACTTTATTGCATGCTTTTAATGATCGATAACTACGACTCGTTCACCTATAACTTGGTACAGTATTTTCAGCGCTTAGATCAAGACGTGTTGGTAAAACGTAACGACCAAATAACGCTGAGTGAGATCAAACAGTTAAACCCAGATCATATTGTGATTTCTCCAGGGCCTAAAAACCCGACTGAAGCGGGAGTGTCGTTATCTGTGGTAGAGCAGTTTAAAGGAGTTTATCCTATATTAGGTATTTGTTTGGGGCACCAAACCATTGCTCAAGTGCTAGGTGGTAAAGTAGTGCGAGCTAAACAGGTTATGCATGGAAAAACATCGCCTATTTATCATCAGCATCAAGGTATGTTTAAAGGTTTACCTAACCCGCTGACAGTGTGCCGCTACCATTCTTTAATTGTTGAAGCACACTCATTGCCTAAAGAACTAGAAGTCACAGCGTGGACTCAAAGCAACACTGGGCAGCGTGATGAAATTATGGGATTATTACATAACGAGCTCGCGCTCGAAGGCGTGCAATTTCATCCTGAAGCAATTTTGACAGAGCAAGGCTTAGCTTTACTTGATAACTTTTTAACACGCTTCTAGGCTTATACCTGCAAGCTATTTACTTTTTCCCCTAAGATAGAGCTTATGACTGACACATTGCAGCAACAGCGTATTGTTAACGTGCTACATCAACGAGCGCATGATTTGCTACTGGGTCATAGTTTTGCCAACCAGCAAATAGGCTTTATTCATACCTTAGATCTCAATGATGGTAAACCGGTTAAAAATCGTACCTTATTAGAAGTTGAAGTGGCCGCTCAGCAAAAGCGTCAACAAAAAAGTACTTCACATCAAAAGTTACAGGCAAAAACCAGTCAAAAATTACATACGGTTATTGAAACCGTGATTGCTAAACGTCTTGAAGACATCGATTTTGTGATTAAAGACACCATTGGCATAGAAGGTAACGTGTGCGCCATACTCGATATACTGGCTACTCGCGCCGCCTCGGTTGGCCGTTTAGAGCCGCTAGTTAACGATTTAAACTGGCTTGGACGAGAGCTGGTTACCTTAGTTAATTTACCTTTTTATCGTAAGCAACGCAGTAAAGGCACCTCAGTCAAAGTAGATACCCCAGCGTTGGCATTACGTTATTTGGGCTTAGATAACCTGCAACTTGTAGTGCCTACTTTTGCAGTGCGCCATTGGATGCCACATAGCACAGAACCCTTCACGTTATTAAAGCGCAGGTTAAAAGACAACACCATGTCGTGTGCAATTGCAGCGCAAACGCTTGCCCAGCTTAACGGGGTAAACCCAATGCATGCGTTTACATTGGGCATGTTACTTAATGTAGGGCAAATTGCTTTAGTGCGCTTATACCTAAAAGTGTTTGATCAGGTATGGCAGCGCAAAGTACTGCGTGCTCGTGAAGAAGGTGATAAAAACTTACACACCGCGCTATTAGAGCTAAAACCAGATCCGTTATTTTTAACAACACTGCTACACGAAAAATCACTGCTTGTTAGCGCTAAGGTGATTGAGAACATGTCATTTAAATATTTGCCGCTTGACAGTGTTATGCAGCAGTTAGTGAATGGAGTAGCAAAGGGCGATAGTTTATTGCCATTAGCGCAAGTAATTTTAAAAGCGCGTTGTTACTCTCAATACTTAAATTTAAAAGAGCACCAGCTTATTGAAGACGATGAATTACAAAGCTGGTTTAGCTATTATCAGTTCACTAAAAAAGAGTTAGATACCTTACAAACGGGTAATTTTACTAATTTGGCACTCCAAATCGATTAAATCTGTTAATTTTTTTGCGACTATTCATTCACTTTAATTCTACTTCTTCATGTGCTGTTGGTTTATAAGCGCCAAGCCTTTTTCGTTGTAGAGGCGCTTACTAAGGTAAGCATGCGTTATTTTTAGCTGCCAAATAGTTATTCACTATCTATGAAATAATATCTTAAGCCCTTTATTTTAAAGGGGTACATGAAAGTTTTTGAAGAGACATAACTCCAAATTTCTGAAATAATGAGCGCCTGAAAATTGAACCACAACGTAGTTTCAGGCAAATATAATCGTATTAATTTTGCCCACCTATTTGGTTATTAACAATAATCACACCCCTATTCTACTGCTTTGTGATGCACACAATTAAGAGGAAATAAAATGACAGTCAATCGCGAATTATTTGATCACGTAATGGTTCCTAACTACGCACCTTCAAGCGTAATTCCAGTTCGAGGCGAAGGCTCTCGTGTATGGGATCAACAAGGACGAGAGTTTATCGACTTTGCTGGTGGTATTGCCGTTAACTGTCTTGGCCATTGCCATCCTGCATTAGTAGGTGCATTAAAAGAGCAGGGCGAAAAAATTTGGCATTTATCTAATGTAATGACCAATGAGCCAGCGCTTCGCTTAGCTAAGAAAATGGTTGATGCGACTTTTGCAGAAAAAGTTTACTTTGCAAACTCAGGCGCAGAAGCAAACGAAGCGGCACTTAAATTAGCGCGTCGTTTTGCGCTTGATAAATTTGGCGCGGAAAAGTCGCAAATTATCGCCTTTAATAAAGGTTTCCATGGTCGTACCTTCTTCACGGTTACTGTAGGCGGTCAAGCGGCTTACTCTGACGGTTTTGGTCCTAAGCCAGGCGACATTGTTCATTGTGACTACAATGACCTTGCCGCATTTGAAGCGTTGATTAGCGATAACACCTGTGCGGTAATGATGGAGCCAATTCAAGGCGAAGGCGGTATCATTTCGCCAACTGACGAATTTGCTCAAGGCGTTCGTGATTTATGTACTAAGCACAATGCATTGCTAATTTTTGATGAAGTGCAATCAGGTGTTGGCCGTACAGGTGAGCTATATGCATACCAAGGTTTAAACGTAGTGCCTGATATTTTAACTTCAGCAAAAGCTCTCGGTGGCGGTTTCCCAATTGGCGCTATGCTAACAACCACTGAAATTGCACAGCACCTCAAAGTAGGTACTCATGGTTCTACTTACGGCGGTAACCCATTAGCGTGTGCAGTTGCAGAAGCCGCATTTGATACTGTAAATAACCCAGAAGTTTTAGCGGGCGTTAAAGCAAAGTCGGCGTTATTTACTGAGCTATTAAATGCCATTAACGATAAGTACAACGTATTTAGTGAAATTCGTGGCCAAGGTTTATTAATTGGTGCTGTGGTAAACGAGCAATACAAAGGCCGTGCAAAAGAGTTTTTAGTTGCCGGTACTGAGCATGGCTTAATGTCATTGGTTGCTGGTGCTGATGTGGTTCGTTTCACTCCTTCTTTAGTCATACCTGAAGCGGATATTCGCGAAGGTATGGCACGCTTTGAAAAAGCAGTAGCCCACGTTGTAAATGCGTAATTGCTAATTCAACTGCTTTAGGGGCAAACGTAGTTTGCCTTGCAGTTCCTATTTACCGTTATATATAAGGGAGTAAGCGGATTCATGATGATCCTTCGCCCAATCCAAAAAAGTGATTATGCAGCTTTAGTAACCATCGCCGACGAGTCGGGACATGGCTTTACTTCTTTGCCTAATAATGAAGAGTTATTACAAAAGAAGATAGCGCATTCAGTTAACTCATTTACAAAAACAACATCACAACCAGGTGATGAGGGTTACTTATTTGTTCTTGAAGACACTGAAACTGGTGAAGTAGTCGGTACTTCAGGTATTGAAGCCGCAGTTGGCTTAGATGACGCATTTTATCATTATCATTTGAGTAAAGTGATTCACTCTTCGCGCACGCTAGATGTGTATAAAGCGGTAGATATTCTCACCCTTTGTAATGACTACACTGGGGCGACAGAGCTGTGCACACTGTTTTTAAAAGACGGCTATCGTAAAAATTGTAACGGTAAGCTGCTTTCAAAAGCGCGTTTTATGTTTATAAAACAGCATCAACAACGCTTTGCACAAACCGTTATTGCAGAAATGCGCGGTGTATCTGACGAAAACGGTAGTAGCCCATTTTGGCAGTGGCTTGAAGAGCACTTTTTCTCTATGGACTTCCCAACGGCAGATTATCTGACGGGAATAGGGCAAAAAGTATTTATTGCTGAGCTTATGCCTAAATACCCAATTTACGTCAACTTATTGAGTAAAGACGCGCAAGCGGTTATAGGTCAAGTGCATGACAATACGCGCCCTGCAATTCAACTATTAAAAAGTGAAGGTTTTACTTTTAATGGTTACGTTGACATTTTTGATGCGGGTCCAACCGTTGAAGCAAAAGTAGATAACATTGCGACAATTCGCAATGCACAAAACTTTAGCGTTGAAATTGGCGAAATGACAGGCGATACCATGGTGTTGTTAGCCAATGACAAACTTGAAGACTTTAGAGCAACAGTAGCGCCAATGGCATTTGACGAGCGCTCAAACAGCCTGGTATTAACACAGCAACTTGCTGATGCATTACATTTGAAATCGGGCGATTTTGTTACTGCTACCCCAGTTTAATTTAGGAGAAAGTATATGACTCATCCTGCACAATTTATTAATGGTCAATGGTCACCAGGCCAAGGCACAGAATTTAACTCAGTTAACCCTGCAAATAACGATGTTATTTGGCAGGCATCAGCTGCAAGCGCTGAGCAAGTAGATAGCGCGGTAGCCTCTGCGCGTGAAGCATTTTATAGCTGGGCTGATAAAAGCTTTGCGCAGCGCTTAGAAATTGTAAAAACCTTTGCTGCAACGTTAAAAGAGCATAGCGAAGAGTTGGCTGTGGCAATAGCTCAAGAAACAGGTAAGCCACTTTGGGAAACGCGTACTGAAGCGGGTGCCATGGTCGGAAAAATTGCCATTGCTGAAAAAGCATTTTTAGAGCGTACCGGCGACGTTGAAAACGCGATGCCGCAAGGCCGTGCGATGATCCGCCATAAGCCACACGGTGTTGTTGCTGTATTTGGTCCTTATAACTTCCCTGGGCATTTACCAAATGGCCACATTGTACCTGCACTTTTAGCTGGTAATACCGTGGTATTTAAACCGTCTGAACTAACACCTATGGTGGCTGAGCTAACCCTTAAACTATGGGAAAAAGCCGGTTTACCAGCAGGGGTTATTAACCTTGTACAAGGTGAAGTTGAAACAGGTAAAGCATTGGCATCACACAAAGGCATTGATGGTTTATTCTTTACTGGGTCTTCTCGTACGGGTCATATTTTACATGAGCAGTTTGCAGGTCAACCAGGTAAGATTTTAGCGCTTGAAATGGGTGGTAATAATCCGCTGATCGTTAAAGATGCAGAAGATACGCTTGCTGTTGTGCACGATATTGTGCAATCTGCGTTTATCTCAAGTGGCCAACGCTGTACGTGTGCGCGTAAATTGTTTTTACCAACAGGTGCTAAAGGCGATGAAATTTTAGCTCGCCTAATTACAGCGACTAAAGCAATCAAAGTTGGTAACTATGACGATGCTGACCAACCATTTATGGGCTCTATGATTTCAACGGCCGCTGCCGCTGGAATGGTTAAAGCACAAGATGAGTTAAAGGCCATGGGTGGCGAAGTGCTAGTTGAACTTGAGCACACAGCAAACACTGGTTTTGTTACACCGGGTATCATTGAGTGTACAAATATCAATGACTTCCCAGATGAAGAGCATTTTGGTCCGCTTCTAAAAGTATTCCGTTTTGATGACTTTGACCAAGCAATTGATAAAGCAAACGACACGAGCTTTGGTTTATCAGCAGGCCTACTCAGTGATAACCAAGCCGATTACGATCATTTCTTACGTCGTATCCGTGCAGGTATTGTTAACTGGAACCGTCCAATTACCGGTGCATCAAGTGCAGCGCCGTTTGGCGGTATTGGTGCCTCAGGTAACCACAGAGCAAGCGCTTATTATGCCGCTGACTACTGTGCATACCCTGTTGCGTCTGTGGAGCTTGAAAAAGTAACCATGCCAGCAACATTAAGCCCAGGTTTAAAAATCGATTAATCGATTTTTAAACTAGTAATAAATCACTAAAAAAGCAGCTTCGGCTGCTTTTTTAGTACTGCAATCTCACAAAGCTAGCAATTATCAGTGCTTTCTGCTTAAATTAAGCAACCAGTATTTTCAAGGTAAGTAGACAATGGTTTTAAACAGGCAAGGGTACGATGACTTAATAATGTACCTAACTCAGAACTTAGCGTTGTTTGAAAAAACAGGTGAAATAAAGCCAGGTGCACCAACGGTTATTGAGTTAATTGAAGATGTAATTGCCGAAAATGTCATACGCATTTGTCAACAACACCCCGAACTATCTACAGAGCAGCGTAGTCAAATTGTACGCGAAGTTGATGGCATTGTTTACGACTTACAAGAAGTGCTCAGCAGTGTGACTTCTCACACCGCCACAGTTGAACAGCATGCTTTTATTGATGAGTTTGCAGGGCTAGTCAAAAACTTATTTGATAACGCTATTAGTTAATATTTCCCCCTTTAAAACCACGCTTTATTCGCTATTTAATTTTAAATGCGCGCGAGTGTCTGCGTGTAATGAATATAAATTATTGAGATAAAACAATGCAAGCAAATGTAAAATGGGTTGAAGGTAATACTTACATCGGTCGCTCTAATAGCAATCATAATGTCGTGTTTGATGCGGGCAGTGACGGAGCAGCACCTAGCCCAATGGAAATGGTATTGATGTCGGTTGGTGGTTGTTCATCGGTTGATGTGGTGAGTATTTTAAAAAAAACTAAGCAAGAGTTCTCATCAGTAGATGTGCAGTTAACCGCTGAACGAGCAGAAACAGCCCCGCGCGTGTTCACCAAAATTAATTTACACTTTGTTGTAACCGGTAATAATGTATCTGAAAAGCACCTAGAAAGAGCGGTTTCGCTTTCGGCAGAAAAGTATTGTTCAGTTGCATTAATGCTTGATAAAACAGTAGAAATTACCCACAGCCATGAAGTTGTTCAAGAACAGGCAAAATAACGCTTTTTCCGTGAGTAAAATTCGTATAAAATCCGCGAACTTTTCATTCTGCAGGTGCAGATTTCACTAATTTATAGGTTGGTTTATATGAACAAACCCTTCGATAAACTTAAACTTCATGGCTTTAATAATTTAACTAAAAGCCTAAGCTTTAGTATTTACGATATTTGCTATGCAAAAACAGAGCAACAACGTAAAGAATATATAGAATATATCGATGAGCAGTATAGTGCAGATAGACTAACCGACATTTTAGGTGATGTGGTTGATATTATTGGTGCCAATATTTTAAATATTGCACGTCAAGATTACGAGCCACAAGGTGCCAGCGTAACTATCTTGGTTTCAGAAGAGCCAGTAGAAGAGCAGCAAAATTATGATGCTGACGAAGCACCAGGGCCGTTACCTGACTCAGTGGTTGCACACCTTGATAAAAGTCACATTTGTGTTCACACGTACCCTGAAGCACACCCTGATGATGGTATTTGTACTTTCCGTGCTGATATTGAAGTATCAACCTGTGGCATTATTTCGCCGCTTAAAGCGTTAAACTTCTTAATCCATAGCCTTGAGTCTGATGTGGTAACGATTGATTACCGTGTGCGTGGTTTTACCCGTGATGTAAACGGCGTTAAACATTACATTGACCATGCAATTAATTCGATTCAAAACTTCATGACAGAAGATACCAAAGAAGCGTACCAAATGATGGACGTGAACGTGTATCAAGAAAACCTGTTCCATACCAAAATGATGCTAAAAGAGACCGATTTAAATACGTATTTATTTGGTTTATCTACTGATGATTTGTCAGATGACGAAGAAGAAGAGATTCGCTCAAAACTAACGCGTGAAATGCAAGAAATATTCTATGGCCGTAACCTGCCAGATACAGAATAATAGCAACGAATTAAATAAAAATGGCGCTCATTGAGCGCCATTTTTGTATGTTTGATTTAATGCTATTTAACGAGTAACAACTCAGTTTGTCGACCATTTAGACACCACACACCGGTTTTATCAAACAGGGCATCTTCTTCTAGCATTATTCTTATTTCTTTATTCCACGGCTTTATAAATACCGCATTGTTAAGTTCAATAGAATACGCCGTGTTTAAATGCAGTGGGTAATCGCCATCACCCGGCACACCTTGCTGTGAATCCCACATACCTAATGTCGTGCCAGCTGCATGACCATGATAGCCAAGCGGGTGCGTATAAATAGTGGGTTTTAAACCCTGTGCAATGGCTTTTTCGCGGGCGGCTTTTAATACCTGATTACCCGTTTTACCAGCTGTAAATTCAGCCGTAAAAATGTCTTGTAGCTTATTACCCTTTTTTATCGCCTCAACAAGGTAATCGGGGGCTTTTGTCTCGCTTGGTTTTAAAACATACGCGTGTTGTTGAGTGTCGGTATTTAGGCGTAAATACGTAATACCAAAATCAACATGCAGTAAATCGCCAGCTTGAATAACATTGTCGGCATAGCCATTGGTAAAACTGTCTTCGTGGTCGAACGATTTACTGTCGGCGCGTTGTATTGCAATACTTGGATGAAACCACGTTTGCAGTTTAAGCTCCCTCACGCGCTCTCTAAACCACCACACTAAGTCGTCGCTGGTTGTTTTGCCCACTGTAATTACTTTATTTGAAAAGCCCTCAGCAATAATAGAATGAGCAATAGCAACGATGTGTTTGTACATGTCTACTTCTTCTGGAATGCGCTGCTCTAACCATGCAACAGCCAGCGGCTCGGCTGAGATTATTTTATTTTTATATGCAGCAGGTAAGTTAGCCATTAAAGCGGTGTAATCGCCAAGCACTAAGCCATCAGCGTGTGCCCAGTCTTTAGATGTATTGAGAGCAATATTTTGCGGTTGGTATTGCTCAATAAGATCATTAAGCGCAAGCCACTGATTGGGCTGGGCTTGCTTGTCCCATGCCTTTTTAAACACATTCCCTATTTTATAAGGCGCAATAGCAAAAGCATCCACAGCCCCTGAGGCATTGCGTGCTAACACTAAAATAGTGGTGCGCCTTGCCGATAACCATGTAGCTGGTAGCATGGTTTTTAATATCGGGTCTTCATTATATTCGCGGCTTATCATCAGCCACATATCAATGTTGTGTTGCTGCATTAATGCGGGTAATAAAGTATTGATGCGTTTTTCGGTAATGCTATCGATAAACGCGGCCCTGTCTTTCATTGATAAAATAGTCGGGGGCTCAGCGGCTTTAATTACAGGGCTAAGGAGTATGAGTATAAAGGCTAATAAAAAAACGCATTTATTGTTTTGCATAGTTGGCTTATTTTTAGGCGAATATATAAGCTAACATCTCACAAGCGATACGATAAAAAAATCATTTGCGATAAGCCGCAGACACAAAAAAGCCCAGCAAAGTGCGCTGGGCTTGTTTACTCAATACGACTTAACTAAGCATGCTGTACAGTAACGCACACACAGCTAACGAACCGACAGCCAGTACAAATAAGGTACTTAAACGATTACGGTACTTTTGTAAGCTAGGCACTTTGTAAACTGCAATCATTGGCATAATGAATAAAATCATCGCAATGATTGGCCCCGATAACTGATCCATCATATCTAGTATGCTTGGGTTTTTAACCGCGCAGAACCAAATAGCGAAAAACATCAGTACCGCACCCACTTTGTCAGCCACTTTAGGGCTCATGCTTGAGTGTTTAGTCACTAACCCAGTAAAGCTTTCGCGCGCCCCTAAAAAGTGACCTAAAAACGACGACATAATAGCAATAAAGGCAACCAAAGGTCCCAGCGTTGCAATAAATGAGTTTTCTGTAATATTAGCTAAGTAAGACAAAACAGAGACGTTTGCCGCTTTGGCTTCTGCCATTTGCTCACCTGTAAGCGATAACACACACGAGAATACAAATAACAAAACAAAGGTGATCAGTAATAAGCTGGTACGTTTTAGAATTGCTTCTGACTTAGACGTTGCTAGTTCACCGTAGTGACTGCGTTGTTTATTAACAAAGCTTGAAATAGCCGCTGCATGGCTAAACGAAAATACAATAATAGGAATTGATAACCAAAGTGTTTTACTAAAGCTGCCAAGTTCAGGCAAGCTTGTATCGGGCATTTGCCAGCTTGGGATTAAATACAAAGACAAAAAGAATAAAATACCTACTAACGGGTAAACTAAAATAGCAAAGGCGCGCAGCATTAAGCGCTCACCGCCCATCATTAAGCCAATCATTAGCGCAACTAAAATACCCGATAAAGCAACGCGTGACGGCGACTCCATCCCTAATTGATTGACCATAAAGCTGTCTACCGTATTGGTTAAGCCCACACCGTAAATAAGCAAAATAGGGAAAATCGATAAAAAGTATAACAAGGAGATCAGTCGACCCGCATTTACGCCAAAGTGTTCTTCTACTACATCGGTAAAGTCAGCCTCTTTATTTTTTGACGATAATACAAAACGCGCCAAACCACGGTGCGCCAAAAAGGTCATAGGAAAGGCTAAACACGCCAAAATAATCAGCGGCCAAAAACCACCAATACCAATATTAATTGGTAAAAATAAAATACCAGCACCCACTGCGGTGCCAAAAAGGCTCAGTGTCCACTGCGTATCATGCAGGTTCCATTTTGATTTTGACGTGTGTGTGTCTTGTGATGATGCATTTGAAAGCGTTGCACCTTGAGATGTTGTCATGTGTGTGTATCCATTATTTATAATAATAATTGCGCCGAAGAATATAGTTTTTAGGCACTCATTTCATGTGTTTTTATGTCTTGGATATAAATTTGTTGTAGCGTATTAGTTACTGACTGTCACGAATACGAAACAGCGTTTAAAAGCTGCGCAATTAGTGTAGGAATATGCCGCGAAATGCGTGAATAATGTTCACTTTTTTGAGTTAAGAGTGTGGGGAATATATTTATATGTATTTGTTAAAGTGCTAAGTGCTTGTTGGGTTTCGTTCCACTCAACCCAACCTACGGTGTTTAAATTGCCATTGAGCTACTCGCGACTCTAAGCCCGTAGCTCGCAACTCTTAGCTTTTATTCTTCCACCGCACTCACTACAAAATACGGGTTCAAATATTCATCTTTGGTGTTATATAAAAGCGGGCTGCCATCAAGTTGAGTTACTTTTGCACCGGCTATTTCGGCGATGGCGTGACCTGCTCCGGTATCCCATTCACAAGTTGGGCCTAAGCGCGGGTAAATGTCGGCGCTGCCTTCGGCGACTAAACACAGTTTGAGTGAGCTGCCTTTTGACACCATTTCAACCTCATCAAAGCGTTTTACAAATTCAGCTAAATCAGGGGAAGGGTGGGAGCGGCTACCTACAACACGAATAAGGCCTTTGTTAGGCTTGGTGGTAACTTTAAGCTCGATGCGCTCATCGCCTTTATCTTTAAAAGCACCAATGGCTTCGGCGGCTAAATAAGATACACCCAGTGCAGGGGCATCAACCACGGCTAAAACCGGTTTGCCATTTTCGATTAGGGCAATATTGAGGGTAAACTCGCCGTTCTTTTTTATAAATTCTTTGGTGCCATCGATTGGGTCAACCAGCCAGTAGCTTTTCCATGTTTGGCGTACATCCCAACCAATATCGGCACTTTCTTCACTAAGCACAGGGATATCGGGGGTGAGCTTTTTTAGTCCTGCACTAATGATTTTATGAGCTGCTAAGTCGGCGTCGGTTACAGGGCTTTCATCGGCTTTGTACTCAACGTTAAAGTCTTTATTGTAAATACCCATAATCGCGCTGCCCGCTTTGCGGGCGAGAATAAGGGTTTCTTCTAGCAGTTCAGTTTGGTTCATTACATGGGCCTATAGTATATGCTGATGTTTTAGATACGTTATCAGTTGAGCTACCGATTGGTCTAGGGTGTTTTTACTGGTATCTAAAATTATTTCAGGATTAACCGGCGGCTGATAGGTTGAATCAATCCCGGTAAAGTGTTTAATTTCACCGGCGCGTGCTTTTTTGTATAAGCCTTTTGGGTCGCGGCTTTCGCACACCTCAAGAGGGGTGTCGATAAAAACTTCGATAAATTCACCTTCATCTACTAACTCACGAACCATGTCACGCTCAGCTTTAAAAGGAGATATAAACGCAGTAAGGACTAATAAACCAGCGTCAACCATTAGCTTGGCTGTTTCGCCTACGCGGCGGATATTTTCAACGCGATCGGCATCACTAAAGCCCAAATCTTTACATAAACCATGGCGAACATTGTCGCCATCAAGTAGGTACGTGTGCGCACCTTGCTGATTGAGTGCCGCTTCTAGTGCATTAGCAACGGTGCTTTTACCTGAGCCAGAAAAACCAGTAAACCATAAAATAGCCGGCTTATGTTTTTTTTGTTCGCTGCGCTGTACTTTAGTGGTGGCGTAATTATGCCAAACAATATTGTTATCCATTTGCTGTGTCTCTTTATGCTATAAGCGCGGGCATTAAAACGGAAATACCAGCGGGATCAAAGTTAGTACGGTAATTGAATAAATAATAGAAAGGGGTAGCCCCATCATTACATAGTCTTTTAGTCGGTAGTTACCCGCGCTATAAACCATTAAGTTAGTTTGATAACCAAAAGGTGAAATAAAGCTGGCTGAGGCGCCAAATGCAACCGCCATAATAAACGGTAAAGGTTCTACGTTAAAGCCAATAGCCAATGAGTAGGCAACCGGAAACGACAGTGCCGCTGCGGCGTTATTAGTGATCAATTCAGTAAATAACACCGTCATTAAAAAGATTGCGATAAACGCGCCATAAGGGCCAAAGTCGCCTAGCACTACAAACATGGCGTCTGATATTTGCCCAGCAAGGCCGGTGCCTATCATCAGCTTAGCTAAACCTATGGCACCACCTACTACGGCAAGTAACTCAATAGGAAAGCGGCGTTTTATTTCGCTCAGCTTAATCGTGCCACACATCATCAGCCCAATAAGTAACACTAACAAGCCTTTAACCAGCGGTACTGCACCTAAAATACTTAACCCCAGCACACCCGCAAAGCTTAACAACACAATATTTGATTGTTTTGCGTTGAGGTGGGTTTGTAAATCAAGCCCTGAAATATACACAAATTCGCGTTTTAAGTTCGTGAGGCTATAAAAGCTTTTTCCTGGTGCGAGGATTAATGAATCACCCGCTTGTAAGCGTACTTGGCCAAGCCCGCCTCGTAAACGGTCATGCCCACGGCGAATAGCAATAACGGCCGCATGAAACTGCTCTCTAAAGCGGGCTTCTTTTACTGTTTTGCCAATTAACTTAGACGACTGGCTAACGACAACTTCAACGAGGTGTTCAATGTCTTTTTCGTGTTTGTCGTGCACTACTTTTAATCCATCAAAGCGAGTGAGCAAAGGCACTGACTTTATGTCGCCCACAAACAGCAGTATGTCGTCTTGTTGAATAATATGTTGGGGGGTCACGGCGCAAATGCGGTTGCCATTGCGAATAATTTCAGCCAAAAACAAGTCTTTTAAATCGCGTAAGCCGTTTTCTTCTACGGTGCGGTTTATTAGTTTAGATCCGGTTTGTACTTTCCCTTCTAAATAAAAAGGCACCACCTCTTGGCTATTTTTACCATTGTCGGGCAGGCACTTTAGCATCACCAAAATAGTGATTAAGCCAACACTGAGTGCGCCTAAACCCACTAAGGTAAAATCAAAAAAGCCTAATGGCGCCATCCCCGCATCTACAGCAAAGCCATTTACGATTAAGTTAGTAGAGGTACCGATGAGTGTAATAGTACCGCCTAAAATTGCGGTGTACGACAAGGGTAGCAACAGCTTTGAAGGGGAGTGGTTTGGGTTATCTTTTATAGCGGTAATTAAAGAAGCAACCACCGCAGTATTGTTAGTAAAGGAAGACAAAAACGCCGTAGAAAGCCCAAGCTTGGTCACTGATTTAACTAAACTGCCACTGGATAACGATTTAGCTAAGCGTTGAATAAGCGTGGTTTTTTCTATCGCTATCGACACTAAAATTAATAACACTAAGGTGATTAATGATGGGTTAGTATAATTAACCAGCATGCTTTCTAAGTCAATTAACCCCGCTAGGTAGCTGGTGCCTATGGCACTGACAAATAACCATGCAGGATTAATACGGGTGCCAAACAGGCACCCGACTAAAAGCAACATAATGCCTGTTAAAATGAGCTGTTCTACCATGCTTTAAATGTTCCTAACAGGCGTTCATTAATGTTATAGCTTTGAAATATCAAGCGCTTGCCAATGTGGAAAGTGCTTGCGTACGAGGGCATTAAATTCAACTTCAAAGTCGCTGAATTGTCCTGCGTTTTCTTCACTTTGCAGTACTTGCTCTATCATTCCTGCTGCAACCGTTAAGTTTGATAAACGGTCAATAAGAATAAACGAGCCGGTTTCATGATTGTGATGGTACTGATCCGCTAAAATAGTCTCGGTCAGCTCCAGTGTTACAATCGCAATTTCGTTTAACTGTAATGAATCTGCGCTGCCATGCTCTAGGGTGTTTACATCAATTGTGTGGTCAATTTTTGTGACCGTGGCCGAGGTGTTTTTGCTGCCAAGTTTAAGGTTATAGCTTTTACCGAGTACCAATGGCGATTCGTGCATCCACACAATTTTAGCCTGTAACTGGTTGGTTACTTGAGCTTGCGAGTTTGCCGGTACAATCACATCTCCTCGGCTAATATCTATTTCAGTATTGAGGGTCACTGTAATTGCTTGGCCAGCTTCGGCGGTGTCGAGGTTGCCATCAAAAGTAACAATTTCTTTAATATGTGATGTTTTACCTGAAGGCAGTACCTTCACTTCATCACCTACACGTAATTTACCCGATGTAAGCGTGCCTTGAAAACCACGGAAGTTTAGATTAGGGCGTACCACGTATTGCACCGGAAGACGCGCTTCAAAACCGGTGTCGATTTCAGCGGCTGGTGAATCTTCTAACAGCTCAAGCAATGGTTTGTCGGTGTAATAAGGAGTGTGTGCAGAGCGAGTTACTACGTTATCGCCTTTAAGCGCCGACATAGGCACAAACTTAATATTTGATACGTTAAGTTGCTCGGCAAATTTTAAATAATCGGCTTTAATTTTTTCATAAACGGTTTCATCAAAATCAACAATGTCCATTTTGTTAACCGCAACCACGAACTGCTTAATACCTAATGAGTCACAAATAAAGCTATGACGCTTAGTTTGTACCTGCACGCCATAACGTGCATCCACTAAAATAATGGCAACATCACTGGTTGATGCACCCGTTACCATGTTACGGGTGTACTGCTCATGCCCAGGGGTGTCGGCAATAATAAACTTACGCTTAGCGGTTGAAAAGTAACGGTACGCTACGTCAATTGTTATACCTTGCTCACGCTCAGCTTGTAGGCCATCTACTAACAGTGCTAAATCAAGATCTTCACCGGCGTTACCCACTTTTTCGTTATCTTTATGAAGCGCGGCTAGCTGATCTTCATAAATTTGGTGACTGTCGTGTAATAGGCGGCCAATGAGGGTTGATTTACCGTCATCCACACTGCCACAAGTCAGCATACGCAATAAGCTTTTATCTTGTTGACGTGCTAGGTAAGCGTCTATACCAATTTCTTTTACTTCATTAAATGTATCGTTATTTAGGTTAGACATTAGAAATACCCCTCACGTTTTTTCTTCTCCATAGAGCCTGCTGAATCATGATCAATCACTCGACCTTCACGTTCAGATGACGATGAAAGCAGCATTTCTTCAATAATTTCGGTTAGATTGCTGGCCGTTGATTCAACTGCGCCAGTGAGTGGATAACAGCCTAAGGTTCGAAAGCGAACCGACTTCATTTGCGGTACTTCACCTTCATTAAGTGGCATGCGCTCATCGTCAACCATAATTAAAGTACCATCGCGCTCTACTACAGGGCGCTCTTTAGCAAGGTACAGTGGCACCATTTCGATATTTTCTTGATAAATGTATTGCCAAATATCTAGTTCAGTCCAGTTAGACAGCGGGAATACACGAATACTTTCTCCTGGGTTCACTTGGCTGTTATAGGTATTCCAAAGCTCAGGACGTTGGTTTTTAGGATCCCAGCGATGGTGTTTATCACGAAATGAGTAAACACGCTCTTTAGCCCGTGATTTCTCTTCATCACGACGTGCGCCACCAAATGCGGCATCAAAACCGTATTTATTGAGCGCTTGCTTTAGCCCTTGAGTTTTCATGATATCTGTATGTTTACCCGAACCATGGGTAAATGGGCCTACACCCATTTCGATGCCTTCAGGGTTTTTGTGTACGATTAAATCAAAGCCATACTCTTTGGCTAAACGGTCGCGAAACTCAATCATTTCACGAAACTTCCAGTTGGTGTCTACGTGTAATAACGGAAACGGAATTTTTGCAGGGTAAAATGCTTTACGAGCTAAGTGCAAAAGTACCGATGAGTCTTTACCGATTGAGTAAAGCATAACTGGGTTCTCAAACTCAGCGGCGACTTCGCGCATGATTTTGATACTTTCAGCTTCAAGTTGCTGAAGGTGAGTTAAAGCCATTGTTGGTCGTCCTACTAAAATGATTAAATTAAAATCTGTTAAATTACGCCACGTCTGTAAGCGGTTGAGCAAAGCTACTGATCTGCGCTTTTTCACCAAACCAGTGTAATTCTTGATGCAGCGAAGCTACTTCACCAATAATCAGTAACGCGGGTGAAATAATTTGATGCTGCTCAATAAGCTGCGCTAATTGGCCTAACTGTCCTGTGACAACACGTTGATTTTTGCGTGTACCGTTTTCAATTATGGCCACAGGTGTTGTTGCTGCTCGCCCATGTTTTAATAGCTCGGCTTGAATATGCGGCGATTTAATTACCCCCATATAAATAGCCAGTGTTTGGTTTTTTTGTGCAAGCGACTGCCAATTAAGCTCTTGGCCTTCTTTTTTACAGTGTCCGGTAACAAACTGAATAGCTTGGGCATGGTCGCGATGCGTTAAAGGAATACCTGCGTAGGCACTACATCCGGCGGCTGCCGTTATACCTGGCACTATTTGGTAATTTACGTTATTGGCTGCCAGTACTTGTACTTCTTCGCCACCACGGCCATAAATAAATGGGTCACCCCCTTTAATTCGGCACACTTTTTTACCTTGTTGTGCTAAATCAACCAACATCTTATTTGTATCTTCTTGAGCTACGCTGTGATCGCCTAAGCGCTTACCCACACAGATTAAATCGGCATCGCGACGCACTAATTCCATAATTTCATCGGATACCAAGTAATCATATACCACCACATCGGCTTGTTGCATTAGTTGCAGCGCTTTTAGGGTGAGTAGCTCCGGGTCGCCTGGGCCTGCACCGACTACGTATACTTCGCCTTCTGGTTCAACTTTGGCATCTAGCATTTGCTCTAGTTGTTGCTCAGCGCCATGGATATCACCGGTTTGGACTTTGCTTACTACTGATGAATCAAACACGCCTTCCCAAAATTGGCGACGATCAGCAAAATGTTTAAAGCGTTGCTTTACTTTATGGCGAAAGCCACCGACCAAGTTAGCGAGTGGGCCGATATGCTGCGGGATTAGAGTTTCGAGCTTTTCACGTAAACGTCTTGCTAATACCGGTGCGGTACCTGCACTTGAAATCGCTATGGTAATTGGGTTGCGATCAACAATAGAGGGAAAAATAAAGGTACATTTAGGTTGATCATCCACCACGTTCACAAACACATTACGTGCATTGGCGAGTTCAAAAACCGTATTATTAACTTCATCATTGTCGGTGGCGGCAATAATCAAAATTTTGCCATCAAGATGTGACTCTTCAAAATAGGCATCTATTAAAGTAACTTCATTGTTGTGCGCATGTTCTTTTAATTCTTCGCAAAACCAAGGGGCAACTAGCGTTACATTGGCGCGTGCTTTTAAAAACGCACGGCATTTTCGCAAGGCAACCTCTCCACCGCCAACAACCAATACGGGTTTGTTGTCGAGTTTGGTAAAGATAGGTAAATATTGCACTGAATAACGCCCCTAAAAAATAATAAAGTGTTTAACTGAGAAGCAGAATATAGTGGCTATTGATAAGTAAAAAATAATTAAATCTTAGTTGTTATTCTTAAAAGTTATATCAATTGTGTTTTTTAGGTCTAAATCGTATTTAGTAAGGGGTAGAGTGACGTTTAGTATAAAAAACGCGCTTATAGTGTTTGGTTATGAACTATAGCAAGTTTAAGCTATGATGCTTATATAGTTTAAGGTCACACAATTTCATAGGCATAAAATGACATACAATACTCAAAACGCCACGCTAGCCGTTAGCTTAATGGACTTAACCAGTTTAAACACTGATGATAGTCAAGCCAGTATTAGCGCATTAGTAAACAGTATAAATCCTAAGCTAGGCACGCCTGCTGCGCTTTGTGTGTTTAGTGAATTTGTTGATGACGCTAAAATAGCACTTGCTAATCGCTTATTGAGCCATGTAAAGGTGGCCACTGTAACTAACTTTCCCTCTGGTGATGCGCCACTCAATGAAGTGCTTAATGAAACGCTAATAGCTTTAGAGCGTGGGGCCGATGAAATTGATCTAGTTATTCCTTATAAAGCACTTTTAAAAGGTGAAGTAGATACCGTGCTGGAATACGTGAGTGAGAGTAAAAAGGTATGTGGCAGCCGTGCTAAGCTCAAAGTGATCATTGAAACTGGCGAGCTAAAAACGGTAGCATTTATTACTCAAGCAACCGAACTTGCCATCCAAGGCGGGGCTGATTTTGTAAAAACCAGTACAGGAAAAGTCGCGGTGAATGCCACGCTTGAAGCAACTGAAATAATGCTTAAAACCATCAAAAAATCATCAAAGCGAGTTGGTTTTAAGGCTGCAGGTGGAATCAAAACAACAGTAGATGCAAATGCTTATTTGCACCTAGCAACCGAGATTATGGGGCATGATTATTTAGCACCAGATACATTTAGGTTTGGCGCCTCATCGCTGTTAAATGACGTTTATAAGGTGTTGAATGAAGCGCAGCAGTGATGCCGAAAAACAGCAATTAGAGCACGATGCGGCCAAGTTGTTTTTGCGATGTTATGAACAACAAACGGGAATTCACATGCGCCATATTTGGCACAATGAACCGAATAGACCCGATGTAAGCTGTTATCAAGAAAATCAACAACTCGATATAGAGGTGGCGCATTTATATGCCAGTGAAACGGAAGCCATGGCCGTGTTAGGCCGGCCACTGTCGATACAAATGCAGCGTGATTTAGCCGACATGGCGCAACAACCAAGCGAACACCGGTTGCAATCAGCGTTGGAGCGCTTATTAAAACAAAAAGCGACTAAGCGTTATTATTCAAAGCGTACGTGGTTGTTAATTCGTAACGCTAGTACTATTTGGCATAAGAGCGACTTTGAAGCGGCAGTCAAAAAAGTATGTTTTCCAAATACCCATCAATTTGAACAAATATGGTTATTGTGTGATTTTTATCGCGGTGAGTTATTACGAGTGGATCATTAAAAAAGTGATTTGACTAATACGTATTAAATGTTTCTAAACGGATGAAAGCCACAGGATTAATTTGATTATCAGGCCTATAAACTTATTAACAGTGAAGATTTTATCAGATGACTATCTTTACTCTTGTGTTAATGAATTGCGTAAGTATAATAGGCATCCACTTTGCAGGGGCGTAGTTCCAATTGGTAGAACAGCGGTCTCCAAAACCGACGGTTGGGAGTTCGAATCTCTCCGCCCCTGCCAATTTTTACAAGTGAATAAAGTCTAGAACTAAAAATTGGTTTGAATAAGCTTATTTTTAAGTTTAGATTTTAATGGATTAACCCTGTCGACGTGCAGGGTTGTTGTGTCTGTAGTTAAGGTAATAATATTATGAGCACGAATATAGAAACACCATCAAGTGCGATGGAGTCAGTAAAGTGGTTAGTAGCAATTGCGCTACTTGCAGGCGCAGTCGTTGGTAATCATATGTTTGCAGATCAGTCTGTATTACTACGTGCTATTGGCGTTGTGGTTGCAATAGCGGCGGGTTTAGCTATTGCTTCGCAAACTTTTAAGGGACGTACCTTCCTTGCTTTTGCTAAAGAAGCGCGTATTGAAGTACGCAAAGTAATTTGGCCAACGCGTCAAGAAACAATGCACACGACATTAATCGTAATGGTTGCAACAGTGATTATGGCACTTATCCTTTGGGGATTAGATGGCATTTTATTCCGCGCTGTAGGCTTTTTAACTGGATTGGAGATCTGATCCCATGTCGGATGAGAATAACGAAAAGAAACTACGTTGGTACGTAGTACAAGCTTTCTCAGGTTATGAGAAGCGTGTTGCTCAAACATTATTAGAGCACATTAAAATCAAAGGCCTAGAAGATAGCTTTGGTGAAGTATTAGTTCCTACGGAAGAAGTAGTTGAGATGCGTGCTGGTCAAAAGCGTAAGTCTGAGCGTAAATTCTTCCCAGGTTACGTACTAGTACAAATGGATATGAATGATGCAAGCTGGCACTTAGTAAATAGCACTGAACGTGTTATGGGCTTTATTGGTGGTACATCAGACCGTCCTGCACCAATTAGTTCTAAAGAAGCTGATCGCATTCTTAATCGCTTACAAGAAAACGCTGAAGCGCCTAAACCAGCAACATTATTTGAACCAGGTGAAGTGGTTCGTGTTACTGATGGTCCATTTGCTGACTTTAGTGGTGTGGTTGAAGAAGTTGACTACGAAAAGAGCCGTGTAAAAGTATCGGTACTTATTTTTGGTCGTTCTACGCCAGTTGAACTTGAGTTTGGTCAAGTTGAACAAGATAAGTAATTGATTTAAAGCGTTGTGTTAAAAATTTCTTAATTTTTGGCACGAAGCTTGAAAAAGGCCGCTGATTAACTTATAATCAGCGGCCTTTTTGTATTCAGGGAAAACGTTAGTTTAACTGTTTACTAAAAAGTGAGAAACCAATTTTTAAACTGGGAAGCCGCTAGAGTACGCGTCCTCGCGCGCACAAGGCTAAGACCCACCTAATGAGGTATTTATAATGGCTAAGAAAGTTGAAGCTCTAATCAAGCTACAAGTTGCTGCTGGTATGGCTAACCCTAGTCCTCCAGTAGGTCCAGCACTAGGTCAACACGGTGTAAACATCATGGAATTCTGTAAAGCGTTCAACGCACGTACAGAATCTATCGAAAAAGGCGCTCCAGTTCCTGTAGTGATCTCTGTTTACGGCGACCGTTCATTTACGTTCGACATGAAAACGCCACCGGCTGCTTACTTACTTAAGAAAGCTGCAGGTATCAAATCTGGTTCAGGCCGTCCTAACACTGAAAAAGTAGGCACAGTAACTCGTGCTCAACTTGAAGAAATCGTTGAGACAAAGAAACCAGACCTTACAGCTTCTGATTTAGAAGCTGCGGTTCGCACTATCGCAGGTTCTGCGCGTGCGATGGGCTTGAACGTAGAGGACTAAGATAATGGCTAAATTAACTAAACGTATGCGTACTATCCGCGAAAAAGTGGAAGTAACTAAAGATTACGAAATTAACGAAGCAGTTGCTCTTTTAAAAGAATTAGCGACAGCTAAATTCGTAGAAAGTGTTGACGTTGCTGTTAACCTTGGTATCGATGCTCGTAAATCTGATCAAAACGTTCGTGGTGCGACTGTACTACCTAACGGTACTGGTCGTGACGTTCGTGTTGCTGTATTCACTCAAGGCGCTAATGCAGAAGCTGCAAAAGAAGCCGGTGCTGAATTTGTAGGCATGGAAGATCTTGCTGATCTAGTTAAGAAAGGCGAGATGAATTTTGACGTTGTTGTTGCATCACCAGACGCTATGCGTGTTGTTGGTCAACTAGGTCAAATCTTAGGCCCACGTGGTCTAATGCCAAACCCTAAAACTGGTACTGTAACACCTAACGTTGCAGAAGCAGTTAAAAATGCGAAAGCAGGTCAAGTGCGTTACCGCAATGACAAAAATGGTATCATCCATACTACGATTGGTAAGGTTGATTTCACTGCTGAGCAGTTACAACAAAACCTTGAAGCTCTAATTGTTGCGCTTAAGAAGGCTAAACCTTCTCAAGCTAAAGGTGTTTACTTGAAGAAAGTAACTATCTCTACAACAATGGGCGCAGGTGTTTCTGTTGACCAAAGCACTTTAAGCACAGTTGTTGCTTAATTGAGTGTTTACATGGCGTGAAATTTGTACTATAATTTTGCGCCATTTTGCTGATTAATTTAGTTAATCACAAAGTAAAGAATTCGGGTTGAAGTCCATAATTTCGAAGCGCCTTAGGGCAACGCGATAAATTGGGCTTCCGTCCAAGACCGTAGGCGGCTTCGGCCTTAATATTACCTACGTAGACGGTGTGAATCCCCAGATAGATTTTTCCTAATCTTCTGGCTCTCGCCGTAAAAAGCATCTCCACCTTTATTGGTGGGGAAGAGTAAAACAGGGAAGCCGATGTACGGTAACCCATTAAACCAGGAGTAACACCCATGGCTTTAAATCTTCAAGGCAAAAAAGCAATTGTTGCTGAAGTCAACGAAGCAGCCACTGGTGCTCTATCTGCAGTAGTTGCAGATTCTCGTGGTGTAACAGTTGGTGCAATCACTGCCCTTCGTAAAGAAGCTCGTGCAAATGGTGTTTGGATGAAAGTTGTCCGTAACACTCTAGCTAAACGTGCTCTTGAAGGAACGGACTTTGAATGCCTATCTGATTCATTTGTTGGTCCAAGCTTAATTGCTTTCTCATCAGAGCACCCAGGTGCTGCTGCGCGTATCTTCTCAGATTTCGCGAAAAAGAATGAGAAATTTGAGCTTAAAACGGCCGCTTTTGAAGGTAATGTAGTAGACGCAGCTATGCTTGCAACTCTACCTACATACGACGAAGCTGTTGCACGCTTAATGAGCGCTATGAAAGAAGCGTCTGCTGGTAAATTGTGTAAAACAATTGAAGCAGTACGTGTACAGAAAGAAGAGCAAGCTGCTTAATTTTAAGCTGTTTAATCCCTTTCGGTGTAAATTTATTTGGACCCTAGAGTCCGTTAATTATTAGGAAATTTGTAATGTCTGTAACTAAAGACCAAATCCTTGACGCAATTGCTGAAATGTCAGTAATGGACGTTGTTGCTCTAGTTGAAGCAATGGAAGAAAAATTCGGCGTAACTGCTGCAGCTGCTATGGTAGCAGGTCCTGCTGCTGAAGCTGCTGAAGAGAAAACAGAATTTGACGTAATCCTTACTGGCGCTGGCGCTAATAAAGTTGCGGCAATCAAAGCTGTTCGTGGCGCAACTGGTCTTGGCTTAAAAGAAGCTAAAGCACTTGTTGAAGCTGCTCCAACTCCAGTTAAAGAAGGTGTTTCTAAGGAAGAAGCTGAAGCTCTTGCTAAAGAACTTACTGAAGCTGGTGCTGAAGTTGAGGTTAAGTAATCTAGCTTTTGCTAGGTTCGCTGCCTGAGAAATCAGGCAAGGGCTGGTGATTATTTAATCACCGGCCTTTTTGCGCTATAGAGCGACTATTCTTATAGCGCAAATAAAATCTGATTTATTCTTTAATTTCAACGCTTTATAGTTTGCTAGTGTTGAGGTGGGATTAAGTTGGAACAACAGTTAAATGTTGTACATCTTGGCATAGATGCCAGTTAAGTCTGTTCTTACAAGAACAGGTCGGGTCAAAGATCAGCAAGCTGAGGAACCCCATGGCTTACTCTTATTCTGAAAAGAAACGTATCCGTAAGGATTTTGGTAAACGTCCACAAGTTTTGGATATACCTTTCTTACTGTCGACGCAGTTAGAATCGTTTAAAAAATTCTTAGTCCCGGACGCTGATGGCGATCATGGTTTGGAAGCTGCCTTCCGTTCTGTGTTTCCAATTAAAAGCTACTCGGGAAATTCTGAGCTTCAATACGTAAGTTATCGTATTGGTGAGCCAGTATTCGATGTAAAAGAATGTCAAATTCGCGGTGTGACTTATTCTGCTCCACTTCGCGTGAAACTGCGTCTTGTAGTAATGGACAAAGAAGCTCCAGGCACAGTTAAAGACATTAAAGAGCAAGAAGTTTACATGGGCGAAATTCCGCTCATGACCGATACCGGTACTTTTGTAATCAATGGTACAGAGCGTGTTATCGTTTCTCAGCTACACCGTAGCCCTGGTGTATTCTTTGATAACGACCGCGGTAAAACTCACTCGTCAGGTAAAGTGCTTTATAACGCACGCGTAATTCCTTACCGTGGTTCATGGTTAGACTTCGAATTTGATGCAAAAGATAACTTATATGTACGTATTGACCGTCGTCGTAAATTACCGGCGTCTATCATCTTACGTGCACTTGAGTATACGAGTGAAGAAATCCTAGATATCTTCTTCGATACTACTGCGTTTGAAATTGCTGACGGTAAAGTTCTTATGGAACTTGTGCCTTCACGTTTACGTGGTGAAACTGCCGCTTTTGATATCAAGAGCGAAGACGGTGAAGTCCTTGTTGAAAGCGGTCGTCGTGTTACGGCTCGCCACATCAAGAGCATCGAGAAAAAAGGCATTAATCAATTAGAAGTACCACATGAGTACATCATTGGCCGTGTATTAGCGAAGAACTATGTTGATGAGTCAACAGGTGAAATCATCGCGACTGCAAATGACGAGCTAACGCTTGAAATGATGGCTGAATTGGTTAAAGCAGGTCACACTACTATTGATACATTATATATCAATGAAGTGGACAGCGGCGCTTACATGTCAAATACATTAAACATTGACTCGTCAAGCAACCGTTTAGAAGCACTAGTAGAAATTTATCGCATGATGCGCCCAGGCGAGCCACCGACGAAAGACGCGGCTGAAGCCTTATTTGAGAACTTATTCTTCTCAGAAGAACGCTATGACTTATCAACAGTAGGTCGTATGAAGTTCAATAGCCGTGTTGGTTACGATTCAGACACAGGCCCTGGCACATTAAGCAAAGAAGACATCGTAGCGGTTATGAAAGTATTGATTGCTATTCGTAACGGTGTTGGCGATGTTGATGATATAGACCACTTAGGCAACCGTCGTATACGTAGTGTTGGCGAAATGGCTGAGAACCAATTCCGTGTAGGTTTAGTACGTGTAGAACGTGCTGTACGTGAGCGCTTAAGCTTAGGTGACCTAGACGCTGTAATGCCACAAGATCTTATTAACGCTAAGCCTATTTCGGCAGCAGTTAAAGAGTTCTTCGGCTCGTCTCAGTTATCACAGTTTATGGACCAAAATAACCCGCTATCAGAAGTAACGCACAAGCGTCGTATTTCTGCATTAGGTCCGGGCGGTCTAACTCGTGAGCGTGCTGGCTTTGAAGTACGTGACGTTCACGTAACTCACTACGGTCGTGTATGTCCAATCGAGACTCCTGAGGGTCCAAACATCGGTCTAATTAACTCATTGTCTACGTATGCACGTACCAATGACTACGGTTTCTTAGAAACACCTTACCGCAAAGTGGTAGACGGTGTAGTAACTGATGAAGTTGATTACCTATCAGCCATTGAAGAAGGTCAGTTTGTTATCGCACAGGCGAACTCAAACTTAACTGAAACCAATGAGTTTGTAGATGAACTTATTCCATGTCGTCACAAAGGTGAATCAACCTTTATGGGTCGTATGGACCAGCAATATATGGATGTATCACCACAACAGGTGATCTCTGTAGCGGCCGCACTTATCCCGTTCCTAGAACACGATGATGCTAACCGTGCATTGATGGGTTCAAACATGCAACGTCAAGCAGTACCAACATTGAAAGCGGACAAACCGTTAGTAGGTACAGGTATTGAGTTAACACTAGCAAAAGATTCTGGTGTAACGATTGTTGCTAAACGTGGTGGTGAAGTAATGTATGCCGACGCAAGTCGCATCGTTGTTAATGTACATGAAGAAGAGCGCATCCCTGGTGAAGCGGGCATCGACATCTACAACTTAACCAAGTACACACGTTCTAACCAAAATACATGTATTAACCAAAAGCCGACTTGTATGGTTGGTGAACCGGTTACTCGTGGCGATGTGTTAGCAGATGGTCCTTCGACTGACTTAGGTGACTTAGCCCTTGGTCAAAACCTTCGCGTGGCATTCATGCCATGGAACGGTTACAACTTCGAGGATTCAATCTTACTATCAGAGCGCGTAGTTGAAGAAGATCGTCTAACGACTATCCACATTCAAGAACTACAGTGTATCGCCCGTGATACTAAATTAGGCTCAGAAGAGATCACAGCAGATATCCCGAACGTGGGTGAATCTGCACTAGGCAAGCTTGATGAATCAGGCGTTGTATATATTGGTGCTGAAGTTAAAGGCGGCGATATCCTAGTAGGTAAAGTGACTCCGAAAGGCGAAACGCAATTAACACCAGAAGAGAAGCTACTACGTGCTATCTTCGGTGAAAAAGCGTCTGACGTTAAAGACAGCTCTTTACGTGTACCTAACTCTGTAACTGGTACTGTAATCGACGTACAAGTTTTCACCCGTGATGGTGTTGAAAAAGATAAGCGTGCGTTAGAAGTTGAAGACATGCAGCTTCGCGAAGCGAAGAAAGACTTCAACGAAGAGTTCCGTATTCTAGAAGCTGGTGTTTTAGAGCGTGCTCGCAAGTTACTTGTGGCAGCTGGCTTCGATGAAGACAACTTAACGTCACTGAATGCTGAAAAGTTACTAACTCAAAGTCTTGCTGAAGAAGACAAGCAAGCTGAACTTGAGCAACTAGCTGCACAGTACGATGAGCTTAAAGCTGAATACGATAAGAAGTTTGAAAACAAACGTCGTAAAATTACCCAAGGTGACGACTTAGCACCAGGTGTACTTAAAATTGTTAAAGTATACTTAGCTGTTAAACGTCGTATCCAACCGGGTGATAAAATGGCGGGTCGTCACGGTAACAAAGGTGTTATCTCGACTATCGTACCAGTAGAAGATATGCCATACGATGACAAAGGTCGTACGGTAGATATCGTACTAAATCCACTAGGTGTACCATCGCGAATGAACATCGGTCAGATCCTTGAAACACATATGGGTCTAGCTGCACGCGGTATTGGTGAGCGCTTAGAAGAAATGATGAAAGAGCAACGCGAGCTTCATGAGCTACGTGAATTCATCAAACAAGCTTATGAGATCGGTGAATCTCGTCAGGTTGTGGATATCGCTAGTTTCTCTGATGACGAAATTCGTCGTTTAGCTGAAAACTTGAAAGGTGGTTTACCGATTGCTACTCCTGCATTTGATGGCGCGAAAGAAGACGAAATCAAAGACATGCTAGAGCTAGGCGGCTACCCTAGAAGTGGTCAGGTTACACTTTATGATGGCCGTACTGGCGATCAGTTTGAACGCCAAGTAACTGTAGGTTACATGTACATGCTTAAACTTAACCACTTGGTTGATGATAAGATGCACGCGCGTTCTACTGGTTCTTACAGCCTTGTTACTCAGCAGCCGCTGGGTGGTAAAGCACAGTTCGGTGGCCAGCGTTTTGGTGAGATGGAAGTATGGGCACTTGAAGCTTACGGTGCTGCTTACACGCTACAAGAAATGCTAACAGTGAAATCGGATGACGTGAACGGTCGTACTAAGATGTATAAAAACATCGTTGATGGTAACCATAAAATGGAACCAGGTATGCCAGAATCGTTCAACGTATTGTTGAAAGAAATCCGCTCACTGGGTATCAACATCGAGTTGGAAGAAAATTAAGCCAATTAGTTGCTGCAGTGAACGCTGCAGCATCTGTTATGGCTGAATAGAATGTAGGGACGAGAACATCCGTCCTCAAGATTAACTCCGACAGGAGAGCTAAGGTGAAAGACTTACTTAAGTTTCTGAAGCAACAAAATAAGACCGAAGAATTCGATGCAATTCGCATTGGTCTTGCTTCACCAGACATGGTTCGTTCATGGTCATACGGTGAAGTAAAGAAACCTGAGACTATTAACTACCGTACTTTCAAGCCTGAGCGCGATGGCTTATTCTGTGCCCGTATTTTCGGCCCAGTGAAAGATTATGAGTGTTTATGTGGTAAATATAAACGCCTTAAACACCGTGGTGTGATCTGTGAGAAGTGTGGCGTTGAAGTAACACTCACTAAAGTGCGTCGTGACCGTATGGGTCATATAGAACTGGCAAGTCCAGTTGCGCATATATGGTTTTTAAAATCATTACCGTCACGTATCGGCTTAATGCTTGATATGACGCTTCGTGATATTGAACGTGTTCTTTACTTCGAATCATTCGTAGTAACTGAGCCTGGTATGACAACGCTTGAGCGTGGTCAGCTATTAGGTGAAGAAGAATACCTAGATGCACTTGAAGAGCATGGTGATGAGTTTGAAGCGAAGATGGGTGCTGAAGCAGTATTAGACTTGCTTCGTGAACTCGATCTTGCTCAATTAATTGCAGAGATGCGTGAAGAGTTACCAACAATTAACTCTGAAACTAAGCGTAAAAAGATCACTAAACGTCTTAAGTTAATGGAATCGTTCCACCAATCAGGTAATAACCCTGAGTGGATGATCATGACAGTACTTCCAGTATTGCCACCTGACTTACGTCCATTAGTACCACTAGACGGTGGCCGCTTTGCGACATCTGATCTAAATGACCTTTACCGTCGTGTTATTAACCGTAATAACCGTCTTAAGCGTCTACTAGATTTAGCTGCACCAGATATTATCGTACGCAACGAAAAACGTATGTTACAAGAAGCGGTTGATGCGCTACTTGATAACGGTCGTCGTGGTCGTGCAATTACAGGTTCTAACAAACGTCCACTTAAATCGCTTGCTGATATGATCAAAGGTAAGCAAGGTCGTTTCCGTCAGAACTTACTTGGTAAGCGTGTAGATTACTCTGGCCGTTCTGTAATCACGGTTGGTCCTACACTTAAGCTTCATCAGTGTGGTCTTCCTAAGAAGATGGCATTAGAGCTTTTCAAACCATTCATCTATGGCAAATTAGAACGTCGCGGCATGGCTACGACAATCAAAGCAGCTAAAAAGATGGTTGAGCGTGAAGTAGCGGAAGTATGGGATGTACTAGATGAAGTAATTCGTGAACATCCAGTATTACTTAACCGTGCACCAACACTTCACCGTTTGGGTATCCAAGCGTTTGAACCTGTGCTTATCGAAGGTAAAGCGATTCATTTGCATCCATTAGTATGTGCGGCTTACAACGCCGACTTCGATGGTGACCAAATGGCGGTACACGTACCGCTAACAATTGAAGCTCAGCTAGAAGCTCGTGCGTTAATGATGTCTACAAACAACATCTTATCGCCTGCTAATGGTGAGCCAATCATCGTTCCTTCACAGGACGTTGTATTAGGTCTTTATTACATGACGCGTGACCGCATTAACGCCAAAGGCGAAGGCACCGTATTTAAAGATCCTAAAGAAGCAGAAAAAGCATACCGTAGTGGTAATGCCGACCTTCACGCAAAAGTGAAAGTACGTATTAGCCAATCAGTAGCGAATGAAGATGGTGTTGTAGAAGATACAATTACTATCATTGATACTACAGTGGGTCGTGCAATTCTGTCTCTTATTTTACCTAAAGGTATGCCGTTTGAGTCAATCAACCAAGCCTTAGGTAAAAAGCAGATTTCTAGCTTACTAAATGAGTGTTACCGTCGTCTTGGTTTAAAAGACACAGTAGTTTTTGCTGACCAAGTTATGTACACCGGTTTCCACTACGCAATGAAGTCAGGTGTTTCAATTGGTATAGATGACTTAGTTATCCCACCAGTGAAAGCATCAATCATTGAAGCAGCAGAAGCTGAAGTAACTGAAATCAACCAACAGTTCCAATCAGGTCTTGTTACGGCTGGTGAAAAGTACAACAAAGTTATTGATATCTGGTCACGTGTAAATGAAAACCTATCACGTGAAATGATGGCTAACTTGTCAAAAGACACCGTAGTGAATGCGCAAGGTGAAGAAGAAGAGCAACCGTCATTTAACTCAGTGTTTATGATGGCCGACTCAGGTGCTCGTGGTAGTGCCGCTCAGATCCGTCAGCTAGCAGGTATGCGTGGTCTAATGGCACGTCCAGATGGTTCAATCATCGAGACGCCAATCACGGCTAACTTCCGTGAAGGTCTAAACGTACTTCAGTACTTCATCTCAACGCACGGTGCGCGTAAAGGTCTTGCCGATACTGCACTGAAAACAGCAAACTCGGGTTACCTAACGCGTCGTCTAGTAGACGTTGCACAAGATTTGGTAATCAACGAAGACGATTGTGGCACAGAAGATGGCTTAACAATGAAACCGCTAATTGAAGGTGGTGACGTTGTAGAAGCACTTCGCGAACGTGTACTAGGTCGTGTTGTTGCTGAAGATGTTGTAATACCAGGTACTAATACAGTACTTGTTGAACGTAACATCATGCTTGACGAAAAACTGTGTGACCTTTTAGAAGAGCACTCAGTAGATGAAGTGCGTGTACGTTCAGTTATCACCTGTGATAACGACTTTGGTGTATGTGCTAAGTGTTATGGTCGTGACCTTGCACGTGGTCATATCATCAACGCGGGTGAATCAGTAGGTGTTATCGCAGCTCAATCAATCGGTGAGCCGGGTACACAGCTTACGATGCGTACTTTCCACATCGGTGGTGCGGCATCAAGAGCGTCTGCTGAGAATAATGTACAAGTTAAAACAAACGGTACATTAAAACTTCACAACGCTAAATATGTATTAAATACAGACGGTAAGATTGTTATTACCTCTCGTTCTACCGAGATCACTATCATTGATAGCTATGGTCGTGAGAAAGAGCGTTATAAAGTACCTTACGGTGCGGTATTAACAGTGCATGACAATGCAGAAGTTCAAGGTAACGACATCGTTGCTACTTGGGACCCGCATAGTCACCCAATCGTTCTTGAGCATAAATCAAAAGTATCGTTCAGCGATATCGATGATTCAAACACTGAAGCACAGACTGACGAACTAACGGGTTTAACTCGTGTAGTTGTTAAAGATCTTGCTAAAGCGAATGCGAAAGAGCCAAAGCTTATCATTGAAAGTGATGAGCGTGGATTGCAAGAAACGCGTCTTCCTTCATTCACTACGATTGAAGTAACAGACGGCGCGACTGCAAACCCAGGTGACGTATTAGCACGTATTCCGCAAGAAGGTTCGAAAACTCGTGATATCACGGGTGGTCTACCACGCGTAGCCGACTTATTTGAAGCACGTAAACCAAAAGATCCTGCAATCCTTGCAGAAATCACCGGTACTATTAGCTTCGGTAAAGAGACTAAAGGTAAGAAACGTTTAGTTATTACACCAGCTGAAGGCGATCATTACGAAGAAATGATTCCTAAGTGGCGTCAGCTTAACGTGTTTGAAGGTGAACAAGTGTCTAAAGGTGAAGTTATCGCCGATGGTCCAGAATCACCGCATGACATCTTACGCCTTCGTGGTGTGACTCATGTTGCTAATTACATTGTTAACGAAGTGCAAGAGGTTTATCGTTTGCAGGGCGTTAAGATCAATGATAAGCACATTGAAACTATTATTCGTCAAATGCTACGTAAATGTATCATTCTAGACGGTGGTGATACTGAGTTCTTAGCCGGTGAGCAAATTGAAGTGGCACGCGTTAATATCGCAAACCGCGACCTTGAAGCTCAAGGTAAGATCCCAGCTAAGTTTGAAATCCAGTTAATGGGTATCACAAAAGCATCACTAGCGACAGAATCTTTCATCTCAGCAGCCTCGTTCCAGGAGACAACTCGTGTCCTGACAGAAGCCGCTGTAAATGGTAAGAGCGATGAACTACGCGGTCTGAAAGAAAACGTAATTGTGGGTCGATTGATCCCAGCCGGTACCGGTTTTGCGTATCATCAAGAGCGTATGGCTCGTCGTAAGCAAAAAGACGTTGTTGAAGAGCAAACGGTAAGTGCGGAAGAGGCAACTCAAGCACTCACTGATGCTTTAAACGCGGATTTATCTGGAAATCAATAAACCGAATCTAATCAATAGATTAGAGTTTCACAAGGCAGTTATCTACTGCCTTGTGAGCGGTTTAGGTTGACAGGTCAATCTTTGCTCATTAAAATTCCGCCACCCATTTACTTGCACGTTTAAAACATGCTGGTAAAACAAGGGCGGATTTTTTATTTTTTTCAGTAGTAATTTTAATTTCAGGAGCTATTTAAATGGCAACTATTAACCAGCTAGTGCGTAAGCCACGTCGTAGCAAGGTTACTAAAAGTAACTCAGCTGCGCTTAAAGCGTGTCCGCAAAAGCGTGGTGTATGTACTCGCGTATATACAACTACACCTAAGAAACCAAACTCGGCGTTACGTAAAGTAGCTCGTGTACGTTTAACTAACGGTTTCGAAGTAACTTCATACATCGGTGGTGAAGGTCATAACCTTCAAGAGCACAGTGTAATCCTAATCCGTGGTGGTCGTGTTAAAGATTTACCAGGTGTGCGTTTTCACACTGTACGTGGTGCACTTGACTGTGCAGGCGTTAGCGACCGTCGTCAAGCTCGTTCTAAATACGGTGCAAAACGCCCTAAAGGCTAATTGTTTTCCGTTAGTAAGGCCAAGCACTAAATATTATTAATTATTGTTTTGGGTGATTGACTCGAAAGAGCAAACCTGAATAAACCGGAGATACAAAATGCCTAGAAGACGCGTAATAGGTCAACGTAAAATTCTTCCAGATCCTAAGTTCGGATCGGAGCTTCTTGCTAAGTTCGTTAACATCGTAATGTTAGACGGCAAGAAATCTACTGCTGAAAAAATCGTTTATGGTGCGCTAGACGTGGCTGCTGAGAAATCAGGCAAGTCGCACCTAGAAATCTTTGAAACTGCACTTGATAATATCCGTCCACAGGTAGAGGTTAAATCTCGCCGTGTTGGTGGTTCAACTTATCAAGTACCAGTTGAAGTACGTCCAGTACGTCGCAACGCATTAGGTATGCGTTGGTTAGTAGACGCTGCACGTAAGCGTGGCGAAAAATCTATGGGCTTACGTTTAGCTCAAGAAATCGTTGACGCTGCTGACAACAAAGGCACTGCGGTTAAGAAACGTGAAGACGTTCACCGTATGGCTGAAGCGAATAAAGCATTCGCTCATTACCGTTGGTAATCTGTCCTTAACCTTTAAGAGGATTTTATGGCACGTACAACTCCACTTGAGCGTTACCGCAATATCGGTATTTGTGCTCACGTAGATGCAGGCAAAACCACCACAACAGAACGTGTTCTGTTCTACACAGGTCTTTCTCATAAGATCGGTGAAGTACATGATGGCGCCGCAACTATGGATTGGATGGAGCAGGAACAAGAGCGTGGTATCACAATCACTTCTGCTGCAACAACGTGTTTCTGGAAAGGGATGGACGCGCAATTTGACAACCATCGCATCAATATCATTGATACCCCAGGACACGTAGATTTCACTATCGAAGTAGAGCGTTCTTTACGTGTACTAGATGGTGCGGTAGTTGTTCTTTGTGCTTCATCGGGTGTACAGCCGCAAACTGAGACAGTTTGGCGTCAAGCGAACAAATACGAAGTTCCGAGAATGATCTTCGTAAATAAAATGGATCGCACAGGCGCTGACTTCTTAACGGTTGTCGGCCAGGTGAAATCTCGTCTTGGAGCAACGCCTGTTCCAGTCCAGTTGCCAATTGGCGCTGAAGACGACTTTAAAGGTGTTATTGACCTTATTAAAATGAAAGCTATTAACTGGAATGATGAAGACCAGGGTATGACTTTCTCTTATGAGGCAATACCGGCAGAACTTCAGGATTTAGCTGAAGAATGGCGCTCTCATTTAGTTGAAAGCGCTGCTGAAGCCTCTGAAGAATTAATGGATAAATACTTAGAAGGTGAAGAGTTAAGCGAAGCAGAAATTAAAAATGCTTTGCGTCAACGCACATTAGCGAACGAAATTGTTCCCATGACCTGTGGTAGTGCATTTAAAAACAAAGGCGTTCAAGCTGTGCTTGATTGCGTTGTTGAATATATGCCATCACCAACACAAGTGAAACAAATCCAAGGTATCCTCGAAGATGGTACCGAGGAAGAGCGTCCTGCTGATGATAAAGCGCCGTTTGCTGCACTTGCTTTTAAGATTGCAACAGACCCGTTTGTTGGCACCTTGACCTTTTTCCGTGTTTACTCTGGTACTGTTAAACAGGGTGACGCGGTATATAACCCAGTAAAAAGTAAGCGTGAGCGTCTTGGTCGTATCGTTCAGATGCATTCAAACTCACGTGAAGAGATCAAAGAAGTCTACGCAGGCGACATCGCGGCGGCTATTGGTCTCAAAGACGTAACAACAGGCGAGACACTGTGTGATCCGAATTCTATTATTACGCTAGAGCGTATGGAGTTCCCAGAACCAGTTATCTCTGTTGCGGTTGAGCCTCGCACAATCGCTGACCAGGATAAAATGGGTATCGCGCTAGGTAAACTAGCGGCAGAAGATCCATCTTTCCGCGTACAAACTGACGAAGAATCAGGCCAGACGATTATCTCTGGCATGGGTGAACTTCACCTTGATATCATTGTCGACCGTATGAAACGTGAATTCAGTGTTGAATGTAACGTTGGTAAGCCGCAGGTTGCATACCGAGAAGCTATTCGTTCAACTGTTGAAGTTGAAGGGAAGTTTATACGTCAATCAGGTGGTCGTGGTCAATATGGTCACGTCTGGCTTAAACTTGAACCGATGGATATTTCGGATGATGAAGCCCCAATTTACGAGTTCGTTAACGAAACCGTAGGTGGGTCAGTTCCGAAAGAATACATCCCTGCGGTAGACAAAGGTATCCAAGAGCAAATGGCTCAAGGTGTACTGGCAGGCTACCCATTACTTGGCGTGAAAGCGACTTTATATGATGGTTCATTCCATGATGTAGATTCGAATGAAATGGCATTTAAAATAGCAGGTTCACTCGCTATGAAGCAAGGTGCGCTAGATGCAAACCCTGCTTTATTAGAGCCAGTAATGAAGGTTGAAGTACTCACTCCTGAAGCAAACATGGGTGATGTAGTTGGCGACCTAAACCGTCGTCGCGGCATGATCGAAGGCATGGAAGATGCACTTGGTGGACTTAAGCAAATTAATGCTCAGGTTCCGTTATCTGAAATGTTTGGTTATGCGACTGCTTTACGATCTGCAACACAGGGCCGTGCCTCATACTCTATGGAGTTTTTGAAGTACGCTGAAGCCTCTAAGCAGGTTGCAGATACAATAATTTCAGCTCGCGCTGTTATATGATTTTAGCTTGTCTGGCTCAATACTGAGTCAGGCTTTAATTTCTTTATTAGGAATTTTTTAAGATGGCAAAAGAAAAGTTTGAACGCGTAAAACCGCACGTAAACGTTGGTACAATCGGCCACGTTGACCACGGTAAAACTACACTAACTGCAGCAATCACTAACGTACTTGCAAAAGTATACGGCGGTGTTGCTAAAGATTTCGCATCAATCGATAACGCTCCAGAAGAGCGCGAGCGTGGTATCACAATCTCAACTTCACACGTTGAATACGATACGCCTACTCGTCACTACGCACACGTAGACTGTCCTGGACACGCCGATTATGTTAAAAACATGATCACTGGTGCTGCTCAAATGGATGGCGCTATCTTAGTAGTAGCTGCGACTGATGGTCCTATGCCACAAACTCGTGAGCACATCCTACTTTCTCGCCAAGTTGGCGTTCCTTACATCGTTGTGTTCATGAACAAATGTGACATGGTTGATGATGAAGAGCTACTTGAGCTAGTAGAAATGGAAGTTCGTGAACTTCTTTCTGAATACGACTTCCCAGGTGATGACTTACCACTAATTCAAGGTTCTGCACTTAAAGCACTTGAAGGCGAAGAGCAATGGGAAGCTAAAATCGTAGAGCTTGCAGAAGCACTAGATTCTTACATTCCAGAGCCAGAGCGTGACATCGATAAGCCATTCATCATGCCTATCGAAGACGTTTTCTCAATCCAAGGTCGTGGTACTGTTGTAACTGGCCGTGTTGAAGCTGGTATCATCAACGTGAACGACGAAGTTGAAATCGTTGGTATCAAAGAGACGACTAAGTCTACTTGTACTGGTGTTGAGATGTTCCGTAAGCTTCTTGACGAAGGTCGTGCTGGTGAGAACATTGGTGCACTTTTACGTGGTACTAAGCGTGAAGACGTTGAACGTGGTCAAGTACTAGCTAAGCCTGGTTCAATCAAGCCACACACTACATTCACTTCAGAAGTATACGTACTTTCGAAAGATGAAGGTGGTCGTCATACTCCATTCTTCAAAGGTTACCGTCCACAGTTCTACTTCCGTACAACTGACGTAACAGGTGACGTACAGTTACCAGAAGGCGTAGAAATGGTAATGCCTGGTGATAACGTTAAGATGACAGTAACGCTAATCGCGCCAATCGCGATGGACGAAGGTCTTCGTTTCGCTATCCGTGAAGGTGGCCGTACTGTAGGTGCTGGTGTTGTAGCAACTATCGTAGAGTAATAATTAACGTTTAAGTTAATTGTTAGAAAAAGGTCACTTAGGTGGCCTTTTTTAATGGCTGCGATTTACATCATGTGAAGGTGGCGCAGTTACCTTAGGCGTAGGTGCTTTGTAGCAACTATCGTAGAGTAATAATTAACGTTTAAGTTAATTGTTAGAAAAAGGTCACTTAGGTGGCCTTTTTTAATGGCTGCGATTTACATCATGTGAAGGTGGCGCAGTTACCTTAGGCGTAGGTGCTTTGTAGCAACTATCGTAGAGTAATAATTAGCCTAGCTAATTAATACGAAAAAACCCGAGCTTAGCCTTAATGCGGATCGTTTAAGTTAATTGAACGATCTTTCAGAGGCTTCATAATAGGCTACAACAAAAGTTGTGGCCTATTTTTATGTCTGAATTTATTAAAGAATTACACCTTACTACTGAATTTAGCCAAGATCGTGATATTGATTCGTTTACTAAGCATATTCCCCTTGAGTGGATTGAAGCAGCCGTTACTCAAACAGGGAGAGCCTCTGTGCGTAAACGACGTTTCCCCGCCGAGCAAGCTGCTTGGCTTGTATTAGGGATTGGTTTATTAAGAAACCGCTCAATATCTGAAGTCTGTGACAAACTAGAGCTCGCTTTTCCTGACGCTAAAGGAGAACTTCCACCATTGGCGACGAGCAGTATTATAAAAGGGAAAGAAAAGCTAGGCGCAGCGCCTATGAAACACCTTTTTAAACATACAGCAACGCAGTGGGAGCAGTCGCAAACTTTTGATGACGTGTGTGGTTTAAAGCTGCTCAGCATTGACGGTACACAATTTAAAACTCAAGATACACCGAGTAACCGTCACTTTGGCTATGCTAAATCGACAACAAACTTCCCCTCAGTACTTGCTGTGACCTTGATGTCGACAAGAACGCATTTAATATCCGATGCAGCGTTTGGCCCCATTACTCAAAGTGAAATTCATTATGCTCAACAGCTTGTTGGCTCAGCACCTGAATATTCATTGACGCTATTTGATAGAGGTTTCTTTTCGGCTGAACTATTTACGAGCTGGCAAGGCGTTAGCGAAAACCATCATTGGCTTACACCCATCAAAAGCAAAATGCGCTATGAAATAACGGAGTCATTTAGCGATTACGACCACTTAATAACAATGCCTATTTCACCACAAGCTAAGAAATCAGCCCCTTACCTAGGTGATACATGGCAAGCAAGGCTTATTCAAATTCCGACACCTAAAGGGGAAATAAAAGGGTTCATCACCTCATGCGTCTGTCCAGAAAAGTACCCGCTGAAAGCGCTACTCGATGTGTATTGGCAACGATGGGAAATAGAGCGAGGCTATGGTGAGCTCAAGCAGTATCAACTATCAAATAAACCAGCATTACGGAGCCTGAAACAGGAAGGTATTTATCAAGAGCTCTGGGGTATTCTGACATCATATAATATCGTGAGACTTGAAATGGCAGAGATGGCTAAAGCCCATAAAGTTGAGCCATTACGCATCAGTTTTATTAACGCATTATATCTCATACAAGACGAGTTTTTATGGTGTTCAGGTCGAAGCCCAGGGACAATCCCTAAAAAGCTAAAAGAACTACGTGAAAACGGTAAACGGCTAATATTACCGGAGAAAAGAAAGCGAAAAGCTTATCCGCGAGCGGTGCTGGCAAAGACACAAAAATATCCGGTTAGATATAAACGAAAAAACACCACTCGTTCTTAAACGAGTGGTGTTAGAGCTTAGCCTCGGGTTTTTTAATGCCTGCAATAAAATAAAGGTTTCAGGTGCAAGGTGTTAGGTAAAGCAGCTCGGTGTTAATTTTAACACTGTCACTTGGGTTGAGTTTTATCGAACTTAGAGGGTAAAGCATGAAGGTTCTGCAATTACCTTGGGCATCGGTGCTTTGTAGCAACGATCGTTGAGTTCTCAATTACTGTAATGCTGCAGGTTTCAGGTTTTAGTGAGTGAAGTTTGGCGTTCCTGTTGTTGTCGTAACGAAGTTTAAAGCAGCATTGATACCGCTGCTTAAAAAAATTAACGAGACTATTTTAAGGCTTGTTTATCGTTATTTAAGTTGGAACGTTGTTATAATAGGTAATAATTAAATAGTCAGTAGCGCAGAGAGTCCAATGGAACTTGAACAAGATAGCAATTTAACCCTTCCTTTATTTATTCTAGATGAAACACTAAGTACCCGTGACTTAGCGCAGCCTGACTTGGAAATTTCAGTTATTTTAAGTGATGAGCTACTTACTCAACTATGCCAGAACCCCAGTGCTGACAGTAGTATAGGCATTAGCATTGCAGACTATGAGTTGAATATCATCAATTCAAGCTTTGCTACCGTAGCGCATAGCGAGCATGATGCTCAATTAACCATAACACAGGGGCCTCTATTAAGCGCTGTGGTGACTACTGTTGAAAACCTAACATTCGTATCACCGCAAATCGATATGATGCCTACGTTCGATTTAGGTGATGAGACAGAATAATGAAAAAAAATATTATAGGTACTTTTGTACTGATTATCTTAAGTGGTTGTGCTTACTTAGGTAATGCACATTACAATGAATTATTCGGTCCTGAGCAAACACAAGATCGTATAGTTGCTCATAATAGCGGTGCTGGGGCTGAGTTTTTACAGCAAGTAAAGCCTGTACTCGATAACCGCTGCGTGGTTTGTCATGGCTGTTATGATGCGCCTTGCCAATTAAAACTCTCTTCTCCTGAAGGTATCGACAGAGGTCTCAGTAAAGAGCTGGTTTACGATGGTACTCGGTTGTTAGCCTCAACGCCGAGCCGATTATTATTTGATGCAACCACGACTGAGCAATGGCGAGATAAAGAATTTAGCCCGGTATTAAACGAGCGAGCACAAACTGAAGAAGCCAATTTAGCGGGTAGTGTGTTATTTAATACGCTGGTATTAAAGCAAAGTTCACCCTTGCCAGAAGATGAAGTATTAGATGAACGTTTTGATTTTTCGCTTAGCCGCAACCAAAGTTGTGCGACGATGGGTGAGTTTGACCAATTAGCGGATGAGCAACCGCATGCGGGTATGCCTTATGGCTTGCCTGGAGTGACTACTGCTGAATTTCAGCACTTACAAAACTGGATCAAAAAAGGCGGGAAAATGGCGCACATCAAGCCGCCATCAGCTGCTGAGCTTGCGCAAGTAAAAAACTGGGAAGCATTTTTAAATCAAGATGGTTTGAAGTACCAATTATCAGCGCGCTATATTTATGAGCATTGGTTTTTAGCACACATCTACTTTAGTGATGCACAATCACCTAACTTTTTTAAGTTGGTACGCTCAAGTACTCCCCCTGGTGAAGACATTAAATTAATAAGTTCTCGTCGCCCTTACGATAACCCAAACGTTGAGCGTGTTTATTATCGACTGCTTCACGACCGTTCTACTATTTTATCAAAAACGCATTTACCGCTTAAACTTAATGATGAAAAGTTGGCACGTATTTACCAGCAATTTATTGCGCCAAATTACACTGTATCTAGTTTACCAAGCTATGAGCCTACCCTTGCATCAAACCCGTTTAAAACGTTTGAAGCACTGCCTATAGATGCAAAATATCAATTTATGCTCGATGAAGCTGAGCTAATTATTATGGGCTTTATTAAAGGCCCTGTTTGTCGTGGTCAAATAGCACTCAATGTGATTAATGATCATTTTTGGGTGGCGTTTGCTGATCCTAAAAAGGTAGCGACTCCGGCGGTAGGTAAAATGCTGGTACAACATGAGGATGCATTAGAGTTGCCCGCAGCAGAGGAAAGTAATGCGTTACCGATTTCTAATTGGGTAAAATACTCGGTTCGCGAAAAACGTTACTTAAAAGCCAAGGTAGAGCTTGCTAATAATCTGTTCAAAAACGGCGAGCATTTAACCACTGACTTATTGTGGAAAGGGGATGGGCACAATCAAAATGCGGCACTGACTATTTTTCGACACTTTGATAGTGCAACTGTAGTTAAAGGCTTTATTGGCCAACAACCTAAAACTATGTGGGTGCTTGATTACGCGCTGTTTGAGCGTATTCATTACTTGTTAGTTGCGGGCTTTGATGTGTATGGCAATATTGGCCATCAATTAATAACGCGCTTATACATGGACTTTTTACGTTTAGAGGGTGAGCACAACTTTTTAGCTTTGTTACCTGAAACTCAGCGAGAGACAATTAAACAGAGTTGGTATCGAAAATCACCACCTAGTTTGTCGACCTTTTTTGAAAACAATCGTGAGTTTAGTCAACCCAGCGGTATTAACTATCAAACAGATGAACCGCAATCAGAGCTATATGGCTTAATTAAAGAGGCATTAGAGCCCGTTTTAAGTCCTCGTTATGACTATAAAAAAGTACCCGCACCATTAAGTGCGATTAATACCATGCCTGCTAAAGCAGTTAACTTACTGCCACAGCTATCTTATGTGCTAGTGAAAGAGCAGGATGGCCACACAGGCTATACGATTATTCACCATAACGCGCACTATAATATTTCGAGCCTACTAAACGAAGATGGACAGCGCGCCTATGAAGAAGATACGGTGACAATTGTTCCGGGCTTTATTGGTGATTACCCTTCTGCAATTTGGTATTTAAATAACGCCCAACAGGTTTCTGCCTTTGCAGAACAGTTACCGCTAATGCAAGTGGAAGCTGATTATCGCGCTTTAAAGTCTAAGTTTGCGATTCGTCGAACTCACCCGCAATTTTGGCAATACAGCGATATTTTACATCAGGTTGCCCGCCAGTACCGAGGGGTTGAATTTGGCATGTTTGATTATAATCGACTAGAAAATCGTTAGGTACACGCTAAACGGTTACAAGAGCCCAGCTTAACTAGCTGGGTTTTTTGTATTTAATAATTTAGTAATTAGTTTGCTAAGCTTAGGCTACAATTAAAACAAAAAAGCAACCTAGTTTAGGTTCAACATTGTTAAGAGTATTCGCAAACGTTACCGTTGGGCTTTAGTTGCTATTGCCTTACTGGTCAGCGTATCTGCATTACTGATGCAATACTTCTTTTCAGTGCAAAAATACGATGTAAAAATTATCAATATAGCTGGCAAGCAACGTATGCTTTCGCAAAAAATAGCTTGGCATAGCAATGCATTAATTAATCAAACGGATAATCACGCACAACATCTTCAATCGTTAAAACACTCCCTTGAGTTATTTGAACAAGCCCATGAATATTTACTCACTAAAGATGAGCAAGGTAACGCAGTTTATCTAAATACACCTTTATTTGATTTATATTATGCCTCCCCAAGCAACTTAGATGCAGAAGTGTTGGCCTTTATAACGCAAACTAAAAATTTGGTTTCTCAAAAGGAGCCTATTAATTTGGCTTCGTATCCTGTGGGCGAAGTTGAAGCATTACTTAAAAAATTAGACACTGCGGTGAGCTTATTTGAGCAACAAGCGGTAAAAAAGGTTGATTGGATCTCTAGTATTGAACTGCTTTGTTGGTTTTTTACTCTGGCATTATTGTTTTTAGAACTTAGATTTGTGTTTATGCCGATGGAAAAACGAGTTCTGCAGAACTTACAAAAGTATCAACAGCAAAAAGAGTTTGCAGAGCAGGTAAGTAATAACAAAGAACACTTTATTGCACGAGCCAGTCATGAATTTAGAACTCCATTACAGGGGTTAATTACCTCGATCGATGAGCTAAAAATTCCCACTTCACAGCAGGATATACAACGCCAAGCTCGGTATTGCTCGGCGAGGTTGTTGGCGATGTTAGATGAATTACAAGATTTACAAGCGCTGAGTTTAAATCGTTGGTCGTTAAACTCGACCTCTGACAACTTACTAATCACCATAAATAAAGTGTTAGTTGTGTATGAATATGGTTGTACTGAAAAAGGGTTAAAGTTAATCAGAGAGTTAGCAGCGAGCTTAGACTGCGCGGTGATTGTAGATCATGCGCGCTTACAACAAATAGTTAATGAGCTACTTAGTAATGCATTAAAGTTTACAGAGCAAGGAGAGGTGAAAGTCATCGCTACGCTCAACAATAACCAACTATCGTTGAGCGTCGAGGATACTGGCTGTGGCTTTGCTCACCTTATCGAGCAATTAGAGTTAGACAGCACTGAGCAATGTAACCATTTTCAAGGACTCAGAACAGGCCTTACCCGTGTACAATATATTGTTAAGGCCTTAAAGGGTGAAATTCGTTTTGAAAATAATCATCAGCAAGGGGCATCTGTATTTTTAACATTACCATTAGAGATGGATACTACTTTAAGCAAGTCATCGTCAATTCCTGATAACTTACATTGTTTAGTCGTTGAAGATAACCCACTTAATATGCTGGTACTCACTAAGCTATTAACCGCATTGAACATACACGCAGAATGCGCTGAGAATGGCAAAATAGCGTGTGAAATGGTCGCCAAAAAATCTTATGACGTCATCTTTATGGATTTAAATATGCCGGTTATGGATGGGTTTGAAGCCACTAAAATCTTGCGTGATAACGATAAAACACTGCCGATTATTGTGGTTACCGCAAACACCTCTGATAGTGATCTTGCTCGCGCTAAAGCTTGTGGAGCAATAGGTCATATTCATAAACCCATAGATCAGCAAAGCATAATCGCGGCGCTAAACGATGCTTTTCTACCTGAGGTTGATTAAATCTCACTTGCCTAATTATTCCTTATTACGTTAATTTGAGTTTTTAAGCTCTGTTTTGGGATCTAATGTGCGCTCAATTTTACTACAGCAATTTAGTGGTTATTTATCTACCGATGACAGTGCTCGGTATTGTATCGACGATTTAACTTGGCAAGTAAAGCAGGCTGAACATTGGGTATTACTCGGGGGGAATGGCGCTGGAAAATCAGCACTCGCAGCAGCGTTAATTGGTGAAGCAAAACAGCAAAGCGGGCAACGTCATAGTACCTTTAACAAGCTACAATTAGTGTCAAGTGATCTACAAAAGCAGTTACTTAACACGCATCGTAAAAGTGAAAAGCCACAAAAAGTAACGGACATGCTCTTTGCTGAGCCTGAAATAAATAGCGATTTATGCCAACAGTTAATCACCGCTTTTAATTTTGATGCCTTACTTAATCGTGATTTTACTGATTTATCTACTGGCGAAACGCGTAAATTATTATTAATTAAAGCGCTATCTGCTAACTGTGATTTAGTTGTGCTTGATGAACCATTTGATGGCTTAGACTCTGAATCGGTTGGGCAGCTAAACCATCTATTACAGCAGTTGAGCGCACAAACCTGCTTTGTGTTTGTGCTAAACCGTGTTGACGAAATTCCAGCGTTTGTTGATCACTTTGCTTATGTGAATAATGGTCGTTTACAACATAGCTTGGCAAAACCGTGTGCAGCAAAACGAGCGGATTTATTCAAATTACTTCATTTAGAGCATACATCATTAAGTATTCCCGATGCGCCTGAATGCTGTTTTAAATCAGCGACAAACACGCCACTCGTTAAGCTCACTAATGCCCATGTGCGTTACAGCGAACAAACAATTTTCGAAAATTTAAACTGGACGATTAACCAATATCAGCACTGGCAACTCACCGGGAAAAATGGCTCAGGTAAAACCTGTTTATTAAATTTAATTACTGGTGATAACCCTCAGTGCTATAACAATGAGATTGAAGTGTTTGGTTTTAAGCGTGGCACAGGGGAGAGTATTTGGGATATAAAACAGCACATTGGTTATATTTCAAATACGCTACATTTGCAGTATCGAGTGAGTATTTCGGCGCTTAATACTATTATTTCAGGGTTTTTCGATAGCATTGGTTTATATCAACAAGCCAGTGAGTTACAAACGCGTTTAGCTAAAGAGTGGTTGGCACTAATTGGTTTAAGTGACAAAACAAATAGCGCTTTTACCCAGCTATCGTATGGCGATCAGCGACTATTACTGATTGTGCGCGCAATGGTTAAACATCCTGCTTTGCTTATTTTAGATGAGCCATGTTTAGGGCTTGATGAGGCAAATCGTCAACGCGTTTTACTGCTGATAGAAAAGGTGTGTGCTGCAAAAACGAGTACCGTTATTTATGTAAACCATCATGCAGCAGATACCATTAAAGGTATTGAACACACCTTAAAAATGGAAGATTTTAAACCGGCTCACTATGGGCAACAAGCTGCTCATAGTGAGACGCTTATATAAGCTTGTTTATAACTGAGTAACCTTAAACCCTTGGTCGCGAAGTTGTTTAATTAAACCATGCTGCTCAACTAAGTGCAGAGCACCTACCGCAATAAACACCTTACCTTGTTCAAGTTTAGGCGTGAGCTGAGTGACCCAATTATTATTGCGCTCAATCAGCATCACTTGCTCGCTTTGTTGACCGTATTGGCTGTCATCAAAACTGGTGTGGTAATAGCTGGTTAGGGTTTGCATATCGCCCTTTTTCCATGCATCCACTAGGGTGATAAAGTAGGTATTAATATCGCTTAGTTGCTCAAAAGTTTCTGCCATCATGGCATTGCTTAATGACTCTAAGCCATTAAACATCTGTAGTTGTTGCTCTATGGTTTCAAGCTCCGCAATGTTAATACTGTGCTTTTGCGCGTACTCGAGTATTTGCTTATCGATACCGTTTTTATCTGAATAGCCCGCGTTTTGAAACTCAATTTGCATCATGGTCAACATAACAGCCCAAGGTTTAAAACTATTGAACATGGCAATATCAATCGATTTTTTAGCAAAGTAGTTTTTGAGGAGTTGATAATTTTTTTCTGAAAGCTCGCTCTGCAGTGTGCGCCCGTTAGTAAGCAACATAAACGGCATAGAACGTTGCTGCATTTGTAATGGTGATAGTTTACTAATATCTACTTCAACAACAACTTGATTACTGTTATCCAGTGCGTGAGTCACTTTTTGTGGTAGCCCTTTCATGCTGGCATCGCCCACATGCACGGTGCCAAATAAATACGAGCTAGCGCCTTGTTTTTCTATTTTGAATAGAGCCGGTGCTGCATAGCCATTGACGCTAAAGGCTAAAAGTAATAACACCATAAATAACTGACTAATACGTAATGACACGTTCATAAAATCCTATCCAAGTTTAAGTTGTTTTATAAATACTAACTTAGTTTACTTTATAGGTAACGTAAAAATGCCTGATTAATCAATCAGGCATTTTTCGGTGTTATTGATACCAATTATTGCTGTAGGCCATGTTGCCATAATTAGCCAGCGCACGAGCTTGTTTGATGAGTGCGCTATCGTTATGCTTGGGGTGTAATTGCTTATTTTTATAAATATAGGTGGTTGCCGGTTTATCTGGCTGCAAAATAACAACTTTATTGTTTTGCATGTAAGCAAAGTTTTTATCGTACTGCATCATTGCACGCTGCTTGTTTTTGGCCACAGGGCGAGTGAGATCATGACCAATCATTGGGTGTTCACCGCTGGCGCCAATAAGCGACAGTAAGGTGGTAGGTATATCCAGCTGACTGGCTAATTGATGATCGCGTTTGGGTTTAATACCGTTTCCAAAAATAACCGCAGGAATTCTAAAGTGATCAATAGGTACAAGGCTGGAACCAGACACGCGTGAGTCGTGATCAGCAATTACTATAAACACAGTATCGTCCCAGTAGGATGATTTTTTCGCCTTTTCAATGAATGTGCCAAGGGCATAATCTGCATATTTAGCTGCGTTATTACGGCTTTGCTTTGGTTGCTCAAACAGGACTATTTTACCGTCCGGAAATTCATAAGGGCTATGATTAGAACTACTAAAAATCAGACTAAAAAATGGCTTTTGCTGTTGTTGTAATTTATTCAGCTCTTTATCTGCTTGAGTGAATAAATCTTCGTCAGATGCGCCCCATGAACCATTAAAGTTAATGTTATCGAAGCTTTCACTATCAACAATATCACTAAAGCCGTTACCCAAAAAGAAGCTACGCATGTTGTCAAAGTGACTTTCTCCACCATAAATAAACTGAGTATGGTAGTCCTGCTTTGCTAAAAAACTAGCCAAGGTAAAAAAGTCACGTTGTGATTTATCGAGTTTTACAACCGCGCGTGAGGGAGTCGGTGTAAAACCGGTTATAACTGCTTCAATACCGCGTACAGAGCGAGTGCCGGTAGCGTATAAGTTATCAAATCCCAGCCCTGTTGATAAAGTGTATCTATATTAGGCGTTAAGGGTAAGCCACCCAAGGTACCTACATAACGAGCGCCCAAGCTTTCTTGCAGAATAATAACCAGGTTTTTCTTTTTACCTTGGTAGCTTGGCTGATGAAAAGTGCGGGTAGGGGCATTTGGATTATTAAATATTGCTTGAGGATTTTGCATGGTACTGCGTACTGTGGCGAGTAACTCCTCTTGAGGGACCTTGCCATAATATGCCTGACTTGATTGCTCATTGGAGAGCTGTTTTAACGCAAATGCTACGCTATATGATGAATTAAGCGTGAGGTCATTCAGCAAGTGGTCGGTCGAAAATGCCACCATAGCGGGGTTTAATGGACGATGGCCTAATGAATTTCGAGCGCCTAACAGTGTTAGGCTACATATAATAACAGCTAATAGTGATAGTTTTATTGCCCCTAGGGACGAGCGGTTTTGCCATTGCTGAGTAAGAATTTTGTTAGCAAATTTAATGGTGAAAACGAGCGCTAAAACAGCGAAGAGGACTTCGAGTTTGTAACCTGAAAAAATCATTTTAGAGACTTCTTTAGGATAAATAAGGTATTCAATAAATAGGCGATTAGGGCGTAAGTCGTATTCGTTAATAAACGTGGGTGTAATAACCTCAAAAAACACTAACATTGCAGCCATTATTACTAAATACCACTTTACGACTCCTCGAATATAAGCAGTTAATTTGAGAGCATGTGCTGCAAGTGTTAGCAACAAAGCGGGGGTTATGATGTAGCATAATGTTGCTATATCAACACGTAAACCGCCTACAAAAACAAAGTGCCAGGCGCCTTCGGTAAATACACGGCCACTTTGCCACAAACTTAAACCTAATCGCGCAAAAGTTAGCAAGCATAGGAGTGCGAAAAAAAATACCGCTAAAACCCACAATGGCCCCAGTACTTTTTTAGTGCTACTGATTAAGTCCATAGCACAGACCACCAAACTAAAATAGCAATAAGCATGGCGATAAAGACACTGGCGGATGCAATATCTTTAGCTAGGCCTGATAGTTCATGATATTCGCTACCGATGCGATCAACCACCACTTCGACTGCGGTATTGACCAACTCAGCAAATAACACAAACAATAAGCTGGCAATCAAGATTAATTTGCTACTTAAAGTAATTTCTTGCAAGCAGGCAAATACGCCTAGCAAACTAAATAAAACCAACTCTTGCTGAAAAGCAGCCTCAAATCGGCTCATCCATTTTAGGCCGTTAAATGTATGGCTTAAGGTAAAAATTAGGCGCATTAGGCCTTGGCGTTTTATAACGGTTTTATTATTCATATTTTAGTTTCGCTATGGTTAATCGTTTGACATGACGCGAGTAAATCTTCAGAGGTTTGGTAGGTTTTACTCGCAACACCGGTTAAGTTTAAAAGGGTATGAAAAATAGCATCGTGTGATTGCGCTAAAGTGCTATTTAAATTGTTGAGACACTTGGCTGTAATGCGCTGATTATGCTCATCAGCCCAGATGTAAAGAGGCACATGGGTTTGAGCTGTTGGTGCAAATGCATAGGGAAAGCCATGTAAGTACGCACCATTTTCACCGAGCGACTCGCCATGGTCAGACACATACAGTAATTGCTTATCAATATTGGCCGGTAGTGCCTTTAACTGTTCAATAACTTGAGCGTTGATAAAATCACTATAAGCAATTGTATTGTCGTAGGTGTTAACCAGTTCTTCAGCGTTACAGTTCTGAATATCGCTGCGGTCGCAGGTTGGACTAAACTGTTTAAATTTTTCAGGGTAGCGCTTAAAGTAAGTAGGGCCATGTGAACCCATCATATGCAGCACTATAAGCGTATTAGCCTGACTCAAGTTAGCAAGCTTGTGCTTTAGTGGGGCTAGCAACGCTTCATCAAAACAGTATTTACCATCACATAGTCCGGATGCTTTGGTATCAATATTAATGGTAGGTACGCGCGAGCAGACGTTTTTACAGCCACTGTTATTATCAACCCATAAGACATCTGCGCCTGCTTGCTGTATCAAATCAATCACGTTTTGCTGATTATCACCGTCTAAACGAGAAAAATTGGCATGAGTTTGCAGTGAAAACATACACGGTACTGACACTGCCGTGGCCGTGCCACACGACGATACATTATCGAAATAAGTGACATTATGTTTTTGTGTGTATTGGTTGGTATTGCGCTCATAGCCTTGGTAGGAAAAGTTTTCAGCTCGTGCGGTTTCACCTACTACTATGACAGTAACTCGTGTTGTACTTGGCGATGCTAAAGTTGGTGTGGTATCAATATTTTTAAATTTAATATCGCTGTAAAGCAGCTGATCACGTGTATACTTATAGCCACTAGAAAGGTATTGAAATGGAATGATTTCTTTTTTCAATATACGGTTATTTCGACCTGTTGCCGCGTAATCGGCGTAAAAGTTTACTACCACTAAAGCAATCAAAGCACCGCATGCTAGTAACAGTTTAATACGACTGAGTATTTCTTTGTGTGGGCGGGCACAGTTTACGTTTATACGACTCAAAACAAAGGCAGGTAATGCGCCAAAAAGCAGTAAAAAGCCAACAAGTTGCAAGTTTAAATAGCTTAACGCTTCACTAGAGTCCGTCTCTGCTGCGTTTTGTATCATTGAGTAATCAAATACCACTCCATAGTTTAATGAGCCGTAAAGTGCGGCACTTGAGAGCACGAGTAGTAAGTAGTTGATGGGTTTTAATAGCCCTCGAACAGACACCAAAGAAAAAAATATAACTAATAAACATACAAGTAGTAGCGGTACAGAGAATAGAAATAACCACGAAAATGTGTGCAGCGAAGTAATAGCGCTAAACGCACCATGCATAAATGGAATATTAATGATTAAGCCGTAATAGCATGCCATTAAAATAACAAATGCATTAGCGCTGCAGTTAAAGTAAAAGCGCTTTTTGGTGTTTGCTTGCGATTGCTTACTGAGTTTGAAAATTGAATTCATAACACATCTCTTTTTCGTGAACGCTGTTATGCTAGGTCGTCACACTTAAGAAACACTTAAGAAGTCAATTTATTTTATTTTGTGAGCTATAAAATACAGCGGTTTGCTAAAAATTAATCAAACCATAATTCACCGTTATAAGAATAGTGAATTTCCTGAGTTGAAATGAAGGGATAAAAAATTCACTTTGTTTAGGTTGTTTGAATTTTAAAACCTAGGCCGGCGTGTTTTTATAATTATTTTGGATTGAATTTGATGTTGACTTAGCGCCCTGAGCGCGGTACTAATATAAAAAGACAGCGAAACAAGAGTTTCGTAATTACAGAAATTAAATGGTATTAAATTTTATGCTTAACAATGCACTTAACCTAGTCCTGATTATTATCGTGGTGATTATTCCCGCGAGGGCTTCGTAGTGCTTTAAAAAACTAAGCATTGAAAGCCCTCCGCACTTAACCGTCCGGGGGGCTTTTTAGTTTTAGAGTTAAATTTTTAATGGGTTGTCAAACAGGAATGAGGATTTACTAATGACAGGCGCAGAACTAACAATAGATTTACTCGCCAAACACGGCGTAGATGAAGTATTTGGCTACCCAGGTGGTGCTATTATGCCCATTTACGATGCCTTGTATGGTGCGCCTGTAAAACATTATCTTACTCGTCATGAGCAAGGTGCAGGGTTTGCCGCCGTGGGCTATGCACGCAGTACTGGACGTTTAGGTGTGTGCTTGGCAACATCAGGCCCTGGAGCTACTAATTTAATTACCGCATTGGCAGATGCCATGATGGACTCAGTGCCTTTACTTGCTATTACAGGGCAAGTACCAACCGCCGCAATTGGCTCTGATGCTTTTCAGGAAATTGACGTGCTTGGCATGTCGCTTTCATGTACTAAACACAGTTACATGGTTGAGCGAGCAGAAGATTTAGCCGAAATATTACAAGAAGCGATGCATTTAGCACAAAGCGGCCGTCCTGGCCCCGTTTTAGTTGATATCCCCAAAGACATTCAAATGGCGCAGGTGCCTTTTAAACCTTGGTTAGCGGCAGATGAATACTTACCGCAACTTGATTTAAACCAAGTTGCTATCGCCAATCAATTACTCAGTGAAGCCAAGCAACCCGTAGCGTATGTTGGTGGGGGCGTTCATGCCGCTGATGCGCAAGCGCAGTTAATGCAATTTTTAAATAAAACGCAAATGCCTGCGGTTTCAACTCTTAAAGCATTGGGCAGTGTATTACCTGATTACGAATATGATTTAGGGATGCTAGGTATGCATGGCGGTCAAGCGGCTAATTTAGCCGTGCAAGAATGTGATGTATTAGTGTGTATTGGCGCTCGCTTTGATGACCGTGTAACAGGCAATTTAGCTAAGTTTGCTGCAAAAGCAAACGTAATTCATTTAGACATAGATGCAGCCGAGGTCGGTAAACGTAAACCCGCAAAAGCGTCATTAATTGCAGATTTAAAAACTTCACTTCCCGCCCTTGAGTGCGTGGTTACACCAAAAGCGTGGTGCGATCATAATAAACAAATGATGGTTAAGCATGCATGGCGCTACGACTATCCTGGCGAAAAAGTATTTGCCCCTTATTTACTTAATCAACTAAGCCAGCGTATGCCAAGCACCAGTGTTGTTTGCTGCGATGTGGGCCAGCACCAAATGTGGGTAGCTCAGCACATGAAGTTTAGCCACCCTTGCAACCATTTGAGCAGTGGTGGTGCAGGCACTATGGGATTTGGTTTACCCGCGGCTATAGGTGCACAGATAGCGCGTAAAGATGACTTTGTCATCACCGTTTCAGGTGATGGTTCAATCATGATGAACATTCAAGAGCTTGCCACTATTCGCCGTAATAATTTACCAGTAAAAATACTGATACTTGATAACCAGCGTTTAGGCATGGTGCGCCAATGGCAGGAGTTATTTTTTGAAGGGCGCTATAGCGAAACTAACTTGTCAGATAACCCTGACTTTGTACAGCTAGCGGCTGTTTTTGGTATTCCTGGGCAAACGATTACCCATGCCAACCAAGTGGATGATGCAATTACTACCTTATTAAATAGCGATGGGCCTTACATTGTTCATGCTTGTATCGATGATAAAGAAAACGTATGGCCACTTGTTCCGCCTGGGGCTGCTAACGATGAAATGATGACGGAGAAAGCACAATGAAACACAACTTAACAATTGCCTTAAAAAGTCAAAGTGTCGCAATCGAGCGCTTTTTACGTGTCGTACGTCATCGTGGTTTTGACTTGACTCACTTGCAGCTCAATATGGACGATGGTCAATATAATATGGCCATGACGGTTGATAGTGATAAACCAATTTATTTGCTTACCAGCCAGTTAAATAAGTTGGTTGATGTGAAACATGTGACGCTACAAAGCTTACAGCAACAAGCTGTATAAAATAAATTTAACGAATTTTACGAATAACCGGTTATTTGGTTATTCATCAATTTTTCGAATGAGGAATGCCCGCATTAACTGCGGCAAACACTGAGGTAACTATGGCTAAATTAAGAAGTGCAACCACCACTGAAGGGCGTAAACGCGCAGGCGCAAGAGCATTATGGCGTGCAACAGGCATGACTGATACCGACTTTGGTAAGCCAATTATTGCTGTTGTGAACTCATTTACGCAATTTGTACCGGGGCACGTGCATCTTAATCAGCTTAGTGAACTGATGGCTGAAACCATTACTCAGGCCGGTGGTGTACCAAAAGAATTTAATACCATTGCTATCGATGACGGTATTGCCATGGGTCATGGCGGTATGCTTTATTCACTGCCATCGCGCGATTTAATTGCCGACTCGGTAGAGTACATGGTGAACGGCCATTGTGCCGATGCGATGATTTGTATTTCTAACTGCGATAAAATCACCCCTGGGATGATGTTAGCTGCGCTGCGTTTAAATATACCGGTTATTTTTGTATCGGGTGGCCCTATGGAAGCGGGTAAAACTAAATTAGCCAATATCGATATTAAACTCGATTTAGTAGATGCCATGGTTAAAGGTGCCGATGAATCGGTAAGTGATGCCGACTCAGAGCAAGTTGAACGCTCAGCATGTCCTACCTGTGGCTCGTGTTCAGGGATGTTTACTGCCAACTCAATGAACTGTTTATTAGAAGCAATAGGCCTTGCGCTGCCGGGTAACGGTACCACGCTTGCGACCCACAAAGACCGTAAACAATTGTATGTTGAAGCAGGTGCTCGCATCGTTGATTTATGCCGCGAGTACTACCAAAAAGATAACCAAGACGTACTGCCTCGTGCCATCGCTAATAAAACCGCATTTATGAACTCTATGGTGGTTGATATTGCCATGGGCGGCTCATCAAATACGGTATTACATTTACTCGCAGCGGCACAAGAAGCCGGTGTAGATTTTGATATGTCACATATTGATGAGCTTTCACGTAAAACGCCATTTTTATGTAAAGTCGCGCCAGCTACCGCGCAATACCACATTGAAGACGTACACCGCGCTGGTGGCATGATGGCCATAGTACGCGAGCTTGGTAAAGCCGGCTTGGTTGATTTATCGGTTAATCATGTTGCCGGCATGACCATGGGTGAGTTGGTAAAAAAATGGGATGCAACGGATCCTAATAACGGAGCGGCGCGAAAGTTTTACCGCGCGGGTCCGGCAGGCATTCGTACCACCAAAGCCATGAGCCAAGATTGTCGTTGGGATGAGGGTGATAACGACCGTGAAAACGGTTGTATTCGCAGTGTTGAACATGCATTTCGTCAAGATGGCGGCCTTGCCGTGCTTTCAGGTAATTTAGCAATAGATGGCTGTATCGTTAAAAGTGCCGGCGTTGTCGATGAAATGCTGCATTTTGAAGGTACTGCTGTTGTTTATGAGTCTCAAGATGACTCTGTAGAAGGGATTTTAAATGGTGAAGTAAAAGCCGGCGATGTAGTTGTAATTCGCTATGAAGGACCTAAAGGCGGCCCAGGCATGCAAGAAATGCTATACCCAACCAGCTACTTAAAATCAAAAGGCTTGGCTGAAAAATGTGCCTTGATCACCGATGGTCGCTTCTCGGGTGGTACGTCAGGTTTATCAATTGGCCATGTGTCTCCCGAGGCAGCCAGCGGTGGCGCGATAGCTTATGTTGAAAATGGCGATAAAATTATCATCGATATTGCCACTCGAGAAATCACTTTAGCATTAAGCGATGAGGAACTCGAAGCTCGCAGGCAAAAACAATTGGCTCGTGGTAAACAAGCGTATAAGCCGCTTAACCGCAATCGCTATGTCTCATCTGCGCTTAAAGCGTATGCGCTACTTGCAACCAGTGCCGATAAAGGTGCGGTTCGCGATTTAGCCAAACTGGAGGAGCTTAGTTAGGTATGGTTTCTCAAGAACTCGATTATTTTCGCGCGATTATCCAAGCCAATATGGAGCCTTTAGCTAAGGTGACTGAGGTGAGTGAAATGGCCGAATTGAGTGCACGATTAGGTAATCATGTTTGGTTAAAACGTGAAGATCAGCAACCGGTGTACTCGTTTAAATTACGTGGTGCTTTTAATAAATTAAATAAGCTGCCAAAGGGCTCGGTTGTGATCACCGCATCGGCAGGTAACCATGCTCAAGGGGTGGCGCTGAGTGCTTCACACCTAGGGCATAAAGCCACTATTGTCATGCCCGTAACCACGCCTGAAATTAAGGTTAATGCGGTAAGAGCATTGGGCGGGGAAGTCGTGTTACATGGTCATCAGTTTGATGCCGCAAAGGCGTATGCGCTTGAATTAACTGAGCAGCGAAACGGCGTATTTGTCCCTCCATTTGATGACCCCGATGTCATTGTTGGTCAAGGCACAGTTGCCCGTGAACTAATGCAACAGCTGAACGACTTAGACGTGGTATTTATTCCTGTTGGCGGCGGCGGATTGCTGGCGGGTATGGCGGTATACATTAAATCGCTGCGCCCAGATATCAAAGTGATTGGAGTCGAGGCTAATGAAAGTGCTTGTTTAAAAGCTGCCATGGAAGCGGGAGAGCCTGTAGAGCTAGAAAGAGTAGGAAGCTTTGCCGATGGTGTTGCCGTAAAAATAATTGGTAGCGAAACATTTAGATTGGCGCAAAAGTTTTGCGATGAAGTGGTGACCGTATCAGATGATGAAATATGTGCTGCCATGCAAGATATTTTTGTATCAACCCGTGCTATTGCTGAGCCTTCAGGCGCACTTGCAACTGCAGGGCTTAAAAAATGGTCTCAGCAGTCGGGTTTAAAAGGGTTAAATTTAGCCGCTATTTTGTCTGGTGCTAATTTAAACTTTGATCGCTTACGTTATGTGGCTGAGCGCACTGCGCTGGGTGAGAAAAACGAAGCTTTATTAGCCGTAACCATTGATGAAAAGCGCGGTAGTTTTAAGCAGTTTTGTGCATCTTTAGGTGGGCGTGCTATTACCGAATTTAACTACCGATATGCAGGGCCTGGCGAGGCGCAAATTTTTGTTAGTATTGCACTGCGCCAAGGGTTAGCAGAACTTGAAGAGCTTAAACAAAGTCTAACAGATAACAAATATACCTTTTGCGATTTGTCAGATAACGAATTAGCAAAGCTGCATGTACGCTATATGGTTGGCGGTAAAGCGCCAGAGCAGTTACATGAACGCTTACTAAGGTTTGAGTTTCCAGAGTACCCAGGCGCATTGGCGCGCTTTTTAGATACGCTGGGTAGTAACTGGAATATCACTTTATTTCACTACCGTAATCATGGCGGGTCAATGGGGAATGTATTAGCAGGCTTTGCTATTGAACCAAGCCAATATGAGATGTTTAATGAGCACTTAAACCGCCTAGGTTACAGTGTTCAAGACGAAACCCATAACCCGTGTTTCACCCAGTTTTTAACTACCCAACCTCAAGCAGAAAAGCTTGAAAAGCTCGCCTTAGCATAATCCTACTTTAAGCAGGCATCTTCTGTGGATGCTTGCTTTATTAGCTGCTTTACATATAGTTACGTTAATCACTACGTTTTTTGGAAACTCTCTTTGTTACTTAAAGGAATGATAATTAGCGCCTGCCTTTTTTGTAGCCAGTTAATGGCGCAGGAATCAGTCACACTACAATTAAAGTGGACACATCAATTTCAATTTGCGGGTTATTATATGGCTCAGCAAAAAGGGTATTATGATGAGGCCGGTTTAGACGTCACTATTGTGCCTGCCGATCCAAAACGGCCCAATAGTTTTGGCGCGGTAGAGCGTGGTGAAGCCCAGTTTGGGGTTGCGCATTCTGGTATTTTACAGCAGCGTATTGCAGGTAAACCCTTTGTAGCCATGGCTGCCATATTACAGTTTTCTCCTTATTGCTGGATGGTCAAAGAAAGCTCTGATATTTTTCATGCCCGTGATTTTGTCAATAAACGTGTAAGTGAAGTGAGTAAAGAGAGCAATTCTGAGTTGTTAACTATGCTCAAGCGCAGCGGTATAAATATCGAAAAGTTGGTTATATACAAAGGCGATAAATTACAAAAAGCATGGATGGAAAATAAAATAGATGCCATCGAAGTCTATGTTACCGACTTACCTTATTATATGGATCAGCAAGGTATTGCTCATCGACTTATATGTCCACAACGTTATGGTATGGACGTATACGCAGATATTTTATTTACCAGTGATGACATGATTAAGTACCATCCCGATACGGTAGAAAAGTTTTACCAAGCGAGTTTAAAAGGGTGGCGTTATGCGGTAATGAATATGGATGAAGCCATCGCCATTACTCAGCAGTTTTATGCCCCTGAGCGTAGTTTTCATCAATTAGCTTTTGAGGCCGAAGTGCTAAAAGACTATATTGCGCCGCCAAGCACCAATGTGGGTAATATGTCGATGGCCAAATGGCGTTTGATTGCTGATTTATATGAGGTTGATCAAACAAAGTTTGACGAAGTAAAAGCCGATTTTATTTATAAATATAAAAAACAAGAAACGTTGCAGCTTTCTTGGATGCTGATTGCGGCCATTATTATTAGTATTATTTCTATTCCCCTTTATTTACGGTTAATGTTCAAAGCACGCTAATGGCTAATTTAACCAATAAAAAGGTGGGAAAGTTAAGTAATCCCCTTGCTCTGCGAGGTTAAAAAAATAACCGCTTAATTAGGCGCGAGTGTACTGGTATAATTTATTGCCTTTTTAATATTTTAAGCTGTTATGACCTTAACTGAGCAATTTACTGCCCTCGATTCGTTACTGATGAATACGCGCTCGTATTGGCAATGTACTGCGTTTGATTTTGACTGTTTACCATGGCCTGAATTACACAACCCCCTAACTGCTTTAACTGATCAGGACGTTGCTGAGTTAGATACTGATCAAGCGCAACTTTATCAGTTTTTTTCACCTTACATACCCGGTATTGAGCAATTAAGCCGATTAGCTTCACTTCCTGTCATAACAAGCAGTCGAACGGATTATCCGTTTTGGATTAGTAACGGTATTAAAGGACGAAAGTTTACACAGCTACAAGACTTTGTTGGTGCGCTACCTGCCAATGATCAGCCTATTTTAGAGTGGTGTGCAGGCAAAGGCCATTTAGGACGAATGTTAGCTTTTAATGGTGCGCCGAGCGTGCACAGTATTGAGCTACAATCTCACTTATGTGAGCAAGGACAAAAAAGTGCGCAGCAACAGGGGCTTGCTATGCAATTTAGCCAAGCTGATGTACTCACAGATAACACTCAGGATTTTTTTAACCCACAAACCCATGCCGTTGCTTTACATGCCTGCGGTGCGTTACATCAAACATTTATGCATCAAGCCAGTGCGGCCAAAGTAACACAAATTAGTTTTTCACCTTGTTGCTATCACTTGTTTACCGAGAATAATTATCAAGCAATGAGCGAACAGGCGAAGCGAAGTGCGCTTAATTTAACTCATCGAGATTTAAAACTCGCTTTGCAAGAAACTGTCACGGCTCCATCGCGAGTGGGCAAAGTACGAAAAACAGAAGTTGAGTGGCGACTCGGGTTTGATGCTTTAAGAAAGTCAGTCACCGGTGAGTTGGCGTATGTTAGTGTGCCCTCAGTGAATAAAGCAATATTTTCAGATTCGTTTGAATCATTTTGTAAGTGGGCGGCAGATAAAAAAGCCTTAAAACTGCCAAAAGATATTGATTACAATAAGTTTTTATTGATTGGGCAGGCGCGAAAAAAGGTGACAGAACGAGTTGAACTGGTTCGACATGTGTTTAGAAGAGCAATAGAAGTTTGGCTTGTGCTCGATCGTGCTTTATATTTGCAACAGCAAGGCTATAACGTCAGTGTTAGTACATTTTGTGAGAAGCACTTAACACCCCGTAATATTTTAATTTTAGCCAGTTTAACGCCCTCGACCTAAAAGAGATGTAATGAGAAATTTAAATAACCTACTAGAAAATAATAAACGCTGGGCATCTAGAACGAGCGAAGCTAATCCTGAATTTTTTAAAATTTTATCGATGCAACAAAATCCAGAATACTTATGGATTGGTTGCTCTGACTCACGAGTTCCTGCTAATCAAATTGTTGATTTACTACCGGGTGAATTATTTGTACACCGTAATGTTGCCAACGTAGTCGTTCACACCGATCATAATTGTTTATCGGTTATGCAGTACGCGGTTGAAGTATTAAAAGTAAAACATATTATGGTTGTTGGCCACTACGGCTGTGGTGGTGTACAAGCGGTATTAAACGAAGATCGCTTTGGCTTTATTGATAACTGGCTACGCCACGTTGGTGATGTAAAAGAAAAGCATTTAGAGCAACTTAACGCTCTACCAGAAAAACAGCGTCTTGATCGTTTAATTGAGCTTAATGTGATTGAGCAAGTGCGTAACGTATCGCGCACTAGCATTGTTCAAGATGCTTGGTTACGAGGTCAAGAGCTCACAGTGCATGGCTGGGTATATGGATTAGAAAATGGTCATTTGCATGACTTAGAGTCGGTAGTTAGCTGCGCTGAAGAAGAATACATTAGCTATAAAAAAGCTGTACACCATGTACTAAATAAATCTGCGGACAGTCACCTTTAATATGACCAAAACGGCGCTAATAATCGGCAGTACCGGCTTAGTGGGCAGCCAGTTATTACAACAGCTGTTAGCATCTCCTTGCTATACGAAAGTAGTGAGCTTATCGCGCCGCCAATTAGATTTTTCTCATCCTAAATTAACTAGCCATGTTATTGATTTTGAAAATTTGACGCATCATGTTGAATTGTTCAAAGGTGACGTGTTCTTTTCTTGCTTAGGGACCACATTAAAGCAAGCAGGTAGTGTGGCTGCACAACGTAAAGTTGATTTTGAATACCAATTTATTTGTGCGCAAATGGCGGCTAATAACGGTGTTCCTCATTATTGTTTGGTGTCATCAAGTGGCGCAAATGCGCATAGCATGAGCCGTTATTTAAAAATAAAAGGGGAACTTGAGCAGCAGGTAAAGCAGCTTGGCTTTTCGCGCTTGAGTATATTGCAACCGTCTTTGTTAGTCGGCGAGCGATCAGAGCTTAGAATTGCAGAAAAGCTAGGTGAGGTGGTACTGCCACTGTTAACGCGTTTTGGCATCTTCAAACGGTATAGACCAATAACCGGTGAGCAAGTAGCTAATAAATTGCTAAGGGTGAGCATAGAGCAGCAACAAGCAACGGGTTACTATGTGCTCGACGAGCTATTTGAATAACTGAGTGATTAGCGCCATAAAGCAGGTTCGTCTATGGCGTTATATTTATTATTCTGCGTCTGTTTTTGCCGATAATTGCTGTTCAAGTATCGCTACTTTTGCTTCTAATTCAGTTAGCTTTTCACGGGTGCGGATCAGCACTTGGCTTTGAATATCAAACTCTTCACGGCTTACAAAGTCCATTTCGGCAAGCTTATTTTGTAACACTTGCTTGGTTTTACCTTCAAGTGTATCAGCCAGGTTTTTTACACCTTGTGGCATGTTATTAGTGATCTGTTTCGCAATTTCTTCAAGTTTTGCTGGGTTAATCATAGTCGTCCCTTGCCTGTTGCCTAAAATGATAATAACTAATATTACCTTATTGGCTAGGCGTATTGTAGTGATTACGTTAAAATTGCCCGTCTTTTTGCAATCAGCTGGTCGTTATGAAACTCAATCCTAAACAAGATGAAGCGGTAAAGTACATTAGTGGTCCTTGCTTAGTATTAGCCGGCGCAGGCTCGGGTAAAACACGAGTTATTACCAACAAAATTGCTTACTTAGTACAGAAGTGCGAGTATCAAGCGCGTAATATTGCGGCGGTTACCTTTACCAATAAAGCGGCTAAAGAAATGCGCGAGCGGGTTTTGCAAACCTTGGGCAAACAAGAGTCTAAAGGTTTATGGGTGTCTACCTTTCATACACTCGGGCTTGAAATCATTAAAAAAGAGTTAAAAACACTGGGTTTTAAACCCGGTTTTTCGCTGTTTGACGACCAAGATACAAATCAATTACTTGGTGATTTAACCGAAGATGAGCTTAAAAAAGACAAAGACTTACTAAATCTACTTAAAATGCAAATTGGTAGTTGGAAGAATGAACTCATTTTACCAGAGCAAGCTATTCGCGAAGCCAGAGAGCCGCAAAGAGCCTTGTTTGCTCAGTTGTATGCGCGTTATCAAAATCAGCTTCGCGCTTATAATGCACTCGACTTTGATGATTTAATTATGATCCCTACGCTGCTTTTAAGCAGTAATGCCACTTCACGTGAACGTTGGCAGCAGCGTTTTCGCTATTTACTGGTGGATGAATACCAAGATACTAATACCAGCCAATACCAATTAGTAAAATTGCTGGTTGGTGAGCGTGCACGCTTTACCGTGGTAGGAGATGACGATCAGTCAATTTACTCTTGGCGTGGTGCTCGCCCACAAAATTTGGTGTTATTAAGTAAAGACTATCCAGGATTAAGATTAATAAAACTAGAGCAAAACTACCGTAGTGCAGGGCGTATTCTTAAAGCGGCTAATATATTGATTGCGAATAACCCCCATGAGTTTGAAAAAAAGCTCTTTAGTGAACTTGGCTATGGTGAGCAAATTAAAGTCATTGGTTGTCGCGATGAAGAGCATGAGTCTGAGCGTGTGGTTGCAGAGATTATTTCTCATAAGTTTATGAAGCGCACTAGTTATAAAGATTACGCGATTTTGTACCGAGGTAACCACCAAGCGCGTGGTTTTGAAAAGTCGTTAATGAGTAACCGTATACCTTATAAAATTAGCGGCGGGATGTCGTTTTTTTCACGTTCTGAAATTAAAGATATCATGGCTTACTTACGTCTTTTAGTGAACCAAGATGATGACAATGCCTTTTTAAGAATCGTGAATACGCCACGGCGTGAAATAGGCACGGTGACGCTTGAAAAACTAGGCACCTTAGCCAATGAAAAACATCAAAGCTTGTTTGCCACCTGTTTTGATAACGACTTAGGATACAGACTAAAAGGACGTGGTTTTAATGCGTTAGCTGGGTTTGCCCGTTGGGTGGTTGAGCTGTCGGATAACGCAGTACGCAGCGATACCTTAGAAGCGGTCAAAGATTTAGTGCGAAATATTAATTATGAAGCCTATTTATATGAATCATCACCGAGTGCCAAAGCCGCCGAAATGCGGATGAAAAATGTGTCCGAGCTATACCGCTGGATCACCGATATGCTGACTGGCGATGCCGATAACCCGCCAATGACGTTAGCTGAAGTGGTTAGTAAATTGACCCTGCGCGATATGCTAGAGCGTAACGAGGAAGAAGATGAAGCAGATGCAGTACAATTACTTACGCTGCATGCTTCAAAGGGACTCGAGTACCCTTATGTATTTATGGTAGGCATGGAAGAGGGGCTATTACCACACCAAGTAAGCATTGATGAGGATAATGTAGATGAAGAGCGCCGCCTTGCCTATGTAGGTATTACCCGCGCGCAGCAAGAGCTAACCTTAACGTATGCTAAAATTCGTCGTCAATTTGGTGAAACATCGCAAACAGAGCTCAGCCGGTTTGTGCAAGAGCTACCCCAAGATGACTTAGCCTTTGAAAACAAAAAAGCGCCTAACACCCAAGCTGAACGCATGGAAAAAGGCCAAGCTCGGGTTGCAAATTTAAGGGCAATGCTAAAAAAACCACAATAGCATGTGTTTAGCGTTATTTTGATTCTGAGCTTATAAGTGTAGCTGGTATAGCGCTGGTTAGTGGGTGCTGTTTAGCAACGAATAGGTTTATGCCGTGTTTATCTAAAAGAGCTCTAAAGTTTAATATTGATGGGCCTTTAGCTATCACTTTAATGTGTTTAAGTTTAGTGATAGCCAGCAAACCTTGTAGCTGCAAGTCATAGCATTCCTGCTGCAATATTCGTTTACTGAAAGTGGAGCTTAATAGTAAGTAATCAAATTCTATCTCGGTCACTAAATTAAGCTCGCATTTATCCTTTGCGAAATTATTTAGACCAATAGAGTAGCCCAGCGCTTTAAGCTGTTTTAAGTTTTCTAGTTGCAGCGCACTGGCGTAACGTAATTCTTGATCATCAAACAACAAACAAAGTGGATCAATGTTTAATGGCTGCTTTAGTGCAGCAGTTAATAAAGAGAACTCATGCTTTTCTAAAAGCAGACTTGAGCAAGGCAGAAGAGCAACGCTTATTTCAGCGTCTTTCGCTTGTTGATACGCTTGTAAAATCAGTTGGAGTTCTACTTTTATATGCTGTTCTTTATCACTTGCAAATTTCTTTAAAATATCAAAACTAGTAAAGCCAAGTACAGGGTGTTCACCAAACGCTTCAAATAATGAGGCATATTGATAATGCTCATCCATAGAAATAATATCTGAGCCACGAAGCGTCATAGGTAATACATCAAAATGGTGCAATGTTTGTGACTCATGTTGCAGCATTGGCTCTGTGAGTAACGGGTGAAATAATTCGAAGCGATTTTTACCAGAGTTTTTAGCGTAATACATTGCGGCATCAGCATCTCTAATAATTTCATCTGTATGTTTATAGCTTTGTTTTGAATAAGTGATACCAATACTCGCGCCGCTTTGCACACAAATACCTTTTGTACAAAAAGGTTTTCGCATGATGTTGATGATTCGATTTGCAACATCTTCAGCTTGGTTTGGCTCGGTTAAATGAGTGAGTAAAATGACAAATTCATCTCCCCCTAAGCGTGCTAATAAATCATGCTCACGGATACATTGAGAGAACAACTGACCCACGCTAATTAAAAATTCGTCTCCGGCATGGTGCCCAAGCTGGTCGTTTATATCTTTAAATTTATCAAGATCAATAAACAGTACCGCAAAGTGCTCATCAGGGTGACGTTGGTAAAACTGTAGCGTTTTTTCTAGCTGCGTTAAAAATAAATTACGATTTGGCAAGCTTGTTAATGAGTCATGGTGCGCATCGTGATACAGCTGCTGCTCTATTTTTTTACGCTCATCAATTTGCATCTGTAAATGCAAATTTGCTTGGCTTAGCTCTTTGGTTTTTTCGTTTACTCGAGAAGCGAGCTCTTGGTGGCTCTTTTTCAGCGCCTGTGAGGCTAATTTTGTTTGTAATACCGTGGCAATTTGATGCGATACAAAGGTTATGAGTTCTGCATCATCTTGTGTGAAAAGGTGTTCATTATTATAAGCTTGGCAAACAATTAAACCTATAACTCCTTGCGATGTTTTTAGCGGAGCGCCAAGCCAGCTGGTGGCTCTTCTAGATTCATCAATTGGTTTTTCACGCTCTACAATACCACTATCTAATAACTCTTGTGCTCTTTGCGGGTGAATTATTTGTGTTTCTTCAGTGCTGATCACCAGCTCACTGTACCCTTTTGCAAAGCGCCTTGGTTGGGTGCTGCCTTGAAATTCGTCAACACTGTAAGGAAAACTAATCCAGCCCGTTTCTTTATCATACAAGGCAATATAAAGATTTTTTGCGTAAGTGATGGTTTTTATTATTTCGTGTATTTGAAAATAAGCATCATCTAGGTTTTTAGCTTGAGTTGTCAGCTCTGAAATTTTAAATAATATTTGCTGGCGTTGCAGGGCGCTTTTTCGCTGTTGTATTTCAACATTTAAAGCATCATTGCTTTGCGTTAATGCACGGGTTCTTAGTTTTACTTCTGATTCGAGCAATTCTCGTTTCTTAACGCGTTCAATAGCTGTCGCTAAATAAAGTGATATTGCTTCAAGTAGGTTTATTTGTTGCGAACTATAACCTTGCTCAGTGTCGTAACTTTGCGCTGCCAATACGCCAATAATATTTTTTTCTTGATAAACTGGAACGCCTACCCAGTGTTCTGCAGGTGTACCTAATGCTTTAAATAAGCCTTGCTGTGCAGCATCATGCATTTGTTGCTTAGTGAAATAAATGGTCTTTCCTTGTTTAAACACATAACCCGTTGCGCCTTCTTTAAAATTATTCTCCCGATTAAGTGGTACAGAAATTCCATCTTTTTCATCAGAAAAATAAGACAGTTCCAACTGTTGTGATTGCGGCTCAACAAGCACCACATAAAAGCTTTTACTCGGGACATACTTTTGTAAAATGTCATGAATAGCTGGGTAAAGTAAGGTTAATTCGGCAACAGTACTTGCTTGCTCTGATAACTGTATCAGGGCATTGTGGAGGTGGTAGGCATGTTTGTACTTTTTCAATAGTGCTTTTAGTCGTTTATTTTGGCGCACTACGCTACTCGGTACAATGAGTTTATCTTCCAATGATGTTTAACCAGTTATAATTTTTTGTATAGTTATTAATCATTATAGTTCCACTTTTAACATTTTGCGTCAAGTAGATATTTATCTTATTATGCTGCGAAAAGTCGATAATTAGAAACAAAAAAGGCTTACTGTGAGTAAGCCTTTCATTTATAGTTTTTGCCTGACTGATTTTATTTAGCAGTCATAAAGTCGATTGCTGCGCTTATTTCATCATCAGAACAATCCATACATGTACCACGTGGCGGCATTGCATTGAAGCCATTGATTGCATGATCTAATAAGGTATCTTTTCCTTTAGCAATACGAGGAGCCCAATCGTCAGCTGATTTAGGAGCGCCTAAAGCACCTGTACCATGACAAGCAAAACAGGCCGCTTGATATACTTGCTCGCCTGAACGAGGCCCTGTTGGTGCAGCAACCGCTACTTTTTCACCTTCAAGGTAAACAGCACCGATAGGCGCTAAACGTTTTTTAATTGCATCTTCAGTCATAGAGTTATCATATGGCTGTGCGTATGCGGTGGTTGCTAGCACAAGTAATGCTGCAGCTGATAGTTTTTTCATTTTGCCTTGCCCACTTCAATTTGAACGTGATCAATCACGATTTTAAATGACGGAATTTAAACCAATTATAACTCCACTAAGTCATTTATAAAATGCTCAGAGTCGATTTTATTTAGAAATACGACTAATGATTGTCTTAACTCAATAAAATTACATGGTTTAGCGCGTAGTTAAATTATAAAACGGGATCATCACGCCTTTAATGCGATCAAAGCCCTTACGACTAACTCATAGCTAATACGTTACGCACTAACTTATCGATTCCTGCATCTGCATCCATAATAGATTGTGCCAACATATAGGCCGGTGTCGTAACGAGTTTATTGCTTTTATCAATAACAATATCATCCACTTTACACTCTACGTGTTCAGCGCCTAATGTGCTAAGAGCCTCGGCTGTGTCGCTATCATTACCAATAGTAAGCTGAGGTTTATGATAAATAAAAGGCAATAGAGCCGGTGCAATACACATGTAACCCGTGGCTTTTTTTGCATCCGCAAACGCTTTACAAGCGCTAAGTACTGCCTCGTTTACTTTAGCGTTAGTGCCATTAATAGCAAAGTCAGATAGATTTTTAGCTACCCCGAAGCCCCCAGGGACAATGAGTGCATCAAATTGTGTAACGTCTAATTCAGCGAGTGACTTTATATTGCCACGGGTGATGCGAGCTGATTCAACTAATACATTTCGCGGCTGTGCTATTTCTTCACCAGTGATGTGATTAATGGTGTGGTACTGCTCTATATCAGGTGCAAAGCACTGATACTGAGCATTATTTTTTTCAATGTGTAATAAAGTCAGTACCACCTCATTAATTTCACTACCATCAAACACACCACAACCTGCTAAAATTACAGCTATATTTTTCATATCATTTCGCTCCATTAAAGTCTCTTAAATAAAGTTTAACACGATGAATCAGCCGATTTAAAAATTTATTTGCTCGTTTTTTAGGCGCAAAGCACGTTGTTATGCGCTATATGCCATTTAGTGATTAGTAGCCATGAAAAAAATTATAAAGGATCGCTATGATCTTTGATCCATTATGCTAGAATGCCCATCCAGTTATTTAAATGGACGTAAATAATTAAGGTGGGTTGTAAAACCAGTGACGGTATAAATGCTTTTTCCACACTAATAAAAAAATAATAAAAAAGAACCTCGAATTATCTTTTTTTAGACAAAACAATAAATTACAAATTAATCTAGGCATTTTAAGATGCTTCGGATGAATTGTTTGTGGGTGTTATCTACATAGTTATCCACAACTTACCAAAAATGTAGCGCTATTACTCACATTAATTCACAGTCGTTTTATTTACTGCCTTATGGCATGCTTACACTCATATTACTTTTTTGTATTTAGGATCCAATTTTACCATGGCTCAGATCCCCGAAAACCCGCTTATTTTAGTTGATGGCTCTTCATATTTGTTTCGTGCTTATCATTCACCACCACATCTAACCAACTCTAAGGGTGAGGCCACCGGTGCCATTTATGGCGTGGTAAACATGCTTAAAAGTTTGATCAAACAATATGATCCCTCACATATGGTGGTGGTATTTGACGCCAAAGGTAAAACCTTCAGAAATGATATGTACAGTGAGTATAAAGCGAACCGTCCGCCAATGCCTGATGATCTGCGTACTCAAATAGCGCCGCTGCACAGTATTATCAAAGCAATGGGTTTTCCGTTAATTAGTATTGAGGGCGTGGAAGCCGATGACGTAATCGGTACTTTTGCACGGATTGCCTCTGAGCAACAACGTCATGTGCTGGTATCGACTGGTGATAAAGATATGGCGCAGTTGGTCAATGAGCATGTAACCTTGATTAATACCATGACCGACAGTATTTCAGATCCCGAAACTGTGGTTGAAAAGTTTGGTGTTGGACCTGAACTTATTATCGATTATTTAGCTTTAATGGGCGACAAAGTAGATAATATTCCTGGCGTTGAGGGTTGTGGACCTAAAACAGCAGTTAAATGGTTACAAAAGTACGGATCGCTTCAGGGCGTAATTGATAATGCTTCTGATATAAAAGGTAAAATAGGCGAGAAACTGGCAAAAGCGATTGATCATTTACCGTTAAGCTATGAGCTTGCCACTATTAAATGTGATGTTGAGGTTGAAGCTGATCTTGATACTTTTAAATTGCAAACACCGAATAAAGACGAATTAATTGCCTTATACGGTGAATGTGAGTTTCGTCGTTGGCTAGCTGAATTGCTAGACAACCCAAAAGATGCCGACACACATTTAGCAGTCCCAACGCAAGAGAATGAGCTGCCAAAAGTTGAAGATGCGCACTATGAAACTATTTTAACTGAGGCCCAATTTGAGACATTAATAGAACAGCTTAATGAAGCTGAGCTATTTGCTTTTGATACAGAAACAACCAGTTTAGAGTATATGAAAGCGCAATTGGTCGGTATGAGCTTTGCGGTTAAAGCAGGGGAAGCGGCTTATTTACCAATAGCACACGATTACCCCGGTGCGCCCGAGCAGTTAAGCCTTGAATTTGTGATGCAAAAGTTGGGGCCGATATTAGCAGACGAAAATAAAGCTAAAGTAGGTCAAAATCTAAAATACGATAAAAGCGTGCTTGCCAATGCAGGCTACGAATTAAATGGTATTAAGTTCGACACTATGCTGGAGTCTTATGTATTTAATAGCGTAGGCACCCGTCATGATATGGACTCGTTGGCGCTTAAATACTTAGGCCACAAAAATATTAGCTTTGAAGATATTGCTGGTAAAGGTAAAAAGCAGCTTACATTTAATCAAATAGAACTTGAAAAAGCAGCGCCTTATGCCGCTGAAGATGCCGATATTACTTTGCGTTTGCACCAAGTGTTATGGCCGAAACTTGAAGCGGATGAAAAACTAAAATCGGTGTTTGAAGATATAGAAATGCCACTAGTAAGTGTTATTTCTGATATTGAACGCACCGGTGTTGCTATCGACAGCAACATGTTGGCCACGCATAGCCAACGTTTAGGTGAGCGATTACTTGAGCTTGAAAAAGAAGCGTTTGAAATCGCGGGCGAACCGTTTAACTTAAGCTCACCAAAGCAACTACAGGTGCTGTTATTTGAAAAGCTCGAATTGCCCGTTATCAAAAAAACACCTAAAGGCGCGCCCTCTACAGCAGAAGAGGTACTACAAGAGTTAGCGCATGATTACCCATTGCCTAAAGTGATTATTGAGCATCGTGGTTTATCTAAGCTCAAATCAACCTACACCGATAAGTTACCCTTGATAGTCAATGAACGCACGCAGCGAGTGCATACTTCTTATCACCAAGCGGTAACAGCAACAGGTCGATTAAGCTCAAGCGATCCTAATTTACAAAATATTCCTATTCGTTCAGAGGAAGGGCGTCGTATTCGTGAAGCGTTTATTGCCGCAGATGGATATAAAATTGTGGCTGCCGATTACAGCCAAATAGAACTGCGTATTATGGCGCATCTCTCGCAAGATAAGGGATTACTAAGCGCATTTGCTAATGGCTTAGATGTTCACAGTGCCACGGCTGCTGAAGTATTTGGGGTTGAGCTTGAAGAGGTAACATCAGATATGCGCCGTAAAGCTAAAGCGGTAAACTTTGGCTTAATTTATGGCATGTCAGCATTTGGCTTAGCACGTCAACTTGATGTACCACGCCATGAAGCGCAGCATTATATTGATAAATATTTTGAGCGTTTTCCAGGTGTTTTAGAATACATGGAAACAACGCGTGAGAAAGCGGCCGAAAAAGGCTATGTAGAAACAATTTTTGGCCGTCGCTTACATTTACCAGAAATAAATGCGCGTAATGGTGCTCGTCGCAAAGGCGCTGAGCGCGCAGCAATTAATGCGCCGATGCAAGGTACTGCGGCCGATATTATTAAAAAAGCGATGTTAAGCGTGCATGCTTGGGTTAATCAGCAAGCACCTAATACAGTTAAGCTGCTTATGCAGGTACACGATGAATTGGTATTTGAGATTAAAACAGAATGTACTGAGCAATATACCAAACAGATTTGTGAGCTGATGTCACAAGCGGCGCAGTTAGATGTACCACTTATTGTTGAAGCTGACGAAGGTGATAACTGGGAACAAGCACACTAATTTAGCGCTACTGTACTGGCTTTAATATAGGCCAAATACAGAGTTCAAAAAGATTATCATAAAGCGCCTAACGGCGCTTTTTCTTCATCTTGCAGGTTAAAAAAAAGTTAAATTAAACAGCAGGTTGTACTAAATCGTTAGAGGTTCGTCAATTCGCTACGATTATCAATAATATGCTTGTATTTTTACACTTGCTTTTGGTAAAGTGCCGCCCGTCCTCATCCTGTAGGACATCCTGTTGATGATGCATCGTAAGATGCAACGTATTGATAGCTTCTCCCCAGTTTGCTATATCGGCCTATCACATATTTGATGGGCCGTTTTTTATTGCCTTGCATCCAAGCGTTAAATTTATTCTCTAATTGCACTTAGCGTTTCAAGTGATACCATCAGTCTACTTAGCATTTTCGATTTACCACACAGTAACTAATGATTTTCAGCTTGGCTGATCAAAGTATTATTTTTACCGGTATAAATCTTTTTATTTTAGGAGTGCATTATGTTTAAAACGTTAGCTATCGCAGGTTTATCTTTATCATGTTTACTAGTTTCAGGTGCTGCATCGGCAAACTGGCAACTATTGAACGATAAAAGCCAATTAAGTTTTGTATCAATTAAAAAAAATAGCATTGCTGAAGCAAGTCACTTTACTCAGTTAGCAGGGCAGCTGAGCGATCAGGGTCAATTTAGCGTAAACGTTGATTTAACCTCAGCCGAAACCTTTATCCCTATCCGTAACGAACGTTTAAGTAAAATATTGTTTGAGTCTGACACGTTTGCAAACGCAGTATTAACCGCTGACTTATCTGAGAAGTTGTCACTTATTAAGCAACCTGGGCAGTACGTATTAAAAGGTATTAGCGCTGAGCTAGACTTTCATGGCCATAAAAAGCCACTTGCTGTTGATGTACTCGTAAGCAGTGCGGCCAATGGAGATTTAAGTGTGGCATCATTCTCCCCTATTATTATCAACAGTGATGACTTTAAGATCACTGAAGGGGTAATGCAGTTACAAAAATTAGCCGGATTACCTTCAATTGCTACTGCTGTACCGGTTACTTTTGCACTAACATTTAAAAAACAGTGATTTCACTTAACGAGCTTAGCAAGCAACTCAGCGAGCCAAGCAAACCTTTTGAACAATGGCAGCCCGCTTATTGCGGGCAGTTACCATTATTGATTGATGAGCAAGGTAAATGGTTTTACGCAGGTAGTGAAATTACCCGTCAATCAATGGTGAAACTTTTTGCCAGTGTATTATGCAACGAAGATGGGCAGTTTTACTTAAAAACACCTGTAGAAAAAATCGCGATTGAGGTTAAGGATGCGCCTTTTATTATTGTAAATTGGCACAGTGAACCGACATCAGAGGGAAGCGTTATTTGTTGTATTGATAATTTAAACCGTACATGGCTATTAAGTCGTTCTGAGTCACTTTATATCAATGACTACAAAGGCGCGGCCGTGCCTTATATGCAGTTACCCTACGGCTGCTTTGCGCGAGTTGCGCGTAATGTGTTTTATCAGTGGGCTGAAATAGCCGAAACAGATGAGCTCGGCTATTTTATTACCTCCGCACAGCAGAAATTTTACTTACAGTAATTATTCGCTATCTGGCGTTGCTAAATCAGCAGGTGGAACGGCCACGATTGGGCCTAAATACCACTCATCTAGCTTTTTAGCGACTTCTGGTAAGCCGGTGCCTTTAAGTGATGAAAATGCATGAACCGTAATATCGCCATCTAATTCACTTAACTCACGACGAACACTAAGAACTTGTGATTTACGCGGACCTTGCTTTAGCTTATCGGCTTTAGTTAATAGTGCCAATACCGGAATTTCACTGCCTACAGCCCAATTAATTAAGTCGCGGTCTAAATCTTTTAATGGATGACGAATATCCATTAATACCACAATACCTTTTAAACTTTGACGTTTTTGCAGGTATTCGCCTAGCGATTTTTGCCATTTCTTTTTCATTTCAATCGGCACTTTTGCAAACCCATAGCCAGGTAGGTCAATTAGACGCATATTATCTACATCGGCAAGTTCAAAGGTGTTGATCAGCTGAGTACGGCCGGGTGTTTTACTGGTTCGTGCTAACTTTTGATCGGTTAGGGCATTTAGCGCACTTGATTTACCTGCATTAGAGCGACCGGCAAACGCGACTTCAATTCCCGTATCAGCAGGTAATTTAGTGATGTCTGGCGCGCTTGTAACAAAAGACGCAGTGTTATACTTGATACGAGATTTGAGCACAGGCTCTCCTAAAACTTAAAAAATAACATTGGGTAAACCAAATTCACCCGTGACGCGTATTTTATACTATAAAGTAGCTATTAAAAAGTGTATTTGAGCATGTAAGATCATTGCTGACAGTACATTTTAACTGGCTTAGCGTTTAATTTTACTCAAAACCCTATAATTTATAGGTTTAATGTGTGTAGAAAACGTGCCAGAGAATTTAATATCGTGTAGAATATAAAAATCACAACATCCATATTGTAGATGATACAGGGTCGGAAACAGAGAATTCACCATGAAAAAAATAGCACTATCTTTAACTATATTGCTTGGTGCGTTGTCAGCAAGCAACGCAACAGCATTTGATGGCGATGTAAACGCAGGTAAAGAAAAATCAGCAACGTGTGCGGCTTGTCACGGCCCAGACGGTAATGCGCCGGTTAACATCTACCCAAAAATTGCAGGCCAACACGCAGATTACATATACAAGCAGCTTACTGAATTTAAATTAGGTATGACTTCGGGCGGTAAAGAAGGTCGTATGAATCCAGTAATGAGCGGCATGGCAATGCCATTAAGTGATCAAGATATGAAAGACTTGGCTGCTTACTTTGCTTCTTTGAACATGTCTGAAGGTGCTACACCGAAAGATGTTCAAGAAACAGGCGCCATGTTATATAAAGCGGGTGACGCTGAACGCGGAATTCCATCATGTGCGGCTTGTCATGGTCCACGTGGTAATGGCTCTTCACTTGCTAAATTCCCAAAGATTTCTTTCCAACATCCAGAATACATCAAGTCACAACTTGAACAGTTCAGAGATGGTGTTCGTAATAACGACCTAAATGGTGTTATGCAGGACATTGCAAAGAAACTAACAGATAAAGACATTGAAACACTCTCTAAATACCTTGGTGGTCTACACTAAAGTCGTATTTATTTAGATGTTGTTAACATAATATATTGTTAATTAGTGAAAAAGGCAGCTTTAGCTGCTTTTTTTGTGCCTGCCGTGACCGATAAAGCTCCTTCTCTTGTAAGACATTGACCATGCTTTGATGTAAGATAAATCTCATTTTATTTTTATTTTTTAATGTAACTTCTTGTAATTAATATCTTTTAGTGCTTTTTATCATGTGTAGTACAATAAAAAAGATATAAATTAGTTGTAACAAAATTATTAACGAGTAAATTAACCCCTGTCGCAAAAACAATAACAAATAGGAAAACGTTATAAGGATAGTAGCGCGGCACGACTGAATAGCACATAGAGTGTGCTACCAAAGGAAATATCAAAAAAGTGTTAGGAAGACCGAAAATAATAAAATACTCATGGAAGTTTAATAATAAAAACAAAATGGAATGCTACACGGAAGATAAATAATAAAAATACGGATAGAAAATAATAATAAAAACAATAAAGGCTAAAAAGTCGAAGGGAGAAGTGTCCATATAACGGCGCTCAGATTAGTAGGCGGTAGAGATGTTTTCTCTACCGCCTTTTTATTTGTCCTGTTACAATACCCCCCGTTTAAAAAAAGCACCTTAACTGTGCTTTGGCGCACAAAATGCCCAAACTGAATTCTCCTGGCTAGGCCAGCACCGCGATGCCCATTGAGTTGCGCCTCGCTCAAAACCTCTTAAGTGAGACGATCAAGATATGAGTAGAAAGAAAAAGTCACGTAAAATACCATCAAATGGTCCCGTTCGTTTAAGCCAAGATAAGCTTAGAGAAATGCGCGCATTGAAAGAGCAACGTGTTAAAAAAACTAAGGGTGCTAAGCCTGGTTCACGTAATGCACCGGATGCATTGAGTAATGACACTCAAAAAGCAAGTTCGGCTACTAAAGATAAACGCGTTGGTAGTAAAAAAGCAGTGCCATTGGTTGCACCTGCTGCTGAACCAAAAATCGAAATGAAACGTAACCTTAAACCTGTAGCTGAGCTTAAAAAGGCCGTTGAACCAGAATTAACGCCTGAACAAGAGTTAGAAGTCCTTGAAAATGATGAGCGCTTACTTAAATTAGTTGAGCGTCATGAGCAAGGTGAAATGCTAACGGGTAAAGATGCAAAATACTTCAATAGCCGCATAGCGCGTCACCAAGTGCTTTGTAAATTATTAGGCATTGAAGATGAAGAAGAGTTTGAAGATGACTTCAGCGATGAAGACAGTAATTCAGACTTTGATCAATACCTATCAAACGATCTAGCGAATGAATGGCTAGATGACGACGAAGATAAGTAATAAGGACACGCAATGAGTACAGCAGTGATCTTAGCCTTAGTTGTAGGTGCTGCTATTATAGCGGGCTTGGCATTTTATGCGGGTCAGTTGCTCTATAAGCTAAATGTGCAAAAAAAGCTAATTAGCAAAAAACAGGCAGAGCAACAGCAAAAGCTAAAACAGTCGCGTTTAAAGCGTAACGCGAAGTTAGCCGATAGTATTCATTTAATTGCACGTGCTATGAATGAAAAGCAATGTGATTATTCTGAGGGGTGCTTACGTATTTGGGTGCTTATGTCGCAATATAGTTTTGATACTGAGCGCGACCTAACGAGTGCATACCCGGGTATTTATAAAATGTACGACGTGGTAAAAGAAATGCCAACCCATGATTCGCGCAAAAAGTACGCTAAAAAAGAAATTTTTAAGCAAGACACGGCGCGCTGGCGTGCAGAAGAATCACTGAGTGATGAAATTGAAGCTGACTGTAAAAAAATTATTGTTGAGTTTAAAGCAGCCCAAGGCAGCGAAAACGTGGTTTTTAACTAGCGCTTAGATTTTACGGCATATATAAAAAAGCAGACCTTGGTCTGCTTTTCTATACGTGCTAGTTTTAAATTATATAACGCGTGAGAAGCGAGTAGCATTTATCTGTTTTTGTAAATGCGCATCAAAGCACATACAAATAATACGAATAAATAAATTCCCTTTTGGTGTTACGCTAATTAGGTTGTTTTCTATTGTTACCATTTCATCGGCAATTAATGGTGCGAGTGCCTCTAAAGCATCTTGAAAGTAGTCATTAAAGCTGATTTTATGTCTGTTAGCGAATACGCTCATATCAAGCTCAAACTGGCAAATAAGCTGCTTAATCGCATCGGCGCGAATAAGATCATCTTGGGTTAAATGCATGCCTTTATTAATGGCACTGCCTGCTTGCTCATCAACTGCTTGATAATAATGTTTTAACTCTTTTTTATTTTGTAATATCGCTGTGCCTATTTGCGAAATAGACGAGACCCCTAAGCCCAATAAGTCGCACTCACCATGAGTGGTGTAGCCTTGAAAATTACGATGCAGCTGACCAGTATTTTGAGCAATAGCCAATTCATTATCAACTTTTGCAAAGTGATCCATACCTATAAATTGATAGCCCGCCTGCGTCATTTGCTCTAGTGTATTTTTAAACATGGTGAGCTTATTATGCGCACTGGGTAAATCGGCGTCTTTAATTTTACGTTGGGCGGCAAAACGTTCTGGTAAATGAGCGTAGTTAAATACTGAAACGCGGTCAGGGTTTAAGGCAATCAGTTGCTCAATAGTTTGCTTAAAACTCTCAGGTGTTTGTAGAGGCAGGCCATAAATCATATCTGCATTAATTGATTTAAAGCCCAACTGTTTTGCTTGGGTAATTAATTGTTTTACCTCATCAACATGCTGAGGGCGATTAACAGCCAGCTGAACCTGATCATTAAAATCTTGAATACCAAATGACACACGATTAAACCCCAACTCGCTTAAATCAACCAGCATATTGTCAGCCAGTGAGCGAGGGTCGATTTCGATACCGCGCTCGCAGGTATCGCTAAAGTTAAAGTGTTGCTCTAGCAGTTTTACTAAGCGCGTCATTTGCGCTGCGGTTAAAAAGGTTGGTGTGCCGCCCCCCAAATGTAATTGCTCAACCCGATAATCTTGAAACAGCGGCGCTTGTGCTGCAATTTCTTTAGCTAAAAAGTCTAGGTAGGTATCGGCTTTAGATTGGTGGCGAGTAATGACTTTATTACAGCCACAGTAATAACAAAGCTGACTACAAAAAGGAATATGGATATATAAAGACAACGAACGGGTTTGCGATGATTCAATAGCGCTAATCAAATCTTGTTGCTGATAACCATCAGCTAACGAAAGTGCGGTCGGGTAAGACGTGTAACGCGGGCCCGATACATTGTATTTGTTTATTAAAGTTTGATCCCATTGAGGAAGTTTAATCATCACGCGCACCTTATCTTTTAAGTTGCTGCGTATTGTAAAAAAGCAAAGGGGAGGAGGCTTTGATCTACAACAAAAAAAGGTGCCGCAGCACCTTTTAATATATAACGCGGCTGCGTTACATTATGGCGTCTTTTAAGTACTGAAATAACTCTTTGTAGCTTCTCGCTGGTTTTTCAGCTTTTACTTCTTTGGCAGCATTACGCACCATTTGGCGCATTTTTTGGCGCTCAAGAGCTGGATATTGTTCAATTGTTTCGTTGATTAAGTCATCGCCTTGTTCAATTAAATCACTGCGCAGTTGCTCAATTTTTTTGATCATAACCTCAGCTTGGTTATTTTTATTTAGCATGACATCAATGATCGCTTTAATTTCTTCAATATTTTCTACCGTACGAAGGGTTTTTGCGATGTAATTTAAATGTCGGCGGTAGGCATCACTTTTATTACTTATTTTATCAGCAACCACCATTGCTTCTTTTAAGTCATCATTGAGCGGCAGGCGTTCGCGCTGCTTTTTACCCATTTTGGCAATTTCAGATCCTAACTGATGAAACTCTTGCGCTTCGCGCTTAAGTTCACTTTTTGATACATATATAATTTCTTCTTCAATTTCAGCAGGCTTGCCTTTTTTCTTCGCCATGGGGTGCTCTTAAATAAAAATAACTTTATCTATTATACGCGATTCTTTTAGTGATTAATATTAGCTGATGTGGTGCAGTGAGTGTGTTAGCATTTAAATATAAAAAATGTGTGCAATACGGCCTTCAGGGCTCAGGACAGAATTTATGAAAAGCCAACACCAAGATCCAATTTATTCGCAAATCTCTCAAGTAAAAGACGCCGTTTCAGAAGTACTTGAACATGCTAAAAAACTAGGTGCTACCGCTGCAGAAGCTGCTATGTCAAGCACATCAGGGCTGTCGGTAAGTACGCGCATGGGCGAGGTAGAAACCATTGAGTTTAATCAAGACGGTGGTTTAGGCATTAGCGTGTATGTTGGTAATAACAAAGGCTCGGCATCAACGGCTGATTTAAATCCTAAAACATTACGTGCTGTGGTTGAAAAAGCCATCGATATTGCTAAATTCACTTCAGACGATCCATGTAATGGTATTGCTGATAAAGAACTGCTTGAGTTTGCCCCTAAAGATTTAGACTTGTTTCATCCTTGGGATGTAAGCCCAGAGCAAGGGATTGATTTGTGTCATGCAGCAGAGCAAGCCGCATTAAACGCCGATGAGCGAATTGTGAATTCAGATGGCGCGAGCTTTTCATCGCATCAAGGTTTGCGAGTGTATGGTAATAGCCATGGTTTAATTGCCGGCTTCCCTCGAACTCGTCACAGCATTAGCACTATGGTGATAGGTAAAGAGGGCGAGCATATGCAGCGCGACTCAGCCTACACGATTTCTCGCGATCAAGCAGGGTTAAAAGATGCAGCAAGTGTTGGACTTGAAGCTGCAGCAGAAACCCTAGCAAAACTAAACAGCCAAAAGCTAGGCACCATGAAAGTGCCGGTTATTTTTAGAGCCGATATTGCTAATTCATTGTTTGGCCATTTGGTATCAGCAATTGGTGGTGGCGCACTGTATCGTAAATCCAGCTTTTTATTGGATAGCTTAGGCACGCAGGTATTTAGCAAAACCGTTAATATTTCAGAGCGTCCGCACTTACTTAAAGGCTTAGCATCATCGCCATTTGATAGCGAAGGAGTTAAAACTCTCGACAGAGAAATAATTCACGGCGGCGAGCTGCAAACGTATTTATTAGCAAGCTATGCGGCGCGTAAAATGAATATGACCCCAACCGGGCACGCTGGCGGTATTCATAATTGGTTAGTAGAACAAACGCATCAAGATTTAACTGCATTATTAAAAACCATGGGTACGGGCTTATTAGTTACAGAATTGATGGGGCAGGGCGTGAATACAGTAACCGGTGACTACTCTCGCGGTGCGGCTGGTTTTTGGGTTGAAAATGGGAAAATACAATACCCAGTAAGCGAAATTACGATTGCTGGTAATTTAAAAGATATGTTCAAAGGTATTTCTGCTATAGGTGGCGATATAGAACGTCGCGGCGGGATTCAGACTGGTTCAGTACTGATTGAACAAATGCAAGTAGCAGGTGCTTAATACCCATCCGCAATAACATTTATTTCAGTGAATTGGTATAAACCCACTTTGCTTGCTTAAATTAAACTTAATTTAAGCAAGCCTTCTTTTGATGTTTTTAAGGTGTGATATGGCTAAAGATAGATATGCGCCAAAACCGTTAACCGATATTATGGCTGGGCTGAACAATCGCTTAGCAGCCTATGCGGGAAAAAGCCAAGCACTGGATACACAGCAACAATTGTTGCGCGATTTCTTAGGCCCTAAGTTAGGTGAAAAGTGCCGAGTAAGTAATTACCGTGACGGCACCTTAATGATAGAAGCCGTTTCTGCACCTATTGCGCTTAGGCTTAATTATTTAAAAATGGACATGCAATCGCATTTTAGAGCCGCGGGTATGGCCGAGCTTGGGCAAATAAAAATTACCGCCAATCCACAGGCAACTCAACGGTTAAGCACTCGACCTAAAGTGGCTGATGGAAAACCAACAAACTCCCTTAAAATGAGTGAACAAACGGCTGATTATTTAAATGCGATCGCCGATTCTGCTCCACCGTCATTAAAAGAAAAGCTTCAACGCTTAGCTTTGCATGGTAAAAATAAGCCCTAATTAAATACCATTTAACACCTTACTCGGTTTGTTTTGCTGGCTTTAAAATACTTTGTTACATATTCGATTTTATTGTTATTTAAATCAGGTTTATGATGCCTAGTTAGTACTTCCTAAATTAGGTTGTAGCTGATGCGTATTTCATTAAGCAGATAATAGACTTCATCCTATTGTTGTTTTTTTGAGTTATCAAACCTTAATGAAATGCGTATTTATTCTAATTAATATACGGAATTCTTATGAAAAAAATAACAATGACTGCCGCCAGTATTGCATTGGCGTTAGGTTTGGTTGGTTGCGGCGAAAAGCCACAAGAAATGCAAGCAGAAGCAACAACAGTAACCGCACCGGTGGCAACCCCTGGCGCCTTAGGTGTTGATTTACAAAATATCGATAAAAGTGTTCGTGCACAGGATGATTTTTACTATCACGTAAACGGTAAATGGTTAGAAAAAACTGAAATCCCTAGCGATAAGTCAAACTATGGGTCGTTCTCACAGTTATATGATGAATCGCAAAAGGCAATGAAAACAGTGCTAGAAAACGCCAGTACCAATAGCAGCGCAAAGCCAGGTTCGGATGAATATAAGATCGGCGCGTTTTATACTAGCTACATGGCTGAAAATGCTCGTGAAGAGTTAGGGATGTTACCACTTGAGCCGGCTATTAAAAGCATTGATACAGTAAAAGATAAAGCCGCGTTGGTCACACTGATGGCACAGCTACAAGTTAAAGGCGGAGATCTTCCTTTTGGCTGGTATGTTAATAATGATGCTAAAAACTCAAGTGAAAATGCGCTTTATGCCTATCAAGCGGGACTTGGTTTACCTGACCGTGATTATTATTTAAAAGATGATGAAAAATTCACAAAAATTCGCGCGGCATATCAAACCTATATTACCGATATTTTAGCTAAAGCTGGCGTTAATAATGCCGCTGATGCAGCCAAAGCGATACTTGCCCTTGAAACGACACTTGCTGATGCACAGTGGAGTCGGGTACAAAGTCGTGATGCAACAAAATCATATAATAAAATGTCAGTAGCTGCAGCTAACGAGCTAATGGGTGAATTTGATTTAAGTGCTTACTTTGAGGCAGTTGGTGTTGATGCCGAAGAACTGATTGTGAGCCAACCGAGTTACTTTGAAAAATTTGCAGACATTTTCAAAAATACAGACTTATCGGTTTGGCAAAACTACTTAAAATTTCATTTTGTTAGTAATTACGCGCAGTTGCTAAATAAAGACTTAGTGGATTTAAAGTTTAATTTTTACAGCACCACGTTACGCGGTGTTGAAGAGCAAGCACCACTTTGGAAGCAAGCCGTTGATGCTTCAAACAGTGTACTGGGTGAAATTTTAGGTAAAGTCTACGTTAAAGAAAACTTCCCGCCAGAAGCGAAAGCGCGCATGGAAGAATTAGTTGATAACGTGATTAAAGGCTATTCAGTGGCAATTGAAAACCTTGAGTGGATGAGCCCTGAAACAAAAGTTGCGGCGCAAGAAAAGCTGGATAAGTTTACGCCTAAAATTGGTTACCCAGATAAATGGAAAGATTATTCAGATTTAGCGATTAACCCCGATGAGCTAGTAGGTAACTATATTCGCTACAGTGAGTGGGCTTATGCAGATATGATTGCTAAATTAGGTAAGCCAGTTGATCGCTCTGAGTGGCATATGACGCCACAAACGGTGAATGCTTACTACAACCCAGTGAATAACGAAATAGTATTCCCTGCGGCGATTCTGCAGCCTCCTTTCTTTAATTTAGAAGCAGATGATGCGGTTAACTATGGTGCTATTGGTGCGGTTATTGGCCATGAGTTAGGCCATGGCTTTGATGACCAAGGTGCAAAATACGACGGTGATGGCAATTTACGTAATTGGTGGAGCGAGTCAGACCTTAAGCAGTTTGAACAGCGAAGTGCAGCCTTAGTTGCGCAGTATAATCAATATAAACCGTTTGAAGATGCCAGCGTTAATGGTGAGCTGACACTGGGTGAAAACATTGGTGATTTAGGCGGCTTAACCGTCGCTTATAAAGCGTATCAATTATCGCTGGGTGATTCTAAAGCGCCCATTATTGAAGGCTATACGGGCGACCAACGCTTCTTTATGGGCTGGTCGCAAATTTGGCGTCGTAAATACCGTGATGAGGCATTGCGCAATCGTTTAATGACCGATTCACATTCACCGAGTCATTATCGCGTGATTGGTATTTTGTCGAACATGCCGGAATTTTACCAAGCGTTTGATGTTAAAGAGGGCGACAAAATGTATATCAAGCCTGAAGATCGCGTAAAAATTTGGTAATTTAAGCTAAAATTAGCTTAAACTAATCGAAAAATAAAAAGCCAGTGAGCATGATGCTCACTGGCTTTTTAGTTACTTATATACTTAGCTATATTTCGTTTTTATGGCGCTGATAATCTCGACATTGGCTGCAGGAAAATCATAGTTATCAAGTTCGTCTATACTTACCCATTCGCTTGGTTGCCCTTCTGCGCCATGAGCTTGACCATTAAAGTTACTGACCACGTGCACATTAAGTCGTACGCATTTATCGCCATAGTCATGCTCTATAGTGACAAGTTCGCTTGAGCTATGAATAGTCAGTCCTACTTCTTCAAATAATTCGCGCTTCAGTGCTTGAAAAACACTTTCTCCGGCTTCCACTTTTCCGCCTGGAAATTCCCATAAGCCACCTTGGTGCTGTTCATCTGCACGTTTACAAATAAACACATTGTTATTTTTTTTAATTACACCCACAGCAACATTGATGATTACTTTAGTCATTACCTCTCCCTTAAATAGCATAAAAAAAGCGACGCAAGCGTCGCTTTTTATCTAACGTAACAAAGTGGTGTTATTTTAATTTACCACAACATTGTTTGTATTTTTGACCTGAACCACATGGACATGGATCGTTACGACCCACTTTTGGCTCGCTACGCGCCATAACCTGAGCGCTTTGTGGTGCTTCACCACCTACATGCTCTGCTTCTTCATGTTGATATTCGCGAGGGGCATTTTCACTTTTACGGTGTTGCTCTTCTACTTTTTCAACATCTTCTTCAGCGCGAACTTGCACTTTACTTAAAATACCGACGACATCGACTTTTAAGTTTTCTAGCATTTCAGAGAACAATTCAAACGACTCACGTTTGTACTCTTGCTTAGGGTTCTTTTGTGCATAACCACGTAAGTGAATACCTTGGCGTAAGTGATCCATTGCAGCAAGATGGTCTTTCCAATGTTGGTCAAGACTTTGAAGCATAATGGCTTTTTCAAACTGACGTAGTACAGAATCGCCAACCATTTCTTCTTTTTGCTTGTAAGCTTGTTCAACCGCTTCTTCAATACGCTCACGAAGTTTCTCTTCGTATAGTTTATTGTCATCAGCTAGCCATTGCGCGATAGGCAACTCAATCAAGAAGTCTTGTTTTAAGCGCTCTTCAAGCCCTGGTATATCCCACATTTCAGCCAAGCTTTGTGGGGCAATGTATTGATCAATCACACCCGCGAGCACATCACCACGGATAGCGGTAATCGTTTCTGAAATATCACCTTCTTCAAGCAATTCGTTACGTTGAGAGTAAACAACACGACGTTGGTCGTTTGCTACATCATCGTACTCAAGTAGCTGTTTACGAACATCAAAGTTACGTGCTTCTACTTTACGCTGAGCGTTTTCGATTGCGCGGTTAACCCATGGATGTTCAATCGCTTCACCGCGTTGCATACCTAGTTTACGCATCATGTTAGTCATGCGCTCACCGGCAAAAATACGCATTAACGCATCGTCCATAGATAGGTAAAAACGGCTAGAGCCGGCATCACCCTGACGACCAGCACGGCCACGTAATTGGTTATCAATACGACGTGATTCATGACGCTCAGTACCAATAATGTGTAAGCCGCCAGCATCAATTACCGCATCATGGCGAGTTTTCCATGCTGCTTTTATTTCAGCAATTTGTTCGTCAGTTGGGTTCTCAAGTTTTTCAACTTCGCTGTTCCAGTTACCACCAAGTACGATATCGGTACCACGACCGGCCATGTTAGTGGCAATCGTAACTGTACCAGGTAAGCCCGCATCAGAAACAATGTCTGCTTCTTGTGCGTGGAATTTAGCATTAAGTACATTGTGCTTAATTTTTTCTTTGCGTAAAAACTGCGATAAGTACTCAGAGCTTTCAATTGATATAGTACCTACAAGTACCGGCTGACCACGTTCTTGACAGTCTTTAATGTCTGCTAAAATCGCTTCGTACTTTTCTTCCTGCGTTAAGTAAACTAAATCAGCGCGATCATCGCGGATCATTGGTTTATTGGTTGGCATAACCACAGTGTCTAAACCGTAGATAGACTGAAACTCAAACGCTTCTGTGTCGGCTGTGCCTGTCATACCTGCTAGCGTTTCGTACAAGCGGAAGTAATTTTGGAACGTAATAGAAGCTAACGTTTGGTTCTCGTTTTGAATTTTCACACCTTCTTTTGCCTCTACAGCTTGGTGTAAACCTTCTGACCAACGACGTCCTTCCATAGAGCGACCTGTATGCTCATCAATAATGATGACTTCGTTTTCTTTAATAACGTAGTCAACATCTTTTTGGTAAAGCTTGTGCGCACGAAGAGCTGCATAAACGTGGCTAAGTAGCGTGATGTTCGCTGCTGAATACAGTGAGTCACCTTCTTCAATTAGGCCGCGCTCGGTAAGTAACTCTTCTACTTTTATTTGCCCACGCTCAGTAAGATGAACTTGCTTAGATTTTTCATCGATTGTGAAATCGCCATCACCTTCAATTCCTTCCTCGTCTTCTTTTTCTTGTAATTCAAGTAGAGGAACAATGGTATTAATTTCAGTGTATAGCTCAGAGCTATCTTCAGCGGGACCAGAAATAATCAGTGGCGTACGTGCTTCATCAATAAGGATTGAATCCACTTCATCCACTACAGCATAAAATAATGGGCGTTGTACGCGCTCATCAATACTAAATGCCATATTGTCACGCAGGTAATCAAAACCAAATTCGTTATTGGTACCGTAAGTGATGTCAGCTGCATAAGCTTGTTTTTTCTGTTGCGGCATCATGCCCGGAACATTACAGCCTACGGTTAACCCTAAAAATTCAAATAATGGGCGATTGGTTTCAGCATCACGTTTGGCCAAGTAGTCATTCACGGTAATGACATGAACACCTTTACCTGTTAAACCATTTAAATAAGCCGGCAGTGTCGCTGTGAGTGTTTTACCTTCACCGGTACGCATTTCTGCGATACGACCTTGGTGTAAAACCATACCACCTAATAACTGCACGTCGAAATGACGCATACCGTTTACACGTTTTGATGCTTCACGTACCACTGCAAATGCTTCTGGTAGAATATCGCCTAAGCTTTGTCCGTTATTGTAACGCTCTCTAAACTCGGCTGTTTTAGCTTTTAAATCTTCATCTGAAAGCGCTTCTAGCTGCGTTTCAAGTGCATTGATCAGTGCGACCGTCTTTCTTAGGTTTTTAATAGTGCGGTCATTGCGACTACCAAAAATCTTGGTAAATAAATTAGATATCATGATAAAACCGTTACAATGTGTTTTTTTGCTAGCCGTGCATCGGCTAACCCATTTTTTACAATTGATAATTAATGTATTCTTTAAATTAACCTTTAGGACACATTAATTAGCAATTTTGTATTAAGCTGCTTAAAAAGCACTGTTTATTACCTGCGCTACTATACCAGACTCTGCTAAACATCAAACTACCTCAATAAAAAGATCTTCATTTAAAACAGAAAAATGAGATCTCGCTCATAAAAATAGCGTTATGTAACGAAACTTGATTAAAACTGCAGATAAACAGACCCTAAAGATATGGTGCTGAATAAATTAAAAACAAGAGCAAAGCGCTTAAATTTCACCCTTAAACGCCTTGTTAGCAGCCATCGTTTTTTAAAGCTTAAATTGAGCAATCGTTTTATATATTACTCTCGGTAAGTCACTTAAGTCATACGCTTTATCTACATGTAATGAATGGTTGCGGTATCATTAAAGAGATTACTAATTGAAAAAAAGCGTGTGTAAATATCTTCTGCAACCAGCGTTTGCTAATATTATTTTTAGTCGCATAAAGAATTATATTTTTTATCGCTATAAAACGCGTTGATTGAGTTTTAATAAGGGTAAATAAAGTGCAAACCAACAAAGATAATTTAGTCGTTCTTGGCGCTGGCTGGCTTGGCCAAGCCTTATGTATTGATGCACAAAAACAAGGTTGGCAAGTGCAGGGGACTCATCGAAGTGACACTCATCAATTTGATTTTGAACGTCAGTTTGTTTTACAAAACGGCGAGTTGCAGCACCAAGTGGATTTACAAAATGCGTATTGGGTCTGTGCAATCCCGCCTCGCAGTCGAGATAGTCAAAGTGATTATCCGCAAGTGCTTGAGCAGGCGTTAAAGCTGGCAACTGAGCTTAATTGCAAAGGCTTTTTATTGTGCTCATCGACTGGGGTATATGACCAAGAACCTGGCGTTTATAGTGAAAGCAGCGATATATCAGGCACTAACGAGCGACAAATAAAGCTGTATGACGCCGAAGAGCAAGTGCTTGAACAGCAAGGTAAAGTGCTTCGCTTAGCTGGATTGTTGGGGCCAAATAGAGAGCCTGGTCGTTTTGTGGCGGGTAAAGAACTCAATACCTCTAGTCAGCAAGTAGTGAATATGGTGCATCAACAAGATGTGATCAATGCTATTTATGCGGTCCTTAATAACTGGTCGCAAGGACAGAGCATTTATAATGTGGTGAACCCAGCGCACCCGACCAAAGAAGATTATTATGCACAAAAGTGTGAGCTGTATGGCACACAAATGCCAAACTTTAGTAGTAATGAGGTCGCTGAGCGCAAAGTTATTGGCTCAGCGATAGAAGCACTGGGTTTTAGTTATCAGTATGGTATTTAATAAGAAGGTAAGGGGGAGTGGCTTATGAAGTCACACAATTTACCTTCATTTAGTAGCGTGTTGGCCGCTTCAATATCGGGAGCAAAATACCGGTCTTTGTCGTAATAGCTAACATGTTGGCGTAGCAGTGCTTTGGCACTTTCTACTTTATCACACGCGCGTAGTGGCTTTCTAAACTCTAGCCCTTGAGAAGCACTTAGCCACTCAACGGCTAACACGCCTTGCGTATTATTAGCCATATCAACCAGTCGTCGTGCTGCAAACGTTGCCATAGAAACATGGTCTTCCTGATTTGCTGAAGTCGGTAAGCTATCTACCGAGGCAGGGTGTGCTAAGGATTTGTTTTCAGAGGCGAGAGCAGCTGCGGTGACTTGAGCAATCATAAATCCTGAATTTACCCCACCGTTTTTTACTAAAAATGGCGGTAATTTAGATAAATTAGAGTCAATCAATAGAGCAATACGCCGCTCAGCTAAGGCGCCAATTTCAGCAATAGCAATCGCCAGGTTATCAGCGGCCATAGCAACGGGCTCAGCATGAAAGTTTCCGCCTGAAATAATATCCCCTATATCGGCAAATACGAGAGGGTTATCGGTTACCCCGTTTGATTCACAAAGTAATACTTCGGCGGCTTGGCGTATTTGGGTTAAACATGCACCAAGAACTTGCGGCTGGCAGCGCAGGCAATATGGGTCTTGTACTTTTTCACAATTAATATGTGAGTCACTAATTTGTGAGTGCGTATCGAGTAATTCTCTAAATACATGCGCGGTATCAATTTGCCCTTGTTGACCACGAACCTCATGAATACGAGCATCAAATGGTGCGCGACTGCCCATGGCCGCTTCTATACTGATAGAGCCAATTACACAGCTTTGTGCGTACAAGTCTTCGGCTCTAAATAATCCCTGAAGTGCAAATGCAGTAGAGGCTTGCGTGCCATTTAATAATGCTAAGCCTTCTTTTGCAGCTAATGTTAGTGGCTCAAGCCCTGCAATGTTGAGTCCTTGTGCAGCACTTATCAGCTCACCTTGGTAACGCATTTGCCCTTCACCTAATAAAGGCAAACACATATGCGCAAGCGGTGCTAAATCGCCCGATGCGCCCACTGAGCCCTTTTTAGGCACGCAAGGGTAAACTTCACTTTTAAGCAGCTGCATAAAAAACTCAAGCACAGCTAAACGAATGCCAGAATAACCGCGCGATAAGGAGTTTATTTTTAGCGTGATCATCAACCTAACGGTGCTGTCATCCATTAACTCACCAATACCTGCGGCGTGTGAAAGCACGATACTGCGTTGTAATAGTTCGAGTTCATCGTCAGCGATTTTAGTATTGGCCAATAACCCAAAGCCAGTATTAATACCATATACAGTGCGATGTTCGTTTATCACGTTTTGTACTGTTTGGGCACTGGCTGCTATTTGCGCCTGTGCATCATTGGCCAGAGTTAAGTGTATGGCTGATTTGTTAATTTTTCTTAGCGTGTTTAAGTCAAGCTGACCCGGTTTGAGTGTATATGAAATCATGACTTGTCCTCATTAAGCATTGGTAAGTCTAGCTGCTGCTGTTGCGCACAGTTTTTTGCAATTTCATAACCCGCATCAGCATGGCGCATTACACCGGTCGCGGGATCGTTCCATAATACTCGAGCAAGACGCTGCTCTGCTTCATCGGTACCATCGGCAACAATCACTACGCCTGAGTGCTGGCTAAACCCCATGCCTACACCACCGCCATGATGAAGCGATACCCAAGTAGCACCGCCTGCGGTATTAAGCAGGGCATTTAATAGTGGCCAATCGGAGACCGCGTCGGAGCCATCTTTCATACTTTCAGTTTCACGGTTAGGACTGGCAACTGAGCCTGAGTCGAGATGATCTCGTCCAATAACTACCGGCGCTTTAAGCTCACCGCTTTTAACCATATCGTTAAAGGCAACAGCAAGGCGCGCTCTATCTTTTAAACCGACCCAACAAATACGTGCAGGCAAGCCTTGAAATTGAATTCGCTCACGCGCCATATCAAGCCAATTATGCAAATGCTTATCATCAGGAATTAGCTCTTTTACTTTTGCGTCTGTTTTGTAAATATCTTCAGGATCGCCAGATAGTGCTACCCACCTAAACGGACCAATCCCTTCACAAAATAATGGACGAATATAAGCAGGCACAAATCCAGGGAAATTAAATGCATTTGCTACGCCTTCTTCGAGCGCCATTTGGCGAATATTATTGCCATAGTCAGTAGTTGCTGCGCCCGCATCTTGCAGTGCCAACATCGCTGTTACTTGAACAGCCATTGACTGTTTGGCCGCTTTGACTACTGCTTGTGGATTATCGATTCGCATTTTTTCTGCATGCTCCATACTCCAACCTTGTGGTAGGTAGCCGTTAAGCGGATCATGGGCTGAGGTTTGATCGGTGACTATATCGGGAGTAATACCACTTTTTACTAAGGTACTAAAAACATCAGCCGCGTTACCGAGTAAACCCACAGAAAGCGCTTCACCTTTGACACAGGCATCGGTTATTAATTTTAATGCATGCTCAAGATCTGTCGCTTTTACATCGACGTATCCTGTTTTTATTCGAAAATCGATACGGCTTTCATCACATTCCACCACTAAGGCACTAAAGCCAGCCATGGTTGCAGCTAATGGTTGTGCACCGCCCATTCCTCCCAGGCCACCTGTTAACACCCACTTACCTTTGGCATCGCCTGAGAAATGTTGTTTTGCCATAGCTACAAAGGTTTCGTAAGTGCCTTGAACAATTCCTTGAGAACCAATATAAATCCAAGAGCCAGCGGTCATTTGGCCGTACATCATCAAGCCTTTCTTATCTAACTCGTTAAAGTGTTCCCAGTTAGCCCAGTGCGGAACAAGGTTAGAATTTGCAATTAATACCCGCGGTGCATTGCTATGAGTTTTAAATACCCCCACTGGTTTACCTGATTGCACCAATAAGGTTTCGTCATCTTCAAGGCGCTCAAGCGTCTCAATTATTTTGTCATAGCTTGGCCAATCACGGGCTGCACGGCCAATCCCGCCGTACACCACCAAAGCTTGAGGGTGCTCGGCAACATCAGGGTCTAAATTATTCATTAGCATGCGTTTAGCTGCTTCGGTTTGCCAGCTTTTAGTAGATATTTGATTACCATGCTGTGCGCGTATTTCACGTTGTGTGTCCAGTCGATGATCCATTGTTCACTCCTGTTAAATAGTGTTAAGCGTTATGGGCTTTATTATTGTTTTTAAATGTTAATTGTCCGCCCAAGCGGTACTTACTACCCGGCGATATAAGTCGTGCAAAGCTAACAATCCCGTTAACCGACCAAGTGCGGCGTATTACTTGTAAGCATGGCTCTTCGTTATACAGGTTAAGCCATTGGCACATTTCACTACTTGGTGTAATAGCCTCTACGGTGTGCCTTGCTTGTGTTAAAGGGGCAACCGTTGATAGGTATTCGTGTGGGGTGAGAGCGGTAAAATCTTGTTGTAAATAATCCTTGGCAAGTAACGGGTTTACAAAGCGTTCTTCAACTTGCAAGGGACTGTCGTTTTCGTTATGAATAATGACACTTCTATACACCACACTATCTACCTCAACACCTAAAGCAATAGCAATTGGCGCCACGGCATTGATTGATTCCAACACCTGTACTGTGCAGCTGTAGTTTCCGTTTCGCTCTTTGACTTCATGTGCAATGTTTTTTATTTCGAGTAATGATGATTGCGACTTAAAGCTTGCGACAAAAGTACCCAGCCCTTGGCTACGGGTTAAAATGCCTGTATCAGTTAGCTCACTTAACGCTCGACGTGCGGTCATTCTACTTACCGCAAACTGCTTTGCCAGTTCATTTTCTGAGGGCACGCGTTGGTTTTCAAGCCAAAGCCCACTACGTATTTTGTCCACAATAAACTGTTTTATTTGTGTAAATTTAGGTGTTGGCATAGACGCTTTTGATGTATTAAAAATAAACAATACTTAATAAGATGGCATAATTACCTTGTATATACAAGATGTGTTGTTAAACTTGTTTGAACATTATCGCGGAGAAACTTATGCAAGCCACAGAATCTACAGAACAGTTAAATGATATCGATTTATTGCTCACAGATGCCAACATTGCCACTATGGATAGCAATATTGATGCGCCTTATGGGGCAATAGAAAATGCGGCGCTAGCTATTAAAAATGGCAAAATAGTGTGGCTAGGTAAGCAAGCTGATTTACCTAATTTTGATGTGTTAGCCACCCCGATATTAAGTGTAAAAGGGCAGTGGTTAACCCCAGGCTTAATTGATTGCCATACACATTTAGTGTTTGCTGGTTCTCGTGCGCAAGAGTTTGAGCAGCGTTTGCAGGGCGTGAGCTATCAGCAAATAGCAGCGCAGGGCGGGGGAATAGCAAGTACAGTTAAAGCAACCCGAGAGGCTGACCACGAACAGTTATTTGTAGCAACAAAAGAGCGTTTAAATGCATTGTTAGCTGAAGGGGTGACAACGGTTGAAATTAAGTCAGGGTATGGGCTTGATATAGACAATGAGAAAAAAATATTGGAGGTGGCTAGGCTGTTAAATCAACATCATCCTATTGACGTAGTTAACACCTTTTTAGGGGCGCATGCACTACCTTTGGAGTTTAAAAACCGCAGTGATGATTACATAGATTTAGTATGCAATGAAATGCTAAGCACGCTTGTTGAACATGACCTAGTGGATGCAGTTGACGTATTTTGTGAAGACATTGGCTTTAGCTACGCACAAACTCAACGCGTATTTGATGCAGCTAAAAAACAGGGTTTGGCAATCAAGTGTCATGCCGAGCAATTATCAAATCAACACGGTGCAGCGCTGGTAGCACAATACAATGGCCTGTCGGCTGATCATTTAGAATACCTTGATGAAGCAGGCGTTAAAGCTATGGCAAACGCAGGCACTGTGGCGGTATTACTGCCTGGGGCTTTTTATTTTTTAAAAGAAACGAAATACCCACCAATTGAACTGTTAAATAAATACAAAGTACCCATTGCGATCGCCAGTGACTTTAATCCCGGCACATCACCCTTATGTTCGTTGCAATTAATGATGAATATGGCCTGTACCTTATTTAATTTCACCCCAGAGCAGGCATTAACTGGCGTAACAGCACATGCGGCTCGTGCTTTAGGTTTTACTGATAGAGGGGTGTTAAAAGTTGGCGCTCGCGCAGATATAGCTCATTGGCAAATTGACCATCCTGCACAATTAAGTTATCAGTTTGGGGTAAATAAACTGTTAAATCTATGGATATTGGGTAAACTTAGCTAGTTTGTATAAAATTAACTCTTAAACCTATGTTTTATTTAATGTCAGTGAGTACGTCAGCTATGGATGGAACGTTATTTAGCTACATCAATTTAGCTATTTTTTTAAGTGGTGCACTTTTAATGGCAATGGTTGCCACGCTATTAACCGTTAAAAGTAACGTAATGAGACTCAGCTTTTTATGTACTGGGCTCATTGGCTTAGCTATGGTGAGTAGCGCAATACCCTGGCTCGCTATTTTACTAGCGCTAGGTTTTGGTTTTAATTTATATCAAGCGAAGTTACAAAAGCAAAAAAAACCACTTCTTATCAGTGCCTGTGCAAGCGCATTACTTGCTTTATTGTTAATAGGGTATCTCTTTTTTACGCTGCATTTAGCGTGGTTGCTCATGGCTATTTTACTGCTCTCAGTCAGTGGTTTTTTAGCTGATAATGAGCCTAAAACTACTACGCCTTTAAAGCCACAAACCGAGCCTGAGGTGTATGTTGAAAACTCACCTTTAGCCAGCTTCCCCGATAAACAACAGTTACGTCAAAAGTATAATGAGCTTACCAATGAAGGTTCATTCAGAGCCGCACTTATTGTATTAAGGCTAGAGGGGTTTGCGCAGGTAAATCAACATATTGGACGAGATTTTGGTGACTTATTGTTGTCGCAGTCGGCAAATCGAATAAAAGACTTACTAGACAGTGATGAAGTGTTGTTCCTTGCTCCGCACGCTAAATTAGCGCATTTAGGCGGGTTAAATTTCGCGTTTATTTGTGTTCTACAAAGCCATAATCATTTACATCAACAGCTTATCAAGCAAATTATTGGCGCTACATTAAAGCCCTTTAACGTGGCAAATTGCACTATTGAAGTAAAGGTAAGAGCCAGTTATGTTCATTGCGATCAACAAAGTACGAACTTTGATGATTTAATTAGTCATGCTTACTTGGCACTTGATAGTCAGCCAAGCAAACAAATAGTGGCTTATCATCAACAAATGACGGTTGAGCATTTAGAGCAACAAGCGCGATTAACAGAGCTTGCGAATATCAGCTTTGCTGATGAGTTTGAGCTGTTTTTTCAACCCGTTATTCGCAACGGCGATGGCCAAATTGAATTTTTAGAATTGTTATTGCGTTGGCAACACCCCACGCAAGGCACCTTATCGGCAAGCCGATTTATAAATGATATTAGAATTGCAGGGCTTGGTTATTCACTGGCTACCTTTGTTATAGACCGTGCTGGCGAATTAGCCATGGCACTTCGTATGGAAGGGATGTCGGTGCCTTTGAGTGTTAATTTATTTGGCCCAGAAATGCTCAATGAAGAGTTTGTTGATTTTGTTTACGGAGTAATTGGTGAGTATCAACTAAGACCAGGCGATTTAATTATTGAATGTCCGCTTCATGTTTTTACCAGCCTAGATGATAAAGGCAGAGCCATGATCGCAAGGCTTAACAGTTTAGGTTTAAAAGTATGCGTTGATGGCTTGGGAGATAACCCCGTATTACTGTCTAAATTACCAAGTTTAGCGGTGGAGTATATTAAGGTATCTCCGGCCTTAACTGCTGACTTTAGTAATCAAAATAATATACGCAGCTTAGTAAGCGGCATGGTAGAAATGCATAATCAGCAACAAACAAAAGTGATTTTTGAAGGTGTTGAAACACTGGACCAACTTAAATTTGTGAAAAGTTTGAAAGCTTATGCCTCACAAGGCTACTACTTCGGACACCCTTTAAGTAGCTTAGGGTTAATGAGTTGGTTTAAACAGTGGTTACAGGCACAAGAAGACTAGGGAAGATTAGATTTTTTGCTTTGTTTGCAGGTAGGTATTTACTAAGGCGCTGATAACTTGACCACATTGTAATTTACCCGCAGCAAGAGAGTGAGGATGTTGCGACGGTGCTGCTTCGCATAAATGTAAATAAGCACTGTGATGATTACTTGCAGCTAAATAAACATAATGCTCGCCATCGCTAACATCAAAACCGCAATAATTAAATGCGCTTGCAGGCATGTTGGTTAGGCTATCTAAATCAACTTCTATTCCTAACGGTGCGTTATCAAATGCGTTTAGTGCATTGTTAGTTGCCTCCGTTAAACTTATTTCTCGCCTAACATTAATCGCTTGATAGCTGGTGAAACTAAATTTTGCACTTTGCATCGCATTAAAAATTTGTTGATTATTTTTAAGCTCATGTAAGCCAATTACATGGTAACTGTTAAGGTGCTGCTCTTGATAGGCGTAGTGAAAACCATTGCCACTGTGTCTGCCTTCACACTCTCTAAAGTCGGCATGGGGGTCTAAATTAATGGCGTTAATTACGCTGTTTTTATATTTTGCAAGCGAGCGAATAATACCTAAGCAGTTGTTATGTCCGCCACCAATAATGATGGGTTCAAGACCGGCTTTAAAAATCATGCTTAAAATTGCTTCAACCCGCACATCAATCTCAGCGCACAACTGACGTAATTGGTCTAAATCGAGAGGATTTTGGTTATCAAGCGGGTGTGCTTGTTCCATTAAGTCATCAAGGTTTACTTCGCCAAGGAGTAACACTTTTTGCATGGCAATAGCGTGATTGTGAGGTTGGTTTAAAAAGTGTTGTAAAAAAGCGGGCCAAGCATGCTGTGCTCCGCCTTTACCTAAATTGGCTCTAGGTCCAATGTCTTCGCAAACGCCCAGTAAAACAAAGCGCATACCAAACTGTGCAGCATCAGTAAGCGCTTGTTGTATATTAACGTTTGCGTCAAGTAATGCCATTGACTGCCACGCTTTTTGTTCACCTGCACGGTTAGAACAAATGCGCTTGAGCGTGCTTTCGTTATATACTTTAAGGTGTGCTGTCACGCTACAGCTCTATTATTTCTAGCTCTAATTCTTCAGCAGAAAGTACAATACCTGTACTGTCGGCATAAACAAAATCATCATCGAAAAATGATACACCCGCAAAGTTAACGCCTATGCCGCTTTCACCCGCGCCTTCACTGTCAGCTGCAACCGGAATTGATCCAATGGCTTGAATTCCTAAATCCAGTTCTTCAAGTTCATCAACATGGCGCAGTGCACCATATACAATAATACCTTGCCAATTGTTTTCAAGTGCCAGCTCAGCCAGTTCAATATCAATTAAGGCTCTGCGAGTGGAGCCTCCACCATCAATAAGTAAAATCTGATCTGTACCATCTTGAGAAAGCAATTGACGGATCAGTTCATTATTTTCAAAACATTTTACCGTTTTAATGCGGCCACCAAAACTGTGTCGACCACCAAAGTTGATGAACATAGGTTCAAGCACGTCAACCACATCAGCGAAATGGTCACATAAATCAGAAGTGCTGTAATCCATTATTTTATCCTCAAAAGATACATAAGTTAGTAACTTAGTATACCCTCCTTATATTCAATAACAACGACTTAATTGCAGTAAATTTAGCCAGAAATAGAACTAAATCAATAACACGACTCATAATTTTTTAATAAAATTGTCATCTTTATAAATAAATTTTTTTAAGCTATGGACTGAGCGCTTATAAGTGCGAGAGATTTAAGTTCTGATTGGCGAGACTGTTAAAATTAAATAATACTGTGATCAGGCCGATGATTATATTGTCCATTTGTATAAAGGGAGTTTGTAAATGGTTAAATTTTACTGGTAGCCCTTTTTTATGGTTTTTAATGATAGGCATTATTGTTTATTTCATGTAACAAAATTATGTTAATACAAGAAAGCATCACGTTATACTGAACTGGCAAATTTAATTTAGGTATTTACAATGAACTTTTTACAGAATCTAACGATTAAACGTCGTTTACAATTTAATGCATTAATCGTTGGCTTAGCCATGATTGTTATGCTGTGCATCATCATTTATGAAGCACGTATTATGCTTAAATTAAATGAAACTATTCAGTACGCTGAAGAGCTAGATGTGCATGAGCTTTCGATGCGTAAATACGAAAAAGACTTTTTGTTTTACAAAGATGAGTCTAGTTTAGAGCTATTTGCACAAGAATATAAAAAACTACAATTTAAACTAGAAAAGCTATCTGTTTTATCTGCAGATTTAAATATTGCTACGGCTCAGGTCAATCAATTTTCTACGTTAGCCCAACAGTACTATGACGACTTTCAAAATGTTGTAAAACTACAGCGTAAAATCGGGTTGCACCCAAAAGACGCTTTATATGGCGAGCTGCGAGAAGCAGTTCATAAAATAGAAACATTGCTTAGTGAGCAAAATAATTACCAATTACTCACCACTATGCTACAGCTACGCCGAGCTGAAAAAGATTTTATGTTACGTTTAGATACCAAGTATTTAGATCGATTTAATAAATTAGCAAGCGAGTTAAAACAACAAGTAAATGCTGCAGAGCTACCTAATAATTTACGCAATCAATTGGTCTCGTTAATGACCAACTACCAAAATAAATTTACTGCATTGGTAGAGGCGCAGGTGGAATTAGGCGTCGATTTAGATTCGGGTGCCCTAGGGAAAATGAGAATAAGCGTCAAGAAAAGTGATGAAGTGGTTACTTTGATCACTAATGCGACTAAACAGCAAGTAACTGAAACGGCGCAGCAGGCGCAATTATTAGCAATAGTCATATTTATAATTGCAGGTATCATCGTTATGCTACTTGTGTACTTAACCAGTCGTTCAATTATCCAGCCTATTGAAAAAGTTTATCAAACAATAGATCAGATCAGACGAAACAATGACTTAAGCTTATTCATAGAGCACAAAGGGAAAGGTGAAGTAACGAGGATGACCATAGACTTTAATAGTTTAATTAGTGACTTTAAAGATCTCATCTATGAAGTAAATACGGCTCTAACAACGCTTAATATAGCAACAGAGAATCTATCTGAAACAACCTCAGCGACTAGCTCTGGTATGCAAGAGCAATTACATGAAGCGGATATGGTAGCAACCGCTGCTACAGAAATGCAGGCAACGATTCAAGATATTTCACACAATACTGAAGCCGCCGCTAAAAAAGCTGAATCGACCAATGTAAGCGCCCAGCAAGGTCAGGTTGAAGTTGAGTCAACCATTAAGCATATTAATGCCTTATCTGATTCACTTGGTAAAGCTTCCAGCGTGGTGTCTCAGCTAGAAAAAGATGGTGAAACCATAGGTTCTGTGCTTGATGTGATACGTGCGATTGCAGAGCAAACTAATTTACTTGCTTTAAATGCTGCCATTGAAGCGGCGAGAGCGGGTGAACAAGGTCGTGGCTTTGCGGTTGTTGCAGATGAAGTGCGCTCACTTGCACAGCGTACGCAGGAGTCAACCAGCGAAATAGAAGGCATTATTAATACCCTACAACAGCGTACTCAAGAAGTTGTGAGTATCATGCACCAATGTCGTACTCAAGGTGGCGAAAGTGCTACACAAGCAACAAAAGCGGGTGAGCTGCTAGGATCAATTACCATTGATGTGCAAACTATTATGGAAATGAGTACACATATTGCTACTGCTATTGATGAGCAAAGTCAGGTGGCTTCTGAGGTAAATAAAAACGTGGTCCGTATTCGAGATATTGCAGAGGGGGCTGCGGCTCACTCACAAACTAATGCGCAAACCAGTGAAGAGGTCTCTGAGCAAGCAAGGGTACTTCATCAAGCAATTTCAAAATATAAGGTTTAACTACTAACAGAAAAAAGTGGCTTAATTGCCGCTTTTTTCTCATTCACAGAGTATAAGTTCAGACTAAATACTAGGGGACAAACTTTATGGGTACGCTGTCTTTGTTGTTTTCATGTTGTTTAACACGTTCTAAATACGTATCCCATAAGCTCGTTTGTTCAGCTTGTAACTTAGCAAAATATTGCCAGCTGAACAGCCCGCTATTATGGCCATCGTCAAACTCTAAACGTAACGCGTAATGCCCTACTGGCGTAATGGTTTTAATTCCCACTGCTTGTTTATTTAGTACTAACTTCATAGGCTCAGTTCCATGGCCTTGAACCTCTGCTGAGGGAGAGTGTACCCGTAAAAATTCAGCGCTAAATATAACTTCAGAGTTATCATCAAAATAAACATCTAAATTTTTACTCACACTATGATAGTGCACTTTTGTAACTTGTTTCATCGTCATCTCGCTTACAAAAAAGCCTCCATATTGGAGGCTTTTAGTATAACTGTTTGTGTTTTCAATTAAAGAATAAAACGACTTAAGTCTTCATCTTCAACTAGCGCACCTAAGTGTTTTTCAACGTAGGCGGCATCAATAACAAGGCTTGAACCCGCTTTTTCAGAAGCGTCATATGAAATCTCTTCCATTAGCCTTTCCATAACTGTATGAAGGCGACGCGCACCGATATTTTCGGTTTTTTCGTTTACTTGCCATGCTGCCTTAGCAATACGCTCAATTGCGTCGTCGCTAAATTCAATAGCGACTTGTTCTGTTTTGAGTAGCTCGCGTTGTTGCTCAGTAAGTGACGCGTGTGGCTCAGTTAATATACGTTTAAAGTCATCGGCTGTGAGTGCTTCAAGTTCAACACGAATAGGTAAACGGCCTTGTAACTCAGGGATCATGTCTGATGGTTTAGACATTTGGAATGCGCCTGAGGCAATAAACAACATGTGGTCAGTTTTTACCATGCCGTGCTTGGTATTAACGGTAGAGCCTTCAATAAGCGGAAGTAAATCACGTTGTACACCTTCACGACTTACATCTGGGCCAGAGGCTTCACCACGTTTACAAATTTTGTCTATTTCATCAATAAACACAATGCCGTTTTGCTCTACTGCAAAAATGGCCTGTTCTTTTAATTCTTCAGGATTAACCAGTTTACCGGCTTCTTCTTCAGTAAGTAACTTAAACGCTTCTTTAATTTTAAGCTTACGCTTAGTGCGTTTATCACCACCCATGTTTTGAAACATTCCCTGTAACTGGTTGGTCATTTCTTCCATACCAGGAGGAGCCATAATTTCAATATTAGGTTGAGCTTGGGCTAAATCAATATCAATTTCTTTGTCATCTAATTGGCCTTCGCGTAACTTTTTACGAAACGATTGGCGTGTCGATGAATTTTCATCGCGCTGAACTTCACCGTATTGATCTTTCGCTGGAGGCAGTAATACATCTAAAATACGTTCTTCAGCCGCTTCTTCAGCGCGATGTTTGAACTTTTTAGTTTGTTGCTCTCGTGTCATTTTAATTGAAACATCAACTAAATCACGGATGATAGTTTCAACTTCTTTGCCGACATAACCTACTTCTGTAAATTTAGTGGCTTCAACTTTAATAAAAGGTGCGTTGGCAAGCTTTGCTAAACGACGAGCAATCTCAGTTTTACCTACACCCGTAGGGCCAATCATTAAGATGTTTTTTGGCGTTACTTCTGCGCGTAAGTCTTCGTTTAACTGCATACGGCGCCAGCGATTACGAAGGGCAATAGCAACCGCTTTTTTCGCTTTAGCTTGGCCAATAATATGTTGGTCTAGCTCATGAACAATTTCTCTTGGGGTCATATCAGACATAGCGAGTTCCTATTACAATTCTTCGATAGTTTGGAAGTTATTCGTAAATACACAGATGTTGCCAGCAATTGTTAGACTTTTCTCTACAATTTCACGAGCACTTAAGTCGGTATTTTCTAATAAGGCGGTTGCAGCTGATTGCGCAAAGTTACCGCCGCTGCCAATTGCGATTAGGTCGTTTTCTGGTTGCACCACGTCACCGTTGCCGGTAATAATTAGCGAAGCTGTTTCATCAGCAACAGCAAGTAAAGCTTCAAGTTTACGCAGGGCACGATCGCTACGCCAATCTTTAGCCATTTCTACAGCCGCTTTAGTGAGGTTACCTTGGTGCATTTCTAGTTTGCTTTCAAAACGTTCGAAAAGAGTAAAGGCATCAGCAGTGCCGCCAGCAAACCCAGCGATAACTTTGCCATTATAAAGACGTCGAACTTTTCGGGCATTGCCCTTCATTACTGTGTTACCAAGAGATACTTGGCCATCACCACCAATAACAACTTTGTCATCACGGCGTACACTTACGATTGTAGTCATGTTATTCCTCATCATCGCGCTGCAAGGGGCAGCGCGTAAAAATCGATTATGAAGAGGTTATATGGGTGAATGGTTTAAATTCAAGTCCAGCCCCAAATTCCGCAGCCGACAATATTAATTCGTTTAAGTTTGTTCTTGTCACTTTCTGCATGACGCTTGGTTTCATAAGGCCCTAAACGCACTTTGTACCAAATACCATTGCTGCCTGTGGTTTTTTTGATTTCTGAAATTAATCCTGCAAACGCTATTTTAGCTTTTAAGGTTTCAGCTTGCTGATGGGTTCTAAATGAACCACATTGCATGACATAAGGACCTTTTTGTTCAAGTTCTTTTACTTCAACCTGAATCTCATGCTCTTTAATTTCTTTAATAAATTTAGGTGGCCGCGGTTTAGCTATTTCTACTTGTTTTTCGGGTGTTGGATTTGCTTGCTTTTCAACAAGCTCTGGGTCGGCATTGTTTTTAACAAACCAGAGTCCGTATGCAAAACCACCAACTAGTAACAAGGCAATAATGATTAACAAAAACGGGAAGGGTTTTTTTGCCGGTTCTTGTTTAGTGTTTTTTCTATTTTTTGGTTTTTTATTAATATAATCGTGCTGTGCCATGGTGTTATATGTGGCCTTACCTAAATCATGTCTGTAGGGTCTACGTCTAAACTCCAGCGAACTTTTTGTGCAAGTTTGCTAGTGCTGAGATAATCAACCATTTGCGCGAGATACTGATGTAGTATGCGTCGATCTTGCGCTTGAATATGTAATTGAAAACGATACATTCCCGCAATTTTTTCTAAAGGCGCGGGGATCGGTCCGAGCAATTGTATACCAGATACCCCATTGACAGGAACCAAATCCGTTAGAAAGTCGACGACTTGCTTTATGTTATGCCCTTGTGCGCGAACAATTGCCATACTCGTAATAGGTGGCAACTGTGCATCACTTCGCTCAGTGAGTGCAAAGCGGGCAAAATCTTGATAGCCATTATTAACTAAGTCTTGTAATAAGGGGTGCTCAGGAAAGTGCGTTTGTAATAATACTTCACCGGGTTCGCCAGAACGTCCCGCGCGTCCTGCAACTTGTGTTACTAATTGTGCTAAATGCTCAGTAGCCCTAAAGTCACACGAATACAAACCACTATCGACATCTAAAATAAGTACTAGGCTAACATCAGCAAAATGGTGGCCTTTTGCCAGCATTTGCGTACCAACTAAAATACGTGCGCCGCCTTGGTTTATTTCATCCAGTGCTTTTTCAAGGCTACCTTTACGCCGAGTTGAGTCACGGTCGATACGGCTGATCGGGGTGTCTGCAAATTCACTACTTAAAAACTCTTCTATTTGCTCGGTGCCTTTGCCGTTAGGAAATATTTGCGTACTACCACAGTCAGGGCATTGATGCGGTACATGATATTGATCGCCACAATGGTGGCAAATCATTTGGCCTATTGCCTTATGGAAAGTCGCACTGGTGCTGCATCGGCTACATTCACTCAACCAACCACATTCATGACAAATCAAGGTAGGAGAAAACCCACGGCGATTTAAAAATACCATCACCTGCTTTCCTCTATTTAGGTGCTGGCGCATTATTGCAAGACTGGCATGCGCAATACCGGCTCGATCAGGCTGACCTTTCATGTCGAGCAGCTTAAACTGATTATCGGTGGCGGTTTGCGCGCGCTCACTTAATGTGAGTAACTGGTATTTGTTATTAATTGCTTTATGCAGTGTTTCTAATGCCGGCGTGGCGCTACCTAAAATAAGTGGAATTTGATGCTGATAGGCACGATACGCAGCTAAATCACGGGCATGATAGCGTAAAGTGTCTTGTTGTTTAAATGAGGCATCATGCTCCTCATCAACCACAATCATCCCGAGCTTTAAAAATGGCAGAAAAATACTCGAACGGGTGCCTATAACAATGGCACAACTGCCTTTTTCACAAAAGCGCCATGTTTGTAGACGTTCGTTATCGGTTAATGCCGAGTGCCATAACATAATAGGGGTGTCAGGAAAGCGACGTCTAAAACGATTGACCGTTTGAGGCGTTAGCCCTATTTCAGGAACAAGCACTAACGCCTGTTCGCCACGTTTTAATACTTCTTCTAGGCATTGTAGGTAAACTTCGGTTTTTCCGCTGCCAGTGACACCTTCTAGCAAAAAGCTCTTAAACCCAGTACTTTGATTAATTGCAGTGCAGGCAATGGCTTGCTCTTTATTCAAACGAGGTTTGCTGCCAACCGTTGGCGAGGTATGTTGCCATTGATTGTCGTGTTCAATGGTTTGAATTATTAGCTCTTTATCTAAAAGGGTATCAATGGTTTTTTTATTAAACCCGAGGGCTTTGAGTTCGGTTAATGATGATTTACCGGATGCTGATAATTGCTTAAGCAAATTAAGCTGTGTTTTAGCTTTTAAAGACGGTAAAAGTGCCCCCTTTTCGCTTAATGTCACCATGTTTATACTGGTTTTATCAGGGCACTCACCTTGGCGCAGTGCACTGGGCAATGCAATATGAATAGTTTCACCGAGTGGATAGCAATAATAACGCGCTGTAAACTTCAGTAGCTCTAAATGCTGCGCAGATAACACCGGTGAATCGTCAATAACTTCAATAATAGATTTTATTTTGCCTTCGGGGACTGCTGTATCCGCTTTTAAGCTAAGAATAACCGCTACTTTACGTTGATTGCCAAAAGGGACTAACGCGCGCATACCGGGCTGTAATTGAGTCAGCGATACTAATTGCTCATCCACTTTATAATCAAAGGTGCGAGGCAAGGGGACTTTTATTGCAACTTCAGCAAAATGCATAACAACTCAACCAATTAACGTAATGGTTTAATGTACTAAAAATAGCATTAAAAGCCTACCGACAAATCAGTAATGAATAGGTGTTTGCCGAGTTTTTAGCAAAAAGGGTAATTAAAGCTTGTGTGCGTGCGGGTTGTTGGATAAAATTCGCGACCAATAAATTTGTTTTAACGACGTATGGTGCCAGACTTCGGGTTTGGAGAGCGATGCGGCCTTAACTAGAGGTTCCTATGAAAGAAGGTATTCACCCTAAGTACGAAGTAATTTCTGCAACTTGTTCATGCGGAAACAAATTCGAAACTCGTTCTACTCTGTGTAAAGACATTCACTTAGACGTATGTTCTGCGTGTCACCCGTTTTACACTGGTAAGCAAAAGATTTTAGACACTGGCGGCCGTGTTGATCGCTTCAACAAGCGCTTCGGTGCACTTAGCAGCAAAAAATAATTTTTTGTTTCTATGTAAAAAAAGCACCTTAGGGTGCTTTTTTTGTGGCCAAAATTTACTTTCCTATCTGCTTTCTTAGCAATTTTGTATTTATTTTTTTTGCATAACTATTTCCTGTTCTTATTCTGAGTATGCATAAACATTTGCAGACAAAACAGCCAATATTCTCTATATTTTTATTTGTTAAACTTTAAAGATGGTACTCAAATGCAGGTAACGTGAGGTTATTTGTGTTTAAAGTTAAATAAAATTCGGTATTTCACTATTTTAATTTAAGACTAAAAAATACGCTTTATAAAAATAGAACAAGGGCAAAAAGTACCTGTGTTTTTCATTTTTATGACGAATTTATATTTTAAAAATGTCAGGATAATCTAGGGAAGTTGCTGATAAATCACTTAAAATTAACAGTTCTAGCATATAACAGGATAGACCTGATATTGCTTGGAATTTAAAAATAATAAAGGTATCGTAGATTAAAACTACCTCTCACTTTAACTTAAATTGCAGGATATAATCGCGTTATGTCAGATTTTCGTGAACAAGCACTACATTACCATGCCCATCCCGTTCCAGGTAAAATCAGTATTGAGCTGACCAAGCCCGCTGAGACGGTTAAAGACCTCGCGCTCGCATACAGCCCTGGTGTCGCAGAACCTGTTCGTGAAATTGCCGCTGATCCAGCAAATGCCTACAAATATACTGGTAAAGGAAATATGGTTGCGGTTATTACTAACGGCACCGCAATTTTAGGCTTAGGTAATTTAGGTCCACTCGCTTCAAAACCCGTTATGGAAGGTAAAGCGCTACTATTTAAGCGTTTTGCAGGGTTAGACTCTATAGATATTGAAGTTAAGCATCGTACTACCGAAGACTTTATTAACACGGTGGCTAATATTGCCGACACCTTTGGTGGAATTAATTTAGAAGATATTAAAGCGCCAGAGTGTTTTGAAATAGAAAAAGCGCTTATAGAGCGTTGTAGCATTCCTGTTTTTCATGATGATCAGCATGGTACGGCTATTGTAACGGCTGCGGGTATGCTAAACGCGCTGGAAGTACAGGGCAAAGCAATTGAAGATGCAATTATTGTATGTTTAGGTGCCGGCGCTGCAGCTGTTGCCTGTATGGAGCTTTTAATTAAGTGTGGCGCGTTGCGTGAACATATTTATATGTTAGATCGCAAAGGAGTTATTCATACGCGTCGTGATGACTTGAATGAATATAAGCAATTATTTGCAAACAATACCGATAAACGTACTTTACAAGATGTAATTGAAGATGCCGATGTGTTTGTGGGTGTATCGGGCCCTAATTTATTAGCCCCTGAAGATTTAAAATTAATGGCTGATAGACCCGTGGTATTTGCTTGTTCAAACCCCGATCCTGAAATCGATCCGCAATTAGCACACGCTGCACGTAACGATTTAATTATGGCTACAGGTCGCTCTGATTATCCGAATCAAGTTAATAACGTATTGTGTTTTCCGTTTATTTTCCGTGGTGCGTTAGATGTACGTGCCAGTGAAATAAACGACGAGATGAAAATTGCTGCTGTGGAAGCAATTCGCAGTATTGCTAAAGAGCCCGTGCCGACTGAAGTGCTTACTGCCGCAGGCATCGACAAATTAGAGTTTGGTGCTAAATATATTATACCAAAACCAATGGATCCACGTTTGTTACCACGTATAGCTAAAGCGGTTGCGCAGGCGGCGGTAGACTCTGGTGTTGCACAAATTGATATGCCAGAAAACTACATGGCGTAATTGTTACGTGTAAATTAGCGCAAAAAAAACCTCAGCATTTGCTGAGGTTTTTTTGTATAAAGACCCTTCTAGTCTTCATTTAAAATAGGCACTTCTAGTCCCATTTCTTGCATTATTTTCTTCACTTCTTCAGGTACTTTTTCTGCGTTATCTTTACGCAAATCATCATCATTAGGCAGCGGTTGCCCGGTAAACGCATGCAAAAACGCTTCGCATAAAAGCTCGCTATTTGTTGCATGACGTAAGTTGTTTATTTGACGACGAGTACGTTCATCAGTTAATACTTTTAATACATTTAGCGGGATCGAAACGGTGATCTTCTTTACTTGTTCGGATTTTTTCCCGTGTTCTGCGTATGGGTGAATATATTCACCATTCCATTTAGCCATAAGATGTATCGTTGCCTCAGATTATAAATTGCTCACACAGCATCAAAGCGTGTAAATATGCGTGAAATTCTATCGGTTTAAAAAAGATAGTCAAATACTAGTTATTTAGCTATCTAGACATTTAAATGTTTTGACATCTTAAATTGCATGCGCTACCTTTTAGACGTCTAAACATCCAAACCAGTAAAGGTAGCGAAAATGAGTGAAAAAAATAAGGCAACAATTGCTGTTCGTAGTGGAATAGAAGCCGACAAACAGCATGGTGCGGTTGTTCCACCGCTTTATTTATCAACAACTTACTCATTTGCTGACTTTGATACAAAGCGCCAATATGATTATGGCCGCAGTGGTAACCCTAATCGTGACATTTTGGCTGAGGCGCTCACGGAGCTTGAAGGTGGCGCTAAAGGCATTATTACCGCAACAGGCATGGCAGCCGTTCACCTAACAACACAATTACTTAATAGTGACGATACGTTAGTGATCCCTCATGACTGTTATGGGGGCAGCTATCGCTTATTTACTTCGCTAGAAAAGCGCGGCTTATTAAAACTAGAAGTGGTCGATTTTACCAAAAGCGACAGTTTGACACGCATCTTTGCTATTAAACCTAAGCTGATTTGGATTGAAACACCTAGCAATCCTATTTTACGCTTAACAGATATTAAAGCAGTAACTGATACAGCTAAACAGTGTGGTGCACTGGTTGCCGCCGACAACACGTTTTTATCGCCAGCATTACAAAACCCGATTAAGTTTGGCGCTGATATTGTGGTGCACTCAACCACAAAATATATCAATGGCCATTCAGACGTTGTTGGTGGCGCGGTTATCGCAGCGACTGCTGAGTTAGGTGAAGAGTTAGCGTGGTGGGCAAATAACATTGGCATCACCGGCGCGCCATTTGATAGCTATTTAACTCTCAGAGGCTTACGTACTTTAAACGTGCGTTTAAGGCAACACCAAGAAAATGCACTCGCCATTGCACAGTATTTAGAACGCTCCCAGTTTGTTGCCCAAGTTTACTACCCAGGTCTTGAATCACACCCTCAACATGCGCTAGCTAAGGCGCAGCAGCTTGGCTTTGGTGCTATGGTTAGTTTTGATATAAAAGGCGATATAAACGATGCTGCAGCGTTTTTAACGCGCTTAAATGAATTTAGCTTAGCGGAATCATTAGGTGGAGTAGAAAGTTTGATTTGTCACCCTGCGACTATGACCCACGCCGGCATGGACGCAACCGCGCGTGCAGAAGCCGGAGTAGGCGACACGCTTATTCGTATCTCGGTGGGTATTGAAGATGTAAATGATTTACTCGCTGACTTAGACAGGGTATTTAATTTGGTGCGCCCAGGGCACGCCGATCCCGGCCTATCGGCAAAAAGTGGTGCTAGTGAATCATTTGGTTCAGCAAAGTTAAACGCGGCGCATCCGGCGTTATGGTAGTGCATACCATTCTTCAAAATACAAAACATAAATGCGAGTCGGTATTAATATGGTAAATCAGGTTCATAAATTTGGTGGTTCGAGTTTAAGCTCAGCGGATCGCTTTAAAAGTGTCGCAAATATTATTTTAACTCACGCTCACGCTGGGGATTGTGTGGTGGTATCGGCTGCCGGTAAAACCACCGATACCTTAGTTAAACTGTGGCAAAGCTATCAACAGCAAGACACTCAAGCTATTGCTGATATTGTATTGCTATTGAGCAACCATCAAATAGCTCTAATTGAGCAATTATTAATAGCTAACGCTAAGCACCATGCGCTTGATTTACTTGAAACTGAGCTCAGTATTATTACCAAGCAGGCTAAGCAAGGGACATTAGCTGAAGCTGCGTTATTAGCACATGGTGAATTGTGGTCTGCAAGGTTACTAAGCGCTTACTTAGAACAGCTTAACGTTAGCGCTTGTGCCCATGACGCTAGGCAGTTATTTACGTTAGATGCCGGACAGCTGCAGCATGCTAATAATCAGCAGCAGTGCTTAAAAGCCATACAGACGAGTAAAATTAATGTAGTTACGGGGTTTATTGCGGCTGATTTACATGGTGAAACAGTGACCTTAGGGCGAAATGGCAGTGATTACAGTGCCACTTTATTAGCGCGGTATTGCAATGCTAAAAAAGTCTCTATTTGGACTGACACTCAAGGTGTTTTTAGTACTGATCCGCGTAAGGTTGCTAATGCGGTTAAGTATGCGCGAGTGTGCCGTGATCAAGCTAATTTATTAGCGAGGTTAGGTAATCCAGTATTACACGCTAAAACATTATCGCCATTAAAAGATACCGATATAGAATTAGTTGTTCGCAGTAGTTACGATCCTCAAGGCAGTCATACCGAAATAGTTAAACTAGGAATGAGTAAACAAAAACGCTTTTTAACCACAGTAAATAATGTGGATTTACTCATTGTTGATGATCTGAGTGAAGGCGAAGTAGCACATGTTAGCCAACTTATTCAGCATAGTTTGCATCACTTTGAACACGAAGGCGAAATCTACTTACTAGTCCCTGCGTCAGCGACACATCAGGTGGCTAATTATTTTGCTGGCCGCGCCAATATTAGTGAGTCAAACTTAAATGGGGTGGCGATTATTGCACCTGATCAAGAGGTAGCGCCGCTTGGTAAGCAAAGTGAAGCCTTATTACAAACACAATCTATCCAGCCTCGGTTTACCCATTACGGTGAGGGATATACGTTACTATTAACCGATCAAGTACTTGAAAGTGATGTGCTGAGCCTGTTGCATGACAAGCTCATTAATAAAGCACAAGAAATAGCTATAATTATTGCAGGACTTGGTAATGTAGGTGCTGAGTTTATGCGCCAATTACCTGCTCAACTAGCACGCTTATCAACTGATTTTAACGTCAAGTTAGTAGCGCTTTTACGCTCAGAGCAGATGCTGGTGAATGCTAATGGGTTAGACTGTGAAAGCTGGCAACTTCAATGGGAAAACCATGCAAGCTCCTATAAACAAGCCGATTTATTGTCATACATAGATACTCTTGAGTATGAACATAAAATAGTGATCGACATGACCGCAAGTGAATATTTTAGTCAGCTTTATAGTAAGTTAGTTGAATTAAACTGCCATCTAATTAGTGCTAATAAATACGCGGGAACCGCATCGCTTTCGTGGTATCAAACACTACGTGAAAGCCTTGCTCAACGTGGCTTACATTGGCGTTATAATGCAAGTGTAGGGGCCGGACTACCGATTAATTTTGCCTTGGCTGATTTACAAAATAGTGGCGATAAAATAACGCGAATAGAAGGCGTGTTTTCAGGCACGCTGTCATGGTTATGCAGTATGTATGATGGCAATAAAGCGTTTTCAGATTTAGTTCTAGAAGCGCAAGCTTTGGGGTTCACAGAGCCTGATCCTCGAGAAGACTTATCTGGACGAGATATGCAACGTAAGTTGCTTATTTTAGCGCGTGAATTAGGTATTGAATTGGAACTTGATGACATTTCTTTATCCGCATTGATGCCCGATGAATTAAGTGCTGGCAGCTGGAATGACTTTATTGATAACAAGGCTCGTTTAGATGCGTTTATTGAGCAGCATGCGCAAGCGGCTCAGCAACAAAATGCTGCACTGTGCTACACCGGGTTATTAGAGTTTGAAAACAACACGCTAAACGCTAAGGTAGGGATTGCCTATGTACCAAAAAGCGAAGCGGTTGCGAATTTGACCCCTGGCGATAATATTTTTGTGATTAATACCCAGTGGTATAACCAAAACGCATTAGTGATACAAGGCCCCGGTGCGGGTAAAGAAGTGACTGCTGCTGGCGTTCACTCTGACTTATACTGGCTGGTACAAAATATTAGTTAGACCATCAAAAAGGCCGCTAATTAGCGGCCTTTTCATTGTTCACTATATTTAAAATAGCTCTTCTTCAGTTTTAGTGTTTTCTTCAAATATATCATTTGGTTGTGATAACACATACTTGGTAGGAGCGGTGCCTTTTTCAAAGTATTCAAAACGGCTGGTGTAATCGTTTTTATGACTTAATAACCCGGTTTCTAAATCAATACGAATAGAAACTAAGCCTTCAGGTGGTTCGATTGGCGCAGCAGGTTTACCATCCAGTGCAGCGCGCATAAAATCAACCCATGCAGGCTGAGCTGTTTTTGCGCCTGACTCAGCACCTGATATTTGACCACTTCCTAAGTTGTTATTGTAGGTTGAGCGTCCCAGTGTATTACCTGGGTTATCAAAGCCAACCCAAACTGATGTCATCACATCGCGGTTAAAGCCACTAAACCAAGTATCTACAGAATCATTAGTCGTGCCTGTTTTACCAGAAAGATCGCGACGTTTTAGCGCTTGTGCACGCCAGCCTGTTCCACTCCAACCGGTTTTATGTGACCAGCTACCGCCACCCCAAATAGCACTATTCATTGCGCTGGCAATTAAAAATGCATTTTGTTTAGAGATGATCTGCGGCGCACAATTTGGTGCTACTTGCTCACCTAGCATTAGCGAGCTAGGTGTTGTCGTTTCATCATCACAAATAATGGTGGGATTGGTTTTAAATAACGTATTACCCATTGCATCTTGGATTTGTGAAATAAAGTACGGCTCAATTAGGTGACCGCCATTAGCAAAAGCACTCATCCCACGAGCTAATTCAAGCGGCGTAATGGATGCACTGCCTAATGCCAGTGACTCACTACGATTTATATCTTTATCGTCAAAACCAAATTTTAATAAATGATCGGCTGTTCTTTGCAGTCCAACGCCCCTTAATAAGCGTACGGAAATTACATTCTTAGATTGGGCTAAAGCACGACGAATGCGAATTGGACCATTATAAATAGCTGGGCTGTTTTTTGGTCGCCATGCAACGCCTTGGCTCTTATCCCATTGATTTATAGGGGCATCATTTAAAATTGACGCTAGTGTGTAGCCTTTTTCAAGCGCAGCTGAATATATAAACGGCTTAATATTTGAGCCTACTTGGCGTTTAGCTTGTACAGCTCGGTTGTATTGGCTTTGTTCAAAACTATATCCACCAACAATGGCTTTTATGCGCCCGTCTTGTGGGTCTAAAGAAACAATGGCGCTCGCCGCTTCAGGTATTTGACTTAAAATATAGCTATTATCGTCATTTTTACGCAGCCATATTTGCATGCCTGGGGTTAATATATCGCTTGCTGTTTCAGGCGCAAAGCTTTGGCGATAGCGTGTAATAAACTTACGTGCCCATTTTAGGTTATCCCAAGTAAGGGTTGTGCGCTCGCCGCTTTTAAGTATAACTTCAGCGCTTTTATCGCTCACGCTTAACACCGCAGCCGTTTTTAAAGGGCCAAATTCATTAACAGCTTTTAAAGTATTTAATAATTTCGACTGCGTCAATGGCGGCTCTGTTTGCGGATCCCACAATATGGCTTCAGGGCCCCTAAAACCATGGCGCATATCGTAGGCATGTAGGTTATTAACTAGAGCTGTTTGTGCTGCTTTTTGAACATCTGATTCAACAGAGGTGTACACTTTAAACCCTGAGTTATAGGCTTTATCTATACCGTAGCGTGACACCATTTCTGCTCGTACCATTTCTGAAATGTACGGCGCATATAAGTCAATTTCAGCTCCATGAAAATACGCGGTAATTGGTTGGTTAGTGGCTTCATTATACTGCGCTCTTGAAATATACTTCTCTTCAAGCATTCTTCCTAACACCACATTTCTTCTTGCTTTAGCACGTTCTGGATTACGAATAGGATTAAGTGCTGAAGGAGCTTTTGGTAAACCAGCAATCATTGCCATTTGCGCAAGAGTTAACTCTTTTAGTTCTTTACCATAATAAACTTGAGCCGCAGCACCAATACCAAAGGCACGATTTCCTAATTCGATTTTATTTAGGTAAAGCTCAAATATTTCATCTTTTGAGAGGAGGTTTTCGATATGAATGGCAATAAATATTTCTTTTACTTTACGAATGTAGGCTTTTTCTCGTGTTAAAAAGAAGTTACGAGCTAATTGCATGGTAATAGTACTGGCACCTTGCTTTTTCTCACCAGTAGAAATAAGTACTAGTGCTGAGCGCACAATACCAATTGGATCAATACCGATATGATCGTAAAAGCGGTTATCTTCAGTTGCCAAAAAAGCCTGCAATAAAGGCTGGGGAATTTGATCTATAGTTACAGGGATCCGTCTTTTTTCACCAAATTGGTTGATTAAAAGCCCATCTTTAGTAAATACTTGCATAGGCGTTTGTAATTGCACGTTTTTTAAAACTTGCACGCTGGGAATATCGGATTTAACGTAGTAATAAAGGCTGAGCAATGTAATTAGTGCAAGTAATGCACAAAGGATCAAAAATTGTAAAGTTCTTTTTAATAAAATCACTGATATTTCCCTAAACGGACTCCCAATTACTGGTTGAGACTGCTAGTATATATTGATTAAAAATTGAATAATATTTTTTAAGATATAAATTATAACTTGTTTATTATTAAAGCAAAGGCAAAGTTGCAAACATGCTAAGTCAACTAATAAAAAAACCATCACCAATGATGGTAGGTATTGATATTGGATCGCACTCTATCAAGGCCGTACTTTTAAGTGAAACAGAAACTGGGCTTCGACTAGAAGCACTTGCAATTGAACCTATGCCAAAAGGCGCCATGAGCGAGCGTAATATTCAAGATATTGAAGCAATTGGTAATGTGATAATCAAGTTAAAACGAAAGCTACCAAAGTCGCTAAAATTCGCGTCTGTTGCCGTCTCTGGGCAAACCGTGATTACCAAAGTTATTTTTATGGATGTTTCCTTAAGCGACGCTGAATTAGAGTCGCAGATTGAAATTGAAGCCGACAGCTTAATTCCTTACCCACTAGATGAAGTGAGTCTTGATTTTGAAAAGCTCTCTATAAATAGTGCTGACCCGAGCAAAATAAATGTACTGCTCTCTGCCGCTAGAACCGAAAGCGTTGAAGCCAGAGTCGGTGCGTTAAGTGCTGCGAATTTAACCGCAAAAGTAGTGGACGTTGAAAGCTATGCGCTAAGTCGCGCTATGGATGTTTACTACCAACAGTTACCATCAGATGCATATGACAAAACGGTTGCAGTGGTTGATATTGGTGCTGTACTCACCTTGGTGAGTGTAGTGCAATCTGGTGAGACAATTTATACCCGTGACCAAGTGTTTGGTGGCGACCATTACACAAATAGTATCGTTGCTTACTACAACAAAGGCTTTGATGAAGCTGAAATTGGCAAAACAACCGGTGATTTACCTCCAAACTATACATTTGAAGTGTTAGCTCCTTTTCAAACATCGTTACTCCAGCAGGTTCGTCGTGCTGTTCAAATGTTTTTAACTACCACAGGTAAAGAACAATTGGACTATATTGTATTGACGGGCGGCTCAGCGATGATTAAAGGCATTGATAGATTGCTGATTGAAGAATTAGGAATACACACGGTTGTTGTTGAACCATTTGATAAGATGGAAATATCCCCTAGAGTTGATCGTAATATAATACAGCGCCACCGCACTCAATTTGCAATTGCGACTGGCCTGGCGTTGAGGAGCTTTTCATCATGCCACATATAAATTTATTACCTTGGCGTGAGCTACAGCGTGAGCAGTCTAAAAAGAAATTTATAACACTTCTTATGGCTGTGGTTATCGTCTGTTTTGCTGGTATGTATATGCTGAGTGTGTTTTATGGTGCTCTAAAAGAAGGGCAAACGTTAAAAAATAATTATCTTAGTTCAGAAATTACAACGCTCGACAATAAAATTCGCGACATACGTGATTTAGACAAGAAAAAAGAAAACTTACAACAACGTATGCGTTTAATTGAAGAGTTACAAAGTAGCCGTAATTTAGGCACCCAAATAATGGATGAAGTGGCAAAAATAGTGCCTGCAGGGGTTTATTTAACCAAGCTGGAGCGCAAAGGTAATCAAATTCAAGTGTTAGGCAAAAGTGAGTCTAATAATCGTTTATCTACTATGCTCAGACAGGTACAAAGCTCTTACTTATTAGAGCGCCCGACTATGCAAGGTATTGTTGCCGGCGATCAATCTTCACGTTTACTCAGCGATTTTAATATGGAGTTTTACGTAAAACCATTTGGCAAAATAGGTGAGGTACGCAATGAACCTTGATTTTAAATCGTTTACAGAAATCGATTGGAATGAAATCGAGCTCGATAACATCGGTGAGTGGCCCGTTATTGTAAAAGCAATATGCGTAACTTTTGTAGCTTGTTTGGTGTTGTTTTTTAGCTACAGTTTATTAGTGTCGGATGAAATAGACAGTTACCACAATGCCGTTGCTAAGGAAATTGAGTTACGCACAACCTACCGAACTAAATATGCAGTTGCCAGTAAGCTTGATATTTATCGTGAGCAAATGGTTGAGATGGAAGATAAATTCTCTCAATTATTAAAACGCCTACCTACTTCAAATGAGACGCCAGGATTATTGGACGACCTTTCTTATGTGGGTACAACCAGCGGGTTAACATTTTTAAAAATTGGTTGGTTGCCAGAAGTTGAAAAAGAGTTTTATACCGAGTTGCCAATTAAAATTGAGGTGGTAGGTACTTATCATGAGTTTGGCGAATTTGTAGGGAAAGTGGCTCAACTACCAAGAATTGTCAGTTTACATGACTTTTCTATTTTATCATCTGGCGAAAAGCAGCTAACATTCAGTGTAGTAGCAAAAACTTACCGTTATGAAGAGGGGGTGAGATGATGAAGCAGCTTCTCTTTTTAACCACCGCGATGTTGCTGCTCAGTGGCTGTAACGAGGATACATCGGAGCAAAAAGAATTTATTGATCAGGTTAAAGCAAATACCACGGCACGTATTGAAAAAATACCTGAGCTAGTTAAGTTTGAGCACTTTGAGTATAACGCCAAAGACTTACGTAGCCCTTTTGTAGCACCAGAACCAGAAATTATTCAAAACAAGCTAACACAAGTTAAAAACTGTCTTCACCCAGACCCAGAGCGTGTTCGTCAGCCACTGGAGAAGTACCCATTAGATAATTTAGCAATGAGGGGCACAATAGGATCGAACGGCAAAACATGGGCGCTCATTACAGCTGCTGATGACACCTTGCACCGAGTAACAATAGGAAGCTACTTAGGCACCTATGACGGAAAAGTAAGCAGTGTTAATAGTGACTATATTGAATTAGTAGAATTAATCCCTGATGGGTCAGGTTGTTGGAAAGAACGTTTGACCAAATTAGAAATGTTAGAGGCGGCAACCAATGGCGCAAATTAATAAGAAAAAAGGTATACCCTATATGCATAAAGGTGAGTGTTCGCATCATCGTATTTTATCTGCTTTATTGTTTGTTTTTTTACTACTAATGACAAAAGCCGTAAGTGCAGCCCCTTTACTCTATGACGTTCGATATAATCCATTGCTTAAAGGTGAAACCGAATTACAGCTAGTTTTTGATGAAGAGTTGCAGCAGCAACCAGCAGTACAAGTTTTTAATAGCCCTGCAAGAATAGAGCTACTATTTGATGGGGTAGAATTAGATGAAGGGTTGACGAATATCGCTATCAACCAAGCTGGTATCAGTAACATCACGAGTATGATGACCAGTGCGGGTTTAAAAGTGACCATTAACTTGGACCGATTAAAAATTTATGAGACTGAAGTAAACAATAATTTAGTTTCTATTAGAATTTCAGATAACCCACTTACAGAGCAAATTTTAACAACCAGCGAAGATGAGCCTGCTTACACGTCTAATTATATTAACGGTATTCAAGCAATTGATTTTCGACGTGGAGAAAAAGGTGAAGCGAAAGTACTTGTTTATCTACAAGATACTCAGGCAGCTGTAGAGGTGCATGAAAGCGGTGGAAAAATCATTGCCGAGTTTCATCATACCGATATTTTAGATGATTTATTGTATGAATTAGATGTACTTGATTTTGGTACTGTGGTGAGCAGTATTGAAACGTTTAAAGAAGATAACCTTACACGTTTAGTGATTGAACCAAACACTGCATTTGCCTATACCTATCAGCAAATTGAGAATATTTTTACCTTAACGGTTGAGAAAGATGAAACGCAAAATGCCTACTTAGATGGTGGTAAAGAGTACTTGGGTCGTCCTATGACGCTTAATTTTCAAGATATCTCTGTTCGTGCTGTATTACAGATTATTGCCGGTTACAATGATTTTAACTTGGTAACAAGCGACTCAGTGACAGGCAATATTACTCTTCGCCTTGATGGGGTTCCGTGGGATCAGGCGTTAGATGTCGTGCTTAGAATAAAAGGCTTAGACAAACGCATGGACGGTTCTATTTTAATGGTTGCACCATCTGAAGAGCTGGCTGCCCGTGAAGCAAAAGAGTTAAAAGCTAAACAGCAAGTTGAGGATTTAGAGCCACTTTACAGTGAATACATCCGCTTAAATTATGCAAAAGCAGAAGACTTTGCCGACTTATTAAAAACAGATACCAATAGTATTATTACAGCCAGAGGGAGCGTGTCTGTTGATCAACGTACCAATACGTTATTAATGAAAGACACTGCAAAAAGTATTGAAAGTGTTCGTCGTATGGTCGAAACTTTAGATATACCAGTTAAACAAGTAGTTATTGAAGCGCGTATGGTAACCGTACGTGACAACGTAACCGAAGACTTGGGGGTTCGTTGGGGGTTTAGTGATCAGCAAGGCTCAGACGGTGTTTCTGGCACATTAGAAGGAGCTGAAACGATTTCTAATGGTAATATTCCTAGTCTTTCTGATCGACTTAACGTTAATTTACCAGTGGCGAATCCATCGGCAAGTATAGGTATGCACATTGCTAAATTGGCTAACGGAACATTAATTGATTTAGAATTAACCGCCCTTGAAGAAGAAAACAAAGGTGAAATCATTGCAAGCCCACGCATTACTGCTGCTAATCAGCAAAAAGCGCGTATTGAACAAGGTACTGAGATCCCGTATGTGGAGTCAGCTTCAAGTGGTGCAACAACCGTAAGTTTTAAAAAGGCGGTACTAAGCCTAGAAGTGACACCTCATATCACACCCGATAACAAAGTTATTTTAAATTTAATCATTACTCAAGATACCCGAGGGGATACGGTTCAAACAGGTACAGGCCCAGCGGTTGCCATCGATACGCAACAAATTGAGACTCAAGTACTCGTTGAGAATGGACAAACGGTAGTGTTGGGTGGTATTTTCCAACAGCAAATTATTAATTCGACCAAAAAAGTACCTTTATTGGGCGACCTTCCTTATGTAGGAAGACTATTTAAAAGCACAAGCGAGTTCAATGAAAAGCGCGAACTGCTGATTTTTGTTACACCTAAAATCCAAATAGACTAAATATTTAAGCTATCTAGGTTGAATACCAGCCTAGATAGTATGGGTATGTAATTTAGTTATCGTGGTGTGAACACTCCCTATAAATGTACAATAAGACAGTATATAATTTTGATCATGTACTGTACTGCGGATGTATTTAAGGCTGCGTTTATGTTGTTTGTAATTCAGGCTCTTGTAAAGTTACCATGCAAAAGCTTTCATGAAGCAACAATGTAGTAACCTTAATTGCATAAATTTTAACCCTAGAAGATAAACTTGCCTATAATAAGGTGCTTTTTTGTTAACCAGTGGGTAATTATTTAGTTTAATTGCTCGTTATATGGCTTTTTATCCTAATTGACTTGAAATACCCGACCGATTACTGAGATAATCCCTTTCTTAATTTTGGGGCCAGGTCGTTAGGCGGGGTTTTATTTCAAATTTTAGAGTTCGTTTGTACTAAAAGATATGGCTGAGAAACGTAATATATTTCTAGTTGGCCCCATGGGGGCTGGCAAAAGCACGATTGGTCGTCACATCGCTGACCAATTACACCTTGAATTTGTTGATTCTGATCAAGAAATCGAACGTCGCACGGGCGCAGATATTGCCTGGGTATTCGATCTTGAAGGTGAAGAAGGCTTTAGACTTCGTGAAGAATCTGTTATTGGTGACTTAACCGAAATGCAAGGTATTGTACTTGCAACCGGTGGTGGTTCTGTAATGAGTAAAGAAGTTCGAAACAAGCTTTCGGCTCGCGGTATTGTTGTATACTTAGAGACACCGATTGAAAAGCAAGTTGCACGTACGCAACGCGACAAGCGTCGCCCATTACTGCAAACAGAAGAAGCACCTCGTGATGTACTTGAGCGCTTAGCAGAAGAGCGTGAACCATTATATAAAGAAGTAGCTGATTTTGTTGTACGCACTGATGAGCAGAGCGCGAAAGTTGTTGCTAACCAAATCATCGAGAAATTGGATTTTTAAAAGCCAGTATTAAAAAGGACTAACCCAGCATGCTTGAATTAACTGTTAATTTAGACGAGCGAAGTTATCCTATTTATATTGGTCAATCTGCACTTCAAGATACAGGCCGTCTAATCCATCACATTGGTGATTGTCGGCCTATCATCATTACTAATGAAACGATTGCACCGCTGTACCTTCAACAGTTGCTTGATTCATTAGCACAGCTAAACCCACTGCATTTTATTATTCCAGATGGTGAGCAATATAAATCACTCACTTGGTTTGAAAAAATATCGGCATTCCTACTTGAGAATAATTGCGGCCGTGACACCTGCTTAATTGCATTAGGTGGTGGCGTTGTAGGTGATTTAACTGGATTTGTTGCCGCTTGTTATCAGCGTGGCGTCCCATTTATCCAAATACCAACCACTTTATTATCTCAAGTTGATTCTTCAGTTGGCGGTAAAACAGCGGTTAATCACCCGCTAGGTAAAAATATGATTGGGGCTTTTTATCAACCCCAAGCTGTATTTATTGACACACGTTCGTTGCATACCTTACCAACACGCGAGTTTGCTGCAGGCATGGCTGAAGTTATTAAGTATGGCTTGATTTACGATACTGAACTGTTTGCTTATCTAGAGCATAACATCGCTAAATTACAACAATTAGACGAGGCGTGTTTACAGCACATCATCTTCAGATGCTGTGAAATTAAAGCGCTTATTGTTGCACAAGATGAAAAAGAGCAGGGCCTTCGTGCGTTGTTAAATTTAGGGCACACGTTTGCGCATGCTATTGAAGCGCAAATGGGTTACGGTGTTTGGTTACATGGAGAAGCGGTCGCGACAGGTATGGTGCTTGCTGCAAAGCTTGCTTATACTCGCCAAGATTTAACACGAGAAGATGTAGAGCGTATTGCTACATTAATAGCGCAATATAGCTTACCAATCGAGATACCTAGCGATATGACCAGTGAGCACTTTTTACTGCATATGCGAAAAGATAAAAAGAATAAAAAAGGGACTATCAGATTTATTTTACCCACCGAATTTGGTCAATGTGCATTAGTTGATGATGTGTCTGATGAGCAAGTCAGAGCATTGATCGAGCAATAAATGCAGTCACAAATTTTACCGAGCCGTGCGGCTTTGGTGGATAGAATCGCATTGCAATTTGAATATGGTCAAAACCTAATTGTTTTGTTGGGCACTTCTGGTTTAGGTAAAAGCTATTTGCTTGAAACCTTCATCACTGATAAATATAACGATTTTAATAAAGCGTTTGTGCAAGTTGGCGCTCAGATGACTGATGTGCAATTGATGACTCAATTATTAGAGCAAAGCTTTAATGGCCCTTTAATTGATCACAACCTGAGCTTATCACAAAATTATTATCAATTAGCGAAGCAACAACAATGCGGCGCGTGTTTATGGGTTATCGATGGCGGCAGGCACTTATCTGATGAGCTAATTGCAGAGCTCGAGCTGTTATCAAAAAGTGCGCCCAATGTGCTTTACATTATGATTGCATCGCAGTCTAAATTGCCGTTTAAAGAGGCAGTTAATATTCATTTAGAGCCATTAAACTTGGTTGAAAGTAAGCAGCTAATGGGATGGTACTTCACGGCGCTACCTTATGATGAAGACCCTGTATTTAAAACCTTTTTAGTTGAAGCCCAAGGTAACCCAAGTCTTTTATTAGCCTGGCAGCCTAGCGAACAAGTTGCTGATATTATAGTAAAAGACAAAGTATCTTGGCGCTTACAGTTGCTCACACTATTACTCATAATTATGTTATTGATTATTGGCGTTGTATACAAAGCTGATATGACCCAATGGTGGAAAAATGCTAATAGTCAAAGCGATGAGCAAGTCCTCACAACCGCTATTACAACCGAGCAAGCTATTCAAAATAAACAACAACCGGCTAAATCACCAACCCTGTTTACCTCACCACAGCCTATAACTAAAGAGCCAACTACAGATGAGCGTGCCCACAATGACGTGCCAGCAATTGTAGGAAGTTTAACTGAGCCATCGACTTTAACTGAACAAGAAAAGCCAGCACCGCCGCCGGTTGAAGAAGTCATTAGCGTACCTGAGGTGGTAAAGCAGCAAAGCCAAATGGTAAAAATACCTAGTAACTGGTACCTGGAACAACCTGAAGATAATTTTGTTATTCAGCTATTAGCCGTAACTCAGCAGCAGGTAAGCAATGAGTTTATTGCTGAACATAAGCTAGAAAGTATTACCAATACATACCAAACTAAGCGAAATGGTAAAATGTGGTGGGTGGTAACAACAGGCAGTTTTGCTAACTTAAATGAGGCAAAACAAGCACTGCAAGCACTCCCCGCTGGAGTAAGAAAAAATAAACCTTTCTATAAAAAAATTAGCAAAATAAAACAAGAAATTGCACGAGTTGATCAGTAAACTCAGTGACTTTAGTGTAAAATCGCGCAACACCGAATTGAAGTAAAGAGCCAATGCAGCAAAAGAGTAGAGCCTTCCTTAAATGGGCAGGCGGAAAATACAGCCTCGTTGAAGATATTAACGCGCGACTAAATCAAGCAAGTAAACATGCAGATACCTTGGTTGAACCTTTTGTTGGTGCGGGCTCAGTGTTTTTAAATAGTAATTTTAAACACTACGTACTTAACGATATAAATGCTGATTTAATCAATTTATATAAAGAGCTTAAACGTTCGCCGGATGAGTTTATTAGCGATGCAAAAAAACTATTTGTTGATTTAAATAACCATCCAGATGCGTATTACGATTATCGTGTGCAGTTTAACCAAAGCAGCGATGTGTATGAGCGAGCTATTTTATTTTTATATATGAACCGCCATGGTTATAACGGATTATGTCGCTATAACTTAAAGGGCATTTTTAATGTGCCTTTTGGTAAATATAAAAAGCCTTATTTTCCTGAAAAAGAAATGTACTTTTTTGCCAGCAAAGCACAAAAAGCAACATTTACCTGCTTAGGCTACGATGATGTATTTAAACTGGTCCCTAAAAATGCGGTGATATACTGCGATCCGCCCTATGTGCCATTAAGTAAAACCGCATCGTTTACCTCTTACGCTAAAGGCGGATTTAACTTAGATGATCAGGCTAATTTAGCTAACTTGGCTGAGCAAGCGGCATTTGAGAATAACACGCCAGTCCTTATTTCAAACCACGATACCGTGTGGACACGCAAAATTTACAGTCAAGCATCACTGGATAAAATTCAGGTTAAACGTACGATTAGTCCAAAGGGCGGTTCACGAAATAAAGTGGATGAGCTAATGGCTATGTATTTAGCACCGAAGTCACGGTTGCATAAATAGCCAGTACAAATAATACAAACAGTACTACGGCAATAGCTATCAGCGTAATTGGAGAGTGGTACTTAAAGTCTGTTTTGCGCTTATCTTCAGATTGAACACCAAAAAATGCAGCCAGTACGCTTTGTAACGCGCTAAAAAAGTGCTGCATTTAATTAAAATAATGGCTTGATTGAAGAGGGTTTGTGTTTGTCATCAGTACCCGTTAACAACTCTAGCAAGTCTAAGTAATGAAACTGAGCGCTACGGCTATCACCTGTTAACCAAGAGGCCCAAGACGAATCCTCTTCAATTTGAATGCAACGGGTTGCGCTATTATTAATAGCGTTGGTTTGCTCTTTATGAAGACAAATGTTGGCAGAGCTTAAATCTTGCTCAGTATTTGAGTAAAACGATATTGCTCCAATAATAACACTTACCGACGTGATTAATAATCCAATTTTAAAAGCACGCATAATATAAACCTAATAATTTAGTTCTTCGCGCAGCATAACAAAAACTGCTTAAATAATACACTTTATTTTTGTTATTGTTTATTTGTATTGTGTTTTAAATACTGAGTGGCACCCGCTTAAAAACTGACTCTGTTTTTAATTATAAAGCCTACATTCTCAGCAGGTTATTCTTTTTCATGAATAGCCGCAATAAGGCTTTAACATTACTTATTTGGCGCTATTTTTAAAGGTGCTACTTGGGTAACTTCGCTAATTAAGTTACATTAACGGCATAAATTATTCATTAACGGATTAGCGATGCTCAACTGTGAACAAAAATACTTAATAGCGCCCTCAATATTATCTGCAGACTTTGCACGATTAGGCGAAGATGTCGACAAAGTGTTAGCCGCTGGTGCTGATGTCGTTCATTTTGATGTAATGGATAACCATTACGTACCTAACTTAACGATTGGCCCAATGGTATGTAAAGCACTTCGCGACTACGGGATTAAAGCCCCGATTGATGTGCATTTAATGGTAAAACCGGTAGATAGCTTAATTCCACAATTTGCCGAGGCGGGTGCATCAATTATTACCTTCCATCCAGAGGCGAGCGAGCATATTGACCGTACTTTGCAATTGATAAAAGATAAAGGTTGTCAAGCAGGCTTAGTGTTCAACCCTGCAACAAGTTTAAGCTACCTCGATCACGTAATGGATAAAGTAGATGTGATCTTATTAATGTCAGTAAATCCTGGGTTTGGTGGGCAAAGTTTTATTCCACAAACACTCGAGAAACTGCGAGAGGCAAAACAACGCATTGTTGAATCTGGACGTGATATTCGTTTAGAAGTAGATGGTGGTATTAAAGTAGATAACATAGCCGCGGCGGCTGAAGCGGGAGCCGATATGTTTGTTGCAGGCTCAGCTATTTTTAATCAGCCTGATTATAAAACGGTGATTGATGAGATGCGTCAGCAATTAGAAAGTGTTAAATAATGAAATATGAAGCAGCGTTTTTTGACTTAGACGGCACCCTAGTTGATAGCGTGTACGACTTGTATATGGCTTTAAATTTAACACTTAGCGATTTAGCGTTTCCAATTGTCAGTCAGCGATTAGTTGAAAGCTGGGTAGGTAATGGCATTGAGGTATTAGTTAAACGAGCTCTTTGCGGCGATATGCAAATTAGTGAGCATCTCGATGAGGCTTTAAGCGAACGAGCTACCAACCTGTTTTATCAACATTACAGTGAGCAGGTCGGTGAATACAGTGTGTTATATCAGCATGTTGAAACTGGTCTTGCTGCTCTCAGTGGTATGCCTAAAGCACTTATTACTAATAAAGCACGCCGCTTTACTGAAATGCTTTTAGATAAGCTCGCAATTCGCAGTCATTTTGAAGTGATTGTTTGCGGTGATGACATGGCAAAAAAACCGTCACCTGAGCCGCTATTATTTGCTTGCGATGCATTAAATATAACGCCTGATAAAGCGATTATGATTGGTGATTCAAAGAGTGACATACTCGCAGCGCAAGCCGCTAACATTGACGTGATAGCGCTTACTTATGGGTATCACCAGGGAGAGCAGTTAGCGGATTATAATCCGCAGTACCTATGCGATAACTTCTTAGCTATAATACCGACACTAACACAGCGTTAAGCATATTTAATTAAGTAAAAATAAAGGAAAATCATGAGCAAACCAGTAGTATTAAGTGGCATGCAGCCAACCGGTGGTATGACAATAGGCAACTATGTTGGCGCTATTAACCAGTGGGTTAAGCTACAGGAAGAATATGATAGCTACTTTATGCTTGCAGACTTGCATGCAATTACCGTACGCCAAGACCCTGAATTATTGCGTGCTCGTGTACTCGATGGCGTTGCGTTATATACGGCATGCGGTATTAACCCAGAAAAAGCGGCGTTATTTGTACAGTCTCAGGTACCTGAGCATGCGCAACTTGGCTGGGTATTAAACTGTTATGCGCAAATGGGTGAGCTTAATCGCATGACCCAGTTTAAAGATAAGTCGGCAACGCATGCTAATAATATTAATGTGGGGTTATTTGCTTATCCAGCTTTGCAAGCGGCTGATATTTTACTGTACCAAGCAGACAAAGTACCTGTAGGTGAAGATCAAAAACAGCACCTTGAACTAACGCGTGATATTGCAACCCGCTTTAATAATGTTTACGGCGATATTTTTACGCTGCCAGAACCGTATATTCCAGAATTTGGTGCGCGAGTAATGAGCCTGCAAGATCCACTGAAGAAAATGTCTAAGTCAGATGAAAATCCAAATGGCTTTATTATGATGTTAGACGAGCCGAAAAAGATTGAGAAAAAGCTTAAAAAAGCAGTTACCGATTCTGACGAACATGCGCGTATTTACTTTGATCGCAAAGAAAAGCCAGGAGTATCTAATTTACTTACACTACTAAGTGTGGCAACTAAGCGCTCAATTGAAGAGTTAGTCCCTGAATACGAAGACAAAATGTATGGCCATTTGAAAAAAGACACCGCAGCAGCTGTTGTCAGCATGATTGAGCCAATTCAAACACGTTTTAAAGAAATTCGTGAAGATCAAACACTTCTTAATGACATCATGAGAGCAGGGGCTGAAAAAGCCGGCGCGCGTGCAGAAACTACATTAAAAGCAGTTTATGATGCGGTTGGGTTTATTCCACGCCCATAGGCTCGTTTATTTGCAGATACAAAAATGCCGCTAATTTAGCGGCATTTTTTGTATTTTAATGTTTTGTAGCAGAAATACCGGCAGACTCACAGGCTCTAACTATAAATTTATAACCGTAAGGCATGCTTTGATCAGGCGTTATTTCAATAATTTCGTAATCATTTAGTTCTATTGACTTACTCTCTGTTGATTTCTTACAGCGTGAATAACTGTCAGCTTCATAACTATAGGCAAACATGGCAATTAAGCGCTTACTATGTTCAAAGTAGCCTTTAGTATCTAAAAACTGCCTAACCGTTTGAGTGTTCTCATCTTCGCCTTCTAAGCGAATACCAAATGTTTTTGTCTGAGCGCCGTCATCGTCTGAAGAGGGAAGTTTTTTCTTTATTTGCTTACTCAACTTTTCTATGGCTTGCTCTTGTTCAGCGGGGGGTTATTTGCGAGCGATTGGCTATTTTCAAAGCTATTTACTATATCGTTTAATACTTTTTCAGGCGGTTTTTCATCAATAAATGCAATCAGACTTACAAACACTACCGTCGCTAAAAAAAGCGGGTTAATGCAGTTAGAAGTGGTGAGTAGCTTTGGCTAATAAACTTTATGCGATCAGATCCAAATGGCTTGATTAGTAATACTGGCATAAATACCAAAATAAGTGCTTTACCGGCGGGTGAATTCCAGAGCTGATTAAACTTAGGCCAAAATTCTATGATCAGCGCAATAATAGTAATAGTGGCACATAGCCACGTTAACTTAAAAATGGCTAGGTTTATAAACGCAAGCAGATAAAGTTTTTGCGCGGTGTTAAGGTTAAACCATATGCTTTTTATATGGCTAAGCAGTTTAACTTGGTGTGGTTGCCAGCTTTTTTGCTGTTGCTTAAACTGCTTATTAGCACGCCATTTTGCAATTTTAAATACCTTAACACCGACTTTCCTTATCTAAAGCGTATTACCGTTATTTATTTAATAACGGTTTTAAGTAGTGCCCAGTATGAGAGCGCTGGCATTCAGCCACTTCTTCAGGTGTACCTGCAATCAGTATTTCACCGCCGCCAGCACCACCTTCAGGGCCTAAATCAACGATCCAGTCGGCTGTTTTGATTACATCTAAATTGTGCTCAATCACTACAATGGTATTGCCATGATCGCGCAGACGATGCAGTACTACTAATAATTGCTCTATATCTGCAAAGTGCAGGCCTGTTGTTGGCTCATCTAATATGTATAGCGTTTTACCAGTATCACGCTTAGAAAGCTCACGTGCTAACTTAATTCGCTGTGCTTCACCACCAGAAAGTGTTGTAGCGGCTTGGCCTAAACGGATATAAGAAAGTCCAACATCCATCAGGGTTTTAAGTTTACGTGCAATAGCCGGTATTTTATCAAAGTAGTCATGGGCATCTTCAACGGTCATGTCGAGCACTTGGTTGATGTTTTTGCCTTTATATTGTACTTCTAAGGTTTCGCGATTATAACGTTTACCCTTACACACATCACACGGTACATAAACGTCGGGTAAAAAGTGCATTTCAACTTTAATAACGCCATCACCTTGGCATGCCTCACAACGCCCACCTTTAACATTAAAACTAAAGCGACCTACTTTGTAACCACGTGAACGGGCTTCTTGAGTACCTGCAAATAGCTCACGAATACCAGTGAAAATACCAGTATAAGTGGCAGGGTTTGAACGCGGTGTGCGGCCAATAGGACTTTGGTCAATATCAATTACTTTATCAAAGTGCTCAAGGCCTGCAATTGATTTGTAAGGTGCCGCTTCTGCGGTTGTGGCACCATTAAGCTCAGTGTGAGCGAGTTTAAATAAGGTATCGTTAATGAGTGTAGATTTACCCGAACCAGATACGCCGGTAATACAGGTCATTAAGCCAAAAGGTATTTTTAAATCAACATTTTTTAAGTTATTACCAGTAGCACCAAACAGTTCTAACCATTTCTCGTTAGTAGCATGGCGCTCTTTAGGTACTTCTATTTTACGCACGCCCGATAAAAACTGACCGGTAACCGAATCTTTGCTTGCTAAAATATCATCGCGTGTACCTTGAGCAATAACATGGCCGCCATGTACGCCAGCACCTGGGCCAATATCAATAATATGATCAGCGGCACGAATGGCGTCTTCATCGTGTTCTACAACAATAACGGTGTTACCTAAATCACGTAAATGAACTAAGGTTTTCAATAAACGGTCGTTATCACGTTGGTGCAAACCAATTGAAGGTTCATCCAGTACATACATAACACCCACTAACCCAGCACCAATTTGACTCGCTAAGCGAATACGTTGTGCCTCACCGCCTGAAAGTGTGTCGGCGCTGCGCTCAAGTGATAAGTAATTTAGACCTACATTTATTAAGAACGATAACCGGTCGCGAATTTCTTTTAGTATCTTCTCGGCGATTTGGCCTTTTTGCCCAGTTAAATGCAAACCTTCAAAAAAGCTCATCGCCTCACCAATACTCATATGCGTAATGGTTGGCAAGTTAGTTTGACCAATAAATACATTGCGTGCTTCTTGGCGAAGGCGCGAACCTTTACAACTAGGACACGCTTGACTAGTTTGATACTTAGCTAGCTCTTCACGCACAGAGTTTGATTCAGTTTCGCGGTAGCGGCGGTTCATATTATTTAACACGCCTTCAAATACATGATTACGTGTAATTAAATCACCGCGGTCATTACGGTAATTAAATGCAATTTTAGTATCACCCGAACCATCTAGAATAATTTTCTTATGTTCTTTTGCAAGCTCTTGATAAGGAACATCTAAATCAAAGTCGTAATGTTGTGCAACTGCTTGCAACATTTGATAGTAGTAAAAGCTGCGTTTATCCCAACCTTTAATTGCACCGCCAGCTAAGCTTATTTCAGGATTATGGACCACGCGATTAGGGTCAAAGTATTGTCTTACGCCTAAACCATCACAGCTTTGACAAGCCCCAGCAGGATTGTTGAACGAAAATAAACGCGGTTCAAGCTCAGTCATCGCATAGCCACAGGTTGGACAGGCAAAATTTGCTGAAAACAGCATTTCTTCAGCATTGCTATCGTCCATAAACGCAATGTTGGCAACGCCGCCTGACATTTCAAGTGCTGTTTCGAATGATTCCGCGAGACGTTGTTGCTGGCCGTCTTTGACTTTAAAGCGATCAACCACGACTTCAATTGTGTGCTTTTTATGTAGATCTAGTGATGGTGGATCAGATAGGTCGCACACTTCGCCATCAATACGTGCGCGAATGTAGCCTTGGCTTGCAAGCTGCTCTAATAGCTTTACATGTTCGCCTTTACGGTCTTTAACAACAGGCGCCAAGAGCATTAACTTTGTGCCTTCAGGCAGCGCCAGTGTGGTATCGACCATTTGGCTGATTGTTTGCGCCGCGAGCGGTAAATCATGAGTCGGACAGCGAGGTTCGCCAACGCGTGCAAACATCAAGCGTAAATAATCGTAGATTTCAGTAATAGTTCCCACGGTTGAACGTGGGTTATGCGAGGTTGATTTTTGTTCTATGGAAATAGCAGGAGAAAGGCCTTCAATATGATCTACATCGGGCTTTTCCATTAATGACAAAAACTGCCTTGCATAAGCAGAGAGTGATTCAACATACCGGCGTTGCCCTTCTGCATACAGCGTATCAAATGCAAGTGATGACTTACCTGAACCAGATAAGCCAGTAATAACAATTAGTTTATCACGTGGGATGGTTAGGCTGATGTCTTTTAAATTGTGCGTGCGGGCGCCTCGGACTTCAATGTTTTCCATGCTATCTCGTTTATTGCCAAAATTATTTGTTCAGTATCGCATAATACGCTGCAATATTAATCCTTGATCATCGAAAAAATCCTTAGTTATAGACGATTAATTATTGCCAAGCTTGTGATAGAATCCTTGCCTAATTTTTTAACACAGTAAGATCACGCAAATAATGACCGCATCTTCACTTAATTCACGAGAAAAACGCGCCGCCGTATCGTTAGCGAGTGTGTTTGCATTTAGAATGCTCGGCTTGTTTATGCTGATGCCTGTTTTAGCTATTTATGGTCAAGAGCTTGAAGGCTTTTCACCTATCTGGATTGGTTTTGCAATTGGTGCGTATGGTTTAACTCAGGCTGTATTACAAATCCCAATGGGGAGACTTTCCGATAAAATAGGTCGTAAAAAAGTCATAGTCGGTGGTTTGGCGGTGTTTGCTTTAGGTTCGGTAATTGCCGCTTTGGCAGAGTCTATTCAAATGGTGACGGTAGGGCGTGCGTTACAAGGCATGGGAGCTATCGCCAGCGCATTATTAGCGTTTGCATCAGATTTAAGCCGTGATGAACAGCGCCCCAAAGTGATGGCAGTGATCGGCATGAGCATCGGCATGAGCTTTGCGTTTGCGATGTTATTAGGGCCGATAGTGGCAGCTTCATGGGGCATTGCAGGCGTATTTTGGCTAACGGCTATTTTGGCTGTGTGTGGTATTTTTATAGTCACTATGCTCGTTCCCAGTGCAATAAATAAAGCCCCTAAAGGCGATACGCTTGCCAGTTTTAGTGACATCAAAAAATTGATTAAACACCCACAGCTGGCACGTTTAAATGTAGGCGTATTATTGCTGCATCTAACATTAACGACTATTTTTGTAGTATTACCAAGCCAATTAATTAAAGATGGCTTAGTGGCCGAAAACCATTGGCAGCTTTATATTCCGGTTTTATTTTTGGCGTTTTTTTTAATGGTGCCAGTAATGATAGTGGCAATTAAAAAAGAGAAAGAAAAACAAGCCTTTATTGGTTCTGTTATGGTTTTAATAGTCAGCATGTTAAGTATGTCTATGTGGGCAAACAGCGTTGTTGGTATTGCGGTTTGTATGCTGTTATATTTTGTTGCGTTTAACTTTTTAGAAGCCACTATGCCGGCTCTTGTGTCGCGTATTGCTCCAGCAAGCCAAAAAGGCTCAGCCATGGGGGGGTATTCATCGAGCCAGTTTTTAGGCGCTTTTTTAGGCGGCATGCTTGGCGGGTATGTAGCACAAACAACTAGTACGCAAGCTGTGTTTGCGGCGGCGGCACTTGTTGGGGTAATATGGCTTATTATAGCGTGGAAAATGCAAGTCCCACCGAAAAGCAAAGTTATTAGTTTAATGACCCAATTAGATTCTGAAGAGCAGGCACAAACACTGGCTTCTCAGTTAGTTGCTTTACCCGGCGTAATAGAAGCAACCGTAGTTCGCGATGAAAGTCGTAGCTACTTAAAGATTAATGATAAAGAATTTGACCTAGACCAAGCCCGAAGAGTGGCTGGTTTAATCTAACGTTTATAGGAGATGGTTCCATGGCACGCGGTGTGAACAAAGTAATTTTGGTTGGTAATTTAGGGCAAGATCCTGAAGTTCGTTACATGCCTAATGGTAATGGTGTAGCAAATATTACCTTAGCAACTTCAGATAGCTATAAAGATAAAAACACTGGCCAAATGGTTGATAAAACTGAGTGGCACCGTGTGGTATTTTTTGGCAAGTTAGCTGAAATTGTGGGTGAATACTGCCGCAAGGGATCACAAATTTACGTAGAAGGAAAACTTCAAACCCGTAAATGGACTGATCAACAAGGCCAAGAAAAATACACTACAGAAATCGTTGTTGATGGCTTTACGGGTCAAATGCAAATGCTAGGTGCACGCGGTGGCGACCAACAAGGTGGTGGTTATCAAGGTAACCAAGGTGGTCAACAAAGTAGTGGCTATCAAGGAAACCAAGGCGGGCAACAAAGCGGTGGTTATGGTCAAAATAACCAAGGCCAAAATAGCCAGCAAGGCAGTTATGCTCCACAGCAGCAATCTGCACCTGCTCAGCAGCAAAACAACCAATACCAGCCACAGCAGCAAGGTGGTTTTGCACCACAACAAAATAGTGCACCACAACAGCAAGGCGGGTTTGCACCTAAGCCACAAAATGCACCGCAAGGTGGCGCATCAAACCCTATGGAACCAACAATCGACTTTGATGACGATATCCCGTTCTGACCTAAGTTCTGACCTAAGACAAAAATAAAAATGTTGAAAAATCTTTTAGAAAGCCGCTATTAAGCGGCTTTTTTATTAAAAAAATGACCATATTTCATTTCTACAGTTTTTAAATCTGAATAAACACTTCCTAAAGTAAACATATGAATGTGTAAAAAGCACTGTGATACTGGTTTTTTATTTTTTAAGCCAAGCCCTCCTTTGTTCAAACTAATATATAAATAATGACAGCTGTTTAGTTAACTAATTAAAGGCTAAATATAATGTTTATAACATTAAGTACTAACTTTTAAACCTCTGCTAAACTTTTATTGTTGGCTTGTACAATTGCAAATAGTAGACAACACTTTAATAACTTATTTGATGTGCCGGTGGGTTATGAAAGCCAGTAAATTTCACTTTACCAATTATTCAAATGCTTTGTTTTATGCTCTGTGTATCGCCTTGCTAGTGATTATTAATAGCGGTTTAAGTTTGGTTTTACAGCATCAAAACGAGCAAGTTGGTTTAAAGCTAGCGAAGCAATTGCAACAGCCATTGGCCAATGAAAAACAACTTATTGCAAATACGCCTTTTACGCTCGCCCCTAATAAAAACTCTATTTATATAGAAAAACAAAAACATTATTTTAGCGCTAACTCAAAAGGAATTTTGCTCTACTCATGGCCAGTTTGGTATAGCTATAGCTATTTGTTTTTAATAATAAACGCGGTTCTTTTGCTCGCTATGCTTTGTATTCGACGTTTTAAAAAGCCTAAAACAATAAAAAACAGCACAACAACCTCTAAACGTCAGCAGCACTTTAATAATAAGAAAGTACGTTATGCACCCAAAGTGAGTTCTTTACAGCTCGCTCCAATAGCGACAACTAATGTGCAGGAAGCAATTAAATATAATGTATTTGCACTTATTCAGTGTGAATGTCATTTTGATGCAAACACTGACTTACAAGCGACTCTTAAAGTCTTATTGGCAAAAGACTTTATTAATACGACTGAAATATCGGTTAAGTTATTAACTGCAGGCAATTTCGCTTTTACTCTCACAGGGATTGATGCAATTGATAAACTCAATTGCGCTAAATATTTACATCAATGCATTGTAAGTGCCGCTCATGTATTGGCGCCAAGAACTGCACAGAGGCATGTAAAAGTAGGTTTATGTACTTATTATTCCGAGGCTGATCAGGTTATGGTGTATCAGTTGGCAAAGTCGGCACTTACTCTTTCGCAGCAAAATCGAGTTAAGCATTATCACCAATTAGCGTTAAATTATGGTCATGTCCAAAAGCTCGATAGACACTCAATATCACAACGAATTAAAAAGCAAAAGTTAGCTATTTTATTTCAACCAGTATACGAGCTCGATAGCGGCGCTATTATTAAGCATTACGTATCAATTAAAAGTAATGACAGGGGAAATAAACAATTACTTAATCAAGAAAGTATCAGTCAATTTTATAACGAAGGTGAGGCGCTATTGCACGATCAAGCGGTAGTTATGCAAATTAAAAAACTATTGCTTATAGATAAATCATCGTCAGTTATTAGTATTAAGTTACATCCTAAAAACTGGTTTAATAACGAGTTTTGGAGCTGGTTAACTGCTTATATCAATGGCTTAAAAAACCAACATACACTGCAATTTTCTATAAATGAATCAGAATTCTTAAATAATCAATTACGTTTGCAAGGCGCTTTTGCAGCAATAGCGGCACTAAACTGCAATATTGTAATTGATGATGTGAGAAGCAGTAAAAATATCTTTAAGTTTACGCTTAATAAACAAATATCAGGGCTTAACTTAGCTTCTGAACTTGTCCATGGGATAGAGCGCAGTAATTCACAACAAAAATACGTTAGGGGGATTGTGCATATGGGTAGATTATTGAGCTTATCAGTATTTGCACTTGATGTGGAGACGCCTCAGGAGCTACAACTTTTAAAAGTAATAGGCATTAGCGGCGCGCAAGGAGGATATTTTTCTAAATTGCTCCCCAATTATACTCAAGTCGCATTTCACTAATGCTAAGCAATTAACAAGTTAAATATACTCTACACTAATTTGCGATATTTTAGCCCTTCTAAACCTTGCAACCCACCAGTATGTATTGCAATAACTTTGCTGTTAGGGGCAAAGTAATCATTATTGATGAGCTGCCAAAGTGCGTACATCATTTTACCACTGTAAATAGGCTCCAAGGGTAATTGATGTTGCTGCTGCATGTGTTGGCAAAACTGCCATAACTCAGCTGTAAAACGACCATATCCACCACCGTGAAATTGCGTAAGTAGTTGCCAGTTATTTTGTGATTTTGCTTTAGGACTAAGAGCGCGTATTTCTTCCCGCAGGTAGTCGGCTTGCTTTAAAACAGCAATCCCTAGTAGGTTGATTTTATTTGAGCTGCCCTCTATCAATCCAGCCAAGGTGCCGCCACTGCCAGTTGGACAGATTAAGTAGTCGTGCTCAGGTAAACTATGGGCAAGCTCTTTACATCCCTCTATAGCAAACTCGTTAGTGCCTCCTTCAGCTAGAATGTATGCGTTTGGAAAGCGTGCCTGTAATGCGGCTAAATAGGCTTCATCATGTCGTTGTTTGTACTCTATACGATTGACGGCATGTAACTGCATACCACATTGCTGTGCAAATTTTAGAGTAGGATTATTTAGATCAAGCTGTGGGCCGCGCACAATTGCGTGGGTTGTTAAGTTAAACTCTTTACCAGCAGCGGCGCACGCATGAATATGATTTGAAAAAGCACCACCAAATGTAAGTAATTCAGATTTACCCAGTTGTTGCATACGAACTAAATTGTATTTGAGCTTTCGCCATTTATTACCACTGATAAGTGGATGCAATAAATCATCGCGCTTAATAGTTAAAGTTATTTTCTTGCCTGTTAATAATTCACTGGTAATTGTTTGTAAATAGCTATGTTCATTAATACTGAATGGTATTGGCATTATCACTCTTTTTCATTAGTTACATTATGAATGTGCTGTGTAATAGCGTTATTTTGACTCAGTTTTTATTACTTAAGCAAACTAAAAAATATGAATACGCGGCTAAATTGGCATCTTCTATAGCGTAAAATACAGATAAATCTCGGTGTTGTTAAATAAATTAGCTATTTAGTACAAATGAAACGGTTATTTACTGGCATGAAACGGGATAATAGTTGTAAACTGAGATAATAAATGAACAAAGCTTGTGTTTTGTGCTTCAAGTAAATAGCATAAGGTTATTATTATAAAAAATAATAATAACCAAATAATTGCCGCTTTTTTGGGACTGAAATATATGCGAATCGCCCCTTTATCTCTGTTAATTTATGCTAGCTTTTTTGCAAGCACAGTATTTGCACAAGATACAACTACTGTAAACAGAATTGAATCAGAGATTAATGCGAAACAAACAGAATACACTCGTTCAACGACGATGCTCGATAAATATTTAAAAGAAGAGAATCAACTTCAAACACAACTTGAATTGCTGAGAACGCGTTCCACACAGCTTGATAAAGAAAAAACCCAAGCGTTGGATGCGATGAATGATATGTATCGACGTTTCATTGATAATCCGTCGCTATACATTACCTCTGCACAATCGCGTTATCAAAAAGCCGTTGTTGATCAAAAACAAAATAAAAATGATATTTTTATGCAATTGGCGGCAATTGCATCCATCTAAAAGATATTGAGCAAGTTCGCGCTGATAAACATGCACTTCAAAACACGATTGAAAGCTTAAAAGTGCAATATATTACGGCGCGTGTAGAGCGATTACGCAATGAATTTACCCGAGAGGGTACGCTTGAAGTTGACCATACCATTAACTGTAAGCGCACTGAAGCACTGGCGGCAAGTGAGCAGAGCGGTCAGCAAATAGGACTGAAAAAGGCAACTAAACGTTTTTTAGATCAAATATTTGAAAATTATACAGAAAAACGTCTTGTTGAACCTAAGCGAGACATGGCTGAGGCACAAGCACAAATTTTAAGTAGTCACGTGATTAAGAGCGCATTTAGCGGGCAAGGTGATTACAACGCCAATTTAAGCGTTACTAAGCGCGAAACTAAGCGCGAAGATGTAAACAGCAGTCGTTTATGTCACTTACTTAGTGTGAATAATAGCTTTTGTTTAGAGTATGGTACCCCACTGGCAAATACTTATCAGCCAGCTTATAGTACTACTTTCTCTGATAGTCAGTTAACATTCAGCGATAATGGGGATAATAAATCTGCTGCCGTTGTCGCTAAAACAGTTAATAAAAAGCCTAAAGTGGTCGCTGAGAACAAGAAAGATAAATTAGTTCAGTTAACCTTACGCTCTAATTTACACGGCGATGCAGTATTTATTAATGATATTGAGTCGGTTCTACTCGTTTGGTGACGAACTTACCACGTGGTTTGCATAAATTAGAAATACGCAAAGAGGGTTACATCCCTTATAAAGCGCGAGCAAATAATACAAGCAGATTGCCCAAAAGGAGTGGAAGTTGATACACGCCTACCTATGGTGGACCCATCAGCAGTGATGATCCCCGTTGGCAAATTTAAAATGGGTGATATAAACGGCAATGGGCTTGAAAATGAACGCCCCGTGGTTGAAAAAACGATTAGTGAATCTTTTGCTACGCAGAGCAAAGAAGTGACTGTTGGCGCATTTGAAGCGTTTGTAAACGAAACGCAATATAAAACCGAAGCTGAAAAAGGCAAAGGTTGCGCATATTACCTCAACAGGCGAACCTGTTTGGGAAGAAAGCTTAAATTGGCGAGCTCCAGGATTTGAGCAAACCAATGAGTTTCCTGCTGTGTGTTTGACAAAAAAATGATGCTATTGTTTACGCTGAATGGTTTTTTGATAAAGCAGCGCAAACGTATCGTTTACCTACTGAGGTTGAGTGGGAATATGCGGTGCGTGCAGGCACTGAGACAGAGTACCCATGGGATAACGAAATTGGTAAAAATCTAGCTAACTGTGGTTGGTGTGGTAGCGAGTGGTCTAATAAACGCACGGCTCCGGTAGGGTCTTTTTCTGCAAATGCATTTGGCTTATGCGATACTGTAGGCAATGTATGGGAATGGACTAGTAGTACAGGGAATAAAAAAGATGCCGTTGTTCGCGAAGGTGCATGGAATTTTGCCCCAAGCCTTGCTCGTGCATCAACGCGTTTAATTTTAGCGCCAGATTTTAGAGCTAATTATATTGGCTTTCGCTTAATGAGCGAACGATAATATTTAATGGGGAAGCGACGCTTCCTCTTTTTAATGATTACAAAGACGGCTGCGCTTTACATTGCTCATTGTGTTGAGAATGTTAAAGTAAGCGCAACTACAACAAGAACGAATTTCAAAGGTCATCCAGCCTCATGTTTAAAAAACTCCGTGGTATTTTTTCAAACGATCTATCGATCGATTTAGGTACAGCCAACACACTAATTTATGTAAAAGAAGAAGGTATTGTATTAAACGAACCTTCAGTTGTTGCTATTCGTCAAGAGCGTGCTGGTGGACCTAAAAGTGTTGCATCTGTAGGTGCAGAAGCTAAGCAAATGTTGGGCCGTACGCCTGGTAATATTAAAGCTATACGTCCAATGAAAGACGGTGTGATTGCTGATTTTTATGTTACTGAAAAAATGTTACAGCACTTCATCAAACAAGTGCACAATAATAATTTTATGCGCCCAAGCCCACGCGTGCTTATTTGTGTTCCTTGTGGAGCTACTCAAGTTGAAAAGCGTGCAATTCGTGAATCAGCAATGGGTGCAGGTGCTCGCGAAGTCTACTTAATCGAAGAGCCAATGGCAGCTGCAATTGGTGCCGGTTTACCGGTGTCTGAAGCAACGGGTTCTATGGTGGTTGATATTGGTGGCGGTACAACAGAAGTCGCTATTATTTCACTTAATGGTGTTGTGTATTCATCTTCAGTACGCATTGGTGGTGATAAGTTCGATGAAGCCATTATTAATTATGTGCGTCGTAACTTTGGTAGCTTAATCGGTGAAGCCACCGCTGAGAATATTAAACACCAAATTGGATCGGCATTTAAAACAGACGAGCCAGTAGAGATAGAAGTGCGTGGTCGTAACCTTGCAGAAGGCGTACCTCGTTCGTTTACGCTTAACTCGCATGAAATCTTAGAAGCATTACAAGAACCACTAATGGGGATTGTAAGCGCTGTCATGGTGGCGCTTGAGCAGTCTCCACCTGAGCTGGCATCTGATATTTCAGCGCATGGTATGGTGTTAACTGGCGGCGGCGCATTACTTAAGGATTTAGATCGCCTGCTAATGGAAGAAACGGGCATTCCAGTGGTTGTTGCTGATGATCCACTTACGTGTGTTGCACGTGGCGGCGGCAAGGCCCTTGAAATGATTGATGTGCACGGTGGTGACGTTTTTAGTTACGATTAATGAAATCAATGTTTGAAAAAACGGTTTCTTTGCAACTGCGACTTTTTGTCGCAGTGCTTTTGAGTATCGTATTGATCCTTGGAGACAAGTACACGCAAGGTGGACAGAACATTCGTACTAGTTTGAATACATTGGTCAGTCCACTTATTTATGTTGCTAACCTACCTTACGAAGTATTTAGCTTTAGCGCCAAAAGTTTGCATACCCGTGAGCAGTTACTAACCGAAAACGAAGCACTCAAAAAGAAGCAAGTATTGCAAAGTGAGCAAATCCAGCAATATGAGTTTTTAGCAAAAGAGAATCAAAAACTTCGTGCATTACTTGGCTCTTCCTCTAAACACACCAATCGTAAAATTATTGCTCAAGTACTTTCTGTTCATTCAAATCCTTATAGTCACCAAGTAGTGATAAATCGGGGAACCACCGATGGTTTAAGCGAAAGTCAAGCGGTGATTGATGATATGGGGTTGGTCGGGCAGTTGACTAAAGTTGGTTCAACAACCTCGCGGGTGCTGTTAATTACAGATACTACCCATGCAACACCGGTGCGTATATTACGAAACGATGTGCGCACAGTGGTTGAAGGTATCGGTAAAATTAACGTGTTAAAGCTATCACATGTACCGCATAGCTTAGATGTGCGTATTGGTGATGTGCTGGTAACCTCTGGCCTAGGTGGTACCTTTCCTGAAGGTTATCCGGTTGCGGTGATCACCGAAATAACTCGTGATGAAGGCCAACCTTTTGCTCAAGTATTTGCTGAGCCGATAGCTCAATTAGATCGAATTCGGTTACTAGTGGTATTATGGCTAAATCAGCAGGAGTTGATGGGTGATGATTAACCGTCATATGCTCTTAATCGCATTAAGTATTTTCTTTGCATTAGTAATGGTGCTAATGCCGTTACCTTTTTCACTTGAACCATTTCGTCCTGATTGGGTGCTGTTGGTGCTTATGTACTGGTCTTTAGCTTTACCGCATAGACTAAATATAGGGACTGCCTGGGTTGTTGGGTTATTAATTGACTTAGCAACAGGCTCCTCATTGGGTGTTAATTCCTTAACTTATTCAGTATGTATTTTTATTACTGCAAGTAACTTCCAAAAAATTCGCAATTTTTCATTGTGGCAACAAAGCCTACTTATAGGCTTGTTCTTAACGCTTTACCACTTAATGCAGTTTTGGTTAAATCACTTTTTACTTGGCGTTTATTTTAGCCCACATTACTTATGGCCTGTATTAACAGGCATGTTGAGCTGGATATGGGTATTTTTATTACTTCGAAAATACCGTAGACATTTTAGGATCAGATAATGACTTGCGCAGTATATTTAGCCTCCGCGTCTCCCCGTCGTAAAGAGCTTCTAACCCAATTGGGGATTGAATTTTCACAGTTTAGTGTTGATGCCGATGAAAGTCAGCTTGCTAATGAGCGCCCGTATGACTATGTAGAGCGTTTAGCGCGTTTAAAGGCGCAAATGGGCGTAGAGCAAGGGTATACTGACCGGCCAGTGCTAGGTAGTGATACTGTGGTGGTGATGGATAACCAATCATTATGTAAGCCTCGAGATAAAGACGATTTTACTCAAACCTTAAAGCGCTTATCAGGGAGCACGCACCAAGTGTTAACAGCCATCGCTTTTGCTACATCAGATAAAGTACTCAGTTGTGTGGTCAGTACAGATGTCACCTTTAAAACGCTCAGTGATGAAGAAATACATGCTTATTGGCAAACGGGCGAGCCTCAAGATAAAGCCGGTGGTTACGGTATCCAAGGGTTAGGTGGGCGCTTTGTAACGCATATTTCGGGTAGCTATTTTGCCGTTGTCGGCTTACCTTTATATGAGACAGAACAATTATTAAATACATTCTTAAGAGGGTAGCATGAGTACAGAACTACTGATCAATGTCACGCCAAGTGAAAGTCGCGTTGCCCTAATCGAAAACGGTGTATTACAAGAAATTCAGCTAGAACGTATTGGTAACTTAGGTATCGTGGGTAATATTTACTTAGGTAAAATAAGCCGCGTGTTACCAGGTATGCAAGCCGCTTTTGTTGATATAGGCCTAGAGAAAGCTGCCTTTTTACACGCTTCAGATATCGTTAATAGTGCCTCTATCGTTGAGGGTGTTGACGACGAGCCGATTAAAAAAGTCCAAGATATTCGTGAGCTTGTTCGCCAAGGTCAGTACATTATGGTGCAAGTGGTTAAAGATCCTTTGGGTAGCAAAGGGGCACGTTTAACCACTGATATCACGATACCTTCACGGTATTTAGTGTTTATGCCTGATGCGACACATGTTGGGGTGAGTCAGCGTATCGAAACGGAAGAAGAGCGTGCAAGGCTGAAAAAAATTGTAGCCGAATACGGCGATGAAAATGGTAGTTTTATTGTCAGAACAGCTGCTGAAGGCGCAAGTGAAGCAGAGCTGAGACACGATGCAGCTTTTTTAAAAAAGCTCTGGGATAAAATTGTCTCTAGACGCAGAAAAACAAGCAAAGCCAGTATCTTGCATGAAGATCTTACACTTGCCTTTAGAACGTTACGTGATTACGTAGGTGAAGATATGGAGCGCATTCGTGTTGACTCTAAGCTTACCTACCAAGAGCTTAAGCTGTTTACTGAAGAGTTTGTGCCTTTGTTATCACAAGTGCTTGAGTATTACCCAGGTGAGCGTCCCATTTTTGATTTATTTGATGTAGAAAGTGAAATTCAAAAAGCATTGCATCGTAAAGTTACTTTAAAATCGGGTGGTTATTTGATCATAGATCAAACTGAAGCGATGACCACTGTCGATGTTAATACCGGTGCTTTTGTTGGTCACCGTAACCTTGAAGAAACTATTTTTAATACCAACGTAGAAGCAACGTCTGCTATTGCCCGTCAACTAAGGCTGCGCAATTTGGGCGGTATTATTATTATCGACTTTATTGATATGGTAAGCGATGAGCATAAACGCCGAGTAATGCACTCATTAGAATCTGCACTCGATAAAGATCGTGCCAAATCTAATATCAATGGTTTGTCGGCATTAGGCTTAGTTGAAATGACCCGCAAACGTACCCGCGAAAGCCTAGAGCATGTACTGTGTGATGTATGCCCAGCATGTTCAGGGCGTGGCTCACAAAAAACAGTTGAAACGGTCTGCTATGAAATTCTTCGTGAAATAGTACGTGTTAATCGCGCTTACGATGCAGATAAGTTTGTAGTGTATGCTTCGCCTGCAGTTTGTGAAGCGCTATTAAATGATGAGTATCATAACCTCGCCGAATTAGAACTATTTATTGGAAAGCAGGTCAATATTCAAACTGAAAGTTTATACAGCCAAGAGCAGTTTGATGTGGTAATGATGTAATGAAATTTAAAGCGGCCTGTTTTTATTGTGTACGAAAATTATGGCAAATAAGTGCTGTAATTTTAGTACTACTGGCCGTGATTGTTTCTATTTTAAAATACACCTTACCCTACGCGAACGATTATAAAGGGGATATAGAAAGCTACCTTGATGATAGGTTTGATATTAGTTTATCTATAGGTACTATATCAGCAAGTTGGCAAGGCAGTGGTCCCGCTTTAGTACTCGAAGAATTATCATTTAAAGACAACCAAACAGCCCCTATCTCTTTAACCATAGCTAAAACCAGTTTAGAGCTAAATCTTTGGGAAAGTTTAAAGTCGCTGCAGTTTAAATCAAATTACTTTGTGATCAATGGTTTTCATACCAAGGTTAATGTCGCCAATTTATTTGCAGGTGATCAAGATGAAGTTTCATTTGAGCAAAAAGAATTAATAGAAGGACTGTTTTTAGGCGAAACCGGTCACTTTGCAATAGAAAACTCCAGCATCAGCTTTGTACTAGAAGATAACAACGAACGTAAACTGTTATTAGAAAACATTGTATGGCAAAACCAAGATAAACAGCATCTTGGCAGTGGTAGTCTAGCGCTACCGGGTATTTCTGTGGGTAATTTTGATGCCCGTATTGCGCTCAAAGGTGAAACCTTAGAGCAAATGGTAGGTGATCTGTATGTGCAGGCTAATCAGGTTGATGTGTCAAATTGGTTAGCCCAGTATATAAATACTCAAAAGCAGCAACTGCATAGTGATTTAAATTTACAAGCATGGCTTAGGTTAGAACAAGGCTTAGTAAGTGACGTAAAAGTACAGTGGTTACCGAGTGCGGTAAATTGGCAACTCAATGAGCAAACACAAAAAGTCAGCCTAAGTGAAGGGGGATTTCATTTATACCCTGAGCAAAATAGCTGGCGGTTAAAAAGCACTGGCTTAGCGTTTAGTACCAACGAAATAATGTGGCCTAGCCTCGAATTTGAAGCTTTATTAGGTAAGAAAAATAAAATATGGCTACAGCAACTCGATTTAGCCCTATTAAATGATTTAGCAGAATTAACTAATTTTACTGATTTAACTCCTTTTTTAGCTCGCCAACCCAGTGGTGAAATAAAAAACGCGTATCTAGAGTTTGCCGATGCAAAGCAATGGCAACTATGGTTTAAAGCCGATGAAATTAGCTGGCAAGAAAAAAACGCCGTACCCGCCGCTCAATCTTTAAGGGTTGATGGTTTAGTTAATCAGCAATATGGGCGGATCACTATTTTTGGTGAAAACAGCCATTTAATTACAGGTGCTAGTTTTAGTAATAATATTGACTATAACCAGCTAAACATTGAATTAGATTTAGCTAAGCGCTCAGGCGATTGGCATATTAGTAGTGATAACCTGTGGTTTGATAACAATGAAGTGACCTTAAGCGCACAGATGAAATTAAGTTTAGGTAAGACGCCTCGCTTAGATTTATATGCCGAAGCATTTGCCCCCGATGCCAGTATTGCCGGTCATTATTTTCCTTTAACGTTAATGAGCCCTGAGTTAGTTAGTTATTTAAATGGCGCAATAAAATCAGGTGAAGTAACAAATGCCCAGGTGTTATTTTCTGGTCCATTATCAGGCTTTCCATTTGACGATGGTTCTGGGCAGTTTGATGTTTTAGCGCAAATAGATAATGCTACCTATCAATTCGATCCGGCTTGGCCTGCAGTCACAAATGCCAGTGTAAAGCTGCATTTTGCAAATGAGCGAATGGATATTTATAGCCAGCAAGGCCAACTTGTAAACCTTGACGTTGGCAGTAGTGTACATGTGAGTATTGATGACTTAATGGGCGATGCGCCATTGGTGGTTAGTATTGATAAGCAAGCTGAGCTTGAAAAAATGCATGACTTTTTTGCCGCCACACCTTTAGCAAATCCTTTGGCTGATATTTTTAATATTGTGCAGGGGCAGGGGCTTGCCAGCGCAAACATTGAACTGTTAATCGGCTCACAATTTGAGGGCGGGGCGAGTGTAACTGGTACGGTTAATTTACTCGACTCACCTCTTTATATTTCAGCGCCAGGCATTTCACTTGAGCATTTAAAGGGTGAACTTAGCTTTAATAATCAACAAATAAGCCTCACCGATGCTACGGCTACATGGCTTGGTATGCCATTAACGATTAACTACACTAGTGACGCAAACGCAGAGGATTATCGCGCTAATATAAATATAAATGCTCAGCTTGATGCGCAAACACTCATAAACCATGGTCAAGGCATTTTAGATGGTTACTTAAGCGGGCAAAGTGACGTTGATATTGCTTTAGAGCTTAATTTTACCGAGCAAGGGTTTAACTATCGTGCCGAAGTTGAATCGCCACTTATTGGCTTAAATAGTTCCTTGCCAGGAGTATACACAAAAAGCAGTGAGCAAATTTGGCCTCTGAGTGCGGTTATTCAAGGTGATGATATCTCTAATCTGATCACTGCAAATATTAATGAGTTATTTTATTTCAATGCCATTCTAGACAATACTCAATCGCAGTTTACCAACGCTCATTTTATCATCGGTGAAAAAGACTTAGGGCTTAACTCACAAAATTTAGCGGTGAGTATTAATTTAGCGCAGAGTGAGTTATTACCTTGGATTGATTTAATTGATCAAATTATTAATGTAGCTAAAGCGCAGCCTGAGAACGCATCGCCGGGCGTGATGCCGCCTTTACATGAAGTGATTGCGAATATTAACTCTTTTAACGTGAGTGGCATGCAGTTTAATGATTTTGATATGCGTTTATCGCCCCTAAATAATAATTTGCAATTAAAGCTCAATGCCAAAGAGTTAAGAGCCGAAGTATTTATACCTAGCGGGCAATCAAGTCAGCCGATTCGAATTAATAGCGATTATTTAAGGCTTAATTTTTTAGATACAGAATCAGAGCGACTGAGCGAAAAATCAACCCCTGAACAACTTGCATGGCTTACAAAATTACCGGCTATTGAATTTGAATGTGCCGATTGTAAAGTAAGTCATTATCAGCTTGATAAGGTAAGCGCCTCATTGTTAGGCGATGGTAAAAAGCTGCTTATTTCTGAGCTAGTGGTTGATAAGGGCGACCATATATTACGGACTAAAGGGCAATGGCAGAATGGCCTAACGGCGATGAGTGGTGAACTTAAAAGTGATGATATTGGCGCCTTATTTAATGAGTTTGATATTACCACCACTATTAAAGACTCAAACGCCAATTTAAATTATCAGCTAAATTGGCAAGCGGCACCTTATGATTTAGACATTGCCAGTTTAGATGGCGAAATTAGCTGGGATTTAGGCGAAGGCCATTTAACTGAAATCAGTGATGGAGGTGCACGCGTATTCTCATTACTGAGCCTTGATTCATTAGTGCGTAAGCTAAAGCTTGATTTTAGAGATGTATTTTCTAAAGGTTTTTTTTATAACAGCATGCAAGGCACCATGCAGATAGATAAAGGCATTGCCTATACCCAAGATACTAAAATGGATGGGGTACCTGCCGATCTCTCTATAAAAGGGTATGCAAATTTAAATACTCTCGAAATTGACTACGACTTAGCCGTGGCACCACAAGTAACCTCGAGCATTCCGGTGATTGTGGCTTGGATGGTTAATCCAGTAACGGGGCTTGCAGCTTTAGCAATTGATAAAGTGATTCACTCTGCCCGAGTGATCTCAGAGATCAACTTTAAAGTAACAGGCAAAATGAACGATCCTCAGGTACAAGAGTTAGATCGTAAGAGTCGAGAGGTGACTTTACCGCAAGCAGCACAAAGTCAGCCACAAGCATCCTCAGAGTTAAAGCTTAAAGATGCCGAGGTTAGCGCCACACAATGAATAAACAAGGTATAAATTCAGCCCCTGCGATTATTGCATTGCAAATGTGCTCAGGCTTAAACCCTGATGATAATATTGCAAAATTAAAACAGGCATTACAAACCTTACCGACAGCTCGTCCGTTGCTAGTGTGTTTACCAGAAGCATTTTTAGTGTTTAGTAAACACGCAGGTGATACGCTTTTAGTGTCACAGCGTATTGAACAGTACAAACAGCAACTCAGTGAATTGTGCCGTAAGCACAATATTTGGTTAAATGCTGGCACACTACCAGAGCCGTATAACCAGCATAAGTATTACGCTGCCTCACACTTGTTTAATAACCAAGGCGATATTGTTGCAAGCTATAACAAAATACATTTATTTGATGTTGAGGTAGATGACCAGACAGGCAGCTACCGAGAATCCGATTTTACTCAAGCCGGCGATGAGGTTGTGGTTGTTGATTCGCCCTTTGGTAAAATTGGTTTAACAGTGTGTTATGATTTGCGTTTTGCTGGTTTATTTAATGCCTTAGTTAGTAAAGGCGCCGAAATTATATTAGTACCCAGTGCGTTTACTGTTCCAACAGGTAAAGCGCATTGGCAGCCGCTACTTGCAGCGCGAGCTATAGAAACGCAATGTTATGTTATTGCTGCAGCGCAATATGGAACGCATGAAAACGGTAGGCAAACTTATGGTCACAGCCTCATGTTATCGCCTTGGGGTGAAACATTAAGTGAAAAATCAACAGGGCTTGGTTTTATTAGTTGCGCCGTAGATTTAAACCAGTTACACAAAATTAGACGAGATATGCCGCTGCAATCTCACCAACGATTTAGAGAGCCATTATTATGAATTCGGTTGAACAGCATTTATTACACGACAGCCAGCTAAATCGAGAAGAACTCGAAAAAACATTAGCTTATATTCATCAGCACAAAGTTGATTATGCCGATCTTTATTTTCAATCGAGTCATCATGAGTCTTGGGTATTAGAAGATGGCCTTGTTAAAGAAGGGTCTTATAATGTTGAGCGTGGTGTTGGCGTACGGGCTGTTAGTGGTGAAAAAACCGGTTTTTCGTATTCAGACGCAATCAATCTTGAAGCGTTAAACAAAGCAGCCACGGCAGCACGGAGTATTGCCGATGCCGGTGAAGATAAAGCGGTTAAAGTATTCAGCGATGTGGCTGCAAAGCAGCAGTATGCGCCACATCAGCCTATTTCTAGCATGAGCGATACCGATAAAGTTAATTTGTTACGTGAGCTTGAAAATTATATTCGCGAATTAGCCCCTGATGCTGAGCAAGTTATTAGCTCAATGTCTGCGGTATACGAAGAAGTATTAATTGCAGCCAGTGATGGTACCTTTGCTACCGATATTCGCCCACTGATCCGTTTAAACTGCTCTGTATTACTTGAAAAAAATGGTCGTCGTGAACGTGGCGGTGCTGGTGGCGGCGCCCGCCTAGATTATGGTTACTTTAAAGAGCTTGTTGATGGCAAGCCGCGTTGGATGGGTTTTGCAGAAGAAGCTGTTCGTCAAGCTAAAGTAAACTTAGAAGCCATTGATGCCCCTGCGGGTACTATGGAAGTGGTATTAGGTAATGGCTGGCCAGGCGTGTTGTTACACGAGGCCGTAGGTCATGGTCTAGAGGGTGACTTTAACCGTAAAGGCGCGTCTGCGTTTAGCGGTAAAGTAGGGCAAAAAGTTGCTTCAGAGCTATGTACTGTGGTTGATGATGGTACTATGGCCGATCGCCGTGGTTCACTTAATGTAGATGACGAAGGTACCCCTGCAGCCTATAACGTACTTATCGAAAACGGTATTTTAAAAGGCTATATGCAAGATAAAATGAACGCGCGTTTGATGGGGGTAAACCCAACAGGTAATGCACGTCGTGAGTCATACGCGCATTTACCTATGCCACGTATGACCAACACTTACATGTTAGGCGGCGAGCATAGCCAAGCTGATATTATCAGCACGGTTAAAAAAGGCGTGTTTGCTCCCAATTTTGGTGGTGGTCAAGTGGATATCACCTCAGGTAAGTTTGTATTTAGTGCCTCAGAAGCGTATTTAATTGAAAATGGTAAAATCACCCAGCCAATTAAAGGGGCAACATTAATTGGTAATGGCCCTGAGGTTATGCAACAAATTTCTATGGTAGGTAATGATTTAGCGCTTGATAAAGGTGTAGGTGTTTGTGGTAAAGACGGTCAAAGTGTACCAGTAGGTGTTGGCCAACCAAGCCTGAAAATAGATAACCTAACAGTGGGTGGCACGGCTTAATTTTATTACAAAGTCGTTATAAAAAAACCGCGTTTTTATGAAGTGACCCCCAATAGTTGGACATTCCAATTACTGGGGGTCTTTTTATGTCCAAACATCATCGAGCTTTTAAGCTCAAAATAGCAGAGCTCGCTTTGTCTGAAAGCTCTTCGACAGTAAGCAACAGATTTAATGTTACAGATAGGCAGGTCCGATATTGGACCGCTATTTATCGAATTCATGGCGCTGAAAGCTTCAGGTCTGTTCACAAACCTTATTCTCAAGCATTTAAGGTAGAAGTGTTAAAAACGATGACAGCAAACAGTTGGTCACTCGGTTATACCAGTGCTTTTTTCGATTTATCGTCCCCTGGCATTCTTTTTCAATGGCAAAAGCTTTATGCTCGTGATGGTATATCACGTCTCAAACCACAAATAAAAGGTAGGCCAGTCATGACTAATAATTCTTCTTCATCAAAACCAGTAGAGCAAATGACTGAGGAGGAGTTACGAGAAGAATTAGCATACTTACGAGCAGAGAATGATGTGCTAAAAAAGTTAGAAGCCTTGGCTCAAGCCAGAAAGAAAAAAGCAAAGACAAGACGATAGTCGTCGAAGAGTTCAAGGCAAAACATAGCTTACGACACCTTTTAAAGGCTACAGGGCTGCCAAAGAGTGTTTACTATTATCATCGCACTACTTGTAAGCAACCCTGTGCAAGCAATGATTTACTGGTAAAAATACGTGATATCTATCACGCGCATAAAGGACGATATGGCTATCGCAGAATTACGAGTGCTCTGAGAACAATGGGGGTACTTGTTAATCATAAGCGCGTTCAACGGCTGATGAATGAGTTAGGCCTCAAGTCAAAAGTAAGGCCTAAGCGTTATAAATCCTATAAAGGTGAAGTGGGTAAAATCGCAGAAAATACGCTTAACCGTGAGTTTAGTGCGCAGAAGCCAAATCAAAAATGGGTGACGGATGTGACAGAGTTTAAAGTGAATAATGAGAAGGTATATCTATCGCCTATGATTGACCTATTCAACCAAGAGGTAATCAGTTACGAAGTCAGAAAATCCGTTGCACTCCCTTTGGTAACTGACATGCTTAAAACAGCAACTGCTAGGTTGAAGCCAAATGAAAAGCCAGTTGTACACTCAGATCAAGGGTGGCAATATCAAAACAAACAATATCAAAATCATCTCAAGGAAAAAGGGTTGCAACAAAGTATGTCTAGAAAAGGAAATTGTTTAGATAATGCGGTTGCTGAGAACTTCTTCGGCATATTGAAGAGTGAGATGTACCACAACGAAACGTTTAAAGACGTGAATGAGCTTATTGAAAACATCAAAGAATATATCGACTATTACAACAACGAGCGTATTAAGCTGAAACTAAAAGGCCTGAGTCCGATACAGTATCGAAATCAGGCCTTGGCAGCCGCTTAAAAATGAGTCCAACTTTATGGGGTCACTTCATTACGCGGTTTTTTTATTTTAAGAATTAAAGCTCAAAAGGAGCAACACCGACAGCTTGCATTGTGTAACCTACTTGAGCGATTTCGCCAGACCAAGTTTGCGTTTTAATAATACCCGTTACAACAATCGCATCGTATAAGCTATCGATAGGGACACCGCCTTTAATGGTCACATGAACCAGCTGATTTGGCGGCGGCGGGGGCACATGAATACAGGCACCAAAGTAAGGGACTAATAAAAACTCGGTGATAAGTTCGCTATCGCCTTCAAGAGGTACAACAAAACCAGGTAAGCTAACAGACTGCCCATCAAGTGCTTTAACAACTGGCGCGTCTAAATCAGGTTGCACCCAGTTTTGTTCACTGCCTTCGTGATTAGCTTGTGCTTGAGTATCTATTTGTACATGGCCCTCGGGTATGAGGTCTTCCCAAAAAATTTCCTTGGGTGGATTTGCAATGCTAGCAAAGCTAATTAGCACTGCGCTTAATAGCATTAAAGAGTGTGTAGTTACTTTAAACAACGTCATGATCATCCTAAAGTTTATATTTTTATACTCATACCATCACTGAGAGAATAAAAGTAAGCGCGTGTAGCGGGGATCAAGCCAATAATAAATCCCGCAGCCATAATAACGCCAATCAAAGTGAGTTCATAGTCAGAGAGCATGCTGATATTAATACTTACTCCAGCTTGGCTCTGTAAGTAACCCGCGGTCGTACCCATAAGCGTATAAAATAAAATACAGCCTACCAAGCAGCCTAAAAAGGTGGTGAGCAGTGATTCCATACTGATCAGCGAAAATAATTGCCAAGGGCGGGCACCCACAGAACGCAGTATTGCCAGTTCTCTGCGGCGTTGATTAAGGTTAGCAAGTAATGTGGTTAACATACCGAGCAAGCTAATAATGACCACCACAAATGAAAATAGCAGCAGTATTTTTTCTATTATTGCCAGCATTTCCCAAAGCTCTTTTAAAGTGACTGTGGGCATAATCGCTAATAGAGGCTCTTGTTTATATTGATTTATGTTACGCCTAATTTGTAGCGTATAAAGCGGTGAGTCGAAGCCCATTAAAAAGGCGGTAATTTGTTTTGGGTGCCCAATTAATGCATGGCTCGAGTGATCATGATGATCGTCATGATCATCATGGCCGCCACCATGGATCAGCTCAATTGCCGCCAGTGGCACATGCAAGGTTTTATCCACCGGGGTACCGGTAGGCTTTAAGATACCAACCACTTTAAAAGGGTTATCATCATGATGATGAAAGCTAGTATTGCCCATGCCATGAGAAATCACAATTTCATCACCAATTTTATAGGCCAGTTTACTTGCAACCTCACTACCTATAACAACTTCATTGATGCTAGAAAAAGCCTGTCCTTGTTCAAATGCTAAGGGTTGTTTTTTAGCAAATCGATAGTGCTTAAAATAATCGAGTGTGGTGCCTAAGACAGCTTGACCTTTATGGCTATCTCCAAGGCTGATAGGAATGCTCCACTTAACCCCGCGCTGTTTTGTTATGTATTGATAGCTTTGCCAACTCACCCCATTGTTGGTATGGCCAATTCTAAACACCGAGGAGAGGAGTAATTGAATATCGCCAGTGCGTGCGCCAACAATTAAATCGGTACCCGAAATGGTATTACTAAAACTACTTTTAGCATCTACGCGAACTCGCTCAATACTGAGTAATAACATGACGCTAATCGCAATAGTGAGCAATGTCAGTAATACGCTGGCACGTCTATTGAGCAAACTTTTATAGGCAAGTTTAAATAAAATCATACATCACCTTGTAAACTTACTAAGTCGATTGTGCGGCTAAAGAGTGGCTTTAATGTTTCATCGTGACTGACAAAAACAAGCGTGCTGTTACTTTTTTTTGCTTGTTCAAATAGCAGCTTAATAAAGCTTTCACGATTTTGCGTATCAAGTGCTGAAGTAGGCTCATCGGCAATGATAAGTTCAGGGCTGCCTATAAATGCGCGTGCTGCGGCAACTCGCTGTTGTTGCCCAATACTTAAAGTGGCAACATCTTTATGGTGATACTGCGGTGTAAGGCCTAAAGCAATTAATAACCGTATCGCTTCTTGTTGTAAGGCAGAGTTTTTATTTGATGATTGCTTTAATGTTTTTCGTTTTCGGTTTTTTGAAAACTCACACCCAAGCGTTATATTTTCAATAGGAGTTAAATAAGGAAGCAGGTTAAAGTTCTGAAAAATGTAGCCAATGTGATCCGCTCTAAAAACATCACGGGTAGTATTGCTTAATGCAGTTAGGTTTTGGTTTAAAATTGATACCTCACCGCTAGTGGCTGTATTAATACCAGCAAGAATCGCTAATAATGTTGATTTACCTGAGCCACTAGGACCGTGTAAAAAAATATGCTCACTTTTTTCTATGACTAACTCTTTTATGTTGAGTGTGAGTGAGCTATCGCTTTGATGCCACTTAAAAGTTACGTTTTTCAGATTTATCATTATCAGGTTACCAACCCCAGTAGTTTAGATCTTTACGCATTTTTAGTTGTCTTATAATATTTAATGGCTTGGGTTTTAGTTTTTCGTTACGTTGTAAAAATTCATTAGCTGCATTTAATACGCGCTGGCTAGATTGACCATCGGTGTACGGATGAAGCTCCTGACAGTAACTTTCAATATTTTGCATTAAATCAGTAGGCTTAGTAAGCGCGTGTTCAATAGCTGCTTCTACGTCATCAGCGTCGGTAATATTAAGTAAATGAGAAAGAGGTTTTTGATTACAAAACGTGACTACCGGTTTACGTAGTAGTAAAAACATTAAAAGAACTGACGATGTATCGCACAGCATAACATCAGCAGTTTGTAGCAACGGCAAAACGTTATCGGTTTCAATAAATGTTAGATTTTCGTTACTCAGCGCTTTGTATTTATTAACCCATTCGACTGGCATTTTAGGATGAAACTGCATCAAAATACGCCACTTACCTTGTTCACTAAAATGCTTTATTTGTTCATATAATTTAGGAGCAAGTGATAGCTTTCGTGAGAAAGTTGAGCATATAAGTAAAGTAGGGCGAGGGTCGTCACTTACATAAGGGTTATTTGAAGTATTACTAAAAAGTGGATCGAGTGTTGGCCAGCCAGTTTCTGTTACTTTAAAGAAACCATGCTGTTTAGCGAGCTCTTTAAATCGGGTTGTTGTATTTGGGCCTTGCGTACAATATAAATCGTAACAACCACGAATAGTAAAGTGACCACGATTACCTTCAGAGCTGCGCTTTTCAGAATTAAAACCATGAAATACAGCCACTTTTTTACCCGGAATAAAGCTAGGTACTATATTGCCCGGTATAAATGTAATGTTTGGAGCCCAGTTTTTAACATCTTTTATGGTACGTAAACGTGGCTCGTCTGTAGTTAAAAAATCGGGGTTTACTTCGCTACCCGCTAAAAACCAGCGTACTTCACCACCATGTGCCAATATTTGCGCCTGTAAAGGCCTTAAAATAGCATAGGAATAATTTTGAGAAATATACATTAAATATTTCTTATTCTTAGTGGCAGTTAAATAGTTCAAGCTAGCTCCTTAGGGCAAGTAATCATTCAAGTTTACCCCAATGCGCCAGCTAGATAAATATTCTAAGATGATTTGTTTTTAGCCTAAGATTGAGCTTTGTGGTTGCCTAGATTATTATAGAGCGCCTAACCCCAATTCCATACTTTGCTCTTTGAGCATGCCAAACCCCGGAGATAGCATGACTAGCTATAAAGTTTTAGACGTAAACGATGACTTACCCATTCGTACCAAAGGTAAAGTACACAGTGGCAAAGTGCGTTCAGTTTATTGGTTAACCGATGCAGATAGTAAACGCTTAATAAATGAAAAAGGCTATAACGTTCCTGCCGATACTGAATTAGCCATTATGGTTATTTCAGACAGAATTTCTGCTTTTGATTGCATATGGCAAGGTGAAAATGGCCTAAATGGCGTGCCGGGTAAAGGCATTGCATTAAACTCAGTGGCTGCTCATTGGTTTAACATGTTTAATGAAGCCGGTTTGGCGGGTAATCATATTGTTGATATTCCTCATCCATACGTATGGATTGTTCGTAAAGCCAGTACAGTTAAAGTTGAAGCGATTGCTCGTCAATATATTACAGGCAGTATGTGGCGTGACTACGCTAAAGGTGAAAGAGACTTTTGTGGTTTGCAACTTCCAGAAGGCTTAAAAGCGAATCAAAAGCTTGAGCAAGTACTTATAACTCCCTCTACCAAGGGTATTATAGAAGGGGTTGCTGATATTCCTGCCGTTGATGATGTAAATATCACGCGTGAAAATATTACAAACAACTTAGATGTCTTTAATTTTAAATCGGCTGACGATGTCACCAAATACGAAAAATTATTGGTAGAAGGGTTCGAGCTAATTAGTAATGAGTTAGCTAAGCTTGGCCAGATTTTCGTTGATACTAAATTTGAATTCGGTTACGTAGAAGATTTAAATGGTGCTCAGCAACTTATTTATATTGATGAAGTAGGGACACCCGATTCATCGCGTATTTGGGATGAAGCATCATATAAGAATGGCAAAATTGTTGAAAACTCAAAGGAAGGCTTCCGTCAGCTGTTAATTAATAACGTGCCAGAGAGTGATGTGTTATTAAATAAAGACCGTATGGCTGAGCGTGAGCAGTTAGCAAAAGATTATATTTTACCTGAGTCAGTAATGCTTGAAGTGTCTGACACTTATGTGGGTATTGCTAGCAAAATTATCGGTAAAGAGATCGTTATACCCAATGATCCACGCCAAGAAGTGATTGCAATTTTAGATGCTGATTACGGTTTAATCGTTAAATAACGTAGTAAGTAGACAGATATAGCAAAGCTCATTTTAACTAATGAAAAAGTATTTATTTTAAATAACTGAGCTATAATTCTTGCAATTAGTGCTCGTCTTTAATTAACTTAACCTATGGTGAATTTTTGGGTGTGGTTATGTTAGAGCGAGCATGGCAAGTTATTGCAAAACGTCGTTATATATTAGTACTGGGTGTAGTGTTTAATGTATCGGCTTTTGGTAATACCATTAATTTGGTTATTAAAGATCAGCATGACCAAGTATTGCCTAATGCTGTCGTAGAAATAAATCATTTACCTTCTTCAAAAACTCCGGGTAATTTACCTACAGCGGTAGTGGATCAAGTTGATAAACAGTTTTCTCCAGAGTTACTTATTGTGCAGCAAGGTCAGTACGTTAACTTTCCAAATAGCGATAATATTCGCCACCATGTGTATTCTTTTTCAAAAGCTAAACCTTTTCAATTAAAGCTCTATTCTGGCCAGCCAGAAGAACCTATTAAGTTTGATAATCAAGGTGTTGTTGTTCTAGGCTGCAATATTCATGACTCCATGGTGGGCTATATATATGTTGCTAACAGTCGTCATGTGTATACCAGTAACGAGCAAGGCCAGATAAAGCTGCAAGTAGACACTTTTCCTGTGCAAGCCAGTGTTTGGCATTCACTGCAAACTGCTCCCTTGGATAATAAAAAACAGTTTAATATAGAATCAACCAGCCCGTTATCAATAACTATAAATACATCTACCCCTGCACCACGTAATACCTTTGGTAGTCAATTTAGGGAAGGCAATGGCCAATAATTTACGCAGTCGTATTACAACGCTTTGCGTTGGCTTGGTATTACTCACTACCTTGGTTAGTTTACTGAGCTTTTGGTGGTCTACCAGTAAATTTCAGGCAGAAAAAGTGCAACAAAATATAACGGTTGCGCAAAGCGTTTATAAACAATATTTAAAATCAAAAGAGAGCTTGTTATTAACCGCTGCAAAGGTGTTAACCGCTGATTTTGGTTTTAAGCAAGCGGTTGCAACTCGTGATGCCGCCACTATTAGCAGTGTGTTATACAACCACAGTCAACGGATCAATGCCGATTTAATGCTGTTGCTCGATTTATCAGGGCGGTTAGTGTCTGCTAATGTGAATGCACAAAATTTTGCCGATAACCTACAATCCTTAATGGATGAATTATTAAATAATTCTGAGCAATCGAGCTTTGTCGTGTTAAATAACCAGCTGTACCAAGTGATTTTATTGCCCGTTAAAACTCCCAGAATCATAGCTTACAGTTTGGTCGGATTTAAAATAACATCTGCAGTGGCCACTGAGCTAAAAAGCTTAACCGGAATGGAGGTTAGTTTTGTTGCGCAATTAGATAATTTTGCTGCAAGCTCGTTTGCACCTCAACCTGAAAAATTTCAACCTATGGAGTACTTTGAAAATAAAACTACGGCTCGTTTTTTTGCCGAATATTTGGCCTATGAAAACGAACAAATAGCTTTACCCTCTTTACAATCGCATCCGATAACCTTACTGCTTAGCGCAGATTTAACCTCGAGTTATCGCGATATTGAGCAACTATTGCTAACGCTAGTTACATTGGCCGTGTTAACTATGTTATTTGGTGTGATCACCAGTAGTTTGCTTGCCAATAACTTAACCAGCGGACTTACACAGTTAGCGGTTATCGCAAGGCAATTTGCCAAAGGTGACTACCGTTTTAAATTTGAAGGTAAAAAACAAAGCAGCGAAATAGCAACGCTAGTCAGCGCCTTTAATAACATGGGTAATGATATTAATAAGCGTGAGCAGCAAATAAGTTTTCAAGCACATCACGATACTTTAACAGGGTTTTATAACCGTTCTGCTATGTTAGATTTATTAGCTAAGCGGCTCACTAATGATGCGCGGTACACGCTTGTTGCTATTGATATAAAAGGCTTAAGGCATATAAACGATAAGCTTGGTCCACAAGTAGGAGATGAGTGTTTAATTGCAGTGGCAAACCGTATTCGTCAATTTTCTGATGAGCTAGGTGGTTTTCATGCCCGAATTGGCGGCGATGAGTTTTTAACGGTTTACCCCAGTGTGGAGGTTGAGCAGGTAAAATGTGCAGTGGCTGATTTACTCAAGCAATTACAGCTAGCTTACAAGGTTAAAAATTTAAAAATAAGCTTACGTTTTAATGCTGGTATTGTGCAATACCCAGAGCAAGGGACTAAAGCGGACGATTTAATGCGGCGTGTACTCATTGCTGTTGATGCGGCTACAACAAGCCAACAAAGCTTATATTACTACCAAGATGGTGAAGATGAGGCGCACTTAGACCGTTTAATCATGCTTGATGAGCTCAAACAAGCGATTGATGATGATAACGGGCAACTGTTTATGACTTATCAGCCTAAGTTGAATATTAAAAGTCAGAAAATTGATAAGGTTGAGTCACTTATTCGTTGGCAACGTGATGATGGGAGCTGGGTTTCGCCTGAAGTGTTCATTGATTTAGCTGAGCAGTCAGGATTAGTTGTGGAACTAACTGCCTGGGTTGTCGATACAGTTATTGCGCAAATAGCCGATTGGGATAAAAAAGGGATTCACTTACAGGCAGCCATTAATGTGTCAGCCCAAGATATAGCGCATGCGGGGTTTCATAATTTGTTGGTCGCAACCTTAAAGAAATATCATGTAAACCCAAGCTCTGTCACTATTGAGTTGACGGAGCGCGATATGATCGAAAATGAAGCTCAAGGTATCAAAGCGTTAGAGAACTTAAAAACTATCGGTGTTAAAATATCATTAGACGATTACGGTGTCGGGCAAACATCATTGGGGCGATTAAAAATGTTACCTATTGATGAGCTTAAGTTAGATAAATGCTTTATTTTAACTCTGCACGAATCACAAAAAGATCAATACATAGTGCGCTCCTCAATCACATTGGGTCACCAATTGGGGTTTTCTGTTGTGGCTGAAGGGGTGGAAACCGCTGAGTCTTTATCAATGCTTCACGAAATGCAATGCGATCATGCGCAAGGTTACTATTTAAGTCGCCCTTTAAAAGCGCAGCAACTAGAACAATGGTTAGAGGAATATCAGCGTGCACATTAAGTTATTATTCGCCTTGGCACTCTCATTTTGTAGTACGTTAAGTATGGCTGCTACGGGGAAATTATTAGCAACACCTGGGGTGTCTCAAATTGAAGGCAGTGCAGGGGGCGGATTAGTTCCTTGGGCACAATTGGCAGGTTATGCCAGTGAAGACGAATGGGCTGTTAATGGTTTTTGTAGTCGTGCTGATGTAACAGATTACCGCCTAGATGCCTGCGGTATGCAACTAAACCTATTCAATCGTGTTGAGCTCAGTTATGCAGTGCAGCAGTTTGATGTGCCTGCACTCAATACAGAAATAGAGCAGTCAATTTATGGTGCAAAAGTACGTTTATACGGTGATATTGTTTATAGTCAGTGGCCACAGCTAAGCATGGGTGTGCAGCATAAATCACTAGAGGATGGCACAGTAGCAAATTTGGTTGGTGCAAAAAATACCCGTGGTACAGATGTGTACCTAGCAGCCAGTAAATTACATTTGGGTGCACTTGCTGGATACAACTGGTTTTGGAATGTGACCACTCGTTACAGTAAAGCCAATCAGTTAGGGCTTTTAGGATATGGAGGGGCTAATGAAGGTAGCCATATTTTACTAGAAGCAAGTAGTGCGGTGTTTGTAAGTCGTGAACTTGCTATTGGCATTGAGTATCGACAAAAAGCCAATAACCTAGGGTTAGGTGAACAAGATTGGCGCGATTTATTTATAGCGTGGATGCCTAATAAACATGTCAGTGTAACGGCGGCCTATTTAGACTTAGGGCGGATTGCTGGTGTTGACAAACAAACCGGCTGGTATTTATCGGTTACGGGGTATTGGTAATGAAAATTAGTGTATTTATTTTTTGTTGTTTAAGCTTACTTTTAGGGTGTACAACACAGCCTAACACCTCTTTGTATCAGCAACTAGGCGAACAAGCTGGGCTTGAAAAGTTAACTGACAGTTTTATTACACAAATAGGTAATGACAAGCAGGTATTTCATTACTTTGAGCACAGTAATATCAGTCATTTTCGACAAGGGTTTATTAGCCATTTATGTTCGCTGGTGGAGGGCCCTTGTGAATATAAAGGTGACTCTATGGTTGCTATTCATACAGGCATGAACATAAACGAAAAAGACTTCAATCACGTTGTCGATTTATTAATAAATGCAATGAATGAGCAAAATATCCCACATACAGTGCAAAATGAAATTTTAGCTAAAATGGCGCCATTGCGTGGCAAAATTATTAAGATTTAATTTTTATAATCAAATATATACATGTAAAAATATGCCTGGCATTACTCACTTGTAATTTTGGCAAGATCCGCAGTTTTATATCGTCTTTGCCTATGAATACTCGATCTATGAATTAAATTTCTGATAAATGTACTGCGGTTTGAGTGTGAACCTGCATTAGCGCTTGTTATTTCACTAATAAAGCTTCGATCTTCGGCAACCGGGTAGGGTTTTATGCCAATCATACTTAGCCCTACTTCTGTGTGAAATTGCATATCGACATCTACGGGTCTAAAAAATGGTTTTCTTTGCAGTAGTTTTTTAGCCCCACTTAATGAAATGATATAGCCTTGAGTGCCATTTGGTGCTTTTTTATAATTACCGACCGTTAGATTATTTTCTAATGGGGCACTGTCAATAAATGGAAAATTTCTGTTGTCAGATAATTTTATTAAATCCCAGTTTTTCAATTTAATTGCTGCATCAACAACATCTTTAAGCGAAGCCTCAATGAAAAGGTCATCCTCCAATACAACACAATAAGGGATATTTTCATCGACCATTTTTTGCCAAAGGCGCATATGGCTTACATAGCAACCAATTTCACCTGCAGATAGGTTGCGATTGTAACGTTTTTTATTTTTTTTCGGGCAATACCACTTGAGGGTTTCTTGTTCACTAAGGTTTTTGCCAATGGTCGCCTCAAAACGTTCAGCATTTAAGTGCAGGCTGGTAAGTCGCTTTAGGGTTGTTTCCCAGCGGTCTTCGCAGCCTTGCATATTGATAATGTAAAAAGGGATTGGCATAATTTTACTTTATTTAGAAATATCAAAGCAGCTATTTTATCATTATTATAATTTGTAACCAGTCTAAATTCTGTTAATAAACAGGCTGTAATAATATATAGCTATTTCATTTCCTCAAATTTGGCAAGATAATGAAAAATATAGTCAGTGCACAATGGTTACATGCGCGTTTAGAGCAAACTAACTTAGTTATTTTTGATGCAGGTATGCTACGCCCCTCAGCTACAGGGGAATATTCGCCCGTTGCTATGCTACCTAAAGCACAACGGTTTGATATCAAAAAAGAACTCGCAGATACTTCAAACCCATTACCCAATACCTTGTGTAGTGCAGAGCAATTTACTCAGGTGATGCAAAAAGCGGGCGTGAATCACGACTCATTGGTGGTGATTTATGAAGATGCGGGGTTATTCAGTGCAGCTAGAGCCTGGTGGATGTTTAAAGCCATGGGATTTAATAACGTAAAAGTGCTCAGTGGTGGTTTAGCCAAGTGGCTTGAACTAGAGCTTCCGGTTGAGTCAAGCTATACACAAGCATCACTAAAAGGTGACTTTATTGCTCAATACCAGCCTGGTTACTTTATTGATAAAAAACAGGTGCTAAGTGCTACTAAGGATACCAACACGGTCATTTTAGATGCGCGTGCTTATGAGCGTTTTACCGGTAAAAATAAAGAGCCAAGAGCGGGTATGCGCAGCGGTCATATTATTAATAGCTATTCGCTACCTTTAACTAGCTTATTAGAAAATGGCGAGGCAAAATCACTCGACTTTATACAGGCACAGTTTAATAAATTAGTCGGGAATGCAAAACAGCTGCAATTTAGCTGTGGTTCAGGTGTTACTGCCTGTGCGCTTGCATTGTTCGCTGATGAATGCGGATATAATAATTTAAGTGTTTACGACGGCTCGTGGAGTGAGTGGGGCGCTGATAGCTCACTGCCTATTGCTGTGGGTGACTAATTTAATTATAGGGACAATTTTTACACCCGTTTTTGCAGCAAGTACCCCGTTTTAAAAAATACCACTTACTAAACACCATGTAATTATTCTGCATGGTGTAATCTAACCCTTCAATTAAATTATCATGGCTTCTAAATTGTTTAGCAAAAGCGATTTGAGCTTTTATTGGCTGAGTATATATAGTTTCTATATAGTAATTAATTTTAGCAAGAGTACATGATCGGCATAAGCAGCTGGTTGCTGTATCATCGAGTGGTAAAATAGCAGGTAACTGATAACACCAACATGCGGTTATATCATTAACATTACAGTTAAGTGTTGTATTACATTGGCTGCAGTTTATCTGGGTCATTTTAGGTCTTATTAACAGTAGAGCAGCAAGAATAACAAACATTATGAATATACAAAAAGCATTGGCTGAATTTATTACATTTGGGGAGCAAAGAGATAACGCCATTAGTGTGATTGTTTCAACCGCAGCAAACAATCAAACCTACCTGTATACACTCACAAAGCCTGTACTAATTAATGTACTTACGCGTTGTTTTAATAAAGAAATTGATATTGACGATTTACAGCTGTGGGCAAATGTCATTGAGTCGCGAGATGACATAAATTGCGCCGAGCATGAAGGCGTTATTTACGCGCTGAGCAACAGCGAGCAAATGGGCGAATTGACTCATCAAAAGCTCGCACAGTTGTTAAAACTATTATAACAGTAGCAGGTGGTTATCAGAAAATATTAAAGGTTTTAAGCAACAGTTTTCAGATGTTAGTAACCACTACTGGGCTAATCTCTAGCTGACACCTGAAACCTAAAACCTGTTCATAAAGTTTACTTATGATAGCTCAAGCAAGTTTCTACTTCGTCTTTAGAGCCTAAAATAACCGCAACACGCTGATGGATAGCATCAGGCTGAATATCCATAATACGCTCAGTACCTGTTGAAGCAATACCCCCGGCTTGCTCTACTAGCATTGCCATTGGGTTTGCTTCATAAAGTAAACGCAGCTTATTAGGCTTATTAGGGTCTTTAGTATCAGTTGGGTAAGTAAATAAACCACCACGGCTAAGTACACGGTGTACATCGCCAACCATTGCAGCAATCCAGCGCATATTGAAGTTTTGAGCGCGAGGGCCTGTATCTCCGGCAAGTAAGTCGTTAATGTAGTTTTGCATTGCCGGTTCCCAGTGGCGCTGGTTAGAGGCGTTAATTGCAAATTCATTAGTTGTAGCAGGAATAGCGGCAAAATCTTGGGTAAGTAAAAAGCTACCTTGGGTTTTATCTAAGGTAAACATGCGTGTACCTTTACCCGTTGTTAGCGCAAGCATGGTCGATGGCCCATACAGTACATAACCTGCAGCCACTTGTTGATGCCCAGGCTGCATAAAAATCTTTTCATCAGCCGCATCTGAGCCCACAGGCGCTTTCATAATAGAAAAAATAGTACCTACTAGCGAGTTAATATCGGTGTTTGACGAGCCATCAAGTGGGTCAAATGCAACAATGTACTCAGCATCTGGGTTACCGGCAACGGTATAGTCTTCTTCTTCAGAGGCAATCGCTTTAACTGTGCCTGACTCCAGCAATATATCTTTTAATAACTGATTAGACAGTACATCGAGTTTCTTTTGTGTTTCGCCTTGAATGTTTTCATCGAGGGTTGAGCCTAATACGCCCGATAATTCACCTTGACCGACGCGAAATGAAATTTCTTTACATGCCGCTAAAATAGTACGAATTAACGACAAAAGTTCTCTTGAACAGCCATCTTCTAGTAATACTGGTGGGAGTCTACGCATTCTTTTTTCCTGATAACGTGTTAAAACTAATCATAATGTGAGAGAGATTAGTTTAGAGCGCTGAAATTCGTCTTAAATAACTGTATTGTATAAATAACCCCCTTATAATGGGGTACCTACATCGCATTTAAAACGCTAATAACAAAGATAAGATTATGCAAAAAATATCACGATTAAGTTACATACTCTTTACTGTGCTGCTCTGTATGATAACCCAAGCGCACGCAGCAATTAAGTCTATTGACGAATTTACTGAAAAAATGAACCATTTCCCCGGTTATTTTTCTTTCTTTTACGATACCCAAAACGGCAATGTGTATTTAAAGGTCGATAAACTTGAACAACAATTTTTATTACAACACAGCTTACCTTATGGCGTTGGGTCTAACGACATAGGTTTAGATAGAGGCCAATTAGGCGGTACTTATTTAGTACAGTTTGAGCGCTTTGGCAACAAGGTGATGTTGCGCGCTGTAAATACTTACTACCGTGCTAACACGAGTAATATAGCAGAGCAGCAAAGCGTTAACGAAGCGTTTGCATCCAGTATTTTGGCGGGTTTTAAAGTTGTCGCGCAAGATGACAATGCTGCATTAATTGATTACACCCCCTATTTACTAAGCGATGTACATGGCGTAAGCCGTACTTTAGCTGCGCGCAAGCAAGGGCAGTTTAGCCTTGATGAGTCGCGCAGTGCGGTATTTATGAATCGCTCAAAAGCATTTGTAAAAAATACTGAACTTGAAGCCATTCTCACCTTTAAAGGGTCTAAACCAGGTGAATATGTGCGCCAAGTGAGTGCTGACCCTTACGCTTTGAGTGTGCATATGCACCATTCACTTATTCAATTGCCTGATGATAATTACACACCTCGTAAATTTAGCCCGCAATCGGGTTATTGGAGTGTGGAGCATAAAAATTATGCAGCAGGGCTCGATGAGTCTATGTATGTGCGTTACATTCCGCGCCATCGTTTAGCAAAAAAAGATCCAAGCCTAGCAGTTAGTGAGCCAGTAGAGCCTATTGTTTATTACTTAGATCCTGGGGTACCTGAACCAGTAAAAACGGCTTTATTAGATGGCGGGCAATGGTGGAATAACGCTTTTAATGCTGCAGGCTATAAAAATGCCTTTAAAGTTAAAGTGCTACCAGATAATGCTGATCCTATGGATGTGCGCTACAACGTTATTCAATGGGTGCATCGCGCAACTCGTGGTTGGTCTTATGGCAGTTCAATTATAGACCCACGTACAGGTGAAATTATTAAAGGCCATGTGACACTAGGATCGCTACGAGTACGCCAAGATATTTTAATAGCTGAATCACTGGCGGCGCCTTATTTAAAAGGCAATGAAGTAGCAAGCACTTTACATGCAATGGCACTTGATCGTATTCGTCAACTCAGTGCTCACGAAATCGGTCATACACTGGGTATTGCGCACAACTTTGCTGCGTCAGTAAATAATCGTGCTTCGGTGATGGACTATCCGCATCCGTTGTTAAGTTTTGCTGATAATGGTCAGTTAGATGTATCTGATGGTTATGCTAAAGGTATGGGCGCATGGGATAAGCAAGTGATCAAATATGGCTACAGCGACTTTACCGGACAAGATGAAAGCGCAGCACTCGCTGCTATTTTACAGCAAAATAAAGCGCAAGGTTTGGCGTTTATTTCTGACAGTGATGCCCGTGCCAAAGGTGGGGCACACCCTACAGCGCACCTTTGGGATAACGGTAGTAATCCAAGTGAAGAATTACTTAGAGTGCTTGATGTGCGAAAGCAGGCGCTTGGGCAGTTTGGTATTAATAATATAAAAACTGGGGTTGCGCTATCGCAATTGGAAGAAAAGCTAGTACCGCTTTATTTGTTCCACCGTTATCAAGTTGAAGCGGTTGCTAAGCTTATCGCGGGCGTTGATTATGACTATGAGATACGCAGTGATGCACCCGTTAAAGGCGCCCAAGTTGTAACTAAAGAGGCTCAACAACAAGCGGTTAATGCCATTTTAGCGACCCTAAAAGCAAGCAACTTAACGCTTCCAGAGTCGATACTTTCCTTAATCGTACCTAAAGCGTATGGCGAGTCTAAATCACGAGAAAGTATAGTGGGGCGTACCGGCTTAACCATGGATGCACTTGCATTGCCTGAAGTCGCCGCGCAGCATAGTTTATCGCTATTACTAAATGCTCAACGATTAAACCGATTAGCGCAGCAACAAGCACGTGATAACCGCTTTTATAGCCTAGATGAGTTACTTAAACAGTTAAATAAGCAGGTGTTTAACGTATCAGCGCCTGCCACCATGACAGGAAAAGTAACGCAACGAGTACAGTACCTAACGGCAAAAACCATGGCTGATCTTGTGGCTAACGACGGTTTAAGCCCTGAAGTGCAAGCGCAACTACATTTCTATTTAAGCAAGCTTGCTGATGAGTTTAATCAACACTCTTTACTGAGCCATCCTGAAGTAGGTGACAGCGCATTTAAAGACTATTTAGCGGCGCAAATTAATCAGTTTTTAACAACAGGCCAGTGGCCTGATAACTTTAAAGCGTTACCTATACCACCAGGCTCACCTATTTAATAGTACAAGCCAGAGGATAAAGGCGCTGTGTAAACGTTACGTTTCATGGTGCCTTGTTTTTAGGGTGTTACTTTTGCTTGCATAAAGTTGGTTTTTTGTTAATCTAGCCACCCCCTATTTTAGTCTTTTTGAGGTGTTTATGGCGTTTTTATCTCGTTCGATATTGGCGTTATCAATGGCACTTTTAAGCTGCAATGCAATCGCACAAAAACAATGTGATGTTGAACTTCGTCATGGTTTAATTATTACCGATGATGTGATCCGTATTGTTGATAAAGGCCAAACCAGGGTGCAAATTAACAATAATAATCAACTATTTATTCGAGGCTACTGGGTCGATTTAAGTACCGACGAAAGTAAAGTGCTAGAACAATTTAGCAATGGTATTCGTCAAACGGTGCCAGAGCTGGTCGATTTAGCGACTGATGGCGTAAACCTTGGGCTTAGTGCTATTGAGCATGTTGTTGAGGGCATGTCAGATAAAGAACCCGAAGTGCTAAAAACGCAATTACAATATGTAGAGCGTGCACTTATGGATAAGTTTAAGCGTGGCGACGACTTCTTTTTTATAGCCCCTCAATCGCTTTCCCAAATTGATGATTTTTTTACTAAAGAAATTAGCCAAAAAATACACTCTGCTGTACATGGCTCTTTGGGTGCTATTTTAATGTCGCTCGGGGATGCGTTTAAATCTCGAGAAGGCAATATAGAAGACCGCATGAACGACATGGGGCAACGCATGGATATCATTACCAAAGAAATCGATAAGTCATTGCAGAAAAAAGCCCACCAATTAGAACTTAAAGCCTCTGAATACTGTGAATGCTTAAACTCTCTAGATATTACTGAGTCTCGTCTGCAAGCGATTGTACCCGGAATGACAGACTTTGATTTAGTACAAATTAAATCGTAAGATCAGGTGTTAAACGCCAGATTTCAGACAGATATTAAGCAAGATTATTAAAGGCAGCGAGCCTAGAGCGGCAGATGAACAGCTCGAACCTCGTGGCCCGAAGCCATTTCCTAACACCTAAACAGTCTTACAGTTTTATCTCTGCGGCGGTTAGTGGGCGGTATTCACCTGCAGCCAAATCTTCACCTAACTTTATACCCGCAATTTGTTCACGATGTAGTTCAACCACTTTGTTATCTACCGCTGCTAGCATACGTTTTACTTGGTGATACTTCCCCTCAGAAATAGACAAGCGTAAACCGTAACTGCCCAAGCGTTCAGCAATAGCAGGGCGAGTTAAATCTTTTTCATTGTGTAACTGCACACCGTCGCGTAGTTGTTTAAGTGCATCGTCAGTAATCGGTTCTTGGGTTTCGACTAGGTAGGTTTTAAACTTATTCTTTTTCGGCGAGGTAATTTTGTGTGACCAGTCGCCATCATTAGTAATAAGCACTAGGCCAGTGGTGTCTATGTCTAAACGCCCGGCAATGTGAAAGTCGGCCATGTTTGGCTCATCAAGCAAATCAAATACGGTTTTGTGTAACTCATCCGAATTAGCGCACACATAACCTACCGGCTTATTGAGCATAAAGTAGCGTTTACCTAAAAAAACTAATGGCTCGTCATAAAACAGCACGTCATCTTGTTGAGTAACTTGAAAGTCAAATGCCGTGATCACCTCGCCATTAACGCAAGCCACTTGGCTTTTTATTGCTGCGCGGGCTTTTGAGCGTGGTATCTCTGCTAAATGGCTAATAAATTTATCTAAACGGCAAGGAAATTTCATGTTGTTCACATTTTTAGTCGGCTACAATGGCCGCGAGTATAGCGGATAGTGAAATACCATGACAGAGCCCAGCACAGAAATTTTAAGCCTGTATCATAGCAAGGTTTCATCAGGAGAGCTTGATTTCGATGCGGCGCAGCACCTAGCAGTGAGTGCGTTACAGTCTTTAAGTGAGCAATTAAATCAGCCTGCAAGTTGGTGGCAAAAAGCACCTTTAATTAAGGGAATATATTTATATGGCCCGGTTGGTCGGGGTAAATCTATGTTGATGGATTTATTTTATGAAAACTTACCCACAGAGAAAAAGCAGCGCCTGCATTTTCATCATTTTATCGAAAAAGTTCATGCTCAACTAGCCAAGTTACAAGGGGATAAAAATCCGCTACAAATAATAGCTAAACAGTGGGCCAAAGAGATAAAGGTACTGTGCTTTGATGAGTTTTTTGTTAGTGATATTGGTGATGCCATGATTATGGCTCGGTTATTTAACGCTTTGTTTGAACAAGGCGTGGTACTAGTCGCAACCTCTAACGCAAAACCCGAGCAACTTTATTACAACGGTTTGCAACGCGCGCGATTTTTACCAACTATCGATTTAATAAATGCGCATTGTCATGTAATTAACGTAGCGGGGGAGGAAGACCACCGCTTTAGGTACGGTAGAAGCAGTCGTCATTATTTTATTAACTTGCCCGATGCTGAATTTGAGGCTGGGTTTTTATCCGCATACCCTCAAGCAACGCGTGATAATACAATGATTGTGCATGGCCGAGCACTTCCCTATTTATTAAAAACTAACGATGCACTACTGATTGATTTTATGGCACTGTGCTCAGGTCCTCGCAGCGCCAATGACTATATGTTTTTAGCAGAACAGTTTTCGGTAGTATATATCGCGAATGTGCCAATAATGGGCAAAGAAGCAACCGGTAAGATTATTGTGCATGGTATAGAAGATAGCTATCAGCGAGAAAAGCAGCAATTGGATGAGCATACGCTCGATGATGAAGCACGGCGTTTTATTGCCTTAGTCGATGAGTTTTACGATTGCCACAAATTACTAGTAATTAATGCCCAAGCCGACATAAACGAGTTATACCAAGGTAAAAAGTTATGTTTTGAATATGCGCGAACCCAGTCACGGATTGTAGAAATGCAAAATTGGAAAGTACAACATTAAAACACCGCATTTAATTTAAATGCGGTGTTTTAATTTTAAGCTGATAACTTAAAGAAGCCTTTATGACTTATATCCATTTGGATTATTTGATTGCCAGCGCCAAGTATCTTGCATCATGACATCAATACCACGCTCAGCTTGCCAACCTAGTTCAGTAAGGGCTTTTTCTGGCGCAGCATAACAGGCTGCAATATCACCTGGGCGACGAGGTGACACCGCATAAGGGATTGCTTGGTCGCTAGCCTTAATAAACGCATTGACCATTTGTAATACTGAATAGCCGTTACCTGTACCAAGGTTATAAACAAGCGCACCGGTTTCTGCGGCTATTTTATCAAGTGCTTTTAAATGCCCTAGGGCTAAATCTACAACGTGAATATAATCACGAACGCCAGTACCATCAACCGTATCATAATCGTCGCCAAATACAGCAAGTTGCTTTAATTTGCCAACCGCAACTTGTGAAATGAAAGGCAATAAATTATTAGGAATACCATTAGGGTCTTCACCAATCAAACCTGACTCATGTGCACCGACAGGATTAAAGTAGCGCAAAATAGCAAACGCGAAGCGCTCATCTGATTTAGCGATATCTTGCAACATCATTTCAACCATTAGTTTAGACGTACCATATGGGTTGGTTGTACCGCCAACGGGGAAGTCTTCGCGTATTGGTAAGCTTGCTGGGTCGCCGTATACAGTTGCGGATGAGCTAAATACCAGTTTGAATACACCCGCATCACGCATAGCATCAACGAGTGTTAGTGTACCTTGTACATTATTTTGATAATACTCAATGGGTTTTACGACCGATTCTCCCACGGCTTTTAGGCCAGCAAAATGAATCACACTTTCAATGGTATGCTTGGCAAACACCGAGTCTAAAAAGGGTTTATCTAAAATATCACCTTGATAAAAAGTAATTGCTTTACCGGTTATTTTTTTCACTCTCTCAAGTGACTCTTCAGAGGAGTTACTTAAGTTATCGATAACGATAACGTCGCTGCCTTGCTGTAAAAGTTCTAAAACGGTGTGTGAGCCAATATAGCCTGCGCCACCGGTTACTAAAATTGCCATGAATGCTCCTTGGAAACCTGTGTTCAATTACCCTAATTTCACCATAAATAATGAGTTTTTACATGTATTATTTTATTTGCTTTGTAATAGTATGATCGTAAACCGTACTTTCGATTACATTTTGTGCAATTTTAATAACACCTCAGCGTAAAGATTAAGTTATAGTTCATATGTAATTGCTAAAGTGATGTATAGCAATTTGTAAAATATTCAATTGATCACAATGATCAAAATACTCGTTGGAGAAACGTATGAACTTAGTTAAAAAAATAGCAATGTTGATGTGTATTGCGCTACCGAGTGTTGTTTGCGCGGGTGAGGCTCAAGTGAAATGGCATGACTTTAATGATTATCGCGATGTACGCCCATCCAACCAAACTAAAGGCTCATACCATAAGCAAATAGCCAAAAGTATTGATGAACACTTTGCAAAGCTCAGCGAGCAACTTCCTAAAAATTACAGTTTAAAAATTGAAGTAACCGATTTAGATTTAGCCGGAGACGTACGCTATGGCGGTGTTAACGAAATCCGAGTGGTTGAACCTATTCACTTTCCACGCATTGAATTTAATTATGTGCTTAGTGATGAAAGTGGCGTTGTCGCACAAGAAGATAATGTAAGTTTAAAAGATATGGGCTTTATGGATAAAATTAAAATGGGTCGAGACGAAGCATTTTACTATGAAAAACGCTTATTAACAGAGTGGTTTGGTGAACAAATCTTACCGCGAATCTAGCTAATAATGCAAAGCATCTACTTTAGTAGATGCTTTGCAAGTAAGTCGCTCATTCACTTAAAGGTCGCTAACAAGGTTAGTAAATTTTGTAGTTTAATAACCGCTTGTTTTAGTTTTTCTTCATCCAAACCGTCGCTCGATAAGCTTTCTACATCAGCGGCAACGTCTAAAACATAAGGCTTAAAGCGTTTAGCTTCGAAACTAAATCCAGCGTCCTCGGCAAATAAGGCTTTAAATTTTCCGTGACCTTGCTGTTGTAACTCATCGAGTTTTTTGTCAGCGTCAAGTGCCTGACGGTAAACAATTTTTAAGTTGGCGTTGAGTTGTTCAATTATAGAATCCATGGTTTTCCTAAAGCTTAGTGCAATGTTGCCGATAAATACTTAAGTGGGTTGGTAAAGTAATTTACCAATTCAGCAACTATAATACGTGTATTACAGTTAAAAGTCAGGTGTGAGTTATGAATATATCAGGTGGAAATCTACCTACAATGCCTGGTGCAGGCCAAGGCGCAGAAGTATTAACTGCTGCTTTATCTAAAAAGCAACAGCAAGCTGATGGTGCCGCTGCACTGGCACTTATTGAAGGCGCTACACAATCTTCAAGTGCGCAAACACCGGCTAAGTCGGTCACTGCAACACTTGGGAATAATATAAACGTTTATGTTTAAACTAATTTGAGGTCGATAGGGGTTTTACTTTTTTGACCTCCTATTTCCCGAACTAGTTTAGGCACCAAAAATCCAGGCAGGGCTTTTAGTAGCTCGGCCTGAATTTTTATCGCTTGTTGTTCATCAATATCAAAATGACTTGCGCCTTCTACCTTATCCAGTAAGTGTAAATAATAAGGCAGTACGTCCGCATCAAATAGTGCTTCACTTAAGTTTATTTGCGCATCAACTGTATCGTTAACATCTTTTAAAATAACCGCCTGGTTTAACAGTAGCACATCTGCTTTTTTGAGCATGTTCATGGCATTTTTAAAGTCACTATCTATTTCGTTTGCATGGTTAATATGATTAACGAATATAATTTTTAATGGTGACTTTGCTAATCTTTCACATAATTGCTCAGTGATACGTGCAGGAATAACTACAGGCAAGCGGCTGTGTATGCGCATGCGTTTAATTTGTGGTATTTGCTCAAGCTCATCTAAAAACCAGCTAATAGCATCGTCTTTGGCCATTAGTGGATCGCCACCACTTAAAATCACCTCGTTAATATTTTTATCCGATTTTATATAGCTTAATGCATCAATAAGGCTACGTTTATTCAGTTGGTTTTCTTGATAAGGAAAGTGGCGTCTAAAGCAGTAGCGGCAATTTACTGCACAACCGGTTTTAAACATGACTAAAACACGCGATTTATATTTATGTAACAGACCCGGTTGATTGTTATCTTGCTCAAGTAACGGGTCTTTATTAAACCCCGACTTAGTTAAAAACTCTTGGTGGCGGGGCATAACTTGCAGCAATAAAGGGTCATTTTCATCGCCGTGACGAATTTTTTTTATAAAAGGCAATGGCACACGAACAGGGAACAAGCTACGAGCTTTTATGTCGTTTTCATGGACTTGGCTCGATAAACCAACCATTTCTAGCAACACTTTTGGGCAGGTAACTACATTTGCTAATTCTTTTTGCCAGTTTTTATGCAAATTTGCTTCATTTCTTTGTATCATTGGCACGTAGATTACTCGAAAAATATAAATAGAGGAAACGATGGCGAATTATAGCACCAACGAGTTCAAGGGCGGCCTAAAAATTATGATGGACGGCGAACCTTGCAGTATCTTAGAAAATGAAATGGTAAAACCGGGTAAAGGCCAAGCGTTTAACCGTGTTCGTATCCGTAAGCTTATCTCTGGCAAGGTACTTGAAAAAACCTTTAAATCGGGTGAATCGGTTGAAGGTGCTGATGTAATGGATACCGATTTAGCGTACCTATACACAGACGGTGAATTTTGGCATTTCATGAACAACGAAACATTTGAACAAATCGCTGCTGACGAAAAAGCACTGGGCGATGCTGGCAAATGGTTAGTTGAAAACGATGTTTGTACTATTACATTATGGAACGGCAGCCCAATTGCAGTAACTCCACCAAACTTTGTTGAGCTTGAGATCACTGAAACCGACCCTGGCCTTAAAGGTGATACAGCAGGCACGGGTGGTAAACCAGCAACGCTTAGCACAGGTGCTGTAGTACGTGTTCCATTATTCGTACAAATTGGCGAAGTAATTAAAGTAGACACTCGTAATGGTGAATACGTGAGCCGTGTTAAGTAAGCAGTAACACGCCTTATTAATTAAATCCCGGCTTAAGCTGGGATTTTTTTTTGGAGAAAATATGTCAGCTGATCTTTGGGCGCCGAGTGCCAGTATAGAAATACTTAAGCAACGCGCAACAATTATGCGCAGCATTCGAGAATTCTTTTATGTTCGTAATGTAATGGAAGTAGAAACACCGAGTTTAAGTGGTACCAGTGTAACCGATGTGCATTTAGCCAGCTTTAATACTACATTTGTAGGCCCAGGTCACGCTGGTGGGCTACCCCTGTTTTTGCAAACATCTCCAGAGTTTGCGATGAAACGCTTGTTAGCGGCCGGCTCAGGCGCTATTTTCCAGCTTTGTAAGGCATTTAGAAATGAAGAAGCGGGTAGTCATCATAATCCTGAATTTACTATGCTTGAATGGTATCGTCCTGGGTTTGACGAATTTGCTTTAATGGACGAAATCGATGAGCTAATGCAGCTCATTCTTGAGGTTGCGCCTGCAGAGCGCGTTACCTACCAAAAGGCATTTGAACGCGCGTTAGGGGTCGATCCATTAACTGTATCTATCACGCAGTTACAACAACTCGCATGCGAACATGGCTTTGCTGATATTGCTAAAAACGAGACTCATAAAGATACCTTGCTGCAATTATTATTTTGTATGAAAGTAGAGCCAACAATAGGGCAAGATAAGCCATGTTTTGTGTATCACTTTCCGGCATCACAAGCGGCGCTAGCACAAATTTGTGAACACGATCAGCGAGTAGCAGGGCGCTTTGAGCTTTATTATAAAAATATGGAACTGGCTAACGGCTTTAATGAACTCACTAATGCTAAAGAGCAAGAAAAAAGGTTTAACGAAGACAACGCCTACCGTGCTGCTAACGGCTTAAAACAAGTACCTATGGATACGCGTTTAATTGCCGCATTAGAGCATGGTTTAGAGCAATGTGCAGGGGTTGCATTAGGGATTGATAGACTCGTGATGCTAGCAACCAATAAACAAAAAATAAAAGAAGTGATTGCGTTTGATGTAGCCAGAGCTTAAAGCAGCTAATAGCTTTTAGCGGTCAGCTATCAGATAAAAAAACACCGCGTTTGCATTAAACGCGGTGTTTTCTATTCTCGATCTGACAACTGGTTCGCTGTATTACAGATTAAGCGTAAACGTAACGCCGGCCACACGTGGCTCACCTAGTTGAATGTAAGTTTGACTTGTATAACCATCTAACGGGTTGTTACCAAATTCAAAACCGCGAGTTGGAACGGTTTCATCAAACACATTACGTGCCCATGCACGAACAGCCCAGTTTTCTGCTTCGTAGCCAAGGCTTACATTCACTAAGTTTGTATTTGGAGCTTGTGCATTATGGCTGTCTGAGAAGTAATAATCATCTTTACCTTCAACACCTAACATAGCATATAGCTCATCAGTAACATTGTAGCGTGCACTAAATGCGTATTGATATTTAGGCGCTTGTGCTTGCTCACGGCCATCTTGGTTTAAGCCTGATTTAGTGACAAAGTCGTTTATTTTCGTATCTAAATAGCCAGCACTACCACTAATGAGTAAATTATCAGTAAGTAAGTAGCTACCTTCAATTTCAAGACCGTAGTTGCTACCAGAGCTGGCATTGGCAACATAACCGGTAAATTGTTGATCTGATACTTGCCACGACTTTAATTGAATATTATCGCGGTGCATATAAAAAGCAGCTAAACGCAGAGTAAACTTGTCATCTAGCGATGAGCCTTTAACACCAAACTCACCACTCCATAAGTACTCTGGATCAAAGCTGGTATGCTGTTTGAAAAAATCAGCATCTAAGCTTAAACCTTCATCTTTTGCTTTTGCTAGCGCTTCTGAATTAATACCACCGGCTTTATAACCACGAGTAATACTTGCGTAGATCATAGTGCGATCAATTACTTGGTATTCAAGTGCAACTTTACCACCAACCATTACGTCATCAGTTTCTTCAATAAAGCCGTTACTATCGGTGTAATCACCTTGATATTGCTCAACTCGTAAACCAGTAATAAGCGTAGTTTTTGGGCCTATTGCTGTGGCTAATTGGCCATAAGCTGCAATGTTATTAGTTTCATAGGTTGAAGAAAACGGATTGGCTAACCATGTATATTGACGCTCAAGGTCAACATCGCGGTTTTGATAGTAAATACCCGCAACCCAGTTACCTGCTTTACCATTAAACTGCAGTTCGAGCGCTTGATCATCACGATCGCGGCTATAAATATCTGTTGAGCTATAACCATCAGGATGTAACCCGGCGGCACATAATTGCGGCTTACTTGTATCGTTACACACCCAGTCTTCATCAAAGCTATAAAAAAGTTCTGTATCAATGGCTGAAAGGTTTAAGTTGACATCAAAGGCATCAAAACCAGTGTAAGTATTATTCAGGCCAATAGCATAACTTTGTTGATTATCTTCGCCTGGTTGATCAGCAAGGCTGTTGCGAGAATTATCAAGAGTAAATGCATCGTAGCCGTTATTAATATCGATATAGTGCAGGTTTAGCTCTGAATTTAAATGAACTGTGAGTTGGCTGTTTAATTTAAAGCGTGCAACTTGCTCATCTTGATTTTGAGTGGGTTTATCTAAATAAAGGTTGTCTACGTAGCCGTCAGACTTTCTGCGAAAGTAGCTAACGCGGGCACTGGTGTCATCTGTTAAACCTGTACTAGCAGCAAGGCCTGCTTCGTGGCTGTTATAAGTGCCGGCACCTAAATGTAACTTTAAGCTAGGATCGCTGGTTGCACTAGCTGATTGCATTTGGATCATGCCCGCCATGCCATCTGCACCAAAACGTGTACCTTGAGGACCGCGGTAAATTTCTACTTGGTCAATATCAAACAATAATGAACTGCCACCTAAGCCCGAATAATTAATACCGTCAATTACTAAGCCCACAGATGGGTTTATCGGGTCAACAAACTGCGAGCGTAAACCTACACCGCGAATTTGAATATAACGTCCGCGAGACGCACCAGCAGCAAAGTTTACATTGGCAGCACTGGCTAACATTTCGTCTAAATACGTTGCACCACGTTGATTCATTTCATTTTCAGAAAATAAGCTGGCACTGGCGCTTAATGTTTGAATGCTTTCTTGCTGAAAGTCACCGGTAACAATGATTTTCTCTAGTTCGGTGTCATCTGCGTTAGCATAGATAGGTGCTGCGAACAGGGGTAATAACGTGGCTGTAATTAAAGACAAACGTAAGTTCATTAGGTTACTTAACTCCATTTTAGGGACTTGTATGGTAGCAATTATTTCAACACTTGTGCTATAAACGCGGCAATTATACGTTAAATAATTGGGATTACTAATATGACCTTTAAAGTAGACTTTAAAGTGCGTGACTACGAGTGTGACCTACAAGGTATTGTAAATAATAGTGTTTATTTTAATTATCTGGAGCACGCTCGTCATGAGTTTTTATACGCACAGGGTGTTGATTTTGCACAACTTGCCAAAGATAAAATTAACTTAGTGGTACTTCGCAGTGAAATGGATTACAAGCAGTCTTTAAAGCCAGCGGATGAATTTTATGTAGCAGTAGAGCCTGTACGCATTAGTCGCCTTAAATTTGCGTTTAAACAAACGGTAGTTCGCAAATTAGACGAAAAAGTGATGCTCAATGCCTTAGTAATAGGTACGTCGGTTAACGAGAAAGGTCGTCCATTTTTACCACCACAGATAGATAACTTATTCCAAGCAATTGCTTAATTCCAAATAGCACTGCTTTTAAACTAGCTTAGAACAAAAATTTACATTTAAAACATGCATTTTTAACGGATAAACCTGACAAATATTGATACTATTACACTAATTAGACAATAAGTTAGTAGTAACATGAAATTAGCAACAATACCGATGCTTGTAATCGGTTTATGTGTTGGTTGCGCATCAACAGGGACAGTTACCACTGAGCAGCTAAAATATACACAATGGCAATTATCAAAGGTTGATGGTTTGGCCATTCCCGCATCTTTTAAAGCATCAATGAGCTTTATAGAAGCGCTACAAATAAATGGCTTTGCCGGATGCAATAAGTTTTTTGGTGAAGGTTCGCTTGAAGATAGCAGCTTGAGCGTAAGTAAGTTAGGTATGACACGCAAATCATGCGGCCCTGAACTCGATGAGTTTGAACAGCAGTTTTTACAAGCGCTTAAGCAAGGTGCCGAGCTTAACCTGCAAGACCAAAAATTGGTGATGCAAGGCGAGCAAAAATTTGTGTTTATCCCTAAGTAAATTTTACACATTTTGAAAAACAGCCCCTTGCGGGGAGTTTTCAACTGGCGTACACTCATAGCAGATTTGATTAAAACATTATCAAATCAACGAACAATTTAACTACTTGTCGGAGTGCCTAAGTTTTATTTAGGCTGAGATCGCGAAAGCGGGATCCGTGAACCTGATCAGGTTAATACCTGCGTAGGGAACAAGCTGCCTAAACGGGACGCTTGTGCGTCTTTTTTTATGCGTACAACAACACCAAACCCGTCAATTTAGGCTGCAAAGTGGCATAAAGCTACTTTACGATCTTTCTCTATTCCATCGGAATATCTGGCAAGACAACCCTTAAGCAATGAGGTAAGTCATGTCAAACACTACAAACAAATCATCGCGCCGCGAAACCCGTGCTGCTGCATCTGACTATATTTATAACCTAACGGGTCAACCATTCCCAAACTCTCATAAAGTGTATGTTGAAGGAACCCAGCAAGGCGTGCGTGTGGGTATGCGCGAAATAACATTAAGCGATACTTTTATTGGTGGTGATGAACAAAATCCAGTGTATGAGCCAAATGCACCACTGCGTGTTTACGATACATCAGGCCCGTATACCGACCCTGAATTTAAATTGGATGTGCGCAAGGGACTTAATAAATACCGTGAACAATGGATTGAGAGCCGTAATGATACCGAAGTACTTGAGTCAGTTACCTCACAGTTTGCGCAGCAGCGTATGGCTGACGATGGGCTTGATCATATTCGCTTTGAGCATTTACCAAAAATTCGCCGTGCAAAAGCGGGTAAAAACGTAACGCAAATGCACTATGCCCGCCAAGGAATTATTACGCCTGAAATGGAGTATGTTGCTATACGTGAAAACATGGGGCGCGCACAAATACGCAAAGAGCTTCTCGCGGCACAACATAAAGGGGAGTCGTTTGGAGCGAGTATCCCTGAGTTTATTACTCCTGAATTTGTGCGTGCTGAAATAGCGCGTGGTCGCGCTATTTTACCTAACAACATTAATCATCCAGAAACCGAACCTATGATTGTTGGTCGCAACTTTTTAGTTAAAGTAAATGCCAATATTGGTAATTCATCAGTCGGTTCATCTATCGAAGAAGAAGTTGAAAAAATGGTGTGGTCAACCCGTTGGGGCGCCGATACCGTAATGGATTTATCAACTGGACGTTACATTCACGAAACCCGTGAATGGCTAGTGCGTAATTCGCCAGTCCCTATTGGTACTGTACCCATTTATCAGGCCCTTGAAAAAGTAAACGGTGTAGCGGAAGACCTAACCTGGGAAATATTCCGCGATACCTTAATTGAACAAGCAGAGCAGGGAGTTGACTACTTTACTATTCATGCCGGCGTGCTTTTGCGCTATGTCCCTATGACAGCAAAACGCGTAACCGGTATTGTGTCGCGCGGTGGCTCAATTATGGCCAAATGGTGTTTAGCGCACCATAAAGAGAACTTTTTATACACGCACTTTGAAGATATTTGTGAAATTTTAAAACAATACGATGTGTGTTTTTCACTAGGCGATGGCCTTCGCCCAGGCTCTATTGCCGATGCCAACGATGAAGCGCAATTTAGTGAGCTTCGTACCTTAGGCGAACTGACTAAAATAGCTTGGAAGCATGATGTACAAGTTTTCATAGAAGGCCCTGGGCATGTGCCTATGCATATGATCAAAGCCAATATGGAAGAGCAACTTAAACATTGTGATGAAGCACCGTTTTATACCTTAGGCCCACTCACCACCGATATTGCCCCAGGGTACGACCATATAACCTCAGGGATTGGGGCTGCGCAAATAGCTTGGTATGGCTGTGCCATGCTGTGTTATGTAACACCGAAAGAACATTTAGGTTTGCCAAATAAAGAAGACGTTAAAGAAGGCCTTATCACCTACAAAATTGCCGCTCATGCCGCCGATTTAGCCAAAGGTCACCCCGGTGCACAAGAGCGAGACAATGCTTTATCAAAAGCACGCTTTGAATTTAGATGGCACGACCAATTCAACATTGGTTTAGACCCTGTTCGCGCTCGTGAATATCATGATGAAACACTGCCGCAAGAATCAGGAAAAGTAGCCCACTTTTGCTCCATGTGTGGTCCTAAATTTTGTTCGATGAAAATAACCCAAGAAGTACGTGACTACGCCAAAGATCTAGAAGCGCGCGGTATTGATCCTAATAACGTAGGTGATGCCATTGAAATCAAAATGGTTGATGTAGAAGCCGAGATGAAAGTCAAATCTGAAGAGTTTAAGCAAACAGGCTCAGAGATTTACCATAAAGCAATATAAAATAGGTTGCGAGTTGCGAGCATCGAGTAGCGAAATGTTTATCTTAACATCTTGTTGCTCGAAGCCGGAGACCCGCAGCGCGCAGCTAAATGTAGGAGTGTTTATGTTTTATGACATTGCTGTGGTGGGCTTTGGTTTAGCAGGGCGGTTGGCGGCGCTTGAATTAAGTAAGCAGCACCGTATTACTGTATTTGAAGCTGATGATGAGCATACCCAAAATAGTGCGGGTAAAGTGGCGGCGGCTATGCTGGCACCGCTAGCTGAATCGGTTATGTGTGAACATGATTTAGCGCTATTGGGAGTAGATTCTATTGCTCGCTGGCCTGCTATTTTAGATGAGTTAAACAGTGAGGTGTTCTTTCAACAGCAGGGCACCTTGGTGGTTGCTCATACGCAAGATAAAGGTGACTTACAAAGTTTTGCACAGCGAATAAAGCCGTTACTAAATTTTAGTGCCAAAGCGGTTAATGCGCAGCAAATAGCGGATTTAGAACCTGAGCTTACAGGGCGTTTTAATCAAGGACTATTTTTACCCGGTGAAGGACAAATTGATAATCAGGCTTTTTATAAAGCCAGTTTTAAAACCCTCAATAAACGTAAAGTAAAGTTTGTATTTAATCAACGCGTCAGTGTTTTTGATAATAAAGTGAATAATCGAGAGTTTGATTACATTATTGATTGCAGAGGGCTTGGAGCCAAGCAAGAACAGCCACTTCGAGGTGTGCGCGGGGAAGTGGCAAGGTTATACGCCCCTGAGGTTAACTTAACGCGGCCTGTGCGGTTAATGCATCCGCGTTACCCTATTTATATTGCACCTAAACCTAATCATGAATATGTCATAGGGGCAACGGAGATCGAATCGCAAGATACAGGTCCTGCAACTGTGCGCTCAACCCTTGAACTATTATCGGCGGCCTACACTGTTCACAGTGGCTTTGCCGAAGCGCGATTATTAAATATTCAAACAGGCTTACGCCCAGCGTTTAGCGATAATCGCCCACAGGTAAAAAAAACGAGCAAGGTTATCAGTATCAATGGCTTGTATCGCCACGGTTATATGTTGGCCCCCGCGCTTGTGGCACAAGCATTATTGCAAATAGAGTGAGTATTAAATGAACATTACAATTAATGGTGAGCTTTTAAATGTGACTAGCCAAGCGCTGCTGGAAATAGTAAAAAACGTGGGTGCAATGGCGCCTTATGCCGTGGCTGTAAATGGAGAGTTTATTCCTCAGAGTCGCCATAGCCACGTTGTTATAAACGAAGGTGACAGTATTGAGTTATTGTCACCTATCCAAGGTGGATAGTGCTATGCAAAGCAAAGACTGTTTAACAATTTATGGTGAGCCAATCAATAGTCGCTTGTTAATTGGATCTGCGTTATACCCATCACCAGATATAATGACGCAATCAATTAAAGCCTCAGGTGCTGAAATAGTCACCGTGTCACTTAGGCGACAACAAAACGCGGCGGCAGGGAATGATTTTTGGCAATTAATTAAAAACACCGGTTTAAAAATACTGCCTAATACTGCCGGATGCCACAGTGTCAAAGAGGCTATTAACCTAGCTAAAATGTGCCGAGAAGTATTTGCTACCGATTGGATAAAACTTGAATTAATAGGCGATGACTATAATTTACAGCCCGATCCATTTGCATTACTTGAAGCCACAAAAATATTGATTGATGATGGGTTTAAAGTACTGCCTTATTGCACTGATGATTTAGTGCTGTGTCAGCGCTTAAATGAATTAGGTTGTGAGGTGCTAATGCCGTGGGGCGCGCCTATTGGCACCGGTAAAGGATTGTTAAATAGTTATAATTTAAAAACCATTAGAGAGCGCCTGCCTAATACAACATTAATTGTTGATGCTGGGTTAGGTTTACCATCGCATGCCTGCCAAGCACTTGAATTAGGATATGATGCGGTATTATTAAATTCAGCCATTGCAGGGGCGGGTTGCCCAGTGACTATGAGCCGTGCATTTAAAGTTGCGGTAGAAGCAGGGCGCTTTGCATACAATGCCAAAGCAATGCCCGAAAAAGACGTTGCAACCCCCTCAACCCCAACAATGGGTATGCCATTTTGGCATCAGCAGTAAGGAAATAAAAATATGACAAACGTAGTGTGGACAATTGCTGGCTCTGATTCTGGCGGCGGCGCGGGTATTCAAGCCGATATCAAGGCAATGCAAAGTTTTGGTGTACATGCTTGTACAGCAATCACCGCGCTTACCGCTCAAAATAGCTTAGGTGTAGAGGCCATTAATGCAGTGTCTACCGATATTATTGAGTCCCAGTTGCTTGCACTTGAAAAAGACATGAAAGCCAAAGTGATAAAAATTGGCATGCTTGCTAATGTGCAGCAAATTCAGTTAATTAGTGAGCACATAAGCCACTACAAAACCAAATGGCCAACCCCGCCGGTTATTGTGTATGACCCTGTGGCTATTGCCTCAAGCGGTGACTTACTAACAGAAGAAGACACCGTAAGCGCAATAAAAGAATGTTTATTACCGCTGGTGGATGTAATTACCCCAAATACCCACGAAACACAGTTATTAACGGGTGTGTATTTAATTGGCCCTGCAGCGATTAAAGAAGCGGCGAGTAAGCTGATGGCGTGGGGCGCAAAAGCGGTGGTGATTAAAGGCGGACATTGGGATTACCCAAGCGGGTATTGCATTGATTACTGCACACAAAACGGTGAAGACTATTGGCTAGGTAATGAAAAAATTCAAGTTCCTCATAGCCATGGTACAGGGTGCAGTATGGCGTCGGTAATTGCTGCGTGTCTTGCAAAAAACTACCCGTTAAAAGATGCGTTTATTTTAGCTAAAGCCTATATAAACCAAGGTTTAAAGCAATCAGTTCGCTATGGCGAGGGTATAGGGCCCGTCGCACAAACGCAGTTTCCTACCGATTTAGCGCATTACCCTCAGGTGATTGAACCGGGTAGCTGGTTAGGTGATGAGTTGGATTTTGATGTGCCGCTTGATTTTAATATGGCTGCTGATTTTGCAGCCTGTGAAAGTAAAAAGCTTGGCCTCTATGGTGTGGTTGATAGCATTGAATGGCTAGAAAAGTGCTTACAGCAAGGAATTAAAACAGCTCAGCTTCGTGTTAAAAATAAAACGCAGAATGAGCTAGATGAACTGATTGCCAAAGCGGTCACCTTGGGTGAGCAGTATAATGCGCAGGTATTTATAAATGATTACTGGCAACTTGCCATCAAACATGGCGCCTATGGGGTGCATTTAGGGCAAGAAGACTTAGAGAGTGCAAACTTAGTTGCTATAAAAGAAGCAGGCCTGCGACTTGGTCTCTCTACCCATGGGTTTTATGAAATGCTACGCGCGCATAATTATCGCCCAAGCTACATGGCGTTTGGTGCTATTTACCCAACGACGACCAAAGACATGACAGGGCAAATACAAGGGCTTGAAAAGCTCAATAAATTTGTACCGCTTATGCAGAGTTACCCTACAGTCGCTATTGGCGGTATTGATTTAAGCCGCGCAACTGAAGTAGCAAATACGGGGGTTGGTAGCGTAGCTGTGGTACGTGCCATTAGTGAAGCGTCTGATCATGTTTCAGCAATTCGATCACTGCAAACCGCGATTAATACAAAACATGACTGATACGTTGCAAACGTTAAATGACAAAGAAACCTTGCGTTATAGCCGCCATATATTACTTGATGAAGTGGGGCTTGACGGGCAGTTAACGCTGAAACGTTCAACGGTTGCCGTAGTTGGTGCAGGTGGCTTAGGTAGTCCTGCGCTGCTGTATTTAGCGGCAGCTGGCATTGGGTCGCTTATTTTAATTGATGACGATGTAGTTGAACTGTCTAATTTGCAGCGCCAAGTGCTCTATAAAGTAAATCATTTGGGGCAAAACAAAGTTCGCGCGGCTAGAAAAGTGCTTGCGAGCCTTAACAATCAAATAAATATAATAACCCACACTCAAAAGCTGGATGATACCAATAGTGCGTTGCTCTTAAAAAACGCCGACATAGTGCTTGATTGCTCTGATAACTTTAGTACCCGTTATGCGGTTAATCGCTATTGCATTGCTAATAACACTCGCTTAATTACAGGGGCTGCGCTGGCAACTCAAGGACAATTAATGGGGTTTGATTTTAGACAAAGTGACAGCCCATGTTACGGCTGTGTTTTCCCTCAAAGTAGCGATGCACCGGTTATAAATTGCAGTAATGCCGGGGTAATTAGCCCTTTACTTGGGATTGTTGGGTCAATGCAGGCACAATTAACCCTCAATATGTTGTTAGGTCATTTTAAGGGGAATGTGTTTATAACGTTTGACGCATTAAGCTTAAAGCAACAGCATTTTAAGATGACTAAGGATTTAGCGTGTAAAGAGTGTGGCGGGTATGAGTAATGAAAAGCTTGGCTTTTAACGTGAGTAAGCTCTACGTTTACAAGAAAACACCGCGGTTATTGAAAATAAACGCGGTGTTTTTTTAAGCTCGAACTGACACTACCTATTAATCATCAATTTTTGCAAAGGCAGTGCCTAAACGAGTAACTACCTCTGGGAGTTGATCGTCTAATATTTCTGCTTTGTTCGCACCCCATGCAAGTACAACCGTTGAGCCTAATTTAAAGCGACCCATTTCTTCCCCTTTCTTAAGGGTGATCGCGTTTTCGCCTTTAGTTGGGTAGTTCCAGCTAAACACATCACTGCCAGCTGGTGGAGTCACTGTGCCAGCCCAAATAGTTTCTATGCTGGCAACAATGGTTGCGCCTACCAAGACCATAGCTAAAGGACCAATTTCAGTTTCAAAAATAGCCACTACACGCTCGTTACGGGCAAATAAATTTGGTACGTTTTGAGCGGTAAGTGGGTTTACTGAAAATAAATCGCCCGGTACATAAATCATTTTGCTTAGCGTGCCATCAATTGGCATATGAATCCGGTGGTAATCTTTTGGGGCTAAGTAAATAGTTGCAAATTTACCGCCTAAAAACGGGGTTGTGTCGTCTTGTGATCCACCTAACAATGCTTGTAAGCTGTAATCGTGGCCTTTAGCTTGAATAAGTTGACCATCAACAATGTCGCCTAGTTGGCTAATTGCGCCGTCTACTGGATGAATAATAATATCGTCATCTTCAACCATAGGACGCACACCGTCTTTTAACGGACGGGTAAAAAATTCATTAAAGCTTTTGTAATGAGCCGGATCTGAATATTTAGCTTCGCTCATATCTATTTTATATTGTTTAATAAATAATTTAATTAATGTGGTTGTTAACGCACCGGCTTTTGCTGCAGCAAGTTTACCTACCACACGAGAAATAAAGTGTTTTGGCATGGCATACTGCATGGCGATTTTAAATTTATCTAAACTCACAGATTATTCCCTTATTATACGCGGGGCGCACGAGCGCCTGCACGGCCATCGGCCATGGTTTCTAAAATACGGTGGTAGCTTTCAAAGCGTAATTTTGAAATATCGCCATCGGCTACCGCTTGTTTAATTATACAGCCCGGATCGTTTAAATGTTTACAATCTCTAAACCGGCATCCGCCTATAAATTCTCTAAATTCTTTAAAGCACCAAGTGACGCGTTCAACATCTAAATGCCATAGGCCAAATTCACGAATCCCCGGTGAGTCAATTAAATTACCCCCGCTCGGTAAATGATGAAGGCGTGATACCGTGGTGGTGTGCTGGCCAAGCCCGCTGTTTTCAGATACTTCTTTAGTCAAAATTTCAGCATCCGGCAGTACAGTGTTAACTAAGGTAGATTTACCCACGCCACTTTGACCAACAAAAATATTGTTTTTGCCCGCAAGTACTTCTTTTAACTCATTAATGCCTTCGCCAGTTATATTACTAACTAGCAGCACCTGATAATTAAGCTTACGGTAAATGTCGAGGATTTGTTGTATTTCGTTTAAACCAGCTTCATCAATTAAATCAATTTTATTCAGTACTAAAATGGGTTCGATACCCATGTCTTCACAGGCAATTAAATAGCGGTCAATAATGCTCGGGGTAAACTCTGGCAGTACCGCTGAAACCATTAAAATTTGATCAATATTAGCGGCAATCACTTTAACCCCATCATAAAAATCGGGGCGCGTGAGTTGTGAACGGCGCTCTTGAGTTGCTTCAATAACACCCGCTAAATCACCTGCACTTACTTTTGCACGGCGAAACAATACTTCATCGCCGCAAACCAAGTTCGATACGGTACGACGAATATTACAACGTAATACATCACCGTTTTGTGTTTCTACATCGGCATGTTGTCCAAAGCGGCTAATAACAATCGCATTTTCCAGTTGACCTAAATTATCTGTTTGCCATTCTTGCGCGCCGACTTTTGCCGGTTTTGTATCGGCATTCGATAAGCGCTTTTGATGATTGGCCTTGATCCTTCGGGATTGGCCTTTACTTAATTTTTTCTGTTTTGCCACTTGAGGCCTATAACCTGAGTTAAATGCCGAGTTTGCCAAAAAAAGCTTTAGCTCGACGGTTGATGCTAATATGATATATCGAAATGCGTTGGATCTAAAGAAAAGCACCGTTTAAGGTAATTATGACTATTAATAAATCAAATTTAATTTGGCTCGATCTGGAAATGACCGGACTTGAACCAGAGACTGACAAAATACTTGAAATTGCAACTGTTGTCACTGACGCTGATCTGAATATATTAGCCGAAGGCCCAACCATTGCCATTCATCAAAGTGATGAACTACTTGATGGTATGGATGAGTGGTGTACAACTCAGCATGGCAAATCAGGGCTTACAGCGCGTTGTAAGGCAAGTACTTTCGATGAAGCTTATGCCGTTGAGCAAACTCTCGCGTTTTTAAAGCAATGGGTGCCAGCGGGTGCTTCACCTATGTGTGGTAACTCGATTGGCCAAGATCGCCGTTTTATGAATAAGTATATGCGTGAGCTTGAAGACTTTTTTCATTACCGTAATTTAGATGTAAGTACTATTAAAGAACTTGCTCGTCGTTGGAAACCAGATGTATTGGCTCAAGTGAATAAAAAAGGGTCACATTTAGCGTTAGACGACATTAAAGATTCGATTATGGAATTAAAGGTTTACCGAGAAAAGTTTTTTAATTTATAAAAAATACTTGCAAAGCACCCTAATTATTGTAGAATCCTGCCCCGCTCAAGACGATAACCCCCGCGGGGTTAGTGTGTTTGAGCTTTGACTTTTGAATGCGGCACTAGCTCAGTTGGTAGAGCGCGACCTTGCCAAGGTCGAGGTCACGAGTTCGAGCCTCGTGTGCCGCTCCAATTTCTCACCAAAAGAAATTGTAGTAGAAATAAAGATTCAAGATGAAAGGAACAAGGTTTAATTTTGACAGAACCTAGAACCTAGAACCTAGAACCTAGAATGAGGCACTAGCTCAGTTGCCAGAATGTAGGACGCGACTTGTCGCGCACCAACGGACAAATTACTGACTATTTTGAATGCGGCACTAGTTCAGTTGCCAGAATGTAGGACGCGACTTGTCGCGCACCAACGGACAAATTACTGACTATTTTGAATGCGGCACTAGCTCAGTTGCCAGAATGTAGGACGCGGCTTGTCGCGCACCAACGGACAAATTACTGACTATTTTGAATGCGGCACTAGCTCAGTTGCCAGAATGTAGGACGCGACTTGTCGCGCACCAACGGACAAATTACTGACTATTTTGAATGCGGCACTAGCTCAGTTGCCAGAATGTAGGACGCGACTTGTCGCGCACCAACAGACAAATTACTGACTATTTTGAATGCGGCACTAGCTCAGTTGGTAGAGCGCGACCTTGCCAAGGTCGAGGTCACGAGTTCGAGCCTCGTGTGCCGCTCCAATTTCCCACCAAAAGAAATTGTAGTAGAAATAAAGATTCAAGATGAAAGGTTAAAGGAACAAGGTTTAATATTGATAGAACCTAGAACCTAGAACCTAGAACCTAGAACCTAGAACCTAGAACCTTCATATAATGCGGTACTAGCTCAGTTGGTAGAGCGCGACCTTGCCAAGGTCGAGGTCACGAGTTCGAGCCTCGTGTACCGCTCCAATCTTATTTACTTTCCAGATATTCATTTTCAAATAGCAAACAATAATCCACACGTGAATCATTATAAATTTAATTTATATAATTTTTATCGATTTGAAGTGCTCAATGGATGCGAACGATCTGTGTTATAAAACCTAGCTCTAAAACGTTTCGCCTTGCAAAGTGGCAATAATACGCCTAGCCCCGCCATGGTCGCGATGTTCGCCTAAGTATATTCCTTGCCAAGTCCCCAGCGCTAATTGACCATTATTAATAGGTATCATTAACTCGCAACCTAAAGTGCTGGTTTTAATATGAGCAGGCATATCATCATCGCCCTCATAGTCATGACGATAATAAGGCTGGCGCTCAGGTACAAACTGATTGAAGTGACTTTCCATATCCATACGCACGGTCGGATCGGCATTTTCATTAATGGTTAAGCTGGCAGAGGTGTGTTGAATAAATAAGTGTAATAAACCTATTTTTAGTTGGCTCAGCTGTGGGAGTTTAGTCAGTATGTCGTTATCAATTAAGTGAAAGCCCCGCGAGCGAGGCTTTAATGTAATCGTGGTTTGCGACCAGCTCATAGCTTATCGAAGCTCACTTCAATGTTTGCATTACCTGCATCACTGGTAAATGGCATAATAATTTTTTTGCCGTCACTTTTATGCGTAATGGTATGGTTTTTACCAGACACAACAATGGGGGTTGCCATGGCAAAGTCATAGCCTTTTTCACCTAATAGGTTTTTAGCACCACCGGTGACCATATTGGTTATTTCGCCGACCATGTCTGTGACTTCTTCATTTACGCTGTTAGGTCTCTCACCTAACATACGTTCCATTATAGTCAGCGCTAAACTTTCGTCGAAGGTTATTGAAAATGAACCACGAGTTTGGGGGCCAACCATACCAATTAATCCCGATACATCACCACAGGCTACTTCATCGGTTTTAATGCGAGGTTTACCTGGTTTTAACTGAGTTTTAGCCATGGTGCTCAATACATTCATCAAAGAAGATAAAAAGGGATTAATGAACTCTACATTCATATTATATATCCTTAAATTGGTACTGATAGGGGGGATACGTAAAGTATAGCTATAGTCGCTCAGCTATGCTCGACAAGCGTCACATTTACCGTGTGCTTCTATGGTTTGCCCAGAAACTACAAAACCACTTTCCGCTGCTAAGTTATTGAGCTCATGTGAAATTACTGTTGAATGCAGCTCTTTAACAAACCCACATGTATCGCAAATTAGTAATTGAACAGGATGAATATGATCAAAGTGATGACACAACATGAATGCGTTAGTGCTTTCAATTTTATGAATAAAACCGAGTTCTGCTAAAAAGTCTAAAGCACGATAAATTGTCGCAGGTTTTGCGCCTGTTTCAGTGACTTTTAATTGCTCTAGCAAATCGTATGCACCCACACCACCTTGAGCGCTTGCTAATAAACGAAATACCTTTTCGCGAATAGGTGTGAATCGCGCACCACGGTTGTCGCATACTTGTTTTGCTTTATTTACGAGTGATTCTATATTCATCTTCTCTCATCCTTACTTTGCCGTGATATACTAACATACTGTATTGTAGTTGCAGCGATTTATTAACCGCTTTTGTGAAAAGGTATTCATTAATGCATGAATTATTAGCCACATTTATTTTCTTTTTTGCAGTTATCGATCCAATCGGCACAATTCCGGTTTTTATCGCCGTAACTCGGGGTGATGACGACAAGTTTAAGCGTAAAGTGATTTTTAAGGCAGTGGGTGTATCTGCTTTAGTACTGTTATTTTTTGTGGTTGCCGGTGAGCAATTACTCAATGTGATTGAGATTCCACTATCGGCATTTCAAATAGCCGGTGGCTTGATCTTATTAATTTTTGCACTCTCCATGACGTTTGGTGAAAGTAAACCCGAAGCTGAAATTAAAAGTGTTCGCGATAGCACTGAAACCGCTATTTTTCCGCTGGCTATACCCTCAATTGCAAGCCCTGGCGCTATGTTAGGTGCGGTATTAATGACGCGTAATGAAGAATATACTTGGGTTGAACAAATGATTACCTCATCAATGATGCTGGCCGTTTTAGTGGTGGTACTTATTTTGTTATTACTTGCTACGCAGGTACATAAAATAATAGGTGATAGCGGGGCAAGTATTATTAGCCGAATTATGGGGTTAATTTTAAGCTCAGTCGCAGTAACGAATATTTTAAATGGTATCGCACAATACTTTGGCTTGCAGGTGTTTGCTTAACATTGCTGCGCATGGGGCTTTTGTGTAAAATGCAGCGCCGTTTAAGCTGTGCTTAAATTATAAATTTTTGAGGACTACATTTTGGATAAACGTACTTTAAATCGACGCTTTTCTGTTGCCCCAATGTTAGATTGGACTGATCGCCATTGTCGTACGTTTCATCGTAAAATGACAAAGCACACCGTGCTCTACACTGAAATGATCACCACAGGTGCTATTTTATTTGGTCGTGGTGACTATTTGCATTTTAATCAACACGAAGGCCCAGTAGCGCTGCAGCTGGGGGGCTCAGATCCGCAAGCGCTAGCACAGTGTGCCAAGCTTGCAGGTGAGCGCGGTTATGATGAAATAAACCTTAACGTAGGCTGTCCGTCTGATCGTGTGCAAAATGGGCGTTTTGGTGCCTGTTTAATGGCAGAGCCCGAGCTTGTGGCAGAGTGTGTTGCTGCAATGAAAAGTGAAGTCAGTATTCCTGTTACGGTAAAAACGCGCATTGGTATTGATGAGCAAGACTCCTATGAATTTTTATGTGCGCTTATTGAAGCATCGCATAAAGTAGGCTGTGATGATTTTATTATTCATGCCCGTAAAGCATGGCTAAAAGGGTTGAGCCCAAAAGAAAACCGCGAAGTTCCTGAGCTTAACTACCCCCGTGTTTACCAGCTTAAAAAAGATTATCCACAACTTGATTTAAGTATTAATGGCGGTGTTAAAACCATTGAGCAAAGTCTTGAGCATTTACAGTACATAGATGGGGTGATGGTTGGGCGAGAGGCTTACAGTAATCCATTTATGCTAAATGAAGTGGATGAAAAAATATATGGTGACGCTGCTAATACTCAGTCACGTCATGATGTTGTGCGCGCTATGTATGATTACATTGAAGAAGAGATGCGTTTAGGCGCTAACTTTTGGCATGTTGCTCGCCATATGTTAGGTATTTTTCAGGGACAACCCGGTGCGCGTGGTTTTAGACGCCATTTATCTGAAAATGGCCATGGCAAGCAAGCTGATCTAGGTGTCATGGATAAAGCACTAAGTTACGTACCCGAATAACAGATCCTCTGTATAGAAAAAAGCCACCTCAGGTGGCTTTTTTTGAACCCAAATTTTGGTCAAAAGTTTAATTTATTAGCCAATTCGACTTAACTCCATTCAGTGACGAGTCATTAATTTACCTACTTGAAATAACTTAACTAGATGATATTTAATTAAAATAAAACTATTTTAAGTTGTTGGCATAACTCTTGGAATCCTGTTGATGTATAAATAAAAATCATCAGGAGAATAACATGGGTATATTTAACCGCGTAAACGACGTCATTCAAGCAAATATCGTAGCTATGCTTGATAAAGCAGAAGACTCAGAGAAATTACTCAATTTAATGCTTACTGAAATGCAAGAAGCGCTTAATGAGTGTCGTAGTACGGCAGCTGCAATTTTATGTGAAGAAAAGTGCATTAAACGACAAATAAGTAACAAACAGCAAGCGCTCGCAAATTGGCAATTAAAAGCTGAGCATGCTGTGGCAAAAAATCGTGACGATTTAGCTAAATCAGCATTAGCCGAAAAACACACAGTTGAACAAAGCATAGGGTGCTTGCAAACGCAGCTTGAAACATTGCAGCAATCAATTGTAAAAATCACAGAAGACTGCGAGCGCTTACAACACAAAATGATGCAGGCAAAAGCAAAACAAGCACAACTTACAAAGCGTAAAAACGTAGTTGAAGCAAGGGCAAAAATAAATACGCAACTACAAAGCGATAAAGTGGCTTTTGCCTTATCACGATTTGAGCAAATAGAGCGCCGCGTTGAAAGTGTGGAGTCGCAAGTTGAAGCGTATGAGCTCACAGATACTGCGAGCAATACAGCTATGCAAATTGAGTCACTGGTTAAAAATGAAAAAATTGATGTAGAACTGGCTAGTTTAAAAGCAAGTTTAAATACTGCTAATAAACAAACAGCTTAAGGAGATTGTTATGAATAGTTTTAATACACACCGTCGTTGGTACAAAAACACGCTTAACAAAAAAATATCAGGCGTCTGTAGTGGGTTAGCTTACCGACTAGACTTTCCGGTATGGTCTACTCGCTTAGTGACTGTTTTATTATTTTTAAGTTTTCCGTTTGCAGTGGCGCTAGGTTATTTAATTGCTCACTGTTGCCTTGAAGAAAAAGCAGTGTAAGGAGAGCAGCATGAAAACATTCGTCGTGTGCCTAGTTATTTTTGCGATGTTTTTAATTAATAGCGGTTCAATTATTCACTTTGATGTGTGGCAGTTTCCGCTATGGATCTCAGATATTAGCTGGACAGGTATAGAGCTCATTGGTGCGTTAGTTGCTATTATCGTTGTTATTGCGATTGTTGCTTTAGTGACGATGGGGTTAGTTGGCGCGGCGATGGTGGCACTGGCTGGTACTATTTTAGCTTTTTTATTCGGATCATTGATGATTGCTTGGCCGTTATTGTTTGTAGCAGGGCTGTGTTGGTTAATCGCAGATAACAAAAAAGTCGTCTCTTGAGCTTAAATTAGCTGCCTAACATAGGGGAATTATGATAAATTTAAACTATATTTTTTTGTTTTAACAAGGATTTTACCGATGATTAAACAATGTATTTTGATAGCAAGTGCATTAATGGTGGGGGTTTTTTCGTCTTCGTTAATGGCGCACGAAGGACATGAACACGATAGTGTTGTTGCGCAGCTACAAGTAACACATGCGCAAGTAAGAGAGTTTTTGCCGGCAACCAAAGCCAGTGTGGCTTACTTTAGTATTAAAAACCACAGCAATGTACCAGCAACGTTGACTAAAGCGACAATTGATGGTCTAGGGCGTGTTGAAATTCATGAGCACGTTCACGCTGACGGTATGATGAAAATGCAAAAAGTCGAATCATTGCTTATTAAAGCTCACCAACAACTCGATTTTAAGCCAGGCAGCTATCATTTAATGGTGTTTGAACCACAAGAACCGTTAAAAGTAGGTCAAGAACGTAAACTCACGCTATATTTTGAAGACGGGAACCGAGTATTTACCAATGCAAAAGTCGTTTCGTTAGCCTCACAAGCAGAGTCGGTAAAAGCATCGAAAGATCATAGTCATCATTAGGAGGATAAATGTCACAGCATAAAGGAAAAATAATAACGGCACTGGTACTGTTATTTGTCGTGTTTTACGCCATTGCAGTATACTGGAGTATAGAGCCTTCACGTTTTGATGTTGTGCAAAATGCTAAGCAACAAGCGCAGCAACGCAGTGAAAAACTAGTCACAGGTTATGTAACAACTTCAACACTCATCACTGTAGCTGATACGCTTTTAACTAAATCAGGCGGTTACTTATCAAATGATGTGCTACCACCGAGCGTAATAATGGACAATATGCCGGCCTGGGAGTATGGTGCGCTGGAAATGGTGCGTGATTTAGCGTTGTCTATGCGAAAAGATTTTAGCCGCTCACAATCGCAATCAACTGAACACGAAGCGCTCAAAAAAGCTCAGCCACAATTTAATATCAGCTCTGAAGCATGGGCATGGCCAAGTGCTGAGGGTGAATACCAAAAAGGAATTGATTATTTAATGGTATATCGTTCTCAAATAGCCAATCAGCATGAGCGCGATAGCCAATTTTACTCTCGTGCAGATAACCTACGCAGTTGGTTAAAAGAAGCTGAAAAGCGTTTAGGCAGCTTAAGTCAGCGTTTAAGTGCAAGCGTGGGTCAAGATAAAGTTAACACTGACCTCGCCGGTAACTCTTCAAATACACAGGCCACCTATACGCCTTTACAACAACAAATAAAAACATCATGGTGGGAAATTGATGATGTATTTTATGAGTCACGTGGTGCTACTTGGGCTTTACTGCACTTTTTACAGGCGGTTGAATATGATTTTGCCGATGTGCTTGATAAAAAGAACGCCCGTGTCAGCTTGCAACAAATTATACGCGAGCTTGAAGCAACCCAAGAAACGGTATGGAGCCCAATGATTTTAAACGGTAATGGATTTGGTTATGTCGCCAACCATTCACTTGTTATGGCAAATTATATTTCTAGAGCCAATGCGGCACTTATTGAACTTAGCGAATTATTAGCGCAAGGATAAAAAATGAAAAAGTATTGTATAGCAGCAGCCTTATCAATGGCATGTTTAGCTCCTGTAGCACAAGCCGACACTGTATTAGGCTTATATGTAGGGGTTGATGGTTGGAAAGCAGATAATGACGGTAGCTTTTCTGATAACAATAACGCCCTGCAAAACTTCAACTTTAAAGATGAAACTTTTGTCAGTTATTACGCTGCGCTTGAGCACCCAGTGCCATTAGTGCCAAACTTAAAGTTAAAATACACTGAGCTTGAATTAACCGGTTCAACAGTGCTTGAAGACACATTTAGCTTTAACGGCACTGATTATGTTGTAGGCACAGGTGTTAATTCAGTGACTGACTTATCGCATATTGATTATATTCTTTACTACGAGATTTTTGATAACGATTTAATCTCAATTGATTTAGGTCTTAATGCTAAGCAGTTTGATGGTGAGCTTGTTGTAACAGGTACATCACAACAAGGTGGCGCTAACTTTACTGAAATCGAAGAGTTCTCTGGTGTTGTGCCGTTAGTATATGGACGTTTTGAAGCGGGTTTACCATTTAGTGGTTTAAGTGTTTTTGCTGAAGGCAGCTTTTTAGCCATAGATGACAGTAAAGTACAAGATTACCAAATGGGTATTGCTTGGGAGTTTATTGATAACCTAGCCGTTGATGTTGCGGTTAAAGCGGGCTACCGCTCTATGGTGTTAGAACTTGATGATGTCGATGATATTAATACTGATATTGATGCATCGGGGCCGTTTGCCGGTATTCAGGTTCACTTTTAAGCACCGACTTTTCGAAAAGCCACCTCGTGTGGCTTTTTTAGTTACTTTGAAGCATGCCACACTAATTCAAATTCCCCTTCAAATGCTGCACCAATTAACTGTTTGTACACCTTGTTAATTGGGTAGTTCATTAATCTAAACAGTTCATCACCGGTTTGGGTAAACTTATAATAGCTAAGCACCAAATCGTTACTTTTTGCTTTTAAAGTTAGTTTTTGAGTCAAAAAGGAGAGGGTGAACTCTTGTCCTGCTTTTAATGCAGCGGATTCAATCTCTTTACGGTATAACAAATTTAAATCCATTAAGGTTAATACATCAGGAAAGCTCACACCGCTTTTACCTATGCTTAATGACACTTTATTACCTTTACCTAGTAAATCAAATAATGAGGGTTTTTTGTAATACCCCAAGAATATTAGGTGGCTACTATCCTTTTCGTTATACCCAGAAATAGACACGCACTTTCTTAATGAATCGGCTTCGCGCTGGGTCATGTGCTTGAGTGTTTGTAAACTTTTAATAGAAAAAGTACCTGGGCTAATGGTTTCGCCAGTAAAAATTTTTGCCCACAACACTTGCATAGATTGATTTGAGGTATCTTCACATAAGGCTATAAAGTGCTCTACCCAATCAGCATCGGGCTGTTTAGCGCAAGCAACATCAGGACAAAACTCCATTGCTAAGGCTAAAATAGTCTCAATATTTTGTTGCTGTTTAATCAGTAGTAAGTCTTGTCTTTTTTGAGCACGCGCTAAAATTGAATGCTCGCTATTAATACTATAAAGCGATTTGGCTTTACTTTGAGGATTATAGGTTTTTTCATCAATGGCAGGCGTATTACTCACTTTTGTGACTGAGTAACCTAGCAGTGACTCAATAATATTGGCAAGTTTAATCCTGGCTTGTGCGGTTTTGACTGTCATGGCTTTCCATTATTGCTTGTGCATCACTGAGTTGAGCGACCGTTTTTAAGTTATTTAGCCCTAGGGTCACTATATTACCTAATATATTTTCAGCAAATATAGCAACGTACCCAGAAATAAGCGGCATCGTTGCTTGTCCTTCTATTTGCCACGTGACGGTTTTTGTGTGCGGGCTAAATAGCAATTTGCTAGTGATAATATGCTCTTGATTAAATAACACACTAAATACAACTTCATTATCGCTTAATGCCGATATTGTCATTTCGCCTTTGCCCCATTTACCTTCCCAAGATTGGTAGGCTCCTGCGCCAGAGCTTGGTTCTCCAATATTAAACTTAATGTTAGGGTCTATTTGTTGCCACGGCGACCATTTATACCACTGGGTAAAGTCCTCCACTAATGACTTTATTGCGGGAGCGCGTGCGTTAATCTTTATACTTTTTTGCACATGATAATTTTGTGGTAACAATAATCCAACGATAACAAAAACCAAGAGTAAAATGATTGAAAACTGCATTATTTTTTTAAGTAGTTTAATAGGTATTCCTCATCTATTTTAATTTACAGCGTCTATCAATTATTAATTATTTAATAGTTTAACGAAGTCGCGGTTGCTTTTGATCTATTTTATCTACCTTGTATTATTTCAAAAGCAGACATTAGCCGTAATAAGTTTAGATGATTTATTAGTTTTAGTAATGCAATAAAGGTAAACAATTTTTAATCAGCGCTTTCATTTTGTGCTATATCAACGGGGATGTCGATAGGGTATAATTCGCGCCTTTTGTTATTGAACGGCCAATTTTATGAGCACATTAAAAGCTGATCGCGCCTTATTCTCATACCCCAAGTATTGGGCTGAGTGTTATGGCACAGCTCCATTTTTACCAACAACACGCGAAGAAATGGACGCGCTTGGCTGGGATAGCTGCGATATTATTATTATTAGCGGTGATGCTTATGTAGACCATCCTAGTTTTGGGATGGCCGTAATTGGCCGTGTGCTTGAAGCGCAGGGGTTCAGAGTGGGCATTATTGCTCAGCCTGACTGGAACTCTAAAGATGCCTTTATGGCATTGGGTAAGCCTAACTTATTTTTTGGTATTACAGCCGGTAATATGGACTCGATGATCAATCGTTACACCGCTGAAAAACGAATGCGCCACGATGATGCTTATACCCCGGGAAATGTTGGTGGTAAACGCCCCGATCGCGCCGTGATCATATACTCACAACGTTGTCGTGAAGCCTATAAAGATGTGCCGCTCGTGTTAGGGGGCATTGAAGCCAGCTTGCGTCGTATTGCTCATTATGACTATTGGCAAGAAAAAGTACGTCGTAGCGTATTATTTGACGCTAAAGGCGATATTTTAATTTATGGTAATGCCGAACGCCCGTTAGTTGAAGTAGCGCACCGTATCGCTGCGGGTGAAACCATAGATACCATACAGGATGTGAGAGGCACGGCGGTTATTCGTAAAGAGCCTTTACCCGGTTGGCGTGGCAGTGATTCAACAGCCATTGATAAAATTGGTAAAATAGACCCTATTCCTAATCCTTATGGTGCGGATGATGTGGGTTGTGCTAAATCAGAATTTAAGCAAGCGGGTATTGATTTAAAAGCCGAAGCTGCAAAACCAATTATCATCCAACCTGCGCGCCCTAAGCCATGGGAAAAAACTTACGTTAAGTTACCTGCTTTTGAGCAGGTTAGCGTTAATAAGCCTTTGTATGCGCATGCATCACGTATTTTGCACCAAGAAACCAACCCCGGTTGTGCAAGAGCGTTGTTTCAGCGTCATGGCGATCGCTCTATTTGGGTGAACCCGCCAGCTTATCCACTTGAAACCCAAGAAATGGATGATGTGTTTGGTTTACCGTATCAGCGTATACCACATCCAAGTTATGGCGACGCTAAAATTCCTGCTTACGATATGATTAAAACGTCGGTAAATATAATGCGCGGTTGTTTTGGCGGCTGTTCGTTTTGTTCCATTACCGAGCATGAAGGGCGAATAATTCAAAGCCGTTCTCAAGAATCAATTATTGAAGAAATTGAACAAATTAGAGATAAAGTGCCAGGCTTTACTGGGGTTATCTCTGATTTAGGTGGGCCAACTGCAAATATGTATAAACTGCGTTGTACCAGTAAAAAAGCAGAGAGTACGTGCCGTCGCTTGTCGTGTGTGTATCCTGATATTTGTAAGCATATGGATACCGATCACACACCCACTATCGACTTATATAAAAAGGCGCGTGAGGTTAAAGGGATCAAAAAGATCTTAATTGCTTCGGGCGTGCGTTATGACCTTGCAGTACGTGATCCTCGTTACGTTAAAGAGCTAGTAACCCATCATGTTGGTGGATATTTAAAAATAGCACCCGAGCACACAGAAGATGGCCCATTATCAAAAATGATGAAACCAGGTATGGGTGCCTACGATGAATTTAAAGCGCTATTTGATAAGTACTCTAAAGAAGCGGGTAAAAAGCAGTATTTAATTCCATACTTTATTTCTGCTCACCCAGGGACTAAAGATGAAGATATGGTAAACATGGCTTTATGGTTGAAATCGAATGATTTTAAGCTTGATCAGGTACAAAATTTTTACCCATCACCGATGGCTAATGCGACCACTATTTATCATACTGAAATGAACTCGCTTCGTAATATTAAAAATAATATTGAGCAAGTTGCTGTGCCTAAGGGCGCGCGTCAGCGTCGTTTGCATAAAGCAATTTTACGTTACCATGATCCTGCCGGTTGGCCAATGATCCGCGAAGCCCTGCGTAACATGGGCAAAGCCAAGCTTATTGGTAAAGGACCTAACTGTTTAGTGCCAGAAGAAGGGCGAGATGAAAGACAAACTAAAGGCGGTAAAGGTAACAAGGGCGGTCGCCCTGCACTTACTCGTCATACTGGGTTTAGTCAGTTTAAAAAAGCCAACACTAAACCTAAGGTTGGCGGTAATCGCCAGCGCGCAAGGTAAAGTAATTATCGGCTTAAACAAAAACACCGCGTATTGACGCGGTGTTTTTGTTTATAAAAAGATTAAATCAATAACCAAGTCGCAGTACCTAAGAAGGCAAATATACCAACAATATCAGTTACTGTGGTTAGTACCACACTGCCTGCAAGTGCTGGATCTATTTTCATTTTTTTAAGCAATAGTGGGATACTAGCACCCGCAATACCTGCTGCAACTAAATTCATAAACATAGCAAACGCTAAAACACCACCGAGTTTGAAATCCCATTGCCAAAGCGCAACGACACCGGCAATTAGGATAGACCAAACCATACCGTTAATCGCGCCGATAGCGAGTTCTTTTAATAATAAAAAACGTTGGTTAGTTTGGTTGATATGGCCCACCGCGATACCGCGAATAACCAAAGTTAAGGTTTGGCTGCCTGCAACCCCACCCATTGACGGAACAATACCATTGAGCACAGCAAGAATTGGTAATATAGCTAAGGTGTTTTCAAAAAAGCTCGCCACAATTGCAGCCAGCAATGCAGTTAGTAAGTTTACACCCAGCCAAATTGAGCGCTTTTTAGAGCTTTTTAACACAGGTGCAAAGGTATCTTCTTCATCATCTAAACCCGCTAAACCCAGTAAACTGTGCTCAGCGTCTTCACGAATAACATCAACGATATCATCAATGGTGATCCGCCCAAGCAAGTGTGCGTTGTCATCAACAACCGGTGCCGATATCCAGTTATGACGCTCAAACAATTGTGCAACTTCGCTCTCATCCATTGAAATAGGAATAGACTCACAGTCTTCATCCATTAACTCATGAACAATTTTTTCAGGGGGATTAGTTAATAAAGTACTCAGCGATAGGGCGCCTAAAAAGCAGTTATTTTCATCAACCACATATAAGTCATCTGTACCCTCAGGTAATTCGCCGCGTAAGCGAATATAACGTAGTACCACATCTAGAGTCACATCGGGGCGAATAGTAACGGTATCTATATTCATCAATGCGCCAGCAGAGCGCTCTTGATACGATAAAGCCTGCCTTGCACGTTCTCTATCTTGAATATCCATAGCGCTAACAACATCTTTATAAACAGTGTCAGGTAGGCTACGTAGTACTTCCCCTAAATCATCATGGCCCATGTCTTCGGTTGCAGCAGCAATGTGCTCGGGTGCCATTTGCGCAATAATGCCCAAACGTACATCTTCAGACAGCTCTTCAAGCACATCACCTTGTACATCAGGATCAACAAGCTGCCAGAGCATACGGCGAATTTTATGCGGGGATGATTCTAAAAGAAGTGCGGTATCACAAGGTGCCGTTTTTGCTAGCATGCGCCTAACTTGAACAAATTGACCACTATTTAGTGACTTAGTCACCTGTTTTAGTTGTTGTAGTGGAATATCTTGTTCTAAAGCTTCAGGCATTGGCATCCTTAATTAAATTTTATTACATGCTGGAAGGGTATAAATGCTATTCAATTTTAGTTTATCTTACTTTAATTGAGCAAACTACCTCAAGCACTATTAACCCAAGTTTAGGATGATGAGTTAATAATGAACTTTTTTATTCTTGCTCATTAAATCGTTGGTCGATGAGTTCACCTATTGCGCTAAGTGCAGGCTCAGCGTCGGGGCCTTCGCATACCACCTTAACTTCTTTGCCTTGGCTGCTTTCGAGTAACATAAGTGCCAGCACGCTATCGCCAGCGGCTTGTTTGTCATCTTGAAATAAAGTGATTGTGGCATCAAATTGCACAGAAAGCTGAGCTAATACTGTCGCCGCTCTAGCGTGTAATCCTAATTTGTTTTTTATTAAAAATGTATTTTCTAAGCGCATGACATGTTCTCGCAAGCTTTATTCTTGTTCTCGGTGGCGAATTTTTACATTGGGATGACTCATTGCAAAGCTTTCGCCAATGGTTTGCGCTAAATAAACAGAGCGGTGTTGCCCACCGGTGCAGCCAATTGCAATAGTTAAGTAGCTGCGATTATTTCGTTCTAAATGCGGCAGCCATGTTTGCACAAATGTTTGAATTTGCCATGTAAATTTTTGCACTATACTGTGACTTGCTAGGTAGTCTTTTACTGGTTGATCCAGCCCTGTAAGTAGCTTTAGTTCAGGCTCCCAATGCGGGTTTGGTAAAAAACGGGCATCGAATACGTAATCTGCTTCTTTAGGGAGGCCGTGTTTAAAACCAAATGACTCAAAGGTAATGATCAGTTGTTTATCTTTTTTTCCGAGTATTTTTTCACGAATAGACTCAGCAAGCTGATGCACACTTAAATCTGTGGTATCAATCATATAATCAGCACGATTAATCAATACATCAAGTAGTTGTTTTTCTTTTTTTATGGCTAAATCAAGCGGCAAAGAATCAATAGATAAAGGGTGAAGACGACGCGTTTCTGAAAAGCGTTTTATTAATGTTTGATCGTCACTGTCTAAATAAAATACCGTTGGTTTAGTAAAACCAGGTAAATATTCAATGATTTCATTAAACTGCTGTTGCTCTTTAGGTAGGTTACGTACATCAACACTCACAGCAATTTTATTATAACTGTCGGAAACACTGCGCACTAATGATGGTAATAAATTAAGAGGAATATTGTCTACACAATAATAACCTAAGTCTTCCACAACGCGTAACGCCACAGATTTACCTGACCCTGAGCGACCGCTTATAATTATTAATTCCATTTACCACCTTTCTTTATTACTACGATTGACTGACGATAACCTGATACAGTTCGCTATCCGATTTGGCGGCGCGTAACTGTTTACAAAATTCTTTATCATTGAGCTTTTCTGCTATCGTGGCTAAGGTTTTTAAATGCTGCTTATTGTCACCATCAGGTACAATTAAGGCAACAAAAATGTCGACCGGTCGGTTATCTATCGCATCAAAATTAATAGCCGTTTCGCTCACTAATATAAGTGCAAGAGGCTCTTGTACACCACTCATACGACCATGTGGAATTGCAATTCCTCGACCTATACCTGTACTTCCAAGCTTTTCTCTTGCAGTTAATGCATTAAGAATATCTTGTTGTGTTAAATAGGGCAGTTTATTGTGAGCCAATTCACTGATAAATTCTAAAATTCTTTTTTTACTATTAAAAAGGACCGCAGCTTTACTGCAGTCCTGACAGATAAGTGAGCTTAGTTTCATAGTGTTAGTGTCGAGCAAGTTTCTCTTTGTGTTTAATTACTTGACGATCTAGCTTGTCAATGAGCGAGTCTATAGCGGCATACATATCTTGATGCTCAGTAGAAGCAAAAATCTCAGCGCCACTAACATGAACGGTTGCTTCAGCTTTTTGGTTTAGTTTTTCTACATCGAGAATAACGTGCACATTCGTTATGTGATCAGTGTGCCTCTGTAACTTCGAAAATTTGCTATTTACGTAGTCTCTAAGCGAGTCGGTAATATCTACATGACGACCAGTTAAATTCAGTTGCATAAACATTTTCCTCTTTGTTGTACGCCTTAAATCAAACTTTTACGTTGATTAGACGGGGGAATAGCTAGAGATTCGCGATATTTTGCTATAGTTCTCCTCGCTACTTTAATTCCTTGCTCTGCCAATATATCTGCAATTTTACTATCACTCAATGGTTTAGCTGAGTTTTCTGCAGCGATTAATTTTTTAATTAATGCTCGTATTGCTGTTGATGAGCATTCGCCACCATTTTCAGTACTTACATGGCTTGAAAAGAAATATTTAAGCTCAAAAATGCCACGTGGTGTGTGCATGTATTTTTGCGTAGTAACACGTGAAATAGTCGACTCGTGCATTTCCACCATTTCAGCCACATCGTTAAGTACCATAGGCTTCATCGCCTCAGGACCATGTTCAAAAAAGGCCTGTTGTTGCTGCACAATACAGTTAGTTACTTTAAGCAGCGTGTCGTTTCTACTTTCTAAGCTTTTTATAAACCATTTAGCCTCTTGTAAGTGCGAGCGAATAAACTGGCTATCACCACTTGATTTAACCGTACGCGACATAGCTGCATATTGGCTATTTACTCTGATCTTAGGCATGCTATCTGGGTTTAGTTCAACCACCCAACGGCCTTTTACTTTTTTAACCGACACGTCAGGAATAACGTACTCAGACTCTTCTCTGACAATAGTGTCTGCCGGTTTTGGGCTGAGCGTATGAATCAACGTCATGATTTCTTTAAGCTCATCTTCTTTAAGCTTTGTTTTTTTCATCAACGTGCGATAGTCACGCGCAGCCAGTAAATCAATATGATCGGTTAAGATCATTTTTGTTTCGTTTAAAAAAGGTGTGTCTTTATCAAATTGATTTAGCTGAATACACAAGCACTCTTGTAAACTACGCGCGGCTATTCCCACTGGATCAAATAGTTGAATACGCTTTAGTACCGCTTCTATTTCGTCAAGTTCAACTTCATCTTCGGCGTCGTTTTCTTGGTTAAAGCTTTCTAATATTTCTTCACAGCTAAGGGTTAGAATCCCTGAGTCGTCCACAGCTTCTACAATTGCAATAGCTATCGCTTCATCGGTAGGGCTAAACGGCGTCAGTTGAAGTTGCCACATTAAATACTCATGCAGCGTTTCAGTCGAAGAGCCTTGATAAATAGATTCATCTTCTGGCATTGGGCCCGATGAAGAGGCAGGCGCAGCACTCATATATTCATCCCAAGTAACATCCATAGCCATATCATCGCTAATGGTGTCTTTGGTCATTGCTTCGCCGCTATCTTGCTCATACTCGCTAGGTTTATCGTCAGCTGAGGCACTTAGCGTTAAGTCATCGTTATCGGCTTTTTGTTCGTTTTTACCTGCAGTGTCTTCGCTGTAATCGTGTTCTTCAACTTCAAGCAAGGGGTTGCTATCGAGCGCTTCTTGAATTTCTTGCTGGAGATCCAATGTACTGAGTTGCAATAAGCGAATTGCTTGTTGCAATTGTGGAGTCATTGTAAGTTGCTGGCCCATGCGCAGCTGTAATGATTGCCTCATGTATCTCTAACAATCCTTTTAAATTACGGTCTGTTGACCTTTACGATTAAAATTTGTTCAAACTAGGGGCGGTTTAATTGCGGCGCGAGGTTTGTAACCTAGTGGGCTAAGTCAAAACCGAGCAACAAAGAGTAAATCGTCCCTAGGCAGAACCCGAAGGGCAGCGCCTGTTTGGCATTGATGCTGCGTTATCGCCTATTTATGGGGAAATACCACACCACATAGGCTCTGCCTTGCCTAAATACCAAACAGACTGCTGCAAATTCAACCTTGATAGGTCAACAGACCTAAGTATGATTAATCTTAGCAGATGCTTAGTGGAATAACACACATATTAGAGCTTGAACTGCTCGCCCAAATAAACATCGCGTACTGTTTTATCGTTTAATACGTATTCAGGAGTGCCTGATGCAATTAACTCCCCATGAGAAACTATGTAGGCTTTTTCACAAACATCAAGTGTTTCGCGCACGTTATGATCTGTAATAAGGACGCCAATGCCACGGTTTTTAAGATGCTCTATAATCTTTTTAATATCTAATACTGAGATAGGATCAACCCCCGCAAAGGGTTCGTCTAAAAGGATAAATTTAGGGTTTGCTGCAAGCGCGCGAGCAATTTCAACGCGGCGACGTTCACCACCTGATAAAGCCATACCTTGACTATCGCGGATATGCTGAATGCTAAATTCATCAAGTAAATTATTTAAAGTATCTTCGCGTTGTTGTTTATTTAATTCTTTACGTGTTTCTAAGATAGCCATTAAGTTTTGATAAACAGTCAGCTTTCTAAAAATAGACGACTCTTGCGGTAAATAACCAATCCCTAAACGCGCTCGGCTGTGCATCGGTAATAAAGTAATATCTTTATCATCAATTGATATTTTGCCTTTATCGCTAGGTACAAGGCCTACAATCATATAAAAGGTGGTGGTTTTACCTGCACCATTAGGGCCAAGTAACCCCACAATACTGCCAGCTTCAACCTCTAGGCCAACGTTTTTCACCACTTCACGACCTTTGTAGCTTTTAGCTAATAGCTCTGCTTTTAATGTGCTCATGGTTGGCCTTTATCATCTTCTTTTTTATTTTCAACAGGCACTAAAATAGTGTGTACACGGTCTGTTGAGTTTTCGTCTTTTTCTGCGCTAATTAACTGCTGCTCGATATCGTAAGTGATACTTTTAGCTGTTATTTTTTGACCTGCTTGAGCAATGCTTGCATCGCCGATTAAGGTTAAAAAACGCAGCGACACATCGTAACGCACTTCATTAGCACTGGCGCTCATTATGGTGCCATCAGCTTGTGTTTCTTCAAAATATGCAGGGCTGCCTGTGGCAATTAATAACTGTTTGTTATCGCCTAGGTCATCGCGTTTATGCACTTCTAAACGGTCAGCTGTGATACGGCGATTACCATGAATAATTTCAACATTTTTCTCAAAAATGCCTACGTTTTCTTTTAATTGGCCTTCTTGTTTATCTGCACTAATTGAAATTTGATTCGCAGCGGGGGCTTCAGCAGGTTCAGCGCTATTACTGTTAAAAGCAATTAATAGTGAGGGAACAATTAAAATTTTAAATAGATTATTGGTCATAATATAGGGTTCGCGTATGGTTAATAAGTTTAATCACCTCGGTTTTTAAATCGGCCTCAAGGCCTTTACCTGTGATTTTTAAATTAGGTCCTGTAATAACGACAGGCTGCTGTGATTGCATGGTTAATAGTTTTATATCAACATTGATGGTCTGGGCGGTGATCGTATCGATCATGGCGTTATCTACTAAGTTTTGAGCGGTTACATTACCCTCTAACACCAGTTGACGGTCGTCGTAGAGGGTGGCTTCATCGGCGTTAATACGCCATGTTTGCTGCTCGTTGTATAAAGTGAATATAGGCTTTTCAAAAAAGGTAAAACCGAGTTGTTGATACAACTCCATTTTTACCGCAGTTACCTTATGGCTCACTTTACCTTGTTCATCATAAGCCGTTTGTTTTAGCTCAATAGCGGTATAATCAGGCTTAGCAATAACTTGTGTTTCTTCGCTTGCAGTAATATCAACCTTAGTAAAATAAGGATACCAGAGCCAAACCATACAGCTTATGAATAAAACGCTCAGTATAATGCGCGCTACATTCATGAACTCGTTCCTTGGCTAGTTAGTGGCTTGCTATTTTCGAGCATAAGTAAGTCTGTCAGCTCTCTTACCGCACCAAAACCGCCGGGTAGTTGGGTTACATAATGTGATAAACGTTTAATAAGTGGATGAGCATCGTTTACGGCAACCGCAAAACCGACTTGCTCCATTACTGGCATGTCTGGGCCATCATCACCTATATAAGCAATTTGATCATCGCTAAGCGCTAATTTTTGTTTTAATTCTTGATAGGCTATAAGTTTGTCTTCTTGGCCTTGATATATATGTTGTACGGTTAAACTGCTCATACGTTGCTGCACTATATGAGAATGGCGCCCGGTGATCACAGCGACTTCAAAACCGCTGTTAATCAGGGCTTTAATACCAAATCCGTCTTTGGTGTTAAATGCTTTGAGTTCTTCACCTTGGTTTCCAAGGTAAATACGCCCATCAGAAAATACACCATCAATATCACAAATTAATAGCTTTACTTTTTTTGCGCGCGCCTTTGCATCATCACTTAGCGGTTGATAGAGATCTTCAAATTGCATTTATAGCACTCCCGCTTTAAGTAAGTCTTGCATATTTAGTGCGCCAATCGGTTGATTATGCTCATTAATTACAATTAAGCCATTAATACGTTTTTGTTCCATAATATTTAACGCTTCAGCCGCGAGCATGTCTTGGGTGGCTGTAGTACACGACTTGGTCATCACAACATTAATTTCAGTGCTATGAATGTCAATACGTTGCTCTAAAATACGGCGTAAATCGCCATCGGTAAACAGGCCTGATAATTGCTGGTCACTATCAACAATAGCGGTCATGCCGAGTCCTTTGGCCGACATTTCAATTAAGGCATCTTTAATCGTTTGCGTCTCGTTAATGATAGGCGTATCAGCGCCACTGTGCATAACATCTTTAAGAGTTAAGAGTAATCGCTTGCCTAAGCTACCACCAGGGTGCGATAGTGCAAAATCATCAGCAGTAAAGCCACGTGCTTCTAATAATGCCACCGCCATGGCATCACCCATAGCGAGTGTGGCAGTGGTACTTGCAGTAGGTGCTAAGCCCAATGAGCAGGCTTCTTGTTCAACTTTAATACACACATGCACATTTGCCAATGTTGCCATGGTTGAGCCTTGGTTGCCTGTCATGGCAATCATTTTGGCTCCAATGCGCTTTAATACCGGAATAATATTAAGTACTTCGCTGGTTTCACCAGAGTTTGAAATGAGGATAACCACATCATTTGCTGTGATCATTCCTAAATCACCATGGCTTGCTTCACCTGGGTGAACAAAAAATGCGGGGCTGCCGGTACTGGCAAGAGTGGCGGCTATTTTGTTACCAATATGACCTGATTTACCCATGCCAATAACAATAATACGACCTGGGCAGTCATACATTAATTGACAGGCTTGGTTAAAGCTTTCATTAACGTATTGTGTAATATCGCTGAGTGCTTGGCGTTCAATCTCTAGAACACGTAACCCTTGTTGAATAAAGTTTAGCGTTGCCATGGGCTATCCTACTTGACTAAAAATATAACCTTGGTAAATCATAAATGCGACGATGAGCAAGCCACCTTCTATTCTATTGATACGTCTTTGACCTCTAAAGTTCAATGACATAGCAATTAGCGCCAAGGTTGCGCCAATCATAATAATAACATCACGGTTAGCTACCGAAGCATCGATAACCGATGGATTAATTAATCCTGCCAGCGGTAATACCGCTAAAATATTAAAAATATTCGAACCAACTATGTTACCCAGCGCTAAGTCATCTTCATTTTTAAGTACACCTGCAATTGAAGCTGCAAGTTCAGGTAAGCTGGTGCCTATAGCAATAATGGTCAAACCAATCACTAAGTCACTTAAGCCAAAATATTTTGCGATATCAACGGCTGAGCCAACTAAAAAGTGTGAACTAACCGGCAGTAAAATCATACCCACTACCAGCCAAAAAACAGCTTTTTTGGTTGGTACGTTGTCAGGTACTTCGTCACAGGCTTCGCTCACAAACGGATCGTCTTGGTTTTTAGCTCGCAGTGAGACAAAAATAAGTCCGCCAATAAAAACAACAAAGCCAAATAATAAGGCTGCACCTTCAAAAAATGAAAAATAGTTATCTGAAAAAATATACCAAGTTGCAATGGAGACCAGCAGTACCAGTGGAATTTCACGTTTTAACGTACTTGAAGATACTGATAAGGGTCTTAAAAGGGCAGTAATACCTAAAACTAATAAGATGTTAGTGATGTTTGAACCAACTGCATTACCCACGGCAGTATCGGTTTTATTTGCCAAAGCTGCTGAAGCCGATACCATCATTTCAGGCGCTGAAGAGCCCATAGCTACCACGGTTAAACCTACAATTAGCGTTGGCACGCCAAAGTTTTTAGCCAGTGCTGCTGCACCATAAACAAACCTGTCTGCACTCCATACGAGAGCCGCAAAACCAAGAATTAAAATGACAAACGAGGTAACCATTATGATAAGCCAATTAATGTAAATTCAGATAGTGCGAATAGTAACAAAAGCCACCATAAAAGTATAAATAAAAGAATAAGGTGTAATACATTAGGCGGTTATTTTAAGTATTCTTTGGCGCTTTTTATATGCAATTTTAAGCCAAAGTTAAGGCTGCTTGAATCAACCTTATAACTCTTTTTGCGACACTATTACAAAATCTTACGAATTGTTTTTTCCATATTGGTTAAAAAACCCTTAAAATAGAAATATGAGAGAGTATTGTTATGGAGAGCGACTTGTCGCAATCAATAGTAGAAGTCAAGGATGTTACCTTTTCTAGAGGCGATAGGGTCATATATAAAAATATGAGCTTTGACGTACCTGAGGGTAAAATTACTGCCATTATGGGGCCAAGCGGAATTGGCAAAACCACGATGCTACGCCTAATAGGTGGCCAGCTTAAACCAGACTCCGGTGATATTTTATTTAAAAACGACAGCATTGTCGCTATGTCGCGCAAAGAACTCTACGCGGCACGTAAACGCATGAGTATGTTATTTCAAAGCGGTGCCTTATTTACTGATATGTCGGTGTTCGATAACATTGCATTCCCCATTCGAGAGCACACGCAGCTCAGTGAAGATTTAATCCGTTTAGTGGTATTAATGAAACTACAAGCTGTTGGCTTACGTGGTGCTAAAGATTTAATGCCTTCAGAGTTATCTGGCGGTATGGCACGTCGTGCAGCTTTGGCTCGCTCTATAGCGCTTGATCCTGAACTTATTATGTATGATGAGCCTTTTGCAGGACAAGACCCTATTTCAATGGGGGTTTTAGTTAAGCTGATCAAATCTTTAAACGAAGTACTTGGCTTATCTTCTTTAATTGTCACGCACGATGTGACAGAAGTAATGAGTATTGCCGACCACGTTATTATTATTGCTGATCAAGGCGTTATAGGCAGTGGTACACCAGAGCAGATGCGAGAACACGAATCACCACTTGTTCAACAGTTTTTAAAAGGGTTATCAGATGGTCCAGTGCCATTTCATTATCCAGCACAAACCTATGCAGATGAACTGTTAGGAGAGCAGCAGTAATGTTGGATTTACTACAAAAAATAGGCCATAAAACGCTGGGCCGTTTTGCTGCACTGGGGCGTTCAACCCAAATGCTGGCAAGTGCGTTATGGCATGTACCCAATTTTAAAAAAGGCACGCCCTTACTCGTGCGCCAATTATATATGGTTGGCTCACAGTCATTATTGATCATTGTTGTATCAGGATTGTTTATCGGCATGGTATTGGCTCTGCAAGGCTATACTGTTTTAGTTGATTATGGCGCTGAAGACAGCCTAGGGCCTCTAGTGGCACTTAGTTTATTACGTGAGCTTGGGCCTGTAGTAACCGCGTTATTATTTGCCGGTAGGGCAGGCAGTGCGTTAACCGCTGAAATTGGCTTAATGAAAGCCACCGAACAGTTATCGTCGCTTGAGATGATGGCCATTGACCCGCTTAGACGAATTATAGCGCCGCGGTTTTGGGCTGGTTTGATCAGTATGCCAATGTTGGCACTTATTTTTTCTGCTGTAGCTATTATTGGTGCTCATTTAGTGGGGGTTGATTGGCTAGGCGTTGATACGGGAAGTTTCTGGTCAATTATGCAATCTCAGGTGTCGTTTGAAAAAGACATACTAAACGGTTTAATTAAAAGTATCGTATTTGCGATTGTTGTTACCTGGATTGCGCTTTACAAAGGGTATGACTGTGTTCCCACATCAGAGGGGATCAGCAAGGCAACAACAGAGACAGTGGTGCACTCATCACTAGCGGTATTAGGTTTTGACTTTATTTTGACAGCGGTAATGTTTACCAGCTAATAGGGTATTAAATAATGAATTCACGGAAATTAGAAATTTTAGTTGGTTTTTTTGTAGCATTGGGCATTTTAGCATTTTCAATGTTGGCGCTCAAAGTGGCTAATTCGGGTATTAGCGGCTCAGGTGAAACCTACACATTGAACGCCAAGTTTGAAAATATAGGATCATTAAAAACACGTGCACCCATTAAGGTGGGCGGCGTTGTTATTGGTCGTGTAGAGTCAATTTATGTGCATCCTCAAGAGTTTTTACCAGTAGTAAATATGAGCATTGATGCGCGGTATTTGTGTCGTTTTTCAGACACTAGTTCCATTTCTATCTTAACCTCGGGTATTTTAGGTGAACAATATTTAGGGATTAACCCCGTTATCGCATCAGATTCAGCTAAACAGCGATGCTTAGGCGAAGATGTAGCGAACAGCGAACAAGATCAAGCCATTGACGATTTATTTGGTGTTCAAAGTAAAGCACTAGCTAACGGCGATTCTATTACAGATACCAAGTCAGCATTGGTACTAGAAGAATTAATAGGCCAGTTTTTATTCAACCAAGGTAGTGAGTAATTATTATGTTGAAAACATTTTTAGCAAGTATCGCATTAGTAACTGTCACGCTAGTACAAAGTGTACATGCCGGTGAGGTGAAATTGGCTGATCCTAATAAAATGGTACGTCAGGTTGCTGATAATACCTTTGAACGTATTACTAAAGACCAGCCGTTAATAACCGCTAATAAAGAGCATTTACGGGTCATCGTTGAAGAAGAGCTGATGCCTTACATTGACTACAAATATGCTGCACTGAGAGTGTTAGGTAGCGAAGTATCTAAGGTACGCGCCATTACCGACAAAGCAGAAAAAGCAAAAGCAATTGAAGATATTCAGCGTTTTATTGGCGCGTTTAGAGAGTACCTTGTTGCCACTTATGCTGGCGTTTTTACCCAGTATACTAATCAACAAGTTGAATTTGCTGCCGAGCAGCCTTTTAAAGGCAAAGATGTGGTGGTGATAAAAACCAAAATTGTAGAAGCTGGTAAGCCTGATATTAAAATTGATTTTAAAGTACGTGAAGATAGAAGTGGCGAATGGCGCGCTTACGATATGATTGCTGAAGGCATTAGCTTACTTGATGCAAAACAAAGTGAGTTTCAGGGCATTTTACGCCAACAAGGTATTGACCACGTTAGCGACCTGTTAGAGCAAAAAAGTAAGTTACCGGTTCAGTTTAGAGGCAGTGACACAAATGACTAAATTGGCAATCAGCCAAGTCGATGAACAGCATCTACGAGTCAGTGGTGAATTGACTCATAATTCAATTGGCAATGAACGGCTTCTGAATACCAAGCGACAAACTGAGCATAAAACCCTTTATTTTGACCTAAGTGAGGTGACAAGGGTTGACACAGCCGGCTTAGCTTGGTTAATTCACTCTTTTACAGAATTTAAGCAGCAAGGCATTCGCCTTGAATTGCAAAACCCACCTGAACAACTGCAAAACCTTATGCAGTTAGGCCAGGTTACAACCCTATTTGAGTGAGAGTTATGGAAACGAGTCAAGTCGAAACATTATTACGAGACGAACTTCAGTTAGCTGAAGTACATGTAAAAGCCAATGGCAGTCATTATGAAGTAATCGCTGTCGGTGAATGCTTTGACGGATTAAGTCGTGTTAAAAAGCAACAGCTAGTATATGGGCCATTAATGAACACTATTTCAGACGGTACCATTCATGCTGTTTCTATCCGCGCTTTTACTCCGACAGAGTGGAAACGTGAGCAAAAATTCATTTTACCGCAATAAATAAGGCCCCTTAAATGGATCAATTTGTAATTCAAGGTGGCACTTCACTGGCTGGTGAAGTAACTATTTCTGGCGCTAAAAATGCGGCACTGCCTATTTTATTTGCAGCCTTATTGCCCGAGGGCAAGAGTACCTTTACTAATGTACCGCGCCTTCGCGATATTATAACTACTGAAGCCTTATTAAAAACCTTAGGCGCTGATGTTCAGTGGCAAGGTGATTCACTTATTATTGATGGTGCAACGGTAAATAGCACGTTAGCGCCTTATGACTTAGTAAAGCAAATGCGTGCGTCAGTGCTTGCACTTGGCCCTTTAGTCGCTCGATTTGGTGAGGCGCAAGTATCCTTACCTGGTGGCTGTGCTATTGGTGCGCGCCCGGTTGATATTCATATTCAAGGCTTAGAGCGTATGGGCGCTCAAATAACCGTTGAAAACGGTTATATTAATGCCAAAGTAGATGGTCGCTTAAAAGGCGCTGAAGTTTTCATGGAAATGATCAGCGTAGGTGCTACTGAAAACTTACTGATGGCGGCAACGCTCGCCGAGGGTAAAACAGTACTGGAAAATGCTGCCCGCGAGCCAGAAATTATCGATTTAGCCAATTGCTTAATTGCTATGGGGGCTAAAATCAGTGGTGCGGGCTCAAGCCGTATTGAGATTGAAGGGGTTGAGCGTTTATCAGGTTGTGAACACCGCATATTACCGGATCGTATTGAAACAGGTACCTTTTTAGTGGCTGCAGCGATGGCTGGCGGAGAAGTACTATGTAAAATGACCGACTTTCACTCACTTGAGCCTGTAATAGAAAAACTACGTGCAACCAATGCGTTATTAGAAGTGCACGATGACAGTATTTATCTAGACATGCGAGGCCGAGAGCTTAAAGCGGTGAATATTAAAACTATGCCTCATCCTGGTTTTCCAACCGATATGCAAGCGCAGTTTACCGCATTAAATGTGGTGGCTAATGGTAGTGCGACTATTACCGAAACTATTTTTGAAAATCGTTTTATGCATGTGCCTGAGCTACAACGTATGGGCGCTAATATTCGCTTAGAAGGCAATACGGCCTTTTGTGGTGAAACAAAAAGCTTATCGGGTGCGCAAGTAATGGCAACTGACCTTCGTGCATCAGCGAGTCTTATTCTAACGGGGATTGTGGCTCAAGGCGAAACGATTGTTGATCGTATTTATCATGTAGATAGAGGCTATCAGCGTATTGAAGATAAGCTTAGTGCGCTAGGTGCTAACATCAAACGCAAAAGCAATTAGTTAGTCTAATACGTAACCTGAACTCTGGATAATAAATCTATCTCAAGCAGCTATTTTCAGCGCTAACTGCGTTGAATTTACTTGCAATAGGCTAGCTATTGACGCGTAATTTCGCCTTGTTTTCACTGGAAATCTCTGGCTAGAGAAAAATAAACATAAATATCATTTTTGATTCAATACGTTAGTAAATCTCTTAACCAGAGTTCAGGTGACATAAAAACGCGATGATATGTCTAATGCGGATCGTTTAAGTTAATTGAACGATCTTTCAGAGGCTTCATAATAGGCTACAACAAAAGTTGTGGCCTATTTTTATGTCTGAATTTATTAAAGAATTACACCTTACTACTGAATTTAGCCAAGATCGTGATATTGATTCGTTTACTAAGCATATTCCCCTTGAGTGGATTGAAGCAGCCGTTACTCAAACAGGGAGAGCCTCTGTGCGTAAACGACGTTTCCCCGCCGAGCAAGCTGCTTGGCTTGTATTAGGGATTGGTTTATTAAGAAACCGCTCAATATCTGAAGTCTGTGACAAACTAGAGCTCGCTTTTCCTGACGCTAAAGGAGAACTTCCACCATTGGCGACGAGCAGTATTATAAAAGGGAAAGAAAAGCTAGGCGCAGCACCTATGAAACACCTTTTTAAACATACAGCAACGCAGTGGGAGCAGTCGCAAACTTTTGATGACGTGTGTGGTTTAAAGCTGCTCAGCATTGACGGTACACAATTTAAAACTCAAGATACACCGAGTAACCGTCACTTTGGCTATGCTAAATCGACAACAAACTTCCCCTCAGTACTTGCTGTGACCTTGATGTCGACAAGAACGCATTTAATATCCGATGCAGCGTTTGGCCCCATTACTCAAAGTGAAATTCATTATGCTCAACAGCTTGTTGGCTCAGCACCTGAATATTCATTGACGCTATTTGATAGAGGTTTCTTTTCGGCTGAACTATTTACGAGCTGGCAAGGCGTTAGCGAAAACCATCATTGGCTTACACCCATCAAAAGCAAAATGCGCTATGAAATAACGGAGTCATTTAGCGATTACGACCACTTAATAACAATGCCTATTTCACCACAAGCTAAGAAATCAGCCCCTTACCTAGGTGATACATGGCAAGCAAGGCTTATTCAAATTCCGACACCTAAAGGGGAAATAAAAGGGTTCATCACCTCATGCGTCTGTCCAGAAAAGTACCCGCTGAAAGCGCTACTCGATGTGTATTGGCAACGATGGGAAATAGAGCGAGGCTATGGTGAGCTCAAGCAGTATCAACTATCAAATAAACCAGCATTACGGAGCCTGAAACAGGAAGGTATTTATCAAGAGCTCTGGGGTATTCTGACATCATATAATATCGTGAGACTTGAAATGGCAGAGATGGCTAAAGCCCATAAAGTTGAGCCATTACGCATCAGTTTTATTAACGCATTATATCTCATACAAGACGAGTTTTTATGGTGTTCAGGTCGAAGCCCAGGGACAATCCCTAAAAAGCTAAAAGAACTACGTGAAAACGGTAAACGGCTAATATTACCGGAGAAAAGAAAGCGAAAAGCTTATCCGCGAGCGGTGCTGGCAAAGACACAAAAATATCCGGTTAGATATAAACGAAAAAACACCACTCGTTCTTAAACGAGTGGTGTTAGATGATATGTCGCGTTTTTTTATGTCTAATGCCAAAGTATAAATAAGCGCTTTATAGCTTGGTTTCAAGCTCTGCTACTTTCACCATTATTTTTTGTATTTCACCGTTACGGTAAAGCTCAAATTCAATTTCTTTCCCCGGTTCGGTACTGCCTATTTTTTTCAATACATTTTGTGGATTAGCCACTGAAAGCCCAGCAATTTTAATCACAATATCTTGCTCTTCTATACCCGCCTGCCATGCAGGACCTAAAGGATCTAGGTTGGTAATACGCATGCCTGCAACAGGCGTTAAGCTATCATTGACCTCTTTGCCTGTACTGTCTACAGCTGTGCCTTCAAAGCCCAAATAGCCGCGTACAACACGACCATGGCGTATAAGCTTACCCATTACCTCTTTTGCCAAGGTGTAAGGCACCGCAAAAAAGATCCCTTGTATATTTAAGTTTTCACGGGTTTTAAACTGGGCAGAGGTGATCCCTACTAAATCGCCATTAGAATTTACCAGTGCACCACCAGAGTTACCTACGTTAATAGCAGCGTCCATTTGCAGTAAGTTATTGTAAGGACTGTCGGTAATTTTTTGTTTACCGGTGGCGCTAATGATCCCCTGAGTAATGGTTTGCCCTAAGTTAAGTGGGTTTCCGATGGCTAACACCAAATCGCCTACACTCGAACTGTAGTTATCATTAACAGGGATAACTGGCAGGTGATTGGCATTTATTTTTAATAATGCTAAGTCGGTAATAGTATCAAATCCAATGAGTTGCACATCAAAAAAACGTCTGCCGTCAGTAAGAATAACCAGTATTTGATCGGCATTATTGATCACATGGTAATTAGTCAAAATATAACCGTCAGGTGACATGATCACCCCAGAACCAAGCTCTTGCACCGTATTTTGGCGTTTATAGCGTGGCTCTTTAGAAATGCTTTCTGAAAAAATGGTGACAACCGATGGCGCTGCGCGCTTAACTGCATCAGAAAAGCTCAAATGACTTGCAGTCATTGCACTAGCTAGCGGCACATTAGGTAGCAATGCAGTGCGCATGTTAGGGCTAAAAAAAACCACTAAAAAAGCAATGCCTAAACCGGCAAATAGAGGAGGAAGTACAAATTTTAGAAGTTTTAGCACGGTATTCTTATTGTTAGTGAGCAATCCCTTTATGATGGCACAAAAAAAATAACAGCGGCAAGTGCCGCTGTTACTTTTATTGTATTATTACTGAATTAATACAAAAATAGACTCACGTCCGCGTTTCACACCTAACACAATATTACCTTGAATATCTTCGATAATTTTGTTCATGTCGCGAATGCTTTCTACTCGTTGACGGTTTACTTGCACAATAACATCGCCTTCTTCAAGGCCTACTCGTGCTGATGGCGAACGAGGGTCGACAGAGGTCACCTCAATCCCTTTCATTTTGTTCTTCTTCACGTTTTCCAGTGTTGCACCTTGGAATGCTGGGTGTAACTCTTCGCCCGCAGCGGTAATGCCTGATGCACCATCTAGGGTTACTTCCACATTTTTAACTTTACCGTCACGGTAAATCCCCAATTGTACTTCGCGGCCTTCACCTAAGGTGGCAATTTTACTGCGTAGTTCATGGAAGCCACTAATTTCGCTACCATTAATACTAATAATCACATCGCCTGCCTTAATACCGGCTTTGCTGGCTGCGGTGTCATCCATTACCTGCATAACATAAGCACCCTGTTTAACATCAAGCTGCTGTGCTTTAGCAAGACCTGCATCAAGAGGACGGCCTGAAATACCTAACGAACCACGGCGTACTTCACCATGCTCTACAATTTGATCAACTAGGTTTTTCATCATATTTGACGGAATAGCAAAGCCAATCCCCACATTTCCGCCTGATGCACCTAAAATAGCGGTATTAATACCAATCAGCTCACCGTTTAAATTAACTAAAGCCCCACCTGAGTTACCTTGGTTTATCGCGGCATCGGTTTGAATGAAATCTTCGTAACCCTCAATATTTAAGCCACTGCGGCCTAATGCGCTAACAATACCTGAGGTAACCGTGTGGCTTAAACCAAAAGGGTTACCAATTGCGACGGCAAAATCACCGACACGTAAATCATCTGAGTTAGCTAGCTTTACTGCGGTTAATTCATCTGCGTCTATTTGTAGTAGCGCAATATCAGACTCTTTATCGCTACCAATTTTTGTTGCTTCATATTCGCGGCCATCCTCAAGAGTGACCACCATTTTTTCAGCGTCTTGCACTACATGATTGTTAGTAACCACATAACCTTTGTCAGCATCAATAATAACTCCTGAGCCTAAACCACTAAACTGGCGCTTTTGGCTACGTGGCTGCGGGTTGCCAAAAAAGAAATCGAGCGGGTCACCGCGTCGGCGAACCTCTTTAGAGCCTGAAACCTGAATACTCACTACACCTGGGGTGATTTGCTCAAGCATAGGGGCAAGTGTTGGTAATTGTTGACCATTAACGGCAACCGGCAATTTAGCAAACGAGGCGGTTGGACTTAGTAATAAGCTAGTAGATAAAATAGCAGCACTGATAAGTGATAATTTCATTTTCATAGTCAGGGTTTACTCCACTTAAAAAGCAAAAGGCTGCAATAAGCAGCCTCAAAAAAGTATATCAGTAAGATAAAACAACAAAGCTGTTATATCTAAAGACTATGGGGTCAAAAAAAAGTTCATCAAGATGCTTTAGAAGTATTCACATCACCAGCAAATAATCCTGATTTACCCGACACATAATCAGCTGGTTGGGCATCGGCGTTTGAGCGATCTGAACTACGTTCTTTTAATGACGCTTGTAACTGTTCGGTGGTTTCTTTAGAGAAAAACGGTTCAGCAGGGGCTTTATTTCTGTCTTCAAGTAATAGTTGATTAGTTTCTTCAACATGACTTAATAACTGATCGTAGTTTTCTTTCATTTTGTTTACTAACTTACCAGTGTTCGCTAAATGGTCGGCAACATCTTGACGATACTGCTCAAGCGAATGCTTAGCTTGCTCTGCTTGTTGCTCTAACTCATCTTGCTTAAATTGTTTTTTAGTGACAAAGGCACCAACGAAAAATGCAGCAATAGCAACTACTACCACTAATCCTACCCATGTAAATGTACCCATAAATTCACCTCTATGCGAAAATAACTAAAAAAATTTAGTTCAATAATAATTCATACTAAGTCTAATATACCCTGAGTATTGATGCGTGTTAATATGCTTTACAAATTAAACTGTGTTTTAACTGTAAATAGATATGACTCCTTGGCAAACATACCAGCAAGACCTTCAACGCGATGACTTTGTACATGACGCAGCACAAGAAAATGCAGTTCGTCATTTACAGCGTTTATACGACGATTTAACACAAGCAAAACCACAATCTAAAGGCTTTTTTGCAAAGCTTTTTAATAAAGCAGAGCCAGCTCCCATTAAAGGTTTATACTTTTGGGGTGGCGTAGGCCGTGGTAAAACTTACCTTGTTGATACTTTTTACGAAGCTTTACCGGGCGATAGAAAAATGCGAGTGCATTTTCACCGTTTTATGCACCGAGTACACGACGAGCTTAAAAAGTTAAACAACACAGCAAACCCATTAGAAACAGTTGCCGATATTTTTAAAGCAGAAACAGACATAATTTGTTTTGATGAGTTTTTTGTTCAAGACATTACCGATGCCATGCTGCTCGGTGGTTTAATGGAGGCGCTATTTGCTCGTGGTATTGTGTTGGTTGCAACCTCTAATATTATACCTGATGATTTATACCGCAACGGCTTACAACGCGCTCGTTTTTTACCGGCTATTGCCTTAGTGAATAAGCATACTGAAATAGTAAATGTAGATTCCGGTGTTGATTACCGGTTACGTACACTGGAACAAGCAGAAATTTTTCACAGCCCGCTTGATGAGCAAGCTGATAAAAACCTATTTGAATACTTTGATAAGCTCTCCCCTGAGGCCGGTAAAGTAGACACCCCAATTGAAATAGAAGGGCGGATGATCAAAACCCGCAAGGTGTCTGATTGCATCGTTATGTTTGAATTTAGTGAACTGTGTGAAACCGCGCGTAGCCAAGTGGATTACATGGAAATAAGCCGATTATATAACACGGTGATTTTATCAAACGTAAAACAGCTTGGACAAAATAATGATGATGCAGCAAGGCGTTTTATTGCGTTGGTAGATGAGTTTTATGAGCGTAACGTTACCTTAATTATCTCTGCAGAAAAACCCATTACCGAGCTCTATACACAAGGCAATTTAAACTTTGAATTTAAACGCTGTATTAGTCGCCTGCAAGAAATGCAATCGTTAGAATATTTAGCCCGAGAGCATTTAGCTTAAAATACGAAGGTTAGCGGGCGACGGGTTACGAGTCTAGATTTCGTAGCAGCGAGTTTACCTCGCGTAAATTTGGTCATTTCTCGAACCTCGAACCCAGAGGCTTTATGCCGCACACATGTAGCAGCGGATTTATTCCGCGTCTTTTTTAAAGATCAAAGGCAAAGGTTTTAGGCAGAGATTAAGCCAAGCACAGTGTTTGGCTTAAACGGCGGGGCTTTACGCCGCGCACATGTAGCAGCGGATTTATTCCGCGTCTTTTTTAAAGGTCAAAGCGAAAGATAAAGAGTAACGGGCAACGGGTCTCGAGCAAAACACCTAACTTGAAAAACTCCGCCACAGAGTCCACAGAGTCCACAGAGTCCACAGAGGAAGAGATCAAAGGCAAAGGTTTTAGGCAGAGATTAAGCCAAGCACAGTGTTTGGCTTAAACGGCAGGGCTTTACGCCGCGCACATGTAGCAGCGGATTTATTCCGCGTCTTTTTTAAAGGTCAAAGCGAAAGATAAAGAGCGACGGGCAACAGGTCTCGAGCAAAACACCTAACTTCTAAATAAAAAAACCTTGCGATGTTAACCACAAGGTTTTTTTATTTTTCGAACCTCGAACCTCGAACCTCGAACCTCGAACCTCGAACCTCGAACCTCGAACCTCGAACCTCGAACCTCGAACCTCGAACCTCGAACCTCGAGCTTATCTCATAGTAACAAACTCTTCAGAGCCGGTTGGGTGTAGTGCAACCACGGCATCAAAATCAGCTTTAGTGGCGCCCATTTTCATAGCGACTGCAAAACCCTGAATCATTTCATCAACGGTAAAACCAATACCATGTAAGCCCACAACTTTTTCATCATCGCCTGCACACACTAACATCATATTACAGGCTTGGCGGTGCTGAGTAACGGCGGTGTACATAGCCGCAAAGCTTGATTTATATACTTTTACATTTTCGCCGCCGTACTGAGAAATCGCTTCTTGCTCAGTTAGACCAATGGTGCCGATAGGTGGGTGGCTAAATACTACGGTTGGTACTAGGCTGTAATCCATTTTTAAATCGTTCGGCAATTCTTTATTAAATAAACGCTCCGATAGAGTACGACCCGCTTTAACAGCAACCGGTGTAAGCTCAATACCATTTTCGATAATATCACCCACAGCGTATACATTTTCAGCTGTGGTGTTTTGGTATTCATCTACTTTTACATAACCGCTTTCGTTTACTTCTACGCCTGCTGCAGCAAGGTTAATTTTATCGGTTGTTGGCGTGCGGGCCTATAGCCCAAATAACCTGATCAACATTTTCGCTGTAACCATTCTCAAAATGAATCGTTAAGCTGCCATCAGCCTCTTTTACCACTTCTTTTGGTGAACACTCAGTGTGCAGTGTTGGGCCTTCTTTTGCCATAATATCAACCAGTGTGTCGATAATGTATGGGTCAAAGGTACGCAGTGGCTTGCTCTTACGAACAAATAAGTGAGTTTGTGTACCTAAGCTGTGCAGTACACCGGCAATTTCTACGGCAATATAACCGGCACCAACAACAGCAACACGTTTAGGTTGTTCGTTCAGCTCAAAAAAGCCGTTTGAATCAATACCGTGTTCAGCACCTGGAATGTTAGGAATAGTAGGGCGTCCGCCTACGGCAACTAAAATGTGATCAGCAGTGTAATGCTCACCATTTACTTCAACGGTTTTACTATCCACAAATTTTGCAAAGCCTTTGATCACAGTTACGCCATTTTTAGCTAAACCATTATCATAGCCTTTGTGAATGCGGCCAATATAAGCTTCACGGCTTTCTACTAGCTTTGACCAGTCAAAGCCTTTAACTTCAACATCAAAACCGTAATCAGGAGCATATAGATTAATTGCTTCAGCAACTTGAGCACCATGCCACATTACTTTTTTTGGAACACACCCTACGTTTACGCAGGTGCCACCCATGTGTTTAGCTTCAATTAATGCTACTTTTGCGCCACGCATTGCTGCACGGTTAGCTGATGCAATACCACCACTACCGCCACCAATTGCAATGTAATCAAAATGCTGAGCCATGTTTAATCCTCTAAATGTATTTAACAATGTTTTACCGATAATATCATATGCGATGAACAAGTCACTTGTTCGGGGCAGCTAAAATCTATCAAACATCCTTTATCAAACGAAAGATATGCTATTTCAGATCAAGCGGCTAGGTGAACATTTGCAGATACACACTCGTTAATTAGTAAAGCAGGTTTGCCCTTGTATTTACGTATTTTGCCCCAACTTCATTTTTATATTTGCATAAACTGAGAATGACTATGAGCAATGCACAAATAAATCCCCTTATTGGGCTTGAAGGACTTCCTCCTTTTTCAAAAATAAAGCCTGAACATGTAGTACCGGCATTAAAAAAAGGTATTGAGCACTGTCGCAGTGAGATTGAAAGCGTACTAGCAAAGCAATCTTTCACCTGGAATGATTTAGTACTACCGCTTGAAGAAGCCGACGATAAACTATCGCGATTATTTTCACCGGTATCACATTTAAATTCAGTAATGAACAACGATGAACTGCGCGAAGCTTACGAGCAATGTTTGCCGCTTATTTCTGAATATTCTACTTTTGTTGGCCAACACCAAGGTTTATATGAGGCTTACAGCGCGCTTTATAACAGTGATGAATTTAAAACACTCACTACCGCCCAGCAAAAAACCATTACCAACGCATTGCGCGACTTTAAGCTTTCAGGCATTGCATTAAATCCTGAGCAGCAAAAACGCTACGGTGAAATTAGTGCGCGTTTATCAGAGCTTGCTTCAAAATTTGGTAATAATGTGATGGATGCCACGCTTGCATGGCATAAGCATATTACCGATGAAAGCCAACTAGCGGGTTTACCAGAATCAGCACTGGCATTAGCGGCCGATACGGCAAAAAGTAAAGACTTAGAAGGCTGGGTATTCACTCTCGATTTCCCTTCTTACTTACCTATAATGACTTACGCAGACGACCGTGAACTTCGCAAAGAAACATACACCGCGTTTTCTACTCGTGCATCCGATCAAGGGCCAAATGCGGGTGAGTTCGATAACTCAGCGATAATGAGTGAAGAACTGGCACTGCGTCATGAGTTAGCACAATTACTAGGCTTTAATAATTACGCCGAAAAATCGTTAGCTACAAAAATGGCAGAATCACCTGCGCAGGTATTTTCATTTTTAGAAGATTTAGCCGCTAAATCTAAGCCACAAGCAGAGCAAGAGCTTAAAGAGTTGCAACAATATGCAGAGCAACAGCACGGTATTAGTGAACTACAGGCGTGGGATTTTGGTTATTACAGTGAAAAACTAAAGCAAGAAAAGTACGCGATTTCAGATGAAGTTCTTCGCCCATACTTCCCAGCAAATAAAGTACTAAGTGGCTTATTTGAAACGGTTAATCGCCTATTTGGTATTACTGTAAATGAAGTTGCTGATTTTGATAGCTACCATAAAGATGTACGTTTTTTTGAAATTTACGATAGCAATAACACTTTACGTGGTCGTTTTTACTTAGATTTGTATGCGCGCGATCACAAGCGTGGTGGTGCGTGGATGGATGACTGTATGGGTCGTAAAGTGCGCGCTAATGGTGAACTTCAAACACCAGTTGCTTACCTAGTGTGTAATTTTAATAAAGCGATTGGCGATAAGCCTGCTTTGTTTACCCATAATGAAGTAACCACACTGTTTCATGAGTTTGGTCACGGCATTCATCATATGCTTACCCAAGTGGATGCAGCCCCCGTTGCCGGTATTAATGGTGTGGCATGGGATGCCGTTGAATTGCCAAGTCAGTTTTTAGAAAACTGGTGTTACGAAGAAGAAGCGCTTAGCTTTATCTCAGGTCACTTCGAAACCGGTGAGCCACTACCAAAAGAGTTGCTTGATAAACTACTTGCGGCTAAAAATTATAACTCAGGTATGCAAATGTTAAGACAACTTGAGTTCTCGTTATTTGATTTTAAAATCCACCACGATTACGTGGCAGACAAACCATGTAACATTCAAGCTGTGCTTGATGATGTACGCAGTCGTACCTCAGTCATTAAGCCGCCAGCGTTTAATCGTTTTCAGCATGGCTTTAGTCATATTTTTGCGGGCGGTTATAGTGCAGGTTATTACTCGTACAAATGGGCTGAAGTACTTTCGGCAGACGCCTATTCTAAATTTGAAGAAGAGGGGATTTTTAATCCACAAACAGGCCAAGCGTTTATGCAGCACATTCTTGAAAAAGGCGGCAGCGAAGAGCCAATGGCACTGTTTAAAAATTTCCGAGGTCGTGAGCCAAGTGTAGACGCACTACTACGCCACAGTGGCATTGCCGCTTAGGGTCTGTTGACCTTTGCGGATTAAAATATAATTACAAAAGCGCCCCAGTGGCGCTTTTTTATCGAAATTTTCCGGTAATGTTTTTATCATCCAAAGTGGGGCAGGCTGAACGTATTAAAGGGTTTAGTGTTGGCGGGGCTGACTACATTTACAACTAAGTAAACAACAAGCGAAGCCAGAATCTGAGAGTGAAAATAACGATATTGAGTTGTTTTAAACTATACACCTTGCGAACTTCGTATATTGCTGCTGTTTGGGTATAATAGCGGTGAAATTTATCATCGGAGTGTGAAGTGGTTATACAGTGTGCGTTTAAAGAGTGTCGACCTTATTTAAATGAGTTAGAAGCACGCTTTGGGCTTGCTCAATGGGCAGAGCAAAGCAGTGGCTTTAGTTTGCATTACGATGATAAAGGGCTAAGCCTATATAAAACTGATGAGCCTAAACTAGGTGCAATTAACGTAGACTTTGTAACTGGTGCCGTTGCACATAGGCGTAAATTTGGTGGTGGTAAAGGGCAATCAATTGCTAAAGCCGTTGGTCTTAATAAGGGCGCAACGCCAGTGGTACTCGATGCAACCGCAGGGCTTGGACGTGATGGTTTTGTTTTAGCATCGCTAGGCTGTAAAGTGATTTTGCATGAGCGCCACCCCGTGGTTGCCGCGCTGTTATATGACGGTTTACAACGTGCTTATAACGATAGTGAAATTGGCCTATGGATGCAGCAAAATATGAGCTTAATATTTGGCTCAAGCCATACCTTACTTGCTCAATGTGACAGCGTGCCCGATGTAGTGTATTTAGATCCTATGTTTCCGCACCGTGAAAAATCAGCATTGGTTAAAAAAGAAATGCGGGTATTCCAAGAGTTAGTGGGTGGCGATACCGACGCCGATGATTTATTCGAGTTTGCCTACCCTCTTGCCAGCAAACGTGTGGTGGTTAAACGCCCCGATTACGCACCATTTTTAAATGATAAAACCCCAAGCATGCAAATCAAAACGAAAAAGAACCGCTTTGATGTATATGTAAAAGCCGCGATGGTTTAGGTTAAAGGTTAAAGGTTAAAGTGTCGCTGTCGCTGAAACCATAGTCTGACATAATACAACCTGTTGCTGCTTACAGCGACATAAAGGTTAAAGGTTAAAGGTTAAAGGTTAAAGGTTAAAGGTTAACGGGCTACGAGCGACGGGCTTCGAGCCTAAAACGTGTGCGAGGTAAACTAAGGCTGATGGGATGGCGCACACTATTTTGTAGATACCATCTCTCTTTATAGGCTTCAAGATCGTATTTAACTTTCTTGGAGCTTAAACGCTTCTTGATTTTTTATTACACCAAAACATATATGAATGAGTTTACGCATATTGGCGCCAATGATTTGCATCGACGTTTTGCCATTATTCAGCAAGGCTATTTTTTGCTGTTGTATCTTATAATTCCACTGCCCAGCGACTACTGCTGCCATATAAAGTTTACTTCTTATTTTTGAGGGCCCTAGCTTGCTCATAGTTGTACGGCCCTTCATTTTCCCAGACTCATGCAGCCGCGGTATTAAGCCACAGTAGGCAGCAGCTTGCTTAGCTCTGCTGAAATTTTTAGCGGCGAATATATACGTCAGCTCCCGAGACATAACAGGCCCAATACCGGGGATTGTTTCTAGTAACGTTCTATTCTTCTTTAAGTCAGGAAAGCTATTTATGTGACTATCAATATCTGACTTAAGTTTTTTTATCTCATCATCTAGAAAGTTAATCGTTTCTTTTAATGATTGAGTGACTCGCTCAGATGTCGCATTAAACTCACTTGCTTCTAATCGATTCTGCTCTCGTTGTTTATTGGACTCCAATGCATCAAGTCGACGCAGTAAGGATTTAAGCTCTCTAATTTCCTTTGCTTCAGGTTGCCAGAAGTTAACGGTTGATTGCTTAGCATAACCGTAGCTTGCAAGCATTATCGCATCTGACCTATCTGTTTTATGAACAACATTTAGAGCCTCAGCATATTTTTTTGCTTTGCTAGGGTTAGCGAGAATAATATTGAATCCTTGCTGGTATAAAAAGTACATTAACGGCTCATGGTAAACACCGGTTGGCTCTACCGTGATAACGATTTCCTCAGCTATAGTTTTGGTTGTACTTAAAAGCCACTGCTTAATTTCCTTGAAAGCTAGGTGGTTATTTTTAAATACTTTTGTTTTCTTTTTATTAGTGATTGGATCTCTCAGCCAACATAAATCAACTTTATCTTTACTGATATCAAAACCAATAAACATCATCTCTACTTACTCCCCTTGTACATACAGCATCAACTTGATCTAAGAGTGCTTGGATACCATTCAGTTTATTGAGAATTGGAAGCTAGGGCTTAATCTACGGCTCAGTATCAAGTACTGGGCGGGGCTACAAGCTCACTAACTTCCGATGTAATAAATGATAGCTAATCATCTATTACAGAGAGATACAAGGCGGGGCTTTATGCCGCGTATAGGGTAAAGGCTCCGAGGGTGTAATTAATGTTGTGCAACTGCCAATTATAATTTGCTTTATCAAGAGTTGAAGGGTTAGGTGATGAACAAATAAATGAGGAATTGCTTTTTAATTAATACCAAACACAATCCTGCCGAACCCCGAACCCCGAACCCCGAACCCCGAACCCCGAACCCCGAACCCCGAACCCCGAACCCCGAACCCCGAACCCCGAACCCCGAACCCCGAACCCCGAACCCCGAACCCCGAACCCCGAACCCCGAACCCCGAACCCCGAACCCCGAACCCCGAACCCCGAACCCCGAACCCCGAACTGATCTTTTAGATCTCGACTATTGAATATAGGATCTCGGCGCGTTTTCATGCTAGAATTTGCGCAATTTTTTTGTACTCGATAAGTAGCACTGTAATGATCTTAGATGATATCCGCATCGTTTTAGTTAACACATCACACTCTGGTAACATTGGTTCAGCGGCGCGCGCCATGAAAACCATGGGATTATCAAAGTTATACCTTGTTGATCCTGCTTGTGAAATAGATAGCCATGCCAGCGCACTGGCTGCAGGTGCGACTGATGTACTAGGTAATGCGGTTATTGTTGATAGTGTTGCAGATGCGATTGCTGATTGTGCATTAACGATTGGTACTAGCGCCCGCTCGCGTACGTTGTCGTGGCCTATGGTAGAGCCGAGAGAATGTGCTGAAAAGCTTGTTGGCGAAGCCGTAAACGGCCCTGTAGCGCTTGTGTTTGGCCGTGAAAACAGTGGCTTAACTAATGAAGAATTACAACTGTGTAATTATCATGTGTGTATTCCTGCTAACCCAGAATACAGCTCACTTAATTTAGCCATGGCTGTGCAAACCTTATGTTATGAAACGCGTATGGCATTTTTAAATCAACAGCCTAAAGCGGAACAACAAGAAGACGACACCCTATATCCATCGTCTAAACAAACAGAATTGTTTTACGAACATCTTGAAGATACCTTGTTTAAAACAGGCTTCATTATTAAGCAGCACCCAGGCATGGTAATGACAAAGCTACGTCGTTTGTTTAATCGTGCTCGCCCTGAAGATGCAGAAATGAACATATTACGAGGTATTCTTACCTCAATTAATAAGTCTATAAAATAGCAATTAGTTATAAATAGCGCCCTTTATTGCTCTACTAATACTTGACTAAATTACTCAGGTAATTACAATAGACCCAATACTTGACCAAAACAGTCGGGTATTGCAAGTTTTTTTAGAACCTAGAATACTTGACTAATCTACTCTGGTAATTAAAATTTGCACTCTTTTGTGCGGGGGGCGTTATGAAGTTAACATCAAAAGGCAGATACGCCGTTACAGCCATGCTGGATGTTGCACTACATGCAAATATAGGCCCTGTAGCGCTTGCAGATATTTCGCAGCGCCAAGAAATTTCTTTGTCTTATCTTGAGCAATTATTTGCCCGTTTACGTAAAAATGGGCTAGTGAGTTCTGTTCGAGGTCCTGGTGGGGGCTATTTACTAGGACGTGAGGCTGACGTAATTTCAGTTGGCGATGTTATCAATGCGGTAGATGAATCTGTTGACGCTACACGGTGTCAGCGAAGCAATACTGGTTGTCAAAGTGGTATGCGTTGTTTAACCCATACATTGTGGTCAGACTTAAGCGCACGAATTGAAGAATTTTTAAATAATATTACCTTAGCTGAACTGGTTGAAAAGTCGGACGTTAAAGCGGTCGCTCTTCGCCAAGAAAACAGCGTTAATGATGCAATTAAGCAGTTGGAAAATATTCAAGTAAGCTGTCAACTTTAAGGTTGACCTGCAGCGGAGAGAGAAATGAAGTTACCGATTTATTTAGATTACGCAGCAACTACGCCTGTTGACGAACGAGTTGCCAAAGAAATGATGCAATGCCTGACTATGGACGGTAATTTTGGCAATCCAGCATCGCGTTCACACCGTTTTGGTTGGCAAGCTGAAGAAGTCGTTGACCAAGCACGTACTGACATTGCTGATTTAATTAATGCAGACCCACGTGAAATTGTATTCACATCGGGTGCAACAGAATCAAATAACCTTGCGATTAAAGGTGCAGCTCAGTTTTACAAGAAAAAAGGTAAGCATGTTATTACCGCTAAAACTGAACACAAAGCGGTTATCGACACATGTCGTGAACTTGAACGCCAAGGGTTTGAAGTAACCTACATGGACGTTGAAGAAAACGGCTTACTTGATCTGCAAAAATTAGCAGATACCATGCGTGACGACACCGTGCTTGTAAGTATCATGCATGTAAATAACGAGCTAGGTGTGATCCAAGATATCAACACTATTGGTGAAATGTGTCGCGAACGTAAAATTATGTTCCACGTAGATGCAGCACAAAGCGCGGGTAAAGTTTTAATTGACGTGCAACAAACCAAAGTAGATTTTATGTCATTCTCGGCGCACAAAGTATACGGCCCTAAAGGCGTAGGTGCTTTGTATGTTCGTCGTAAACCACGTGCACGTTTAGAAGCACAAATGCACGGTGGCGGCCATGAGCGTGGTATGCGTTCAGGTACATTAGCAACCCATCAATTAGTGGGTATGGGCGCAGCATTTAGAATTGCAAAACAAGATTTTGAAAAAGATCACGCACACATCAGTGCGTTGCGTAAACGCCTAATCGACGGCATTTTAACGGATATGGACGAAGTGTACTTTAACGGCACGCAAGACCAATCAGTACCTGGTATTGTCAACATTAGCTTTAACTTTGTTGAAGGTGAGTCGTTATTAATGGCTGTTAAAGATATTGCGGTATCGTCAGGTTCAGCCTGTACATCTGCAAGTTTAGAGCCTTCTTACGTATTACGTGCACTAGGTCGTAACGACGAATTAGCGCATAGCTCAATTCGTTTTAGTATTGGCCGTTTTACCACCGAAGAAGAGATTGATTACACCGTTGAGCTAATAAAAAACTCGATTGGTCGTTTGCGTGAAATGTCTCCTCTTTGGGAAATGCACCAAGAAGGTGTTGATTTAGATTCAGTTGAATGGGCGCACCACTAATTAGTGGAGCCCATACCTAGCAGGTAGTGAGGATAGAATTATGGCTTACAGTGATAAAGTAATCGACCACGTAGAAAACCCACGTAACGTAGGTGCTCTAGACAAAAACGATCCGTCAGTGGCAACGGGTATGGTAGGCGCACCAGCATGTGGTGACGTAATGAAATTGCAAATTAAAGTATCGGCAGACGGCGTTATTGAAGATGCAAAATTCAAAACGTACGGCTGTGGTAGCGCAATTGCTTCATCTTCGCTGGTAACAGAGTGGGTTAAAGGCAAAACATTAGACGAAGCTGCGACTATCAAAAATACCGATATCAGCGCAGAGCTAGAATTACCACCAGTGAAAATTCACTGTTCAATTTTAGCCGAAGATGCAATTCAAGCAGCAATTGCAGATTATAAAAGCAAACATACAAACTAAGAGATATTCATGGCAGTGACATTGACAGATGCGGCAGCAAACCGCGTACAATCATTTTTAGCAAACCGTGGTAAAGGCATTGGCCTGCGAGTTGGCATTAAAACGACGGGCTGTTCAGGTCTTGCTTATGTTCTAGAGTTTGTTGATGAGCTAAACGATGACGATGAAACATTTGCGGCCAAAGGCGTTACCTTAATTGTTGACGCTAAAAGCTTAGTTTATATCGACGGCACCGAGCTCGACTACACTAAAGAAGGTTTAAATGAAGGGTTTAAATTTAATAACCCTAACCAAGCGGATGAGTGTGGCTGTGGCGAAAGCTTTACTGTTTAAGCTCAAACTTGTTTTAAGATATAAATAAGCCCTGCCAGTTAATGTAGGGCTTTGTCATTTGTGAGAAGTTATGCGTTATTTTGAGTTATTTGCAATACCGGTTGACTACAATATTGACTTAGCAAAGATCAACAAGCACTACTTAGAACTTCAACGTGCTGTACACCCTGATCGTCATGCTAATGCCAGCAGTCGTGATAAATTAATGGCCGTACAAAGTACCGCTGAAATTAACGACGCATTACAAACACTTAAGCATCCGGTTAAACGTGCTGAATATATGTTGAGTGAGCTGGGCGTTGATATTCGCGCTGAGCAGCAAACACTGCAAGATCCCATGTTCTTGATGCAACAAATGGAACTGCGCGAAGAGCTTGAAGAACTTCCCTCTGCAAGTGATCCAGATATCGCTATTGCTAATTTTGAGTCGCAAATAAAGCAATTAAAAGCCCAGTATAGCAACGAATTGGCTGAGCAACTTGCAAGCAACGATGAGCAACAATATCAACACGCTGCTGACAACATTCGCAAATTAAAATTTGTATATAAGTTACAAGACGAACTTGAACGCATTGAAGACAGTTTATTTGACGATTAATTACTTGCTGCAAAGCGAGCAACACGAGTTTAAAGAGCATTATGGCATTATTGCAAATTGCTGAGCCGGGGCAGAGCGCGGCACCACATGAACACAAATTAGCCATTGGAATTGATTTAGGCACTACAAATTCATTAGTGGCAACCGTACAAAGCGGCGAAGCACGCACTATTACAGATGAGTCAGGCGAAGCGATGTTACCCTCGGTGGTTCGTTATCAAGCTGGCGGCATTACCGTGGGTAATGATGCAATGCAAGCAGCTACACTCGATCCGGTTAATACGCTTATTTCAGTGAAGCGCTTTTTAGGTAAAACGCAAACCGAAATAAAACAAAGCTATGGCCAACTGCCTTATCAGTTTTGCGATGATGATGGTGCATTGGCTATCGAAACGGCTGCGGGAAAAATCAGCCCAGTTAAAGCTTCAAGTCATATTTTAAATGCTTTAAAAGTACGCGCTGAGCAAAGCTTTGGTCATCAAGATATTTTAGGGGCAGTGATTACGGTACCAGCTTATTTTGATGATGCACAGCGTCAAAGCACCAAAGATGCGGCTGAGCTTGCCGGTATTAATGTACTGCGCTTACTAAACGAGCCAACTGCCGCTGCCGTTGCTTACGGTTTAGATTCAGGGCAGGAAGGTATTATCGCCGTTTATGATTTAGGGGGCGGTACTTTTGATATCTCTATTTTGCGTCTTAATAAAGGCGTGTTTGAAGTGCTGGCTACCGGTGGCGATTCTAGCCTAGGCGGCGACGACTTTGACTCATTATTAGTTGACTACTTAAAACAAGAAACCGGCGTGACGGGCTTATCTCCTTCGGTATTACGTTTATTTATAAATAAAGCCAAAGCCTGTAAAGAAGCACTCAGCCAATACGAAAAAGTAAATGTTGGCCTTGAGTTTGACGATGAAAAATACATGGTTGAAGTAACGCGAGAAAAATTTAATGAGCTGGCTATGCCACTGGTTAAAAAAACGCTTCGTTCATGTCGTCGTGCAGTAAAAGATGCCGGTATTGAAAACCAAGAAGTATTACAAGTCGTGATGGTTGGTGGTTCAACCCGCATGCCGTTGGTTCGTACTCAAGTTGGCGAATTTTTTGATAAACAGCCACTAACTTCAATTGACCCTGATCGTGTTGTTGCACTAGGTGCTGCATTACAAGCTGACGTATTAATTGGTAACAAGCCAGATTCAGACATGTTATTACTTGATGTGTTACCGTTGTCGTTAGGCCTTGAAACAATGGGTGGCTTGGTTGAAAAAATCATTCCACGCAATACCACGATTCCGGTTGCGCGTGCGCAAGAATTTACTACGTTTAAAGATGGTCAAACGGCCATGTCGTTGCATGTATTACAAGGTGAACGTGAACTGGTTGACGATTGTCGATCGCTGGCAAAGTTCAGCTTAAAAGGTATTCCTCCTATGGCGGCGGGGGCGGCGCATATTCGCGTTACTTTTAAAGTAGACGCTGATGGTTTACTAAGCGTGTCGGCCATGGAAAAATCAACGGGTGTTCAAGCAGAAATACAAGTAAAACCGTCGTTTGGTTTGTCTGACGACCAAGTTGCTAATATGCTTAAAGAGTCGATGAGTAACGCTAAAGGCGATATGCAAGCGCGTATGCTTAAAGAGCAACAAGTTGAAGCGCTTCGTGTAATAGAAGCGATGGAAGCCTCTTTAGCTGCTGATGGTGACTTACTTGAGCCTGAGCAACTAGCTGCGCTGAAAGTGGAAATAAACGAACTTGCAAAAGTACGCGAGAGTGCACAAGAGCCAAGCGAAATAAAAGCGGCCATTGAAAAAATGGATAATGCGAGCAGTGATTTTGCCGCGCGCAGAATGGACGCGTCAATTAAAAAAGCCTTAACGGGTCAGTCAGTAGACAATATATAAGAGAGATTAGAATGCCACAAATTGTTTTTCTTCCCCATCCGGAGTTGTGTCCTGACGGTGCAGCAATAGAAGCGCCCGCTGGCGAAACGGTACTTGATATCGCGCTTAAAAATGGCATTAGCATTCCTCATGCCTGTGAAAAATCATGTGCATGTACAACGTGTCATTTAGTGATCCGTGAAGGTTTTGACTCATTAGATGAAAGTGATGACCTAGAAGATGACATGCTAGATAAAGCATGGGGTTTAGAGCCTGAATCGCGCTTAGGTTGCCAGGCAATTATTAGAGATGAAGACTTAGTGGTTGAAATACCTAAGTACAATCTCAATATCGTTAATGAAGAACACTAGTTTTTAATTAATGACTATCATATTAAAAGCCGCTGTTTGATACAGCGGCTTTTTTGTTTGTATTTGGTAGCAGCGGATTTATTCCGCGTCTTTTTAAAGGTTAAAGGCAAAAGGTTAAAGGTAAAAGGTTAAAGGCAAAAGGTTAAAGGTAAAAGGTTAAAGGCAAAAGGCAAAAGGTTAAAGGCAAAAGGTTAAAGGCAAAAGACAAAGGTTCTAGGTAGAGATTAAGCCAAGCACAGTGTTTTTATTGAACGAAGGCGGGGGTATCCCGCGCACATGTAGCAGCGGGTTTACCCCGCGTCTTTTTAAAGGTTGCGAGCGGCGGGTAAATTAAAATAAAAACTCTTGTAGTGTTAACCATAAGGCTGTTTAATTTATCGAAGCTCGAAGCTCGAAGCTCGAAGCTCGAAGCTCGAAGCCCGAAGCCCGAAGCCCAAAACCCATTTCGGAGGTATATTTTGAGTGATCTTATTTTTTCAGACTCGTTTATAAACGGTGAATTTTATCAAACCAGCACACGCTTTAGTGTTGATGACCCCGCTACCGAACAAAGTATTGTTGATGTTAGCGATATTGACGAGCAAGGCGTAAAAAATGCCATAACAGCAGCACAAGGCGCGTTTGTAAAATTAAAAGCCACCAATGCGACCGAGCGAAGCGAAACCCTGATGCGTTGGTATGATCTAGTAATAAAGCACAAACAAACACTCGCTAAGCTCATGACTAAAGAGCAGGGAAAACCGCTTAAAGAATCGCTAGGTGAAATAGATTATGGCGCTGGCTTTATTAAATGGTTTGCAGAGGAAGCTAAACGCAGCTACGGTGATGTGATCCCCGCCACCGATAACAGTCATCGTTTAACTAGCTTCAAGCAACCTATTGGCGTGGTAGCAGGTATTACGCCATGGAATTTTCCTGTTGCTATGGTGACACGAAAAGTCGCGCCGGCTTATGCCGCAGGTTGTAGTTTTATACTCAAACCTTCTGAGCACACACCATTATGTGCTATCGCTTTAGCTTATTTAGCTGATCAGGCTGGCTTTGTTAAAGGTGCATTTAATGTGCTTGTGTCACAAGATGCCAAAAAGGTTGGCAAAATGCTGACAGACTCAGAGGTGGTACGTAAGTTTACTTTTACTGGCTCTACTGGTGTAGGTAAGCAGTTACTCTCTCAATGTGCATCTACAATGAAGCGTACTTCAATGGAATTGGGGGGAAATGCCCCGTTTATAATATTTGATAATGCTGATATTGACGATGCGATTGATGGATTAATGGCGGCCAAATTTAGAAACTCAGGACAAGCTTGTGTTGCAGCGAATCGTATTTTTATTCAGCGTAATATATTAAATGGCGTACTTGAAAAAATTACACCCAAAGTCGCTGCGCTCAATGTTGCGAACGGTTTTGATGAAAATGCCGATATAGGGCCGCTTATTTACCCCAAAGCAAAAGAGAAAGTGCAACAACTGATTAAAGACGCTGTTGATAAAGGCGCTACGCTAATTGGAGATAACAGCAATTTAGGTGGCAGTTTTCAAAACCCATTAATAGTCACCAATGTCACTACACAAATGGATATTTATCACGAAGAAGTGTTTGGTCCTGTATTAACGGTGATCCCATTTGATGAAGAAAGCGAAGTACTTGCGCTTGCTAATGACGTCCCTTATGGGTTAGCTGCGTACTTTTATAGCCAAAACATTAAACAAATCTATCGTATAAGCGAAGGGCTAGAGTTTGGCATGGTTGGTGTAAATGAGGGCGTTATATCAAACCCCGTTGCGCCGTTTGGTGGTGTAAAGCAATCAGGTCTTGGTCGTGAAGGCGGGCATCAGGGTTTAGATGAGTACTTAGAAGAAAAATACGTATGTATTAAGGTGTAATGGTTAAGACTGTTCCGATGAGTTAATGGTTGTAAGATAAAACCCGCTTAAATGTTGCTAGATAATGGGCTAAATGTTACCTTTTCAATATATATTTTCGTAAAAAATTTCTATAAGTAGAAATACCCCCGTGTGTAAATGCCACCATCTGGTGGCATTTTTTTTATCCTTATTTTTGGCGTCCTTTATCTTTAAAGTCTAAACTATTCTTAGCTTAGTCGTATTTTGTTCAAATCCTATTTTAAAATCGAGTTTTTTGTAATTATAACTCTTTATTACATATATGTAATTTTGTAACTGTATGTTTTTAAATGTATATTTTATTAAGCTGAGGTGTAATATGAAGTTTCAGACTCTTTTGAACTATTAGAATATAGTAATAATGTATAATTGTGTTTTATACATTTATAAATTAACATCCCGCAAATTAGTATAGAAGCATCATGAAGACCCCACTATGAGTAGAAAAAATCAAGCAACGGTAGACCAGGAAGTTTCGTTTGGCATTGACGAAGAATTAGTTTCTACAACAGATTTACGAGGCGTTATCACTTATGCAAATGATAGCTTTTGTAAAGTTTCAGGGTATACCATCAATGAGTTAAAAGGGAAAAACCATAATATGGTTCGTCACCCAGACATGCCATCTGCGGCATTTGGAGATATGTGGTCTCATTTAAAAAGCGATACCGCTTGGCGAGGGGCGGTAAAAAATAGATGTAAAGATGGGCGTTATTACTGGGTTGATGCATTTGTTACCCCTATTTACGAAAACGGTAAAAAAGTAGGTTATCAATCAGTTCGCCAACAACTCCTTCCAGAATATAAACACCGCGCAGAAAAGCTATACCAGCGTTTAATTAACGGTCAATCAATTACGCCTTTAAGTGAAAAATTAGCTGCATTTAAATTGCCGCTATTTATTGGTTGTGCAGCTTTAATTGCTTGGTTAACAAGCTATATGTTCTGGTTATGTTTATTATTTGTTCCTCTGCCTTTTATTATTTTTTACGAGGAATTAATTCGCTCGCCAAGCAAAATCAAAAAAACCAAGGCAGGCCCAGATAGCGTATCTCGGCATATTTATTCTGGTAGCGATAGCCTCAGCTACAGTGATTTTCAGATTAAATTACTTGAGGGTAAAGTAACGACCATTGTTGGGCGTATTATTGATGGTACTTTAAGCCTTAGCAAAGGAGCTGATTCGCTTAAAGTTTGTGCTGAAGCTGCGCAGGCTGGCGTTGAAAAAGAAGCATCAGAATTATATCAGGTATCCTCTGCGGTTGAGGAAATGGTGCATTCAATTGATGAGGTCGCTAAAAATACCTTAGTAACCAACCAACGTGTTCAACAAGCTCACCAAGACTGCGAAAATGCAACGCAAGCTATGTCAGGCACTATGCGAGAGGTGTCGTTACTTGCAACTGAAGTTGATAACTCAGCAAGCTCTGCGAGCGAGTTAGCAACAGAGGCTGAAAAAATTGGTGGTATAATGCAAGAGATACAAGGGATTGCCGATCAAACAAATTTACTTGCACTTAATGCCGCTATAGAAGCTGCGCGTGCCGGCGAGCACGGTAGAGGGTTCTCGGTTGTTGCTGATGAAGTGCGTGCGCTTTCAAGCAGAACGCATACAGCTACAGAGCAAATTCAAGTCTCTATATCTGAAATACAATCTACGTTACTCAATTGGTCAAAAACAATGGAAGCTGGCAAGAATGCGGCAGAGACCTGCGTTAAAGAAACGCGAAATAGCCAAGATATCGTCTCAAAAGTCTATGCGGCAATTACTGATATTTCTGATTTAGCAACGCAAATATCAACGGCAGCAGAAGAGCAAAGTATGGTATCGCAAGAAATTAGCCGTAATATTTCAAATATTAGTAGTGCGTCTTCAGATAACTTAGCCCAAGCGCATAGTGTAGGCGCAGAGTCTAATACGATAGAAAAGTATTCTAAAGCATTAGCATCACTAGGTCTTTCTTTTAAAGTAGGTTAATAACGTGAGCAAGAATAGCAAGCCGGTAGATATAGGCGCAGCCTATAAAGCACCGTATTCTCAATGCGCAAACTTAAGTGCGCAATTGAGTGCATTGCAACAAGAAATAAAAGCCGATTACTTATTTATTGCCTCTGTTGATGAGGATAAATCAGCTACTACGCAGTTAGTTCTATCCAATACAGAGGTGATTGAAAACTTTTCTTATAGCCTTGAAGGTTCGCCATGTGAGCTCCTTTTAACTCAAAGTATTTGCTTTATTACCCATAAATTACAGCAAGATTACCCTGAAAATAAGCTGTTACAGGTAATCAATGCCAATGCCTATATTGGGGCTGCGATTTTAAATGATGATGGCTTACTAACCGGTGTGTTAGTTGGCCTTTATTTTAATGCGCATCAAGATTTAGAATCTTATAAATCGATCTTGTTAAGCTTTGCTAATTATACCAGCGCGTACTTACAAAAATGTTTCTTAGAAAATAAACCAAGTTCGCAAAAGCTGCTTACTAATGCAGTTGAAAGTATGGCAAAAGTGGGGAGTTGGCAATATACAGTTTTAACCGACGAGTTATACTTCTCACCTGAAGTTTATAAAATTTATGCGCTTGCTGCTGATAGTAAAATAAATACCACTCAAGCCATCGCTCATTACGCAGATGAAGAACAAGTGCGTATTAGCCAGCTTTTTAGGCGATTACAAACATTAGGTCTTCCTTATTGTGAAGACTTTGAGTTTGTAGATGCTCATGGCAATAAAAAGTGGGTACGGACGAGTGGTCACCCTGTTTTTAATGATGATCATCAGGTTATTAAAGTGTATGGTGCTTTCGAAGATGTCACTTTAGAATATGAATTAAAGGCCAAGGTTGATGATAAAAATAATCGCCTTGAAGCTATTTTAAATAACTTAAATGATGCAGTGATCACTATTAATCAGCAAGGTGTTATTGTTCACTGTAACTCAACCGCATTAACTATGTTTGGCTATAAGCAAAATGAAATGCTTGGCTTGTCGATTAACAACTTAATGCCTGAGCCTTATGCATCTAAACATCACTCGTATATGCGAAATTATGAGCAAACAGGTGAGGCTAAAATTATTGGTGTTGGTAGGCAACTACCTGCAAGAAAAAAAGACGGCACTATTTTTCAAATAGAATTGTCACTTACCAAAGCAGTTAATGAGCAAAACGTTGAATATATTGGTGTAGTTAGAGATATTAGTGAAAAACTCAAAGCGCAAGATACCATTTATAACTTAGCCTATTCAGATCCCATAACAGGATTAAAAAATAAGCGATGGTTTGAACGCGAATGCAGAAGTTTACTTCAAAGTGCCAGCATTAATAATGGCTACATATATGCAGCATTATTAGATATGGACAAGTTAGCGCAATTTAACTTTAAGTACGGTATTGAGGCGGGCAACGAAGCACTCATTTTAACGGCTAAAAAACTATCAAATGCGGTACAGGGCGAGTACAAGCTATACAAAAGCGGAGTCGATTCTTTTTTAATTATAAGCGCCAATGTAAGTAGTGACTTATCCTACCTAGAGCAACAACAACCAAGTATAGACTCTAAATTATTAGCGCTAGATAACTTCTCACATAAGATCAATGATCTTGATGTGGTACTAAGCGCCTCGTTGGGCAGTACAATTATTAATGCGAGTAGAGACTCCTATAGCTCTATGTTTGATAAGTTGGAATACGCACAAAAACAAGCAAAAAAACTAGCGCCATTTGGTTATTACTTTGCAGATTTAGATGCATTAAAACGTTACGAACGTACCAATAAGATTCGCTATTTACTAATAAATGTTGATAAAAGTGATGAATTAACACTGGTACTACAGCCACAATTTAATAATGAAAATACCTTTAATTCAGCCGAAGCATTATTACGTTGGGATTCTGAGGAATTGGGCGTAATAAGCCCTAGGGAATTTATACCCCTAGCAGAAGAGAATGAAGCCATTATTAAAATTGGCGATTGGGTGGTTGATCAAGTATGTAAGTTGCTGCATGAAGTCAGCCGAGCAGGAAAAAACACCTGTATTGCCGTAAACATTAGCGCTAAACAAATTGTAGCCCCCGATTTTAAGGAAAAATTGCTCGCCAGTATTCATAAGTGGCAAGTGTCGCCACGTAACTTAGTGATAGAGCTAACCGAAACGACTTTAGTGTCAGACATCGAACTAGTAAAAGAGACTATGCTTGAACTTAATAAAAAGGGCTTTAGGTTTTCAATTGATGACTTTGGAACAGGTTATTCAAGCCTAAGTTATTTGAAAGAGTTGCCAATTTCTGAGCTTAAAATAGATAAATACTTTGTCGATGGCATTATGGATACTGATGATAATTCAAGTAAAACTATTGTGAATATGATCATCGACATGGCCAGTGCTTTAGGCGTAAACAGTGTTGCTGAAGGCGTTGAAGAACCCGCGCAATTTAATTATTTAAAGCAACGCGGTTGCAACTTATTTCAAGGCTATTTATCTTCAAAGCCATTGCCTATTGAGCAGTGGAAAGAGCGCCTTCAATAACCAGTTAAAACAAGGTTCTAGGTTCTAGGTTCTAGGTTTTAGGCATAGATTAAGCCAAGCAAGGTGTTTGTGTTGAACGAAGGCGGGGGGTATCCCGCGCACATGTAGCAGCGATTTTATATCGCGTCTTTTTAAAGATTAAAGGCAAAAGGGTAAAGGCAAAAGGGTAAAGGCAAAAGGTTAAAGGTAGAGATTAAGCCAAGCACAGTGTTTTTATTGAACGAAGGCGGGGATCTCGCGCACATGTAGCAGCGATTTTATATCGCGTCTTTTTAAAGATTACGAGCAGCGGGCTGCGAGGCGCGGGTAAATTAAAATAGCCTGTAGGCGGGGCATCTCGCGCACATGTAGCAGCGGATTTATTCCGCGTCTTTTTAAAGGTTACGAGCGGCGGGCTGCGAGTTGCGGGTAAATTAAAATAGCCTGTAGACGGGGCATCTCGCGCACATGTAGCAGCGGATTTATTCCGCGTCTTTTAATGCACCATGACGTGGGGGATATTTCACATCGCGTCTTTTAATGCATCATGACGCGGGGTAAACCCGCTGCTACACGTCGGCTGTAATATTAAACATAAACGCAATCCCAGTAAGGGTAATCTGCAACATTGGCTATTAACTTTGCCCTCAAAGGATTGGCAATAATATAACGAGCGCTTGCTATAAGATCTTCTTCATTACGAATTAAATGATCGTAATACCCTTTTTGCCACAATCTATAAACCTCAAACTGATAAAAACTCGCGGCAGTTCTACCTTTAAAAAGACGAACTACATTTGAAAGCGTATTGTTTGAAAGTATTTGAAATTGCCAATGTAAGTGGTCTGGCATAATAACAAATGCGATTGATTTTATTCGTTGTTCTCGTTCTAGCTCTCGCATATGTTTTATTAAACAACGATTCATATTAAGTTTAGTAAAAAGCTTATTACGATTATGGGATACCATAGTGACAATATAGTAGTGATTAGTTAATGAGACCCTCCCTTTCCTGAGTCTATAAGCCTTCTTCATAGCGAGTCCTTGCACATAAAGAATAAAGTGTAGCAGCGATTTTATATCGCGTCTTTTAATGCACCATGACGCGGGGTAAACCCGCTGCTACGGGAGTTGTTTTTAATTATGTAGCAGCGATTTTATACGCGTTTTTTAATGCACCATGACGTGGGGTAAACCCGCTGCTACGGGAGTTTTTTTTAATTATGTAGCAGCGATTTCACATCGCGTCTTTTAATGCCCCATGACGCGGGGTAAACCCGCTGCTACGGGAGTTGTTTTTAATTTATGTAGCAGCGATTTTATATCGCGTCTTTTTAAAGGTTAAAGGCAAAAGGTTAAAGGCAGAGATTAAGCCAAGCACGGTGTTTGTGTTTAAACGTAGGTGAGGTGTTATATGCGCACTTATATGTTTTGAGATAATGGCTAAAGCGTAAATACGGGAAATAGGCTGTGTAAAATGGAATGAACCAGCGGCTACTGATAAGTGTGTATTATTTTTATTTTAGATTTGGTTTTATGAAGGCTAGGTATTATTAAGAAGCTAACTTTGAACATTACTGAGGGAACTTAGAAAATAGTGGGGCGATTGACGGGGCTCGAACCCGCGACAACCGGAATCACAATCCGGGGCTCTACCAACTGAGCTACAACCGCCACTACATACACCTTGTTTGGTGTGGCGCGCATAATACATAATATCCCCATGCTTGTGAAGCAAAAAAATCAAAAAAATTAAATTTATTATAAATATTCTATATTTAAGCTATTGGCAACGGGTAACGGGTGACGGGTGACGGGTGACGGGCAACGGGCAACGGGTGACGGGCTTAATACCTAAAAACTAATACCTAATAACGACGCGGGGTAAACCCGCTGCTACGGATATAAAAACCTTGCGATATTAACCTTAAGGTTTTTAAATACCTAGAACCTAGAACCTAGAACCTAGAACCTAGAACCTAGAACCTAGAACCTAGAACCTAGAACCTAAAACCTAATAACGACGCGGGGTAAACCCGCCCGCTGCTACGGGTATAAAAACCTTGCTATATTAATCGTAAAGTTTTTAAATACCTAGAACCTAGAACCTAGAACCTAGAACCTAGAACCTAGAACCTAGAACCTAGAACCTAATACCTAAAACCTAATAACGACGCGGGGTAAACCCGCTGCTACGGATATAAAAACCTTGCGATATTAATCGTAAAGTTTTTAAATTCCTCGAACCTCGAACCTCGAACCTCGAACCTCGTAAAACGCTGTTGCAAACATGTATTAAAGATTTACAATACAATAAACAACACCGCTAAACTGTTTAATAACACTATCAGGAGTTAATATGGATTCAATACTCAATTGGCTGAATGAAAATTCAGGCTTAATCTTACACTACGGTATTCAAGCAGTCATAGCGCTTGTTATATTTTTACTGGGCGGACGAATTGCTAAATTTTGTGCAAAGTTAACCGAAAAAGCATTCGACAAGAAAAAAGTAGATAAAGCGGTTTCATCGTTTGTCTCTAGTATTGTATATGCCATTGTATTTGCAGCCACTATTTTAATGGCGCTGTCACAAATTGGCATCGAAACCACATCATTCATTGCTATTTTAGGTGCGGCAGGTTTAGCCGTTGGCTTAGCACTGCAAGGGTCGTTATCTAACTTTGCGTCAGGCGTATTAATTATTCTACTTCGCCCATTTAAATCAGGTGACTACGTTGAAGCTGGCGGTAAAGCCGGTACGATTAAAAAAATCGAAATATTTTCAACAGAAATGCGCACACCCGATAACAAAGTTATTGTAATGCCTAATTCAAAAATCATGTCAGATGCAATTATTAACTACTCGCGCGAATCAACACGCCGCGTTGACCTTGTGATTGGTGTTGGCTACGACGCCGACTTACGAAAAGCAAAAGAAGTACTTAAATCAGTACTAGATAACGAATCGCGTATTTTAAAAGATCCTGCATACAATGTATCAGTTTCTGAACTTGCCGATTCAAGCGTTAACTTTATCGTACGCCCTTGGGTTAACTCAGAAGATTACTGGCCAACATACTGGTCGTTAATAGAAAACATTAAAATAGCGTTAGACGACGCAGACATTACCATTCCATTCCCGCAAATGGATGTACATTTACACAAGCAAGACTAATTTTTTAAAATACTTATTTATTAAGGCAGCGCTCAAATTCGATTTATTAATATGCGCGTTGCCTTTTTAATAGGTATTAATACATTTTTTATAGGGTTATTTTTTTAATGAAACTTAAGCTTTTATCAATTTTAGTAGCAGCCTCAGCTACAACCAATGCATTTGCATCAGAAGATGAGCAAAAAACCTGGGAAGTTACCAGCGAAGTAGGCGCTATTATTACCAGCGGTAATACCGAAACAACCACGTTAAAAGGCGGTATTAAAGTATTGCATAACTTAGAAAGCTGGAATAACGAGTATAAGTTAGACGGCATCTACAAAGAAGATGAAGTAGAAAACGACGACGGCAGCAAAGAAAAACAGCGTACTAACGAAAAGTACTCTATTTCAGCGCAGGGTAATTACAAATTAAACGAAAAGCACGCTCATTTATTTATTTACGGATCGCATGTTTCTGATTACTTTGGTGCATACCGAAGTGAGTCGGTTATTTCAGCAGGTTATGGTTTACGTTTACTAAACGAGTCAAACATGAAACTAAATGCTGAAATTGGTCCAGGTTATAAGTACTTTAAATACCCAGATGTAAGCGAAGAGGTTGATGAAAACGGCAACTCACTAGCGGGTGAATACGAAGGCGAAGTGATTGCGCTAGGTAAAGTAGACTTTAGCTGGAAAATTTCAGACAACGCGCGCTTTACTCAGTTAGTATCAGTGGAGTACGGTGATACTAATACCAAAACTCGCTCAGAAACTGCGCTACTTACTAAAATTAATGGCTCACTGCAAATGAAAGTGGCCTATAATATAACCAATAACTCAGATGTTGCTGATGACAAAGAAAGCACCGACACTGAGACCTCGCTAACACTGGTTTACAGTTTTTAACTAATAATACCAGGTTAATGACATTTAAATGACTAAAGGGGCAAAAGTCCCTTTTTTATTTGTCCAATAATAATGTACAATACGCAGCAATTCTTGTTGTAGACCTAGGGAAATACCTACTCGTGAACGTTTTTAAACACTTATTTAGTGCTTTAGTATTAATATGTAGCTTTAGTGCATTAGCATTCACTCCGAGTGCGTCGCAAATAGAGCAATTTAAAAAATTACCAAAGTCTCAGCAGCAGGCATTGGCAAAGCAGTACGGTGTTGATCTATCGGCAATAACTGGGTCAAGCCAATCAAGTAATCAACCTCAAGTTGAAGAACCAACAATCGGTCCTCGTTTAGTACAACAAGAGCAAGCAGCAAAAGCAGAACCAGCAAAACAAAACCCTAATACAGTTAAGCCATTTGGTTATGAACTTTTTGCCGGTGAACCAACTACCTTCATGCCTAGCGAAACGTCAGCAGTACCCGATACGTATTTAGTTGGCCGAGGCGATCAGCTATTAATAAACTTTTATGGTAAAGAAAGCGCGAGCTTTGAAGTTATTGTTGATCGCGAAGGGCGCATTAGCATCCCTGATTTGAGCCCGGTACAAGTCGCTGGCTTAACTTTTTCTGAGGTAAAGCAGTTAATTAAGTTAAAAGTAGAGCAAGAAGTTATAGGTGTAAAAGCGTTTGTCTCGCTTGGTCAACTTCGCAGTATGCGTATTATGGTATTAGGTGAAGCATACAAACCAGGAAGTTACAGTGTGTCGTCGCTTACTACAGTGTCTCATGCTTTATTTGTAAGTGGTGGAGTGTCGGATATTGCATCATTACGTAATATTCAAGTTAAGCGGGCTGGTAAAGTAGTTACTAATTTCGATTTATACGACCTACTTATTCACGGTGATAGCAGTAACGATATTATTTTAAAACCCGGCGACGTGGTATTTGTACCTTCGGTGGGCGCACAAGTTAAAGTAGAAGGATTAGTTAAACGCCCTGCTATTTTTGAGCTTAAAAAAGGCGAAACAGCAAAAGAGCTACTGGCAATGGCTGGCGGCTTAAAGCCCGGTGCCTATACTAAAAATGCACTAGTAGAGCGCTTTAATAACAACCGTAAAGAAGTACTAACCGTAGACTTTTCGGCAAATAAAATTAATTACATTCCGCAAGACGGCGACCGTATTCGTTTTAACACCATAAGCGCACAATATAAAAACTCAGTTAACTTGGTCGGTGCTGTGGTACGCCCTGGTAGTTACCAATGGCACCAAGGTAAACGCATATCTGATGTACTTAAGTCGGTACGTGGCGACTTGCTCCCACAAGCCGATTTAAGCTATGGCTTAGTGGTGCGCGAAATAAACATAAATGGTGACATAGAAGTGCATCAGTTTGATGTAGCTTTAGCTATTGTTAAAAATAGTGAAAACGACTTAATCCTTAACGCTAACGACAAAATACTTATATTTAGTGAATTTGAAGAAAAACGTGATGAAAAGTTAACGTTAGCAGCAACGGGCTCAGGCACTAAAAAAGATACCACAATTGAGCAAGCTGCTAGCCAAGCAGGAGATAGTAACCAGCTAAGTGCTGCTAGCTATACACCTTATAGCCGTAATAATTTGTTAGCACCAATAATTAAAAAGTTAAAGCGACAAGCGTCTACTCAGCAAGCTATTCAGCTAGTTGAGGTGAATGGTAGTGTTACTTACCCAGGCGTTTACCCATTAACAGTAGATGCTGAAGCAGCAGATTTAATCACAGCAGCAGGTGGTTTATTGGAGTCGGCTTATACCAAACAAGCCGAAATTACCCGTATGGTAAATGGCGATGCTTCAAATGTTGAGCACATTAATATAGACCTTGCTCAAGTATTGAGTGGCAATGCACAAGGCCTTAAATTACAAAGTAAAGACAGCTTAAATATTTTTACCATTCCTAACTGGCAAGAAAACGTAAAAGTAACCCTTAAAGGTGAGTTGCTATTCCCGGGTACGTACACCATTCGCCGCGGCGAAACACTAACCGATTTATTAAACCGTGCCGGTGGCTTTACTAACTTTGCCGAGCAAAAAGCAGCGGTGTTTATTCGCCAATCGGTTAAGCAGCAAGAGCAACAACAACTAGCCCGTTTAGCTACTGAACTACGCCGCGATGTAGCATCAAAAAGCTTTCAAAATTCAATAAGTAGTAGTGCGCTTTCGTACGGCGAAATGAACAAACTACTTAACGACTTAGCCAGTGTTGAAGCTGTAGGGCGTTTAGTTATCGACCTACCACTAATTGCTAAAAACCAGCAAACACTAGTGCTACAAGATGGTGATACGCTTTATGTACCGAGTAAGCGCGACTCTATCAGCGTAGTGGGAGAGGTTAATTATGCAACTACTCACTTATATAAAGCAGGCGTTAGCCTAGACGACTACCTAGAGCTAAGTGGTGGTTTAAAAGAGCGTGCTGATGACGATCGTATTTACATTATAAAAGCCAACGGCTCGGTTAAAATACCTAGCGCAGGTAACTGGTTTGCCGTTAATAACTCAGACCAGCTAGAGCCAGGCGACACCATAGTAGTACCTATGGACACTGGGCACATGGATAAGCTAACGCTGTGGAGCACAGCAACGCAAATACTGTATCAATTAGGTGTAGCAGTAGCCGCGATAGGTAGCCTGTAATATAGGGTTATAAGCAACGGGTATCGGGCTGTGGGCTATTAGCTAAGGGCTAAGGGCTTAGGGCTCGAAACTCGTAGCCCGTGGCTCGCAGCTAAAATGTTTTTTAAAGCGGGGCTTTACGCCTCGCAAAGGTAGCAGCGACTTTATGTCGCGTCTGTTAGTGATTTTATTCACCACAGAGGGTAAAGAGCAGTTATTAGCTGTCATTTTTCAGCAAGCTTTTTCTCAGTGTAGCGCGCAGCGCCTCGGTGTACTCTGTGGTTGAAAATGATTTTTAAAGCGGGGCTTTACGCCTCGCAAACGTAGCAGCGACTTTATGTCGCGTCTGTTAGTGATTTTATTCACCACAGAGGGTAAAGAGAACACAGAGGAAGAGATCAAAGTTAAAGGCTTTTTCTCAATATAAGCTTTTCTTCTCTGTGTTAGCGTGCAGCGCCTCAATGTACTCTGTGGTTTAAAATGATTTTTAAATCGGGACTTTAACCCGCAGGTTTTTACTTAAAGGTTATGAGCATTAGCCTAGAACCTAAAACCTGTTTTTTATCAGACCGTAGGAACTGCAACCTAGGGGCGGAAGCGTGCCCGAAGGGCTAGACAAGCAAGTAGTTTGAAACTAGTACCCGTAATAGAGTGGGCTATTTTAGGCCAGGAAAACTTTACGATAGCAAGGCAAAAGCTTTGTAGTTTAGTTGTTCTAAATAAAAAGTTTTTAACGCCGCTTGCGGATAGTTTAACTCGTTAAATTGCTTAAGTGATTATGTGTACTAGTTTACATCAAGCAGGAGCAAGAGGAGCTCTGCGACGAACTGGAACGTGAAGCGTGTCTGAAGGGCTAGATAAGCTTACAGCGACGAGCCTAGAGCCTAGAGCCTAGAGCCTAGAGCTCGAAGCCCGAAGCCTGAAGCTCGAAGCCCGAAGCTCGAAGCTCGAAGCTCGAAGCTCGAAGCTCGAAGCTCGAAGCTCTAAAATTAACTAACTGTAAAAACGCTAAAACCTGCTACATTTTTACTTTAAAGTATTACTTTAGAGTTAAAAATGAAATACGAAAATCTAGAAGTTTGGCAAAGAGCATTTAAGTTAAGTTTATTAATTTATAAAAGCTTTCAGCAGCTCCAGGATTATGGTCTAAAAGATCAAATGTGTAGATGCTCTGTTTCTGTACCTAGCAATATTGCAGAGGGGATGGAAAGAGGTTTTGAAAAAGAAAAAACTCGCTTTTTATGGATTGCCAAAGGCTCCATAGGCGAATTAAAAACACAAGTTATGATTGCTTCAGAATTAGGATATATCAATAGCTTAAAAGCAGGTTATATTCTCGAAGAATGTGAGGTTATTGCAAAGATGCTAAGCAGATTAATAACGGTCATTAAAAATAGCTCTTAGCCAATAGCTCGCGGCCCGAAGCCACTTACTAGAACCACGAGACCCATATGAACAACCCAAGTACATTACAAAATAACGAGCCAATGCAAAATAATACACCAATGCAAAACCCCAACATCGCTGACGATGAAATAGATTTACGTGAGCTCTTTGCGGTAATATGGCAAGGTAAGTGGATAATAATTGCAATAACTACCCTGTTTGCTGTTGCATCGGTTATTTATGCTATTAACCAACCTAATATTTATAAGTCTGAGGCACTTCTTGCACCAGCGGAGCAAGAAGGTGGCGGTGGCTTAAGTGCATTGGCTGGGCAGTTCGGTGGTTTAGCGAGTTTAGCAGGTGTAAATTTAGGTGGTGGTTCGAGTAATAAGGCACAATTAGCCATTGAGGTATTAAAATCACGCCAATTTACCAGTGACTTCATTCAAAAGCACAGTATATTAGCCGACTTGATGGCAGCTAAATCGTGGGATATGCAAACGAATACAGTTATTTATGATAGCGAAATATTCGATGCTGAAAACAGTAAATGGGTGCGTGAGGTTAAAGCGCCTTTTAAACCAGAGCCATCTATGCAGGAAGCGTTTAAGGTTTTTAGCAAAATAATAAGTGCAAGTACTGATAAAGAAAGCGGTATGGTTACCGTGTCGGTAGAGCATGTATCTCCTAGTGTTGCCCAGCAATGGGTTAGCTGGTTAATACAAGATATTAACCAAACCATGAAAGAGCGAGATGTGCAAGAGGCTATAAAAAGCACTGACTTTTTAACCCAACAGCTAGAACAAACTAAAATAGCCGATATCCGTGCGGTACTTTATAAGCTAGTTGAAGAGCAAACTAAGACAATTATGTTTGCTAAAGTACGCGACGAATATGTATTTAAAACGATTGATGCAGCGCTCGTGCCTGAAGAAAAGTTTAAACCTAAGCGTGCATTAATCTGTGTACTGGGTGTTCTTTTAGGCGGAATGCTAAGTGTAATGATAGTATTGATCAGACACTATATAGCCAAGGATAAAGACTAGAGCTCAGAACTATGGGCTCGCGGCCCGAAGCCTAGAACCTAATTCCTAGATATATAGAGGGCCTATTGGGCACTTTTAAATAAAAGTACAAAAACAAGCAATTACAATGAGATAGTTAAAATTGACTGTCTCAGTTTAGAAAAAAGTGTCTCAGTGCATATAAATAAAACTGAGATATAAAACTGCAAAAATTCAATTTAGAACTGAGCTTTTAATTTAATTAAACTTAGAAAGTTGATTTATAAATGCGCTTTTTATTTGAAAGTTTTCGAATTGTACATTAAATAATTTATATAAATGGAAGGCCAACTATGAGTCCGGAAGTTAAAACAGTAGAAGCTGAAAAGCACTCTTCCGCCAGTAACTTAGATGTAATGGAACCTGTTTTTATTACTAATAGTTTTAAATCTAAATCAGAAGCGCTTAAACAAAGTGTTATTTATGTGTTTTGTCCTCCAGAAAGTGCTAAAAAAATTGGAAGTATTATTAATGATTATTCCTTTGATATTGTTATCAATGATTATTCAATTCATGATTTCACTCAGAAAGTAGTGTGTCATTACCAAAGTGCACATTTGACTAAAGAACAGCGCAAGTTTTTGGTTAATGCAACAGAATGTGGTGCTTGGGTTGAGCCGCTTGTGAGTTATTTAGATGAGCGTTTAAAGTATACTGAGGTACGTTTACTTCACAGTAGTTATTTTTTGCATCAAAAAGCATTTTCAATATTGTCAAATAAACGAACTCAAGTGACTAAGCGTTTCATAGATTTAATAAGTTCTATTTTGCTACTTATCGTCACCTTGCCTTTGGCTTTAATTGCTGCAGTCTTAATTAAAATTGAAAGTCCCGGACCTGTTTTATATAAGCAAAAACGAACAGGTCAATATAATAAAGAATTTAAAGTTTATAAGTTTAGATCTATGCGCAGTGATGCTGAAAAGAACGGGGCGCAATGGGCATCAAAGAATGATGTACGAGTGACTAAGGTAGGTAAATTTATCCGAAAAACACGGATAGATGAAATACCTCAGCTTATAAATGTATTACAAGGCAGTATGTCGATAGTAGGACCAAGGCCTGAGCGTGAGGTATTTATTAGGGACTTAGAGAAAGAAATTCCATATTATCGCTTTAGGCATGCAGTTAAACCTGGGGTTACCGGTTTAGCACAGGTTAGTTACCCTTATGGTGCTTCAGTTGAAGATGCGATTTGGAAGCACAAATACGATATTCATTATATTAAGCACCACTCATCTATGTTAGACATTAAAATTTTATTGCTAACTGTGAAAACTGTGTTGTTCGGGATGGGAAGATAATGGAAAAACCATTAGTTTCAGTAATCATGCCTGCATACAATGCAGAAAAATATATTGCGCAATCTATTGATTCTGTTGTTAAGCAAAGTTATCAAAACTGGGAATTGTTAATAACAGATGATCGCTCAAATGATAATACTCAGGAAATAGTTAAACAATACAGTAATCAAGATAGTCGTATTAAGCTTTTTGTAAATAAAGAAAATGGTGGGGCGGGGGTTGCTCGTAATAATTCTATTAAGCAAGCTAAAGGCCGTTTTATAGCTTTTTTAGATGCTGATGATCAATGGTTACCTGAAAAGCTAATTAAACAAATTGCCATTATGCAAAAAAATAATTATGCATTTACTTTTACGGCCTATCAAAAAGTTGAAGGTAATGAAAAGAAAGCAATAATTACTCCTCCAAAATATACAACTTATCGTAAGCTTTTGGGTGGCAATGTTATTGGTTGTTTAACTGCGATTTATGATACAGAAGTGCTAGGCAAAAAATACATGCCTTTAATACGAAAAAGACAGGATATGGGATTATGGCTAAATATCCTAAAAGATGTTGAGAGAGCATATTGCCTTAATGAGGCGTTAGCTCTATACAGGGTGGACTCAGGCATGACACAAGATAAACTGGAAATATTAAAATGGCAGTGGCTTTTTTACAGGAAAGAGATGAAATTAAGCGTTATGATGACAAGTTATTACTTTGCTATATATTGTTATAATGCTCTTCTGAAGTATCTAAAATAGAGTTAATATTTATAATATGAAACTCTCACCTTCTCTTATTCAGAGTAACTTAAATATATCAGTGACCAATACATACTTACTTAGGTTATTTTGTATAATGTTATTCTTTCCATCGATAACTTTTAGGTTAATTGATGCAGAGGTATTTCCATGGGCTTTATTTTTTACTCTGCTATGTGTAATTATCTATAATAAAATCTCTAAAGCATTCCTGTTATTACTTTTTATATTTAGCCTTAGTGCATTATACGCGGCATACTTAACTGAGGGAGAGCATCTCGGACAATTAACTAGAAGCTTTTTAGCATACATTAATTCAACTTTTATAATTTTTACCTTAGCTTGGTTTTTGAATAAAACTGATAACTTAATATGGTTCAAGAAGCTACTGCGCTTTATTTTGTTCTTCTACATAATTGTAGGCTTGCTACAAACACTTGGTTTTGGAGTGGTTTTTGATCCAATTATAGCTCTATTAAAAGAAAGGGGTGGGGGAAGTGGAGTTGGCAGTAGGGGGGTTTCTATCTTATCTACAGAGCCCTCAAGAGCTGCTTACGAATTTATTTTTATATACGCAATGTTTAGATTTCTAGACAATGGTCGCAATAATTTTTTGAAAGATATCTTTGTTGGGTTATTTATTGTGTTTATCATTAAATCAGCTTTAGGCTTAATAGTATATTTGGTTTTTATGTCATTTATGCACATTAAGTTTAAGAATCTAATAAATATAGCTTTATATGCAACATCAACTATCGCGCTTATTTTTTTGCTGAACTTATTATATGACGGGGGTAAGGTTGATTATGGTAACGTGCGGTCTATACAGATCATTATTGGATTAATGTCTTTAGACGATCTATTTACATCATTTGAGTACTTAGTTATTAATTCAGGCTTTAGAGGCGTTAGTGTTATATCATCTTATAATCAGGGCTTAACTACTTTTTTTGGTTATGGAGTTGGTAATTGGGAGCAGTCGTCACTTTTGGCAATGAAAGCTATGGGTATTGATGAATATTCAATTGGCTACTTTAAGTATACCTGCGGCCAATTATTGTGTCCTGTTAGGCCAACAGCTTACCTAGCAGCATTCGCACTTGACGTAGGCTTAATTGGTTTTAGTTTTTTTATAATTTACTTGCTTACTTTAAAGGTAGCTTTTAAAGCGAAACCATATAAGTATTTTACTATTTTTTGTTTGTTGATCAGTAGTGTAATCGGTCACCCTGCACCATGGATGTTACTGGGTATACTTACCATATACCAGAAAAAGAGAGTTCGATGAAACGCGATATTGATATAATAATCCCATTATTTAATAAAGAAAAATATATAATTGAATTGCTTAATCAGTTGGAAGAAGTTTGGAGCTTATTTAACAAGGTAATTATTGTTGATGACTCCTCAACAGACGCTTCAGTCCACCTGGTAAAATCCTTTATTGAAAAGCATAAAGGTGCACGAAGTAAATTTATTTTAAGTCAGGAGAAAATAAACAGAGGTCCCGAAGCTACAAGAAAAAAGGGTGTTATGCTTTCTAAAGCTGAGTGGTTTATGTTAGTTGATGCTGATGACATTATAAACATTTCCGGCTTTAAGTATATTATCGAAAATATTGATAAATTAGATAGTAGGGATATATTGCTCCTTTATGGTAATACAAAGCCTGTTAAGAGTGAGGAATATAAAGTTAATAAAACAGAAGTGGGAGAGAAAAAATCTACTCTCAAAGTAAAATATATTAAAAATCATTTTCAGTTACTGCGGCATAATATACTCCCATCAATGTCCGGGTTGTTTCTTAAAAGAGAGGCTTTTACTTTGATGTGTAATAACTCTCCTTGGGGAGAAGACTTAATTTTCTATTTTGATCTATTAGCAATGACTAGTTTTATACATGTTGATAAAGAGTTAGCCTTGTATAGGGTTGATATTCCTGTATCTAGAGGTAACCTAGGTGGAAGCTTAAAAAAAAGGCTGACTTTTATATTAGCTATTTGGAAAATGCTATTTAAAACAAAGCATAAAAGCTACAGTATATTAGTATCTTCTATAGTGATTAGGGCATTCTATAGTGTGAGAGTATTAATTTCTTATATTTATAAGAGGTTTAGATAATGCTTTCTATAATTATTCCTCACTATAATTCACCTGACTTACTATATAGGTTAATTAAAAGTATTGGGAACTATAGGGATATAGAGATTATAATTGTTGATGATAATAGTACCAAGCCCTATAAAAGAGAAGAACTTAGTGACTATAGTAACATTGTAAATTTGGTAAATAACACAAATGTTAAAGGAGCTGGTGTTTGTAGGAATATCGGTTTAGCTGCAAGTAATGGTGAATGGGTACTATTTGCAGATGCGGATGACGTGTTTTTACCGGGTTACTATTCAATAGTTGCTAGTTACTTCAAGGAGGATGGGGATATTGTTTTTTTTCCGCCGACTTCACATAACCTTTCAGGAACAGCATGCAATAGACATGTAAAATATGCTTTACTATTGGAAAGTGATGATTTGAATCACGTTGGAACACAGTTTATTGTACCCTGGAGCAAGCTATACCGACGAGATAGCATTAAAAGCATAAAGTTTGATGAAACACTTGTTTCAAACGATGTTATGTTTTCTTTAAGGGCTTATTGTAACGCTAAAAAAATAGTTATTAGTGAAAAAAAAATATATTCAGTATGTGGTGATGCAGGTGGATTATCTAGACCGACTAATAAAAGGCACTTTACTCGCTTAGACGTTGCTATAAGAGCAAATAAATTTTTAAAGTTACAAAATTTAAGGAAATATCAACATCCTCTAATTTTTTATATTCTAACTTCGATTAAATTTGGTTATAGGTGCTTGTTTAGTACAGTAGTTAAAATATTAAAAAGTAAGTCTAAAATATTTCCGGAAAGTCCTCTGAGATACTTTTATAATCTTTTTTTTTATAGGATTAAATAATCATTTATTATAATAGTAGCGGAGATTGTATCTACTTTCTCTAAACGGAGACGGGCTTAATTTGAGTTTTCTGTAATGATTAACTCAGGAGATGACTATGAAAAAAATATGCTATACCGAATCTCAGATCGGTAATCCTTCCGAAAAAGAATAGATGCCAGATGTAGAATTTTCTCTTATTGTAAACACAAGAGTAAATTATGAAAAAGCACATTTTACAGACAGTCAGAACCTGGCTATTTGAAGCTATCCGAAGGCGGAGTGCCCATTCCTGAGCTATGCCGTGAACATGGTATGCGCAATTCAACCTTTTATAAATGGCGCGCTAAATACGGCGGCATGGATTCGTCCTTAATGACACGAATGAAAGAGCTTGAAGATGAAAATCGCCGTTTAAAGAAAATGTATGCTGAGGAGCGGCTAAAATCTGAGGTCATATAAGAGGCCATGGTAAAAAAGTAGTAATGGCTACTGAGCGCAAAGTAAAGTATTGGCGCATGAAGTCGTTAGCACAAATAAAATGAGTATTGCCTTTGCCTGTCGTACTTTTATTATTAGTGAAACTTGTTTTTGTTATACACTGATATTAAGAAATGAAAATCTAAAAATAGCAGACCTGTTACTCGAGCTAATTGAATAAAACCGTAACTGGGGTTTTGGGTTGTACTTTTTATATTTACACAATGTAAAGCCGTATAAATTGAACCACAAGTGAGTTTACCGGATTTACCGAGAGCTTGAGTTAAACTTGTGTATCAAGCCAAGGAAACGCTTAAATAGCCCAAATGTCTATATAGATAGCTTCAATCGAACAGTTAGTTACGACTGGCTGAGTCATTATATTTACAATTATATTAGTGAGTTACAAGACAGACCGACTGATTGGCTGTGGACTTATAATAATGAACGACCTAACATAGGGTTGTGTGGTATAACACCAATACAAAAACTGAAAATTCAACCAACGGAAATTCTACAGCTGGCTTCCATTAAAAATAGGGGAATTACCCCTCACTGCGGTATTGAGAAAAGTTGATGCTATTGTCATTGACACTCTTAAGTGTTGTGGTAGAGAATTCGCTTCGAGAGGCTCTTTGAGATGCTTTGCCTGATATATTTTAAAGGTTTTTCTTTCAACCATAAGCAAATTTACCGAGTGTATTATCAGATTAGTTTGAACTTGAAACAATAAACAAAATGAGTGTTATCCAGCATATTCCTCAGTCTTTAGAGGTGCAGAACAAGCTAGTCATTAGTGTGCACTCGAGTTTATGCATGACACTCTTATTGCGGTAACGATTCATAACTTTGAATGTGGTGATGAAGGAATGCTAGATTGTTTAACTATAAAAGCTGACACTTTATTAGCTGCTTGCCGTGTAGCTCGCGTATTAGACCAATTGAAAGATGAACGTGGGCAACCAGCTAGTTGCGTTTGGATAATAGCTTAACTTATTTCAGAGGCATTAACAGACTGATGCGAAGCGCACAATATAGATATATTAAACATTCAGTCGGGCAAGCTACAATAGAATTGCTTCGTGTAGCGGTTTAATTAGGTATTCCGACAGGGATTTCTTGATGCTTACTTGTTTTAGAATATCGGTCAAGTAAGAGGGTTTTCTTGGTTCTGGCGATTATATTACAATGAAGTACGAACACATGAATGTCTCGGAAACCTGCCTCTTGCAGCTTATCCTTTACTTTTTTAATAAAAACTGGATGCGATAACTTTAGAACATCAGTTATTCAAGATATTATGAAGAACACTTAAAGTATAAAGTTCTACGTGGATATATTTGAATAAATCCATGTAGAGCAAGTTATATTTTCCAGATTTTTATGTATGCCCTAATAGAATAAAAGGATTCAAATGAAAATTTTAGTGACAGGCGGCGCAGGCTTTATAGGTTCAGCAGTCGTTCGCTATATTATAGAGAATACTCAAGACTCAGTTATTAATATTGATAAACTTACTTATGCAGGTAATTTAGAATCACTAGAATGTGTATCTAATGATGAACGTTATACATTTGAACAAGTTGATATTTGCAACCGTACAGAGCTTGATCGTGTGTTTGCCACACACCAGCCCGATGCAGTAATGCATTTAGCTGCAGAGAGCCATGTAGATCGCTCTATAACTGGTCCTGCAGAGTTTATACAAACTAATATTGTTGGCACTTATAACCTTTTAGAGGCAGCTCGAGAATATTGGAATACATTAACTAATACAGTAAAGGAAGCTTTTCGGTTTCATCATATTTCAACTGACGAAGTTTACGGCGACCTTCCACACCCAGATGAGCAAGAAGGTGATCTTCCATTATTCACCGAGCAAACGTCTTATTCACCAAGTAGCCCATATTCAGCAAGCAAAGCCTCTAGCGATCATCTAGTGCGAGCTTGGTTACGTACATATGGGTTTCCGACTATTGTTACAAATTGCTCTAATAATTATGGCCCTTACCATTTTCCTGAAAAGTTAATTCCATTAGTAATACTTAATGCGCTAGAAGGCAAAGAGTTACCAATTTACGGAAAAGGTGATCAAATTCGTGACTGGCTTTATGTTGAAGACCATGCACGGGCCCTATATAAAGTAGTAACCGAAGGCAAAGTGGGTGAAACCTATAATATCGGTGGCCATAACGAAAAGCAGAATATTGAAGTAGTAGAAGCCATCTGTAGTATTTTAGATACTTTAGTACCTAAAGGTTCTCCGTACTCCGAACTGATAACGTACGTGGCAGATCGCCCTGGTCACGATAGACGTTATGCTATTGATTCATCAAAAATGAGTGCAGAGCTAAACTGGACACCGGTCGAAACCTTTGAAACAGGCCTACGTAAAACCGTTCAATGGTATTTAGATAATCAAACGTGGTGTCAAAACGTACAAGATGGTTCATATCAACGTGAGCGTCTGGGCGAAATAAATATGACAGCTAAAGGAAAATAGCATGAAAGGAATTATCCTTGCCGGAGGCTCCGGTACACGCCTTTATCCTATTACTATGGGTGTATCCAAGCAGTTACTCCCAATTTATGATAAGCCAATGATTTACTATCCGCTTTCTGTGTTGATGTTAGCGGGAATAAGTGAAATCTTAATTATTTCTACACCTGAAGATCAAGAATCATTTAAACGATTATTAGGTGATGGTTCACAATTTGGTATTGAGCTTAGCTATACAGTACAGCCAAGCCCCGATGGCTTAGCGCAGGCTTTTATTTTAGGCGAAGACTTTATTGGTAATGACGATGTGTGTTTAGTACTTGGAGATAATATTTTTTATGGACAAGGCTTTACACCTAAATTAAAACAGGCTGTAGAGAATGCTAAAAATGGTCAAGGTGCTACTGTTTTTGGTTACCAAGTTAAAGATCCAGAACGTTTTGGTGTTGTTGAGTTTGATGAAACCAAAAAAGCAATTTCTATAGAAGAAAAACCAGATAAGCCAAAATCACACTTTGCTGTCACGGGCTTATATTTTTACGACAATTCAGTTGTAGAAATAGCAAAACAAGTTAAGCCCTCGCATAGAGGTGAGCTAGAGATAACGTGTTTAAATGAAATTTATTTAAAACAGAACAAACTTAATGTTGAAATACTTGGTCGAGGCTTTGCTTGGCTTGATACTGGCACGCATGAAAGCTTGCTTGAAGCTGCTCAATTTGTAGAAACAATTGAAAAACGCCAAGGTTATAAAATAGCCTGCCTAGAAGAAATTGCATTCAATAATAAATGGCTGTCAAAGCGACAAGTTACAAAATTAGCCCAACCTTTTATCAAAAATAGCTATGGAAAATATCTATTAGAAATTATTGAGAGCAAACTGTAAGGGCGGTAAGTTAATTGGTCCCGCTTACTATAATGAGCTAAGAAAAGCGGCTTTTTTGTTATTAATAAATATAGAGTAGTCATTTTTGATGGTTAAAACAAAAAAAGTAGCAAAAAACAAAAAATATTAATTAAAATTATGAGATACATGAGTTTATTTATGATTGTGTTTTATTAGCAATTGAATATTATAATGAGTTTTATATATAAGGGTAAATTATGAGAGCTATTATTCTAGAAAAATTTAATGAAGCATTAGAGCAAACTGATAAAGAAAAAACATATGTAGATATAAAAGATGATCAAATACTACTTGAAACAGACCTTGATTCATTAGGATTTGCTATTTTAGTAGCTTTACTTGAAGAGGAGCTTGATATTGATCCTTTCCAAATAATGGAAGAGCCAGTGTACCCGACTACATTTGGTGAGTTTGTTGCAATTTATGAGCAGGCAAATGCTTAATAAGCTTTTAGATTATATAAATTTAGTGCCTTTGGAACGCTGTTTTATTAAAGCTGAAAATAGGTCAGTAACCTATAAACAATTAAATGAGATTACTTTTGAGTTTATTGAAAGGTATAGCTTTTTAAAAGACAAGAATTGCGCTGTTACTTCAAACGATAGGCTCTCTTTAGCTTTATATTTACCTGCGATTGATAGTTTAGCTAAAACTATTTTTTTACAAGCAAGTGATTTAGATGAAGATACAACCAGTAGCTTTTATGAAAACGCTGAAATTGAATATATCATAACTTTAAAAGCTAACAATGAGATCGTTATTAAAAAGCTGAACACTGTGAGTGTAATTGAACAATCACATGGCTGGCTTTTAGCTACTTCAGGAACTACAGGTACACCTAAGTTAGTGTCGTTTAGTTTAGAACGACTAATAAGTACTGCTCAAAAAAACATTGAGTTGGGTAGTATTTATAACTGGGGGTTATGTTATGACTTGAATAGGTTTGCAGGTTTGCAAGTATATTTACAAGTTGTCGCTGCAGGCTCAGTGCTTACAATTAGCGAATGTGAACATTCAATTAGTGACATTGTTAATATATTTAGTTTTAACCAAGTAAACTCAGTATCTGCAACGCCTTCTTTTTGGCGTAAAGTCCTAATGACAGAAAACGCTTCATCATTAGAGCTTAAAAAAATCACTTTAGGTGGAGAAATAAGCACTCAAAGTATACTTAATGCTCTTCAGCATAAGTATTCTACGGCTAAAATAACACATATATATGCTTCAACCGAAGCTGGTGTTGGTTTTGCTGTTAAGGATAACAAGGAAGGTTTTCCTGCTAATTACTTATTAGCAAATAGTGAGTTAGGTATAAGTCTCAAAATAATAAACAAAGAGCTTTGGATTAGAAGTGAGCGTTCTAATAGTGCTTTATTGGCTGGGCATGTAGATATTGATGAGCAGGGCTTCATAAACACGGGTGATCTTGTCGAGTGTATTGATGAGCGTGTGATATTTTTAGGTCGAAGTAGCGGTGCCATTAACGTTGGTGGTAATAAAGTAATGCCTGAAAAAATAGAGGCGATTATAAATCAATGTAATAGTGTCAGTTATTCTCGAGTGTTTGGTAAAAGTAACTCTATGTTAGGTACGATAGTGTGTGCGGAAGTTGTATTAGAAGACTCTGCAAAAAGTTTAAACACCAAAGATCTAAAAACGAATATTTTAAGATTATGTAAAGATGAGCTAGAAACACACGAAGTACCGGTGTTGCTGAAATTTGTTGAAACTATTGCTACTAACTCAACGGGTAAATTAATAAGGTTTTAAAATGGAAAAAACAGTTATTGTAACAGGTACGGGTAAAGGCTTAGGTTTAGCGTTATGCCATCAACTCTTAACTAACGACTACAAAGTAATTGCAGTGAGCAGAACTTTAACTGAAGAGTTTAAAGTGTTACAGCTAAAGCACTCGGATAAATTGTTTTTTTATGAGTATGACTTTTCAGATACAACGAATATATCTAAGCTGGTAAAAAAAATCACTACAGAGCATGGCCGGCCTTACGGGCTAATAAATAACGCCGCTATAGGTAATGATGGGGTGTTAGGTACAATGCATGAAAGTGACATAGCTCAAAGCATTAAAGTTAATATTGAAGCCCCTATTTTATTCACAAAATATGTTTCACGCGCAATGTTGCTTAACAAGGCCGGTAGAATAATTAATGTTGGCTCTATTATTGGTTCGACTGGCTTCAGTGGTTTAAGCGTCTATGGCGCAACTAAGTCAGCATTAGGAGGTTTTACCAAGTCACTAGCACGTGAGCTTGGCAAGGTAGGGATAACGGTTAATACTTTAGCACCAGGTTATATGGAAACCAGCATGACAGATGGTCTTCAAGGTGACAAGCTTGAAAAGATTAAAAGAAGAAGTTGTATAGGCCGATTAGCAAGTGTAGATGATGCTGCATCTGCTGCGTTATATTTACTATCGGCTAACGCAGCAGGTGTAACGGGGACAACGTTAACAGTTGACGCTGGTAGTACTGCTTGAGGGGATAAGTATGATTAGAGGGCGCTATACCCCATGGGATGAATCTGCACTCAAACTAAGAACATTTGAGATATTAGAGATTGAAACGAAAAATATCGAGAGTACTCAAATAGAGTTGAATAATAACTCTTTTTGTAATGCAGAGCTTATATATGGTAGATTTCCAGCTAATGATTTTGTAGTTAAAGAGTTATTATTTAAAAGTGGTTATATCGCATGTGAAACTAGCTTCAGAATTGCGCTTGGTAAATTACATGAATATACACTACCGCCTCTCTACTCAAGAAGGATGCTGCCGGTTAATAAGGCAAAAAAAAGTGAGTTTAAGGAGATAGCAGAGATAGCACGTGATATGTTTAAGTTTTCTAGATTCCATGAAGACCCGTTTATTCAGAAGCATCTCTCAGATATTAGAATGTACCAATGGGTTAATGAGCTTGCCAATCAAGATGTTTCGTGTTTAGTCAATAAGTCAAATGTTGGTGATATAATTTCCTTTATGATTTACAGAGTCAATGAGCGTAAACAGGTTAGTTTAATCCTTGGGGGGAGTAAAAAAGGTTTTGAAATGCACTCTCCATTTTTTTGGGGTTCAGTAATTAGTTATTTTAAAAGCGAAGGTGTTAGTAAGGTATTTACTAATATATCTGCTGCAAATAATGGGGTACTTTCTTTGTATCAGAACCTTGGGTTTAAAATAATTGAAACGAATGTAGATTACCATAAACATGTATGATTGCACCTGCTTAGCAAGTTAGTCTACATGTTGAAGATCACTAGCCTGTATGCATTGCAGGCGTTACGCTGTTAGTTAGTATAAAATTGAGAAAAAATGATTCCTTTTAATATTCCTCCTAAAATAGGTACAGAATTAGCGTATATCGAGCAAGCTATTGCATCAGACAAGCTATGCGGCGACGGTTACTTTTCTAAAAAGTGCGAAAAATGGTTTGAAGAAACATTAAATACAGCAAAAGCATTGCTTACCCCTTCGTGTACCGCATCACTTGAGTTAGCCGCTATTTTAATTGATATTCAGCCTGGTGATGAAGTCATAATGCCTTCATATACATTTGTATCTACAGCGAATGCGTTTGTATTACGTGGTGCAAAAATTATATTTGTTGATGCTCGTCCGGACACAATGAATATTGACGAAACACTCATTGAAGCTGTGATTACGGCTAAAACAAAAGCAATAGTGCCAGTACATTACGCAGGTGTAGCTTGTGAAATGGATACAATACTTGCTATCGCAGAAAAACATGACTTGTGGGTAGTAGAAGATGCAGCACAAGGCGTAATGTCTACCTATAAAGGTAAAGCGCTAGGGACTCTTGGTCATATAGGATGTTATAGCTTTCATGAAACTAAAAACTACTCGTCGGGTGGTGAAGGTGGGGCTATTTTAATTAATGACCCTAAGTTGGTTGAACGAGCTGAGATTATACGTGAGAAAGGAACAAACCGTAGCCAATTCCTACATGGTATTGTCGATAAATACACATGGCAAGACATAGGCTCGAGCTTTTTACCAAGCGAGTTACAAGCTGCGTATTTATATGCTCAACTTGAAGCAGCAGACACGATAAATAATTTCCGTTTATCAATATGGGAACGTTATTACAATAAACTCAGCCTGAAACTAAAGGCTGAACAGCTACCTCATATTCCGGATTCATTAACGCATAACGCGCATATGTTTTATATAAAATTGAGCTCAAATGAAGAGCGAAATGAATTTATTAGTTATATGAAAACGCAGGATATTACGACACCTTTTCATTATATCCCACTACATTCAAGCCCAGCAGGAAAACAGTTTGGCGAGTTTTCAGGCAAAGATACTTATACAACCCAAGAGAGTTCAAAGCTAGTACGTTTGCCGCTGTATTATGGAATGACAAAAGAAGAGCAAGATAAAGTGATTACAGCAGCTTTAAGCTTTTAATTATATTCAGATATATGGTTAGGTTAAGTGGTAAATGACAAAAAAAATATTACATATTGCTGGATGCGATAAATTTATCCCTCCTTTTGTTCAGCTTGTCAGAGAGCAATTTAATTTTGATGAACATGAGTTTTTGCTAACTACTGGAGTAGCCGCTGCTGATTTAATTGATGCTAAAAACATAAGCCTATCAAATACTACCTTTCTAGCTAGATTAAAGCATTATTTTCAAGCGATTATAAAAATGCATCAAGCTGATAAGATTATTTTGCATGGTTTATTCGATATAAAGTTAGTGCAAATACTATTTTTCACTCCGTGGTTACTCAATAAATGTTATTGGGTAATGTGGGGAGGAGATCTGTACACATATCAGCTTGGCTGCAAAAATTGGAAGTGGAAAATAAAAGAATTTTTCAGACGTCCAGTAATTAAAAATATAGGTCACTTGGTTACGTATATAGATGGGGATGTAGCTCTTGCTCGAAAGTGGTATAAAGCAAAAGGCGAATATCATGAATGCTTAATGTACACTAGTAATTTGTATCAAGAGTATAAAGTGCCAAAAAATAGCAGTAAGACGATTAATATTCAGGTAGGTAACTCTGCTTGCTCAAGTAATAACCATTTAGAAGTATTAAAAAAATTATTACCTTACAAAGATAAAAATATATGCATATATTTACCATTATCTTACGGTTCACAAGAGTATGCAAAGAAAATAATAGAGCAAGGAAGAGAGTGGTTCGGTGATAAATTTAAACCGCTCACAGACATGCTCCCCTTTAATGAATACCTTGCTTTTTTAGGCAGAATTGACATTGCTATTTTCAATCATAATCGCCAACAAGCAATGGGAAATACTATTACTTTATTAGGGTTAGGTAAAACCGTATATATCAGAAGTGATACTACTCAATGGCAATTTTTTAAAGAAAAAGGTATCAATATCAGAGATGTAGAACAATTTAATAGCTTAGATTCTTTAAATGAAGAAAAAAACATTGAAGTGGTAAAAGAGTACTTTTCTAAGTCAAATTATTTGAACCAATTAAAGAGTTTATTTGAATAATTCGGTTCCAGTCTAACTTAGTACATATCAATTGTAGTAATTAGTATGATTAATATGTAAAAGCAACCCAATAGTTGATTTATATGTATATTTTTGGTGTTTTTTGTTTATGTCTTTAAAAAGCAGTGCCATTTCAGGCGTTAAATGGACAACTACATCTATGGTAATAGTAACAATCTTACAATTATTGCAGTTGTCAATATTAGCTCGTTACCTAGATCCTACCGACTTTGGTTTAATGGCTATTTTAATGGTTGTTATTGGTTTTTCTCAAGCCTTTATGGATATGGGTGTTAGTAATGCAATAATCCATAGGCAAAAAATAAGTAATAGTCAATTGTCTAGCTTATATTGGCTAAATATTATATCGGGTACTTTACTTGCGTTACTAGTGATTGTACTAGCGCCATTAATAGCCTCTTTTTATGAAGAAGCAAGGCTGAATAATCTTCTTATAATACTGTCATCTGTTTTTATTATTGTTTCTTTAGGTAACCAGTATCGTATTTTGTGTCAAAAAGAGCTTTTGTTTAATTTAATGGCAAAAATTGAAGTGGTTACAGCATCATTGTCCTTTATAGTGGCCGTTTATTTTGCTTATAGTGGATGGGGGGTGTATGCATTGGTTTTTTCAATGCTTACACAAGCGCTTACTTCAAGTATATTGTTCTTGTATGTGGGGTTGAAAAATCATCACGTCCCTACCTTTTCATATAAACACAGTGAGATGAAAGGATTTTACTCTTTTGGTTTATTTCAAATGGGCGAAAAGTCTGTCAATTATATTAGCGCAAACATTGATAAATTGTTAATTGGTAAAATGGTTGGTTTTCAAGCAGTTGGTTTTTATAACATGGCGTGGCAGTTAATTATATTTCCATTAGCCAAAATCAACCCTGTTGTTAATAAGGTTGCATTCCCCGTTTATGCAAAAGTTCAAAATGATCCTAAAGCTTTAAATCGATACTACAGTTTGAGCGTAAAAATATTGAGTTTATTAACGGTACCTATTTTGGCTTTTTTGTCCTTCTTCGCTAATGATGTTGTGTTGATAGTTTTTGGAAAAGGTTGGGAACAAACAGCTCTATTAGTTACAGTGTTAGCTTTTGTGGGGATTGGAAAGGCGTTAGGTAACCCCGGTGGTGCTTTGATTTTAGCTTTAGGTCGTGCAGATGTTGGCTTTTGGTGGAATGTTTTTTGGGCTTCTACTGTTTCTGTTACACTGTTTATTGTTCTTTCGTATTTTCAAACAGTTGAAGCAGTAGCGTTTACGCTGCTAGCTCTATCTGTAACCGTTGGCGTAATTTGGCACGTTTTAATTGCTAAAATTGGGCGGATCTCCTATTTAGGTATTTTTTTACATTTTAGTAAAGTTGTAGTAGTTACAATAACAATTGCTTGGTTTGCAAAACAATCTGTACATTTCGCTCAATTAGAAGCACCAATTTTACGTATATTATTAGCAGGCGTTGTTTGTTTCATGCTTTATGCACCCTATTTGTTTTTGGTTGAAAAGCCATTGTTTAAAAGTTTTAAAAAGGACTAGTTATGCCAGGTATATTTGGTTTTACAAAAAAAGATCAAACTGCATCTATTGAGACAGTGCAAAAATCAATGATGCTTTATCCATACTTTAAAAAAGATGATTTGTTTGAAGATGTATCAATAGCTGCTTCTCGTGTTCATCTTAATAAAATAGGTGAAAAGAATTCTCCTATACAAAGTAATGGAGTTTTTGCTTGGATAGAAGGCGAGACTTATAATCATGTAGAGCTAGCAAGTAGCTTCGGCTATGAAGAGAGTTTAAGTTTTAGTGAATGTTTATTGTTTGTATATCACCATAATCTATTAGACAGCTTTTTGAATAAATTAGATGGTTACTTTTGTGCTGTTATTTATGATCAAAATAAAAAACAAGTCAAACTAATTTCAGATCGCTACGGAATGCGAATGCTTTACTGGTATTGGAACAAAGGACAGTTTGCTTGGGCAAGTGAGGTTAAAGCTATTTTATCCTTAGATAATATAGATCAAACAATAGATTCAACAAGCTTTGAATGCTTCATGGATTTAGGTTATTTGCTGGGGGAGCACACTTGGTTTGAGCACATTAAGCTTGTTAAACCAGCAACCGTGATTACGTTAGATTTACAAAAAAATACTGTTTCTCAATATCATTATTGGACTTGGGCAGAAATAAAGCCATCATCTATATCTTTTGATGACGCTGTTAATGAGTTAGGAAAACGCTTTATTAAAGCCGTTGAGCGAAGATTCGATCCTAAAGAAAAAATAGGTATAACCTTAAGCGGTGGTTTAGATTCAAGGGTTATTTTTGCAGCGGTTGAACATTTATATCCTGATTATAAAGGTAGTGCATTTACATTTGGTATTGACGGCTGTGATGATATTACTATTGCTAAAACGGTGGTTTCAAAATCACATTGGAATCACAAAGAATACCACTTTACCAATAAAAACTGGTTTAAGCCACGACTTGAAAAAGTTTGGAATACCGATGGTATGAAAGACATGATGCATATGCATGGTGGCGAGTTTATTGATGATATTGCTAGTAATGTTGATATCAATTTAAATGGTTATTTAGGTGATGCAATTTTCGGTGGTAGCTATTTTAAAAATGATAACTATTTAAATAGAAAAATAAATAAAAACATTGTTGAATCCTATTACCATAATACTAAGGATGAAAGTTTCGATTCTGATTTTTATAATATTAACCATATAGATCCTTATTTATTTATGTCGCGGGGCAGACGGTTAATTAATATGGGTACTGTTAACTCCCTAATCGCTCTAGAGCAACGCAAACCATTTTTTGATAATGATTGTGTTGAGTTGATCTACTCTCTCCCTGATGAGTATCGGTTAAATAATAAGTTATACGCATCAATGCTTCAAAAGTTTTTCCCTAAATTTTTTAAAGATATTCCTTGGCAACAAACTGGTAAGCCGGCAGGTTTAACTATTACACCAAATATAACTATTCGTGCTTACAATAAAGTTATTAGAGAGCTTAAAACAATAATGGGTATCAAGACTACGCAGGTTTATACGGATTATAGATCGTGGATACGCTCTTCTAGTGTTGCAGAATATATTGATAACCTTTTGAATTGTGATACTGCGGAATATAAAAAACTAACTAATGAAAACTTATCTGAAAAATATCTAAAGCCACATTTAGACTCAAATTTCATTAATAAAAGTGATAAAATATTAAGAGCAGTAACAGTTGAAATTTATTTAAGACAAGTAAAAGGTAGAGATTTACTAAATTAAACATCTAAAACAAAATAAGTGATAGATAAAAGTACTTAATGTGTCATAGGAAGTGTCAAAATAAACAGGAATACTTGAGGGTTTTCATAAGCGCCTTTACATTAGTTAAATATATTTATTTCTAATTTGTAACAATATTCAGGTTGGTTATATTATTTTTCTTTAAAAAATCATAAAGCTAAAGCTTGGGAACACTAATTCAAGTGTAGAAAATCAGGGGAGTATAAAAAACAAACTAACAGGTTTGATAAAAAAAGTTTTTACGATAATTAGAAACGATGAGTTTAGAGCTATTGTGATTGGCCATATAAAAAACAAGTTAATAAATTAATATGAAATTATTAGACAAGACAACAATTGAGATATTCAAATTAATACCTCTAAAGGCTCGACTTTTCATTTATTTTTTTTTGAAGCATAGAAAAGTCATTAGCTTTTCTAATCCAAAGACTTATACAGAAAAACTCCAACTCCGAAAGTTGAATATGCTCCCGGAGTATTCAGAACTGTCGGATAAATATGCTGTTAGGCGGGTTGTGGAACAGAAGTTAGGAGGTGATTATTTAATTCCGCTTATAGGTTACTTTAGCTCATTTAGTGATGTTAATTTTTCAGAACTACCAAAAGCTTTTGTTATAAAAACAAACTTTGGAAGTGGGGATGAGCACATTGAAATAGTGAAAGATAAGTCAACTATAAATTATGATAAGCTACGGAAAAAGTTTGATAGAGCGATGGTAAGTCGTTATAAAGGTACAATATTAGGTGAAACGCAATATGATCTAATACCTAAAAAAATTATAATCGAAGAGTTGATAGATAATAATGGGTTAGATATAGAAGATTTTAAGTTTCATATATTCAATGGCTCAGAGGGCTTTTTACAAGTTGATTTTGATCGATTCTCAAATCATAAAAGAAATCTCTATTCTCTAGACTTTGAACGTTTAGATTATGATTTATTATATAGTGGTGGAGATTATGATTTACCTTCTTTACAAGAGTTAAATAAGCTTAAAAAGGCGGCGGTTAGGCTTGCTGAAGGGTTTGACTATGTAAGAGTCGATCTATATTTAGTTGATGGGAAGGTACTTTTTGGAGAAATGACTTTTACTCCAGGTAGTGGTTTTGAATCTTTTTCTGATTTTAAAGCTGATCTTTATTACGGTAATCTATGGCAGCAATCTCTATTAACAAGTTAAACACTTATATAGAGTAGTTAATTAAGGGCATAAGTTTTTATACCTGCAGATATAAATTTTAAATTACTTTCTCCAAAAAAATTCAAAGGCATAGGATCTTTAATGAACATTACAGTGGTAGGCACAGGGTATGTAGGCCTCTCTAACGCTATGTTATTAGCACAGCATAATGAAGTGGTTGCGTTCGATATTGACGAACAAAAGATAGCGCTTTTAAATAATAAAAAATCACCTATTGTTGATACCGAAATCAGTGAGTTTTTAACTCGTAATGATTTAAATTTTACAGCAACTACAGATAAGGTTTCAGCGTATAAAAATGCAGACTTTGTAATTATTGCCACGCCAACTGATTATGATGTAGAAAATAACTACTTTAATACCAGATCGGTTGAAGCCGTTATTAAAGATGCTACAGCGCATAACCCAAATGCTGTTTTAGTCATTAAATCGACAGTACCCGTTGGCTTTACTAAAAATATTAAAACATCGCTATGTGTAGAAAATTTAATATTCTCACCAGAGTTTTTACGTGAAGGTAAGGCTTTACACGACAATCTATACCCATCACGTATTGTCGTTGGTGAACAGAGTGAACGTGCAGAGGTGTTTGCTAATTTACTTAAGCAAGGCGCTATAAAACAAGATATTGAAGTGCTATTTACAGATTCGACCGAAGCTGAGGCTATTAAGTTATTCTCGAATACTTACTTAGCAATGCGTGTTGCTTACTTTAATGAGTTAGACAGCTACGCTGAAGCACATGGCTTAAACAGCAAGCAAATTATACAAGGTGTTAGTTTAGATCCGCGTATAGGTAACCACTACAATAACCCTTCGTTTGGTTATGGCGGCTACTGTTTACCAAAAGACACTAAACAACTTCGCGCAAATTATGCCGATGTACCTAATAATATTATAGGTGCGATCGTAGATGCAAACACAACCCGTAAAGACTTTATTGCTGAGTCAATTTTTAAGCGTGATCCTAAAGTAGTGGGCATATACCGATTAGTTATGAAGTCTGGTTCTGATAACTTTAGAGCCTCTGCGATTCAAGGCATTATGAAACGAATTAAGGCTAAAGGTATCGAAGTTGTTGTGTACGAACCTGTACTTGAAGAAAGTAAGTTTTATCATTCACGTGTAATTAAAGACTTAAATGAATTTAAACAAATATCAGATGTGGTTGTATCAAACCGTATGGTTGAGGAACTGAGCGACGTTGCAGATAAGGTGTATACTCGCGACTTGTTTGGTAGTGATTGATAAATATTAAGGGCTTTAGGTACTGGATAAAGCCTTGATAAATTTGAGTAAGCATTAGAGACTATAATATTTAAAACACTGAGTTCAATTCGAGCCCGGTGTTTTTTTTTGTAGAGTGGGGTTTATAATATTACACAGCACATTTAAAAAAGATAAAATTATTCAGCTTAGATATATTGCTTAGCTGCTAATTTATCAAAATTATTAAAAACTTAATTAAAGGACTAGCATGAAAGCTGTAATCCCTGTTGCCGGTTTAGGCACGCGTATGTTACCTATGACCAAAGCCATCCCTAAAGAAATGTTGCCTTTGGTTGATAAGCCACTTATACAGTACATAGTTAACGAATGTGTTGCTGCGGGCATTAAAGAAATTGTATTAGTAACGCACAGCTCTAAAAATGCGATTGAAAACCATTTTGATACCAGTTTTGAGTTAGAAGCAACGCTTGAAAAACGTGTTAAGCGTACATTACTTGATGAAGTACGTTCTATTTGCCCACCTGATGTAACCATTATGCATGTACGCCAAGGTGAAGCTAAAGGCTTAGGACACGCTATTTTATGCGCTAAGCCAATTGTGGGTGATGACGACTTTGTAGTGGTACTGCCAGATGTAATCCTCGATGCTTATACGGCAAATCAAAAAACTGAAAATTTAGCAGCGATGATCAAGCGTTTTAACCAAACGCAAGCTAGCCAAATTATGCTTGAACCTGTAGCACAGGAAGATGTAAGCAAATACGGTATTGCTGATATTAACGGTGTAGAACTAACCCCAGGTGAAAGCGCCGCTATTAATGCCATGGTTGAAAAGCCAGATGTTGATGTTGCCCCTTCAAACCTCGCGATTGTTGGCCGTTATGTACTAAGTAAAAACATTTGGCCGTTACTTGCTAAAACTCACGTTGGCGCTGGTGGCGAAATTCAACTTACTGACGCGATTGATGCGCTAATAGCACAAGAAACAGTAGAAGCGTTTCATATGAGCGGCCGCTCACATGACTGTGGTGATAAACTCGGTTACTTAAAAGCCATTGTAGAATACAGCATGCGCCATGAAAGTTTAGGTAATGAGTTTACTGAGCATATGAAAAAGTTGGTTAAAGGGTAACGGGCATCGGGTAACGAGCTACGAGCGACGGGGTATGGGCATCGAGCCTAGAACCTCGAATTAACCAGTTGGGCTAAACAAACAAGAGCTCAATCAAATCTAACAGTTGCATATTCTCTCCAGCTTTGAACACCCAATTGCATTAACTTTGATCGCTTATTCTCATTAAGCTTTGATCATTAAAATCACTTAGTCGCTTCAGGCTTCAACCGCATTATCATGATAATGCGGTTGCTGAATTTTTTTGCCACGATTAAAAAGCGAATAATTAAGTGTAATAGATACCCACACGATAAGATGCGTAGCCCAAGCCAACCTCAAAAACTAAATATTCTGTCGACGCTTGCTGTAAAAAGTATACTGATATATCCTAATCAGGCTCCAAGATGTTAAATAAAAGTTAACTGCATGTTTTTATTTAGGGGTGTTTCATTATTGATAAAAGGGAATATTTATGGAATGTAATAAAGTTACTTTCGCGTCAACTTGCTTAGCTTATAGTCTTTTAGTCACTTCGGCCAACGCACAGACCAATCAACAAGCTTATAGTGAAGAGTTTTATTCTTCTTCACCCACTATTCAAAAACAACAATTCAGTAAACAAAACCAAGTTCAGGCAGAGGCACAGGAAGGTATAATCACCTTTTCAGAGTTTGCTACAAACACTTACATAACAGACCAGTATGCTGATAAAGGAATTATTTTCTCTGGAGATACACCATTTATCACTTCAGATAGTGCTAACCCAACTACTCCGGTGTTATCGGGCTATCCAAGATTTAATGGTGCTATTGAGGGGCATTTTGTCGACCCGGCGGATCCAAGTAGAACCTTAACAGTAAATACGTTTGCCCTTGATGCAGGTTATTTTGATGACCTCAGCTCAACAGCTATTTCTTGGTATAACGAAAATGGCGAGCTTCTAGGTAAGCGTTTTGATTCCATCTATGGTATTGAGCGTTTTGAAATTAGTGGTGAGAACATTGCTAGCTTCCGTATTGCAATAGAAACAGAAGAGCGCGCCGGTTTTGCTATTGACAATGTCTGGTTCAACCAAGCGCAATCTCTTTTTAATTTTGAGTTTGAAACCGATAAAGTTTATCAAAAACGTGGCGCCAAGGTTTCAAATACCTTTACTGTGTATTTTCGTGATCTAGTTGCTAAAAGTGGTGGTGCATTAGAGGATATTTGTTCTCAGCACAGCTTTATCGTTCAAGATAGTAACCAGCAGTTACCAGGGGAATGTTCAGTTGACGCTGCTAAGAAGGCTTTTAAAGTAGACTTCACCCTGAATAATGCACCTTATGTGCTTAAAGATGCCAGCATGTCTATTTGTTTAGCTGAGCAGTGTGAAGTTATAAAGGATTTAAACAATTTGAGTGTTTATGGTACTTCATTTAATGTTGACCAACATGGTTATGCCTTTAAAAATGGTGGTTGGAGTGATGCCATGTTAGCTGACGGAGGCATTGCTTGCTGGGTGTTAGGAAACTGTTCACTCGAGCAACTTGAAGTGCATGGTACCTTACTTAATGTTGCTGATGGTATCACGCCTATTTTACCTGAACATCGTAGAGATGAAGCCTATGAAATTGTCGGTAAATATGACGGCATTGATAAAAGTGTTCGAGAAAATCGCAGTTTCGGCGGAGTGTGCTATGGATTAGCCACTTCAGCGGCGAGTAACTTTAATAACAGCGCACAAGCATCAGCTTGGGGTAGCTCAATTGTTGAGGGTAGCTCTGCGCAAACAATTACCGCACTCTATAATGACCATTGGCAATACCGTGAAACGCAAACACCAAAACCGTTACCTAAAGACGTGAGTCAATATATTGCAACGAACAATAATGATATTGTGCAAAGTATGGCGCAAATTGCTTATTACTTTGTTACCCAAGGCGCATACTCGGGGAGCGGAGCAAATAGTGGCGCCGGTAGTGCCAGTTTCTCACGTTTTAGCAATGTTGAGCAGCTAAGTAGCTATTATGCTAAACATTTCACTAATGATAAAGCATCCCCACTGGTGTTCTACTTCACTGTAAAAGGTGGTCATGCCATCGTGGCAACCCAACTAATTAAATATAACAACACTACCGTACTTGTAACGCATGATAATAACTTTCCAAGCAGTTATAGCCAATTAGAATTTACTGGCGATGCGTTAAGCACTATCCCGCATTTTGTCGTTGACTTCAAAAAAACAGGCACAGTGCAAAGCCAATACGGTGATTTTGTGGCGTACAACCCGTATGCTAACAGTGGTTCAATGACCAGATTTGCTAGTGTTACTAATGATGAGTTACAGCTTCATAGCACTGCACAAGAAGCACAAAATGCATTTTATTTGAATGCTAGTAAGGAAGGTGTTACTGAGCAAAATGTAAAAGGAAATAGTAATAAAGCGGCTATTACTATGAACTCTTTAGTTCATACGCAGGTCGTCGTGCAGGGTGCTCGTATTGTTTCGGTGAAAAACAAGCAAACTGACGAACCAGCTCGTTTAATGCCTTTATCTGAGCAAATGGCACAAGATGTAAGCTATGTCAGTCGCTCACTTATGTCTGAAAAGCTTTACTTGTCTCGCGCAAGTGAGTTTGAAGTAGAAATTGAACGTTATAAGCAATTCCCCAATGCTAGAGTCTTTGTAAAACGCACAACAGAAAGTGGCACACTAGAAGTCATAAACTACGAAGAAATAACTAGCGATGAGCGTTTTGTTATTAAAGTTAATAGTGATGTGCGCGCAGTTATCGACAATACCATTGTTGAGCCCACATATAGTGGTGAAACCGCTGTGGCCGTTCAGGCTATAAGCTATTTGCAAGCCAGCTCAAACGGTAGCGATGTTCAACTTACATGGACATTACCTAACTTGCCAAATATTGCTGAAGTGATCACTGTAAGAAGCACAGATGATTTCCCTGTAAGTCCAAATGATGGCCTGAAGATTTGTAGTGAAGTTGCTAACGAATGTAATGATACTTCGGCATCTAGAGATACGATTTACTACTATAGTGTTTTTGTCATAACAGACGATGATCAAATCAGCACTGCTGAAAGTGTGGTAATTAATACACACCAAGCAAGCCTTATTGGATTTGTTTCTGCTAACAGCCATGCAGTAGCTAATGTAGATTTATCACTCTTCACGGCTGAAGGTATACAGGTTGATTTAGTTAACACCACTTTAAGCGATCTTGCCGGACGATTTGCCTTTAACGGTTTGCCTTTAGGTTTATATCGTTTAGACGTTTCAGGCGAAAATGTTGAAGCTCAATCTTTTGATATTACAATCGATAGTAAGCAAGTAATGTTTGATGTCGTCGTTGACATAGTACCAAGTATTTTAATCAACACTGAAAACGTTGTCTTTAATGGTGAAAACTTAAGAGTTTCTTGGGATGTTGCAGGACTAGACCAAAATGATGAGCTAAATGTCAAACTAGTTCATGCTAGTGGTCAATTAAATCTTGCAACTGAATTGGCTGCTCAAGCTGGTCAGATAATTTGGCCTGTCGATATTGCCGAGCAAACGGTAACAGTAGTGGTTGAGCTAGCTAATGACGAAACTGTTAATGCGAGTGCCCAAGTTGTTGTTATTCAAAAGAACAGGGCGCCCGTAGTCAACATAGCAATTCCAGATCAGGAAGCACAATCGGGTCTTGCGTATAGCTTTACCTTTGATGCGCAAACTTTTACTGATGCTGATGAAGGCGATGAGCTGACTTATTCTGCAACATTAGAAGATGGTACAGAGTTGCCAAGCTGGTTGAGTTTTGAAGCAGACACTAGAACTTTTTCAGGTACGCCTGGTGATGCACATATTGGTACGGTAACTATTGCCGTATCTGTTACCGATGGTGAAATTTCACAGCCTGTAACAGAACAATTTAACATTAATGTAGTGGCTGCACCTGTTGTTGAAAAACCCGTTGAAGACTCTAGTGATAGTGGTAGCTTAGGCTGGTTCAGTTTAATTTTAATTGTATTCGCTTTTACCCGCAGATTAGTTAATCGATGATCTAAATACGGTTATCACTGTTATATAACGATTTCTGTCACGTTTTGAAATAGGTGACAGTTTTAATGAAAGGCTTGGGGCGAAAGTTCCAAGTCTTTTTTATGCACTTGATTAGGTGTTTTGTAAACGTTTAACTGACGAAATAAAGGGGCAAATCGCTGGGAGAAAATAAAACAATGCATCAATAAATTATGCGGTAAAACCTTAAGCAAAAACTCTATTTTGAGCACAAAATTTCACGACAGATAACCAATGAAAATGACATTTTAGTGTTTGAAGATTTAACGTTAAAGGGGGCCGAATTTTAATGGCGGCATGGTTGCCGATTTAGGTGGTCATGTTTATTCAATCTCTCAAGCGATGGTTTGCCGCGCCTGCCTCATAAAGCTTCACTTACATAATATGAATATTTATCGTATCCGTCATACCTTATTGAGTTAGGCCATTAAAAACGGTCATCATGTACAAACATTGATATTTTACATAAGTGACATTGGGGCTTTTACGCATAAACACCACACTATACCTATCAATCGACTTCACCCGTAAAACCAGTTCACTGGTTTGTAATGCTCACTCCTACCGCGATCACTTTTCAATTTGTTTTATTGAAGGGATCTAACATTCAATAAAAAGTCACACTTTTCTCTTGTGTTTCCCCTTGAAAAACTCCGATACGTTACGAGCGACGAGTTACGCGCCTAAACCCTAAACCCTAATACTGACGCGGGGTGAACCCGCTGCTACAGGCATAAAAAACCTTGCGATGCGTATGTTAACCGCAAGGTTTTTAAATTTCTCGAACCTAACTATCTACCTCGCATCAAGTCTGTGAGTAGTTTACAATAGTGCGTTCGGTTAGATAAATGCTGACGATTGCTCGTTAAGCTAAGGTTACAGGATATAGTATGGAAAATTGGTATTTAGTTATGTGTAAGCCACGACAAGAGGAAAGGGCAAAAGCTAATTTAACCAACCAAGGGATTGAGGCATTTTACCCCAAATTAACAACAGAAAAGCTCATTAAAGGTCGTCGCACTGTTAAGCAGTTAGCTTTGTTTCCTAATTACTTATTTGTTCGCCTTGAATTAAAAAGCGGTAACTTTTCTGCTGTAAAAAATACCCGCGGTATAGGTGGGTTTGTGTCTTATGGTGCGAGTTATCAAGTGGTACCCATAAGTTTAATTGAACAATTACAAAGTGAATGTTCACAAACTGTTGAGTCAACGATGCCAAAAGCGGGTGATGTAGTGAGCGTTAATAACGATTCTTTTCAAGGTATTCAAGCAATTTACAAAGAGCCCAGTGGCGACATGCGCAGTATTTTATTAATTAACTTACTTAACAAACAAATAGAAATGAGCGTAGATAATAAAGATATTGAATCACAACAATGGTAACGGGTAACGGGTAACGGGTAACGGGTAACGGGTAACGGGTAACGGGTAACGGGTAACGGGTGACGGGTAACGAGCAACGGGTGACGGGCTGCGAGAAGCGGGTTAAGGTTGATTGGTGTAGCAGCGGGTTAAGATTGACTGGTGTAGCAGCGGATTTATTCCGCGTCTGGTTAAAGACAAAGGTGCTAGGTATTGGGTTTTAGGTAGAGATTAAGCCAAGCTCGGTGTTTGGGTTCACGGCAGCGGGCGACGGGCTGCGAGAAGCGGGTTAAGATTGACTGGTGTAGCAGCGGATTTATTCCGCGTCTGGTTAAAGACAAAGGTGCTAGGTATTGGGTTTTAGGTAGAGATTAAGCCAAGCTCGGTGTTTGGGTTCACGGCAGCGGGTAACGGGTAACAGGTAGCGGGCAACGGGTGACGGGTGACGGGCTTAATACCTAAAACCTAAAACCTAATAACGACGCGGGATGAACCCGCTGCTACGGATATAAAAACCTTGCGATATTAACCTTAAGGTTTTTAAATACCTCGAACCTCGAACCTCGAACCTCGAACCTCGAACCTCGAACCTCGAACCTCGAACCTCGAACCTCGAACCTATCCCTTCCCAATTTCAACTTTTACATCATCTCCCAATATTTCCCTGTATTTTGCTGCGAGTGCATTTTTAGCGTCATCATCGCCGTGGACTATTTTTATATGGCGGGGCTTTTTGCGCATACCGGTTACAAATTTGATGAGACCTGCTTGATCGGCGTGAGCACTGTAGCCGCTTATGGTGTGTATTTTGGCGTTTATATTAATGCGGGTATTATTAATAACTACATAGCCATTTTTTGGGCCATAGGTTTGTATGTCGCGACCTAATGTGCCGCGTCCTTGGTAACCTACAAAGAGTACGTCGGTGGTTTTGTCGGTTAAAAAGCGCTCTAGGTAGTTAACTATTCGCCCACCGGTGCACATACCGCTTGCTGCTAAAATAATGGCAGGTGTTTGACGGGTGGCTAAGTAATTTATTAACGCTAAGTGCTCACTATGGGTATTTATTGTAGTGAGGTTTTCAAAGTCGAGTGGGTGGCGGCCTTTGGCTACTTTTTGTTTTGCCTCTTCATCCCATAAATATTTAAACCTTCGGTACTGTTGAGTAAAGTTAGCCGCCATGGGGGAGTCGAGTATTACTTGTATTGTGCGCCAAGGTGAATTTTTTGTAGAGGCATGAATTAGCTGTTCAAGTTCGTATAACAGCTCTTGTGTGCGGCCAATACTAAAGGCAGGTACAAGTACTACGCCGTTGTCGGCAACAGCGCGTTCAATCACAGATTTTAAGGTTTGCGTACGTTGTTTTCGCCCTTGATGGTTTTTATCTCCATAGGTTGACTCAATAACTAAAGTATCTGCTTTATAGGGGGCTTTAGGGGCGGGTAGTAAAGGCGTATAGGGCGCGCCTAAATCACCTGAAAAAACCACTCTATGAATATTGCTCGCTTTATAAGGAGGCGTGCTTATATCTATTTCTACATAAGCGGAGCCTAAAATATGCCCTGCTCGTTGAAGTCGGGCTTTGGCTGTGTGCTCCCCATTACAAGGAAGATCAAACCAGGTTTTAAAATCGATTTCGACAACTTGCTGTTTAAGTAGCCTTAAGCAGGTGTCTATTATTTTTTGATCTCGCGTGACGCCCACTTTTAATGCATCTTCAATGACTAACGGCAGTAAACTTGCTGATGCAATAGAGGTAAATATTGGTCCTTTAAATCCAGCCATTAATAAATAGGGAATGCGGCCAACATGATCAATATGGCAATGAGTAACAATAAGCGCGCGAACTGTGTCTATATTAAATTCAATGCTTAGATCATCTACAGAATCTTCTCCTTGAAACAATCCGCAATCAATTAGAAAAGAGCTTTGATCGTTTATTATCAGCTGGTGGCATGAGCCTGTTACGCCATTGACTGCTCCATGGTGAAGTATTTGCATTTTATGTCCTTATGTTTTGGCTGCGGGCTGCGGGTTACGGCTTGAAGCTCGAGCCTAGCACTTAGAGCCTAACGCCTTTATTTTATAAGTAAATATAGCAGGTATTTTAATGTAGGTGGGGCTTTATACCGTAACGGACGGGCCAAGAGCTGCGGACAGAGAGCCTAGCACCTAGCACCTTGAGCCTAATACCTGACGCGGGGTGAACCCGCTGCTACAGGTATAAAAAAACCTTGCGATGTTAACCGCAAGGTTTTTAAGTTTCTCGAACCTCGAACCTCGAACCTCGAACCTCGAACCTAGCCCTTAAAAGCGTCTTGTAGTGGTGGTACTACTTGCTTTTTGCGGCTCAATACGCCGTCTAGCCATACTTTACCGTCTTCTGGCTTTTCACCATAGGCTTGCTCAACAAGGCTGGCATCGTCTGATGCAATCAGCATTTGTGAGCCTTCTTTCATAATGTCGGTTAGTAGTAAAAATACTGAATGACGACCGCCTTCTTCTTTAAGCTTGGCGATGTCGGCTTCAAGGTCGGCTTTAATCTCGTCAAATACCGCAAGGTCAATAACTTCTAACTGACCAATGCCAACAAGGTTACCGTTCATGTTAAAGTCTTTAAAATCACGCATTACTAAGTCACGTACTGGCGTATCTTCAACGGCTGATTTAACACGGAACATGTCCATGCCTAGTTCTTTAAAGTCTTCAATGCCTGCAATTTCTGCAAGCGCTTCAACACATTTAATATCGGCTGTGGTACAGGTTGGCGATTTAAAAATAACCGTGTCGCTTAAAATGGCGCAAAGCATAATGCCGGCAATGTCTTTAGGGATCTCTACGTTATAAAAATCGTACATCATCTTAATAATGGTGTTTGAACAACCAACAGGGCGGATCCAACACTCAAGCGGAGTTGATGAAGTTAAATCACCTAATTTATGGTGATCAACCACGCCAACAACGCGAGCCTGATCAATATCGTCAGGCGCTTGGGTTTTCTCTGTGTGGTCGACAATATAAACGTCTTCGCCAGCGTAGCTAAGTTTTAGCTCAGGTGCTTCAAAACCGAATTTATCTAAAATAAATTGTGTTTCAGGTGACACTTCGCCTAGGCGAGTTGGGATTGCTGGCTCATCAATTTGGTTTTTTAAATACGCCAGTGCAATTGCACCACATATTGAATCTGAATCTGGGATTTTATGGCCCACTACATACATTGACATGACTAAACTCCTTAAAATTTGCCGATATTCTAGCAAAGTCTTTGGGTTTTAACATATAGACAGTGTAATTAAGTTTTGGTTACACTTTAAATCGATATTATTAATTGGAAGACCCACATGCAACTCGGCCGCAAAGGTTGGAACAATGTTATTATTTTTTCGATGTTGATTATGATCTTCTTTTTAAATGGACTGCATAAAAACATAGGGAATGATGAAACACAGGCGCAATTGCAGCCACTACTTCCTGTGCAAAGTTTTGTATTAACACTTAAATTTAGCGACCAAAAAATTGAGCGTATTGGCACTAGTTGGCGTACTACTGCTTTGCAAAAAAATGTACCGCTTAGTTGGCAAGGCTCAGAGCAGCAACTTAGTGAGCTTGTTTATTTATGGCAAAATACCGCGCTGATGACCACTACCACACCTGATGCGCTTGATATGAATAAGCCACTATCGGCAGCCACGCTTGAACTCGCCGGTGAGCCCCTACCTTGGGTGTACTTATTATATGAAGCAAATGGTCAGTATTATCTGCTCGATAAAACCAGTCAGCGACTAATGTTGCTTGATTTAAGCACTGCTAAGCAATTATTTCCTAGTTTTACCTTTTCATAAGTGAGTATTATAAATGCCTGAATTACCAGAAGTAGAAGTTAGCCGCATGGGCATTACCCCTCATGTGCTAAACCAAGTTGTGACTAAGGTAAACATTCATAATGCCAGTATGCGCTGGCCTGTACCCGATGAGGTATACCAACTTGAGGGGTTGGTGGTTAGCAGTATTGAACGCCGCGCAAAATACTTGCTATTAGAATGTGAGCTTGGGGCGGCTATATTGCACTTAGGGATGTCAGGGAACTTGCGCGTTGTAAATAAAACCGAGCCACTTAAAAAACACGACCATGTTGAGTTTATTTTAGCGAACGACAAAGCACTGCGTTTGAACGATCCGCGCCGCTTTGGTTGTTGTTTATGGCAAGCACCCAATGAAGAGCACAAGCTACTAGCTAAATTAGGCCCCGAGCCACTTACTGATGACTTTTTTGCTAAACGTGTTTATGAGCAATCTCGCAATAAAAAAGTGCCCGTTAAACAGTTTATTATGAATAACGCCGTGGTGGTGGGGGTTGGTAATATTTATGCTAACGAATCATTATTTAAAGCAGGTATCGATCCGCGAAAAGAAGCCGGTAAGGTAAGCCTTAAGCGCTACCAAGCGTTAATCCCAATTATAAAAGACACCTTAGCCGCTGCAATTACCCAAGGCGGCACAACGTTAAAAGACTTTGCCCAAAGTGACGGTAAGCCTGGCTACTTTGCGCAGCAGCTATTAGTGTATGGCCGAAAAGGCCTGCCCTGTGTAAATTGCGAGAGCGAACTAACCGAAATTCGCCTAGGTCAACGCAGCACCATTTTTTGTGAGGTGTGTCAGAAATAATAAAGGTTAAAGGTTAAAGGTTAAAGGTTAAAGGTTAAAGGTTAAAGGTTAAAGGTTAAAGGTTAAAGGTTAAAGGTTAAAGGTTAAAGGTTAAAGGTTAAAGGTTAAAGGTTAAAGGTTAAAGGTTAAAGGTTAAAGTTCACGGGCAACGGGCAACGGGCAACGGGCCCTAACACCTTGAGCCAAATACTGACGCGGGGTGAACCCGCTGCTACAGGTATAAAAAAACCTTGCGATGTTAACCGCAAGGTTTTTAAATACCCCGAACCCCGAACCCCGAACCCCGAACCCCGAACCCCGAACCCCGAACCCCGAACCCCGAACCCAAACTTTTCTTGAGGAAAAAACAACCGGCCGGTAGCAATGTGATTTAAGTGCTGGTATACTCCCGCGTCTGCCACGTTGCGTTCTATGTCCTCATATAGTTTAGCCACTTGTGAGCGGCGCAAAAGTCTAAAACTCGAAGGGGTTGTAGCAAACTTAGAGCGGTAGTTAAACATAACTACCTGTGGTTTTAATTGAAAAACATTGGATTTTTATAAATGAAAACGTTTGTTGCTAAACCAGAAACAGTAAAACGTGACTGGTACGTAGTTGACGCTGAAGGTAAAACTTTAGGTCGCATCGCTACTGAAATCGCTCATCGCCTACGCGGTAAGCATAAAGCTGAGTACACACCGCACGTAGATACTGGTGATTACATCATCGTTATTAACGCTGAGAAAGTTACTGTTACTGGTAACAAATTCAAAGACAAAGTGTACTATGCTCACTCTGGTTTCCCAGGTGGTCTTAAGTCTACTACTTTTGATAAACTTCAAGCTGCAAAGCCTGAAATGATCATCGAAAAAGCTGTTAAAGGCATGTTGCCACGTGGTCCTTTAGGCCGCGCTATGTACCGTAAACTTAAAGTTTACGCGGGTACTGAGCACAATCATGCTGCACAACAGCCTCAGGTTCTAGACATTTAAGGAGCACTATCATGGCAAATCAATACTACGGTACAGGTCGTCGTAAAAGTTCAAGTGCTCGCGTATTCTTACGCCCAGGCACTGGTAACATCGTAATCAACAAGCGCTCTTTAGAAGAGTACTTTGGTCGCGAAACAGCACGCATGGTTGTTCGTCAAGCTCTTGAGCTTGTAGACATGACTGAAAAGTTTGACTTACACATCACCGTTGCCGGTGGTGGTACTACTGGTCAAGCTGGTGCTATCCGTCACGGTATCACTCGTGCACTTATGGAGTTTGACGAGTCACTACGTCCACAACTTCGTAAAGCAGGTTTCGTTACTCGTGATGCACGTAAAGTTGAACGTAAGAAAGTGGGTCTTAAGAAAGCGCGTAAGCGTCCACAGTTCTCAAAACGTTAATTTTTACGTTATCAAGAATTCAAAAACCCAGCTTATGCTGGGTTTTTTGTTTTTAGATAATGAGTTTCGAGTAACGGGCTACGAGAACCGAGCTGCGAAAGAGATTAAGTTCCGTGCGTTAAATTATATGTTTACTATAATTTATGATGAATGCGGGATTAAGGCTAAGGAGTGGTTGTGAGGTATGAAAGTTTAGATGTATGGAAAAAGTCTTTCTCATTAAGTTTGTTTGTATACCAAACCTTTGCTGCTTTGAGGGATTTCGGCTTAAAAGATCAAATGTGTCGAAGCGCAGTTTCAGTGCCTAGCAATATTGCAGAGGGTTATGAGCGTTACTCTGATAAAGAAAGAGCTTATTTTCTTTCTGTGGCTAAAGGGTCTGTCGGTGAATTAAAAACTCAGCTAATGATTGCTTTTGAGTTAGGTCACATTAATTATGAACAAACAGAATACGCTTTAAATGAGTGTGAGAGTATTGGGAAAATGCTTGGTAAATTGATTTCTATGATTAAAAATGCATGATAACCCCGAACCCCGAACCCCGAACCCCGAACCCCGAACCCCGAACCCCGAACCCCGAACCCCGAACCCCGAACCTTTTCCCCTTACGACTAATGTCGATATTAGCTTGATCAGAATCGGCAAAGTATGCGTATTTATTGAGCGAAAGCTTGAAAATGACCGACTAACGCAAAAAAAGTTAAATAATTATCGCAATTAGTTTAAATCCATCAGTTAATTGGTGAATTTTTTTGCTACAATTGGCGGGCAAATAAAGTGAATGAGTTTAATGTCGCCAAATTCAGTGGTTACTGTACTTAGTTGGTGAGATTGTACTTGTTTACAAATTGTTTTTACGGAAGCGATACTATAGTCATTTGGTTTCATACTCGAGCTTACTTAATCAACTATTTGAGCAAGTCAGGATTATTCGAGCAGGAGGCTGTGAATAACCTTGTTTTAAACAAGGGTTTTAATTATGATCGTTTCTCTTTTAAAATTCGAAAAATTAACCTGCTGTAACTGATGTTCTCAATATAGCAAGTGTTGAGAATCATAGTGGAGATAAGTGGATGAGCAATGCGCCTGTAGACAATGGCCGACGTCGCTTTTTAACCATAGCTACCTCTGTTGTTGGTGGTGTTGGTGCGGCTGGGGCTGCTGTTCCTTTTATTGCGTCTTGGAATCCAAGTGAGCGAGCTAAATCTGCGGGTGCGCCTGTAGAAGTAGATATCAGCAAACTTGAGCCAGGACAATTAATACGTGTCGAGTGGCGTGGTAAACCTGTATGGGTTGTATCACGGACCCCAAAAATGCTTGAGCAGATGAAAGAACATGAAGGTCAACTTCGTGATCCGCAATCGCAAGAGCCACAACAATTAGAATCATCAACCAATGATTTCCGTTCATTACGCCCAGAGATTTTTGTCGCTGTAGGTATTTGTACGCATTTGGGTTGTTCACCTAGCTTTTTACAAGGTGGCTTTGGTGAGAAAGTGGAAGGGACTGATGACGGTTTTTACTGTCCATGTCACGGTTCTAAGTTTGATATGGCCGGCCGTGTATTTCAATCGGTACCTGCACCATTAAATTTAGAAGTTCCACCATATACTTTTCTTGATGAGACCACTATTTTAGTGGGCGAAGAACAAGGGGTGGCCTAATGTTTGGAAAAATTGTTGAGTGGATAGACGACCGTATCCCAATGACACGTGTTTGGAACATGCACATTGCACAGTATCCAGCACCAAAAAACTTTAACTTCTGGTACTTCTTTGGCTCACTCGCTATGTTAGTACTAGTTAACCAAATCCTTACCGGTATTTGGTTAACTATGAACTATGTACCATCTGCTGAAGGTGCGTTTGCATCAGTAGAATACATCATGCGTGATGTAGAGTACGGTTGGTTATTACGTTATTTGCATTCAACGGGTGCATCTGCGTTCTTCATCGTTGTTTACATGCACATGTTCCGTGGCATGATCTACGGTTCTTACCAAAAACCACGTGAATTACTGTGGTTATTCGGTATGTTTATTTTCCTAGCCCTAATGGCTGAAGCGTTCATGGGTTACTTATTACCATGGGGTCAAATGTCGTTTTGGGGTGCACAGGTAATCATTTCACTGTTCGGCGCTATTCCGGTAATTGGTGATGATTTAACACTGTGGATTCGTGGTGACTATGTAATTTCAGGTGCAACGCTTAACCGCTTCTTTGCATTACACGTAATAGCATTACCACTGGTTATTGTTATCTTAGTATTTTTACACATTGTTGCATTGCACGAAGTGGGTTCTAACAACCCTGACGGTATTGATAACAAACGTAAAAAAGGAACCGTGGCTGAAGAAGACAAGCCTAAATTTAAGTTCCATGAATACTACACAGATAAAAAAGACATTATTGATGCGATTCCGTTCCACCCTTATTACACAGTAAAAGATATTGTGGGTGTGGTTGGCTTCTTAATCTTGTTCTGTTGGGTGGTGTTCTTTATGCCTGCAATGGGTGGTTTCTTCCTAGAAGCGCCAAACTTTGAACCGGCAAACCCACTTAAAACACCAGCGCATATTTTCCCTGTTTGGTACTTTACGCCGTTTTATGCAATCTTACGTGCAATCCCTGACAAGCTAATGGGTGTTGCTGCAATGGGTGCATCAATTGTTGTATTAGCATTATTACCTTGGATTGACCGTGGTTCGGTTCGTTCAGTTCGTTACCGTTGTGGTTTCCACAAATGGAACATTGCAGGTTTTGTTGTTACTTTCGTTCTTTTAGGTTGGGTTGGTGCTACACCACAAACTGATTTTAAAACGCTTGTATCGCAAATCTGTACTGTGACTTACTTTATGTTCTTCGTACTGTTATTCGTTTACAGTAAGAATGAAAAAACTAAGCCATTGCCTGAGAGGTTAACGAAATGATGAAAAAGCTACTAATAGGTTTATTTGCTTTATCAGTAAACGTGTTACCTGCAATGGCTGCAGGCCCGTCAGTTCCTCTAATGGAAGCGGGTAACGATATATCTGATCAACCTTCTTTGCAACGTGGCGCAAAGTTGTTCATGAATTACTGTCTTGGTTGTCACCAAATGCAGTATCAACGTTATGAACGTACTTTCCGCGATATTGGTATTCCAACAGAGATTGGTCAAGAGCAACTTATTTTTGATGGTTCAAAAGTAGGTAGTCATATCAATAATGCTATGGCTAAAGAAGATGCTGCAAAATGGTTTGGTGCGGCTCCGCCGGATCTAACAAATGTTGCGCGTGTGCGTGGCAGTGATTGGATTTACACCTATTTAAAATCGTTTTACAAAGATGAATCTCGTCCGTTTGGCGTAAATAATACGTTATTCCCATCGGTGGGTATGCCACATGTTCTTCAAGAGTTGCAAGGTGTTCCTACTGCAGTTACTGAAGAAGTAACAGTAGATGGTGTAACAACCACTCATATTACTGGTACAAAAACAGATGGTACGGGCGAATTAAGTGTAGATGAATATGACCAAGCAGTTCGTGATTTAACGAATTTCCTAGAGTATGTAGGCGAACCTACACGTCTCGAGTCGGAAGCGCTAGGTATTAAGGTACTTGGATTCTTAGTGATTCTATTTATCTTGGCATTTATGCTTAAGAAAGAATACTGGAGAGATGTTCATTAAGTTTGAACATATTTAAAGGTAATTTTGCAATAGGGGCTTAAGCCCCTATTGCTGTTTTAGTTATTTAATGGAGGTAGGCATGGCCGTAGCTGCCAATAAGCGCCCTGTAATGACCCTTTTTTCTGGTGCTAACTGTATGTATAGCCACCAAGTACGCATTGTACTTGCTGAAAAAGGTGTAAGTGTAGATATTCATATGGCTGAAAAGGATAACCTGCCAGAAGCACTTCACGAAATTAACCCTTACGGCACAGTGCCAACACTGATTGACCGTGAGCTTGGTTTATATCAGGCAAACATCATCATGGAATACCTTGATGAACGTTTTCCTCATCCTCCACTAATGCCTGTATATCCGGTCATGCGTGGTCGTAGTCGATTAATGATGCACCGTATTGATACTGATTGGTACAGCCTAGCTGAAAAAATCATTAACAACACTTCTGATGCCGCGCAAGCGCGTAAAGAGCTTACCGAAGCATTACTTGCAATAGCACCCATCTTTAGTGAAGCGCCTTACTTTATGAGTGAAGAGTTTAGCTTAGTTGATTGCTACTTAGCTCCACTGTTATGGCGTTTACCAGAGTTTGGTATTGAGCTTAATGGTGCAGGCTCTAAAGAACTTAAAGAGTATATGATCCGTTTATTTGAACGTGAATCGTTCCAAGCTTCTTTAACTGAAGCAGAGCGTGAGATCCGTTTATAATGACTTCTAATCGTCCTTATTTACTACGCGCTTTTTTTGATTGGATTGTTGATAACGAATGCACGCCACACTTAGTGGTTAATGCTGACTTTCCTGCAGTGCAAGTGCCAACACAGTTTGTTCAAGATGGCCAAATTGTATTGAACATAAGCCCTTCGGCGGTTACGCAGTTTTCGTTAGATAATACTCAGCTTAGCTTTAACGCGCGCTTTGGCGGCCAGCCAATGCAAGTGTACGTGCCTTTAGGGGCTGTACTTGCAATATATGCACGTGAAAATGGCGAAGGCACAGTCTTTACTGCAGATGAGTTTTTAGAGGACGAAGACGATTTTGCTCCAGAGCTTGAAAGTGTCGATTCATCACCTGAACTAGTTGATGAAACGCCAGCTCCCAAGCCTGAAAAGAAAAAAGGCTCTCATTTACGCGTTATAAAATAGCCCGTAAATGTTAGAAAAAAACCGCTTAAGAAGCGGTTTTTTTATGTCTGTATGAAAATATTAGGCTAAAGGCGAAAGGTGAAAGGTGAAAGGTGAAAGGTGAAAGTTCACGGGCGACGGGCTGCGAGAAGCGGGTTAAGATTGACTGGTGTAGCAGCGGGTTTATCCCGCGTCTGGTTAAAGACAAAGGTTCTAGATATAAGGTAGAGATTAAGCCAAGCACGGTGTTTGGGTTCACGGAAACGGGCGACGGGCTGCGAGAAGCGGGTTAAGGTTGACTGGTGTAGCAGCGGGTTTATCCCGCGTCTGGTTAAAGACAAAGGTTCTAGGTTCGAGGTATTAGGTATTAGGTAGAGATTAAGCCAAGCACGGTGTTTGGGTTCACGGCAGCGGGTGACGGGCGGCGAGAAGCGGGTTAAGATTGGCTGGTGTAGCAGCGGATTTATTCCGCGTCTGGTTAAAGACAAAGGTTCTAGGTTCTAGGTGCTAGGTTCTAGGTATTAGGTATTAGGTAGAGATTAAGCCAAGCACGGTGTTTGGGTTCACGGCAGCGGGCGACGGGCTGCGAGAAGCGGGTTAAGGTTGACTGGTGTAGCAGCGGGTTTATCCCGCATCTGGTTAAAGGCAAAGGTGCTAGGTTCTAGGTTTTAGGTAGAGATTAAGCCAAGCACGGTGTTTGGGTTCACGGCAGCGGGCGACGGGTGACGGGTGACGGGCTTAATACTAAAACCTAATAACGACGCGGGGTGAACCCGCTGCTACAGGTATAAAAAAACCTTGCGATATTAACCGCAAGGTTTTTAAATTTCTCGAACCTCGAACCTCGAACCTCGAACCTCGAACCTCGAACCTCGAACCTCGAACCTCGAACCTCGAACCTCGAACCTGAGACTTTTACAAATACTCAAACACTTTAACTACCCGCTCTACGCCAGAGATGTTGCGAGCTATATTTACAGCTTGGTTTGCTTCAGCGTCAGATACTAGCCCCATTAAGTATACTTCGGCATTTTCAGTCACTACTTTTATATTATTACTGCTGATGTTTTCAGCCGCTAAAAGCTGCGCTTTTACTTTTGAGGTTAACCATGAGTCGTGTGTTTGCGTGGTAATACCAATATTAGAGCCAATGCGTAGCTGGTTGTGAATTTTGCGAATACCAGATAGGTTCTCAATGGCTTTAAACGCTTGGTTTTTCATTTCTTGGTTAGGAACTTGCCCTACCATTAAAACCACGCCATTTACGCTTATAACGCTGATATGAGCAAACTTATTAAGGCGTTCATCTTCGCTAATAGCAATGCTGGCTTTTATTTCAATGTTGTTGTCGTCTATTTGCGAGCCAATGGTTCGTCTATCGTTTGCTGCAGTAACAGCACTGGCTGTACCGGCCACTACAGCAGCAGCACAACCTTGTAATAACACAACGGTGCCTAAAATAATCAGGGAGCGTTTAAACATAATTTTCGTCCTGCGGGAAAAGGGTTAAATCTACCAATTCACTTAAACAGTGAAGGTTCACTAAATGCGATTCAATAATGCGACTCGGGCGCTTAGACGGCGTACGAATTTCTACATCGTTATGGCCAAGCAGGCCAACGAGTTCACCGCCATCATCACCTACCATTACTATGACCTTCATATCTTTGGTTAGTGCCGCTTCTACAGCAGAAATTATGTGTTTTTCATTACCATTAATGGCAAGTACCAATAATAAGTCACCTTGCTGAGCAAAGGCACGTACTTGGCGCGCAAAGGTATCGTGGTCATCTATTTGATTGCCTTGACCTAGGTTAATATTTTCTTGCGAGAGAGCGATTGCAGGTAAGCAAGGGCGTTCTGTTTCGTAAAAATTTACCAGTACGCCTGCCATGTGTTGCGCCAACATGTGGCAATTTGCAGTACCGCAGCATATCAATTTATTACCATTGATCAGGCTTTGTGCAATGGTGAATGCCGCTGACTCCAATGCGCTAGGAAGTACTTCACCTGCTGCAATTTGAACTTGAATACTTTCTTTAAAAATTTCTTTTATTGTGTCTTGCATGGATTACCAACAATTAATATCTAATTCTGTGTGAGCTCACACCCGCTTTATTAAGGATGATTATTTTTTAGAAGCAGCTTGTTAATTTTTAACTACGCATTTTGCAATTTAGCTGTTGTAATAATTGCTCACTCATTTGTATGTGCTCGGTATTAAAATACGTTTTTTAGCCAGTTTATGTGTAGTGATGGCTCGCCTGTTATAGCAACATAATCAATACGTAATGGCTGATTTTTTAAATTTTTAGCCGCGAGGTAATGATAAATAGTTCGTCTTAATTTTGCTTGCTTTTGCGGGCTTAAAGCATAATTAGCGCCGCCTTTTATATTATTTTTACGAAACTTAACCTCAACAAACACTAAGGTGTGACCGTCTTTCATAATGACATCAAGTTCGCCATAGGGGCAGTAATAATTACGCTCAATGGCTTTTAAGCCTTGTGCTTCTAAATACTTTTGCGCTTGGCGCTCATAATACTGGCCTTTTTCACGACTATTTTGCCACAGCTGTTTAAACCACGACATGTCGACCCCTTAGTTAATTATGGTTATGCCATCGTTAGCTGATTGCATAAATAGCGGTACAGGGCGTTGTGTTTTTAACTCCACCGGTTTTATTCGGCGGTTGCTGTACTGAGCCCATTGCAGTGAACGTTCAATATCACCGGCACTATTAATCGACAATTTACCGCTCAACCCTGAAAAGTATTTATCGGGTGTAACACTCAATTGTCTAATATCGTTAAGCATGGTGACGGAATCATAAGCCATCGCAAATAAACGTTGGCTTATATCGGCTTGTTCAGGCCATAAATCATTGTATTGCTGACGCAGATTATGTTGCTTAATTTGTGAGTCTAACATCCAAGGCAGTTCAGTAAAGTAGAGTCCGTCTAAATCACCTTTGTCAGTGGTATCTATTTGCTTACTGTGGCTTTTAGAGCTGGCGTAAATAGGAATTCTATCGGCAAAGGTACTCACATTAACATCAAGGTAAGGCTTAATTAATCGGGTTTCAATGGCGTCGCCGAGTATGTAAATGGCATCAATATCGCCACGTGAGCGTGTTTCGCTTTCAACTTCTTTATTAAAAAGTGCTTTAACCGATTTAATACGTTCTTTTGACTTATCAACTTCTAACAAGCTAGTAATGGTATTGGGCATATCTTTGTTATCGTTATAAAAACCAACTTGCGTGGTTGTTTCACTATAGCGTTGCCATTGCAGATTAAAGTAGTCAACTAAGCGCTGGCCATTGGTATTATTTGGCGCTAACAACATCGGCTTTTGATAACCCTGTGCTAAAAAGTGCTCTAGCGTTTGCTGTACTTCATGTTCAGGATTAAGCGCAAAAAAGTAATGTTGCAGCGAGGTTCTTTCGCCATCAAAGGTATTTAAATGTAAGGTGGGTATATCGAGTAATGTATTGGTATTAGCGAGCTTATCTATATTGGCTTTTAATAGTGGGCCAATAACAAAGTCAGGCTGTAACTGAGAAATTTGTGCGCTCAACGCTTCTGTTTCAGTGTTTTCATCTATAAACAGTGTTTCGTTGATCTCTTTTTTATCAAGCGCTGCCAATATACCGGCTTTTAAGGCATCCCCAAGGCGCTTATTAGCACCTGACTGAGGCAGTAAAACAACCAAACGCTCAATATTAATTGGCGCTAATTCATTAGCATACGTTTCTTGTTTTGGCAGTACATTGTTACCAGGATGCCCAAGGTAACGGCGGCGCCAATTATTAATGGCTTGGTCTAAATCAACCGAGCTGTTGGCGTAAACTTGATGATACAAAGCTAAGTTAACCCAACCTTGTTGAATAACAGAACCACGGTTAAATCGTTCTAATGCGTAAGATGAGAGTTGCTTTAAATTTTTCCAAAGTGCATCACTAAGCTGAGGAATTGAAATAGTGTTTTTAGTTGCAGATTCTGACGCCGCAAAAAAATAGGGTGCAGCACGTTTTGGCAAGTTTTGAGAAGCAAAAATGCTGGCAGTTAAAAATTGGTGCCAGGCAAAATGTTCGGGTTGCTTGAGTTGTCCCTCAAGTGAGTTTAATACTTCAAGTGCTTGCTGATTTTTATTCTGCTCTTTTTGTGCAAAGGCAATATATAAACGGTTTTGAATTTGATCAACACTGGCAGTAAGTGCAAGTTCGCTACATATTGTTTCGAGTAGCGGCCAGTTTTCTTCAGTAATGGCGCTATCACGGGCACTATAAAGCAGTTGAATTTTATCTGCACCAAAACGGTTTTGCGCTAATTGATAAATCGATTGCGCGTTCAGTGATTCATTTTTCAGCGTATTGGCACTGCTATTTAAGTTATCGCTGGTTTTAGTTGGTTTTTCGGTTGTGCTACACGCCGATAACCCTGACAATATAATTAATAGACTAACTAGTTTAAGTCGCACAATGATTTCCCATACGTTAACGCGATTTGCTTATATTACTGACTGACGCAGGAGACCTCAATGTTAAATGAGGAGAATTCACAGAAAATTGGCACTCTTTACGTTGTTGCCACCCCAATCGGCAATTATGACGACTTAAGTCAGCGTGCAATCGCGACATTATCGCAGGTTGACTTAATCGCTGCTGAAGACACTCGCCATACTGGCAAGCTACTCAGCCACTTTGGTATTAAGGCTAAAACCTTTGCGTTACATGACCATAATGAAAAGCAAAAAGCGCAGCAAATTATCGATCAACTTAATCAAGGGTTAAATATTGCATTAGTATCCGATGCCGGCACGCCGCTTATAAGCGACCCTGGTTATGCGGTTGTTAATTTATGCCGTGAGCAGGGCGCACTTGTAACACCTGTACCAGGTGCATGCGCTGCAATTACTGCGGTATGTTGTTCAGGGCTGCCAACCGACCGTTTTCAGTTTATTGGTTTTACGCCCGCTAAAAGTAAAGCACGCCAAGACTTTTTTATAGATGCAGTTAACTCAAGCATCACCAGCATTATGTATGAAAGTACCCACCGTATTATGGCAAGCCTTGACGATTTAGAAGCAGCGCTAGGTAGTGAGCAGCAAGTGGTATTTGCCAAAGAGCTCACTAAAACATTTGAAACCTTTTTTAATGGCACCGTAGCTGAGTTAAAGCAGTTTTTAACTGACGATCCTACTAAACAGCGCGGTGAAATAGTGCTCATGCTGCCGGGTAAACCTAAGGTAGTTGACGATATTCCGCCTGAAGCCCGTAAAATGTTAGCGCTACTTGAAAACGAAATGCCAATGAAAAAAGCCTGTGGCGTGGTGGCCGATTACTTTGGTATGAAGAAAAACGCGCTTTATAAAACAATTATTGAAGAAAAACAGTAAATGTTTACTGCGTAGTGTGGTGCTCTCATGTATACTGCGCGCCGAGTTAGCCAAGATAATCGCTGCCTGCAACGAAAATGCGCAGGGGGAGGAAAGTCCGGGCTCCACAGGGCAGAGTGCCAGTTAACGGCTGGGGGGCGTGAGCCCACGACAAGTGCAGCAGAGAGAAGACCGCCAATCTTCGGATTGGTAAGGGTGAAAGGGTGCGGTAAGAGCGCACCGGGCCGCTAGTAATAGTCGGTTGCAAGGTAAACTCCACTCGGAGCAAGACCAAATAGGGTTCCTTATGGCGTGGCCCACGTTGGAACCGGGTAGGTTGCTTGAGCCATAGAGCGATTTATGGCCTAGACGAATGATTATCACTTTCTTCGGAAAGGACAGAACCCGGCTTACCGGCTGACTCACTCATTCAATAAAAAAGCTCGCAGTTAACGCTGCGGGCTTTTTTGTGTTTGGAATATGCCGTCAGCCGTCAGCCGTCAGCCGTCAGCGAGCGGCGGGTGACGGGCTGCGAGAAGCGGGTGACGGGTTGCGAGAAGCGGGTTAAGGTTGACTGGTGTAGCAGCGGGTTTACCCCGCGTTTGGTTAAAGATAAAGGTTCAAGGTTCAAGGTTCTAGGTTCTAGGTTCAAGGTTCTAGGTTCAAGGTTCTAGGTAGAGATTAAGCCAAGCACGGTGTTTGGGTTCACGGCAGCGGGCGATGGGCTGCGAGAGGCGGGTTAAGGTTGATTGGTGTAGCAGCGGGTTTACCCCGCGTCTGATCAAAAGTGAAGAGCAGGCCTGAGCACGGTGTTTTTATTGAACGTAGATACCATCTCTCTTTATAGGCTTCAAGATCGTATTTAACTTTCTTGGAGCTTAAACGCTTCTTGATTTTTTATTACACCAAAACATATATGAATGAGTTTACGCATATTGGCGCCAATGATTTGCATCGACGTTTTGCCATTATTCAGCAAGGCTATTTTTTGCTGTTGTATCTTATAATTCCACTGCCCAGCGACTACTGCTGCCATATAAAGTTTACTTCTTATTTTTGAGGGCCCTAGCTTGCTCATAGTTGTACGGCCCTTCATTTTCCCAGACTCATGCAGCCGCGGTATTAAGCCACAGTAGGCAGCAGCTTGCTTAGCTCTGCTGAAATTTTTAGCGGCGAATATATACGTCAGCTCCCGAGACATAACAGGCCCAATACCGGGGATTGTTTCTAGTAACGTTCTATTCTTCTTTAAGTCAGGAAAGCTATTTATGTGACTATCAATATCTGACTTAAGTTTTTTTATCTCATCATCTAGAAAGTTAATCGTTTCTTTTAATGATTGAGTGACTCGCTCAGATGTCGCATTAAACTCACTTGCTTCTAATCGATTCTGCTCTCGTTGTTTATTGGACTCCAATGCATCAAGTCGACGCAGTAAGGATTTAAGCTCTCTAATTTCCTTTGCTTCAGGTTGCCAGAAGTTAACGGTTGATTGCTTAGCATAACCGTAGCTTGCAAGCATTATCGCATCTGACCTATCTGTTTTATGAACAACATTTAGAGCCTCAGCATATTTTTTTGCTTTGCTAGGGTTAGCGAGAATAATATTGAATCCTTGCTGGTATAAAAAGTACATTAACGGCTCATGGTAAACACCGGTTGGCTCTACCGTGATAACGATTTCCTCAGCTATAGTTTTGGTTGTACTTAAAAGCCACTGCTTAATTTCCTTGAAAGCTAGGTGGTTATTTTTAAATACTTTTGTTTTCTTTTTATTAGTGATTGGATCTCTCAGCCAACATAAATCAACTTTATCTTTACTGATATCAAAACCAATAAACATCATCTCTACTTACTCCCCTTGTACATACAGCATCAACTTAATCTAAGAGTGCTTGGATACCATTCAGTTTGTTGAGAATTGGAAGCTAGGGCTTAATCTACGGCTCAGTATCAAGTACTGGGCGGGGCTACAAGCTCACTAACTTCCGATGTAATAAATGATAGCTAATCATCTATTACAGAGAGATACAAGGCGGGGCTTTATGCCGCGCAAATGTAGCAGCGACTTTATGTCGCGTCTTTTAGTGATTCTATTTATCACAGAGGGTGCAGAGCACACAGAGGAAATGATTAAAGACATGGTTTATTTTCTTTATCTTATCTGTGTAGGCGAAGCGTCTCGGTGTACTCTGTGGTTCAAAATGATTTTTAAAGCGGGGCTTTATGCCTCGCAGGTTTGGTTTAAGTTCATGGGTGACGGGTGACGGGTGACGGGCTTAATACCTAAAACCTAATAACGACGTGGGATGAACCCGCTGCTACGGATATAAAAACCTTGCAATGTTAACCGCAAGGTTTTTAAATACCTCGAACCTCGAACCTCGAACCTCGAACCTCGAACCTCGAACCTCGAACCTCGAACCTCGAACCTCGAACCTCGAACCTCGAACCTCGAACCTCGAACCTCGAACCTCGAACCTCTCTATATAATATTTTTACCTTGCTCTGGGTCGCGTGATTCATCGGCTTGCTCGCGAATATCATCCGTATCACTACTTACATCATCAATACTGTGTTCATGCTCTGTGGTTTTATGTTTTTGAATATGTGATTGCTCGTTAATTTCTTCAGTTGTCTCTGTTTTAGCTTCGCTTGTTATGGGATAAATATCTTCACCTTGGCTATTGAGCAATATACGCTCTCTGGCATTGTCTGGCATGCTTATATTATGTTGCGTAAAATTATTGATTAACTCTCGCATAAGCTGTGAGGCTACTTTTACCGTGCTGTATTGTTCGCCGTTGACCCAAAAGTAAACGGTAAAGTTAATAGTGGCGGAGCCTAAGTTATCAATCAATACTTGGGGAGGTGGATCGCTAAGCACAGAGGTTTGCTGTGATATCATACTAATTGCCAGACTTTGTGCGTCGCGAATATCATTATCGTAGCCAATACCGATTGAAAAATGACCGCGCATTTTTGGATTAGCGGTTAAGTTTTTAATGGTATTTTTATACACAGTCGCATTGGGTATTTGAATATGATTACCATCGTAGTCAACTAAAGTGGTTGCCCGCGCAGTTACTTTTTTAACAATACCAATTCTGCCATCAACTTCTATTACATCATCTATTTTAAATGGACGCTGTACACTCAAAAGTAAACTGGCAATAAAGTTCTCAGCAATATCCCGAAAGGCAAAGCCTAAAATAAGCCCAATTAATCCGGTGCCACTCATAATTGCGACCGCGAATTCGGTGAGTCCTGCCAAGCGTAAAAATAGATAAAACCCGAGTAAAATAATTAAGGTGCTAATACCTCGCCTAGCAACTAGATGTACTAATTTACTCTTGGTCATGTAAGTAACAGGCTTTATTAACAAGCGTGATAATGGTGTGGCAATTAAATAACTAATCACCAAAATAACAATCCCTAATAATAAAGTGGGCAGTAATTGCATGAATGTGTGTAGTAATTGCACGCTTTGATCTTTTAAAAAGCTCCAAGAAATAGAGTTTGGTTTAACGGTGTCGATTGCTGGAATTGATGTGTTATTAGCGAGTGTTGCAATTAAAGCATTGAGCATAGAGGTCATCCGTGTTAGGTCGAAGTAATTAGGGTCTGTGTTAAACAATAGCAGCAAGTCTAATACCAAGCAGTATTTTTTTGGCAAACATTTTGCTAATTAATTAGGAAAAGGGAGTTAACTATGAGTGACTTTAAGCGTGGCCAAAGAGCCAAGCAGCCTAACCATATCCCTCTGAGTGGCTGGTGGGATATTATAAGGCGAATAGTAAAACAAATGAGCCGTGATAATTTATCTTTAGTGGCGGCTGGCGTGGCATTTTATGCGTTACTGGCTATTTTTCCCGCCATTGCGGCATTGGTGTCTGTGTATGCTTATTTTGCATCACCGAATGATATTAGTGTGTATTTAAGTCAGTTTATGGCGTTATTACCACAAAGCACTCAAGAAATTATTTTATCTCAAGTTTCAAGTCTTGCGCAAAAGTCACAAACTAGTTTAAGCCTTAGTGCGCTGGCTACTTTACTGCTCACTATTTGGAGTAGCTCTAAGGGCAGCCAAGCGTTGATCACAGCATGTAATATTAGTTATCACGAATACGAAAAGCGTTCATTTTTTAAGGCGCAACTTGTACGTTTATTATTTTCAGTAGGTGCAATTGTGGTGGCTGTAATAGCACTGGTAATTATAGGTATATTACCGCTAGCGCTTAACCTGTTAGGAATAAAAGAGAGTATTGATTTTTTAATCATGCTTATCTCATGGCCATTACTGGCACTAACCTTTAACTTTGCATTATTAATTTTATACCGTTATGCGCCTCACAGAAAAGCAGCTAAATGGCGCTGGGTTACCGTGGGCTCATTCACCGCCACCGTATTATGGATTGTGGCATCTTTTGGCTTTTCATTTTATGTATCTCATTTTGCTAGTTATAACGAAACATATGGCTCTTTAGGTGGGGTGGTTATTATGCTTATGTGGCTATTTATTAGCGCTTATATCATTATTTTAGGAGCCACAATCAATGCAGCGTTAGAGCAGCAAACTGCTCAAGACAGCACCATTGGACCAGATAAAAAAAGAGGGCAGCGAGGTGCGTATGTAGCAGACCACCTCGACACAAAATAACCAGTATTAGGGCTAAATGACTTTTATTTTAAACTAATTGCTTGATTTGTTGTTATCAGCTGCATAAACGAGGCTTTGTGCAGCGGCTTTGAAAACAAATAGCCTTGACCATAATCACAACCGGCCTCAAATAATAAATCCATTTGTAATTTTGTTTCTATGCCTTCGGCAATCACTTTTAAACCAAGCTGATGAGCCATCATGATAATTGCTTCACACAAAGCCAGCTCTTGACTGCCTTTTTGAATATTATCAACAAAGCGTTTATCTATTTTTAGGTAGTCGGTATCCATTTCTTGCAAGTAAGCAAGCGATGAGTAACCGGTGCCAAAGTCATCAAGGGCCAATTGCATCCCTGATTTAACCAAGGCTTTTAGGCGGCTTTGGGTCAGCTCTTCAGGATTAACCATTAAGCCTTCAGTAATTTCGGCCACAATCGCTGAGGCTGGTATATTTGCCTTTGCTAGCATATCGTACCATTCGTCTATGCCGCTATCGACGGTTGCCAATTGCACTGGTGAAACGTTAATGCTTATTTGAAATTCATCTTGAATGTGTTTTTTAATATCATTAAGTGTTTGTAGTGCCTCAGCAAATACAAATTGACCCAGCGCATTTATTTGTCTGGTTTCTTCAGCAAGAGGAATAAAGTCAGCAGGGCTGATCAGGCCTTTTTCTGGGTGTTGCCAACGAATAAGCCCCTCAGCTTTGTGAATGTGTAAATCATCAAGCGATACGATAGGCTGGTAATACAATTCAAACTGTTCTAGCTCTATAGCTGAGCGAAGCTCTTTGAGTAGTTGCATTCTTGCGTTTGCATCTTTACGCATATCATGTGAGAAAAATTCAAAGCCATTGCGACCGCTATTTTTTGCTTTATACATAGCTTGGTCAGCGGCTTTAAGTAATTGCTCTGGATTTTGGCCATCATCTGGCGCGCAGGCAATACCAATACTGGCACTGATATACACTTTTTCATCTTCAATAAAAATAGTGGAGGCAAGGCTAAGCAAAAGTGATTTTGCCATTTGCTCGATGTTTTCGCTGCCATGTAAATCACTAAACACAACAACAAACTCGTCTCCGCCAATTCGTGCTACAAAGTCAGCCTCTTTGGCCGTTTGTACAATTCGCTCAGATACTAACTTAAGTAATCTATCGCCGAAATGGTGGCCCAATGTGTCGTTAATATCTTTAAAATGATCAATATCTAATAGCATAATGACCAGTTTTTGATCTTCACTGAACAGGTTTTCGAATCGTTGGTTTAATCGCTCTTTTAGCTCTAATCGATTAGGCAAGTCGGTTAAATGATCAAAATGCGCTTGTCGCCAAATTAATTCATCTGCTTGTTTTTTCTCGGTTAGGTCGGTAAAAATAGCAATACGACTAATCGGGGCTTTATTTTTATCGTAAATAGTATCGATGGTTAACCATTCAACATACAGCTCGCCATTTTTACGACGATTGGTTATTTCACCTTGCCAACGCCCTGTTTTATTGAGCGATTGCCACATGTAATTATAAAACTGCTTATCGTGTTTACCCGATGATAAAATACTAATAGTTTGATTGAGAGCTTCTCTTCGAGAATACAAAGTTGTTTCACAAAACGCAGGGTTCACATCATAAATAACCCCATTTTCATCCGTGATTGCCATGCCTTCACTGCTGTTGTTGTAAACTAATGACGCTAAATGCAACGATTCTTGATTTTGCTTTCGTTGCGTGATGTTACTAATAACGATAATAAACTCATCGGCTTTTTTCATTGGGCTAATTTTAGCTTCATAAAACTGATTGTCTTGTTTTTGTTCAAGCTCAACAGTGACAGGGGCGTTCAGGGGTATTAAGTACCCTTGCACTTGTTTTAAATTAGCATCAGAGAATAAACACGATAATTTTTTAGGGGGTGTTGAATGGCTATAATTTAACGATTTAATATGTCCACCGGTATCAAGAATATTGCCATTGGCATCTACGCGTAAAAAAGCATCGGGTAATGCATTAAGTAAGCTATTGAGCTCGTCATGCTTATGTTTAAGGCATGCTTCAGCCGTTAAGCGAGTTTCGGCCATGTATTTAAAACGATGGTAAAGTTTATTTAGCTCAGGACTATTGGGCTGCTCATCGTCATGAGGCATATTACCGGCCGCTAAGTGGTTAACCGCCTGCGTTAAACTTTTAACCGGATTTAAAATACTTTTATTGATTAGTCGTTTGACCAATACAGCTAAAAGAAGAATAGTAATTAAAAACCCTAAAACCATTTTTACAAAGTTAATATCTATCTGCTCAATCGCTTTATCAACTGGCTGAGTAATATAAATTGATAGTTGATTACCGCTAGTATCTTTATAAAGCGTTGTGTGATTGTAAATTCGGCTCGCTCCATCATTCCCTCTGTAAATTATTCCGGCCTGTTGGCTATGATCAAGGTCTTCATTCGTTATTTTTTTACCTAATCGATCGGCTGAAAAAGGAAAATTAGCCAAAATTAGGCCGTTAGAATCAGTAATCACTGCGCGTGAATTATTGGGCAGATTTAAATTATTAAGCGCTGAATTCCACCATTGCAAAGCAATTGCGGCAACTAACATACCTGTAATTTCGCCATTTTCATTTGATATTGGCGAAGCAAAACTCAGACTGGGCGCATTAATACTTCTACCAATTTGATAAGAGCCAATTGAAAGCGCTTTAGTTGTGAGGGCATGTTGAAAGTATTGACGATCGCTAATATTTATATTTTGGTTATTGCCATTGGTTGCACACATAATATTGCCTTGTCGATCATAAACACTCACATTTGCAATGTTGCTATACAATGTTTGTAAGTCTAAAAAGTAAGGCGGGCAATTGACCGACATTTTGGTAATATTTATGTGCTTGTTTGCTAAGAATAGGGTCAGGCGTTGTACGTCATCGATAATATTTTTTTGCTGTAAAACTAAATGATCAGCAATATGCATTACTTTTTTTTCACTTTCTTTAAGTGCTGCGTCGCGACTAAACCATAAGGTAATTAAGATCACAGCGATCCCAGGCATGCAAATTAGCATAAGTAGGCGATAAAGCTGATGTTTTAATGATGCAGTAAAAATAATCGTATCCAAATAAGTATGGGGTGAAACTATGGCCAATAATTCTACTATAAATAACCTTTAATGTACTAAAATTATATCGCAAATATTAAATTTACTTTTATTGTATATAACTGAAATTTATTAATTAATTTTCGGGTCTAGTTGTAATAATAAATTAATATTTTATACTTTTACTTAACCTATTTTAGGCAAAAAATGAAAATAACCAAAGTACTAACTGCTTATGCTACCCAAGATGGGGATGGTGTTAATATTCGTCGTATTCCAGGATTTGATGGTAAATATTTAGATCCATTTTTAATGATAGATGAGCTTAAATCTGATGATGAGAGTGACTATATTGGTGGTTTTCCTCCTCATCCTCATAGGGGTATTGAAACCTTTACCTATATTTTAAAAGGCGGGTTTGAACATCAAGACCAAATGGGTAACAAAAAGGCGATTCGTGCGGGTGACGTACAATGGATGAGTACCGGTAGCGGTGTTATGCACAGTGAAATGCCCCTTGCCGATGCTGAACAAGGCTTACATGGCTTTCAAATTTGGCTCAATATGCCAAGTGCTCAAAAAATGCGTGAGCCTCAATACCAAGATACCACAGAGCATCCAGCACCGAGTTTTACTAATCAACAAGGTGTTTCACTTAAAGCCTTAGCAGGGACATGGCAATTTGAATCACACCAATTGGCTGCAAGCTTACAAAATTTAGCTGCTAATTGCGCTATAGCCGATGTAGCTTTGCCTGCGGGTGAAGGGCTTAATTTACCGGCTTTAAAACAGCAAAAAGTGATGATTTATATTCATACAGGCTCATTAATATCTCAGACCGGTGACGTGTTTAATGCGGGTAAGTTGCTTATATTAGAACCATTGAGTGACATTGCATTACAGGCAAAGAAAGCGGCGGGGGTTCTTATTTTAGCAGGCGATCCACTTAACCAGCCAATTGCGCACATGGGACCTTTTGTAATGACCACCGAGGCTGAAATTCGCCAGGCTGTTAGCGATTATCAAAATGGTTTTTTTGGCTCATTGTCGTGATGAATCGATGCGCGAATGACTTTTAAGCAAGTAGCTTTAATAACCAAGTGTATTTTTTTATCATGTTAGCATCACCTTTAGCAGACTCAACTACAGCGCCAGCTGCAAACGCACTGGCGAGCCCCACTTTTGTTGCTGCAAAGCGTTTTGCTCTGTATTTTATAGCTGCAAGATGCTGACGTTTTAGCTCTGATCGCATAACAACTTCTTTATCTAGCTGTTGCACGCGAGCGTTCGGTGAGTTGATCAAATAATTGATTAACATAATAGTGTGTGCCTTATAATTTAAGCAGCTGCCTTAGACTATTTAGCGTTTTAGTAAAGCCAATTTTTTTGCTCAGATAAACGGCATTTCGCCACAGCCAAACTAAGCATAAAATTTGTAGGCTGATCACTACTGCAATGCTCAGCCAGATAGAGCTAAACAGATCAAAGGTGGCAAAGCCTACAATACCTAAAAACCCCACCCACAGTAACACCAAGCCACTGGCAAAACATCCTAGTAGAATGGTGATCAGTGCTAAGGATCTTAACGACAACTTCCACTCAGCTGTAGCCAGCTGATGCGTTAACTTTCCTTGTTGGTAATAATCATCCTTGAGCTGCGCTGCATAATCAGCAAGCTTAGCAACATGATCTTGCCAGTCATCGGCGTGTTTTGCCGATGATGGCGAATCTGTCCCTTGTGATTCACTTGGTGTTGAGTGTTGGTTTTGCATTAGTATTACTTACGACGAAACAGTGCTGTAACTAACATACCAGCAGCAAACGCCAGACCTGCCGTTGCTAATGGGTTTTCTGATGCGAGTTGACGGGTTTTAGACGAACACTCTGCTAGTTTCTCACGAGCGGCTAACTGCTTTTCATTAAGCGTTTCAGCTGAGCTGCTTGCGCCTTTACGAACGCCACTTTCTGCTGCCGCCGCTTTACTTGATAATGCATCAACTGCGTCATGCGCTGCTGATGTCGCTTTATCTGTTAGCGGTGCTTCAATCTCTTGTTTTGCATCAATAGGAGTTTTGCTCTTCGTTGCCGTAGCCATAATCAATCCTTAATAGTTTTTTAAAAGTAATTATTTAGCTGCAATGATTAAACCAGCCTTTAACCTGTTGTTTTATATGAATTGTATTTTTTTTTACGAATTTTGAGTGGGTTTATAGCTGTAACTATTGCGACAACAGTTTGTAATTTTTACAAACTAGGACGTGTTGATCATTCGAGATTGATTTTTTCTTTGTCCACTCGGTTACAAACCTCGCGACACGATTAAACCGCATCTAGTTTGACCAAACTCTAATTCACAAAGGTCAGCAGGGCTCAAATAAATTGTAATTATTCACTGTTTATTCATTACGCAAATAATGCCAACAAGCTGATAAAAAGCACGATAAAAAATTTTTTACTGGCTGATCAGATTTTTTATTAAACAATTCAATCGCTTTAATCGGAGCCTTATTTTTTCAGGCTTCGCGGGGTGCTAAAGCTGGGTGACTTACTTGACAAAAAGGCTTGTCAAGCCCTAAACTGGAGCACTGTGGTAAAAAGTGGTGTTTAGTGGATTAAACTGGATCGGGTTAATCAAAAAGTTGATTAAAATAAATTTACGATAGGCTTTTTATGTTTCGTGGCGCAAGTTCACTGAGTTTGGATGATAAAGGACGTTTTGCGGTACCGACTAAGTACCGTGATACGCTATTGTCTGAAGATCAGGGAACGGTAATTTGCACCGTTGCACTCAATGAGCCTTGCCTTTGGTTATACCCTCTTGCTGAATGGTTAGAAATAGAAAGCCGTTTAGCAAAAATATCTAATATGAATCCCAGAGCACGACGGATGCAACGTATGTTGTTAGGTAATGCGACAGAGTATCAGCTTGATAAAAACGGTCGAATTTTGTTGGCGCCTTCATTGCGCTCACATGCAGAACTAGGCAAAAAAATTATGCTGGTGGGTTTAATGAATAAATTTGAAATTTGGGATGAAGCACGTTGGCACGAACAGATGCGCCAAGACACTGAGCTTGAAAGGCTCGGTGATTTTGAACCGAATGACGATTTAGATAACTTCACCCTCTAGCAGCAAAATAAAAGGCAAATAACAGCTAATGACAGCGCAATTTGAACACGTATCCGTATTAATGGACGAAACCATAGATGCACTTGCAATTAAGCCAGACGGCATATACATGGATGGTACCTTTGGACGTGGCGGGCATTCAGGGCAAATATTAGCGCGCTTAGGTGAAAGCGGTCGTTTGCAGGCCATTGACCAAGATCCACAAGCGATAAAGTCTGCTGAAAAGTTTGCTGATGATCCGCGTTTTTCAATTGCTCATTCTCGTTTTTCAAGGTTATACGAGGTAGCTGAGCAAAACGATCTTATTGGTCAGGTTGATGGCATTTTACTTGATATTGGTGTGTCGTCGCCGCAGCTAGATGACGCAGCGCGTGGCTTTAGCTTTATGAAAGATGGCCCGCTTGATATGCGAATGGATCCAAGTACAGGTCGCAGCGCAGCGCAGTGGTTAGCTGAGGCTGAATTAGATGACATTACTCATGTGATCAAAAAGCTAGGTGAAGAAAAATTTGGTAAGCGCATTGCGCACAAAATTTTAGAAGTGCGTGAACACACGCCAATCACTACCACTAAGCAGCTCGCTGATTTAGTCGATGAAGCCGTACCGGTGAAAGATAAGTTTAAACATCCTGCAACGCGGACTTTTCAGGCTATTCGTATTTATATCAATAGCGAGTTAGAGGAAATTCAAACGGCATTACAAGCGGCGATTAAAGTTCTTAAGCCGGGTGGTCGCTTAGTGGTTATTTCGTTTCATTCTTTAGAAGATCGCATAGTTAAACAATTTATTAAAAAACAGAGTAAGGGAGAAGCGATACCCAGAGGTCTGCCTTTAACCGACGCACAAATAAATAAAAATCTGACGTTAAAAACAGTGGGTAAAGCTATTAAACCAAGTGCTGATGAAGTGGCGCGTAATCCACGCTCTCGCAGCTCAGTGCTAAGGATCGCACAGAGGTTGGGATGAGTAAAAAAGCGAGCTATCGCCAACCCAATTTATTTCTTGAAATAATTAAAGGCCTAGGTGCGAACAAGATCACCTTGGCCTTGTTGGTTGTGATATTCGCGTCAAGTTTGAGTGTGGTGCAAGTAACTCATCTCTCTCGAGCGCAATTAATTGAGCAAGATTCGTTGCTCCAAGAGCGTGACGAATTGGATTTAGAATGGCGTTATTTTTTAGTGGAAGAAGAGTTTTATTCACAACATGCGCGCATTGAAGAAGTGGCAACGTCACAACTCGAAATGAAGCGGCCAACCAGCCAAGATGAGCAGGTAATTATATTACAATGAGAATGCGAGGCAAAAAACCAGTCAATAACCTAATCGCATGGCGCTTTATTTTAGTGTGCGCGGTGATTTTTTTAGTGTTTGTGACCTTGGTATCGCGTGCTGCGTATTTGCAAGTAATTGAACCTGATAAAGCGCGCTCTGAAAGCGATAAACGTACGGTACGGATTGAAAAACTGCATGTGCAACGCGGGATGATTTTCGATCGTAACGGTAAAGAGCTTGCCGTTAGTGTGCCTGTTGTAAGCGTGTATGCGGATCCTAAAGCCCTGCATAAATCACTGGTGAGTAAAGTACTTAGGCAAGCACGCAAAAACGGTGAAGATCAGCAAACGCTTCGTGAAAATGTTGCTGAGTTAAATAAGCGTACCGCCCTGTATTATAAAAACGATTTGCGCTGGCGTGAACTAGCCGATGTACTGCGCATTGAACCGAGCAAAATTAATACCCGACTACTTGATGATCCTACTCGTCGCTTTGTGTATTTAAAACGCCAAGTGACTCCCGCCGTGGCTAATTACATCGGTGATTTACGCCTACCTGGTATTCATTTATTAGATGAATCAAAACGTTATTACCCTGCTGGTGAAGTAAGTGCGCATGTTATTGGGTTTACCAATATTGATGGTAAAGGCATTGAGGGCATAGAAAAGCTTTATGAAAACGCGTTAACCGGTGAAGAAGGTCGCCGTACCATTCGCAAAGATGCGCAAGGGCGTGAAGTTGAAGTACTTGATGAGCGCGAGCGAGTAGAGCCTGAAAGCATTCAACTAAGTATTGATCAGCGAATTCAAGCCATTGCCTATAAAGCAGTTAAATCAGCGGTATTAACTTATAAAGCGACCTCAGGTTCTGCCATGGTAGTAGATGTTAAAACCGGTGAAGTCTTAGCCATGGTCAATAGCCCATCATTTAATCCTAACAACTTAAGCGGGGCGGCTCCTCATAAACGTCGTAACCGCGCTATTACCGATTTGTTTGAACCTGGCTCAACTGTTAAGCCTCTAGCCATTTTAGCTGGATTAGACTACGGCACAATCCAACCGGATGACAAAGTTGATACCTACCCAGGCTGGATGCGTTTAGGGGGCAGCTTAGTACAAGATACCCGTAATCATGGCGAAATGACGCTGCGCGAAATTTTAAAATACTCCAGTAATATGGGAGTAACCAAAATAAGCCAAACAGTACCCAAAGAGTACTTTGTGGACTTGTATCAAAAAGTGGGGTTTGGCAGTGATAGTGGTACTGGCATGGTAGGCGAAAGTAGTGGCCTATTTTACCCTAACCGCCGTTGGTCAGATCATGAAATTGCAGCGCTCTCGTTTGGTTACAATATTGCCGTGAGTACCGCGCAAATGGCACGTTTTTACGCCATGTTAGGGGCAGGCGGAGTTAATCGTCCGCTTACTGTACTAAAGCAAGATTCTATACCTGAAGGTGAGCGTATCTTTCAACAAGAAGATGTTGAAGCCGTTGTACATATGATGGAAAGCGTATTTGAAGAAGGCGGTACCGCACGCCGCGTTAAAGTGGATGGTTACCGCGCTGCTGGTAAAACAGGCACCTCTAAAAAAGCCGCCGCAGGGGGCTATGGTGACGAATATGTGGGTTATTTTGCGGGTGTTGCCCCTGCGAGTAACCCGCGATTAGCCGTTGTGGTATTAATCAACGAGCCCGGTGGAGATGTTTATTATGGCGGCGCAACGGCAGGTCCAGCGTTTGCAGAAATAATCTCTAATTCATTAAGAATTTTAAACGTTGCCCCAGACAAAGACTCGGTGGCATACGTGAAGGGCAAAGATGATGGTGCGTGATTTACACACAATTTTAAAACATTTAGAAATAGATGCAGCACGTTTAATGGTAAACGAGCTGCGTTTAGATAGCCGCGATGTAAAACCAGGTGATGTGTTTGTGGCGATAAAAGGGCACCAGTTAGATGGTGGGCACTTTATTAGTAAAGCAATTGAAAATGGTGCCAGTGCAATTATTGCCGACAGACTGTGTGAATTTGAAAGTGATTTTGAGCCGCTTTATTTAGTCTCAGAATTGAATAAGAAACTGCCTGTATTGGCGAGTCAATTTTACCAACAACCGAGCAAGCACTTAGATTTAGTTGGCGTAACGGGCACCAATGGTAAATCGACTACCACAGCAATGATTGCTCATTTAGCGCAATTTTGTCATACCCAAGCCGCTATTATTGGCACTTTAGGCTACGGCCATCCAGATAACTTAACACCACTGCAAAATACTACGCCTTCAGCAGTCGATTTACAGCGTATTTTAAGCGACTTAAAAAATGAGCAACACCAATTGGTTGCTATGGAAGTGTCATCGCATGGTTTGGTACAGAACCGTGTTGATCAATGCCATTTTAAAGCGGCGGTTTTTACTAACTTGTCGCGCGATCACTTAGATTACCATGGCGATATGCAAAGCTATGGTGATGCTAAATTGATGCTGTTTCGTGATTTTGATGCTGATCATGTCATTCTTAATCAGGATGACGGACAAGCAGAACAATGGATTGAAAAATACAGCTTTAATAGTCTTATTTGTTATGGCCGTAAAAACTTAGCCCCTAAAAATTCACAGTTTGTATATTTTTCAGATGTTCAGTATTCAGCAACCGGTATTTCGGCGCAATTAACTACTAGCTGGGGTGATGTTGCCATAAAATCACCGCTGTTTGGAGAATTTAACCTTTATAATCTAACGGCTGCGTTAGCAACGCTATTAGCGCTAGGCTATCCATTAACACAGTTAGTAGCAGGATGTGAGTATTTACAGCCGGTAGCCGGTAGGATGCAAGCATTTACAGCGCCAAGTATGCCTACTTGCGTTGTTGATTACGCGCATACGCCAGATGCGTTGGCTTTAGCCTTACAAGCGCTGCAGCAACATGTACCAGGTGGCGTGAGTTGTGTGTTTGGTTGTGGCGGCGACAGAGATAAAGGAAAGCGTGTACTAATGGCACAAGCTGCTGAGCAGTTTGCAGACAAAGTGATCATTACTAGTGATAACCCACGCTCTGAAGACCCAAAGGTAATTATTAATGATGTAGCTGCGGGATTAGAGCATCCAGAAAACGCTCATTTAGAGGCCGAACGCGGTGCCGCGATACAATTTGCTATAGATAACGCAAAAGCCGGTGAGGTTATTTTAATTGCCGGTAAAGGCCATGAAGACTATCAAATTATAGGCGATACACGCATCGATTTTTGCGACCGCCAATTTGTACAACAACAATTAAAAAAAGCAGTAAGAGGGTCTCGAGCATGATCCCAATGGATTTTGATTGGCTAGCTAATGTGCTAGCAACCGATTATCAAGGTGATAATCGCAAGGTGATAAATATAAACACCGATACCCGTACTTTGTGTGATGGTGAAGTGTTTTTGGCGCTTAAGGGCCCAAATTTTGATGGCCATAAATTTATTGAACAGGCAAAACAAAAAGGCGCTATAGGCGTGATTGTCGATCACGCTGTTGATACCGATATTGCTCAATTTGTAGTTGCCGATACCCGGATTGCATTAGGCACAATTGGTACAGCAGTGATGGCGCAAGTTGCACCTAAAACTATCGCTATTACTGGCAGCGTAGGTAAAACCACAGTTAAAGAAATGTGTGCCGCTATTTTATCAAGTAAAGGGGATGTATTAGCCACTAAAGGTAATTTTAATAACGACATTGGCGTACCGTTAACTTTACTCAGATTAGAGCCACAACATCGCTTTGCGGTTATTGAATTAGGCGCTAACCACATAGGTGAAATTGCGTACACCACCGCGATGACCAAACCGGATGTAGCTGTGGTATGTAATGTTGCTGCTGCCCACTTGGAAGGCTTTGGTAGCCTGCAAGGTGTGGCACAAGCAAAAGGCGAAATTTACGACGGATTAAAAGAGGATGGCATCGCCATCGTCAATTGCGATAGTGACTTTAGTCAATATTGGCTTGATAAGTTAGCAACGCGCAATATTAAATGTTTTTCGAGTAGTGAAAAGCTCGATATTTGGGCTGAAGACATCAGCCTAGATGCACAAGCTCGCGCAAGCTTTACTTTGTGCACCAAGCAACACAGTGTGCCGGTTAAGTTAGCACTGCCAGGTAAACATAATATTAGTAACGCGCTTATTGCTGCGGCGTTAACCAGTGAGTTTGACGTGTCACTTGAGGACATTGCCAGCGCGTTAGCGACCATGGGTGAAGTTAAAGGACGGGTTAACCTAATTGAAGCCAGTGATTCACTCACTATTATTGATGATACCTATAATGCCAACGTAAAGTCGGTGAAAGCTGCGATTGATTTACTTAGTGATATTCAAGGTCATCGTATTTTGGCACTCGGTGATATGGGTGAACTTGGCGAAGATGCACGTAAATATCATCAAGAAGTCGGTGAATACGCATTAGCGCAAGGCATTGATGAGTTATTTACACTCGGAGTATTAAGTAAATGTGCCAGTGATGTATTTGGGCTGCCAAATCGCCATTTCTCTAATCGTGAGCAAATGCTGCAGCAAATTCAAAACAGCATTAGCAAAGTAGATAAAAAAATTACCCTTGTCGTGAAAGGATCACGCAGTTCTCGCATGGAGCTTTTAGTAACCGATTTAGTTAATGGCCAGCAACAAGCCATCAATGGAGTATCATCATGTTAGTTTGGCTGGCTGAGTATTTAACTCAATATTATAGTGGCTTTAATGTTTTTTCGTATTTAACCCTGCGTGCCATTTTAGGTATTTTAACCGCATTGATGATGTCGTTGTATTTTGGTCCTAAGTTAATTCGTGCGCTGCAACGCATGCAAATAGGGCAAACAGTACGTGATGATGGTCCGCAATCGCACCTATCTAAATCGGGTACACCGACCATGGGTGGCTTACTTATTTTAGGGGCTATTTTTACCAGCACATTATTATGGGCAGACTTGTCTAATAAATATGTATGGGCCACTTTATTTGTAATTGGCTCATTAGGTATTGTGGGCTTTATTGATGATTACCGTAAGGTGATCCGCAAAGATCCAAAAGGACTTATTGCAAAGTGGAAATACTTTTGGCAATCGGTAATTGCACTGGTTGTAGCCACTGCGCTTTACATGAGCAGCACACAAGCGACAGAAACATCTCTTGTTGTGCCATTTTTTAAAGATGTACTGCCACAGCTGGGGCTGTTTTATATCGTGATCACCTACTTTGCGTTGGTGGGCACGTCAAACGCGGTTAATTTAACCGACGGTCTAGACGGTTTGGCCATAGTACCTACCATTTTAGTGGCTGCAGCACTGGCCATTATCGCTTACTTAACGGGTAATATTAATTTTTCGGCTTATTTGCATATTCCACATTTACCACTGGCGAGTGAGTTGGTTGTGGTATGTACCGCTATTGTAGGGGCTGGGTTAGGTTTTTTATGGTTTAACACGTATCCGGCGCAAGTATTTATGGGCGATGTAGGCTCATTAGCACTGGGTGGTGCATTGGGGATTATTGCCGTACTTGTTCGCCAAGAGCTGTTACTGATTATTATGGGGGGCGTGTTTGTAATGGAAGCGCTATCGGTAATTTTACAAGTTGGCTCTTACAAATTACGTGGGCAACGCATTTTTAGAATGGCGCCTATTCATCACCATTACGAACTTAAAGGTTGGCCGGAGCCACGCGTTATTGTGCGCTTTTGGATAATTTCTATTGTGCTGGTACTCGCTGGCCTTGCGACATTAAAGATCCGATAAATGCAGTATTTAAACGAGATAAAAAATAAACACATAACAGTGCTCGGACTCGGTGTAACCGGTCTGGGCATTGTGCGTTTTTTATTATCTCAATCAATACAGCCTTATGTGGTCGATAGCAGAGAGAATCCGCCAGGTGTTGATTGGCTCAATCAGCACGCACCTCAATTAAAAACGCACTTTGGTGACCTAGAAAATGCGGCGCTCAGTGCTTGCGATATGATTATTATTAGTCCCGGTCTAAGCTTAAAAACACCAGCAATTGTTAAGGCAATTAACGCAGGCGTTGAAGTGATTGGTGATGTTGAGTTATTTGCGCGCATTAATAGCAAACCAGTCGTTGCTGTAACCGGCTCTAATGGTAAATCAACCGTAGTGACACTTGCCTACGAAGTATTAAAAACCGCAGGTTATAAAGTGGCACTCGGTGGCAACATTGGCACAGCGGTACTGGATTTACTTTACGGTGACTTTGATGTATTTGTATTGGAGTTATCAAGTTTTCAGCTTGATACCACACGCAGCCTAAAAACGACTAGTGCAACCGTGCTTAATATTTCAGAAGATCATCTCGATCGATATGATAGTTACCAAGCCTATATAGACTCAAAACTAAGTATTTATAACGGTGCTGAACACGTAGTGATTAATGCTGACGATAAGCAAACACACCCTGTGAGTCGCACGTTAACACCACAACTGAGCTTTGGTGAAACACAAGGCGATTACCACTTAGCACAGCACAATAGCGAAGCGCACTTTATGGTAAAGGACGAAGCTTATTTACCAGTAAGTACTTTAGCCGTTGTGGGTAAGCATAACTATTTAAATACGTTGGCAGTGATGGCGTTACTCAGCCCATTTACAATTACTAAGGCGCATTACAAAACCGCATTATCTCAATTTAATGGCTTAGCGCACCGTTGTCAGTTTGTGGGTGAGTTTAATGGCGTTAAATACTTTAACGACTCTAAAGCCACCAACGTAGGCGCAACAGTGGCGGCAATAGATAGTTTAGCGGGTGAACAACAAAACTTAGTGGTTATTGCTGGTGGTGATGCAAAAGGTGCTGATTTAGAGGTGCTAAAGCCTTATATTGAAAAGCATGTAAAAGCGCTGATTTGTTTTGGTAAAGATGCCAAAGATTTAGTGGCACTCAGTGCTAAAGGTCATTTAACCAATAATATGTCTGAGGCTGTGACGCTTGCAAAGCAATTAAGTAAATCGGGCGATACCGTTTTACTCGCACCTGCCTGTGCCAGCATTGATATGTATAACAATTATATGCAACGCGGCGATGATTTTGTGCAATGTGTATTGCAGGGGCAGTCATGATTGCTTTTGCGGATATTAAAGAGGCTCTCACCCCTAAACCTTCAGCGCAGCTTTATGATGTGCCACTGCTTTATTGCATGCTAATGCTGATTGGTGTGGGCTTTGTGATGGTAACCAGTGCCTCAATGCCGACAGCCGATAGACTGTTTGGTAATATTTATCATTTTACTATCCGCCATGGCATTTTTTTAGGGCTCTCGTTTTGTTTATTTTGCATTAGTACTCAAGTACCTATGTCGTGGTGGAAAAAAGCTAACCCCTATTTATTACTAATCGGTTTAGTACTGTTATTAGTGGTACTCATTGTAGGACGTGAAGTCAATGGTTCGACCCGCTGGATACCCGTAGGACCGTTTAATATTCAAGCCTCAGAGCTCGCTAAGTTGTTCTTTTTTAGTTATATCGCAGGCTACTTAGTACGTAAGCGCAATGAAGTTCAAGAAAACATAAAAGGCTTTGCTAAACCCATAGCGGTATTTGCAGTTTATGCAGCACTTATTTTAATGCAGCCCGATTTAGGGACTGTGGTGGTGATGTTTGTTACTACGGTTGGTTTGTTGTTTTTAGCCGGTGCCAAGCTTTGGCAGTTTTTTGCACTTATTTTAACCGGTATTGCGCTAGTGGTTGGGCTTATTGTGTTAGAGCCATATCGTATGGCGCGTGTGGTTGGCTTTTTAGAACCTTGGGATGACCCTTTTGGTAAAGGCTATCAATTAGTGCAATCACTAATGGCTTATAGTCAAGGCGATTGGTTTGGCCAAGGCCTAGGAAACAGCGTACAAAAATTACAATATTTACCAGAAGCGCACACCGACTTTATTTTTGCTGTTATTGCTGAAGAGTTAGGTTTTATGGGAGTGCTTAGCATTTTAATGGTACTGGGTACTTTAGTATTTAGAGCTTTACTCATTGGCCAAAACGCGCTTAAAAACGGCAAAGAATATGAAGGCTACTTAGCCTTAGCAATTGGTATTTGGTTTGCGTTTCAAACTATGGTGAATGTGGGCGCCAGTGCCGGTATTTTACCAACCAAAGGATTAACCTTGCCGTTTATTTCTTATGGTGGCTCAAGTTTATTAATGATGACCATAGCAACCGGTATTTTATTACGTGTAGATTTTGAGACCAAGATGGCAACGAAACAAGCCACGTCAGGTGGAGCTAAGCGATGAGTAAAAAAATAGTCGTTGTAGCAGGGGGCACAGGTGGACATATTTTTCCAGGGATTGCCGTTGCTGATTATCTCAAACAGCAAGGTTGGCAAGTTAGCTGGATAGGCACCCCAGATAGAATGGAAGCCAGTGTCGTGCCCAAGCACAACATAGAAATTGATTTTATTGATGTAAAAGGCGTGCGAGGGAATGGTTTAAAACGCCTTATTAAAGCGCCATTCATGGTTATTAATGCAATATTGCAAGCGCGTAAGGTATTAAAACAACAACGCCCTGACGTCGTTTTAGCAATGGGGGGGTATGTAACTGGCCCAACAGGTATTGCGGCAAAAAGCCTGGGTATTCCTTTGGTGATTCACGAACAAAATGCCGTAGCAGGCATGAGTAATAGGTGGTTGGCTAAATGTGCTAATCGCGTGTTAGCGGCTTTCCCCAGTGCTTTTGCCAATGGCAAAGCAGAGCTGGTAGGTAATCCTGTACGCCAGAGCGTGATTGAAATTACTGAGCGCGAAGTAACCAGCCCTATAAATATTTTAGTGGTGGGTGGTTCGTTAGGTGCGCAAGTGCTCAACCAAACACTACCTGAAGCATTTAAGCGCTTAAATGACACCAGTGCTATTAATATTTGGCATCAAACCGGTAAAGGGCACCTTGCTAGTGTAAGTGAAAGTTACCAGCAGCAACAAATGGGCAATGAGCAAGTGACCGTTGCTGAATTTATTGATGATATGGATACCGCTTATAGCTGGGCAGATATTGTGATTTGTCGTGCTGGTGCGCTTACGGTAAGTGAAATTGCCGCAGCGGGTAAAATGGCGGTATTTGTGCCGTTTCCACACGCAGTTGATGATCATCAAACAGCCAATGCACAGTATTTAGTAATGGCAGAGGGGGCGTTATTAATGCCACAGGGGCAATTTAATCAGCGCAGTATTGTTGAACTTTTAAGCCCCTATTTAGCCGAACCTTTATTAATAACTAAAATGGCTGGCAAAGCAAAACAGCAAGCTATTTTAGATGCCACAGCAAGCGTAGCGATGCACTGTGAGCAAGTAACAAATAAGAGAACATAAGTGAAACAGACATTAGCAAAAGAAAAATATACACGCCCAGCGATGCGCCGCATTGAAACTATTCACTTTGTAGGAATAGGCGGTGCAGGCATGGGCGGCATTGCAGAAGTACTTGCTTTTGAAGGTTACCGTATTACTGGTTCAGATATAGCTCACAGCGCAATGACTGAGCGTTTAATTAAAGCCGGTGCTGAAGTATTTATTGGTCATCATGAAAATAACGTAAAAGACGCCAATGTGGTGGTGGTTTCAAGTGCAATAGATAAAACAAATCCTGAAATTCAAGCCGCGCAAGCTGCGCGTATCCCGGTGGTTCGCCGTGCAGAAATGTTAGCTGAACTGATGCGCTTTCGCCACGGTATCGCCATTGCGGGCACCCATGGTAAAACGACCACAACCAGCTTAATTGCCAGCATTTATGCACAAGCCGGGCTCGATCCAACCTTTATTATTGGTGGTTTGCTTAACAGCGCTGGCAGCAATGCTAAGGTAGGTAAAAGTGACTTTTTAATTGCCGAAGCAGATGAAAGCGATGCCTCATTTTTGCATTTACAGCCTATGGTGTCGGTGATCACTAATATTGAAGAAGATCACATGGAAACCTACGGCGGTAGTTTAGAAAAAATGAAAGATACTTATGTTGAATTCATTCATAATCTGCCGTTTTACGGGTTAGCGGTGGTGTGTATTGATTCAGACGTTGCTGCTGAATTGATCCCCCGTTTTGGTCGTCCGGTGATCACTTACGGTGAGTCACACGAGGCTGATTATCGAATGAGTGACTTTAGCCAAACAGCGAACACATGCCAATTTAAGGTGACTAATAAACAAGGTGAGAGTTTAACCGCCAAGCTGAATATGCCGGGTAAACATAATGCCCTTAATGCAACCGCAGCGATTGTCGTGGCTAAAGATCAAAATATTGCGAATCATGCAATTTTAGCGGCTTTAGATACTTTTGAAGGTATTGGCCGTCGTTTTCAGCACTACGGTGAATTTGAAAATGAACGCGGTAGCGTGATGCTTGTTGATGACTATGGTCATCATCCGTCAGAAGTGGCCGCTACTATCACCGCAGCACGAGAAGGCTGGCCTGATAAGCGTTTAGTGATGGTGTATCAGCCGCACCGTTATACGCGTACTCGCGATTTATACGAAGATTTTGTTAAGGTATTGGCTGAGGTTGATCAGCTTTTATTACTCGATGTTTACAGTGCAGGCGAAGAGCCGATTGTTGGCGCTGATAGTAAAAGTTTATGCCGTAGTTTGCGCCAGCGTGGCAAAGAGCCATTACATGTAGCCTCAAGCTCAGAGCTTGCGGGCGTACTTGCCAACTGCCTACAAAATAACGACTTAGTGCTCACACAAGGAGCGGGTAACATAGGTCAGCTCGTTAAAAATTTAGCAGCCACGAATATGTCGATAGAACAATTAAAGCAAGGTGAAGTATGACACAGGTAAATTCCCAGTTTGGTAAAGTAGCGGTGCTGCTAGGTGGAAATTCAGCAGAGCGTGACGTGTCATTAAAATCTGGTCAAGCGGTATTAAATGCGCTGTTAGACGCTGGCATTGATGCGATAGCGTTTGATCCACAAAATCGTTCGTTATGGGAATTAAAGTCGTTAAACGTTGATCGCGTTTTTATTGCTTTGCATGGTCGTGGTGGTGAAGACGGCACGGTACAAGGTGCTCTAGAATTTATGAACCTGCCGTATACCGGCAGTAATGTTCTGGGTTCGGCACTGGCTATGGATAAAATTCGTTGTAAGCATTTGTTTAAATCGGCAGGCTTAAGCACCGCACCTTATGCCGTGGTTGATGCTAAAAAAGGCTTTGATGCCAATGCCATTATGGCGCAATTTAAAAAGGTAATGGTTAAGCCATCGCACGAGGGCTCCAGTATCGGTATGGCGCAAGCAAGCTCTGCAGAAGAACTTGAAGATGCGCTCACTAATGCATTTAAGTTCGACAGCCAAGTATTGGTAGAGCAGTGGATCACGGGTCGCGAATTTACCATTACGGTATTAGGTGATGAAGTACAACCTGTGATTGAAATGAGCACCCCAAATGGGTTTTATGACTACCAAGCTAAATATCAGTCAAGTAGTACGCAATATCATTGCCCTGCTGATTTATCACCATTGGATACTCAAAAATTACAAGCGATGGCGCTTGATGCGTTTGATTTAGTGGGGGCAAGTGGCTGGGGGCGAGTCGATGCGATGCAAGATGAACAAGGACACTTTTACTTACTAGAAGTGAATACCGTACCAGGCATGACTGAAAAATCATTGGTGCCAATGGCAGCAAAAGCCAACGGGGCAAGTTTTGAGCAATTAGTTGTTCGCATTTTGGAGCAAACCCTTTAATATGCATCCCTTTTTAGAGAAAGCGCAGCAACTAAAACAGCAACTTAACTGGTCGCTGATTTTTGGAGTGAGTTTTTTTCTAGCCGTGGTGATAGGGTTAATTGAAATAACCAGTGGGGTTTCGCACTGGTTAGTTGAAAATAAAGATGCACAAATTAAGCATTTAACGGTGCTGGGGAACCCTAAGTACACCGATGAAAAAGCAATAACAGCGGCAATAAAAAAAGCAGATTTAAGCAGTTTTTTTGAGCTAAACGTAAAGCAAGTTCAGCATTTAGTACAAGAGCTGCCTTGGGTTGCAACGGTATCGGTAAGAAAGCAATGGCCTGATACCATTCAAGTTTACGTGGTAGAACATCAAGCGGTTGCTCACTGGAATAGTGACTTACTGATTAATCAAAGCGGTGACGCGTTTGAAGCAAAAAGTGATAAATTAAGTGCCACTTTACCCCAACTATATGGGCCAGAGGGTAGTGAAAAAGAAGCATGGGTAGCGTTTAAACAGTTTGATGAAATGCTCAAAGTCAATGCATTAACGCTCACTAGCCTTGCGCTATCTGAGCGGTTTTCGTGGCAACTTTGGTTAGATAACGGTGTGCGTTTAAATTTAGGACGCAAAGATAAAGCCAAACGTGTACAACGTTTTATAGACGTTTATTCACGTATAGAAAAACGTGCTGATGCACAGATAGATGCAATTGATTTACGCTACGATACCGGCCTTGCAGTGAGCTATAAGCCACTGCAAGAACAGCAATTATAATAAAGAGTAAGGCATGACTAAGTCAGCAGAAAGAAACCTAGTGATTGGATTAGACGTTGGCACTTCTAAAGTAGTGACCACGGTAGGTGAAATCACCACAGATAACAAGCTCAGCATTGTTGGCGTGGGGAGCCAAGTATCTCATGGAATGGATAAAGGCGGTGTTAACGATTTAAATTTAGTGTCTGAGTCTATTCGCCGCGCTATAGATGAAGCCGAATTGATGGCTGATTGTCGTATTAGCTCGGTTTATTTGGGTATTTCTGGCAAGCATATTCAGTGTCAGAACGAAAGCGGTGTTGTGGCTATTAATAACACCGAAGTAACCGATGAAGACATTGAAAATGTAATACACATTGCTCGTTCAGTGCCAATTTCAGCTGAACGCAAAATGTTGCATGCTTTGCCGCAAGAGTACAGCATTGATATGCAAGAGGGGATTAAAAACCCACTCGGCATGAGCGGTGTGCGCATGGAAGCACGCGCGCACATTATTACCTGCTCCAACGACATGGCTAAAAATATAGAAAAATGTGTTGAACGTTGCGGGCTTGAAGTTGACCAACTTATATTCACAGCGCTTGCTTCGTGTTATTCCGTACTGACGGATGACGAAAAAGAGTTAGGTGTTGCGGTGCTTGATATTGGTGGTGGTACTATGGATATCACTATTTATATTAATGGTGCGCTGCGTCATTCAGCGGTTATTCCGGTGGCAGGTAACCAAGTAACCGGTGATATTGCAAAAATATTTCGTACACCTATATCACATGCTGAGTCACTCAAAGTACAATATGCTTGTGCAAGTAGCCAAATGGCGAGCAGCGAAGACACGATTGAAGTGCCAAGCGTAGGTGGGCGGCCAGCAAGACTGATGTCTAGGCACACGTTATCAGAAGTGGTTGAGCCACGTTTTAGAGAATTATTTGAACTGGCGATGGAAGAAATTCGTCGTTCAGGATTAGAAGACCAAATTGCAGCAGGTCTCGTCATTACTGGCGGAACTGCTAAAATGACTGGCGCAATGGAAGTGGCTGAAGATATTTTTCAGATGCCAGTAAGAATAGGTAAACCAATTGGTGTAGTAGGTTTAACTGATTATGTTGATGATCCATCGTACGCAACCGCTGTAGGTTTGTTACAATACGGGCGTACTATGCAGTCGATGAATGCACAAAAGTCGAAAGCGGATGATAATAATAATTGGTGGAACCGCATCACAAAATGGTTTCAAGGCGAGTTTTAGTACTCAAGTCGGAGAGTAAATATGTTTGATATAATGGAACAACACAGCGAAGAAGCTGTAATAAAAGTAATCGGTGTTGGTGGCGGCGGCGGTAACGCAGTTGAGCACATGGTAAAACAACAAATAGAAGGCGTTCGTTTTATTGCAGCGAATACGGATGCACAAGCATTACGTAATTCAGCCGCGGATGTAACGGTACAATTAGGTACGCAAATAACCTCTGGGTTAGGTGCGGGTGCAAACCCTGAAGTAGGCCGTCAGTCGGCTGAAGAAGACGCCGAAACCATCCGTGCCAGCCTTGAAGGCGCCGATATGGTATTTATAGCGGCAGGTATGGGTGGCGGTACAGGGACCGGTGCTGCGCCAGTCGTGGCTAAAATAGCTAAAGAGCTGGGCATTCTAACCGTGGCAGTAGTAACGCGTCCATTTGATTTTGAAGGTAAAAAACGTGCCGCTGCTGCAGAGCAGGGGATTAACGAATTGTCTGAAATCGTGGACTCGTTAATTACTATTCCAAATAACAAATTACTAAAAGTATTAGGTAAAGGAACAACTTTACTGGATGCGTTTGCTAAAGCAAATGACGTATTATTTGGTGCGGTACAGGGTATTGCTGAGCTAATCACACGCTCGGGTCTAATTAACGTGGATTTCGCCGACGTACGTACTGTTATGTCTGCAATGGGTACAGCCATGATGGGGACTGCATCTGCCTCGGGTCCTGATCGTGCACAAGAAGCAGCAGAAGCGGCTATTTCAAGCCCATTACTAGAAGACGTTGATTTAACCGGTGCTAAAGGTATCTTGGTCAATATTACTGCCGGCATGGATATCGCGATTGAAGAATTTGAAATCGTAGGTAATCACGTTAAGGCGTTAGCGTCTGAAAATGCAACGGTAGTTGTGGGTGCGGTAATCGACCCTGAAATGACAGATGAGCTACGTGTAACGGTTGTTGCAACTGGCTTAGGCGGCGATCGTCGTCCACAGTTTGGTATTGTAGATAACGGCTTTAAAAAAGCATCAGGTTCTGATGTAGCCAGTTCAAGCACGCAAACAAACAGCAGCATGTATGTTCCTAGCTTTGCAAGCCAAGGCGCAAGTACAGAAGAGCCTGCAACGACTACGCAAACAGAATCAAAAGAGCAAAGCACATCGACGAGCTCTTCAAGTTCTTCAGCGAATACGTCGTCAAGCAGCGCTAAGAAAACAGATAAGTCTGAAGGTGGCGATTATTTCGACATCCCTGCTTTTTTACGTAAACAAGCAGATTAATAAAAAACAGTATTTTTGTGCGAAATGTGAACGAATATTGTAGTTATACCGTATTCATGTTACACTGCGCCGTCTAACTGTAATATATACTAAAGTGAGCGAACCTATGATTAAACAGCGTACGATTGCACAAGTAGTCAAAGCCATAGGAATTGGACTTCATAAAGGTGAGAAGGTCACAATAACTCTCCGACCTGCGAGCGCAAATACTGGGATTGTATTTCGTCGTGTCGACCTTGATCCGGTTGTTGATTTTGAAACAACACCTGAAGCCGTTGGTGATACGCAATTGTGTACCTGTTTAATTAACAAAGATGGCGTTCGCTTATCGACTACTGAGCACTTAATTGCGGCGGTTGCGGCAATGGGTATCGACAATTTAATTGTTGAACTTGATAGCTCAGAAGTACCAATAATGGATGGAAGTGCATTGCCATTCATTTATTTATTACAAAAAGGCGGCATTGAAGAGCAAAATGTTGCAAAACGCTTTATTCGTATAAAAGAAAAAGTACGTATTGAAGAAGGTGATAAATGGGCCGAAGTAGAACCTTACGACGGATTCCACATCGATTTCGAAATTGCTTTTGATCACCCTGCAATCAATGAAAGCCGCCAACGTGTTGGTTTAGATATTACGGCACAAAGTTTTACTGAAGAGATAAGCCGTGCGCGTACTTTTGGCTTTATGAAAGACATTGAATACATGCATGCGAACAACCTAGCACTAGGTGGCAGCATGGATAGCGCAGTGGTACTTGATGAATTTAAAGTTTTAAATCCGAACGGTTTGCGTTACGCAGACGAGTTCGTCAAGCATAAGATACTAGACTGTGTAGGTGACATGTTTATGACAGGTCACAATCTTTTAGGCAAAGTAACCGCATTTAAATCAGGTCATGATTTAAATAATAAGTTACTACGCAAAATTATGGCAACTGAGTCAGCATGGGAGTGGGCAACCTTTGAAACGCCTGTGACCATGCCTGCACCCGGCCTTGAGCTAGCTAACGCCTAATTAGTTAATTACTTATATACAGTTATAAAAAATGACGCTTATTAGCGTCATTTTTTTGTTTGTTAATTAGCTAAACAGCTAAATTACACTCAGGCTTTTATTATCAAAGTCCTAATATAGTTTGCAACTGTTTAAGCTGGGTTACCTGATATGTTGGTTTAATTCCCTCAGGCAAGTTCACGCCAGGATGTTGCAGCCAACAAGTGTCAATGCCCACATTTTGACCGCCAAGAATATCACTGCTGGCGGTATCACCGACCATTAAAATTTGCTCTTTCGGTGGATTACCCATTAAGTTAAAGGTGTGCTCAAATATCTCTTTTGCAGGTTTAGCAATGCCAACTTGCTCAGAAATAACTAACCAGTCAAACATATCTTGCAGCCCCGTATGCGCTAGGCGACGTGCTTGTAACTGAGAAAAACCATTGGTAATAATGCCCAGCTTGGCATGGGGTTTAAGGGCATTTAATAATTCAACGGCGCCAGGTAAAGGCATACAAATTTCGGCCATTGCTGATAAAAAATCGTCATTGAGCTGTTGAGCTGGCACATCTAGTTTATTTGCCAGTTCGCTAAAACGAGTTACTTGTAAGTGACTTGAGGTGATCTCGTTGTTTTGATAAGCAATCCATAGTGACTTATTGGTGTTTTGATAATGGGCATAATCTGCCTCGGTAAAATCCATGTCATAGGTTGCTAGCATGTTTTTAAGGCCAGCAAAGGCATTAAAGCTAAATAAGGTTTCGTCGGCATCAAATAATACGTAGTTATACTTCATTAAAACATCCGTTATTGATTATATAGAGTGGGATTAAGGAAAGGCGCCATGGCGAGTGTCAGCGCTTGAGTATAGGTACTTTCTCGTGTTGCATGATGATCAGTTAATAAGCCAATAGCACCCCCTTGCTGTTTAATATTGGTGGTATTAAAAGCTTTATCCATCACGTCACCAAGCTCTTCACCTTGAAGCAATGCTTTATAAAACACAGCGGGCAGGGGTAAGTTACTGCTTCGGCCTGTAACTTGCTGTGTGCCATTATCAATAACTACATAGGCAAAGGTTGCTGCACCATAACTAAATTGCGCTGCACCACCTTCCATCGCCATATAGTAGTCTGCCTGATAGTGGCTTTTACAGTAATTAACGCGATTTTGAGCCCCTAAGCAAGTTTGCTCTTCACCTAAGGGTTGATCGGGTACTTCTGAGGGCGCGTGAACGCCACTACATTCGATTACATGCTCAGGAAAATACATCGCAAAAATATGTTTAGCGGCATTGATTTTTACTGGGTTTTTAGACCCAACAATAATTTTAATTGATTGCGACATATTAAACTCGTCATACTTAAAATCAGCAGTGTACGTGAGTTAGAGTTCACAAAAAAGAGTCTAAATAGGAATTTCAGGCGGTGCTAACTTTGCTAAGGCGCGTTTTTTCAAAATAATATCTTTTATCAGAGGCGTGAGCACCAGTTCCATCGCGAGACCCATTTTACCACCAGGCACCACTAAGGTGTTTATACGCGACATAAAACTGCCTTCAATCATCCGCAAATAATACGGAAAATCAACATCATCAATCCCTCTAAAGCGAATCACAACAAAGCTTTCATCAAGGGAGGGGATATCTTTCGCGCTAAATGGGTTGGAAGTATCAACGGTGGGGACTCGCTGAAAGTTAATATGGGTACGAGAAAATTGCGGCGTTATATGATTAATGTAGTCATCCATACTGCGCACAATAGAATCCATGACTTTTTCACGAGAATGGCCGCGTTCTGAGGTGTCGCGAATGAGTTTTTGGATCCATTCAAGGTTAATAATAGGCACCATGCCTATGAGTAAATCAACATGTTTAGCAACATCATGATCTTCATCAACTACACCGCCATGTAGACCCTCGTAAAACATCAGGTCTGTATTTTGCTCAAGTTCTTGCCATGGGGTAAATGTCCCAGGTAACTGGTTATAAGGCACGGCTTCATCAAAGGTGTGTAAATAACGACGAAGTTTTCCTTCGCCGGTTTCACCGTATTTAGTAAATAAGTCTTCTAAGGCGCCAAAGTCGTTAGCTTCTCGGCCAAAATAGCTAATGTGTTTACTTTCTTGCTGTGCTTCACGAATTTTTTTGTCCATTTCAGGACGTGTATAACGATGAAAGCTATCACCTTCGATAAATGCCGCATTGATATCAAGGCTACGGAAAATATGCTTCACGGCGTTAGTGGTGGTCGTTGTGCCCGCTCCAGATGAGCCGGTGATTGCAATAATAGGGTGTTTAGCTGACATGTTTGTTCTCTTTTTTATGACCCGTTAGTTATAAAGAGTTGACTGACTTAGGTCAAGTGACGTCATCAGTAAATAACGTTATCATGAGGTGCTTAAAATTAAAACGAGAGAAAGCATGAAACTGATTAAACCATTGTTAGGGCTTATAGCTATAAATGCTTTAACGCTAGATATTGCTCAGGCAAGTATGCCTAAAAGCCAAATTTTGCTCGCCGATTTAAATACTCCGCATGGTATACGTGTAAGCATTGTTAGTGATAAAACGAGCTATAACAATCAACCCCATTTAACCGACACCGGCCTATACTATACCCGAGAAATAATCAGTAATGACCAGAGTCAAACAGATATTGCGCTTTACAACTTATCATCAAAACAAACGTCTATGGTCACTAATACGCCACAAAGTGAATACTCGCCCACTTTAACACCGGATGGGCAGCACTTATCGGCGATTGTCGTTGAAGACGATGGTAAACAAAAGCTATGGCAATATCCGTTGGCACCCGAGTTGGCTGCAAGTCGTATTTTTGATTGGATTGAACCTGTAGGCTATCACGCTTGGGGAAGTAACAACGATTTAGTGATGTTTATTTTAGGCGAACCACACACGCTGCAATATACCTCGGTTGCTGCGGCAAAAGGTGAGGTGGTAGCAAGCGATATTGGTCGTACGCTTATTTATAATAAAGCGCAGGCTGAGTTTTTATTTAGCCATAGTAAACACGGGCAGCATCATTTAGCGCGTTTTGAACCACAAACTAAGCAAGTTACCGATATACTTAGACTGCCAAACCAAGTACAAGATTTCATCTTAAAAGATGAAAATACCATTGCTTACGCAATTAAAAACCGTGTTTACCAGCGCAAATTAACACGTGGCTCTGCTATATCGCAGTGGCTTGATTTAAGCCAATATTGCGATACTGAAATAAGCCGGTTGAGTTATAAAAATCAGCAATTAGCTTTTGTGTGTAGTGAATAAATAAATTTCGGACTTTCACTCATGCATGAGTTAGTCTAGGGTCTGTTGACCTTTGCGGATTACAATTTGTTCAAACTAGGGGCGGTTTAATCGCGGCGCGAGGTTTGTAACCTAGTGGGCTAAGTCAAAACTGAGCAAAGCTTACGCGTCCTGCTCACGCCCCTTACCTACATCCATGTAGGCAACAAAGAGTAAATCGCCCCTAGGCAGAACCCGAAGGGCAGTGCCTGTTTGGCATTGATGCTGCATTATCGCCTATTTATGGGGAATAACCACACCACATAGGCTTTACCTTGCCTAAATACCAAACAGACTGCTGCAAATTCAACCTTGAAAGGTCATCAGACCCTAACTATTAAATAAAAAGGAAAGTCACGTGGCATTTAGTGCAGACGAGTTAACCGAGCAGCTGATCAAACTAGAGTGTAGAAGTAACTTTAAAATAAAAAACATAGCTGAGTATATGCTAGTAAACTCTAAAGAGGCGTTTTACACCCATGCGGAAACAGGTAAAGGTAAAATTGTGATCCGCCCTGCATTTGAAGTGTTTAGCGATGACTTTACTGATATTGATGGGGTTGTGCGTACTCAAGGCTATTTTCATAGCAGTGAAATGACCCGTTTTCCTACCCGTATTTATAAAAGTACGCAGCCTATTCATTATGGGGTAGCCTTTAAAATTAACTCTGAGCAAGCAGCGAAAGAGTTTATAGCAAAGCTAACGATGATTATTGGCGGTTAATAGAGTGGTGCAGGGCTAAAGGCAAAAGGTGCAAGATAAAATCTTTAACCTTTAACCTTTAGTTTATTTACTATTTAAAAAGCTATTGACTGATTTCAGTTCGCGGTTTTTAAGTGCAATACAGTCATTGGTGCTCTCTGCAAGTTTACTTAACGTACGCGCATAACCGGGTACAGCTTCCAGTTTAGCGTCAAAGAAACTTTGCGTTGTAGCTAAACTGTCAGCGTCACAGCTGGCGGTAGTAAAGTAAGGTAAGTTAGGCACAAAAAATGGTGGCAAACTTGCTGTTACTTTATCGTAGTTGCTATAAATCCAATCAATAAACAGTGCTTGGCGTTCATCGGTGTAACTTTGACCCGATAAAATAGTACGCATATCAGAAGCCGTTACTTCGTCTGTTAAGCTATACGCCAGTACCGCTTTTTGTAGTTCAGGTTTACCAAAGTAACCCATTGCTGCCAGCATATTGGTTCGCACTTGTGGATCTTTGGTGGTTTTAAAGGTTGTCATAAACTGATCTAGCAACGCCTTATCCCCATGAAAAGCCGCAAGACGTAAATAAGTAGCTGCTAAATAAGGGTCTACCTTTTGTGGATCGTTTAGGTAAGCTTGTGTTTGCTGTTTGGCTTTATTGATCACATTTTTATCTTCACCATCAAACCCTAAGCGTGATACCACCGCGGCACGAAGTTGAGCTACTGCACCATCTTCGCCCATTTTTGCTTCTAGGCCATATTTTTTAGCGGCAGGCATCACCGCATTTTGAATAAACGTAGGCCATAAATCTTTATTGCTATCGTCTTTAAAAGTACGCTGCTGTGACGCTAAATAACCTAAAGCAGTATTAGCCACGCGAGGATGACTATCGCTGGCAAAAACTTCAAGCGTTTGCATCAGCTTAGCCGCTGAAATGACACCGGCATCAAGTAGGGCATCTGTTGCCGATAATAGGGCTAAGCGTTCACGGTCGTTTAATACCGTAGCTGCATTATCTATTAGCGCATTAAATTGCGCATCATCCATTACCCAACGGTAATAACCTAGCGCGCCTTGATCTGGATAAATCCACTCTGGTTCAAAGTCTAATGCTAGCGTTTGGCTTTGTTTATTTAATAATACATTGGCTGTTTGTACTTTATCGCCAGCACCATATTTAATCGCAACCGGTACATTCCACAGTTGAGCAGGGGCTTCAACACCGGCATTGGCAAAACGACTTTGCGAAATCGTGATGCTCTTACCTTGCTGCTTAACGTTAATTAGCGGGAATGACGACTGTTCAATAAACGATTTTAAAACGCTCGCTACATCTTTATTTGAAGCCTTACCAAGTGCTTCCCATAAATCGGCAGCTTCTGCATTTTTATAGGAGAATTCTTTTAAGTAGTTCTGAATACCAGCTTGAAATGCCTCTTCGCCAATCCAGTTTTCAACCATCGCCAGTACTGAGCTGCCTTTGCTGTAGGCAAGGCCTAAACCATCCATAATATCGGCTTCGGTTTTAATTGGTTTACGAATTGGCTTAGTGCTTAAACGTGCATCTAACGCCATTACGTTGTTTTGTGGTAAATCTAGGTGTGATTCAAACTCAGGATTAAGCTGCTTAGTAATTTTTGCCGCCATCCAGCTTGCAAACGCCTCGTTTAACCATAAGTCGTTCCACCACTTCATAGTCACTAAGTTACCGTACCATTGGTGAGCTAATTCATGGGCAATAATAGAGACATTACGTTGTTTTTTACTACGCGTTGCAGCTTCTAAATCAACCAGAAGAATATCTTCGCGGTAAGTCACTAAGCCTGAGTTTTCCATAGCGCCAAACGGAAACTCTGGAACAGCCACTGAATCTAGCTTTTTATATACATAAGGAATACCAAAGTAGTCTTCAAGTGCGCCCAGTACTTTAGGCATGTTCTCTTTTGCATATTGCGCTAAATGAATTTTACCTTGTGGGGTGATCACACGCCCAGGAATAGGCATGCCTTTAATTTTTAGCTCTTCAAATGGACCTACAGCCATAGCAACTAAGTAAGATGGAATTGGTGGCGTTTTATCAAAGTAATGGGTGGTCATATCGCCATTCACCGTCGTTTTTAGCTCAGGTGTATTTGAATACACTTTTTGTGAGGTGGGGGCGGTAATGGTTAACTGAAACGGAATTTTATAGCTTGGTTCGTCAAATACCGGAAATGCACGGCGCGCATCACTCATTTCAAATTGCGTGAACAAATATGGAACGCCTTGATCTAGGGTTTTATATAACCCCACACTCTGGCGGTTATAAGGCGCTGAAAAATCTATTTTTAAGGTGTATTTACCTGGCTGAATTTGCTCTTCACAGCTAAATTTAACTTTACCTGTTTTAAGCATTTCGCTGTTTAAATCACAGTTTTGCTCACCTAGTAGTTGCACCATTTTAGTTGCATAATCAACACCATTAAGTTCAATGTAGTGTGTTGGTTTGAGCACTTCTAAGCTGATCTCGGTCATTCCTGTAAAGGTATCCTGACTTGGGTCGAGCGTTAAAGCGACTTTTTGTGAACTTGGCTTTGCGAGTTTTTCAATGACGAATTCGTTAGCGTGAGCAGCATTCATCGCAAGCGCAACACTCACGGTTAAGAGGCTTTTTAAAAACATAGTTATCCCTAGATTTTTTGTTGTTAGAAACAGTCATATAGACGGCTCTTCATCTTAACAGCTTTTTTATTAGAGTAAGCGCAGATCGCTAAGGAAAAGAGTAACAAAGTTTGTCAGTGGCTATCTCGGGCTAAAAACCGCTGCCAATGAATATGGGAATTGATAACCCGGATCTGTTGTAGCACCTTATTTAACAAGGCTATATCGTTAAAGTTATCATGAGGGTAATCATTAAAGCCCATTAAGTAATTAAAGCAGTCTTTGTTGCCTGCTTGCAGGGCATAAATACGAATTTGCTGTTCAAAGTTAAGCCGTAAACTACTAATGGCGGTTTTCATACCGAATTGATCCACCGAAGGAATTGCACATTTTTGCAAATATCCTGCGCGTTCACCCTCTCCTGAAAACCATATGCGCACTTTTTCGCTATAGCGCCCTGTTTTAGCGGGAAGATCAAACATTAAACGGGAGTGGTTTTGCGCTTCTACATAAGCTAAATAGTCATTAAATCCGGCACTAATAAGGGCATGATGAACAGGCACTAAACGTGGCTTAATTTTACCGTGGGTATGAAAACTAAAACAGAGTATATTATTTTTAAGTATTAGGTCATCAAGGGTTAAGCAGCCAATTTCATCACTGTAAGCGCCACTGTAATAAGCAATTAAGGGCAGCCAAAAATGCCAGTGTTTAGCTTGTTCGCGGGCAAGCCGTGTATCACTATAAATATATCCGTTATAGAGCGTATGCAGCTCCATAGCTGAAAATGGACGACGACCAAGATGGGTTTTCAACGTATTACCTTGACAGTTTTTATTATTTTTATACCCCAACTAACCATTGCTGTTAGTTGGGATAATGTCAGCAAACTAACGCCTAAAACTTATTCGCTTAGCGCGCGAGCTAAACCAACTGGTTCAATTTCTACACACACCTGATCGTCATTCCAATTTAAGCCAACCAGAGCATCATCAGATTTAAGGTCTTCAACCCAATCATCTAAAAACTCATCAAGGTTTATTTCTACAGGGCTGTAGTCTTGCCACTCTTCTTTACATTGTGCTTGTGCTGCGTCTTGTGATTCCCACAGTAAAAGTACATCGGTGTCGTCAAACTGATTTGACTCACATACAACAAAGCCACCATCATCGGCACCCAGTGCCCAGATCTGCTCACTAACACGTACTTTTTCTACAAAGCTAACTAGTTGTGATTCAATTTCGATATCGCTCATGTATCCACCTTTTAAAATTTAAGTCGAGGGTTGGTATTTTTAGCCGCTTGACGCTGACTAAACGCTTCATAAAACTTAACTAATTGCGGCTGCGCGCTAAAATCAGTGAGTTCACGAAAGCATATCCAATCAAGTAAGCAGTATAAACTGATGTTGAGACATTCACAGCTTTTAAATTCATCATCGCATAAATGATCATTTAAATAGTGTAATGTTTGCGCAACTCGCTCATTTTGCAGATTAAAAAACAGCTTATCGGCTTGCGTATCAAATCCAGAACGTTGGCATAACAGTAATTCAACCAATGAATCATTGCAGGCATTGATGCTAGGGCCTGTTGACCTTTACGGATTAAAATTTCTTCAAACTAGGGGCGATTTAATCGCGGCGCGAGGTTTGTAACCTAGTGGGCTAAGTAAAAACCGAGCAAAGCTTCCGCGTCCTGCTCACGCCCCTTACCTACATCCATGTAGGCAACAAAGAGTTAATCGCCCCTAGGCAGAACCCTTCGGGCAGCGCCTGTTTGGCATTAATGCTACGTTATCGCCTATTTATGGGGAATAACCACACCACATAGGCTCTGCCTTGCCTAAATACCAAACAGACTGCTGTAAATTTAACCTTGAAAGATCAACAGGCCCTAATTAAAAAATGCTCTTGAGGCCATGTAAGTGGGGGTTGCTTGGTTTTTTCAAGTAAATAACGCAGTATGGTATTTGAATCACTTAGGGTAAGCGTGTCATCGACCAATATAGGGATTTTGGCTGCTGGATTTTTTGTGACTACCAACGGCCGATCGCCTTTAGAAAAAATATCTAGATTAATAAATTCAAGCGCACAATTGTTTTGTTCTGCCCAGATTCTAATACGGCGAACATAAGGGGAAGGAATAGAGCCAAATAGTTGCATAATGGGGCTTTTGCCAACTCCACATAAATAAAAAGCCGCTGATGCGGCTTTATTAATAAATCGATTTACTTACTCTGAGCGGCTGGTTACTTCTAATAAATGGTAACCAAACTGTGTTTGTACAGGGCCTTGTACTTGATTTAGCGGCGCTGAAAATACCACCTTATCAAATTCAGGCACCATCATACCTGGGCCAAACTCACCTAATGCACCACCATCTTGACCTGATGGACAATTAGAGTGCAGTTTAGCGAGTTCTGCAAAGTCTTCACCTTGCTCAATTTTATCTTTAAGGTCTAAACATTGTGCTTCACTGTCTACGAGTATGTGCCTTGCACTTGCAACTGCCATAAGTTCTCCTACCTGTAAGTTTAGTTTTTTAAATTTGATAGCAACATCTTAGTAAGGTTAAACTGAAAACACAAAGTTAAAATGCACTTTTGATTGCGCTTTCTAGTTTTGCTGAATCCGGTGCTACGCGGCTGTTAAAGCGCGTAATCGTTTTGCGATCGGCCGATACCACGTATTTATAAAAGTTCCAGTTTGGTGAACTGGTTTGAGCGTTTAAATGCTTAAAAATAGGGTTTGCGTCACTACCACGTACTGCGCTGGTGGCCAGCATAGGGAAGGTAACACCATAATTTACATAACACACTTTTGCGGTATCTTTTTCATCGTTCTCTTCTTGAAAAAAATCATCTGATGGAAAGCCTAATACCACCAAGCCTTCGTCTTTGTATTTATTATAAAGTGCTTCTAAACCTTCAAATTGCGGCGTAAAACCGCAGTTACTCGCAGTGTTAACAATTAAAAGAGGCTGGTTCTTAAAATCACATAAGTTAATGGTTTCAGTTGAGCGCAACTTTCTAAGTGAAACATTCGTGAAGTCATTGCAGGTGTTTGCATCTAATGAAGGGGTGGGCAAGTCTGCGGCATATGTATTTAGCGAAACATAACTTAACGCGAGGGTTAAACCAAGTATTATTTTTTTTATCATGCTATTACCTTAAGTGCGTTATTAGAGTACTTATGTAACTTATCATACGCTACTATAGGCTAATTTGATCAATTTTACTTTATTTTCTATGACTATACGTTTAGCAAAACCTGATGATTTAACTGCCATTGTTGCTATTTACAATGAAACTATCCCTAGTCGAATGGTCACCGCCGATACCGAAGAGGTGACCGTCGCTGATAAACAACCTTGGTTTGATAGCCATACTGCTCAACGGCCTATTTTTGTTTACTGTGAGAACAACCAAGTATTAGCGTGGCTTAGTTATAAATCGTTTTATGGCCGCCCAGCTTACGATGGCACCGTTGAGTTAAGCATTTACATTACGGCAGCAGCCCAAGGAAAAGGGTTGGGTAAAAAGCTGATGCAATTTGCACAACAACAAGCCAAGCAGCTTAATATCGAAGTATTACTTGGGTTTATTTTTAGTCACAACGAACCGAGCATTAAATTATTTAAGCATTTTGATTTTGCAGTATGGGGAGAGCTGCCTAACGTAGCAAGAATGGACAATCAGCTGTACAGCCTAACTATTTTTGGTAAGCATTTAACCTAGTACCATAACAAAAGGAAGCAAAATTCACTTTTACGTAGGTGATTATGCTAAACCAAAAATTCTAGACTATGCTGAAAAGGTGTTTAATTAACTCTTTAAAGTGTGTCTAAATGGCGAGAAAAATACTTATTATTGATAGCAGTAGCATGATTGCTATGCGCTTAAAAGTGTTATTAGTCCACTTTGCTATGTTTGATGAAAATACAGACATAGACATTTATGACTTGTTGATATTTTCTCAAGGCGTGCCAACTGATGTTGTATCGATAGTTGTTGAGAAAGCGACTTCTCAATCATTTTTTATCGAAATTTTCCGAGAAAACCCATTGTTCGACGCGAAGCGGCGTCGATGGGATGAATCGGAATAGTTAGCCCTGCTCTTGAATGTATTTTCGAATTGTATCAGCAGCCGCATTTCCAACAGAGCAAACAAAATATCCGTCAGACCAAACTGTCTTTTTAACCCAGAATTGCTTTTTAAACCATTTAAATCTCGACCATAGACTTTGCGTTGTAGATTGTTTAATTCTCCTAACGTAACTCGCAACGCTGATATTTGGAGAAATCGTTAGCAATATGTGTATGTGATCTTTGTCCACCTCCATCTCGGATCTGTACTTTAATTGTGGCTTCTCATTTTCTTCTCTGTGTTAAATCAGATATTAGTAAATTATGCACAAAGAGGGCAAAGAGCTCGTAAAGAGAGTGATTTCAGACAAAGCTTAAAGGTGCGGGTTACGGGCTGCGAGGCGCGGGGTAAATTCCTTGCTACGATTAGGCAGATAGCTTGTAGCAGCGACTTTATGTCGCGTCTTTTAGGCAATAGGCTTACGCGTCTCTGGGTAGGCCTTTTTCAACAATCCGTATTAGCCGTGCTGTTTTGCGCAGCTTTTGTCTTTGTTTATCATGTTGCTGGGTAAGTGCCCATTCTATGTGCTCATTCACCATGTCACTGACCGTTTTGCGCTTATCTTCAAGTGCATGAATAATCGCTGGGCTAAAATCTGCGTTGCCTAAGCCAACCGCTATATTTCGTAACCAACGCTCATGGCCAATGCGCCGAATAGGGCTGCCCTCGGTATTTGTTAAAAAGGTAGTTTCATCCCAGGCAAATAACGCGAGTAAGTCTTTATTTTTTAATTGCGTACGGGGGTGGAAGTCTTGCTCGTCGGTAATTTGTCCATAGCGATTCCATGGGCACACTAACTGGCAATCATCGCAACCATAAATGCGGTTACCCATTAAGGTTCGGTATTGCTCTGGAATAGCCCCTTGATGCTCTATGGTTAAATAAGATATGCATTTACGTGCATCTACCACATAAGGTTCTACAATAGCGCCGGTAGGGCAAAGGGTTATGCAGGCAACACATTTACCACAACCTTCGAACGTGTTTTCATCATCAATAGGCAGTGGTAAATCTACAAATAACTCGCCTAAAAAAAACCAAGAGCCCGCCTCTTTATTTATCAGTAAAGAATGCTTTCCGCGCCAGCCTAATCCCGCTTTTTCAGCGAGTTGACGTTCAAGTACAGGGGCTGAATCAACAAAAGGCCTAAAGCCATAGTCACCTACCTGTTGTTCAATTTTTTTACCTAATTGCTTGAGCCGATTACGCATTAACTTATGATAGTCACGGCCAAGCGCATAGCGGCTGATATAGGCTTTCTCGGTATTTTTAAGGTTTTTGGCAAAGCCTGAATCTGGCGGCAGGTAATTCATTTTTACTGAAATAACTCGTTGCGTGCCAGGGACTAGCTCGCTAGGGCGGGCGCGTTTCATTCCATGTGCAGCCATGTAATCCATTGAACCATGATACCCTGCATCAAGCCAGCGCTGAAGCTGTGCTTCATGCTTAGTTAAATCAATGTCAGTAATGCCCACTTCACTAAAGCCAAGTTGTTGGCCCCATAATTTTATTTGCTGGGCTAGCTGTTCATAGTTTGGTTTTACGTCGCTCACATACTTCACACAGTTAAATGACAAGCCGCTTAATTTAGCATAATCGCGGCTTGGGTGAAATTGTTATTGCCTAATCTACAAAGCGTTTTAACTGTTGTTGGGTTTGTTGGCTTAGCTTTTGTGATTGTTCAGAATCATGCAGTGCTGTATCTATTTGTTGCTTGGCTTGTTCGCCTAGCGCCACAATTTGCTCAACCGATTCATGCGTTTGGTTTTGGGTATCTTCGAGCAAGTGTACGGCATTGGCTATTTGCTGCAATTGTTGTTGATTATGTTCAAACTCATTGAGCATTTTACCAAACCCATCAGAGGTGGTGTTAATTGATGTTTGCGCATTATTTGAGTGGTTTATTAATTGCTCTGACTCTTTATTCGTTTCATTAACGAGCTCATTCATTTGGGTAATAAAATCACTAATTTGGCGTGTTGCGTCGCTTACTTTAACCGATAGGGTACGAACTTCATCGGCAACCACGGCAAAACCTCGCCCCGCTTCACCAGCGCGTGCTGCTTCTATGGCTGCATTAAGTGCTAATAAGTTAGTTTGATCCGAAAACTCTTCAACCATTTTTAAAATACTGCGAATGTTTTCGCTGTTCTCTTTCAAGCCTGCAATCGTTTTAGAAAAACTACCCAGCATTTCATTAATAAGCCTTACCTGCTCAACTAGTTTTGATAGCTCACCAGCAGAGAGCTTTACAAAATTAAGGTGTTCATTATTGACCTGATGTACGTTATCAGTGTTGCTTACTATAGCCTGCAGGCTTTGGGTAATTTGGTTACTGGCATTAATAATGGTGTGGCTTAAATTAATTTGCTGCTCACTCAATTGTTCAGTGTGTTGCATTGATTGCGTTACTTGGCTGTTACTCTGCACACTCTCTTGGGCGCTGGTATAGGTCGTGCTTAATAAACTATTTAAATGGGTAGTAAATTGATTGTATTGCTCACTTAAGTCTCTAAATTCATCAAACGTGAAATGGGGTAATTTGGCTGCTAAATTCGCATCTTGTTGATTAATATTAATGAGCGTATCGCGCATTGCTTTTACCGGGCGCACAATTAAAAAGCGCATATAAAAAATAGTAAAAATAAAGCCTGCAATAATAAGTAGCGCAAGTACCCAAAATAAGCCAGTGCTTTGCTGGTTTTCGGTTAAGCTACTGTGCAACCAAAACAAAGTAATGGCTTGAAATAAAAAAACAAAACTTAAATTCCCAATTATTTTTCGGGTTAAAGTATAAAACAGTGTTTGTTCTAAAAAATTATAAATACGCATGTAGCTACTCATTAAATAGTGGCCTACTAAATTATTGTTTTTATAGCATAAATGGCAATTAAATAATTAGTTATAATTCATTTAATTGCGCTAAATAATGCTTAGTTCGTTCAGGATCGTTAGTAAAAATACCATCAACACCACAGGCAAGCATCAGTTTAATATCTTCGACTTCATCTACGGTGTAAGCAAATACTTGTAAACCGCGCATTTTGGCATCGTCAACAAACGGTTTGTTCATAAAGTTTTTGTCAATATGAATGCTATAGGCCTGTAAGTCTTGTGCAAACTTTGCATACTGCAATGGAATTGATGCAGTAAGTGCGCCAATTTTAAGCCACGGTAAACGGCTCTTTAGCCAGTGTAGTTGATGATGATTAAATGATGAAACTAAAATATTGTCTGCGGTTATTTTTTTGTTCGTAATGTTACTTTCAAGCACGGTTACAAACTTTTCAAGTTCAAAGGTATGTTTTAACTCTAAATTGAGTAAGGTTTGGTTATTATTCCAGTTTATTAATTGCTGCAAAGTAGGGATTTGTTCGCCATTTCCGGCATCAAACTGTTTAATTTGCTGGGCACTAAAGTCGCACACTTTGCCTTTGCCATTAGTGGTTCTATCGAGGTAGGTATCATGAATAATAACGTAATCATCAAGCGCGCTTTGTACATCAACCTCAATGCCATCTACATTCGCTTTTAACGCCGCTAAAATGGCGCTTTGCGTATTTTCGGGGAAGTGTGTGCTTGCGCCTCTATGTGCAAATATTTTCATGGCTGCTTTTTCCGTGAAATTGACCAAGTTTCAAAGCACGCAGCACTAACAATCAGTGCGCCACCAATCAGGGTCATCACTGAGGGGCGTTCGTGCAGAATAATTATAGCCAGTATTGTGCCATAAAGAGGTTGTAAGCAAGAAATCAATCCAGCGGTTGCTGCTGATAAATGTTTTAAACTCGCTGCAAATAACGAATGCGGCATCGCAGTAAACACCACACCGGCAATAAGCAGCAATATTAAATCAGTATCATTAATTTCTGTTATGGGCACTTCAATAAAAGCACATAGCATCAGGCTTGCGACTAAGGTTTGGTAAAACATGGTTTGCGGTCCACCATACTCGCTAAAGTAGCGTTTGTGAGTAATATTACGAAGAGCAAAAAATAATGCTGATACCACGCCCGTCAAAACACCTAAAGTGATGTCATCGCCTAAATTAACGTTAGGGATCAATAAATAAATGCCAAAAATCACCACCACAGCACTTATTATATCTTTTGTTTTGGGCTTACTTTTATTAAATAGGGGCTCTAAAAATACCGTGATCACGGGATAGGTAAAAAAGGCTAACATGCCCACGGTAATTCCCGCCAATTGCATGCCTGCAAAATAGGTTACCCAGTGAATACCTACGGCAACGCCTAATAAAATGGCAATCACATAATCTTTAGCGCGATGCAGCTTAATTGGTTTTTTTTGCAAAGACAGTAGCACACAAATTGCCAGCCCAGCGATAGCCGCACGATAAGCGGTAATATCTAATGCACTCAAACCAATTAGCTTTGCGAATAAGGCGGTGCCGCCAAATAAAAGTACGGCAATGTGTAAGTAAATTAAGCTTTGTTGTTGGGACTGCATTAAATTTCCTGGTCACTTTTTTTGGCTATATTAGCATTGCTTTTACACTCAGAAGATGAATTTTTCTATTTCATGACAAATGTCAGCCAAGTTAATGACACTTCACACTATTATCTATTTACCCACTGGCATAGTTACCTTACTTATATTGGAGGGTGTTATGAATTCTTTAATTTTAACAAGCTTAAGCATTAGCGATTTTTTAGCAGTTTCGCCGTAAACCCTCGCCCGATCCGAGGGCGGGGATATAAGAAACACTAAGTTTTACTATCACTTATGTCGATTGTTTTATGTTCGTATGCATTTTTATGTTATTTGTATTTATCGAAATTTTCCGAGAAAACCCATTGTTCGACGCGAAGCGGCGTCGATGGGTAGTTCACAATTATAAAAGTAATGAAAAGTGCTAAAAGCGCAGCTAAAAGTACTAAATGAGGGTCTAATGACAGCATTATTAGAAATTACCACGCAAGGAAGCACGGCTATCCTTACTATGAATACAGCAGAAAACCGCCATAATCCAACCTTTATAATCGAGTTTAATCAACACCTAGATACGATTGAGGCTAACGAGCATATTAAAGCAGTGGTGCTAACCTCAAGTAGCGATAAAAGTTGGTCGTTAGGCATTGATCTACAGTGGATGGCCAACCCTGACAACACACCACAAATAATTGCCGATTTCATGAACTCGATAGGTGCCTTGTTTAAACGTATCGTTACTTTTCCTATGCCTATTATTGCCGCGCTAAACGGCCACACTTATGGTAATGGTTCGGTGTTGGCATGTGCCTGTGATTTTCGGTTTATGAAATCAGACAAAGGCTTCTTTTGTTTCCCCGAAGTCGATGTATTAGTGCCGTTTGTACCGTCTATGTTTCCGATTATTAATAAAGCCATAAATCAGCAGTTTTTTAATCGTTTAGCCATGACCGGTGAGCGTGTTGATGCGCAAAAATTATTACAACATAACGTAGTAGAGGCCACCTTTGCTGATGAGCAAGCCTTGCAAACGGGTGTGTTAGAGTTTGCGCAAAGCTTTAATAAAAATCGCTGGATATACTCTCAAAATAAAAGCCAAATGAACAAACCAATACTCGATGTTATGGCTGCACAAGATGCGGCTTTTATTGAAAACATCAGCGCGCTATTGTGGAAGAAACTACAGCAAAAGTAAGCTGTTTTTATAAAAGTGAGTAAATTAACTACAGTTAATTTACTCACTTTCATGTACATTAATTAAGTAGGTGTTAAGTGTTATTTAGCTACATTGCTACAAAATGCAAAAGGTAATAACGCTTTATTAAAAGTTTAATGGCTTTTACCTGTCTCATTGCGAGTATATGAGTTAAAATACTTACATAACCAACTAACAAGATAGTGAATGTCAAACCAAGATCCAAATCTCAGTCGAGAACAAGAAAAGTACGAAAACCCAGTCCCTAGTCGTGAGTTTATACTTACTCACCTGCAAGAGCGTTCCAAACCTGCTAGCTACGCACAACTATGTGAAGAACTCGCGGTCAACGATGAAGAACGACAAATAGCATTTAAGCGCCGACTTCGCGCCATGGAGCGTGATGGGCAGCTGTATTTTAATAAATTTAAATGTTATGCCCTGATTGACGAAGCCGGTTTAACCAAAGGCAAAGTAGTCGGTCACAGAGACGGTTTTGGCTTTTTAGAAGTTGAAGGCGAGAGCAAAGATTGGTTTATTGCCAAGCATCAAATGAATATGGTGCTACACGGTGACATCGTTCTTGCCAAAGGCACTAAACGCGGCTCAGGCTCAAAATGCGACGCACGCATCATCAAAGTACTCACTAACGAGCGCGCACCTATTGTAGGGCGTTATTTTGTTGAGCATGGTATTGCCGTTGTGGTTGCTGAAGATCCGCGCATTACCCAAGACATTATTATTCTACCGGGTAACGAAAAAGGCGCGCGCCATAACCAAATGGTGCAAGTGCAAATAACCCAAAATCCAAGTCGCAATATGAATGCGGTAGGTAAAGTTATCGACGTACTGGGCGAGCATTTAGCGCCGGGTATGGAAATTGAAGTTGCGCTGCGTAATCACGATATTCCACACGTATGGCCTGAAGAGGTTGAACAACAAGTTGCCCACTTAGGTGAATTTGTTGAAGAAGCCGATAAACAAGGTCGAGTTGATTTACGCGGCTTACCGCTTGTGACCATAGATGGCGAAGACGCTCGTGATTTTGATGATGCCGTATACTGTGAGCCTAAAAAGTCGGGTGGCTGGCGCTTATGGGTAGCCATTGCCGATGTATCACATTATGTAGGTATGAACACGCCGCTTAACAAAGAAGCGATAGAGCGCGGTAACTCAGTGTATTTCCCTGAGCAAGTTATTCCAATGCTACCAAAAGTATTATCTAACGGTTTGTGTTCGCTAAACCCTGAGGTTGATCGCTTGTGTATGGTGGCAGAAATGACCGTATCGCAAGAGGGTAAGCTCTCAGGTTATAAGTTTTACGAAGCGGTGATGAACTCACATGCACGTTTAACTTACACCAAAGTAAATGCCATTTTACAAAACGATGAAAAGCTACGTAAAGAATACGCAGCTGTAGTGCCGCATTTAACTGATTTGCAGCAAATGTACATGGCATTAAAAGCGGCGCGCCAAGAGCGTGGTGCCATTGAGTTTGAAACACTCGAAACCCGTTTTGTATTTAATGCACAGCGTAAAATAGAATCAATTGTGCCAGTTATTCGTAACGATGCGCACAAGCTGATTGAAGAATGTATGATTTTAGCCAATGTTTCGGCGGCTAAGTTACTTGAAAAACACGAAGCAAGTGCCCTATTTAGGGTGCATGATGAACCTGATAGCGAAAAACTGGGTAACTTTACTCAGTTTTTAACTGAGCTGGGGATTGAAAGCACGCTAAGTGATGAACCAACGCCGAAAGAAATTACTCATGTATTGGCTCGTTTAGGGGATCGTCCTGAAGCTGAGCTTATTCAAACTATGCTGCTGCGCTCAATGAAACAAGCGGTTTATCAGCCAGATAACATAGGTCACTTTGGTTTAGCATTATCGGCTTACGCGCACTTTACCTCGCCAATTCGCCGTTACCCAGATTTAGTGGTGCATCGTGCAATTAAAGCAGTATTAAAAGCACAAGGGCAGCAAACCTCTGGTGAATACGCTTATAGCGATGATGAAGTCGATCAACTTGGTGAGCAGTGTTCTACCACTGAGCGCCGCGCAGACGATGCCACCCGTGAAGTAGCCGATTGGTTAAAATGTGAATACATGCAAGATCATGTAGGCATGGAGTTTAACGGGGTTATTTCATCGGTTACTAACTTTGGTTTATTTATTCGTTTAGATGACTTACAAATTGATGGATTAATTCATGTTACTAATTTAGGTGATGAATATTTCCAGCATGATGCAGCTAAACATTGCTTGGTGGGTGAACACACACATACGGTTTATCGTTTAGGCGACAAAGTGACTGTACAAGTTGCCTCGGTAAGCTTAGATGATCGTCGTATAAACTTAACGCTAAAAGGCGATGTTGCCCAAGATCGTTATGCGCGTCGTCGTGCACCTAAAAAAAATGCTCCAGCCAGTGTTCGCTCGCAACTTAAAGCCGGTAAAATCCCGGGTAAAAAGTCAGCAAGTGATAACAAAAAGCCAAAGACGAGTAAAAAGCCTGCTGCAAAAGGTAAATCAGCGAGCAAATCAAAAGTAAAAGCGGATGACACCACCGCTAAGAAAAAAACCAAAAAGAAAGCGGTCAAAAAGCCTAAAAGACCAGGTAAAAATGCCCGTAAACGTAGTAGCCCAGGAGCAAACAATTCGTGAGTAATGAATTAATTTTTGGCTTTCACTCTGTTGAAGCAATTTTGGCAAAAGAGCCAGAGCGTTTTATAGAAATATACGCCCTTAAAGGACGTGATGATAAGCGCTTATCGCCAGTGATTGAGCAAGCGCGTCAGTTTGGTATTTCAGTACAGTTTATGCAACGAAAAGCGCTTGATAACAAAGCGAAAGATGAACAACATCAAGGCATTATTGCTAACGTGAAAGCGGCACGTGTGTTTAACGAAAAAGATCTTGATAAGATCATTGAACGCGAAGACACCCCGTTTTTACTGGTACTTGATGGCATTACCGATCCGCATAATTTAGGTGCCTGCTTACGTAGCGCCGATGCTGCCGGTGTTCATGCCGTGATAGTTCCTAAAGACAAGTCAGCAAAGCTTAATGGCACGGCACGTAAAGTGGCCTGTGGCGCAGCAGAAACGGTACCGCTTATTCAGGTAACTAACCTTGCACGTACATTACGTGAAATAAAAGACGCAGGTGTATGGGTTGTAGGCACAGCCGGTGAAACCGACACACACGTATTTGATGCCAGCTTAACAGGCCCAATAGCGATTGTGATGGGAGCTGAAGGCGAGGGTATGCGCCGTTTAACCCGTGAGCACTGTGATGTACTCGTTAAAATTCCAATGGCGGGCACGGTTTCAAGTTTAAATGTATCGGTTGCAACCGGTATTTGTTTATTTGAAGTATTACGCCAGCGCGCAGAAACAAATTAAGCCTATTAATTACATAGGCATTATAGGTATTAAAAAGCCGAGATTGATTTAATCAACCTCGGCTTTTTTGTACTTTTAAGTTAGCACTTTATTAAAAACTGTAAGAGTAGCCCATTTGTACTGAACGTGGCTTACCAGGTTGAATACCGCCATTTGCACGGTTAGCAATGTAGGTTTTATCAAATAAGTTATCTACGCTTAGGTATACTTTTTGGTTTTCATCAATTAAGTACTTAGCAGCTAAATCCCATACAACACGGCTATCAATCGCATTTAAACCTGAGTCAGAAAGGTCAGCATGTGCATCCGATACGTAACGTATTTGGCTGTTAACAACAAAGTTATTCACTTCGGCACCAAATGATAAAGCAACTTGGTTTTCTGGAACGTAAGGCATTGCATCGCCTTTTTCTACAGAGCCCCAAATTTCTGAATCAAATGTGTTTTTAAACTCTGAATCAGTGTAGGTGTAAGTCAGTTTAACTGGGAACGCTACTGATGCAGTATTAAACGTACGACCAGCGCTAAATTCAAAGCCTGATACTTCTACTTCACCGTAGTTGTATTGGTCGCCAATGTTGTCGTCGCTACAACCTACTGATGCGGTACAGTTACCATGCATGTTGTCGTAATCAGAGTAGAATGCAATCACTTCACCGTTAAAACCGCCAGCATTAAAACGAGAGCCAAACTCAATGTTGACGCTTTCTTCTTCGTCTTGGTCGGCATTGCCTGGCGCTGCGGGTGCATAACCTTTTTGAATGCCTGCAAGTAACGTTACGTTGTCGTTAAGTGTGTAAGTAGCACCTAAAGACGGTACTAAAATTTTAGTATCGTTTGAAATGTCTTTCGTTAAGCCTTGGCTGCGAGTTGGATCTGATTTAGCCCACTCTTCACGGGTAATAGTAATGTCTTCATAACGCAGACCTGCACTCACTACTAATGCATCCATTGTCCATTCGTCTTGAATAAATAGGGTGCTTGCTTTTGCGCTGTCTAATCGATTGCTATTAGACCCAGGTGCGCCTTGCGAAGTAAGAGTCATGCTTAAATCTTGATTAAGCGTGTATTTGTCTTCCCACTGGAAACGATCCATTTCATCTTCGTGGTAACGTACGCCAACTGTAATGTAGTGATCGCCCGCTGGAATGTGTAATTCAGACTGCACACCTTTAGCTTGGTAGTCGCGGTTATTAGCTTTAACACCTATGTTTTCGATACCTTCAGCCGTTGGGTTTGCTTCAAATTCACTGTATTGCTCAAGGTAGCTTTCGCTTACTTTACTGGCTTTGTACCAGTTACGGTGGAAGTCATTTAAGTAAGCGGTTGCTAAAAATTCGTAACCTTCACCAAAGCGGTATGCATAGTTTACTTGGTATGCATTATGACGGGTGTTCATCTCATCATTTTGCGATGCCGCATAACGACGGTTAGGATTTTCTTGGTAATCGGCGTTAGTTAAGCCCATGTACGTTTCGTCTGATGTTTCTTCAGAGTACTTAGCTTTAAACTCAATGTTATGGGCATCGTTTTCACCAAAGGTATGGCCAAATTTTACCAGTACGTCATTTTTTTCAAAACCAGTGTTGTCATCGCCTACTGGTAATTCTTTAAAACCATCAGCGCCGTAAGAAAACACTTCAATTAAGCCAGCTGTGTTATTTTTTTCTTTAGCGAAGTAAGCGTGACCTTTATAGTAACCATCGCTACCAAGTGCCGCGTCAACCATACCCATAGAGCTATTTGCTTCAGTTGGTAAGCTGCGAGAAAGTAAATTTAATACACCACCGGTAGTGCGCGGGCCATATTTAACTGAGGCAGCACCTTTTAATACTTCAATAGACTCCATACGACCCATAGTCGGGAAGTAATAAGCCGATGGTGCAGAGTAAGGAGCCGGTGCAACAAGTACACCGTCTTCCATTACTGAAATTTTATCGTTACGGCCAGTACCTGTGCCACGCATACCAATGTTAGGACGCAGACCATAGCCATCTTCTTCTTGAACGTATACACCTGGTACAGATGCTAATACGCGAGAAATATCGGTAAATTCGAATTTTTGCAATTCTTCATCAGAGATAAATGTAGCCGATCCTGGAATATCGTTAATTGCTGCTTGTGAACCAATAACGGTAATTTGTTCAAAATTGCGTTCAACGCCGCCGGCATCTTTTGCCATTGCTGTAGCACTTAAAGACAGCGCTACGGCTGCAGTTAATGAAGAAACTAAAAATTTGTGTGACATTGGTTACCCTAAAAATAGTTCAACTACTGAAATTGGCGTAATTTAAACATGTTAACGAATGAGAATCAATATTATTAAGTTTTAGTTATATTTACATTTGCCGTAAAAACACGCTATTTTTATAACATTTTTAACTAGGGTCTGTTGATCTTTCAAGGTTAAATTTGCAGCAGTCTGTTTGGTATTTAGGCAAGGCAGAGCCTATGTGGTGTGGTTATTCCCCATAAATAGGCGATAACGCAGCATCAATGCCAAACAGGCGCTGCCCGAAGGGTTCTGCCTAGGGGCGATTTACTCTTTGTTGCTCGGTTTTTACTTAGCCCACTAGGTTACAAACCTCGCGCCGCGATTAAACCGCCCCTAGTTTGAACAAATCTTAATCCGCAAAGGTCAACAGACCCTGAATGTTTATTCTAATCTTATAAAATTAGGATAATGTATTGGCTGGTGGCGGTTAATTTAACCTGAACGCTGCTTGAGATAGATTTATTATCCAGAGTTCAGGTTATTTAAGCAGTGGGGTAACCTAAGCGCAGCTTAATAAACTCAGCGAGTTTAAACACGGCGTTTTCAGGTTCGCTGGCGGTTTTTACTAAACTAATACCTATGCTACCAAGCGCAGGTAAATGTTTAGTGTGTAAGTGATAGGCTAAATCGTTAGGTACGGTACTTTTTGCGAGCACTGTTATGCCTAAGCCTTCTTTTAATGCGGCAATTAAACCGGTTAAATCGGCATTACTGTAAACAATACGATATTTAATGCCTGCTTTTTCAAGTGCTTGGGTTGCTCTGCGTCGGTAAATACAGCCCTCAGGCGCTGTTACTAAGGTAACGGTTTCATTTTGCGCCAGTGAGAGGTCGCCAACCCACACTAATTGATCTTGAATAAAAATAGGGAACTTTTCTGAGTCAAGCTGCTCGTTTAGCGCCAATACTAAATCAAATTGATCTTGGCGCTCATCCGAAAGTAAGTGTTTACTCAAACGTGATTTCACTTCTAACGATACATCAGGGTAGAGCGCCACAAAGTCGCCAATAATAGAAGGTAAAATGCGTGCTGCAAATTCGCTAGGGATCCCCAGGCGCACTTTACCAGTCACACTTTCGGAAGTGAATAACTGTAAAATGGCATCGTTATGTTGCACCATTTGTTTTGCCATAGGCAGTAACAGTTCACCATATTGATTAAGTACTTGGCGTTGCCCCTGCTTTTTAAATAATTTATAACCGAGTAAGTCTTCTAAGCGTTTTACTTGTAAGCTCACCGCAGGTTGCGAAAGGCCAAGTAAATCGCCTGCTTTGGCAAATCCACCAACCTCAACCACCATAACAAAAGTTCGTAAACTGTCGGTTGAAATATTTTTCATATTTAAAATTACTATTTATATGGCTATATATATAAGTATTATTTATCAATTGATAAGTAATTACAATTTGTTGTTGTAAGCCTTGCGCAATATACTTTTGCTATTAAAGATAGATAGGTATTTGTTATGACTTTTAACCCGATAATGTTTGCCCGCCATAGCAACGCTAACAGCGCGGTTATTAATGCCTTACAAGCTAATAACAGCCACGTTGTTATTGATTTTAGCGGCAGTGAAGCATCGGTATTTTTAAGTGCGATTTTAGGTCATGACCTCACAAAACTAACCGCCAGTGGCTTTGGCTTTAAAGGCACACTGGATGGCGATTTAAATTCTGATTTTAGCTACGCCGTTTACTACTTTAGCGAAACCGCCTTTCGATTTGTACTTCCAGTTAATGCGAGCCTGCAATTACAAGCGCTCATTAACGAGCAACAGCTTAGATACGATATCGACTTTGTGGTACGCACCGACTTAGCAACCTTTACCTTAACCGGTAGTAACGCCTTTGATACCTTAGTTGATGCGTTTAAATTAACACCTGGCTTACGCCTTGCTGACGCGCAGCTTTGTTATGGCGCGCAAAGTGGAGACGTGTTTGTTACTGCAGTAGATCAAAACAACGAACAGCAGTTTATTGTTATTGCTAAAACTGCCACGCTTGATAAGTGGCAACAGTATATGCAGCAACAGGGCTTTAGTGTTACCAACACTCAAGCAGCCTAACGGGTAAAAAGTTAAAGATTACAATTTGGTAGGCTTAATAATGGCTACCATGTTATTCCCCCTCATTTAATTGAGGCCACGCCCACACACATGGGTTAATTTAAAAGTGAAGGAATATTATGACTTCTAAAACAGTATTACATGCAAAGCACCTTGAAGCCGGCGCAAAAATGGTTGATTTTCATGGCTGGGAAATGCCAATTAACTACGGTTCACAAATAGAAGAACACAACGCCGTACGTAACGATGCGGGCATGTTCGACGTATCACACATGACCATTGTTGATATACAAGGTGAGCAAGCACAAGCGTTTTTACGCAAGCTAGTAGCTAACGATGTTGCTAAGTTAACCGTACCAGGTAAAGCGCTTTACACTGGCATGCTTAACGCGCAGGGCGGCGTAATCGACGACTTAATTATTTACTACTTTAGCGAAACATTTTATCGCTTAGTGGTTAACTCAGCGACCCGTGAAAAAGATTTAGCACATTTAGCTAAGGTATCGAGCGATTTTGCTGTAACGGTTACTGAGCGCCCAGAATACGCCATGATTGCGGTTCAAGGCCCTAATGCACGTGCTAAAACAGCCCAGGTATTAAACGCAGACCAGCAAGCTGCAGTAGAAGGCATGAAGCCATTTTTTGGTGTTCAAGCCGGTGATTTATTTATTGCTACAACAGGTTATACTGGCGAAGACGGTTACGAAATTGTAGTACCAAACGAGCAAGCAGCCGATTTATGGCAGCAACTGCTTGATGCCGGTGTAGCGCCTGCGGGCTTAGGCGCGCGCGACACACTACGTTTAGAAGCAGGTATGAACCTTTACGGCCTAGATATGGACGAAAGCGTATCACCACTAGCAGCTAACATGGCATGGACTATTGCATGGGAGCCAGAAGATCGTGACTTTATTGGTCGTGATGTATTGGTAAAACAACGTGCAGAAAAAAGTACTCACAAGCAAGTAGGTCTTATTCTTGAAGAAAAAGGCGTACTACGCAGTGGCTCTAAAGTAATTGTTGATGGTGGCGAAGGTGTTATTACATCTGGCACATTCTCACCAACATTGGGCTATAGTGTTGCATTAGCACGTGTGCCACGTTCAACCGGCGACATAGCTCAAGTAGAAATGCGTAAAAAATTAGTTAACGTAAAAGTAGTTAAACCGGGCTTTGTACGTAACGGTAAATCAATAATCTAAATAATTTGGTTATACCAGTAAATAGGTCACCCTCATTTATTGGTATTCACCCAATCTAAACCAAAGGATGAAACAAAATGAGCAATATCCCTAGCGAGTTAAAATACGCACCTTCACACGAGTGGGTTCGTAATGAAGGTGACGGCACTTACACTGTTGGTATTTCTGAGCACGCCCAAGAGCTGCTTGGCGACATGGTATTTGTTGAATTACCAGAAGTAGGCGACGTAGTCGATGCAGGCGAAGACTGTGCAGTAGCAGAGTCAGTAAAAGCGGCGTCAGACATTTACGCACCAATTAGCGGTGAAGTTGTTGCTATTAACGAAGAGCTAGAAGATGCGCCTGAAACAGTAAACAACGACGCTTACGGCGACGGTTGGTTATTCCGCATTAAAGCATCTGACGAATCTGAAGTTGATAACTTGCTCGACGCAGAAGGCTACGCACACACTATTGACGAAGAGTAATCGTTAATTAGTTAAAAGCCCCTTTATTTAAAACATTGGGGCTTTTATGATTTTACAGCTTATTACCATACTCAGTAAGTTGCCAAATCACTACATATTTTAATCAATACTAGTTACCCATTAGTATTTAGGATCATAGGAATCTGGACACATGTCAAACGCCAAATCTCTTGAACAATTAGAGCAAAAGCAAGATTTTATTCGCCGCCATATTGGGCCAAGCCCAGCGCAAGTAAACGACATGCTTAGCGCTCTTGAAGTATCGAGCGTTGAAGAGCTGATCGGTCAAACTGTACCTGCTGGTATTCGTCTTGAGCAAGGTCTTAATATCGGCGAAAGCCGTACCGAAGTTGAAACACTAAGCTACTTAAAATCAATAGCAAGCAAAAATAAAGTTTTCAAATCGTATATTGGCCAAGGCTACCACCCAACTCACGTACCGCACGTAATTTTACGTAACGTACTTGAAAACCCGGGTTGGTACACAGCGTACACACCGTATCAGCCAGAGATTGCACAAGGGCGTTTAGAGTCACTATTAAATTTCCAGACTATGACCTTAGACATTACCGGCCTAGATTTAGCAAGTGCTTCACTGCTTGACGAATCAACTGCTGCAGCTGAGGCAATGGGTCTTGCAAAACGTGTATCAAAAGCTAAAAAAGCCAATGCGTTCTTTATTGCCGACGACGTACACACGCAAACCATTGACGTAGTGAGCACCCGTGCAGAGCAATTTGGTTTTGAAATTATTGTAGGTAAAGCCGCTGATGCCGTGAACCACGACATTTTTGGTGCGTTATTTCAATACCCGTCAACATCAGGCGAAATTGTTGATATAACAGACCTAATTGCTGGCGTACAAAGCAAAAAAGCGATTGCCTGTGTGGCAGCCGATATCATGAGCTTACTACTATTAAAAGCACCAGGTAAATTAGGCGCAGATGTCGTACTTGGTTCAGCACAGCGTTTTGGTGTGCCAATGGGTTACGGTGGTCCACATGCTGCATTTTTTGCAACACGTGATGCATACAAACGTTCATTACCAGGGCGTATTATTGGTGTATCAAAAGACCGTTTAGGTAACGATGCACTGCGTATGGCAATGCAAACCCGTGAGCAACACATTCGTCGCGACAAAGCAAACTCAAATATTTGTACTGCGCAAGTATTACTAGCGAACATGGCGGCATTTTACGCGGTATACCATGGCCCTCAAGGCCTAAAAACCATTGCACAACGCATTCACCGTTTTGCTGATATTTTAGCAACTGGCTTAAAAGCAAAAGGCGTCGCACTTAAGCACACTACCTGGTTTGATACATTAACTGTTGTTGATGAAAACAAAGCCGACGTGATTGCGCGTGCTGTAGCTAAAGGTGTTAACTTTGCTGCTAACCATGCGGGTGAGTACTCAATTTCAGTATCAGAAACCACAACACGTGCAGACATTGCCGAGTTATTTGATATTATTTTAGGCGAAGGCCACGGCCTAAGCGTAGATGCAATTGCTGCGGATGTTGAAGCAAATGGCAGTGACTCTATTCCTGCAAGCCTAGTGCGTGATGATGAAATCCTAACGCATCCAAACTTTAACAGCTACCACAGCGAAACAGACATGCTTCGTTATATTAAGCGTCTTGAAAACAAAGATTTAGCGCTTAATCACTCTATGATCTCGTTAGGTTCATGTACTATGAAACTCAACGCGACCGCTGAAATGATCCCAATTACCTGGCCTGAATTTGCAAACCTTCACCCATTCTGCCCGCTAGACCAAGCAGAAGGTTACCAAATAATGATTAACGAGCTACACGATTGGCTAGTTAACATTACCGGTTACGATGCGGTTTCATTGCAACCAAACTCAGGTGCACAAGGTGAATACGCAGGCCTAATCGCCATTCGTAAATACCACGAGTCACGAGGGGATGCGCACCGTAACGTATGTTTAATCCCAAGTTCTGCGCACGGTACTAATCCAGCGTCGGCACAAATGGCCAGCATGAAAATTGTAGTTGTTAACTGTGATAAACACGGCAACATCGACATGGAAGACTTAAAAACCAAAGCTGCTGAGGTGTCCGAAAACCTATCATGTGCCATGGTAACGTACCCATCTACACACGGTGTATACGAAGAAACGATTCGTGAGTTATGTGAAATTGTTCACCAGCACGGTGGCCAAGTTTACATGGATGGCGCAAACATGAACGCGCAAGTAGGTGTTACTAGCCCAGGCTTTATTGGCTCAGATGTATCGCACTTAAACTTACATAAAACCTTCTGTATTCCACACGGTGGCGGTGGCCCAGGTGTTGGTCCAATTGGTGTTAAATCGCACCTTGCGCCATTTATGCCAAACCACAGCGTAATTAACGTACCAGGTACTAATGCTGGTAACGGCGCAGTATCGGCAGCGCCTTATGGCTCTGCCTCTATTTTACCTATTTCATGGGCTTACATTGCCATGATGGGCTCTGAGGGCTTAAAACAAGCGACAGAAATGGCGATTGTAAATGCTAACTACCTAAGTAATGAGCTTAGCAAGCACTTCCCAATTTTATACCGTGGCCGTAACAACCGTGTTGCCCACGAATGTATTATTGACCTACGTCCATTAAAAGAAGCCTCAGGCATTACTGAAATGGACGTTGCTAAGCGCTTACAAGATTACGGTTTCCACTCACCAACGATGTCGTTCCCAGTAGCGGGCACATTAATGATTGAGCCAACTGAGTCTGAGTCTAAGGGCGAGATTGACCGCTTTATCGAAGCTATGGTATCGATTAAAGGTGAAATTGATAAAATCATTTCAGGTGAATGGTCTATCGAAAACAACCCATTGGTATTTGCACCGCACACTCAAGCTGATGTGTTAGGTAATGAATGGGACCGCGCGTATGACCGTTTTTACGCTGCCTTCCCAGTACCAGCAGTTGCTAAAGATAAGTTCTGGCCAACGGTTACGCGTATAGATGACGTATACGGCGACCGTAATTTAGTATGTGCATGTCCTCCGATTGAGACATACCGCGATTAACTTTTGAACTTTAATGGGTAGTAAGTTCCACTGTAGAGTGGGATTTATCAAAATTATAAAAGCCGTTGCAGCAATGCAACGGCTTTTTTGTGTGAGGTGATTAACGTTAATTGTATAAAGATGGGTTAAGTAAAGCGAAGCCTAACAAATCACAAATATGCTTATTTGCTCAAAAGCCAAGGGTATGTGTTATTTATTGTAGGCGCACAGCTTACTGGCGCGCGGGCGTAAACACGATTAGTGTTTTAGATTTTTGCCACGCGATAGCGTTAGTGCGTTTCGTTCTTATAGAATTTAGAACCTTATTCAAGGTTTTGTCGCGCAGGCGACAGCAGTCAAAGAGGGGGCGATTTTCAAATTGATTCTGCTGTAAGTAATTCATCCCTGAAGCTGGGTTACTGTCGGCATCCATGCCTCCACTTCTTCATATTGCGAAGCTGCGCTTCGGTTATTCGTCACCTCCCAGCGCACCCGAGCATCACGAATAATTAATTGATGTGAACGTAAACGGCAAAGATAGGCCATCCATGGCCTAGTTTCGCCTTATCGCGCATCCATGCGCGATATTACTCATCAGTTGCTTATTTTCAAGGCGTGATGACGGGGGTGGGGGTTAAACGTGAGGTTGGTGTTTGGTTTTGGCTAAATCCAAAGTTTATCAGTTAAAACGTTGCTAAAATTAGTACCTAATACGTCATCAATGCTGTAATTTACCTCTTGGTTTGTCGCTCTAACTACTTTACCGCCCTATGTATTAACATTACAGCTTGTAAGTTTTTACAAGGGTTGTCAGTGATCTGCACTGTCGGTACACAATTTAAAACTCAAGATACACCGAGCAACCGTCATTTTGGCTATGCTCAATCGACAACAAACTTCCCCTCAGTACTTGCTGTGACCTTGATGTTGACAAGAACGCATTTAATATCCGATCCAGCGTTTGGCCCCATTACCCAAAGTGAAATTCAAATTCCGACACCTAAAGGGGAAATAGAGCGAGGCTATGGTGAGCTCAAGCAGTATCAGCTATCAAATAAACCAGCATTACAGAGCTTGAAATAGGAAGGTATTTATCAAGAGCTCTTGGGTATTCTGACATCATATAATATCGTGAGACTTGAAATGGCAGAGATGGCTAAAGCCCATAAAGTTGAGCCATTACGCATCAGTTTTATTAACGTATTATATCTCATACAAGACGAGTTTTTATGGTGTTCAGGTCGAAAGCCCAGGGACAATCCCTAAAAAGCTAAAAGAACTACGTGAAAACGGTAAACGGCTAATATTACGGGAGAAAAGAAAGCGATAAGCTTATCCGCGAGCGGTGCTGGCAAAGACACAAAAATATCCGGTTAGATATAAACGAAAAAACACCACTCGTTCTTAAACGAGAGTTGTTATTTTCTAATAACGGCTTTTTTGTTGATGTTTATTTATAACTAAACTATGTATTTACTGCGCTGTATGATATTTGCATCTGGCTATTGTTTGTATTTTTAAGGTTTAGTATGTAGCAAGAAAAGGTAATAAGGCTACGCTTATTATTAAGTGTTGATTTATTAAAATGCTTGAACACTTTATTGTTTTTATCGAAATCAAAGAGTCATTCACAATAAATGACTCATCTAGTGTCGTTGAGGAAAAATAATAACCCTAATTATTACCTGCATTTATCTCTTCGGAGTTTTGCGATTGAAACATCGTAACCTCGTCGACATGCTGGCTGACGCTGTTTTTTTGTAAGGCAATGTATAAGTCTGAATGAATATAAATACCGTCTTTACCTGAGGCGATACCAGCGGTTTTAAACCAAGAAAGTAGCTGGCGTTTTCTTCCCGCTAGCTCTAATCGAATACCTCGTTTTTTAAATATCACATCTAGGTCTGCGAGCATGGCCATAACGCTTAAATCAAGATGAGTGAAGCAGGGCACAGCATCAATAATGACACATTGCGTGTCGTCTTTTTGTCTTGCATATTGCTCTAACAAGCGGCGTTTAAAATAACTGGCATTAAAATAGGTTAAAGGAGAATTAAAACGATATATAAAAACCCCTTGTACTGCTTTGGCTTTATCTGTTTCGTCTAAGCTTCTTACTACGCCTTTTATATCCACACCTAAAATGGTGTCTGATGGGCGCATAACAGTTCGAATAAATTGAAATAACCCTAGTAATACAGCAAGGGTAATTCCTGGTATAACACCAATAAACAGCACAGCAAAAAGTGTGGCTGAGGCTAAGTAAAATGCCTGCTTATCTTTAAATTTTAATTGCCAGACTGCCTTTAAATCAAGCAGGTGAACAGAGGCAATTATTAATACAATCCCGAGTGAAGCACTGGGAATAAACTCAAGCGGCGCCGTTAAAAAAAGAGCGATAACACCAATAATAGCGGCAGCTATAATCGAAACTAATTGGGTTTTTCCGCCAGAGTCGTCGTTTACGGCTGTGCGTGAGTCGGCACCACTAACGGCAAAGCCTTGTGATAATGCTGACGCTAAATTAGCGATGCCCAAGGCTCTAAATTCTTTATCGGCATCGATGTCGTAGCCATTCTTTGCTGCAAAGCTTCGCGCTGTTAGCATCATGCTGACAAAGCTAACTATGGCTAAGTTGAGTGCCGGTACAACAAGTTCTCGAATAATACCCACGTCAAATACTGGGGGGTTAAACACGGGCAAACCACCAGTTACTGTGCCTATGGTTTTTATTTCAAATTGCTCTAAATTAAAAAACCAAACGAATACCGCACCTAGTGCAATGGCAAACATAGAGGCTGGCCATGTAGGTTTTAAGCGCTTTAACACAAAGTAAACGCCGAGGGTAAATAAAGCCATTAATAAGGTGGGAATATGAGTTTGCGATAAATACGTAGGAACGCCACCTAAACGCTCAAGCAAATAGCGCTCATCAAAGGTAAAGCCAAATACTTTAGAAAACTGACCAACAATAATGGTAATAGCCACACCGTTTAGTAACCCCATTAAAATTGGTTTAGATAAAAAGTCGGCTAATACACCTAGCTTAAAGCGGCTGGCAATAAAGCACCAAAAACCGGTCATTGCGGTCATGGTGATCACTAATTGCCAATGTTTAAAGCTATCGCCTGCAGCAAGTGGAGTAACAACTGCAGCAATAACCGCACATGTTGCGGCATCAGGGCCAATAATAAGCTGTTTAGAGGTACCAAAAAGTGCATAAAGCATCATAGGTAATACGCAAGAATACAGGCCAACTGCAGCATTAACGCCTGTAAGTTGCGCATAAGCTATAGCAACAGGTAAAGCAACAGCTGCAACCGATAATGCCGCCCTCACATCATCAGCAAACCATTGACGTTGATAATTAAATAAGCTGTGTAAACCTGGCATAAAGCTATATAGACGCGACAACACTTCAAATTCCCTGCTAATAATTAGGAGTAGATAGTAAGTTCTCTTTAATAATAAGTATAGTAACTAAACGTGTTAGATGCGCTAAATAGGGGGGGATCTAGTGTATTAATAAGAGGAATGTAGTTTAAAAACAAAAAAGCCCAGCAAGTTACTGGGCTTTGTAAGTAAAAATGACTGCTTTAAAAATTAGCTATTCAATTGACCAGTTGATGATTCTATGTGGGCGCGAACAAACCACTGATATTGCTCAAGCTCTGCAAGTTGCGCAATGATCATATCTTCAGATACCGGATCAAGCTCAGCAAGTGATTCTATGGCTTTACGGTGATCACTGTTAACGCCGTTATATACTTTGTCTAACGCGGCTAAGTGTTCAGTTACTAAGCCTTTACCTATGGCGTAATCTTCCCATGTACGACGCTCAACAATCGATTTTGGTGTGCCAACTGGGACGCCGCCTAAAGTGGCAATACGTTCTGCTATGGTGTCAGTCATTTCACGGACGGTTTCTACTTGTGGGTCTAGCATTTCATGTACGCCAATAAAGTTTGGACCTACTACATTCCAATGAATATGTTTTAAAGTTAGCTGTAAATCAATTAGCGCTACCATGCGATTTTCTAGTACAGATATTGCTTTATTTGCTGATTCGTTTTTTACACCGGGAGCGGTAAATTCAGCGACTTTATTTGCATTATTACTGTTACTCATGATTCCTCCTACTATTTCAAAAATAGTGCTCGCTTTACTCTAGTGAGTATTTAAATTGCGATAACGAACACCTCTTGTATTTATCGAAGCAATGGGCATGCCGATTGAGCTTTTAACTTAACCAATTGAAATATATTGATTTAATTTTATTTAATAAAGTTTTAAGGAGTGTTTAGCTTAACGGGTATGAAAAATATGCACTTTTTTGTAAATTCTGCAAAACAGCAATACTTTAAAGTGTTAGCGAATAGCGTGCCCTTTATAGTGGTTATAATGAAGGTATTATCATTGTTGATTAATGTCCTGTTACATATACTCAACCCAAAGATTCATTAAAGGAGAAGTGTATGTTGAGGTTTTTTTCCATCGAGCAAGGAGTGATCAAAGAGTTAGCGCCTTTACCTGATACCCCTGTTGAAGTATCCATAAAGAATGCACATTGGATTGATACTATTAATCCAACACCGCAGGAGCAAAATGCGCTTGCAAAAACGCTCAATATAACCTTTCCAGATTCGGTAGATGTAGAAGAGATTGAAACGTCGTCTAGGTGCTTTATCGATAATGAAGGTTTACATGTGCATGCATTGTTTATGTCACCTAATGAAGGGCGATTTAATACTGTAACGGTAGCTTGTTTGTTGCAAAACAATTGCTTACTTACTATTCGTGATGAGGAATTGGCTGATTTTAGACTACTGCGCTTAAGAGCGCGCAAAGGTCAGGTGGCATGCGATACAGCAAAACAATTATTAATCACTTTATTTGATCAAAAAGTTGAAAACCACGCGGATATGCTCGAAGACATGCATCATCAATTAGAGAAGCTCAGTGCTTATGTACTTGAAGAAGATAACTCAGATTTAGAAGAGGCGGTTGGTCGCATAGCTCGCTTAGAAGATGCTAATGGTAAGGTGCGTTTATGTTTAATGGATACGCGACGCAATATTTCGTTTTTAATACGCCGTATAGGCGCGCAAAATGACGAGCGCGAATCTCTTCGAGAAATTGTACTCGATATAGAAACTTTAATGTCGCACTGTACCTTTTTGTTCGATAAGGTGAACTTTTTGATGGATTCAACACAAGGCTTTATTAATATTGAACAAAATCAAATTATTAAAACCTTTTCTATTGCCTCAGTGGTTTTCTTACCGCCTACAGTAGTGGCTAGTGTGTATGGTATGAATTTTAATATAATGCCTGAGCTACAATGGGAATGGGGTTATCCATTTGCAATTGGCATTATGTTGCTGTCGGGCTTTGCCCCTTATTTATTTTTTAAACATAAAGGGTGGTTATAATACTTTAATATTGCAAGCTGAGCGCTCAAATCATTACCCGGTATATTGATGTGCTTTTAATACTTCAAGGGGAATAATATCTAGCGCTTTTTGGTTTGTTGCTTCAAGTACAACAAGAGGAGCAACATTTGCAGCAATGGCATGATACCAACGAATCGCACATAAGCACCACTTATCGCCAGCTTTTAAGCCCGCAAAATTATACAAAGGATTAGGGCTAATTAAATCGTTACCTTGCGCCTTAGAAAACTGCAAAAATTCGTCGGTCATAATGGCGCATACACTGTGATTGCCAAAGTCTGAATCTGGTACATAGCAAAATCCCTCACGGGTATAGCCACCGTTGCCACAGCAAAGTTGTAAGCGAGTTCCTAGTACATTTAACTGATTAGCCATATGAAAACTTACCTTGTAATAACCATTAAAAGCAGGGTGTTTACCATAACAGGCTGTTAGTGACTTAGCTATCTATGCTGTTAATTTTTATATCTGTTAAGTGAGTAAAAACTGTATTTGGCAAAGCTAAATACAGTTTCATTAAAGAAGAGTATTTACGAGAGCAGTGCTGCAGCTAAACGTACAAAATCAGAAGACGTTAAAATACCTACTAGCTGGCCTTGCTCGCTAACAACGGGCATGCAACCGTGGCGATTATCTACAAAAAACTTAACCACATCTGATAGCGGCTGCTCTGGGGTTACACTTATAAAATCACTCACCATAATATCTTCTACTTTTGTGAGTTTTTCTTTGCGTTGTAATGCATTAGCACCAAATGTTGCCATGATACCCATGACTTTGGCGACCATTATTTTTTGTGTGAGCATACCGACAAATGCGCCGTCTTCGTCAATAACAGGAATATGGCGAACGTTTTTTTCTTTCATTAAATTATGTGCGTCATGCAAAGTGCTTTTTACGTTCACTGAAAATGGGTTCGGTGTCATTAAGTCTTTAACGTTTTGACTCATGTTTATTCCTTTATATTATCTGTAGTGTATCAGCTTATATTAGCGCTATTTTTAAGCTTTGCACCTTATTGAGATCAAGGTTTTTACGGATTTTATAAACTGAGGGAGAAGAGGCAACACTTAATTAAATGCCAAAAAGCATTTAATTAAGTGATAAAACTACAGGTAAATGTTATTCATAACCACGTGGTGTTTTTGTTTTAATAACAGCAATGTATCCATGCCAACTAGCGTAACTAAGTAGTGGCATAATAATAATAAATCCAGCGGCACCTGCAGCAAAGCCAAGCGCTACCAGTACAAATATACAAATTGACCACACTACCATGGCTGCAAAGTTTTCTTTAACTGCGTGGATTGAAGAAACGACTGCGGTCATAATATCAACGCGTCTTTCCATCATAATTTGCGGCGTAAATGCAGAAATTGAAAACACACTGACCAGCAAAATCCCACCGATAATGCTGCCTATAGTTAAAAACGCAGAAAGTTCTTCAAAGGTGGGGTTTACATGGCTTGGGTACAATGCATGTACAATTGCAGCTAGGCGCATCCAAATAATCATAATTACCATAAGTAATACCGCAAAACCCCATTCACCTACAGGGTTACGAAACATTGATTTTAATGAATGGCTTAATGTAGGTTTATGGCCTTTCTCTAGTTCCCAGGCTACATCGTATAAGCCAACGGCGAATACCGGACCGATCAAAGCAAAAGCAACGGTTGCAGGTAAAATAGCTAAGTGGCTGTCGGTAAGTACAATAGAGTAAACAATCGCTACCGGAATAAGCGTGAAGATTAAACCGTAAATTAAACTCAACATGGGCGCGCGCGCCATATCTTTAAACGCTAACGAAAGCCAATGAAAAGCGGCAAATGTATTTACTTTGTTGCACTCTAAACAACGTGCGAATTTAGTGTCTTTGTCTATTGTGTTTGTAGTTGGCATAAAGATGCTCCTTTTTTAGTCACCTTTTAGGTTTAGAACATAGATGTTTTATTTACAACTCATAAACAACTTATACGATTGATTTAGTCGCATTGTTCATTAGTTAGTCATTTTTGTTGGGTTAGCTATTTTGTTTATTTAAATATATGTTTGAGCACGTACTTAAAAAGTGGGTTCGTATTTCTTTTCCACAGTGCTAATCTAAGTTCTGAAGCTAATTTTAAGAGACCGTAATGAAGGAAAATAAACAACAATTTCAAGGAGCTTTACTGGGTAGTAAACGGTTTTTACCTCTGTTTGTGACGCAGTTTTTCTCAGCTTTAAATGACAATGTTTATAAGCAATCAATCCTACTTATTTTAATTTTTCAAGCTGCTACGGTAGCTGATGGTGCCTTTTATTCTAATCTGGCGGCAGGATTATTTATTTTACCGTTTTTTCTATTTTCAGGCATGGCTGGGCAAATTGCAGAAAAGTTGGAAAAATCAAAACTAATCAGCATCGTAAAGTTTTGCGAAATTCCAATAATGCTGGTGGGCGTGGTATCTATTTTAACCGAGCAGGTTTGGTTAATGTTAGGTACTGTGTTTTTAATGGGTTTACAAAGCACTTTTTTTGGGCCATTAAAATACTCAATTTTACCGCAGCATGTCGCTCCTCATGAATTAACCAAAGCTAATGGGTTAGTTGAATCTGGCACCTTTGTGGCTATTTTATTGGGCACGGTATTTGGCACTTATTATATAACCCAAGCTGCAGGCCCTGTTTATATCAGTATCGCGATAGTGAGCCTGGCGGTTATTGGTTATTTGAGTAGTCGTTTTATACCAAAAAGTGCTGCGAATGATGCTAATTTAAAGGTATCGCTTAACCCTATTTCCTCGACCAAAAGTGTATTTAATGCGCTTAACGCACAAACCGAGTCAGTGGGTAAGTCAGTATTAGGGATCAGCTGGTTTTGGCTTATTGGTGCGGTGATATTAACGGCGCTCCCTAATTACGTAAAACATGTAATGGGAGGCGATGAGTTGGTTGTGACGGCTGCTTTAGTGGTGTTTTCGTTGAGTATTGCATTAGGATCTTTATTGTGTGAGAAGCTATCGCGCTCACGTATTGAGTTGGGTATAGTGCCCTTTGGTGCACTGTTAATTACCTTATTTTTATATTTATTAAGTCAAGAACCTGGCATTGAATCTTATCGTTTAGTTAATGAGTTGCAGCTTGCTCTTGAGCAAGTAATTAATACCGGCGATATGCTCTGGCATTTTGTTTGGATGGCAGGTATTGGTATTGCCTCGGGGTTTTATACGGTGCCTTTGTATGCACTCATTCAGCAGCGTACTCACCCCGATAGCCGTTCTCGAGTAATTGCAGCTAATAATGTGCTAAATGCGTTGTTTATGGTTGGCAGCGCTGTTTTAAGTATTGTTACCCTAACGCTTTTACACTGGGAGATTTCACAATTACTGTTGTTATTAGCAGGGCTTAATTTACTGATATCGCTGTACATATATAGCAAAGTGCCTGAGTTTTTCTTACGTTTTATTATTTATATTTTAGCGATTTGCATGTATCGAGTACGCACTAAGGGAACGCTTAATATGCCCGATGATGGGGCTGCCGTGGTGGTGAGTAACCATGTTAGCTTTGTTGATTGGATGTTTATTTTAGCCGCGTCACCTAGGCCAATTCGGTTTGTCGTGTTTGCCCCTATTTATTATTCACCAGCACTTAATTGGTTGTTTAAAATGGCCAAAGCCATTCCAATTGATAGTGAAAAAGCAAATCCTAAGGCGTTTAATAAAGCCTTTGACGATATCGCTCAGGCACTAGAGCGTGGAGAGCTGGTGGGAATTTTTCCTGAAGGCAAGCTCAGTGGAGATGGCGAGGTTGATGTATTTCGCCGTGGCATTGAAAAAATAATTCAGCGCACACCGGTGCCTGTTATTCCTGTCCATTTAGATGGACTATGGGGCAGTATGTTTAGTCGAAAAACGAAGTGGCGATTGCCTAGACCAAAGTGGTCGTTGGTCAGTGTGACTATTGGTGAAATGGTGGCTGCACAGAAGGTTAATGCCGATGATTTGCGCGAGCGAGTGGTTGCTTTAAAATAGCTTAATAATAAAAAAGCGCTGCAATTAATTGCAGCGCTATGGTTGTATTACTTAATGGTAATTAACGGTCTAAGTTCATTACTTTAGTCCATGCCGCAACAAAGTCTTCTACAAACTTTTGTTTTGATGTATCAAAAGCATACACCTCAGCAACTGCACGTAGTTCTGAATTTGAACCAAAAATCAGATCAACCGAAGTAGCAGTGTACTTTTGCTCACCTGATTGACGGTCAAAGCCTTGGTAAATGCCAGCATCAGACGATTTTTTCCATACCGTCGACATGTCTAATAAATTAACAAAGAAGTCGTTATTTAGTGTACCTGGCTTGTCAGTAAATACGCCGTAATCAGTGCCTTTGTAGTTTGCATCAAGCGAACGTAAGCCACCGATTAATACAGTCATTTCTGGCACGGTTAGGTCAAGCTGATCGGCTTTATCTATTAGCATTTCAGTTGGCGATTTATAGCTTTTCTCTGCATCAAAGTAGTTTCTAAAACCATCGGCTGGCAGCTCTAATAAGTTAAATGCATTAACGTCAGTTTGCGCTTGCGTAGCATCGCCACGGCCAGCATTAAACGGCACGTTTACTGAGTAGCCTGCATCTTTGGCTGCTTTTTCAATCGCTGCATTACCACCAAGCACAATTAAATCAGCAAGCGATACATGGCTTTTGCTAAATAAGCTGTCGTTAAAGTCAGCTTGAATTGCTTTTAATACTTTGAGTACTTTTGCGGTTTCTGCTGGGTTATTTACTGCCCAATCTTTTTGTGGAGCAAGCGCAATGCGTGCGCCATTGGCTCCGCCGCGCATATCTGAATCACGGTAACTGGCAGCCGATGCCCATGCAACACGTACTAACTCAGGTACACTTAGGTTCGAGTCTAAAATAGCGGTTTTAAGCTCTTTTACTGCACCAGCATCAATGTTTGATTGAGTCTCTGCTGAAATAGGATCTTGCCAAATTAAGTCTTCTTTTGGTACTTCTTTACCTAAAAAGTTACGTGGTGGCCCCATATCTCGGTGAGTCAATTTGTACCATGCTTTAGCAAAGGCCAGTTGATACTCTTTAGGGTCGTTTAAAAAGCGCTCAGCAATTTTGCGGTATTCAGGATCAAATTTTAACGCTAAGTCGGCAGTGGTCATTACCGGTGGGTTAAATTTACCTTTGATGTGCGCATCAGGTACTGACTTATGTAATGATTCATCTGTTGGGATCCACTGAATAGCGCCTGCAGGGCTGCGAGTTTGTTTCCACTCAAAGTTAAGCAGGTTGCTCAAGTACAGTGATGACCAGCGAGTAGGTGCTTGTGTCCATGCGCCTTCTAAACCACTTGATACGGTATCTTCAGAGTGGCCTTTACCACATTTGTTTTTCCAGCCTAACCCTTGCTCTTCAATACCTGCTGCAGCAGGCTCTGCACCTACACAGTCTTTAGGTTTGTGCGCACCATGCATTTTACCAAAGGTATGACCACCGGCGATAAGTGCTAGGGTTTCTTCATCGTTCATGGCCATGCGAGAAAACGCAACACGAATATTTTTAGCTGAACCAATAGGATCAGGTACTCCTTTAGGCCCTTCTGGGTTTACATAAATTAAACCCATGTGAGTTGCACCTAATGGGCGTTCTAATTTGCCGCTAGCATCTTCACGGTCGCTGGCAAGCATTTCTACTTCTGGACCCCAGTAAACCATGTCTGGTTCCCAGTCGTCAGTACGACCACCAGCAAAACCATAGGTTTCAAATCCCATGTTTTCTAGAGCAACGTTACCTGCTAATACGATTAAGTCTGACCATGAAAGTGCTTCTCCGTACTTTTGTTTAATTGGCCAAAGTAAGCGGCGTGCTTTATCTAGGCTTACGTTGTCTGGCCAGCTGTTAAGCGGTTCAAAACGTTGTTGACCACCACCTGCGCCACCACGGCCATCAAGCGTACGGTAGGTGCCTGCACTGTGCCAGGTCATACGAATAAAAAATGGGCCATAGTTACCAAAATCCGCTGGCCACCAGTCTTGAGATTGCGTAAGTAGGGCGTCAATATCACTTTTTACTATGTCTAAATCTAGGCTGTTAAATGCCTCTGCATAATTAAAGTCTGCACCATAAGGGTTTGAGCGTAGATCATGATCACGAAGAGGAGATAGGTTTAGTTGATCTGGCCACCAAAATTGGTTTGTTCTGGTTGCGCCCATTTTAGCCTCACCCATGCCAACAGCACCTTGTGGCTTAGACATTTGTGGTTTTTCTTGGCTAAAAGCAGAGCCAGACATAAGTGCCATACTTATAAATCCAACAAGTGCTTTTTTAGTAAATGATCGGTTTTTCATTGTCAGCTTCCTTAAAGTTAACGAATTTCGTTATATACAAAGCGTATTACTATTATTAAAAATAGAATCTAATAATTTAAAAATTAGTGAGCTTTTACTCCATTCAAGTTGTTGTTTACCAAGCTTGAATGACTAAGCAGTGCGAATAGTATAGTAGAGGGGCTAAAAACCGTGTGCGAAATAAACTGATTGATACAATCTATAAAAATGATTTATTAAAGTTAAATGATTAAATAAACAAATCACTAAAGAGCTTTGAAAGTGGCAGACATAAAAAAGCCCAGCGTAGGCTGGGCTATTAGATTAAAATCTGTGTTATTGATTTTTCATTAATTTACTGGTGATCACACCTGAGGTCATAGAGCCTGATACGTTGAGCGCAGTACGTGCCATATCTATTAAGGGTTCAATAGAAATAAGTAAAGCCACAACCTCTATAGGTAACCCCATGGTAGGCAATACAACCAACGCTGCGAAGGTAGCACCACCACCAACACCTGCAATACCAAACGAGCTAATAACGACAATACCAATTAGCGGTAAAATAAACTCAAATGTAAGTGGGTCTATCCCCACACTTGGCGCAACCATCATTGCGAGCATCGCAGGATAAATACCAGCACAGCCGTTTTGACCAATAGTGGCACCAAAAGAAGCCGATAAGTTTGCAATTGCTGGTGGTACTTTTAACTGGTTAATTTGCACGTCAACATTCATAGGAATCGATGCCGCTGAGCTACGTGAGCTAAATGCAAAGGTCAGTACTGGCCAGATTTTTTCAAAATAATGCTTTGGATTTACACCCACAAAGCTAAGCAATAAGCCATGCACAACAAACATCAATAAAATAGCCACGTAAGAAGCCACAATAAAGGCGAGTAAATTTAAAATATCGTTACTACTAGAGTTTGCCACAACACTTGCCATTAAGCCCGCAACACCATAAGGAGTGAGTGCAATTACCATGCGAACTAAGCTCATTACTGTCGCTTGTAGGGCGTTTACACCGTTACGAATTGGGCTAGCAAGTTCTGTTTTTTCCAGCATTACTTTACGTGCAGCTATACCAACAAGGACACCAAATATAACCGTGGCAATAATAGAGGTTGAACGTTGATTACTTAAATCCGCAAAGGGATTTTCAGGAATAAAGCTCAATAACATTTGCGGCACACTTAAGTCGGCTACATTCGCAGCTTTGCTTTGTAGTGTGTCCATTCTAGCGGCTTCACGAGTACCCGAAACAAGCCCTTCAATACTGAGGTCAAATCCATACGTTACCGCAATACCAATTAACGCTGCAATTGCTGTGGTAAAGAGTAAAACAGAGATACTAATAAAGGAGATTTTCCCCAGTGAGCCTTGGTTTTCGAGCTTTACCACTGCGGCAATCATAAAAATTAATACTAATGGCATAATGATCATTTTTAATAAACCGACATAGCCTTTGCCCACCGCGCTGACCCAGCTGAGTATTTCTTTAATGGTTTCTGGAGAGTGGGCAAATAAAAACTGTAGGGCTAAGCCAAAGGTGCTACCAAGCACTAAGCCAAATAAAACGGTACGAGATAAAGAGCTGCTTTTTTGCGAAAAAAGATAAATCGCGAACAGCAAACCGACAAATAATGCCAACATTAATAATACAGCAAGCGACATAGTACCCTCTTTTATAGCTGTGAATTAGCGCGGCACTTTAACGCTTTGTAAGACGTTAACAAAATACGCTTTCGCTATGGTATAGAATTAAAATGAATATAGTAATAATATTAAAGTATAACGAATGAGCACATTGTTGAAAAAATTAACCCATATGATTGTATTTTCTTTAATTTATGGCGTTTACTAGATGAAAGTAAGATCTTAACTACAAATAAAAATAATCCATACACGGCTAAAAGACTCAAAGAAGTTGATTTAACTTCTGCTAACTTTAACAACCCATGCTCCAAAGACCGATGCCTAAAAAAATAAAAGCTTATTGTATTGATATATAAAAATATCACTACTTTAATGCTTGTTAATTATTTAAAAACAATACTTTAAAACTAATTTTAATGGTTTTTATCGACATTTTTTAACCAAATGTATGACATTTTATAAATGTAAAAATAGTGAGCAGATTAAATTTAACAAGCTGGGAGACGATGTAAAAAGCGTTTAAACATTGAATAAGGCCATCCATGGCCTATTAATTAATCGTTTTTGTAGTAAGGGTAGTCACTGTAACCTTGCTCAGTCCCGCCATACATAGTGGCTGTATCGGCTTCATTTAATGGCCATTGATTTTTTATGCGCGCTGGTAAATCAGGGTTTGCGATAAAAGGGCGACCAAAAGCAAATAAATCACCGTAGCCTTTAGCTAACATCGCCACCGCTTTTTCAACAGTGTATTTACCAGCGTAAATAATACGCCCAGAAAATTCAGCTCTGGCTGCTTGATAAAATTGCTCTGGTAAATCAGGGGCATTGTCCCAATCAGCTTCTGCAATTGAAAGGTAGGCAATACCAGCTTGCTCAAGTACTTTAATTGCTTCAATGTAGGTATGATGCGGGTTTGATTCTACTAATCCTAAATAAACACGGGTTTCATCAGTGCTGCTAAATAAGGGCGCAAATCTAACCCCTAAGCGCTCAGGGCCTACTACGTCACTTACTGCCGCGACAATTTCTTTTAAAAAGCGCAGGCGATTAGTAAGAGAGCCGCCGTATTCATCATCTCGTTTATTGGTGTGCTCAGAAATAAACTGATTTACTAAATACCCATTAGCACAATGCAGTTCTACGCCATCAAACCCCGCTTCTAGCGCATTACGGGCAGCTTGTGCATACATGCCAACAAGCTCTTTTACTTCATCGGTTGTTAAAGCTTGTGGTTCACTAGGGTTGGCTAAAGCGCCTTGAGCCGGTCCTGTTTCAATAAAGACTTTAACGCTATCAGCTGTTAGAGCTGAGGGGGCAATAGGTTTGGCTTCATTAGGCTGTAAGCTAGTATGTGAAACGCGGCCAACGTGCCAAAGCTGGGCAAAAATAATTCCACCTTCTGCATGTACTGCATCAGTTACTTTTTTCCAACCAGCTATTTGTTGATTAGAATGAATGCCCGGTGTCCAGGCATACCCTTGTCCTCTTGGTTCAATTTGAGTGCCTTCGGTAACCATAAAACCAGCACTAGCACGCTGTGCATAATATGTGGCCATCACCTCGTTGGGGATATTGCCAGGAACCGTGCTGCGTGAGCGTGTAAGTGGCGGCATTACAATACGGTTTTTAAGCGTGTGTGGGCCTAAATTGATTGATGAAAATAGACTGTCGATATTTTTACTTGGTTGACTCATTTTAATACCTTTTAAATTAATAATGCTGTTTAGCGCCAATTACAATGCTGGTGATCGTAGGGATTAAAAGGTACAATTTGAAACAATGCTTTTTTGTTTAAGATACAATTATGAATGGTATATCTCGGCTTGATATAAAACAATTACGAATATTGAGTGCATTACTTAAACTAAAAAATGTGTCGGATGTGGCGCGAAAAATGGGCTTAACCCAGCAGGCTATTAGCGAGCAGCTGCGAAAATTGCGTGACTTATTTGACGATCGGCTTTTTATTCGCCAAGGCAATACAATGGTTGCAACACCTAAGGCTATCGCACTAGAGAAGCCCATTAATCAAATATTAACTCAGGTAGAAGCGTTATTAATACCTAAACAATTTACCCCAAGTAGTTACAAGGGCGTATTTACAATAAGTGCGACTGATTACGCTATAGCAGCTCTTTTGCCACAATTATTAGAAATAACAAGACGCGAAGCGCCAGGATTAAAGCTGATTATTCGTGACTTTGCCTCTGATAATGTTAATCAATTAATAAGTGCAGGAGAGCTGGATTTATTAATTAGTTTTCCTGAATTTATCCCAACAAACTTAATCTATGACACATTATTTGAAGAACAACATATTTGTATTGCGGGCAAAGACACGGTGTTTTCTTCATCGACGTTGAGCCTTGCTGAAGTGGCGGCACACCCTCAATTAGTGATTTCAGCGTCACGTGCTAACTTAAGAGGCTCTCACGACCAGTGGTTTGCTGATAAGGGCTATGCGCGCAATATAGTTATGTCAGTGCCTGGCTTTTCATTTGTCCCCGATTTGCTTTGCAGTACTGACCTAATTGCTTTTTACCCATCGCGTTTACTGCCAAACGCCAAAGTGAAACAGCTTGAAGTTGAATTATTACCACCGCCATTTAAGGTGATTGCAGCGTGGCATCCACGTTCAAATAACAGCGATATTCACCAGTGGTTAATAGCGCAATTAAAACGGATTTAGTGACTATTTAATTAGTTGACGAATATCGTTCCCTGTTGGTGCCTCATGGGCACGCAACGAAAAGGCGGGTAATATCGCTAATATATGGTCAAATATATCTGACTGAATATTTTCATACTCACCCCAATTAGTTGTATTGGTAAATGCATAAATTTCAATGGGTAAGCCATTTTTAGTTGGCTCTAGCTGCCTTACCATCAGTGTCATTCCCTGATGAATATGTGGGTGATGTTTTAATAACGCGACTAAATAATGACGAAATGTGCCAACATTAGTGAGCCGACGACCATTTAACGTACAGCTCATATCTATTTTTTTCGTGGTATTTTGCTCGTTAATAGCCGGTAGGGTAATTTCGAGGTAGTGACTTAATAAATCTGCTTTTTTCAGCGCGGTGATCTCTTGCTCATCTAAAAAGCGCACACTGCTCATTTCTATATGGATACTCCGTTTTATGCGCCGTCCACCGGATTCTGACATACCGCGCCAATTTTTAAATGAGTCAGAAATTAGCGCATAGGTTGGGATAGTGGTAATGGTTTTATCCCAATTTCTTACTTTAACTGTGGTCAAGGCTATATCAATCACATCGCCATCTGCGCCGTATTTGGGCATTTCTAACCAATCACCAACCGCAAGCATATTGTTTGCTGAAAGCTGAATACCGGCCACCAGCCCTAAAATAGCGTCTTTAAACACCAGTAGCAGTACAGCCGATAGCGCACCTAAACCACTGAGTAATATTAACGGGGATTTATTCATTAATAATGAAATCGCTAAAATACCGGCTAATACGCTGGCGATCAGTTTAATTGTTTGTAAAAAACCACGTAATGGAAAGTGAGCTGCAATGGGTTGCCTGTCAGATAATGCTTGAAAAATATTGAGCAAAGAGAACAGCGAGAGCAGTGCAAATAAAATGATCCACTGATCAGTAAACATCTCAATGATATGTAAAAAAGCCGTTCCTTCTGGAACCCAGAGCCTAGCTTGTATAACAACCACAGCACCTTGTAAAACAAAGGAAATATTACGTGTTAATTTAAGCGCTAAGTCGGCAGGCGTGTGGGTATCGGTTTGAACAACTTTATCACTAAAGCGGCCTTTAAGTAGTCGTTTTGAAACTGACCTTAAGATGAGGTGCAATATGAGCGCAAATAAGCCAACCCAGCACAGTACTAATATGTTGTACCATAAATGCGCACTCCCAGGAAAATAAAGACTAAACCATTGCAGTAAAAATTCTCGCAGCTGCGATCGTATTTCAGTCATTTATATTCCCAAGAGATTTATTTGCGTGAGTTTCATCTATTTAATGAGATCTAGTTAAGCAGATGGGGCGAGAAAAGTCTATTTAAGCCGCGCTTAAATAGACGTTTTAAAAATAATATTTATATTTTATTTTCAGCAAGTTGCAGAGTTAACTCCTCAAAAATACTCGGATCGTCAATGGTTGATGGAATTTGCAGTTCTTCACCATCAATAAGTTGACGTAAGTTTTTGCGTAAAATTTTACCTGAGCGTGTTTTTGGTAAGCGCTCTACACATATAATATTTTTAAGACACGCAATAGCGCCGATTTGATTACGCACGGTTTGCACCAATTGCTGCTCTACTTCTTTATGCGATCCATGAAAATCATTTTTTAATACCACCATGGCCATGGGGTTTTGACCCTTGAGCGCATCATTAACACCAAATACGGCACATTCAGCAACCGCGGGATGAGCGGCTACAATTTCTTCCATTTCACCGGTTGATAAACGATGTCCCGCAACATTAATCACATCATCGATGCGGCCCATAATAAATAGGTAGCCATCATCATCAATATAACCGCCGTCGCCAGAGAGATAACAGCCTTCATATTCACTTAAATAACCGGCTTTAAAGCGTTCGGTATTTTGCCAAATAGTGGGTAAACATCCTGGCGGTAAAGGCAGTTTAATAACGACTGCACCTTGTTCATTGGGGGCGCATTCGTCACCATTCATATCTAAAATACGTACGTCAAACCCAGGAGTCGCAACCGTTGAACTACCTGCTTTTGTAGGTAGATGCTCAATGCCGACAGGATTACAGGCTATCGCCCAACCAGTTTCTGTTTGCCACCAATGATCAAGCACAGGTAGGCCTGTTTTTTCTTTGAGCCAATCGTAGGTGGGAGGATCTAAGCGCTCGCCTGCTAAAAACAAGCGTTTCAGACTTGAAGTATCGTATTGTTTAAACCCATCGGCATTGGGATCTTCTTTTTTTATCGCTCTAAAGGCTGTTGGTGCGCTAAATAAAGCCGTTACTTTATACTGTTCAACCACACGCCAAAATGCACTGGCATCTGGGGTTCTAACCGGTTTACCTTCAAATAAAATAGTGGCGCAGCGGTATATAAGTGGGGCATACACTATGTACGAATGGCCTACAACCCAACCAATATCTGAAGCGGCCCAAAACACGTCACCAGGTTTCATTCCGTATACGGTTTCCATGCTGTAATGCATGGCCACGGCATGGCCGCCATTTTCACGAACAACCCCCTTGGGAGTACCCGTTGTGCCTGACGTGTATAAAATATAAAGCGGGTGATCGCCACTTACCGGAACAGGATCAACGCCAGTAGCTGTTTGCATTGCAACAGCCCAGTCAATATCACGCTCAGGCATAAGTGGTGCAGTTACTTGCTCACGCTGATAAATAATACAATGTTCTACTTTATACGAGGCTGATTCGAGGGCGTTATCAAGTAACTCTTTGTATTCAATTACGGTATTCACTTCTACACCGCAAGAAGCACTGAGTACTAACTTAGGCTTGGCGTCATCAATTCTTACGGCAAGCTCATGTGCTGCAAACCCGCCAAAAACGACCGAATGAATAGCGCCGATGCGGGCGCAGGCTAACATGCCAATTACAGCCTCGGGGATCATGGGCATATAAATAACCACGCGGTCGCCTTTTGTTACGCCTAAAGACTGCATTACTCCTGCGAATTTAGCGACTTCTTGTTGTAGTTCAAAGTAACTGTAGCTGCGCGCGGTATTGGTTACGGGTGAGTCATAAATTAACGCTGTTTCATCACCATGGCCGGCAATAACATGCTGATCTACGGCTAAAAAGCAGCTATTAAGTTGGCCATCGGCATACCAGTGATATAAACCGTTTTCATCTTGTGTGTAAGCTGTTTCGGGAGCCTGGTACCAAGGGAGGCGTTTACTTTGCGATAACCAAAACGCTGCCGGGTTTTGTTTAAACTCGTTGTAATGTTGTTTGTATTCACCTGACATAAAGGCTCCTGAGCAAAATTTAATATAACTTTATTTAAAACTAAGCGCTTTTTATCAGGAGTGATATTCGACTATGGTCGGTTGAATAATGAACGGGTTGTGTGGTTTTTAGCTAACGCTATGGTTTATAACGAACTAACAACTAGTTTGATGATTTAAATGAGGTAACATATAAAAATGATGAACTATTTAATGTGGTAATAATGAGTCAAGTTGTCAGAGTAGGCGTTGCAGTGATAGTAATGCATGATAATAAAATTTTACTCGGTGAGCGAATAGGCGCACATGGTGCAAATACCTGGGCAACCCCTGGGGGGCATTTAGAATTTGGTGAAACGGTTGAGCAATGTGCAGTGCGCGAAGTAGCAGAAGAGACAGGGCTTACTGTTACTAATATTCGTAAACTCGATTTTACCAACGATATTTTTAGCGCCGAGAACAAGCATTATATTACTTTATATGTGCAGGCAAAGTATGAAGGTGGCGAGCCTGTAAATAAAGAGCCTAACAAATGTTTAAAGTGGCGTTGGTGCGATATTAATAACTTACCTTCACCTTTATTTACTTCATTAAAAAATTACTCAACACAAAGCGTTTTACCCACTCAAGACTAAAGGCGCGTTGGAATAGGGAGTTGCCATTTATTTAAAATTTGTTGGTATTCACCGCTTTCTTTTATCGCGTTTAATCTATCAGTAATAATTTTCGCTGTTTGCGGGTTAAGCTGCTTACTTGCTGCAAAGTGAAGAGAGGAAGGTAGCTCATCTAAATGTATACGCTTAGTAATTAAGCTTGGGTCGAGCCCTGTACGCTTTAGCTCGTTTTCAAGTGTGAGGGTGTTAGTTACCACAAAATCGATACGATTTTTATACAGCATTCTCCATAGCTGCTGGTAGTAACTCACTAAGACTAGATTCTCACTTTCAGTGAAGCCTTGAGCTTCTAAATAAGCTTGTGCAGAATAACCGCGAATAGTGGCTACTTTGTATTCTTTGGCAAAGTTTAAGTGAATCACTTCATCGTTATGACTGCGTAAACTTACTAGGTATGCATCTGCAAAATACACTTTTCCCAGCCACTTAAACTGGCTGTTTCTGTTTGGTGTTTTTAACAGTGACAGCATGATGGCATTAGGATTGGCTTGTTGTTGTTGAAACATACGCGCCATCGGCATTATTTCAAACGTTGCTGTTAAAGCCGTGCCTTTTAATACTGCTTTAGCGATATCAACTAAGGCACCCTGCGCTTCACCTTGAGGGTTTTTAAAATGATAAGGGGGCAAATCTTCAGCGATGAAGGTGACCGGGTTTGCGTGACAGACCGCACTATAAAAAACCACTACAAAAACAGTTAACATCATACGCAAACGCATAAATAATTGTCTTTAAAGCAATACATGAGGCTAGTGTAAATAAAATCAATAAAAAGGTACACGGTAATGTGTGTTTTAGGTAATCAAATTGTTTAATTATTGTTTTTTATAAATTGACGAGGTGAGCATTGATACCAGCGCTTAAAGGCGCGATTAAAAGAGCTTTGATCATTAAACCCCAACATAGTTGCAATACTGCTTAGCGGATAATGAGGAATATAAGTTAACAAACGGCGTTTTTGCTCTTGCTCAAGAAGAGCGGCAAAATTGGTGTTTTCTTGCTTTAGATGACGTTGCACTGTGCGCGGGGTCATATTTAAAGCACTAGCCGTTCTGACCAGTGAACAGTCCTGCAAATCGTATTTAGCCATTAAAATATGATTAATTTTTTCTGTTAATAATTGCTGACTTTTAAACTGGGATAGCTGTTGCTCTGACATTTGCTTTAGCACAGCGTTAATCTGGGAGTTATCGGTTTTAAAAGGAAGGGTTAAGTAACTACTTGGAAACTCTACTTGATTAAAGTTAGCGCCAGCTTTTACTGGGCAATTAAACCATTGCGCTAATTGTTGTAACTCACTGTCTGAAAAATGTGCTATGAAATAAACGCAACTAGGCGAAAGCTGAGGATTAAGCAGTTGGCGTATAACACTTACCCACGCGGTCATATTTCGTAATACGGCCTGTGGACTGCACTGTGGGTCTGCTAACCAGGTTACCTTGCAAAGTGTTTGTTGCTGTTCAAACTCAGCACGCCCTATGTTAGCCACTAAACTGTCGTAGCTCAGTAATGCAGTAATGGCACTGGCTAGATTAGTACTTGATTCAATTAAATACCCAAGTACACCAAAATCAGCGGTGCGTATTTGTTTTCCTAACTCAAACCCGAATAAGGAGTCATTTAGCGTTTGCTGTGCATAACTAAGCAGCGCATTATAGCTTTTTAAGCTAATACGAGGCGCTAATTGTTGTGTTTGCTTATTTGCATATTCATCAAATTCAATGGCAGTTAGTATCTCTTGGCTATCTAATCCTGTGCTTTGAAGATAATCCAAACAGCTAGAAAAGTAATGATCGGCTAAGGTTTTCATTTGTCGCCTAAAGCTAAAAAATAGTCATCTAATCGCAAGTTTGCCATGCAATATTTTTATATGCTAGAGCTCTATAAAAATAATATGGGGCACACAATGATTGAGATAAACGTTAAACATAGTGTGGCAGCAACGCCTGAACAATTATGCACCTTATTATTAGCGCATGCTGATTTGGAGCGCTTTTTTAATGCGCAGTTTGAAGTGTTAACACCGCAAGACTCGGGTGAAATAAGTGGTGGAAAAGGCACCATTAGACAAATAAAAATGCAAGGTACAACATTTAAAGAGCAAATAATAACGGCCGATAATAGCCACATTTGTTACCGCATTTTAGGGGATAAACCCGTTGCACAGCACCGTGGTGATATTTACTTAAAAGCCAATAATACTCAGCCATCACTCACCGAGATCAGCTACCATATTCGTTGTATTGCGCCTTTGTGGTTACCCGACTTTATACTGGCTTTTTTTATAAAAAAAGATGTTAGCCAAGCACTTAAAAAAATAGCCAGCTATTTTCAGGAGAAACGTCATGAGCATTGAAATTATTTTATTGGCACTGAGCCCTATTTTTTTGCTGTTTGTAGGGGTTGAGTTTATAAAATTTAGACGTTACTACGATATAAAAGACAGCTTAGCCAACGCGTTACTTGCTTTATTACATCAAGGCGCTGATGCCATTGCGTTATTATTATTAATGCCGTTTTTTTATTGGTTGTATCAGTTTCGACTATTTGATATTGAATTGACAGTATTTACTGTTTTAGGCGCTTTTTTACTGCAAGACTTTTTATACTATTGGTTTCATCGTGCATCACACCATATTCATTGGTTATGGGCCGCTCATGTAGTGCATCATAGTTCTACTAAAATGAATTTTACCACGGCATTTAGGCAAAGCATAATGTACCCAGTAGCCGGCATGTGGGTATTTTGGCTGCCCATGATTCTCATAGGTTTTGACCCGCTTACAGTATTTAGTGTGGTGGCACTTAATTTAGCGTACCAATTTTTTGTACATACGCAAATAGTAGGCAAGTTGGGCTGGTTTGAAAGCGTATTTAATACGCCGTCGCACCATAGGGTGCATCATGCAATTAATAAAAGCTACCTTGATAAAAACTTTGCTGGCGTACTTATTATTTGGGATAAGCTGTTTGGTACCTTTGTAGAGGAAGACAAAAATCAGCCATGCAAATACGGCATCGTAGGCCAGCTAAATAGTAATAACCCACTGCTGATAACGTTTCATCAGTGGGCTCATTTATTTAAAAGTGCTTATAAGGCAAAAGGTTTAAAAGCTAAATGTAAGGTACTTTTTGGCTACCCAACCAGTAGCATTAAAATTAAATAATAGACTTAAAAGTAAAACTGTAGGGCTAAACTAGCCGCAGTATTATGGTTGTGCCATTTTTCGAGCTTTATTTGGCTGCGAAGCGCTATGTTACGTGACAGCGCATAGCTCCAGGTTAGCGCAGCTTCACTGTGGTTATTAGCGGTATTATCGTTTAGCCAAAACATATTACCCGTTAGCGCAAGTTTGTGATTGTTATTTACTTGCCAAATAATGCCAGCCTCACTACCTAGCCCTATACTTAGCTGGTTAGAAATATCACCAGTATTTAGCTCAAACTGTCCCAAAATATAGCCATGCACACGGTTCGGGTTGCCATAAGACTTACCATATCCACCTTTAGTAAAAAATCGGCCTGTGCGCTTATTTTGACTAGGCTGTCTGTCAAAGCCCATTTTGATATTCCATGACCAGCTATCAAATACACGGTTATCTGGAGCAAGCGACATTGCATCGAGTAAGTAAAAGTGCTCAATGTGATTATTGCCGTTATCTGTAAGGTTGGCTTCCAGGTCAAAAAAGCTAATTTGTGCTCCAGGTATAAAGCCAGCAGGTCTGTCGAGTAAATCATGATAAGCAAGTCGATAAGCTAAATTGGTGGTATTTTGCTGGTTATTATTTTGCACTCTTTTAGCTGTTAGCCTTGAAGAACCATGGCCTTGCTCTGGCGAAGCTTTAGGTTTATAGGGCTTAACTAAAGGAGAAGGGACAGCATACTTACTGCGCATTAATAATAACTTAGTAAGCCGAGGGGCTATTTCTTCACGGTTAAGGGCTTTATCGTAAAATTCAAAATTTAGCCATTCGTACGCCATTTCTAGTATAGCTACTAGCTCTTTTTGTGAGTAATTACGGGTATTTAATGGCTTGCCTTGCATAAGCTCCCTCGCATCACTAAGTTGTTGATCACTTAACTGTGTTGAATAGTGATAAAGCTTAGTGCCAAAAGCAGGGCGGTAATTAGGAGCTTGCAGTAAATTGTTGTCTCTCAGTGCGGCAACAGTGTCTGAAGGAATAGCCTGCATGTTAAATTGCGAAGTTAAATTAAGGTCGTCTTTCGCTAATTGTAATAGCGCGAGTAACTGATAGGAGCAATTTTCGTCGATAAAAAAGTAATCAAAAGTGGCGTGTTGTAACTCCCATAAATGCAGTAATACCCGCTCAACTTGTTGCTCAGTTAAATTGAGTTTGTATTCCCAAATATCGCGTGATTCTAAATCATTATATTCGCGTACTTTTTTATAATACGGCATAAGTGAAAACTTACCCGGATAGCTACCAACAAGGCCTTTTAATGCATACATGGCAGCGTTATCTGAGTCATCAGGTTCTGCCGCAAAGTTTACAGCAAAGGCAATCAGTTCTTTACTACGGGTTTGATCTTTAGCGTCGATGCGCAGTAAAGTGTGCCCAAACATTGATGAAGGGCTGTTCATAAATGCGGTAGGGAATACAAGCGTAACCCCTTTAGGATTAATGACTTGTTGCCAGGTTTTAAGCTCAGCGCAATCAAGAGCAGGCCAATTGTTTTTAATTTTTGATTTTAGCCATGTGTAGCGAGCTGGAAATTGACAGCTGTATTTTTGTTGACTGCTTTTACTGGCATTAAATGCTCTAATGGTGGCATTTAACTCATCTACTGGGCTGGTTTTACCTGTAGGGGATAAAAAAAACTCGGCGCTATCCACCTCGCTTTTCCAGTTTCTGAAGGTTGTATTGCGGTAGTGGCCCAGTTTAAGCCAATAAGGGTGTGTGGCTAAGGTACTTTTTTCAATACTTTTAGCATTTGATTGCATACTAAAAAGTATGGCTAGCAAGGTAAATAATATTTTTTTCATAATCGCTAAATCATAAAAAAGCCGCTAGAGGATGCTCTAGCGGCTTTATTTATACATATAAAACCGGCTAATTTAGCTGATTAAGAAAGAGTATAAGAAGCTAGTTGTGCATCGCTTGCTACAACAGCGTTTAGGTTTTCTAACACTGTTTGTGAAGTTACGTTCTCAGAAGTAAATACTGAAGAAAATTGTGCTTGAGCAAGTTTGTTGAATGCTGCTTTATCTTGGTCTGCAACGCCCCAAACCTCAGCAAGTGTTGCTAAAGTTTCGCCTTCACCTTGAGACATATCACGAGCAAGTTGCTCCATGTTGCCATCGATGAATAATGCGATTTTTTCAGAAGAAGTAACAGTACCAGTACCGTCACAACCTAAAGTACCAAAAGTAATACCGAAAGTTTGGTTACCAGAAGTACCATTAGTTGTAGCGCCTAAAATTTTAACGCCTTTACCTTGCTGACCAGCAAATAACATAGAGCCTAGGCCACAACCAATATCTTGGTCAGCCATAGCATTAGAGAAAGGAAGTAAAGAAAGTGCTGCTACTGCAATTATTTTTTTCATATCCATAAATCCATATTTGATTAGTCTTTATTTAGGGTAAACAAAGAGCGCGGAGGATTTTAACAGAGTTGTAGAAAAAAGGAACATAACAAGCTATGAATTTTTTCATGTTGCGCTTACTTTAATTAATAAAATAAACACGTTACTTACTGGTTTTAGCTAGCTTTAAGAACTTTGCTTTTTACTTCTTGGCGCGCCGAGTAAAATAAACATATGGCAAATACACACTGATAAAAATGCACTAATTCCCAAAGCGCCACCAAAGCCATCAAGAATGGGAACCAAATAGGCAAAAAACAATGAAAATATAATTGCTGAACTGGCAAGCGTATAAACACCAAAGCGGTGAGGGGCGCTCATGCCAATAAAGGTGCCGCCAAAAAATACGATACTATAGAGTTCTGCGTTGAGGCTCAGCTGTGCAAAAATCAAATAGGCAATAATTGAAAGTGCAGCTGAGGCTCTTATAGCATCAAAGCGGTTATGCTTTGCTAAATAAAAGGTAAAAAAAGCACCAGCCAAGGCTAATACTGGGTATGTAATAGTCATATCAGCAATCCTTTAGCTAAAACAAACAGGGCTACACTGGCAAATGCAATACTGCCTAATCGTCCGCCAAATCCTGCAAATACATTAAGTGTTAGTGTATATAAAACAGCGCCAATGGCAGAAATAATAGCGATTTCCCAATAGTTGCTAATTAAGTTGGTGGAACACATACCGGCAAAACTACCTGCATAAATGGAGGCATAAGGGTGGTTTTGATAACGTGCAGGAAACGGAATAAATGAGCCGATGAGGCCTGTTAAAGCAGCAGACACAACAATAGGTAATGCCAATGTGGTATGCAATATAAAGCACGACAAGCAGCCGATAAAAAAGGTGATGAATTTTAAAAGTATGAATTTAGTCATAAGGCGCACATCATAAAGGTTCAGTTTTAGCTTTAATAGTTAAAATCGACAATTTAAGACTAAAAGCGATATATGGCTCCCAAAAGAGCAAATAACCGTGGCTTTAAATTAAATGTACGCAATGAATGACTAAAAATAATGCCGTTAATGTTCTATAAATTACAAATTATGTATAATGCAGCATATTTCATATATTAAAAGTTATAACCTAAGGTAATTTATGTCTAACTGTTTGCATTTGGCTATTCCAGCTGGTGATCTTGAAAAAGCGAAAGCGTTTTATTGTGACGTGCTTGGTTGTAAAACGGGTAATAGTGAAGCTGGGCGATGGGTAGACATTGATTTTTGGGGTAACGAGTTAACGCTTCATCAAAGCACAGAGCGCTTACCAACAGTGCGTCATGATGTTGATATGGGCGCAGTAGCTGTACCGCATTTTGGTATTCACTTATCTGAAGATGAATTTCAGGCATTAAAAAAACGTATTGCACACGCGGGCCTTGAATATTTAGATAAGCCTTACCGCCGTTTTGTAGGTGATGAATTTGAGCAAGAAACGTTTTTTATTGAAGATCCAAATGGTAACGTTTTAGAAATGAAAACTATGGTAAACCCAGAAGTCTTATTCAAAAAAGACGAGTAATGATTATGCGCCTAAACGATGACTTTAGGCGTTTTCTCTTGTGAAGGTTTGCTTAACCTGCGCTTTTCGTAATGACTTTTTTTGATACATTGCTTTATCACCGGCTTTTAAAACCTCATCTAAATTTTTAGGCGCTTCGCTATAGTTTATTTGCCCTACGCTTGCGTAAATAGCGATGGTGTTACCTTGATGCTCTAAGCTAAGCGCATTTAATTTTTGTTCAAGGGTCGCAACTCGGCGGTTAATTTTATCTTTGCTGGTAAATAATGCCATAGCCACAAACTCATCTCCGCCTAAGCGGCCAACTGCGTCTTCACTGCGCATATGCTGACTAATTGACTCAGCCACTATGCAGAGTACTTTATCGCCAACATCATGGCCGTAGGTATCATTTATTGCTTTAAATCGGTCTAAATCGATATATAAAAAACACAACACGCCACCACGTTGAGCGTGTTTTTTTAATAACTCATTGGCTTTTAAACTCCAGCCTCGGCGGTTACAAATATGACAAAGATGATCGTAATTAGCGTGCCGTTCAGCCTGTTTTTTAGCATAACTGAGTCGTTGAATTCGCCTACCAACTGCAATAGCAAGAAGTAGAGATTCAATCGTAAAAGCAATCACAAACCCATAACGCTGCATAAAAGGACTGTATTCGGTTAGTAACACTCTAAATATCATGCTGATAAATACGCAGCTTAAGGCAATAAATACCAAGCTGGCTTCGTTAATGCCTTGTTTAGCTTGCACGGCTGAGAGTATAAAAATGGTCATAACAATCAGTAATGACAAATAGCCAGTAACGATTGTGGTGATATTAGTAATAGCGGGTAAATCTAAAGCTATTTTTTGTAAGCACAGAGTCAGTACACATAACGCGATAATTTTTAATGCATAGCTTAATTTGCGCCAATACTCAGGTAGCTCTAATAGTGCGCTCATAAACCAAGTGGCACTGGCTATAGTTAAACCAATGCTTAATGTATAAAGGTGGCTGATATATGCAGAAAAGTAGCCATTGGTAAATAAATAGGGTTGACCTTCTTGTAAAAAAATAAAGCTAGCGATACAAAAAAGGTAGGCAGCATATTGGTTAAAGATAGCGTCTCTAATGCCATAACCTATTATTAAAGCATAAAAAATAAGCGTTGCGCATAATCCATAAAACACCCCAAATATTAAATTGTATACCTGAACCTTTTCAATAAATTGCTGTGAGTCTAGCCAAGTAAACCGGGGGTTATAGCTGGCAGTAGTGGTTAAAGTTAGCTTTGCATTAAAGCTACCTTGTTCCATTAAAATAGCCATTTGATTTGTTTTTAAAGGGGCTTTTAATTGGTTATTTTGTTGCCACGAAAAACGTTCAAGTGCCGGGCGGGTAAACGTAAAAACACCGCTTTGGTTTAGCGTACATACCAACTCAAATTGGTTAATGCCTTTTTCTAGTTTTGTGTCTGCAGCAATACTTTGCGATAAGGGAATTGATACATTGTTGCGATAGATTTTAAATTGCAGCTATCTTTTGCAATAGCTGTATTGCTGATGAGAAAAGTAAAAATGACAAGTAAAGCACCGCAAAATTTAATACATAAGGAGGTGGTTGTATGTAAGTGCTTCCTTATTGTTACGGTGTTATTGAGCATAATAGGGTTATAAAAAAAGGCAGTTACCTTATATTAACAAAGCTTATTATCTTTGCTAGTAAAAATTAATAGTAAAGTTTGATGTAGCGCATGAATGGGTAAATCTTATTTTTATAACTGTATTTCACTAGGGGTTTTATTAAAGTGGCGTTTAAACTCACGGCTAAACTGTGATGCACTGGTGTAACCTACTTTAAAAGCAGCTTCATTTGCTTTGCTGCCCGCTGTGGTAATTAACTCTTTTGCTTTAGCTAAACGTACTTTTTTTAAGTATTGTAAGGGAGATTCAAACGTTACCTGCCTAAATGCACGATGAAAAGAGGAGACACTCATATTGACCTCTTCAGCTAAACCTTCAACAGTAATAGGGTTTGCATAGTCCTGATGCATCGTTGCTAGTGTGCGAGCTATACGCGCATAATGGCCATCATGCATAGCTAGGCCTATTAAAGTATTCCCTTGGGGGCCGCAAAGGACACGATACACAAGCTCTTTTACTATATCTTCGCCGAATATCTCAGCTTCAAGTGGATTATTTAAAACTGTTAATAACCTATACGTCACTTGCTCCATTGCGCAGTCTAGCTTGGCGGATTGTACTGCACCAATGTGCGCGCTGGAGACTGATAAAGGCTGGTGCTGCATCATCTGATTAACCAGCTTGTGCAACATGGCAGGATTTATATCTATAGCAATGCCCATAACCGGTAAGTCATTATCAGTAAACGCTTCACACTCTAATGGGACAGGTACACCTAGTACCAAGTAATCACCTTCGCCGTATTTTATTTGATGTTCTGGGAAATGAATTATTTTATGGCCTTGGCCAACCACGATTATGCCTGAATTATAAATAAGCGGTTGGCGTGGTGAGCTTTTGGTAGCGCGATGAAAATACACCCCAGGAATAATTGTTTCCATGGTGCCCTCAAAGCTTAGTAAATTATTGTGCTCGGCGTATTGTTGCAACATTTTGGCTATGATGGGCATAAAAGTATCTGTAATTAAAATATTTTGCGTAAAATAACAGTGCTGGTAGTTTTAGGCAAGCTTCTGGCAGTTATTGGGCTTTTTATATATTAACTTTGCCACTAATATGCATCCATCAAAGCTTTACTTGATATGTAACTAAGTAAAGCATTATAAAATTAACCGTCACCTAGGAGCAAAATAATGAAATTTAGCTACGTAAATCCCACTCTCATCCAATTTGGCCAACAGCAAATTGCCGCACTTAGCGACTTGATCGCAAAAGATCAAAAAGTATTGGTTGTTTATGGCGGCGGCTCAATTAAAAAGAACGGCGTGTATGACCAAGTTGCTGCTGCACTTGAAGGTTTTGATTGGGTCGAATTCTCGGGTGTGGGTGCTAACCCAACAATTGAAGTACTTGACCAAGCGGTTAAAATTTGTAAAGAACAAGATATCGACTTTGTATTAGGTGTCGGCGGCGGCTCTGTAATAGACGGCGTTAAATACATTGCCGCTTCTGCAGTATACGACGGCGAAGGTTGGGACATTCCTACTGGTAAGCATACAATTACTAGCGCATTACCAATTGGTGCCGTATTAACGCTACCAGCTACAGGTTCTGAATCTAACCAAAACTCAGTAGTAAGCAAAGAAGCGACTAAGCAAAAATTGCCGTTTGCTTCACCAGAAGTACTGCCTAAATTTGCGATTATGGATCCTGATGTAATGAAAACATTACCACAGCGCCAGCTTGTAAATGGCTTAGTTGATGCGTGGGTGCATACGTGTGAGCAGTACCTTACGTTCCCTGAAGGCGCATTGGTACAAGAAGGATACGCAGAGGCACTATTAAAAACGCTCAAAACACTGGGCGATAACTTTGAAAACCAAGACGATGCATGGCGTGCAAACCTTATGTGGGCAGCTAACCAAGCACTTAATGGCTTAATTGGTTCAGGCGTATCGCAAGATTGGGCAACCCACATGATTGGTCATGAGCTTACTGCTGCCTATGGTGTTGACCATGCGCGTTCGCTTGCTATTGTTCAGCCTTCTTTATTGCGCAATCAATTTGCAGTTAAAAAAGCGAAACTAGAGCAAATGGGTAAAAACGTATTTGGCCTTGAGCAAACAGATGATTTAGCAGAGCAAACAATTCAAGCGATTGAAGCGTTTTACCACAGCCTTGAGGTTGCAACACAGCTAACTGAACATGGTGATGATAAAGCGGCTGCCATTGATAATATTATTGGCAAACTAGAAGCACATGGCATGGTTGCCCTTGGTGAAAACCAAGCGATTACGCTAAAAGAAAGCCGTGAAATTTTAGAACATGCGGTTGCTTAAGCGTTAATTTTAAAAAACCACTGGCTATTAAAGCCGGTGGTTTTTTGTTTTATAGTTAACCTCAGTAAACGCAATTGGCGCCATTAATTGATAAAAAGCCCTTTATTGTCGTTTGCCGCTAATATACTATGTGGCTTTAATTGGTTAGGTTTATTTAAGTCAATTTTAGGCTGAGAAGATAGCTAAATTATGCGCTCAAATCGTTTGTTAATGGTCATGTTACTCGTGCTTGTGCACAGCTTTATAAGTTGTGATGGCGCTGCATACCATTTACAAGAAGACGTTGAGCATGTAAGTAACGCATTATCACAAAACACTATAATCGCTGATAATGACCATGGACAAAGCGATAATCAGCCACCGGTTGAGATTCATGCACACCAACATTGTCACTGTGGCTATTACAGCACACTTAGTCACGCTATTATTCCTCAACAAAGTAAACCCACAGTACTTGTGTATTACCATAGTTTAAATTATCCACCTGATGTACCTCCACCGAATTCATTTAGCTAGTTTTTAATTTAATTTCAATTAATTATTGTGCTTTTAGCTGCCTGCGCGTAAGCGTTTTATGGGCTGTTATGGCATGTTTAAATTGCTAACTATTTTACACTGTCGCTATCTTTTGCGTAGGTTGTGAATGGTTTGCAAGTGAACTCTGTTTATTAAAAACGGACAAGTTATATGAATAAAAAATCAATTATGTTGGTGGTGATGCTGTGCACGCTGCCTGCTTTTAGTGCGTTTGCAAATGTTAAAACACTAACTCTAAAACAAGCGTTGATAAATACCGAGCAACAAAATCCGCTATTAAAACGCTACCCTTATCATCAAAAAATACTCAGCGCACTTAAATCTCAAGCTGCACTTTCGCCTAACCCTATTTTAAATATAGAAGCTGAAAACTTATTAGGGACAAACGATGCGCGTGGTGTGCAAGACGCTGAAATAACCTTGGCATTTAGCCAGCTTATAGAGCTTGGAGATAAACGCCAAAGCCGCATAAATTACGCAACGGCGAACATTAAAGCCCAAGCAATACAATATCAAAATACTCGGTTAGCTTTATTAGCAACCACTGGTGAGCGATATTACGAGGCGCTTAAATTTCAAACCTTACTTACGCTTAACAGCGAACGACATCACGTGGTGAGCCAAGCTCTCAAAGCAATAAAGCAACGGGCTAACGCCGGCGCTGTATCGCAAGCCGATGTAACCCGTATGCGTTATGCACTAAGCCAAGTTGAGCTTGAGACAGCTAAGCTAAATAGCGAATTTGAGCGAGCGCGTTTATCGCTCAATGAGCTGTGGAATGAGCAACATAACTACACGAATTTCGCAGGGAATATGGCTACCTTAATACCGCTTAAATCTGAGCAAGCGTTACTTAATGCAGTTAACCAAGCGCCTGAGTTTGCCATGTTGCAGCAACAATACTTACAGCAAGCGGCCAACTTAACGCTGCAAAAAGCCAACGGGCAAAGCGACATTAATGTAGGTGCGGGCCTGCGCTACAATCAGCAAAGCGATACCAGTTCGTTGCTGTTTTCGTTTTCTATGCCATTGCAATTGAGTAACCCAAATAGCGGTAATATTGAAGCGGCTAACAGTCAGTTGGCATTGTTACGTGAGCAGCAAGGGCAATTACGGGTTCAGTTACGCCAACAAGTTCGTACCTTGTACACCTATTACCAAGGCAAAACGTTACAGGCGCAGTTGTTATCTGAGCAGGTTATTCCACAAGCCCAAACACTTATTGAGCAAAGTTTAAAAAGCTATCAACGCGGACAAATTTCGGTGTTGCAATTGCTCGATGCCCAACAAGCTCTATTTGACTCTAAACGCGCACTTATCAATACCTATGCAGCGCTATATCAAACGCACCTTACTCTTGAGCGTTTAACTGGCCAATCTTTAACTGAGACTTTTCAATCATGAACAACACGTTTATCGCATTATTAATATTTCTTTCGTCTACAACGAGCGTTATAAGCACACATGTATTTGCCTCAGCAGAGCATGGGCAAACAGAGCAAACCCAAAAACAAGGTGCCCATGGCGGCTTTTTATTAACCAACGCAAAGCTCACTCTTGAGTTAAAGCTGCGAGAATTGGCAGGTAAAGTTGAGCTGCGCGTATATGGTTATGAGCAAAAACAGCCGGTAGATATCAACGATTTAAGTATAGAAATGAACTTAAAACGCTTAGTAGAAGCGCCGCAAAAAATACAATTTACCCGTGAGAATGAGTACCTTGTTAGCACGCAATCGATAAATGAGCCACATTCATTTGAGCTTTTGATTACTGCCAATTATAAAGGTGAGCGCGTTAGCTTTGAGTACTCTCAGCACGAAGGCCAAACTGTGCTTAGCGAGCGAGCAATTAAAGGCGCGGGCATTAAAACAGAGATAGCACAAAGCGGCGAGGTTGATATTTCTGACACGCTGTTTGGTGTTATTGCACCGACACAGCACGGCACAGTAGAAGTGATGGCGCCATATACCGGATTGATCAGCGATATTTTTGTCAGCATTGGTCAAACGGTTCAAAAAGGTGAGGTACTGGCCAGTGTCACCAACCGTGAAACATTGCAAAACTACAGTATTAAAAGCCCCATTAGCGGTGTGGTAACCGAGCAATATTTAAAGCGTGGCGAACTGGCAAGTACTCGTGCGTTAATGCAGGTCGTGAACCTTGATAAAGTATGGGTTGAGCTCTCAGCCTTTCCTGAAAACATCGAAAATCTAGCCATTGGTCAAAGCGCCATCGTGTACGATTTACATCATCATTTAAATGCCCAAGGTAAGGTGTTTTTTATAGCACCTATGATGACCGGCGGGCATATTGCACGTGCCCGTATTGAGCTTAATAACCCTGATGGTCATTGGCGTCCGGGTATGCATGTTAATACTGATGTCAGTATCGATAAAGTCAATGCTCGCGTGCGTGTAAAGCCTGAGGCTATTCAAGAGTTTAACGGCATGGCGAGTGTGTTTGTGCGTAAAAATAATGTGTTTGAAGTACGCCCGGTTACTTTAGGCGCAAAAAATAGCGAGTGGGTTGAAGTCATCGCAGGTTTAAGCCCCGGTAGTGAGTACGTCACTGCCAATAGCTATGTGATCAAAGCCGATATTTTAAAAAGCGGCGCAAGTCACGCTCACTAGGAGGTACCATGATTAACTGGATTGTTTCTTTTGCGGTTAAACGCCGCATGATGGTGCTTGCGCTAACATTTTTATTTGCTGGGTTTGGTGTGTATAACATCCAAAACTTAGCGGTAGATGCTGTACCCGATATTACCAATGTACAAGTGCAAATTAACTCTAAAGCGCCTGGTTTTACGCCGCTTGAAGTTGAGCAGCGTATCACTTACTTAGTCGAAACAGCGATGGCGGGTATTCCTAAGCTTGATTATACCCGTTCGCTTTCTCGCTATGGGCTTTCTCAAGTAACCATTATTTTTGATGAAGGCACCGATATTTATTGGGCGCGCCAACAAATATCAGAGCGTATTCAAAGTATTCGCGCCGATTTACCTAATAATGTTGAGCCAAACCTTGGACCTATTGCCAGTGGTTTAGGTGAAATATTTACCTATAGCGTGCATGCAAAGCCCGATGCGTTAAAAAGTGATGGTATGCCTTACAGCGCCGAAGATTTACGTACTTTACAAGACTGGGTTATTCGTCCGCAGCTTTTAAAAGTAAAAGGCGTAACCGAAATAAACAGCCAAGGTGGCTTTGAGCGCCAGTACCAAGTTGCGCCCATACCAGAAAAGCTCATCGCTTATAAGCTAACAATCAAGGATGTTATTAGTGCACTTGAGCTTAATAACAGCAATCGCGGAGCCGGTTATATAGAGCGCTTTGACGGCCAATATTTAGTGCGCTCACCTGGGCAATTAAAAACATTAGCGGATATAGCAAACACCGTTATTGCTAAGCGTGATGATGCTCCTGTGCGAATTAAAGACGTGGCAAATGTATACTTAGGAAAAGAACTCAGAACTGGCGCGGCTACTTATAATGGCGAGGAAACCGTATTAGGCACGGCAATGATGCTAATTGGTGAAAATAGCCGTGTGGTTGCCAAAGCCATGGCTGACAAGTTGATAGAGGTACAAAAAAGCTTACCTGCAGGGGTTATCGTTGAGCCTGTCTATGACCGTACCAACCTGGTTGATAAAACCATTGCCACAGTACAAAAAAACCTGTTTGAAGGGGCGGTATTAGTTATCGTCATTTTACTGTTATTGCTCGGGAACATCACAGGTGCGCTTATTACCGCCATGGTTATTCCGTTGAGCATGCTATTTGCTATTACAGGCATGGTGGGTAATCGAGTCTCGGGTAACTTAATGAGCTTAGGTGCAATCGATTTTGGATTAATTGTTGATGGCGCGGTGATTGTGGTTGAAAACTGCCTTCGTCAATTAGGGATGGCTCAACATAAACATGGTCGCTTACTTACACTCAGTGAGCGTTTAGAGGTTGTAACATCAGCCACCAAAGAAGTGTTCAGCCCGGCGGTGTTTGGTATTTTAATTATTATGTTGGTGTATTTACCGCTATTTGCACTGAGTGGTGTTGAGGGCAAAATGTTTCAGCCTATGGCGTTTACTGTTGTTGCTGCGTTAATAGGTGCACTTACTTTTGCTGTTACCTTTGTGCCGGCGGCAATTGCCGTATTTGTGCGTGGTAAAGTAGATGAAAGCGAAAATGCAGTAATGCGTGGTGTTAAAAAAATCTACAAGCCAATGCTTAACTTATCGCTTAAATTACCGTGGCTGATGGTGAGCATTGCCACGGTTTTAGTACTAGTACTTGGCTTTAAAGTTAAAAATATGGGCGCCGAATTTTTACCTCAGCTTGATGAAGGTGACATTGCAATGCATGCGCTGCGTATTACTGGCACCGGTATTGAACAATCGGTGCAAATGCAAAAGCAGTTGGAGCAGGCTTTATTAGAGCAGCCTGAAATTGCGAACGTATTTTCAAAGATTGGCACAGCAGATGTCGCCAGCGATCCTATGCCACCTAACGTTGCCGACACTTTTTTAATGTTAAAGCCGCGTGAGCAATGGCCTGATCCGTCACTAAGTAAAGACGCGTTAGTGCAGCAAATTCGTCATCGTGTGAATGAGGTACCGGGTAATAACTATGAATTTACCCAGCCTATAGAAATGCGCTTTAACGAGTTAATTGCCGGTGTGCGTGCCGATGTAGCGCTGCGTATTTACGGTGACGATTTAGCCATACTTAAGCAATTTGGCGAAAAAGCCACCGGCTTAATACGAAATATTACCGGTGCTACCGATGTTCGTTTAGAGCAAATGGAGGGCTTGCCTACACTTTCTGTTACTCCAATGCGAGATCATATGGCGCTACTAGGATTAACTGTAAACGACATTCAACAAACGCTTGCCGCTGCCGTTGGCGGGGTGCAAACAGGGCTCATTTATGAGGGTGATAAGCGCTTTTCGTTATTAGTACGCTTAGATAAGCGTTGGTCTGCTGATGTCTCTGCGCTTGCGCGTTTACCTGTCGCATTACCTCAAAGTAGTAACCCTGAGCTTGCATTTGTACCGCTTGGAGAAGTGGCTACAATTAGCATTGAAAAAGGCCCGAATCAAATAAATCGCGAAAGCGGCAAGCGTAATGTGGTAGTAACGGCCAATGTGACAGGGCGTGATTTAGCCAGCTTTGTAAGCGATGCCCAAGCGAGTATGAATGCAAAACTTAACTTACCTAGCGGTTATTGGCTTGAATACGGCGGTACGTTTGAGCAATTACAATCGGCGAGTAAACGGCTATCGCTGGTTGTGCCTGTGACTTTATTGCTTATTTTTGGCTTACTTTATAGTGCCTTTGGCTCGCTGCGTGATTCACTGATTATATTCAGTGGTGTACCACTGGCACTAACCGGTGGGGTATTAGCATTATTGCTGCGAGATATGCCGCTTTCTATTTCAGCGGGTGTGGGGTTTATCGCGCTGAGTGGTGTAGCGGTATTAAATGGTGTGGTTATGCTGTCGTTTATTAAACAATTAAGAGCTGATGGACTTAGTTTAATAGATGCAATACAAACAGGTGCGCTTTCGCGCCTGCGCCCAGTACTAATGACTGCTTTAGTGGCGAGTTTAGGGTTTATTCCTATGGCGCTAAATACTGGTACCGGCGCTGAGCTACAAAGGCCGCTGGCAACGGTTGTGGTTGGCGGAATTATTTCATCAACTCTGCTTACGCTATTAATATTACCTGCACTTTATAAATTAGTGCATGCAAAGTTTACTAGGCATCAAGCTGCTTAGCTAATTGCATCTTGTTAAGTAACGTAAAAAGCAGCTGTAATGACAGCTGCTTTTTTGTTGTTAAGTAAACTTTGCACATTAATTATATTGAAACAGGTTATCCCAGCGCTCATCCAAAATAGTTTTTGCATGATCTAAATTTATTGCACTATACACATTGTTAGTGCAGGTTACTAAACGCATCCGAGTGAGCTTTTCAAGTGCATCACTAATTTCAAAATCTAGCTCGCATTTATACTTTGTTTTAAACCACGTCTCTATTTGCTCATCAAGCATTTGTGCGCTTAGACCTTTTTCTGATTTTAGTAAAAACGTATAAGCAAGCAGGGCTTCTTTTGTGTCTTCTTCTTCGGCGGTGTCTATAAGGGTATGAAAAACACCGGCGTTGTTATCAAGGTTTTTAAAGTACAGATTATCGCTCAGTGCTTTCATAAATTTAATTTTGCGGTTTTTAAATTTACTCCACTCTTTAAACACAAAACTGCCAAATACTCCAATACCAATGGCTAACGTAATAAAGTGCTGCTGAGTCATGGTAACGGCTTCATCTCTAAACCCTCCCCAAAATGCAAACAAAGCAAACAATAAAAGTAATGAGGCGCCCAGTTTGGTAACTAACACCACAGCACCGCCAATAAGTGCAGATGAGCCAATAATAATTTTATCAATCGGGCGCATCCGCACTTCGCTATTCGGAAACAGCATTTCTAAGTCAGCTTTTGGCACATTTTGAAATAGTTTTACTATGGTCGAACTTGGCTCAAACCCCATAGGTAGTTTATTTTTTGATTCAAAATAGGCTTTATCTTTAAAACGGATAAATACTGCTACGCGATCGTAGTTGGTAAAATGCAGTGGCTTTTTACGTAACCCCCAAAAACTGGTTATGGTTTCGGTGAGTTGCGATTCGCCTCTGCGATAAAAAACCACTTCTTCAAAATCCTCAAACTCTACCTCAAGGCGAACTTTAAAAAGCGATTCTTCGTTGAGTGCATCTTGTAGGTCTTGATGGGTGATCACTTCAAAATTAGCCGCGTTTAATACGTTGGCGAAATCTTTAGCAAAATCGCGTTGGCACTGGGCTTTTTGTTCATCAGTCACGCTGTTTATCAAACGAGTATCGCTATTTGGATCAAAAGGCGCGTAATTATTTTTTAATGACTCAAGTGTGCCATGGTACTGAAAGTGAATTAAGCTAGCTAAAAGTTCACAAAGCTGCTTAAAAGAAGTTTGTTGGTCTTTAGCAAGCTCTTTGACGCACATTGTAATGATGTCGTGTTTTCTAAAGGGAATGTAGCGAGCAGTTTGCATATGGTGAAAATTTTAAAAGTATAATGATATGTAAAGATAATAAAGCAGTCTTTTACTGATTACTATGTTGACTGTATTTCTTCAGGCAGCATTAACCTTATTATGAGATGATTTAATCACTTACATAATTGCTAACAGGACGTTTATGGCTATACAAAAAAAGCTCAAGCAAAAAACACGTCAGTTTATTGAGTCTAAAAATATGCTCAGCGGGATCACGTTTGCTTCGTTTTTAGAATCCACCATAGTGCCCATTCCACTCGAGGCGGTGCTGGTACCGCTAATGCAGGCAAGGCGGGAAAAGCTTTGGCAAATTGCCCTTATGGCAACAATCGGCTGTGTTATTGGGGCGTTGTTTGGTTATGCGTTGGGTTATTATTTATTTGATGTAGTGGGCGATTGGATCATTAATACCTTTTCTAGTCCTGAACAGTTTGAAAACGTTAAGCAAAAAATGCAGGCACAAGGTTTTTGGTTTGTATTAAGCCTAGGTATTGTGCCTATTCCGTTTCAAATTGCGATGCTAGCCGCTGGCGCAACTAAGTACTCGCTGGCACTGTTTTTAGTGGCATCTGCGATTGCCCGCTCCATACGCTATTTTGGGTTAGCGTTAGTGGTATATTATGCAGGCAATCAAGCTGAGCGACTTATCAGTAAACATAAAACTAAAACTATGATTGGGTTAACTATTTTAGTTGCCGTTGGCTGGATCATTAGCACATTAATATAAATTAATCCGTTTTATAATTTATGTTATAGTTTTTAGTAATAATTATAAATCTAATGTAGATATAGCTTATGCTGAATCCGGAAAAAGTGAGCCTCAAGCTCAGCCGCTTTGTTAAAATTACCAGATTAAATAAGCTGTTAATTTTGATGACGCTGGCGTTTATTATTGCTTTCTCAATTTTTTCGTTAATGCGCTTTCCCCCATTAAACATAACCCAAAACCTCTATGGCTTTACCACTGATTTTATTAATTTAGTGGTGATTTTTGCTATTTTTTTTGTAGTGCAATGTTCACGGTTAGCTAAAAAAGCGTATTTATATGTCAGTATCGGTTTAATGCTATGGATTGTAGGCTCTACTGCCGATGTGCTCGATGAAGTGATACGTCAGCCTTTTTGGATAAGTAATTACGTAGAAGACTTATGTCGCACATTAGGTATGCTAATTACCGCTTATGGTTTATTTAAAACCATGCACTTTATGCAGCGAATGCACACCCGCTTGGCGCAAGAATTTATTATAGATGATTTAACGAAAGTGTATAACCGTCGCTGCTTTTATCAGCATGTGAAGGGGGTTGTTAATAATCCTTACACTGTTTTAATTATAGATCTCGACCACTTTAAACGTATTAATGATGATTATGGCCACGATGTGGGCGATAAGGTGCTTAAACAGTTTGCTGATAAAGTGAATCGTCTTTTTAAAGATGAAAATATTTTTGCTCGCATAGGGGGGGAGGAATTCGCCGCTTACCTGCCTAGTTATGAGCTTGATGAAGTACTTAACTTCTCGCAGACTATCCTAGAGACTGCTCGCACTATTACAGTACAAAATCAGCGTTCTTTAACGGTCAGTATCGGTATTGCGCATCGTACAAGCGCCCAGACCTTTGATAATGTAATGAAACGTGCTGATCAAGCATTATACCGCGCTAAAAAAGCAGGCCGTGATCGCCTTGAGTTTGCTTAAACATCGTAATTTTATGAAATAGACTTCGCTTGTGCTATTTTTGGGAACTCTTGTTGCGAGATAAAAAGGAATTGTATGGATGAGTTAATCGGATTAGCAATTATTATATCTATTGTTATTGTTGCAGGGGCCATATGTGGGTTAGTAGCCTTAGTGCAATTGAACTCCCTTAAACAAGAGGTTGCCGCATTAAAACTAAAACTATTTCAGTTTGAGTTAAACGCAAATGCAGCAATAAATGAAAAATCTCCCGCTGATCCTCAAATAGATAATGTAAAACCTCTACACAGCTCAGATATTCCAGCCGCTGTTTATAAGCCAACCAGCATTAAAGCTACATCAGCTCGTAAAACTATAACTAAAAAACCATCGAGTATTGAACTGCTCTTTAAGCAGTTAGGTGCAGGCTTTGAGCAAAATTGGATGACCTGGATTGGTGCTATTGCTTTGGCTTTAGGTGGCGTATTTTTAGCAAAATACAGTTTAGAGGCTGGGCTACTTTCACCTGCAATGAGGCTCAGTGCCGGTGGATTATTTGGCATTGGCTTAATCGCCGCAGCGTATTATTTACATTATAAACGTATCGTTTTTGAAGGCTTTAATAATTACATTCCTGCAGCCCTGGCTAGTGGCGGCTTTATGACTTGCTTTGCCTTAATGTTTTTGGCCTATAACAGCTTTAGTATGCTAAGTGCTGAGTGGGCATTTATTGGCTTAGCAGTGATTGCTTTGTGCGCCAGTGCAATGGCGATTAAGTTAGGTCCTTTACTTGCTGTAATTGGCATTATAGGCGCATACAGTGTCCCTGTTTGGGTGAATACGGGCAGCGGGCAGTTATTTTCTTTGCTTATTTATGTTGCCCTTGTGAGTGTTGCTGCGACAGTAGTGGCACATAAAGTAAAGCGCGTTTGGCTGTGGTATTTATTATGGGCAGGGCATATTGGTTGGTACTTGGTTGGACTCACTTTATTTAACTACGACACAGTGTGGTTAATAGGTGCTTTTGCGTTATTAAGTATTTTAGGGTTAATCGCTATTGCACGCTTAGGATTAACCTTCAACACCCTTGAAGCACGCCCGCACAGCTTTAAACGATTAGTGAATTTATTTCCAGATCACGGGTTATTACTGGCCTTTATGGCGCCTTTAATGATTGCCATGTTGTTGAGTGTGTTTAATTTACAGTGGCAAGTAGTGGCATTGTTAAGCATCGCTTTACTTCTATTTTTAGTGCTAAAAAATAGTCGTTGGGATGCATGGCAAGGAGTCTCTTTAATGATTGCGCTGTTATTAGTGATCAGTGCTAAACAAACTTATACCTTTGATGATGCGTTATTTATTTTTAAAAACGAATACGGGCTTGGCTTATTACTTGCTCTGGGGTTAAGTGGCTATGGACTCTATTTTGGTAATAAATACCCAAAACGATTAGCTTTTCATTTGCTTGCTTCATTAAGCGTGTTTGCATTAGTTGGCACTTTGTATGCGATGATCCCAAATACGGCTTTAGCAACCGCTTATCCACTTTGGGCGGTATTGTTATGTTTAATGAGTGCGGTGTTAATTAAATTTACGCAAAATAATACAACCTTATGGCAGCGTTTTAGTTATTGGGTGGGAGCAAACGCCAATATCACTTTAGCAATTACTATGTTACTCAGCGATAGCGGCCTTACTATTGCACTGGCTATTCAAGTATTACTGCTGAGCTTATTAATAAAAAAATACAGTGTGGCTATGCCACACTGGCCAATAAAAGCCCTTGTGGCGGCATTACTTTTACGCCTTACCTTATCGCCGTGGACGCCTAGTTATGATGATCTAACTATCTTTGATTTGCATTGGAGCTTAGTTGTTTACCCGCTGTGTATTGGGTTATTTTTTGCAGCGGCTAAATGTTTTAATACCTCACAACTAAAAATATGGTTAGAGGGGGCGGCACTGCATTGTTTAGCGTTATTTGTGACAACCGAAACCAGTTATCAACTGGTAGGGCACTACCCACAGCTTTTTTCTTTAAGTTTTTATGAGCAAGTTTTGCTCAGCTGTAACTTGCTTGCTTTAGGCTGCGTTTATTTATATCGCGCGCAAAGTGCAGGGCAGCTGGTTAAGTTATACCGCACTGCAGGTTTGATTTTATCAGCGTTAGCTGGCTTATTATTAATCAATACAACGTTGGATGATAATCCGTTATTAATGCGTCTTTATGTTGGTGAAACGCCAATATTTAACTGGCTGCTTTTAATCTGGTTCGTCCCGAGCCTGCTGGCGTTATGGTTAGCGAGTTTAGTTAAATCGTTAAATGCTAAATTGAGTCAAATTACACTCGGTGTGTCTGGTTTATTAGCCCTGTTAGCTATCAACACCTTGATCCGCCAATATTGGCAAGGCGGCTTTATTTACCTTGATAAGGCAACCAGTGACGCCGAGCTATATAGCTATTCGGTTATTTGGTTATTACTTGGCGCATTGGTGGTGATCGCCGGACATTTAAAACAGCTGCGATTATTACAAAATGTTGGTTTGGGGGTTCTTGGTGCAGTAATTGTTAAAGTATTTTTAATTGATATGGCTAATTTAACTGGGCTTTTAAAGGCATTATCGTTTATTGGCTTAGGGCTTTCGTTAGTCGGGCTTAGTTGGTTGTTCCAAAAACTAAGAAAGCGTAATTATAGCAATTAAGCATAGCTTTAAGCCCAGTACTTTACTGGGCTTAAGCGTTTATTGGTGGTTAAGTACTATGATTAAGCAAGGCCTTAAGTTTACCTGGTTTTACTGGTTTACTTAGGTAATGAATATTTTCAGCTTTGGTTGTTTGTTTTAGCTCGGTGTCACGCACCGCGGTAATTAAAATTGCCGGAATGTCGCTTTGCCAAGTCTCTCGCAGTGTTTTAATTAAAGTAATGCCATCCCAATCATTACCTAATTGATAATCCATTAAAATAACATCGGGCGCTGCATGCGCTTTAGCATACGCTAACACAGCATCAACTTTGTCGAATAAGGTGTAATTTGCCCGCCATTTTTTCAATAAGCTGGCCATCGCGGCTAAGTTTTCAGGATCGTCATCAACGGCAATAATATTAATCGCAGCGCGGTTGTCTACGATATTTTGATTTGTTTGTTTTTGTTGCACTAATTGCGCATCACCATAAGGCACTTCTATACTAAATCGACTGCCTTTATTAGGTAAAGAAACCACATCAATCGGCAGGCTCAGTAAATCAGCCATACGTTTAACTACCCCTAGACCAAGGCCTACGCCTTTATTGTCGCCCGCTTCAATTCGGTAAAAGTCGTTAAATATTTTTGCCTGTTCAATATCGCTAATGCCTGGGCCTGTATCCCATACTTCTATGCGTAAACTGTGTTTACGATTTCTGCAGGCAATTAGTACTTGGCCATTTTCGGTGTATTTAATCGCATTAGAAAGCAAGTTTTGTAGTATTCGGCGCAAGTAGGTAATGTCACTATGCACTATTTGCTTATTTGAGCGCACTGTAAATGACAGTCCTTTATCGCTTGATAAAATGGCATATTCACTTTTGAGAGGGTCTAAAATATCGTCAATACAAAAGTGACGTGGGCTTGGGGTCATTGCGCCTTGTTCTAATTTTGCAATTTCGAGTAAGGCCGACATTAAATGCACAGTTGAATCTAAACTGTCGCCAAGCTTATTAAAATTATTTTTATTCGTGGTGTCTAGTTGTGTTTCATCAATCGCGGCAAGGTATAAACGTGCAGCATTTAATGGCTGTAAAATATCGTGACTGGCCAATGCTAAAAAGCGAGTTTTACTATCATTAGCTTGTTCTGCCTCGCGCTTGGCTAAAGTAAGTGCTTGCTCTGTTTGTACGCGGCTATCTATTTGTGCTTGTAGATTACTATTAATCGTTTGTACTTCTTGGGTGCGGGCTTCAATACGGTTTTCTAAGTCCATATTAATTTCTTCTAGCGCATTTTGAGTACTAATGTGAGTAGTAATATCAGAAAAACTGGTTACAAATCCGCCATCAGGAAGTGGGTTACCAATCATTTCATACACTTGGCCGTTTCGACGATGGCGAATAAAGTGATGTGAACTACCATTTTTTAAATGCTGAACTCGCTTATCAACATGACGGTCAATTTCACCTGGGCCACATTCACCGCGCTCTGCGTTATACCGGATTATTTCCTCAATAGGTTGGCCAACTTGTAAAAAGCCCTCGGGGTAGTTAAACATTTCACTGTAGCGCTTATTCCAAGCCACGAGGTTAAGGTCTTTATCTACAACGGATAGGCCATGGCTTAAGTTCTCTAACGAGGTAAACAGCAAGTTTTGATTAAACTGCAGTGCTTGTGTGGTTTCATCAAAAAAGTTTACCACCTCTTCAAACGCCATGCGTTTGCCCGACGATACGGTATGAATAAGCGCTTGCGCCGACGAGGCACCTAATACCCCAGTAAGTGCACGTTCGCAGTAGGCAATAAAGTCAGCGCGAGGGTGAGCATTGTTGTCGTTTAAGTCGTGATGAAGCGCATAGTGTGATAATACTTGCTGGCTACGTTGAATGCCTAAAAAGGTCTGTAGCAGTATTTTGAAGTCGTATACCGTGGCTTTTACATTTTTATTTAATCGGCGCGATAAAATAGCCTGATCTTTTGGATTAACAAAAGCAGCCGCTTGAATTTTATCGATTAAGCGCTCTTCAGCCCCTAGCGAAAAACTAATGTAACAGCCAATATTGGCGAACAACGCGATAAGTGTACCGCGTGTAATTAGGGTTTGTTGTAACTCACTGTCTAGTGGGTTGGGGGCATCTAAAATAGGCAACATTAAAAACAATACCCAACAAATAACCCCAGCGAGTAGCCCGGCATAGACACCATAGGCATGGCCTTTTCGCCAATATAAGCCACCTACAATGGCAGGCAATAGTTGCGATACCAATGAAAAAGCAACCAATCCCATACTAGCCAGTGCACTGCCATTACCAAACCATTGCTGATAGAAGTAAGCTAAAATAAGCACCCCAGCAATGGTAAATCGACGCACCAGTAAAATACGAGACTTATAGCTGCTGGTAATTAAGTTACGTTTAAATTTACGACGTAACATTAACGGCAGTACCACATCATTTGAGATCATGGTACTTAACGTTAATGTGGCTACAACAATCATGGCTGTAGCTGCTGAAAGCCCTCCAATAAACACAAACGTAGTTAAAAAAGCATTATCGTGCAACATAGGCAGTGCCAGTACAAAGCTGTCTGGTGATAAGCTGCGGCCTATTTCGGGGTGAATCGCAGCGGTGGCAATAGGTAAAATCATTGCTGCTGTTAATAGCAAATACAGCGGAAAGGCCCAACGCGCAGTGAATAAATGGCGCTTATCTTGGTTATCGACCACGGTTACATGAAATTGGCGTGGCAAACAAATAATAGCCGCTGCTGCCATAAGTGACTGGCCGATAAAATTAAAACTAAAAAAGTCAAAGTGTGTCCAATACATCCAAATAGACTCGGCGACTTGGCTAGAGCTCTCTGTAGGTAAATTAAATAAGCTGTATATCGCAAGCCCAGCAACGGCGGCTAAGGCAAACAGTTTAACTAAAGATTCAAACGCTACAGCGAGCATTAAACCTGAACGGTATTCGGTTACATCAACTTTGCGCGTACCAAAAAATATAGCAAATAACGCCATCATTAACGTGGCCGATAGCGCCAAAATATCCCCTGATATCTGATTGCTGTTTTGTAGGAGTAAAAAGCTAGAGCTGAGTGCTTTTAATTGCAATGCAATGTACGGAATGGTGGCCAATAAGGCGATTATTGTCACCATAATGGCGGTGGTTTGACGCTTACCATAGCGGGCTGAAATAAAGTCGGCAATAGTGGTGATATTTTGTTTTTTACTCACCAGTACCAGTTTACGTAAAAAGCCTTGACCGAAAAAAAACAATAAAGCGGGGCCTAACAATATAGGTAAAAAACTCCAGCTACTGGTCGCTGCTGTGCCTACTGAGCCGTAGTAAGTCCATGAAGTGCAATAAATACCTAGTGCAAATGAATACACAAACGGGTGATGACTAATACGCTTGGCAAGTGGCGTGGTTTTATCCCCCCAATTAGCCAGCCAAAACAGCACGCCTATGTAGCCAAAGGCAACAATGAGTAGTACAGCCGTCATGTTTATTTAACCTTGTAGAATATTTTTATAATTTGCCATAACTATACCCAAACTATTTCAAGATGCGAGCGTCAGTTGGCATTTGAGGCCGTTTGGTTATTTACAATACCTGGCAGTGGATTAAGTTAGGGGTATACATTTTATTTATATTATCTATAAATAAAATAACCATTTGATTTTTAAGGTTTTATTTTAAATTGGTTGTTTGGTTAGACTAATGTCTTATTCCCACGCTTTACTCAAAAATTGGCGTAAACATCTCGCAAAAAAATTAATTAACTTACTGAAATTAAAGTAGTTCACTTATTGTTTACTAATTAAACGCCTACAGTTTACAAAAACGTTAACACATTGTTACGACCATTGTCGCAATTCAATATTTGAGTAGCGTTGCTAAATTGATTAACGAATATAAAAAACCACCCATCGTAATCTTGCGATGTTTAAAGGGGAAAATAAAAATGGCTTTTAAAAATGAAGAACAAGCAAAAGCTTATTGGGCAGAAAACATTTCATTACTGTTTAAGTTATTAGCGGTATGGTTTGTGGTCTCTTTTGGCTTTGGCATATTACTTGTAGATGTACTAAATGAAGTACGTTTTTTTGGGTTTAAACTTGGCTTCTGGTTCGCCCAGCAAGGCGCGATTTATACCTTTGTAGCTTTGATTTTTGTGTACGTTTTCAAAATGAATACGTTAGATAAAAAATATGGCGTAGACGAATAGGAGCTAAGCAATGGATGTTCAAATACTCACTTTTATAATCGTCGGTTTAAGCTTTGCGCTTTATATCGGCATTGCAATCTGGGCTCGTGCAGGGTCAACAAATGAATTCTATGTTGCCGGTGGTGGTGTACCTCCACTAGCCAATGGTATGGCAACTGCTGCGGATTGGATGAGTGCTGCGTCATTTATTTCAATGGCAGGTATTATTTCGTTTGCTGGCTATGACGGTAGTGTTTACTTAATGGGGTGGACGGGTGGTTATGTACTACTGGCCATGTGTTTAGCGCCTTACTTACGTAAATTCGGCAAGTTTACTGTACCAGACTTTATCGGGGATCGTTACTACTCACGTACTGCGCGTTTAGTGGCTATTTTATGTGCCATCTTTATTTGTTTTACCTACATTGCGGGCCAAATGCGTGGTGTGGGTGTGGTGTTCTCTCGTTTCTTAGAAGTTGAAATTGAAACCGGCGTTTACATCGGCATGATTATTGTTTTCTTTTATGCTGTACTTGGTGGCATGAAAGGCATTACTTACACGCAAGTTGCGCAGTACTGTGTACTGGTATTTGCTTATTTGGTACCGGCTATTTTCATCTCGATGATGGCAACCGGTCACTTTTTCCCACAAACAGGGTTTGGTGCCACGCTAAGTGATGGTTCAGGCATGTATGTATTGGATAAATTAGATGGTTTAAGTGCTGAGTTGGGCTTTGGTCAATACACTGAAGGCTCGAAGAGCATAATTGATGTATTTGCAATCACAGGTGCTCTTATGGTCGGTACTGCTGGTTTACCACATGTAATTGTTCGCTTTTTCACTGTACCTCGCGTAAAGGACACACGTATTTCAGCGGCGTGGACACTGGTATTTATTTCTATTGTTTACACAACAGCACCCGCAGTAGCTTCGTTTGCCCGTGTAAACATGATTGACACCATTAATGGTAAAGACGGTAGCGGCACAGCGTATGCAGATGCACCAGCTTGGATTAAAAACTGGGAACGTACAGGCCTAATTACCTTTAATGATAAAAATGGTGACGGCAAAATGTTTTACACATCAGGTAAAATCACTGACCCTAATAGCGCGAACGAAGTAAACGTTGACCGCGATATTATGGTACTAGCGAACCCTGAAATTGCCGACTTACCAGCATGGGTTATTGCACTCGTTGCTGCTGGTGGTATTGCCGCGGCACTATCGACTACAGCGGGCTTACTATTGGTTATTTCAACCTCAGTATCGCACGATTTGCTAAAACGGACACTCAAACCGGATATAACCGACAAGCAAGAATTACTTGCAGCGAGGTTAGCAGCGATGATTGCTATTGTAATATCCGCCTACTTTGGGATTAATCCGCCAGGATTTGTGGCCTCGGTTGTTGCCTTTGCCTTCGGCTTAGCGGCGGCGAGCTTCTTCCCTGCAATTATTATGGGTATTTTCTCTAAATCAATGAATAAACATGGTGCAATTGCAGGCATGGTAACGGGTATCACCTTTACTGCTGCATACATCATCTACTTCAAGTTTGTGAGCCCTGAGCTTAATAGCCCAGAAAATTGGTTCTTAGGTATTTCACCTGAAGGGATTGGTTTAGTAGGTATGATCATTAACTTTGCAGTAGCGGCAGTTGTAATGAAAATGACTCAACCAACACCAATTGAAATCCAAGAAATGGTGGAAGGCATTCGTAATCCTAAAGGGTCTAGTGAAGCGCATGCTCACTAATCCATATAGCTAATGATATAACGCATCAAAGCCCGACTTAAGTCGGGCTTTTTATTTGTTTAAATAATGACTACATTAAATAATCGCTATATTAAATAACCATATTTCAGGTTAAGTCGCTTTTTTATTGAGGATGATTTATGAGTAATGAGCAACAGGAAGTCGCGCAGTTTATTAACAAGCAAGCACCATTTTCAATGTTACAAGACAGCGCCTGCAGTTATTTTGTAAACCATCTGGATAGTATTTATTTGACCCGAGAAAACCAAACGCAATGGCTTAACAGTGAACAGCCTAAGTTATTTTTAATCCGCTCTGGGTTATACGATTTAGTCGATGCCAAAGGCGATACGGTAACGCGTTTAACTCAAGGTGATTACTTTGGTTACCCCTCTTTATTAACGGGAGATGCAATACAAAATAGCTTAGAAGTACAAAAAGAGGGCATAGTGTATATGCTCGACCAAACGCATTTTGATTATTTACGCCGAGAATATAAAGCCTTTGAGCAATATTTTGTCCGTGCACATGCAAATCGATTACTGTCATCGCATTATAAGAGCAACAACGACAGCTGGTCTGAGCGTAAAATATCAGAGATCATGACTCGCAAAGCGATAACGCTGCCCCCCGATGCCAGCATCCGTCATAGTGCTAAAAAAATGCAAGAGCATGGGGTTTCTTCAATAATGATCACCGAAAACTCGCACCTTGTTGGGGTGGTTACTGACCGTGATTTACGTAATCGAGTGCTTGCTGATGAGGTGGACCCCGCGCAAGCTATCAATAGTATTATGACCAATAAGCCTAAGTTTATATTTGAAAATAATCGTGTGTTTTCAGCGCTACACTTAATGCTTAAGCATAATATTCATCATTTACCTGTGCTTGATGAAAATCATAAACCGCTAGGTATGATCACTAGTACAGACTTACTACGCCAACAAAAAAGCGACCCTGTCCAGCTCATTGGCCGTATTTATAAAGCGCATAATGTCGCTGATTTAAAGCGTTACGCTAAAGAAATTCCTGAGTTATTAAAGGGGTTTTCTAATAATATTGATGATATTTCACTGATTGGAAAACTACTCAGCGGTTTAACTGATGCGCTAACCTCGCGGCTAATATTTTTATTTCAACAACAATATGGTGTTGCACCTACGAGCTTTAGCTTTATTTGTTTTGGCTCTCAAGCGCGCGAAGAGCAAACACTGCATTCTGATCAAGATAATGGCTTGTTATTACCCGATGGTCTAAACGATGAGCAGCACGCGTACTTTAAACAAATGGGTGAATTTGTATGTGAAAACTTAGTTGAATGCGGTATTCGTCGTTGCCCTGGTAACATTATGGCCAGCAGTGATGCGTGTCGAATGAGTGTCAGTGATTGGCGGGCGAAGTTTTTAAAGTGGATCACCAGCCCCACACCTCAGGCAATGCTCAACTGTAAAATATTTTTTGATCTGCGTTTTATTGAAGGATCAACCACGCTTTATAGCCAGTTTTGTGAAGAGTTAACTCATATTTCTCGCAACGATCTTTTTTATGCGGCAATGGCCAGCGATGTGAATACCAACAGCGCGCCGATTGGTTTATTCAATAACTTTAAAACCGAAAAAACAGAGCAACACCACAAGTATATCGATCTTAAAAAGCGCGGGGTGGTGATCATTAACGATCTGGCAAGGTTGTATGCATTAAAAGTAGGCATCCGTCGTGCTAACACCCAAGAGCGATTAGACGCCTTATTAAAGTATTCATTGTTAAGCAAAGAAGATATTTATAATTTAAAAGATTGTTGGCGATTTTTAACTCAGCTTCGGCTGCGCACACAAATAAACGAAGAGGGGTTACCCAGCAATTGTATAAACCCAGATAAGCTCAATTCGTTAGAGCGTCATCAGCTTAAAGAAGCTTTTTACCTAGTAAAACAAGCGCAGCAAGGCGCGGCGTTTAAATTTTCGCGTGGGAGTTTGTAACAACAATGGTTAAGCAGCTTATTACTCGTTATTTAAAGCGCCGTCATTTGCTCGTGCAAAGTGCTTTAAAGCAACGTTATTTAGTAATTGATTTGGAATTAACAGGGCTTGCTCCTAAACAACATGAAATTGTCTCGGTTGCTTGGGTACTGATTGATAACGAATGTATCAAAAACAGTCAGTCGCAGCATTTGGTTAATAAAGAGGTGAAAAGTTTAGAGCAGAGCCCCGTTTTTCATGGCATTAGTACTGACTCGGTGGCACAAGGGCAAAGTCTACAAAGCATTTTAACGTCTTTAAGCGCTCACTTTAGTGACTGTATTTTAGTATTTCATAATGCCATGCTCGATTGGGGTTTTTTAAAGTTAGCACTAAAAAATGCAGGGATCACCCAGCGCCCCAAGTTGATTATCGATACCTTACAAATAGAAAAAAAGCGTCTGCTAAAACATAGCTCAGATATAAAATTAGACGATTTAACTCTTAATGAATGCCGTAAACGCTACGACTTACCAAGCTATCATTGTCATCACGCCCTTACCGATGCACAAGCCACTGCTGAGTTGTTATTAGCCCAATGCCATCAGATAAGCGCCGGTAAGGAGCTCAAAGTAGGCGAGTTAACGTAAGTTGGGCAGAGCGAAGCGAAACCCAACCTATAAAGAATACATAAATACTAGATTACTGAGGCAGTTTACTTTTGTTTTTATTTGTATAACTATGGGAACGTGTGATTTATTATGAATTCAAGGAACGAATATGAAACTTATCATCGCTATTTTTATTACCTTATTCCCTCTTATTACTTTTGCTCATTCAAGCGTGCCAGCTAATCGTCACATTGCAGTGCAGGGGTCAGCTGAGGTATTTGTTGAGCCTGATATGGCTCAAATTATATTTGAAGTAAAAAGCACTGAAGCTACATTCCTTGAGGCTAAACGTGAGCTTGATGACCGGATTAGCTTGCTACTTGAACAATCAGACAAATACGGTTTTGACCAAAACGATGTTTATATATCGGGTTTAAAAAGCAAGGTATACACTATGATTGGTACAGAATCTGGGACTGTTTCAGGCGATAAGTATTTAGCCCTGAAAACAGTTAAAGTCACATTAAAAGATATTAAAAAAGTCGATGAATTTATTAATTTTGCTCAAAGCTTAAAAATAGACAATATCGAAAAAATTAATGGTTTATCCTCTAAAGTTAATCAGTTAGAGGCAGAAGCAACACAATTAGCAATCGATAACGCAAAAGCGAAGGGAAATAAGCTCGCTCAAGCTTTTGGCGCTGAACTTGGCAACGTTTACAGTATCAGTGCAAATTCCGGCAGCTCAGATTACGATTATGACGCGGGCGGTGTTAAGCACATTATTTTATCTAGCCATAGAAATAGCGTGGTTGCTAGTAATAACGAGAATCCATTTATGCAGCAGCAATATTTAGGCGCAACAATAAGCGTTAAAGCATCAATAAAGGTGGTGTTTGATTTAAAACTAAAATAGCAAACAGTGCAAATACCCACTAGCAGGACTAAAAGTAAAAGTGCAGTGTGTGTTGATTATGACGTTAATTTAAAGTTTCTAATGCTTGGCTCTTATAATCACAAGCAAGGTCGATTACAATACCGCCATCTAAAAGGCGACGCTGCCTTTCTCTGTACGTAACTAGAGTGGATTTTATATTTCATGGCAATCAAACTTGCAATTAATGGTTTTGGTCGTATTGGTCGAAATATTGTCCGTGCACTATACGAATCAGGCTTAAGCGACGAGATCAAAATTGTTGCAATTAACGAATTAGCCGACCCTGAAGCTATTGCCCATTTATTAAAATACGACACCTCTCATGGTCGTTTTGCTTTTCCAGTTAAACTAGGTGAAGACACCATTAGCGTAGCTGATGACACTATTGCGTTATTTTGTGAACAAAATCCAGTTGAATTACCGTGGCAAACGTTAGATGTTGACGTGGTGCTTGAATGTACGGGGGTTTACCACTCACGTGAGCACGCACAGTTACATATTGCCGCAGGCGCTAAAAAAGTGTTGTTTTCACATCCTGCGGATAATGATGTTGATGCCACTATTGTTTACGGTATTAATGACGATGAGCTTAAAAGCGAGCATACTATTGTCTCTAATGGCTCGTGTACAACTAACTGCGTCGTTCCTGTTATTAAAGTACTCGATGATGCCTTTGGCATTGAATCAGGTGCTATTACGACTATTCATGCGTCAATGAACGATCAGCAAGTAATTGATGCGTATCATCATGATTTACGCCGTACGCGTGCCGCCAGCCAGTCTATTATTCCTGTAGATACAAAATTAGCTCGTGGTATAGATCGTATTTTACCCAAATTTAAAGGTCGCTTTGAGGCCATTGCGGTCCGTGTACCGACCATTAATGTGACGGCGATGGATTTAAGTGTCACGGTTAATGCAGATGTAGATTTAAGTGCGGTTAATAATGCCCTTAAAGCACAAGCTAAAGACCGCCTTGAAGGTATTTTAAGTTACACCGAAGAGCCATTGGTATCGGTTGATTTTAATCATGACCCACATTCTTGTATCATAGATGGCACACAGACACGTGTTAGCCATAAACGACTGATAAAGTTATTAGTTTGGTGTGATAACGAGTGGGGATTTGCGAATCGCATGCTCGATACCGCGCGTGCTATGATGGCATTTAAGTAATATTTTAAACGTATTTGTAAGGGTCTGTTGACCTTTGCGGATTAATATTTGTTCAAACTAAGGGCAATTTAATCGCGGCGCGAGGTTTGTAACCTAGTGGGCTAAGTAAAAACCGAGCAACAAAGAGTTAATTGCCCCTAGGTAGAACCCTTTGGGCAGCGCCTGTTTGGCATTGATGCTGCGTTATCGCCTATTTATGGGGAATAACCACACCACATAGGCTCTGCCTTGCCTAAATACCAAACAGGCAGCTGCAAATTCAACCTTGAAAGGTCAACAGACCCTAGGTTTAGTATCGTTAACTAAGGAGATGTTCATGTCGGTCATTAAAATGGCAGATTTAGATTTAAACGGCAAACGCGTATTAATTCGTGAAGATTTAAATGTACCCGTTAAAGCAGGAAAAGTGACGTCAGATGCACGTATTCGTGCTGCGTTACCTACTATCAAACTAGCGTTAGAGAAAGGCGCGAAAGTGATGGTTATGTCACACCTTGGCCGTCCTACGGAAGGGCAATACGAAGAAGAGTTTTCATTGGCTCCGGTTGTCGATTACTTAAATGATGCACTTGAGCAAACAGTTCGCCTAGAAAAAGATTATTTAAACGGCGTTGATGTTGCAGATAACGAAGTCGTTGTTTTTGAAAACGTGCGTTTTAATAAAGGCGAGAAAAAAGACGACGAAACCTTATCAAAGCAACTCGCTGCATTATGTGACGTGTACGTAATGGATGCCTTTGGTACTGCGCATCGGGCACAAGCATCAACGCATGGTGTAGGTTTATTTGCTGATGTAGCGTGTGCCGGTCCATTATTATCGGCTGAACTTGAAGCGCTAGGCAAAGCGCTTGATAACCCAGCACGCCCATTAGTGGCGATTGTGGGTGGCTCTAAAGTGTCAACTAAGTTAACCGTACTTGATTCATTGTCTAAAATTGTTGACCAGCTTGTTACGGGTGGCGGTATTGCTAATACCTTTATTGCAGCTGCAGGTTACCCTGTAGGTAAGTCCCTTTTTGAGGCTGACTTAGTGGACGAAGCTAATCGCTTATGTGCAGCAGCAAAAGCTAACAAGGGTGAAATTCCGGTACCGACAGATGTTGTTGTGGGTAATGAATTCTCAGAATCAGCTGTAGCAACACTTAAAGATGTAAGCGAAGTTACCAGCGACGATATGATTTTTGATATTGGTCCTGATACAGCAAACAAACTTGCAAAAATTATTGCTAATGCGGGCACCGTTGTATGGAATGGCCCAGTGGGTGTTTTTGAATTTGATCAGTTCGGTAATGGTACACGTGCCATTGCCCAAGCGATTGCTGATTCAAAAGCGTTTTCAATTGCAGGCGGTGGTGACACTTTAGCAGCAATTGACAAGTACGGCATTAGTGACAAAGTTTCGTATATTTCTACCGGTGGTGGTGCTTTCTTAGAGTTTTTAGAAGGTAAAAAACTGCCTGCAGTAGTGATGCTAGAATCACGTGCTAAGTAATACGTAAAGTATTAGCTAGCCGTTAGGCAGATGTGGAGTGTCCGCATCTGCTACACTTAACTGATAAATACCTCTCACTTTTATTTATTAGTTATTTAATTCGAATTTTAGGCATTAAGCTTTAAGGTTCGAGGTGTAGTTATTGCACCAAACTAACAAATCCGTTCAAACTAGATAGTTTAATGACTATCGATAAATTGGAGAATACCCAATGGCTTTAATCAGTATGCGACAACTTCTGGATCATGCCGCTGAGCATGGTTACGGTGTACCCGCGTTTAATGTAAATAACCAAGAGCAAATGCGCGCAATTATGGAAGCGGCTGATAAAACAAACAGCCCTGTTATTGTGCAAGGTTCTGCGGGCGCACGTGCGTATGCCGGTGCACCTTTTATTCGTCATATGATTTTAGCGGCAGTTGAAGAATGGCCACATATCCCCGTGGTTATGCATCAGGATCACGGTACATCACCGGGTGTATGTCAACGTTCAATTCAGTTAGGTTTTTCATCAGTAATGATGGATGGCTCGTTAATGAGCGATGGCAAAACTCCGTCAAGCTACGATTACAACGTTGATGTAACACGTAAAACAGTTGAAATGGCACACGCATGTGGTGTTTCAGTTGAGGGTGAGCTAGGTGTATTAGGTTCACTTGAAACCGGTGAAGCGGGTGAAGAAGACGGCGTTGGCGCTGAGGGTAAACTTACCACAGAGCAAATGTTAACGAATCCAGAAGAAGCGGCAGATTTTGTAAATAAAACCCATGTTGATGCGCTGGCTATTGCCTGTGGTACATCACACGGTGCCTACAAATTTACGCGTCCACCAACCGACGATATTTTAGCGATTGATCGTATTAAAGAAATTCATGCGCGTATTCCAAACACGCACTTAGTAATGCATGGCTCGTCTTCTGTACCACAAGAGTGGTTAGAAGTGATTAACCAATACGGTGGCGAAATTCCTGAAACATACGGTGTGCCAGTTGAGCAAATTGTTGAAGGTATTAAATACGGTGTGCGTAAGGTAAACATTGATACTGACTTACGTTTAGCGTCTACCGGTGCGATTCGTCGTCATTTGGCAATGAACCCATCGAACTTCGACCCACGTAAGTTCTTAGCCGCTGCAACACAAGCAATGACTGACATTTGTATTGCCCGTTACGAAGCGTTTGGTACTGCGGGTCAAGCAAGTAAAATTAAGCCAATTTCATTGGATGAAATGCACCTTAAATACTTAAGCGGTGAGTTAAATCCAAAAATAAAATAATGAGCCAATAACGGCGATACTCTCGCACTCATTATAAAAAGCCAGTTGCTTACGCTCTGGCTTTTTTGATCTGAGGGGATCAGTATTTTACTTACTGATAAATCTGGGATCACTCGATTACTAACTTGTCATATCTGGGATCATTACTTTACTAAGTGAAGGGCTTAAAGTGACGCATTTTGTACTTTTAAGTGTCGAATATCATAATAAATGGATGAAAATTACACAGCAAATCATTGGTTTAGCTTTGTTGGTGGGTAAAATAGTGATCCGAAAAGGGATCTGCTTAATAAAACTCTGATCCTTGTATTTAAGATCATAATAAACCTGATCTAAATAGGTGCCGACTTTTATTATTAAGCCTAAAAATAGCTGCTAGTTAGTAATTTGATGATCCCAAGTTAATATCATAAATAGGCCTTTAATAACGACTCACTTTACTGCAAACCACTTTTTTATTTACTGCTCAAGATGATAAAAATATGACATATTCAATTTTTTGTTACTATTTTGTGTTTTTTTAGTTTCATTTTAATTTAGACGTTACACTTTAATAAAAATGTCATACTTAGTCATAATAATGAAACCTACTCAATAGCCTAAGAGATAAATTGGAATGTCACGTAAAGTATTAGTCGTTGATGACGAAGCACCTATCAGGGAAATGTTGGTTTTTGTTTTAGAACAAAATGGCTTTCAAGCCATTGAGGCAGAAGATTATGATTCTGCAATAGCCGCAATGGTTGAACCTTATCCAGATATGGTGTTACTCGATTGGATGCTACCTGGTGGTAGTGGAATTCAAATCGCTAAAAAATTCAAACAAAATGAACACACACGCCAAATCCCTATCATTATGCTAACTGCTCGCGGCGAAGAAGAAGACAAAATACGCGGTTTAGAAGTGGGCGCTGATGATTACGTTACTAAGCCGTTTTCACCTAAAGAGTTAATGGCGCGTATTAAAGCAGTTATTCGCCGAGTAGCACCTACCTCTTTAGAAGAAGCAATTGAAGTGCATGGCCTGCGCTTAGACCCTATTTCGCATCGTGTTACCTCAGGGGGCAGTGAGCTTGATATGGGGCCAACCGAATTTAGACTGTTACACTTTTTTATGACCCATCCAGAGCGTGTTTACAGCCGTGAGCAACTGCTTGATCATGTATGGGGCACGAATGTGTATGTTGAAGACAGAACCGTAGATGTTCATATTCGTCGCTTGCGTAAAGCGATTGCTACGCTTGGACATGACCGCTTAGTACAAACGGTACGCGGAGCTGGTTATCGCTTTTCGAGTAAACTATAGTGTGCTTACAATTAAGCTTACTTAGTTAAGTAGCAATCTATTAACCTAGTTCAGTCAACTTGTCTGCTAGCGTTTATAAGGTAAAGAGCGTGTATGTATCGAGTTATTAACAAGCAGGCGCTAACAAAGCGGCTGTTTGTCTATTTTATACCTTTACTTTTAATTGGGGTGCTTATTGATGCCCCATTTTTGATGTTGTTTTTGGGCGCTTTTTCGCTACTTATGTGGCATTACCATCAACTTTATCGGTTAAGTGATTGGCTGCATAACCAGCGCAGTTTTAACCCACCAGAAGGTGAAGGGTCGTGGGAGCAAGTATTTGAAGGCATCTATCAGCTGCAACATCGTAATCGTAAAAAGCGTAACGAACTGGCAGAGCTGATACGCCGTTTTCGTGACGGTGCTGAGGCGGTGCCTGATGCCGTTGTTGTATTGCAAAACGATTTATCAATTGTGTGGTGTAATCAACTTGCACTCAAAGTGTTAGGGTTACAATGGCCGGTTGATCATGGTCAGCGTTTAGATAACCTCATTCGCGATCCTAAATTTGCTAAATATATGCGCCGTAAAGAGTTTAGTGATGCACTGGAGCTTGAAAGTGGCCACAGTGTAGAACAAGTACTTGAGTTTAGGGTGATGCCTTATGCTAACACTCAGCTATTGGTGGTAGTACGTGATGTCACCCGTTTAAAGCAGCTTGAGCAGATGCGTAAAGACTTTGTTGCTAATGTCTCTCATGAGCTCAGAACCCCTTTAACGGTTGTTACCGGCTACCTTGAAATGCTCGACAGTGATTCGCTCCCTCCGCCTGCAATGTGGAATAAGGCACAAACTACCATGCTAGAACAATGTAAACGCATGGATAGTTTAGTGAATCAGTTACTTTCGTTATCACGTATTGAAGGCGCAAAACGCCACAGTAATGATAAGGCAGTAAATGTACCGCAATTGCTAAAACTGATTGAAATTGAAGCACAGTCTATAAATCAAGATAAAGGCCATCAACTTATTTTTAATATTGATGCGTCACTTGATATTACCGGTGCTGAGGATGAGCTCAGAAGTGCTTTTTCAAACTTAGTATTTAATGCCATTCATTATACTAAGCCAGGTGGTAAAATTGAGGTGTGTTGGCAGCGCAACAATGCACAGGCATGTTTTAGTGTTATCGATAATGGTGATGGTATTGCACCAGAGCATATAAATCGCTTAACTGAGCGTTTTTATCGGGTCGATAAAGCCAGAAGCCGCACCACAGGTGGCTCAGGATTAGGCTTAGCAATCACTAAACATGTACTTACTCGCCATGGTAGCCAATTAAAAATTAGCAGTGAACTGGGTAAAGGCTCCTGTTTTTCTTTTGCGTTTTCAAGCGATAGGTTGATCTCTATTCCGCCATTAGTGACGAGTAATACTGCTAGTCATAAAAGTGTCATTTAAGAGTCACACCATTGTCATGTACTCACTTTAGAGTGAACCGCAGTTAGGAAATGGGACGAACAAACTGGAGAACCCCAAAATGAAATTTAAAAACTTAGTTGCCGCAATGGGTGTGGCTGTTACAACATTTGTATCTGCGCAAGCAGTAGCATTAGAAGACGGTATGCCTGAGTATCAAAAAATTAGCGGTGTATCAGGTAACTTTTCATCGGTAGGGTCTGATACGTTAGCCAACATGATGACCTTTTGGGCTGAAGAATATAAGCGTATTTACCCAAATGTAAATATTCAAATTCAAGCGGCAGGTTCGTCTACTGCGCCACCAGCACTAACAGAAGGTACGGCAAATTTAGGTCCAATGAGCCGTGCTATGAAGTCGAAAGAAATTGAAGCATTTGAAAAGCGCTATGGTTATAAGCCAACACAAGTACGTGTAGCAATTGATGCATTAGCGGTATTTGTTCATAAAGATAACCCAATTGAAGGGCTACGTATTGACCAAATCGATGCTATTTTCTCATCAACACGTAAATGTGGCGCACCAGAGCAAGTAAACCGCTGGAGTGATGTTGGTCTAGAAGGTGATTGGGCTGCAAAAGACGTGCAATTATATGGACGTAACTCAGTATCAGGGACTTACGGTTACTTTAAAAAGAAAGCCTTATGTAAAGGCGATTTTCGTAATAACGTGAACGAGCAACCGGGTTCAGCTTCTGTTGTACAGTCAATTTCAGCATCACTAAATGCCATTGGTTATTCTGGCATTGGTTATAAAACATCGGGTGTGCGCACTGTTCCGTTATCTAAAAAAGGTACTAACTTTGTAGATGCCACGCTTGAAAACGTAGCTCAAGGTAAATACCCACTTTCACGTTTCTTATATGTTTATGTAAATAAACACCCAAATAAGCCACTTGGCCCAGTTGAAGCTGAGTTTTTAAAGATGGTACTTTCGCAAGAAGGTCAAAAAATTGTAGAAAAAGATGGTTATGTGCCACTTTCTGCAAAGCTAGTTGAAGTTGAGTTGAAAAAGTTAGGCTTAAAATAAACCGCTAATAATTAAAAACCGCTCAAATGAGCGGTTTTTTTTGGTTTACAATTTATGCCGATTGATATTAGTCAGCTTTACTTAAGTTTTCAGCTTGTACTTTGCATTGATTATACGCTTCGATGCACTTAGATGAGCAAACCTGTGACTTAAGGCTGTCGGTGGTTGTTTGTTGTTCACAGCTGGTTTCGCATTGATAACTTTGCTGAGCACATTGATTAAGTGCTGGATTACCCGCCTGGCTCTGGCAGCCAGCAAGAACTGCAAACGAAAAAGCCACGAGGCTAGTTTTAATAAAAGTTTTCATACTTATCCTTAAAGTGAGGCTACACCAGTATTAAACTTCAACCTGTATATTGTCGATTAATCTAACACTTCCTAAAAAGGCGGCAGCTAAAATAACAAATCGTGTATCTTCGAGTGTAGCAGCTTTTAATGTATCTCGTTGAGCAATCGAAAAATAATCTGGTTTTAGCCCTGCGCTTTCTAAAGTCGCTTTAGCATCAGCTTCAAGAGTAGCAAACGCTTTATTTCCGCTTTTTAGTTGCTGCGCACAGTGATTTAAAGTATTGAATAAAATCGTAGCGGTTTGCTTTTCATCACTTGATAAATACCCATTGCGTGAGCTCATGGCAAGGCCGCTAACTTCACGTATCGTTGGCACACCAATAATTTCTACTGGTATCGACAAATCACGGGCCATTGTTTTAACAACTTGCAGCTGTTGAAAGTCTTTTTCACCAAAGCAGGCGTAATCAGGTTGGACTAAGTTAAATAGTTTAGTGACAACTGTTGCTACACCTTTAAAATGACCAGGACGTGAGCCGCCGCAATAGCCCATCGAAATACCTGGTACATCAACAAAACTTTGCACCCCTAAGCCATTTGGGTAAATAGCCTCTACACTGGGGATAAACAAAATATCCGTTTCAAGATCGGCTAAACCTTGTTTATCGGCATCTAAGGTACGCGGATAATTGTCTAAATCTTCGTTAGCACCAAATTGCATCGGGTTAACAAAAATACTAACAACGACTTTGTCGGCCAGTGTTTTTGCTTTTTCTACCAACGAAAAGTGGCCGCGGTGCAGGTTACCCATAGTAGGTACTAGTGCAACACTTAAACCCGCTTGGCGCCAAGCTCTTATTTGACTGCGTAATGATTTAATTTCAGTGATTGACTGCATTATTTAAACTCGTGTTCAGCGCTTGGAAAAACGCCGCTTTTAACATCGTTACAATACTTTTTAACAGCGGCAGGCATGTTGCCTGTTTCGAGTAAAAAGTTTTTTGAAAATTTAGGAATGTAGCCTGCAGAAATGCCGACTAAATCGTGCATAACCAAAATTTGACCATCGGTTACATTGCCCGCACCAATCCCTATAGTCGGAATGCTTAATGAGTCAGTAATACGTTTTGCTAAGGCACTTGGAATACACTCAAGCACGAGTAGTTGAGCACCCGCGGCCTCTAATGCTTTTGCATCGGCAATAATTTTTTGTGCTTGTACTTCTTCACGGCCTTGAATTTTAAAACCACCAAATACGTGCACAGATTGTGGCGTAAGCCCTAAATGCCCACACACCGGAATACCTTGTTGAGTGAGTGATTTAATGCTGTCATGTAGCCATTCACCGCCTTCAAGCTTGATCATGTTAGCACCTGCGCGCATCAACTCTGCGGCATTTTTACAGGCATCATTTGGATTTGCATAGGTCATAAACGGTAAGTCGGCAATAACAAATAGGTCACGGCTTCCAGCACGAACACAGCGAGTATGGTACGCAATTTCTTGGTTTGTTACAGCGAGTGTGTCATCGCCACCTTGTAATACCATTCCCAAAGAATCACCGACTAAAACAACTTCAACGCCATTCTCATGAAATAACTTAGCAAAACTGGCATCATAAGCTGTTAACGCAGTGATTTTATTACTTTCAGCCTTCATTTTATTCAAAGTTGAAACGGTTATTTTAGACATAATATTCTCGCAGACAGTGGCCTTAGTTAATTACAGCGGTAATTGTTGTAAGTCGTTAAGCGGTAGGTTATTTGCTATCTGTTTGATAGATACGCCGCTTGGTAAAATAAGTTCGGGTGCAATTTCTTGCAGCGGGTAAACAACAAATTCTCTCTCGTTTAACCCGTAATGAGGCACCGTTAAACGTTTAGTATTTATAACCTGCTCACCAAATAATAAAATATCAATATCCAGTGTGCGTGCGCCCCAGCGCTCAGCTTTTCTGACTCGACCATGTTCCAGCTCTATGGCTTGGGTTAAATCGAGTAGTTGCTCTGGCTCAAGTGAAGTGTTGATACAGGCGACTGCATTCACATAATCAGGTTGATCTTGTGGTCCCATAGGCTTGCTCGCATAATAATGCGAGCAGGCTATAAGTTCGCTGTTTGGCAAGCTTTTAAGTGCAATAACAGCGTTATCAAGTTGTTTTTTAGGGCTGTTAAGGTTTGCACCTAAACCCAAATAGACACGTTGCATTATTTACTCAGCTGGCTTTTTAGTAGTACGACGACGAGGTCGCTTGCGTGGCTTTGGGCCACCTTGATGACCAAGCTCTCGCACCATTTCTTTTTGGCCATTAATATCTTGACCTAAGTACTGTGTCCACCACTGTGCCAGCTCTGTATGCTCAGTTTCACCAGCATCAACACGCAATAGTAAAAAATCATAAGCGGCTTTAAAGCGCGGCTGCTGTGTTAAACGATAGGCACGTTGGCCTGCACGTTTATCTAAGCGTTGTTGAATATGCCAAATATCACGAGCACCTAACGTAAAGCGTTTTGGTACGGCAATATGTTGGGCATTCTCACTCAGTACTTTATTAATTGCTTGAGCAAATGCATCGTATTCTGATAGTTGCTCTTGGCGTCTAATTTTTTCAGTACGCTCAATCAGCGGGAACCACAGTAATGCTGCAAATACGAATGCAGGAGTGACTTTTTTATCTGAATTAATACGGATGTCAGTGTTTGCAAACATTTGCTTGATGAAGGTTTCTTCAAGCCCGTCTGGGTTTTTATCTAAAATCCGGTCAAGTTCTGGGAACAACGATTTAAATAAACCGTACTGACGCAGCATTACAAAGTTTTGCTGTGCTTTGCCGTTTAAAAATAGCTTGAGTATTTCTTCAAATAAACGCGCTGGCGGAATATTATCAAGCAAGCTCGCTAATTCGGTAATCGGCTTTTCGCTTGCTGGCGCTATTTGCATATCTAACTTGGTGGCAAAGCGCACTGCGCGAAGCATACGCACGGGGTCTTCACGGTAGCGTGTTTCAGGATCGCCAATTAACTCTATTTGTTTTGCCTTTATGGCCGCTAAACCATTGGCGTAATCATAAATACAAAAATCATTGATTGAGTAATATAAGGCATTGATTGAAAAATCACGACGCTCGGCATCTTCTTCAATGCTGCCAAATACGTTGTCGCGAAGTAGTTGCCCATGTTCGCTTGATTGGCTAATTTGATTTTTATCTTCTTGTGCTTCGTGATGGCCGCGCATGGTGGCCACTTCAATAATCTCACGACCAAAAACAATGTGCGCTAAACGAAAGCGGCGGCCAATTAAACGGCAGTTACGAAACAGTTTTTTAACTTGCTCAGGGGTTGCATTGGTTACAACATCAAAATCTTTAGGTTGTTGGCCTAACAATACATCGCGAATGCAACCACCAACTAAGTAGGCATCATAGCCACCATCTTTTAGGCGATAGAGTACTTTGATTGCATTTGGGCTAAATTGTTTGCGAGAAATACCATGCTCACCTCTAGGGATCACTAACGGCTCACTGCTGATTGCGACATTTTCGTTATTGGCACTTGGGCCGATAATTTGTCGACAAAATTGAAAAAGCTTGGAAATAATAGTCTGTCTCCTAGAGAAGCGGTTGATTTACTCGCCATTGCAATCAAAATCACAGCAAGTATTCGCTTAAAGCGTTATTTTTACTGTTTAATGTAATTAGCATATATTTAGGCGGCTATCATATACCAGCAAGGTAAAAAAATTAAGTTGCAGCACTGAAATTAAGCCATTTTTAACGATTTTATTTGAATTAATTCCACGTAATACGTAAAGGGAGGTTAAATCTGTATTTCACGCTTAGCAGGAACAAGGCTTAAGTTAAAATGTGCCACGGCCCAAGCGAGTAATTGTTCGCAGGTTAAATCCATTAGTTGCTCATGTATTGGCAAGCCTAAAAATTTAAATACAGCTATTAAAGTGGGTTTTGGATTTTGTTTGCAAATTGCAGGGGCATAATTTTGCTTAGACAGTTTAAACCCTGGTTTTGCTACCGCTAAAGGTAAATGAGCAAATTCTGGAATAGGGTTATTAAGTTGCTTAAACAGACTGATTTGACGGGCGGTAGGTTCAAGTAGATCAGCGCCTCGTACAATTCGATTGATCCCTTGCTCAATGTCATCAATAACCACCACCAGTTGATAGGCAAATAAACCGTCGCTACGTTTTATAATGTAATCTTCATGGGCCAGAGCAGGGTCAACGTCAATACGCCCCTGAATAAGGTCGTTATAAGTCACGGTTGCATGGCATTGAGTTAAGCGAAGGGCATGACCCTGTTCACTGAGTTGGCTGTGTTTACATTGCCCTTGATAAATACCGCCGAGGGCTTTTATTTGCTTACGAGAGCATTGGCAGGCATAAATAAGGTGTTGTTTTGACAGTGAGTTTACTGCATCTTGATAAATAGTAAGACGCTGTGTTTGATACACAACGTTTTCATCCCAATTGAGGTTGTAGGCTTCTAAGGTATTTAGGATATCGGTGGCGGCGCCTTTTACAACGCGAGTGGTGTCTATATCTTCAATGCGTACTAACCATTTCCCTTGGTTAACTTTTGCATCTAGGTAGCTACCTACAGCCGCCACAAGTGAGCCAAAATGTAACGGCCCCGAAGGAGACGGTGCAAATCGGCCGCGATAGTCAGATACTTGCGCGGTAACGGCTGTAGAAGACATGGCTATAACTTAATTAGCCGCGTCCAGCTTGTTTTTCTTTAATTTCGGCAAGTGTTTTACAGTCTACGCATAAATCAGCAGTAGGACGTGCTTCTAAACGACGAATACCAATTTCAATACCACAAGACTCACAAAAACCAAACTCGTCTTCTTTAATTAAGTTGATTGTTTTTTCAATTTTCTTAATTAATTTGCGTTCGCGGTCACGAGTACGAAGCTCTAATGAGAACTCTTCTTCTTGTGCTGCGCGGTCAACGGGATCAGGAAAGTTAGCTGCTTCGTCTTGCATGTGTGACTTAGTACGATCAACTTCGTTTCGTAAATCATTACGCCAAGTTTCTAAAATTGTTTTAAAATGAGCACGTTGTGCTTCATTCATGTACTCTTCACCCGGTTTTTCTTGGTATGGTTCTAAACCGGCTTGAGCCAATAAACCATGTCTTTTTTGGTCTGGCATAACTCTCTCCTAAATCCTTAATTTAATGCCTCAGCATTAGCCGGCGGTATAAATAGCAGAAACTCATACCCTAGGCAAATTTATTTTTAAATAATCGAATTAGCTTCAACCCTGTTTACCCATATAAAAGTAGCAAAAGCAGTGTTTATATTTTTTATTACAGTATCGGTTTATAAACTGGCGTTGTTATGTGGGCAAAAATAATAAAAACAACTTATCTTTTACTTTTCGGATAAGTATTTTTTGGGCGTGGCGAAATACCAACGCTTAAATGCGCTCTTTTTACTCAACAAATGCTACTTTCTCAATTAAAGTAACTTCACTCGCTGAAATATGGGCTTTATAAGCTAATACTTCTACGCCTTGCTCAATGGCCTCGTTAAGCAATTGTGCATAGGTTGGGTCAATATGCACCGCAGCACTGACTTGTGTGATGCCTTGGTGCAGCACTGCAAATAGTAATACCGCTCGATGCCCTTGTTTGACCATGTCGATTAATTCACGAATATGCTTTTGCCCACGAACAGTTTGGGCGTCAGGGAAGTAGCCTTGACCGCTTTGTGGACGATCTTCGCTCAGCAGCGTGACTGATTTAACTTCAACATAACAATTGGCTTTGCTGCTGTGGGTAAGTAAAAAGTCGATGCGGCTGTTTTCACTGCCATACTTCACTTCACTTTGTATGTGTTGATAGCCTGTAAGCTCATCAATAACCCCATTATTAAGTGCTTCTTCGACCACTTTATTGGCAACGGCGGTATTTACACAAATAAGTTGTGATAAGTTATTTTGCGTCAGCTCTAATGACTGCGGGTACTTTCGCTTAGTATTACTGCTGGTGGAATAAAAGGCAGTAAAACCGGCATCGGCACAGCCCGTCATCTTACCCGTATTAGCACAGTGAGCGGTAAAAGTGCTGCCATCACTGAGCTCTAAATCAGCTAAAAAGCGTTTGTAACGTTTTAATAACGTAGCAGATTGTAATGGCGAGGTGTACTTCATTAATGACTTCCTTTTATAACCAGAATTCAGGTTAAGTAAAATAAGACTTTACGGACTATTTGAGGTTATTTACCGCAAGCAGTTGGGAACTTAAGCGCGCTATAGTAAACTCAACCACACATTTAAGTGCAAGGATATTCTAACATGAGTGAAAAATTTGTTGTTCAATTAAGCGAGCAATCGGCACCAGGGCATTGGGGCGAAAGTGCGTCATTATCTTTTAACGAACACGGCGCAACGGTTCATTTATCTGAGCAAGAAACATTAAAAAATGTGCAAAAAGCAGGTCGTACTATTGCCAGCCAAGGCATTAAAAGTGTTGTGCTTGAAGGCAATGTTTGGAGTACAGAGAGCCAATGGGCTTTTTACCAAGGCTTTGTATCACCAAAAGTACTAAACGGTGTTGAGTTTGTTGATAACGCACAATCTGATCTTAAAGAACTCGCTGATTTAAAAGCATCGGCAACGTGGGCGCGCGAAATGATCAATGGCACCGCCGATGACATTTACCCAGAAAGCTTGGCTGAAAAAGCCGCTGAATTTATTCAATCACTGGCACCAGAGCATGTTAGCTATCAAATAATAAAAGGCGATGCACTATTAGAACAGCAGTGGATTGGTATTCATGCCGTTGGTCGTGGTAGTGAGCGTCCGCCAGTATTACTTGAGCTTGATTACAACCCAACTGGCGATGAGAACGCACCGGTAAGCGCAGCACTTGTTGGTAAAGGTATTACGTTTGACTCAGGTGGTTACTCAATTAAACCAAGCGAAGGTATGTTGGGTATGAAGTGCGACATGGGTGGTGCAGCAACGGTAACCGCAGGTTTGGCACTGGCAATTAGCCGTGGCGTAGAAAAGCGTATTAAACTGTTTTTATGTTGTGCTGAGAACTTAATTTCCGGTCATGCATACAAACTAGGTGACATTCTTACTTACAAAAATGGCACAACCGTTGAAATTGTAAATACCGATGCTGAAGGGCGTTTAGTATTAGCTGATGGCCTAATGGCGGCAGGTGAGACAGGCGCTCCACTTATTATTGATGCGGCAACCCTTACAGGTGCCGCCCTTGTTGCTGTTGGTCAAGAGTACAACGCATTGTTTGCCCTTGATAAAGAGCTAGTGCGTGAAGTGGAAGACTTTGCGTCACAAGAAATGGAAGCCGCATGGCCATTACCACTTGAAAAGTGGCATCAACAAAACTGCCCATCGCCGTATGCGGATACAGCAAATAGCCGCGCCCAAAAAGGCGGTGGTTTCGGTGGTGCATCTAACGCCGCTGGTTTCTTATCTCGCTTTGTGCCAAACGATGGCAAAGGCTGGGTACACATCGATTTAGCTGCTGCATTTAATATGGGTGGTAGCACAAGTCAATGGGCTTCAGGTGCAACTACACAAGGTATGCGCACCGTAGCACGCACCCTACTTGAAAAGGCATAATCTACTGAGATTACGCATTAGTTAAAAAATAGGTACCTTAGGGTGCCTATTTTTTTATCCGTCAAACAAGCAATTTTGTTTTATTTACGGTAAAATCTTTCGCCATTACGTGTTTGGGCATCTATTTTTATTTAAACCTCGCTCAAATATTATACATACCACTGGGATCCTTATTATGTCAGAAAAGTGCTATATCACGGCTCAACAATTACTTGAAGATTCATTCCGCGTAGCGGCACAAGTGTATAAAGATGGCTTTCGTCCAGATTTTATTATTGGTATATGGCGCGGTGGTGCTCCAATTGGGATTGCTGTTCAGGAATATTATGATTACAAAGGCATAGAAACGGATCACATTGCGGTTCGTACCTCGTCTTATTACGGTATTGGTAAGCAATCAAAAGAAATCAAAGTACATGGTTTACACTACATAGTTGAAAACGCAAATGCTGGTGACTCTTTACTGATTGTTGACGATGTTTTTGACTCAGGTCGTAGTATTGTAGCGTTAAAAGAGAAACTTTCTGAGCTAATGCGTTTAAACTTACCACGTGATATTCGTATTGCTTGTCCATACTACAAGCCAAAAAATTCAAAAGTTGATACAGTGCCTGATTACTACATTCATGAATCTGAAGAATGGTTAGTATTCCCGCATGAATTATCAGGTTTAACGCCGGATGAAATTATTGAAGGTAAATCTGATTTAGCTAAAATCCACGATATTTTACTTGAAAAGTAAACGTGATTTTGCTCAATAAAAAAGGCCTTAATGGCCTTTTTTATTGTCTTTAAAGCTGTGCAAAGCTATCTACATAGTCACTTAATTTAGGAATATCGACAGCTTGTAGTCCTTGTGTGCTTCTTTGCACTAAGTTTTTCTCTACTAACTCACTCACTACACGCCTGTATGCACGCTCAGTGGTTGCAAAGCGCTCAGCTTCTGCATTTACCGTAGGGTAAGCACGTAATAAAGTGGGATTGTTATTCTCTGCACGTAATAAGCAGTCTTTGGCAATATTGTAGCTCAACGGCAGTAACAGCTTATCTAAATTAATTTTTTGATTTTCTTGAAACTTAGCCGCAATCGTTTGCGCCGTATATAAGCTTAGCTCGGGTTTATCGAGCAATAATGCGCGCCAATGTTTTAATTCAATCAAGTTGTACGTGACATCACTAAAGCAGGTTACCGTGTAAATGCAGGGGTTATTATTAAGTGCTTCAATTTCGCCAATTAGGGTATTGTTACAGTCGAGTTGGCCAAGAAGCAGGCGCCTGCCATTACCTACATCGTAACTAAACGATACAGTTCCACTTCGCACTAACACCAACTTAGTTAACGGTTGGTCTTGCTGTATTAATATTTCTTTTTTTGATTGCTGAAAACTACTGCCGGCAAACGTCAGCAGTTGATCAACAAGGTAACTGGAAAAATGGTATTGAAACATCAATCATGCTCTTCGGACAATTGTCCTATTTATTACACCTTAATGACGATAGCATTAAGATTAAGAATTTATGCTAACTTGCCCACGCCGTTAATATAATTAACAGCGTTAAATGACCTTCATTCTTCCGTGTAATGATTAAAAATTGTGGTATTAACCAGTATATTTTAAGGTTTTATTGGTAAGTTAGCTTTTTTATTTTAACTACTGCGTAGCGTAGCTTAATAATGTACTAAAATTTAACGCGTAATACTAACCTAAAGCCTAGGAGAGAACAATTGAGTTGGGAATATTTAGGTTATTTAGCATCCGTCTTATTAGTCATATCATTAACTATGACTGATGTAACCAAACTCCGTTGGTTTAATTTATTGGGCTGTATTGCGTTTACTTTTTACGGTGCGGCTATAGGCTCAATGCCGGTGGCTTTTACCAACGGCTTGTTGGCTTTGGTTAATATTTATCACATTATTAAGCTATATCGTCAGTCAAAAGTTGATACAAAAAAGGGTTAACGCAAGTTAACCCTTTTTTGTTTTTAATTACTCAGCTTTTGTAGCGTCTTTTTCGTAGCGTAACGTACCCGCAATCCACGTTTGCAGCACCTGAGTTTTGTATAGCTGCTCAATGGGGACTTTAAAGTAGTCTTGATCAACCAGTATAAAGTCAGCCCATTTACCTTGCTCTAAACTCCCTAGCTTAAACTCTTGATGCGCTGCATACGCGCCGCCAAGGGTAAACGCATGTAATGCATCTTCTCTGCTTAACACTTCACTGGCGCGCCAACCATTTTCAGGCAATTGATTATGATCCATACGTGTAATGGCAGAATATAAGCCATCAAACGGATTCGCCAGCTCGACAGGGTAATCAGAACCCGCTGCAATAGTCGACCCCTGCTCTAAGAATGTTTGCCAAGCGTATGCGCCTTTGAGTTGTTTATCGGTTAAACGCTGCTCTGCCATATGCATGTCAGATGTAGCATGCACAGGTTGCATTGATGGAATTATTTTCAGGGTTTTAAAGCGCGGTATATCCTCCGGCGAGACTATTTGTGCATGCTCCATGCGATTACGCAGTAGTATACCACCGGTTTGCTTAAATACATTTTGATAGGCATCGAGCACAATTTTATTTGCTCTATCACCAATGGCGTGGGTATTTGCACTAAACCCGCTTTTAAAAGTGAGTGTAAATAATTGTTCTAGCTTTTGTTGGGTTTCAAGCATTAGGCCAAAGTGGTTTGCTCTGTCTGCGTATTCTTCAATAAGCGCGGCACCGCGTGACCCTAAGGCACCGTCAGCGTAAATTTTTACACTGCGAATAGATAAAAAATCTTGAGCATCTTGATACCGACCCGCTTTAAGCATCATGTTTAAATCTGGGCTTGCTGCACTTAACATCGCTACAATTCTAAGTGGTAATGTACCTAGCTCAGCGCGCTGTTTATAAACTTGCCACGTGGTTTTATCAATACCTGCATCGTGTGTTGAGGTAATGCCTAAGCTTAACAAATGTTTACCTGCGGCATCTAATGCATTGCTAACCGATTGCGCAGACGTTGCAGGCATATGCTGGGTAACCAAGGTTTCTGCTTTATCTATAAAAATACCGGTTGGTTTGCCAAACTCGTCTTTTATAATTTCTCCACCTGCTGGGGCTGGTGTGTCAGCATTAATATTGGCAAGTTCTAGTGCTTTTGAATTAACCCAAATGGCGTGACCATCTACTCGCGATAAAATAACAGGGCGATCGTTAACGACTTTGTCTAAGTCAGCGGCCGTAGGAAAGCGAGTATTTGACCATAGCTCTTGGTTCCAGCCTCGACCAATGATCCAACCTTTTTTACCTTTGACAAATTCCTTGAGCTTAGCAGTTATTTCATCGACTGATTTTGCACCGCGCACATCAAGCTGTGACAAATTATTACCAAGTCCGATGACATGTCCATGGGCATCAATGAGCCCTGGGAGTAGTGTTTTGCCTTTCGCGTCAATTAGGGTTGCGCCCGGAAAGCTATTTTTCAAGCTGTCTGGACCTGTTTTAACTACTTTGCCATCTTTTATGACTAAGGTTGTAAATGTATTTACTTCGCCATGGCGCATTTTTCCTTTGTATAAAGGGGTGTAGCCATTGGCATTATATATTACTTTCGTTTGTGCAATTGCCACACTAGATAAGGCGCAGAGGCTTGCTAGTAATACCGGTTTAATTAATTTATTGAGTTGCATAAGAGGTATGTTGTTATTATTTGTACTATCACAGTAGCAAACTCAAATTTAGAATACCAATAGCATAATTTATTAAGCGTCGTATAAGTCAGCTTTTAGCTAAAGCAAGCAACAAGTTAAGGGTGAAATAGGATGTGTTAACAATAGGAGTTAAACTTTTTCAAGCTTGATATTGTTAACCAAGCTTTAATTGAGTGGGGCTATTTATTTACTGGCGTACAAGCTGTATTCGCTTAATGATAATTGTGCGTCTTTATCACGGTCATAACTGCCAAAACGTGACCATAAAGCAGGATCACTGGCAGCTTCAGGGTAAGTTAAAAAGCCATCTTGGTTGCGGTCAAGTTTTTCAAACTTTTCGGCAATATAACTGCTTGTTGCAAAACTCATACAGCTAAAAACAGTCAGTGTTAGTAAAATAATATTATGAAAAGGCTTCATATAAATGCTCAGTACAGGTTAGTGGTTAAGTAGTTTTTAAACTCAGTTAAAGAAATTCTGTTATCTTGATTTTCATCCCAATTTGAAAATGAGTTTAATAGCTGAGGCTGAGCAGCAAGCTCGCTATGGGTTAAATATCCATCATTATTTTTGTCCAAGTGGTCAAAGCGTTGCTTTACATCAAGTGCGAATGCACTTTGGCTGATAAAAAGTAAAGCACCAATAAAGGGAAGCAGTATTCTCATAGTTGGCGTTCCAAGGTGTATTTTAATTGCTGACAGTATTGAAAGAAAGCACTTGCCATAATTTAACTCCCAACATTAAATCCGTTTACACACTCCCTCAGGGATTATGGCAAGTGCTTTTAACTCTATACTAATAGATTAAACTTGAATCTAAACTTAAGGTTTAAAGTTTTGGAATTCTTTTTTAGAAATCATCTCGTTGTTATCTTTGTCTAAATCGGCAAACTGCTTAAGTAATTGTTTATCTTGCTTTGCCTCAACAAGCGATATTTGGTCATCCATATTTTTATCTAAATGCATAAAACGTACATTTAATGGCGATGCCAGTGCGGTGGCACTAATAGCTAAAAATAGGAGCGAAAAAGCACCAATTAGTTGTTTCATGAATGTACTCCTTTATTTTATAAACAGCTTAAATTCATTTAGAGATATGAGTCCGTTTTCATCGGTGTCTATCTGTGCAAAGTTCTCATGTAATAAAGCATCTTCACCTGCTTCAGCTTCACTTAATGTGCCATTACTGTCTTTGTCTAAACGATTAAATTCAGCATCTACATCAAGAGCGAATAAATGAGTACTGGTTAGGCACAGACCGATAAGTGCAGCGTTCTGTAAATTATTTCTGAACATTCCTTGGCTCTTTTAAAATTAATATTAATGTTTCCATTACAAAAATGATGCCAATATTAATTTTTATTAATAATCAGCGGGTTATGTTTTTTTTGTGGTGGTTGGTGCGTAATTTTTACAAGTAACTGTGTGTTTTATGCAACAATTTTGCAGTTATAAGCGTTTAAAATTTTTTAAATCAATTGCTTAACTTGTCGCTATTTTGAGACAGTAGGGGTTTTTATCCTTGATGGTTCAGCGAGTGTATAAGTTGAGCACTTAATAATAGAACGTTAAAAAATAGCAAAGGACTTTTGTATGCCCGCAGTCATGGCTGAAAAATATAAAGCATTGATAAATTGGCGCCCCAATTTAATTGGCCAATTTGTAATGAGCATGCTGTTGTCGCTGCTGCCCTTATCTATAGTAGTTATTGTGTTTTTAAATGTATTAAATAAGCAATTAGCGGTCACTCAGCAAATTGTGAGTAATAATTACCAAGTAACTAAGTCGTTTAATGTGCTTAAGCAAGAGCTTAATAGTTTAGAAAGGGCAACAAGACAAAACTGGGTATTAAAGAGCGACTCACTCGATAAGCTAATCGTAGATAAATGGCAATCATCATTGCAAAACATCAATGAGCTAAAACAGCTTTCAAATAACCAAGCAAATACACACCAATGGCAACGGCTAACGGATACATTGCAAACGGCGCATACTCAACTTGTGGTTGAAGCGCGTCAACAAGCTGAATTATTTGTGCCAATCAGCGAAATACTAGCGGAGCTAACATTGTGGTTACGTGAGGAAAATGAAGCCAAAATCACTCAAAACCAAATTAAGCTCACAAATTTACAAGCTTCATTTATAAACTGGTTGGTTGCACTTACGCCTTTAACGCTACTTGTTGGTGGCGGGTTTTTGTGGCGCATAAGCGGGCGCTTAAAAAGCTTAACCTCAGTGATTGATAAATTAGGCCAAGGAGATTGGCAGCAAAAAATATCGGTGCAGGGATCAGCTGAACTCATAGAGTTAGGTAACAAGTTGCAGTGGGTGCAAGCGCAGCTGCATATGTTAGAACAACAAAAAGATACATTTTTACGCCACGTTACTCACGAATTAAAAACCCCTTTGGCTTCTATGGTTGAGGGCACTGAATTACTAGCCGATGAAATCGTTGGCCCCATCAATAACGAGCAAAAAGCGGTACTTGGGCTGATCAGTCAATCGATGGTGAGGCTACGTACCATGATAGACAGTTTATTGAGTTATAACGCCATTCGCACCAGTAAAGACAACGTCAGTGAAGTGGAATTTAATCAGCTAATAAAAAAGGTAAATAACCACTTTGAGCACCGCTTAAATGCGCGAGAACAATCGCTTATTTGGCACAATAGTTTACCTAATATTTCTCTTAGTTTGCCACGGGAGTTAATTGAAATGATTTTAATTCAGTTAATCTCCAATAGCTTAAAGTTTTCTCAGCCAAACCAAATCGTTACTATTAGCTTGAGTCTAGAAAATAACGGCCTAAATATGCAGGTGGCAGATGAGGGCTGTGGCATTAAAGAGCATGAAAGAGAACATGTTTTTGGGGCGTTTTATCAAGGTAAACATACCAAAGAGATTAGCTTACAAGGCAGTGGTTTAGGCCTTACTATAGTCAAAGAGTCAGTTGAACAGTTACATGGACAACTAAAAATTGAGCATAATGAGCCGCAAGGCTGTCGATTTAACATTGTCATCCCCTATAAAAATAAAGGAGTTAAATAATATGTCTGCGCGTTTAATGGCTATTGTATGGCTAACCAGCAGTCTTGTTTTTTTATCTGGGTGTGAAATAACAAACACTCAAACACAGGGTGAATCAGCATTAAATGTACCCTCTCAGCCAGATAAAAAAACGAATCAGCCAAACCCCAAACCTCGGCCAAAATCAGAGCCAATATATCCCTCTGCAGCGCAAGTTATTGCTTGGCATGCCAATCAGTGTGGTGGCTTTAAATTAACGCCTGACAATGAAACTTACTTAGGGGAGCAAGCACTGAAAGCGTTTTTTAGTACAGCATGTTTAAAGCTTAGTAGTGACCCCAATACTGTGATGAGTCAATTACTTAAGCTGGATCAGGCGTACTATTGGCCCGATGATATAAAGCACTATTTATGGCTGCAAAAACAGCACGTATTAATGCAAATAGATGCAAAAAAACAACAGCAAGCATTGAACGCCAAAATGCAAAAAACCTTGTCGTCATTAGCCGCAATTGAACAGCAACTTTTACTACGTGAAGAAACCAAGGAGCAGTAACTATGTCAGTCACACTTCCATCAAGTGCTAAAGTTTTACTCGTTGATGATGATGCCAGCTTGCTGCAATTACTGGCGATTCGAATTCAATCAAAGGGTTATGAAGTAACGACCTGTGATAGTGGTATGAACGCATTACAGCTACTTAAAAACCAAGTGTTTGATGCGGTGATTACCGATTTAAGAATGGATGAAATGGACGGCATGGCGCTGCACCGACAATTGCAAAACCGTTACCCTGCGTTGCCTGTTATTATGATGACGGCTCATGGATCTATCCCTGATGCGGTAGAGGCCACCAAGCAAGGTATTTTTGCCTTTATCACAAAACCCGTTGATAAAGATGAGCTGTTTGACAGCCTAGCCAAAGCCATTGAGATACATGGGGTTAATAATGATGATATTACTCCGCAAAGTAATATTGTCACCCGCAGTGGCGCTATGCTGCATTTGCTGGAGCAAGTTAAACTATTAGGGCCTACACAAGTTAACGTGCTTATTTCTGGTGCCAGCGGTACCGGTAAAGAGTTGCTTGCGCAGGCGATTCATCAGCATAGCCATGTTAGTAATGGTCCATTTGTGGCAATAAACTGTGGGGCCGTGCCTGGTGAGCTATTAGAATCAGAGCTATTTGGTCATAAAAAAGGGGCATTTACAGGAGCTGTAAAAGATCACCAAGGCCTATTTCAGCAAGCGCAAGGCGGTACCTTATTTTTAGACGAAATTGGTGATATGCCTCTAAATTTGCAAGTTAAGTTATTGCGTGTGCTACAAGAAAAAATCATTCGCCCCGTGGGCTTTCAAGAAGAAATTCCTATTAATGTGCGAATTGTTTCTGCAACCCACAAAAACCTGCCTGAAGCGATTAGTAATCAACAGTTTAGAGAAGATTTATACTACCGGTTAAACGTCGTAAACTTAAAGTTGCCCCCGCTGTGTGAACGCCGTGAAGATATTAGCTTATTAGCCAACTTTTTTAGTGCCAACATCGCAAAGCGTATGGAGCAAAAAGAAAAGCGCTTTGCAAGCGATGCCATGCATGCCCTAGTAAGGTATGATTGGCCAGGAAATATACGTCAATTACAAAATGTAGTGGAGCAGGTGGTTGCGTTGACTCCTAGTGAGGTTATATCTGAACATTTAGTGCTTAGTGCCCTAAACAGTAATGAAAGCAACGTTGAGCCATTATCACTTAATGAAGCTAAAAAAGAATTTGAACGAGACTATGTAATTAATACCCTGAAAATGGCAGGGGGCAATGTGGCAGAAGGCGCCAAACTTGCCAAGCGTAATCGTTCTGATTTTTATAAGTTGATTAAAAAGCATGAGATTGACGTAGATAGTTTAATTTAATTTGGTTTTTAAAAGGAAGTGAGCATGCAGTTATTCATGGTGTATTTAGGTGGGCGTATTCAAGGTTGCCACATAGAAATGCACGACGTACGTTTTGTGGTAGGCCAAAATATTGAGCAAACCTATACCAAATTAAAAAGCCAATGGGTGGGTGATAAAAACAGTGTACACATGGATAGCTACATGGCGGTTAATCACATTGATGGTTATAAAATCGAGGTAGTTGATAGTTATGTAGAGCAAAATAAGCAACTTTATTTTGTTAACTTAGGTGCTTACAGAAGCGACTCATTAGCAGAGCAACACGACTTTGCTTTGTATGTTGCCAGTAGTAGTGAAGAAGCAAAACAACGCGCTAAAAATGACTTATTAGCAGGGCTGAGCCATCTACATAAAGATGATTTACATGACGTTGATGACTGCTTTGCGATTGATTTACTCGATAGTCAGCTTAATATTAAACTAACCCCAAGTGGTCAAGCACAAACAATTAAACCTGACTGGTTTGGTTATCATGTATTATAATAAATGAGGATTTATTAAGTTTATTAGGATGTTGTGTGAAAAAGTATGCGTTTATACTTTTGCTAGTTGGCTTAAGTGGCTGTAAATCACTGTCGGGTTTATCGCCCGTTGTTGATTTAAATAAACTGGTAAAGCAAGTAAAAAACGACCCGACCAATGTGGTTGCAATTCACAAGCAAGCTCAAAAAACACACCGTTCTATTAAAGCGCAAGTGGGGTAAGCAAAATACGCAACAGCCTAGTGCAAAAAATACGTTAAATACAGCAATGATTATCAAGCGTGTGCCATTATTGATTTTGAGCAAGGCACTGTAAAAGTAGAAACCATCGCGTTAAAAAATACAATAAGCTTGTTACAGCAGGCCATTGTTATGACCCTACTGACCTCCAGCGACCCCGATAAAACCGATAGCGTATATTTAATAAAAATAGAAGTGTGGCGTTTTCACAAATAAATCAGCTTACTTCAAGCCAGTTTTATAACATTCTCATCACTAAGCACTCACGTGCGGAATCAAGACGCTATTTATATAAAGTCACTAAAGCAGAAACTATCAGTAACTTATTTACTCATCATTTTCTTGTTGTTCACTTTTAGCTGCCATTTTAAAGGCCACTATCACTAAGCCAAACATAGCAAATGGAATCGCGGCTAATAGGTATTCGACCAGATGACTGTCTTGAAAATTAGCTTGCAGCAAGAAATGCCCCGCAACACACATAATAATAACCACCAAAAGGATGGGCAGTAACCTAAGTTCTTTTTTTGCTGAGTGTTTTTTCATTAGTTAAGGTGAGTTGAGGTATAAAAAAATAATGCGCTATTGTAATGAGCTTACTAAAGCTTGGCAAACAACACTGATTTTTATATTGCGATTAGGTATGATTAACATCAAAGAAAACCTTAAAAGTAGTGGTTGGGAATAAAGTGCAACAAAGCTTAAAGCAAGTTTACCTAGTGGGCGGAGCAGTACGAGATAAACTGCTTAACATACAATCAAAAGATAACGATTACGTTGTTATTGGTGAAACGCCAGAGGTTATGGAAGCGCTCGGCTTTTTACCCATTGGCAGCGATTTTCCCGTTTACTTACACCCACACACTAAAGAAGAATATGCACTAGGGCGCACTGAGCGTAAAAGTGGTAAAGGTTATACCGGCTTTGTAGTGGATGCGAGCCCCAATGTTACGCTTGAAGAAGACTTAGCACGCCGAGATTTAACCATAAATTCTATGGCACTAGATGAAAACGGCACTGTTATTGACCCGTTTAATGGTCAAGCTGATTTAAAAAATAAAATACTGCGCCACACCACACACGCATTTGTAGAAGACCCGGTTCGGGTATTACGTATTGCCCGTTTTTTAGCTCGTTATGGTAGTGAATGGTCTATTCATCCAAGTACTACTGCATTAATGCATGAGCTTAAAAATAAAGGCGAGCTGGAACATTTAGTGCCTGAGCGAGTTTGGCTTGAAACAGAAAAAGCGCTTGGCGAAAAACACCCCGAGCTTTATTTTCAAGCATTAGATGGGTTAGGTATTTTTCCTGAAATAGAACAGATGAAAAACACTCCGCAGCCTGCAAATCATCATCCCGAGGGCGATGTGTTCGTCCATACTATGCTAGTGCTTAGACGAGCAGCCGATTTAGGCTTTAACCTAGAAACCCGGTTTGCTGCTTTAACTCATGATTTTGGTAAAGCGCTCAGTTATAAAAAACGTGGTAATTTACGCGGCCATGAACGTGAAGGGGTTGCTGTGGTTGAGGCCTTTTGTGAACGGCTAAAAGTACCTAATCGCTTTCGTGATATCGGTGTGCTCACCAGCGATAACCATACCCTTTGCCACACGCTTGAACAATTAAGGCCGCAAACCATTCATAAATTAATTGTCACTAATTTAAATGCACTAGTGCACCCAGAGCGTTTTATTGCCTTTACTCAAGCCTGCCAGTGTGATGCACAAGGACGAGGCGAAACGCTGGTAGATAAGCCTTATCCACAAGCCGCTAAATTACGTGCTATTCACAATGAACTACAAAAAATGGATAAAAAACAAATAGTGCAAGATGCGCTTAAAAGCGGTAAAAAAGGCCCCGAAATAGGTGAAACGGTCAAACGGGCAGAAATAGACTGTATTAAAGCGTTTTTACAGCTTAATGGCTAACTTGTAAGGTTTGTGTCGTTAAGCACTACGTGCTAAAGCCTCAGCTTGCATGGCTTGTTTCACTACTTACCTTGGGCTTTTTAGTTGCGCCCTGTTGAGCATGGTTATTGGCTGCATTTGGGCGATATAAATCGAGAATAAACTCTATTTCTTCGGGTTCTAGTAACTCTTTCATTTTGACTCCTCCTAGGTGAGTAGACTAAGACTGAGCGAATGAATTAAAAGTGAATCGTTACACTTGAGTGTGAGTTAAATTGTAACTGCAAAGCTTTAAAATAAAGCGGTTTATAATTAAACCGCTTTTTGTTTAATTACTTAAAGGCAAGTTCACGGTAAACACCACACCACTGTTTTGCTCATTATTGTGCGCCGTTACTGTGCCTTTGTGGTAATCACACACCAGCCTGACAATATAAAGTCCTAAACCTAAATGCGGTTGTTGCTGCATTTGTTGGCTGCGCACCGATACCATAGAATCAAAAATATGTTCAGTAAGCCCCTCAGGCAATAAAGTACCTGTATTACTTACCGTTAATGTTGCTTTGTTTTCGCTTTGCTTAAGACTAACTTCAATCGCGGTGTTGGCTTCACTAAATTCCAAGGCATTATTTATTAGCTTATCGAGCAGTTGGGCTATAAATTCAGGGGCACCTTGCATTGGCAGTGTGCTTTGGCAAATGTTGAGTGTAAATAACTGGTTAGGGTAAGTTAGCTGGTAGCCTTGCATGCAGCCATTGATCACCTTTTGCAAATCAAACGGCTCTGGCTCATTACTTTGAATGCTTTGCTCAAGGCGGGTGGCTTCACTCATAGTGGTAATTATCTTCCCTAAGCGCTCAACCCCTTCACTGGCACGCTCAAGGTATTTTTGACTCAGTTCACTTTGCTGCAAGCTTTGTAAGTTTTCAAGAGATGAACGTACAACCGCAACCGGCGTGCGCAGCTCATGAGATAATCGCGACGACATATTTTCTAAATAATCGGTATAGCCACCAAGGCGGCTCACTATATTTGAAAAGCTACGCGACAGATCGCCAATTTCGTCATTGGCATCGCTGTAATTTATATGACCTGTTACTCGTCCTTGCGCATCAATGGCTTGCTCTGCGGTATCGCGTAGTTGCCTAATGCGGCTCGATATACGCGAAGCAAAAAAGAACAAAGTCACAGTACCAATCAGCATAACCGCTAAAATCACATTAAACAGTTTTTCCAGTGATTTATTACGCAGTGTACGCACGCCATTGGTGGTTTCTTCAGCTATAACTGCGCCAATCACCTTATCCTCAATCCAAATAGGATAAGCAGCCGATAATATCACCGCTTTATTGTCGGGGGTGAGTCGCCACGACGATGCGGGTTGGCCTTTGAGTGCTTTGGCTAAATGAGTGCCTTGCATTGAGGCGACATCGTGTAGGGTGTCTATAAACTCATCTTCGGGACGGGTTAAAATTTTATAGTACAAAGGATGCAAATAGGTTTGTTCAAAGCGTTGCCATGCGGTTTTTGGCGCTTGATTTTTTAGTCCATCAGCCCATACGCCATCGGCATTTTGAATACTGCCCGATTGCGCTAAAACACGGTGATGATTATCGACCACCCAAATGCGACTGCCGCTGTGGCCCATGCCTTTTAATATACGGTTTATTTCAGGGGAGGGCACCAGTACTGAGCCCAAATCATTTGGGTTATTTAAGTTGGATGTAGACATAATATTAAGTGTTTGGCTTGGCTGTTTACTATCAACATCGGCAATGGCAAACCCCAGTTTATTGCCAAGCATACTCAAAGGAAAGCGCAGCTCAAGGTTGTAGCCAGTTTCAGTTTGTTTAAAAAAGCCCTGAATTTTAGTAAAAGGCATTTTACTGTTGGCATCAAATGCGTTGACCCAGCCATCTTGGCGCGGAGCAATAATATAAGTATTAAATAGTCCATCAGGATTTTTTAGACCAATTTTTACATAGTCATTATTGGTAATGCTGAGGCTGTTTTTAGCACGGTAAATTACAGTGTCATCTGTGACTTTAAATACAGCATATAAGTAATTATCAAACTTACCTACCATATGGCTAAATGATAAGTTGCTCAGTTGATGGTTATCATTGGCTGTTTGTAAGTAGCGTTTATCATAAAGCCAAAACAGCGATTGATAAGCGTCCCAGTCGTTGAGTTTGCCATCGAGCTGAATCGGGCTTTTTAAGTTATAAGCATAGAGATCGCGACCTTTTACCACTTGATCTAAAAAGTTGGTTTGTTCGTCAAATAAAGCGGGGCGTTCGTGCAGGGCCGTGGCCAGTGCGCGAGTGGTGCCTACCAGCGTTTTTTCTTGGCCTTGGCGTAAAAACTTTTCCATTTCCCATACATATTCGTAGCCAAGCCATGGCAACAAAAACAAAAAGCACGAAAGTAGGATAAATTTACTGCGTAGGCCAAATCTCAGCATGTGGGTTGCTCCCACCTATAGCCCATGCCATACACGGTATCTATACAGTCAAACTGGCTATCGAGTGCTATAAACTTTTTACGAATACGTTTTACATGCGAGGTAATGGTGCTGTCGTCTACATAAATTTTAGCATCACTCATTAAATCGTTACGGCTTTTAACGTGCCCTGGTCGCTGAGCGAGTGAATGCAGCATCCAAAATTCAGTTACGGTTAAATCAACTAACTGGTGTTGCCAAAGCACCTGCATACGTTGCATATCGAGCGTTAGTTGGCCGCGAGTTATTAATGCGTTAGCATCGGCGGGTTGCTCTAATGCTTCCATACGGCGAAATAGTGCGCCAATACGCGCAGCTAAATGGGCTAAGCTAATGTCTTTGGTTAAGTAGTCGTCGGCGCCCATGCGCAGGCCGCATACGGTGTCTATTTCGCTGTCGCGAGCGGTTAAAAAAATAATCGGTAAGGTTTTAGACAGTGAACGCAGTGTTTGGCACAGTAAAAAGCCACCATCTATTTCATGGCCTAAACCAATATCAACAATGGCTAAATCGGGAAGCGCTTCTTTAAAGGCCGCTTCTGCTTGAGGGCGGTTTTCATAACCACTCACCTGATAGCCTTGAGCGCTCAGCATTTCTATGTAGTTTTCGCGGATTGCGGTTTCATCTTCAATGATGGCTATTTTCTTCATTTTTATTAATTACTCATATTGACTTAGGCGCACTATAGCGAAGTTTTTGCGCTAAGTACGGTTAAAAACACAATTGCCATTTTTTTGCCACAATTGCTCAGCAGTTTGCCATTTTTGATCCCCTTTGTTGCCACTTCATGGTGTTTTAATACAACTATTGAAATTACAGATACAACGCAAGTGCCAACCAATAGCTTGCCAACCATTATTAATAGTAAGGAATAAATCATGAAGAAAACATTAATCGCACTCACACTCGTTAGTACTTTTTGCACTCCTGCTTTTGCCGCGGATACTCCATCGAAAGAAGCAAAAAAGGAAACCATAGTCGGCCTAAGCACAGGTGCCATTATTGGTGGCGTTGTTGGTGGGCCTATTGGCGCGTTTGTAGGTGCATTTGCTGGTGGCTTAATTGGCGATGCCAAGGTGGCTGAGCAAACTATTGCCGAGCAGCAACAAGCTTTAACAGTTATGGCAGAAAAAACCAACGACTACCAACATGTTCTTAATCATAACAGTCACTTAGAAGCGCAACTTGAGCTATTGGCTCAGCAGAATGAGCAATTAACGCAATCACAACTTAATAATTTATTAGCAATGACGGTGCAATTTAAAACAGGCTCTAGCGATATTGCTCCTCATTTTGCTAAGCAGCTTGATCAATTAGTTGCGTTATTAAAAAGCCAGCCACAACTCGCACTTGATTTAAGTGGCTTTGCCGATCAGCGTGGTGAAGAGCAAGCAAACTTATTACTTTCAAAAGCCAGAGTAAACGCCGTAAAAAGTTACTTAATTAAACAAGGTGTAAGCCATACACGTTTAAGCGCACAAGCATTTGGCGAGCAGCAAAGCATAGCAAGCAGTAACACCCTTGAAGATAACTTTTTTGACAGACGCGTTACTCTCACTACCCGTGCGCTAAATCAGTCAAGTAATCAAACAGCAAGCAATTAACAGCGTGCGTTCGAGGGAGTGATTTATGTTGAGTAAACCCACCAAAGTGCTTACCAAGGTAAGCCTTTTTATTTTTATTATTATCGTGCTTTTGGCCAGCTTTAAAAGCCATGCACAGTCGCCAAAACTATCCTTGTTTGATAGCCAAGGAGTGGCGGTTAATCCTGGGGTTATTTTAAAAAGTGATGCAAAAATGACCCTAACAGGACTAATTAATCATGTTGTAGTAACGCAGCACTACATAAATGAAAACCCTTTTGCAGTAAATGCACGTTATATATTTCCTTTACCCGGTGAAAGTGCCGTGCAAGCAATGACCATGCGTATTGGTGAGCGAGTGATTCACGGTAAAATAGCAAAAAAACACCAAGCAGAAAAACAGTATCAAGCTGCCAAGCAAACAGGGAAACAGGCCTCTTTGGTTCGTCAGCAGCGCGCAAATATGTTTATAACAAATGTGGCAAATGTAGGGCCAGGAGAAGAAATAGTTATAACGCTTGAGTATCAAGAGATTATTAATTACCAACACGGAACCTTTGCGATTCATTTTCCAACCACAATTACGCCACGGTATCATGCAATAACAGGGGAAGTTAACGATGATCAAGATAAACATGCGATAAAAAGCGCTAATGCACCTTTGTTCACTCCACAGGGGTGGTTAAGCCCTGTTTATACAAAACAAACCAATGAGGCGGAAAATGCCAGCGATTTAAGCTTAACAATTAACATGGATATAGGCTTAGAATTGGTTGATATAAATGCTAAGTACCATCAAATTAATGTTGAAAACCCTGCATTTGGGCAATACAGCATTGCGCTAAAACCACAGCAAGCCATAAATAGAGACTTTGTACTTGAGTTTAAGCCACTTCAAATAGCGCAAGCGCAAGCTGCACTTTTTACTCAGCAAGCACAAAATGGTGAGCAGTATGCGTTAGCAATGTTAATGCCGCCAAGCGATAGTTTTACTCAATCTCAGCGTTTACCGCGTGAAATGGTGTTTGTAGTTGATACTTCGGGATCTATGCATGGGCAGTCTATTGAACAAGCTAAAAAAGCGCTGTTTTACGCATTATCATTATTAGATAGTGATGATAGCTTCAATATTGTCAGTTTTAATAATGAGGTTGCAGCCATGAGTGAGACCCCATTAATTGCCAGTGACTTTAATTTACGTCGCGCAGAGCGTTTTATTTATAATTTACAAGCCGATGGCGGAACTGAAATAAAAGGCGCACTTGATGCAGTACTCGATGGTACACAGTTTGAAGGGTTTGTACGCCAAGTTGTATTTTTAACCGATGGTAGCGTAAGTAACGAAGATCAATTATTTAAACATATTGCGCATGCTTTAGGTGATAGCCGTTTATTTACTGTGGGCATTGGTAGTGCGCCTAACCGTTATTTTATGCGTCGTGCCGCTGATATAGGCAAGGGAACTTACACCTTTATAAGCAGTGCTCATGATGTGCAGCCGAAAATGCAGCAGTTGTTTGATAAACTTGCTCACCCGGCGATGACTAATTTAGCGTTAACAAATACAAATGGAGAGAGTTTAGATTTTTGGCCCTCACCTTTGCCTGACCTATATTTTGCTGAGCCTATTATGGTGGCTATTAAATTAGACACTACCGATGCAATTACTTTTACGGGGCAAACGGTGCATGGGGAGTTTAAGGTTAAGCTTAATCCGCAAGCAAGCTCAAAAGCCACAGGAATTGATAAGCTTTGGGCACGTCAAAAAATAAAGTCATTATTGCTATACAACCAACAAAGTGAAGTAAAACAGCAAGTGCAGCAACTTGCGCTTGAGCATCAGTTACTTAGCCCATTTACTGCGTTTATTGCCATAGAAGAGACGACCATAAAAGAAGTTGCTAAACAAACTACACAAGTGGCTAATTCAATGCCGCAAGGAATGAGTATGCGCTTGCCGCAAACTGATGGGCAAAGCAAAATGCATATTGTGTTTGGAGCTTTAATGCTACTAGGTGGTCTGTTGTTAGTAAGGCGCTGCAAATGAAAAAGTGGCTAAGCATAGGTTTACTTGCCTTAGGTTTGAGCTTGTTTGGCCATGGTGTATACATGCAGGCAAAGGCGTGGCTTGCACAAGTGTTAATAGAGCAAGCATGGCAAACGACCCTTAAATCGCCCAATAAAAAAATTAAGCCGTGGTTTTATGCTGATAGTTACCCAGTGGCACAAATTATATGGCCAAAGCATAATAAACGACTAACCGTGCTCGATGGCGCAAGTGGTAGAAACTTAGCGTTTGCGCCGAGCCACTTTTTACCTGCTGGGGAGTTAGGTGGGGCTGATTTTGGTAACTCGCAAGGAGCACTTATTGCTGGCCACAACGATACCCACTTTGCGTTTTTAAAAAACGCTAAAGTGGGGGAGCAATTTTCTCTACAACTTAAAAATGGCCAAGTGCAGCATTATTCAGTAACACACGTTGAGGTAATTAATCAGTACAACACCGATTTTTTGCAGCAATCAGGGTTGTATTTATTAACCTGTTACCCTTTTGATTCACTGGCCTCGGGGACCGATTTAAGATGGTTAGTGTCGGCTGAAATATCCTCACCCGAAGTTGAGTTAGGAATATCGACCACCAGCTCTTGATGGCGTTGACTAATCATTACGCCTATAAATACCACAAATATGCTGATCCACTGGCCAAGAGTTAGTACCTCGTTGAGGATAATGGCTGACAAAATTAAAGTGAAAATAGGGATTAAATTAGAGTAAGCCGCGGCGGTTAATACCGACACTTTACTAATTGCATAGTTGTACATGCCGTACCCACCCAAAGTAACACAAGAGCCTAAGTACAATATGCTCATTAGTGCGGTTAAATCGTGTTGATTTTCACTGGGTAGGTCAATAAATAATAAAAACGGAGCAAAAAACAAACTACCACTCACGCCTTGCAGAGCAATCAATGTGAGCGGGGAGTAGCGGTTAGCTAAATGTTTTATACACACGGTATAAAATGCCGCGCACACCATGGCCATTAATTCTAAAAAATTTCCCAGTAATGGGTTTGGGGCTTGGCTTGAACTCGGTGAGAGCAAGGTCAGTAAAATACTGCCGCCAATACACAGCGTAAAACCCACCACAATAGCTTTACTAATATGCTCTTTGAGCATGAAAAATGCTAAAAGTGCCACAATAATGGGTAAACAAGAAACAATCACCCCCGCTTGAGAGGCTGAGGTATATTCCATTGCGTGGCCTTCAAATAAAAAGTATAAGCAAGGCTCTGCCAGCGACATGCCTAATAAGTACTTCCAATCGCCTTTTAAATATTCAAAGCGAATTACGTAGCGCCATAAACATAACGAAATCAGTAAAGTGGTGAGCATACGTAAAAATATCACCAAGGCTGGGTCATAAATCGCAATCGCGTATTTAAGTGCAATAAAGGAGCTACCCCACAAAAAGGTGGCAATAATTAAGCATAAACTGGCAGGCATAAGGCGTAATTTAAAAGGTTGAATATAGTGCGATCCTAGCACGCAGAGGGGGGATTGAATATTTTTTACTTGTTCAAAAATACCGAACTGGTATAAATAAATGCATCATTTATTGCGCAAAGTAAAAAACATGCAAAGGGATCAGGTCGTAGTTGTAAAGCTAGGTACAAGTGTACTCACTGGCGGTACCGATAAGTTAGACAAGGCACATATGGTGGAACTTGTTCGCCAATGCTGTGAGCTAAAAAAGCAAGGTCATCACGTTATTTTAGTATCAAGCGGTGCGGTTGCTGCAGGTCGCGAACAGCTATTAAAACCCTGTGGGCGTACATTGATAGATAAACAAATGTTGGCCGCCATTGGACAGGGGCAACTCATTCATATTTGGCAAAGTTTATTTGCGTTGTATGGCGTTAACGTGGGGCAAATGCTACTAACGCGCGCAGATGTTGACGACAGAGAGCGCTATTTAAATGCCCGCGATACCCTCAATGCCTTATTAAATTACGATGTAGTGCCGATCATCAATGAAAACGACGCGGTTGCGACCAGTGAAATAAAAGTAGGTGACAACGATAACCTATCGGCATTGGTGGCTATTTTAGCCAATGCCGACAAATTACTGCTACTGACCGACCAGCAAGGGTTATTTACCAGCGATCCGCGCACCGACATTAACGCCACCTTGATTGACGAAGTTACCCATATTAATGATGAGTTACGCCAACTTGCGGGTGGCAGCGGTACAAACCTAGGCACAGGGGGCATGGCAACCAAGCTACAGGCCGCAGATATTGCCAGAAGAGCTGGGGTTGAGGTGATTATTGCCAAAGGCGCTGATGAAAATGTGATTTTAAAATGCATGAGCGAGCAACTGCCAGGCACTCGCTTTTTAAAACTTACCGCGCCTAAAGATGGCCGAAAAAAATGGTTATTGGCAGGGCCTAAAAGTAGTGGCCAAATTTTAATTGATGCCGGTGCGGTGCATGCATTGCAATCTAAGGGGGCTAGTTTACTTGCTAAAGGCATTACGCGTGCAATTGGTGAATTTGAACGTGGAGATTTAATTAACTTAATTGATGTAAACCAGCAAATTATTGCACGGGGGCTAACTCGCTTTAGCCATCTTGAAATTGATAAAATAAAAGGCGCACACTCTAATCAAATCAGCCAATTACTTGATTACGATAGCGGCGTGGAAGTACTACACAGAGATGATATGGTGGTGTTGTAATTAAGCACTTTTTTAACGATATAGCGCAACGTATAATCCGCTTATAGTGTTGCGCTTTTTTGTGTTAAAATCTTGCACCTTAAATTTGTTGTAAAGAGTATTGAAGATGAAATTAGTTCGCTGGGTTTTAGGTTGTATCATCTTATTTTTTAATTTTGTTTTTACGCCGCGTAGCAAAAAACGTGATCCGCAAGAGCAAGCTAAGCTTGATCAGCAAACCGCACAATTTAAGCTCTATCAATTCAAAGCATGCCCTTTTTGTGTAAAAGTGCGCCGTTCAATTAAGCGTGAAGGCTTAAAAATTGAAACACGCGATGCAAAAAATGATGAGCAATACCGCCAAGAGCTATTAGAGCAAGGCGGAAAAGTTAAAGTACCTTGTTTACGTATTGAGCAAGATGGCCAAGTTAAATGGCTTTATGAATCAAACGATATTATTGCTTACTTAAACAAAGTAGCCGCTTAAAATATTTATTGGTATTTCATACCATCTCACTTATTAAAAGAGACATTACCATGACAATTCGTACCCGTGTTGCTCCGTCGCCAACTGGTGACCCGCATCTTGGCACCGCTTACATTGCCTTATTTAACTACTGTTTTGCTAAACAGCAAGGCGGTGAATTTGTACTTCGTATTGAAGATACTGACCAAGTTCGCAGCACACCAGAATCTGAACAAGCCATCATGGATAGCTTACGCTGGTTAGGCCTTGAGTGGGATCATGGTCCTGATGTAGGTGGTGATTTTGGTCCATACCGTCAATCTGAGCGCAGTGATTTATATAAAAAATACGCTCATCAGTTAGTTGAAGACGGCAAAGCATTCTACTGTTTTGCAACCAGCGAAGAACTGGACCAAATGCGTGAAGAGCAAATGGCTGAAGGTCTGCGTCCTAAATACGATGGCCGTGGCTTAAACCATACCGAAGACGAAATTAAAGCAAACCTAGCTGCTGGTAAACCGTACGTTATTCGTATGAAAATCCCAAGCGAAGGTACGTTTAAGTTTAACGATTACCTACGCGACGAAATTGAGATCCCGTGGGAAAACGTAGACATGCAAGTGCTATTAAAAGCGGATGGCTTTCCAACTTACTTTTTAGCTAATGTGGTGGATGATCACCACATGCAAATTAGCCATATTTTCCGTGGTGAAGAGTGGATAAACTCAGCGCCTAAGCTATTAAAACTGTATGAAGATTTTGGTTGGGAAGCACCCGTATTAGGTCACTTACCATTACTGCGTAACCCAGATAAATCAAAACTGTCTAAGCGTAAAAACCCAACGTCTATTAATTACTACAAAGAAATGGGTTACCTACCAGAAGCGGTACTAAACTACTTAGGCCGTATGGGTTGGTCAATGCCTGATGAGCGTGAAAAGTTCACCCTTAATGAAATGATTGAACATTTTGACATGAAGCGTGTATCGCTGGGGGGCCCAGTATTCGACGTAGACAAGTTAAGCTGGTTAAACGGTATGTGGATCCGCGAAAACTTAACTGATGCAGAGCTAATGCAGCGTTTTGTTGACTGGAAATTTAATGGCGACATGCTTGCTAAAGTATTACCGGAAGCTAAAACGCGTATAAATACGCTCTCTGACATGGTTGATTTAGCAGGGCACTTTGTAGGCGGTATCCCGACTTACGATCCAGCGCTATTAACAGCCGGTAAAGCTGACGAAGATGTTATTCGCCAAGCATTACAATTTTTTGTATGGCAGCTAGAAGGCTTACGTAGCTTTGAAAAGCCAGCTATTTTTGCAATTGCAAAAGAAGTCGCTACCTTCCACGAGCTTAAAATTAAAGACTTCTTAGAGCCTATATTTGTGGCTATTACCGGTAAAACATCATCAACTTCGGTATTAGATGCAATGGAAATTTTAGGGTCTGACCTATCGCGTGCACGTTTACGTGTTGCGCTTGCCCATTTAGGTATTTCTAAAAAGCAGGCTAAAAAGATAGAACGCGCATACCGTGATTATCCAAGTGCGTAATCGCGTATACAGATTCAAAAGCCGCTTAATTTAAGCGGCTTTTTTGTGCCTGTAATTCTAAGATGGAGTTGCCAGCATAGGGTAAGTAAATAAGAAAAAGTGAAACACATTAACGAGCCAATGACATAAAATGGCCCATTCTAACCGGCTTGTTTTATAGTAAATATAGCCATATCCAAAACCTGCAACGGCCGCCACAAGCATATAATGAGTACCCGCTGAAAAGTGTGCCAGTGAAAATACACAAGTACTGATAGCCGGTGCGAGCAGTGCAAACCTGCTCGGGGTTATTAGTTTTGAAAGCTTAGTTTGTATCACTCCCCTAAATAATGCCTCTTCTGCAACGCAGGTAAAAAGTAGGTTGATGGCTATAAATAACAACCAAAATTCAGGTACTTTTGGCGCAAATTCAACAAGGTTTAACGTTAAAGCAGTTATGAGCGCCGCTAAAATAGTGATAATTATGATTAAAGCAGGGTAGCCGAAAGTTACAGGCTTTGCCGTTTTATTTTTTGCAAAAAAATAAGCGGCCAGCATTAAACCCGCTAACGCTTTATCAAAATTAGCATATAGGGTAAATGCAATTGCGTTACTGGTGATTTGTTCATTAACAACAATAGGTAGATTTTTAAACCCCGCAAACCAATGTAAGGCCAACCCGAGTGAGGTCGTTAAAAATAAAGACGTTAGAACATTACGTTTTAACGCTGAGGTTGCCAATAGCGTAAAGTGAAACAACCCCACATAAACAGCTATAACAGCAACTGCGTTTAAATTTATATGTTGTTGATAATAGGCAGTAGTAACACTTAGCAGTAATAAGTATTGCCATAATGGTTGGCGAAATACAGTGAGTTTACACTGCGGGAAAACACATAAAATAGCGGCAGCTAAAAAGTAAAAAGTCATTGGCAAATACAGCTTGTTGTTTGATAGAGGAAATGAGTGAAAATGAATCACATAGCGTTATAGTCTCAATTAGATAATTTTGAGCTATTAATAATTATAGGCTTGTCCGGTACAAATAATGGCTAAATCACAATCGTAGCGGGATACTGATTGGCACTGCTCCAGTGTAAATGCATTGCCACCTAAATAAAGCACATCGTTTTTAAGGGATTCTATAGCTTGTGATTTCAAACGGTTATAGCTAATTGAGGATGTTCGCGTATCATCTGATACATCGCAGCTTTCGCCTTTTATTCCACCAAGGGGGCTTGCACCTCTATCGAGAGCGTCTTGAACACTGTAAAACTGCTCTAGGCCACGTTTTTTAATGTGGCTTGAAACGTGTTCTGATAAAACGTCGTCGTCGATATTGGTTGTGTAAGTAACGTTATTACAGCCAGTTAAAAATGAAACCGCGCATATTAATAAAGAAAAATACTTCATTAGTTAATCCCTTAAACTCGTATTTGCCTAATTTACTTAGTTAATTAGCGAGTTGCAAATTATCATTTTTAGCCTTTATTAAACAGATTCGACCTCTCAAGATTTTTTTTCTGGTAGTATGGCTAGGTTATAAGCAGTTTAAGCAGTGAACACACTATGTTAAGTCCTTACTATCAGCAGCATGCTGATTATGTTTCAATTTCTCGTGAGCAAGGTTGTCGCTTTGCTAAATGTGTAGCCGACGACTACAACCCGCTTCATGATAAAGACGCTAAAAAGTTTTGCGCACCAGGAGACTTACTTTTTTCTCTAGTGTTAGACCGCTATGGCATTAGTGAGCGAATGGAGTTTACCTTTGCCGGTATGGTTGATGAAAATACCAAGCTAAATTTTCCAGAACAACCTGGAGAAGAGTTTGATGTAAACCATGGCGAAAAAGTAATTTTAAAGGTTAAACGCGACGGTAAAACCAGTAAATGCCCAACACTTACAAACAGTGTAATAAAAAATTATGTTGAGTTCTCAGGTGCTGCGTTCCCGCATGTAATTATTCCTTTAATGGGCAAGCAAGCGGTAATGATAAATCCTGCGCGGCCTATGATTATTTATGAATCAATGATAATTAACCTTAATAACATTGATATTAAATCACCGACCCTTGAGTTTGCTGAGCCAAGTTTTGAATACGCTGGTAAACGCGGCAAAATAACCTTGCGCTTTAATTTACTCGAAAACGGCGAAAAGGTGGGTTTTGGTGAAAAACACATGGTGGTATCGGGTATTCGTGAGTACTGTCAAAGCACCGTAGATGATTTAATTGCATTTTATAATGAGCGTAAAGCCACATTAAAACCAGCTTAAATACTTCATTTTACTTAGGCGCTATTTAGCGCCTTTTTTATTACTTAAGCTCAGGTATAATAGCGTTCTTTGTTATTTTAAAGCCAAGCTTATGTCTGCCACATCGTTCTCATCACTAGCCCTAGACCCGTTACTATTAACGGCAATAGAGCAAAATAATTACACTACGCCTACCGCCATTCAGCACAAAACGATACCGCCAATTTTAGCGGGCAAAGACGTTATGGGCAGCGCTCAAACTGGTACTGGTAAAACAGCCGCTTTTGTTTTGCCGCTATTACATAAGCTTTTAAATACCGCTAAAAAAGACGAACCAGGCATTGCCCGTGTGGTTATTTTAACGCCCACTAGGGAGCTTGCTCAGCAAGTATTTGCAAGCTTTGAAAAATACGCACAAGGTACAGATATAAAAGGTGCACTTGCCTATGGTGGCGCAAGCATTGGCCCACAAATCAAAGCACTTAAAACAGCGCAAGTAATAGTGGCAACGCCAGGGCGCTTACTTGATCATATAGTGAAGGGCAGTGTGCTGCTTTCAAGTGTTGATTCGTTAGTATTTGATGAAGCCGACCGTATGCTTGATATGGGTTTTATTGACGAAATTAAACGAATACTGCGTCACATCCCAGGCGATCGTCAAACCTTACTGTTTTCCGCCACCTTTGATGACAGTGTATTTGAGCTGAGTAAAAAATTGCTCAAAGACCCTGAGCTTATTGAAGTCGATAAGCGCAACTCTGCTGCTGTAGAGGTTGAACAAGTTATTTACGCAGTAGATGAAGACAGAAAGCGCGAACTGGTATCGCACATGATTGGCATGAAAAACTGGCGCCAAGTACTTATATTCACCCGCACAAAACAAATGGCCGATAAGCTTGCCAAAGAAATGTGTAAAGATGGTTTAAAAACCGAATCTATTCATGGTGATAAATCACAAGGTGCTCGCGACCGCGCATTACAAAACTTCAAAGAAGGCAGTACGCGTGTTTTAGTGGCCACCGATGTAGCGGCGCGCGGTTTAGACATACCGGCACTTAAATACGTAATTAACTTTGAATTGCCATACATAGCTGAAGATTATGTGCATCGTATTGGCCGTACAGGACGAGCTGGCGAGCAAGGCCTTGCAATGTCATTAGTGAGCTTAGATGAGCAATGGCTACTTGAAGAAATTGAAGTATTGCTTGATACCCGCTTAACACCACAATGGCTTGAAGGCTATGAGCCCGACTTAAATAAGCCACCTAAAGATAACCGCAAAAACACCAACAAAGCGCGTAAAGATCGCGATAAAAAACGTATTACAGGCCAAAGAGCCCCGAGTAGAAGACGTAAATAAAAGCTTAGGACTTCACCTAACCTAATAGGTAACTAAGAGCAATAATCGGACACTGAAAAAGTTAAATTTATTCCTGAGTTTTGAATAGAAATCTAATTTTGTCCAATAACATTATTAAACGCCGTTTTGGGGCAAAATAACATACTTAATTCCTGGCCCTTTTAATTATTTGTTTACAAAGGTAATTATTGGTGAAATTATTATGGTATGTAATATACGCCGTTTTGGTGTGTTATAAACCACCAAAATGGTGTTCAATAAGCTGTTAGCATTACGGAGTATTCATGGAAGTTTTTAGCTATATAGAAAGCCTATCACCATTCATTCAAGGGATTTTAGGTGCTGCTTTTCTTACCTTTACTCTATATGTCGGCCAAAAAACAATCACTGTTTTGTCAGGAAAAATTGGCAAAGACAAGGTAGTGGCTAACACGTTTGCACTGATGGCAACCACAACTGAATATGAGAGCCTACGAACTGAAAGTTACTTTATTTGCCTTTATGGTGCATCGCATTACTTTTTAAAATCACTCATATTTATAGTACTATCTTTGTTAATTTCGCCAATTAACCATATAACTTCAATCATTGGTTATATAACAGCCGTTTACTTCCTATTTCGTGCATTATCATATGTTCCACATTTCACCTCGTTAGGAAAAGATGAAGCAGAGAGAAAGGAAAAGCTTGATATCTTGTTAAAAAAACATGATGAGAAATGAGTTATTACAAGCTAAGTAATGCTAACAAGTTATTGAAGAAAGACTCGTCACGGCTTGCTCGAGTTCCTTCGTAACCAAAGTTTAGCAAGCCTAAACTCGCTTCTTAATGAAGCGTTAGGCAGTTTTGATGACAACAGCAGAAAAATTTGTCGACGCGATATATTCGAACTTTGAAGGGCGAGCACCTTTCGCGGCTGGGTATGGTCGTGGCTTTGCTAGCAAGGTGTATCCCGTTGTTTATGAAAATGATAACGGAGTGCCACTTGGTTTAATTGCTGTAGCTGCTACAAATGAAGCTGACACTTCAGAAGTACAGTTATTTCATGTCAGCGCTTTTAAGCCTGGTAATGGGCACGGCAAAGAAATGATGATCTATATCTGCAATCTTGCCGACACTTACAAGGTTAAAATTTATCTTCAAGCTGAAGTGCAGTTTAGTGATAGACAGACTTTAATTGGCCAAGAACTAGTCAATTGGTATCGACTGTTTGGTTTTGTTGGCGACTGCACGATGCACAGGGAGCCAAATACCTAACAATCGCCATTAAAAACGCGCCTTTGGGCGCTCGACTCGCAACAAGTTGCTCGCGTTTGTGGCGGGCGGGCCAGCCTCCGCTATTGGCACTTTGCCAAAATGAAGCTTTGATAAAGTCCTACAGTTTAAACCTCACAGTTCAAGTTAGTACTTATTAAAATAAACGAAGCTAACTACTTGAACTGGCTTATTCTATGTCGCTTATTATTGTTGCCCGAACCCCGAACCCCGAACCCCGAACCCCGAACCCCGAACCCCGAACCCCGAACCCCGAACCCCGAACCCCGAACCCCGCAATTAAGCTATTAGTTTTTCCGCAAGGTTGAGTTCCATAATCGCTTTTAATAAACGGTATAAATTAATGGACGCGTCAATTTCTTCTTTACGGTTGGTTAAGCTTTCAATATTTAAACCCAGCGGCACACCTAAGTGGGCACAGCTTTTTAAAATCGAGTCGAGGTTTTCGCGACAAATACGCACTGATTCGCTTAGCGTATTTTCCGAATCAAGCATGCGCCATTTAGTTGCCTCTGGCACTGAGATACCTAGCCACTGCATAAACTCTAAGGTTTTTTCTCCACCACAAGGCGTAAAGGTCAATATAATCCGATTAGGTGTTAGGCCTTGTGCTTTGCATGTGCGCGCATAACTAGTTATTAAATCTATGGTTGCTTGTGCATTGTAAACGGCTTGAGAGATAAAAAACTGGCATCCTTGAGCTGTTTTTTCTATTAAACGTTGGTGCTCGTTGCGCTTATTGGCATGGCGCTCAGCAATGGTTACACCACCTAAAAAGAAGTCTTCAGACTGCTCTGCCAGTGTTTTGTAGGCATTCGGTAAGCTCAGCTTTATATCACCTGCTGATGATGGGCTGCCCACTAACACCACGTTTTTTAAATCGTAGTCATTTTTAGTTTCATCTAACCACGCTTTAAACTCACTCACACCGCGCTGAGCTACACTTTTATAAGTAATTACATCAAGATCAGATAAGCCTCGTAAGAGTTGACTGTACTCGCGCGGATCAACTGTTTGCTTAAATGCAAATGGACGCGCTTGCTCTGTACGGCTGCTTTCATCTTGAATGTCATAAATAATCACACCGTCATATTCAATTTCGTGTAAACGGCCTAATAACTTTTCGGCAATGACTTTTAATTGCGCTTTATCGGTCCCAATTTTTGGCGGTGTTGTGCCAATTAGGTAAACACCTTGGTTGGTGTCCTGTATTTTTTCTTGAAGTGATAAAGCCATAATCCCCATTCCAGCTTAATTTGTGATGATGGATTTAATATAGCAGCCATTTAGACGTCTAGATAGATTTATTTATTGAAGGTTTCTCAACTAACGTGAATTATTTTCATCGTTAAATTAAATAACTGACACAGTTGTTTACATAATTAATAGGCTTAGGGCTCTTATATTTAATTACTTTACGGCATACTTAGTTTGGTAAATGTTTTAAAAATTGCTCAATTTAAAAAGGGATAACAATGAAATTTAAATTATTGGCAACTAGCCTAGCGGTATCGCTGGCCTTAACAGGTTGTGCTATGCAGCAAAACCAAAACACGCAAACAGCAGCTCAACAAGAACAAGTTAATAAAGCAGATGAGCGTGTTTTTTCACAAGATTACCTAATAGAAGAGCTAGATAACGGCTTGCGCGTTATGGTAGTTAAAACCGATTACCCAGATGTAGTATCGCTACAAATACCTGTATCTGTTGGCTCGCGTAATGAAGTGGAAGCGGGTAAAACTGGTTTTGCTCACTTTTTTGAACACATGATGTTTAAAGGCTCTGAAAAGTTTCCGCAAGATGTGTATTCAGATATTTTAAAAAATTCTGGAGTTGATAACCGCGCCTACACAACTAACGATTACACTAACTACCACTTAAATTTTTCAAAACAGCACCTTGATAAAGTACTTGAGATTGAAGCGGATATTTTTCAAAACTTAAGCTACACCGAAGAACAATTTAGAACCGAAGCGCTAACGGTTAAAGGCGAGTACTTAAAAAATAATGCCAGTCCAATTCGTAAATTATTAAGTGCGGTACGCCAAGAAGCGTTCGATAAACATACCTATAAACACACTACTATGGGCTTTTTTGAGGATATTGAAGCCATGCCAGATCAAATGGCCTACGGTAAAGAGTTTTTTGATAAGTTTTATAAGCCTGAATATGTATCGCTTGTGATTGTTGGTGATGTTGAGCCAAAAGAGACCATGGCGATGGTTAAAAAACACTGGGGTAACTGGCAAAAAGGCGACTATGTTGTTGATATTCCAAAAGAGCCAACTCAGCAAGCGCCAAAATATGTGCATGAGCAAAACGAAGGGTTACCAGGTCATTGGTTACTTGTGTCGTATAAAGGGGCTGCATGGGAGCCTCAGAAAAAAGACAGAGCCGCATTAGACTTACTGTCGCAGCTTTATTTTTCGAGCAATTCAGATATTTATCAAGAGCTGGTAGTAGAAAAACAAATCGCGAGTCAAATGTTTACCTATAACCCTGAAACTAAAGATCCAGGGTTACTGCATGTATTTGTAAAAGTTGAAAATGCCGATGATTTAGCCACAGTGCGTGATGCCATTAACCGTACGTATGCCAAAGCGCGTACCGAGTTGGTTGATAGCCAAAAACTCAGCGATTTAAAGTCTAATCTTAAATACAGCTTTATAAATGGTTTAGATTCGTCGCAAGCAATTGCCTCTACCCTTGCCAGCTATATGCATTTTGAGCGCGATCCTGAGGTAATTAACCAACTGTATAAATCGGCAGACAATATCACTAGCGAAGATATTAGAGCCGTTGCCAATAAGTACTTTGTTGATAATGCTCGCACCACAATTACTATGTCGGCACTTGATAAAGCCCCTGGTTTTGAACAAGAAAGCGATTTAGATGCCTTGGTAGCAAAATATCAGCAAGCACCGAGTAAGCCTATCTTTAACGTGCTTGATAAAACTAATAGCTCGCCGTTAATCGATATTAACTTATTATTTAATACCGGTGCCGCTGCCGATCCGCAGGGTAAAAAAGGCGTGGCGGCACTCACTGCCGCAATGCTGGCGCAAGGTGGCTCAACCTCAATGAGTTACAAAGATATTAAAAAGGCAATGTACCCGCTGGCGGGTAGTTTTGGTTATCAAATAGATAAAGAAATGCTGTCGTTCCAAGGGCGTATTCATAAAGATAATGCAGCTCAGTGGTATGCCTTAGTGAGTGAACAACTGCTAAACCCAGGCTTTAGAGAAGATGACTTTAAACGTCTGAAAAAAGAAATGATCGATGGCATTAAATCGGGTTTAAAAGCTTCTAATGATGAAGAGTTGGGTAAAGAAGTGCTCTACAGCGTACTTTATAAAGGTCACCCTTATGAAAGCTATAACTACGGTGACTTATCAGATTTAGAAGCGCTGACTCTTGATGATGTTAAAGCGTTTTATAATGCTGAGCTTACACAAGCTAAACTTACTGTGGGTTTAATTGGTGCCGTACCTGAAAAACTTAAAGCACAAATGTTAGCTGACCTAGCGACGCTCCCTAAAGGCGAACAAAGCCGCTTAACAATCCCTGATGCGCCAGAGCTTAAAGGTCATCATGCAACGATTGTTGAAAAGTCAGCGCAATCAACGGCTGTGTCGTTCGGGTTCCCTATTGATACCATTCGTAGCAGCGAAGACTGGACCGCATTGTGGCTAGTGCGTTCGTACTTTGGTGAGCATCGCAGTTCTAACAGTTACTTGTACGAACGTATTCGTCAAACACGTGGTATGAATTACGGTGATTACGCCTATATTGAATACTTCCCTAGAGGTATGTTTCAAACTAAACCGGATGCAAACTTAGGGCGCTCTGAGCAAATATTCCAGGTGTGGTTGCGTCCACTGCGCTCAAACAACGATGCGCATTTTGCTACCCGTACCGCATTATTTGAGCTAGATAAGCTAATTAAAAATGGTATGACCGAGGCAGATTTTGAAGCCACACGTAACTTTTTAATTAACTTTGTGCCACAAATGGTTGCTAGTCAAAATCGCCAGTTAGGTTATGCGCTAGATAGCGAGTTTTATAACACCGATAGTTTTGTAAACTACGTCACAAGCAAACTGAAAACATTGACTGTTGGCGATGTAAATCGAGTGATTAAAGACAACCTACAAACTGAGAATATTCACTATGTGTTTGTTACCGGTGATGGTGAAGATATGCAAAAACGTTTAGCAACAATGAAAACCTCGCCTATGGTGTATAACACCGATAAGCCTGCCGAGTTAGTGGCTGAAGATAAGGTAATTGCTGATTATAAATTAGCAATACCAGCAAAAAATATTGAAGTAGTAAAGGTGGATAAAGTATTTCAATAATTTAAGTTCTTAAATATAAAAAAATGCCCCTGTGTCGTAAGCATTGGGGCATTTTATAAATGGTTAAATCTGCATAGCTGTTATATGACATGACTTGAAAAAAGTAATATAAGCCTGAAATTTAACTGGTTATATCTAATAACTAGAACAAATAACAAAGGGATTAACACCTAGGCGGCTAAATCCGTTAGAATTGGCCTTAGGCTCTTTGTAATAACTTAAGGCATTATTATGCGTCATGAAATTTGGCAACAGCTTCGTAGCGAAGCAAATGAAGTAGTAACTCGTGAACCCCTTTTAGCGAGCCATGTGTATTCGTGTATTTTAAATCATGAGTGCTTAGGGTCGGCATTGAGTTTTATTGTTGCTAATAAACTAGCTGATGCTGTGGTTTCTGCTTTTACAATCCGTGAGCTGTTTGACCAAGCTTTTGTAAAGTGTGACCGGATGCTGACACATGTTGCTCATGATATTAAAGCGGTAAAAGATCGTGACCCTGCGGCCGAAACCTATCTTACCGTGATTTTAAATTTAAAAGGGTTTCACGCGATACAAGCACACCGTTTAGCAAACTGCTTATGGCAACAAAATCGTAAAGAGCTTGCGCGCTTTATTCAAAGCCGTACCTCAGAGGTGTTTGGGGTTGATATTCACCCTGCCTGTAAAGTTGGCCAAGGCATTATGTTTGACCATGCTACCGGTATTGTAATTGGCGAAACTGCCGTGATTGAAGATAATGTATCTATATTACAATCGGTTACATTGGGTGGTACGGGTAACGAGCAAGGCGATCGCCACCCTAAAATTAGAGCGGGCGTACTTATTGGCGCGGGCGCTAAAGTACTGGGTAACATTGAAGTGGGCGAGGGCGCACGTATTGGTGCAGGCTCTGTGGTACTAAGCCCTGTGCCACCTCATACTACCGCTGTTGGTGTACCTGCAAAAATTATTGGTCGCCCAGATTGTGAGTGCCCGGCAGAGAGTATGAACCAAAACTTTTTAGAATACCCCGAGCCAGAAAACGAATCGCACACCAGTGCAATGCTTTAATTTTTGAGTACCTAGAAATGATATATAAAAGTAACCTTGTGGCTATGCTGCTCTGTTTTTCTTCAGGCGTGGCGTTAGCAAGTGGTTACTTTTTGTTTTTTAAAGATTCCACTCGTGTTTCCTCAGCGCCCAAACAAGCTGTAATCTCTTCGGCTAGCACTCAAGTCAATAATCAAGCAACTACTTTGCAAGGTTTAGTGCAGGTTAATAAAGCCCATGCGGCTGATCAACAAACTCAGCTAGCACAACATGTGGTTGAGCTTAATCAGCAGCTTGAAAAAAAATCAATCCAGCTTAAGCAATCTCAACAACAGCTAAAGCTAAATCAATTAGAAAGTGTAGAGCTTGATGATGAGCTCGCAATACAGTTTGAGCATGAGGCTGATAATCTCGAATGGAGTTACGAGCTTGAAGTCGCGTTAACTGACTTTTTAATTATTAATGAGTTTGCAGATAGCGCTGAGCTTACAGCGCTAAAGTGTAAGCAAACAATTTGTAAGTTTGAGCTTACCATAAACCAACATGCCGTTAATTATGGAGCTAAATTATGGCGCGAGCTAAACGATAAGCTTCACCTTGAACCTTGGTGGCAGCAATTTAAACTCAGTGCATCTCAATCTAACGATGCCCGTATTGAGTTTACTGTTAGTACACAAGGCTAGCGCTTAGCAATATGGCTAAGCTTCTACCTTTGAAATAACCTGGCCATCTACTAACTCAGTGGTCAACACATCACCCACTTTTACATCTTCCACTGATTTAACCACTTTATTTTGCGCTGTTTTAGTAATGCTATAACCACGTGCTAATACATTAAGCGGGCTAACCGAATCAAGCCGACTCGCCTGTAAGGCAAGGGTGTTATTTGCTTGTTGCAGTTGCTGCTGCATCGCTTGGTGTAACCTTGTATGGAGCTGTGCTAACTGATGGTTTGCATTTGCTAGCTTTTTATCTGGTGATTGGCGCATTAGTCTGGGTGTTAAATTAGCTAACACGCGTTCTTGTTGATATAAACGCTGACGAATTGCCTGTTGCAGTGCAATACTCAACTCATCTAAGCGTTGTGATTTTTGGTTTAGCTGATTGCGCGGGTGACATAAATTTAAGCGATGCTGCAACTGTATGGCTTGTGCGCGTTTATCGGCAATGTCGTGTTTAAATGCATTCGCTAAACGATTAATTAACTGATTAACCCTATTATGTAGCTCTTGTGTATTGGGGCTTACGAGCTCTGCGGCTGCAGAAGGGGTTGCGGCGCGTACATCAGCGACATAATCGCTAATTGTGGTATCTATTTCATGGCCAACAGCGCTCACAATGGGCAGCGAGCTTTGATAAATAGCACGAGCAAGTTGTTCATGGTTAAAGCACCATAAATCTTCTAATGAACCACCACCGCGTCCGAGAATGATAACGTCGACTTCATTACGTAAATTTGCCAACTCTATTTGATTTATCAAATGGCCATGCGCTTCTTTGCCTTGCACCATCGCAGGGTAAATAACGATTTCTAATTGCGGAGCACGACGTTTTAGTACGGTTAAAATATCTTTAATTGCGGCGCCTGTAGGTGAGGTGATCACCCCTATGCGATTTATGTTTTGGGGTAGGGGTTTTTTATAGGCGGAGCTAAATAAGCCCTCTGCAGCCAAACGCATTTTTAGCGCGTCAAACTCTTGCTTAAGTTGCCCTTCGCCGGCAGGCTCCATCTGTTCAACAATAAGCTGGTAGTCACCACGGGGTTCGTACAAAGATACACGTGCTTTAACGGTTACTTGTGCGCCGTTAATTGGTCGGTAACTTTGGTTGCGATTATTGCCTCGCCACATGGCGGCTTTAATTTGCGCTTTATCGTCTTTTAACGAAAAATACCAATGCCCAGAAGCAGGCGCAATAAAGTTAGAAATTTCACCAGTGAGTACTAAAGACGCAAAACCTTGTTCAAGTAAGGCACGTATTTCACGATTAAGGCGAGATACGGTATAAACCGTTTGCGAGGGCTTAGAAAACATAAAAACTACCAAAAAACATTTATAAATCTAGCTTATCATAAATAAATACAAAATATTATTTACTAGTGCCCACAACGCTGTTAAAATTTGGCCGCAATTCCTTATCTTAGATCCACATGTGAGAAGTTGCCAAAATGCTTAGAATCGCTAAAGAAGCTCTTACCTTTGATGACGTACTTTTAGTACCTGGTCATTCTACTGTTTTGCCACATACGGCAAATATTTCAACTCGCTTAACGCGTGGTATCAAACTTAACTTGCCGCTCATTTCAGCATCTATGGATACTGTTACAGAAGCTCGTTTAGCTATTGCCCTCGCGCAGGAAGGTGGTCTTGGTTTTATTCATAAAAATATGACCATTGCAGAACAAGCGAAAAATGTTCGTAAAGTTAAAACCTATGAAGCGGGTATTGTTTCATACCCTGTTACAGTAACGGCCGATCTGACTATTGCAGATGCCGTTGAGCTGTCTCAGGAAAAGGGATTCTCAGGTTTTCCGGTCACCGATAGCGAAAATAACCTTGTAGGTATTGTAACTAGTCGTGATATGCGCTTTGAAACTAAGCTTGAACAGCCGGTTTCAACAGTGATGACGAAAAAAGAAAACCTAGTAACGGTTAAAGAGGGAGCGGCTCGCGAAGATATCTTAAGCTTAATGCACGAACACCGCATTGAGAAGATTCTTGTGGTTGATGATGCGTTTAAACTTAAAGGCATGATCACCGTAAAAGATTACCAAAAAGCACAAGACAAACCAGACGCGTGTAAAGACGAGCAAGGTCGTTTACGTGTAGGTGCTGCAGTAGGTGTTGGCGCAGGTACTGATGAGCGTATTGCTGCATTAGTTGAAGCCGGTGTTGATGTACTACTAATCGATACTTCTCATGGTCACTCACAAGGTGTTATTGACCGTGTTGCAGCGACTCGTCAAGCTTACCCTGATTTACAAATTGTTGCGGGTAACGTGGCAACTGCCGAAGGTGCTATTGCGCTTGCAGATGCCGGTGTTGATGCTGTTAAAGTAGGTATCGGCCCAGGTTCTATTTGTACTACACGTATTGTTACCGGTTGTGGTGTACCACAAATAACAGCTATTTCTGATGCGGTTGAAGGCCTTAAAGGCCGTGATATTCCAGTGATTGCTGATGGCGGTATTCGTTTTTCTGGTGATATTGTAAAAGCATTGGTTGCGGGTGCATCGTGTGTAATGGTTGGCTCTATGCTAGCGGGTACTGAAGAAGCGCCAGGTGAAGTGGAGCTTTATCAAGGTCGTTACTACAAGTCTTACCGTGGTATGGGTAGCCTAGGTGCGATGGATCAAAAAGAAGGGTCATCAGATCGCTACTTCCAAAAATCAAACCAAGCTGACAAGTTAGTACCAGAAGGTATTGAAGGTCGTGTGGCTTACAAAGGGCCAATTGCAACCATTATTCACCAACAAGTGGGTGGTCTTCGCAGTGCAATGGGCTTAACCGGTTGTGCCACAATCGAAGAGCTAAACACTAAACCACAGTTTGTACGTGTAACTTCTGCTGGTATGGGTGAGTCGCATGTTCATGATGTGCAAATCACTAAAGAAGCACCGAACTACCGTTTAGGCTAATCAGCCTTTAACAACTTGAAAAAAGTGGGCTAACCTTTGTTAGCCCTAATATAGTCACGCAGCTTTAGCTGGTGGCGTTTAGCACCTGACTTTACGAGATACTTCATGAGCAAAGACATTCACGATTCACGAATCCTCATTTTAGATTTTGGTTCACAATACACGCAGTTAATCGCCCGTCGCGTGCGCGAAATTGGTGTTTATTGTGAGCTTTGGGCTTGGGATGTAACCGAAGAGCAAATTCGCGAGTTTAACCCACAAGGTATTATCCTTTCTGGTGGCCCAGAATCAACCACGCTTGAAAATAGCCCGCGTGCTCCTGAGTATGTATTCAATGCAGGCGTTCCAGTACTTGGTATTTGTTACGGCATGCAAACTATGGCAACGCAGCTTGGCGGCCGTGTACATAGTTCAGATAAAAAAGAATTTGGTTACGCACAAGTTGAAAAAGTGGGTAACTGTGCATTATTTGATGCCATTGAAGATCATATTACTGATGGCGGCAATGGCGTATTAGATGTGTGGATGAGCCACGGTGATAAAGTAATGGAAATTCCAGATACGTTTAAAACCACAGCTAAAACATCTACCTGCCCGCATGCGGCAATGTCTAACGAAGAAAAGCGCTTTTACGGTGTACAATTTCACCCAGAAGTAACGCACACGCATCAAGGTCAACGTTTACTAGAGCGTTTTGTTATTGATATTTGTGGTTGTGAAAAATTATGGACGCCGGCAAAAATAATTGATGACGCCATTGAACGTATCAAAGAAACTGTAGGTGACGACGAAGTTATTTTAGGCTTATCAGGCGGTGTAGATTCATCGGTTGTGGCTATGCTTATTCACCGTGCTATTGGTGAGCGACTAACCTGTGTATTTGTTGATAACGGGCTACTTCGTTTAAACGAAGGCCAGCAAGTAATGGACATGTTTGGCAATAAGTTTGGTTTAAACATTGTTAAAGTAGATGCCGAAGACCAATTTTTAAATGACTTAGCAGGTAAATCAGACCCAGAAGATAAGCGTAAAGCCATTGGCCACACGTTTATTAATGTATTTGATGAGCAAGCCAAAAAGCTTAAAAACGCAAAATGGTTAGGTCAAGGTACAATTTACCCTGACGTAATCGAATCAGCAGCTTCAGCGACTGGTAAAGCACACGTAATTAAATCGCACCATAATGTGGGCGGCTTACCAGATGATATGCAAATGGGCTTAGTAGAGCCATTACGTGAGTTATTTAAAGATGAAGTACGTAAAATTGGTTTAGAGCTAGGTTTACCGTACGACATGCTTTACCGTCACCCATTCCCAGGGCCAGGTTTAGGTGTGCGTGTACTTGGCGAAATCAAAAAAGAGTACTGTGACTTACTCCGCCGCGCTGATGCTATCTTCATTGAAGAGCTTCACAAAGCAGAGCTTTATCATAAAGTAAGCCAAGCGTTTACTGTATTCTTACCGGTTAAGTCGGTAGGGGTTATGGGCGATGCACGTAAGTATGATTGGGTTGTTTCACTTCGTTGTGTAGAAACCATCGACTTTATGACTGCGCGTTGGTCACATTTACCGTATGAATTCTTAGGTGTGGTTTCAAACCGTATCATTAACGAAATCGACGGTATCTCTCGTGTTGTTTACGATATTTCAGGTAAACCACCTGCCACTATCGAATGGGAATAATCCTCCAGTTACTGTAATTTCGTAATAACTAACGGCGAATTAGCATGCTAATTCGCCGTTTTGTTTATTTAAAAAGCAAACAAACCAAAAAGTTGATTTTTTACTTTACCTTTGTCAAAAGGTCTTTATAATTCATCGTCATTGCAGGGGCGTAGTTCCAATTGGTAGAACAGCGGTCTCCAAAACCGACGGTTGGGAGTTCGAATCTCTCCGCCCCTGCCATCTCTTCTTTACATTGTTTTGATTACTTCCTATATTATTCTCTTACTAATCCATCGAGTTGTTATGCATTCACGTTACGCATCTGTTTTTGGTATAGAAAAGCTTGAACTTAATCAACACTTTCGCCCAGCTCAAGCTGAGTTGTCAGCGACTTCATCGTTAATACTCTGTGATACATTAAAAAATGATATTGAGCGTGCCTTTGCGCCTGTAACAATAAACTCAATTGTTAAATCGCCAATCATTGAGTTTAGTGAGCAACAATTAGGCCTGCCTGATTCAAACCTAACCTGTGCGCAAAAACGTGCGTTATGGGCTTTAATGAGTGAACACCTTGATACACTTTAAGTCGGTTAGTGATGATAATATCAATGAGCTGATGGCCATTGAAAATGCCTGTCATACACACCCTTGGACGTTAAAAACAATGCAGTCGTGTTTGCAGGGCCGCTATTTTAATTTAGCTGCGTTCGATGATGAGCAAATGATAGGCTTTTACATTGGTGAAAAAGCAGGGCCCGATTTTACCTTAATGGACATTTGTGTCGCCCCGAGCTTTCAGGGACGAGGGTTTGCTAAGCAGTTATTAACGCAGTTTATAGCGTATGGCGAGCAACATAGTGCCGAAAACTTATTTTTAGAAGTGAGAGAGTCTAATACGCGGGCGATTGCTTTGTATGAACGCGCAGGCTTTACTGAAATGTCTGTGCGTAAAAATTATTACCCCAGCGATGCGCCCAATAAAAATGGCTTTGAAGATGCGATTTTAATGGGCATGGCACTGGGTTTAAATTTTTAATGATTACTTATTAGCGATGGCTTGTTCTATTGCTGTAATGAGTTCTACAACGCGTTTTTCTCTTTGAGTCATATCATTGCCTTTTAAACTTTGCTCAAGCGCTGATGCGCTATGGTAAATATCATCAAAGTTAAAGCAACCAGCACTGCCCTTAATACTGTGGGCAAGTGCGCGTAGTGTTTCGCAATCTTGGTTGTTATAAAGGGTTTTTATCTGCTTTAAGTAATCAGGTAAACTTGCCAAATAATTAGCATTTATTTGCTGAAATTTCTCACTTTTTAATAAGCTATCCCACTTATTTTGATTATCGCGTTCAAGGTGTAAATAGCTGACTAATACATTTTCTAGTGCGTCTTTATCAATGGGTTTAGCCAGCGCTTTGTTACAGCCTGCTTTAAGGTAAGTATCTATATCATGGTTCATGACATTTGCGGTCAGGGCGATAATTGGGCCATCGTAGGCGGCATCTCTGAGCATTTTAGTTGCTTCTAAGCCGCCCATAACCGGCATTTGCATATCCATGATTATAAGCTGATAGTCGTTCACTAGTGCCATTTCTACTGCTTGTGCGCCATTATTGGCTATATCAGGCTCTAACCCCCATGTTTGAAGGAGTAATTTTATCAGCAACTGATTATCGGGGTTATCTTCTGCCACTAAAATATGCGCATCAAAGTTATTGGTTGCAAAAGAAAGTTGCGGGTCTTTTTCGGGTGATAGCTGAGAGTGTTCAGTCAAAAAAAGGTTACTACTAAGCCCATTACCTAAATGGCAATCTATATCGATAGTAAAGCAACTACCCACACCCACTTCACTGGTTACGCTGACATCGCCACCGAGCAGTTGAGCCAAATTTTTTGAAATACATAGCCCTAATCCTGTACCACCAAATCGGCGTGTGGTTGTGGCATCAGCTTGTTCAAATGGCGTAAATAATCGACTTATTTGGTTTGCCGACATGCCTATACCGGTGTCTTCAACTATAAATGTAAGAATTTTTGGTGCTTGAAACTTTGCCGTAATTGTTACTTGGCCTTGCTCAGTAAATTTAACTGCGTTACTGGCAATATTAATCAGTATTTGTTTTAAACGAGTAACGTCACTATTTATGGTATGCGGCAAAGGTAGCGAATAATTGATCGTAAATGACAGCTGTTTCTCTTGCGCTAAAGGTTTAATGATTGATTCAACATCATGAATAAGTTGTACAACATTTAACGGCGTTTGCTCAACCGCCAGTTTTTCGGCTTCAATTTTTGAAAGATCGAGAATGTTATTAATAAGCTCTAACAAATGTTTTGAATTACGTAGAATAGTGCCTAAATGATGTTTGTCATTGGTTGCTTTTTCGCTATGCAGTAGTTGCTCTGTAAATCCCATAATAGCTGTAAGCGGAGTGCGAATTTCATGACTCATATTGGCTAAAAAGCGGCTCTTAAGCTGGTTTGCTTGTTCTGCTTGGGCGATGGCGGTTTCAAGCTTACTATTCATTGATTCAAGTGCCTTAGTACGACTCTCTACTTTATCTTCTAAATGATGCTTATATTCTTCTAGTTGCTGCTGATAATGCTTAATTTGGTTAATCATGTGATTAAAGTCGTTAAACAGTATGCCTACCTCATCGGTAGTATAAGCAGGCAGTGTGACTGAGAGGTCGCCATCACCAACGCGATGACTTGCTTCACCTAGTAATTCAATTGGGTTAAGCAGTAAATTGCGTACCACAATAAAAATTAAGATCGGTAGGGTGATCACAGAAATAATTACAATTAGCCCGGTGATGACACTAATTGCTTTACCTGATTGATACAGTACCGCTTTAGGAATGGTCGACACATAATAGTAGCCGCCACTCATTTGGGCTGCAAAAATCAATCGTTCTACTTTATCAACGCTCGAAAACTCAATGGTTGATAAGCTGCCAATATCAGCTAGGTCATTAATTTTATTAAGTTCATACTCACTAACATAGTGGCCACGCATTTTATAATCAGAGCTAAATAAAATTTTACCATCATTGGCGAGTAGTAAATTTAAGGTATTGTTATAAGGGGCTTCTAAAATACTGGTGTTTAAAATCGAAGGTTCGACCTTAAGGACAATAAAACCAAGTTGTTGTGGGCGTTTTAAATAGTAGTCAACGCTGTATATGCGTTGCACAAAATATAAGTTGGTGGTGCCATCTTCTTTTTGCACCATAAACTGCTGCTGGCTTAAATTACTTTGTTTAACTTGATCAAAAAACGGATAAGACTTTGGCGCGACAGTTAAATTACTGGAGTAATAGGCATCACTTTCACCGGTTTTTGAGACTAAATTAATACTAATAATATCAGGGTAGGCTTCACTGTAACTGGCAAATACATCCATTAACGCGCCAAGGCGATAGGTATAGCTGGCGTCTTCAAATAAACCTTTAGCTAAAAAGTCACTTAGTACCGGTGAGGCAGAGAGTAACTTAGCCGTTGCATGAAAAGAGTCTATATAGTTGAATACTTTTTGCTGTTGTTGCTCTACAAAGCGACTCATGATCAAGTCAGCTTGTTTTTGCGTAGAGTTAGTTACATTAGTGAGCGTAAACCCACCTAAAAATAACAACGGCAGTATAACCAGTGGAGTTATATACCATAATAATCGAATACTTAGCTTACTGGTTTTCATTACCCAACATCAAATCCTCCATTTAATCGACCAATAGTATGATTTACAGCACTATTACTCAAGCTTGGTGTTAAGTTAGTGGGCAATTTATAGCGTTATTGTTAATAATCGCTGAAAACACCAAACTTAAAAAAGATCCGTTAATAACTAACCATTGATTGTTTATAGCGCCAAGATCAGCGAAGGTAGTCTTCAATTACGATTAACTTTACGGATAGCGTCACAAGAGCTAATTTGGGTTCTTGTTGGGGTATGTTGCGCTTTCTAGGTTAGCTTGTTTTTAGCCTTGAAAGCTCAGCATACTAAAATACAAATACATCCGTATATCAACAAAAAGAGCCTTTTTAATGGCAGACCAAAATCTCCTTAGCGAAATTAATAAACGCCGTACCTTTGCGATCATCTCGCATCCTGATGCCGCCCAGCCTTTCAACGCTTAAAACCACCTTTCATTGCACACCACAATCACATCTCTACGTACTGAATTTAAAGGCTTTTTGTCTTTTTCTCGTTTCTTTGCTTTTCAATGATGTTCAAGCGTAACCTCGGGAAGTGTGTACAAACTTGAGTACAAATTCCGTTTTAGAGGTCTTTGGCGAAAATTCCATGACACAAACCTGGCTGTAGGCCTTGTCGTTACTGGGGTTGACGCGAGTTCTTCTTTAGACCTTGCTGTATATGAGCTGAGCGACAAAAGTACTTAGGGAGTTTGATGCGTCAGTTCGCGATTATCAGCGAGAGTATCGCTCTTTTGTCGATGACAAAAATCTCCTTCTACTTATATATAATTATGTATCAGTTCATGGCTTTTGATATGTAATGGCTAATCGAATTTGTGTTATTTGAGTTACTTTGATATGTTTTTGTATATAATTATTCTTAAGTGATGCATTAAGGCGTATCGTAATGAGCTATGTAACAGAGCAGATACTAGAAAGTCTTCGAGAAGCTCGGGTACGAAAGGGGTTTAGCCAGAGAGAGTTAAGTGCTCGTTCGGGGGTGCCTCAAAGCCATATTTCGAAAATCGAGTCTGGCAGTGTTGATTTAAGAATATCCAGTTTGATTGCACTTGCCCGTGTACTAGACCTAGAGCTATTGGTTGCGCCTAAAAAATCTGTACCTGCCATCAAGTCGATCATTCGAAGTGGACAAGGTATTAACGGCATCAGCGACGAGGGTGAGCCAATGTCGCCCGCCTATCAGTTAGAGGAAGACGACGATGACTAACCATGTCTCTACGCTCAACGTTTTGCTTTACGGTGAACCCATTGCAACGATCACCAACGTGGGCAATGACAGAACGATTTTTTCCTTTATGGATTCGTACATTAATGACGAATCACGGCCTGTGTTAGGGCTTGGCTTTAAAGATTCGCTAGGTGGCTTGCTGACTAGCTTCAAACCGACCCAAACCAAGTTAACCCCGTTTTTCTCTAACCTTTTGCCAGAAGAAACCATGCGAAATTACCTGGCAGAGCGTGCCGGTGTAAATCCAGCGCGGGAGTTTTTTCTATTGTGGGTACTGGGACAGGATTTGGCAGGCGCAATCACGGTTGTGCCTGCGGATGGTGAAGCTTTACCACCTAGTGTGCATCAAGACATAGAAGATGAAACGAAAACAGATGAGCCAATGCGTTTTTCATTGGCGGGAGTGCAGTTGAAGTTTTCAGCTGTGCAGCAGGCAAATGGCGGTTTGACGATCCCAGCAACCGGTCAAGGTGGCTCTTGGATTGTAAAATTACCGTCGTCTCGGTTTGAAGCTGTGCCAGAAAATGAATATTCGATGATGGAACTGGCTCGAATGTTGGGAATGGACGTGCCAGAAACGCAGCTACTCCCCATTAATCGGATTGCTAATATCCCCAATGGCATTGGCAAATTTGGTGACAGTGCGTTTGTGATTAAGCGTTTTGACCGTGCAGATGGTCAAGCTGTTCACATTGAAGACTTTGCGCAAGTGTTTGGTGTTTATCCTCAAGATAAATACAAAAAAGCCAGTATGCGCAATATTGCTCATGTTATCGGTATTGAAGGGCAAGACGAAGACATTGCTGAATTTACTCGCCGATTGGTGTTCAATACTCTAATTGGTAATGCTGATATGCATTTGAAGAATTGGTCTGTGATCTACAAAGATAAGCGCACCGCGTCTATTGCACCTGCTTATGACTTTGTTTCAACCATTCCTTATATCCCCGATGATAGTGCATCGCTTAAGGTGAGCCGTAGCAAGAAATTCAGCGATTTCACGTTGGATGAATTATCACACTTCGCGGCTAAAGCCATGTTACCAGAAAAGTTGGTGTTAGATACCGCAAAGCAAACCGTAGCAGGCTTCCATGAGATATGGGCGAAAGAAAAAGCGCATTTACCCCTCACTAAGACAGTGATTGAAGCCATCGAAACGCACTTACGAAGCATACCGCTACGTTGAATTACTAGTAGCTAAAGCATACATATCGATAAAGATGGTTTAACCTTATGCGATTTTACGGCGCTTTTCGCCGTAAACTGGAAATTTGGTAAACCGCACAATGATACCGGTGTCTTGATAAGGCTGATCTTCTGAACAAATCATGCATCTTTCTGACCATCAACAAGTGATGAATCAGGCGATGATAGCTTTACATTGATTTTCAGGAGAATGCAGATGACAGCAGTAGCGCACCAGGTAACCCCTTTTCTAACATCTTACAAAGTGATGGCTCAATAGTGGTATCAAAGCCGTTTGTGGCAAGCTCTTCTTGTCCGTTCGCGAAAAACAAGTAAGTTCAGGGCTTGGCAGGCGCATTTGATGTGAATCCTGTTCCGACGATTCAGAACATGGCAGCATGTTGGTAGCAAAATGCACTTTGTTATGATTCCTGGTGACTCAATGAAGACATTGGTTACGGTTTTTGCAGTAAAGTGAGCTAATGTAGTATTCGCACTTTATGAATATTACTTATGTGCCATTAGCGGCCACTCAATCTTGACACCAAGTGATCAAAAACCAATCGAATACGTGGTGGTACTGGACCACGTTGAGGGCGATAAATATATAAATCCCAAGGCACAGGCTCGGCCTCTTCTAACACTCTCACCAGTTTCTCTTGGCGTAATAAGTCTTGGACCAAAAAGTCAGGAATTTGAGCAAACCCCAGTCCATTTTGTATAGCCATTAATTCAGCTTCGGTGTCGGCACTTCGAAAACGTGTTATGGATGGGGTCCACTGTCTGTCCATGGAAAAAATCCATGGCCAAAGCTTTCCCGTATTGCGATCTACTAACCCTGTAGCCGGCAAGTGGTTTAGATCTTCAATAGACGCAGGCTTTCCCACTTTATTTATTAACTCACGCGAAGCCACGACATACATATTAATTTTGGTGAGCTGGCGGGCAATAAATCGACTATCTCTCATGAAGCCGATACGAATCCCAATATCTATTTTTTCGTCAACTACATCCACGCGCTCGTCACTGAGTGTCAGGTCTATATCCAGTTGAGGATGTATTGTTGAGAGTTCCAGTAATACTGGCATTAAGCATTTATGACCAAAACCAACAGGCGCTGCGATACGAACCCGCCCTTGTAATTCATTACCCGAGTTAGGGGCGCTTGTTTGAAACAATTCATCTACAGCGCGCAGGCGTTCTTTTGCTATCACAGCAAATTTTTCTCCAACTAGGGTCACTTGTATGTGTCGAGTATTTCGATGAAATAAAAGCTCCCCTTGCAATCGCTCTAACTCCTTCACTGCTCGTGTCACTGCCTGAGGAGAAATTCCCAGACGGTTAGCCGCTTCTTTAAAGCTGCTAGACTCAGCAGCAGTACAAAATATCCGGAGCATTTCTAATCTGTTAAGCATCACAGTCACATTCAGTTTTGATATGAATACATTAATACTATTCCATTTTTAGGAATTGTGAAATTAAAACTTTTCCATTTATTAATTTCTGAGGGTAAGTGATAATTTGTTTGTTATTTAGACAGAGTCATTCATTCAACTGATTTGAGGATATTAACTATGAGCAGTGTTTTAGCAAACAACATCAGCAGTAAAGTCGTTGTTATCACCGGTGGTAGCAGCGGTTTAGGCGAAACAACAGCAAGATATCTGGCTAGTCTTGGTGCGTCAGTAGTGTTAGGTGCCCGCCGTATCGAGAAGCTTGAAGCTATTGCTGCTGACATACGCGCAGCGGGCGGAAAAGTTGCGGTTCAAGCGACAGATGTGACTCGCCAGGACGAAGTGAAAGCCCTTGTAAATCTTGCACAAGAGCGCTTCGGTAAAGTTGATGTGGTTATCAATAATGCAGGGTTAATGGCGATTGCACCGTTAGCTGAGACTCGAGTTGACGAATGGGATCGCATGATTGACATCAACGTTAAAGGTCTGCTGTATGGAGTAGCCGCAGCGCTTCCGATCTTTCAGGCTCAGGGAACAGGCCACTTTATCAATATTTCATCCGTAGCGGGTATCAAAGTATTCAGTCCCGGCGGCACGGTTTATAGCGGAACCAAATTCGCTGTTCGCGCTATTGCCGAAGGCTTGCGCCATGAAGTTGGGGGTAAAATTCGTTCAACAATCATTTCACCAGGTGCAGTCGAATCTGATTTAAAACATGGAAGCTCAGATACTCAGGGTGCAGCCTTTGTAAAAGATTTTTATCAGCAAAATGAAATTCCATCTGACTCTGTTGCTCGTGCTATCGCATACGCAATTGAGCAGCCTGCGGATGTGGATATAAACGAGATTGTTCTGCGCCCAACTGTTCAAGAGTTTTAATTCGTTTAATAAAAGACCTATTAACCAGCGGGTGATTTAACCACCCGCTGAATATTCAGTTTGTGAGGTTATTGATGACAGCGTTAAACAGACAAATGCGTGCTTTGGTATTAGATAGCTATGAAGAGGGTACAGTATTCCGGGATGCCCTGATTAACTTACCCTCTCCATCAGCAGGTCAGGTGCAAGTAAAAATATTTGCAAGTGGCGTCAATCCTATTGATTACAAGATCCGCCAAGGTATCGCTCCTTATGCCATGCCGGAATTACCCGCAGTACTTGGCACCGATTTAGCTGGAGAAATTGTTGCTATCGGCGACGGCGTCACCGACTTTGCAGTAGGCGATGCAGTTTATGGTCTGACTGGCGGAGTGCGAGGATTGCAAGGATCATTGGCTGAATATGCCAACGTAGATGCTGAGTTACTTGCTCTTAAACCGAAAAATTTGTCCATGCGTGAAGCTGCGGCTTTACCTCTGGTTGCACTTACCGCTTGGGAAGGTTTGGTTGACAAGACGAATGTCAAAGCGGGCCAGAAAGTCCTTATCCAAGGTGGAGCTGGCGGAGTTGGACATGTAGCTGTGCAAATTGCTAAGGCCTTAGGTGCCGACGTTTATGCCACTGCATCGACTGGAAAACAAGAACTGCTCAAGGCGCTTGGTGCCACGCCAATTGATTATCACACTGCAAGCCCTGCTGAGTACGTGGACGCATACACCCAAGGTAAAGGATTCGATATCATTTACGACACTGTCGGTGGCTCTGTACTCGAAGCCTCATTAGGTATCATTGCACATTATGGACATATTTTAAGCTGTGCAGCATTCAGCTCACATAACCTGGCACCGTCGTCATTACGCTCTGCAACATTGTCAGCGATTTTTGTGTTACATCCACAGCTCAGCGGAGAGGGGCGCGAACATCATGGTGACATTCTGCGGCAAATTACGGCTCTTGTTGAAGCTGGACAAATTAAGCCACTACTCGATCCGTTACGCTTTTCCCTAGACACGGCAATGGATGCACATAATGCCGTAGAGTTGGGATCCATGGGTAAAGTAGTTATTGATGTAATTGCTTAAAAAGTCTTTGTTGTAATTACTTAAAAAGTCATTGTTGAGGATGCATATGAGCCCAAGAAAACTAATTCGAACTGTTCGTTTCCATGAATTAGGTGGCCCCGAGGTATTAACTATTGACTCGATCGCGAGTCCAAGTTTGCAGGCCACTGATGTACGTATTGCGGTCAAAGTTGTTGGGCTCAATCGTGCTGATGCCATGTTTAGGCGAGGCAGCTATATAGAAAAGGCTGACTTCCCTTCGCGAATTGGCTATGAAGCATCCGGGATAGTCATTGAAGTCGGGGAAGAGGTAAATCATTTACGCCTTGGGGACGAGGTTTGTATTGTCCCTCAGATGGGGCTTTCTCAGAATGGCTGCTACGCAGAAGAGATTGTCGTACCAAGTGAATATGTGGCACTTAAACCAGCAGGGCTAACCTTTGCTGAAGGCGCAGCAGCTTGGATGCAGTACCTGACAGCTTATGGCGCTTTGGTCGAAATTGCTAACGTGCAAAAAGGCGATGCAGTACTGATAACCGCCGCATCGAGCAGTGTTGGATTGGCTGCGATTCAAATTGTGAATTCTCTGGGGGGTATCCCTATCGCTACAACTCTAACAGGAGCTAAAAAGGCTGCTGTGCTCAAGGCTGGCGCGGGCCCATGTGATTGCAACCCAAGAAGAACCGCTACTGGATAGCTTGAGAAGCATCTTGGGAGCAAACAATTTAAAAGTCGCATTTGATGCTGTCGGTGGGCCGCAGATAGCTGAAATTGCTGAAGCAATGAGCCCTGAAGGAACAATAATAGTACACGGAGCATTAAGTCCCGAAATGACTCCTTTTCCCTTAAAAATAGCACTTCGTAAAAGTCTGACAGTTAGGGGGTATGTGTTTACTGAAGTTATAAAAGACATCGAGCGTTTTCGCAGAGCTAAGCAATTTATCCTCTCGGGTTTATCCGAAGGAACACTCAAGCCTGTCATTGATCGAAGCTTTAAATTTGAAGAGATAGTAGCAGCGCATCACTATCTGGAGTCCAATCAGCAGATTGGTAAAATAGTGGTCGAACTTGATTAACAGTTCGTAGCTTCCGCTGGTCTCTCAACTCAGTCAGTGCCTGATAATAATTAGCGTGGGCTTTGTTGCGGAAATCGAATGAACTAAATCAGAATCTTACGATCAGATTAGGGACATTCATTTTGATTGCATGTGTTACGCAGATGCATGCCCATTATTACGCGACAGTGGCTGAGTTTGGTCGGGAATTTGCATGTTCAGTGGCGAGTAGCATGGCGGAATTTATTGGAAGGCTTGATAACCCAAGCAATGAGATTTGGACGATCAAACGGGACGATAAAATTCCAGCTTCTGTTGCCATTGATGGTGAAGATCTTGGGCATAATCGAGCACATTTACGATGGTTCATTGTGGACGACTCTTTAAGAAGTTTCGGACTAGGTAAACAGCTTCTCAATTCTGCATTAGCTTTTGCCGATGCTCAGGGTTTCGTCCAAATCAACTTATGGACTTTTTCAGGGCTTAATGCAGCTCGATATCTTTACGAAAGTCAGGGCTTTGCATTGGTGGAAGAGAAGCTAGGCTCACAAAGGGGTATAGAAGTCTTGGAGCAACGCTTCACCAGGTGCCTATAAACGTGAATAAATATTTAAGGAGTCTCAATGACAGCTACAAAAGAAGAAGTTATCGCTTTCATGAAATCGGAGTTTCCACAAAGCAAATGCGTTGTGGAAGCAGTGGGCAACGGTGGAGCGACTGTATCTCATCATGTAGGTCAGGATGAATTACGTCCTGGCGGAACGGTTTCGGGGCCTGTTTTAATGAGTGTGGCTGATGTGGCACTTTATGTGGCGATACTTGGTAAAATTGGCATCGTGCCATTGGCAGTAACAACTAGCCTTAACATCAACTTCTTACGTAAGCCATCGGCAAATGAGCGAATCATTGCGGAATGTTCTCTGATAAAAGTCGGCCGTACTCTCGTGGTTGGGGAGGTTTCTCTGTACTCTGAGGGGGTGAGTGATTTAGTAGCACATGTTGTGGGTACATACTCTATACCGCCCTATACATCGGAACGAAGTGAGAATATTAAAAACAATTAACTCTCTGAAAGCTTGACTCCGCTTAAAAGATTATTGTTGAGAATGCATAAGAGCCCAAGAAAACTAATTCGAACTGTTCGTTTCCATGAATTAGGTGGTCCCGAGGTATTAACTATTAACTATTGACTCGCTGGCGAGTCCAAGTTTGCAGGCCACTGATGTACGTATTGCGGTCAAAGTTGTTAGGCTCAATCGTGCTGATGCCATGTTTAGGCGAGGCCACTATAGAAAAGGCCGACTTCCCTTTACGAATCGGCTATGAAGCATCCGGGGTAGTCATTGAAGTCGGGGAAGAGGTAAATCATTTACGCCTTGGGGAAGAGGTTTGTATTGTCCCTCAGATGGGGCTTTCTCAGAATGGCTGCTACGCAGAAGAGATTGTCGTACCAAGTGAATATGTAGCACTCAAACCAGCAGGGCTAACCTTTGCTGAAGGCGCAGCAGCTTGGATGCAGTACCTGACAGTTTATGGCGCTTTTGGGGAGCATGAGTGCTGTCGGTCATTGTGCCGATATATTTTTTTATATCGAGCGGTTTCACAATCTAAGAACATGTTGAACACTTCCATACCGTCACCTGTTACAATAATAACTGTTACAAGATCGAGTGTTACAGTTTAAACTGTAGATTGGTCAACAGTTAAAATTGTTGAAAGGCTACAGTTTTATTTGTAGAATACGGGCTTATGAAAACTTTATCCGAACGACTAAACCATGCCTTGCAGCTTACTGGGGTGACTCAGTCTGAGTTGGCTCGTCGCATTGGTATCAAACAGCAGTCGATCAGCCAGATTTGCTCTGGTAAATCGGCTAGGTCTCGTTACACCATGCAGATCGCGGAGGCGCTTCGCGTGAATGCTCATTGGCTCGCCACAGGTGATGGCGAGATTGGCTTGGGGGTCGGTAATGTAGAAGTTGGGCCTGACATTAAGGGAAGAATTCCTCTCATTAACTGGGTTCAGGCCGGTGATTGGACTGAAATAGCGGAGGGATTTGCCCATGAAGATGCTGAAGAGTGGCGTGAAGTCACTGGAAAAGCACATGAGGGTTGTTTCGCACTTCGCGTAAAAGGCGACAGTATGGAAAGTCCAAGCGGGAAAAAATCCATACCTGAGGGGGCAGTGATCGTTGTTGATCCTGAGTTACCTTGCACTTCAGGTTCATTGGTTGTTGCGCGTTTGGATGATTCGAAAGAAGCAACCTTTAAGCAGTTGGTCATTGACGGTGAACAGAAGTACCTAAAACCTTTGAACCCCCAATACCCTGCAATACCGATCAACGGCAACTGCACTATCATTGGTGTAGTACGACAAGCTATCATCGATTTTTGGTAGCGAAGGAATTTGTGGTTTAGCCACAGTTGTTCATGAGCTGAAGAAGCAACGATTGCAAACAGCTACAACTGAGCATTGGCGCACGCTGAGAGTAAATGGTAACCGATTTGATAACCATTGATTGTTTATAAAGTCAAGATCAGCGAAAATAGCGTCCAATTACGATTAACATAACGGATTTGACAAGCGAAGAACTGAAAGAGAGTACTTCCAAAAGTGTGTACAAATCCGTGTACAAACTAAAAGAATTTATACATGGCAAACCAAGATTTTCTTAATGAAATCAATAAGCGAAGGACCTTTGCTATCATCTCGCATCCGGATGCTGGTAAAACAACCATCACCGAAAAAGTACTTTTGTTCGGACAAGCGATTCAAAAAGCCGGTACTGTAAAAGGCCGTGGCTCTAATCAACATGCAAAGTCTGACTGGATGGAAATGGAAAAAGAGCGTGGTATATCGGTTACTACTTCTGTAATGCAGTTTCCATATAACAATGCGCTAGTTAATTTACTTGATACCCCTGGGCACGAGGACTTCTCAGAAGATACTTACCGTACATTGACCGCGGTAGACTCGTGTTTAATGGTTATTGATGCCGCCAAAGGTGTAGAAGACCGTACCCGTAAACTAATGGAAGTTACCCGTCTACGAACCACGCCTATTGTTACCTTTATGAATAAGTGTGACCGTGATATTCGTGACCCAATGGAGCTACTAGATGAAGTAGAAACAGAGCTAAATATTGCTTGTGCGCCTATTACGTGGCCAATTGGTTGTGGTAAAGAGTTTAAAGGTGTTTACCACATTCATAATGACGAGGCGATTTTATACAAAACAGGCCAAGGTCATACTATTCAAGAAGTACGTACAGTTAAAGGCCTTGACAACCCAGAGCTTGATACTGCCATTGGTGAAGAGCTCGCTGAACAATTACGTGAAGAACTGGAGCTAGTAATAGGTGCCTCTAACGAGTTTGATCTTGAGCTGTTTTTAGCGGGTGAGTTATCGCCTGTGTACTTTGGTACAGCCCTTGGTAACTTTGGTGTAGACCATGTACTTGATGGTTTAACGCAGTGGGCACCAACACCATTGCCGCGCGAAACAGATGATCGCCAAGTTGTTGCAACAGAAGAAAATTTTACCGGCTTTGTGTTTAAAATTCAGGCCAATATGGACCCTAAACACCGCGACCGCATTGCCTTCATGCGTATTGTATCGGGTAAATACAGCCAAGGCATGAAAATGAACCATGTGCGTATAGGTAAACAAATAAGCATTTCTGATGCGGTAACCTTTATGGCAGGCGATCGTGAGCGCGCAGCTGATGCATACGCGGGCGACATTATTGGTTTACACAACCACGGCACAATCCAAATTGGTGATACCTTTACGCAAGGCGAAAAGCTAAAATTTAGTGGCATTCCTAACTTTGCCCCTGAGCTATTTCGTCGTATTCGATTAAAAGATCCGCTTAAACAAAAGCAGTTATTAAAGGGCTTAGTACAGCTATCTGAAGAGGGCGCAGTTCAGGTATTTAGACCACTTATTAATAACGATTTGATTGTGGGCGCGGTAGGTGTGCTTCAGTTTGACGTGGTTGTAGCGCGTTTAAAAGCAGAGTACAACGTAGATGCAATTTATGAAGGCGTAAACGTAAATACTGCGCGTTGGGTACACTGTGATGATGTTAAAAAGTTTGAAGAGTTTAAACGCAAGTGCGAAAGCAACCTAGCACTCGATGGTGGCGATAACTTAACTTACATAGCGCCGAGCCGTGTAAACCTTAATCTATCGGTAGAACGTTACCCAGACGTAACATTTAGCCATACGCGCGAAAACTAGAATTGACTGACTAAAGTTAACTGAAAGCCTGCTTTAGCGGGCTTACAAAGGTAAATAATATAATGAACATTCGTACTATCTTAGTAGAAAAAGCCATTGCCGCTATGATTGCAGCAGGCTTGCCTGAAGACACAAACCCAGCAGTTACACAAAGCACACGTCCACAATTTGGTGATTATCAAATTAATGGTGCAATGGGCGCCGCTAAAAAAATGAAAAGCAACCCACGCGAGCTTGCACAAAAAATTATTGATAATCTAGATGTAACTGACATTGCAGAAAAAACAGAAATTGCCGGCCCAGGTTTTATTAATATTCATTTAAAGCCTGAGTTTTTGGCCAACAGTGTAAAAGCAGCAAATAGCGATGCAAAACTGTCTGTAAACGAGCACGCTGAACCGCAAACTGTTGTGGTAGATTATTCATCGCCTAACCTTGCAAAAGAAATGCACGTAGGCCATTTGCGTTCAACCATTATCGGTGATGCCATTGTACGTGCGCTTGAATTTAGAGGCGATAAAGTCATTCGCCAAAACCACATGGGCGATTGGGGCACACAGTTTGGTATGCTAATTGCGCATTTAGAAGATCAAATTAGCCAAGGCGTAGACTTAGAGTCGGTAGCGCTTGCTGATTTAGAAACCTTCTACCGTGATGCGAAAAAACGTTTTGACGATGAAGAAGGCTTTGCTGATAAAGCCCGTGATTACGTTGTTAAATTACAAGGTGGCGATGCACACTGTGAAAAACTGTGGAAGTTATTCATCGCCACGTCTGTAAAGCACTCTGAAGAAGTTTACAAGCGTCTAAACGTAACACTTACGCAAGACGATATTATGGCAGAAAGTGCTTACAACAGTGAGCTTAACGATATTATTAGCTTATTAAAAGATAAAAACATAGCTGTAGAGTCGCAAGGCGCACAAGTCGTATTTTTAGATGAACTTGCCAATAAAGATGGTGAGCCATCGGCGTTTATCGTGCAAAAATCAGGTGGCGGGTTTTTATATGCAACTACCGACTTAGCAGCGTGTGATTACCGTTCCAACAAACTAGGCGCAGATCGTATTTTAATATTTGTTGATGCACGCCAGAGTCTTCACTTTAATCAAGTAGAGCTAACTGCGCGTAAAGCCGGTTTATTACGTGATGAAACAAGCTATGAGTTTTGTCCATTTGGCACCATGATGGGCGCTGATGGTAAACCATTTAAAACTCGTACAGGTGGTACAGTAAAACTTGCTGATTTACTTGAAGAGTCGATTAGCCGTGCAGCAACAAAACTTGCAGAGCGTGAATCTGACTTATCAGAACATGAGCGCAGTGAAATTGCGCGTAAAGTAGGTATTGGCGCAGTTAAATATGCTGACCTTTCTAAGCACCGTACCAGCGATTACATCTTCAACTGGGACAGCATGCTAAGCTTTGAAGGCGCAACAGCCCCTTACTTACAATATGCTTATACGCGTGTTCGCAGTATTTTCCGTAAATTTGGCGTTGATGCTGTAAGCTTAAAAGCCGATGTAAGTATTATTGAGCCGCAAGAGAAAACCCTCGCGCTTAAATTATTACAGTTAGAAGAAGTCCTTGATCTGATGATCAATGAAGCCACACCGCACGTATTATGTGGTTACTTATACGAATTAGCTAGTTTATACATGACATTCTATGAAGCTTGCCCAGTACTTAAAGAAGGGGTAGAGCCAAGCGTACGTGATAGCCGTTTAGTGCTGTGTAATTTAGTGGCAGATACGCTAAAAACGGGTTTAGATCTGTTAGGCATCGAAGTCATGGAGCAAATGTAATCTGCTGCGTGTAGTTCGCTTTGACTGCGTTGTCGTGCTTTTTTAGCCTAAGTCACATACAAAAACGTATGCTCTTTGGCGTAAAAAAGCACTTCGCCTTGTCAGCACTTCTACACTTGCAGATGCGAAGCTTGGCACTAAATAGTTGACCCTAATCACATACAACTACGTATGCTCATAGGGATAAGTAGGGGTGAATGCCTTGTCTTAGGCTAAACTACTTAGGTGAACGTCTGCTGCGTGTAGTTCGCTTTAGCTGCGTTGGTAAAACTATTTAGCCTAAGTCACATACAAACCGTATGCTCCTTGACATAAATAGTTTTACCTCCTTGCTAGCACTTCTACACTTGCAGATAATGTTAGGTGTTAATACTTGACCTCTCCTATAGGTGCATTAATTTTGTAGCTGATAGCTCTTTAGAAGGATTTGTTTATGAAACTCGAAGACATCCGTCGTGAATACCTGCAAGATGCGCTCAGTGAAGACAACTTGCTTGATGATCCGTTTAAGCAGTTTGAGACCTGGCTTGAGCATGCTGTTGCCAGTAATTTACCCGACCCTACAGCAATGGTGGTCGCTACGGTTGATGACACTGGTCAGCCCTCACAGCGTATTGTGCTGCTAAAGCATTTAGATGATAACGGTTTTGTGTTTTTTACTAATACCGGTTCACGAAAAGCACAAGAGCTTAAAGGCAATAATAAAATTTCCTTGCACTTTCCATGGCACCACATGGAGCGCCAAGTGATTGTGTATGGTGAGGCGCAGCCGCTTCCAACGTCAGCCGTGGCTAAGTACTTTTTATCACGTCCAAAAGAAAGTCAATTAGCCGCTTGGGCGTCGCAACAAAGCCGCCCGGTGTCGTCGCGCAAAGTGTTAATGGAAACCTTTGCCAATATGAAAAACAAGTTTGCCAAAGGTGAAATACCACTTCCTGATTTTTGGGGCGGATATTGTGTTGTGCCGCAAAAAATCGAGTTTTGGCAGGGCGGAGCGCACCGTCTACATGATCGCTTTATGTATCAGCGTCAGGCCGATAATAGCTGGCAAATAACGCGCTTAAATCCGTAGTGGGCTAGTTTTTTGAAGTTTATAGACTCGCATTGCCATCTTGATTTTAGTGAGTTTGACGCAAACCGCGAATCACTTATTAATGCCTGTGTAGCAAAGGGCGTTAGCCAATTTATTGTGCCAGGTATTAGCTTGGCGCAATCTCAAAACCTACTAGGGTTTAAAGCAACCTACCCACAAGTCAGCATAGCGGCAGGGCTGCATCCTTACTTTTTAGAGCAACACCAACAATCACATTTAGAGTCATTATTTAATTTTGCTAAAGCAAATAAAGCACAGCTGGTGGCTATTGGTGAGTGCGGTCTCGATCGCAGTATCGAAAATCTTGAAAAACAAACCTTTTTGTTTGAGCAGCAAACAGCGCTTGCTAATGAGCTTGATTTACCGCTAATTGTTCATCACAGGCAAAGCCATGATTTAATTGCGCAGTCGTTTAAGCGTTGTAGGCCAAAAAACGGCGGTGTGATCCATGCTTTTTCAGGCTCAATTCAACAAGCGCACTATTATATAAAGCAGGGTTTTAAACTTGGAGTCGGTGGGGTTATAACTTACGAGCGTGCAGCTAAAACACGTGCAGTTATAGCAAAGCTTGAGCCGCAGCATTTGGTGCTTGAAACTGACTCACCTTCAATGCCGCTAAGTGGCTATCAAGGGGAGGTAAATACCCCACTGCATATTCCTAACGTATTTGATGCGCTTTATGGTTTAAAACAAAATAGCGATAAATTTCAATTAGCTGAGCAGCTTTATGATTCATGCTCAGACGTTTTTTGTATATAACGATTTACTTGCCAGCGCTTTAATCCTCGGCCTAATTGCCAAGTAAAAATACAGACAATCACTAACATAAGTAGCACTTGGCGACCTAAATCATGAAAGTGATTATGGCTAGCCGATACCGCAGCACGGGTTAAATAGGTAATAGATACAAAGCCAATCGGGCGGTTGTCGTCTGAAATAACTTGCTCAACAAAAGGCGTTTTTAACTTACTAATACCCGGTGATGAGTCAGGTAATAAGCCATACACATGATGCGATTGCCAATTATCGCTGCTCGCAAGTACCACACCTTGTTTGTCATAAATAGTGGCCGAGAGTACAAATTCATCTTTACTGATATTGTTGCATAAGGTGGTCAGTTGCTGCTTGTTTTTTTCTATCAGCGGATTTTTAGCATTCAGTGCCATAAACTGAGTGAGAGATTTAGCTGCGCTATTGGCATTATCGTAAAGCAGTTGATGACTTTGAAAGCTACTATTTATACCCACCCAGCTTAATAATACAAAGCAGCCAGCGGCCAATAGCAAACGGACTAAACGCTTTTTTTGCGAGGCTGTAAGTGGATTTTTAAGATGGTTATTTTTCATAGTCACCGTATATGCTGCTGACAGCATTTTGATTTGATGTTACAACTACACTATAACCTTAAATCCACCCTGATGGCGAATTTTGTATCTTATATCCTTTTCATCAATGCGCTAAATGTCAGGAAATATAAACGGAGATCCCATGTCGAACGCGAACATGGCACAGCACAGCGCTGAGCAACCATTATCACAACTTACCCTAAATAAATGGTTCAGCTATCAAAAGGGCGTATTTGCACCTTTAAATACAAATCCAAGCAGAGAGCGAGGGCTTTTTAGTATCGCCTTTGCAGGCGATTTTAGTATGGCGCATATCAATAGCATGATTGAGTTCTTTGCGGCTCACCAGCAAAAAGTAACGGCTATTTGTCAATATCAGCCAGATTTAGGGTTATCTGCGGCATTATGTTTTTATATAGAGAATACAGAGCAGGCAATAAACCCACTTGAACTTCAAGCTTTTGCAAATACCTTGACGTGTCAGTTAGTGCAAGTAACCAATCCCCCTAATTTAAAAAAACCAGGATTATTGGTAATGGATATGGATTCAACAGCCATTACTATTGAGTGCATTGATGAAATTGCGCGTTTAGCTAATGTATATGACGAGGTTGCCAGCGTGACTGCGCAGGCAATGGCAGGCCAGCTTGATTTTAGTGAGAGTTTAAACCAACGCGTTGCCAAGCTTGAAGGCATTGAAAAGAGCTTAATTGATGATCTTAAAAGTGCACTGCCTTTAATGCCGGGTATTAAAGCGTTGTGTCAAATTTTAAAGCGCCACCAATGGTATTTAGCCATTGCATCAGGCGGGTTTGTGCCGTTTGCAGAGCGTGTACAAGAGTTAATTAATTTAGATGAAGTGCATGCCAATGTATTAGAATTTAAAGACGATAAACTAACAGGTAAAGTGTTAGGTGGTATTGTTGATGCTGAGCAAAAAGCGGTTATTTTAGAATCGCTTCAACAAAAACTAGGCCTTGAAAAAACGCAAACAGTTGCCATTGGTGATGGCGCAAATGATTTAAAAATGATGGCTCAAGCAGGATTAGGCGTTGCTGTGCATGGCAAACCTAAAGTAGTTGAACAAGCCCAAGCGGCTATTTGCCAAGGCTCGTTATTACAATTGCTGTATATGTTGGCGGTTCCGCTAAATCCATCTCAGGGTTAACGTAAACGGTTTAACCAAATTAGTTTTCGCCTAGACATTTGCTCAACCTGTTGTTGGTTGAGCGATAAATGTACAAGGGCTTCGTCACTTACATCAATAATATCGCCAACTCCCGATACTGACCACAAGGCATCCTCTAAGTTTTTAGCCTTGTGAATTGCGTATTGGCTAACGTATTTTAGCTCACTTGCTAAGTAGTCAGTATCGAGTCGACCAGTACGTGAAATATATAAACGCATTATAAAAACCAGCTCAGACTTCAGCCCTTTACTTACTTGCTGTTTAAACTCGCTGCAGTCGGTGCCTAAAATACACTGACTGATAATTGCATCGGCTATATTTTCTTTTTTAGGATCGAAGTTAATCACCAAACTAAATTCTAATGGCGAGTCTTGGCGAGAGCGCTCTTTAATATTCGGGGTGATCACATCAGCAATGTGCGCTTTAGTTATAATATTTGATAAGTCTGTTTTAGTATTTAGCAGTGAAAAATTTTGTAAAATAACATGCAGAGGGCTTGGATATAAACCAAGTCCCATGGCGCCAATTTCAAAGTGAGCCATTGATTTATGTAAATATATTGGGAACTGGCAAAGTGTTTTGGTTACCATATTTCTAAGTGCAGTAGAAAGCCCTGGTACTTTAGGTGACTCTTCTGCTATTTTTAATTTTTGTTTATTGCTGTCAATTAAAAGAGTAAAAAAATCGACCCCAGTATGAGGCGACTTTTTCTCTACATGTGCTTTTAAATTAATCGTGGTTAACGATTTACTCACCGCCATTACTTCATATTGAATAAGACTTAATGAATAACTTTTGGTGATTTTTTGTAAATCAGGGAATGACAGCGACACGATATCGCCTTTTTTAAAGTTTACTTCTTGATTACACTCTAGTTGCAAACCAAAGACTGAAAAGTCCCGAGTGTGGCCATGCAGCACTGAGTCGCGGGTGTTAATAACGACGCTGGTTTTATAAAGGTAACGCTTATTAGAACGAAGGTTCACGTACTCTAACGGCACGGTATTTAGCTCCGGCGGTGATGCATGCTTACTGTGGCCAAACAATTTCAATTTATTGGCCAAGGCTTTATCAAATTCATACTGTTGATAATGCTGTTGTTCATGCTTATTACCTACTTGAGTAAGTAGCATTAAATATTTTACGTCTTTTATGGCGCCTTCAACACGTGGTGAAGGCGGTTTATTAAGTTTCTCAATATCTTTACCCAAAGAGTTAGGTAAAGATAAAGGAATATAAGCATCTTCAGTATGGCTTGGCATCAATTGTAATTTAAAGCAGCGCCAACTGTCTCTTCGGCTACCAAAACCAAAAAATAACGCTTTTAATTGTGCATGTTGCTCAAGCTCTGAACGAGTGGCTGAATAGTAGTAAATTTTTCCTGCAGAGACATGGGTAAAGGTATATAAATATTCCTCTTTTACAGCCACAGGTTTTAGTGCCAAGTTACGAATACGCTCATGGTTTAACACACTGTATAGGCAGGATATTTTGCGCTCATCGGTAAAGTAACGTTGAATAAACAGGCTGTTTTCAGTAGTTAAACTTAGGCTTGGATAATAAACACCGTTTTTTTGACTTATAAAAACGTATAGCGAATTGACCCTAGGAATATAATATTGCTCGTAGCCTTTAGAAATAACTGCATCGAGGGTGTTATCTAAGTTCACTTTGTAGCGGCGTTTATTGCCATGGATAAAGTTTTCTAAAAAATGGTCAAACGCGGTGTTGTTTTCTTTAAATGTGCGTTTTAAGCGAATATGATTAAATTCATCCGAGGTATTTTCTATCGCAACCACTTCGTATTCAATCCCATTTTTTAACCCAAGCTCAAAATCTTGTTCAAGGCCAACTAAGTGCATAACAATAAGCTGACCTTTTTTTAAGTTATAGCGGGATGCCAACTTAATTTTACAGCCACTGAGTGAAATATCAGAAGTACTTGCTTCAATTTTTGTTTGCTCATCGTACTCAATAGTAATTTTAATTGAGTAATTCATTCGCTCTTCGCTACGACTTTCATAAGCCGCAAACTTAATTACATCGGTGGGTAGTTCGCGTGATGGTTCAATTATTTTAGGCGGGGTGGTCGTTGATCTTTGCTGTAAAACACGAAAATTATTTTCGGTGTTCATCACCGCTTCGTACACGGCAAGGGTGTAGCCTTTATGTTGTTTTATTGCCGCTTCGAATACTTCAATGGCGGTGTCATCCATAAAGTGTTGTTTACCGTTATGCTCATATGGTTTTACTTGACCGGTAACTAAACCACGTAGATCAATAAAGCGGTCTATCGGCTGAGATAAACGCGACATTTCCATTTTTATTAAAAACTGCTCGGGTTTGCTTAACTCGGCAGTTTTTGACTTGAAAATGAGATCAAACTTAGCATTTCCCAAATACTGTTTTAATTCATTTACAAGCGCTTCATGCTTGAGCAATACGTCTTCAGCCATTTATAAATCATCACCGTCTAATTTAAAAGTAGGTATACTGTTGCAATCATTTATTAGAGAATTAAATGAATCTAATATCGAAAAGTAGTTAAATGCGACCACGATATTATGCGTAACTATACTTTCTGTTTATTGTTATTCGTTATGAGCCAATTAGTTGGCACGTTTTTATTAGTACTTTAAAGCAAGAAGCATGCCCTAAAGCAGGTTAAATGAAACTACATCAGTATAGTGTGATACTAAATGCGCTATTCCACAAGGCGTTGTTGCTAAGGTAAAGCCAGCAATGGCAAAATAAGCGCTTAACAGTCAATATTTCAAAATAAAGAATAGTAGGTAAGGTTTTAAATGGCTAAAGCGGCAAAAGTAGAGTTTGTTTGTACAGAATGTGGCATGAACTATCAACGCTGGCAAGGTCAGTGTCGCTGCGGTGCGTGGAACACATTAGCAGAGTTTAAACCTTCTGCAGGGCAAAGCAAAAAAGTAGCAGCTCGTGCAAGTGTCGGTGGCTACGCCGGTGGTATTGGCGGTGGCTCTAAAAAAATTAATGAAGTAGCAACCTCAGAGGCAGAAAAACAGCTTACTGAAATTGGCGAACTTGACCGTGTTTTAAGCGGCGGTGTAACCACCGGCTCGGTTAATATTATTTCTGGCGATCCGGGGGCGGGTAAAACCACGCTACTATCGGATTTAGTGGCAAGAATGTCTCAGCGCATGCCATCGCTTTATTGTACTGCTGAGGAGTCTTTGTCGCAGTTTAAAAACCGAGTAAACCGTTTAAAACTTAACTATAACGAAGATGAGCTCTATTTACTTTCTGAAACCAGTGTTGAAACCATTATTGAAGAGCTGGATAAAAACAAAATTAAGTTTGCCGTTATCGACTCTATTCAAGCCGTGGTCACCGACACCGCTAATGGTAGCCCTGGCTCACCCTCGCAAGTAAAAAGTGCCGCTCAAGCGCTAACCCAATATTGTAAGCAAAACGATGTCACTATGTTCATTATTGCTCACGTAAATAAAAATAATGAAATAGCTGGCCCGCAAACATTAGTGCATATTGTTGATGCACTGTTACATATTGATACCAACGATGGTCAAGTGCGTACGCTACGTGCTAATAAAAATCGCTTTGGTGATATAGATACTGTGGGCATTTTTAAAATGTGTGAACGCGGTATGCTCAGTGTGGATAACCCCAGCGAAATTTTCTTATCCGGTTCAACCACTGAATCACCGGGGTCGACGATTACCTGTATTCGTAAAGGTAATCGTAATTTACTACTCGAAATTCAATGTTTAACCACTGAAACAGAAGCAGAATTTCCACAGCGAGTATGTGTTGGTTTAAATATGAACCGGATTAAAATGCTCACCGGTATTTTACGTAAACACACCAAAACTAAAATATTCCACGATACGTTTTTTAATATTGTGGGCGGCCTAAAAATTGATGAATCAGAAACCTGTATTGATTTAGCGCTTGTTACTGCACTTTTAAGTAGCTTGAACGAGTTTGTTGTACCTCGAACCACCTGTATTATGGGGGAGCTAAGTTTAAACGGTGATGTGCGTCCAATCGACAGTGGTGTACCCCGTGTTAAAGAAGCGGCGCAACATGGGTTTACTGAAATATTTATCCCATTTCGTAACTACCATAAATCGATGGAAGGGCTGGGTGCTAAAATAACGCCAGTTAAAACAGTGCACGAGCTACTGAGTTTAATTAACTAGCAAACAAAAAGTGCTTAACGATGCATGTTCTCAATGTTAGTCTTGCTTAAAGCCACTTATATAAAGAGTTTAATAAGGAAATGATATGAAAAAATTAGTGATTGCAGCCGCGATTATTGCTGCAGGTGTGGGTGGCGTGAGCTATGCAAACTATGTTGCAACACAAGAGGTACGTGCTGAGGTTGATAAACAGTTGGCCTTGGTCAGCGAACAAACAGGTGCTAGTTTTAACTACGCAGAGCTATCGGCGAGTGTTATTTCAAACAGTGTTGCCATTAGTAATATTGAAGTGACTAGCTCTGAGGGCGATAAAATTGCCACGGTTGAGCATGTTGAAGTGACAGGCTACGAAACCGATAAAATATCGCCACATACTGCTTTTACGTTAAAAAACTTTCAATTTGATAAAAGCTTTGTCGATACACTGCCTGCAGATACAAATACACAACTTGCCTCAGCCAGTTATGATTTACACTCTTCATTAGATTACGATGAGCAATCAGGTAACAGTGATATTATTGTTAAGCTGCAAGCTAATGATATTGCTAGTATTGATATGGACATGGGGCTTGCTAATTCTAAAGCGCTTATGGACGCTTCACTTGAAATCAGTAAGGCTCAACAAGCTGCAGGCAGTACGCCATTTACTTATGAGCAAGAGTTACAGCAGCAAACAATGATTATGCAAGCAATGAGTAAGCTAGAGCCACGTAATGTTAGCTTAGTTGTTAATAACCAAGGTGATCTTAAAGGCTTATTAGAAAGCGAGTTGGCAAAGCAAGGTATGACGTTAGAGCAAATGCAAACAATGCTTGATCAACAGCTTCAACAAGCACCTGTGACCGAAGAAATAGCCAAGGCGTTAACTGATTTTGCTAAAGGACTAAATTCGTTTAGTGTGTCTGCAAAACTGCCTGAAGGTAAAACTATGATGGAAGTGAATCAGCAACTAATGATGTTAGCAGGGCAACCCGAAGAGCTGGTTAAGTTTATAAATTTAGAAGTTAAAGGCAAATAACAGCGGTAAGTTATAAGCCGTCAGGATTTAATTTAAAACAAAAAAGCCGTACTTGATTATTCAAGTACGGCTTTTATTATTTTAGCTGATAGTTAGTGAAGAATACGCGCTCTAATTGTACCTTCAACTGCACTGAGCTCTTTAAGTGCGACTTCTGAGTGATCTGTGTCTACATCAATAACCACGTAACCAATTGCTTCATCGGTTTGTAAGTACTGTGCGGCAATGTTAATACCGTGCTGAGCAAACGCTTGGTTAATTTGCGTTAGCACGCCAGGGCGGTTGTGATGCACGTGTAACAAGCGGCTGCGATTAGCAAGCTCAGGCAATGATACTTCAGGGAAGTTAACCGCAGTAATAGTTGAGCCGTTATCTGAGTACTTAGCGAGTTTACCCGCTACTTCAATACCAATGTTCTCTTGTGCTTCTTGAGTAGAGCCACCTATATGCGGCGTTAAAATAACGTTGTCGAATTCACGCAGTGGCGAGATAAATTCTTCATCGTTAGATTTAGGTTCAACTGGGAATACGTCAATTGCTGCGCCGCTGATTTTTTTCTCTGTTAGCGCTTCTGCTAGGGCGTCAATATCAACGACAGTACCACGTGAAGCGTTAATTAAAATAGAGCCTTGCTTCATTACCGCCAATTCAGCCGTGCCAATCAGGTTTTTAGTTTGCGGTGTTTCAGGTACGTGTAAGCTAATAATATCAGCGCGTTGCAATAGCTGCGTTAAGTTATGTACTTGTGTCGCATTACCTAAAGACAGTTTGTCTTCAATGTCGTAATACTCCACGTTCATACCAATATTTTCAGCCATAATACCCAACTGAGTACCAATGTGACCGTAGCCAATAATACCTAAGGTTTTACCGCGCGCTTCAAACGAGCCATTGGCTGTTTTTAACCAGCCACCACGGTGCGCAGCGGCATTTCGCTGTGGAATACCACGTAATAAAAGCAGTATTTCACCTAGTACAAGTTCAGCAACTGAACGAGTATTAGAAAATGGAGCGTTAAATACGGCAATACCGCGTTCACGTGCTGCGTTTAAATCTACTTGGTTGGTGCCAATACAAAAACAACCGATAGCAACCAGTTTTTCAGCTGCATTTAATACCGATTCATTAATATGAGTACGAGAACGCAGCCCCACAAAGTGCACATCTTTAATGCGCTCAATAAGCTCGTCCTCAGGTAGCGATGTTTTAACGTAGTCGATATTGCTATAACCGTTACGTTTTAGCGTTTCAACAGCGCTTTGATGAACACCTTCAAGCAAGAGAATTTTAATTTTGTCTTTTGCTAACGATACCTTACTCATAACCATATCCTATTTAATTTGTGGCCCATTTTTTGTGCCGATAATCACTTTATCAGCACCGCGCTCTGCAAATAGGCCGTTGGTGACTACGCCAACAATTTGATTTATTTGTGTTTCAAGCTGTTTAGCATGGGTAATTTTTAAATTATGTACATCTAAAATAACGTTGCCGTTATCGGTTACAACACCTTGGCGATACACAGGGTCGCCACCAAGTTTTAATAATTCGCGGGCAACATAGCTGCGCGCCATCGGAATAACTTCAACCGGAAGAGGGAAATCCCCTAAGGTATCGACTAGTTTGGTGTCATCAACAATACACACAAACTGTTTAGCCACTGCCGCTACTATTTTTTCACGGGTGAGCGCTGCACCACCGCCTTTAATCATTTCGTTTAGAGCGTTAATTTCATCTGCGCCATCAACGTACACATCCAGAGCATCAACATCATTTAGCTCAAATACTTCTATACCAAGTTCTTTTAAACGTGCTGTAGACGCTTCTGAACTAGATACTGCACCAACGATGGTGTCTTTTACTGTGCCTAAAGCATCAATAAAATGATTAACGGTTGAGCCTGTACCAACACCCACTATGGTGTTTTCTTTTACAAACTCGAGTGCAGCCCATGCAGCTGCTTTTTTTAATTCATCTTGTGTCATTGCTATGTGCTCATTTATGTCAAAAATAGACTGTTAGTTTACAAGATTAATTGTTACCAACAGTAGGTTTTATTGGGTGTAATAATAGTTTTAAGAGGCACATCCCACGATTCAATTGGGAGCTTATCCACTTGTTGGCATTCGTGTGCTAGGCCAATAAGTTGTGGTTGTTGCCAATCTTGTTCGTATAAACGTGCCAAGGTTCTATCGTAAAACCCACCCCCCATTCCAAGGCGATTACCAAATTTATCAAATGCAACAAGTGGCATAAGTAGATAATCAAGCGCTGGCAATGGGCATATTTGAGAGCAGTTCAGCTTAGGCTCCAAGATACCATAGCGATTTGCCCTCATGGGTGAGTTTTTTTCATATCGTTGAAATAGTAAATTAGCCCCGTTGAAAGGGTGAATTACAGGTAAGTAAACATGCTGTTCAATGCTCCATAATTCATTAATTAACAATGAGGTATCTAATTCACCATCATTGCTTAAATAAAGAGCGATATGGCTTTTTTTGGCCGAGTTCATGCTTTTTAAATATTGAATAAAATTCACTTTAAGCGAGTAGGCCGCTATTTCTTGCTGGTTTTTTGATAGGTTATTACGTGCTTTACGAATATCGTGTCTTATTTGTGCGCGATTATTGCTCATTAAATATCTAAACCATAATTAAAAAGAGAATAAGTTCGGAAACATTAAATACACAGCAAGCACAATAAGTAATATTACAACAGTGGTAATCAGTGAATATAAAACAAGGTTACTGCGTTTTTTGGGTGTTGTAGACAGTGGCTCATCTAGCATTAAATCGTCATCTTGCCATGGTTCGTCATTTTCATCAGACAGAGATAACTCAACCTCGGGGAGACGTTGCTCAAGATCCTCAAGTTTCTCTTCAAGACGAATTAAGCTACTAGTAATGTAATCTAGGGCATCAAATAAGCGCTGATCTCGCTGGCTGTCGTGCGCTTTTTGAGAAGTAGCTTGTGTAGGGGCTGTTTGCTGAAGTTTGCTTTTGATCCCCAGCGTTGAAAGTAACTTGGCTTGCTTAAGGGCTTTCTCTTTGTTGCTAGGAGCAAACAGCAGCTTGCCATTAAAAAATGCCGCCACCTTTTCAGGTGAGGTTTTTAGTTTTTCTGTCAGTGCATTGGTCACTGCTTGGCTGTCTGCGCCTTCTGCAAGTCCTACAAATATAACACGAAAATTGTCGGCCATTTTTTATCCCTAACACGCTTTATTGTATAAGTAGAGTATATACCTAAAATGTTAAACAGTTCGAGACTGTTTTATGACTAACTTAATACACATAGCAAAACGGCCCTAAAAAGGGCCGTTTTAATATTAGCTAGGTGGCTTACAGGCCTGCTGCTGCGCGAAGTGCGTCTGCTTTATCTGTGCGTTCCCATGGGAATTCATCACGGCCAAAGTGGCCGTAAGCCGCTGTTGGAAGATAAATAGGGCGCTCAAGATCAAGCATTTGAATTAGGCCGTAAGGGCGTAAGTCAAAGTGTTCACGAATAAGTCCGATTAAACGCGCTTCTTCTAATTTACCTGTGCCAAATGTTTCAACACTGATAGATGTTGGCTCTGCAACACCAATAGCATAAGACACCTGAAGTTCACACTTGTCAGCAAGGCCAGCAGCAACAATGTTTTTAGCAACATAACGTGCAGCATAAGCCGCTGAGCGGTCAACTTTTGATGGATCTTTACCAGAGAAAGCACCACCACCGTGACGAGCCATGCCACCGTAAGTATCTACAATGATTTTACGACCAGTTAAACCACAGTCACCCATTGGGCCACCAATAACAAAGCGACCTGTTGGGTTAATGAAAAATTTAGTTGCACTAGTAATCAGCTCAGCAGGAAGTACTGGCTTAATGATGGTTTCCATTACTGCTTCTACTAAGTCATTTTGCGATACATCTTCGCTGTGCTGAGTAGAAAGTACAACGGCATCAATACCTACTGGCTTGCCATTTTCGTATGCAAATGTAACTTGTGATTTTGCATCTGGACGTAACCAGTTAAGCTCGCCACTTTTACGAACCTCAGCTTGGCGTTGTACTAAACGGTGAGAATAAGTAATTGGAGCAGGCATTAATACTTCAGTTTCGTTACATGCGTAACCAAACATTAGGCCTTGGTCGCCAGCGCCTTGCTCTTCTGGACTTGTACGGTCAACACCTTGGTTAATGTCAGGAGACTGTTTACCAATCGTGTTTAAAATTGCACACGAATCGGCATCAAAGCCCATATCAGAGTGTGTGTAACCAATTTCACGTACTGTTTTACGTGTAATTTCTTCGATATCAACCCATGCGCTAGTCGTTATTTCACCACCAACCATAACCATACCGGTTTTAACGTAAGTTTCACACGCTACACGGGCATGAGAGTCTTGCTCTAGGATAGCATCAAGTACCGCATCAGAAATTTGATCGGCGATTTTATCCGGATGACCTTCAGAAACAGATTCAGAAGTAAATAAATGTTTTGCCATTGTAATTATGCTCACAAATATTGCGCTTCACAAACGTCGGTATTAGCGCTAAAAAATTAAGGCGCGTATTTTATCTAAAACAAATGAACTTGCATAGTTTTTTTACGCCTAGACGTCTAAATAAAATATCTAATAGTAAATGGTTCTTAAAAAATATTCATAATGCCCTATTTTTATGGGTTTTTAATTGCACACAGCCCCCACAATAAGTAAGAATGGGGATAAATAAATACCCGCGCAAATACATATAAAGGTAGGAGAATTCATGCCATCTCGCAAAGAACTTGCAAATGCTATTCGCGTCTTGTCAATGGACGCAGTACAAAAGGCCAAATCTGGTCACCCTGGAGCCCCTATGGGCATGGCTGATATCGCAGAAGTATTATGGCGCGATTATCTAAAACATAACCCAACAAATCCAGAGTGGGCTGACCGAGATCGATTTATACTCTCAAATGGTCACGGTTCAATGCTAATTTATTCTCTACTGCATTTAAGTGGTTATGACTTGTCACTGGACGAAATTAAAAACTTCCGCCAAATGCATTCTAAAACACCAGGCCATCCAGAATATGGATACGCGCCAGGAATTGAAACCACTACGGGCCCATTAGGTCAAGGGATCACAAATGCGGTAGGTATGGCGATTGCTGAAAAAGCATTAGCAGCGCAGTTTAACCGTGAAGGCCACGACATTGTTGATCACCACACGTATGCGTTTATGGGTGATGGCTGTTTAATGGAAGGCATTTCTCATGAAGCATGCTCACTAGCCGGTACATTAGGCCTAGGCAAGTTAGTGGCATTTTGGGATGACAACGGCATTTCAATCGACGGTGAAGTTGAAGGTTGGTTTAGTGATGACACCCCAGCACGTTTTAAAGCATACGGCTGGCATGTAATTAGTGACGTTGATGGCCATGATAGCGATGCAGTAAGTGCAGCAATTGCAGAAGCTAAAAGCGTGACTGATAAGCCATCTCTTATTTGTTGTAAAACTATTATTGGTTACGGCTCACCTAATAAGTCAGGTAGCCACGATTGTCACGGTGCACCGCTTGGTGATGACGAAATTAAAGCGTCTCGCGAGTTTTTAGGTTGGACGGGCGATGCATTTGAAATCCCTGAAGATATTTATGCACAGTGGGATAACAAAGAAAAAGGCCAACAGCTTGAAGCAAGCTGGGACGAAAAATTTGCCGCCTACGAGCAAGCATACCCAGAGCTCGCTGCTGAATACAAACGCCGTACACATTCAGAATTACCCGCTGACTGGGCTGAAAAATCACAAGCGTACATTGAAGAGCTGCAAGCAAACCCAGCAAACCCAGCATCACGTAAAGCGTCGCAAAATGCATTAAATGCGTTTGGCCCGTTACTACCTGAATTTATGGGTGGCTCTGCCGATTTAGCGGGTTCAAACTTAACAATTTGGGATGGCTCTAAAGGCTTAACTGCTGATGATGCAAGTGGTAACTACATATACTACGGTGTACGTGAGTTTGGTATGTCGGCCATTATGAACGGTATTGCACTGCATAAAGGCTTTATTCCTTACGGCGCAACGTTCTTAATGTTTATGGAATACGCACGCAACGCGGTACGTATGGCTGCATTAATGAAGCAACCAAGCATTTTTGTATACACGCACGATTCAATTGGTTTAGGTGAAGATGGTCCAACTCACCAACCAGTAGAGCAAATTGCCAGCATGCGTTTAACGCCTAACCTTTACAACTGGCGGCCATGTGACCAAGTTGAGTCAGCAATTGCATGGCAACAAGCTATTGAACGTAAAGACGGTCCTACATCATTAATCTTTACTCGCCAAGGCTTAGAGCAGCAATCTCGTGATGCCCAGCAATTAAGCGACGTTAAAAAGGGTGGTTACATCCTAAGTTGTGACGGCAATCCAGAGCTTATTTTGATTGCAACGGGTTCTGAAGTACAGCTAGCGCAAGACTCTGCGAAAGAGCTACGTGCGCAGGGTAAAAAGGTACGTGTTGTATCTATGCCATGTACTGATGCGTTTGAAGACCAATCGGCTGAGTACAAAGAAAGTGTATTACCAGCAAGCGTTTCACGTCGCGTAGCGATTGAAGCGGGTATTGCTGATTACTGGTACAAGTATGTAGGCCTAAATGGTGCCGTAGTTGGTATGACCACCTTTGGTGAGTCGGCACCGGCAAACGAGCTATTTGAGTTCTTCGGCTTTACGGTAGAAAATGTAGTTAACAAAGCAAACGCATTGTTTTAAGCAACTGCTTTAACGTTTAAAAGCCCGCGCTGTGTGTAACAGGGCGGGCTTTTTATGAGTTGTACTTTTATCACTTCCTCTAAAGCGCAGTATTTCTAGCCCTCTTTGTGCATAATCACTAAAAGGTTTATTTGGACAAAGATAAGCAAATGAGAAGAAAATGAGGCAATACAAAACCTTAATTACAAAATTAATTCTGCTGTTTGATTACTTCTTTTAAAGCTCAGCGTCTCATAGCTCTCTTGTGCATAAATCTCTAAAAGTACTGTTCGAAACTCGTAGCCCGTTGCTCGAAGCATATCTCTCTATAAAGTCGTTCATTTTTAACCTTTTGGCTTCTAAGTGAGTAATTTTCACAGCACTTAACTTGCAAGGTTTATATGTATCAGGCACTGTGGAGGTAACAAAATTATAAATTAACAACAGGAGTTAACATGCCAAAGTTCGATAACGTTAGTGTGGTTAAAAAAGCCAATGTGTATTTCGATGGCAAAGTATCAAGTCGTACTGTGCTTTTAGGTAACGGTGAAGCAAAAACCTTGGGTTTTATGCAACCCGGTGAATTTGAGTTTAATACCAACCAAAAAGAGTGCATGGAATTGTTAGCAGGGCAGTGGGATGTATTACTACCTGGTGAAAGCGAATGGCAAACATTTAACGCGGGCGAGTCATTTAACGTTGATGCTAATGTTAGCTTTCATGTAAAAGTAAGTGATTTTGCAGATTATTGTTGTTCATACATCGATTAATTTGTAGGTTGATTAAATTGTCAACACCTCTAAAGGCCGCTACAAAGCGGCTTTTTGCATACTTAATGCTAAATGAATGATCTAAATCAGTGGGGTAATAAATAATTGCGTAATTTTCATTTTTTCTCTTGTGTTAATTCGTTTAGCCCCCAATACTAACTATGAGGTAACAAATAAAAGGATACCCTATGAAAATTAATCTTTCTGGTCACCATGTTGACGTTACTGATTCTATTAAAGAACACATTAACGAAAAGTTCTCAAAAGTCGCGAGCCATTTTCCATCATTGATATCTCTAGATATTATTCTTTCAAAAGAGCATCATAAGTTCCAAGCGGAAATTAGCACAAATTATGAAGGTGCGCGTATATCGGTAAAAGGGGAAAACGAAGTTATGTATCCTGCTATTTCTAGCGCAGCTAAAAAACTCGATGCCGCACTAAAGCATCGTAAAGGGCAAATAAAAGCGAACTTACATGAAAAGCCTGTAAGTACCACACCTGAAATAGCACACGAAATCATCCAAGAGATGGATTTAAATTAATAACTAACAATGTGTTATTTTTAAAAAGAGCCTAAGGGCTCTTTTTTATTGCCTGTAAATTAGGTAAGTTATGCATTCACACAGTTTATTAATGATAAAAATTAATAATAAAAGCACTTAATACACCAAATTTGAGAAGTTAATGCAGTACACACAAAGCACATGGAAGTCTCGGTTAGGGGCGCTCGGCCCAGGTATTTTAATGGCCACCGCTGCCATTGGTGGCTCACACTTAGTGGCCTCTACTCAAGCAGGTGCATTATTTGGCTGGCAGCTATTTTGGCTTATTGTAGTGGTTAACGTTTTAAAGTACCCGTTTTTTCGTTTTGGCATGGAATACACACTCGCTACTAAAAATAGTTTAGTGCAAGGGTATAAAAACCAAGGGCCTGGCTATTTTTACAGTTTTATTGCTCTCAATATTATTGCCGCTGTGGTAAATACCGCGGGCGTATTGTTGCTTACTGCGAGCTTATTACACTACGCATTACCTATTAGTATTCCCGTTACCTTATTGTGCTGGTTAATATTGGCTGTATGTTTAATTATATTATTACTAGGGCACTTTAAAGCGCTCGATAACGTTGCAAAAGCTATTATGGGGCTACTTACTATAGCAACCATAACGGCATTAGTTATTGCTATAAATAACGGCCCTGTAGCGCCTGTAAACTATGTTGGCCCCTCACCGTATGAACTTGCCATGTTAGGCTTTATGGTTGCCTTAATGGGCTGGATGCCAGCGCCTATTGAAATATCGGCACTGAGCTCGTTGTGGCTTAAAGAAAAACAAGCTCAGCAAAGTGTGACTAAAACCCAAGGCTTATTCGACTTTAATGTAGGTTATTGGTTAACCGCCGGGCTTGCGCTGGTATTTTTTAGTTTAGGTGCGTTAGTGCAATATGGGCAAAGCAGTAATATAGAGCTTGGCGGTGTAGCCTTTGCTAAACAGCTGATTGATATGTATGCACTTACTATTGGCGAGTGGGCAAGGCCTTTGGTATCAGCCATCGCGTTTTTGTGTATGTTTGGCACCACACTCACCGTGCTTGACGGCTACGCCCGCACACTTAACGAATCGCATAAATTACTGGGTTTTAAGCAATCTAAACACAGCTTAAATACCTGGCTTATACTGCAAGCAATGGCCGGTATGGCCGTTATTTTATTTTTTAAATCAACCCTTGGCCCCATGCTTACCTTTGCCATGACACTTGCTTTTGTTACTACCCCTGTTTTTGCATGGCTTAATTTTAGCCTAGTACGCTCAGAGTCTGCGATTAAACACAGCGTATTACTGCGTAGTTTAACCTGGTTGGGCTTGGTGTATTTAGTAGGTTTTGCAGTTGCGTTTGTGGTTTGGAAGTTGATGTGATTTTATTTTCGAGGTTCGAGGTTCGAGGTTCGAGGTGAAAGGTGAAAGGTTCGAGGTTCGAGGTTCGAGGTTAAAGGTGCAAATCAAACGACCTTTGCATAAATACCGACTGTTGCAGACCGCGATAGGCTGCAACGAACAAGGGGCGACGATTAAAAATTATGATATCTATCCAAATTAGTTAAAATATGAATTAGATAGGGCTGAGCGAATGTACGATAATAATCCAATTGAGTTTATACAGCGCTTATTTGGTATTCCTTACTCAGGAAGACGATACTAAAATGGCAAGTCCGGCTAATCAACTCTCACCTACCAACCCTAAAAAAGGGGGTCTATAGGCGTTTTATGTTTAATCATTACTCTCTATGCCTACAGCTTTAAATTAGAAATTAGCGCATTAAGTCTTATTGCTGAAAATGTAATTTCGTTAAAAATTAAACCTGCAGTAATTCCTTTGATAGTTATGATGCTCGCTTTTTTTGTACTCATCTACGGAATTTATCAAAGAATGCATGGTGATATATCAGAGAAATCGATGCGAAGGGGGCTATTTGTTGTTATAGGATGCTTCCCTCTATTTCTGATTACCTGATGGATTTATAGCTGGCAACTTAATGATAAGCTTGAAAGTGAAGGCTATTCCATTTGTCACTGGTATTCAGGAGCTTCACTAGGAGCTCCAAAAATTTGGCTTTCAGATCCAAGCTACTGTATTGAAAACGTTTATTTAGTAAGGATTGAATTACTTGAATGGCTAAAGCAACAGCGGCTAAGTGGAAAAACACCATCCATTGAAGTCTTCGAGAAGCAATTAGAGCTCATGCTCAGTGAATACTATCAAAATATGGTGTATGAGCTACTTAAAATGCATTAACTAATTTTTTTTATCGCTTTACTTATCTCATTTAAACTAAGTGGCTACATGCGGTTGTTCATTAACGCGGTGCATCGGATTGTTTCTGTTGAATTCATCTCTGTTCGTCGGATGGCGTGGCTTCACCACTTATCCGACCTACGTTAAAGGTAGGTTGGTTAAGCCGAAGGCGCCACCCAACAAAGTTATAGATTCATACCTAAAGCTCCGCTGCTAGCGCTGAGTCGTCTTAAATTAATATTCTAACTCAACTCTTTTATCGCTTTACTTATCCCATCTAAACTCAACGGGTACATTCTGTTATTCATCAGCTGCTTTATAAAATCAATTGATTGGTAGTAAGGCCAGTGTTCAACCGGTTGTGGGTTGAGCCACGCGACTTTATCAAAGTGGTTAGTGATTCGTGCCAACCACGCACTGCCGGGCTCTTCATTCCAATGCTCTACCGATCCACCAGGGTAGGCAATTTCATATGGGCCCATAGTGGCATCACCCACAAATATAACTTTGTAGTCGCTGGTGAACTTATTAATCAGCGTCATAGTGTCGATAACGTTTGAATGGCGGCGTTGGTTATCTTGCCACACGTGTTCGTATAAACAGTTATGAAAGTAGTAAAACTCAAGGTGTTTAAATTCGCTGTGGGCGGCGCTAAATAGCTCTTCACAGGTATGAATGTAGTCATCCATTGAACCGCCAATATCAAACAGCATCAATACTTTTACTGCATTGTGGCGCTCGGGTGCCATTTTTACATCGAGCATGCCGCCTTGCTTGGCAGTCGCGCGAATAGTCTCATTTAAATCAAGGGTGTCGCTTGCGCCCGTGCGGGCAAATTTGCGTAGCTTTTTAAGGGCGAGCTTTATAGTGCGTGAGCCAATTTCGCGGTCAGAATCGAGGTTACGGTATTCGCGCTTATCCCACACTTTTACCGCTTGGCGATTGCGGTTGCCATCTTGACCAATGCGAACGCCCTCAGGGTTATAACCATACGCCCCAAAAGGCGAGGTGCCGCCGGTACCTACCCATTTATTCCCGCCTGCGTGGCGTTTTTGTTGTTCTTCTAAACGCTCTTTTAGGGTTTTCATTAGCTCGTCTAGCCCGCCCATGGCTTTTAGTTGGGCTTTTTCTTCATCGCTTAGGTGCTTTTCAAACTCTTTACGCAACCAATCTTCAGGTAAGTTGTGTTGCTGTTTTAAGCTTTCGAGCAGGTCTAAGTCGGCAATACCGCTAAAGTAATCGCTAAAGGCTTTATCGAATCGATCAAAATGCGTTTCGTCCTTTACCATAATAGTGCGTGCTAAATGATAAAACGCGTCTACATCAGCAAATATAACGCCTTGTTTTAAAGCGTTAATTAAATCGAGTAACTCACGCAGGCTTACCGGTAAGCGGTATTCACGCAGCTTGAAAAAAAACTGTACTAGCATGTTAGCGACGGCTCATAAACGCGAGCTTTTCGATTAGGCTTATGTCTTGCTCGTTTTTAAGTAGTGCGCCGAACATCGGCATTAAGCCGCCTTTTTGCGCTTTGTCGTGCAGGGTTTTGGCGTCTATATCTTCAGCCATTAATAGTTTTAACCAATCCAGTAACTCGCTGGTGGAGGGCTTCTTTTTAAGGCCGTTGGCTTCGCGTAAGTTAAAAAATACTTCTAGTGCTTGGCGAACTAAATCTTGTTTAACATGCGGGTAGTGCACATCAATAATTTGCTGCATTTCGTCGCTATTTGGAAAATCAATATAATGGAAAAAACAGCGACGTAAAAACGCATCAGGCAGCTCTTTTTCATTGTTTGATGTGATGATCACAATAGGGCGCTCTTTAGCCACAATGCGCTCACCGGTTTCGTATACATGAAATTCCATTTTATCGAGTTCGAGTAGTAAATCGTTTGGAAACTCAATATCGGCTTTGTCTATTTCGTCAATAAGCAGTACTGGGCGTTTGCCGTTTAATTCAGCGTACATGAAGGCTTGCCACAGCTTACCTTTAACTATGTAGTTGCTAATATTGTGAACGCGCTCATCACCTAGCTGGCTGTCGCGCAAACGCGATACCGCATCGTACTCGTACAAACCTTGCTGCGCTTTAGTGGTTGATTTTATATGCCACTGAATAAGCTCAGTATCTAAACTTTTCGCTAACTCTTCGGCCAGCATGGTTTTACCTGTGCCTGGCTCACCCTTAATTAAAAGCGGTTTTTGTAGCATAATAGCGGCGTTTACTGCCTGTTTTAATGCTGAGCTTGCGATGTAATTATCAGTAGAGTTAAATTGCACGGGTTATCCTTTATCTGGTCTGAGCAGTAATTGTTATGCGTTATAATGCCATAGTTAATCGGCTTCACCAAGGTAGGCAAAACGGGCGATAGTTTTACCGTCTTTTTCTACGGTTTCAGTAAACATACTTAGTGGGCGTGCCCATATACCGTATTCACCGTATAAGGCTTGGTAAATAACCAACTGCTCGTTGGTTTCGCTGTGGGTCGCCACATGCATAACTTTATATTGTGGGCCTTTGTAGTGTTGATATAAACCCAGTTTTAGTGCTGTAGTCATAGCCTGTTATCTTGTATAATTTGCCTTCGCTTTTTATTATGCCAAAGAATACAGCAATACTATGAATTATATTTCTCTTGATGATTACAAAAAAGCCTGGGTATTTCGCCACAAAGATATTCCGGTTTCAGATATTGATGCAGCCAATATTAAACCGATGACCAGCGAGCGTGCGGCCGTACTGTGGACAACCATGGTGAGTCGTGAACATGACCATCCAGACTTTTTTGATAAAACCGATTGGTGCGCGCAAGAGCAAAACTTTAGCCAAGAAATTAATTGGGAAGATGCGTGGGAAAGCGAAGAAGCCCAATTTCCAGATGCTATTTTGAACCACTTAGATTGGCAGGCTAATACCACAGTGTATTTTTGCATGGCACGCGACAATATTATCGAAACGACGTTTGATGTGTTTAAACGCAACTGGCAAAACTTTATGTTTTTGGCTGATGGCAGCTTATTAATAGGTAAAAAGCGCAGTACTATGGTGCAATTTTTAGAATCAGGTATTGCAAAATTAGGTGAAAAGCCAAGCGCTTAAATTACTACAAGTGCTTAAAAACTGTGCATTACTGTGTTATAAAACAGTATTAAAATGTTTTTTTGAGTACAGCGATTGGTTGCTAAAAATAAGCAGTTTAACACAAGCCAGCAAGTTGAAATATGGCAAACTGATGCACAAAAAGTGCTTTACGCACAATTATGCAATGCTTTTTATCAGCGTGAAGTTCAGCGCTTAGTGGCTGAACCTAATGGTGACCGTTTACGCAGGCAATTAAAAAGCCTGCCTTATTATATTGAACGTGCCGCAACACGGGTAGCGAATGCACCATTGCCTTTTACGCTTGATGCGCAAAATGGAGGCTGGCTTGAAAAACAAAAACCAACACCGCCAGAGACTAATCCTTCAGCGAATGAACTTTTTTATCAAGCGCATGCCAAAGTAGGGCTAATAATTCCGGTATTATTACAAAGTCACGGTCAAATTCGGGTTAGAATAGATAGCATTGATCAAGTAGCTGATACGCAACTGCATTGTAATGAACTTGGCTGGTTTGATTTTTTAGGCCAAGGACTTGAGCAACAAAGTGCGCAATTGCTTAAACCTAGTAAAACGAGCCTTACAGCGGCGTGTTGTGGCCACCAGTGGCAGTTTTCAAAGCGTAGCACGCCACGGGTTTTGTCATTACGGGAAATGTTACTAGCTGCCAATATTAATTGGCGCAATGTTAAGCGGCCGCTAGCATAAGTAGATAATTAAAAATTAAAATAAGGAGTGTTTAATGCGATTTTTTCAATTTGGCTTGTTGTGCTTAGCACTTTTTATTCAGTATAGACTTTGGTTTGGCCATAATGGTGTGCAAGACTACACCCGTCTAAAAAATGCGGTAGCATCGCATCAACAAACAAACGAAAAGCTAATAAAGCGTAATAAAGTATTAAAAGCGGATATAGAAGATTTAAAGCTCGGCCTTGAAGGTATTGAAGAGCGTGCCCGCAACGAATTAGGAATGATTAAACCGGACGAAACCTTTATTCGTGTTTTACCGGCTCAACACCATGACAAATAAATTTACTATTGCAGCTATTGTTCCTGCCGCAGGTGTTGGCAGCAGAATGCAACATACAACACCAAAGCAATATATTTCCTTAGCAGGGAAAACCATTTTAGAGCACACGCTCGCTAAGTTATCGCAGTTACCGCAGTTAAACTCTATAGTGGTGGCATTGAGCGAAACCGACCCCTACTTTAACGACCTTACGCTATCTGACCCTCGCATTGTGCGTGCCACTGGTGGCAAAGAGCGTGCAGATTCAGTGTTAAACAGTTTATTGTTTTTAGCCGCTAACCCACCGACTTGGGTTTTGGTGCACGACGCTGCAAGACCTTTAGTAGATATTGCTGATATAGAGCGCCTAATCGCACAGTGCATGCAGGCTGATGAAGGCGGCATTTTAGCCAGCAAAGTAAAAGACACCATAAAACGAGGTCAAAGCCATGCGCAACAAACTGTGCCTCGTGACGATTTATGGCAAGCGCTTACTCCGCAACTGTTTAAATACGACGAGCTCAAAACAGCACTGCAAAATGCGTTAGCCAATGGGGCAATTATTACTGATGAAGCCAGTGCCATGGAATGGGCAAATAAGCCGGTAAAGCTGGTGGCGGGGCGCAGTGATAATATTAAAATTACCACCCCAGAAGATTTAGATTTAGCAGGCTTTTTACTGCAAAAACAAAATAATGAGAGTGCAACATGATACGAATAGGCCATGGTTTTGACGTGCATAAATTTGGAGGCCAAGGGCCTTTAACCATCTGCGGCGAAAAAATTGATTACCCGCAAGGCTTTTTAGCACACTCAGATGGAGATGTAGCTATTCATGCGTTGTGTGACGCGATTTTAGGCTCATTAGCGCTGGGCGATATTGGTAAGCACTTTCCAGATACAGCCAGTGAGTATGAAAATATCGATAGCCGTATTTTACTTCGCCATGTAGTAAACCTAGCCAAGCAACAAGGTTATGTATTGGGCAATGCGGATATCACCATTGTGGCACAAGCACCAAAAATGCTGCCGCACATTCAAGCAATGCGAACCAATCTTGCCAGTGATTTAAATGCTGAGCTTTCACAGATAAATGTTAAAGCCACAACCACTGAAAAGCTCGGGTTTGAGGGGCGAAAAGAAGGCATTTCAAGCCATGCCGTGGTCATTATGAGCAAACAAAACGCATGAGCGAATTAAATTATTTATATGGTGCGCCGCTTTCAAAAGCCGACTTTAAAACCACCGCAGAAGACTTTATGGTTGATGAAGATCTCGGTATAGAGTTTACCGGCAGTGGTGAACACGTGTGTTTGCAAGTGGTTAAAAAAGGCGAAAACACTCAATATGTTGCCAAGCTGATTGCACAAAAAGCGGGTGTATCGCCACGTGATGTAAGCTATGCCGGTATGAAAGACCGCCATGGAGTATGTTCGCAGTGGTTTAGCGTAAAAGTACCGATTAAAAAGCATATTGATTTTACTGAGCTCAACAGCGAAAGCGTGTTTGTGGTATCGCAGCAGCGCCATGAGCGAAAATTGCGCACTGGTTGCCATAAAGGAAATAGATTTACTATTACCTTGCGCAATGTAACCGAGCCGCTTGATATTTTATGCCGTATAAACGCAGTACGCGCAGGTGTGCCTAACTACTTTGGTGAGCAGCGTTTTGGCCGTGATGGGCATAACTTAGTCATGGCTGAAAAAATGTTTGCCGGTGAGCGCATACGCGATAAAAAGCTGCGAGGCATTATTATTTCTGCTGCGCGTTCACATGTGTTTAATCAAATTGTTAGTTTACGCGTGGCAGAGCATGGCCTTGCTAAAACCATGCACCGCGAAGTATTTATGCTCAGTGGCAGTAATGCATTTTTTGAAGATGCGATCAGTGATGAAAATATTGCACGGCTTGCCTCAGGCGACATTATGATGTCGGCGCCCATGGTGGGCAAAAGTGAAAAAGGCCTTACCGAACAAGAAAAAACATGGTTGGCACCGTATCAAGCATGGTGTGATGGCTTAGGGGATTTAGGGCTTAAAAACGAGCGCAGAATGCTGCGTTTAATCCCTCAAGATCTAAGTGTAGAAACACTTGATGAACGCACATTAAAACTCAGCTTTGGTTTACCCAAAGGCTGCTTTGCAACGGCTTTACTGCGTGAACTGGTTGATTATACTGACGCCAGTCCTCGCGAGCGAAAAGAAAAGGATAACGCAGATGAAGATTCTATTAAGTAATGATGATGGTGTTAATGCCAAAGGTATTGCTGTTTTATACCAAGCATTAACACAAATTGCTGAGGTAACGCTGGTTGCGCCAGATAGAAATTGCAGTGGCGCAAGTAATTCACTGACGTTAATGAATCCTTTGCGTGCAACGACACTCGACAATGGCTTTATGTCGGTTAATGGCACGCCAACGGATTGTGTGCATTTAGGTGTGAATCAATTAATGGATGAAAAGCCCGATTTAGTGGTAGCCGGTATTAACCACGGCGGCAATTTAGGTGACGATACACTTTACTCTGGTACGGTTGCTGCGGCGACTGAAGGTCGTCATCTGGGCTTACCAGCAATTGCGGTGTCTTTGTGCTCTCACCATGGTGAACACTTTGAAACGGCAGCAGCCGTTACGGTCAATATTATTAAAGGGCTTGCTTCGCATCCGCTGCCTAAAGATCAGATCATCAATATTAATGTGCCAGATATTCCTTTAAGTGAGCTAAAAGGGGTTCAGGTAACTCGCTTAGGCGCGCGACACAAAGCAGAAACCATGACCAAGCAAAGCGATCCTTGGGGACGCGATATTTTTTGGTATGGTTCTTTGGGTACAGAAAGCGATGCCGGTGAAGGCACCGATTTTTATGCTGTAAATAATGGCTATGCATCAGTCACCCCATTGAGCGTTGATATGACCGCTAAAGACAGTATCAAAGCTGTGGGAGAGTGGTTAGCCGAGTTGGAGATCAACCGTGCTGGCTAATTATACCCGCAGTGCACAAGCGCTTTCAGACCTATTACAACGAGAGGGCGTAGAAGATAAGGAGGTTTTAAAGGCGATTGCGCAAATTCCTCGGCATATTTTTATTGATGATGTACTAAAGCACAAAGCGTATCAAAATACGGCGCTACCGATAGGGCAAGGACAAACTATTTCTCAGCCTTACATTGTTGCCCGTATGACCGAATTGATGCGTTTAGCCGGCGTGAAAAGTAAAGTGTTAGAAATTGGTACCGGATCCGGCTATCAAACCGCGGTACTGGCTAAAACCTTTGATAAGGTGTATTCGGTTGAGCGTATAAAAGCTTTGCAATGGCAAGCAAAGCGTCGATTACATCAGCTCGATTTATATAATGTCACTATGAAACACGGTGACGGTTGGCAAGGATGGCAATCGCAAGCGCCATTTAATGGCATTATTGTGACCGCTGCGGCAACGATTATCCCTCCAGAACTACTCGCACAACTTGCAGATGGAGGCGTATTACTCGCCCCCATTGGTGAGGTAGAACAAAAATTAACCATGGTTATTCGCCAAGGCGATAGCTTTACAGAGCATGTAATTGCGCCAGTAAGATTTGTACCTTTGGTCCCTGGCGATATTGAATAGGAATTCATTTTGAAGTTGTTTACCAAGTTATATGATATGGCCTTAGTGTGGGCTAAGCATCGCCATGCAGAACGTTATTTAGCAGGGATGAGCTTTGCCGAATCGGTTTTTTTTCCGGTGCCACCCGATGTAATGTTAGCGCCTATGTCGCTGGCACAACCGAGTAAAGCATGGCGATTTGCAAGCTTTGCTACCGTAGCTTCTGTGCTTGGCGGCGTGCTAGGTTATCTACTAGGGTTTTGGTTATTTGAACCTGTTGTAGAGCCTTTTATTGCACAAATGCAATGGCAAGATAAATTTAATACGGCACTTGCATGGTTTAAAGAGTATGGCGTATGGGTGGTATTTTTAGCCGGGTTTTCGCCTATTCCTTATAAGGTATTTACTATTGGTGCAGGGGTATTACAAATGGCGTTTTTACCCTTTATTGTTGCATCGGCGGTTGGACGAGGGGCGCGTTTCTTTTTAGTATCTGCTTTAATGAAATGGGGCGGAGTTAAAATGGAGCAAAAATTACGTCAATATATTGAAGTGCTTGGCTGGGCTGTGGTTGCTTTAATTGTTGTTGCGTACATTTTATTACGTTAAGTACTATATATTAATGTTATTAACGCAGAGGGCAAAACGCATTGAATAAACAAATACGCTGTTATGTTGCTTTATTTATTAGTGTTTTTCTCTGTGCATGCTCGTCTCGCCATGTTCCCGCACCGGTAAGCAGTTTAAATAATAATATTAATGACTATCCCTCACGGATTAATATTAACGGCGGAAAATACACAGTACAAAAAGGCGATACACTTTACTCGATTGCTTTTAGTGCCGGAAAAGATTTCAGGGAGCTTGCAAAAAACAATTCAATTGCATCACCTTACATTATTGTTCCTGGTCAGGTTGTTTCTCTTTTAGAACCAAGCAAGCCAAGGGGTACAGCAAAAACGAATCAAAAACACCCAGCTAAAAAGTCATCTAATTTACAAAAAAGTAACAAAAAATCAAAGAAAGAGCTTGATAAGCCGAAAAAACGAAGGTATGTTCAAAAACAAGCTAACCAAAAAATTAGCAAGTCTCAAGGTTCTGCAAACAGAAAGTTGAGTTGGTTTTGGCCTGCTAAAGGTAAAATAATCCAACGCTTTTCTAACAAGGAAAATGGTTATAAAGGCCTACAGATTGCTAATAAAAAGGGGTCGGCAGTATTCGCCGCTGCTCAAGGAACGGTAGTCTATGCGGGTAGTGCACTAAGAGGTTACGGTAATTTAATTATATTGAAACATAATGATGATTACCTAAGTGCTTATGCACATAACTCAAAGTTACTTGTTAAAGAAAAGCAAATAGTGAAGGCGGGACAAAAAATAGCAGAAATTGGTAATTCAGAGTCTTCAGTAACGGCACTTCGTTTTGAAATTCGTTATCGAGGAAAAGCTGTTAACCCTGCTAAATACCTACCCTGAACTAAAGGTGTTGATTGATTGTTCTGGAGAAGGCTCATGGCTAATATAGCAAAAGCTAATAAAACGACTACAGACCTTAATCATAAAGTTATTGATAGCTTGCTCAGGAGAAGTCTTATGGCTGATGTAGCAAAAGCTGAGAAAACCCCCACTGATGATAAGTTTGACGATTCAAAAGTTGAAGATCCAACGCAACTACTTGATGACGTGGAAGATGAAGACGTATTTGTTAAAGAAGAAGTCACTAAAAACCTCGACGCCACTCAGTTATACCTAGGCGAAATTGGTTTTTCCCCTCTATTAAGTGCCGAAGAAGAAGTCTTTTTTGCACGAAAATCGCTTAAAGGCTGTGAAGCTTCCCGTAAACGCATGATTGAAAGTAACTTACGCTTGGTTGTGAAAATTGCGCGCAGGTATAACAATCGTGGGCTTGCTCTACTCGATTTAATTGAAGAAGGTAACTTAGGACTCATTAGAGCGGTTGAAAAGTTTGATCCTGAACGTGGTTTTCGATTTTCTACTTATGCTACATGGTGGATACGTCAAACCATTGAGCGGGCGATAATGAATCAAACGCGTACTATTCGCTTGCCTATTCATGTTGTTAAAGAGCTTAACGTTTATTTACGTACAGCACGTGAGCTAACGCAAAAGCTTGATCATGAGCCTACCGCAGAAGAAATTGCAGAAAGCTTAGATAGACCGGTCGAAGACGTTACTAAAATGCTACGCCTAAATGAAAAAATAGCCTCTGTAGATATGCCCATTGGTAGCGAGAATGACAGTGCATTATTAGATGTGATAGCCGATGAAAAAAATGTAGGCCCTGAAGGTGAAGTACAAAACAACGATATGAATACGCATATTATTGACTGGTTAGGTGAGTTAAACCCTAAGCAACGCGAAGTACTGGCACGTCGGTTTGGTTTACTAGGCTATGAACCCTCAACCCTTGAAGATGTTGGCCGTGAAATAGGCTTAACCCGTGAGCGAGTTCGCCAAATACAGGTTGAGGCGCTACGTCGGTTAAAAGATATTTTGCAACAAGAAGGCTTAAGTACCAAAAGCTTATTTGAACAGTTCGCTTAATCTAAACACACAGAAAAATGAATATAGCCCGGCTTTTTTAAGCCGGGCTGTTTACGTATAAAGCAGTGCTTTTAATTTATAAAGCAGTTCATGCGCCTGACGCGGTGATAGGTTATCAGGGTCTATTGCGCTCATTTGTTGCTCAAGCTCACTAGGCTGAATTATTTGCGGTTCACTATCAAACGGTAAAACCTGTTGCTCTGTAGTGACTGTGGTGACACTTTGATGGTTTTCAAGCAAGCTTAGCTTTTGTTTAGCTTGGGCAATAACTGCTTTAGGCACCCCGGCCAGTGCCGCTACTTGCAAACCAAAACTTTTACTTGCGGCACCATCTAATACCGTGTGCATAAAGGCAATGGTATCGTTGTGTTCAATGGCATCTAGGTGCACATTAACCAGCCCAGGCGTTTGTTCTGCAAGCTCAGTGAGTTCAAAGTAATGGGTTGCGAACAAAGTTTTAGCCGCGATTTTTGAAGCGAGGTGATCAGCCGTGGCGTACGCCAGTGATAAACCATCGTAAGTACTGGTTCCTCGGCCTATTTCATCCATTAATACCAATGATTGTGCAGTGGCATTATTTAAAATTGCCGCGGTTTCGGTCATTTCAACCATGAAGGTTGAACGCCCAGATGCTAAGTCGTCACTGGCGCCAATACGGGTAAATATTCTATCTATATTACCAATTTTAGCGCTATCGGCAGGAACGTAACAGCCAATATGTGCCATAAGCACAATAAGCGCAGTTTGGCGCATGTAGGTTGATTTACCGCCCATGTTAGGGCCGGTAATAATCAACATTTTACGCTGGTTATTGAGCTCCACAGGATTGGCAATAAACGGGTCTTTCATTACCTGCTCTACCACAGGGTGGCGGCCTTGTTTAATGCTGATATTATCGTTATCGCAAAGCTCAGGCTTGGTATAATTAAGTGTTTGGGCACGCTCTGCTAAATTGTTCAGTACATCTAGGTCGGCAATTACTGAGGCCATTATTTGTAGCTGCTCAATATGCGGAGCTATAAATTCAAATAACTGTTCGTATAATTGTTTTTCAAGGGCCAGCGCTTTTGATTGACTGCCGAGAACTTTGTCTTCGTGTTCTTTTAGTTCTGGGATTATATAGCGTTCGTTATTTTTTAATGTTTGACGACGAATGTAATCTGCAGGCACTAAGTGTGAGTTGGCGCGGCTCACTTCAATAAAAAAGCCATGCACTCGGTTATAACCAATTTTAAGTGTACTAATACCGGTGCGTTCACGTTCGCGCTGCTCTAGCTGTTCAAGCACATCGGTGGCACCTTGGCTTAAATTACGCCACTCATCGAGTTCGCTGTTATACCCTGGCGCAATAACACCGCCATCACGAATTAACACTGGCGGATTATCAATGACAGCACGTTCAAGTAATGCTTGTAGCTCAGGAAGCTCTTTAGAATGCGTAATTATATGCGAAATACGTGTATCAGTTGCATCGTTTAATAAGCTATGCAGTGGCGCCAATGCTTGAAGCGCACTACGAAGCCGTGTTAAATCGCGTGGGCGAGCGGTATGTAATGCCAAGCGAGCAATTACACGTTCTATATCACCAATCTCTTTGAGCGCGTCATGCAGTTCACCACATAATTGTGCATCTAAAATGGCAGTAATAGCATTAAGTCGTGAGTTGAGTTCATCTTTATTACGAATAGGAGTATGAATGCGACGTTTAAGTAATCGCGAGCCCATCGCCGTTGCTGTTTTATCAAGCACTTGGGCTAAGGTGTTTTCAAAGCCGCCGGATAAATTAACCGTTAACTCAAGGTTTTTACGGGTTGGCGCATCCAAAATAACCGCGTGTTCGTTATGCTCAAGAGTGATTGCGCGGATGTGCGGTAATGCAATACGTTGGGTATCTTTTACGTACTGCATTAAACAGCCTGCTGCCACCAAGGCGCTATGTGCTTTGTCGACGCCAAATCCTACTAAATCTTTGGTCCCAAACTGCTCGCACAGTAAGTGCTGCGCGGTATCAAGGTCAAACTCCCAATCAGGGCGACGTCTTGCCCCTATAATGTGTTCAATTAAGTGAATATTTTCAAAGTGTTCGCTATACAGTAATTCAGCAGGCGCTAAGCGTTGTAGCGTTGAGCTAAATGCTTCATCAGTGTTTACTTCAACAACATTAAAGCGTCCTGAGTTGATATCAAGATACGCAATACCGTATTGGCCTTTTTTATTTTGCCAAACACTGGTTAAAAGGTTGTCTTGGCGTTCTTGCAGTAAGGCTTCGTCAGAAATAGTACCCGGGGTGACAATACGTACTACCTTGCGCTCAACAGGACCTTTGCTGGTGGCTGGGTCGCCCACTTGCTCACAAATAGCCACCGACTCGCCCATTTGTACTAAGCGGGCTAAATAGTTTTCTACTGCATGATAAGGCACGCCCGCCATAGGAATAGGATCGCCACCGGCTTTGCCACGATGTGTTTGTGAAATATCAAGCAATTGCGCGGCGCGTTTTGCGTCGTCAAAAAAGAGTTCGTAAAAATCCCCCATCCGATAAAACAATAAAATATCGCGATGCTCTGATTTTATTTTTAGATACTGCTGCATCATAGGGGTTTGTTGTTTTATAGTGTGCGGTGCATAAAGATCAAACGACATGTATTTACCCAAAGGCTGAATATGGAATTACATCAAGAGATTAAGACACTTGCTGCGCAATTAGGCGCTATTTTAACGGATAAACGCTTATGGATCACTACCGCTGAATCATGTACTGGTGGTGGAGTGAGTTATTCGCTTACCGATACCCCCGGAAGCTCTGCATATATTGACCGCGCATTTGTCACTTATAGCAATAACGCAAAGCATGAATTACTCAATGTGAAGCGTGATACCCTCGAGGAATTTGGCGCGGTGAGCGAACAAACAGTCATTGAGATGGCAGCAGGTGCATGTAAGGCGGCTAATGCTGGTATTGGCATTGCTATTTCAGGAATTGCAGGTCCAGGTGGTGCCACTGAAGGCAAACCGGTAGGGCTTGTGTGGTTTGGGCTACAAATTAACGGTAAACACTGGACGTTTAAGCAAGTATTTGATGGTGATAGGGCGCAAGTTAGGCTGCAAGCTATTGTATTTTCTTTAAAAACTATAATAGAGAAGATAAAATAATAAAATTAGCTTGATACTGTGATTTCATACAGTATACTTGTGTGCATTAGCTGGATTTGGAGAAGAAAATGAACGATAACAAACAAAAAGCGTTGGACGCTGCTTTATCACAAATTGAACGTCAATTTGGTAAAGGCTCAATTATGAAATTGGGTGACAACAAGGCGTTAAACATTGACGCTGTATCAACAGGCTCGCTAGGTATTGATATTGCTTTAGGTATAGGCGGCTTGCCAATGGGGCGTATTGTTGAAGTATATGGCCCAGAGTCATCAGGTAAAACAACGCTAACATTACAAGTTATCGCACAAGCTCAAAAAGAAGGTAAAACGTGTGCCTTTGTTGATGCTGAGCATGCTCTTGATCCAGTTTACGCACAAAAGCTAGGCGTTAATATTGATGAGTTACTTGTATCTCAACCAGATACCGGTGAACAAGCACTGGAAATTTGTGACATGTTAGTGCGTTCAAGCGCGGTTGATGTAGTGATTGTCGATTCTGTTGCTGCATTAACACCAAAAGCGGAGATTGAAGGCGACATGGGTGATTCACACATGGGCCTACAAGCACGTTTAATGTCACAAGCATTACGTAAGCTTACAGGTAACATTAAGCGCTCAAACACGCTATGTATTTTCATTAACCAAATCCGTATGAAAATTGGTGTAATGTTTGGTAATCCTGAAACAACAACTGGTGGTAACGCCCTGAAATTTTACGCCTCTGTACGTATTGATATTCGTCGTATTGGCTCGGTAAAAGAAGGTGATGAAGTTGTTGGTAACGAAACGCGTGTTAAAGTTGTGAAGAACAAAGTAGCACCGCCGTTCAAACAAGCTGAATTTATCATTATGTATGGTGAAGGTATTTCTAAGCAGGGCGAGCTGATTGATTTAGGTGTTAAGCATAAAATTGTTGAAAAAGCAGGTGCTTGGTACAGCTACAATGGCAACAAAGTTGGCCAAGGTAAGTCTAATTCAATTAAGTTCCTTAAAGAAAACCCTGAAATTGCAGATGAAATAGAAGGTAAATTACGTGAAATGCTATTGCTAAAAGCAACGGTTGAGCCAGAAGATGGCGAAGACGTATTAGGTGATGAAGGCGACCTTTAAGCCCATTTGTTTTAAAAGCTTGATTTGACCCGAGCTTAAAAAAAGCGCTAACCATTAGGTTAGCGCTTTTTTATTGTTTGCTATAAAGTGACTTAAAGCCTAGTTAGCTTTATAGCTGCCAGTTAACTGACAATGAGTAGTTACGCGGTGCCCCGTAGTAACCTTGCTCCCAATAAAGGCTGTTTATGTACTTTTCATCAGTACTGTTATTAACATTAAAGGTAACACCGACGTTTTGAGTAATTTCGTAGGTGGCCATTAAATCTAATAAGCCATAAGCATCTTGTTTTGTAGTTGCCAATGCGTTGCCTGCTGGATCTTTTACTTGCACACGGCTAATAGAATCTTGCCAGCGGTAATTAGCACCTAAGGTTAAACCATCAATAAATGGCACTTGATAAGTGGCTGCCATTTTTAATTGGTTTTCTGGGGTGTAATCTTTAACGAGTTCATCACCATCAATACTTAAATTACTAAAGCTGATGCTGGCACTTAAATCATCAGTTAAGCGACCGCTTAATTCAATTTCGAAACCATCACTGTTAATACCATCTGCAGCGTAATAACGCGTATCGCTTGGAAGGGAGCCCGGAAGTGCAACAGCAAGTCCATCTTGCTTAGCATCAAAATAGGCCAGTGTTACAAATACTTGCTCATCTAAAAGTTGTGCTTTTAAACCAACTTCAGCACTTTTACCAATAACAGGAGCCAGTTGTTCAGCGTTAATGTCTAATTCTTTTTGCGGCACAAACGTTTCTGTGTAGCTAGCGTAAGCTGATAATGACTCGGTAAAATCGTACACAGTACCAATGTAAGGAATAACCTCTGAGTCATCGCGGGTTTGCACTACACTATAAGCAGTACCTTTAGTTTCCCAGTCGGTATAGCGTACGCCAGCCAAAATGCTTAATGGCTCTGCTAGTTTTATACGAGTTGAAACATAGGCCGATCTTTGTGTATTTTGTACATCACTGCCGTTAGGTTTATCAACCAGTGTTGCTTCTGGTGCTATCCCATCCCAAGTCGCTAAATCAGGCATCGCAGGGAAACCATTTCCTGTGCTGTAGTCATAAAGTGATTGGTCATTAAAGTCCATGTTTGCTTGGCTAATGCCGAATGATAAGTCGTGCTCTAAAGAAAATAGCTCAAACTTACCGCTGGCATATAAATCAAACAAATCTTGGGTGTCTTTGTAATCATAACGACTCGCATAGCCGGTTAAACCTAAACCAGTATCTTTATCTGGGGTACCATATACATAAAATAACTCAGAATTTTGTTCATTTTTTATATGGGCATAACGGGCTTTAGCAACCCAAGTCGCTGATAAGTTTTGCTCAAGTGTTACATAGATACGTTCAGCGCTATTATCCCAATACGACCAATCTGCAGCTGTGCTAGTTGAGTCATCATAGTTAGTTGCTGAGCCATCAGTGTAATAAAGTGGTAGCGCACCCCATAAAGGACTGTCGGCATCTTTTTGTTGATTCACGTAGTTAATACTTAGTAGTGTATCGTCAGTTAGCTTACCCTCATAGGCAAGGTAGGCAATGGTTTTATCGGTTTCGTAGCGGTCTAGGTATGACTCTTTATCTTGCTTAGTAAATACAGCACGAACAGCGTGTTCATCGTTAATCGGTCTGGAAACATCAATATCTACACGCTTGTTATTCCACGAACCATAAGAAGCGGATGCATGAGCTTGCGTTGTGTAGGTTGGTTTTTTTAGCACCATATTTACAGTAGCCGATGGGTTACCTGCACCGGTCATCATGCCGTTGGCACCACGCACTATTTCAACGCGATCGTAGATTGCGGTATCTAATGTTCCCTGAATTGAACCAGAACTTTGTGGAATACCTAAGCCATCAATCAAAAAGTTGGTTATGTCAAACCCACGGGCTTTAAAGTAAGTACGATCGGTTTCTATTTGCTCTACTGTTACGCCTGGGGTGCTTTCTAATACCGCATTAATATCATCAAGTGAAAAATCATCCATCAACGCGCGTGAAACAACAGAAATTGATTGCGGAGTTTCTTTAATTGTTAAACCTAGCTTAGTCGCAGACTGCGCTTCTTCAGTAATATAGTTTTTATGATGTTGCCCATAAACAGCAATTTTTTCTAAAGGTAGGTCGTCTTGCGTGTCGTTTGCAACAGCATATCCAGATAAAACCAGTGAAGTAAGTAGACTCAGTTTAAATACAAAGCCTTTTTGTTTGTGCAGCATTATGTTTCCCATAAGATTAAATGTGGAAGTAATTTAATCTAAATGAGAGTGATTTGCAATTGCGTTTGCTGGATGTTTTACACGTCTTTGATATTTTTTAAGTAAAGCGCATGGGTTTGGTTAACTTGAGCTCTGGTTAAAAACAAAAAAAGCGGCCGAAGCCGCTCAGGAAGTAAATCAGTATTTTAATTGGTTAGGAAATTAAAACGCATACTTTACAGAAAATTGTAAACGATCTAGATCGCCATCTACGCCACTTTCAAGCTCGCGCTCGGCATGCTTAAACTCAGCACCAAAAGTTAAGCGTTTAACTGGTGAGTATAAAATGTTAGCACTGTAGCTTTGGCTTGATTTAGTTGGATCGCCTGTAAGGGCGAGTAAGTCAGTGTTGTTATCAGCACTGAAAAATGAATATAAGAAAGTTGAACGCCATTGGCTATTCCATTTATGCTGATACGCTACAAAGCCAGAGGTTGAATCAATCGCATCTAGGTCATCACCATTGAGAACCGCACCATGAGCTACGTTTAGACCCACATAACGACCTAGTCCTTTACCTTGGGTAAGCATAAATTTTAGATTATCTTGACCAAACTTCACCATACCCGATGCACTAACACCAAATGATGTTTCATCGGCATCAACACCGGCTACTTTGTAGGTCAGTTGACGAGCAAGGGCTGTTACTACAAAGTTACCCCAATCAGCATTATGGGTGTAGCGTGCGGTAAAGTCAGGTAATGAGGCATCATCAGTCACGGCCATGCCACCGCCAGCTGTAGTAATTGTGCTTTCTGGGTTCTCTAACGAGAATGACCATGCACCCGTAGTGTATTTAACTTGAGTTTGGCGCACAAATACAGTGCCCTCAGCTGGGCCAACAAAATCAAGCGCTTCTGGTAATGCACCGACGTTTTGAAAGTTTGACCATGTTTGACCAAATAACCAGCCATCATATGAGATAAATGCATGGCGAATACGCGGAGAATATGAATTGGACACACGCTCGTTACCGCCTGGGGCAGAAGCTAAAAAGTCTAGTTCTATTTTAGTTTTAACCGTTTTGCCATTATCTAAAAGTGTAGACGTACCAAAGTTAAAGCGAGATTCACGCGCGTGCATATCAAATACAGCATCTGAGTTATTATCGCTGCCAACGGTTAATGTACTTGGTACATAAAAGTCACGACCAACACTGGTGCCTGCAGGCGCACCTGCTGAGTAGTCACTCCACATTGCGTCGAGTTTAATGTATCCACCGTAGGTGAATTCGGTATCACCTATTTTTGCAGCTGTTGCGGCATAAGCCGTGCTTGTTAAAGCACATAATACAGCACTGGCTGCCAGTGTTTTAATTGGAGTAAATTTCATTGTTGCGTCCTTTTATAGGCTACTTGTTGTATGTTGTTTGCTTATGATATGTATTAATGTGTGTTACTTATATAGTACTAACAGATTGAATTTAATTATCTTTAATCTAATTTGTTAGTAAATACGAATTATTAATAAACAATCAAAGTTTTTAAATATTTAAACTACTGTTGTATATGTACACAATTTACTCAATCAACCATTAGTCTATTAGACTAAGGTTTAATAATTATTGAGTGTTCATATACTTTTATTTAATAGTATGTTTTTTATGTAAATAGAGTGTAGCCATAAGGGTTGTAGATAAGATAATCATTGTTTGAACTCAGATACAACTAATGTCTAATATTTAATAGTGCACTGCTGAGTAATCCTTGATGAAAAGCCTAAGGCAAGTAATATAAATTGGAGACTAATATGTCACAAAGTATCTATCCAGTTCCTGCGCACATTAAAAACGCAGCGTTCGTCGATAATGAAAAATATAATACGATGTATAAACAGTCTATTGAGGACCCTAAAGGTTTTTGGGCTGAGCACGGTAAGCGTCTTGACTGGTTTACTCCATATTCAAAAGTAAAAAACACTTCATTTGACAAAGGCCATATCAATATTAAATGGTATGAAGATGGCTACCTTAATGCCTCTTATAACTGTATTGATCGTCACTTAAAAACAAAAGCGGATAAAGTAGCATTAATTTGGGAAGGTGATGATCCTTCACAAAGCGAAAATATCACCTACCAACAGCTACATGATGAAGTGGCAAAGTTTGCCAATGGTTTAAAAAAATTAGGTGTTAAAAAAGGTGACCGTGTAGCCATTTATATGCCAATGAGCCCGCAAGCTATATACGCGATGCAAGCTTGTGCCCGTATAGGGGCAATTCATTCAGTTATTTTTGGTGGTTTTTCACCGTCAGCTATTGCGGATCGTATTAACGACTCGGGCGCTAAAGTGGTGATCACGTCAGATGAAGGCCGACGTGCAGGTAACTGTGTGCCGCTCAAAGCCAATGTAGATGAAGCCGTATTACAAGATTCAGTCACCACTGTTGAACATGTAGTGGTACATAAACTAACATCAGGCGATGTTGATTGGCACGACCATGATATTTGGTGGCATGACTTAGTTGCAGATCAAGCGTCAGAGTGCGAACCTGAACACATGAATGCTGAAGACCCGCTGTTTATTCTGTATACATCGGGTTCTACAGGTCAGCCTAAAGGTGTGGTACATACCACCGGTGGCTATTTAGTCTATTCATCTATGACCCACGAATACATTTTTGATTTAAAAGACGATGATATTTTTTGGTGTAGTGCTGACGTTGGCTGGATCACAGGTCATAGTTATATTGCTTACGGGCCGCTCGTTAATGGGTGTACGCAAGTCGTATTTGAAGGCGTACCGACTTACCCAACAGCAGGTCGTATGGGTGAAGTGGTTGATAAACATAACGTGACAATTTTATACACAGCACCTACTGCCATTCGTGCATTGATGGCCAAAGGCGAAGAGCCGATTGCCAGCTCACATCGCGATAGCTTGCGCATTTTAGGTTCTGTGGGTGAGCCAATCAATCCAGAAGCGTGGACTTGGTACTTTGAGAAAATTGGTAAATCTAACTGCCCAATTGTAGATACGTGGTGGCAAACCGAAACCGGTGGCATCATGATTGCGCCATTACCAGGTGCAACCGATATGAAACCTGGCTCTGCAACTCGCCCATTCTTTGGTATTGCACCGGCATTATTTGATGCTGGAGGTAATACATTAGAGGGCGCTGTTGAAGGAAACCTAGTTATTTTAGATAGCTGGCCTTCACAAGCACGAACTGTGTATGGCGATCACGAGCGCTTTGAACAAACCTACTTTAGCGCTTATCCTGGTGTGTACTTTACTGGTGACGGTTGTCGTCGTGATGAAGACGGTGATTATTGGATCACAGGACGCGTTGATGACGTACTTAATGTATCTGGGCACCGTTTAGGTACTGCGGAAATTGAAAGCGCGTTAGTTGCTCATGAAGCTGTAGCTGAAGCAGCAGTAGTAGGCTACCCGCATGATATTAAAGGCCAGGGTATTTACGTTTACATAACTCCTAACGAGGGTGTAACGGTGAGTGATGAGCTAACAAAAGAGATCCGTAATTGGGTACGTAAAGAACTAAGCCCAATAGCATCACCAGATATGATTCAGTGGTCGCCAGGTTTACCAAAAACACGTTCTGGCAAAATTATGCGTCGTATTTTACGTAAAATCGCGGCAAATGAGCACCAACAGCTTGGTGATACCTCAACACTTGCGGATCCGTCAGTGGTTGATGAGCTAGTAGAAAATCGATTAAATCGTTAATTTCGCGTTAAAAGCTTGATTAGAAGTTGATTCTAAACGTAGTATATCGGCTGTTGTCTGTTGGATAGCAGCCGAATTTTTGGGAGTGAACAATGAGTCAGTTTTTAATAGCGGACGATCATCCGTTATTTCGTGAAGCACTAAAGGGCGCTTTGAGTGTAAAGTTTGCAGGTTTAGAAGTATTTGAATCAGCGGATTTTGATAGTACATTGAAGGTGTTAAGCGAACAAGAAGATCTTGATATATTACTACTAGATTTACACATGCCAGGTAACGGTGACTTATACGGTTTGATCCGTATACGTGAAGATTACCCAAGCTTACCTATTGCGGTGGTTTCGGGTAGTGAAGATGTAAATATTGTTTCGAAAGTTATGGGTTATGGGGCAATGGGGTTTATTCCTAAGTCATCATCATCTGACGATATTGCCAACGCAATTAACCAAATACTCGAAGGCGATACTTGGCTGCCAACCGAACTAAAAACTAAAGTGGCTGAAATAGAAGGCGCAGATAGAGAAATTGCTGCACAAGTGGCATCACTCACTCCACAGCAATACCGCGTATTACAATATTTGCACGAAGGTTTACTGAATAAACAAATTGCGTACGAACTTCACATTTCAGAAGCCACAGTCAAAGCTCACATCACTGCCATATTTAGAAAACTCGGTGTTTATAATCGAACTCAAGCTGTTTTAATTGCTGCAAAACTACAACTAGAACCCATAGAGCAAGCTTAAGCAGACTAAATAAGAGGCGAGAGCCTCTTTTTTGTAACCCCATCACAACAAACCCATCAGTTAATTACCATGGGATAACAAGTCATTCATCTTTATTACATGACCTGCTCAGAAAATAATGCTAGGTTACGGGCATTTTGTAATTAAGAGAGCATGGTATGTCAGACTCAATGGACTCACCACACACATCCCAAGATGAAAATCAGGCCGCAAAGGGCGGTTGGTTTAATCGATTTTTAGCCACGGTAGAATTTTTAGGGAATATGCTTCCCCATCCAATTACCTTATTCGCGCTGTTTTGTATTGCCATTATTTTATTTAGTGGCGTTGCTGATTGGTTTGGACTTAGTGCTATCGATCCTCGCCCTGAGGGCTCTGCTGGGCGCGATCCAGATGGTGTAATTGAAGTAGTTAGCTTACTCAGTGCCGAGGGCTTACAGCGTATTGTAACGGGATTGGTAACTAACTTTACCAGCTTTGCGCCACTGGGTACGGTGCTAGTAGCGCTATTAGGTGTAAGTGTTGCCGAGCATTCAGGATTATTGTCTGCGGCAATGCGTGGCATGGTTATGGGTGCATCTAAACGCTTAGTTACCTTTATGGTGGTATTCGCTGCTATTTTATCAAACACAGCATCTGAGCTGGGTTATGTAGTATTGATCCCTCTAGCGGCAATGATATTTCATAGTTTAGGTCGTCATCCGCTTGCAGGCCTTGCTGCAGCGTTTGCTGGTGTATCGGGTGGCTATAGTGCTAACTTATTACTGGGTACTATCGATCCGTTATTAGCGGGTATTACGACGCCTGCAGCACAAATGATTGACCCAACTTACCAAGTAGGCGCTGAAGCGAACTGGTATTTTATGATGATTTCAGTATTGCTAATTGCTGTTTTAGGTACGCTTGTTACTGAGAAAATTGTTGAGCCACGTTTAGGTAAATATAACCCAGATGAAGCCAGTGAAGATTTAGCTCAAAATAATATTGCCGGTTTAACTGCCAAAGAAAAGTCAGGTTTGAAATGGGCTGGAGTTTCATTACTTGTTGTTTCGTTGTTGCTCGCTTGGACGATTGTACCCGCAGACGGTATTTTACGTAACCCTGAAACAGGTCTAGTTGCTCACTCGCCGTTTTTAAAAGGGATTGTTGTTTTTATTTTTGTTACCTTTGGTATTCCAGGTTTTGTGTATGGTCGAGTGGTTGGCACCATGAAAAATGATAAAGACGTGATCAATGCCATGAGCAAAAGTATGAGCTCTATGGGCATGTACATTGTATTAGTGTTTTTTGCTGCGCAGTTTGTTGCATTTTTTAAATGGACTAACTTAGGCACAATTTTAGCGATTAACGGTGCCGCGTTACTACAAGCTCTTAGCTTAACTGGGCCGGAAGTATTTGTACTGTTTATTTTGATGTGTGCTTTAGTGAACTTAACGCTAGGCTCATCGTCAGCGCAGTGGGCAGTAACAGCCCCTATTTTTGTTCCTATGCTGATGTTAATTGGTTATGCACCAGAAACAATTCAAGCGGCTTATCGTATTGGTGATTCAGTAACTAACTTAATTACCCCGATGATGAGTTACTTTGGTTTAATCCTTGCGGTTGCCACTAAATACAAAAAAGACATGGGAATAGGTACTTTGGTAGCCACTATGTTGCCATACAGCTTAATCTTCTTTGTTGGCTGGGTGGTACTGTTTTACTTATGGGTATTTGTTTTAGGTATGCCAGTAGGCCCTGGAGCACCAACGTATTACACACCCTAGTTAAGTAAGGTTAATTATTTACTTATAAAAATGCCAGCTTATTAGCTGGCATTTTTAATAGCTATATAAAGCTAATTATGAAAATACGACGGTTTTATTGCCATTAATAAACAGCTAGAGTATTACCAAATTGGTTTAATAACATGCCGCCTAAACAAAGGCTTCTTTTGGAGCTAATAATACAACTTTGGTTTTTTCTTCGCCGTGCAGTGCCTCTTTGACGTTAGCAGGAAACCCTTCGCAAAGTTATGATAAAAATCGCTGCGAGATTAGCCTGTGAGTTCTGCTCTCAGAAAAAGCGTTGTGCATCTTTATCAACAAGGCCTAATAATATCTAAATTATGCTGATTACAGAGTTTGGTAATTTTGGCTAAGCCTATATCGTCTGCGTATTAATTGGTTAGTGTATTACTTATTTTCCTCATCCCCTCCCTGTTTTTAATGCGCTTGCAGGGGGAATTACATTTACATCAATGTAGAGAGGGGGATTTAGTGTGGAAAGATGCCACCTAGTAATAAGGTGGCATATAGATAAGCTAGGTTTTTGGCTCAGACGCTAAATCGTCTTCCTGACGTAAAAAACCAGCGGCTTCCTCATCATCTTTGGTTAAAGCTGGCTGCATAGGCATAGCCCGTGTTTGCTGGTTTAACTGGTGCAGTTGAGATGCATTGCCTAAATCGCGTTCGCTAGTGATAGAGGCAATTGATTCTCGGTCTTTCAAAAATGCAATTACATCTTTTTTGATTGCTTGTAATTGACCTTCATCTTTATGCATTTCCATAATATGTCGAGGATGCTCGAGGTTTTTCATGCCTGTAGCTGCAAAGGTTGTAGAAACAATGCGCGAAACAATCACCCAAGGCGTTATGCTGCTACGTACCAAGGTATTTTCCGAGCGTGTGCTATCATGAATACCGGTGCCCGTTGATATTTTTGACTCAGTAAATGTACCCTCGCACTTGAAGTACACGAGTAAAGATTCAAATTGCATTTCAGCAAAAAATAAATGGGCACTATTGCTCAGCAGCTGAGCAAATGCTTTAACTAATATGCCGATAAGCAATAAATGAACACTTGCCATTAACAGCTCGCTAAACTCAATAATATTTTTATTATTAAAGGCTTGTTCAATACTATTTATATTAGCAGCGTCAATATAGTGGTAAATATTAATAAAAGAGTAAGCAAGCAACACAGTAAAGGTAAGCGCTACAATGTAGAGTAAGTTACCACTAATTAACGCAACTAAACGAGAAAGGTTAAAGTGCTTACCTAAATCCATTGTGTGTAGTTTAGGCTGAATTTCTTGAATCATTTCGCCTTTAAACCCGCCTTTTCCTTCAATTTGCTCTTGTAGTTTAGGATCTAGCTCACGATAAACCCTATTAGGTACTTCTTTATAACGGCGATTAGCCATTACTAAGTTATCAAGATTTATAAAAATTTCATCTGGATGAACAGACTCTTGCCAATTTTCACGTAGTTCTGATACTTCAGCGCTTGGTGTCACTTCGTTTAAACGCGCTTTAATCATCACAAAAACAAGTGCACAACTAAATGCAGCTAAAATAATAATGGCAGTTAAATAGAGGCCCGCGTTAAGGTTGGGCAATTGCTCAAGCCAATTGTCTATTTGTTGTTTGCTTATGCGCTGTTCCTGCATTATCCACGACATAGACAGGCCTATAGCAATGGGCAATATAAAGGATAAAGAAATGATTTTAGCAAGAGCACCAGTACCTAAGGCTTCAATATTTTTCTCTGCATTACGTGAAATAGGTTTGCCAGAAGAGCGCCAAGAAAACAGCACATAAAACATTAATATGGCACTATATATTGGAAAAGCTAGTTCGCCAGCTTCACCGGTAAAACCAGACAGTGACACAAAGGCGACCAATGCGTAAGCGATAAGAGCAACCAGTGTGCTTATCCATGAGCCAAATAAACGTTGGGCAACATTACGTATTGGGTAGGGTAAAAATAATAGTTTTGGTACTAAACTATGTAGCAAACGCGATAAAAAGCCATTCGGTTCTTTAAAAGTACTGTTTTTGCGACCAACAAGCATTTCTTCTAATGTTTGCGCAGTGTAGGCTACCTCGTTTTTTTCTTCTTGTGCAGTTGAGGTTTGTGACTTACTAAAATTAAACGCCAACGATGTCGGGTGGTTTCTACCTACGAAGTACTTAAGCGTTGCATAAATACCACCTGATAAAGTCCGAATTCCTAGGGCGAGTATTAACATGCCAAATATCATTAAGATCCAACCTGCTGTTGCATCTTCTTTTACAGAGCTAGATGCGATAACAAGCAAGCTGATGCCAACAACAGATTCAATAAGCCCTCTTATTGCTTTTACTTTACCTTCCAGTTTGAAAGGGTTTTTTAGTCCAAGATCGATTGATCCGTAATCAAAAGCCATCAAATGCTCCTTATAAATAGTAACCCTAAAAGGGAATATCAGCATAGCTAAAATAATGCATATATTATTGCTTAATTTCTGATTATATATCAATAATATTGTTCAGCTTAAGGTTACTTGAATATGATAAGTTAAATCTCTTAAAAGTTGTTATTGCTTAAAAGGGAGTATAGTAAATAACCTGGTATTTCAGCTAATCCATAAAGTGAATGTTTTGCCAAGAGGAAAATTGCATATTTTGGCCGTGGAAGTTGATAGTAAAGGTCGAGGAAAATAATGATATAAATCTAAAAAAAGGCTCTATTTTCGGTTCTATTAGGTTGAATTTACTTGCAATAGAAAACAGCTGATACGTAAATTTACTTTGTTTTAATAAAGTCTCTTAATCAATGTTCAGGTTTAGTTATATTGGATAAACAAATGCCAGCTTGTTAGCTGGCATTTTTAATAGCTATATAAAGCTAATTATGAAAATACGACGGTTTTATTGCCATTAATAAACAGCTTATGCTCTGATGCTAGTTGCAGTGCTTTACAAAACACCGTTTTCTCTACATCTTTACCCATTTTAGCCATCATCTCAGCTGTATTCGCATGAGTCACACTCGATACGTCTTGTAAAATAATCGGGCCTTCGTCTAGCTCATTATTAACAAAGTGAGCCGTGGCACCAATAATTTTCACACCACGTTCAAATGCTTGGTGATACGGTTTTGCACCAATAAAAGCAGGTAAAAATGAGTGATGAATATTAATGATTTTACCCTCAAAACGACCCACAAATTCAGGGCTTAAAATACGCATGTATTTAGCTAGGCCAATAATGTCAGGGTTATAGCTGGCAATTAAGTCACCGACTTTTTCGTCGTGCTCACTGCGCGTAAGTCCTTCATGAGAAACCACATGAAAAGGAATATTAAACCCTTTCACTAGAGGCTCTAGAGTAGGGTAGTTAGCGATAACGGCGAGTATCTCTATGTTTAGAGCTTGTTCAAATTGCTTTAATAACATGCCGCCCAAGCAATGAGCTTCTTTTGTGGCTAATAGTACCACTTTGGTTTTTTCTTCACCGTGTAGTGCCACTTCTGCGCCAGCTGGTAATACGTCGCGAAGTTGTGACAAAAACTCAGCATGTGGTTCGCCTGTAAGCTCTGTGCGCATAAAAAAGCGTTGTGCATCTTTATCAACAAATTCGTTGTTACGAATAATATTTAAATTATGCTGATTACACAGTCCGGTAATTTTGGCGATTAAGCCTATATCGTCTGCGCATTGGGTGGTTAGTATATAACTCATTTTCCTCATTCTTACCCAGTGGTTAGTTGCTTCATTATTTGTGTTTTAACTCAGAAAGCAAGACCTTTGTGTGATGGCCAATGTTTAATTTTAATTTACGCTAAGATAGCGTTAGTAAGGTTAATTTAGCTTTGAGTAAGTTTAACAAATTGTGTTCTAGTAGGGATTTAAAACAAGGAACTAAATCAGTTGTTTATTACTATATTTATACTATTGCCTAGTTAAAAAGTTGTTTCTAGTGTGCTTTACTAGCATACGAGTATATTAAATTGCGAATTAACTCTGTTTGTGCTTAATTTGTATACAAGTGTGGCGCTGTTGTCAGTAATATAAACAATGGAAACTTAGCTGCTAAGCGGCTGCAAAATAAAAAGCTTAATGGCTTATAATGTTAATTGGAGAAATAATGGGTAATTTAAGCTTAAAAAACAAATTGCTATTGTTGGCTGTTTTACCATTGATAGTATTACTAATCAGTTTTATGGCGGGCTCTTATTATTTAGAGAAGCAGAATCAACAGCAAAACTTTAATGAGTTCAAAACTAAATTAATTGCTGATAAACAGACTCTATTAAAAACAGAAGTAGAAATTGGTTCTCAAATAGTGCAATACCAATTAGCACAAGGTAATGAACAAGACGCAAAAAATGCGTTGCGAGATTTAACTTTTGGCGAAGATGGTTACTACTTTATTTATGATACCGATGGTATTAGTGTTTTTCATGCATTACTGGGTGATGCAATAGAAGGTCAAAATAAAATAGGGATGACCGACCCAAACGGTAAAAAAATAGTGGTTGGCCTACTTGAACAAGCGCGTAAGGGCGGTGGCTCGTTTACTTATCATTTTCAAAAGCCCAATACCACAGGCTTAGTCGAAAAAATTGGCTATGCTGCCATGATCCCAGGTACTAATTGGATGATTGGAACTGGCACTTATATGGATGATATTGAAGCTGAGCTGGTAAAGTATCAAGCAACTATGGAGCGCCATTTAAGCGAAAAAATGACCACTTTGGTTTTAATATCACTTCTGCTTCTTGGTTTAGCAGCAGCCGGTGCGTTGTATGCTTCTAACAATATGCTAAAACCGATCAAACGTATGGTGCAAAGCTTAGATGATATTGCTAAAGGGGAGGGGGATTTAACCCGACGCTTAGAAATAGATACCCATGATGAAATTGGTCAGTTAGGTGAATCTTTCAATGTATTTGTGAGCAAGCTACACAGTATTATTGCCGGTGTGGTTGATGTAACAAGTGACGTTAAAACAGCCTCCTCAGATATTAATACGCAAACATTACTGATAGAAGACAAGTTATTAAAGCATAACCATGAAACCGATTTAGTGGCAACGGCGATTACCGAAATGTCAGCAACCTCACATGAAGTTGCGCAAAATACCACACAAGTTGCGATATCAACGCAGGCGGCAACAAAAGAAGTGGCTAATGCGCAAGATTGTGTGGATGTTTCATTGAGTGAAGTTTCAAACTTAATGGGCGAAATTAACCAAGCCGCAGAGCAGGTTAACTCGTTAAGTGAACAATCTAAAAAGATTAATAGCGTATTGAGTGTCATTGGGGGTATTGCTGAGCAAACTAACTTACTGGCATTAAATGCGGCAATTGAAGCGGCACGCGCAGGTGAGCAAGGTCGTGGGTTTGCGGTGGTGGCTGATGAAGTTAGAAGTTTAGCGAGCAGAACTCAAGATAGCACATTAGAAATTAATGAAATGCTTAGCGAATTACATAACTTAGTTACTGCGGCTGTAGGAGCCATGCAAGCGAGTCAACAAAGCTGTAACCGCTCTGTAGAGTCTTCACGCGCTATATCTGAAAGTTTAGGTGCGGTTACTACATCGGTAACAACAATTAACGATATGAGTACACAAATTGCCACCGCAGCTACTGAGCAAAGTAGCGTTACAGAAGAGATAAACCGTAACGTTTATGCAATTCAAGAAATTGTGAATGAATTAACGCAATCGAGTAAAACGACCTCTTCGGTAAGTCAGCACTTAGCGGGACGAGGTCAAAACTTAGGTGATTTAGTCGGTCAGTTTAAAATATAAATAACATTTAGCTATTAATTGCTTTTAGAAGCCGTGACTTATTTAGTTACGGCTTTTTTTGCTTTATTTTTAGCTAAAGCGCAATAGTTTATAGCCTGCTACATCTATAAATATTTAACAGCACAGCGATTTTTTTAATATTTTTATTAGCGACTAATGTACACTATAAGGGTCTGTTGACCTTTTGGATTGAAATGTGTTCAACCTCGAAAGACAAACAGATCCTAGCTAATCTCATTAATAAGTACTTACTTATTACAGTAAATTTATAGTGAAACGACTATTTTAGGGTTTTTAAATGATAGAGTATCCGGTTGATCAGTTACCACAACTCATAAATGACTTATTGCAGTGTGATACCACTGAGCGCAAAAATAAATTACTAATAGATGCTCAGCAAACTTTATCAACTGAGCACTTATCTTTATTGTTTGAGGCGATCCCTAAAGAGCAGCGTCTCGAAATTTGGCATTTATTAGATGAAGACACGCAGCACGAAATTTTTGTTAATTTAAGTGAAGATAGCTGTTTATGGTTACTACAAACACTAGATGACAGTGCCGGATTTAAATTATTAGACGAAGTAAATGTTGAAGAGCTACTTGAGTTAGAAGAAGTTATTCCACAACGTTTTATTGATTACGCTAAAAAACAACTCGATGAAGCACAAACTAAGCAATACGAACTGGCTCAGCAATATACGCCAGAGCAATTAGGTCACTGGATTGGGTTTGATTTTTTAAAGGTGTCAGACAAACTCACTGCGGGTGGCGCTAAAAAGCTGCTACACAAAGGCTTACCGCAATACAGCGAAGTTATTTATTTGGTGAGCCGTAAAGGTAGCTTAATCGGTGAAGTTGCGGTTAATGATCTGATAAAAGCGCATGATAACGAGAGTTTAATGACGCTAGCTAATCATGACTTTACCTCATTGCACGCAGACCATGATTTATATGAAGCCGCTGAAGTGGTTATTCATAGCGAGAAAATGGCCATGCCCGTGGTTAATGCCGATAACAAATTAATAGGGCGTTTAACCATTGCATCAGCTTATGAGTTACGTCAAGAAATAGCCGACGAAGCGGCAGCAAAGGCCGGTGGTTTACGAGAAGACGAAGACTTATTTGCCAGTGTTCGTAAAAGTGCTAAAAACCGTGGTATTTGGTTAGGTATAAACTTAGCAACAGCATTTTTAGCCTCGTGGTTTATCGGTTTGTTTGGCGCAACTATAGAGCAAGTGGTGGCACTTGCGGTATTAATGCCTGTAGTGGCATCAATGGGCGGTATTGCCGGTAGCCAAACCTTAACGGTTATTGTACGAGGACTGGCTCTGGGTCAGGTTACTGACTCAAACCGAAACGCATTACTTAAAAAAGAGCTGCGAGTAGGGGCGGTAAATGGCTTGGTGTGGGCTTTAGTAATTGGTTTGCTAACCTTTGTATGGTTTAACGATATTATGCTTAGTATAACCATTACCGTGGCAATACTGCTGAATTTAGTGGCTGCATCGTTGGCGGGCGTAGTGATCCCCTCTATTTTAGATAAAATGAAAATTGACCCTGCGTTGTCGGGTTCAGTGATTTTAACCACAGTCACTGATATTATCGGCTTTGTAACCTTTTTAGGGTTAGGTAGTTTGTTATTACTCTAATTTTTAAGCTAAACGCCAGTTCCATGGAGTGGCGTTTAGTAATATATAAAATAATAGCATTACAAGCCCGTTAGAATGTTTTAAACAACAGTACTTGTTTTATTTCTACCTTCGGTTTTTGCGCGGTACAAGGCTGTGTCTGCGGCGCACAACAGCGCCTCGTAGGTGCGATATTGACTATTATGTTCACAGGCAATCCCTTGGCTCACACTAACTTTAACCTCTGGTGGTAGGCCTATATCTGTAAATGTCATCGCATTAATTTGTTGTTGTACATGCTTGGCAACAATCGTTGCACTTTTTATATCGCAACGCGGTAAAATAATAGCAAACTCCTCACCGCCATATCTCGCAGCCAAACACTCTCTTGACGGAATACAATGCAAAAGCATTTTTGCAATTTTTTGTAAGCATTTATCACCTTTAATATGCCCATAGGTGTCGTTGAATTTTTTAAAGTGATCTACATCAATCAATATGCTGGTTAGAGGTTGTTTGCTTTGAATACTTTCTTGCCAGTCGCCTAAATAAAAAGGTGATCGATGCATAAGGACTCGTTATTATTTTATTTGTAAGCACGCTTAATTAATTTAATATGATTTAAAATCATATTAAGGTTTTTATTTATTTTAGGTCGCTTTTATTAAGCGTAACAATGCGTTGTGGAAACGGAATTTCAATATTGGCATCGTTAATCGCTTTATACACACCGCCATTTATAGCGAGTTTAGTTTCAATAATTTTAGTGGTGGGCACCCAATAACGATAACTAATGGTGACGCCGCTATCAGCAAAACGTTCTATACCAATTTGTGCATTAGGGTGTTTAGCTACGAGTTCGTGATTGACTAATACGTTTTCAATAAGGCTTATCGCAGTATCACTACAGGCACTGTAGGCTATGTCTATTTCACCTTTTACCAATGAATAATTAAATGAGTTATGCAGAATTTCGCCAACAATATGCTTGTTAGGAATGGTTATTTCTACTTTTTCTTCATTAATTAATATGGTGTGCCCCAGCTCAATTACTTTTACTTGGCCACTAACGCCTTTTACTTCTATGGTATCGCCAACCACAAATGGCCGCGTAGCAATAATAGCAAGCCCCGCGCCATAATTAGAAAGCATACCTTGTAACGCTAAGCCTGCGCCTAATGAGGCGGCACCTATTGCAGCTACAAATGGGGTTACACTAATGCCAATTTTACCAAGCGCAATAATGATCACCATAATGATCAGCAGTACTTTTACAACATTACTGACAAAATTAGTCAGGGTGATATCAATGTTATGGCGGGTCATTAAGTTTGCGACAACTTCGGCGAGCTTTTTAGCGACCCACAGGCCAACGAGTAGAATAAAAATAGCGCCCACTATTTGCATACTGTAGGTAACTAAATACTCGGTAAGTAGGGCGTAGTACTTTTCAAATTGCTGAATTTCGGAACTGATCATGCTGGGCTCTATTTTTAGCGATACTGTTATCCGCTTACTATAACAAAGTATTAACTAAAATTGGATATAATAGTGGTACTATCACTGCGGTTAATAATGCACTGAGTGCCATAGCCACTGATGAAAATGCGCCTATTTTTGGGTGTTCGGCAATAGCTGCCGCCGTACCAATTGCATGGCACGCGGTACCGATTGCAATTCCTTGTGCCTCAAAGTTATAAATCTTAACTAATTTGAGCAATATAAAGCCAAACAAAGCCCCCAATAAACCAATAAAAATAACCATGGCAGCGGCAAGTGAGCTAATTCCTCCCAATGAGTCAGTAACCAGCAGTGTGATAGGGGTTGTTACACTGAGTGCCGCAACAGAGGCGCTCAATTGTGAGGGCACAGCAAATAAAATACTTAATACAAAAGCCACTAGTGTGGCGTTAACAATACCTATACTGCAAGTAGCGACAATTAATAGTAAGTTTTTACGTACGTGCATAAATTGCTGATAAAGCGGCAAGGCTAAAGCAACAATGGCCGGCTCTAATAGCCAACTTAGTAACTGACTATGTGAGGCAAATTGTGAATAGGGTAATTTAAGGTTGACTAACAGTAGGGCAATAATGCCAATGCTTAAAAAAACAGGGTTGGTTAATGACTTTAAAATACTCTGGTTTATCTTAAGATTAACCGCTCTTAGCGCAATAAAGAGAATAATAATAAATGGCACGGTTAACCACCATAGGCTGGGGTTTATGCTAGTGGTTAAGTTAGTCATTATTAGCTCTACCTTTAAAATAGCCCACTAGGCTTGCCACTAAGATTAAACTACTGAGTGGGACTAATAAGATGACCGCAGTTAAGAAAGGCCAATGTGATTTAATTAGCCCTAAATGTTCTATAAAACCGACGCCTGCAGGAATAAAGAAAATAGGCATTACATTCAAAATAGGTGATGCACAGGGGGCGAGTTGATGTTCTTTAACTATGCCTAATAACAGTAACGTTAGCAGCAAAACCATGGCGAGTAGAGGAGCAGGGAAACTCGCATCAAGAAGATGCATAATGAATTTGCTTGTTGCTAAGCACAATAAAATAATTGCGCTACTTAGTAGGTATTTCATTAATTTGGCTCACTAGAATAGAAGAGCCTAACTTTAACAAATAATGCTGTTATATGCATTGTGCCTTAGTATTACCATCAATGTTACCAGCGCTTGGCGTTTGTAAACTCAATATCAGCTTTCCCTTTAGCTTTAGCAATGGCTTTTTTAGTATTAGGGTTGATCAGTAAGCGAATTTGGCTCCATGTTTCTTTAGCGAGTATTTTTCGAACAGGGGCTTTATAGCTTTGTTGAGTTACACGCTTTATTGCAGCTAATGTGTCAGGTGAGCGCGCTAGCAGTGTATCAAGCATCTCTTTAGTTGCTTTATCTGTATCGTCGGTTGTTTTGGTTACTAAACCTAGTTCAAAAGCATGTTGTGCGTTTATTGGATTTGCGTGACTTGCTAACCAAAGCGCTTGGTCGCGTTTTACTAAGCCTGAAAGCATAACATTAGCGCCCATATCTGGGCATAACCCCCAGCGCGCTTCCATAATGGCGAGTTTGGCATCGTGGTGAACAATCCGGTAATCGGCACCCAGTGCTATTTGCAATCCACCCCCAAGGCAATTTCCGTTTATTTTGGCAATAACAGGCACACTCAACGATTGCCAACCAAGTACTACTTTTTGCGCTAAATTTTGATTACCAGGAAGCCATTTAAATAGGAGTTTTATAATATTCATTGGCGAGGCCATAACCGCGTTAATATCAAGCCCTGCGCAAAAGTGTTCGCCTTTACCGGTTAATACAACCGCACGAATACTTGCATCTTTTTTAATATTTTTAATCACCTTGTTAAGCTCAATAAACATAGTAAAGCTTAAGGCATTTTGTTTTTCTACTCGATTTAATGTGACGGTGGCAATGCCCTGTTTTTTTTCTAGTTTTATCATATCGCACTCCTCTGACCTGTTATTTGAGCTTATGTTTTTATTCGTGCTAAGTAAAGTGGGTGAAGATGAATAAAAAACAAAGTGAATTTTTTAATGCAATTGCGGTCTTTTATCTTTCAAGGCAGATTTAATCTTGAAAGGCTAGCAGACCCTAATGCTAACCAATCCATTAATATCTATAAGTATTAGGTAAAAGTAAAAAAGTCAGTATTTAACGTGTTTTTTTATCAAAACACTAACAACTTTTGATATTATGGCGCCAACTTAAAAGCTCAGAGGTTAACCACTTATGTCAGGTCCACGTTTATTTACGGTAGAAGAAGCAACCCATCAAGCTTATGATATTTTTTTGGAGCTGGCTCCCAACAACCTGAGTGATAAAGATGTTGAAGAATTTAACCTGCATCGTGAAGAACTTGGCTTTATTGAAGAAGATGAGCCCGATGAACAGTGGCAAGATTTTGTTGCACTAGAAATAGAGCCTGAGCATTTTATTCAAGTATTAGTGGGCCTCGAGTTTGATAACGAAGACGTCTTATTTGCGAAAATTTTAATTAGCCGTGATAAAGACGCGCCTTTTTGCCATATTTTATGGAAAGAAAGTGAATAACTTTTTCGGCCCCTTTTCATTATTACCATTTGCAAGAGAATGTATTTTGCGAAAGTACGTTGTATTACTGCTTTTATTATTTAGCTCCTACAGCTGGGCAGTGGATCCCTTTGAAGATTTTCATCAATATGGGGAGCTCTCCGATGAAGAAATTCATGAGCTACACAAAGGCGAAGTACTTTATGGTGATACCGAGTTTGGTTTTATTTTAAGTAAAGGTAATACCAACTCAACCAGTTTTAAACTCAAAGGTAATCTTTACCAAGATTTTGAAAACTGGCGTAATCAATTCAAAATAGATTCCTTATACAAACGTGACGAAAATGAAGAAACGGGCCAGTCGGATGTTACGGCTAATCGCGTGTTTGTTTCTGCGCAGGGTAACTACAAGGTAGGCGTTAAAAATTCGTCTTTCTTTATTTATGGCGATTATGAAGAGGATGAATTTAGCGGTCTTGATTTTAAAAGTACGGTGGCGACCGGCTATGGTGCACGTATTTATCAAGGGGTTAAAAACAAAGTAGATATAGATATTGGCCCTGGTTTATATCGCTCCGTTGCTGATGATGAGTCGACAATAAGCGAAGACGATAAAGACAAAATGGGTTACTTGTTACGTATTGCCATGCAATGGGAGAGGTTGGTATCTAAGCGTACTCGATTTAATCAAGACATTAGTATAGAGCAGTCTTTATCTGGGCTTAACTCACGGTTAAAGTCAGAAACGGCCTTAATTAGCCAAGTGGTTGGGGCTGTATCGCTCAAGTTTGCTTATATGTACCGTTATAACTCTAAGCCTGAAGAAGATAAGCTTAAATATGATTCAGAGCTCAGCGCAACGTTAGTATACAGTTTTTAATTTTTTAACTTTTTAATTGAGAGTGTTATGTATCAGCATAAGCAGTATGCGGTATTTATATTTGTAGTATTGGCATGGATAGGTGGGTTTGTTGCACTTGCATGGAATTTAATGGGTGCCGATGTGCCGTTAATGGTATTTGCAGGTATTTTATTGCTGGTGGGTTTTTTATTTCATGGTTTAACCATTAAAGTTGATGAAGCCCATATTAGCTGGGCATTTGGTCCAGGCGTTGCGGGTCAAAAATTAGCACTAGAGGACATAGTTGACGTAAAAGCAGTACAAAACTCTTACCGTCACGGTATTGGTATCCGCATTACGCATGATGGTTGGATTTATTCAGTATCAGGCTTTAGTGCCGTGCAATTAACGCTTAAAGATGGCAGCCAATACCGCTTAGGCACTAATGACCAAGCAGGATTAGTTGCTGCGCTTGAAGATAAAATAACCCCTGGCGAAGCACCTGCAGCAGAGCCTCAAGTTAAATTACGTACGCATAATAATATGCTATAAAAAAAAGCGCCTGAGGCGCTTTTTTTATTACTGGATTAGGGTTTAGTGGTCGTGACCACAACCGCCTTCACCATGTACATGGCCATGTTCAAGCTCTTCAGCCGTTGCATCGCGTACTTCTAAAATCTCTACATCAAAATTGAGCGTAATACCAGCGAGTGGGTTGTTACCATCAACAATCACTTCTTCGTCTTGAATATCGATGATCATGACTGACTGGTCGCCGTCATCGGTGGTTGCACGAAATTGCATGCCCACTTCAATGTCCATGCCTTCAAACATTGATTTTGGCACTGCTTGCATTAGGTGATCATGACGCTCACCGTAACCTTCTTCAGGTTCAACTTTTATACTTAGCGTATCGCCAGCTTGTTTGCCTTGCAGCGCGTTTTCAAGTCCTGAGATCAGGTAACCCGTACCAACGATAAAAATTAATGGCTCACCGCCAAATGAGTTATCAATGGTATTGCCATCATTATCTAGTACAGAGTAATGCATTTTTACCACTTTATTTGCTGCAACGATCATAGTCATTCCTATTATTCATCTTCAAGAGAGTAAGGTAGAGGCAGAATGTTTAGCTCTACCGAAGGGGTATGTTTTGCACGAAGAACCTGAGCGGTGTCAGTATCGTTTGGCAACACAACTAAGCCAGTTAAAGTGTGTGTTTTTTCATTAAAACTTTGCGCAATAAGTTTGCCCGCGCGGCGCCAGTTTTCACCTAACTGGGTTTCGATATCGGGTGCATCGAGCAATCCTTCACTTTGCCCTGTAACGATATACATGGCACGTTTATTTTTACCTAAGTATTTCATACGTGCGACGGTTTCTTGGCCGGTGTAGCAACCCTTTTTAAAACTGATGCCATTGATGGCTTGAAGGTTAACCATTTGCGGCACATATTCATCAATTGCATCAACGCTTAACTGAGGCTCACCAGCTAGCAGTGAGCCCTGTTGCCACATAGCGTCGTTGTCGAGGGTAGATACTTCATCAGGTAAGCAAAATTGGCTATCAACCATAAGTAAAACGCGGTTTGGCGCAAGTTTAAGGGCTTTGCCGTTAGCAAAGTCGCATGCTGTGGCATCGTCACTAAAGTGAATATCAAGTTGCGTAAGCAAATCAGTTAGGTCATCACCTAATAAACCAATTAATCGCTCTGGGGCTTTATTAATTTCAACTTTTGCAAATACAGCGTATTTTTTTAACTCAGCCAGTGAGCGTTCTACTTCAGCACTTGATCCGGTTAAATAATAGTTTTGCTGGTAAGAAAATAGCTTAAATACACCCCACAGCTTACCTTTTGCGTTACAGTGACCTGTCCACAAAAAGTTGTTGTTGTTGATTTTATTGAGATCTTGAGTGATTTGTCCGTGTAGGTAAGATAATTTATCTGTGCCTGAGAGGCTAATAACCTGATGTGATAAAGGACATGCATAAACCAGAGACATAAACACCTTCTTTGCAATAACAAATGAAACCACATAATAACGTAGTTAAAGCCGATGGTACAGCCACCAACAAGCGTTGTTTTTTTATAATTTAGTGCTGTTAAATTAACGTGCATTTGTTAAACTCGAATTAATTAAATATGAGGTTTAAGATGGTTGAAATACATAGTAAAGCACGTATCCGTTGGGCTTGCCGCCGTGGCATGTTAGAACTAGATGTTTTGTTTATGCCGTTTGTTGAAGAAGCTTATGATTCGTTGAATGCTAAACAGCAGGCGACTTTTCAGCGCTTATTAACACAAGAAGACCCAGATTTATTTGCTTGGTTTATGGGCCATGAAAAATGTAAAGACGTTGAGCTAAACAGTATGGTTGAGCTAATTTTAGACCGAGTTCGTGTATAGGTTTATCGTTACAAATAATAAGACAGACCACAAACAGATTGTGGTCTTTTTTTGTGTGCTAACTTTAATATTATGCTTATTTACCACTTCTATTTTGGCAACTCTTTTTTGCATTGCACTTAATATCGTTGCTGGCATTATCGTTTGGCGAAAAATCGTGGCTGCTCAGCCAGAGCAGGGCGTTATATTATTAGAGCCAAATCAATTTCGTTTTGAGAGTGAAAAGCTGCTAATTCAAGGGGTTATTGGTAAGCAAAGCCGATTACTTGGTCGCAGTGTGTGGTTGTATATTAATGGCCTTAGTGAAAACTATTGGCTGATTATCTCAGCCAATAGTGTTGATGAGCAAAGCTACGCGCGTTTAAAACGCGCAACACTTGCGGCAATTAATTGCGCTTTGGAGTCAAAATAGTGGGCGTTGGATTTTCGTTTTGCCCTGGGTAGTCAATGGTAAAGTGCAGTCCGCGACTTTCTTTACGTTCCATAGCACTTCTAATTATAAGCTCAGCTACTTGAACTAAGTTACGTAACTCAAGCAAGTTATTACTCACTCTAAAGTTCGCGTAGTAATCGTGGATTTCTTGCTGTAATAGTTCAACACGATGAAGCGCGCGTTCAAGTCGTTTGGTTGAGCGCACAATCCCAACATAGTCCCACATAAATAATCGCAGCTCATGCCAGTTATGGGTGATCACGATTTCTTCATCTGAGTTAGATACGCGGCTTTCATCCCAACTAGGTAAATCAACCAGTGCAGGAGCGGTCTTTATTTTACTCAAAATGTCTTTTGCTGCAGCATGGGCAAATACAACGCACTCTAATAATGAGTTACTTGCCATACGGTTAGCACCGTGCAGCCCAGTGTAAGCCACTTCACCCACAGCGTATAAATTAGCTAAGTCGGTTTTGCCATTAAAGTCGGTCATAACGCCGCCACAGGTATAATGTGCTGCGGGAACGACAGGGATTGCCTCCTTGGTGATATCAAGCCCTACGCTTAAACATTTGGCGTAAATCGTTGGGAAGTGTTCAATAATAAAATCTTTGTCTTTGTGGCTAATATCTAAATATAAGCAATTTGCACCAAGGCGCTTCATTTCAAAATCGATAGCGCGCGCGACTATATCGCGCGGGGCGAGTTCTTCTCGCTCATCAAACTCTTTCATGAATCGCGTGCCATCTGGGCGTTTTAAATAGGCTCCCTCACCACGCATTGCTTCGGTAATTAAAAAGTTTTGCAATTCAGGGTGATAAAGACTGGTTGGATGAAATTGATTAAATTCCATATTAGCAACGCGACACCCTGCACGCCATGCCATGGCAATACCATCACCGCTAGAAACATCAGGGTTAGAGGTATAAAGGTATACTTTACTTGCGCCACCCGTTGCTAGGGCAACAAATTTTGCGCCAATTGTTTCTACTTTTTTGGCTTTTTTATTCCACACATACATGCCATGAACATGTGAACCCATTTTGCCAATACTTTTATCGGTAATTAAATCAATCGCATTGTAATGCTCTAACAAGGTGATATTGCTGTGTGCTTGAACTTGGCTAATCAAGGTTGTTTGCACAGCTTTGCCTGTGGCATCGGCTGCATGCAAAATGCGTCGGTGGCTATGCCCGCCTTCACGAGTTAAATGAAAGCGCTCTTTACCTTTGCTATCAAACTCCATATCAAAAGGCACGCCTTGGTCAATCAGCCATTGCAGGCAGTCATGAGCATTGCTGGCAGTGTAATGAACCGCCTCTCTATCGCATAAACCGCCACCGGCGTCTAAGGTATCTTCAACGTGAGACTCTATACTGTCATTTTTTTTATCAAAAACAGCGGCAATTCCGCCTTGGGCATAAAGAGTAGAACCTTCGGTTAATTCACCTTTACTAATTACGGTAACGTTACAGTAATTAGCCAAAGATAAAGCAAGTGATAAGCCTGCTGCGCCGCTACCAATAATAGCGACATCGGTAATGTGATGTTTATTTTGGTTCATCTGTGAGGTACTTTGCGGTTACAATGCTCAGATAGAGCAATATTTATTTTTAATACTTATAGTTGTACCATATTTGTAGCACTACCACGAAGTGGTTTTAGCGTATAAATACGTAATTTTTTAGCTATTTTATAAAAAAACAATATGAAGCAGAACTTTTTATTCATCTAAGGGTCAGAGTAGGTGTGAACAATGGCGACACTATGAATAATAAGCAAGAATCAATCAGAGGAGTACCGGCTCGAATGAGCGAGCAGGAATTAGATTTAGCGTTAGTGAAAAGGGTTCAGCAGGGAGATAAAAACGCCTTTAACCTATTAGTTAAGAAGTATCAGAACAAGATTGCCGGTTTGATCTCACGTTATGTATCAAATAAGGGTGACATTGCTGATGTAGCACAAGAGGCGTTTATTAAAGCGTATCGTGCCCTTCCTAATTTTCGTGGTGACAGTGCTTTTTATACTTGGCTTTACCGTATCGCCGTTAATTGTGCTAAAAATTACTTAGTGGCTCAAGGGCGTAAACCGCCAGCAAATGATATAGATGCTGACGATGCCGAGTTTTATGAGGGGGCTGATTCAATGCGTTCAAACGCATCACCTGAAAATTTACTATTAAGCGAAGAAGTACGCGCTGTTATTTTTAATACGATTGATAGTTTGCCTGAAGAGCTTAAAACCGCGATTACCCTTAGAGAAATTGAGGGGATGAGCTATGAAGAAATAGCCGTGGTGATGGATTGCCCAGTCGGGACGGTGCGTTCGCGTATTTTTCGTGCCCGTGAAGCAATTGATAACAAATTAAACCCATTAATAGGCGAGTCTTAGTATGACAAAAGCACACGTTAACCGCTTAGATAACGAATCGTTATCAGCATTACTTGACGGTGAGCAAGCATTAAATGATGCCGAGATTGCATCTGCTGATGTAGCTACATTTGGCCGTTACGCGTTAATCGGTGATGCAATGCGAGCTAAAGAAAACAACAAAAATATGGATTTTGATATTAGTGATCGCATTTCATTAGCACTTGATAGTGAGCCGGTTTATGCAGACTTTAGCCAGTCTGAAAGTGTGGCAAAGCCGGTAAGCACTGAAGTCGACAACAAAGTCGTGGCGTTTAATTGGCGCAAGCCGGTTGCGCAGTTAGCAATAGCAGCTAGCGTGGCAATGTTTACTATTGTTGGCGTGAACACCTTGCCGCAAGGTGAAGATGCTGTGCAAAACGAAATTCCTTTATTACAAACCACGCCGTTAACCGGCATGGCATCGCCAGTGAGTTATTCATCAGCACCGGCGCTAGTGAACGCAGAGCAAGGCTTACGAGAGCTTCAACAGCAACGTATTGGCGCTCTAGTACTTGAACACCAGCGTCAAGCACGTGTGGCTCATTCGTTGAAAACTGCGAAAACAGATGAAACGTCGCAAGAGGAAAAAAACTAATTAGATGAAAGTAATAACTTTTGTTATGTCGTTGGTATTAAGTTTTAATGCTTTTGCCAATGACACAAACCCCGCTAAAGATTTACTGCTTGAAATGGCCAGTGCAGTTCATACACGTAATTTTGATGCCTCTTTTGTTGTTGTTAAAGGCAAAAGTATGGAGCCCTACCGTTGGGTGCATGCTAAACAGGGGGACGTTGAGCTTGAGCATTTGAGTTTACTCAACGGTGCTGGCCTTGAAATGATCCGCATTGACAACCAAGTTACCTATTTTGAGCCACAATCAGAGCCGTATTCGTTAACAACCGACTCAATTGCCGGCCCTATTCCTGAAGTGCTTTTTAAAGATATTAACCGCTTAAGTGCGCATTATGATTTTGTGCTTGGTGGTAAAGGCCGCATTGCTGGGCGTCCCGCGCAATTAGTTCGAATTGAATCTAAAAACGAAGACAAATACAACTATTGGATATGGATTGATACTGAGTCGTCGTTATTATTAAAGGCAGCGTATGTTAATCATCAAGGTGAAGCGCTTGAGCAATTACAGCTCACTCATATTAGTGTGACTGAGCAACCGGCAAACTTATTATTAGAAGTGCTTAATCGTAACTTTCCAACCCCATTACCTGCCAATTCAATTGACGAACAAACTAAAGCGAATGCCATGAACTGGACTATTGGCTGGTTACCTGAGGGGTTTGAATTACTTAAGTCAGACAGGCATAAGCTCGACTTAAATAATGAATTAACAGACTATTATTTATTTTCTGATGGGTTTGTTGAAGTATCGGTGTTTGTACAACGACCACTACCGGGTAAGCGTTTAAGCGGTGCCCTCACCTCAGGGGCAACTACGATTTATGTACACAACGGCGGAAATTTTGATGTCTCTGTGGTGGGAAACATTCCAACCATGAGTGCCAAAGCCATTGCTGAGTCTGTATCGCGGGCATTATAAGTAACTAAACTATGATTGAACAAACGTTAACCGTCGTGGCCCTTAGTGGCCACGTTGCGCATTTAGAAGCCCAACAAAAACAGGCCTGTGAAGGCTGTAATGGACGTTGTGGTTCACAAGTGTTTAGTAAGTTATTTGGTACCGCCAAAAAAACATTACCTTATAAATTTGAAACACAGTTAGAAATAGGCCAAAAAGTAACTTTGTCATTGGATGATAGCCATGTTGTAAAGCATGCCTTTGCAGTTTACATGCTGCCTTTGTTTTTGAGTTTAATATTCGCTTTAATAGCCAGTGAATTGATATTGTTAGCCGAAGGCTGGCAAATTTTAGCCGCGATATTGGGTGGGATCACCGGCTTTTTAATTGCTAAAACATGGGTGAAATCATTAAGACATGAGATAAAAGTGATAAAAATTCATCCAATTAGCCTCCCTTTAACTCAAATAGATGGTGATTGACGCCAATTAAATGTAAAATTGCGTTTTTATGCCACAGTAACTTGAAAATACACAGCAAGTATTTTCAAGTTATTTAGGCATATGACCTTAGTCCTTTAAAATAGAAGTTTAGAATCCAGTTTATGAAGCATATCCGTAATTTTTCGATCATCGCCCACATTGACCATGGTAAATCGACCCTTTCTGACCGTTTGATCCAAGTTTGTGGTGGTTTAACCGACCGTGAAATGCAGAAGCAAGTTCTGGATTCAATGGATATTGAACGTGAACGTGGCATTACCATCAAGGCACAAAGTGTAACCTTAAATTATAAAGCGAATGATGGTGAAACTTACCAGCTTAACTTTATCGACACCCCAGGGCACGTTGACTTTACCTATGAAGTATCGCGTTCGTTAGCGGCTTGTGAAGGGGCACTGCTCGTTGTTGATGCTGGTCAAGGCGTAGAAGCGCAAACATTAGCAAACTGCTACACCGCGATTGAAATGGACTTAGAAGTTATACCGGTACTTAATAAAATTGATTTACCGCAAGCTGATCCATTACGTGTAGCCGAAGAAATTGAAGACATTATTGGTATTGATGCCCTTGATGCTGTGCAATGTAGCGCCAAAACAGGTGTAGGTATTGCTGAAGTACTTGAAATGATCGTTAAAGATGTACCGCCACCAGTTGGTGATAAAGATGCGCCATTACAGGCGCTAATTATCGATTCTTGGTTTGACCCGTACCAAGGCGTTGTATCGCTAGTGCGTATCAAACATGGTGAACTTCGCGCGGGCGACAAAATTAAAATCATGTCAAACGAGAACGTACATACCGCAGATCATGTGGGGATTTTTGCGCCTAAACAAACTAACACCGGTGTTTTACACACTGGTGAAGTAGGCTTTGTTATTGCTGGTATCAAAGAAATACATGGTGCACCGGTGGGTGATACCATTACTCATCAAAAAAATGCGGCACCACTGCGCTTACCTGGTTTTCAAAAAATTAAGCCGCAAGTGTATGCGGGTATGTTCCCAATAGCCTCTGATGATTACGAGTCATTCCGCGATGCCCTAAACAAACTTAGTTTAAACGATGCCTCGTTATTCTTTGAACCAGAAAATTCAACTGCGTTAGGGTTTGGTTTCCGTTGTGGATTCTTGGGCATGCTACACATGGAAATTATCCAAGAGCGTTTAGAGCGTGAATACGACATTGATTTAATCACTACAGCACCAACGGTTATTTACGAGGTAGTGACTAAAGAAGGCACGACACAAATAGATAACCCGTCTGATCTTCCGCCAGTAAACGATATTTTAGAGATACGTGAGCCGGTTGTAGAAGCTAATATTTTAGTTCCACAAGAGTACTTAGGCAGCGTAATCACTTTATGTGTTGATAAGCGCGGTATGCAAACTAAAATGAGTTATCACGGTAAGCAAGTTGCAGTAACGTATGAACTGCCAATGGCCGAAGTGGTAATGGACTTCTTTGATAAGCTAAAATCAACAAGCCGTGGTTTTGCTTCGCTTGATTATAACTTTAAGCATTTCCAAACCTCAGACATGGTGCGTGTAGATATACTTATCAATGGCGAGCGTGTAGATGCGTTGGCTATTATTGTTCACCGCGACAGCGCGCAATCACGCGGTCGTCAGCTTGCTGATGCGTTAAAAGACCTTATACCACGTCAAATGTTTGATATTGCGATTCAGGCAGCGATTGGACAACACGTAATCGCTCGAACGACTGTTAAGCAACTACGTAAAAACGTAATCGCTAAATGTTACGGTGGTGACGTGAGCCGTAAGAAAAAACTACTTCAAAAACAAAAAGATGGTAAAAAGCGAATGAAGCAACTTGGTAACGTTGAAGTGCCTCAAGAAGCGTTCTTAGCCATTTTGAAAGTTGGTAAATAAAAATAAAGGATAATAAATGGCTGGCTACTTTTCAGTTTTATTGGTGTTATTAACTTTAGGCTCAGGTCTAATATGGTTAATTGATCACTTAATGTTTGCCCCTAAAAGGCAGGAACGTTTAGCAATTGCTCAAACCTCTGCCGGTGGTCAACTTGATGAAGAAACCGCAGCATTGATTGCGCCTGAGCCAATGATTACTGAAACAGCAAAGTCGATTTTTCCGATGATTGCTGCTATCACTATTTTTAGATCGTTTATTTTTGAGCCGTTTCAAATCCCATCGGGTTCAATGATGCCCACCTTATTAGTGGGTGATTTTATTTTAGTGCAAAAGTATTCTTATGGGATTAAAGACCCAGTATGGCGCAGCCAATTAGTGGATGTAAGCGAACCAGAGCGTGGCGATATTGTTGTTTTTAAATACCCGTTAGATGAGAGAGTGGACTATATTAAACGTGCTATAGGTTTACCTGGCGATAAAATTGTTTATCGTGATAAGCGTTTATATATTCAACCAAAATGCGAAGAAGGTGAAGTTCAAAAGGGCGCACTTCTTTGTAATGAATTCAATAAAATTGATTTTAAATTAATTAATGATAATGAATTTAAGCAAGGCCCAATGGATTTAGCGCGTTTAAATGAAGATTTAACCACGACTAACCATGACATTTTAATCAACCCAAAATCGCCTGAACGTAAGGGGCGTTACTACCAGCAATTGGGCACACCTGCGGATGAGTGGGTGGTTCCAGCTGATCATTACTTTATGATGGGTGATAATCGCGATAACAGCCAAGATAGTCGCTTTTGGGGCTTTGTACCAAAAGAAAACTTGGTGGGTAAAGCTGTCTTTATATGGATGAGTTTTGAATTTGATAATGGCCCAGATGACATTTTACCAGGATGGGTTCCAACTGGTGTTCGTTTTGAACGCCTAGGTAATATTCAGTAACAATGAAAAAAAATGTAACAGAGTTATACAAAAGAATTGGCTATACATTTGCTGATCAAGGGTTACTTGAGCAAGCAATGACGCATCGCAGCCACAAAGGTCAACATAACGAGCGACTCGAATTTTTGGGCGACTCTATTTTGAGCTTTGTTATTGCCAATGCACTGTACGCTAAATTTCCTAAAGCACGCGAAGGTGATTTAAGCCGAATGCGTTCGACTTTAGTTCGCGGCCAGACGTTAGCTGAATTTGGCCTTGAATTTGAGCTTGGTGATTACCTACGCTTAGGTCCTGGCGAGCTAAAAAGTGGTGGTTTTAGACGTGAGTCGACCCTAGCGGATGCAGTTGAAGCCATTATTGGCGCTGTATTTTTAGATTCAGATATTGATCGCTGCGGCGAGCTTATTTTAGCGTGGTATGAATCACGTTTAGATGCTATTTCACCAGGGCTTAACCAAAAAGATCCTAAGACCCTGCTGCAAGAGTATTTGCAAGCTCGTAAGCTATCATTACCAGGCTACACCGTAGTTGATACTAAAGGTCAGGCACACAATCAAACATTCACGGTTGAATGTATTGTTGATGGAATGGATAGCATTATTTCTGTTGGCAGCTCACGGCGTAAAGCCGAACAAAAAGCGGCCGAAAAAGCATTGAAGATACTTAAAAATGAATCTTGATACCTTAATACAGCCTCATGAAGGCGAGATAGACACATTTTGTGGCATGGTTGCGATTGTTGGCCGTCCTAACGTGGGTAAATCAACACTGCTTAATGAAATTATTGAGCAAAAAGTCAGTATTACCTCACGTAAGCCACAAACCACGCGCCATCGTATTATGGGTATTCATACTGAGGGTAAGCACCAAGCGGTGTACGTCGATACCCCAGGCCTGCACGTTGAAGAAAAGCGTGCTATTAACCGTTTAATGAACCGTGCAGCGTCTAGCTCAATTGGTGATGTTGAGCTGATCATTTTTGTGGTTGAAGGCACTCATTGGAATGCCGATGACGACATGGTACTTAACAAAGTAAGCCAAAGTGGCAAGCCGGTATTGTTAGTTATTAACAAAATTGACCAAGTGAAAGATCGCGACCTTGTACTTCCACATATGAAGTTTTTAGGCGATAAGTTTGATTTTGTCGGTATTATGCCCGTATCTGCGACTCAGGGTAAAAACATTAACCTGATCAAAGAAGAAGTGACTAAGCGCTTACCACCGTGCGAGTTTTACTTTCCTGATGACTACGTAACTGACCGCTCAATGCGCTTTATGGCGGCTGAAGTTATCCGTGAAAAGCTAATGCGCTTTATGGGTGAAGAGTTACCGTATTCAGTGACTGTGGAAATAGAGCAGTTTAAATGGCAAGAAAACGGTATTTGGCATATTAATGGCCTGATACTAGTTGAGCGTGAAACGCAAAAGCGCATGGTAATTGGTAACAAAGGCGAAAAGCTAAAAGTAATCGGCCGTGAAGCGCGTAAAGACTTAGAGGAAATGCTTGAAAATAAAGTGTTTTTAGAACTGTGGGTTAAAGTTAAATCGGGCTGGGCTGACGATGAGCGTGCCTTAAGAAGCTTAGGTTACGGTGAAGATTAACATTTTATACGCAGCATAGTTTATGGACAGCGATTTCTATAAAGCTTATTTATTACATCGGCGTCCATATAGTGACTCGCAAGTAATGCTCGATATGCTAGTAGAAGGCGTTGGCCAGCTTAGAATGCTCGCACGAGTTAGTGGCCGCCAGGCCACTAAATACAAAGCCCAACTCCAACCATTTCAAGCCTTACTCGTCCATTACAATGGCAAATACGATTTAAAGTACATCAATAAATTTGAGCTTCATGGTAATCCGTTATTTTTAACCGGTGATAAGCTTTACTGTGGCTTTTATTTAAATGAATTAACCAACCGAATTGTGCCGATTAATGAACCCATTGATCAGGTTTTTCAACTTTATAAAACTCACTTAGAAAACCTTAATAGCGGGACTGACATGCAAGCAGTGCTGCGCTCTTATGAGTTTCAATTGCTAGAGCTACTAGGTTATGGGGTTGATTTTAGTTTTGATGCGGATGGTGAGCCAATTGATGACACGCAAACGTATAGCTACTTTGCAGAAGTGGGCTTTGCGGTGCAACACGACTCGCGTTCTGGGTTTACTGGTTCACAACTCAATGCCATAGCAAATCATGACTTTAGCCAAGCGGATGTGTTATATATGGCAAAGCAATTAAGTCGTTATTTATTAAAACCATTGTTGGGCAACAAGCCATTAAAAAGTCGTGAATTATTTACGGCCTCTCAATAAACAAATTTCACAGGTACAAAAATGAAAGATATTCTTCTAGGCGTGAACGTAGATCATATTGCAACGCTTCGCCAAGCACGAGGCACTTCTTATCCTGATCCTGCTCATGCAGCCAGTGTTGCAGAGCATGCCGGTGCTGATGGCATTACTATTCATTTACGCGAAGACCGCAGACACATTCAAGACCGCGATGTGTATGTAATGGCTAAAACCATTCAAACACGTATGAACCTTGAAACCGCAGTAACCGATGAAATGATTGCTATTGCACTTGAGGTTAAGCCTGAATATGTATGTTTAGTACCTGAAAAACGTGAAGAGCTTACTACCGAAGGCGGCTTAGATGTAGCGGGTAATATTGATAAAATAGCCGCAGCGACTAAAACTTTAACGCAAGCCGGTATTAAAGTGTCACTGTTTATAGATGCCGATAAAGCGCAGTTGGACGCTGCAAAAGCCTGTGGTGCGCCTTATGTTGAAATTCATACTGGGGCGTATGCTGATGCCACCAACGATGAAGACACGGCCAAAGAGCTTGAGCACATTCGCCAAGGCGTGAAATACGCAGCCAGTATTGGTTTGATTGTTAATGCTGGCCATGGTCTGCATTATCACAATGTAAAACCAATTGCAGCGATGCCAGAGATTTATGAGCTAAACATTGGCCACGCTATTATTGCCCGCGCAGCCATTGACGGTTTAGATAAAGCGGTTCGTGACATGAAACGCTTAATGCTTGAAGCTCGCGCGTAGAGTTATAATTAACAATATTAAAGACGAGCTTATTTATTAGTGATATCAATGTTGGCATCAACAAGTAAGTTTTCAAGCTCGTCTTGCAACTCAAATAACTCGGGCTCAATATTCTCAAGCGTACATTCATTTTTAAGTGATGTTTCGATCGTTTCAGCCAATGCTTTTAATTTTGGTACACCTGTATAGCAGCATGCGCCATGAAATTTATGGATAACGCTAAGTACTTGAGGGCAATCTTCGCTGCTTATTGCTTGATTTAGTAAGTTCAGGGTTTCGGGCACGCTTAGCAGTAACATATTAAGCATTTCGTTGGCTAATTCTGCTTTACCGCCTGCACGTTGCAATGCCAGCGTCCAATCAAGGCGAGTGCTATCAAAAGGGGCAGGGCTATGTTCAAATGTGCTTTTTGACTTATCACGACTCACTGGTAATTGTGGGCTATGATCGCAAATAATCTGGTTTAGCATATCTTCATCGATGGGCTTAGTTAAATAACCTTCAAAACCATCTTTTAATAACTGTTCTTTTTCACTATTAAGTGCATGCGCCGTCACGGCAATAATAGGCGTATCTTCATTCAAAGATGACTCTTTAATGAGTTTACAGGCTGTAATACCATCCATTATAGGCATTTGAATATCCATAAAAATCACATCATATTTATGGCTTTTGCTTAAACTATACGCTTGTGACCCATTATGTGCGGTATCAATTAATTCAACTTGCTCGTTGAGTAGGGTGTAAATTAATTTTAAATTAGCGTCATTATCATCCACCACTAACACTTTTAGCGGCAGCAGGGTTTGTTCATGCTGTTCTATATTATGTGCCGGATGGTCGAGTCGATAAGGCGCAGCTAATAACTCACATAGCTTTCGGTGATTAAGAGGTTTACTCAAACAGGCGTCAGCGCCGCTGCCGATGAAGGCTTCGCGCATGTTGTGTGATACAGTATTAAGCATTAAATATAAATAATCGGTTGATTCCCTAACCGCTTTTACATAGCTTTTTAAACGCTGCATATCGTCAACTGATGCCATGTGACCAATAAGACAAATATCAAAATTGATCTCTGAATTTTTTATGCACTCTAAAAATTCGGTTTCGTTATAGCAAGGAGTGACACTGACTTTCCACTCTTGTAATAATGAGGCAACGGCGTGATGAGTATGCTTATGCGACTCAAAATAAAGAACACGTTTACCAATTAATGACTGGGTAGGCAAATCGTTGATAAATACATGATTTGGTAATCTAAATACACCATTAAAGGTAAAACAAGTTCCGCTACCAGGGGCTGAATTTAAAGTAATACGGCCGCTCATTGCTTCAACGATATGTTTAGTAATAATAAGCCCTAAGCCGGTACCGCCAAATTTGCGGGTAATACTGGAGTCGGCTTGACCAAAGGCGGTGAATAGCGCGTCTTGTTTATCTGCTGGAATACCTACCCCAGTATCTGCGACTGACACTAAGACAGAGGTGCGCTCTTCATCAAGCAAACGATGGCTAATATCGACTTTTATCGCGCCTTTTTCAGTAAATTTAATCGCGTTACTTAATAAGTTAATCAGCACTTGTTTAAACCGTGTGGGGTCGCCGGTTAAGTGGTCAGGCACCTGAGGGTTAATATAAATAGAAAGCTCAAGTTGTTTGTCGTGTGCGCTAGGTGCTAGTAATGTCATTACTTCGTTTACGCTATCGCGCAGTTGAAACTGAATAGACTCAAGCTCCATGGCTCCTGCTTCTAACTTGGAGAAATCTAATATGTCACTAATAATAGTCATTAAGCTGTTAGCCGAAAGCTCTATGGTATCAAGGTAATCTTTTTGGTTTTTATTCAGAGGCGTTTTATAAAGCTGACGGGTAAATCCAATAACCCCGTTAAGTGGGGTGCGTAACTCATGACTCATTTTAGCTAAAAAGTCAGATTTAACACGGTTAGCATCCTGTGCTTCTTTTTTAGCCATGGTGAGCTGGATATTTTGTGTTTCGTATTGTTCAAGCGTTTCGCGGTAATCGCTGGTTGCTTGATCAATATTTTTTTGCATTTCATCTTTTTGCATCACCATAGAATGCGAGATGGTATTGAGCCCCTCACGTAATAACTCAAACTCGCCATTCATGGGTTCAGTTAATCCGGTTTGTCTTTTACCTTCAATTAGTCTGTCGGTAGCAAGTACTAACTTATTAAGTGGGGTCATAAACATCCGACTAAGTCTTAGCGCTAAAATAGCGGCTAATACTAAGGCGAGAATAATAATAATACCGCTGACCAATAATGCACGTTGTTGGCCAATAACAGCTTTGTCGCGGTTAAGCTGAATCACAACGGTGCCCAACGAGGTTTGGAACTCAGAAGTATTCCAGTCGCTATTGAGGGTTGTATGGTTAATGATAGGGGTGAAAAAGGTTACTAAGTCTTCACTTTGCTGAACATAGGTGGCTTTAAAGCCATTTAATTGCGTTTGCTCAATTAAAGTGTCGAATGAGCGATGATAATTACTGGTTATAATAAGTTGGTTGTTATCATTAAAGATGGCAATCGATTTAATCGAAGGGGAGTGTTTGTTGTGTGTATAGCGAATTATGCGATTAAGCAGTTTTTTATTTTTTTCCAGTAAAGGCTGTTCAAGTGCAATAGCCAGAGGTTCAGCAATCGTTGTGCCTTGTTGATATAAAATTTCATCAAGCTCAATGTAACGATTTATTGTAAAATAACCACCTAGTAATAGCCCGATGATCACTGTGGGGATCAGGGTGAGTGTTAAAACAGAATCGCGCAAGCCTAGTTTGGTCATAATCTGAGCATTATTATCATTTTTTATTGAATGTGAGTATATACATACTCATAGTTATTCTCAAAGTATCTAGGTAGAGACGTGATTCATCAACCTTTTAAGGTAATGCCTAATGGCACAAATATTTAAAGCAAAGAAAAAACCACTTCAACAGCAATCACTTGAACTTGATATAACGGCAATGGATCACCACGGACGTGGTATTGCTAAGTACAACAATAAAGTGTGTTTTGTCAGTGGGGCATTACCTGATGAGCGAGTAAAAGCCAAGTTAGTTGATGATAAAGCACGTTACAGCCAAGCTGACACGCTTAAAATACTCAAAGCCAGTGAATATCGCACCACACCCATTTGTGAACATTACAGCCAATGCGGTGGTTGTCAGTTACAGCATTTAGATGCCACACAACAAGTCGTTGAAAAGCAAGCGGCGGTAAATCAATTATTTGCCAAGTTTGCAAAATTAACTGATTTGAACTGGCAGGCTCCGCTGCTAAGCCAAGCAACGCATTACCGACGTAGTGCCCGCATTGCCGTAATGTTCGACAAAGCAGCAAAAAAAATGCGGGTAGGCTATAGAGCACGTGGCTCTAAAAGTATTGTTAGCATTAATCATTGCCCAGTATTAAGTGACGTATTTGCAGAGGTATTTAGCGTATTTGATAACATAATTAATCATAATAAGGCGCTGCACAGTATAAGTCATTTGCAGTTATGCGCTGCAGATGAGCAACACTTTATTGTTATTCGTCATACAAAAGCTATTTCGCCCACAGATAAAGCGTTTGTTGAGCAAAGTGTCTCGGCGCATCATTGGCAATTAGTGTGGCAAAGTGATAGCGATACCATTGATCATGCCCACTTAGCGATGCCATTTTATAAGCTTGATCAGTTAGATATAAAATTTGAATTTGGACTAAATAACTTTATTCAGGTCAATGCGAGTGTAAATCAGGCAATGTTAATTCAAGCGGCGAGCTGGTTAGCATTACAAGGTGATGAAAATGTACTGGATTTATTTTGTGGTATTGGTAACTTCTCTTTAGTGTTAGCAAAGCAGGCTAAAACAGTAACAGGAATTGAAGGCGTTACTTCGGCGGTTGCATTAGCGACGCAAAATGCGCACACTAACTCTATTACAAATACCCAATTTCATTGTTTTGATTTAACCACGAGTATTAAAAAAGCGCCGTGGTTTAATAAAGAGTTAGATATTTTAGTACTCGACCCCTCTCGCACTGGTGCTATGGCAGTTTTAGAGCAGCTTCCATTAATGCAGTTTAGAGCGATTTTATATGTCTCTTGCGACCCTGTTACTTTAGCCCGTGACAGCGCTATTATTTCGCAAGCCGGCTTTGAACTTAATAAAATAGGGCTAATGAATATGTTCCCTCATACAGGGCATATCGAAACTATGGCGTTATTTCAACGGAGGTAAAGCGCATTATGGTAGCGACACGTCAATCTCATCAACATGACAAAGCGGGTGATTTTTTTTCACGCGTAGAATCTCTTGATTTGTCTCAGGAAAAAATTAGCTTACTCAATAAAGCACAGCAACTTTGCCAAACTTGCGATAATAGCGAGCGCCAAAATACCGCCATAGAGATGGTGGAGATTTTGGTTGAGCTAAATTTAGATGCTGACTCGTTAGCCACCGCCTATTTAACCCCTTATTATTTAAATGATGTAGTGAGCATTGACGCTGTCGAAGAGCATTTAGGAAATCATGTTGCGGTGTTATTAACGGGTGTGTCGCAAATGGCCACCATAAGTACGTTAGCTCATCAAGGCAATGGTACCGTGCAGGTCGATAATATTCGCCGTATGTTGCTTGCTATGGTGGAAGATGTGCGTGCCGTGGTGATTAAATTAGCCGAACAGGTGTGCCATTTACGCAACGTAAAAGATGCCGCTGAAGAAGAGCGAGTGATTGCAGCCAAAGAGACTGCGGATATATTTGCACCGCTTGCTAATCGCCTTGGTATTGGCCAATTAAAGTGGGAGCTAGAGGATTTAGCCTTTCGCTATTTACACCCAGATATTTATAAAAATATAGCTAAACAACTTGATGATAAGCGCCTTGCCCGTGAAGCGTATATGGCTGATATGGTTGAGCAAGTAAAACAGCGCCTACATGAAGCGGGTATTAAAGCCGAGGTATACGGCAGGCCAAAACATATCTACAGCATTTATAAAAAAATGGTGAAAAAGAACTACGAGTTTGATCAGCTGTTTGACATACGCGCGATGCGAATTGTGGTTGAGCGCCTGCAAGATTGCTACGGTGCCCTAGGCATAGTGCACACTAATTGGCGCCATTTAAATAAAGAATTTGACGATTACGTTGCGACCCCAAAACAAAATGGCTATCAATCTATTCATACCGTAGTATTTGGCCCCGAAGGTAAAACTGTTGAGATTCAGATCCGAACGCACGACATGCATCAAGATGCAGAGCTGGGCGTTGCCGCACATTGGATGTACAAAGAAGGTGCGTTACCAGGGCGTGGTTCAGGTTATGAGCAAAAAATTAGCTGGTTGCGTAAGTTACTGCAATGGCAAGAAGAAGTGGTTGATGGCAGCGATTTAGCGCAAGAGCTTAAAAATCAAGTGGTTGAAGACCGCGTCTATGTGTTTACTCCACGTGGAGACATTTTTGACTTACCACTAGGAGCAACACCTCTTGATTTTGCTTACTACATTCACTCCAATGTAGGGCATCGGTGTATTGGTGCAAAAGTATTTGGCAAAATAGTGCCGTTTACTCATCAATTAAGTACCGGCGATCAAGTTGAAATACTGACCCAAAAGCAGCCGAACCCAAGTCGTGATTGGCTAAATCCGTCGTTAGGTTACATTAAGTCTTCTCGCGCTAGAGCCAAAATACATCATTGGTTTAAACAGCTCGACCGCGATAAAAACTTAAGTGCGGGTAAAGAAATCCTTGATAACGAATTACAAAAATTAGAGCTAACTTATAAAGATTTAGATCCTGCTATAAAGCGTTTTAATTTTAGAGAGCTTGATGACTTAATGGTCGCCATTGGCGCAGGCGATATTCGCCTTAACCAAATGCTTAACTTTATTACCGACAGAACAGAGCATGAGCCGGTAATTCGTTTCAAATCGCCTAGTAAAGTGACTGGTGACAAAAACGGTATTGTGGTGGATGGGGTCGGTAGTTTAATGAGCCATGTTGCTCGTTGTTGTCGCCCAGTACCTGGTGATGAAATCATTGGGTATATTACCCAAGGCCGTGGCATTGCCGTGCATCGTGAGGATTGTGACTCGTTTAGTAATTTAAAAAACAAGCACCCAGAGCGCGTTATTTCAGTAAGTTGGTCAGATGATATTAGCAGCTCCTACGCGTTAACTATTCGTATTGAAGCCAGCGATCGGTCTGGGTTAATTCGTGATATTAGTTCTGCTTTGGCGAATGAAAAAGTCAATGTGCTCAATATGAATGTCAACACGGTTGATAGCACTCAAACGGCTATTTTTGTGATGCAAATAGAAGTGCATGACTTACAGGGCACCAATAAAGTGCTTTCTAAGTTACACCAGATAGAAGGGGTGCACAGTGCAAAACGAGGGCAGTAATCAGGCTAATAATGAGGCTTTAAGCCAACTGCTGGAAATAATGCAAACACTGAGAAACCCTGAGAGCGGATGCCCTTGGGATCTCAAGCAAACGTTTGCGTCAATCGTGCCTCATACTCTTGAAGAGGCCTATGAAGTGGCTGATTGTATTGAAACGAATAATTTAAGCGATTTAAAAAATGAGTTAGGCGACTTACTATTTCAAATTGTGTTTTATGCGCAATTAGCACAAGAGCAGCAATTATTTAATTTTAACGATGTAGTGGCACAGTTAAATGAAAAGCTGGTGCGTCGTCATCCGCATGTATTTTCAGCGCAAGACACACCTAAAACCGATGCCGAATTAGCTGCGCAGTGGCAAGCAATAAAAGCACAAGAGCGTGCAGCTAAACCCCAAGGTCAAAGCTCGTCACTTTGGCAAGATATACCAAACAGTTTACCTAGCTTAACAAAAGCTAAAAAAATTCAGCAACGGGTCGCTGCGTTAGGGTTTGATTGGCCGACTTATCACGGCGCGATTGACAAAGTGAGTGAAGAGGTTGAGGAAGTAAAAGAAGCCTTAGCTCATAACCCTTACTCAGATCATACAGCAGAAGAGCTAGGTGATTTGTTATTTGCTACCGTGAATGTAGCGCGCCATGTTAAACGTGACCCAGAGCAATTGCTTCGCAGTGCGAACGATAAGTTTTCTGCACGATTTGAAAAGGTGCAAAACTACTTAATTGCACAGGGTAAATGTATTGAGTCTGCGTCTTTAGAGGAAATGGATGCAGCATGGGATGCGATAAAAAAAATTAAATAAATAGGGACATAAAAAATGTCTGTTTTTTGTGCACAGATTTGCTATTTTTAGCTGGATTGCTTAGCTATGTTTTGGTACAATTTCGCCCCGTCTTGTTTATATTCCAAAATCACTTGTTTGGGTATTATATTCCTTTTAATTCCTGATATTCTAGGGTTCGCATGAGTACAAAATTTATCTTCGTTACTGGCGGAGTTGTTTCTTCGTTGGGTAAAGGTATTGCAGCAGCATCGTTGGCCGCTATTTTAGAAGCCCGTGGCTTAGATGTTACCATTTTAAAGCTGGATCCTTACATCAACGTTGACCCAGGCACAATGAGCCCAATTCAACACGGTGAAGTATACGTTACCGAAGACGGCGCAGAAACGGACCTTGATTTAGGTCACTACGAACGTTTTATTCGCACCAAAATGACCAGCCGTAATAACTTTACGCAAGGGCGCGTATATGAAGATGTACTACGTCGTGAAAGACGTGGCGAATATCTTGGCGCAACAATTCAGGTTATTCCTCATATCACTAATGATATTAAGCAACGTGTTTATGATGGCGCAGAAGGCTATGATATAGCAATCGTTGAAATTGGTGGTACGGTAGGTGATATTGAGTCACAACCATTTATCGAAGCTATTCGTCAAATGGGCACAGAGATTGGTCGTGAACGTGCGCTATTTATTCACTTAACGCTAGTGCCATTCTTAGGCCCTGCCGGTGAAGTGAAAACAAAACCAACTCAGCACTCAGTTAAAGAGTTACGCTCAGTCGGTATTCAACCAGATATTCTTATTTGTCGCTCAGACCGTAAGCTGCCAAATAACGAGCGTGCAAAAATTGCATTATTCACAAACGTTGAAGAAAAAGCCGTTATTTCACTGCCTGACGTAGACAGTATTTATAAAATCCCTGCGTTATTAAAGTCGCAAGAGTTAGACAACTTTGTATGTCGTCGTTTCCATTTAGACGCGCCTGAGGCTGATTTAGCTGAGTGGGAACAAGTATTGTATCAAGAGTCTAACCCAACGGGTGAAGTGACAATTGGTATGGTTGGTAAATACATTGAATTACCGGATGCATACAAATCAGTAAACGAAGCATTAAAACATGCGGGACTAAAAAATCGTTTAACTATTAATATTCAATACGTTGATTCACAAGACTTAGAAACTAAAGGAACCGATATTCTTTCTCGTTTAGATGCTATTTTAGTGCCAGGTGGTTTTGGTGGTCGTGGTGTTGAAGGTAAGATTTTAGCGGCTAAATATGCTCGTGAAAACAAAGTGCCTTACTTAGGTATTTGTTTAGGTATGCAGGTTGCGTTAATTGAATACGCACGAAATGTTGCCGGTTTAACTGATGCAAACTCAACGGAATTTAATGCAAATTCAGAGGCTCCAGTGGTTGGTTTAATCACTGAGTGGCTAGACGCTGAGGGTAACGTAGAAGTACGTGATGAAAAGTCTGATTTAGGTGGCACAATGCGTTTAGGCGCACAAAAATGCCATTTAACGCCTGGCTCTAAAGTACACGAAGTGTATGGCAGCGACGAAATTGTTGAGCGTCACCGTCACCGTTACGAAGTTAATAACAACTTCGTTGCACAGCTTGAACAAGCAGGTTTAAGCTTTACTGGTTTATCTGAAGATAAAAAGCTAGTAGAGATTATTGAAAATAAAGATCACCCTTGGTTTATTGCAGCGCAATTCCACCCGGAATTCACTTCAACGCCACGCGATGGTCATCCGCTATTTGAAGGGTTTGTAGCTGCGGCTCATACCTACCAAAAAGCGTCTTCGTAATTTAAAAAAGGCTGTGCATATTGCGCGGCCTTTTTTGTTTCTAAGGCTGGCCAAGGTTAGCCGTACTCACCATTTTGGGAATATAGAGGAATCAAGATGTCAGAAATCGTAAAAGTAATCGGTCGTGAAATTATGGACTCGCGTGGTAACCCAACTGTAGAAGCTGAGGTATATTTAGCTGATGGTTCATGGGGCCGTGCTGCTGCACCATCAGGTGCATCTACAGGAACTCGCGAAGCATTAGAATTACGTGATGGTGATAAAACTCGTTATTTAGGTAAAGGCGTATTAAAAGCGGTAGGTTTCATTAATAATGAAATTGCAGCGGCTTTGAAAGGTCAAAATGCACTTGCTCAAAGTGATGTAGACCAAGTAATGCTTGATTTAGATGGTACTGAAAATAAAGAAAAACTAGGTGCTAATGCTATTTTAGCGGTTTCACTTGCTAACGCAAAAGCGGCTGCACAATCTAAAAAAGTAGAGCTATACGAGCACATTGCTGACTTAAATGGCACGCCAGGTGTTTACTCTATGCCACTACCAATGATGAACATCATCAACGGCGGTGAGCACGCTGATAACTCAGTAGATATTCAAGAATTTATGGTTCAGCCAGTTGGTGCTGCTAATTTCCGTGAAGCACTGCGTATGGGTGCTGAAGTATTTCACAGCCTTGCAAAAGTGCTTAAAGCGGATGGTCATTCAACAGCTGTTGGTGACGAAGGCGGTTTTGCACCAAACCTTGCATCAAACGAAGCAGCACTTGCAGCAATTAAAGTGGCTATTGCAAATGCCGGTTATGAGCTTGGTAAAGATATTACGCTTGCACTTGATTGTGCTGCCTCTGAGTTTTATGACAAAGAAGCAAATATCTACGACCTTAAAGGTGAAGGTAAAAAGTTTACCTCTGAAGAGTTTAACTACTTCTTAAAAGACTTAACTGAGCAATACCCAATTGTATCAATTGAAGATGGCTTAGATGAGTCTGATTGGGATGGCTTTGCACATCAAACTAAATTAATGGGCGATAAAGTTCAATTAGTGGGTGATGACTTATTCGTAACCAATACTAAGATTTTAAAACGTGGTATCGACAATGGTATTGCTAACTCAATCTTAATTAAATTTAACCAAATTGGTTCACTAACAGAAACGTTAGCGGCAATCAAAATGGCGAAAGATGCTGGTTTTACAGTGGTTATTTCTCATCGCTCTGGTGAAACTGAAGATGCAACCATTGCTGATTTAGCGGTTGGTACAGCTGCAGGCCAGATCAAAACAGGTTCATTAAGCCGTTCAGACCGTGTTGCTAAGTACAACCAATTGCTTCGTATTGAAGAGCAATTAGGCGCTAAAGCACTGTACAATGGTTTAAAAGAAGTTAAAGGTCAGTAATTCTTTAATTTGTTTAAAATTATAAAAATCCTCGCTTATGCGGGGATTTTTAATCATAAATGCAAATATAACAGGTGGGTGGTTTATTGTTTGTAAATTTATTGTTACTTTAGGAGCGTATTAAAAATAACAATAAAATGATTATGAAAAATAACTATGTTACTCACCTCATAAATGCCAAATATCATGGCACGCTTCCTCCAAAACAAGAAATAGTGTCTTTTGCGCTAACAGCTCCTGAATTTGTTCACTATTGGTTATGTCATGCGGTTTCATCATCAACTTCTTCTCAGGAGCTAGCCATTGTTTTATGCTTAGCTAAGTATCATAAAATTGAAGCTCTTAAGGTTTTATCTCACTTTTGGCCAATCCGAACTGCTGATCCGCAAGTAACAATTAACTTTGAAAAACATATATCAGGCCTTCCTAAGACTATACAGCAGGGTATTGAAACCGATTTAATAGGGTTGTGGAGTAGCTTAATTATACCATTGCATATTCAATCCTCTGAACAATCATTACCTGTGACAACATTAGAAACGCAACTAACGAATGAATTAGCGCAGGAGATTATAAAGCTTGCTAATAATAATTTAAATTTAGCTGGGGTGTATGCTGAAAACTCTACAAGACAAAAAGTTATAGACATCAGAGACAATGAGCAGCTTATAACACAATTACCAGTCGATAATATTTTAATAGCTATATTACAGCGCATCATATGTTCAGACGACTATGCTGACTTAGCATATGCTGAGCCTATGATTATTTATCGTTATACTCAAGGTCAGCAATACAAATGGCACTATGATTTTATTACACCTTCAAATGGAAATGCTAAAAAAGAACTTAATTTTTTTGGTCAAAGACAGCGAACACGTATTATAAATTTAAATGACGGATTTGAAGGTGGAGAAACCGCCTTTAAAGACTGGAATGTAAGTGTTAAAGCTAAGCAAGGACAAGTGATTAAATTTAATAATATGATTGGTAATCAGGTAGATAAAAACTCAGTACATAGTGGAAAGCCCGTATTATTAGGTGAAAAGTGGATTTGTACGCTTTGGATGCGAGAAAAACCTTTTTGGTTACGCGAATCTATTTGGTGCAAAAATTAATACCGACAAATAATTACAACTGAAACTGCTGTTTTAATATCTCTTTTGTAAAACTGGTTTTTAAATAAAAGCCACGGGGCAGGGTTTGTATAATTTGTCCGTTCGGGCCTATGGCATCGGTAACTACTTTGCTATTAGCAGCTTTTGGCCGTATTTGCATGGCGTCGCCTAAATGCCCTGATATTTCATCTACCCGACCAAGCGCTATAAGCTCCATTTGCTCTTCCCAGTCTCGCTGTAATTGCGCATCTTGCGCGGGGGAGGGTTGCCACAAAAAGCCACTGCCTATGGTTCTATCAAACGGGGCGATATTGCGCTCACTTAAAATAGGTAACCATAAAACATGATTCAACTTTTTACGTACGCTACTTGTGTGCCAGGTCATGCCAGTTACATTCATTAGTGGGGTAACCGACACAAAGGTGGTTTCTAGCGGTTTACCTTTATATGAAATGGGCAATGTTTTGAGCTCTATACCTAAATCTTCAAAGTCGGGTAGCGGTTTTGAACCGGCCGTTGCGCCTAAAACATACTCTATCAGTTGACCTGTCCAGCCTTTTTCACGCAATAAATCATCTGGCGTTTTAAAGTGGTACTGCTGTGCAAGTTGTCCTAGTGTGAGTCCTGCAATAGCATCGACACGTTGCATTAATTGATTGATTGAATGAGGTTTTAAAGGTTGCATACTGTTTATTTTAGTTGAATAAATACCAGTGTCATGATAGCAAATTAGGGTGTTAGTGGATATCTTTAGCGGTTGGTTGAATTTTGTTCGCACTGTGCGTGGTGCAATTTTATGCGCTGTTTTAAAACGCTAAATTTAACTAAGCAACTGAAATGTATTGTTTTTTTTGTTTTTAGTGTTCAGTTTTAATTAAGGTCTATATTTGTTGTAAGGATAAATACAGATGTATAAACATGTTTATCCACAGATTCTGTGGAGAACATCACCTTTTAGATCTTGTATTGTGGATTTGTTTGCTAAATGAGCGTGTTTTACAAAAGTTATGCACAAGCTGTGAGTAACCAGCACAAACAGTGTGGTTTTTATGTATGGCAGTGTTATTTGTTATTCACATGCAATGGATTTTGCCATTAATTTGCCTTAACCGAGGACGTTAATGGGGCTTGTACGTAATAGTATTTGCCGTATTGCAGCTAATGTGGAACAATCATAAAAAATCGACTTACAAATGAGGCACTAAGGTGATTGATGCCGAAGGTTTTCGTGCCAATGTCGGAATTGTAATTTGCAATAATCAGGGGCAAGTGTTTTGGGCCAGACGCTATGGTCAACACTCTTGGCAATTTCCCCAAGGCGGTGTTGATGATGGTGAAACACCAGAACAAACTATGTACCGTGAATTACACGAAGAAGTAGGTTTGCGACCAGAAGATGTAGAAATAGTTGCAAGCTCAAAACATTGGTTACGCTATAAATTACCCAAACGATTAATCCGTCGCGACTCAAGTCCGGTGTGTATTGGGCAAAAACAAAAATGGTTTTTACTGAAGTTACGCTGTAAAGATGAAGATGTAAATTTACTAAAAACGCACCATCCTGAATTTGATGATTGGCGGTGGGTGAGTTATTGGTATCCAGTAAGGCAGGTAGTATCGTTTAAACGGGATGTTTATCGACGTGTTATGAAAGAGTTTGCTCCTTTTGCTATGCCCTTCAATAAGCGAGAGCAACAAAAAGACAATTGGCGAAGCAAAAGGTAGTTTTACATAAAAAGGAGCAGTGTATGCTGGCAACACTCAGATCGATAGCTGAGTCTGTTTCGCAACAAGCGAATTTAGACGATGCGTTAGTGTGCTTTGTGAAAATGGTAAAAGATGCCATGAATACCCAGTGCTGCTCCATTTATTTTGCCGATTACAGTCAAGATAACTTTGTACTAATGGCCAGCGAAGGGTTAAACCCCGATGCGGTGGGTAAATTTAGAATTGGCTTTACTGAAGGACTTGTTGGGCTAGTTGCTCAGCGCGAAGAGGCGATTAACATTGCGTTTGCTAAATCGCATCCTCGCTTTAAACTCTCCCCAGAAGTGAACGAAGAAGGCTACAACGCTTTTTTGTCTGTGCCTGTTGTTCATCAAAAAAAGGTATTAGGCGTTATTGTTGTGCAACAGAAAATGGCTCGAGTATTTTCTCAAGATGAAGAGTCGTTTTTAATTACGCTCTCAGCGCAGTTAGCTTCACAGCTTGCGCATGCCGAAATAAAAGAAGTATTGCGTCAAGATGAGTCGTCTCATCAAACATCGGTTTTAAAAGGGGTGTCTAGTGCGCCAGGCATTAGTATTGGTAAAGCCTTTGTTGTTATTCCTAAACTTAATTTTAAGTCCATAGAGCTTACTAAAAATAGTGATGTGAATGAACAACGCCGTTTATTCACGCAAGCGGTTGCTGCAACGCGCAAGGAATTTAGCACCTTATCGATGACATTAAGCGATACCATACCGCAAGAAGCGTTGGCGGTGTTTGATGTGTATCAGCAATTATTGGATGCTAAAAGCTTAGGTCATAATGTAGAGGCACAATTACAAGAAGGTTGGTGTGCAAAAAGCGCATTAAAAATTGTGATTGAACGTTTAGTTGCGCAGTTTAATGAAATGCAAGACCCTTACATTAAAGAGCGTGCGGTTGATGTTAAAGACATTGGTTTACGGGTGCTTCATCACTTAGTGAATACCGAGCATGCAATAAAAGACTACCCTGAAAACACAATCCTCATCGCTCACACATTAACTCCTGCGATGTTAGCCGAAGTGCCAAATGAGCGTTTAGTAGGTGTGGTAAGCATTAATGGTTCAGCTAATAGCCATGCCTCTATTTTAACGCGAGCAATGGGGGTGCCGGCGATCTGGGGTATTGAAGATTTACCGTTATTGCAGTTTGATAACAAAGAAATGATTTTAGATGCTTTTGCTGGGCGTTTATATATTTCGCCTTCGCAAATGCTTATTGATGAGTATACCGAGTTACAACATCAAGATAACTTACTCAATAATCGTTTTTTAGAAGAGCAATCACTGCCTGCAATTACCATGGACGGGGAGCATATTAGTTTATTGCTCAACGCTGGGCTTGAACTTAATACGCAACAAAATAGTGCCCATATTTGTGATGGTGTTGGTCTTTACAGAACCGAAGCGTGGTTTATGCAAAAAGGGCAGTTTCCGTCGCAGCAAGAACAAGAAAAATGGTATCGAGAAGTACTCAGTAGCTATTATCCTAACCCCGTAGTTATGCGAACGTTAGATATTGGTGGCGACAAAGTTTTAGATTATTTTAATATTACCGAAGAAAACCCGTTTTTAGGATGGCGTGGTATTAGAATTAGCCTAGATCATCCTGAGCTTTTTTTAGATCAGCTCAAAGCCATGCTCAAAGCGAATGTTGGCTTAGGTAATTTAAAAATAATGCTGCCTATGATCAGTGGTACTGATGAAGTTGAAGAGTCGCTGGCATTGTATAACCAAGCCTATTATGAGTTAAGCGAAACATTTCCTGAGCAACTAATAGAAAAGCCAGATATTGGCATTATGCTTGAGGTACCTTCAAGTGTATTTATGCTGCCAGAGTGGTCTAGAAAAGTCGATTTTTGCTCAGTGGGTAGTAACGATTTAACTCAGTATTTATTAGCGGTAGATAGAGCAAATGCCCGTGTGGCCGATTTATTCAATCCTTATCATCCAGCTGTGTTACGTGTATTAAATAATATTGCCAGCGAATGTGAGCACTATGAATTGCCCTTTAGTTTATGTGGTGAGCTTGGCGGCGATCCCGAGGGAGCAATATTACTCATTGCCATGGGCTATAGACGCTTAAGTATGAACTTATCGTCGTTAAATAAAGTGAAATGGGTGCTTAGGCGCTTAAATGTTAGTGATATGGAACAATTACTGAGCGAGTGTTTAGCACAGCCCAATGCTAAACAAGTGTTGCGTTTAACCCGTAATTTTATGATAGAGCATCAGCTAGGTAATTTATTTTATACACCTAAATGATAGAGCTGTTATTGTTTATATAATCAATTAAAATATACATATTCTTAAATGTATTAGAGATAACTATGTATGAACTAGGACTTCTAGTTGCAAGTTGTGCGTTATTAGGTTGCATTGTTGGTTTTTTAGCAGGACTTCTAGGCATAGGCGGTGGTTTAATCATTGTGCCGGTGCTAACGAGCTTGTTACTGGGTTTTAATGTGGCCGCTGCCGATCATGTATTAGTTATCGCTATTGCGACATCTTTAGCCTCTATTTTAATTACCTCGACCTCTTCAGCGTTAGCTCATCATAAAAATGATAATGTGCCTTGGAAAATTGCCCCTTGGGTAATGTCGGGTGTGGCCATTGGTGCCTTGATTAGCGGCTTTGCTGCCAGCTTTATACCTGAGAAAATGTTACGAACCGTGTTTGCGGTGAGTGTGGTTTTTATTGCTATGAGAATGGTGCTTTCTGCCCGTAATAAAGTGAGCGTAGGTCACCCGATGCCTGCAGGCCCCGTGCTAGGAAGTATTAGTGCGATAATGGGGGCACTATCTGGGTTGATTGGGATTGGCGGTGGCGCATTACTTGTGCCTATGCTGCACTATTTTTCGGTTGATATTAAAAAGGCAATTGGTTGCGCTGCTGCATGTGGTATTGTAATCGCCTTTTTTGGCTCTATTGGTTATATCAGCGCCGGTTGGCGAGTAACAGACTTAGCGCATGGTTTTATGGGATTTGTTTATTTACCTGCATTGTTAGGGATTGTTGTTACCTCATGGTTTATAGCGCCAATAGGCGCCAAAGCAACACATTACTTACCTGTAAATACAATTAAGAAAGTTTTCGCGATGTTACTTGTTATCATCTCTATTAAAATGGTTTTTAGCTAAAGGTTTATTTTTATGGCACTGGAGTTTCCTCAAATTGATCCAATAATTTTTTCTATTGGACCACTTAGCGTTCGTTGGTATGGATTAATGTACTTAATTGGTTTTGCGTTTGCGATGTGGTTTGCTAATCGCCAAGCTAGTAAGTCCGGTTCAGGTTGGACTAAAGACGAGGTCAGCGATTTACTCTTTTACGGCATGCTGGGCGTTATATTAGGTGGGCGTATTGGTTATGTTCTGTTTTATCAATTTAGCTATTTTATCGAAAACCCCTTATATTTGTTTAGAATAGACCAAGGAGGAATGTCGTTTCATGGTGGAACACTGGGGGTGATCACTGCAATTGCTATTTTTGCTTACAAGCGTAAAAAATCGTTATTACAAGTCGGTGATTTTGTAGCACCTTTAGTGCCTGTTGGTTTACTGGCTGGGCGTATAGGTAACTTTATTAATGGCGAATTATGGGGGCGTACCACTGATGTTCCGTGGGCAATGGTGTTTCCAACTGGAGGCCCGCTTGCACGCCACCCTTCACAACTTTACGAAGCTTTTTTTGAAGGGCTTGTATTGTTTGTCATATTACTGTGGTTTATTAAGCGTCCACGTCCTGCGGGAAGTGTGTCGGGTTTGTTTTTACTGGGTTACGGCGTATTTAGATTTTGTATTGAATATTTTCGCCAACCAGATGCGCAATTGGGTTTATTTGCCGACTTTATCTCTATGGGGCAAATTCTATCGTTACCAATGATAATTGGCGGGTTAGGCTTACTTATTTGGGCCTATAAACAACCACAATCAAAAACAGCGGCAAAAGCTTAAAAGAAGAAGTTAGATGAAACAATATTTAGAATTATGTCAGCGCATTGTTGACCAAGGACAATGGGTTGAAAATAAGCGTACCGGTACACGTTGTTTAACGGTTATAAACGCTGATTTAGAATACGATGTGGCTAATAATCAGTTCCCTATGATCACCACGCGAAAAAGTTATTACAAAGCAGCTATTGCTGAATTGTTAGGTTATTTAAGAGGCTATGATAGTGCTGAGCAGTTTCGTAATATAGGCTGTAAAACTTGGGATGCCAACGCCAATGAAAATAGTGCCTGGCTCAATAATCCTAATCGTAAAGGTGAGGATGATATGGGGCGCGTTTATGGCGTGCAAGGACGAGGCTGGCAACGCCCTGATGGTACAACACTAGATCAACTGGCAAAGGTCATCAATAATTTAAAAAATGGCATTGATGATCGCGGTGAAATTATTACCTTTTATAATCCAGGTGAGTTTGAGCTTGGCTGCTTGCGCCCATGTATGCATACGCATACCTTTTCATTACTAGGCGACACCCTGTATTTAACCTCGTACCAACGAAGTTGTGATGTACCGCTAGGTCTAAACTTTAATCAAATTCAATGTTTTGTTTTATTGGCACTGGTTGCACAAATTACTGGCCACAAAGCCGGTAAGGCATATCATAAAATCACCAATGCCCACATTTACGAAAATCAGCTAGATTTAATGCGAGATGTGCAATTAAAGCGCGAGCCATTTGCTTCTCCTCAATTAAAAATTAACCCAGAGATTAAGTCGCTCGAAGATATAGAAACATGGGTAACACGTGATGACTTTGAGGTGGTTGGTTATCAATGCCATGAAGCGATTCAGTACCCATTTTCAGTTTAAAAAATAAGGAGAGCATAATGAAAGCAGTGATCCCCGTAGCCGGCCTTGGAACACGTATGTTACCGGCTACTAAAGCAATTCCAAAAGAAATGCTGCCCGTTGTAGACCGTCCACTCATTCAATACGTAGTTAGCGAAGCGGTTGCCGCTGGCATTAAAGAGATAGTGCTAGTAACGCATTCGAGTAAAAACTCGATTGAAAACCATTTTGATACCAGCTTTGAATTAGAGGCAACGTTAGAGAAACGTGTAAAGCGGCAATTACTTGCCGAAATACAGTCTATTTGCCCTAAGGACGTGACGATTATTCATGTACGTCAAGGTGAGGCAAAAGGCCTTGGCCATGCTATTAACTGTGCCGCCCCTATTATTGGCAATGAACCTTTTGTGGTTATTTTACCCGACGTTATTATTGATGATGTAGAAAGTGACCTAACAAAAGACAACTTAGCTGAAATGATTACTCGCTTTGAGCAAACTAAACACAGTCAAATTATGGTTGAGCCAGTCCCTAAAGATGACGTAGATAAATTTGGTGTTGTGGATTTAGGTGATGTTGAGTTAAACCAAGGTGAAAGCTCACCTATTCAAAGCATGGTAGAAAAACCACCCGTTGACGAGGCACCTTCAAACCTTGCTGTGGTTGGTCGTTACGTGTTGAGTAAAAATATTTGGCCATTACTGGCTAAAACCCCTCAAGGTGCTGGTGATGAAATTCAGCTAACAGATGCAATAGCCATGCTTATGCAAGATGAAAAAGTAGATGCCTACGCAATGAAAGGCCGAAGCCATGATTGCGGCAGTAAAATTGGTTATTTAAAAGCAACTATTGAATTTGCTCTTCGTCGTGATGAATTCGCCGGTGAGCTTAAAACGTTTATTAAAACGTTAATTTAAATAAACTTATCATTATTAGAAGCGCCTATATGGCGCTTTTTTTGATTGTAAAATAGCTTTTTTAGTATTTTAAATTATCACTATTTTTGCAGTTATACAGACATATTTAACATTGTGCTGTAATCGCTATGTTAAAGCAGGTTGTTTTGTTGTTAACGTGCTTTGTTGATTCAATGGAAAATTGACTTAATTGAGCGGTCTAAACTATTGAAAGAGAAACAATCAATATATGAATACAGCAAAAAGTATCACCGATATCTGTTAGTCGTATTACTGTTGTTATTAAGTACTGGTTGTACGATATCGCCTGATAAAACATCATTAAATGAACAAGTTAAAGATTCACCTGAATATGTAACCATCACAGCGCTCGAGCTTGCTCAACTAAAAGGTGCCGCCTTGCAATGGCAGCAAGCACGCTCTGGGATAAAGCGGCTATTAAAGTTAGAACGTGAGCTCACATATTTAGTTGATCACCTAGATATTATTAACAGTAAAGCAATAGCGTAATCTAATCAGGCTGTTAGCAATCGTTATGCTCGCTTATCAATTAAGACTAATACCTCGGCAAACCTCAGGTATGGCAATAACTACGCAAGCACCTCAGATAAAGTTGAACGACCGAGACAAAGATATAGTAACCGCTACGCAAAATCCTATAAAGGGGACGCTTCCATACAATCAGCGACACAGTAGTCGCTATGCTAGCGTGCCACAAAAATAATTACAGCCCCTTCAAAAAGCTACAGTAAACGAACTGTTCGCTCGCCAGTGAAAGCCATTAGTTCTAGGGTGAACAAAAAGGTTGCCTCTAAAATATCGATGGCAACAAAAGTGACAATGGTTGATACCAACAAAAAAAGTATTTGCATTGCAGGTTGCGTCACTCGATTCACAAGAGAGTGTTGCTAAAGAATGGAAGCAAATTAACAAAAAAGCAGCGCCTTTGTTTAAGGACAAAATCACGACAAATATTGAAAAAGCAAAGGTTAATAACAAAACCTATTATCGATTAAAATTAGGTGAGTATTTTAACTTTAAAAGTGCAGAGGATGATTGCGAAGTATTTAAATTTTATAAAGTTGACTGTTTTGTGAGTAACTACACTGACGGACCAATCAGGTTATAAAACAGTATTACTTGGCGCTTTTATTGCATAATAGCTTTAGATAGCTAGTCTTTTGTAATGGGTGCCTAAAGTGAAACTTCATTTAATAACATTATTAATACCATTTGCATTAGCTGGTTGCAGCAACCAGCTAATGCCCTCAGATTCACAAAGCGACAAGCTTGTGCGTGAAAAAGATATAAAACCTTACCTAGAGCAATGGGATAACAACAAAGAGCAAATAGCGCGCTTAAGCACCATGGAAGAAGACTTATCGTTATTGATTCAAGCTCTTTCTGCTCAAACAGATATTGATACCGTACCAGAGCCGATGAAAGAGAAGGTAAAACGTGTTGAATATGGCTCTAAGCAACCTTTACAACCCTCATCAGAAACCGCTTTAGCTGATAATACTACCAGTACAAACGAAGGGATTTACGGTGTGCAAATTGGTCGCTATTTAATTTCTAATGGGGCCAAAAGGCAAGTGCAGCGACTAAAAGAGCAATACCCTCAATTAAACAGTATTTTGCAATACCGTATTAATGAGCAACAAAAAGAATCAACTATCTTTTATAGTGTTGTAGCAGGCCCTTTGAAAAATCAACAGCAAGCAGCGCAGCTGTGTTTATTTTTTTATAGGATGGGTAATAAGTGTACCTTAGCGTCATTTTTAGAGGAAGTTTAAGGTTTTTTACGTTTATTTTTGCATCTTGTTATTATAAATCAAAATAAAGTAGATATTTTCTAACTTTTTAGTGATTTTGGCCGATACTTAAATTAACCTGAACAAAAGGTTAACAACTTATATCTAAGGGAAAACTATGAACAAAATATTTACTAAAGCAGCATTAGCTGCATCAATGACTGTTCTTTCTTTCGGTGCGGCTGCAGAAACTGCTTCTTTTCAAGCGGGTGTTACAGTTCAAAACGCATTCACCTTTACGAATGATGCACCACTAGATTTTGGTACAATCAGGGCTTCAGGTGATTTAACTGGGACGGAGACTGCAACATTAGTAGTAGCCGCAAACCCTGCTACTGCTCCTACAACGGCTTCTACAGATGCAACCGCAGCTGAAATTGCAATTTTAGTAGCAGGTACACCGGCCTCATTCTCAGTTTCAGGTGTATCTCCTTTTGGTACATTGACCATTACAAATCCGACTGAAAGTGCGATTGCGCCTGATACAGCACCTGCGGGCACTGCTGCATTTACTTTGGGCACTCCAACGTATTATGTGTTAACTGGTGCGACGCCTAATAGCGCAGCTACAACGACCATTCAGGTTGATTCAAATGGCGAAGCAACTTTTAATTTTGGTGCAACATTAACCACAACAGGGGTTGCTGCAACTAGTGATTATATCGATGGATCATACAGTGGCACGTTTACATTAGAATTAAATTACTAATGGGCAAAGCCTGCTTTATTGTATAAAGCAGGCTACTTTATGAAATTAATTTTACTCATACTAGCAGCTTTCTTAACTACGGATTTATACGCACAAGTTACACCGCTTGAGCAATTGAATTTTGGTAAAATTGTTATCAGTGATAATCAAAGTGTTAGCTCTATGACCTTGTTGCCCAGTAACACAAACACCTTAACCAATAAGATATATTTACTTGAAAAAGGCCATGCAGCCGAATTGTTGCTTGAAGGATACCCTGCACGTATCCAGGTAAACGTGAGTGACTTTGTAAGTGATCAGCCCCTAAATAACATTTTTGGTGGCGCGCCACTGATTTTAAATCAACTCATTTATAATGCGACCATTACAACCGATACCACAGGAACGGCTTTATTGAGAGTAGGGGGGCAATTAAGTACCTCAGGTGACGGAAATAATTATAAAGATGGTATCTTTGATACTACAATTGAAGTGACGCTAAATTATTAGACAACTAGAGATGTTGATTAAATGACAATAATAAAAACTTTTTTTATCTTAGTAAGCTTTATCTTAACTAGCTTCCATTCTTATGCAAACTTACTTATTTCCCCAACAAGAGTTAATTTTGATGAGCGTCAGCGTGTTGCTAAAGTCATTGTTGTTAATAACTCTAATGAAGCAAAAACTTATAGGTTGGAGTGGCAAGATAAAGTCGCACTAGCTGGCGGAGGGTATGCTAATTTAGCGGCTGATCAAGAAAGTTCATCTTCACTTAAAAATATGGTTAGGATCAGCCCATCGCAAGTTAGATTAGCACCAGGAGAAAGGCAGATTGTTAAGCTTGCTATTCGAAAGCCAAAAGGTTTAATAGAACAGGAATACCGCTCTCACTTAGCATTTAAAGCACTCCCTAATGAAACTCAAATCCAGCAACAAAGACTGGGTATTAATTTGAAATTACTATTAAGTTACACTATCCCTGTTATTTTGCGAAAAGGAGCTGAAAAACCTAATGTTAATATTAGCAATTTACAGCTTATACACAGCCCAGAAAAAAAGGCGCTTGAGATCGAAATTTTACGAGAGGGTGGCTTTAGTTCTTTTGGCAAGTTAGAAGTTTTCTTTAAGCAAAAAGGAACGGATACAGAGAAAAAGATCGCTATGTTAAACGATTTTAGTATTTACCCTGAGCTCAAAACAACAACGGCGACGATACCAATTTTTGTAGATCAAAATATTCCGAAAAATGGCCAAATTCGCGTAATTTATACAGGACTTAAAGAATATCGCGATACTATTTTTAGTGAAAAGGTTGCGCCAATCAATAATGCAATTATCGGTAATTTGAAATAGGCGATGTATTACTTTAAGCGGTTAAAGTGGTTGCTGATCATTTTTTTATCAATTGATCCATTATTAGCAGCAGAGCCTGATACTCAGGCCATTTTTGCTAGCATAAAAAAAATAGATAAAAAATGGCAGCAATACAACACTGAACAAGCTTTAAATGAAAGAACAGAGCCTGAGCTTAATGTGCAGCAAGGTGAGGGTATCCCCGAAGGGGAGTTGTTATTTTTTTCATCGTTCGTGAAAAAAAATTACCTGGGTGAAATGCTCGGGGTGAAAAGTAAAACCGGTGTATTAATAGATTTATTAAGTTTTTCAGAAAGCCTGGATTTTGCTATCGATATAAATAGCGATGACCTTATTGCTCAAGGCTGGTTTATTCGTGAAGATAATCAGTTTTATCTAGACTTAAATACAAATACAGTACAAATTAACGGCGCTAGATATTCATTTAACAGCCAACAAGCTTATGCTGAGAACGGCGATATGTTTGTTGATAGTAACTTGTTAGCGCAGTGGTTTTCGTTAGATATTGATATTGAATATTCAGCACTTGAGCTAAATGTAAGCTCCCCTACCAAATTGCCTATAGAATTAAAACGCGAAAGAGAGCAGCGAGAGACTGTAACTAATAGAGAGTCACGTCAAGCAATATTACCTTGGAAGGCCAGTCCATACAGTGCAATTTCATCTCCTCTTGCTGATGTGCAGCTTAGTGCAACCAAGAGTAATACGGATTCAGCAATAGGGTACTCTGTATTAGGATCAAATGACTTGGCTTATTTTAATGCTCAGTATTTTTTTGCAGGACGAAAACAAGATTTACTATCAGATTCAAGATTATCATTTAGCCGTCAAAGTAAAGATGCACGATTATTAGGTCCCTTAAATGCGACAACTGTTCAATTTGGAGATGTATTAGCAACTCAAGTCGGTAAACAATTTAATAGTAGTTACGCCAGAGGAGTAAAAGTTGATAACAAACCACTTTTTAAACAGGTTAATAGTAATCAAATTAATTTAACGGGTGCTATTCAACCAGGGTGGGATGTTGAGTTATACCGTAATGATGTACTGCTAGCGCAGCAGTTTAGTTTAGCTGATGGGCGTTATTTATTTGAAGACATTGATTTATTATTTGGCGCTAATAATTTTGAGCTGATTTTTTATGGTCCACAAGGACAAGTAGAGCGAAAAACAGAGCAATATTTTATAGATGGTAATAGTTTGTCAGCAGATGAATCGTTTTATGAGTTGTCAATTACTGAGCAAGGTGAGCAGTTATTCAATCAGTCACTTTATTCGACACAAGGCAAAGGTTGGCAGCTAGCGGGTCGTTATGAAACGGGATTAACTGATTATTTATCGGTTTATGCTGGTACATCAATATTAAATAGCAATTCGGGTGATAATGTTAACAATTATGCCTTTGGTTCAAACCTGAGTATATTTGATAAGGTATTACTTAATCTAGATTATGAAAAAAATAATAACGATGAAGATAAGCTAGAGGTCGCAGCTAGAGGTGAATTAGTTGGTCAATCGGTACGTTTAAGCCTGTCTCAAAACAATGAAAAAATAGTTGGTGATACAGATACAGCGAAAACTGAAAGTTATCAACTATACACGGCAGGAAAGTTATTTGATGAATCATTTGGAAGCTTGAGCTATCAAAATACGCTCGCCTATAACAACAGAGAATTTAGTGACTCATATTTAAGTGTTGATAATACCTTATCGTATAATTTAGGTGGTACCGTTGTTAGTAACAATTTAATTTGGCGAAAATTTGACTCTTTAGACGATGCAACAACACTTGGCAGTATGCGTCTTCAACATCGATTTGGTAAAACATACACTCGTTTTAGTGTTGACTACAGCGCAGACTCTGGTTCGACTATACTGGGTTACCAAGCAGAATTAAGCCGTAATTTATCTCAGAATTTGCAATCTGAATTCACACTAAGAAACTCCCGTATAAACGATTTAGTTTCTATGGAGTTGGGTCTAAATTGGCAAAGCGATAGTTTTAGCTTAAATAGCACAATGAGCTACGATGACGATGATAATTGGCGACTAGGTTTATTTAGTCGCTTTAGTATCGGTTTTGATACGAACACTGACGAGTACTTTTTAAGTAAAAGAAGCCTCGTAAATTCAGGGACTTTAATGGTTCGAGTTTTTCTTGATTCAAATAATAACAATATTCAAGATGATGGGGAAAAGGGAATTGAAGGCGTTAAGGTAAAAGGAGTTCAAAATTATCGCCGAGCTGTAACTAACGAAAATGGCTTAGCGATACTTAAAGGTATGCCGGCGAATAGAACAACCGATATAGTGATTGAGCCTGGTAGTATTAGTGAGCCTTTTTTAGTTGCCGCCAACGATGGCTTTTCTATTACGCCCCGTGCCGGTTTTGTCGAATACATGGAAATACCGCTTAATCACAGTAGTGAATTAGAGGGAACTGTTTACAAACGAGATGAGCAAGGCAGCAGTGAAGTACAGCCTTTTGCTACCGTTAAATTACTCGATAAACAAGGTAAGCAAGTGGCGCAAACGCAAGCTGCCTATGATGGCTATTATTTGTTTACCGATTTACGCCCTGGCGAATATAAAGCGGTTATAGATGATGAGTTTAAGCAGCGTAAGTCCTTAAAAGATACGCAACAAGTAATGGTAAATTTACCAGCGCAAGGTGAAGTCGTAATGGGCGTTGACTTTGAACTGAAAGAAAAAACACAAACGCCAGCGTATATTGCCAATGCGGGTGGGTTTTCATCATTGCCGATTATGAAAGCGTATTATCAACTTATTAAGCGCCATCTAAATGAGCAATCAAAGCGTGATGCTTTTTATATTAAAGACGATAAACAAAAGCGGTATATTTTAGCCGTCGCTTATGCCGAGTCTGCCCAAGGAGAGCTTGAACAAGTATGCGCAGAATTAAAGGTGAAAGGCTTGAACTGCCAAGTCCAAGCGCAACTTATTAGCCACTAATAACAATAAGGTTTAACCATGCAACATGCTAATTTATATAAACGCTATTTAATACTCATCGCCTGTATTGGTGCTCTTTTTATATCTGGATGCAGCAGTCCCAAAACAGCAGTAGAGTCGCCTCAGCCTAAACAAGCCAGTGCAAGCCTTTCTGACGAGGAGTTAGCGCAGCTAAAAGCATCGTCTCAGCAGTGGCAAGCAGCCAAAGCAGGTGTTGAACGTTTATTAGTGATTGAACAAGACTTAAAGTTGTTAATAAGCCAATTAAATGCGGTGGCAAATCAAGGGTCTGCATCAAAAAATACGCCTGTAGTACCAACAGCTAAAGCTTCAGCTGAAACGGTAGCACCAAAAGAAGCACAAAAAGCTCAAGTGGCAACGAATGCAGCAGCTGATGAAAAACAAGCCGTTAAAGCCTTATTTGCCTTACAAGTGGCAGCCGTTACCGACAAAGACCGACTTAGCCAAAGTTTAAATGAAATAAAAGCCAGCGCATCTTCATTATTTCAGGGCGAATTTGTGGCGAATGTAGAAACTATTAATGTAAGTGGGGTTACTTACTACCGTTTAAAGCTTGGGGCTTATCAGGAACAAGCGAATGCCGCTGCTGATTGCGATAAACTAAAACAGCGCCAAATCAACTGCATTGTGAGCCATTACACGCAGCAGCCATTAAAATAAATATGTATCTAGGGTGTTAGGCATAATAATTGCTTTGTAACTATTATGTTTTTAGAGGATGGCAACTATGCGCCTTTTGTTACCCTTACTATTATTAAATTTAGCGGGCTGTAGTTTAACACCTCAGCCAAAGCCAAGTATAAGCACTGATGCGCCTAAAGCGGTTATGGCACCTTATACGCTTAACCAGTACGTAAATAGCTTGAGTGCCCAGCTTAGCCATATTAAAGAGCCTTTTAAAAGCACCGCTTCAATTGCGGTCAGTAGCTTTTATTTAGCAGATGCCCTAGATTCTCATGTTGCTCAAGGGCAAGGGGCAGGGCTTAGCCAGCAAATTCAGGAAAGCTTAATAACTCAATTCACCCAATTAGGTTATAACACGGTTGAATACCGGCTTGAAAACCAACTTAACTTATCAGCGAGTGCAGACTCAGTACTTAGCCGCAATACTGGCAATTTAAAGCAGCGTCAGATTATTGACTTTGTCATCACCGGTACTTTAACCCGTCAAGAGCATGCTTATATTGTTAACGCGCGCATGGTAAATATGCAAACTAATCAAGTTGTATCTGCCGGCAGTACTGAAATTCCCATCAATGTGATGTGGAGCAATGAAAAAATACAGCAGCGCGGTGACTATATTTACCGCAGTGAATATTAATTAGGAGCGCACATGAAACGCCTACTATTAACTTTATGTTTGCCACTAGGCTTTGGTTGTTCACAAATGAAAAACCATAGTGACACACAAATTACCGACGATGCACCTATGTTTTTTGAGCAACGCCCTGTAGCCGCACCTACACAAAGCGACTCGCTGTATCAAAATAAAACAGCAGTGATGAATAAAAACAAACAAGTTAACACGCCAACACGCAAAAATATTAATCACTATGTGCGTGGCATCATGCAAGACATGGCTGAAAATTTACAGTACGTAAATACTAAAACGCCATTGGCGGTATCGAGCTTTGTATTTTTAGACCGTGACTATAACAATGCTGACTTAGTGGGCAATCAAATTGCCGAGAGCTTTATGCATGAGCTACATAATTTTGGTGTACCGGTAATCGATTTTAAAACCACCGATTATATGCGTGTAACCCCTGGTGGCGATTTTGTTTTTAGCCGCGACTATTTAGAGCTTAACCAAGAACAAAACTTTAGTTACGTATTAGCAGGCACGTTAGTAAACCACCAAGGCGGCATATTAGTAAACGCACGTATTGTTGGTTTAGCGAGTAAAGCGGTTGTAGGCTCTGCACAGGGCTTTATTCCGCAATCAGTTGTTGATGCGCTAAATAGCAGTAACAGTGCTGATGGCATTATGCTTAAACAGGCGAGTAAGTGAGGTTTATCATGGCTAACTTAGCTAAGCGCTCAGCTTTAATTAGCATAAGTGCATTATCACTATTACTTTCAGGCTGTAATTTACTAAGTGAATCTAACATGGCTGAATCCGCCAAATCTGAGCCAGAGCAAACAGTGGTAAGTGATCTTGATTTTAACCAAATCATGTCGCAAATGCAGCGCAATGACGAGCAAGAGCAATATGCTGATACAACGCAGTTTAACCCTAACAAGCATCATAAAAGCTTAGTTAACTACGTAGAGCAAATGGCACTTGATTTAACCGACACCATGCAAGTAGTCCCGCAAGATGCAGCGATTGCAGTCACGTCGTTCGTTGATTTAGACGCAAGTTTAACTACAGCAAGCCAGTTAGGTAATCAGTTATCAGAAACTTTTATACATCAGCTACAAAAGTTTGGTTATAGCGCGGTTGATTTTAAAACAGCCAATTTAATTACCGTTAATGAACAAGGCGACTTTGCATTCACCCGAAACACTCGCAAGCTTGCAGGTACGAATATAGCCAGCCATGTTTTATCGGGTACATTAATTTACCGTGCAGATGGGGTTGTTGTTAACGCTCGCGTGATAAATATTGAAAATAAGCGCCTTGCCGCCAGCAGCCGAACATTTATACCGCTTTACGTATTAAATAAAGAAGATATATATTTATCAAGCAATTAACTTAATTTGAGGCTTGATATAAAAAACCAGATACCGTTATAATTTCTAAACACTTAGTACTTAGCACCCAGCGTGGCCTCTTAGTTAAATGGATATAACGGCCCCCTCCTAAGGGGCAGTTACAGGTTCGATTCCTGTAGGGGCCACCAATAAAATCAATGAGTTACGCTCTTTCTTTGTTACTATATCAACTCTATGTAGTCTATTTGTAGCAATGTCAGCTATGTGCCATTTGCGGATGAAAAGTGAATTTGAAAGCCTGTTGGGTGGCGCCTTCGGCTTAACCAACCTACCTTTTGACTTGGGTCGGATAAGTGGTGAAGCTAAGCCACAACATCCGACAAAAATGTATTACTATGTAAGTTGTACGAGTTTTGCTTCCAGATTAGCGGTATACTCATTTACATTTGCAAGCTCATGCTCTAACTGGGTCTTTATAGAAGTAATTGATTCATTGTTTGAGATATGATTAGTTCCGTCATTACAACCATTTAGCTTCAATTATGTAACCTGAGCAGAAGTGCCATAAGAACTAATTAATGCAGTTAAAGCGCTAATTTCAGTCTGTTGCTCTTGTTCTATTGCTGATTTATTTAATTCAATTTTAAGTTTTTCAATTTCTTCCTTTTGGATGCTTACCGAATAAATAAGCCAGATGACGGCAAACAGTGCAATCACAACACCAGCAGTACCGCTCAAATAACTGTCAAATGCTCCCCAGTCATTGGAATTTTTGGATAATGAACCATTAAAAACGCTCACATATGAAAATATGGCGACGATTAACGTTGTTACTACCACTAATAAAGACAAAAGAGGTTTCCAAAATTTTTTAATCCACATATAAGATTCCAATTATTATATAACAGCTTTGTCTGAGGACACTTTTCCTATTTTAGCGTGAAAACATCCTTATTTTATGAACTTATTTAAATATGTGAAAAAGGGAAGAATATCCTTTTATTATTACTAAGACAATTACGACTCGCCTGAATGACTGGTTCACAGCTCAACGAAGCTCTCCATTAAATTTTTCATATAAAAAAGCGAGCTATCAACTAGCCCGCTTTATAAAATACTTTGCCGAACCCCGAACCCCGAACCCCGAACCCCGAACCCCGAACCCCGAACCCCGAACCCCGAACCCCGAACCCCGAACCCCGAACCCCGAAGCTATAACTCAGCCATCACTGGTAATTGTAGCAATCAGCTCACTCAATACTTCTTCAGCTTTGCTGGTTTCTACTTGGCAAGTGCCAGCATTTAAATGGCCGCCGCCGCCATATTTAAGGCATAACTCGCCCACATTGGTGTTTGAGCTACGGTTGGTGATTGATTTACCAATGGCGTACACCACGTTTTGCTTTTTAAGCCCCCACATTTTATGAATTGAGATATTACACTCGGGGAACATGGCGTAAATAACGAAGCGGTTAGTAGCGTAAATGGTTTTTTCTTCGGTTAAATTGAGTACCACTAAGTTGTCGTGTACTGATGAGCAGCGGTCTATTTGCTCTTTAGCTTGTGCGTTGTGCTCGTGGTATAACGCAACACGCTCGGCAACATCTTCCATTGCTAGTATTTGTTCTATGCTGTGATCTTTACAGGCGTCAATTAACTTCATCATTAACTGGTAATTAGAAATTTTGAATTCACGAAAACGGCCAAGTCCTGTACGCGCATCCATAATAAAGTTCATCAGTACCCAGTCTGTTGGGTTTAAAATTTCGTCTTTTGAAAATTGTGCAGAATCCCCTTTATCGACCGCTTCCATCATGTCAGTTGAAATATTAGGGAATTTCTCTGCACCGCCATAATAGTCGTATACAACGCGTGCCGCAGAGGGCGCATCTGGGGTAATAATGTGATTTTTTATATCGCTTGCGTTACGAACGGTTTCACTCAAGTGATGATCAAATGCAATATGACAACCGGCAACATAGGGGAGGTTAGTGGTAATATCGTTGCTGGTAATGGCTATTTTACCGTCTTGCATGTCTTTTGGATGCACAAATAAAATATCGTCGATTAAATCTAAATCTTTAAGTAATACGGCACACACTAGGCCGTCAAAATCGCTTCGAGTGACAAGTCTATATTTATTATTGCTCATTTTCGGTCCATTTTTGTTTGTTTATTAATCTGAATGTAGCAGTTTAAACGCCATTTTATATACCAGTTTTTAACATAAAAAAAAGCCAAAACAATGGTTTTGGCTTTGAGTAGCAAGTGTGTATTAGTGATGTGTTATGCGCCTGGGCCACATTCCATACAATGGTTAAGAATGTCTGGGCCAAATTTTAATTTAGCGTTTAAATCACGCAGTGCCGTGCGCAGGCCTTCTTCAATAACAGGGTGATAAAAAGGCATATCTAGCATTTGTGGTACAGTCATTTTGTTTTGTACAGCCCATGCAAGTAAGTGAGCAATGTGCTCTGCTTGTGGGCCTATAAATTCAGCACCTAAAAATAAACCGGTACCGTGCTCGGCATATACGCGCATGTGCCCTTTGTTTTTTAGCATAACGCGGCTGCGACCTTGGTTTTCAAAGCTAACTTCGCCTATTTCAAAGCAATCACAGCTTCCTAATCGTTGGCTAATTTCTTTAAAGCTTTCACCAACCATGGCTATTTGTGGGTCGCTAAACACAGCGGCAATTTTAGCTCTACGTAAACCAGCACGCACTTGAGGGTAGCGGCCTGCGTTTTGCCCTGCGATAGTGCCTTGATCGGATGCTTCGTGAAGCAGTGGGATCATGTTACTGGCATCGCCGGCAATAAATATGTGAGAGTCGCCACATTGCATAGTATGGGCATCAGCGAGTGGTACGCCACGTTCATCAAGCTCTATGCCGGTGTTTTCTAACCCTAGCTTATCGGTGTTTGGTACTCGCCCGGTTGCAGCCAGTACATAGTCAAACTGCTCAGTATGTTTAACACCTTGCTTGTCGGTGTAGGTAAGCTGGGCTTTATCACCTACTTTTTTCATGTCTGATACGTTTGAGTCGGTATCAACATAAAATTCTTCTGCAAATACGGTGTTAGCGTAATCTTTAACCACGGGGTCGGTTAATGGGCCTATGGCACCACCTACGCCAAATAGTTTTACCTTTACGCCTAATCTGTGCAACGCTTGGCCAATTTCAAGGCCTATAACGCCAGGGCCAAATACGGCTACTGATTCTGGTAAATCATCCCAGTCGAATACATCGTCATTAATAATCAGTCGGTCGCCAAAGTTATTAAATACGCCAGGGTAAGATGGGCGTGAACCCGTTGCAATTACAAAGCGTTTGGCAGTAATAATGGTGTGGTCGTCTATTTGTACGCGGTTGGCGTCTAAAAATTGTGCATAGCCACGAATTTTATCTTCGCTAGGTATTTCATCTACGGCTTCTACTACGAATCCTGCAAAGCGATCGCGCTCACTTTTTACTCGTGCCATAACGGCTTTACCGTCAATTACCGGTTTTGAGCTGTGAACTCCAAAGGCAGGGGCCATTTCTATTGAGTGCGCGGCTTCTGCTGCTGCAATCAATAATTTACTTGGCATGCAACCAACACGTGCGCAGGTTGTACCGTAAGGGCCAGATTCAATCATAAGTACGTTTTGAGTAAATTGTTTAGCATTACGGTAGGCACTTAAACCAGCGGTACCTGCACCTATAACAACAACGTCGGTTTGCAATTCTTTCATAGTGTTTTTCCTTTAATAAACAGGGGCGTTGCAGCCCCTGTTTTATTTACTTAATTAAGCAAAGTATTTTTCTAGGTCGTCTGAGCCACCAATGTGCTTACCGCCAATAAATACTTGTGGTACGGTTTCACGGCCCGATACCGCTTTAAGGCTGGTAAGTGATGCGCCAGCGCCCATTACAATTTCTTCAAAAGCAAAGCCTTTAGCTGTAAGTAGCTCTTTTGCTTTTTTACAGAAAGGACAGCCAGGCTTAGTAAATAGAGTAACTGCTTCTGGTTTTACTTGAGTTGGGTTGATGTAATCAAGCATAGTGTCAGCGTCAGATACTTCAAACGGGTCGCCTGGTAAATCTGGCTCAATAAACATCTTCTCTATTACGCCATCTTTAACCAGCATAGAGTATCTCCAGCTGCGCTTACCAAAACCTAAATCGTTTTTATCAACTAGCATACCCATGCCGTCAGTAAATTCGCCGTTACCGTCTGGTAATAAAGTAATGTTTTGCGCTTCTTGATGTTCAGCCCATGCGTTCATTACAAAGGTATCGTTTACTGATACACAAACAATGTCATCAACGCCATTTTGTTTAAATACACCGGCTAACTCGTTGTAGCGCGGTAGGTGAGTTGATGAACACGTTGGTGTAAATGCACCAGGTAGTGAAAACACAACAACCGTTTTACCTTTAAAAATGTCGTCTGTAGTCACTGATTTCCATTCGTCGTTTTGACGCGTTGCGAATGTTACGTTTGGGATTGTTTGACCTTCAATATTGTTTAACATGTTTTTAGTTCCTCTTGATTTGTTGATAGCCATTATGGCGAACAATTAAATATAGTTCCAATCGTTTGTTTGTATTAAACTGATAGGTATAAGCTATCAGGTTGAGTGTAAATATGAACTTAAAAGATTTAGAGTATATCAAAGCGGTTGCCCACTATAAGCATTTTCGTAAAGCAGCCGATGCCTGCTTTGTAAGCCAGCCTACCTTAAGTGGGCAAATTAAAAAGCTGGAACAAGAATTAGGCGTTATTATTTTTGACCGCTCTACCAAGCACGTTACCTTAACTGCCAAAGGTGAACGTTTATTGACACAAATAGCTGTCGTTTTAGAGCAAATACAAATATTAAAAGAGCTGGCAGCAACATCTAATGAACCACTGCAGGGTAAGCTAACCATTGGTATTATTCCAACGATTGCGCCGTATTTATTACCTACGCTACTAACATCAATGAAAGCAGCGTTTATAAATAGCCAGTTTTCGTTTATTGAAATGCAAACAACCACTATTTTAGCTGCGTTAGAAAGTGGTGAAGTCGACTTTGCAATTTTAGCGGATGTACCTGAACTTAAAAGTTACCATACCATTGATTTATATAAAGAAGACTTTTTAGTTGCCGTATCAAGCGATAACGCATTGTGTAAGCATAAAAAAGTGGCACTGCAAGACCTGCAAGGTTGCAACCTATTAATGTTAAGTGATGGCCATTGCTTTAAAGATCAAGCCCAGCAGTTTTGTTTTTCGGCAGGGGTAGATGTTTCCAGCCAGTATCAAGGAAATAGCCTTGAGACTTTATTGGCGCTGGTGGCGATGGATGATGGTGTTACGTTTGTGCCAAAACTTGCAGCAATACCACGAGTGGGTATTCATTATTTGCCTATTTCTCCTAATCAACAACGTAATATTGTATTTGCATGTAGAAAGCATTACCCGCACTTATCTGGGGTTGAGCAATTGGCTCAGTGGTTAAGCGCCCACTCTAATTTAAAGGCTAAACTAAGCGAGGCGCTTTAGCATTTTACATGCGGCTATTGCTCGGCAATCTCTACAATGTCATTAATTTGTACGCCCGGCAAAGGCTGATCATTAATACTGACGGCAATAGCGCTGTGCTGATAAAGCTGCTCAATTCGTATACGGTTAAGTGTAGTGATGGTATGCGGCATAGTGTTGCCTTGTGCGTCGGTTAAATAATTATGATGGGCAATACTCAGTTGTTGGCCTTTTTCTAAGCCATGAGCCTTACCTAAATTAATCACTAATTTATTGTTTTCCATATGCATTATTTTACCTTGAGTAGGTAGACAGGCCATGGCTGCTTGTAGGTCGTAACTTAAGGTTTGGTTTATATCACTAATGCTTTGGCCAAAAGGTGATTGCCAAAACCGATTACTATTTACATCAATAATGGCTGTTTTTTCAAATGGCCAAATTGCTTGGCTTTGATAGCTCTTTTGCCATAACGGCTCGTAAGTGGTGCCATTAAATAAGCTAAACTCTATTTGGTAGTGGCGCTGATAGCTTTCATCTTGCCAAAACGCATAGTCGCTATTGAGTTTATCGCTGGTAGATAAACTGGTTATTTGACTTAACAGCACATATTGCGCATTGCTGCGTGATGAAATTTCTTCTAACTGACTGTTTGAATAGTCATGCTGTTGATTAAAGTAGGTATCAACCTTTATAGCTTTGTTGAAATAGGCAACGGGTATTGCACTCATTTTTGATTTTTGCAACGAGGTATAAATGTTTTTACTGACTGCTTTGTTAATGTCAAATATTTGACCCATTCTCGCTTGTTCACGATTTGTTAGTTGGCTTTGCGTGACAGCTATAAACTTATTAAAGTTGCTTTGCGGGCACAGTTCAGTTTGCGCAAAAATATCTAGGCGTAAGGTAATTGCAAACTCATCACTACTGCGGTTTTCGCTAACGAGCTCTATTTTTTGAATTTCGCCTTGGCTACTTATTTTTAGCTGATCTTGGGTTAAAATACCATCAACAAGGGTTTGCACCGAGCTCACCCGCGCACCAGAGAATACAAGGGCTTGGGTAATCGCATCTTTTATTGCAGCGGCCTTTGCACCGGGAATGTCGCTATTTTGAATAACCGCATGGCCTGTAGACTCATACCACTGAGCGTGGGTAAAAGGTGAAAACGTTAATACCGCAGTGGTGCTTAATCCTGCCAATACTGCTTTTAAAAACGATTTCATACTCTTACTCCAATTAAACGTTAGCGTTAATGAATCTCAGCAAGTAATGTACCACTATTATTTGTTGTTACAGAATATAGGTATCACTGGCATTAAACGTGCATAACTGAGTTTAATTAGTTTTTAAAGGCCCTGTATGATGCGAGTAATGCCATTAATGATCACATTAGGCTGCTTAACGTTAAGCGGTTGTAGCAATTTATTTGATAAGCACGTTGAATATAAATATGTTGAGCCAAATAATTACCCTGTATTAAAAGCAATAGGGTACGCGCCCATTAGTTTGCAGTCGGGAAGTAATGACACTCAAAAACAACTTATGGCGATTAAGGCTTCAAAGCTAGAAGCATACCGCGAACTAACAGAGCAAGTATACGGGCAAAAAATTACCGCAGGTACAACCGTTGCAGGCTCTGTTGCCCAAGATGATTATTTACAAAGCAAGGTACAAGGTATTATTAAAGGCGCACAAATTATAAAAACATATGCCGTAAATGATATGTATATAACTGAGCTTGAACTTAATATGAAACGCGTTCACGACTTGTACATAGGTGAGATAAAGCCACGTGAAGTGAAAAAAGTGACTTATTACTGAGCGACAAATTATTACCCATAAAAAAACGCTTAAACGGATTATCGTTTAGGCGTTTTTTATGGGTATTCTTTTTTAGGCTTTAAGGTTTCGCACAATGCTGTTATCGGTATTTACTACGCTACCAGCTTGATCGTAGGTCATAGACGAAGGTGCACCAATTAAAATACCTTTCAGTTGCTTAACACTTAACTGTGCCTGGTGCGCTGCGTGAGCGTTAACTTCATTTTGTTTTTGACACTGCTCAAGCTTTTCTCGAGTTAGCTTTATTAAGTCAGCGTTTTCATCTGTTTGCTGATCATTACTGGCAATTAGTTTGCTGAGTTCTTTATCAAGGGTGCTTATACTGGTTAAAAAAGACATTTTTTGTTGGGTAATTTCTTTTAAACCTTCGCCTCTACGTGAGGCAATAGCATTAAGCTCTTGAGTAAGAAGCTCACTCAAGGTTGTTAAACAATTTATTTGTTCGTTTAGTTTAATCGTAATTAAACTATTGTGATCAGCCATAAACATTAAACTCGAAGTCTGCTAAATTTTTGGCAAGTTTCTCACTGTCTATTTGATACTTGCCTTCAGTAATCGCTTTTTTAAGCTCAGCAACTTTGTTACTGTCAAAATCAGAAGACTGCTGCGCTTTCTCTTGTAACGATTTTAATTGCTTAGCTTGCGGTGTTAAGCTCACCGAATCGCTTGCAGCTTTAGGTGAAGGCGTTTGTGCAGCCTGTGTATTTGCATTATCTCTTTTTAAATCAACTTTTTGCTGTTGAGTGTTTGTTAAAACACTCGGTTGTTGATTTGATTTATTTACTTGACCGACCATAATAAAAGCCCATTTATTACCCAACTGATGCCTTTATATCGGCATTTATTAAAGATACTTTAGCATAAATTTATATTAAATATTTACCTGAACTGACTCTACACCATCTACACGCGCATTTAAAACTTTACCTGTCTTTTTGTTTTCTACTCGTACTTGTTCACCCAAGGTGCCATCCTCTAATGCAACACCCGTGGTTTTTACTCTTAACCCTTTAATGTTGGCAAAAATGTTGACAGAGTCGCCTTTGCAAACCATACAAATTTGATTAAGTAGTACTGGCATACCTTCACGAATATTACGTTTGCTGCGGCTACCAATAAGTAGTGCAGGGTCATCAAGATACTGAACACGTATAAAGTGCACAGGGCGCATATCAATACTTAAATGGGATGGAGTAATCACTTCACCTCGTGCTAAGTTAGTAGTTGCAACTACAACCGGTGCTGATTCAGTGATTCTAACGTGCACGTATTGTGCCCAGTTCTCATTATCGTTGCATTTTATCTGAATGGTGACCTGACGATTAAATGGGGGCTCACTTGGGGTTTCTAGCGCTAGTTCTGAGTTACAATGGCGATCAGGTATGCGGCTATCTAACGGTAATGCACTGAACTGTATTTTGTTATCATTTGTAGCTACTGCTTTTTGAGCAACATAAGAAACAGCCATTTCTTGTAGCGATTCTTTACTAAATACTTGAGCCTTTAGTGGTAAAGTGAAGCAGAGGCTAGCAAGAAAATAAAAAACACTGTATCTTCTGGTTTTTTTTAACAAACTCATAATGTTTCGACTATGCTTATGGTTGCAAACAGGGTATAAATATTTTGCGTCAGAATTTAGACGCCCCCGTTGTGTTATGACGCTTTATTAATTGAAAGCAATTATCGTTCCTTATATTTGTTTTCTTAGGAGATTAAATGGCCGGCATTTTAGACTCAGTAAACCAACGTACACAGTTGGTTGGGCAAAACCGCTTGGAGTTATTGTTATTTAAGCTTAATGGGCGTCAGCGCTTTGGCATTAATGTGTTCAAAGTAAGAGAAGTTCTTCAATGCCCTCCATTAACCAGCATGCCAAAATCTAATGCTTATATTCGTGGTGTAGCACACATTCGAGGCCAAACTATTTCAGTGATTGATTTATCGATGGCTGTAGGCGGGCGGCCCATTAAAAACATTGAAGACAGTTTTATTATTATTGCAGAATATAACCGCACAGTGCAGGGTTTTTTAGTTGGTGGTGTTGAGCGAATTGTTAATATGAACTGGGAAAAAATAATGCCACCGCCATCAGGAGCAGGGCGTTATTCTTATTTAACAGCCGTCACTGAAATTGAAAATGAGTTGGTAGAAATACTCGACGTAGAAAAAATCTTAAACGAAATTTGCCCAGTTAATACTACGGTAAGTGATGATGTTGCCTCGCAAGGCACTATACAAAAAGATTTAGGCGAGAGAATAGTATTTATTGCTGATGATTCGGCTGTTGCGCGAAATCAAGTAAAACGAGCATTGGAACCATTAGGTGTAACAACTGAGTTGGCTAAAAATGGTAAAGAAGCTTTAATAAGATTAAAAGAAATTGCAGAGCTCGATTGCGTAAATGATATTACAGAGCGAGTAGGGCTACTGATTTCTGATGTAGAAATGCCAGAAATGGATGGTTATACGCTGACTGCAGAAATCAAAGCTAATCCTAAGCTCGCGCCACTACATGTGATTTTACACACATCATTGAGTGGTGTTTTTAATCAAGCGATGATTGAAAAAGTAGGAGCAGATGATTTTATTGCAAAATTTAACCCAGACGAGCTTGCAACAGCCGTTAATAAATGGGTTCATCGTGATTAATAAACATAGGTGTTATTGATTTGACTAATAAAGATTTACAGCAAAATGAATACGATCAATTTCGCTTATTTTTAGAACAACAGTGCGGTATTGTTTTAGGTGAAAATAAGCAGTATTTAGTAAAGAGCCGTTTGGCACCATTAATGTCTCGATTTAATGTTGATTCGTTATCTGAACTGGTAAGTAAAACGCTAGGTGTACATGAGCGCCAGCTGCGCGCAGCCGTTGTTGATGCCATGACAACCAATGAGACATTGTGGTTTAGAGATCAGTATCCGTTTGAGTTACTTAAAACCAGATTATTCCCTGAGTTTAAAACGTTAAATAGGCCATTAAAAATATGGTCTGCGGCGAGCTCATCAGGACAAGAACCCTACTCAATAGCGATGTCGGTTGCTGAGTTTCAATCCAGCAGCCCTGGTGTTTTAAAAATGGGTGCACAAATAATTGGTACAGATATATCAAATACCATGCTTGATATATGTAAACATGCTGAATATGACGCATTGGCATTGTCTCGCGGACTCTCTGCACAGCGCCGTAAAAAGTTTTTTAAAGACAGCGGCAATGGCATGGCACAAGTGGTTGATTCATTGAAAAAGCAAGTGAGCTTTAGGCATTTAAATTTGCTCGATTCGTACGCCTTAATGGGTAAGTTCGATATTATATTTTGCCGTAATGTTTTAATTTACTTTTCACCTGAGGTGAAAGCCAAAATAATTGCAAAATTCTCTCAAGCACTTAACCCTAAGGGGTACTTATTTTTAGGTGCGTCGGAGTCTATGTCTGGTTTAAGTACTGACTTTGATATGGTGCGTTGTAACCCTGGTATCATTTACCAAAAAAAATGACCTTCATAAATATATTATCCCTCCACTAAACGACGCCCATTGCGTCGTTTTTTGTTTTTATTATCACTATTTTCACTGCTGGCTCATTTATTGCTTTATCGGTACTGAGTCAATTTTTTGGAGGTAGTTATGGCTATCAGTTTTGATAAAGCATTAGGCGTGCATCCGCATGCGATGTTGATCCGTTCGCAAAGAGCAGAAATGCTCGCTACTAATATCGCAAATGCTGATACGCCCGGCTATAAAGCAAAAGATATCGACTTTGCCTCAGCATTAAAAACGGCAAAGTCCAACCAACTAAGCGGCAATACCATGGTAAGAACCAATGAAAAACACATTGCCGGTGGTACCCGTAGTGTAGGTGGTAATGAATTATTTCGTACGCCAAATCAAACAGATACGGGTGATGGTAACTCTGTTGATATACAAGTGGAACGGAACTTGTATACACAGAATGCTATGGAGTATCAGGCCAGTGTCCAGTTTCTTAATGGTAAATTTAAAGGCCTGAAAAAAGCCCTCGGTAGTCAAGGAGCCTAATTATGAGTTTATATAATGTGTTTGATATTGCTGGTTCAGGTATGAGCGCGCAAAACGTGCGATTAAATACCACGGCAAGTAATATCTCTAACGCCAATACAATTAGCTCTTCGCAAAATGAGACGTACCGAGCGCGACAACCTGTATTTGCTGCGGAGCTTACAAAAGCGTCAGCGTCAGCAAGCAACCCACAGGGCTCTGCCGTTGGTGTAAAAGTGTTAGGAGTGGTTGAAAGTAATAAACCACTACAAATCGAATATAACCCAAATCACCCGAGTGCGGATGAAAATGGATATATTTACAAACCCAACGTGAATGTTGTTGAGGAGATGGCAAATATGATTTCTGCTTCTCGCTCTTATCAGACAAATGTTCAAGTTGCTGATGCAGCTAAGCAAATGTTAAGTAAAACACTGCTGTTAGGTCAGCGGTAACTGAGGGTAGCTCATGAGTAACGATATTAGTACTTCTTCATCCTATATGGACTCTTTACGTTGGCAAGATAAGCAAGTGCCAAAAAAAGAAGAGAGTGATGCGTTAACCCAAGAAGATTTCTTTTCGTTGTTAACACAGCAGTTGTCATATCAAGATCCCAGCAAACCAGCTGATAACGATCAGATGATTGCACAAATGACAAACTTTACTATGGCTGAAGGGATCTCAAATTTAAACTCTAACTTTGAGTCTTTAGCTGCGTCGATGACATCAAATTCAGCATTGCAAGCATCAACATTGGTCGGTAAGCAAGCGCTGCTGGAGTCTGACACACTTGAGCTTAATGAGTCGGGTGAGGTAAAGGGAGCGATTGTTGCTGAAAAGCCGGTAGACAATTTAACGCTTCGTATTGAAGATGCATCAGGGCAATTAGTTAAAACTATTGATTTAGGCACGCAGCCTGCAGGTGCGGTTCGCTTTGCATGGGATGGTAAAAACGAAGCGGGTGAACGACTTCCTCCTGGTGAATACAAGGTTAAAGCTGAAGGCAGTACGGATGGCGAATTCTCTAGCTTACCAATTGCCTCATTCAAAAATATTGAGAGTGTTAATATTAATGGCTCAAGCGGCATTATTATTAACACAAAAGAAGGTGCGGTTAGGCTGACTGATGTCGCAGAAATCGCGTAATAGATTTTATGTATTTTTTAGCCAATAGGCTAAATATTTTTTAGGTTAGAGGTTAATTATGAGCTTCAATATTGCATTAACAGGCCTTGCTGCCGCACAAAAAGATTTAGATGTTACCGCCAATAATATTGCCAACGTAAATACCACGGGCTTTAAAGAGTCTCGCGCTGAATTTGCTGATGTATACGCATCATCAGTATTTAGCGCTGGTAAAACGAAAAATGGTGATGGTGTACAAACCACTATGGTTGCCCAGCAGTTTCATCAAGGGTCGCTGCAGTTTACTAATAATTCACTGGATTTAGCGATTACCGGTGAGGGGTATTTTGCTACCAGTCAAGACTTAGGCGCACAAGACTTTACCTACACGCGTGCGGGTGCATTTAAGCTTAATAAAGATAACTTTGTTGTAGATGCTAAAGGTAATTTTTTACAAAGCTTCCCAGTTGATGAAGTTAGTGGTGATACGACCTCTGTAAGTCTTAGTACTTCATCTGCTTTACAAATACCCGATTCTTCGGGCTCTCCGCGCTCTACTTCAAACGTTTATACATCATTTAACGTCGATTCTCGAGAAGATGTAATAGCTGTCCCTTTTGATGCAACAGACAGTACTACTTATAACTCTTCGACATCGACCACAATGTATGACTCACTTGGTGAGCCACATGTTCTACAATTCTTTTTTGTAAAAACAGCGCCTAATGAATGGCAAGTACATGGTACGCTTGATAAAACTCCCTTTGATGCAACTGGTGCCGCGACAGCAACACCAAGCCCGCTAAGTACCTTTGGGTTTGATGCTAGCGGTTTGCCTGCAACGACTAATGGTGCTCCAAATGTTGGTCCAACCTTTACTGATGTTAATTTAACCGGAGCTAATTTATCGGGTATTTTATCTAATGGCGCACAATTTGATGATATTGCGATTAATTGGCGCGATGAGGCCGGTACTGCAAATAAAACGCCTACTCAATATGCGAGTCGCTTTGAGGTGAAAGCACTAGAGCAAGATGGTGCGACAGTAGGTCGCTTAGCGGGTATTGATATTGGTACAGATGGAAAAGTTGTTGCATCTTACAGTAATGGTGATTCAACTTACTTAGGTCAAGTTGCCATGGTGCGCTTTTCAAACTCACAAGGTTTGCAGCAAGTAGGTGATACTTCATGGAAAAAAAGTTTAACCTCGGGCGAGCCAATAGCGGGTGAGCCAGGTTCAGGCACACTAGGCAACATTAACTCGTCAGCTCTTGAGCAATCTAACGTAAACTTAACCAATGAGCTGGTTGATTTGATTAGTGCGCAGCGTAACTTCCAAGCAAACTCTCGTGCGCTTGAGGTTAACTCAACTATTCAACAAAACATCCTTCAGATCAGATAATCATGTTTTGATTTACTAAGGCTGCTTAGTGCAGCCTTTTTTATTCCTCTTCTAAAATCTTATTCACACTTAAATTTAATTTGGCACTTATATTGCATTTACTCATACATAGATTTCTTAATGAGTCGATGTTATGGATAAAATGGTCTACATAGCGGCATCTGGCGCTAAACAAAGCATGCAAGGGCTTGCTCTTAAAGCCAATAATTTGGCAAATGCGAATACCACTGGGTTTAAATCTGATTTTGCGCAAGCACGGTCAATGCAGGCTTTCGGTGAAGGTTTGCCGACTCGTGTTTTTGCTATGCAGGAGCGCCCAGGATCAAACATGACATCGGGCGGTGTTGTCGAAACAGGCCGTAGCCTCGATATTGCTATGAGTGATAACGCATGGCTGAGTGTTCAGGATGCCTCTGGTAATGAAGCCTACACAAAAGTGGGTTCGTTAAATATAACGGCTGAAGGTATGTTAACTACCAGCGACGGTCGTCAAGTTATTGGCGAAGGTGGGCCCGTCATATTACCGGTACCGATTGAAAAAATTGAATTTAGCAAAGATGGCACTATTCAAGTTCGCCCTCAAGGTGCACCGGCTAACTTTTTAGAAGAAGTTGATCGGCTAAAAGTAGTTGATGCAAACAACGCCACGCTCGAAAAGGGTAACGATGGCTTATTTAGAGCTAAACCAGGCCAAATAGTTGAAACATCAGCCAATGTACAAGTATTAGGTGGCACATTAGAAAAATCGAATGTAAATCCTGTGCATGAAATGGTCGATATGATCAGTCATCAACGCCAATTTGAATTACAAGTAAAACTGATGAAAACCGCTGAAGAGATTGACGAACGTCAAGAACAGCTGATGCGCATCGTTTAACTTTAACGTGAGGATATTATTATGAATCCAGCATTATGGATAAGTAAAACAGGGCTTGACGCTCAGCAAACTGATATATCGGTTATATCAAATAACTTAGCGAACGCCAGTACAGTGGGTTACAAAAAAAGCCGCGCTATTTTTGAAGACTTACTCTACCAAAATATTAATCAACCAGGCGGTCGTTCATCACAAGATACCGAAATGCCGTCAGGTTTAATGCTTGGTGCGGGTACTAAGGTGGTGGCTAACCAAAAAAACTTTTCGCAAGGTAATATGCTCACCACTGAAAATTCATTAGATTGGATGATTTCAGGTCCTGGCTTTTTTGAAGTATTGCAACCAGATGGCAATATTGCTTATTCGCGTAACGGCCAGTTTACCACCGACGGTGAGGGGCGTGTTGTAACCTCGGGTGCTGGTTATGTTGTTCAGCCTGAAATGAATGTACCTGACGATGCACAGTCGATCACCGTATCTCAAGACGGTGAAGTGTCAGTTCGCGTAAAAGGTCAGGCCGAAAACGTGGTTATTGGTCAAATCACGATTAGTGATTTTATTAATCCGTCGGGCCTTGAGCCTATAGGGCAAAACCTTTATACCGAAACTGCAGTAAGTGGTGCGCCTGTTCAAGGTAATCCGGGGGTTGAGGGCCTAGGTACAATTATTCAAGGTTCACTTGAAACATCAAATGTAAATGTGACCGAAGAGTTGGTTAATTTGATTGAAACTCAGCGAGTTTACGAAATGAACTCAAAGGTAATTTCAGCGGTTGATGAAATGATGAGCTACATCAATCAACAATTATAGTTTTGGGGGATTGTATGCGTAATATTATGTTATTTGCAGTAGGGACTTTACTGTTAAGCGGTTGTGTATCTACACAAAATAATGAAGTAGTGCAGGACGATCCCTACTATGCACCTATGTATCCTGAGCCTAATATGGAGCCAGTGGTAGCAACTGGCTCTTTATTCAGTACTCAGTTATCGAATGACTTATATGCCGATAAAAAAGCACTTAGAACAGGCGATATCATTACTGTTAAATTGCAAGAGTCAACCCAAGCCACAAAAGCGGCTAAAACAGAAACAGATAAACAAACAGATGCTAGCCTCGATCCTGTTATTGGTTTAGGTGGTTTACCGGTTAATATTGGTGGCGATAGTATTCAATTTGGGGTTGGTAGTGATGCGTCGTTTAAAGGTGACTCAAAATCAAATCAATCAAACAGCCTAGTTGGCGATATTTCGGTTAACGTGATGCGAGTATTACCAAATGGTAATTTAGTGATTCGTGGTGAAAAATGGCTAACGCTAAATACCGGTGAAGAATTTATTCGCTTAGAGGGGTTAGTGCGTCCACAAGATGTTAATGCTGATAATACCGTTGAGTCTAATCGTATTGCGAATGCGCGTATTCAGTATTCAGGTAAGGGTCAAACTCAAGAGGCACAAAGCCCGGGTTGGTTAACGCGTTTCTTTAGTAGCTCATTGTTTCCCTTTTAGAGGACATTCAACATGAATGGTTTTAAAGTTTTTTGTTTTATGGTGCTACTAGGCTGGCAATATACTGCCAGTGCTGAGCGGATTAAAGATGTGTCTATGGTCGAAGGAGTGCGCTCAAACCAATTAGTAGGCTATGGCTTAGTTGTTGGTTTACCTGGTACCGGTGAGCAAAGCCGTTTTACCGAGCAAAGCTTCAAAGGTATGCTTAATAGTTTTGGTATTACGTTACCAACAAGCCTAAAGCCAAAAATTAAAAATGTTGCCGCAGTCGCGGTCCATGCTGAACTCCCTCCATTTAGAAAGCCAGGGCAAACTATAGATATTACTGTGTCATCAATTGGTAGTGCGGGAAGCTTACGTGGCGGTACGTTATTACAAACATTTTTAAAAGGGGTTGATGGTAATGTATACGCTATTGCACAAGGGAGCTTAATTGTTGGTGGCTTAGGTGCTGAAGGCCTAGATGGTAGCCGAGTCGTGATTAATACGCCAACCGTAGGGCGTGTGCCAAACGGTGCCACGGTTGAACGTGCCGTTAAAAGCCCATTTATGCAAAACGATTATATTACCTTTAATTTAAACCGTCCGGACTTTACAACCGCAAAACGTTTAGAGAAAACCATTAATGATTTAATCGGCCCAAATAGCGCACAAGCACTCGATGCCGCCTCTATTCGGGTTGTTGCGCCACGAGATGCCTCGCAGCGCGTATCGTATTTATCGACCCTTGAAAACTTAGAATTTAAGCCTGCGGATACTTCGGCAAAAATAATTGTTAATTCGCGTACCGGCACCATCGTTATAGGCAAAAATGTAAAATTACAACCTGCGGCAATTACCCATGGTGGTTTAACAGTCACGATTGCTGAGCAACAAAATGTGGCGCAGCCAAACCCGTTAGCAGAAGGCGAAACCGTTGTTACACAGCAAAGTATTATTGATGTTAATCAAGATGATTCACGCGCTTTTGTATTTGATCCTGGTGTGAGTCTTGATGATTTAGTTCGCGCAATTAATGAAGTTGGCGCTGCTCCTGGTGATTTAATGGCGATTCTTGAAGCACTTAAAGAAGCCGGCGCCATAAATGGTCAGCTTGTTGTAATTTAGTTTTATAAGACCCTATTTAGGGTCTTTAACAGTTAACCTAAAAAAAGACGCGGCATAAAGCCGCTGTTACCTCAGCAATATAAACCTACACAATAAGTAGCAGCGAGTTTACCTCGCGTCTCTCACTTAGTTTAATTTCTGCCTAGAACCTAGAACCTAGAACCTAGAACCTAGAACCTAGAACCTAGAACCTAGAACCTAGAACCTTTCACTTCACTTGGCTCAATTATTGCATTTAACTAAGAATTATTAATTATTGTGTCAAAAAGCTGATGGAAACAAATCATCTAGATAAGCAAAACTTTTTTGATTTAGGCAACTTAGACTCTTTGCGTCGAGATGCTTTAAACAGCGGTGATGCATCAACCGATGCATCTAAAGCGGCGTTAAAAAAAGCAGCGGCACAATTTGAAGCTATTTTCACCCAAATGCTGCTTAAAAGTATGCGTAAAGCTAATGAGGCTTTTGAAGATAAAGAAAGCCCGTTTAATGCTAGCGGCGTGAAATTTTTTGAAGAAATGCACGACCAACAAATGGCCACAGAGCTTTCATCAAATGGCTCTTTGGGGCTTGCAGATTTAATTGTGCAGCAACTATCGCCAGATGGAAAAAACTTTATGCCAGGCTCTGTTCTTCGTACAACGTCAGATTTCTTTAGTGACCAACGTGCGGGTAGCACCTTACCTCATCAAGAAAACCAAAAGGTCATTGAAAAAGCACCGCTCGTTGATTCAACTGAAAAAAGCGAACAAAACACAGCGCCTAAGACATTTGAAAATGCTGAGGAATTTGTAAGCACCGTGTGGGAACACGCAAAAACAGCGGCTAAAAAAATTGGTTTAAATCCGGCGGTTATGGTCGCGCAAGCGGCATTAGAAACTGGTTGGGGTAAACATATTATTAGTAAAGGTGATGGTAATAGCTCAAACAACTTATTCAATATTAAGTCAGATAAAAGTTGGCAGGGTGAAAAGGCCAGTAAGGTCACTTTAGAGTTTGAGCAAGGTGCTGCAGTTAAAAAGCAAGCAAGCTTTAGAGCGTATGATTCGATAAAAGATAGCGTGAATGATTTTGTAGATTTTTTAACACAAAACCCGCGCTATCAAGATGCATTAAACAATACGGCAAAGCCGCATAAGTTCTTAGACTCTTTACAGCAAGCCGGTTATGCAACCGATCCTAATTATGCTGACAAAATAAAAAGGGTGTTAAACAGTAACGAATTGAAGAATATCGCCACAAGCGTGATCCGCCAAGGAGTAGAGTAACATGTCGTTTAATTTATTAAATATTGCAAATTCAGGAATAAGAGCAAACTCTGAGTTATTGCAAACGACAAGTAAAAACATCTCAAATGTTAATACCGAAGGGTATGTACGTGAGCGCACCGAATTTACCACCATGATTGATAATCAGGTGGGCCGTGGTCAAACGTACCGGTTATTGAATGAGTTTGCGCAAAAGCAATTAAATCGAGATACTTCAAATAAAAGTTTTTTTGATCAATTCGTTAGTGAAGCGAGTCGGGTTGATCAAATTTTTTCAGAAAAATCAAATAGCCTATCAACTAGTATCAACTCAATGTTTAATAACGTGCAAGAAGCGCTTAATCAACCTTCCTCAACAGTTGCTCGTTCATTAGTGATGAGTGATGCACAAAATTTAGTTGATCAAATGGACCGACTTGCAGGTATTGTTTCTGAGCAAAAAGCGGTTGTTAATGAGCAATTAGAAATCTTTTCTGAAGAGGCTAATACGCTTATTGAAAGTATTAGTTCGCTGAATCAAGAAATTGCGGGTGTTCATGGTACCAGGAATGAAGCCGATGCGAGCTCAGCTTACAATGAGCGTGATAAAGCAATTCGCGATTTATCTGAGCTGATTGATATAGAAACACTCGATGGCCCCAATGGTGAAAAACAAGTGTTTATGGGCAGCGGTGAAGCCGTTGTAATGCAAAACGGCTCGTTTAACTTGTTTTCGATGCGCGGCGACCCGGATCCAAACTTTAAAGAACTGCGCTTAGATGTAAATGGCGGCAAAGCTGTGCCGCTTGAAGTTGATGCCAGTAAATTAAAAGGCAAAATAGGTGGTTTACTTGCCTTCAGAGACGATATTTTAGTACCTGCGCAAAATCAAATAGGCCAAATGGGCATTGCGCTTGCTGATTCGTTTAATCAGCAAAACCGTTTAGGTATGGATGCAAACGGTGAGCTTGGAGGGGATATTTTTGATATCCCAACGGTCAGTGCTTTTGTTTATCAAGCCAATAGCGGAACAGCTAATATCTCAGCAACCGTTGAGGCTGGTAAAGGCAGTGAACTGCCAGCGAGTGACTTTGTGATCACTTATACGGGTAATCCTAACGAAGTAAGTATTCAGCCTATTGATAATAAAGGTGAACCATTAGGCACAGCCTCTTTAGCAACTATCCCACCCAGTGGCATTATCGATTCAGCCGCTATTACCAGTGGGGAGTCGTTTGGTTTAGAGCTAAACGTAACCGGAGCCGGTAATGCCGGTGACCAATTTCAGGTAAAACTTAATAGTGGCACGGCAGGTAATATATCGCTGACAACAGGTCGGGGCGAAGACATTGCCTTGGCCTCTCCAATTAGAACAGCAGACGGGCTTGATAATACAGGCACAGGCAGTATTTCACCGGGTAATGTCACCGATGTAACCACGGGTAGTTTTAGTAATCCTTTGGATTTAGCAAATGGCCCTATTAGCATTGTTAAAACAGCCAATGCTAATGAATATCAACTTACTGATGGTAATGGTACAACTACGTTTACGGTTACACCGCCTGCTAACAATATACTCGCTCAAGCCGGGGCACCATACGATGGTTATGGCTTTGATTTTAATATTGAAGGCGTACCAGCAACGGGCGATAGCTTTACGTTAGAGTTTAACAAAGGCGGCTTTGACGATAACCGCAACGGTTTAAAATTAGCTGAGTTACAAAACGGTGACTTTGTGCGTCAAAATGTTGTTTCAAGCTCAGATGCCGATAACCATAAAACGTTTAACCAAGCGTATGCCGGATTAGTAACCGACATTGGCGTGGTAACAGGCCAAGCTAAAACAAACGGCGCAGCATTCGACGCACTCGCACAGCAGTCAGAGGCATGGTACGAGTCGTTATCTGGGGTAAACCTTGACGAAGAAGCAGCTAATTTGCTGCGCTTTCAACAATCTTACGCAGCTTCAGCTCAGGTGCTTTCTGCTGCACGTTCTATTTTTGACACTTTACTTAGTGCCGCGAGGTAATTATGCGCTTATCAAATAACTTAATGTATCAAAACAGCATTAATAAAATACTACAAAATCAAAATGGCGTAGCAAACGCACAAGAGCGAGTAAATACTGAACAAAAGTATTTATCTACTTCAGAAGCGCCTGCCGATATATCGCAAGCTATGCTGTATACCAATAAAATACAAAGTAATGAGCAATATACAAAAAATATTAATCAGCTCAATGGCCGACTCAAAATCGAAGAAAGCGTACTGCAAGGTATTAACGAAAGTATTCAAGCAGCTAAAGATATTGCCTTAAAAGCAGGTAATGGCGCGTACAGTAAAGACGATTTAAAGTCGTTAGCGTCGGAGCTAACCGAAATACAAAAAACGTTAGCTAATTTAATGAACACCCGTTCCGAAGACGGTAAATATATATTTTCAGGCTACCAAGACAGCACGCAACCGTATCAGTTTGATGCCGCTAGCGGCAAGTACAATTACCAAGGCGATCAAGGCCAGCATAAAATTACTATTGCCGAAGGTGTGTCGATTAAATCTAGCGACAACGGCTACGACACCTTTGAAAAAACCAATGCACGCCTCGATGTAGCATCTAACACAGGCGATGCATCAAGTACGCTTACGGGTTCTGTTTATGTAGATAAACAAGGTGTTTTCGATCAGTTTCATAAAGAGCAATATAACCCTGATCCAGACCCTTTAGTGTCAGCCACAGCAAATACTTTTAATGTAGTGGTTACTGCGGGTGCTAACCCTGGCGATCCGGATCAGTATGAAATTTTACGTGATGGAGTAGCGCAAATACCACCAGTTAGCGGAAATGTAACCGACGAGCCAATAGAGTTTGCCGGAATGAAAATTCAGCTAACCGGCGCAGCACCTGGGCAGCAGCTCGATTTTAGCCTAGAAAAACCCCACAAAGAAAACGTACTTAATACGCTACAAGGTTTAATTACAGGTTTAAATAATGGCACGCTTGAGGGGGATGATTTTCAGCAAGTACTTAACGATGGCGTAACGCAGCTGCAAAACGCCAGCGAACAAGTTGTGTTTACCCAAGCGAGTTTAGGTGGGCGGATGAATGTGCTAGAAAGAGTAACCGACTCTAACTCTGCGCTAGACATTCAAAACCAAAGTAATCGTTCAAGCCTGCTTGAAGTAGATATGGCAAAAGCCATTAGCGATCTCACTCAACAAGAAACCGCACTGCAAGCCTCGCAAGCCACCTTTGGCCGCTTAGCCAAACTCTCGTTATTTGATTATATTTAATGGTTAAGAGCAGGTTTTAGGCGTCAGGTATCAGGTTTTAGGCAAAAACAAGCCAAGCTAGGCGTTTTTGTCGATGGAGGCGCGGTTTTATACCGCGCTTTTTGGTTTTTAACTATTTGGCACTTTCTTATTTACTCTCATTGTTTTCTCTTTGTGCAAAAAGTTTTAAGTGACTTATTCATAAGGAGAGCGCCGCTTTAAAAGTAACTCACAACCTTCAGTAACCCTTCTAACCTAGGCGGCAAAAAACTGTCACTATTTATTAATCTGCCACTATAAAACGTGGTTTTACTTTTAAAATATAACGTTTTTCCATTTCTTTTTGTATATAAAACAACGCATTGAAATTTGTTTTATAGTTGGCATAAAACCTGCTTTGTAATAGTCATCTGATTGGTGGTTCCTGCAAGATGTTTTGAACCACACTCTGTTTAAATCTAGGAGATGGTAAAATGGCATTAACAGTAAATACTAATGTGTCGTCATTAAACGCACAACGTAACTTAGCAAAATCAGGTGAAGGCTTAGCCACCTCAATGGAGCGCCTAGCATCGGGGATGCGTATTAACAGCGCTAAAGATGATGCGGCGGGCCTACAAATTTCAAACAGATTAACATCGCAAATAAATGGCTTAGCCGTTGCTCAGCGTAATGCTAACGATGGTATTTCAATGGCGCAAACCGCAGAAGGTGCGATGCAAGAGTCGACCAATATTTTGCAGAGAATGCGTGAATTAGCACTTCAATCAGCAAATGGTTCAAACTCTGCTGACGCACGTGCAGCATTACAAAAAGAAGTCTCTGCATTACAATCAGAACTTACTCGCATTGCTGAAACAACCTCCTTTGGTGGGCAGCAACTGCTGGATGGTACATATGGCTCTAAGGCGTTTCAGGTAGGTGCTAATGCTAATGAAACTATTAATTTGTCCCTTTCAAGTGTGGCGGCAGAAGATATTGGTTCAAGCCAAATTAATTTGCAAAGCTCTACAACAGGTTATGGCGCAACATCGGCTGCCGGCACAGATTTAACAACAGACGTTCCTCACGATATTGATGATCAAACATATACTATTACTGGCAGAGGTGGAGATGCTGTTGAAGTTGCTATAACCGCTGGAGCAAGTGCTAAGGAGGCTGCAAAAGCTATTAATTCGGTTTCAGACACTACAGGTGTAACTGCGCAAGCAAGAACTCAGGCTAAGCTAGAGCTAGGAACGCTTCCAACATCAGATACAACGACTGATCCTGCAAACCCTTCTTATGGTAGTTATTCGTTTGAACTAAACGGTGAGTCAGTTTCTTTTGTTAGTCAAGATGATGCAACTTTAGACCGTGATGCAATGGTTGAAGCAATTAATGCGGGTACATCTGATCATGGAGTATCTGCAAAAATTGAAAACAATGAGTTTATACTTAGCAGTGATACTGGCGAAGATATTAATATTGAAAACTTCAATGCTAAAAATGGTATTGACTCAGCACCTGATACTGATGCATCAACTACATTAGAAATAACTACATTGGGTTATGATGGGGCTGAATCAACACCTGTTACAATAACTAGCGGTGCTGCTGGAACGACTGATGATACTGCTCGTATTTATGGGGCTATACAGTTAAATTCATCTACATCGTTTAAAGCAGAGGCTTCTAGTGATTTATTAGCTGAAACTGCTAATAGTGAATTTGCTAGTTCAGTTATTTCGGTTGACACAGTTGATATTGCTACTCAAGCAGGCTCTCAAGATGCTCTAGCTATTATAGATAATGCAATAGCGATGATAGATGACCAACGTGCCGATTTAGGTGCTGCACAAAATAGATTTAGTCATACGATTAGTAATCTTGCAAACATTCATGAAAATGTGTCAGCTTCCCGTAGCCGTATTCAAGATACCGATTTTGCTACAGAAACGGCTCAAATGACTAAAAATCAGATATTACAGCAAGCAGGAACCTCAATATTGTCCCAAGCAAACCAAATACCACAGGCAGCAATTAGCTTACTAGGTGGTTAACTATTAGCTTCACCAAAAAATACTTATAAACGCACTTCACTTTGAAGTGCGTTTTTTTAGATAGTAAAAGTTATTAGCGACATAACTATATGCATTACAAAAATTAATAAATAACTATTTATTATTTTAAAACAAGTTGTTACCCTTTACTGAGCAAATAAATTAATTTATTTTTAAAATACTTCTAAAGATAATTTACTTCCTGCCGTTAACTTAATCAGTACGGAGCTGAGCATACATTTGTAACAGCTCTTGGTTAAATTAAAATAAGCAATGTTACGAAAGTAATCAGGAGTTTTATTATGATTTCAGTAAACACAAACGTATCTTCACTAAACGCTCAACGTAACCTGTCTCAATCAGGTTCTAATTTAGCAACATCAATGGAACGTTTATCATCAGGGATGCGTATTAACAGCGCAAAAGATGATGCCGCCGGCCTGCAAATTTCAAATCGTTTAACATCGCAAATAAACGGCCTAGGTGTAGCACAGCGTAACGCTAACGATGGTATTTCAATGGCACAAACTGCCGAAGGTGCGATGCAAGAGTCTACAAGTATTTTACAACGTATGCGTGAATTAGCACTGCAATCAGCGAATGGTTCAAACTCTGCAGATGCGCGTGCTTCATTGCAAAAAGAAGTGTCAGCTTTGCAATCTGAGTTGACGCGTATTGCTGACACAACCTCATTTGGCGGGCAACAACTATTAAATGGTGGCTTTGGTAGTAAAGCATTTCAAGTAGGTGCTAATGCGAATGAAACTATCAACCTGTCACTTACAAGTGTAGCGGCAGAGGACATTGGTTCAAACCAAATGAATTTGCAAAGTGCTTCAACGGGCTTTGGCGCAGCATCAACAGCAGGAACAGACCTGACGGCAGTCACACACGATATTACTGCTGCACAAAAGTATACTCTTACAGGCCGTGCTGGCAAAGAGGTTGATGTAACAATCAATGCGGGTTCCTCTGCAGCAGATGCAGCCAAGGCAATTAATAAAGTAGCAGATACAACGGGTATAAGCGCTCAAGCTAGAACACAAGCCACACTTGTGTTAGCAACGCCTCCTATCGTTGATCCAGGTGATGCTACTAACTTCGGTAGCTACACTTTCGATTTAAACGGTGAAACGGTAAGTTTTGACAGCCAAGCGGATGCGTCATTGGATAGAGATGCTATGGCACAAGCAATTAATGCGGGTACCGCAGATCATGGAGTTGCTGCAAAAATTGAAAATGATGAGCTTATAATTACCAGTGACACTGGCAAAGATATTAATATTGAAAATTTCAATGCAAAAAACCATTCGGGGCATGCTACTTCAGACGCTTCTACGACATTAGCCATCACAACCCAAGGTTATGATGGAACTGATGCTCCCGCAGGTGCCATAACATTGACAAGTGGTGATGGAACAACTGATGATACTGCACGTATTTATGGCGCAGTTCAGCTTAACTCAGCGACAACGTTTACCGCACAAGCAGATAGTGATTTATTAGCTGCTGATACAGATGTAGATACAAGCTCTGTTATTGCAGTTGATACTGTTGATATTAGTACTCAATCTGGATCGCAAGATGCGTTAGCTATTATTGATAATGCAATAGCAATGATAGATGATCAACGTGCCGATTTAGGTGCTATACAAAACCGTTTTGGCCACACGATTAGTAACTTAGCAAATATTCAAGAAAATGTATCTGCATCACGTAGCCGTATTCAAGATACTGACTTTGCAACTGAAACAGCGCAAATGACGAAAAACCAAATATTGCAACAAGCAGGTACGTCAATCTTGTCGCAAGCGAACCAGTTACCACAAGCAGCACTTAGCTTATTAGGTTAATAGCTAACTAATATTAAAAGTCAGTATTAGTAATTTTAAAAAGGAGATGGCTTTGTTCATCTCCTTTTGTCGTTTAACTTACTAAATTAAGCTAATTGATAAATAGTGTACAATGTTTAAAACTATTTAGGAGGCGTTATGAATACAATTACCTCAGGCGCAGAAGCTTTAGTAACGGCAAGTAACGCAGGGCAAGCTAGCGAAAGTAAAGTAGGGCAAACAGCTACGGTACTAACGGCTAGTGCCATTGACGATGTTAAAAAAAGTGCTTCACAAGCACAGCAATATCAAAGTAATGCCGACACTGCTACGCAGCAACAACCGTTAGAGCGTGAACAGCTTGAAAAAATGGCGCAACAATTGCAGGATTTTATGGGGGAGATGAACCGTAGCTTGCAGTTTCAAGTAGATGAAGACTCAGGCCGCGATGTAATTAAAGTGCTCGATAAGGCAACTGGCGATGTTATTAAACAATACCCTTCGGAAGAAGTGTTAAGTTTAGTGTCTAAGTTGTCTGAAACTGCGGGTTTATTAATTGACCAAACGATATAGCTATATAAGTATATAACTAAATAGCAGCTGCGTTTTTTAAGTTTTTTGTTTTTTATTTAATAGTGTAAAGGGGTATAAACATGGCTATTTCGTTTACAGGGTTAGGTTCAGGCTTACAAGTATCTGAAATTGTGGGTGCATTGGTTAATGCCGAAAAGGCGCCTTTTGAATCACGTTTAAATAAAAAAGAAGCTAACTTAACTACCGATATTTCCGCTGTGGGTGCGCTTAAAGCTGCACTTGAGAAAGTGCAAGAATCTATGACCGCCCTCGGCGATGTTGATAACTACCAAAAGCGCACCGCGTCAGGTAATGATGATTTTATATCGCTTAGCTCAGACAAAGACGCTCAACCAGGTGGCTACTCAGTAAAAGTAAATAATTTAGCCACTGAGCATAAAATAATGTCGAGTGCATTTGATGCCACCAACCCTGTTGGTGCTGGCACCATGACGTTAAGCTCGGGCGATAATAGCTTTGATATTGCAGTATCAGACACTGCAACGCTAAGCGAAGTGCGCGATGCAATAAACAACAGTAAAGATAACAAAAGCATTAACGCCACCATAATTACCGATGATACTGGCCAGCGCTTAGTGTTTTCGGCTCAAACCAGTGGGCTTGAAAACCAAATTAAAATAGCAGTGGCTGATGACGATGCTAACAACACCGATACCTTAGGCCTTTCGCGTTTAGCGTTTGACCCTGCACCCGCAGGAATAAAAAATGTGAGCGAAGTAGTTGCCGCTGTTGATGCGTCAATAACTATTGACGGCACAGTAACAGTAACTAGCAGCACTAACGAATTTAAAAACGTGATTGATGGCGTGACTATTACCGCTAAAAAAGCACACGATGTTGACGACGACCTAAGTAAGTTAACTGTTAAAGAAAATAACAATAATATAAAAGCTGGCTTAAATGGGTTTATCGAAAGTTATAACGAGCTGTTAGAGCTAAGTAAAAACTTGGGTAAATCTGGCGAAGATGGCGCTGGCGTAATGGCGGGTGATTCACTGCTGCGTGGTGTTATGTCAAAGTTAAGGCAAGAAATTACCAACAGTGTTGACTTAGGCGATGGTAACTCTTTATCGCTATCGCAGTTAGGTGTTGAAGCCGACAGATACGGTAAGTTAAGCTTAGATAGCGAACGCTTAGACGAGCAAGTAAAAAATGATGTTGATTTAGTACAGCAGTTTTTTATTGACGAAAATAAAGACGAAGGCGGTTTTGCCCAGTCGTTTGATGAGCTAATGAACTTTTATACTAAGTCTGATGGCTTAATTCAAAACCGCATAGACAGTAAAGAAGGCCAGCTTCGCGGGATTGATGACGAACGAGTATCGTTTGCACGTAAAATGCAGTCGTTAGAGTCGCGCCTTTATGCGCAGTACAACAGCATGGATTTATTAGTAGCAGGCTTAAATTCAACCAGTAATTATCTTCAATCTCAGTTAGATAATATGCCAGGCGTAGTTAGAAAGTCTAAGTAGTTAAGGGTTAGGCTTTAGGGAATATATTAGTCTTTAGGCTAAGGCAAATACTGAGCTTGCGAAAAGGCAGTTTTTAGTTTTATAAGTGCGGTTTTATTTAATCACAACAATACCGCACTTTTTGCGTTAAACAGATTAAAACAGTGCAAAAAGGCTTTAAGTGATTTACTCACAAAGAGGTTAAGAGGGCGCTGCGCTTTAGAGAAGAGCAATGGGCAACACCCTCGTTTAATTTACTTCCTATTATGCTAACTGTCTTTTTAAGTGCTTTTGTAAGCGCTGATCGCTTTGTCTGATTTTTTATGCTTTAACAAGGCTTTAAACGAGTCGTCTTTATGGATATTAGCTTGAGTTAAAATAGCATTAATATGCGCTTGTGTTGCTATAAGTTCGTCACTACTTGGCTGCTCATTGCTTTCGCACCAGCTTTTTAAACACGTATTTAACGCTTCAAGCTGTAAAGCTGCCGCGTCAGCATCGTTGTTATTTACCAGTGTTTCAAGCTCGCAGAGCAATTGTTTAATTTGCTCTGCTGGCTGTTGGTCAGTTATTAAAGGCATAATAAATTAAACTGCAGGAGAGCGTTCGCTAGCAGGAATATTATCCCACCCTTCTTTTATTTCTTTCACTATGCTAGAAACTTCCATAATTGCTGCTGTATCGTTATTTAAGTTAGCTTTAGTTAGTGTACGCTGGCAATAGTCGTATAGCGCTAATAAGTTGTCTGAAATTTCTGAGCCTTGCTCAATGTCAAAATTAAGTGCGTCTTGTAATGCGCCAAAAAGTAAAATACAGGCTGAAATGTTTTCGCCCTTTTTTTTAATTTCTTTGCGTTCAATAAACCCTTTGGTTGCAGCTAAGCGCCCGATAATGTTACTAAAAATTAGGTTTATTTGTTCGTAAGGTGTCATTTCGCTAATACTGCTTGCACGAACTTGACCGTATTTTTTTATTGATGCATGTGCCATGAGAAGATCCTAAATTTTGATAACTAAAAATATTAATACAATGCCAGCAATTATAATGCCAAGCATTTATATATACTTACTTATCGGCATTTAAGACAGCAACTTAAGTAACTATTAGTGAATATTTTTATTATAAAGTGACTTTACATCTCTAATTTAAGTATTAAGCTTTGCGATTAACTTATTATGCGAATGTAGGGGGCCTTTACAACCTTAATACTTAATGGTTAATCCTTAAGTATTGTTGCTTTAATTAAAGTGTCTGTTTTTTGGCGTTAATGTCAAAAAATTGCCGCTATTACTTGCATCCAAATCCAACTGGCTTACAATTTGATTAATAAAACAAATTAGTGAAATAAATGGCTCGCTAAAGATGATCTTAATTTTAGATAATAATAACAATCGCTCTATTGGATTATATGCATCCCTTACTTTTATTGGTGAAGCGGTACAATTGCAAACTGAAGCTGACTTTGAACAGGCATGTAGCCACTATCAAAACAAAGAATGTATTGTGGTGTTAGGTGCTTTGCAGTCTTTAGATCACGAAAGTTTAATTAAACGATACCCAACATTTCCTTTTTTACTGATAGGTGAAACGCTTAAACCTTTGTTGAGTTTGGCTAATGTTGTTGGACTAATTTGTGAGCCATTTACTCATGAAGTTACTACCCAGTTACTACATGATTGTCAGCAATATCAGCGTATGCTCCCTCATGAGCATCAACACAATAAAGAAAAAAGTACCTTTGATGGCCTTGTAGGTGAAACCAAAGCGGTAAAAGATTTACGCTTTTTAATTACTCAAGTTGCTAAAACCGATGCTAACGTACTTATTTTAGGTGAGTCGGGCACGGGTAAAGAAGTAGTTGCCCGTAACGTACATTTGCTTTCTAAACGTAATAAAGGGCCTTTTGTTCCAGTAAACTGTGGGGCTATTCCTGCTGAGCTATTAGAAAGTGAACTATTTGGTCATGAAAAAGGCGCGTTTACTGGGGCTATTTCAGCACGAAAAGGCCGTTTTGAGTTAGCGCAAGGTGGCACGCTATTTTTAGATGAAATAGGGGATATGCCACTGCAAATGCAGGTTAAGTTACTGCGAGTGCTCCAAGAGCGTAGCTATGAGCGCGTTGGTGGTACCAAAGCGATCCAAGCTGATGTGCGTGTGATTGCTGCAACCCACCGTGACCTTGAAAGCATGATAGAAAAAGGCTCATTTAGAGAAGATTTATACTATCGCTTAAATGTTTTTCCTATTGAGAGCCCATCTCTTGCTCAACGCGCAGAAGACATACCATTACTACTTAAAGAGCTTATGCGCCGAGTAAATGAACAAAGCGGGGTTACGGCTAAGTTTACAGAGCGTGCTATTGATAGTTTAAAAGAACATGCTTGGCCGGGTAATATTCGTGAGCTGGCGAACCTTGTTGAACGCATGGTTATTATGTTTCCAGATAAGGTGGTGGATGTTCCTGACTTACCTAATAAATACCGCTACATTGAAGTTGAAGCCTATGAGCCACAGTACCCAGAAGAGCTGATGGAGCGTGATGCTTTTAATGATATTTTTAGTGGCGGATTTAGCGAAGATGAAATAGATCTAGAAGATGATTTTGTTCAAGCCGCACCTGGTTTATTGCCCGATGAAGGTATTGAGCTTAAAGAGTACTTAGCTGAGCTTGAAATTAACTTAATCACACAGGCATTAGAGCGCTTTGATTACGTTGTCGCCCGTGCTGCTGAAGTACTTGGTGTAAGACGAACCACTCTGGTCGAAAAAATGAAAAAATATAACTTGTCTAGGGATTAAGAGTAAGTGCCGATATTAGGTACCAGGTGTAAGGTGTTAGGTTAGAAAAACTAAACACCGTGTTTAATGCAAACTCAGCGCTATACTTGTCAGCGGGTTTACCTCGCGTCTCGTAACCCGAAACCCGCTCCTAGCCGAGTTTTTTAACTTCTTCTTTTCTAAAACAATTATTACTATGATCGTTAACCATACCGCACGCCTGCATGTAGGCATACACTGTGGTTGGGCCTAAAAACTTAAAACCGCGCTTTTTTAAATCTTTTGCAAATAACGTTGATGCTTCAGTAACTGCAGGGTAATCCGCAAGCGTCTCTAAATCGTTTACCTGAGGTTTATTGCCAACAAACCGCCACTGGTAATCACTAAAGCTGCCAAACTCTTTTTGAATAGCTATGAAGCACTTTGCATTATTAATTGCTGCGGCTATTTTTAAGCGGTTGCGAACAATTCCCTCATTTTGCATTAATGTTTCTAGGTCCTGCTCAGTAAAGGCCGCTACTTTATTTACATCAAAGTTTGCAAAGGCGTTTTTATAATTAGCGCGCTTTTTTAATATGGTGTACCAACTTAACCCTGCTTGTGCCGATTCTAAGGTTAAACACTCAAAAAGTAGGTGATCGTCATACACAGGTACGCCCCATTCATGGTCATGGTAATCCACGTAGTCTGGTTTTGAAGTATCTAACCATGGACAGCGATACTGAGCTTCTTCTTTCATACTTATTCCTTAGCGCGTCATTTTTACGACACGTATTTTAATTGTTTAAGTTGTTGATATTATAAGGAAATAATTTTGGTACATATTGTGCATTAGCCAGTGTATCTACATTATTTTAGAGAGTTGATTATGGCCCTTGCAAGTGTGCTAAAACCTCAGTTTATTTCTGCTAATCAGTATAACCCATGTTTACTGCAAGAGGAGTATGTTGGTGAGTTGAGTGATTTGCGTCAACAAGCAAGTTGGCTCTCTCATCTAGTTGATACCATGCCTGCGGGCGTAATTGTACTCGATGGTAAAGGAATGATCGCTAAGGCAAACCAAATAGCTATCGATATGCTCGGCGAGCCATTAGAAGGTGAGAAGTGGTTTAGCGTTATTCAGCGCTCATTTCGTCCTCATCAAGATGATGGTCATGAAGTGTCGTTAAAAGATGGACGCTTAATAAAGCTCGATATTACTGCACTTGCGCCAGAGCCTGGGCAACTTATATTAATGACCGATTTAACCGAAACCCGACGCTTACAAAAGCGAGTCGCGCATATGCAGCGTTTAAGTGCGTTAGGTAAAATGGTGGCATCTTTGGCCCATCAAGTACGCACACCGTTATCAGCGGCTATGTTGTATGCCGCAAATTTAGGCTCAAAACGCTTACCCGAAGCGTCTCGCGGCAGTTTTCATACTAAATTAATGTCACGTTTAAAAGATTTAGAAACCCAAGTAAACGACATGCTGTTATTTGCTAAAAGTGGTGATCAGCAAGTTGTTGAGCAAGTGTCGATGCAACAGCTACTAAGTGAAGTTAAAGCCGGTGCCGATGCTATGGTAGCGCTCAATGATAGCGAATTAAATGTGAGCTTACCTGAACCCGATATTGAAATTATGGGTAACAAAACAGCATTGGCAAGCGCAATTCAAAACCTAATTCATAATAGTATTCAAGTCATTGGCAGTGGTGCACAAGTACATCTTAGTGCTTTGCGTGATACGCAAGACCCTGATTATGTCCGCATTAGTGTTAGTGATAACGGCCCTGGGCTTGATTTAGCTCAAAGTGAAAAAATATTTGAACCCTTTTATACCACTAAAAGCCAAGGTACTGGTTTAGGACTTGCCGTTGTAAGTTCAGTGGCCAGTGCACATCAGGGACGTGTTGAAGCAAACAACAACCCACAAGGGGGAGCAATTTTTAGTATGTTGCTACCTATTAGTGTCACATCTAAATTAGGGGAGTCACAATGAGTAACACTATTTTAGTTGTAGAAGATGACGCCGGACTTCGTGAAGCATTAATTGATACGCTTGAAATGTCAGGTATAGCCTGTATGGCCGCCAATAGTGCTGAGCAAGCCATGTTGCTACTAAAAAAAGAAGTATTTTCATTGGTGGTCAGTGATGTACAAATGGGCGCAATGAGCGGCCTAGATTTATTACGTAGTATTAAATTAAATTACCCTGATTTACCCGTACTAATGATGACGGCCTATGCCACTATTGATGATGCTGTAGAGGCTATGCGTTTAGGCGCGATTGATTATATGGCTAAGCCATTTTCACCAGAAGTGCTATTGAATATGGTGAGTCGTTACTTACCAGAAAAAGAAAAAGAAACAGACGGGCCCATTGTCGCCGACCCTAGTAGTATTCAATTACTCGAACTTGCAGGTAAAGTTGCTCGATCAGATGCCAGTGTGATGGTGCTTGGGCCAAGTGGCTCTGGTAAAGAAGTACTGGCGCGTTATATTCATGACAAATCAAAACGCTGTAATGAACCGTTTGTTGCGATTAACTGTGCTGCTATTCCTGAAAACATGCTTGAAGCTACTTTGTTTGGTTATGAGAAAGGCGCGTTTACAGGTGCTATTCAAGCTTGTCCTGGTAAGTTTGAACAAGCACAGGGCGGTACTATTTTACTTGATGAAATTACCGAGATGGATTTAGGCTTACAAGCCAAATTACTGCGGGTATTGCAAGAGCGTGAAGTTGAGCGTTTAGGTGGTCGTAAAACCATTGCACTGGATGTACGTGTGCTTGCCACAAGTAACCGAGAGTTAAAAGAAGCAGTTGCTGATAACCAGTTCCGCGAAGATTTATACTATCGACTCAATGTTTTCCCACTGCTGTGGCGACCACTGTGTGAGCGCCCAGGTGACATTATTGTGTTGGCTAAACATTTGATTGAACGTCACTTAAGTAAAAGCAAAGAGCCAATGGCGTATTTAGATAGCAGTGCAGAGCAAAAACTGCTTAGCCATAGTTGGCCCGGTAACGTACGCGAACTAGATAACGTTATTCAGCGAGCATTAATTTTACGCAGTGGAAATAGTATTGATGAGCATGCTATTTTTATCGAAAATCTAGCCCCAACGCATTTTGTGGCTGAAACTAAAGCTGACTTTGAGCCTGTAAAAAGTAGTCTCAGTAACGCTTATTATGATGAAAAAGCAGCGTCTGCAGATGAGCAAAAAAATGATTTGTTAGCCATCGATACCGGCAGTTACAAAGATGAGCTTAAAGATAAAGAACATCGTATTATTTTAGAAACCTTGGCACGCTGCCAAGGAAAACGCAAAGAGGTCGCCGAAACCTTAGGTATTAGCCCGCGTACTTTGCGTTACAAATTAGCGCAAATGCGCGATTTAGGTATTTCCCTCCCAGCATAACCCCCATAAGCCCTAAGTTCAATCACTTGAATTTAGGGCTGTCAAAACTCTGACTGCTTAATTATTTTACTTAAAGCGTTGTTTTAATTGGTTTTAATTTTTGGCATGTTTTGTGCTTTATTCTCTTTAAGAGTTTACTGCATTATCAGAGACAATTATGAAAATTCAAAACAGTGCTTTATTTCAAGAAATGCAATCAATGGCTGCAGAGGCCACACGTAGTAATCAAGTTAATAACTTGCCAACGCAAGTGCAATCAACCTCTACAGCACAGTTTGGTGACATGTTGAGTAATGCCCTTAATACAGTGCATGAACTTCAGCAAGACACAGGACAAAAAGTAAAAGCGGTAGAGAATGGCGACAGAAGCGTATCACTTGCTGAGGCTATGATTGCTTCGCAAAAGTCTTCTGTGGCATTTGAAGCTACGGTACAGGTTCGTAATAAGCTTGTTGAATCTTATAAAGAAATTATGAACATGCCTGTTTAACTAGGTAGTGGAGAATTATTGTGGCGCAATCTAATCAATCTACAGATCTGGCACTTGCTGATGGCATGATGGAGCAAAGTGAAAACGAAGATCAACAAGAGCAAAAATCAGGCTATTTCAGTGCCCTTGGCGGTGTTGATGTTTTACGTCAAATTACCCTGATTGTTGCATTAGCTATTTGTTTAGCCATTGCTATTTTCGTTATTATTTGGGCTCGTCAGCCAGATATGCGCCCTTTAGGTAAAATGCAAACTGAAGAGTTAATAGAAACACTCGACTTTTTAGATGCACAAAAAATTGACTACCAACTTGATGGCAATGTGGTCTCGGTGGATGAAACTGAATATCAAAATATCAAGTTATTGATGACCCGTGAAGGTTTAGATCAAGGGCCTACATCAGGTAGCGACATTATTATGCAAGACATGGGGTTTGGGGTAAGCCAACGTTTAGAACGTGAGCGCCTTAAACATGGCCGTGAGCAACAACTTGCCCGTACTATAGAAGAGCTAAATAATGTTACTCGCGCCAAAGTATTGTTAGCGATTCCCAAAGAAAATGTATTTGCCCGTAGAGAGAAAAAACCCTCTGCGACTGTTGTACTTACTCTTAAACGCGGTCGCTCTCTAGATGCCGAAGAAGTTGACTCGGTTGTTGATATGATAGCTTCAGCAGTACAAGGGCTTGAGCCTTCGCGCGTTACTGTGACCGATCAAAATGGTCGTTTATTAAATTCAGGCTCGCAAACCTCTTTAGCTGCACGCTCACGTAAAGAATACGATATTGAACGTAAACGTGAGCAAGAATACCTAGAAAAAATCGACAGTATTTTGATCCCCGTGGTTGGATTAGGTAATTACACCGCACAAGTAGATTTAAGTATGGACTTTAGTGCGGTAGAAGAAACACAAAAACGTTACAACCCAGACTTACCTGCGGTAAGAAGTGAAACAACCTTTGAAGAAAATAATATTGGTGGCCTAGCGGTTGGTATTCCAGGCGCGCTGACTAATCAGCCACCAGTTAACTCAACTATTCCTGAAGATGCGATGGCGGGCGGTGCAGGCACTGCAACCTCACCGAGTAGAACTCACAAAGAAGCCACTCGTAACTATGAACTCGATACCACTATTTCACATAAGCGTCAGCAAACCGGTGTGATCCGCAGAATCAGTGTGTCTGTAGCGGTTGATTACCTGCCTACGGTGGGTGAAAATGGTGAAACAACTATGACGCCACGCTCGGTAGAAGCTTTGTCAAATATTCGTCGCTTGTTACAAGGTGGCGTAGGCTTTGATATGCAACGGGGTGATGCTCTTGAAGTAGTAACCGTACCATTTGTTCGTGAAGACTCAGCGCTTGATTTTGAATTGCCTTTATGGGAACAAGACTGGTTTATGAAAATGTTGCGCTTAGTGTTAGGTGCGCTGGTTATTATTGTACTGATATTAGCTGTTGTTAAACCTATGCTTAAACGCTTAATTTACCCAGATAATACACTTGAAGAATACGATGAAGACTCTCTTAGTTCAGGTGTTGACCTTGGTGACAGCACATTAGATATGCTAAATAATGACTTTGATTCTGCTTCTGTTGGCTTCTCTAGCGATGGTACACTACGCTTACCAGACCTACATGGCGACGAAGACTTACTCAAAGCGGTTCGTGCGCTTGTAGCCAATGAACCAGAACTATCATCACAAGTAGTGAAAGCGTGGTTAACAGAAGATGACTGATCAAGAACAAAAACAACTACCAGCGGCGTTTGATGTTGATAAGCTCGATGGTGTAGATAAAGCGGCGATATTATTGCTGAGCTTATCTGAAGAAGATGCAGCGCAAATCCTAAAGCACTTAGAGCCAAAACAAGTGCAAAAGGTAGGTATGGCTATGGCGGCAATTGATGATTTGTCGCAAGCTAAAATTAGCGCAGTTCATAATTTATTTATTGAACAAATTCAGAGCTTTAGTACGATAGGTTTTCAGTCTGAAGATTTTATCAAAAAAGCACTTACTGCTGCATTAGGTGAAGATAAAGCCGCCAGCTTAATAGACCAAATTGTTATGGGCTCAGGCGCTAAAGGTCTTGATTCATTGAAATGGATGGACTCAAAGCAGGTAGCTAACATTATTCGTAATGAGCACCCGCAAATTCAAACAATTGTGCTTTCTTATTTAGAGCCTGAACAATCAGCTGAAATTTTAGCGCAATTTACTGAAAAAGTGCGCCTAGATTTAACCATGCGTATTGCCAATTTAGAAGAAGTACAACCAGCAGCTTTACAAGAATTAAACGAAATTATGGAAAAACAATTTGCTGGTCAAGCAGGCGCACAAGCTGCGAAGATGGGGGGCTTAAAAGCGGCTGCAGATATTATGAACTACCTCGATACCAATGTTGAAGGGCAGTTAATGGATTCTATCCGTGAGCATGACGAAGAAATGTCGCAACAAATTCAAGACTTAATGTTTGTCTTCGAAAACTTAATGGATGTAGACAACAGAGGCATTCAAGCAATCCTGCGTGAAGTGCCGCAAGATGTATTAATGAAAGCCATTAAAGGGACCGACGATGCCCTTAAAGAGAAAATTTTGGGTAACATGTCAAAACGTGCCGCTGAAATGCTCGCTGATGATTTAGAAGCTATGGCTCCAGTGCGCATTAGTGAAGTAGAAGCGGCGCAAAAAGAAATTTTATCAACAGCACGTCGCCTTTCTGATTCAGGTGAAATTATGCTTGGTGGTGGCGGTGGTGAGGAGTTCTTATAATCTATGAGTCACTCTAAAGGTCGCCCATTACATGCAGATGAAGCTGATGAGTTATTAAAAAATTGGCCAATTCCTGATGTTTCTCCCGATGAGCGTAGCTTTCGCAATCGTTCTACGGCTTATGGCACACCCTTAGCCGAGCTATACCGTAAAGAAATAGCAAAAGAACAAGTAGAAGAACCGGAAGAACCAGAGCTGCCTTCATTAACTATGGTAGAGCTGGAGCGTATTCGCCAAGATGCCTACGAAGAAGGTCTTAAACAAGGACACGAACAAGGCTATATAGATGGCTTTGACAAAGGCGTAACCGAGGGTAAAGAGGCGGGTTACAAAGAAGGTGTAGAGCTGGGTAAAACACAAGGCCAAGAAGACGTTAAACCATTAATTGATGAGCAGTTGAGCAGCCTGCGTGGCTTACTAGATAGTTTAAGCGACCCGCTTAAAAAAGTGGACGAGCAAGCAGAAAGACAGCTGGTACAGCTAGCCACTATGCTCAGTGAAGCGATTATTTATCAAGAAGTAAAAACATCACCTGATATTATTTTACATACTTTGAAAAAAAGTATTGATGCACTCAATGCAGAACAACAGAAAGTTAAAATTCATCTTCATCCAGATGACTTAACGCTAATAAAAACCAGTTATGGTGAGCAAGCTATTGAAGATAATCATTGGCAACTAATTGCAGAACCCAGTCTAAAGCGGGGCGGTTGTGAAGTTAAAACAACGTTATCATCTTTAGATATGACCTTGAAAACCCGTATCAAAGAAACATTGGATAGCTTTTTGCATAACAGTGGTATCTAACTTTTTATTGGCGTGTCATGTCTGTGAGCGATACTTCATTAAGCGAACGCTTATCTCAATACCAACGGCATATTAAAATTCCAACGCCTGCGGTTGCGGGCGTTTTAACCCGTGTGGTTGGTTTAACACTGGAAGCCAAAGGTTTGCGTGCTCCGGTAGGCAGCCAATGTAAAATTGAAACAATGAACGGCTTTGTTGACGCTGAAATTGTTGGTTTTAACGATCAAACTTTGTATTTAATGCCTAACGACCACATTTCAGGCGTACTGCCTGGTGCGCGAGTTATCCCCCAAGTTAATGACACAGGTTTGCCTGTTGGCATGAGCTTACTTGGTCGAGTGGTAGACGGCTTAGGCAGACCTTTAGATGGCTTAGGTAAAATTAATGCAGAACATACACTTAAATTTGCTCAAAATGCAATAAACCCACTGGCACGGCGCCCCATTAGTAAACCTATGGATGTGGGGGTGCGGGCTATTAACTCGGTAATTACGGTAGGCCAAGGTCAGCGTATGGGTTTATTTGCAGGCTCTGGTGTGGGTAAATCAGTATTATTAGGCATGATGACCCGAGGCAGTGAAGCCGATGTGATTGTGGTGGGTTTAGTCGGTGAGCGTGGTCGAGAAGTAAAAGAATTTATTGAAGAAATACTGGGTGTTGAAGGGCGTAAACGTTCAGTTGTTGTTGCAGCCCCCGCTGATGCCTCACCATTAATGCGATTAAAAGGCTGCGAAAGTGCGGTAACCATTGCAGAGTATTTTCGAGATCAAGGTTTAAACGTATTGTTATTACTCGACTCGGTGACGCGTTATGCTATGGCACAGCGTGAAATCGCGCTGGCTGTGGGTGAGCCCCCTGCAACAAAAGGCTACCCACCTTCAGTATTTGCTAAATTACCTGCGCTGGTGGAAAGAGCGGGTAACGGCGGGGAAGGGCAAGGTTCTATTACTGCCTTTTTTACCGTACTGAGTGAAGGCGATGACATGCAAGACCCGATTGCTGATGCTGCACGTGCCATACTTGACGGGCATATTGTTTTATCGCGTGATTTAGCCGACAGCGGCCATTATCCTGCCATTGACATAGAAAAATCGATTTCTCGAGTTATGCCTCAAGTGGTGTCTGAGTCGCACATGCAACAAGCTCGGGTGCTTAAGCAAGTGTATTCAATGTATCAACAAAACAAAGACATGATTACCTTGGGCGCTTATCAAAAAGGCAGTGATCAAATGCTCGATCAGGCAATAAACATGATGCCAAGAGTGAACGCATTTTTACAACAAGGGATGCGTGATGTGATTAGCTATGATGATGGCCTTCAAGGGCTAGCGCAATTATTAGGACAAGCATAATGGCAAAAAATAAACTGCATTTGTTGCTCAGGCTTGAAAACGAAAAAGAAGAAACGTTACGCATGAGCTACTTGCAAGCTAATCAAAACTTGCAATTAAATCAGCAAAAGCTGCAAGGCTTAAATGACTTTCGACTAGAATACACGCAGCAACTTCATATTAAGGGGCAGTCGGGTTTATCAAGTGCCGGATTTAGTCAGTATCATGCATTCATTGCTAAGATTGAAGAAGCGATACGTCAACAAGCAAGCACTGTTAACACTGCAAAGCAGGTGGTTAGCCAGCGTAAAACCTTGTGGTTAAAGCAACAAGTAAAAGCGAAAGCGGTTGCTAAGTTAATTGAAAAACAACAGATAAAAGCGGATATGTTGGCCGCTAAAAGTGAGCAAAAAATGCTCGATGAATTTTCCTCTAATCAGTTTTATCAAAGGCATAAAGCACTATAAGGTAGGCATGCTAATTGCTTAGATTCTACAAGAGCAATGATTTTTAGGATTGTGCGGTGGGCTGTTGCCGCTTTTATTAGGTGATTTATGGCGATAAATGATATTTCAATGTTAGCGGTATCTGAGCAAGACTCATACTTAGTTAAAAAAGACAGTGATAAAACAAAGCTAGACAGCAGTAATGATGCTGGCTTTTTTGATCAATTAGCTCTTGCTAACCAAGCTTCTGAAGTACACAGTACGCAAGCTAAAGCGCCAAACAAACAATCAGCAGATGAACAATCCGATCTAAAAGAGCAAAGTAGCGAAGAAAAACCTTTGAGCGGTGAAGATATGCTGGCGCAAATTAATGCGGCACAAGTCATCGATACCTCAGTAAAAAATAACCCCCATGGCGGTGCGCAGTTAATAGACAAAGACGCTGTTAAAATAAACGCTAAGCCTGAAGATAAGCTGGCACCTATTGTTATTAATTTACCAAGTGATGAAATTGTTGATGATACGGCCATTGTGCAGTCACAAAAGACTGTAGGTTCTGAATCAGCAAGCAAAACTGCAGCTGAGTCTTCACAGTTTGACACGAAACCTTTAGCTACAGCTGCCCCAACCGGACAGTATGAGGCTGTTACAAATGAACTCGCGGCTGCTAAACCATCGGATAAGCCGACCGAGACTATGAACATTAAAGCATCGCTAGATGCTTCCTTTTTGGCGCTGTTATCAAAAGATGATAATGCCATTAAAGCAGATAAATTATTGGCAAATTTAACACCTGCTCAGCAAGGTGAATTAGCTACTGAGCTTAATGCGATGAGCAAGCCAATTAATAAAGATAACCTAGCGGATTTAAAGCTATTACTCAGTAAGTATGTGAGTGAAAGTGAGAAGCCGCAAACACCTCAGCAGATCATTAATGGACAAATAAGTACGCTAACTACCCCAGAAAAACAGGCCTTACTCAATCAGTTGCAGGGTTACGTTAAAAATGAATCTTTATCAACGAAAGAACTTACCTCGCTAAAGGGAGTAATCAGTGATTTAGAAACCGCGATTAACGCGGATAGCTTGTTTAGTGCCAAAGATAAGCCACTATTTTCAAATAATGCTTTGGCGGGAGCAATAACGCCAAAAGCACAGGCTGGTACTGAATCAGCCAATGTAAAACCTGAGCTAAAATTAGAGAGTTCAAAATCGGTAGTTGATAACCCTGAAGAGCTTGCCAAACAGTTAGACGCATTACAAAAAGAGAGCATACGCGGCACTAATGCTGAGCAAATGCCACCGCGTGCAGCACAAATTTTCTCTCAGATCATTAATATATTTGACAAACAGTCGCTTAATAGTCTCGCTAAATACGATACTTTAGGGTACGAACAAGCTATTTTTGAAGCGCAAAGCTTGCAAGCAGGACAGTTACAAAGTACAGCACAAGCGAAACAAGTAAGCATTGATCCTGCCACGTTACAGGCTTTAAACATTATTAAAAGTGATGCGGCAAAAATGCTACAAGAGCGGGTTAGCTCAATGTTAAGTATTAATAATAAAGAAGCTGAAATTCGCCTAGATCCGCCAGAAATGGGCAGCATGCAAATTCGTATTAGAAGTGATGCTGAGCAAGCACAAATCAACTTTGTAGTGCAAAACCAGCAAGCCAAAGAAGCGCTGGAGCAGTCGTTACCTAGGCTTAGAGAAATGCTGATGCAGCAAGGTTTAGAACTAGGTGAAAGCAGTATTTCTTACGGTGATTCCTCAGATGAACAAGCACAGCAACAAGAAGGTGATGCACAAGGGCAAATGGCCAATAATCGCTCTACAGATGAGACAAATAGTGAGCAACCAGATAAGCAAATACAGCGTTCTGGACAACAAACGTCATCATCAATAGATTACTATGCCTAAGTCCTGCTATTATAATAGTTAAAACAAGCAAATACCTTTGCAAATAAAGGAAATACAATGGCTGAAGATACTAATTTAGAAATAGAAGAAGTAAGTAAAAGTAAAAGCAAACTCATAATAATTATTGCCGCTGTATTACTTATTGTTGGCGCTGTGGCAGGGTACTTTTTGTTATCAGGTGGTGATGGGCCAGTAGAAACCCTTGCAGATGATGCTGCCAATGGTGAGGTAGCTGCTGCGCCAACAAGTTCTTCGGCAACGATTGGCAGTGCTTTATATGTTGCTATGCCTAGACCGTTTATTTTTAATGTGCCAGGGGCTAGTCGCGATAGAATTGTACAGATTAAAGTGCAATTATTAGTGCGCGGCGATGGTAATGAAGAAACGGCTAAGAAACACATTCCACTGATTGAAGGCACACTCCTGAGTGTATTTTCCATGACAACGGCTGATGAACTTAGCACCAGTGTAGGCAAAGAAACACTGCGTTTTACTGCACTTGATAAAGTACAGGCCGCTATGATGAATGTTGAAGGCAACAAAGTAATTGAGCGGGTACTATTTACCAGCTTTGTGATGCAATAAGGGGCCAGTGTGAGCGATTTATTATCCCAAGACGAAATTGATGCGCTATTACATGGTGTCGATGAAGTCGAAGAGGAAGATATACACGACGGTGAAGATGGTGAGGGAAGTACACTACAGTACGACTTTTCTTCGCAAGATCGCATCGTGCGTGGTCGCATGCCGACACTTGAAATTGTTAACGAGCGATTTGCCCGTCATATGCGAATTAGCTTATTTAACATGATGCGCCGCACCGCTGAGGTGTCAATTAACGGCGTGCAAATGATCAAGTTCGGTGAGTACATACATACCTTGTTTGTACCAACGAGTTTGAATATGGTGCGTTTTCGCCCATTAAAAGGCACCGGCCTTATTACCATGGAAGCACGCTTAGTATTTATACTGGTAGACAACTTCTTTGGTGGCGATGGCCGTTATCATGCCAAAATTGAAGGACGTGAATTTACCCCAACAGAACGCCGAATCGTACAAATGCTGCTGAAAATAATCTTTGAAGATTACAAAGAAGCATGGGCACCGGTGATGGATGTGTCGTTCGAGTACCTCGATTCTGAGGTAAACCCTGCGATGGCTAATATTGTTAGCCCAACCGAAGTAGTGGTTATCAGCTCTTTTCATATTGAGCTCGATGGTGGCGGGGGAGACTTCCATATTGCGCTGCCGTATTCAATGCTCGAACCTATCAGAGAGCTATTGGATGCGGGTGTTCAGTCTGATACTGAAGATACCGATTTACGTTGGAGTAAGGCGCTTCGTGATGAAATAATGGATGTAGAAGTCGATTTATCGACCCAGCTACTTGAAGTTGATTTAAGCTTAAGACAAATAATGGAGCTCAAAGCTGGGGATATAATTCCAGTTGAAATGCCTGAGCATATTACCGTATTTGTGGAAGAGTTACCTACATTTAGAGCTAAAATGGGTCGTTCACGCGATAACGTTGCGCTACAAATTAGTGAAAAAATTAAACGCCCTGATTCAGTTAAATCTGAGCTGCATGTCTTTACCAAAGGCGGCAAAAAAATTGATTCAGATGCAGAATTAGCAGAACTAGAAGATGATTTACACCTTTCAAACGGTGTAGACTTAGACTGGTAATTGATTAAAAGGTTAAAAGTATGAGCGATGATCAAGATACAATGGACGAATGGGCCGCAGCACTTGCTGAAGCTGAAGGCACTGACGATAGTTCTGAGGTCAAAGTAACCGAGCTTGATGAGCTTGATGATTCAAAGCATGAACTCAGCGGTGAAGAAAAACGTAAACTCGATACTATTTTAGATATTCCCGTTACTATTTCTATGGAAGTAGGGCGTTCTAAAATTAATATTCGTAATTTATTACAACTTAACCAAGGTTCGGTCGTTGAGCTTGACAGGGTTGCCGGAGAACCGCTTGACGTTTTAGTTAATGGTACTTTGATTGCGCATGGCGAAGTGGTTGTGGTGAACGATAAGTTCGGTATTCGTTTAACGGATGTAATTAGTCAGGTTGAACGGATCAAAAAGTTGCGATGATAGCACTAGCTAGTTTAAGCAATTCGGTGTTTGCAGCAACCGATGCTGCAACACCGACCACAGATATCGTATCCATGGTTTTATCTTTGGGTATGGTTGTGGTGTTAATTTTAGTGTTGGCTTTTTTTGTAAAAAAGCTCAATCCAAATTTAACCAATAACGATGAGTTTAAAGTGATCCGCAGTCTTCCGTTGGGATCACGTGAGCGCTTAATGGTGGTTGAAATAGATAATGCACAGCATCTATTAGGGGTTACTCCACACAGTATTAATTATCTACACAAGTTAGAAACACCCCTAACAGAAAAAGAGTTACCAGAATTAGCGAAGCGGTTTGGCAAAATGTTGAATCCGCAACTTAATCAAAATAAAAAGAACTAATATTATGACTAAATGGCTGCTTTTCCTATTTGCCATGGTGTTCGTCCCAGGGGTCAATGCCGAGGGGATTGACGCGCTGACGATCACCACTAATGCCGATGGCACCCAAGACTACTCAGTGACGCTACAAGTGTTGGCGATCATGACGGCTATGAGCTTTATTCCAGCCGCCATTATCATGATGACCTCTTTCACTCGAATTATTGTTGTTTTAGCTATTTTGCGCCAAGCCATTGGTTTGCAGCAAACGCCTTCGAACCAAGTATTACTAGGTATGTCGCTGTTTTTAAGTATTTTTATTATGGCGCCAATTTATGAGCAAATAAATGAGCGCGCTATCGAACCGTATTTAAGTGAACAAGTAACGTCACTTGAAGCACTTGATTTAGCCAAAGAGCCAATGAAAGCGTTTATGCTCTCACAGGTACGTATAAAAGATTTAGAAACCTTTGCTAAAATAGCAGGTTACGATCAGCTTGACTCGCCTGAAGCAACGCCAATGGTTGTGCTTATTCCTGCGTTTGTGACCAGTGAGCTACAAACTGCTTTTATTATTGGTTTTATGTTTTTTATTCCCTTTTTGATTGTCGATTTGGTGGTTGCATCGGTATTGATGGCCATGGGTATGATGATGTTATCGCCCATGATTGTGTCGCTACCGTTTAAGATTATGTTGTTTGTATTGGTTGATGGGTGGAGCTTGGTGATGGGTACACTCGCTAAAAGCTTTGGCTTGGGCACGTAGTTGTGCACTCTTCATTGAACCAACCACACTAGGAGTCGTCCATGGAACCTGAAGTATTTGTTGATATTTTAAGTGGAGCCCTATTTTTAGTGATTAAGCTGGTGTCTGCCATTGTGGTACCTGGCTTAATTATTGGGTTGGTTGTGGCTGTGTTTCAGGCAGCAACCTCAATTAACGAACAAACACTGAGTTTTTTACCGCGTTTATTAATCACCATCAGTGCCCTGATTGTGGGAGGACATTGGTTTACTCAAGAGCTAATGGACTTTTTTAATCGCTTAGTGCTGCTTATCCCCGAAATTGCAGGTTAACAATGGAATTTCCATTTTCCGTTGTCATTCAATGGTTAAGTGATTTTTTACTGCCCTTAGTGCGCATCAGCTCTATGATCATGATCATGGCGGGTATTGGCGCAAAAAACGTACCTGCTCGAATAAAAATGGGCTTGGCTGTAGTGGTCACCTTCTTAGTTGTTCCTGTTCTTCCTGCTGCTACATTTACTAATTTATTTTCTTTTGAAATGGTTTTAGTGGTCCTACAACAAATGCTGATTGGCGTTGCGATTGGTTTTGCATCCACACTACTGCTCAATACATTTGTGTTAGCCGGGCAAATCCTTGCTATGCAAACCGGTTTAGGTTTTGCGTCAGTTGTTGACCCCTCAAATGGAATGAGTGTGCCTGCTGTAGGGCAGTTCTACCTAATTTTAGCTACCTTGTTATTTTTTGTATTTAATGGCCACTTAATGATGATTCAAATGGTGGTACATAGTTTTCAGGTACTGCCAATTGATGGTAATTGGTGGGCGGTTGATCATTATTGGGACATAGTGACATGGGGTGGTTGGATGTTTACCACTGCATTAGTGCTGTCATTAGCACCATTAACCGCCATGCTTGTAATTAATATGTCATTTGGCATCATGACCCGTGCTGCCCCACAGTTAAATATCTTCTCTATAGGCTTTCCGTTTACCTTAGTGGCAGGGCTCGTTATTATTTGGGCAACGCTTGGTAACTTTGTCACTCAGTTTGAGTTCCAATGGCTAAAAATGGTTGAGCTGATGTGTACTCTAGTTGGTTGTTCCCCTTAGGAGAGCGTAATGGCTGAAGATTCCGGACAAGAAAAAACCGAAGAACCCACCCCAAAAAAAGTTGATGATGCTAAAAAGAAAGGCCAAATAGCGCGTTCTAAAGAGTTAGGTACCATGTTTGTACTTATTTTTTCTGCTATTTCCTTATTAATGTATGGGCCTGAAATTGGCAAAGGCTTGTACCGCATTATGGGAAGAATGCTGAGTCTTAACCGCAATGAAACCTACGACACCACCAAAATGTTTGCCGTATGGGGAGAGGTGGCCGACGTACTGTTATTTCCTATGTCGATGTTTGTACTCATTATTGTATTGGCTGCATTTATCGGTAATACCATGCTTGGCGGCTTTAATTTTAGTTGGCAAGCGGCAGCGCCCAAAGCCAGTAAAATGTCGCCAATGAAAGGTTTTACTCGGATGTTTGGCTCGCAAGCGGCTATTGAGCTACTTAAGTCATTATTAAAGTTTGGCCTAGTGGCAACCTTCGCTATTTTTTTAATTAATGTATATTTTGATGAAATCTTACATTTAAGTATAGAAAGTGCGCCTGGCAATATTGTTCATGCTTTGGAAATTTTAGCGTGGATGTTTTTAGGCATGTCTTGTACCTTAATTATTATTGCTGCTATTGACGCCCCATTTCAAAGTTATAGCCATAACAAACAGCTTAAAATGACTATGCAAGAGGTAAAAGACGAATATAAAAACTCTGAGGGTGATCCGCAAATCAAAGCGCGTATCAGGCAAACCCAACGTCAAATGTCGCAAAAGAGAATGATGCAGGATGTGCCAGACGCCGATGTTATTGTTACCAACCCTACTCACTATTCCGTAGCTTTAAAATACGATACAGAGCGAGCAGGCGCGCCTATTGTATTAGCCAAAGGTGTGGATGAGCTCGCCATGCAAATTCGTAAAATTGCATTGGGTAATGAAGTGCCTATTGTTGAGTCTCCAACTTTAACCCGAGCGCTTTATCATACCGCTGAAGTAGGGGATCAAATTCCCGATCAGCTCTTTACTGCAGTTGCTCAAGTACTTGCTTATGTGTTTCAGCTTAAACGGTTTAAAAAAGGCCGTGGAAAACGCCCTGTCGCGCTTAATAAAAAGCTGCCAATCCCCGATGAATTCAAGTATTAACCGCTAACCAACTAACTTGGAATAGTTATTGCAATTTTAGCGTAGTGTCAATTTTTTGAAATTGTAGAGTTATGGAATTTAAAGCGGTATTACAACAATTTAATAAAGATAAAAAAGAATATGCAAAAGGCGTTGGTACACCGCTTTTGGTGTTGGCTGCGCTGGGCATGGTTATTTTACCCCTGCCTCCATTTCTGCTTGATATATTATTTTCGTTTAATATCGCGCTTGCGTTAGTTGTATTACTGGTCACTGTATACACCATGAAACCGCTTGAGTTTGGGATGTTCCCAGCGGTGCTGTTAATTGCAACCATAATGCGCTTAGCACTTAATGTAGCCAGTACTCGGGTGGTACTACTTGAGGGTCATAACGGTGGTGATGCTGCTGGTAAAGTCATTGAAGCATTTGGCTCGGTGGTGATTGGTGGTAACTACGCCGTGGGTTTAGTGGTGTTTTTAATTCTGATCATCATTAACTTTGTGGTAATTACCAAAGGTGCAGGACGTATTTCAGAAGTATCAGCGCGTTTTACTCTAGATGCTATGCCAGGGAAGCAAATGGCCATAGATGCAGATATGAATGCTGGCTTTATTAGTGCGGAGCAAGCCAGAGAGCGTCGTGATGAAGTAACCCGTGAAGCTGACTTTTATGGTTCTATGGATGGTGCCAGTAAATTTGTAAAAGGCGATGCTATTGCTGGCATAGTCATTTTAGTGATCAATATTGTAGGTGGTTTATTTGTTGGCATGATCCAGCATGACTTGAGCTTTTCACGTGCTATGGAAGTGTACACACTATTAACCATTGGTGATGGCTTGGTAGCGCAATTACCTTCATTACTACTTTCAATTGGTACTGCGATTGTTGTAACCCGTCAAAATGAATCGCACAATATGGGCGATCAGTTTAAGAAGCAATTAGGTAACGAAAAGTCATTATTTATTGCCTCTGGTATCCTCATCACTATGGGTTTAGTCCCAGGTATGCCGCATATTGCATTTTTAAGTTTAGGGGCGCTTTTAGGTTACCTTGCATACTACACCCAGCAAAACAAACTTAAATTGGCGGCTGCTGAGGCCGAAGAAGCTGAAAATGCAGCCTCAGGTACCGGGATTGCGGCTAAACAAGAACAAAAAGAACTGGGTTGGGATGATGTACAGCAAGTTGATGTTATTGGCTTAGAAGTAGGTTATCGATTAATTCCTTTGGTTGACCAATCACAAGGTGGTGAGCTGTTAAACCGTATTAAAGGAGTGCGTAAAAAACTATCTCAAGAGCTGGGTTTTTTAGTACCGCCTGTACATATTCGCGACAACCTTGAACTTGATCCAAATGCGTATCGCATCACCATGATGGGTGTATCAAGTGGTGAGGGGGAGCTTAAACACGGCGATGAACTAGCAATTAACCCTGGCCAAGTATTTGGCCCGATCAAAGGCATTGAAACTAAAGATCCTGCGTTTGGTTTAGATGCAGTTTGGATAAAACCTGCTCAAAAAGATGAAGCACAGTCTTTAGGTTACACCGTAGTTGATTCAGCAACCGTTGTGGCCACTCATATTAGTCAGTTACTCACTAATAGCGCCGCATTATTACTCGGACATGAAGAAGTACAAAACTTATTAGATATGTTAGGTAAAAGTCACCCTCGCTTAGTTGAAGGGCTAGTACCTGAGGTATTACCACTAACCACCATCGTTAAAGTACTACAAAATTTATTAAATGAAGGGGTAGCAATACGAGATATGCGCTCAATTGTTCAAACCCTTGTTGAGTATGGCCCTCGTAGCCAAGACCCTGATGTATTAACGGCTGCAGTGAGAATATCGTTGCGTAGATTAATCGTTCAAGATGCTGTTGGTATGTCTTCTGAAATCCCTGTCATAACCTTGGCGCCTGAGTTGGAACAGATGTTGCATCAGTCACTTCAAAATGCAGGTGATGAAGGTGCCGGAATAGAACCAGGGCTTGCTGATAGACTTCAAACATCATTGAATGAAGCGCATCAAAATCAAGAAATGGCCGGTGAACCTTCAATATTGCTAACGTCAGGAATGTTACGCACTGTGTTATCTCGATTTGTTAAATACACCATTCCAGGATTGCGGGTGATGTCTTATCAAGAGATACCAGATGAAAGACAGATCAAGATTGTCAGCTCTGTAGGCCAACAATAAGATTTTAAAGGGGTTTGAATTATGAAAATTAAACGTTTTTTTGCTAAAGACATGCGCACTGCACTAAAAGAAGTCAAAGAAGAGTTGGGTGTTGATGCGGTTATTATGTCAAATAAAAAACTAGCTAATGGCGTTGAAATTGTTGCTGCAGTTGATTACGACAAAGCAGCGACAAAACCGCCAGAGCAGCCTCAAAGTCAACCTGCTGCAAGCGCTTCATTTGCACATACTGAGCAAAGTTCACATAATTTTGTTAAACCAGAACCGCAACGCGCTCAACCTAAGCCACAAGCAAAGGTTGCAGATAGCTTACAAGCCTTACTAGAGCGTCAGTCTCCACGTCCTCGTTCAGCAGAGCTTGCTTCAATGTTTTCACACTCTGGTATTGACACATCTGGCCACTATCAAGAACAAGAGCTTGTGCAATCACGACCTAAAAATATGTTTGAACGTGAACAAAGCGCGCCAGTGCGTCCTCGCACCCAAGCCGATAGCTTAGGTTTTGACGACTTAGACAGTGGCTTTGACGATTTAGATTCACCTAGCGCACCGGATCAGCAAACAATGCATAAAGAATCCAGTGACATCAGCACAATGCGTGAAGAAATGAACGCAATTCGTCAACTATTAGAGCACCAAGTATCAGGTTTAATGCAGCAAGATATGGCACGTCGCGATCCGACCCGTGCATGTATGATTGACCGCTTAGTCGGTATGGGGATAGAGAAAAATGTTGCTGAGCAAATGGCATGTTTTGTACCAGACGACGTGTCTCGCCAACAAGGCTGGAAAGCTTTATTGAACATGGTTGAAGATCAAATGCAAACCACGAACAACGAAATACTTCGCCAAGGCGGTGTTTTTGCGTTAGTCGGACCTACTGGCGTGGGTAAAACCACCACAGTTGCAAAACTGGCAGCATTGGGTGCACAAAAATACGGTGCCGATAAAGTAGCGCTTATTACTACCGATACCTACCGTATTGGTGCTTATGAGCAGCTAGCAACGTATGGTCGTATTATAGGTTGTGGCGTTAAACAAGTTAAAGATGCAAATGAATTAGCAGAAGTTTTATATCATTTACGAAATAAACGTCTAGTTTTAATTGATACAGCGGGAATGAGTCAACGTGATTTACGCTTAACCGAGCAGTTAAACACCTTGATGCGTAATCAGCGTGTTGATATACGTAGTTATTTAGTATTAAGTGCGACGGCGCAAATTAATGTATTGCAAGAAACAGTAAGGCACTTTAAAAAAGTACAGCTAAGTGGATGTATTTTTACTAAACTTGATGAGTCATTGAGTTTAGGTGAGATTATTAGTATTGCGATTCAAAATCGTCTCCCAATAGGGTATCTTACTAACGGTCAGCGAGTACCAGAAGATATTAGAGTGGCAAATGCCGAAAAACTAGTAAAAAAAGCTGAGCAATTGTATTTAAAAAGAATAAAAGCACAACAATCACGACACCAATCAGTGGCGTCGAGCACAGTAGAGATGTATGATTAACACAGTTTTAGATCAAGCAAGCGGCCTTCGCAAAATGAGCAAGAATAATAATAACGGCGTAAAAGTTATCGCTGTCACCGGCGGCAAAGGTGGAGTGGGTAAAACGAACGTATCCCTTAATACGGCAATCGCGTTAGGCCAACAAGGCAAACGTGTGCTTGTACTAGATGCTGATTTAGGATTAGCGAATTGTGATGTGATGCTTGGACTGCGCGTTGAGCGTAATTTATCTCATGTTTTATCGGGCGAATGTGAACTTGATGATATTTTAGTCGAAGGTCCCGCAGGCATAAAAATAGTGCCTGCAACATCGGGTTCGCAAAGTATGGTTGAGTTATCACCCTCAGAGCACGCTGGACTTATTCGTGCATTTAGTGAACTTAACACCGACTTTGATATTTTAATTGTTGATACCGCTGCGGGTATTTCCGATATGGTGCTGAGTTTTTCTCGCGCAGCGCAAGATGTGCTTGTGGTGGTATGTGATGAGCCTACATCAATTACCGATGCCTATGCTTTAATTAAAGTACTTAGCCGTGAGCACGGCGTTTATAAATTTAAAATTGTTGCCAATATGGTGCGCAGTCTACGCGAAGGGCAGGAATTGTTTGCAAAACTTTCAAAGGTTACCGACCGATTTTTAGATATATCAATGGAGTTGGTTGCAACGGTTCCATATGATGAAAATATGCGCAAATCAACGCGCCGCCAAAAAGTAATTGTTGAGATTTTTCCTGGGTCGCCTGCTGCAATTGCTTTTAAAACACTGGCTACAAAAATTGCTAAGTGGCCAACACCTAGCCAAGCCTCGGGTCATTTAGAGTTTTTCATTGAGAAACTAGTTAGTAACTAACAATGACAATACCGGTGAATAGAGTTATGGGATATCAGTCAACACAGAATTTAAATATGATTGTTGAAAAGCATGCCTCATTAGTCAAAAAAGTGGCGTGCCATTTAATTGCTCGTTTACCGGCCAGTGTGCAGCTAGATGATTTAATTCAATCGGGTATGATTGGTTTAATTGAAGCTTCAAAAAACTTTGATGCAAGCAAAGGTGCAAGCTTTGAAACCTTCGCCGGTATTCGTATTCGTGGTGCGATGATAGACGAAATGCGCCGAGGCGATTGGGTTCCACGTTCAGTTCACAGAAAAAGCCGTTTGGTTGCAGAGACTATTGTTGCGCTTGAGAACAGTTTAAACCGTGAACCTAAAGATAGTGAAGTTGCTGAAAAACTTGAAATTTCGCTAAATGAGTATCATCATATTTTAAACGATGTAAATGTAAGCAAAGTGTTAGGCATTGAAGACCTTGGTATAGATGACGATGTGATTACACCCCATGGCCAAGATTTAGCACTAGACAAACCGTTTAATAATGTTAAAAATGAACGGTTTAATGAGTCTTTACTCAGTGCAATAAAGTCGTTACCGGAGAAAGATGCAATGGTGCTTTCTTTGTACTATAACGATGAGATGAATTTAAAAGAAATTGGGCATATACTCGATGTAAGTGAATCGCGTGTAAGTCAGATACATGGTCAGGCGATGATTAAGCTTAAAGCAAAAATCAATGACTGGATAAACTAGAAGTAAGTAAATAAAGGTTCAGGCCTCACTGGAGGATGTTTTGGATAAAAACATTAAAATTCTTGTTGTTGATGATTTCTCAACAATGAGACGTATTATTAAAAATCTGTTGCGCGATTTAGGTTTTACCAATGTTCAAGAAGCAGATGACGGGTCAACTGCTTTGCCTATGTTGCAAAATCAAGCGTTTGATTTTGTTGTAACAGATTGGAATATGCCAGGCATGCAAGGTATTGATCTTTTAAGGGCAATTCGAGCGGATGAAAAATTAAAGCATATTCCTGTTTTAATGGTTACAGCAGAAGCTAAAAAAGAACAAATAATTGCTGCGGCCCAAGCAGGTGTTAATGGTTATATTGTTAAACCATTTACTGCAAGTACATTGAAAACTAAATTAGAAAAAGTGTTCGAACGCTTAGGTTAATGAGAGGGAGAGGCTTATGTCAGCACCTGCTGCGCCTCAGATTACTTTAGAACAAGCTCGCCAGTTAGTTGTTTTTTTAGAAAATGGTGAGCAAGATAAAGCGAATCAGTTAATTTTAGAAACAGCTTCACAAGAGCAATCACATTTATTTGCTGAGGTGGGAAAGTTGACTCGTCAACTGCACGAAGCTTTAAAAAGTTTCGAGTTAGACACGCGTTTAACAGACATTACCACTGATGCCATCCCTGACGCAAAAAAACGCCTTAACTATGTCATGGAAATGACAGAAAACGCAGCCAATAAGACAATGGATGCGGTTGAAGCAAGCTTACCATTAGCACAAGAAATCGCTGACGAAATAGCTGATATCAAGCCAACGTGGGATCGTTTAATGAACCGCGAAATAGAGCTTGGTGAGTTTAAATCACTTTGCCATAGTATTGATAAGTTTATGAGCAGTTCTCATCACAAAACCGATGAGTTACAAATGCTGATGACTAATGTGCTGATGGCTCAAGACTATCAAGATTTAACCGGTCAGGTTATTCGCCGTGTTATTGAACTTGTCCGTGAAGTTGAAGAAAGTTTAATTCACCTTTTAACTGCATTTGCAGCGCAAGGTGGTGAGATTGAACCCACTGAACAACCAGAAAAAATAGAAGATCCCATTGTTGCACAAACACTAGCAGGTCCCGAAGGGCCTATTATTGATAAAGAATCGCGTAATGATGTTGTATCTGATCAAGATGAAGTTGATGATCTATTATCAAGTTTGGGCTTCTAATAGGGGAGTACTGCATGAGCTTTGAAGTCGATGAAGATATTTTACAAGACTTTTTAGTAGAGGCCGGAGAAATCCTTGAGCTTTTATCTGAACAGTTAGTAGAACTGGAAAACAATCCAGATGATACTGAGCTACTAAACGCAATATTTCGCGGTTTCCACACTGTAAAGGGTGGCGCTGGCTTTTTGGCTATGACAGAGCTTGTTGATGCATGTCATGGTGCTGAAAATGTGTTTGATTTACTGCGCCAAGGTGTAAGAACAGTTAACTCTGAATTAATGGATGTGATTTTACAAGCACTGGACACCATTAATGAAATGTTTGCCACGATTAAAAATCGTGACCAGCCAGAGCCTGCGGATCCAGAATTACTTGCTGTACTTCACAAACTTGGGCAGCCACCGACAGCAGAAGAGCTTGCCGGCGATTCTGTGGTTGAAGATATAGCTTCTGTGGAAACTCTATCGGTAGAGCCTGAACCAGTTGCAGAGCAACCGAGCAACGATGCTAAAGAAGACCCGTTTGCTTTTGATGAATTATTTAGCGGCCCAGATAGCAGCAGTACTGAGTCTCAGGTTGATGAAATAACCGAAGACGAATTCGAAAGCCTACTTGATGAACTTCATGGAAAAGGGCAAGCCCCACAAGAAAAACAATCATCATCAAGTGACAATGATGTCAGTGGTGATATAACTGACGATGAATTCGAAAGCCTACTTGATGAACTTCATGGTGTAGGCAGCTTTGGCGAAGTGAGCCAAGCAACCTCAAGTACACCACAACAAACACCATCAGCTCCTGTGGCTCCACCAAGTAACGAGCAAAGCTCGGGCGATAATGAAATAAGTGACGACGAGTTTGAAGCGTTACTTGATGAGCTTCATGGTAAAGGTGCACCTAAATCGATAGAAACACCGGCTCCTGTAAGTAAACCAGAACCTGTAGTCGAGAATAAACCTGCGCCTGCTGCGACACCAAAGCCACAGCCTAAACCAGAGCCAGCTAAGCCGGCTTCTGCGGCACAAGCAGCTCCCGCTAAAAAAGCAGCGCCTCCACCGGCAGAAACAACGGTACGAGTTGATACCAAACGCTTAGACCAAATAATGAACATGGTAGGTGAACTGGTACTTGTGCGAAATCGTTTGGTAAGTCTAGCGACTAACTCTGATAGCGAGGCCATGGGTAAAGCAATTTCTAATTTAGATGTAGTGACAGCTGATATCCAAGGTGCGGTAATGCAAACACGAATGCAGCCAATCAAAAAAGTATTTGGCCGCTTCCCACGTGTGGTACGTGATTTAGCTCGTTCATTGAATAAAGATATCAACTTGCAAATGGTAGGCGAGGACACTGATTTAGATAAAAACTTAGTGGAAGCGCTTGCTGATCCGTTAGTGCATTTAGTGCGCAATTCAGTGGATCATGGCATTGAAATGCCAGACGTTCGTGAAGCATCAGGTAAACCTAGAACCGGTACTGTTACTTTATCAGCGTCTCAACAAGGCGATCATATCTTGCTTACTATCCAAGATGATGGTGCTGGTATGGATGCTGAAAAGCTTAAAAAGATTGCCATTAACAAAGGGGTGCTTGATCACGACCAAGCGAGTCGTCTTTCTGATACCGAAGCTTATAACCTTATTTTTGCACCTGGGTTTTCAACTAAAGAAGAGATTTCAGATATTTCTGGCCGTGGCGTTGGTATGGATGTGGTTAAAACAAAAATCACTCAACTCAATGGCTCAGTAAATATTAAATCAGAGATGGGCGTAGGTACTACTTTAGAGATTAAAGTACCACTGACACTGGCAATACTGCCTACCTTAATGGTAGTGGTTGGCGAACAAACATTTGCTTTGCCGCTGGCGGGTGTTAGTGAAATATTCCACTTGGATTTAACAAAGACCAATGTGGTTGATGGTCAGCTTACTATAATAGTTCGTAAAAAATCGATTCCGTTATTCTACCTTGAACATTGGCTCATCAAAGGGGCTGATAGAGGTCAGCGAAAAGCACAAGGTCATGTGGTTATTGTGCAAATAGGAACTCAAAAAGTGGGTTTTGTTGTTGACTCGCTTATTGGTCAAGAGGAAGTGGTAATTAAGCCTTTAGACGCATTACTTCAAGGGACGCCTGGTATGGCAGGTGCAACAATCACCTCTGATGGTGGCATTGCACTGATATTAGATGTGCCAAGTATGTTAAAGCATTACGCTGGATAATTAAAAGTAGGCATATATTTTATGCCTACCCATTCATTGAATAAGAGAGCGAAATGGCTGTTAAAGTTTTAGTAGTTGATGATTCAAGCTTTTTTCGCCGCAGAGTGAGTGAAATTCTTGAACAAGACAGCGGCATTGAAGTTATAGGTTTCGCTGTAAATGGTCGAGAAGCTGTCGATAAAACAGCTCAATTACGACCTGACGTGATCACCATGGATGTTGAAATGCCGGTGCTTGATGGTATTAGTGCAGTTAAAGAGATCATGGCGAGTAACCCCACTCCTATTTTAATGTTCTCCTCGTTAACACGCGCAGGCGCATCTGCCACCTTAGATGCACTTGATGCCGGCGCGATGGATTTTTTACCGAAAAAGTTTGAAGATATTGCTCGTAATAACGACGACGCAATAAAGCTATTACAAAATAAAGTTAAAGAAATAGGCCGCCAGCGAAATGGTAGAATTATCAGAGCGCCTGCTGCTCCAAGTCTTAAACCAGCGCCAAGCACCTCTGAGCGCTTTGCTCATAAGCCTATAGTGCAACCTGATCGTAGCTTTAAAAGCGCAAGCCCAACGCCTTCTAGTAGCACATCAACGCGTGCTAGTGGTAAGCAATATCAATTAATTGCTATTGGCACATCAACAGGTGGACCAGTTGCACTGCAAACTATATTGACTCAGTTACCTGCTAATTTCCCACACCCAATACTACTCATACAACACATGCCAGCTGCATTTACACCTGCGTTTGCGACCCGATTAGATAGCTTGTGTAAAATTAAAGTAAAAGAAGCACAGCAAGGCGATAGACTGCAACCAGGCTGTGCTTATTTAGCGCCAGGCGGACAGCAAATGATGGTAGAAGGACGAGGTTCAAACAGAACATTACGTGTATTTGAAGATAAAAATGAACGAGTTAGCTATAAGCCTAGTGTGGATATTACCTTTGCTAGTGTAGCAAAAGCGTATCAAGGCGATGTACTTGCCATTATTTTGACAGGCATGGGTGCAGATGGTCGTGACGGTGCTCGCATGCTTAAACAAACTGGCGCTACAATTTGGGCTCAAGATGAGAAAAGTTGTGTTGTCTATGGTATGCCGCAAGCAGTAGCTAGTGCTGGATTAGCAAATGAAAACATAGGCCTTCATGATGTGGCTGCACGCTTAAAAAGAGAGGTTGGCTTTGGATAAGCTTTCTATTTTAGGGTTATTGGTTGCATTAGGTGCTATTGCAATAGGTTATTCTTTAGAGGGAGGTGTGGTATCTGCGCTGTTTAATGTGCCAGCATTAATTATTGTATTAGGTGGTACATTGGGGGCGGTTATGCTGCAAACATCCGCCAATACTTTTAAGAAAATGCTCAGTATTACTCATTGGGTTTTTGTTACCGACGACCATGATATTGAAGATGCTATTGAGCAAGTAAAACGCTGGTCGCACAAAGCTCGCCAAGAAGGCTACTTAGCGCTAGAAAACGAAGCACTTGCGCATTCAGATCCCTATGCCGCCAAAGGACTGAGTTTATTAGTTGATGGCTGTTCAGAGCAAAAACTACGCGATACACTTGAAATAGATTTATTACTTGAACGAGAACGATTGCTTGAAGCTAGCCGTGTATATGAAGCGATGGGAGGTTACAGCCCGACTATCGGTATCCTAGGTGCTGTGCTTGGATTGATTCAAGCCATGTCATTTATTAATGATCCTGAGCAATTAGGGACGGGCATTGCTACTGCATTTATTGCTACTATATATGGCGTAGGTTTAGCTAATTTACTGTTTTTGCCCATGGCCAATAAATTAAAGCAACGTGTTGAGCAAAAAATGCTTTACCATGAAATGCTAGCTGAAGGCGTTATTGCCATTAGCCAAGGTGAGAGCCCTATTAATATAGAATTAAAGCTTGAAGCTTACCGTGTTGAACGTCCTATTTTACAGGCAAATTAGCGGTTATGTTGCGCCGTCGCTTACGTCATCAAAACACTAAAAATCAACACACTGAGCGCTGGCTAGTTTCCTATGCAGATTACATGACCATTATGTTCGCATTTTTTGTTGTATTGTATGCCATTTCAATAAATAAAGAAGACAATCTACAAGTACTATCTGATTCTCTGGAGCATGTTTTTGATAAGTCAACGAAACAATATTCTCAGCACGGTAACGGGGTAAATGGTGATGCTTTATTGCTTGAAAGGGTGACCCCTGAGGCTGAAATACTCTATGGCGAAAGTATTCAAGAGCAAGAGCAAGGCCCAATGTTACTCGATGGTCAAAGTGACAATAGCAATATTAGTCAACGCCACTTAGGTAAGCCGCTGGATAGTTTATTGGCTAAATTACAATCGTCGCTGATTGATGAGATACGCAGTGGCGAGGCTAGCTTAGAACTAAGCCAAGACTGGTTGGTTATTGAGCTCAATTCCGGATTGTTGTTTGCCAGTGGTAGTGCTGTTGCACATAATAAGGCCAAAGAGATTGTAAAAAAAATTGAAGCAATCATCGCATCAGTCGATAACTATATAAGAGTACGCGGGTATACAGATAACGAAACCATACGAAATGAAATATTTCGTTCTAATTGGGAGTTATCAGTGGCGCGTGCAACCTCAATATTAGTTGAGCTAGAGCGTTTGGGCATTGAATCCGCGCGCATGGCCATTGAGGGGTATGGTCAATACTCGCCCTTTGCCGATAATGATACCGAAGCTGGGCGTGCCGAAAACCGTAAAGTCGTGATTGCACTTTCTAAATATGGTTTAGCACCAGAGCCCTCTGATGAACAAACGAAATCATCAATTTCAGTATCAGAGCAAAGTCAGCCAGAAATTGAGCTACCTGCCCAAGATGATACAATAAAAATAATCCGTTTACCGCATGGTGGCATCCGTGTTACAACGCGCAACGAATAGTAATTAGGATGTAATGTGAAAGTTTGGACAGTAGCCAATCAAAAAGGGGGAGTAGGCAAAACCACTACAGCGGTTAGCCTGGCAGGGATCCTTGCGCTTCAAGGCAAGCGCGTGTTATTGATTGATACAGATCCTCATGCTTCACTAACCTATTACTTTGGTATTGATTCAGAAGATTTAGAGGTCAGTGTTTACGATATTTTTACTCGCGGCTCGAGTATGAAAAGCGAAGAAATATTGCAAGCATTATGCCCCTCAACAATTGAAAACCTTGATATTTTACCTGCAACTATGGCGATCGCGACACTTGACCGTAGCATGGGTAATAAAACGGGAATGGGCCTGATTTTAAAAAAAACACTGGCTAAAATTAGCGAGTATTACGATTACGCAATTTTAGATTGCCCACCTGTTTTAGGTGTGCTGATGGTCAATGCGCTTGCTGCCTGTGAAAGAGTGTTAGTGCCGGTGCAAACTGAGTTCTTGGCGCTTAAAGGGCTCGACAGAATGATGCGTACTATGGAGTTAATGCAAACCTCTCAAGCGAAAAGCTATGAATATACTATCATTCCAACTATGTATGATAAACGAACCAAAGCATCGCTTGAGGCCTATAAAACATTACAAGAAACGTATAAAGAAAAAGTATGGCCAGGCGTTATTCCTGTTGATACTAAATTTAGAGATGCAAGTTTAGCGCAAAAAGTACCGGTAGATTTTTGCCCAAATGCGCGTGGAGTCTATGCTTATAAAGCATTACTTAAATATTTAATAAAACAAGGTTAATAAATGAGTAAGCAATTATTTGCTAATGAAAAAGTAGTCACTCAGTACTTAGGGGCGTTATTATCTGATGACGAACCAACAAAAGACCTTGAGCCTGTTGCTAAACTGCTTGAGCAGGTAACGTATGAAGAGCAAAAAGAACAACCAGTAATAGTTGAGCCTGTTGTTGAAGTTAAAAAGCTTAATAAGCAAGTATCGAATGTAGAAATTGACACTCTCCAAGAGCAACACGTCGTGCCTGAGCAAGAGGTGGTTGTAGGTGGTGAAGCTGACTACTTTGATGGTGAGTTTCAAGCGCTGTTTTTTGAAGTGGCAGGGCTTACTTTAGCGGTGCCGCTAAAAGCCTTAGGTGGCATTCATGAGCTTAGAGAAGTAAATCATTTATTTGGCAAGCCTAAGTGGTTTAAAGGGGTTATGATCAACCGAGAAGAAAAGCTCAATGTTGTTGATACCGCTCGCTGGGTTATGCCTGAAAAGTACGATGAGCAGTTAGAGGCATCTTTAAATTATCAATACCTCATCACTTTAGGTGATAGCCAATGGGGTTTATTAGCAGAAAAACTAATAAATAACATTACATTGAGTAAAGAAGATGTAAAATGGCGTACAAATAACAGTAAGCGCCCATGGCTTGCTGGAGTAATTAAAGAAAAAATGTGTGCTTTAATAGATGTTAATAATTTAAACGCACTATTAGAGAAAGGCCTAGATAGCCGTCACAAGTAATGACCATTACGAGGTAAGAGCATGAGTGAAGATAAATTACTGTCAGCTAAGAAAAATGCAGATAATAATGATGAGATTTTACAGTGGGTTACTTTCAAGCTAGAAGATGAAACTTATGGCGTAAATGTAATGCAAGTGCAAGAAATACTGCGTTACACCGAGATTGCTCCTGTACCAGGTGCGCCTTCGTATGTGATTGGTATTATTAACTTACGTGGTAATGTTGTTACCGTTATTGATACTCGCTCTCGTTTTGGTTTACCTGATATTGAAGCGACGGATAATTCACGTATTTTAATTATTGAAGCTGAAGAGCAAGTGATTGGCATTTTAGCCGATAGCGTTTCTGAGGTTGTTTACCTACGTAGCTCTGAAATTGACAGTGCGCCAAATGTAGGTACAGAGGAAAGTGCTAAATTTATTCAAGGTGTATGTAACCGCGACAATGAGTTACTTATTCTGGTTGATTTAAATAAACTACTTAGTGATGACGAATGGGATGAGTTAAGCGATATATAAGCTTCTCTACATAAAACTATGTTATTACTTGGTATTGCTATTGCGGGTTTAGTTTTTGGGCTACTCTCGCTGCTTTTAATTGTGATGTTTAAAAAGCGCTATGCGAGTGAGCTTGGCGCGCAATTACAACAGTTTAAAGATTCATCAGAGCAGATTAATATTTTACGTAGCGAAGTGTCAGAGTTGCGAACCGGTTTACTGAGTATTGGTAAGCGTTTGCTTGAGGTAGAACAACAAAACCAAGAGCTGATACAGCAACAAGCAGCTCAAAAATACGATGACCCCGATGCTAAAATATACTCTCGTGCAGTAAAAATGGTTGAGTTAGGTGCTGATTTAGATGAGGTTATTCGCGAATGTGAATTACCCCGCGCCGAGGCTGAACTGTTGTTTTCATTACACAAACAAAAAGGCGCTTAGCGCCTTTTTTGCTTTTATAACACTGCGTTATGCTTTTATATTTAGCTTTCCCTGAAAGTCTTGCCAACCAGGCGGAAACTTTCCTCTAACCACATATGAAAACGCAATGAGCTCAGCAATAACAAAGTACAACTCTTTGGGGATCTCTTCTGCGAGGTCTAGTTTCGATAGTGTATTTGCAAGTGCTTCATCTTGATGGATTAAAATTCCTTTTTCTTTGGCTAGGGCAATAATTTCATCCGCCAGTTCACCAAACCCTTTAGCACTTACAATGGGTGAATGTCCCGCCTCGTAGAGTAGTCCAATTGCTGAATTGCTTTTTGATGACTCAGTCATGACTAAACCTTAATATTAATAATGGCATGGGATTGGTAAAATGCTTGATGGTTGTCATCTGCGCGTTTCAAATTAAGTTCACCCACTTGTAAGCCTTGTTTTGCCAGTTTTGAGCGTAAATTATCAAGATGTGGATGAGCTAAAGCGCTCACCGCTTGGGTTGAGGCTAACAACTGACAATCTAAAGCTTTATCCATGAGCTCTGCGATTATTTGTAGCTTACCCAGCTCGGCATAATCAAAGTTGAGCCTGACAAACCAGACATTTTTATCCGCTAGTTTACCGCTACTGTGCTTTTTATACTGCCCTAAAGTTATTTCTGTTTGCGCCGCTTCAGCAGGTAACTTCATCGGTAATAAAAATTGCACCAAGGTGTTTGTGTCAGGTTGTTGACTAATAGCAGACGTTTGTACTTGGCTTAATGTGTTCTTAATTTGGGTTAATTCACCTGCTAATGCTTGTACTTGTGGTTGCTGTAATTGTTCCAACAATTTATTGGCGCTATTACCCACTTTAAACGTCGGTAATAAAACCTGCATTAAAGCTTCTAAACCCGTTTGATTATTAATACTCACTGCACTTGGATTTTGGTTAATGATAGGCGCGGCTAAAATGCTTAATGAAAGCTGTTCAACACCTCTATTAAACGAGCTCTGTAAAATGTCGCTTTGAAGTTGTGTCGGCTTTATAGTGCTGAGTATTTCGCGCTGTATGGTTGCTGGGTGTAAATTAGTATCTGACAACATGCGATTAAAAGCCTGATTAACTAAACGGTTTAAATCGGTTCCTTGATCAGTCAGTTTGCTTGTAATGGTATTAAGTTGGCTGCTTACTATTTGCTTTGTCGCATCTTTTTGTTCTATTGAGGTACTTGGACTTTGTTTTACAACCGTCGCTAATAAGAGTCTTTCTAAAGGCTGTAAGCTCTGACCTAATGTAGCCGCGTTAGTTGATGGGGATGAAAAAGGAGTCACTAAAGGAGATAAAACGTGTGCTAATAACGGTTGTTGTTGCCACATAGAAACGCTTGATTTTATTTGCTGGGTAAATTGCAATAGGGGCGGCGCTAAATTTGACACGTTTTTTAATTGTGTCATGTCAATTTTTTGCATTGGGGTGAGCCATTTTTGCTGAGCATTGCCTGTAAATTCTGGTTTTTGAGATGAGCTTACCGAGGTCGTAAATGGCTTGCTTTCAAAGTACTTTACCGCATCTAAAATACGCGTTTTAAAATCAGCAAAACTGCTTTTCAACCATGATTGTATCGGACTATTTATCGTGCTGAGCGGATGCTGTTTACTTGGCGAGTGATCAATTAGGCCTTGCGATTGTTGCAAAGAGAGCATCTCATTAAACGGTTTACTAAATGAGTTTTTAAGGCTCACAGTCATATTATGATAAGCGGTTTTGATCAGTAATTTATCTGCTTGGTGAGTAATGTTTACCTTAGTCGGGATGGTAGGTAGTTCACTTAATTGTCGGTGACTTAGGTTAATAGTTAATGAGTCTTTAAAAGAGTTTGGGCTTAATACCGCAAACTTAGGCATAGCATGAAGCTGAGCTGGGCTTAAATTACTGGCAAGCAACTGTGTTAGTTTGGCTTGGTTTATTGGCTGTGAGTGCACTATATCAGTAAAACGGTTAATAATATTAAGTCGTGTACCTTTACTATCCGTTTCAATCATCCCCTTTATTAAAGGCTCATCTGCGAGTAATTGTGCAACGTGTTTATTAATAGCAATACTGGCATTAAATTTTTCAATGACCAACTTTGGTGTAGGTTGTAATACCACCTGAAGTGATAGTGGACTGTTTTGAATATCACTTTGGGTGTTTATAAAATTTAAAAATCGTTGCAACTGAGCCGGTTGTTTAATTGTTAAAGTTGTATTGTTAGGGATGATGGTTAAGCTTTTACCATCTGCACTTAACTGTATGTTAGCGCTTGCTATTTTTTCAACGTTTATGGGTGTCTCAGTTGTACCAAGGCGAATCGTTTGCCAATGCTTATTCATAAACACATCAAGCGTGACTGAATCTTTAGAAAACTGAATATTTTTTGCCGTCAGCACTTCAGGTGGCAGTGTTGCTAACGCAGCCTTACCAGAATCAGTTGTTTGATTACTAACCTGTGGGTTAGGCAATGTGATGTACGTTGGTGTATTCATTATTTTATATCAAGTTTTCTGTATTTTAAGTAAATCGATTCTAAAGCAATATTCGTATTACCCTATCATTATGGTAGACTTACCGCTAATTTTTGGCAGAGAGAATCGTCATCTTGTTACACATTAAGTCCGTTACTTGTATCAAGCAAGAGCGTTGTTTGTTTGATGAACTTAATTTTAGCCTTAAAAGCGGTCAAATCATGCAGTTAGCTGGTCCTAATGGGGCTGGTAAAACATCATTATTGCGCATTATTGCTGGTTTTTCGCTGCCGGATGAAGGTGATATTTTATACCTAAATCAATCTATCAAAAAATATTATGACGAATATGCCAGAGACTTATTATTTATAGGCCATAAAACCGGTGTAAACGTACAACTTACCGCGCTTGAAAATGTAGCACATTGGTTGGCTATTAATGGTTATGTTGATACTCCTGACTTATACCCTTTATTAAGTAAATTAGGTTTAGTAGGGCTGGAAGATGTGCCTGTAAGAACGTTATCTGCGGGTCAACAGCGGCGAGTGGCTCTCGTTCGATTATGGTTATCTGAGGCCAAGTTATGGGTTTTAGATGAACCTTTCACGGCGCTAGATAAAAGCGGGGTTGCCTTTTTACAGCAACGTTTTACTGAGCACTTATCAAAGGGGGGCGCTATTTTGTTAACAACACACCAAGATTTAACCACTCACTTTAGTGACTTACAAACGTTGACTTTGGAGTACCGCCACTAATGACACGACAGCACTCATATTGGCAGTTATTTGTCGCGGTATTTAGCAAAGACGTTAAGCTCGCTTTTCGTCAGCGCGCTGAAATAGTAAATCCTATCTTGTTTTTTTTAATTGTTATCTCACTGTTTCCATTAGCCATAGGGCCTGAGCCAGGCTTGCTATCAAGAATGGCCCCGGGCATTATTTGGGTTGCGGCTTTATTATCGACCATGCTTGGCCTTGATAAACTGTTTAGAGATGATTACCACGATGGCTCTTTGGAGCAGCTCATTGCTTCGTCATACCCCTTATCATTAACGGTGCTGGGCAAAGTAGCCGCACACTGGGTGATCACCGGCCTCCCGTTAGTGCTAATGACCCCTTTATTTGCTTTACTACTAAATTTAGAAACGACTGCCTTAGTGGCAACGTTATTAACGCTATTATTGGGCACGCCTTTATTGAGCTTCATTGGCGCAATAGGGGCGGGTTTGACTGTGGGATTACAAAAAGGCGGCATTTTAATGAGTCTGCTCGTTTTGCCTTTGTATATTCCGGTTTTAATTTTTGCAACTTCCGCTATTGATACCAGCACTATGTCGCTGGATTACAGTGGTCAGCTTGCAATCCTTGGTGCGATGTTAGTCGTTGCGACTATCAGTGCGCCAATTGCCATATCATCAGCATTAAAAGTGAGTGTAAGTTAATATGTGGAAGTGGTTACATCCGTATGCGAAAGCAGAGCGAGCATATCAATTATGCAATACTCTACTGCCATATTTTGCAGTAGTAACAGTTATTAGTATGGTTGTTGGTTGGGTCTGGGGATTAGGTTTTGCTCCTGCCGATTACCAACAAAAAGACAGTTACCGTATTATTTTTATTCACGTGCCCTCCGCTATTTTATCTATGGGCGCTTATTCATCAATGGCGATTGCAGCCATTGTTGCGCTTGTATGGCAATTACGCAATGCAGAGCTTGCGGTGATTGCAATAGCACCCGTAGGTGCCTGCATGACCGCAATAGCCTTAATCACCGGTGCTGCGTGGGGTAAACCTATGTGGGGTGCTTGGTGGGTATGGGATGCACGACTGACCTCTGAACTCATTTTGTTATTTTTATATCTAGGGGTGTTGTCTTTGTACCATGCCTTTGAAGATAAAAAATCAGCCGGTCGCGCCGCGTCTATTTTAGCTATTGTTGGGGTTATTAACTTGCCTATCATTCATTTTTCGGTGGAATGGTGGAATACCCTGCATCAAGGGGCAAGCATCACTAAGTTTAACCGCGACGCGGTAGATCCAAGTATGTTTTGGCCGTTAATGATTAATATTTTAGCCTTTGCCGCGTTTGTTGGTACTGTGACTTTAATTCGTCTTAAAAATGAAATTTTACACCGTGAAAAGCACCGCCCATGGGTGCGACAGTTGTTAACTAAGGGGTAATTATGCAGTTTGACTCGTTTTCAGATTTTATTGCAATGGGAGGCTATGGCTTTTATGTATGGCTTTCTTTTGGTACATGCGCATTAATTTTATTAGGCATTTTATTTAGCTCGTTACGCGACAAAAAACAAATTTTAGCGTCGGTAGAGCAGCAAATTGCGCGTGAAACTCGAATTAAAAATTCTAAGCAGGAGCAAACCTCGTGAACCCTAGACGTAAAAAACGCCTTTTGGTTATTATTGCCGTACTCTTTGGTATTGGTGGATCAATTGGTTTAGTGTTGTACGCCTTACAAGAAAACATTAATTTGTTTTACACCCCCAGTGAATTAATTGATGGTAAAGGCCCGAATAAAGAAAAGCCTCATATAGGACAAAAGCTCCGCATTGGCGGTATGGTTGTCCCTGGTACAGTGCAAAGAAATGAGCAAAGCTTACAGGTAAGCTTTAAGTTGATTGATACTGGCCCATTGGTCACTGTGCGTTATCAAGGAATTTTGCCTGATCTATTTCGTGAAGGGCAAGGGATTGTTGCGCAAGGTGTGTTAGTAGAGCCTAACGTGATTGAAGCATTTGAAGTGTTGGCCAAGCATGATGAAGAATATATGCCAGCTGAGGTTGCCGAGGCAGTAAAAGGAATTAAGCATGAGAAACCAAAATACAATTTAGATAGCGGGAGCTAATATGATCCCAGAACTTGGTTATTTTTCCCTAACATTGGCCATGGTACTCAGTGTGCTGTTGTGTATTTTCCCACTTTGGGGTGCACACACAGGAAACCTTCGTTTGATGCGCGCTGCGCCATCACTTGCTATTGGTCAGTTTGCATTTGTTGCTTTGTCTTTTGCTGCGCTTATTTATGCCAGCTTAACCGATGATTTTACCGTATCTTATGTAGCGTATCACTCAAGTAGCACCTTGCCTTGGTATTATAAAATAACCTCAACATGGGGTGGCCATGAAGGCGCTATTTTACTGTGGTTATTAATGCAGGCCGGTTGGACCGCCGTTGTTGCTTTGCGTTCAAAGTCACTGCCTTGGGTACTTCGTGCTCGCGTATTAGGTGTGCTTGGCTTTTTAGGTGTCGGATTTATGATGTACACCTTGCTACTTTCAAGTCCGTTTGAACGTTTACTGCCCTATTTCCCTGTTGAGGGACGCGATTTAAATCCATTATTACAAGACCCAGGGATGATCATTCACCCTCCATTACTTTATATGGGGTATGTCGGTCTTTCTGTTGCTTTTGCCTTTGCTATTGCCGCGTTGTTAACCGGCAAGCTTGATAACACCTGGGCAAAATGGTCACGCCCATGGACAATGACGGCATGGGGCTTTTTAACCTTAGGTATCACTATAGGTAGTTGGTGGGCCTATTCAGAGCTAGGCTGGGGCGGCTGGTGGTTCTGGGATCCTGTTGAAAATGCATCACTCATGCCATGGTTAGTTGCAACCGCGTTACTGCACTCTTTAAGTGTGACTGAAAAACGTGGCGTATTTAAATCATGGACAGTGTTACTGGCTATTGCGGCATTCTCATTAAGTTTACTAGGCACCTTTATCGTTCGCTCAGGAATTATTGTTTCGGTGCATGCCTTTGCAACAGACCCTGATCGTGGCTTATTTATCCTTGGCTTTTTGGCCGTAGTTGTTGGCGGCGGTTTAGCGTTATATGGCTTGCGTGTCTCACAAGTTAAAAGTGAAGGGCGTTATAAATTTGTATCGCGTGAAGTGGCACTTTGGTTAAACAATATTTTCTTAGTGGTTGCTACATTAATTGTACTGTTAGGTACATTATTACCTATGGTTCACAAGGAAATGGGGCTAGGCAGTATTTCAATTGGCGAACCTTTCTTTAATAAAATGTTTGCTATTTTACTGGTGCCATTTGCTATTTTAATGGGCATTGGACCTTTCCTGCGTTGGAAGCAAAATAAGTGGGCCTTTTTACAAAATAAAATATTTGTAGGCGCATTAGTCAGTATTATCATTACCTGTGCGTGGTTATTTAGTAGCTATGAGGTAGTGACTCCATTAACACTTTTAGCAACCACGCTAGGTGTATGGATATTTATTGCCACTTTTATTGATTTATATACCAAAGCAGCGGTTCATGGCTCGGTTAAACTCGGTATAAAGCGTTTAGGTTTAAGCTATTGGGCAATGGTGCTGGGGCATGTTGGTTTAGCCTTTGTTATAGCGGGCATTACACTCACCTCGGCGTATTCAGTTGAGCGTGATGTATCGATGAAGCAAGGCGATATCGTGCAGCTTAACCAGTATCAATACCGCTTTGACGGTGTGAAGACGATTCGTGGTGCAAACTACAGTGGTCATGCTGGTGTCGTGACGGTATTAAAAGGGAATGACACTGTAACGCGTTTATATGCAGAAAAGCGTCGTTACGATATTGGTATGCAATTTATGACCGAAGCCGCTATTGATGCCGGATTCACTCGTGATTTATATCTTGCGCTTGGTGAGCAACTAAGTGAAGGGGCATGGTCATTACGCATTTACCATAAGCCGTTTGTACGTTGGATGTGGATTGGCGGTATTCTGATCTCACTCGCTGGTTTTGTGATTTTATTCGATAAGCGCTATCGCGCCTTACCGCGAAAAGATGAAATAGAGGGGGCAGTATGAACCGTAAACTTATCGCAATTGCTCCTTTATTAATTTTTATCTTTATTTGTGTGTTTTTATACCAAGGGTTGTTTGCCAACCCGCGGGAAATACAAACAGGGCGAATTGGTCAAACGGTGCCTGCGTTTAATTTACCTGATTTAATGCAAGACGATAAACGTTGGACTGATGAGCAGCTAAAGGGTGACGTGTATTTACTAAACGTATGGGGCACATGGTGTCCAACGTGTTTAGCTGAGCTTGGTTATTTAACTAAGCTACGTGAGCAAGGGGTTAAAATTATCGGCTTGTATTATGTACAAAGTTACGACGCCGATTTTGATGGCCCGTTTGATATGCAAGCACTGCGTGACGATGTGAGTAATATGCTTTCACGTGCGGGCGACCCTTACCAATTTAATATTTTAGATTTAGAACGTTCATTGTCTTTAGATTTAGGGGTGTCCGGTGCACCAGAGACATTTTTAGTAGATAAAAATGGCACTATTTTGTTACACCACACCGGTGATATAAACCCTCGAGTTTGGCGCGCTAAGTTTGCGCCTCTTATGCAGGAGCTGCAGCCATGAGATTGTTTTTATTAACCCTAAGCTTATTTATTAGTTTAGCTGCGTTTGCTCAGCAAGACCGTTATCAATTTGATAGCAACGAACAAGCGGTTCGTTTTGAAGAGCTAACAAAAGAATTACGTTGCCCTAAATGTCAAAACCAGAATATTGCTGACTCTGATGCCGTTGTCGCAAAAGACTTGCGCGAGCGAGTGCTGGCGTTGGTAAAAGATGGTAAAAGCAAAGATGAAGTCATTGACTATATGATTGACCGCTATGGCTACTTTGTTCATTACGATCCACCGGTAACGCCGGCTACGTTAATACTGTGGGTACTTCCGGTATTCATTGTAATAATTGGGTTTGGCTTTATTGTGATTCGCCAACGTAAAGCGTCGGTAAAACAAACCTGGAGTGACGCTGATGAAGTGATGCTCAATAAGCTGATTAAACAAAATAAACATCAGGAGCAAAGTTAAATGATTTTAATGTGGGCGTCTTTTGCTTTACTCACACTTATTGCATTGCTGTTTATTATTGTGCCTTTTTTAAAAAAAGAGCGCGTAGTAACCATCACCCATAACGCCAATGCACAGCTTATCAGCATTTATGAACAGCGTTTAGTTGAATTACAGGCAGATTTAGATAATCAACGTATAGACTCGCAAAATCACAGCGAAGCTATTATTGAATTAAAACGCCGTTTACTTAATGAATTATCGCCGGAGAAGTCACTAAATAGCCGTGGTGACAATCGTATATTTGCTTTAACAGGCGCGGCGTTTTTAATTGCATTAGCAGGTATTTTCTATGCAATGACAGGCAGCCAGCAACAAATTGCAGCTTGGCATGATGCAATGGATAACTTGGCCGATTATGGTCAGCGCGCCGTAATGCAAAAGGGCGAGCCATTAACTAAAAATGAGTTACAAGCGTTTGCCCTAGCACTGCGTACTAAATTAAGTCAAAGCGGTGATGATGAAGTGGCTTGGATGTTGTTAGGACGTGTTGCTTTAATGCTAAATGAATTTGATATGGCGAAACAGTCATTCGATAAAACATTAAAAATAAACCCTGATAATATGCAAGCGCTTGTTAGCTACTCTCAGGTGCTATTACTTGAGGGCAGTGAAGAGAACATGACTCGTGCAGCGGGTATGCTTTCTAAAGTACTGCAAGCTCAACCAAATAACCTTGATGCGATTTCGTTACTTGCACTGATTGCCTTTGAGAGAAAAGACTGGCTACAGGCAAAGGCAGCGTTTGAGGTGCTACTTGCAAGTATGGATGAGTCTGATACGCGCTACGCTATGATCAACCAACGTATTAGCGAAATCGATCTACAAATTGCTCAGCAAAACGTGGTAACCAGTGGCGAGCAGTTAGCGGCTCAAAGTATTCAAGTTACCGTTAATATCGATAGCCAACTTGCAGACAAACAGCCCAATAACGGTATTTTGTTTGTGTTTGCTAAAGCGGCTAAGGGATCACCGATGCCTTTAGCTGTGGTCAAACTAACAGACTATAGCTTTCCAATTACGGTTGAGCTGAGCGATGCTAATGCCATGATGGCAGGGCTAAATTTATCCAGTGCTAATGAAATTGTTATTTCTGCGCGTATTTCTAATGATGATTCAGTGATGCCAAGTACTGGTGAGCTTGAAGGCCACTCTGAAGTACTGAACCGTAAAGATGTGCGACAAGTGCAACTGAACATTGATACATCAATACCTTAAGGATTTGAGATGTTAAAACAAGGCTTACTTTTATTATGTTTACTCACTTTATCGGGCTGTGTTCAAGTACCCGAGAGTAAATATGATGAGCGCGATCCCTTACAAAGCGTAAATAGACCTATTTATGACTTTAATATGGACGTACTCGACACCTATATTTTAAGGCCAGCAGCTGTGGGTTACATCACTGTTACACCACAGCCTGTTCGGCGCAGTATTGTACATTTTACCGATAATATTACCGCACCCGTTGATATTATAAATGCCGGCCTGCAAGGAAAACCAAGTAGTGCCGGAATTAATTTTGCGCGTTTTTTAGTGAATTCAACGGTGGGTGTGTTTGGTATTTTTGATGTAGCCAGCTCACTTGGGCTTGAGGTAAACGATGAAGACTTTGGTCAAACATTAGGTGTTTGGGGGGTAGGTGATGGTGCCTATTTAATGATCCCAGCAATGGGGCCATCTACCGCACGTAACCTAACCGGTGATGTTGTTGATAACCTTGTACTGCCTGAAATAGCACTGACTACACCACAAACTATTTTAGTGTTTGCACTAAAAGCAGTTGAAGCACGTGCGTCATTAATGGCTCAGGAAGGTTTATTGAATGATTCGTTAGACCCCTACTTGTTTATTAAAGACATTTACTTTCAGCGTCAATTATACGAGCTATTTGATGGTAATCCGCCAATAAAAGAAGAGCCTGAAGATTTTGATGAAGATTTCTTAGAAAGCCTTTAATTAAAACAAAAACGCCAGCAAATGCTGGCGTTTTTTCTTAATTAGTAATAATTTATTTAGCTATCAATCATCACCTGCATTTGCTCACTAACCCAGCTGAGAGCTTCGTGATATGCATCAGGCACTTCATCACCTAAGTTTAGTTGCTGAGCTTTGTCGTTTGCAGCTTGCCAATCACCATGCTCATACAGAGTGACCAAGTTTAAGTATTCAGCAAGTAGTCCTTCATTTTTTAACAGCGCTGTTTTTATCTCATTAGACAGAGGCAATTTAAGCATTATGCTGTCCATTTCTTCATCTAATATCGCATCCATAAGCGACATCATGCCGGTTAAGAACGCCATACCTGTATCTTTAAGTTTGTTATGTGAAATAGCTAACAACTCACAAAAACGTGCCCGTGTTAGCGACAGTCTAATAAGCTCTAATGGCTTATCTGCAGATACTTGTGCTGCAAATAGCAAAGATAGTAGTTTTTTGATTTCATTGGCACCTAAGACAATCAGTGCTTGTTTAATAGTATCTATTTCAAAGCGGCGGGTAAATGCTGCTGAGTTTGAATAGCGCAAGAGCTTGTAAGATAAGTTAACATCACGCTCAAATACATCGGTGATCTTCTTAAGATCCATTTCTACACTGGATGTTTCATAGAGTAGTTCAGCCAGTGCCATGCCAGATGGCGGTAAGGTTTTACTTTGCACCATCTCGGGTTTTGAAAAGAAAAAGCCTTGAAAGTACTCAAAGCCGAGCTCAAAAGCTTGGTTGTAAAGCTCGTAAGTTTCAACTTTTTCTGCAAGTAATTTGATATGTGGGTAAGGTTTTAAGTCCTTAATGATCGTTTTAACGGTTTCCATATCGCACGTTAAAAAGTCAACTTTAATGATATCAATAAACGGATAAAAGTGACGCCATACCGGTTGATGGGCATAGTCATCTAGGGCGAGTGTGTACCCTTTCTCTTTTAGGTCTTTAACTATTGCTAGCAGACGTTTTCCTGGCTGAACGGTCTCTAGTATTTCAATCACAACTCCGTTTTTGTCTAACAGCGTGGGGTAGCCTTTTAATAAGGTGTCTAAAGTAAAGTTAATATAAGCGGGTTTATTATCGGTGAAATCTTCAAGACCAAAATTAAACTGGCTGCCCTCAATCAGTCGAGACGTTGCTTCGTCGCCGTCAATGTTCGGAAATACGTTATCTACTCCATCACGAAATAAAAGCTCGTAGCCAATTAGTTCCTTATTGCGATCTAAAATAGGTTGGCGAGCAGCGTAAAAATACATACAAGATTCCGAAACAGTAGAAATTGATTAACATTGTAATAATATATTGGAAAACATTCAAAATAGCATCGGTAAAATGAATTATTATTAATAAAATATCATGGCTTAGGTGATTTTTATTAATCTAAACTCATTGTTTTTAATTCTATTTGTTTTAAAAGCGAGCGAATAGATGGTTTTTTATCTACTTAAATTAGCGGGTTGGAGTTATTAGCAATTACCGTGTTATAGTTGGCTAGAAAGCTTTTATTCCAATACTGTCTTAATTATAAAATCTCAAGAGTCATTATTTGGATTACAAGCCTGTTATTACTTTTTTAAGTGGAGGCGAATTTGGAAACAGGAATGATTATTTCACTGGCATTGTACTTTATTGTAATGCTAGGAATAGGGCTATACGCATATAAGCAATCTACCAGTGATATTTCAGGGTATATGCTTGGTGGTCGTAATTTAGCCCCCAGTGTTGCGGCCTTATCAGCGGGTGCATCAGACATGAGTGGTTGGTTATTAATGGGCCTACCTGGTGCAATGTATTTATTTGGGTTGAGTAAAGTTTGGATTGCAATTGGTTTAGTATTAGGTGCATGGGCAAACTATTTTCTGGTCGCCCCAAGGCTGCGTGTTTATACTGAAAAAGCCAATGACTCCATTACTATTCCTGATTACTTTGCAAACCGTTTTGATGACAACAAAAATATACTACGTGTTATCTCTGCAATAGTAATTATTGTTTTCTTTACCTTATACACTTCATCGGGTGTTGTTGCCGGTGGTAAGTTATTTGAAAACTCATTTCAAATGAGCTACGAAATGGGCTTATACATCACCACAGGTGTGGTAGTGGTTTATACCTTATTTGGTGGTTTTTTAGCGGTTAGCCTTACAGACTTTGTGCAAGGCTGTATCATGTTTATTTCGTTGTTAGCAGTGCCAATTGCCACTTATATGATGCTTGACCAACCATTTATGGATACCTTAGCAAATGCAAATTATCAGCAGTTACTAAGCTCGCCTAAAGCAAGCGAAATTCATTCTTTAAGTATGCTTGACTGGTTTGCAGGTGGTTCTACCATTGCTATTATTTCTGCAATGGCATGGGGTTTAGGTTACTTTGGTCAGCCTCATATTATTGTTCGTTTCATGTCTGTTCGTTCAGTAAAAGAAATGCCAACCATGCGTCGTATTGGTATGTCTTGGATGACCTTATCTGCCATTGGTGCAGTATTTACCGGTTTATTCGGTGCTGCATACATGATTGAAAATCAAATGCCAATTGCCGATAAAGAAACAATTTTCTTAGTATTGGCTGAATTAATTTTCCACCCGTTAATTGCAGGTTTCCTACTGGCTGCTATTTTAGCTGCGATTATGAGTACGATTTCATCGCAATTATTGGTGTGTTCAAGTTCGTTAACTGAAGACTTCTACAAGATTTACTTAAACCGTGATGCCTCTCAAACTGAGCTGGTATTAGTAGGGCGTATTAGCGTAATACTGGTTGCGTTATTTGCTATTTACCTAGCGTATGACCGTAATAGTTCAATACTTGATCTAGTTAGCAACGCGTGGGCTGGTTTTGGTGCTGCATTTGGTCCTCTTGTCTTATTTAGTCTTTACTGGAAACGTATGAACTTAAAAGGGGCTATTAGCGGTATGGTTATTGGTGCTTTAACAGTGCTTGTATGGATTTATGCGCCTATTACCATTAATGGTGAGAGCTTAAGCAGTGTAATTTATGAAATCGTCCCAGGCTTCATTTTAGCGAGTATTGCTATTGTGGTAGGAAGCCTCGTAACAGCTGAACCGAAAAAAGAAATTACTGATCTGTTTGATGAAGTTGAATCGTCATTGTAAGTGATTAGCTAACGTAAAGTTTTGGTTTAAAAAAAATGCCAACCAGTTTAACTGGTTGGCATTTTTTTATTGACTGACTTGTAACAATAGCAAATTGTGATGTCTTACTCGCTTCTCGTTATTATTACTTAAAGACATAAAAAAACTGAATACGAATCACGAATTCAGTTTCATAAATTAGTAGTGCGGCTTATAAGCTGCATACTATTTTTTAGATTAGCTCGCTGCTTTATCTTTTATATCAGCAACGTTATCTGACTTTGCTTTTTTAGCTTTTGCAGGTACTTCTTTAGCCCCCTTAAGTACCGCCATAAAGTCGTCTTTACTTTTCGCAATCTCAAGTGCAAGCGACTCAACTTGTTGTTCACTTAGTGGCACATCTACTTTTTCAAGCATGAGTTCTAGTGACTCGGCAATATCGAGCATTTTGTCATAGGCATCAGCTTCTTTTTTAGTAGTAAACGTCATGCGCTCGACTCCGTTTCGTTCTACAACATATTTAACAACAACAGCCATGATTTCTCCTGCTTACTTACGTGGCAATATGATTATTTTAAATCATTAGATTACTGTTTTTATATACAGTACAAGCTTGCGCGTGGTTTTGCAAGCTTTAGCCTTAGTTTATCTGCAGCTTGGTTGACAATAAAGAGTAACTCTACTTTATTTATTAAGTCACTTTATAACGCGTTGCAGTAAAGGAGTCGCAAGGAGTGATTGTTACCGTTAGTACTTAGTAACCACAACGTTATCTAAAAGTGCTGGGTGTAAGTAATCAATGAATGTTCATGTAGGAACGCAAAAGGAAATAGTATGAAATTAATTAAAATAATCTCGTTAGCAGCTGCTTTATGTTTATTACCTATGGGTACCACCTTTGCGCAAAGCGATATGCTATCAGAGCAGATGCAATCAGCCATGGTTAATATTAATACTGCTGATTTAAAACAGTTAATCAAGTTACCAGGTGTCGGTAAGAAAAAGGCACAGGCAATTATCGATTATAGAGAAGCTAATGGTGATTTCGCATCACTTGAAGATCTAGCTAAAGTAAAAGGGGTGGGTAAAAAAATGCTAGCCAAACTTAATGGAAAGGTGGCGTTTTAACTTAAAAGGGCGCTATGCGCCCTGATCAAACTGTTTTAAGGCAGCACCAAGGTGCTTTTTAGCAAAATTAACATCTACGGGGGCGGTTAGTAGCGGGTAGCTTAAACCAGCCACAATTAAAAAGGGCACTAGTAGCCATCCTTCAAAAAGGGTAAATATTAAAAAAAATGGGCTTAGTAGCATAAGCTTCACAATACGCATTAACACTCTGTCACTAGGAGAGAGCATACTTAACGAGATCGCTATAACAGTTTGTCGTTGACGAACTTTTAAGTGTTTAAGCTCATCAACTTGGCTTGAAAAAAAAGTAAACATATTAAAGTGACTTTTTAGTAATTAATCGACTGGCCACTAATATAAACAGTGTGGCGGTAAAGAGTACAAAAATAATTTCCATCCATGCTGGCATACTTAAGCTAGCAAATTGCCAATCTATGTTTCCGCAATCACCGGTTGCCTCAAAAAATTGCGGTATCCAATGATGTAATGGCATAAACTCTGGAAAATTCGGCTCAAACTCACAGCTAAATGCAAAGGGGTCAGTGGTTGTTTGCATTTCAATGTGTTCACGAGCTATTAGTAACCCCCATACACTTGAAATCCCCCATGTTGTATAGGCAACAATACGGACTACGAGGTTGTTTGGTTTACTGGCGCCAATAATACCTGCAAAAAGTAAACCTAATACCGCGGTGCGTTGGTAAATACACATAATACATGGCGCTAACCCCATATTGTATTGAAAAAAGAGCGCGATGACTTCAAGCAGAAAAACAATCCCACTGAATAATAACCAAGGTGTACGTTGAGTACTTAGATTAGCAAGCCAGTTCATAACAAATCCGCATTTAAATAAGGGCTTAGATTATGACGTAGGATAAACAGCGGAGCAAGTAAAAGGGAGGAGCTATGAAATTTCCTAGCTCCTCAAAGTCGGGGAAGCTCTTAATGCCCAGAATTCGCTACAGGGATGTGGTGTTGTATTATCCCCCAGTCATAAAACAAACTGGTTATTTCACTCAAGCCAAAATAAGTCGCGCTTAACCCAACAAAGGTAAGCACAAAAGTGTAAGGTAAAGCCATATACACCATTCGACCGTAAGATAGGCGTAACACGGGAGCTAGTGTTGATGTCAGTAAGAATAAGAAAGCAGCTTGACCATTAGGGGTGGCCACGCTGGGTAAGTTTGTGCCGGTGTTTATCGCCACTGCAAGTAAATCAAATTGGTCTCGAGTTATTTGACCTGCTTTTAGAGCTGCAGCAACTTCATTTATATATACAGTGCCGACAAATACATTATCACTGACCATTGAAAGCAATCCGTTAGCGATAAAAAACATCACCAATTGTAAGTGCCCTTCAAATGTTAGTACCCAAGTAATCACAGGAGTAAAGAGTTGTTGATCGATGATTACTGCAACCACACTAAAAAATACACAAAGCAGTGCCGTGAAGGGGAGGGCTTCTTCAAAGGCTTTACCGAGTTGGTGCTCTTCTATTATGCCGGCCGACGACGTGGCTAAAATAATGACCGATAAACCAATTAAGCCCACGGTTGCTAAATGTAACGCTAAGCCAGTAATTAACCAGATAGCGATAAGTGCTTGAATTGTGAGGTTAACTCTATCGCGTTTGGTGCGTTTTTTATCAAGTGTTTGTGCATGGTTTTTTAAAATAGCATGGATTGTTTCTGGCAGTTTTGCCCCATAGCCAAAGGTTTTTGTTTTTTCTAATAAAAAGGTCGTTAATAAGCCCGCAAAAAGCACGGGTAAAGAAACGGGCAGCATTCTTAAAAAGAACTCACCAAATAGCCAACTTGCTCGCTCTGCAATAATTAAGTTTTGTGGTTCACCAACCATAGTACACACGCCGCCAAGTGCGGTCCCAATCGAGGCATGCATGAGTAAATTACGTAAAAAAGCACGAAACTCTTCAAGCTCTTGACGGTTTACCTCTTTTACTTGGTTATCATCGTTAATATCGTGCTCACTGATAAAATCTTTTCCTGAAGCCACCTTGTGATAAATACTATAAAAGCCCATGGCCACCGCAATAACAACCGCCATTACAGTCAGGGCATCCAAAAAAGCTGATAAAAACGCAGCAGCTATTGCAAAGGCAAGCGATAAAACGGTCTTACTTCTTACTGAAACCACTAACTTGGTAAAAATATACAGCAGCAGATCTTTCATGAAATAAATACCGGCAACCATAAAAATAAGTAATAAAAGCACATCTAGGTTTTGTGCTATTTCATGTTCAACTTGCATGGTTGATGTCATACCAATTAATAGTGCCTCAATGGCAAGTAGACCACCAGGTTGCAGTGGGTAACACTTGAGCGCCATGGCCAGTGTAAAAATAAACTCAATAACCAGTACCCAGCCAGACAAATAAGGGTTTAATTGAAACAGCAGCGGGTTAATTATTAAAAATGTAATAATGGTGTATTTATACCATTGAGGTGCTTTACCTAAAAAATTTATAAATATTGCAGATGGGACACTCTGTTGCATGATTTTTCCCTAGGAAGGCGTTTAATAGTCTGGTTAATGTCATTAACTTAGTCCAGCTTATAGAGGGTGTAAACAACTAAATAATAATAGTCAAAGTGTCTGGTATGAATAATAGGTTGGCATTCATATTGTGTTTAAAACCTATCGGTAAAACTAGCGAATCATACAAGTAAAGTTGCCTTTTTAATAACATACCTAGGTAATTTAACTTACTTTACTTGTTAGTTGTGGCTTGTCTGGTACAATCAGTCAGTTAATCGTATGTAGCGATGTGATGTGAATTAATTCGAGTAGGAATTGAATGAGAATTTTTAAAGCGAAAAGCCCAGCAGGATTTGCTGAAGAATATATAGTAGAGTCAATCTGGAATGGTGATTTCCCTCCAGGTTCAATTCTGCCTGCTGAGCGTGAACTCTCAGAGTTAATTGGTGTTACTAGAACCACATTACGTGAAGTATTACAACGATTAGCCAGAGACGGTTGGTTAACAATACAACATGGTAAACCTACTCGCGTTAATAATTTTTGGGAAACCTCAGGATTAAATATCCTTGAAACACTGGCACGTTTAGATGAAGATAAAATGCCAGAGCTAACCGATCAGTTACTTTCAGCACGTACTAATATCAGCGCAATTTATACCCGTGCAGCTATAAAACTTGCACCAGAGCGTGTTATCGAAATTTTATCACAAAGCGATGAATTAGAAGACAGCGCGCAAGCGTTTGCAGATTATGATTATAAAGTTCATCATGAATTAGCTGTTGCCGGTAACAATCGCATTTATGTGCTCATCCTTAATGGCTTTAAAGGTTTTTATTCTAAGATTGGTTGTCATTACTTTTCAGATCCTCGCACTCGCGAGCTTGCACGCCAGTTTTATAAAGACTTAACAAAGCTTGCTGAGAATAAAGAGCATGATGGTGCAATATTCATGATGCGTAAATATGGTCATCAAACCGGTGAAATATGGCAACATATTCGCGGTGATATGCCTAGCGATATTATGGATTAGTAAAAAAACCTGCTTTAAGCAGGTTTTTTATGATTAAAAATCAGTCCATTTATCAAGCGTTCGCTATTTTAGAACGATGCTATCTATAAATACGATTGTTAATTTATTTTTGATACCCATAGAATAACGTTTAATTAAATATGGTTGCTATTGTAATTTTAAAATTAGTGCCCATATTAGTAATCAGTATTGCGTAAGCAATTGACAATAAACTCAAAATATTTGGAGAATAAAATGGGTGTATTAGTAGGCCGCCAGGCACCAGACTTTACCGCTGCAGCTGTTCTAGGTAACGGTGAGATTGTAGATAGCTATAACCTTCACGAAAAAATCAAAGGTAAAAAAGCAGTAATCTTTTTCTACCCACTAGATTTCACTTTTGTATGTCCTTCTGAGCTTATTGCTTTTGATAAGCGTTATGCAGAATTCCAAAAACGTGGTGTAGAAGTAATTGGTGTTTCAATCGATTCACAGTTCTCACACAACGCATGGCGTAACACGGCTGTAGCAGACGGCGGTATTGGTAAAGTTCAATACGCACTAGTTGCAGACGTTAAACACGAAATCTGTAAAGCATACGACGTTGAGCACCCAGAAGCCGGCGTTGCATTTCGTGGTTCTTTCTTAATCGACGAAGAAGGTAACGTACGTCACCAAGTAGTGAACGATTTACCACTGGGTCGTAACATCGACGAAATGATCCGTATGGTTGATGCACTAGCATTCCACAGCGAGCACGGCGAAGTATGTCCTGCTGGTTGGACTGAAGGTAAAAAAGGAATGGACGCAAGCCCTGAAGGCGTAGCTAAATTCTTATCTGAAAACGAAGGCGAGCTATAATTTAGCTCTTTAGTTTAAGATAAAAAAACCGCCATATTGGCGGTTTTTTTTATTGCTTTTTAATTAAAACGAAAAGCTCACTTTAGTGTAAATATAACGACCTCGAGGGTTATGTACACCCGATGCGTAACCATACAGATCTGAATCACCGTCACCAATTGCAAACGGTGGCTCTTCATCAAATAAGTTGTTCACACCTAGCGATACTTTAGCTGACTCAGTAATACGGTATGATGTTTGTAAATCTACCAGTACTTGTGAATCAACAGTACGCGATGTATTACTATCGAAGTCTAAGTTACCATCGAAGTCAATATCTGGCGTATCTTCAAACTCACCCACATAACTAATGTTCATGTTTGTGTTGAACTGACCAATTTCCCAGTTAGTTGAGAAAATCCAGCGGTGCTCTGGGTAACCATATTCACCGGTATAATCGCGGCCGTCTTTTTCAAATTTATCTTGATAAGCCCATTCTAAATTGAATTTTAGTAAGCCTAAATCATCCAGTGAGTGATTGTAGTTTGCTGAAATATCAACGCCCGAAACTTCTTGTGATGACACGTTTTCAAAAGTACTAAAAATCTTTTGAATAGTTCCTAGGCTGTCTGTACCTGATGGTGGTAAGCGAACACATACGGTACTATTTTGGTTATTACACTCTGAGTTGTAAATTGGACCAAACTCTTGCTCATCAATTTTATTGTCTTGGGTGATACTCCATACATCTACACTCAAACCAAAGTCAGTTGTAGGTGCCCAAATAAAGCCGACGTTCCAAGATTCAGACTCTTCAGCCTCTAAGTCAGGGTTACCGGCAAATTCAATGTTGTAATCTAGTGCATCACAATCTTTACCCGTTGCGTCACAACGGTAATTATCGATAAAGAACTGGCTCTCTTGAGATGGCCCTAAACCTACTTGTGCAAGTGACGGAGCTCTAAAGCCTTGCGCCCAAGAACCACGCACTGTGATTTCATCTGTAGGTGCCCAGCGTAAAGCAACTTTAGGGTTGGTTGTGGTACCAAAGTCACTGTAATCATCGTAACGACCAGCAAGTTGTAGCTCTAAGTTCTCAGCAAGTGGAATTGAAAACTCTACATAGGCAGCGTATTGGTCACGCTCTGCTGCAGCTGACACAGACTCGGTACCAAAGATTAATCCTCGTTGGAATTGATCATCTGGCGTATCCGTTACGTCCTCTTCGCGGTATTCAATACCGGCCGCCATCATGACAACATCATCACCAAAGCTAAATGCTTCACCTGAAATGTTAGCATCGAACGACGTCATATGAGACTCGCCTTGACGAACCAAGCTCGTAGTAATTCTATCAATTACAGCCGGATCGTTGTAAGTGCCGCCGAATGGGTTGTAGTTACCAGCGTCAATTTCTTGCTGTAAGAAGTCGGTACGTACCCAACCTTGTGAGCGATTGCCTGTTTGTAACGACTTACTACGTCCTTTTTGTACCGCTGTTTCCCAGCTCCAATCGTTTATTTCACCTTTTAAACCGGCAACAAAACGTAATGTGTCTGATTCGATATCCCATTGACGCGCACCCGCATCTACGGTTCTGTAACGACCTATTTCAATATCTTGGCCGAATGGGTTATTAGGGTGACTACCTGGTACTGTTAAACCCGCATCTTCATCAAGTGGCGTTGGGGCACCTGCTGCAATTGAGCTGTTATGCTGAACGGCCATTTCTAAGAAGCCCGTTATGCCATTATCAAAGCGGTATTCAAATTGTGAAATAGCACCTACACGTTCTGATGCCGGTGCAATATAGCCAAATGGACCATAGTCAAATAAACAACTGCCACTTGATGTTGCATTTTCTGCAGGACACGCAGGGTCAATTGTTTTAACGCCATCAACATAAAAGTAGCCTGGGAAGCCACGTGATGAACGAAAATCTTCACCGCCATATGGAGATTGATTAGCAGTACCTAAACGCCCCATTTCATCTGATGATAAAGAGGTGTTTTTAAAGTAATCAATAATAACGGATGCGCTACTTTTTGCACTAGTAGTACCCCAAACAATACTGGCTGTAGTTTCTTCATAGTTAGGGCCATCTGTGCCGCCGTAACCTAAGTTTACTTCAATACCGTCAATATCTTTTTTCAAGATAACGTTTACAACACCCGCTACAGCATCAGAGCCATAGATTGCTGAGGCGCCATCTTTTAAAATATCAATACGTTCGATTGCTGAAACAGGAATACTGTTGATATCAACGAATGAGTTGGTGATCCCTTCAGCAAATGCGCTGATTGCAACACGACGACCATTAATAAGTACCAAGGTAGCATCGGCGCCTAAGCCACGAAGGCTGACGGCAGCTGAGCCATTTGCGGTTGAGTCTTGGTTATTACCACGGGTTGAAAAGGTACCATTACCTGCAACAGGCATTCTTTCAAGAAGCTGTTGTAGGTTGTCATAACCCATGTTTTCGATGTCTTCTTTATTAATAGATTGTACTGGAGACGGGCCTTCGATGTCCGAACGCTTGATACGAGAGCCTGTTACTTGAATACGTTCTACTTTTTCTGCAGTTTGCTGTGCAGCATAAGTCGTTGTGCTAAAACCTGCTGACAATGCGATAGTAGCACCGATGATTAAGCTTGGTGTAAATGCAATTGATTGCTTCATCCTTAAGTCCTTGTTGATATGTTATAATTTACTTGTTTTACAAGTCTAATTATTAATACCATGTAACTTAAATGTTATCAATTGGCCGCAAAGATGATTTTGTTATCTGCACTAATATGTACTGATTATTCTCAATAAAGGTAAACGATAGGATGCTCGCTATTTGGCGCTGTAACGTGATTTAGTTATTATTGATAAACAAAACGCCGAGCGACTTTAATTTGTAATAATTTGTATTTTCCTAAAAATTTAACAAAAAAAAGCCTAACATGATGTTAGGCGTTTTTATTTAAACTTTATGTTTCATTAAGCGTTCTTTTTCACGGGACCAATCTTTATTTTTACCGTCTTCACGTTTGTCATGCATTTTCTTACCTTTCGCTAAATGGAATTCAAGCTTTACCCAGCATTTTTTCCAATACATAGCTGTGGCAATTAATGAATAACCATCACGCTCGGTTGCACCAACCAAACGGTCAAGTTCACGTCTGCTTAGTAATAATTTACGATAACGCAGCGGGTCGCAAATAACATGGGTTGATGCACTATTTAAAGGCTGGATTGTGCTGCCTAATAAAAACGCTTCACCGTTTTTAAGATGAATATAAGTTTCAGAGATATTTACTTTACCTGCTCGGATACTTTTTACTTCCCAGCCTTGGAGTTCAATACCTGCTTCAAACTTGTCGTGTAAAAAATACTCGTGTCGCGCTTTTTTATTTAGCGCGATGGTATTACTTGTCGATTTTGATGAATTTTTCTTAGCCATAGTGCCCTATAATATACGTTATACGAGATGTTTTACATCGATTTTTTTAAATTATACATGCAAAAGCGAAGGATTCATTTAAGCGCGATGAAAGTTTGGGGAAACGCACAAAGCTTGCTAAAATTCCTGCACACAGTTGGGAGTGAGTATGCCACAAATAGAAAAAAGTGCGCTGGTTATGTACAGCACTAAAGAGATGTTTGATCTAGTCAATGATGTAGAAGCTTATTCGCAGTTTTTACCTAATTGTTCAGACTCAAAAATTATTAAGCAGCATGATAATAACATGACCGCCAGTTTAGAAATATCTAAAGCCGGCATAAAAAAATGGTTTACCACTGAAAATACGCTAATTGATGAGCAAACGGTGATGCTTCGCTTAGTTGATGGGCCTTTTAAAACCTTACAAGGTCGTTGGCATTTTCAGCAATTAGATGCACATGCGTGCAAAGTACATTTACAGCTAGACTTTGAATTTTCTAGTAAGTTAATAGAGCTTGCGTTTGGTAAAATTTTTAATGATGTGGCTAAAAATATGGTGAGTGCCTTTACTCAACGTGCAAAAGCGGTATATGGAGAGCGTGCATGATCAATATTGAAATTGTGTTTGCGTTGCCAACGAAAGCAACCACGTTAAATATAGAAGTATTCCAAGGTACCACCGCAGAGCAAGCAGTGATCCAATCAGGTATTATTAAGAAGTGCTCTGAGATTGATGCAACCGCTTTAACTTTAGGTGTATGGAACAGAACGGTAAAGCTTAACCATGAACTTAAAGACGGCGATAGAGTTGAAATTTACCGCCCATTAATTGCCGACCCTAAAGATGCCCGCAGAAAGCGCGCCGAAAAAGCCAAAGAAGAGGGCCGCGCAAATAAAGTAACTGGTGGCCGACCGTTAGAACGCTAGATACAAAAAAGGTGAGCCATGCTCACCTTTTTAAATTAAACCCAAATGGCTTATTGCTCTAAAGGGGTTGTAAAGTTTTCTGGTTGCTCATAGTCACCAGATACCGTTACCAACTTTTCATTTTCAAAGTTTAATACTAATGATTTATATTGTTCATTAGCGCGCCCTTTATTAAAGCTGTAAACGTAACGCCAAGTATTTTTATCGAAGGCGTCTTCGGCAATCGGTCTGCCTAGTACATAAATTACTTGCTCGCGAGTCATATTAACGCGAAGCTTATCAACGTCTGATTGTTCTAAAAAGTTACCTTGAGGGATGTTGATTCTGTACACCCAGCTAGAACAACCTGCGGCTGAACTAAGCGTTAAAGCGACAATAAGCCAAAGAGAAAAAGTTTTTAACGACTGCATTGTTAGTTGTGATCCTTATTTTTTATAATCTGCATGATACCGATTAGTCACTCAAGGTAAAACCCTTTTGAGTAATTGTTTTTGTTTAGCGCGTTAAGGCGAGGTTTTGACCATTAATAATCAAAAAAGTTTAAACGATGAGTTGTGCAATAGTAAAAGTAAACCGGCTGTTTGGTCACTGTATATTGTGCAAACACGGTTTGGTCATTGGTATACCGGCATTACAGTTGATGTAGCGCGTCGTTTAGCAACGCACCAAGCGGGTAAAGGGGCAAAAAACCTCAAAGGGAAAGGACCGCTGGTGCTCATTCATCAGCAACAAGTTGGGACTAAAAGCGACGCAAGTAAATTAGAATATGCGATTAAAAAACTTCCACGGGCAAAAAAAGAGGCTTACGTTGCTGCTTTTAAGGGGGGACTGAATACCTCAGGGTTTGTCAAAAGCTGATTAATAAATGCCTCAATTAGCAATACCGCTTCTTGATAAAGAGTAGTGTTAATATTTTCGAGCGTATCTTTTGCTGTGTGATAATAGTTATCGGCGCCCATCGAAAAGTACACATACGGAATTTTTTGTTTAGCGAATGAATAATGGTCGCTGGCTCTGTGCCAGTCTATTTGTTTCGTGTTGGTTAATCTGCTCATTTTTCGTGATGAGTAAACGGGCTTTAATTCGACACTCGTATTTTTTATTTGGCTAAATAGTGGAGTGAGTCGACCTTTTAACGAACGACTTGTTAGCGCGTATAACCGCTTATGTGATTTTTTAATTGCCAACATATCTAAGTTAATATTTAAAGCAATAGGAGACTGGCGCATTGTTTTGGCAAAGTGCTCACTGCCGTGTAAACCGTTTTCTTCAGCGTCTGTTGCAACAAACACAAAACCATAGGATGATTGCATCTGTAAAGCGTTCGATAAGTATAGTAATACGGCAACACCCGAGGCATTATCGTTAGCACCAGGATGTAATTTTCCGGCTTTTAGGCCTAAATGGTCGTAATGCGCTGTAATAACAATAACAGGCAAATTTTTTGCTGTTTTGGTCGCAACAATATTTACGCCTTGCGCCTTAGAAAACAGCCCTGATGGATAAGTAAAAGGTTGTTCAATAACCGTTAGTTGATGCTCTTTAAAGCGTGCTTTTAAATATTCTCTGGTGAGTAAAGCCGAGTGACTATTCGTTTTTCTGCCTGCTAATTTAGGGCTGGTTAGCGTTGTTAAATCAGTGAATAACTGCGGCTCAATCGGCTTTGAGAGTCCACTCCAACTTATAAAAAATACAATGCAGGTTAAACTAAATAATTTAATAATGATTCGCCTTAACGATAAGTGATTTTAATGCGATGAGTTTATTATCATAGCGTTGTTTGTCATGTGTAAAGTCTGCTTTTTTCTGGCTTTACGCAAATGAAATTCCGCCCTAGCTATATTATTTAACTCAAAGTAACTTCGCGCCAGTCCAAAGTGGCTTTCATGTAAGGTTGGTGACATAGCGTTAGCTTTTTTATAGTGGCTAATTGCACTTGTAAAATTACCACTTACATACTCACTGTTACCAAGCGAGATATGATAGTAAGGGTTTTCTTGGCGTTTTCTGTCAAGCTCAGCTAATAGCTTTTCGCCTTCGGCCACTCTATCTGTGAGTGTGTATAATAATGCTAAGTTACCTTGTGCAGTATTATTATCAGTATTTAAGTCAATAGCATAGCGGTACATTTGCTCCGCTTGCTTTAAATCATCTAATTGTTTAAAGAGTACCCCTAAATTGCCCCAGCTAGCACTAAATGAAGCGTCCTTATTGATTGCTGCTTTGAAATAGCTAAACGCTAAATCAAAGTGTTTATTTACCAGTGCCTCACCCCCGTTATTATTATAAAACATGGCGGTTACCCTTTTTTTTGAAAGCAATGAGGTTGCAAAACGGGCTTGTCGGCTATTGGGGTCAAAATCAATAATTAACGCTTATTACGCTGATAAACAAGTGAGCTGTCTTTGAGTTTCGTTTTATTGTCTATAGCAAGGTTGATATGCCCAGTGAGTAAATTAAACCCCTGATTTAGTGACCAATACTCCGCAATGTGTACTTTTTGAAAGCGGGCCTTAAGGCCTAAATGTTTGGCCAAGCTATACGCTAAAATAGAGAGTGAAAGACAATTGGCATTTAAATTTTGATAGCTTTGTGACGCAGTTTGAGTGCTGGTAGATTGATAAGATAGTGAGTTATCACCATTTGTGAGTAAAAAACTAAGTACACTATAGGTAATTTCATCAACTGATTTACTCGATTGTACGTAAGCATTTAATTGCTGTTTGAGGCCGTCGTCGTGTTGAAATATTTGTTGCTCAGACTCTACAAGCTGCTGTTGTAATTGCATGGGAGGAGTAATAGTGGGGATTGGCACACTTATATTGGCGTTATCTGTGGTGCTACAAGCACACAGAGCCATCAGGCACAATCAGTAAATAATGTTTACCTTGGAGAGTATTCATATACACCTCTGTAAAAAAAACACTTAAGTATAGTGGTTATTTTGTACAGAGGTTATTTTTTAATCTAACACTCTATCTAACGTTGCTGATTAAACGTAGCAACGAGTGCATCAAGTGTCTGTGCGCTGGTGGCTAAATCACGAATTGCTTGCTCGGTATTGATTTGTTCACTCATTGATTTATCACTGATCTCACTTATTTGCTCAATACTACGACCCACATCATTCACAACGCTATTTTGCTGTTCTGTAGCGGTGGCAATTAGAGTTGCCATATCGTTAATTTCATTGGCTGTTTCAGTAATGTTATTAAGTAACTCAACCGAGTTTTGCATTGCGCTAACGCTTTGTTGGGCTTTATTTTTTGATTGGCTGATATCATTTACAACATCATCTGAAATTTGAGTGAGCTCTTCAATCATAGATTGAATTTCAGTGGTTGATTGCGACGTACGATTTGCAAGTGCTCTTACTTCATCAGCAACGACAGCAAAGCCTCGTCCATGTTCACCAGCTCGGGCAGACTCAATAGCTGCATTAAGTGCCAATAAGTTGGTTTGTTCAGATATACCTCTAATTGAATCCACAATACTAGCGATATCAATAGTCTTTTTAGAAAGTAAAGCAACTTGCTCGGTTATGCCGTCAATGTCGCTGGCAAGGGCTGAGATTGTCGTTTGGCTTTGTAACACTTGTTGATGGCTTTGCTTGGTGTTATCGCGGCTATCGTTGGTTAACTTAGCTGCATTGGCAGCACTTTGCGCTATTTCTTGCACTGTAGCGCCCATTTCATTAATGGCTGCTGCAACTGAAATAGTTTGCTCTTTTTGCTTATCAAGGGCTAAGGAGTTTTGCTTGGCTTGCGCAAATACATGATCTGAGCTGTGGCGAATTCCATGGCTTTCATTGGCTACTTGCACAATAGCGGTTTCTATTTTTTCAATAAATTGATTAAAGCCGGTGGTTAAATTATTTAGCTCAGGTTGGGGAGATGTTGGTAAGCGATAGGCTAAGTTTGCATCGCCACGCCCTAAACGCGAAAATAGCTCAGCCATTGTTGATAACGGTGAAGCTAAAGAGCGAGCTAATAAGTAACTGATCACGCTTGCGATTAGCGCAGTGATGATAGTGAAGGTGAATATTTGCCACTCTAGGATATTTACACTAGAAAACACTTCGCTTTTTGGGACTTGAGCTAATACAAATAAGTCAGTGTTTTTAATCGGTGTAGCTGCAATGAGTGTGGCTTGCCCGTTGATATTTACTTCCTCTAAAGCGAAGCCATTTTTATCAAGTAATTTGTTATGAATATTAGCGCTGTAAATACTATCTATATTCACCTTAGCGACTTTGTCTGCATCTTTATGTAACTGTATTAAGCCGTTTTTATCGGCAATAAACACAAACCCTGATTGCTCAATTTTAAATTGTTGTAGCAGCTTTTGCATATCTGTAATGCTTTTTGCTAAGCCTGCCAAGCCTAAACCATTAGGCTGTTGGTGGTTAACAAACATTTTTACATCGTTTTCAGACTCTTGATAAATACTAATTGAGTAAGGTTGCTTTGATTGAGTAAAAGCAAAAAACCAGCCATCTGCGGCATCATTTTTTAAAACACGTAAAAAGCCATCTTGGTTCCAATATTGTGCGGTGTTTTTATTCGCCCACGAAGCCGTGGCAAGATTGTATTGATCAACCAAGCGATTGAGCTCTTTAAGTAATAGCGTGTCGTTGTTGTTGCCAGTATTTGCCCAATTTAAAATATAGGTATTGGCCGAAAGTTGCTTTGCAGCCCCAAGAAGTTCATTGATCTCGCCACCAATATGATTACTTATTGTTTGTAATTTACTTGGCAGTTCTGATTCGATCATGCGTTGCTCAATGATATTTTTTGAGTTATGCAAAGACGTCAAACCAATTAATACAGCAACACAAATAGCAATAATGCTTCCAAGCGCTGTTATTTTTTGAGTAATAGAGAGATTTTGTATCGTCATGATAATGCTTATATTTACAACTGAGGCAATGAGAGGAATTATTTTAGCACATTATTTATTTTCAGCTATTGATGATTAATTTGCACTTAAAAAAGCCCAAAGCAAAATGCAAGTGGGCTTGGTTTCTAACAAGTGAGAGTTCTAGGACCCTTGGGTTAAACTATTTTTTTCATTGCAGACATGTAGCCGCGTAATTTTGCGCCTACTTTCTCAACAGGGTGCTCACGTAGAGCCGTATTTATTTGAATTAAAGTTTGGTTATCAACTTGATTACTTTGCTCATTTAAGCCCTTACCAATAACATCAGTATCAATACCTTGCATAAATTCTTGTAGAAGCGGCAAACAGGCATGGTTATATAAATAGCAGCCGTACTCAGCGGTATCTGAAATAGTGCGGTTCATTTCAAATAACTTTTTGCGTGCAATAGTATTGGCTATCAGCGGCGTTTCATGCAGTGACTCATAATAGGCAGATTCTGCAATAATACCGGCCGCTGTCATGGTTTCAAATGCCAGTTCTACACCCGCTTTTACCATTGCCACCATTAAAATACCGTGGTCAAAAAATTCTTGCTCAGCAATTTCTACATCGCCTGCAGGGGTTTTTTCAAAATGAGTTTCTGCAGTTTCAGCACGCCATTTTAGTAAGTTAGCGTCATCATTTGCCCAGTCTTCCATCATTACACGTGAAAATGTGCCATCGATAATGTCATCTTGGTGTTTGTTATAAAGAGGACGCATAATCACTTTAAGCTCTTCACTTAGCTCAAACGCTTTAATCTTTGCAGGGTTTGATAAGCGGTCAAGCATGTTTGTCACACCGCCATATTTAAGTGCTTCTGTGATCACTTCCCAGCCATATTGAATAAGTTTTGAGGCGTAACCGGCATCAATTCCTTTTTCAATCATTTTGTCAAAACATAAAATAGAGCCAGTTTGTAGCATGCCACATAAAATAGTTTGCTCGCCCATCAGATCAGATTTCACTTCAGCGATAAATGATGATTTAAGTACCCCCGCGCGATGACCACCCGTACCTGCTGCATAGGCTTTTGCTTGTGCCAAGCCATGGCCCTGAGGATCATTCTCTGGGTGAACCGCAATTAATGTAGGTACGCCAAAGCCGCGTTTATACTCTTCACGTACTTCTGACCCCGGGCATTTTGGTGCTACCATAATAACGGTAATGTCTTCACGAACTTGCATGCCTTCTTCAACAATATTAAAGCCATGTGAATAGGCAAGGGTTGAGCCGTGTTTCATTAATGGCATGATGGCATTAACAACTGCAGTATGTTGTTTATCAGGTGTTAAGTTAAGTACTACATCGGCTGTTGGGATTAACTCTTCATATGTACCCACTTTAAAACCATTGTCAGATGCATTTAAGAATGACTGACGACGCTCAGCAATGGCTGAATCACGTAGTGTATAGGCTACATCTAAACCAGAATCACGTAAGTTTAAGCCTTGATTTAGGCCCTGTGCGCCACAGCCTACAATTACCAATTTTTTACCTTTAAGTGCAGCAACACCGTCGTTAAATTCGTCTGCGCCCATAAATTCACATTGTGCCAATTGCGCTAATTGTTCGCGTAAAGGTAAGCTATTAAAATAATTTGCCATGATAAGTTTCCTATTAATTCAGTTTGTTAGATGCATTGCTTTTGCTTTGCTTGGAATAACAATATGGAAAATCTTTTCTTGCGTAAAATGATATATTTGAATTAAAGTGTTTCATAATATGAAATACTGGTGTTGTTATGGATCATAAGCATTTAAATTACTTTTTGGCGTTGGCAAAAACGCTTCATTTCTCTCGTGCCAGTGAGTTATGCCACATAAGTGCGCCCACTTTAAGTCGTAATATAAAGCAGTTAGAAGATGAAGTAGGGGTGATGTTATTCCAGCGTGATAATCGCAGTGTAAAGCTTACCCGCGAAGGCGTTGCATTTAAGGAGTATGCCAGTGCTACGCTTAATAATTGGCAGCGCTTTAAGGCTAATTTAAACGAACCGCAACAACATATTTATGGCAATGTGAGCCTTTATTGCTCCGTTACTGCATCCTACAGTTTTTTGCATCATATTTTAGAGCAACTGAGAGCTCAGCATCAGCATATTGAAATTACCTTAAATACGGGCGATCCCGCCTTGGCTATTAACCGAGTGTTAGATGGACATGAATCTATGGCCATTGCAGCCAGACCCAGTAAATTACCTGCACAAATTGCATTTGTAGATATTGGCTACTCGCCATTGGTATTAATTGCACCCACTATTCAATGTCCGATCACAGAAAAATTAGCCACTAGTAGCGAAACTATTGATTGGTCTGAGCTTGAATTTATTGTTGCTGAACAAGGATTTTCAAGACAAAGGTTGGAGCAGTGGTGGCGAAAAAATAATGTGCAAGGAAAAATTTACGCGCAAGTGGCAGGGCATGAAGCTATGGTATCTATGGTGAGTTTAGGGTTAGGCGTGGCCATGATCCCAAAAACTGTACTCGATAATAGTCCGCTTAACGATAAGGTTCAGGTTTTAGAGTATAAAGGCGAGCCACCACAAGGGTTTAAAATTGGTTTGGCTGTATTACATAAAGAACTAAACGACCCTGCTATTAGTGCGCTTTGGAATATTGCACAAAATATGGGGGAAAACATAATATAGGCTTGCTGGATGATAAAAAACTGTTAATATAAACCGCTGATATTTATGTGTTTATTAACATCTTTTTTGTGATGTCTAAGAGTTTTAATTATGGATAATACGGTTTCACTTGCTCATTCTGCCCAGTGTTTAAAAAAAGCCATTCCGTTGATGGTTAAATACAAAATGCCTGTAACGCCAATAAATTATGCTATTTGGTACTGTTATGTACAGGGCGACAACCCACAACTAAACACAGAGCTTGATAAAGTCATCTCTTTGCACAATACGTGTTCAGCTCAAACCGCCCAAGAAATTTTTAATAAGCATATTAATGACGAAGAGCTTGCATTTTTTCAACAAATGTCTGAAAGGTTTCATGGCACCGTAGAGCAAATGCAGTTTGATCTTAGTGACTCCATTCAATATTCGAAAAGCTTTACTACCTCGTTAGTTGATTCACAAAATGAATTAAAAACGCTCTCTAGTATTAACTCATTTAATGAGATCCTTTCTTGCGTTGAGCGCCTAACTGACGAATCAATTGCGATGCAAGATTACGCTCGTGGATTCCAAACCAAATTAGCGCAAGCGTACAACGAAATTAAAGATTTAAAAGAAGCGCTTAGCGTGACCCAAGAAGCGGTTGATAAAGATTCCTTAACCGGATTATTTAATCGCGGTAAGTTTGACACAGACATTGTTGAGTTTTGTTTGAACGCCTCTTCACAAAATGAACACGGTAAATTAGCGGTGTTGATTATGTTCGATATTGATCATTTTAAACGTTTTAATGACGATTTTGGCCATCAAAAAGGCGATGAGGTACTCAAGCTAGTCGCTCAAAAAGTGCAAAATAGTGTACAAGAGCAATACAGAGCTTATCGTTTTGGTGGTGAAGAATTTTGTATTACGGGTTACTTTGAAAGCATTAATGATGCGATGGCATTTTGTAATCAGCTTCGTTTGAGCATTGCCAAATTGACGATTCGTAAAAAAGAAGACAGTAATAATAAACGTAATATTTCAGCCAGTTTCGGCATTGCTTTAATGGAACCTTTCAGTAAGAGCTGTTTATTAGTTGAAAAGGCAGATAGAGCACTTTATTTAGCTAAAACCCATGGTCGTAATCGGGTCGAAATAGCGGCCGATATGTAAACGTGTTCTGTTTGTATCAAATTTGTTAATGATTGTAACTCTCTAGAGCTTGTGTTCATACTACTTGCTACTATAGGGTCAAAGCCACTTTATAAACTAGCGATTAACTTCATGCGGTTCCATCTGAGAATAAACATATGCCTGTTATTAGTGCTATTAAGCACTAATGCAATTGCTCAGAAGCAGCAACATATATCCACTGATGAGCTTAATCTTAGTGTGAGTGTTGGTGCTGGGGTGATCACAAATCCTCTGTATGGTGCAGATAACATCCCCTTAGTTGTTATTCCGCAAGTGGCCTATTATGGTCAAAATTGGTTTTTTGATAATGGCCGTCTTGGTTATTCTTTTTTACAAAGCAAACAACATAACGTTAGTTTTGTGTCAGAAATTAACCCTGAGTCACGCTTTTTTATTGATTGGCATCCACAAAATATTTTCCCCTTTAAAACAACCGCTGAGAACGAGATATTAGAATCGCTACACTCTGATTCACCGCGTCAAGTAAACATAAATAATATACAAAAAAGACGAGTCGCACTTGATGCCGGTATAAGCTATTTTTTTGTAAAGCAGCAGCAAGTCTTTTCTGTGCAATTATTGCATGATGTAAACAGTGTTTATAATGGCTACAGAGGATCGTTGCAATGGCAATATCACCATGAGTTTAAGCAATTAACGTTAAAGTCGACGTTAGGCGTTAATTACAAATCAGCCCAACTAAATAACTACTTTTATGGTTTAAATAGCGCTGAATCTATTCACGGTGAAATAGAAGTTGGTAGTAGTTGGCAACCTTATGCTAAAATCGACGCCCGTTGGCCTGTGGATGGAGTCAACGCGCTTCGTTTTCATTTAGCCTATTATGATTATTCAGCAATGGATAGCAGCCCGCTTTTTGAACATAACTATTCAATGACCGCCTTTATAGGATTCGAACATACATTTTAATATGAAGTGTTTTATGTTGGTTGTGCTTGCAGCTTCATTTTTTAGCAACGCTAGTGTTGCAAAAGCCTCTTCACTTAACGTATCACCCAAAGTCTGTGTGGTTTCCGAACAACAAGAATTTTGTGATCTTGAGTTAAAATTTAAGTGGCAACTGTCAGCCGCTAGCGATGTGTGTTTATACCAACAAGATACACAATTGCAATGCTGGCAAGGTGTCAAAAAAGGCCAACTTAGTTATAAAGCGCGTGTTCAGGTGGAGACCATATACTCCCTGATTAATCCCCATACAGGTGTATCGTTAGCGAGTGTGCAAATAGAAGTGCAAACCGCATACGCTAAGAAAAAACATCGGCTACGCTCACCTTGGAGCTTTTTTTAATTTAGGAGCAGTAAATGCCAAAGATATTACTTGTTGAAGATGATTTAGGGTTGCAACAATTAACCAAAGACTATCTTGAGCATAATGGCTTAGAAGTTGACGTTTTAGAACGCGGTGACGAAGTGTTCCCTTATCTTAGTGAAAACCACGTCGACTTGATCATTTTAGATGTAATGTTGCCAGGAAAAGATGGCTTTAGCGTATGTCGACAAGTACGCGATAAATACACTCTCCCTATTTTAATGCTAACAGCAAAGGGTGAAGACTTTGATCAAGTCATAGGCTTAGAACTCGGGGCTGACGACTACGTTATAAAACCGGCAGAGCCGCGTGTACTTCTTGCTCGAATTAGTGCATTGCTTCGCCGTGGACAGCCAAATGTTAAAGCGATTGAAGAACTTCAATTTGGTGATTTATCAATAGATAAAACCAGCCGCATTGTAAAGCTAAGCGGTGTTGAAATTGTCCTGACTTCTCATGAATTTGAATTGCTGTGGTTATTGGCTTCAAATGCTGGTGAAGTGCTCAGTCGAGAGCATGTCCATCAACATATGATAGGGCGTGAGTACGACGGGTTAGACCGCACGGTGGATGTTCGTGTATCACGTATTCGTAAAAAGCTCGGTGATAACAGTGATAAACCATACCGTATTAAAACGGTGTGGGGGCAAGGCTATTTATTTGTATCAGATGCGTGGGATATGTAATAAATGCAAGGTATTAGGCTAGGTTAATGGGAAAGCTATTTATAAGCCTTTACGTGTATATTATTGCCTCTTTGTTTATTGTTAGTGGTGTTATAGAGCAGTTTTGGCCCTATGATGAATCTCAGCATAGTGTATTGTTAGATGACGAATTTGGGCAGTCTTTATGGCTGCTTTCGCAAACCCCAGATGGGCTTGAGCAGCTTAAACATAATTTTGATAGCCAAGTCATTGCCCAGCAAGATCTGGTGCTCCCACCAGAACAGCAAGCACAACTATTTCAAAACCATTACCTTTATTTATATGATAAACAGCAGCGTATCGTTTGGTATGTAACGCTAAATAATTCACAATTGCTACAAGTAGGCCCTGTAGGTGTTAAACACAGCAGCTCAGGGACTGTGTTACCGTATTTACTGGTGTTGTTTATTATAAGTTTACCAATAGGTTTGTGGAGCTTTTTGTTGTGGCGAGACTTTGCAAAGCTGAGTCATGCATGCGAGGCTGTGGGCGGCTCGCAAGATTTTCAATTAAGCGATGGCTCAAAGTCATTCTTCTTACCCATCACCGATACATTGCAAGTAATGCAGCAACGTATTGAGTTTTTACTGAGTGCTCAGCAAGAGCTCACCTCTTCTGTATCTCATGAATTTAGAACGCCATTAGCGCGGTTGAAGTTTGCTATTGCAATACTCGAGGATAAAACCCATGATACCAAAGCACAGCACTATTTATCTGACATGCAAATGGATATTCATGAACTTGAGTCCTTGGTATCTGAAATGTTGGAATACGCCCGTTTAGACACACAGCAACCTAGTTTACAATTAGCGCCTTGTGATATCGTTGCATTAATTAAAACTAATATTGAAAAAGTAAACTTTGATACCCGTATTAAACTAACAACAACGCTCCCCACTCAATTTATTTACTCATGCGATAGTCATTTTATGTCGCGGGTGCTGCAAAACTTAATCAGTAATGCACTTAAACATGCCTCGAAAAGTGTACATATTAGTTTAAGTACTGCCGATGAAAAGTTACTGCTAGTGGTTGAAGATGATGGCCCTGGTATTGCCTTCTCTGAGCGCGAAAAAGTATTTAAGCCGTTTACGCGCTTAGATAAAAGTCGTGATAAAAAAACCGGAGGGTTTGGGCTAGGGCTGGCGATAGTAAGTAAAATTGTGTCATGGCATAAAGGGCAGTGCGCAATTGAAGACTCAACACTTGGTGGGGCTAAGTTTATTATTACGCTCGACAACTAAATCCCACACAATAAAAAAGCGCCTTAAAGGCGCTTTTTTGCGGTTTAAAACCAAAAAATCAACAAGTAGCAAATAGATAGACAGGCCACTTATAGAAAAGTTCTATTTTATTTACTATTTTTTTCTAGTAATGGCATCAACATTTGCTCTAAACCATTAAGCTTCACTTCGTACATCATTGCAAGTTGAGAGCCGAGCTTGCTATCAGGAAAGCCTTGCTGTTTAAACCACACTAAATAATGCTCAGGCAGCAAAAGTAAGGGACGTCCCGCATATTTACCAAACGGCATAATGGTATTAATAGCGACTTTAAGTTGTTGAGGATCCATTATTGACATCTTTTATGAATTGAGGTGCTAAGTGTAAGGGATAATAAAGAATTAAAATAGGCTGTAACGGGCAAGTAACAGCCTATTGATAGAGGGAGTAGGCCCTCTAATTTGAGAATCTTATTGGTTAATTAAAGGTAAGGGGGCCAGTTGTGTATATTTTATTTAAATACACACTTAGGTATTAGCTTTACTAAACCAACACTGACATTTTACCTTATATTTAAACCAATAAAATACGCAGATGTAAAGGAATGTAAATGCAATCTATTTGCATCTAAACCCTATTAAGGAAACAGGGTTTGCTTTACATGCTCTGCAAAACCGCTACCTGCTTCTAAGTAAAAGTTGTAAGTAGAGTCTATTCCCATCTCTTCTAATTCTTTTTGCTGATCGGGGTAGTTGGCAATCGCCGTTACTTGTCCTTTATAACCCGATGCTTGTAATTGCTCTAAGGCAAAAATATTTTGCATGTGCTTAGGCATAGTTAGCATTACCATTTCAACGTGGGAGTGGTTAACACGTTGCCAAAAATCAGGATCGGTGGCATCGGCAATTAATACTCGGCGACCTCGCTTTACATGCTTATCAACTACCTCAGGCTTAATATCAATACCTGCAACAACATCCGGATGAGTTGCGTTTATTGTTTCATAGGCACCTGTGCCAATTCTACCCATACCAAAAATAACAATTTTTGTGTCATTTAAGTTTACTGGGAGCTCTTCAGCTAAGCGGGTTTTGCTTTCAAACTTTAATAAAAAGCGTTCAATTTTAACGTATAGCTCGTTAGAGCGTTTATTTAAAGGAGAAGCAATTACAAAGGTGATCGACACCGCAATCGCAATAACAGCAAGCCACTCAGAGGTAACCATGCCGGTAGATGCGGCAACTGCACACACAATCAAACCAAATTCGCTAAAGTTAGCTAGGCTAAATGCTGTTAACAAAGAGGTACGCGCACGAAGTTTAAATAGGTTGGTTAGTATGTAATAAAGCAGGGTTTTAATTGGAATAATTAATACCAGCACTAAAGCGACGACTAAGGAGTGGGCGGTAAGCTCTGCACTTAAACCAATGCTTAGGAAAAAGCCAACTAGCAATATATCTTTTAGGCTAAGCAATGACTTAGACAATTCACCGGCTTTTTTGTGTGGTGCGAACATCATACCTACAATCAAAGCACCTAAATCACCTTTGAGACCTGCAAATTCAAAGGCGTTATAACCTGCTACTAAGGCAAAGAAAAACCCAAATAGCGGCAGTAATTCACCATGTTTAGAGCGGTTTAAAACCCAGTACATAACAGGGCGAAATAAAGGTAAGGCAATAATTAACCCTAAGGCCCAAATATTCGGCAACTTACCGGTACTGACCGCTAAAAATATAACCGCAAATATATCCTGCATAACTAAAATACCAATGGCTATTTTACCGTGCAGGCTTGCCATTTCACCGCGCTCTTCAAGAACTTTTACCGCAAATACGGTGCTTGAAAAGCTCAGAGCAAAACCAACTAACAGCGCACTTTGCCAACTTAAATCGACGAATAATGGCAGTGCAAAAACACCCGGTAGTAGCATAAAGCCACTAAATAAAGCGCTGCTTAGAATAATATGTAAGGTGGCCGGAGCCCAGACTTGAGGTTTTATTAAATTTGAAATTTTAAGCTTGAGGCCAATACTAAAAAGTAGCAGTGTAACCCCTAAAGATGCAATTGTCTCCAGCAGTTCCGTGCTTTTATAACCCGCTAAATTAAGAATAAATCCAGCCATAAGAAAGCCGATAAGTGGCGGCAATTTTAGCTGGTATATACCAAAACCGCAGACGAAGGCGGTAGCAAAATAAATTAGTTCCATAGTTATTAATACCACTTTTTTAGGCACTGTAGTGTAGCGAAAAACAATGCTTATTGACAATTAATCTACTTATTTAACGCAGTTAGTTACGTGATAGAGAGTATTTATCAAATGATTGCTACTGTCAGTTTATGCAGAGGTAAAGTAGCTTCAATGTATAAAAAATGCACATATATGGCTGGTTTTATCGTAAACAGCATGTAAATAGCAGTTTTTCGCTGACAAGAGCTTTTAAATGTGGTTAAGATGCCATAACGAAGGAGTTTAAGCGTAAGCAAACATTAGAGTTGCTTAGCTTAAGGAGAAAATATGTTTAAAAAGATTTTAGCATCGGTAGGTATTGGTGCCGCCAAAGTAGATACTATTTTAGAGACCGAGCATCTTCAGCCAGGGCAATTATTTAACGCGCAAATTGTAATTACTGCAGGTGATGTGAGCCAAGAAATTACCGGTTTAGACTTAATGTTAGTTACCCGTGTAAAAGTGGCGAGTGAAGACGGTGATTATTTCACTAATCATGTGATTGACCAGTGGCGCATTACCGATATTGGTATTATTGAGCCCGGTGAAGTAAGAACTATTCCGTTTGAAGCCCGTTTACACTCAGAAACGCCTATAACTGAAATTAATGCAGGTTATAATCAATCTTATGTATGGTTAGAAACAGGCCTTGATATTGACCTTGCGCTTGATCCAACAGATAAAGACCATTTACACATTTATCCTAATGAAGCGGTTAAAACATGCATGCAAGCGATGGAAAAGCTTGGTTTTAGTTTAGTTAAAGCCGATGTAGAGCAAGGTCATTTACGTGCCCCTACTTTTCAATCTGTGTCGGGGTGTTATCAAGAGCTTGAGTATCAGCCTAATAGCCGCAGTTTGTTTGGCATAAAAGAAATAGAGTTGTCGTTTATTCCTGAAGCACATAAAACCCATGTATTAATTGAATTAGACAGAGCGTTTAGAAGTGATGGCTATGTTGATTTAACCATAGAGCATGATCATGTTAATTTATCGCAGTTATGTGATCAGTTAGAACGATTATTTGCTTAATCGCTTTAGGGGCTTACTTTAGGTAAGCCCTGCAATAAAAAAGGTGTTTAAATGGCGTTTAAATGTGAGCCATTCTTTGCGCTCGATTCCCAAACCCTATTTTCAATCATGCGTGAACGTGTCGACGTATTCGTTGTAGAACAAGCATGTCCTTACCCCGAACTTGATGATCACGATATCGCAGACACTACACGCCATGTCTATTTACTTGATGGGCAAACAGTATATGCCTATGCTCGTTGTTATGAAAAAGATGCTCAGTACAGTGCGATAGGGCGTGTATTGGTTGCTCAATCACAGCGAAGTTCTGGATTAGGCAAACAGTTAGTCAATGAAGCAATAGCATGCTGTAAGGCGCAATGGCCGACTCGCGATATTTATATTGGCGCACAAACCTATCTACTGAATTTTTATCGTTCATTCGGTTTTGAATGTGTTGGTGATGAATATTTAGAAGATGGTATACCCCATCAAGATATGATTTTAAAGCAGTAGTATTGCTCCACTAAAAAGGCCCACTGATGTGTAATGCCAGTCAGTTAAGAACTGACTGGCATTTTCTTTTATAGGGGTACTTATTCGGCTTCTTTCTTATCACCCTTGGATAATGCCTATCTGGTAACCTATCGGGTAATATAAACAATCTAAGTGTTGTCAGTAACTCATCGTAATGAATAGGCAACTTACTTGCACTATGTATTGGCGTAAACATAAAGAAAGCGATAACCTGTCGCATAGATTGGCTAAAGCTTAGCTGTGTAGGCAAAATATCCTCATCTTTAGTTGCATCAAGCATGACGATACGTATTAAATTGTAAGCGAGTAATAACCCCCATAACTCTTGACGTACCATGTCTGGTTTCTTACTACGTAACGTGTGTTTGCTATGATTCAACCCCTGCTTTATTTCTCTAAACGCCAGCTCAATTTCCCAGCGTTGAGTATAAACCTCTGTTAATTCTTCATATGGAAATCGTAAAGGGTCAATGAGAGAGCTGAGAACACGATAGCTTTTTCCATCCACTTTATAGGTGGTTAATCTTGCCATCAAGGTCTCTGGTAATGACTCAAATTTCTTTCTGGCTTGAGGACTTGTGGACAAAATCACTATTTTATCATTGTCATTTATACTATGTTCAACTTGATACTGTAAATCCTTCCTCGCGGGTAACATCCAGTGACTGTTATCTCCTTGGTTTTGCCACTGATGCAACAGTCCTAATGAGTAATAGCCGCGGTCAAACAAGGTAAGAGAATTATCTGGTACGGCTGGTAATAGTCGTTGAGCTAAGCTCATTTCACCTATGCGACGGGAGTCAAAGCTGCTATCTAACAGTAAATGGCTAGATACTTCCATAAGGCTACACATTCGTACTTGTGGGTAGCTTACTTCTCCATGTTGATTACTGTCACTGCCAAATGCTTCTCTGTTATCTTGATTATCATGAGTTCGAAAACTAACGCCATCAACAGCGAGTAAATTAAGTCCGCACCATTGTTCAAAAGACTGGGTGGAAAAGGTTTTGTGTGCAAGTAATTGAAATGTATGTTGGACTGACTCATAGCCTAACCTTTGTCGGCCTTGAACTAGCGCACTTGGCGCGACTAATTTGTTTTTTCCGGGTAAAGAGATGTCGAGTCTATTAGCGATATCCCAAACGGTTTCGTTTCGGAATAAACTCATTCCAATTACAGACCACATAATAGCTTCTAGCGGTAATCGCCTTTTACGCACAGTAGCAACACCTGCATGTTTAAATGCTTGTTCAAGAATATCAGGGTCAAGAACCTGTTTAAGTTTATCTAGTGTATGTACATCATTTAAAAATGAAGACATGTTATCGAAGTGCTGAATGAGAGACATAAAAAAATCCGATATTATTTCTAATATCGGATTTTGAAGCCATGGAAAGATCAGTCAAGTGATCATAAAAATATTCTTAACTGATCTGCATTACACTGATGTGGACCTTTTTTATGCATCTTATAACTAGCTTAGTAGGGAGTGCAAAAACACTAAACTAATCGCAACAGGGCATACAAACGTGGTATACCAAGGCCATATTTTCCAAAATAACGTATTATGCACCTCAGGGTTACCTTGCTGAATCGCTTTAAGTAGTGACGATCTGTACCAGATCCAACCTACAAATATACAGCACATAAGCCCTAATAAAGGTTGTGCAATTTTGGTTGTTAGGGTGATCACTAAGCCAAATAAAGTGCCTAGGTTACACACTATAATAATGCTCACTATGGCAATTAAAGCGCCTATTAACCACGTTGCTTGAACACGTTTCATCGCAAAGCGCTCTACCGTGTACGACACTGGCGCTTCTAGCATGGAAATAGATGAAGTTAGTGCGGCAATACTCATCAATGCAAAAAAAGCAAAACCAACAAATAAACCTACACCACCCATGCCATCAAATAAGGCAGGCAATACCTGAAATACGAGAGTATCTTCAGAGAGAAGTTTACCTGTAGTTGAAGAGAATATTTCAACACCTTGCGCTTGTGCCACGTACATAGCAGGGATGATCAATAAACCCGCTACAAACGCTATAAACACATCAATTAAGGTTACATACGCGCCAAGGGACACAAGGTTTTCTTTTTTACTGATATAGGAGCCATATATAATCATCACACTGGTGCCCAGTGACAATGAAAAGAAAGCTTGGCCTAAGGCACTCACTAACAATGTAGGGTCAAAAATAGAAGAAAAGTCAGGGACTAAGTAAGCTTTTAACCCCTCAACAGCGCCTTCTTGAGTCATCACGTAGGCAATTAGGGCAAACAAAATACCGAGCAGAGCGGGCATTAAGCGTTTAGACCATTTTTCGATGCCGTTTTCTACACCGCGGCTGATAATAGCAACAGTTAAAATAATAAATAAAACAGTGAAAAGAATATTACGAGTAAGCGATTGTTCACTTAACCATAAAGAGGCGGCATCAGCCCCGACCAATGTGGTTACCGGTTCTAAAGTGGCACTTAACATCCAACCGGCAACAATGGCATAAAAACTTAAAATAAATCCAGCACATAAAATACCACCAAAACCGACAGCAAAGGCAAATTGCTTTTGCCATGGTCGCGTGGTTAATTTAGTTAATGAAGAGACTGCATTAGCTTGCCCATGGCGACCTATCATCAGCTCTGCCATTAGCGCGGGGTAGGCTAAAAAGAAAGCCAGCACTAAATACGCGACTAAAAATGCAGCGCCCCCATTACTTGCTGTTTGGGTCGGAAAACCCCAAATATTACCCAAGCCAACAGCTGATCCTGCCGCAGCCATTATAAAACCAAAGCGGGAGCTAAACTCACCTCTTACTGCACTCATATTATTCTGCTTCTCTATTTTTTCGACGCCGTGACAATCTACTGGAATTGTAATTAAATAAAAAGTGCTTATTAGTCTGTGTTGCACAATTATTGCGTTTTATTTAGCTGTATAAATAACACGTGCGTATTTTGATTATAAATAGCACAATTTTTTTAATTATATTTCGTTTATCAGCTGTATTGAGCATCTTTGCATTGTTGATTAATGTTCAAACTGAGCGATGGTTAATGTGAAGCAGGCGCCTGAGAGTCGTTCACTTTTACTCACTTTTACAGTGCCATGATGCCAATCGGCAACTTTGGCGACGATTGCTAATCCCAAGCCATAACTATTATCACTGCGATTACGGTGGCTGCGTTCACGAAAAAATGGGCTAAATACTTTATGATTATTTTCTTGAGCAATGCCTGGTCCGTCGTCGGCGATGTTCACCACCAGAGAACGTTCTTGTACTGAAGCGGTTACTTGAATGCTGTGATTTGCAAAGTCGCAGGCATTATTAATTAAGTTGGTGATTGCTCTTGCCAGCCAATGTAAGTCAGCATAAACGGTATGATCATCACATTCTAAAGAAATATTAAGCGAGCGAGAGGTTATTCTAGGCTCAAGTTGCAATACAATATCACTTAGGTATTGTTTAAGGTTTGCTGATGAGTAAGTAAGCTTATTCGCATTTTGCTCTAAAGTAGCAAACGTTAAATAGCTTTTTAGCATTGACTCCATGTGATCCAAGTCGGTTTCCATGCGAGTTAAATAATGCTTTATTTTACTCTCGTCATGACTATCAAGAGCGGCGTCGACACCAAAGCGTAAGCAAGCAATTGGAGTTCTAATATCATGCGATAAGCTGGAGGCCATTAGCTTGTTTTCAGCAACTAGCTTTTCAATTTGACTCGCCATACGGTTAAAGGTCAGTTCCACATCTTTTATATAGGTAAATCGAGAGGGGGTAATACGCGCTTTAACATTACCAGATGCAAATTGCTTTGCTGCTTCGTTTAACACCGTAAGGCGCTTTGCTAAAGGGGTAATAATAAAACCCATAAAAACACATAAGCCAGTGTAAAATAATAGCGTTAAAATAATATCGTTTCGTTGTGTGGCCTCATAAGGTTTATCTAAACGCATGGTTAAATGATAAGGACTTAACTCATCATTTGTGTAGAGCATATAAAAGCCTTGCTCATCTTCGAGTATTAATCCGCCTTGGGTTTGCATTTTATCTAATAGCGCTAAGGGCAGTGCCAGTGACTGATTTAATTTGTAGTTAAGTATAAGGTCAAAGTCAGCGGCTAGTTTTGTTACTTGTTGTGGGCGAGCATCGGGTTTAAGCGCCGTGAGCTGTTTACTTAACCCGACAATAATCTGGCTTTGAACGCTAAACTCATCCAAAGGCGCATGCGCTTGTTGGCTAAATGCATCAATAAGCCAACCTAAAACAATAATTGAAAGCAGCGCACTGCCAAGTAGTGAAATATAAAACTTTTTCATTGATGCTATTCCATAATAGGCAGGGTGTATTGAAGTGACTTTTATTACTATCGCGCTAATTATTTTAAGCACTCAGGCATTAAAACTTACCACGCTGTAGTCACAAACAAATAACCACGTCCCCAAATGGTTTTAATTTTTTCTGGTTTTTGTGGGTCATCATGAAACTTTTTACGCAATGCAGAAATAAGCACATCAACGCTTCTATCTAGGCCATCATATTCCCTGCCTTTGGTTGCTTTAAACACCGCATCGCGTGATACAACTTGTCCTGCATTACTGGCTAAGTAATGCAGTAATAAATACTCTGCGCTTGAAATGTTCACATCCTGTTGGTTAAGGGAAACGTTGCGTGACTCGGTATTAATACTTAATTGACCGATATTGATCATATTTGCTTGATCATCGGTTTTAGGCGTGTCGCTACTGTAGCGCAAGGCTGATTTAATGCGTGCAAGCAATGCGCGAGGGCGTACCGGTTTTATTATGTAATCGGTAGCACCGACTTCCAGCCCAATGACTTCATCCATTTCTTCATCGCGGGCAGTAAGCATTATAATTGGGGCATGATAAAAGCTACGTAGCTCACGACATACACTAATACCATCAAGCCCTGGCAGCATAATGTCGAGTAAAATAAGTTGTGGGTTTAAACGTTTTACTTGGCTTATAACCTCATCACCTCGATGACATACATGTACAACATAGCCTTGCTCTGTTAAATACTCAGTGACCCACTGTGCAAGAGAAATATCATCTTCAACCAGTAAAATAGTACCGTAATTATCCATAAGCTTTCTTCGCATACCTAAATGATGTTTAGCTATCATAATGTTTATAGTGTGTGACTAAAATAACCGCCAACGCCGCTTTTTTTGCCTATTTTGATACACCCATTGTAATTTTACTTCTGTGACGGCAATGACTTGTGATGTATTACTGTCAAATAGTTCAAACGAAATACTTTGCGTTGAGTCAAAGGCATAATTAAACGAACCTTGTCGCTGTTTAAGCCAGCACTGCATAATGTACTTTGAGGTGGCATCGCGTAGACAATAATTTCCCACTTCTACTTGCTGCCATGACAAAACAACATCGGCGTAACAGTGACGTCCTTCACGTAAGGCCACACAGGTATCAGGTACTGCACTCAATTGAGCGGGTATTTGCACTGGGGCTGCCAGCAAAGAGCCTGAATAACTAAACAATAAACAGTAAAAAAATCTAAAGTACATAACGCACGCCTACCTTGGCTTTGTGTTGATATCCTTGGGAAATAATTGGGCTGTCATCAATTTCTTTTGAAAACCACGTCGTTAACCAGCCTGCTAAAAAGACCCAATCTTGATTAATGGGGTATTCAGCATGAAATTCAAACATAATACTAGTACTGGCATTGGTTTGATAAATAGGGCGAGTTGCGTTTGCTTCATCGCTATCAATACCAAAATAATAGTTTGTAAAATCTGCAGAGTAGGCACTTAGGCCAATACCAGAGCGAAACTCCCAATTACGCCAAGGCTGAATATGACTAAAAAATACGTTTGCCACCCAGCCATTATGAGCACCAGATATATCATGTAAGTATTCAAGGGAAATTTGTGAGTTTTCAAATCGACGTGTTAATCGAAGGCCGGTATCAAAATCATAGTTACGTTTTTTAATACCGCGTAGTGGCTCAATAATGCCATCGTTATAAATACCTAAGCCTTGTTCGTCAAACCCGGCTTGCGAATTAGTGCCTAATAAATCAAGGCCCCAATCGTATTTGTTAATTAAGCTATAGCCTAAAACAAGTCCACCGCTGAGTTGATTATGATCAAAATCAAGGTAAAAATTATCGTAAGAAACTGCAAGGCTTAAATCTAACTCGGCGCCAACATCATAAGAATTCATGCCCACCAAATAAGAATCTTCTATGTAATAACCTGCTCCCGCACTCCAGTCCCAGGCAAACCCTGTAGTGGGTTCCAATGTGTTATCGGCATAGTAACGATTGCTTGCTGTGCTCTGGCCACTAAAAATGAGCGCAAACAATAAGGCTGCACAACGAAAAAAATGTCTTTGTGGGAAATGCTTCATCCTTGGAACCTAAATTAGAGTTTGCTTAAAAGGGTAGTATATTGTCAAACTCTAGGCTAAATCTGTAAAAAAATGTAGCAGTCGTCCTGAATTTACTGAACCTTAATTTTATCGATAAGTATGCTGCTCAAGTAAAATTGCATCATGGGAGTTAACGCGCTGATCTCAGTACGTGTGCATGGCCCATTTAATTTAGTTAAACGACTCAATTTAGTGATGGTTTTATAAGCAGGGGCCGTTACTTCATTTTCAAGTTCAGCACGCTTAAGCCGAGCCTGTTCGGTGTTATGTTTATGAATAAACGCAACAACTTCTAACTCGTTAGTGATCTTCTTTTCTTCAGTAAAGCTATAGATTAGAGGCTCACGGTGAAAGCTTGCACTATCTATTGATGATTTGGCAAACCACACTACATCTCCCGTTGCTTTGTGTGTAAGGCGCATACTAACTTGTGCCAGTATATTTGCGCATTGTTGAGAAGGGAATTGCTGTGCTACTTTTGAAAACAATGAATAAGGTTTTTCTGGCTGCGCTAGGATGTACTTAGCATCATCTATAAACTCAAGGTCAACTTGATGAATAGCTAACGTGTAATCACTGTTATCGGTTGTGGTAACTTTTAGTTGTTTATCGTTAAGTGCTTGGCTAATTTGAGATACTAATGTGTCGGTGACACTTGCACGGTCTACGATCACTCTGACAGTCTGATTTTTTTTGATGTTATGTGCAGGTAATTGCACCGATTTTACTTTCGGTGAAGCATGCTCGGTTTCATATTTAAGTTGGTAAGTTTGACTCTTAAGCAAAGGTTTTGCAGGCATTGCTAAAGGTTCTGCAGGCTGCTTAACTACGGCACAACCTGAAGCTAATACAATAAAAAGTGATACAACTAAAAAACGCATAAATATTTTACATCCACTCAAAAGCCATTAATCGAACATATTGTACGTTAGTCCGAGCAAAAGTTCATGATATTATAGAGGTTGATTATGACTAAAAAAGAAAAATTAGCTAAGAATGAAGTATTTTAACTCCTTACCCTTTTATTTTTTTGCTTTATGTATTTTAGGGACGCATTTACAGGCAAGCGCAAGCACAGATCCTGACTGGGAAGCTTTTGTTAAAAATTATGGACGCTACGTAGAAAAAAAACTAAAAGTAAAAAAGATTCCGGGCGGAGCGCTTTCCATCGTCAACGCACAAGCGCGTGATTACATACATACTATGGGGCATACCAAAGTGCGCAGTGGGCAAAAAATTAATCCACACACTCGGTTTCGTTTGGCCTCAGTATCTAAAACGTTTGCAGGGTCGTTAGCGGCAAAACTTGCAAATGAAGAACAACTTAATTTGTATTTTCCTGTTAGTCATTACATTCCTGAATTTAAACAAACCGACTACAAAGATGATTTAAAGGTTTTTCATATTTTAAGCCATTCTAGTGGGCTAGTACCGAATGCATACGATAATTTAATCGAATCGCGAATGGGGTATAGCGATATTGTAGAAAAGCTATTAAGTGTAAAACCCATATGCGAACCCGGTGACTGTTATGGCTATCAAAATGTCATGTTTAGTTTAATTGATGACGTGATTTTAAAAAGCACCAACAAAACTTATACTCAGTGGCTCAATGATGCATTTTTTATCCCTCTAAAAATGAACGATGCAAGCTTAGGCTACGACGCCATGGTGCAAGATAGTAACTACGCACACCCTCATGTGCGTGGGAAAAAGCGTTGGTACAGTGCCCGTTTAAAAAAGAATTATTATAAAGTCGCTCCGGCAGCTGGGGTAAACGCCAGTGCTTCAGATATGGCTATTTGGTTAAATGCGCAATTAGGGCAATATCCATCGGTATTATCCTTAGATGCATTGATCACGCAAACGCGCCCTTATACACATACTAAAAAAGAACGCTACAGACGAGTATGGCGAGAGCACATGAACGAAGCCTACTATGGGCTAGGCTGGCGTGTGTATGATTATGATGATGAAACGCTTTATTACCACAGTGGTTGGGTGCAAGGTTATCGCAGTGACTTAGTGGTTTTTCCGCACTTAAATGTAGGCTTTAGTTTGATTTTAAATGCAGAAACTGGACTCATAAATGAGCTTACAACTGAGTTTATAAATCGCCTATTAGTATATAAACGAGAGAAGCAATAATGAACGCCCACATAAAAACATTGTTGATAGCATTATTATTTATTTGCCAACCCGCCTTTTCTGCCCCTGAACAGGTTTACTTGTTTCGACATAGCGAAAAACAAACAGGGGAAAATCCATTTCTAACTGCCCAAGGCCAAGCGCGTGCTGAGCACTTGGTTTCGTTAGTTAACACTTACCCAAACATAACGTTATTCAGCAGTAACTATAACCGCACCCTAAACACGGCAGCGCCATTAGCCGCGTATTATAATATTAAAGTTATTACCTATGATGCTGCTAATCTAATGACATTGAAAAAACAATTATTAGCACAAAATGGCGTTGTGGTAGTAATAGGGCATAGTAATACCACACCGCAGTTGGCTTCATTATTGAGTAACCAAGCTATTGAAAGTATGGATGAGAGTCAGTACGGGCATTATTATTTAGTAAGTAAACTAGAAAATAATAGTTATGAAGTTAAAACGCTGACAATGGGTTTTTAAGCAGGCATAAAAAAACCAGCAATGGCTGGTTTTTTTGTTTTACCTTTAAATGGCCTTATTAGCCACGAGGTAATTGAATTTTTTTCTCAGGGCTTTGACGATAAAGCACAATCGTATGACCGATAGTCTGTAATTTAGTAGCCCCTGTTTCGCGAACAATAGCATCAAAAATAAGCTTTTTGGTTTCACGATCGTCTGTTGGCACCTTCACTTTAATTAATTCGTGAATTTCTAGTGCGCTTTGGATTTCAACTACTACGCCTTCGGTTAAACCGTTAGAACCTAGTAAAACTACAGGCTTAAGGCTATGCGCCTGACCTTTTAAAAACTGCTTTTGTTTGTTTGATAATGTCATGATATTACAAATTTTGCTGAATATGGCTTGAATTAAGGGTATTCTAACGCCATCTAGAGAATATTACTAATTAGTTGCGTGTTAATTTATGACAAATAAAAAACAGTCAGCCAGTTCACAACGTTGGCTTAAAGAACATTTTGATGATAAATATGTTCAAGAAGCGCAAAAAAAAGGCTGGCGCTCTCGAGCTGTTTTCAAATTAGACGAAATCCAAAACAAAGATAAGTTATTGCGCCCAGCGATGACCGTTGTTGATTTAGGCGCAGCCCCAGGGAGTTGGTCACAATACTTAGCTGAAAAAGTGGGTGACAAAGGCCAAGTGGTTGCGTGTGATATTTTACCTATGGACTCTTTAGCGGGCGTTGACTTTTTACAAGGCGATTTTCGTGAAGAAGCGGTACTTGATGCATTGTTAAAACGTATTGATGGTAAAAATGTAGATGTGGTATTGTCTGATATGGCACCTAACATGAGTGGCAATAACTCGGTTGATCAGGCAGGTAGCATGTACTTGGTTGAGCTTGCACTTGATATGTGCAACCAAGTTTTAAAGAAAAATGGCGCGTTTATTGTTAAAGTCTTCCAAGGTGAAGGCTTTGATCAATATTTGCAAGATGTACGTAATAGTTTTAAAGCAGTGAAGATACGTAAACCGGATGCCTCGCGTCCCCGTTCTCGGGAAGTATATATAGTAGCGACTGGATACAAACTGTAGTACAGTTGCTTGGCGTTTAGTTGAATTTAAATTAATTGGATACAAGAGGTTAACCCCTTGAGCGATATGGCGAAAAATCTAATACTCTGGCTGGTTATTGCAGTAGTGCTTATGTCAGTATTTCAGAGCTTTAATGGCGGCGATCAAATTGATCGTCAAACAAGTTACAGTCAATTTGTAAAAGACGCCCGTAGCGGCTCTATACAAGAAGTGTCTATTGAAAGTGGTAGTGGCACAATTACTGGCATAAAAAATAGTGGCGAGCGTTTTCAAACCATTATGCCTATTTATGACAAAGACATTTTGAATGATTTGTTAAAAAGCGATGTGAACGTTAAAGGTGTTAAACCTGAAGAACAATCGTTTTTAGCAAGCATTTTTATTTCTTGGTTCCCTATGATCCTGCTTATTGGTGTGTGGATTTTCTTCATGCGTCAGATGCAAGGTGGCGGTGGCAAAGGCGCCATGTCATTTGGTAAAAGTAAAGCCCGCTTAATGAGTGAAGATCAAGTCAAAACGACCTTTGCTGATGTAGCTGGCTGTGATGAAGCCAAAGACGATGTAACCGAGCTGGTGGACTTTTTACGTGACCCTTCTAAGTTTCAAAAATTAGGCGGTAGTATTCCTAAAGGCGTACTTATGGTCGGTCCTCCAGGTACAGGTAAAACATTACTTGCTAAGGCTGTTGCTGGTGAAGCAAAAGTACCGTTCTTTACTATTTCGGGTTCTGACTTTGTTGAAATGTTTGTAGGTGTAGGTGCATCACGTGTACGTGACATGTTCGAACAAGCTAAAAAAGCAGCTCCTTGTATAATCTTTATCGATGAAATTGATGCGGTAGGGCGTAAACGTGGCGCTGGCATGGGCGGTGGACACGACGAACGTGAGCAAACACTAAACCAAATGCTTGTCGAAATGGATGGTTTTGAAGGTAACGAAGGTATTATCGTGATAGCGGCAACTAACCGCCCTGACGTACTAGACCCTGCATTACTTCGTCCTGGTCGTTTTGACCGTCAAGTAGTGGTTGGCTTGCCTGATATTCGTGGACGTGAGCAAATCCTTAAAGTACATATGCGTAAAGTGCCATTAGGCGATAACGTAGAAGCGGCAGTAATTGCGCGTGGTACGCCTGGCTTCTCGGGTGCTGATTTAGCAAACCTTGTAAACGAAGCTGCACTTTATGCCGCACGTGGTAATAAACGTGTTGTAAGTATGGCTGAATTTGATGCTGCTAAAGATAAAATCATGATGGGTGCTGAGCGCAAGACCATGGTGATGAGTGAGCAAGAGAAAGAAATGACGGCGTATCATGAAGCGGGCCATGCTATTGTTGGCCGTATGGTGCCAGAGCACGACCCAGTTTATAAAGTATCTATTATCCCACGTGGCCGAGCGCTTGGTGTGACTATGTATTTACCAGAACAAGATCGTGTTAGTCACTCTAAAGAGCTTTTAGAATCAATGATTTCAAGCCTTTACGGTGGCCGAATTGCTGAAGCACTTATCTATGGTGAAGACAAAGTAACCACGGGTGCGAGTAACGACATCGAACGTGCTACAGATATTGCACGTAAAATGGTAACGCAGTGGGGCTTGAGTGAAAAACTAGGTCCGTTACTTTACGCTGAAGATCAAAACGAGATGTACATGGGTGGCGGCGGTGGTCGCTCTATGAGCATGTCTGATGAGACGGCGAAAGTAATCGATTCAGAAGTGCGTTTATTCTCAGACCGCAACTATCAACGTGCAGAATCAATATTGAAAGAAAACATTGATATTCTGCATGCAATGAAAGATGCACTAATGAAGTATGAAACCATTGATGCGAAGCAAATTGATGATTTAATGGCTCGTCAGCCTGTACGCGAACCACGTGATGCGCATGACCGTCATGAAGCTAAACCAGAAAAAGAAGATGTTTCTAAAGACAAACCAGTTGATGAAGTACAAAAACCAGCTGATGAATCTAAAAAAGATGAAACAAACCTTGATGATAAAGCTGAATAATCGTTAAAATAACGTATCCAAAAGCCCCGAAGTTCGGGGCTTTTTTGTATCAGTTTGATGTTAATAACCAAAATTATCACATATTAAGGTTAGCGATGAATAATAAAATTAACCTTGCGCGCGGTCGAACGCTTGATTTTGCAGAGCCTGTGATTATGGGGATCGTGAATGTTACCCCTGATTCATTTTCTGATGGCGGTCAGTTCTTAAATACAACTGCCGCGCTGAGTCATGCGATGCAATTACTTGATGATGGTGCGACCATTTTAGATATCGGTGGCGAGTCAACACGCCCAGGCGCACCTGATGTTAGCCTTGAAGATGAGTTAAAGCGTGTTATTCCTATTATTAAAGCTATTCGTGAGCAAAGTGACTGCGTTATTTCAATCGATACCAGTAAAGCCGAGGTGATGCGCCAAGCGATTGAAGCCGGTGCTGATATTGTCAACGATGTACGGGCATTGCAAGAGCCCGGCGCAATCGATGTGGTTGCACAGTTTCCTGAGGTAGCAGTGTGCTTAATGCATATGCAAGGACAACCTCGTAGTATGCAACACGCTCCTCACTATAATGACTTAGCGGGTGAGATAAATGATTTTTTTAGCCAGCGAATAGCCGCATGTGAAGCTGCTGGCATTAAACAAAGCCAGTTAATTTTAGATCCTGGTTTTGGTTTTGGAAAAACACTAAAGCATAATTATCAAATATTGGCTCAATTTAACGATTATGCAAAATTGGGACTTCCTTTGCTCGCGGGATTATCGCGTAAGTCAATGATTGGTAAATTATTAAATAGAGACACAGACGATAGATTGGCAGGCAGTTTAGCTGGAGCACTGATCGCCGCACAAAACGGTGCACACATTATTCGTGTGCATGATGTAAAAGAAACCGCAGATGTGCTTGGCGTATATCAAGCCTGCAAACAAGGAGTACTTTAAATGAAAGAAAGAAAATATTTTGGCACGGACGGTGTGCGTGGTTTAGTAGGTCAAGGTCCTATTAACCCAGAGTTTGCGATGAAATTGGGTTGGGCCGCAGGGCGTGTACTCTCACTTCATGGCACTAAAAAAGTCATTATAGGTAAAGACACTCGTATTTCAGGTTACATGCTGGAGACTGCCCTAGAGGCTGGATTAATTGCAGCAGGTATTGATGTTATTCTTTTAGGGCCCATGCCAACGCCTGCAGTTGCTTATTTAGCGCAAACGTTTCGCGCTGAAGCGGGGATAGTGATCAGCGCATCACATAATCCTTATTATGATAACGGCATTAAGTTTTTCAATGGCCAAGGTTTAAAGTTAGATGATGAGGTAGAGCTAGAAATTGAAGCGATGCTTGACGAGCCTATGACCTGTGTTGCTTCTGACAAGTTAGGTAAAGCAACACGTTTATCTAGCGCTGATGGCCGTTATATTGAATTTTGTAAAAGCCAGTTTCCACAAGGGTTATCCCTTGAAGGAATTAAAATTGTTTTAGATTGTGCTAATGGTGCTACATACCATATTGCTCCTTCTGTAATGCGAGAGCTTGGTGCAGAGGTGATCACCCATGCATGTGAGCCAAACGGTGTAAACATTAACCATGAATGTGGCGCAACCCATGTTGACACATTAAAGCGTAAAGTACTTGAACACAAAGCTGATGTCGGTATCGCCTATGATGGCGACGGCGACCGTGTGATGATGGTTGATCATAATGGCCGCGTATTCGACGGTGATGATTTGGTTTATATTATTGCTTGCCAAGCTGCACAAGATGACAATTTAGGCGGTGGTGTTGTTGGCACGGTTATGTCGAATATGGGACTTGAAAATGCGTTAAAAGCAAAAAACATTGCTTTTGCTCGCAGTAAAGTCGGTGATCGTTATGTGATGGAACTGCTGCAGCAAAAAGGCTGGAAAATTGGCGGTGAAAGCTCAGGGCATGTGTTGAATCTAGATTTAATCAGCACGGGTGATGGCATCATCTCAAGCTTACAAGTACTTGCGGCTATGGTAGCACAAAACCGTACACTTCAAGACTTAGGAGCCGGTTTTACTAAGTACCCAATGAAAATGATTAACGTACGTTACACTGCCGGTACTGATCCGACCCAAGCTCCAGAGGTGCTTGCCGCAGTTGCTGAAGTAGAGCAAAGCTTAGCAGATAAAGGGCGCGTATTACTGCGTAAATCAGGCACTGAGCCTGTAGTACGAGTAATGGTTGAAGCTGAGCAAGAAAAAATAGTAATAGATAGTGCACAGAAAATAGCAGCGGTTGTCGAATCTATGAGCAAACAAACTGATTGATAACAATAACCTCTTGTAACTTTGGGCGAGTCGAGTTAATATCTCGCCCGCTTTCTAATGTGGAGTGGAAAAATGGCAGCACGCAAAGCGATGGTCGCAGGCAACTGGAAAATGAATGGTTCATTAGAACTCGTTCAACAACTGTCTGATGCTATTAACGATGTTAAATCTTCTGAAGTAAACATTGTTTTATTTCCTCCGTTTCCTCTAGTCCCAGCAATGATTGCAAGTGGTGTAACAACAGGCACGCAAACAGTGTCTGAGAATACCCCAGGTGCGTTTACTGGTGAAGTAGATGCAGAGCTAATTAAGCAGCTAGGTGCGAAATATGTACTGGTTGGTCACTCTGAACGACGCAGTATATATAAAGAAAGCAATGATACCGTTGCTGCAAAATTTGCTCGCGCGCAACAAGTAGGTCTAACGCCTATTTTATGTGTTGGCGAAAGCGAAACAGAGCAAGAAAGCGGTCAAACAGAACAAGTAGTTGCTGCGCAGATTGACGCAGTAATTAATAAATTAGGTGTAGCAGCACTAAAAGAATCTGTGATAGCATATGAGCCCGTTTGGGCTATAGGCACAGGTAAGACTGCATCGCCTGAACAGGCACAAAGCGTTCACAAATTTATCCGTGACAAAATTGCTGAACTAGATAGCGATTTAGCACAAGGGCTAACCATCTTATATGGTGGTAGCGTTAATGAAAAAAATAGCGAATTATTATTTGCGCAAACAGATATAGACGGCGGCCTAATTGGAGGCGCAAGTTTAAAAGCAGAATCATTTACTGCCATCTGCAATAGTGCAAAAGGGACCGTATAAGATGTACGAAATTTTATTAGTAGTGTATTTAATTGTAGCTTTAGCGCTTGTTGGTATGGTTTTGATCCAACAAGGTAAAGGTGCGGACATGGGGTCATCATTTGGTGCCGGCGCATCGTCTACAGTTTTCGGTTCTTCTGGGGCTGGAAATTTCATGACGAAAACAACAACGGTACTAGCTACAATCTTTTTTGTGCTTAGTATTGTGTTAGGTAACCTAACTGCCGGTCAAATTAAAAAGACTGACGAATGGGAAAACCTAGAAGCGGCTCCAGCTGTTGAAACAGTGACTCCAATTGAAGAAGATGTGCCAGTAACATCAACTAAAGAGCAAAGCTCTGACGTACCAAATTAATTTAGTTTTAAATCGTTAAGTTGTTTATTTCCCTCAAATAAACATGCTGACTTAGCACTAAGCAATAGCTTAAAAAATGCGGATGTGGTGGAATTGGTAGACACGCTACCTTGAGGGGGTAGTGCTTTCGGGCGTGGGGGTTCAAGTCCCCCCATCCGCACCAAATACAAAAACCAGTAACAGCAATGTTACTGGTTTTTTTGTGCCTAAAATTTAAAATATTAAACAACTCTTTTAGGAGTAATGTTGATCATTGAGTAGAACACTCTATATTTCAATTGTTAGTGTTTACGAACGAATGTTACGGTATTTAACTTTATGTATAAAAAGCGTCTAAAGTTAAAAATAAAGTTAACATTTCTGCATCTTAAGCCGATAATCACTATAGATAATTAAACGGAGTAAATGAATATAGCTTCAGGTTTCTCTTTTAAAAACCTCAGCATAAGTAAGAAATTCATACTATGACCAGTATCGCTGTAGTCGCATTTTTAGTAATTGTTTTAATCAATTACTTTGCAATGAATGATAATAGGGCTGCACTTGATGAAATGGAAAAGCTTTCCTATCAAGTTGTTAAGCTTACTTCTGCTAATGTTAGCCTGTCGGAAAACTCGATGAGCTGTATACGCAGCCGTTACATTTGACGAGCAAGAGTTAATAGAGAAAGCTGTTAATATATACAACACATAAATCAGCAACATAAGTGCGGTTGAGCAAATAAACGCTTCGTATATTCATAGTGACACAAAAGTTCAGTTAGCAAATTACGAAAAAATATCATCAAATATTGCAAACGGTATGGTAAATGGCACGGCCGACTTTAGTAAAATCCAGCAACAGGCGCAAAGAAAAGCATCGCTGTACAATGATGTGCTTGAAAAATTTAAAGTAGCTCAGGCAAAAGCAGATGCTCACTTTTTTAAGTTGGTTGCAAGTACTAAAGAGCGCTCAGATCAGGCACTCACATTGATGCTGGTAGTATCTATTGTGTTGTTAATTTTATGGCTACTAGCAAGTGATACCGCGAATAACCTCAGTTTACTGGCAAATGGTAAAGGATCACTGAGCACTAATCTGCGCGTAAATTCAGAGGATGAAATTGGCCAAGTATCAATCAAGTTCAACTCCTTTATGGCCCTTTTGAAAAACTGTACTTGAAGTAATCGCGGTGTGTGAAGCACTAATAGAAAAAACTCAACTCGCTTAGTGTTCTATTCAACTCCAGCCGGACACTTTTCTTAAAGAATTTTCATACCCTACTGGTGGCTGATCGTTACTAGCTAAGTGCAGGCTTTCCAGATTGTATTATTTCATATATTTAGTAACGACATTTTTCATGTGCTCACGCGTTGGCTGAGCCACTTTTAACAACCAATCATGTTCCAAGCCGCCAAAGAACCTTTCAACAACAGTGTTATCCCAACACGCCTCCACATCATCCATGCTTGCTCGCATACCATAATGCTTTAATAGGTTGCGATATCGCTTAATTGTATACTGAGACCCTCTATCAGAATGAAATACCAAGCCTTTGGTTGGTTTTCTTAGGTTACAAGCCCTAGTCATGGCTTTCATTACTAAATCAGTCGTCATACGTTTATCAATATGCCAGCCAACAATTCGGCGAGAATATAAATCCATTACAACAACAAGGTACATCTAGCCTTCGCCAGTTTTCAGGTATGTCACGTCGCCAGCCCAAATCTGATTGGATGCGACCGGGTTAAAGTTTTGGTTAAGCAAATTATCTGCAACTGCATCAGAGTGTTTACGCTTAGTTGTTACTTTATAAGCTACTCGTTGTTTAACCACTAAACTGAGCTTCGCCATTAACTTTCGCGTTTTGTAGCGTGTTATTTTAAAACCTTCTTTGCGTAAGTTTTTACATAGCTCACGGTAGCCTAAGCTTTCTCTACTGCGTTAAACAGCGCTTTGGCTCTGCGACAAAGATGCAGCTCTTTTGGCCGTTATAAGCTTTGCTGGAAGGTCAGCTGAGAGTTGCAAAGCGAACTTACCTCGTTTTTAAATGAGATTTCATCGTCATACCCGTATAAGGTTTGATCACTGTCTAGACTCTTTCCACCCACTATAGAAGCAAATCCATTTATACGAACTTCAGCGTTTGTGTAACTAGATGCAAGTGCGGCACATATTGCTACTGCTACAGATAGCTTTTTCATATGTATTTCCTATTTGTTATTTAAATGTTGATTTTAGGAGGGTTATAGAAGTGATTTTAATATTTATCTAATAACTTTAGCTAGTTAGTAAAAAAAGAAGTGAGCATTTAGTTTATATTAAAGTTTACAATTGTTAGTTTTAAGGTTTTCGTAGTTAAAGCTTTTGATTTAATTGAAGTTCAAAATCATTTGAATTTATTAAAGTTGTTTAGTTCATAATTTATAAAATAGTAAGTGCTGTTTAGATGATTGTTTATTTCTGATTTATCTTATGTTTTTCCTGTTTATAAACATTAAACATAGCGCTTTAGCGGATTATAACAAAGTGGTGAAAATTAAAAGGCGACCATTATCGGCTAAGAATAACTTAAATGTTTATACCAAACGGTATGCTTAGTTACAGTGTATTTAGTCTTACTCCTTGTTTCGTAATCAAATAACAACTTCCTAAACCTGAATTTTAGCTTAACATTACCACTGTATTAGCAAGGTAGTTCAAAGGAAGTGACAGTGATGAAGAGACTAACATGGTTAGTATTATGTTGCTTTGCATCCAATGCATATAGTAACGATGAAGTAAGTATTACATTGGTGGGGCATATTTCTCCAGTGTGTGAATTTACCTCACAAAATACTAATCTAGAGTTTTCTTCTAATGGCGTTGCTAATACTTCATTAGAGATTAACTGTAATTCGCCAATGCGAATATCAATGCAGTCAATTAATGGCGGTTTGAGTCATGAGCAAAGCAGTAGAATAAGTTCATATAATATTAACTGGTCATTGGAAGGTGCCAACAAAAGTGTGTCTGTATCGGCACAGGCAACCAAATCGACATATAGCTTTAATATTGATGATATCTTATTTAATAGCATTGCTGAAATTCAGTTAACTCTTGATGAACCCTTAATATATGCAGGAAGCTACCAGGATGTGATCCGCATAGAAATGACACCATCAGTAGTATCGGGTGGCGTGCTTTAAACGCACATTTATTTAACAAAACAAACTATATGTCACATGGATAAGGAATATAACAATGAATAAACTAATCGTAATTTCAGCAATCGCAGCACTATCTTCAGGTTCAGCACTAGCAGAAAACTTAACCGTAGGCGGTGCAGTCGAGTCCGTATGTGAAGTAAGCAATATTGCAACAACACACTACTTTCCAGCTCTTGCGTTGGGTAATTCAAAAACAGTTAATTTTGATTTGAAATGTAATGATGTGGATGGTGCAACACTTACTTTAACTACTTCTGAGGGGCACCTTCAAAATGCTGATCATGAAGACAGAGGTGTAGGGTACACTGCTCGCTTAACAGCAGGCGCGTATGATTTTACTTTGACAGCTGATAATGGCATCAATGATCAAAGTGTTTCTCAAAGCAATGGTGGAAATAACACATTAGCAACGACAGGCGTCGCAGGAATGATTGACTTAGAAGTAACTCAGACACCGGTATACGCAGGTACGTATGCTGATACGCTAATGCTGACTGTTACGGCAAATTAAAGTTAAATCAAAAGGCAGTGGTTATCCACTGCCTTTATTTAGGAGGGAATTCTATGCATATTTTACTTATATTTATATTTTGTTTGTTTTCATTTTCAGTTAATGCCTTTCAAGTCAGGCCTATGGTAGCCGATCTCAGCGCTCAGGGGAGCCAATCACAACAAACACTTCGAATCATAAACCCATCGGATAAACCGCTAACAATTGATGTTTCTGCCTTTAATATGAGTATAAGTGATACGGGGGTTGAGTCTTTAGAGATTAATGAAGAAGATTTCTTAATTATTCCTATGACTACGATTATCCCACCAGGGAGTAGTCAATCGGTCATTGTTCGTTATATTGGTGAGCCTATAATTGAGCACTCTAAGTCTTATAGAATCACTGTAGAGCAAGTGTCGGTTGATTTGAACAATAGTGCCCAATCTGGTGTTGGTATGTCACTTAGTTTTAGAACGCTCTTTAACGTTGTTCCCGATAATGCTAAAGCTAACCTAATAATAAAAGAGAAAAAACAATTAGCAGAAAATCAATGGGGTGTGTCGTTAGAAAACCAAGGGAATAAATATGTACGCCTTTCTAAAGCTCAGTGGAATATTAAATCTAAGGGTAAAGTGTTAACTTTAGAAGGAATGGATCTAAGTAGAGCCCTATCAGGTAAAATTTTACTTCCAAATTCAAAAAGCAATATTTCAATTTCAATACCAAAAGAGTTTCAAGCTGCTGATAGTGAGTTAGAGGTTATATTCTAATGTTTTATGTTCAGTGGTTCTCCCGATGTTTAATGATACTAATATGTAATATTTCTATTTCGGTAGCGGCTCTGGAAGTGACACCTATGGTGATCACATTATCACCGGATCAACCCTCAAAAATACCTTCTAGTTTTATTTACAATCAATTACCTAGAGAGATTGCATTTGATATTGAAGTGTTTGAAATTAATTTTTCTGAATCGAGCCCATCGTTAAAAAAGCTGGAAGATTCTCCATTATGGGTCTTTCCTCCCTCTTTATTTTTACAAGAGGGGCAAGGCCAGAAAATTCAATTTAGGTGGGTTGCAGAGAAGCTTCCGAAACATGATAAAAGTTATCAAGTCAGTTTAGTTGAGCAGCCTTTGGCTTCTAATATTGGTAGTGATACCTCACAACTTAAAATATTAATGAATGTAAATTTAGTTGTTCACGTAGACAGGGATATATATTCACCAAACTTAAAAATACTGACTTCTAAACTAGAAAAAGGGGAGCTTTTAGCCCAAATCAAAAATGAAGGAGAGGGGGCTGCGCGACTCAGTGACTATAAAATTAAAGTAACTACAAATAAATCCGTTGTAACTACTTTTGAAAAACACGCTTTATTGGAGAAGGGGTACGATGTTTTTTTTGCACCTTATGCCACACAGACCATAAAAGTTAAGCTACCTGAAAATATTGAGAGCCGTGAGGTAGAGCATTTAAGTTTAGATTTAGTGCAATGAAAACTTCAGCAGTGTTCCTCTTCGCTATATTTTTTTTACCACTTAACGTGTTAGCAAAAATAAATCCTTCTAGTAGGACAATTGAACTTAATGTGTCAGTTCAATTAAATAAAAGTCCAATAGGTCAAGTCTCACTTAAAGTTGATAAAGACGATGCCCTTTTTTTACAGTGGAACGAACTAGAGCCGTATCTTCGCGAAATTTTACTTGAAGAAAAAGAGAGCGAGCTATTTAAGGTATTAAAAGGCAATACTTTAGCGGTATCTTCATTAAGGGAACTGGGTTTTAGTGTTGTGTTTGATATGAGCGATTTTAGTTTGGACGTTGTTGTTCCCATAGAGCTTACTCGCCCACAGAAATTAAGTGCACAAAAAAGAAGGAAAAAGTTAAAAGCAATTGAACCTGCTAACGCAAGTGGCTTTGTTAACGCTTATGCAAGCTACGTTCATCAGAACGATAAGGAGCAGCAGCAAGTTCAAGAGCAATATGCACTACGCTCAGAAATCGTCGCTAGTTGGCAAGGGTGGGTGTTAGAGAATGAATATGAATATAGTAAAGTATCGCAGCCGGCCTCATCAAGTTTAAAACGCCAAGGAACGAGATTAATTCATGATCTACCTAGCTTAGGCATGCGCCTTTCTCTAGGGGATAACTTTAGTTCAGGCGGTTATTTTCAAAACTCCTCTCGCTTGTTAGGTTTTTCTATAGCACATGATTTTTCTTTATTATCAGATAGGCCTATAAGGCCAACCGCTTCGCGTAGTTTTACTCTTCAAACGCCCTCAAGTGTAGAGGTATATGTAGAGGAGCGTATTATTCAGCGACTTAATTTGGTGGCGGGTATTTATTCTTTAGATGACATACCTTTGAGCGAAGGCAGCAATAATATCTCTCTAAAAATTACTGATATAGCTGGCGTTGTGCGCTATGTAAACTTTGATGTTGCAACTGGTTTAGACCTATTCGCACAAGGGCAGCTTGAATATGAGCTTCACTTAGGCGTGCCTGCTAACGCTGGCGATAAACTCGAATATGAACCAGATGATCCTTTTCTTAGTGCTTATTTAGACTATGGTCTGACACCTAGTTGGACTGCTGGGGTTACAGTACAAGGGGATAAATACGCTCAGCAAATAGGCATTAAACAAATCTATGCAGCTAAGGTAGGTCAACTAGCTTTTGAGGGGGCTTTTAGCTTCGCTGAGCATCAAGGGTATGCCTATCGTACTGTTTATAGTAGTTATAACACGAGTAACTTAGGAAGTGAGCTTACGCTGGGTTATGAATATAGTTCAAAATATTTTACAGCGCTCGGATTCAGGAACCAAGAAACGTTCAATAACCGCTATAAAGAGCACTATCTGCAGGCGAGTTATAGCTATTATGTTAACGATAGAACATTAGCCTCTTTTTTTACTAATATTTCCCGTGATCATGAGAGCGTTCAGTTTGATAAATCTCTAGGTATTAATTTTTCGGGCGACTTAGCTAATAGCCAGTGGAGGTATACTGCCGGAGCGCAATGGGATGATTTTAGAGGCGAGAGAGAGTGGGGGGTAAGTTTATCATTTACTTATAAATTTAATAATCAGCATAGGGTTAAACTATCGCACCGATCTAGACGTGATAAAACGAGACTTGAGTTTACGCAAGATAGTAACCAGCGGTTTGTTGGTGCGTTGAACTTGCGTGCTGGCTTAGAAAGTAATGATTTAAATAAAACAATCTTTGATTTAAACATGCAATATAACGCAAACCGTTTTGCTGCTAACCTTGAACATGCAAGTTTTTATAAAGATTTAAATGCGCGCTCTGCTTATCATCAAAGCCGTGTAAGTCTTGCATCTAGCATAGCTTTTGCAGATGATACATGGGCATTTGGAAAGCCTATATACGATAGCTTTGCTTTGGTTAACGCTCATAAAAGCCTAGAAAACAAAGTAATTACGTTAGGCCGAGTTGAAAATGAATATAGAGCTGATAATAGAGACTTCAAAACCATATTACTTAATGATTTGAGCTCATATGACAATATCAACATTCCTGTAGATATTGATGATCTAGCCCCAGGTTATGATATCGGCTCTGGAATGCTTAGCTTTTACCCAAAATACAAAACCGGGCACAAAGCAATAATTGGTACTGCAGCAAATATTTCTGTTATTGCGACTCTTCGTAGTCGAGACGAGTCACCCTTAGCTTTAGTGGTTGGAAAGGCTATTTGCCCAAATAAAGTAACGAACAAAGAGTATACTTTTTTTACGAACAAGCGAGGCCGTTTTGCAATAACAGGGCTTGCTCCATGCCATTATAAGGTAACTTTACAAAATAAAGATAAAACTACATTTTCAATAGATGTGCGTGATGGTGAACAGTTGCAAAGAAAAGGGGTAATTTATGTACATTAAAATTGTGTATTTAGCAATAAGTATAGTCTTACTATCTATAGCAAATAGAGTTAATGCTCAGTGCGATGCGAGTATTGGTGAAATAGCATATTTGTTTGATGACTTATCTTTTTATCACGTAAAATCACAAAACGATGCAGAGAAAACAATTCGAGTAGATACAATAAATACGACGGATTGTACCTTGTATTTTAGTCTTTCTTCGCAAAACCAAGGGGCGCTTAAAGGTAATTCTCAATTTATTAATTACCAAATTCGTTTAGAAAATCAGTTGTTAAGCAAAACCAACAATCAAGTTAAACTTAACAATAATTCAGTAGATATCAGGTTAGTGATCCCTGCAGGCACCCCTGTAAAAGCAGGGTACTATACAGATAGACTTCAGTTGAAACTTTATGATGAGAACAAGCAAAGTCTTGATGAAGTAGAAATTGAAATAGAAACAACTATTCAACCTCGCACAAGCTTATCTTTATTAGGCTATAACACTTTTTCTAGTACTGTTTTTTTAGGGGAGCTGCGTCCTGCAGAAAAATACACTATGTTACCTAGCTTACAAATTGTGACAAATACCGATATCCAGCTGAATGTAACCTCAGAGAATAAAAGCCGTTTAATACACACAGTGTTTAGTACTAAATATGGTATTAACTATACATTACAGCTAGGTTCAGAAGAAATTAACTTAGCAAAGGCTTCAAATTTAAACTTTGCTTATTCTGGTCAGTCTGAGTTTTTCATTCCGCTTAGCATTCAGCTGGAAGATTTCACTCGCCAAGCAGCCGGTGAATATTCAGATGTTATTCGTTTTCAAATAAGCCCACTTAATTATTAACTTTACTTAAGTTTTTTTGGCACCAGAGCAATGCTTGTTGTTTGTTTTTTACAGATATTTTTTGGTAAATCTTGTGTAGATGTACTCTTACAGTGGCTTCACTTATAAATAGGCTATCTGCAATAGCGGTGGAATGTAGACCGGAGAAAAGTAAGTTTAATACTTTAATTTCTTTGCAAGTGAGATTACTTGATTGCAGGGCCGTTTGCTGTTCAGAGGCTAACATTTGTCTCATCCAGCTGTCAGTGACATCGCGTGGAAACCAAAGTTTTCCTTGTTCAATGGCTTCGAGGCCCTGTTGAAAAAGTGAATCATCTGAACTTTCATAAAAAAGCCCCTTTAAATTAGGCCATTCTTTTAAGGCTAATACGTCACTATTTTTAGGTACATCAAATATAACTAAGTTTGTGTAGCCGTTATCTTGCATAAATTGATTAATAAGGTCGTAGGTTGTTATTACGTTAAGTGCTTGGTAATTAACTAATAAAATGTTGTAGTTAGCTGCCACACAAAAGAGTGAGGTATAGTCTGGACTATTAAAGCACTTTATATTGCGTATTGGAGTATTTTTAATATCCATAATTTCTGTCCGTAGAAGTATTGTTAATACTATATTGCTATTTTTGGTTAATATCAATCATAGTGTATAGTTCAATAAACTAAACTGGATGTAGATTGATGCTATTTATAGAATAAAGATAGGCTTGTATGTAAATATTTAAGGTACGCACAAACGCAGTACGGATAACGCGCTCACTTTCTAGCTAAGCGGTTTTATTTAGTACAGGTTATTCAAAAATAATCAAAAGTATAATTAATTTGCACCTATATGTTTATAAAATGAAAACCTTATACATTTATTCACAAATATGCAATACAATACCCATCCAGAGGAAAGATGCTATTAGGCGTCTTTTTTTATGCCTAAAACTTATTGCTTAAGTCAATAAGTTTGCATAACTAAATTATGCGGTATCCTTTGGAGAAAATTTTGAAACTACGCAAACTCTCACAGTTAAGCCTAGCAATTATTGCTGCACTTACTACCACAGTAAATGCACAAGAAGCTAAAACCACTGCCAAACAAGACGCGTTTGAAAAAATCGAAGTTACAGCTCGTAAACGTGATTTTTTGAAATCAATCAAGAAACAAACTCATACGCAGCTTACATTAACGGTAGTTACGACTTAACGGATGATTTAACAATTGGCGGTGGCCTTCGTTATTCTAAAGATGAGAAAGATGCCGATGCGATTTTTCCAACATTCGCTGAACGTAAGTACGTAAGTGCAGAGTTTGACGCTGTAACATGGGATGTAAATGCATCGTATCAAATCAGCAATAACATGAATGTTTATGGTCAAATTCAAAAAGGTTACCAAACAGGCGGTTTCCCTCCGCGCCCATTTGGTGGTCCAGATCAGTTTGTATCGTTTGATGAAACCAAAGCAGTTAACTACGAAATTGGTTTAAAAGGCCAAGTACATTAAAATGTGTCTATGATGCTTGCGATGTTTGTTACCGACTACACTGACTTAGCACTACCATTCTCAGATCCAACTGCGGGTGTGGTGGCTTTGTAACTATCGTTGAGAATGCAGGTCAGTCTAAAGCGCAATGTATTGAACTTGAACCACAATTGCAATAACTGATGACTTTACTATTCAGAGATTACCAAAGTCTATTTACTTTAAAAGTAAAACAAAAAAGGTAAGCCATGGCTTACCTTTTTTATGGTTAAAAATAATTAACCTTCTTTATGTTCTTTACGTGCCTGCTCAATTTCTGCGGCAATTTCACGTGCTTTTTGCTTGGTTTTTTCAGTCAGCTCGCCAGCCGCTTCTTTGCTTTTAATCCATGCATCAACAGCTACTTCTTTGCCGTCATCGTACATGTCTAAGCCCATTTCTTTACTCTCTTCAAGTAGCTCATTAAATGATTCATCATTTTTAAGCTCATTGGTTTTTTCCTTTACTTCATTCCAAGTTTCATCAAGCTTTTCTTTCACTTGAGCGCTTGTTTCTTTTGCATCTTGTTTTACTTCGTTGGCATCTTCACAGCCAGTTAACGTAATTAAAGTGCCTAATAAAGCTAAACCTGCTAATTTTTTCATTTACTATCTCCTTTAGAGAAAATTATATTTCAGGGGTAACTATACAACAATGAAAATGAACATAGCTGTAACAACACGATTAAGTTTTAAATTAATGGACGAACATGATTGGCTGCAATTATACGAGCTTGATCAAGACCCAGCCGTTATGCAACATTTAACACAAGGTAAACCCACTTCGCTTGAAGAGATAAAAACAGTCAGTATTCCTAGAATGCTTGCTTATCGTAATGAGCAACAAGGGTGGGGGTTATGGCAAGTAACATTGCGTGAAAGCAATACCTTTATAGGATGGGTGCTTGTTCGGCCGATGGGCTTTTTTTCAGATACGCCTGATTTTAGTGATGTTGAAGTGGGCTGGCGGTTTAAGCAAGCGAGTTGGGGCAAAGGGTATGCTATTGAAGCTGCAGGCGCTATTTGTTCAGAGCTTGAAAAACAACGCCAAGTAAAGGCAATTAGCGCTACAGCACTGACCTCAAATGTTGGCTCAATTAATGTTATGAAAAAACTCGGTATGCAGCTTAAACATTATTATATTCATACAGAGGATGGCTCAAATTTAACAGCCGTGCTTTATTCAAAGTCATGTGGATAATCTAACAACAATCCTAGGCTCTTTAAATGCGACCTATAAATATTGACCTCGTGTTTGTTACTGTGCATTAATGTTTGCCATCAATGTATAAAAATAACCTAAGGATATGGGATGGGATCACTTTTTTCACCACGCAAGCTAATTATTAGCAGTGTCTTAATAATACAAGTAGGCTTTTTTAATGTAGCGGCTAAACAAAGTGCGGTGGCGATGCCCGACACATTTAGTGCGCACGCTGCAAAAGCCGTATTAGAGCAAGGCGGCAACGCGGTTGATGCCGCTATTGCTGCTCAGTTTGTATTAGCCGTTACGCTTCCCGAAGCGGGTAATATTGGTGGCGGTGGGTTTATGCTTATCCATAAAGATGGAAAAGGTGATTTTATAGATTACCGCGAAACTGCGCCCAGTGCCGCGCATCGTGATATGTATTTAGATGAGCAGGGGCAAGTAATTGAAAATAAATCTATTTACGGCATACACGCTAGTGGCGTGCCTGGCAGTGTCGCAGGAATGTGGTTAGCCCATAAAAAGCATGGTACGTTACCGTGGAAAGCGTTAGTGCAACCTGCGGTAACATTAGCAGAGCAGGGCTTTGTTGTGCCTGAAAAGTTGGCTCAGCTGATTGAAGGCTATATAGCGCATCTAAATAATAAAAACATTAATGTAAATTTTGCCAGTTATTTTGCAACCGCTACGGCAGGTGCGCTTTTTAAACAACCAGAGCTAGCTGCCACACTCAAACGCATTCGCGATGAGGGTCAAGATGGCTTTTATCAAGGTGAAACTGCCGCAATTATTGCAAAATTTATGCACCAACATGGCGGGATCATTAACCAAGATGATTTAAAACGTTATCGTGCTAAATCGCGGACTCCTATAAAAGCGAATTGGAATGGCTACCAAGTGCTTACTTCACCGCCACCAAGCTCAGGCGGCATTGCTATATTGCAATGGCTGAAAATGTATGAGCTTAAAAAACCAACGCCTGCACAACAACATAATTCAGTAGGGTATGTGCATTTATTGGCTGAAATAGGTAAGCGAGTATTTGCCGATAGAGCAGAGTACTTAGGCGATCCTGATTTTTACCAAGTACCTACAGCAAAACTACTTGCAGAAAACTATCTTAAAAACCGTAGTAACAGTATAGATTTAAAGGCTATTTCAACCACCGAAAACATTAAACCCGGTTTAAAAGAAAGCGAGCAAACCACTCACTTTTCCATTGTCGATAACATGGGTAACGCTGTAGCTAATACCACCACCATCAATTTAGGGTTTGGTAGTGGCGTAGTCGTAGAAGGCGCAGGCTTCATTTTAAATGATGAAATGGATGACTTTAGCGCTAAACCCGGGGTTATGAATGTATTTGGTGCCATTGGCGGCAAAGCAAATGAAATTCAGCCACATAAACGTATGCTCAGCTCTATGACCCCCACTATTTTACTCAGTAATAACCAAGTGAAAATGGTAACAGGGTCGCCAGGTGGCACTACTATTATTAGCTCGGTGTATCAATCGATACTCAACGCGATTGAATTTAATATGAGCGCCGATGATGTGGTAAATAGCCCGCGTTTTCATCATCAGTTATGGCCAAAAAATGTGATCAGAGCACATGCCGGCTTGGAGCCATCAGTAAAACAACAGCTGATAAAAATGGGTTACACAGTGGACGAACGCCACTTTGGTGATATGCATATGATTATTAATCGTAATGGTAAATTAGATGCGGCGTCAGAGCAAAGCGGTAGAGGAAAAGCAATCGTGTTTTAACATTAGCGTTTGCATGGCAATCCCCCCAAACTCTTGTTTGGGGAGATTGCCAATAGAATATTACTTATTATTGGGTATTAACCTATTGCAGGTATTAGGCCTGCCATTTGCAGGCATTGCGCACTAATAATTAAAATGCCACACAATGCTGCTATGGCTAAACCAATATTACCGCTTCGTACTTTATAACCGCTTTTTTCAACACCTTGACGCTGTTTATACACCATACTCACCGGCAAAAATACAGCCAATATCACCAATGCAATAGCGGCATAACCTAATGCCATAATAAACCCTTGCGGATAAAATAAGGCAAACCCAAGAGGAGGGATAAAGGTAATAAATGCGGTTTTTATTCTATCTGCGCCCGTATCTGCTTTTTTGAATGTGTCAGCAAAAAAGTCAAATAACCCCAAGCTCACTCCCAAAAATGACGTAGCCAGCGCTAAATCAGCAAAAAGCTTAACCGCTGTAGAAACGCTCGTGTTGTTAGCAATATTTGCCACACTGGCTACAAACCCGCTTAAGCCTTCACTTTCGAGAAGTTGGGCTTGGCTCATTATGCCTTGGCTTAATACTTGCCAAAATACATAAATAACCAGTGGTAAAGAGGCACCTGCAATCATTACTTTGCGTAAAGTTTTTATTTCAAGGCCAACGTATTTAACAATAGAAGGGATAGAGCCATGAAAACCAAAAGAGGTAAATACCACAGGAATAGCCGAAAGTATCAGCCCTTGCTCAACCGGCATTTCAAGTAAGTGCTGGCCATGCACATAAGGCGTAAGCATATAAAATAAGCTACCCAATACCACTATTTTTATACTAAACAGCACTCTATTAAGCTTATCTACCTTGCTGGTGCCTAAAGTGACAACACCTGCAATCACCACCGCTAAAATAACGGAGCCTAACTGTGGGGCAATACTTAAGTTAAAACCAGTGTTTATACGTTCTTGTAGCTGGGCTCCGCCACCTGCTATGTAGGCCGCGCATAACGCATAAAATAAAAATATCATTGAAAAGTTAGCCACATACTGACCGCGTTTACCTAGCCAAAGCTTAGCCAAGGTATTTAAAGTGGCGTCGCGAGGGGCGTATTGATGTAGTTCCAACATAAGTAAAGCGGTGTAGGTCATAAGTAACCAACAACCGATAATTAATACCATCGCGGTATTAAATCCAAGCCCTGCAGAGGCGATAGGCAGGGCAAGCATACCTGCACCTATGGTGGTTCCTGCAACAATTAACATGCTACCTATTGTTTTATTTTTAAGCACTTAATGATCCTGATCAAACGTGAGAGACACGCAAGATATAACTAGTTGTGTAAAACTTAAATAGTTTTGTCATAAAAGAGACAAAATAAAATGTAATCTTCTATTTACAACTGTACTAAAAAAGCCAAAATCATCAAAAAAAGGAAATTTAACTTATTAATATAAATGAAAAAATAAAAAGCTAAATGTTAATAATTAAAAGGGAGGCTGTTTGCTATGTATAAAATAGGCATCACAAAAATGGTATGTATTGACCGAAAGCGTTATCCATTACACCGTCGGTCGAAAAGGAATACGACAATTTACATTTTAGCGATTTGAATCACTAAGCGGCGGTTTTTATCACGGCCTAAAATATTGTCATTAGTATCTACAAAGCGTTTTTCACCAAAGCCTTCAGTAACCACTTTAGCTTCATCAACGCCTAAGCCAACCATGTAATCTTTAATCTCCTTAGCACGCTTTCTTGATAAATCGAGGTTATTCCAACGACCGCCATAACTATCGGTGTACGATGCAATACTAATTGATTCTACACTGGGATCGTTTTTTAAATACTCAGCAATTTTATCAAGGCGCTGCTGCGATGATTTGGTTAATTTACTGCTATTCGATTCGTAGTTCATTATAGTGAACGAAATATCTTCAAAATTGTATGGCAGCAATTCGTCTCGGCATTGTAAAAAGGCCCAATAAGCTTGTTTAAAGTTGATATTAGAGATTCCCACGGCAATTTTGTCGGCACTATTTTGCCAGTCTTGATAGTAAAAGGTAGGTTGGTTCCCTTTTTCAAGTTCAGTTAGCATTTCCCACGCTGTTTTATTACCTAGTTCACCATCAAACTTTTTAAGTAATTTCATATCAGCAATATCACGGGCAGGGCGACCTGCTCGCCAACTAGGTGGCACCGCTTTTAAACCGGCAATCGCGTAATTTTCTGGGCGTACCACCATGTCTAAATTAAAGGTAAGATCTTTGTTTTTACTTGCAGATGCTTTAAAAACAGCTTCACCATAGTAGGGAACTTCATGATTTAATTGGCATTGTAAGCGAGTTGTTTTAACCAAGTTCCAGTTTGAATTATCTTGGTTAGCCGTGTACTGGCGCATTGCCGCAGTTGTATTCAAACTATACAGCACACTACTAATGCCTAGGCTAATAAATAACAACTTACACTTCATCGAGAATTCTCCAGTTATCTAGCTCTGCCAAAAAAGTGACAAAAACCGTAAAATATTACGCAACAGCAAATAATTCAGCGCAAACGTTAATTACCTAGCAAGTAACATGCCTATAGTTTAACTGCAATTAATCAATAAATCCCCTAGCCGACAGGGGCTCAATTTTGACATAATAGACAGCTAATCCCTATAAACCAAGAATACTATGGCAAATACTGAGCAAACACTTTTCGCACAACGCTTTCGTGGCTTTTTTCCTGTGGTTATTGATGTTGAAACCGCCGGTTTTAACAAAGAAACCGACGCACTACTAGAAATTGCAGCATCCGTTTTAAAAATGGATGACGAAGGACTGCTTAGTATCGATCATACCGTTCATTTTCATGTGCAACCGTTTGAGGGCGCAAACATTGAACAAGCCGCCATTGAGTTTAATGGTATTGAACCTTTTTCAGCACTTCGAGGGGCTGTCCCTGAAGAAGAGGCGATTAAAGAAATTTGTAAAGTAGTGCGCAAAGCGCAAAAAGCCGCAGGGTGTCAGCGCTCTGTGGTGGTTGCTCATAATGCCGCTTTTGACCATGGCTTTTTAAATGCCGCTATTGAGCGTAATAACATCAAGCGCACACCATTTCATCCGTTTGTTAGTTTTGATACCACATCACTTGCAGGCTTAGCATTAGGGCAAACAGTATTGGCTAAAGCGTGCCGCGCGGCAGGAATAGAGTTTGATAACAAACAAGCACACTCTGCGTTATACGATACAGAACGCACCGCTGAATTATATTGTTTAATTGTCAATCGTTGGCAGCAACTAGGTGGTTGGCCACTTGCTATAGATGAAACACAACAAAACTTAGACGAAGCAAGTAACCAAGATTAAGTTCACAATAGTGAATACTTACTTTTGGGTTGAGCCAGTCTTAATAAGCGTTATTAAAAAGATTGCGTTATTTTACCTTCACTGTGAGTGATTAAATGTGGTGGATAATTACGCGAAAAGCTAATTGATTCTCGTGCAATTTTAAGCTCCACCCCGGGGTGCATAAGCTCATTAACTTTTAAACGACTGAGCGCTAAAAGCTGCGCCATTTTCTTTCTTAGCAACTGCTTTTCCTGACTGATACTGGCGCTTCGGTTTGCTATGTGTTCTTCATTCGATGTTATTTTATTCAAGAACTGCTGACGCTGTGCGCTTGCAACTTGTTTATTAATTCGCTGGCGCGCTTGCTGTAGTTCAATTGACTTACTGATTAAAACTTTTTCAAAGTCAGTGATTTGCGCTTGTTTTTGTTTTAGCACATACCACCGCTGTGCAATGCAAACACGGGTTTTAGTTCCTGCTGGTGCGCCCAATTCACCTGTTTCAATGCGCATTGCGTCTAGAATATGGCCACCAATAATTTTCCCTTTAGGAGCTTTTGCGCTGCCAACCCTAATTAAATTTCCAGCACTCAAGTCACAATGTAATGACTGGCGTTCTATTAATAAGTTTTGCTCCGTTTTTATGTCACAGTATTGAGAGTAACCAAGTGCAACAGTTCGTTTAGCAAAAATAGAACATGTGAATGGCTCATCGGCTTCTCGTTTTCTGCCAATTGCTCCCTTTACTATTGTGATAGCGCTATTACTTTTTAACTGCGCCGATTCAACAAAACCTAAAACAGTAATATCGCCGGTAGCAGTCACGCGCATGCCATCTTTTATATCACCACTGACTATAATACTGCCATCAAATTCAACATGGCCAGTACTGGGATCAATATTATGAAAACATAAAACATCATCAACACGCATACCACGGGGAAGGGCAACCGGTACACCAGTACAGTCGGCAATTAGTAAGTTGGGGTTATCGGGCGCAATTTTAGTACCGTCAAAAGGTTGTAATTTATGCTCTTTGCCAGGGATTGCAGTTAGCACATCTCCAAACACAGTAAACCCATCAACCCCCGATGTTGCTGGAATGCGCCGCATTAATTCACAACCAGGTTTTACAGTAATAATATCACCTAGGTTTCTCATATCGACTTTACCACCGCCTTTAGCTTGTGGGCTAAGTACGCGGTCTTGCGCTGTGCAGCAAAGACGCACAAATTTGGCATCGTTACCCACTTTAGGTGCACGACCAAAAGCGACTTCAGCGCAATGCGTGCTTCCTGAGAGTTGTTCAAACTGTTGCGCCAATAACTGTTCTAATGCATGAGAGCTAATACCCTTTACAATCCCTGCCTGAGCTAACACGTCAATTGCTTGTTCCATGTTAAGTAATTTACCGCCCTTGGCAGTAATAAGAGTAGCTTCAACAAGCATATTTTTTTCATCAATGTTAATGGTTAGCTTTGCATCAATGGCTTGAGCAATTACTAAAGAGGGGGCTTCTTCGGCGTTATTTTGAGCAAACAGCTTACCAATATTGCTAGCAATAACCTCACACTCGCAATATTCTGACTGTCCAATTAATTCAATAAGCTGTGTTGCTGTTGAGGCTAAACCTGAAACATGAGGGTGTGAAACTAAAGAGATATACCCCGTTTGCTCATCAAAAGAAAAAACCGACATTTATAAATCCTCTAGGTAATATGTCTGTTATTATTTTTTATAATTTATTAGACCAAGGTCTAGCCTTGCATTTGAGCATAAAGCACCATTATTGTTAAGTAATTGTTTCTTAATTGTTCAATATTTTACATTTACATGTGTGTTTGATGCATGATTAACCAATTGATAAAATAAAACGCCTAAGGTGTTGAGTATTCGTAGGTTACTCGGTTATACTGCTTGCACACTCTGAATGAGTAACCTTATTCAGGGGCTGATTAGGATTCGACGGAATTCAAGAAGCCCGAGGTGCATGTCGAGGTGCGGTTTGCCTCGTAAAAAAGCCGCAATTTAAAGTAATCGCAAACGACGATAACTACTCTCTAGCAGCTTAGGCTGGCTAGCGCTCCTTCCATGTATTCTTGTGGACTGGATTTTGGAGTGTCACCCTAACACCTGATCGCGACGGAAACCCTGGCCGGGGTTGAAGCGTTAAAACTAAGCGGCCTCGCCTTTATCTACCGTGTTTGTCCGGGATTTAAAGGTTAATTAAATGACAATACTAAACATGTAGTACCGACGGTCGAGGCTTTTCGGACGGGGGTTCAAATCCCCCCAGCTCCACCAAACCAAAAAATAAGACGCCTTTTAGGCGTCTTTTTTTTTCCTTAAATTCCATGTATAGCTCACTTTCCTGCTGGTTTAGGTTCCAATTAGAGTTTTTAATGAACAGTGACATCCAGATTCTAAAGTAGTACATTTGGTAGTACTACTTCAGTTAAAGTAAATCGGGTACTACTTTATGGCAAAAACAAAACCACTAACCAATACGGAAGTTAAGCAAGCCAAGGGAAAAGAGAAGGTATATAAATTATCTGATGGCGACGGCTTGCAACTTAGAGTTAAGCCTAACGGCAATAAATCTTGGTTGTTAGACTATTACAAACCTTACACAAAAAAGCGGACCAGTATTGGTTTAGGGGGTTACCCAGCTATATCTTTAGCGGATGCCCGTAAATTAAAATCAAAATTTAGAGAGTTACTGGCTAAAGACATCGACCCCAAAGAATACAAAGAAGATCATAACCGCATACAGTTAGAGGCCGTATCAAACACCTTCAAGCATGTTGCTACTAATTGGTTTGAAATAAAGAAAACACAAGTCAGCGAAAATTATGGAATTGATTTATGGCGCTCGTTAGAAAACCACCTATTTCCAGAGTTAGGAAAGTTACCTATAAGCAAAATAACTGCACCAAAAGTTATTGATGTAATTAAGCCTATAGCCGCTAAAGGGGTTTTGGAAACGGTCAAGCGATTATGCCAGAGGTTAAATGAAATTATGACCTATGCTGTCAATACAGGGTTAATACATGCTAATCCTTTATCTGGTTTAAAATCTGCATTTCAAAAGCCAGTAAAAGAAAACATGCCTACTATCCCACCAGAAGAACTCCCTGAGCTGATGAAGGATCTTAGTTATGAATCGCCCCGAGTTCATCGGAGACCAGTTTGTTTAAGTCAGGCCACTTTACCTGACTCGTTTAAATTATCATAGTAGTCTGTTTCATATTGAGCTGGTGAAATATACCCAATTGAAGATAATAAGCGTTGATTATTAAACCAATTGACCCACTCTAACGTTGCGTATTCAACAGCATCAACATTCTTCCACGGGCCATTTCTGCGAATAATCTCTGTTTTAAATAATCCATTTATTGTTTCAGCCAATGCATTGTCATAAGAGTCACCCACACTGCCTACAGACGCTTGAATTCCAGCTTCAGCAAGTCGCTCAGTGTATCGTATAGACAAATATTGGCTGCCTCTGTCGCTGTGGTGAATTAACCCTTCGGGGTTGCCACGATGCCAAATAGCTTGCTCTAACGCATCAAGAATAAGCTCTGTGTGCATTGTCGTTGATACACGCCAACCTACAATGTATCGTGAAAAAACATCTATCACGAAAGCGACATAAACAAACCCACTCCATGTGGCAACATAGGTGATGTCAGCTACCCAAAGTTGATTTGGCTGCTCAGCAGTAAATTGACGATTAACTAAATCAAGTGGCTTATCTTGTTGCTCGTCAGGTATCGTTGTCTTATGTGCTTTACCCCGACGAACACCTTGAATTCCCATAACTCGCATCAATCGTTCGACTGTACAGCGGGCGACTTGATGGTCGTCAAGCTGTAGCTGCTTCCATATTTTTCTTGCACCATAAACTGACATATTATCCTCCCACACTTCGCGAATGAGTATTATCAGCTCAGCATCACGCTTTTTGCGGTTAGACAGTCGCTCAGGCTCTCTTTGTATCTGTTTATGAGAATAATACGTTGATGGTGCAATCGGCAATTCCTTGCAAATTGACTCGACACCGTAATGCTCTCTGCAAGCATCAATAAAATCCACTATTACTTCTGTTTGCGGTCGAGCTCCGCTTGGGCGAAAAAAGCGGCAGCTTGCCTCAGGATATCATTCGTTCGCTTGAGCTCTTTATTCTCGCGCTCTAAGACGGCAAGGCGTTCTTCAGTTGATTGCGTATTAGAAGAGGGTTTAGACGGTTGAGCTTGAGATTTCTTGACCCATGCTCTAAGTGTTTCTGGGGTACATCCCAGTTTATCTGAAATCGATACGAGCGCAGCCCAAAGAGAAGGGTATTCATGCTGTTGTGTGGTAACAAGCCTAATTGCACGTTCACGAAATTCTGATGTATAGCGATTTGATTTTTTCATAGTTCCAGTTTCTCAAGTTATTGAGTCTCTGGCAAACACGGGGCGATTCATTATGCAAGTATTAAGGTTGTTACTCGTTTCTTAATTGAGTGGCAGTTACATACGATGCTAAGGCCCAGTGAGGCTGCAGGAACAGAATGGTCTGAAATCGATTTTGCAAATAAGCTCTGGGAGATCCCTGCTGGACGAATGAAGTCGGAGCGACGACATACTGTTCCACTAACGGATCAGGCAATAGATATACTAGATAGACTAAAGCCTATTAGTGGTCATCGTGTACATGTATTTCCAGGAGATAGAAACCCTCGAACTCACCTTAATGCGCAAACAGCTAACATGGCTTTAAAGCGCATGGGGTATGAAAATCGATTAGTTGCTCACGGCATGCGAGCTATAGCCAGTACAGCACTGAATCAACATGGCTTTGAAGGTGATGTAGTTGAAGCTGCACTAGCACATGTTGATAAAGACGAGGTAAGGCGAGCATACAACCGAACTGATTATCTAGAGCGCAGACGAGTAATGATGAGCTGGTGGTCTGAATATATTGAACTAGCTAAGCAAGGCAAAGTAGGAAGCTCTAATACCACCCTAAAAATAGTTGGTTGAGGTTATTATGGATAATAAAGAAATGAATATGGAAAGTGATTTTAAAAATGACTTTTTTACCAAAGAGCAGCTACAGTCGTTAATTAATATACCGATTCATGACGTTATGAATGATCTTAATACTTATATTTATTATGAAGGCATAGTAAGTGAAATTCCATTTGATGATGGCTACATTAAAACTTATGTGGCCGGGTTTATTAAACAAAAAAAGAAGCTTGTTGACGGTGACTCAATGAAAAATATTTATCATTACACATATGAATGTGGTGAATATTGTTCACGCCCAGATTTAAGCTATGCGACTGACTTAATGACGCAGTCCTGTGCTCAAGATGAAAAGAGAACTATTTATTTTAATTACATAGAGTTCATTGAATGTTGTGATCGATTAGGAGTTCCTCTAATAACTAAAGAAAAACCAAAAAGTACCTTTGAGCAGACTCTAAATAAGAAGACTGAACAATACGAAGATATGACTAATATTCCAGCAACTTACCCACCAGAATTGCAATTAATACTAGATGCATACAAATACTTTTATGTTGATAAATTAGAAAGAGAGGACCCGCCGAATTATATAGTTAAAGAGTGGTTATTAGCAGAAAGTAAAATACGAGGTATAACACATGCGACTCGGGGTGTAACGTACCATCATATGAGTAAGGTAAAAATAAAAGCAATTGCGTCAATTATCAAGCCAATTTAGTTATTCAAGATTAGGGTGACTCGAGTTACCCTAATTTTTTTTTGACTCACTCACTAGCCTAACCCAGAATTCATTCGTTTTAATGTGCCTGAACCATTTCATAACGTACTAAGGCAATTAAAAATGAACATTAAAAGTTTTTCTAAAATTATCCGCAGACCTGAAGTTTTAAATAAAACTGGCTGGTCAAAATCGACACTCTATAACCGCATTAATGAAGGTCTATTTCCTACGCCCATAAGCTTGGGAGTAAGAGCTGTTGGCTTTGTGGAAAGCGAATGTGACAAAGTAGTCCAAGCGATGATTGCAGGTTACACAGAGCAACAATTAAAAGCATTAGTACAAAGTATTATTAGTAATCGTGGCATAAAGGAGTTGCAGTTATGATCCGTAGAAATAAATGCTTAGAGCTAGGCTTGCCAGAGCCAAGCGATTGCCAAAAAGAGTCGAATTATGTGTTGAGTGTAATAAGCCAAGGGCTAACAATAAATACTAACATGGCTCGTTATATTGGAATTGATGACCTGAAAGATGTGGTATATGCACTTAAACGAAAAGGCTACTTATTTACCGTAGAAGATAAAGAGGCCGAGTGCCCTTCAACGGGGCGGTTAACAGCATTTCCGGTATTGGTTTTGTCGATGACAAAAGAGCAGCAAGCATTGTATAAAAACGAGGAAAGCCGCAAAGAAAGTTAATTTCAATGCGACTTATAAATGGTGTGCTGGTGGCGCAATGTGGAAGTTAAACCACCAGCACTTTTAAGCATAACGCTAATTACCTGCCTAAACAATGTTAGTGCTCGCTTACTTTGGGTGCTATGTATGGATTTAAAAAACGCTTATTGGTCGCTAATTATAGGTTTTTAACCCCATAAATTATTAGCAAAACGCTGGTGCTATAAATTCACACTTATTGATTAGCGTTAGTAGTGACTAACATGCTACTAGGTAATTAATAATATCTCTTGAGTGTTGTATGTCTTATAAGGTTAAGGTTAGGGCTATTGAGGTAAATAATCAGGTATTTTGGGTTAACGGTCAGCATAGTGGTATTTACTTAACTATGGCTAAGAGGATGATAAACCAAGTTGATACGATATTAGAGCACCATAGCAAAGTACACCTAATTCGCTTTGATCTTCGCCTTTACGAGTACTCGCCGAATAACCAAGTGATCACTAAATTTAATCGAATTCTATTTAAATGGCTCAAACGCTCTTATCAATTAAAGCGCATAGGCTTCATTTGGTGCCGTGAAATTGAAACCGCTAAGCAACAACATTACCACTACGTTTTGATGCTCGATGGTCATAAAGTACGTCATCCGCACGATATTTTGATTAAGGTAAAAGCTATCTGGGAGTACCAGCTACAAGGTTCACAATATACCCCAAAGCACTGCTACTACAACATTATGCGAGGTGATTTCGATTCACTCCAAGAGGCTATATGGCGTATTTCTTATTTGGCTAAAGTAAGAAGTAAAAGCAACAAACCACCACAGACAAAAAACTATGGGACGAGCCGTATTAAGAGTAAGTTAGTTTCATAATAGAGTAGTAAATATGCTAAGAAAAAAAGGAACAACGCGGAACAATTCGGAACAAATGTGGAAAGTTAAGTCACTGATATTGTTTGCTTATTTTTTATTTTTTGGAACGCATACAGCACATTTTAACGATTTGCTCTTTAAGTCAAGGTATTGTAGTTTTTCTATAAGTTGTGAGGCGCATAAGTACATACCCACAATATTATTGAACATTATTAAAATTCGAAATTATCCTCAATAATATTATTAACCGACGTTTTGGTATGTTATAAATTACAGCATGGGGTAGAGTAAACTGTTAGGTCAATAGGGACGTTATGAGTAGTATTCTTGATATACGACTAATTGAGGTTGGTTATTTTTTATCGAGGTATGGAGTCAAAGAGCCGCCCTCAATTCTTGAAGCTTCTTCATGGAAAGAAGCATACTCGAAATTCTATGCTACTTTTGGTAGTGATAAAACTGAAGTTGAATTTAAGAATAGTTTAAAAAACATTCGAGATCATTTTGATAGCCATCTAGATAATAAACGCACAGGTTGGATGAGTGAAGATAGTCATCCACAAAAACTTTCTGCTGCTAATCAAGAAGTATTTGACCGCCTCCAAAGATTGACTGATACAGAAATCTGGAATCGTATAAGACCTTTAGCAATTAAATCATATGATTCCAAAATAGAAAAAAAGAAGATAAATAAAGTTAAAGAGTCTGGATCTAGATATTTTTCTTCAGAATTTAGCGGTAAGAAAATAATAAAGTCTAAAGCTCCTATTGAATCAAATGTTATGCATGGGTATGTTGTCGACCAGTTAAAACAATTTGTTGAAAAAAACTTTAAATATTCGGCTGTTTTTAATACTCAAAAAATTGACCTGGCAATTGAATTTAATGGCAGAATTACATCAATTTTTGAAGTTAAAACATCAGTCGATACACAATCAATCTATACAGCAGTTGGTCAACTATTCATGCATGGTATCGGTATACCTGACATTAATAGAATAGTCGTGTTACCAGAGCCCTTAGAAAATGAGGCAACAATAAATTGTTTATGTGAATTAGGGGTTCAAATTATTTTGTTTTCGATAGACAATCAATTGTGTAAATTTAAACAGATAAAGGTTATTGAGTAAGATTTATAGCTGTTAACATATTGTTTTTCTGCAATTTAGCTAATGATTGTTCACACCAAAGGCATCATAAGCCATGGAGGTTAAATGAAAAATTATAGTCTTGACTCGATTGAAAAAGTTTTTAATTTCGCTACTCAGTTTGTTCCTCATAATCATATGGTTTTCAGAGGAGTAATCAACTCTGAATATGAACTCATTCCATCTGTGGGTCGTCTCCCAGAGCTTGAGAGCTTAGATGAAGAATTAGATAGAGAAAAGGCATTACTGAAGCAGTTCAAAATGAAAAGTTCGCTTCGAGTGCAGTGCTTACCATCAAACGATTGGGAGTGGTTGAGCTTAGCTCAACACTATGGTTTACCAACGCGCCTTCTCGATTGGAGTGTAAATCCCTTAGTTGCACTTTACTTTGCAACAGCGCACTCACCGGAGGAGTTATATGGCTCTTCAGTTCTTAGTAATTGTGCGGTTTACGGTTTGATTAGCCATATACATATCGATTCTAGTTATCACACTAATCCGTTTGCTTTGACCGAAACGTTAGAGTTCTATGGACCTAGTATATCTGAGCGTGTAGTTAATCAAACTGGTTTGTTCACAGTTCACCATAAACCTAGAAATGCCTTTGATACAAGTGAACTTCACAAGTTTGTAATTCCGGGCGAGCTTAAATCACAAATCCAAATAAAACTAAGCTTATTAGGTATCAATGAATCAACCATTTACCCAGGACTTGATGGTATTGCAAAGTCATTGAAAACTGACTTCTATAATCAAACAACTCGACCTTTAGATTTGAAAAAAGCGCCGGGATACATGAAGTCGCAATTAAATGGCTTATAAGTGATTAAGCTATTTCTGTTGGTAATAGTGCCACTCTAATTAAATTTTACAGTTGTTGTAGCTCTAAGGATAGACTTCCAAGTAACACCATGAGGGAGTTTTTTCTTTATTCATAAAAAAACAGCCTAACTTAAAAATAATGATTGTAGCTAATAACTTTTATTATTAGTTGGGGCTAATAATAAATAGTTTTATAATGTAATGTATTATAAAGAGAATATACTTTGTTAATAGTTTTAAGGGGTCAATCAGAAAATGGGATTTTCATATGAGTGAATGTTTAACAATTAAAAATTTCTTAGTAATAAAAGATGCTGAAGTCGAATTAAAAAAAATAAACGTGGTTATTGGGCCTCAAGCCAATGGTAAAAGCTTAATTGCTAAGCTAATTTCTTTTTTTAATAGCCTATCACATGAGTTTATTGAAGGAGTTAGAACAGGTGATACTAAGCGAGCCTTGGACAGGAGTATAATCTTAAAATTTGAAGCTCGATTTCCAAGGTATTCTTGGGAGGGTACTAGTTTTACTATTACTTATAAAGTTGACTCTTTAGAATTTTCAATTACTGGTAAAAAGAATCAAAAAAATAAAACATTAATATCACTCGAATATTCGAGTGATTTAGCTAATAAGTTTAAAAGTAAAAAAATCGCATTTAAGAAAAAACTACAAGAAGAAAAAGAACTTCGAAAAAAAAATCCTAGTATTAGACATGTTGAAAGGCAAATATTGCGAGAGCATATAAATGAGCCTTTGAAAGAGTTGTACCCTTGCTTTTTCTCTGACTCTTTCTTCATACCAGCGTCTAGGTCTTTTTTTGCAAATCTACAAAAAAATATTTTTACATTCTTAGCCAGTAACTTAGATATTGACCCTTATCTGAAAGAGTTTGGTCAAATGTATGAAAACTCTAAATTCTGGTACAAGGATGAAATGTTTGTTCGCCATCATAAAAATTTATTAAATGAGTTGTACAAACTGATTGAATTAATAGTTCAAGGTGAATATGAGTATCATGACGAGCAAGATTGGTTAATATCTAAAGGAAGAAAGATAAACCTAGCTAACGCCTCATCTGGACAGCAAGAGTCATTGCCTATGTTACTTGTTCTAGCTGTTTGGCCTATTCTTTCTGGGCAAGATAATGGTTTATGCTTTATAGAAGAGCCTGAAGCTCACCTATTTCCTACTTCGCAAGGTCATATTATTTCGATACTTTCGTTATTACATGAATCTCTAGATACAAAATTCTTTATAACTACGCATAGTCCATATATTTTATCTGCGCTAAACAACTTTATTTTAGCTGGAGATACTCTTGATAAAGAAGCAATAACCGTAGATGAATTTAAAAAGATCAACGGTACTGGATCTCCGATTAAATTTGAGGATGTATCTGCTTATACTATTATTGAGGGAAAAACTGAGAACATTGCTGATGAAAGCTATCGTATGATAGGTGGAGATATACTAGATAATATATCTGAGCACTTCGAAGAGGTTATGAACAAGCTATTATCTTGTAGTAAGGATTAATATCAATGGATTATGATTTATGTAGTACAGAAACAACAGATTCTAAGGTTGTCGTTCAAGAGAATAGAAGCCGATTTGAAGTTAATAATCGCAGGCGTGAAAGTTTAAAAAAAGTTCAGGTTGATGGGTGTCTCATAAATGACCACAGAGAAAAATGTGATTGGATCATCGAAGTTAATAACCTTAATAAGCGTGCATTATTCATAGAGCTTAAGGGGTGTGACGTTGATAAAGCTATTTCACAATTAAAATCAACACTTGTGCATACTAGGAATAAATACAAGGATTACAGTAAAGAGTGTTTCGCTGTAACTACTCGTATACCAAAGCATGGTGCATCAACTCGAAAAAAATGTATAGATTTTCATAAAGAGACTAAAGCTACTTTAAGCATAAAAAATCTGAATACATCTATCGTTGCTTAAATTATCTAAATCGTACTTAGGTTCATGCAGCTAAAATATGTATTTGAGTTTTAATGCAAGTAGTACCGTAGGTAGTACTTCATGTGTCTTATTTTATTTTTTTTATTTTTATTCAAGTGATTAGGTTGTTGGTTAAGATGACCCCAGCCCACCAATAACGGTTTTTAAATTCGTTTGTTTAAAAACCCTAAAAAACCCGCAACTTGAGCAATCAAGTCGCGGGTTTTTTTATGGCTAAAATGATTGAATTTATTGTGCTTTGGTTTATCTTGCGAACCCCGAACCCCGAACCCCGAACCCCGAACCCCGAACCCCGAACCCCGAACCCCGAACCCCGAACCCCGAACCCCGAACCCCGAACCCCGAACCCCGAACCCCATACCACTAAAAGACTAGTCGCTTACTTACCTATTTTTTGTATTATGAGCCAATGATTAACTGCGAGCTTTGATATGGATATTTTTACAGCTGAACACATTTCCCCTTTAATTTCGCTTTTACTCATTTTACTGGCGGGGTTTACTTCGTTTGTATCGGCGGCTTTTGGTGCGGGCGGCGGGTTAATGCTGTTGGTGGTCATGGCGTCGGTTATGCCGATGGCGGTGGTGGTGCCTGTTCATGGTTTAGTGCAGTTAGGCTCTAATGCCAATCGATTATTGTTAAGTATTGCTCATCTTGATAAGCCTATGTTGTTGTATTTTACTCTGGGTGGGTTAATTGGTGCCGGGTTATCAAGCCAAGTAGTGAGCGATATTAACCTTGATAGCATGAAGCTGTTTGTGGCTTTATTTGTGATTTATTTACTGTGGGGAACAATCCCTGAATTTAATAAAGACTCACGATTAGGGCGTTTAATAGCGGGTGTAATTACGGCATTTATTTCTACTTTTGTGGGAGCAAGTGGGCCTCTGGTGGCAAGTTATTTACACATTAATCATTACGATAAGCTTAAATTTACCGCGACTTTTTCAAGTATTATGACCTTGCAGCATAGCTTAAAAGCCGTTGTTTATGCGGGGCTAGGTTTTAGCTTTTGGCAATGGTTGCCGTTAACACTGGCGATGATTTTAAGCGGAGCCATTGGCACCTGGTTAGGCATTCGTTTACTTAAGCGGCTCTCGGTGGCGCGTTTTAGGGTTATTTTTAAAGTGATTTTAACTCTGCTTGCCATGCAGCTTGCATGGCAAGGGGTGAGTGTAATGCTTACTTAGTAGCGGCTTTTATTGGTTTATCGCCATCAAATAACTCAAAAATACGATTGCTATTAAATGAGTTTGTAGCAACGTGAAGCAATGCGTTGGCTACATTTTCGCGGCTAATTTTAGCCTTTGACTGATCGCTAGGGCGCTCTGTTGTTACTTCCAAAGAGGCACTTTCGTCAGTTAATGTTCCTGGGCGGACAATTGTGTAATTGAGTCCACTGTGAATTAAATGCTCATCAGCCATATGTTTTGCTACAAGATAAGGCTTTAAGTCACTATCTATCGCATCAGGATCGTCTGCACCAATAGAGCTGACCATAATAAAGTGTTTTACACCGTGCTCTTTAGAATAAGTTGCTGCTTTTGTCGCTGCCCACAAATCAATAAGTACGGTTTTATCTGTGCCTGTACTTCCACCTGAACCTGCTGCAAAGATAACTTGGTCGCAGCCATTAACGGCATTTGAAAAGTCACCTTCTAAATCCTGTTCAACAATACTTAAAAATGGGCTATCTAAATCACGCAGTTTGCTTTTGTCTCTTACAAGTGCAACAACATTTTGCTCATTTTCTAAAAGTAGTTTGGTAGCCATTTTACCAATTTGACCACTTGCGCCAATAATTAAAGTCTTACTCATAATTAATTCCTTCTCAATATGGTGTAAAGATTGTTCGTACAAACAGACCTTGGGGTAGGAAATTATTTTTAAAGAGTAAATGGGATTTAAACGAGCTTATTTAAAAAAACATATTAGTGAAAAGTTATTACTTAACTGAGTATTAAAATTAGCTATTTTTTAAGGCGTTTTTTAGAACTTTTTACTCGATCATTATACTTACTTCGGTTACAAAGCTACGGTGGTATAAGCCAATACGTACACTGCGTTCTTGGTAATTACAGTAAATAGCTTTGTAGGTATTATTACCTTTAAATTTTATTGCGAATAAGGTCACGAACAATAAAGCGGCCTGGGTGAATAGCTTGGCTTACGCGTTCGCTTAGTGGGCGAGGTTCATTGTTTAAACTACTAATTAAGTGCTCGGCAGATAGCGGTGCACTGCATAATGCTCGCGCGCCAAAGCCGGTAAAAATATGCAGGCCCTGTTGTGGTTTTTTTAATGCTTGGTATTGATAGCGCTTACCCAAACGTAAATTAGCAAATGCATGTGTATAGTCAGTTTGCTCCATCCATTCACCGGCCATAGGTAAATGGTCAATAAAACTACAGCGAACAGCGGCTTTAGCTGAGCTAATTTTGCCTAAGCTGGTGGCAAATTCAGTGTTGTTATAAAAACTCAGTAATTGTTCACGGTTAGTTTGATTATCTTGCTCGGTCACTTCACGACTTTTACTGTTTTTTTCAAAGGTGGCACCCATACAATGGTGATCTAAGTAAGCGGGGGTGAAATACCCCTTGTGACACAACACGGTTTTTAGCTTACGTGATTGCGTGCTTGCTTGAACATGTGACACCTGTCCGCGTACGCCAACAATAGGGAGCGTTTTAGTTTGCGCAAATGCATCGCTGTGCTCACCGGCGCAAATAATCACATCGCTAAAGGGGCCAAATGTTTGTTTTTGCGTGGTTAAGTACCAGCCATCGGGTTGTTTGTTAAGTTGCTCAATGTGGCAATTAAATAGGCTCTCAAACTCATTTAATTGCTGTGCGGCATCTAACATAGCACAGACTAACTGGGGGGGATTAACCCAGCCGCCTTGTTCAAAAAACACCCCTGAGTAACCTGTTTTAACCCCAGCGATAGCATCACCCTCATCAGCAGTCACATTTCGCATAAGCTGCTCTGGCCACAGCTGTTTATCAGCGAGATTTTGATGACGCTCTGCCAATGGCTGTTTTACTGCATGTTGCAGCACACCACACCACTGGTGATCAAACAAAAAGCCATTGTTGAGTAATTGATTGTAAAGCCGCTTTGCGTATAAAAAACTATGGGCAAATAGTTCACTGTGTGGCGAATTTTTTGCTTGTAAATGTGGATATACCGCCCCTTGTATATTATGTGATGCACCCATAGCCGGTTGTTTATCTTGGCAAAATAAGTGGCTTGGTATACCGCGTTTGGCGAGGCTATAAAGAATACAACTGCTCGCTATACCACCGCCAATAACAGCCACATTAGTAAGGGGAGTGTGGTGATGTTCAAAATAGGCGGGGGCTGATTGTTTTAGATTAGCCTGAGCGAGTGTGCCAATTAGCATCTCACGCTTTCGGCCAAAGCCTTTAGCTTTTTGCATGCTAAAGCCTGCCTCGTTTAGTCCTCTGCGCACAAAGCCCGCAGCGGTAAATGTGGCTAATGTGGCGTTGCTTCTGGAAATATCGACCATGGCATTAAATACACTTTGCTGCCACATATCGGGGTTTTTACTTGGCGCAAAGCCATCTAAAAACCAGGCATCAACCAGCCCACTTTGTGGGTAGCTCATGGCGTTAATACATTCGAGTACATCACCAAAGTAGAGGTCGAGCACGACAAGGCCATTGGCAAATTCAAGGCGATGACAACCGGTTAAATTAATCGGGTAGTGGGAGACGAGTTGGGCGCTTAAATGACTTAAACTAGGCCAAGCTTGCAAGGCTTGTTTTAAATCATTTACGCTAAGTGGATATTTTTCAAAAGAAATAAAATGCAGTCGTTGCACGTTATTAGGCTGTTGACTTTGAACTTGTGGGCATTGCAGGTGGTCATAAAACTGCTGCCATGCATTTAAAAAATTAAGCCCTGTACCAAAACCGGTTTCGGCTATAACAAAGTGCTCACGGTCATGATTTTGTAACCGTGACTCTATATTGTTTTGTTGATAAAACACATAATGAGACTCAGCGAGGCCGTCGTCATTAGAAAAATAAACATCATCAAAGTCATTAGCAACCGGTGTGCCTAAGTCGTTAAAGTGTATATGGGCGTTTTTTATCATGACCAATTCAATTTTATAGATAATTTTTTAATTATTTTACGTGTTTTCTTTGAAATAGTCTGGCGTTATTTATAAGCTTTAGGTTCAGAGTACAAGTGTACGCTAGAAAGCTGACCACTTAGATGATTAAATTCGCGTAAAATAGAACCCAATTAAGTATTAAGCTAAGGGAATTACCCATGAGAAGAGCCGTAATAACAGGCATCGGTGTTGTATCAAGCATCGGCAATAATAAAGAAGAAGTATTAGAGTCACTAAAAGCGGGTAAAAGTGGCATTGCTTTTAATCAAGAATTTGCTGATTACAAATTGCGTAGCAATGTATCAGGTAAAATTGATATTGATGTTAAAGAGCATGTTGATCGTAAAGCAATGCGCTTTATGGGCGATGCGGCGGCTTACTCTTATATTTCAATGGCGCAAGCTATTGAAGATGCGGGTCTTAGCGACGAACAAGTATCAAACGAGCGCACTGGTTTATTAGTGGGTTCTGGCGGCGGTTCATCAAAATGGCAAGTAGAAGCGGCCGATATCCTTCGCGAAAAAGGCGTTAAGCGCGTTGGCCCTTACATGGTGCCACGTACTATGGCGAGCACCACCTCGGCTTGTTTAGCAACGCCGTTTAAAATTAAAGGCGTTAACTATTCAATCAGCTCTGCGTGTGCAACCTCTGCGCATTGTATTGGCCATGCCGTTGAGCAAATTCAACTAGGCAAGCAAGACGTTATTTTTGCAGGTGGGGGTGAAGAACTTCACTGGACGTTAGCAATGGAATTTGACGCTATGGGTGCGCTTTCTACTAAATACAACGACACACCTGAAAAAGCATCACGTACTTATGATGCAAACCGCGATGGTTTTGTAATTTCAGCCGGTGGCGGTATTGTGGTTGTTGAAGAGCTGGAACACGCACTTGCACGTGGCGCGCACATTTACGCTGAAATTACCGGTTACGGCGCAACCTCAGATGGTTACGACATGGTTGCACCATCGGGTGAAGGTGCGGCACGTTGTATGCGCCAAGCTATGCAAAACGTTGACAGCATTGATTACTTGAATACCCATGGTACGTCAACACCCGTAGGCGATGTTAAAGAGCTAGGCGCTATTCAAGAAGTATTTGGTGGTAACTCGCCAATGATCAGCGCAACTAAAGCAATGACAGGCCATGCACTGGGTGCGGCAGGTGTACATGAAGCCATTTTTTCATTGCTAATGCTTGAGCATGGTTTTGTTGCGCCATCTATCAATATTGATGAGTTAGATGAGCAAGCAGCGGGCTTGAACATTGTAACTGAAGCCAAAGACGTTGAACTAAATACGGTTATGTCTAACAGTTTTGGTTTTGGCGGCACCAATGCCACATTAGTGATGAGCAAATACAAAGGTTAAGTTAATCGTTAACTATTTTAAAGCCGAGCAAAATGCTCGGCTTTTTCGTTTGTGCAAATAGGCGGTTGTTCGTTACAATAGGGTCTCATTTTGCCAAACGGATTCACAATGAAAATTCTTGCCGATCAAAATATGCCTTTAGTTGAGCAATTCTTTAAAGATATGGGTGAGGTTGAGCGATTTGATGGCAGGCAATTAACTCCAGAACAACTCATTGATGTTGATGTATTACTGACTCGTTCAGTCACCCAGGTCAATAGTGAATTATTAGCACAGGCTAATAAGCTAAGCTTTGTAGGTACAGCCACTATTGGTGTGGATCATATTGATACCGATTTGCTCAACGCAAAAAATATTGATTTTACCAGTGCACCTGGCTGCAATGCGATTGCGGTTGCTGAGTATGTGATCAGTAGTTTATTTGCATTAAGTCAAGAAAACGCCAGCCCATTAAGCGGGAAAACAATTGGTATTGTGGGTGTGGGTAATATTGGTAGTTGCCTCGCGCACAAGCTAAAAGCACTTAACGTTAATTTACTATTGTGCGACCCAATAAAGCATGAGCAAGGGCTATTAACCGAGCACGTTGAGCTTGATGAGCTATTAGCGCAGTCAGATATAGTCACGTTTCATGTGCCGTTAGTAAAAACAGGTACGCATAAAACACTGCACATGCTTGATAAAAAACGCTTAACTACGCTTAAACCTGGGCTTACTTTAATTAACGCCAGCCGAGGTGATGTGATTGATAATCAAGCATTACTTGAGGTGATGGAAGCCGGCGCTGAGCTCGATTTAGTGTTGGATGTGTGGGAAAACGAACCTAACATTTTAACCGAGTTACTTGAGCATGTTCGCTATGCCAGTGTGCACATTGGCGGACATACTCTTGAGGGTAAAGCTCGGGGCACACAAATGTTGTATCAAAGCTTGTGTGAGCTAAAAGGGGTTAACGCAATAAAATCGCTTGATGATTTTTTACCGCCTCCTGCAATTAAAAAAGTCGCCCTAGGAAATAGTTTTAGCGAAACAGATATAGCTCGTTTAGTGCATTTAGTTTATGACGTACGCCGTGATGATGGCATTTTACTGCGTCACTTGACCGATGAAGGCTTTGACAGTTTACGAAAAAATTATCCAACCCGACGTGAATTTAGCACCGTGGTGGTTGAAGGTGATAGCACCGAGCTTACTGCACTTGCGCAGCTTGGTTTTACTACAGCAAACTAATTTAATTAGCACGGTTGTTTTAATCGTGCTTACAGAGGATGAAATATGTCGCAAAAATATAACGTTGCCGTACTCGGCGCTACAGGCCTTGTAGGTCGTCAAATCATTGAAACTTTGGAAGATCGTAAATTTCCGGTCGATCAGCTGTTTTTATTAGCAAGCAGCCGCAGTGCTGGCGAAGATATAAAGTTTCGTGGTGAGACCATAGAAGTACGTGATGTTGAAGGCTTTGACTTTAGCCAAGCGCATATCGGTTTATTTTCTGCTGGTGGCAGTGTATCTGAAAAATATGCCCCTATTGCCGCAGACGCTGGCTGTATCGTTATTGATAACACATCGCACTTTAGAAATGACTTTGAAGTGCCGCTTATTGTGCCAGAAGTAAATGCATCGAGCTTAGCCGATTTTAGAAATCGCAATATTATTGCCAACCCTAATTGTTCAACCATTCAAATGATGCTTGCGCTTAAGCCTATTTATGATGCATACGGCATTGATCGTATTAACGTTTCAACTTACCAAGCGGTGTCGGGAGCGGGTAAAGAGGCAGTTGATGAACTGGCTAAACAAACTGCAAATTTAATGAATGCACGCCCAATGGAAAACGAAATATTTCCTAAGCAAATTGCGTTTAATGTGATACCGCAAATCGATAGCTTTGAAGATAACGGCTATACGCGCGAAGAAATGAAAATGGTAAACGAAACGCATAAAATTTTAGGCGATACAACCATTGCGGTAAACCCGACTTGTGTTCGCGTCCCTGTATTTTTTGGTCATTCTGAGTCAATTAATATTGAAACGCGTATGCCTTATGATTTTGAGCATGTAAAGCAACTCTTGAGTGATGCGCCAGGTGTTGAGTTAATTGATGATGCTGGCGACTACCCAACGGCTGTATCAGATGCCAGTGGTAATGATACTGTTTATATCGGCCGTTTACGTGCTGATATTTCACACCCACATGGATTAAATATGTGGGTAGTAAGTGATAATACCCGTAAAGGGGCTGCAACCAATAGTGTACAAATAGCAGAAGAACTGATTGCTAATTATATGTAATTAGCCTGAAAATAGTGATGATTTCAATAAACGGCAAACCACAGTGGTTTGCCGTTTTTTTATGCTTTAACCGCCATTTTTTTGCCACTTATTAACTGAGAGAGTGTAAACATCTTGATAAACAACATAAAAACATTTTTATCATGATGTTTAAGGTATTTATTTTCAATGCGTTGCGATGGATATTATGGCTTAACTGGTTTATAGTTTGTAACTGGAATAGAGCTTGCAATAAAAATAGATTGTAATAAAAATGTGCGTTGGCCACGTGGCTAACAACGGCAAGAATAATCAATGTTTAAGCGCCAATTTTAAAGCGCTGCGTTAACATTTAAACATTAAAGGATCAGCATGCGCGGTTTCGTTTCACTTATTATATTAGCGTCTGCACTGATGGTGACGACTGTTTACTCTCAAGACAGTACCCAATTAAGAGGGCCTAAAGGCGCAGATTATGGCGCGCAGAGTCGCTCTATTGGGCCAATAAAACCAACCGATACACTTTGGCGTATTGCCGTTAAAGTTCGCCCAGATAACTCAGTCAGCATTTATCAAGTAATGCAGGCCTTGTATAACAAAAACCCCAACTCATTTTTAGAACAAAACTTAAATCACATGCAAAGTGGTTCGTATTTAAAAATACCTACTTTGGCAGAAATTAGACGAGTAAACCCGCAATTAGCTAAGCAACGTTCTGAGCAAGACGATGAACTGTGGGAAAAAAAGAAAAATGGCACACTCACTCAAGCAGAGATCAATTCAGCACAAACACAAGTAACCCAAGCCCGCAAAGCAGACGTTGATGAAGCCAAAAAAGAATTACAACAAGAATTAAAAGCGATTAAAACAGATCAAGGTAATAAATTAGTTGAGCTTCAGCAGCAGTTTAAAAGTTCGGTTAGTAACGTAGAAGAGATTTTAGTTGAAAACAACAATCTTAAAAAACAGCTGACAGGTATTTCAAACGAGTTAGAAAAAGTTCGTTTACAACTAAGCCAAGATAGTGAAATTCAACAACAGTTAAAAGAATTAATCGTTAAGCAAAACGAGATTATTGCGCAGCAAAAATTAAAAGATGCAGAGCAAGAGAATGAATTTAGCTTTGCTGCATTACTCTCGAATCCTTTGGTACTCATTTTATTAATGACCATTCCAGCGTTGTTGATTATTTTTGCTGTAGTTATGTGGCTGCGTAAGCGTGGTAATAACCAAGAGCCTGAGAGTAACAATGATGAATTTATATCACAAGCGCCTGCTTATACTGACCCTCTAGATGAAATGCCAGAACCCACGCTTGACGAAGCGCCTGCTCCCGATCCACTTGATGATTTAAGTGTGCAGTTAGATGAGAACATGGATGACGTATTACTTGATGAAGTGGAGTTTAATGATGATCTCGATGATGACAGTTTATTAGATCAAGATGAGTTAGAAAGCTTACTTAATGATGATGTTGTTTTTGAAGATGAAAATACTGAGAGCGATGAACTTGATGTTTTCATGCAACAAGATTTTGATAGCCCTGATGAAGATGACACGGGCGATGCAATTAATCTTGACGAATCGGATGATATTTTAAGTGCGGATGATTTAGATAGCCTGCTTGATGAAGAAGATGACGATGCTCTGCCAGATGAACCTAAAGGTGAATCGAATGATGATATGGCTGCACTCAGTGAAGAGCTCGCCGAAGAGGGCGAAGACTTCGACATTGATGATTTACTCGATGAAAATAATGAGCAGGCAACTGACACATCAGCAGACGATGACGAATTTGATATTGACGATTTACTTGATGCAGAGCAACCCGCTACTGCACAGAGTGAAGAAACCGATATTGACAGCTTAGTTGATGAAGATGACGAATTTGATATTGACGATTTACTCGATGTAGAGCAACCCGCTAATGTAGAGAGTAAAGGCGCGGATATTGACAGCTTAGTTGATGAAAATGACGAATTTGATATTGACGATTTACTCGATGCAGAGCAACCCGCTACTGCACAGAGTGAAGAAACCGATATTGACAGCTTAGTTGATGAAGATGACGAATTTGATATTGACGATTTACTCGATGCAGAGCAACCCGCTAATGTAGAGAGTAAAGACGCGGATATTGACAGCTTAGTTGATGAAGATGACGAATTTGATATTGACGATTTACTCGATGCAGAGCAACCCGCTAATGTAGAGAGTAAAGACGCGGATATTGACAGCTTAGTTGATGAAAATGACGAATTTGATATTGACGATTTACTCGATGCAGAGCAATCGGCTACTGAAGCTCAAACTGAAGAGCCAAATATCGACAGCTTAGTTGATGAAGACGATGAAGTTGATATTGATGAATTGCTCGATGCTGAACAACCGTCTAATGAGGCTCAAACTGAAGAGCCAGATATTGACAGCTTAATTGATGAAGACGAAGTAGATATTGGCGATGTACTAGATACAGAGCAACCTGAAAGTGATGTTCATGATTCTGAAATAGATCATGCATTAGCGGACTCAATTGAAGATTTAACTGACGCGCAAGAAGAGTTAAATAGTGAAGATGTAGAATCTATCGCTTCATCTTTTGCTGAGCCTGAGCCTGAAGCAGAGCAAGAAATTGCAGCAGAGCAAGAAATTGCAGCAGAGCCTGAACTTGATGTTGAATCAGAAGATGATTTTACTGATACGTCATCTAATTTACTCGATCTAGAAGACGCGCTTGATGAGTACAACGATGAAAATCTCGATAGCGCTGATGAGCTACTGAGCGAGTTAGAACAAACAAGTGATGATTATGTAGAAGCACCTGATTGGTCAGTTGATGGCTTAGATGAGCAATCTGAATCAGAAACAGAGCCAGAACTTGAAGCAGAGCCAGGGCTTGAAGCCGAACCAGGGCTTGAAGCAGCGCCTGATGTTGGATCAGAAGGTGATTTAACCGATACGTCTTCAACCTTACTCGACCCAGAAGATGCGCCTGACGAATACGATGATGAAAACTTCAAAAGTGTTGATGATCTTTTAAGTGAGCTTGAGGTAACAGGCGATGAGGATGAACAAGTACCTGATTGGTCAATGGATGACTTAGACGATGATCTTGATGAAGAGGAAATTGATTTAGGCGATGATCCGCTTGCTGGCGATATCCAAAGCAACGATTTATCGTCAGAAGACGATGAGCTATATGAGCCTGAAATAATCACCCCAAGTGAAGAACTTGGGGAGTATCCTGAGTTAGAGCTGGATGATGAACTGCCTTTATCTGATGAGGAACAACAATCACTAACCCCAGAAGAGCTACAAGGTGATAATTTAGATGGTGATGCCACAGGCATGTCACCCAGCCAAGCAGAGCAAGATCTTGCTAATGCTCTATCAGCAGGTAACGACCTGGATAGTTTAGAAGATGAGTTTGATGATGAGCTGTTACTTAACAATGAGTTTTCAGAGTTAGATATAGAGCAAGCTTTAGGTAATGATATTTCAGAGTCTGCAGATCTGACTGAACAAGCTGCAGATGAGCAAGTTGTTAGCTCTAATGATGATTTTGACGATGATCAATTTGATGCGTTAACAGAGTCAGCTGAATTTACCGATCAGCAAACAAATGCTGATCGTGAAGCTGATTTAACGCAAACGTCAGTACCGTCAGAATCAGAAATGATTTCAGATGATGAACTAGATGATGAGTTCATGGCTGATTTAACACAAACAGATTTTGATTCATTACTGAATGAGTTGGCTGAACCTGATGATGTTGATTTAAGCGACAGCAGTGAATTCAATGTTGATTTTAATAGCTTACTTAATGAAGATTTAGCTGATGATAAAGCACCATCGTTGCAAGAGCTCATTGAGCAACCTGAGGTTACTGAGCCATTAGATCAAGATGACTTTGTTGATATAGATGCATTACTTGAGCAAAGTGATGATGCGGATATAGATCACGAGCCCTACACCGACGTCGATATGGATGTTGGTTTAGGTGACTACGATTCATTACTTGCTGGTGATAACCCTATGGATGTCGATACTCAAAGTGGTGGTTACTCGGCAAAGCTTGATCTTGCTCACGCATATATAGAGATAGATGATGCTGACTCGGCAGTTAAAATCTTAGATGAGATTATTAATAATGGCCCAGACGATGTGCAAGAAGAAGCACAAAACCTAAAAGCTAAGCTGAAAAACTAACAATAGCTAATCCTGAAAAGGATATCTGAGCTGTAAAACCCGTTATTGGCTAACACTAATAACGGGTTTTTTGTATCGCATAGTTAGGAACCTTAGTTCGCTGCTTTTATTGGAACGCCATATAGCATAAAATGCAGCGTCGATTAGCACAGTAGGTAAAGCAGTAATTATGCGAGTAGCACTTGGAGTAGAATACAATGGCGCACGTTACAGTGGTTGGCAGCGTCAATCACACGTAAATAGTGTACAACAAGAAGTAGAAAAAGCGTTGTCGCGCATTTGTAATCATCCAGTTGAAATTGTATGTGCAGGGCGTACCGATGCCGGTGTACATGGCACTGGACAAGTAGTGCATTTTGATACACATGCTGAACGTGAAATGGTGGCCTTTACATTAGGCATGAACACCTTATTACCCAAAGATATTGCTATTCGTTTTGCACAACCTGTGGCGGAAGACTTTCATGCCCGCTTTAGTGCAACTGCTCGTCGTTATCGTTATGTTATTTACAATTATGCGTTTCGTGGTGCGGTATTAAATGAAGGTGTTACACATTTTCATCACCCATTAGATGAAATGAAAATGCAGCAGGCGTGTCAATATTTACTAGGTGAGCATGACTTTACCTCGTTTAGAGCGCTGCACTGCCAAGCTAATACGGCAACGCGAACGATTCATCATTTATCGGTACAGCGCCAAGGTGCTTATGTCATTATTGATATTAAAGCTAATGCGTTTTTACACCATATGGTACGTAATATTACGGGTTGTTTAATGGATATTGGCTTACATAAACATGAACCAATTTGGTTAAAAGAGCTGCTAGATGTTAAAGAGCGAGCTAAAGCGAGCGCTACAGCAAAAGCAGCAGGTTTATATTTAGTGGATGTTGATTATCCAGAACATTTTAATATCCCTAGAACGCCGCTAGGACCATTGTTTTTAGCCGATAGTGATATTTGATAAGTAACGAGGTGCGTATATTTTGAGGCTAAATTTATACGCTGTTATTCGTATTGCTAACTACTAAGACCAGTTTTTTATACCGTGACAGCGTAATTCATGTTTTAATTGGAAAAATTTGTTTGCATGGTTAACATGTAGACTCGCGACACAGAACAGCATTAAGAGAGTTGCAAATGAGTTGGCTAGAAAAAATCTTACCAAAAACGACTAAGTCTTCAGGTCGTAAAGAAATTCCAGAAGGTGTATGGGCTAAATGTACGTCATGTGATTCAATTTTATATAAAGCAGAATTAGAAAAATCACTGAACGTATGCCCTAAATGCGATCATCATATGCGTGTTAGTGGTCGTAAACGTCTTGAACAGTTTTTAGATGAAGGCGATCGTCACGAGTTAGGTGCCCAACACGAGCCTAAAGATGTGCTTAAATTTAGAGACTCAAAAAAATACTCAGATCGTATCAATGCAGCTCAAAAGTCAAGCGGTGAAAAAGACGCGCTTGTCGCAATGAAAGGGAACCTAAAAGGTATTCCGGTTGCTGCTGTTGCATTTGAATTCTCATTTATGGGTGGCTCAATGGCATCGGTAGTGGGTGCCCGTTTTGTTGACGCGGTTGACCAATGTTTAGAGCATAATATGCCGCTAATTTGTTTTTCTGCATCGGGCGGTGCACGTATGCAAGAAGCCCTTATGTCACTTATGCAAATGGCTAAAACCAGTGCGGCACTGGCTAAAATGACTGAAAAAGGTCTACCGTTTATTTCTGTAATGACAGATCCAACAATGGGTGGTGTATCAGCATCATTGGCAATGCTTGGTGATATTAACGTTGCAGAGCCTAAAGCTTTGATTGGTTTTGCCGGTCCGCGTGTTATTGAACAAACTGTTCGCGAAACGCTACCAGAGGGTTTCCAACGCAGTGAATTCTTGTTAGAACACGGCGCAATCGACATGATTATAGACCGACGAGAAATGCGCGATACGCTAGCACGCGTACTTGCTAAATTTATGAACTTGCCTTCTACGGAACAAGAGCATAGAGTAGCGTAAATTTCAGCTTTACTGATTACATGCTATGACAAAAACAATTCCTAGCCAATCATCAAGCCTTGATGATTGGCTTTGTTATTTAGAAAGTGTTCACCCTGCAAATATAGAGATGGGACTTGAACGCGTCGCTACTGTTGCAAACAACATTGGCTTATTAAACACTTCCAGCAAAATTATTCTTATTGGCGGCACAAACGGCAAAGGCACAACTGCGCGCTGTTTAGAATCGTTATTAATTGCGCAAGGTTACAGCGTAGGTACGTATGCCTCCCCTCATTTAATTCGATACAACGAGCGAGTGCGCGTTAATGGCGCAGAGCTTGATGATCAATACCATGTCGATGCGTTTAATTTATTAGAACAAGGTCGTGGTGACACCCCACTGACTTATTTTGAATATGGCACCTTAGGCGCGTTAGCAATATTCAAGCGTTTAGAGGTTGATTACGTGCTGTTAGAGGTAGGTTTAGGCGGGCGTTTTGACGCGACCAATATTGTTACCCCCTATGCCAGCATCATTACCACGATTGACTTAGATCATAAAGAATACTTAGGTGACACGCGTGAATTAGTTGCTTATGACAAAGCGGGTATTTTTCGAGAGAGTACTCCTGCAATTATTGGGGACTTAAATATTCCGCATACAATGACCGATTATGGTAAAGAAATTAACGCTAATATGGTGTTATCTGGCAGCGACTTTATTTTTAAAGAGCACGCGCAGAGTTTTAGTTGGCAATTTAAAGAGCATAATCTTGAGTTACCTAAACCAGCAATTCCATGTCAAAACGTAGCCACGGCACTAACCGCACTATCGGTATTAAACTTATTACCGAGCGATGAGGTGATTACTCAGTGTTTAGTGAACTTAGTCGTTGAGGGACGTTTTCAACAACTAAGTGCAGAGCCATTAGTGTATACCGATGTGGCACATAACCCTGAATCAGCTCGCTATTTAGCGACTAAATTAGCAAGCTATAAAGATAAAGGCTTTAAAATTCATGCATTAGCCGCTATGCTTGCTGATAAAGATAAGGTCGGTGTGCTTAAAGAAGCTAGTGATGTAGTAGATGAATGGTCGTTTGCGAGCTTAGAGGGCCCACGCGGCGATAGCGCTGCTAATCTACATCAGGCACTTTTAAGTATTCCTAATAGTTATTTTAAACAGGGTTATAATAGCGTAGAGGCAGCATTGGATACTATCTTGCCAAACCAGCCAAGTAACACACTATTAATTGTATTTGGTTCATTTTTTACCGTGGCTGGCGCTATTCATTACTTTAAAAAATAGAGAGGATGTCGGTGAACTCAGGTTTTATTAATCGCTTAGTCGGTACAAGTATTGTGGTGATCGCAGCAATTGTGTTTATTCCCAATATACTCGATGGTGAAAAAGCGCACTATAAAGAAGGCTTTAAAGCGATTCCAGAACGCTCTGAGTTCAAGACCATTGATTTACAAGAATCAATTGATCAGCAAGTGGCAAATACAGAACCATTAAAAGAGGATGAAATTGAAGATATTCAGCCTGATGATGCTGCATTTGAGCAACAAAACAGCTCTGCTGAAACTGACGTTACTGCACAGCCAGCAATGGTTGAAGCGGTCATAGCCGATACAAAGCAAGGCACAGTAACTACCGGGCAAAATAACGCTACGCGTAATACTAATGAAAACTTAACAAGTATGGCGTATGTCATTCAGCTTGGTAGTTTTTCTCATGCGGCAAATGTAAAAGCGTTGCAGGCAAAGCTAAAAACGAAAGGTTTTAAAAGCTTTACTAGGCCAATTAAAACGCCAAATGGTACTTTAACTAAAGTATTTGTAGGGCCGTCATTAAATAAAAATGAGCTGCAGTCTCAACTTCCCGCGCTGAAAGAGCTAACTAAACTAAACGGTAAAGTTACTCAATTTGAAGTGACCAAATAAATTCAATAAAAGGAAGTGTGTTTATCGTAAGATATTACACACTTACCTCGTCTTGTTTTATACGTTTAACTAGACCTTTATCCCATTTTTAGCTCGCTACCTTTACTTATCAATGCCCACACAAAAATAGCAAAATAGATGCGCTATAAACAAAATGTTTGTTGTTTTTATAATGGTGAATCTGCGCTATTTTTAATCTAATAATGGTGTGTGTTTACTCACCTGTAATCTCACGCTTAAACTTGCATCACAAGGAGGTTTAGGTATAGAATGCGCCCAAAATTAGCGACTAATTGGTTCTTATGATCTGGGTTGATTACGCCATTATTGGCATTATTGCACTCTCTACCATCATCGGTTTAATACGCGGCTTTGTTAAAGAAGCTATGTCATTAGCGGTATGGGCAGGGGCTTTCATCATCTCCAGCTTATTTTATCAATATTTAGCTTCCTTCCTAACATCCATTTCTGAACCCCTTTTAAGAAATGCGGCGGCCATTGCCATATTATTCTTTGCGACGCTATTGTTAGGCGGTTTACTAAACTATATTTTAGGTGAGCTTGTACAGCGAACCGGATTATCCGGCACAGACCGTGTTTTTGGTGTGGTGTTTGGTGCTCTTCGAGGCGTGTTGGTCGTGAGCGCGTTACTCTTCTTTCTTGATGCTTTTACTGGTGCGCCTAATACGCATTGGTGGGGCAACTCCATTTTGATTCCAGAATTTGGCTTTGTAGTTGAATGGTTCTTTTCGTACCTAGAAAACAACTCGAGCTTTTTAAATTCAGTAAACCGTTAATCGGCGAGGATAAATTACATGTGTGGTATCGTTGGAATAGTCGGAACATCGCCAGTTAATCAGGCGATTTATGATGGCTTAACCGTTTTGCAACACCGTGGCCAAGATGCTGCGGGTATCATAACTATTGAGAACAATACATTTAGCTTGCGCAAAGCAAATGGCCTAGTGAAAGATGTATTTCACACTCGTCATATGAAACGTTTGCAAGGCAACATTGGCATTGGCCATGTGCGCTACCCAACGGCGGGTTCTTCAAGCTCGTCAGAGGCTCAGCCGTTTTATGTAAACTCTCCATTTGGTATAGCGCTTGCGCATAATGGTAACTTAACCAATGCCGAGTCGTTAAAAGAGCAGTTATTTTCAGAGGCACGTCGCCATGTTAATACGACTTCTGATTCTGAAATTTTACTTAACATCATGGCGCATGAGCTAAGTAAATCAGACAAACTAAAATTAGACCCTGAAGACATTTTCACCGCGGTTACTGAAGTCAACAATAAAGTAAGTGGCGGTTATGCCACTATCGCCATGATTATCGGTCATGGTATTGTGGCGTTTCGCGATCCAAACGGTATTCGTCCATTGGTGTTTGGTAAACGTGAATCAGCAAACGGCACTGAATACATGTTTGCCTCAGAAAGCGTAGCATTAAAGCCTGACGGTTTTGAATTTGTTCGTGACGTTGCCCCAGGCGAAGCTATTTATGTTACTGAAAATGGAGAGTTTCACTCTTTAAGCTGTGCAGATAAAGTGTCTTACTCACCGTGTATTTTTGAATTTGTTTATTTTGCGCGACCGGATTCAACCATTGACCGTATGTCAGTGTATGCAGCGCGTGTAAATATGGGGACTAAGTTAGGTGAAAAAGTAGCGCGTGAATGGGCAGACAAAGACATTGATGTGGTTATTCCTATTCCTGAAACCTCGTGTGATATTGCATTAGAAATGGCACGCGTGCTTGACTTACCGTATCGCCAAGGCTTTGTTAAAAACCGCTATATTGGCCGTACGTTCATTATGCCAGGTCAAGAGCTACGTAAAAAATCAGTTCGCCAAAAACTCAATGCGATTGACCGTGAGTTTAAAGGTAAAAATGTCCTACTTGTTGATGACTCAATTGTACGTGGTACCACCTCAGCACAAATTGTAGAGATGGCACGCGAGTCAGGCGCTAAAAATGTTTACTTTGCATCAGCAGCACCTGAAATACGCTTTCCAAATGTATACGGTATAGATATGCCATCTGCGGCAGAACTTATTGCACACGGCCGTGAAGTAGAAGATATTAACCAAAGCATTAGCTCTGATGGTTTAATCTTTCAATCGTTAAGCGATTTAATTGCTGCCGTTAGCCAAGAAAACCCAGAGATCACTAAGTTTGAAACATCAGTGTTTGACGGACAATACATTACTGGCGACATTGATCAAGATTACTTAAACCGTATAGATAAGCTGCGCAACGATTCAGCTAAAAGCATCCGTGAAAACGCGATGTCATCTGGTTTAGAAATACATAATCAAGATGAAAACGAATCTGATTAATAATGTAATGTTAGCCTGATAGTATTTTAAGGCTAATAAAAAAAGGAGCTTAACAGCTCCTTTTTTGCGTCTATGATAAAGGAATATTTAAGTAAACATGGGGCTGATAATGCCGTTGGTCCATAGCATAGCGGTAAGCGCTAATATAATAACCAGTAAAATTAACCCGCATGTAACAACAGAGCTTGCATAAATAAAGCCGCGCTCCTGCGGAATGTGCATCAAAATTGGCACGCCGGTGTACAGTAAATAAACTGAGTAGGCCAGGGCCACTAACCCAACACACACCACAAACCACAGCTCAGGCCAAAAAGCAGCCAATGCTGACATAAATACCGGTGTAGCGGTATAAGCTGCCAGCTCAATTGTTTGGGTAAAAGTCGGTTTAGCACCAAAAGTAACCGCCATCCAATGGGCTAAATAGGCCAGTGCAAATACACCGCCAATTAAAGCGAAATACATGGCTGCGCCAATCATCAGTGCGCTTTCATGGGTTAAAAATACCGGATTACCTGTACCTATACTCCAGCCTAAGTAAACCGATGAGTAGTACCCCATTGCTGAGGGAAATAAAGCGATAAGCAAAATATGCGATAAGCTATAGGTTAAGCTTTCGTGACGGTTATCAATTGTTTGCCATTCTTCGAGTGGGTGGGCGTATAAGCCCCATAGGTGATTTAGTATCATTGCGTGCTCTCCATAAAAGGATATATTACTGTTTGGTTATAATTGGTTTGTTTTTATACAGTCCATTTAGTTATGGTTCAGTAAGTATACAAAGTCAAGTTATCCACATGCTTGCAATAAGAGCGAGTGTTTATTTTATTCAGCGTAATATTTCATGTTAAAATGCCATAATCGCAATTTTTAGCAATGAGTAGTCAGCGTGCCACATAGCCAGCTTTTAGAGCCAATTAACAATTTTTTATTATGCAGTACTCCCGATGAGTGGGTTGAACAAGCAATCAAAAAAGAAAACTTACCCATCATATTAATTGATCACTTAATATGTGAATTAAAAGCGGCGCAAAGTGCCATGTTTTTAATTCGTAAGTATGCAGTAGATAAAGACAGCAGTGATGCACTGCTTGAATGGCTTAAACCGTTTGAAACGCTTATTTATAAACGTGAGGGAAATTGGCGTGATTTAGCGGCTAAAAATAAACTCACTAAATCCATTATCCCTAAATCTAACTCGCCTTATGGCCAAGATTTAATTGATAAAATGGTAATGCTGATAAAAGAAGAGCTGCATCATTTCTATCAAGTCCTCGAAATTATGGATGAATACGGTGTTGAATATAAAAGTATAACGCCATGTCGTTATGCCAAAGGCATGCTACGCAATGTTAAAACGTTTGAGCCTAATGCCTTAGTTGATAAGCTTATTGTAGGTGCTTACATAGAAGCTCGCTCGTGTGAACGCTTTGCCAAGCTTGCCCCGCATGTAGATAAACGCTTAGGGGATTTTTATATTTCATTGCTGCGCTCTGAGGCACGTCATTACCAAGATTATTTAACCCTTGCTCAAGACATTGCTGATTTTGATATCACCGAGCGGGTAAAAGAATTTGCTGAAATAGAAGCACAGTTAATTTTATCTGATGACGAAGACTTTAAGTTTCACAGTGGAACACCGTTAAGTAAAAGTGCTTAGTATATTTGAGTGCTTACATTGCTTTGTGATTCATTTTAATAAAAGGGCCATACCTTATTTATTATTGGGTGAGAATGTATGCAAGATAAAGAGGATTATTTGTATTTGCAGCTGAAGCAGAACAAGCAGATACAGATCTGAAAACTTGGAAAATATTAACCGTTGAGCATGCACCCTGATATTGCACTTTTTTTATAGACGTGGTGATGGAGGAGGATGACTCGGGTCTGCGTTTAGTGAATACTATTCGAGAGGTCATCGGTAACGCAGAAATGCGTATTGTGCTGTTAAGAGGCAACCTGGTTTTGCACCAGAGAGCGATATCATGAAAATGCTCGATATCGATGAATACTGGAATAAATCAGATATTACAGCAGATAAGCTGCAATCAATTGTTAATAGTAACATACGTACATGGGAGTATATTTCACAAATTAGGTCAGCTAAGCAAGGTTTATAGCTGGTACTTGAAGCATCTAGAAGTATTAACGCTAAGCACGATATGTCCTCTTTCCTATGCTGTGCTTAAAGAGATTAGCAGTTTCAAAATCAGCTATTAGCCTTGTCACATAAATTACATATTGAAAAGATAGAACTAGATATCGTTAACCGTGAGCTTGATGCCACAATTAAGCAGCAGCAACTGCAAGAAGGGTTAATTGAAGCGCAAAAACTTTCCTCATTAGGGTTGCTCGTGGCAGGTGTTGCTCATGAAATGAATACGCCTATCGGTGGAACCGTTATTTCTGTTTCAAATGCAGATATGGCATTGAATAAATTAAATGAAGCGATGAAACAGGGGCAGACTAAATCAACGTTAGAAAGTATTACAACAAGTATTGGAGAGAGCCTAGCGCTGGCTAAAATTAATTTAAATAAAACCGCCGTATTAGTAAAAAACCTGAACTCCGGATAATAAATCCATCTCAAGCAGCTATTTTCAGCGCTAACTGTGTTGAATTTACTTGCAATAGGCTAGCTATTGACGCGTAATTTCGCCTTGTTTTCACTAAAAATCTCTAGCTTGAGAAAATAAAAATAAATATCATTTTGATTCAATATGTTAGTAAATCTCTTAACCAGAGTTCAGGTTAAAAAGTTTAAAAAAAATGGCGATTGATCGCCATAATGATGAATTTATAGCATGTGATATTGAAAAAATTATTGAAGAGCTATTATTGTCATTAAACTGCAGGTTAAAAACTCGCCAATAAAAGTGAAAACTATTTTTTACTTAATAAACAGATGATTAGCTTGCCAGGTATTATTTCTCAGGTGGTCGAAAACTTAGTGGTTAATGCGCTAAACCATGCTTTTGATGAAAAGCAGGAAGGGGTAATAGAAATAAAAGTCGAACAAGCGACTAATAATAGGGTGAGGCTGAGCGTGTCAGATAATGGCAAAGGTGCTAATAGTGAGATAAAGGCAGATATATTTGAACCCTTTTATACTACAGCTAGAGGTAAAGGTAACACGGGTTTAGGTTTATATATAGTTTATCAATGGGTAACCCAGGTTTTAAAAGGGGACATCAAACTTCATTCAGAACCACAAAGCGATACCTATTCTAAAACACAATTTATTATTACTTTACCTGACTTAAAAGCAAAGTCTCATTACGATTAGTCAATAAAGGCTAAAAACCCTACAAGGGGGTCGAAACTAACTCTTGAAAATTAGGGGTCACCACTAAATACGATCCTTGAGTATACCAATCGCCCAATACTGTGCGAGTAAGCGTTTGGTTATTAACTTCATAGGTATGTACATCAGGGCGGTGAGTATGGCCGTGGATCATATTAGCCACGTTATGTTTGGCGAAGGTTTCGAGTACTGCGCTTTGCACCACATCCAGTATTTCTATTGGCTTATTAGCTTGGCTGAGCTTACTTTTTTCACGTGCATCACGGGCTATTTTTTTACGATACCACAATGGCATAGCAAGCATAAGTTTAGGCCACCACCAACCACGGCTCTTTCGACGAAACTTTTGGTACTCAACATCCTGGGTACACATTTCATCACCGTGCAAAATGACAGTAGGAGTGCCGTAGAGGTCGATCACTGTTTGCTCATTCAGTAAGGTCATTCCTGCCATATCGGCGTACTGTTCTCGCATGATAAAGTCGCGATTACCGTGTACAAAATAAATAGGAATACCTAAGTTATTAACCGCTTTTAGTTGTTCTGCCACTGCTGCTGAGAGTTCGCTAACATAATCGTCACCAACCCAAACTTCAAAAAAATCACCTAAAATATATAGGGCGTCTACTTTTTGAGGAACAATATGGGAGTGTAAAAATTTAAAAAATGCCGCTGTAATATCTGGGCGATTTTCACTCAAATGTAAATCGGCAATAAAGTAGGTTTGGCGAGTCATGGTGATTCCAGTTAAATAAAAGCGGGTGAATACCCGCTTTATGTATTCTGTGAAGAATAAGGAGGTTTTAGCTTACAGTTACACTTTCAATTACCACATCTTCAAGTGGTACATCTTGGTGAAAACCATTACTACCTGTAGCAACACCTTTGATTTTATTTACTACGTCCATGCCTTCCACTACTTCAGCAAACACACAGTAACCCCAGCCTTGTGATGTTTCACTGCTGTGATTTAAAAAGTCGTTGTTATTCACGTTAATGAAAAATTGCGCTGTAGCTGAGTGTGGATCAGGCGTACGCGCCATTGCTAAAGTACCTACTTTGTTAGATAGGCCGTTGTTAGCTTCATTTTCAATTGGGTCGTTTACTTCTTTTTGCTCCATGCCAGATGCAAAACCACCGCCTTGAACCATAAAACCATCAATTACACGGTGAAAAATAGTGCCGTTATAAAAACCTGAGTTTGCATACTCTAAAAAGTTTTTTACTGTATTTGGAGCTTCGCTTTCGTGCATTTTAATGGTGATATCACCAAAGTTTGTGTGTAGAACAACCATGAGGTTTCCTATAGCTAGTTTAAATATTGGCGCTATTTTATCGTAGTTGACCCAGATTAACAAAGTAGATGTTAGGTTTGTTATAAACCGCTAGAGCCCGTGCTTAGCAAGTGGTAACATAGCTTTTCTGTTAATCGTGAAGGAAAGCAACTAAATGGTACAAATATACAACACACTGACACGCCAAAAAGAAGAGTTTAAACCTATGGTCGATGGAAAAATCGACATGTATGTGTGTGGTATCACCATTTATGATTACTGTCACATTGGCCATGCACGCACATTTGTGGGTTTTGATGTAATTGTTCGCTACCTTCGCCACTTAGGTTACGATTTAAAGTATGTACGTAATATTACCGATGTTGATGATAAAATTATCAAGCGCGCAAATGAAAACGGTGAGGCGATTAACGACTTAACCGTGCGTATGACTAAAGCCATGCATGAAGACTTTGACAGTTTAAATATGCTACGTCCTGATATAGAGCCAACCGTAACCGGCCACATGGATGAAATTATTGCTATGGTTGAGCGTTTGATTGCCAAAGGCCACGCTTATGTTGCAGCCGATGGTGATGTATTGTTTGATGTTTCTACCTTTGAGCAGTACGGAGCGCTTTCGCAACAAGATTTAACCATGTTGCAATCAGGTTCGCGTGTTGAAGTAGCACAAGATAAAGACGACCCAATTGACTTTGTTTTATGGAAAAAAGCCAAAGCAGGGGAGCCGTCGTGGTCATCACCTTGGGGTGAGGGTCGCCCTGGTTGGCACATAGAATGTTCAGCGATGAGTTCAAAGCACTTAGGAGAGCATTTTGATATTCATGGTGGTGGTTCAGATTTACAGTTCCCACATCACGAAAACGAAATTGCGCAATCATGCTGTGCAAATAACGGCCAATACGTTAATACTTGGATCCACACCGGTATGGTACAAGTTAACAAAGAGAAGATGTCTAAATCGTTAGATAACTTTTTTACTGTCCGTGAAGTATTAAAACAATATGACGCTGAGTCGGTTCGATACTTTTTAATATCAGGCCATTACCGCAGCCAGCTTAATTACTCGCAAGAAAACTTAGACCAAGCACGTTCATCACTTGAGCGTATTTACACGGCATTACGTGGTGTTGAGCCAGTTGAATGTGAGCTTGAAGATAATGAGTATGTGGCTAAGTTTAGAAAAGCTATGAATGATGACTTTAATTCGCCAGAAGCATTACCGGTTGTATTTGAAGTTGCTAAAGAGCTAAATCGAGTAAAAGACAGTGATAGCGAAAAAGCAGGACATTTAGCCTTTATTCTACGTAGCTTAGGTGAAATACTTGGTATTGCTCAACAAGCACCAGAGGCATTTTTACAAGGCAGTCAAAACGACGATGAAGTGGCTGAAATTGAGGCACTGATTGTAAAACGTAATGACGCACGTGCGAGTAAAAATTGGGCTGCAGCAGATGAAGCTCGCGATGCTTTAAATGCACTGGGTGTAATACTTGAAGATTCAGCGGGAAAAACAACGTGGCGTAAAGCATAGAGGTTATTAACCTTTGCGGATTTAGCCATAACGCGCGGATCACAAAAAAAGGGTTGCCATAGGGTAACCCTTTTTTGGTTATATCAATTGCATTAAATTGATTATGTTTTTAATAAAATTGATATTCTTGACCTCAATTATGGTTGAGGTTTTAAACTCGCATTCATCAGTTTAAAAATGGAAAATTAATGAATATTTTACTTGCCATGATCCCTGCTTTTTTATGGGGAACAACTTATGCGGTAACTAAATACGCAACCCCAGAGTGGCCGCCAATTTTATTAGGAGCCATACGTGCACTGCCTGCTGGTTTATTATTGCTGTTATTTAAACCTTCTTGGCCAACAGCAAAGCAATGGCCTGGTATCTTTTTAATCGGCACGATTAATATTGCGCTATTTTTTAGTTTTATTTTTGTAATGGCAATTAACCTACCTGCAGCTATTGCAGGCGTGGGTATGGTGTCTGTACCGGTAGTGGCATTATTGTATGCCTGGCTTGTTAAACGCCAACAGCCTGCGCTAGTGCAAGGTTTTTGTGCCCTTGCTTTAGTGGTTTTAGCATGGCGCTTATTTGATCCACAACATGTAGCACTTAATATATTGGGAGTAGTGGCACTGCTAGGGGCGCTATTAACTATTGTTATAGGCAGTACGCTGGTAAAAAAAGTAACCGCTAAAGTACACTGGTGGACGGTACTCACCTGGCAGTTAATCATTGGCGGTAGCTTGTTAGCAATTGCCGCTATGGTTCAAGCTTTTTATTTTGCTCCACAGCAGTATCAATTTTTAACTACATCAATAACTAGCACCCAATGGCTGGCGTTATTTTGGCTGGTGATACCTAACACTGCTTTGGCTTACATCCTATATGTTTGGTTATTAGGACGAATGTCAGTAGTTGAATTTACTTTTGGCACTATAGCCAACCCAATTGCCGGTATTTTATGTGCAGGTATATTAATTAACGAGCAGTATGCAAATTGGCAATACGCGATTATGTTATTAATGATTGTGTTTTCGGTTTTGCCACAAGGCTTGGACTTAATAAAACGTAGAATGATGATACAAAAAGCCCGCAATTAAGCGGGCTCTTCATTGCTTTGTTTTTGCTTATTAGCTGTGATATTTCTCACACGCTTCTAATGTATTTTCAATTAAGCTGGCAACTGTCATCGGGCCTACACCACCTGGTACAGGAGTAATAAAGTCAGCTTTTTGTTCTGCAACGGCGTACTCAACGTCGCCCACTAATTTACCGCTGTCCAAACGGTTAATACCCACATCAATAACAATCGCACCGTCTTTTATCCAATCGCCAGGAATAAACTCTGGTTTGCCTACGGCAACAACCAGTAAATCAGCACGGCGAACATGGGTTTCTAAATCTTGGGTAAACTTATGACAAACAGTAGTAGTACAGCCAGCTAACAACAGTTCAAGTGACATAGGACGACCTACAATATTAGAGGCGCCCACAACCACTGCGTGCATGCCTTTGTAACGCACGCCAGTTGAATCTAATAAGGTGATAATACCTTTAGGTGTACATGGGCGAAGGGCTGGCATACGCTGCGCCAAACGACCAATGTTATAAGGATGAAAGCCATCGACATCTTTATGCGGGGTAATACGCTCAAGAATTTTTTCCGCGTCTAAGCCTGCAGGTAAAGGAAGTTGCACTAAAATACCGTCAACCTCGCCATCAACATTCAATTCATCAATTAATGCTAATAGTGCTTGCTCTGTAGTGTCTGCGGGTAAATCAAATGATTTAGAAATAAAACCAACTTCTTCACAGGCTTTACGTTTTGAACCAACGTAAACTTGGCTTGCTGGGTCTTGTCCAACCAGCACCACAGCTAATCCTGGGGCTCTTAGGTTTTGTGCAACACGTTCTGAAACTCGTTCAGCCACTGCGCTACGTACTTGTTTTGCTACTGCTTTACCATCAATGATGTTTGCCGTCATGGGTGACCTTTAATTAGGTTAATTAACTTGATACCGATACATTTAAAAAACGAATGCATATATAGGGGTTAAAATGCCGATAAAGAAAAACACCTTTACCTTACTCATTTTTTAATATGGCGACTATTTTCGCAGAAAAGCGGTTGAGCGCCAAGTTGCTTTTAAATTATAAGCCTCCGAATTATAAAAAAAGAGTTTAAAATTTATCCCTGTATCGTAATATTTGAGCATTATGAACTAAAAATGAGCAATTGATTTTTTTTTTAAAAAAACGTTTGACCTAACCCGGTCAAATCACTATTATGCACCCCGTTGTCAACGAGGTCACTCGCAGACAATAGTAAGTATCGGCGATTAGCGCAGTTTGGTAGCGCACTTGGTTTGGGTCCAAGGGGTCGCAGGTTCAAATCCTGCATCGCCGACCATTTTTATGTTTACTCATAACAATTTAACTTACTAGTGAACTATGAAGTTTTCGATGCGCCCATAGCTCAGCTGGATAGAGCAACGCCCTTCTAAGGCGTCGGTCGAAGGTTCGAATCCTTCTGGGTGCGCCATTTTGAAAACATTGTAATGCCGTGGTGATTGTAGCTCAGTTGGTAGAGCCCCGGATTGTGATTCCGGTTGTCGTGGGTTCGAGCCCCATCAGTCACCCCAATTTACAAAAAAGAATATCGGCGATTAGCGCAGTTTGGTAGCGCACTTGGTTTGGGTCCAAGGGGTCGCAGGTTCAAATCCTGCATCGCCGACCACTTTATTATAAGTGGTCTTAAATCCTAAATTTGAGTATTCGAGAAAATATCTACATCGGCGATTAGCGCAGTTTGGTAGCGCACTTGGTTTGGGTCCAAGGGGTCGCAGGTTCAAATCCTGCATCGCCGACCATTTTCCCCTAAGTAAAACACATCTAAATTCTACTTTTATTACGCAACCCCCTTAATTTTTTCTTTACTAATCGTATTTTCACTTAATTAGTCTGTTTTTTATTCGCTTAGTCGTTATCTACCCTGATCTACCCCAAATAATTGCCCCCTACACTCGACTATCATAAATATTAGGTTATAATGCCGCGTCTATTTGTTTAATAATATAGTGCCCGAAGGGCAGAGCAGCAATGGTATCTCCTGGTAGCGACGGATTTTTTTAAGCCCAAAGCTTGAATTTTATCAAGACGCCTATAGATTACTTTGTTTGTAAGGAAGGCGAACAGTCGCCAAAATTGAATATTGAGGTAAATCATGCAAGTTTCTGTTGAGACGACTCAAGGCCTTGAGCGCCGTCTGACCATCACCGTTCCTGCAGAGAACGTTGAGACCGAAGTAAAAAAACGCTTACAACAACTGTCAAAAACGCAGCGTATCGACGGTTTCCGTGCTGGTAAAGTTCCAGTATCAGTAATCAACAAGCGTTTCGGACCAGCTGTTCGTCAAGAAGTTGCTGGCGAAGTAATGCAACGTAATTACATTGAAGCAATTGTTGCTGAAAAAATTAACCCTGCAGGCGCACCGACATTTGCTCCTAAAGCGCTTGAAGCAGGTAAAGATTTAGAGTTTTCAGCAACATTTGAAGTTTACCCTGAAATTGAAGTTCAAGGTTTAGAGAAAATTGCTGTTGAAAAACCAGCGGTAGAAGTTACGGACGAAGATTTAGCAAACATGCTAGAAACACTTCGTAAGCAACACGCTTCTTGGGCTGATGTTGATGCAGCGGCTGGCGCAAACGACCGTGTAACGGTTGATTTCGTTGGTACTATCGACGGCGAAGAATTTGAAGGCGGCAAAGCTGAAGACTTCCCATTAGAACTTGGGCAAGGTCGTATGATCCCAGGTTTTGAAGATAACATCGTTGGTAAAAAAGCAGGCGAAGAAGTGGTTGCTGATGTAACTTTCCCTGAAGATTACCATGCTGAAAACTTAAAAGGTAAAGCGGCTCAATTCACTATCACAGTGAAAAAAGTGGAAGCGCAAGAATTACCTGAATTAAGCGATGAGTTTGCAACTAAATTCGGTGTTACCGAAGGCGGCGTAGACGCGCTTAAAGAAGAAGTTAAAAAGAACATGACGCGTGAGCTAGACCAAGCGGTTAAAGCTAACGTAAAAGACCAAGCAATCAAAGGTCTTTTAGAGCAAAACGAAGTTGAAGTGCCTAAAGCATTAATCGACCAAGAAGTTGACGCTCTACGTGAGCAAGCTGCTCAACGTTTTGGTGGCAATGGTCAAAACATGCCAGAGCTTCCAGCTGAATTGTTCCACGAACAAGCTGTAACACGTGTTAAAACTGGCCTATTATTAGGTGAAGTGATTAAAGCGAATGACATCAAAGTTGATGACGCTAAAGTTGAAGCATTGATTGCTACTGTAGCTTCTGCATACGAAGATCCAACTGAAGTAGTAGAATACTACAAAGCAAATGATCAACTAATGCAACAAATGCGTAATGTAGCAATGGAAGAGCAAGCTGTTGAAGCTATTTTAGCTAAAGCAACTGTGACTGATGTTGAAAAAGCATTTGATGACATCATGAATCCACAGCAAGGTGCATAATAAGTCATTGACTTAAGCGCTCGCTAACGATTAAATGGCTCGTGTTACTCTGTTTATGCAGTGTGCCCGGGCCATTTTAGTTTGTGGTTCTTAATTAGCTAAAAATGATCATTATGCTTTTCTTAGAATAAGTATAAGCGCATAAGGAATTAAATAAGTATGAACACTGGTATGACAGATCCCCTAAACGCATTAGTCCCTATGGTTGTTGAGCAAACAGCTAAAGGCGAGCGCTCGTTTGATATTTATTCGAGACTATTAAAAGAGCGTATTATCTTTTTAACGGGCCAAGTTGAAGACAACATGGCAAACCTGATTTTAGCGCAAATGCTATTTTTAGAATCAGAGAACCCAGAGAAAGATATTTTCTTATATATCAATTCACCGGGTGGCTCTGTCACTGCGGGAATGGCTATTTACGATACAATGAACTTCATTAAACCAGACGTAAGCACAATCTGTGTAGGCCAAGCGGCTAGCATGGGCGCATTTTTATTGTCTGGTGGCGCGAAGGGTAAACGTTTTTGTTTACCAAATTCACGCGTGATGATTCACCAACCGTTAGGTGGATTCCAAGGTCAAGCGTCTGACTTTGAAATACACGCAAAAGAAATCCTGTCTATTAAAGACAAGTTAAATCGCTTAATGGCTGAGCATACTGGCCAACCGCTTGACGTTGTTTCACGCGATACAGACCGTGACAATTTTATGAGTGCAAGCCAGGCTGTAGATTACGGTATTGTTGACTCAGTATTTACTAATCGCGGTAGCAAGTAAGTATGCCTGCAAGCAGTGATGCTTGCTAATGAGAGTTACTATGCGAAAAACACTAAATTTTGGTATAGTTAAAGCGTATTAAAATAGCCACCAAGACTTTGGTGGCCAACGTAATAAAATGAGGTAGCTGAATGTCTGACACTCCTACAGACGGCGACAAAAGTAATAAATTGTTATACTGCTCTTTTTGCGGCAAAAGCCAGCATGAAGTTCGAAAATTAATTGCAGGACCTTCAGTATACGTTTGTGATGAATGTGTAGAGCTGTGTAATGATATTATCAGGGAAGAAATTAAAGACATCGCGCCTAAGCATGATGCCGTTGACAAATTACCTGTGCCAAAAGAAATTCGTAACCACTTAGACGACTACGTAATTGGCCAAGAGCATGCGAAAAAAGTGTTGTCTGTAGCGGTTTACAATCACTACAAGCGTTTACGCAACCAATCAACTAAACAAGACGTTGAACTAGGTAAAAGTAATATTTTATTAATTGGTCCAACTGGGAGTGGTAAAACACTACTAGCTGAAACGTTAGCACGTTTGCTAGATGTGCCGTTTACAATGGCCGATGCCACAACGTTAACCGAAGCCGGTTATGTGGGTGAAGATGTTGAAAACATCATTCAAAAGCTTTTACAAAAATGTGACTACGACGTAGAAAAAGCACAACGTGGTATTGTTTACATTGATGAAATTGACAAAATTTCACGTAAATCAGATAACCCATCAATCACCCGTGATGTATCAGGTGAAGGTGTACAACAAGCCTTACTTAAACTGATTGAAGGTACAGTGGCTTCTGTTCCGCCACAAGGTGGACGTAAACATCCACAGCAAGAGTTCCTGCAAGTAGACACTTCTAAAATTCTGTTTATTTGTGGTGGTGCATTTGCTGGTCTTGATAAAGTTATTGAACAGCGTAGCCACAAAAACACCGGTATTGGTTTTGGTGTTGACGTTAAAGAGTCGGCAGCGAGCCGCTCTTTAAGTGAAACATTTAAAGATGTTGAGCCAGAAGATTTAGTAAAATATGGTTTAATTCCAGAGTTTATTGGCCGTTTACCTGTTGTTGCTACATTGACTGAACTTGATGAAGCTGCACTGGTACAAATTTTAAGTGAGCCTAAAAACGCTATTACTAAGCAATTTTCAGTATTGTTTGGGATGGAAGACGTTGAGCTTGAGTTTCGTGATGATGCACTACGTGCTATTGCTCATAAAGCAATGGAACGTAAAACCGGTGCACGTGGCCTGCGTTCAATCGTAGAAGGTGTATTGCTTGATACTATGTATGAGCTGCCTTCAATTGATAACGTTAGCAAAGTGGTTGTTGATGAAACCGTTATTAAAGGCGAGTCTGATCCTATCTTAATTTATGATAGCAGTAATCAAGAACACGCTGCGGCAGATTAAATTCTGAGCGAATTATAAAAAAAGGGAGCCAATGGCTCCTTTTTTTATAATTAATTTAATCGAGTTAACAAAAATTGTTGAACTTTAATTAGGTTATCCCCATATACTTGAGTAATCTTTAAATAAATGAAGTGCAAAGAGAAAATACAATGACGCTTGAGAGAAACGATCGAGTCGAAATCCCTGTGCTAGCACTGCGCGATGTGGTGGTGTATCCACACATGGTGATCCCGCTTTTTGTAGGCCGTGAAAAATCAATAAAATGCCTTGAAGCGGCAATGGATAAAGACAAACAAATTTTCTTAGTTGCACAAAAAGATGCAACTGTAGACGAGCCTGAGAAAGACGATATTTATCGTGTAGGGACAATTGCGACTGTACTTCAATTATTAAAGCTACCCGATGGTACAGTAAAAGTATTAGTTGAAGGCACACAACGTGCGAATATCGAAGAGTTTGTTGATAACGAAGACTTTTTCGTTGCCAATGCACAGTTTATTGAATCTGATTCAGTAAACGAGCAAGAACAAGATATTTTTATTCGCAGTGCATTAAGCCAGTTTGAAGGCTATGTAAAATTAAATAAAAAAATTCCACCTGAAGTGATGACCTCGGTCTCTGGTATTGATGAGCCAGCGCGTCTTGCTGATACCATGGCTGCACATATGCCATTAAAAGTGCCTGAAAAGCAAAAAGTACTTGAAATATCAAGCGTTACAGAGCGTTTGGAGTACTTAATGGCGCTAATGGAAGGTGAAATAGATTTATTGCAAGTTGAGAAAAAAATTCGTACCCGCGTTAAAAAGCAGATGGAAAAATCGCAACGTGAGTATTACCTCAATGAGCAAATGAAAGCGATTCAAAAAGAGCTTGGCGAAATTGATGATGTACCAGATGAATTCGAAGCGCTAAAAAAACGCATCGAAGAGTCAGGTATGCCCAGCGAAGCAAAAGAAAAAGCCACCGCAGAGTTTAACAAACTTAAAATGATGTCGCCGATGTCGGCAGAGGCCAGTGTTGTTCGCTCATACATAGATACGTTAATCAACGTACCGTGGAAAAAACGCTCTAAAGTGAAAAAAGATTTAGCCGGTGCGCAAAAAATACTAGATAGCGATCACTACGGGCTTGATAAAGTCAAAGAACGCATTATTGAGTACCTCGCGGTACAGCAGCGTACCAATAAACTTAAAGGGCCAATTTTGTGTTTAGTAGGGCCGCCGGGGGTGGGTAAAACCTCACTTGGGCAATCTATTGCGCGTTCAACGGGTCGTAAGTACATTCGTATGGCACTGGGTGGCGTGCGTGATGAAGCCGAAATACGTGGTCACCGTCGTACTTACATTGGCTCTATGCCTGGTAAGTTGATTCAAAACATGACTAAAGTGGGCGTTAAAAACCCGTTATTCTTGTTAGATGAAATTGATAAAATGTCAGCGGATATGCGTGGCGACCCTGCATCAGCATTATTAGAAGTACTGGATCCTGAACAAAACAGTCACTTTGCGGATCATTATTTAGAAGTTAATTACGACTTATCTGATGTGATGTTTGTTGCAACCTCAAATAGCTTTAATATTCCAGGGCCTTTATTAGACCGCATGGAAGTGATTCGATTATCGGGTTACACCGAAGACGAAAAGCTAAATATTGCTAAAGAGCACTTAATTCCTAAGCAAATTAAGCGTAACGGTTTAAAAGCTAAAGAAGTTGAAATTGCCGACAGTGCCATCATTGGTATTATCCGCTATTACACCCGTGAAGCGGGCGTGCGTAATTTAGAGCGTGAAGTATCTAAGCTATGTCGTAAAGCAGTTAAAAATATCTTAATCGAGAAAGACACTAAAACAGTGACGATCGATGCAGATAACCTTGAAGAGTACTTAGGTGTGCAACGCTTTGATTATGGTAAAGCAGAAGACGGCGACCGTATTGGCCAAGTTACTGGCCTAGCATGGACAGAAGTAGGCGGTGACTTACTCACGATTGAATGTGCTGCAGTACCAGGTAAAGGTAAGCTGACCTATACAGGCTCGTTAGGCGATGTGATGCAAGAGTCGATTCAAGCGGCGATGACCGTTGTTCGTAATCGTGCTGATGAGCTGCGTATTAATAGCGACTTTTATGAAAAACGCGATATTCACGTACACGTACCTGAGGGCGCAACACCTAAAGATGGCCCAAGTGCCGGTATTGCAATGGTAACGTGTTTGGTTTCAAGCTTAACCGGTAATGCGGTGCGCTCTGATGTAGCCATGACAGGTGAAATTACCTTACGTGGTGAAGTATTGCCTATTGGTGGTTTAAAAGAGAAATTATTAGCGGCTCACCGTGGTGGGATTAAAACGGTCATCATTCCAAAAATTAACGAACGTGACTTAAAAGAGATACCTGACAATGTATTGGCGGGTCTTGATATTCACCCAGTTACATGGATTGATGAGGTATTAAAGCTTGCTTTAGTGCATCCAGTTGATAGTTTTTCAGTCGAAACTCCGAAAAAGCAGTAAAAAAGCCAAAAAAAGTGCTTTTAGGGGCTTTTCAAATCTAAACGGTATGATAAGTTAAGCACTGGTTTTCAAGCCTAGCCCTTGCAGGGCCTAGGCTTAAGAAAAATATAATCATATGAGCTTTAAATAAATGCTCAAAAATTTCAAAACAGTGATGTTAGTTTAAAAAAACAATCGCTCTTGATAACAACAATGAAAGAGGATGATATTGTGAATAAATCTCAATTAATCGATCAAATCGCAGCTGATGCTGACATTTCTAAAGCGGCTGCAGGTCGTGCACTAGATTCATTCATCGAATCTGTATCTGGCGCGCTAAAAGATGGCGACTCAGTTGCACTTGTTGGTTTTGGTACTTTCTCTGTACGTGAGCGTGCTGCTCGTGCAGGTCGTAACCCACAAACTGGTGAAACGATTCAAATTGCTGCAGCTAACATCCCAGCTTTCAAAGCCGGTAAAGCGCTTAAAGACGCAGTAAACTAATCATTGTGTAAACAATTTAGTTATGGCGAGTAAAGAGACGCTTAATTATTGCAATCGATAAATTAAGTTACTTCACCGCCAGTTACTTCAAGTGAAAAAGCGTATCTGGTAAGATACGCTTTTTTTACATATGACAAGGTAGAAAAGACCTTGGTCAGAAAAGAGATAAACAAATGCTTGAGAAAATCAGAGAAGGTTCGCAAGGGCCGGTAGCCAAAGTCATTTTAGGCGCGGTGATTTTATCTTTTGCCTTAGCTGGGATCGGTAGTTACTTAGGTCAAACCACAGAACAACCCGTTGCTGAAGTAAATGGAATTAAAATTAGCCAAACAGAATTTAGCCGTGCGTTTCAAAATGAACGTAGCCGCTTAGAACAACAATTTGGTGAATATTTTACCCAAATAGCAGCCGATCCAACTTATATGGCTCAAATACGTCAAGGCGTGATTGACCGTTTAGTACAACAAGAATTACAAAGCCAGTTAGCGACTGAGCTGGGTCTGCGTGTGAGTGATGAAAGTATTCGTCAAACAATTTTAGAGCTTCCTTATTTTAAAATTGGCGATCAATTTAATAACGACCGTTACTTACAAGTGATTCGTCAAATGAACTTCCAACCTGATTCATTTCGAGAGTACCTTCGTGATGATATGACACGTAGCCAGTTAGTGTCAGCGGTTGCAGGAACTGACTTTGCATTGCAAAACGAGCTTAAATCAGCCATTGCACTGCAACAACAAACTCGCAGCATTGATTATTTAGTCATCGATAAACAAGCAATGCAGGCTGATGTTGACGTTACTGATCAAGAAGTGGCTGATTATTACGAATTAAATGCAGGGCAATTTTTATCGCCAGAGCTTATTTCAGTTAATTACATTGAGTTAGATGCAGATGATATCGATGTTGCATCGGTAAGCGAAGACGACGTAAAAGCATATTATGAGCAGAGTAAAGCGCAATATGTTGAGCCTGAAAAACGTCGTGTATCACATATTTTAATTGATAACAGTGAAGATGACGATGCGGCAAAAGCCAAAGCTGAATCTTTATTGGCCCAGCTTAATGCGGGTGCTGATTTTGCACAATTAGCTGAATCGTCGTCAGATGACATTGTTAGCGCCGAAATGGGTGGTGACTTAGAGTGGATTGAACGTGATGTCATGGAGCCTGCATTTGAGGATGCTGCTTTTGCACTGCAAAACAAAGGTGATTACTCTGATGTAGTAGCCTCTGAATTTGGCTATCACATCATTAAACTTACAGACATTCAATCGCAGCAAGTTAAACCTTATGATGCCGTTAAAGCCGATTTACGCGCTGAACTTGAGCAAGCTGAAAAAGTGGATGCGTTTTACGAGAAGCAAACAGAAATGGGTGCATTAGCCTTTGAAATTTCTGACCGCTTAGACGATGCTGCTGAAGTAGCAGGTGTTGAAGTACAATCTACACCGCTATTAGCACTGAGTGCGCTTCCTGAGCCGCTTAATAATCCTGCGGTTATAACCGCATTATCATCAGTTGAATTACTAGAAGATAAAGTAAACTCAGAAGTAATCGAACTTGGTAATGAGCACGTGATTGTGGTTCGTGTTAACGAGCATCAACCAGCTGCAACTAAAGCATTGAGCGAAGTAAGCGAGCAAATTAAAACACGCTTAGTAAACGAAAAAGCGTCGGATCTTGCTAAAGAAAAAGCACGTACCTTATTTGCACAAATCAAAGACGGTAAGAGCTTAAATGACGTTGCTGCTGAGCAGTCACTAAGCGTTCGTCATGAGTCGCAACTTACTCGTGAAAGCTTTGCTGTTTCGCCTGCTATTGTTACCCAAGTATTTAAAATGGCGCACCCACATGATGGCGCAGTTTATGATGTAGTTAACTTAAACAATGGTGATGCTGCTATTGTTGCGCTTAATGCGGTAAATGATGCACCAGTGAGTGACAGCATTGAGCCACAAATGAAGCAAAATATCACCATGGCCCAAGCACAGAAAAACTATACGGTATTCATTGAGTCGCTTAAGCAACAAGCGGAACTAAAAGTACCAAAAGCAGCGCAACCTGCTGAATAAATCATAGCTAAACTATAAAAGGCGCCAATTGGCGCCTTTTTTGTTTTTCATTAACAACTTAACAGGCGCTGGGTGACCTTTGACTGCGGGTTTTGAAAAATAGTTTCTGTGGCACCGTATTCAACAATCTCACCCTTATTGAGTACCACTAGCTGGTCGCTAATATGGCGCACTAAACTTAAATGATGGGTGATCAAAATATAGGTTAAGCCAGTTTCAAGCTGTAGTTTAAGTAATAAGTTTACTATTTGCGCTCTTACAGAAGGGTCAAGCGATGAAAGTGCCTCATCGAGCACAACAACCTTAGGATCTAATATAAGCGCACGAGCGAGCGCTACACGCTGTAATTGCCCTACACTAAACATATGCGGATAGTATTGCTGATGATCGACCAGTAGACCCACTTTAAGCAGCGTACTAGCAATTTTTTCACTACGTTGAGTTCTATCAAAATCAGTATTGAATTTTAAGCAATCATCGAGCATTTCAGCAATGGTCACTGCTGGGTTTAATGAGGTGGCGGAGTCTTGAAAAATCATTCGGATATAACGACACTGGGCATCACGATTACCATTGTTTTCTATGGTGTTATTCTCTAGTAATATCTGCCCGCTATCGGCACTGTATGCACCCACTAATAATTTAGCCAGGGTGCTTTTTCCTGAACCGGTTTCACCAATAATGGCAATTGTTTCACCTTTACCAATACAAAATGAGATGTTTTTTAGTACATCAAATTTTTTACGGCTAAATAAACCTGCACGTATGTTAAAGGTTTTTGATAAGGCTTGAACTTTTAACAAGGGTTGCATTATTTTATTTCCTTGATCAATGGAAAGTGACACGCGTAACTATGGCCGTGGTGTTTAGAGAGTTTAGGGGCAACCACACACTCTTTTTGTGCTTGCGGGCAACGCGGTCCTAAACGACAACCAATCGGTAAATGTTGTAGTGTAGGTATGGTACCTTTTAGTGCATAAAAAGGTTCTTTATGTGCTAAGCCGTGCTCATAATCAGGTAAGCTTTTTAATAAAGCCTGCGTATAAGGGTGACGCGGTTGGCTAAAAATAAGGTGCGTTGGACCGGCTTCAACCATTTGTCCGCAATACAAAACATGAATACCATGTGACCAATTTACTATTTCTTCTAGCTCATGGGAAATCATCAAAATAGACATATTCTTTAGCTGATTCAAACTTTTTAATAATCGAAATACCTGCGCACGAGTGGTACTCTCTAGTGCGGTTGTGGGCTCATCAGCAATGAGCAACTTAGGTGTACGCGCAATGGCCATGGCTATCATGACTTTTTGACACACACCTTCAGAGAGTTCATGAGGGTAGCTATCAAGCACGGCTTCATGATTTTTAATACCTACTTTATGTATTAAGGCTTTAACACGGTCTTTACGCTCTCGGTTGCGTTTTAAGAAAAACCCTTTGGCGGCTACTTCAGGCAGTGTTTCAGCGATTTGGTTAAATATTTTTGCAGTAGGGTCAAGGCAGCGACTTGGATCTTGATAAATCATTGCAATGTCTTGGCTGACGGTTTTACGGCGCTGCTCAGGTGTGAGGCGCATTAAATCAACACCGCGCCAATGCATTCTATCGGCGGTTATAACCCAGCGTTCGTTAAGTACGCCTACAATGGCTTTTGCAATTAAGCTTTTTCCTGATCCGGATTCTCCCACTAAGGCGTGTACTTCACCTTCTTTTAAACTAAAACTTACTCGGTCAACAGCGCGAATAGCAGTTTCAGACGTTTGCAGCTCTATGGTTAAATTTCGAATATCTAGTAAATGCATTTAATCGGCCTTACGCGCTTGTAAAACTTTGCGAAGTCCATCGCCCACCAAGTTTGTTGAAAGAACGGCTAAAAATAGCAGTACACCCGGAAGTGCCACTGTCCATGGCGCTAAGTAAATAAGCCCTAAGTTTTCAGCCAAAATAGCACCCCATTCAGTGGTGGGCGGCTGTGCGCCAAGCTTTAAAAACCCTAGCGCAGCAATATCTAAAATAGCTGTGGAGAGGGCCATAGTAAAAATAACCACAATATACTCATACACATTAGGAAAAATCCCGCGCGATAAAATATGCCACTTAGAGGCGCCATCTAAGCGGTAGGCGGTAACATAATCTTTGCCAAGTTCGTCAACTATTAGGTTTCTAATTGAATGAATAAACTGGGGTAATAAGGCCAAAATAATTGCCCATACGGTATTCATTAATCCAGGACCGAGTATAGCAATAATAATGATGGCCAGTAACAATGAGGGAATTGATAGCGTTACATCCAGTAAGTGGTTCAAAAAACTAGAACGTATGCCTTTGTTGATCCCTGCAAAGGTACCTAGCAACACACCAATAACAGTGGTGATCAGTGCAGCCACAACCGATAACCCGAACGTATATGTGGCGCCATTCATTAAACGGGACAGCACATCTCGGCCTAAATCATCGGTGCCAAGTATAAACCGCACATCGCCCATTTCATTCCACGAGGGAGGCAGTAATAGTGCATCACTGTGCTGTTGATTTACCCCATAAGGCGCAAGAAAAGGTGCGGTAGCCGCTAACAGGCTAAAGGCAATAAACACCCATAAACCAACCAGTGCAGGGTGGTTATTTTTAAACTTTCGCCAGAGTCTCGCTAATGGCGATTTATTTGAATCTTCTGAAAATAAGTTAAACTTTGCCATGCGCTTGATTCCGAGACAGAGGGTCGAGTAGGGTGTAGGTCAGTTCGGCCATAATTGTCGCAATAATAATGAAAAAAGAAACGGCCATTAACCCCCCTTGTATAGCAGGGTAGTCACGTTGATAAATACTGTCTATTAACCAACGGCCAATCCCCGGCCATGAAAAAATAACCTCGGTGATCATAGCAAGGGTGATCAAGGTGCTAAATTGCAAACCAATTTGCTTTATGACTGGCAGTAATGCATTTCTCAGGGCGTGATGAATAATAAGCTGCCCACGAGTAAGGCCTTTGGCGCGAGCTGTTTTGATAAAGTTTTGATCCATCACTTTTAACATCGATTCGCGAGTAAAGCGCACTAATACAGTAGTTGGATACATAGCCAGTACAATGGTAGGTAACGTTAGGTGATGCAGTGCATCAAGCATTGCCATGCCATTGTAGGGAAAATCAGCAAGTAAAATATCCAGTAAGATAAACCCCGTACTGGCAGGTATTTCATACAATAAGCTCACTCGCCCCGACATGGGAAACCAGCCAAGTTTGAGCGAAAAAACCATAATTAGTAATAACGCGAGCCAAAAAATAGGCATAGAATAGCCAACCATAGCTGTTGAGCTAATTAATTTATCAGGCCATTGTTTATGATAAGCCGATGCTAAAATTCCGACAGGCACACCCACTACCACCGAAATAAATAACGCATAGATACTTAGCTCTAACGTTGCAGGAATTAAATCAACCACGTGAGCAAAAACACTGCTCCCCGAGGCAAACGACACGCCCCAATCGCCTTGTACTATTCGCCCGACAAAGGCAATGTACTGCATAAAGTAGTTACTGTTAAACAGGTACTTTTCTTCTAGCTGTACATTTTGAGTAAAGTTAGTGTCTGGTATGCCGCTTAAGTTACTCAGTGGATCGCCAGGGAATAAGTAGCTCAGCGAAAAAGTAAAAATACTCAGTAATAACACCATGAAAAATAACAATCCGAGGCGGCGTAAAATATAATCGAATAACATTACTTCTTCCTCGCGTTAGCCAATGAAATAGCGCCAAATGGCCCGAGTGTGATCCCCTCAACATCAGCACTACTTGCCTGAAAACGCATGCCATGGGCAATTGGCAGTAAAGGCAATTGTTTGATGATCATGCTTTGTGCTGCGTCGTAATATTGTTTACGTAAATTTAAATCGGTCGTATCGAGAGCTTTAGTTAACAGTAAATCAAATTCAGGATTACACCAGTTCGCTGGGTTTTTGCCACTGAAGGTCGCGGTGCAGCTAAGTAACGGGCTAAAAAAGTTATCAGGATCAGGCGTATCTGCTGCCCAACCTAATAATACACTGTCGTGACGGTGCTCGCCTATGCGTTGAATAAAGGTGTTCCACTCATACTCGACAATATTAACGTTAACGCCAATTTTGCGTAAATCGCTTTGCATCAGCTCTGCCATTTTTCGTGCATTGGGGTTATAAATACGGCTGACAGGCATAGCCCAAATGCTCATATCAAACCCTTTTGGAAAACCTGCTTCAGTTAATAATTTTTTTGCCAGTTGTGGGTCGAAAATTGGCATGTTCTTTTGTGGTTCAAACGCCCACGACGTGGGTGGTAATATTGACCGCGCACGAAGTCCATTACCATAGTAAACTGCCTGCATTATTTTTTCTATATCAATGGCATGCACTAAGGCTTGGCGTACCTTTAAGTTATCAAACGGAGGGCGTTCGGTATTAAATGCCCAATAACCTATGTTTAAGTTGGTTTCCTTTTCAACGTTAATATCATCTCGCTGAGCTAAAATACTTAACTGTGCACTGCTAGGATGCGCAGTTACGTCACACTCTTTGGTAAGAATTTTAGCAATACGCGTAGTGCCATTAGGGGTAATGTCGTACACCAACTGCTCAAGTGCCACCTCGTGTTTCCAATAGTCAGCGTTTTTATAAAAGCGTACTAAATGGTCTCGTCGGTATTCTTTGTAAATATAAGGACCGGTGCCAACTGGATATTGATCAAATAGGTTTTCTTGGTTGTTGGCTTTGAGCGCCATGGCATATTCTTTAGAGAGCACCACGGCGAAATCGGTTGCCATATTCGCTAAAAAACTGCTTTCTGCGTTAAATAATTCAAACCGAACTTGGTGATCAGAGACCCTGACAATTTTACGAATAAGTTGGTCAATACCCACACTTTGAAAGTAGGGGTAATTCGCATCACCGACAAAGTGATAGGGGTTGTATACATCAAATAAACGACTGAAAGTGAAAATGACGTCATCAGCGTTAAATTCGCGTGTTGGAGTAAAATATGCGGTGGTATGAAATTTAACCCCTTTGCGCAGAGTAAATGTGACAGACTTACCGTCTTTGCTAATTTTCCAGTCGCTGGCTAGTTCGCTTTTAAATTCGGCGGTCACAGGGTCAATACTAATTAACCGGTCGTACAACTGGTTAGCAATAATATCGATGGTTGATCCTGTGGTTGTGACTTGTGGATTGAACGACACAGGATTTGCCTCAGCGCAATAAACGAGGCCTTGGTTTTTTTCTTCTAAGATTTCTTCTTTACTATCAATGCAACCTACTAAACTCAATGATAATAAAGCAAGTAATAATTTACGCACCCGCACAACCTCTACTATTCCAGCAAATTGTATTTTTTCAAATAACCACGTAATTGATGATACGTTAAACCAAGTACTTCTGCAGTCTTCTTTTGATTAAATTGGCTATGTTCTAATGCTTTTTTTATTAATGTGATCTCAAATTCATTAGAGAGTGTTTTTAAGTCACAAGGAAACTCAGGTTCTGCGTTACTTAAACTCGGTGTTACAGGCGCCTCTGTAGGCTGGGTGTTAACAACTTCATTTTGCACAGCAACAGGGGCTTGTGTATGTTTAATACGTGCTTTAGGTCTAAAGCGGCTTTCGAATGGGTCTAAAATAATTTTATGCACAGGGATGTGTTCATTGCCGTGGCGATAAAGGCTTCGCTCCACCACATTTTTAAGCTCACGCACATTACCCGGCCACTCATAACTAAGTAAACTTTCTTGTGCATTGCGAGTAAAACCACTAAATAGCTCCCACTCTAAGTCGCGTGCCATATTCATTGCAAATTGCTCAGCCAATAACATAATATCGTCTTGGCGTTCGCGCAGTGGCGGTAGAGTGATTACATCAAATGCGAGCCTATCGAGTAAATCGCTTCTGAATTCACCTTGCTGCGCTAAATGCGGTAAGTCTTCATTGGTCGCACAGACTAAACGCGTATCTACTTTAACCGTTTGTTTGCCGCCAACACGCTCAAACTCACCATACTCTATTACCCTTAATAGCTTTTCTTGCACTAGGGCAGAAGTATTTGCCAACTCATCTAAAAATAAGGTGCCGCTATTAGCCCGCTCAAATCGGCCTTCATGACGTTTACTTGCGCCGGTAAATGCACCACTTTCATGGCCAAATAATTCACTTTCGAGTAGATTTTCGTTTAATGCCGCACAGTTGAGTTTGACGTAACTTTGATCCCAGCGCTTGGATAAAAAGTGTAAACGTGCTGCAATAAGCTCTTTACCGGTACCGCGTTCACCAATAATAAGTACGGGTTTATCTAGGTTTGCTAGCTGCGATACCTGATCAAGAACCGATAAAAAGCTGTCTGATTGGCCGAGCAAATTATCCTGTTGGCGATATTGACTCATATTTCCTAACTCTTAGTCATTTTTACTAACAATTAGTGTATTTCATTATGATTGACAACAAAAGTAATTTGTAATTTGCATTTAACTATTTGAAATTTATTGCTATTTTAAAATTAAAAAAGTTGGCAAGCATATTGATACTAATAAAAGCAGACACATTTAGATTAAATAATAGAGGTATATGTTATGGGAATTTTTTCACGTTTTGCAGACATTGTTAATTCTAATATCAATGCCATTTTAGATAAAGCAGAAGACCCTGAAAAAATGGTTCGTCTTATTATCCAAGAGATGGAAGATACACTGGTAGAGGTCCGCTCTACATCAGCAAAAACACTCGCTGAGAAAAAAGAATTAGTACGTCGCGTAGATACACTAAAAGCCCAAGTAAACGATTGGCAAGACAAAGCCGAATTGGCACTGAGCAAAGATCGTGACGATCTAGCACGCTCAGCATTACTTGAAAAGCAAAAATCAGCCGACGCAGTTGCTGCGGTAGAAAGTGAACTTGACCATGTAGAGTCTCATATAGAGAAGCTACAACAAGAGGTAACTACGCTACAAGAAAAGCTAGCAGATGCTAAGGCACGTCAAAAAGCGATTATTTTACGTCAACGCTCGGCTGAGTCGCGCCTTGAAGTTAAAAAAGCGCTTGATAGTTCTAAAGTAGAGGATGCACTTAATCGCTTTGAACGTTACGAAACCAAAATTGATGGGCTAGAATCTCAAATAGAGTCTTATGATTTAGGTAAACAAACGTTAGCTGATGAAATTGCAGACTTACAAAAGAATGAAAAGATTGATGACGAGTTAGCTGAACTTAAAAAGAAACTCGCAAATAAATAAAACGATAATATCAGGGGCCACGTGCCCCTGACATCAACATAGAATATGGATTGTCAGGAGAGGATTATGTTTGATCCAGAGATACTAGTTGCCCCCTTTATCTTATTTATGATTTTTGTTGCGCCACTGTGGTTAATTTTACACTACCGTAGCAAAAAGCAAGTAAGCCAAGGGTTGAGTGAGCATGAGCATCGCCAATTATTGGAGCTTGCACAAAAAGCTGAAAAAATGGCTGATAGAGTAGAAACATTAGAAGCGTTGCTTGATCAAGAGTCACCTCAGTGGAGACAAAAAGTATGAACACTAAACGCGAATTATTTAGAGACCCACAACGCGGCAAAATAGCTGGCGTATGTGCCGGTTTAAGTGACTACTTTAATATGGAGTTATGGTTAGTTCGCATTATATTTGTTAGTGCGGTACTACTAACCGGTGGCCCATTATTTGTGGTAGCGTACATTGCAGCATGGTTTATTTTAGATAAAAAACCTGCTGCAACACATAAAACGCATTCAACTTATAGCGATGACCCACTGGAAGTTAAGTTTAAAGTATGGCAAAAGGGCGAGCCACCTCGTCGTGCATTACAAGACTTAAAAGAGCGTTTAACGCGTGTTGATGTTCGCTTACAAGAGATGGAACGTTACGTTACCTCAAGCGAATTTACGGTCAGTCGTGAAATTAATAAACTTTAAAGGATTGATAGGCACCTTGTTTGTAACGTGAACAATTACGGCAGATAGGGTGCAAAACACTTTATGAGCCAATCATTTGCAAAAAAGACCTTTAAAACCTTTAAAGGCAAAGCACAAAAAGCCCTGCACCGTAGTTTAGACCAACATGTTAAGCTTGCCGTAACAGGGTTGAGCGGCAGTGGTAAGACCGCGTTTATCAGTGCGTTAGTTAAGCACTTAACCTCTCAGGCGAATGACAACAACTTACCTTTTTTTGATGTGATGCGCGAGCATCGTCATATTGCCACTAAAATTGTGCCGCAAGAGGCATTAAACGTGCCCACCTTTGACTTTAACAGTGCAATAAATGCTTTACTGCCAATGGAAGGTGACCCTGCTTGGCCGGCGTCTACAGAGCGAATAAATACCCTGCGCTTAGCGATTAAATACCAAAGTAATTCGGGTCTGCGAGGTCATTTTTCACCGCAATCAACGTTATACCTTGATATTATTGACTATCCAGGTGAATGGCTGCTCGATTTACCTATGCTTGAACAAAGCTATACTGCATGGTGTGAACAGCAATACCCATTATTAAATCAGTCTCCTCGCAGCGCTACCTCAGGCGATTTTTTACACGCCGTAGAGCAACTTGATTTACATGCCCCTGTGGATGAAAGTGAGCTTGCTAACATTGCACAACTTTATCAACGCATGCTGGTAGGGCTAAAAAAAGACACTAAACTTGCGATGCTACAACCAGGGCGAATGTTAATGCCAGGCGACTTGCAAGGTGCGCCGTTATTGTTATTTTTTCCAATTAATCCTGAAAAAATGAAAGACGATGTGGTGGCGGGTTCTAATTTAGCGCATTTAATTAAACGTTTTAACGCTTACGTGAAAGAAGTCGTTAAGCCATTTTATAATGAGCATTTTCGTCATTTTGACCGCCAAATTGTGTTGGTTGATGTACTCAGTGCATTAAATGAAGGCCATGAAACGTTGCATGAGCAAAGCCGTGTTATTAATCAATTGTTGGCCCATTTTAGTTATGGGGAGTCTGGCTTTTTTAAACGTTTATTCAAACCGAATATTGATAAAATATTGTTTGCTGCTAATAAGTCAGATCACATCAGCGCTAAGCATCATAAAGCGTTAGCCTTGTTACTAGACTCGCTGGTTAAAGAGCAAAGTAATCATTTAAAGTTTGATGGTGTACAAATTGAAACTATGGCTATGTCATCAATTACCGCAACCCAGCCTCGCCAAGTGGTTGATAAAGGTCAAACTCTTGATTGCGTTTACGGTAAACCTTTAAATGAGGATGAGTGGCTGACTTATTTACCACCAGAGCCGCCAAGTAGAATGCTTAATAAAAGTGAGTGGCCAGCGCAAGGGTTTGAATTTTTGTCATTTTCGCCGATGCCAAGCCCCGACAAACAACTTAAACATATTCGATTAGATCATGTGATGCAGTACCTGCTAGGAGATAAATTAACATGAGTGAGTCAACGCAACAGTTTCAAGCAGGGCGTCGTATTAGTGCACCAAGTATTGAGCAAAACGAGCCTGCGTTAACATCCGCTAAAATTATTGAACACGGACAAAGTGATTACACCTCTGAGGTTGAGGATGATGCGCTTGAGCCTGAAGTTGATTTAGATCCGGTGTATAAAAAGTCAAAATGGCAAACGCTAAAAGGCTTGTTTGCGCTCAGCTTTATTATTTTAGTACTGCTAGAGTTTGGGTTTTCTATTGTGCTTGCTTATCAGCAATCGCTTATTTTGGGCAGTATTTATTTAACCGCTGTGGTAAGCGGTGTGTTATTAATAACAAGATTGTTATGGCGAGAGTATCTGATGTTGCGCAGTTTAAAGCGTAATCAGCTGCATCGCCATGAAGCCGATAGGCTATTAAACAGTGAGCAAGTGGGTGGTGCACTCCCTTGGCTTGAAAAATTGAACAAGCACCAGCAGTTAGACAATTTTGAAAACTTTAAAAACCAAGTTGCTACGCACCATAGTGATAAAGAGATAATGACACTTTACGCTAATAGCCTACTGGTAAGGCAAGACACCCAAGCTAAAAAGCTTATAAACCGCTTTGCAACAGAGTCAGCCTTATTAGTCACATTAAGCCCTCTTGCGCTGGTGGATATGATGGCGGTGCTTTGGCGCGGTACAAAATTAATTGAGCAAATAGGTAAAATTTATGGCATTGGTTTTGGTTACGCCAGTCGCATTAAGCTCTACCGAATGCTGTTAAAACAAGTCATGTTTGTAGGCAGTGCAGAGCTTGTATCTGATTTAGCGGCCACAGCACTTAGTGCTGAGCTATTAGGCAAACTTTCAGGGCGAGCCGCGCAAGGCGTCAGTGCGGGTATATTTACAGCGCGTATAGGCTATAAAGCCATGGAATTAAGCCGACCATTACCGCGTCTTGAAAATAAACGCAGCTTGTTAAAAGGCACTGTTCAAGGGATCGTGAGTAAAATTATGAGTCGCACTAAGAGAGCCGAGAGTAAATAGTTGGCAATATTTGTGTACAGCTTTTTGAGTGAAGTTTGCACAAATAGCCATCTGAGCATCCGGCATGCTTGTGATTTAAAGTGCGGTGCGTTTTATTTATGTAATTGACACACATAATAAAAACGAGAGCACACAATGAGCAAGCATCATCCACACACCCAATGTATTCATGGCCCACAAAAAGCCAATGATCCACATGGCGCATTAACCTCGCCATTATACCAAACATCGACATTTCATTTTGAAAATGCTGCGCAGGGTGCTGCACGGTTTGCTGGCGATGAGCCAGGTTATATTTATACGCGTTTGGGTAACCCTACCACCACTGAACTTGAACAAAAAGTGGCGCAATTAGAGGGCTGTGAGGCTGCAGCGGCAACGGCTACAGGTATGGGGGCGGTATCAGCTTCGGTACTGAGCTTTTTATCACAAGGCGATCACTTAGTAGCATCGAGTGCGCTTTATGGTTGCACCTTTGCTTTTTTTGCGCATATGTTGCCGCGTTGGGGCATTGAAGTCACCTTTGTGGATATGACCAATGAAGATGAGTTACGTGCTGCAATAAAGCCAAACTCAAAAATGATATTTGCAGAAACCCCGATAAACCCAACGATGGCTGTTATTGATTTAGCACTTATTGGTGATATAGCAAAACAGCATAATTTAATAAGTGTGGTCGACAATACCTTCTTAACGCCGCTGCTACAGTCACCTAAACAATACGGCATCGATATTATTATGCACAGTGCTACCAAGTATTTAAATGGTCACGGCGACGTAGTCGCAGGTATTGTGTGTGGATCCCTTGAGCACATTACACATATTAAAATGACGGTGTTAAAAGATATTGGCGCGACGATTAGCCCACACGATGCATGGTTAATTAACCGAGGCTTAAAAACATTAGCTATACGGGTAGAGCGTCATTGTCAGAGTGCGCAAACGATTGCTGAACATTTAGAGGCTCACCCTCAAGTGAGTAAAGTGTACTATCCTGGACTGAAGTCGCACCCAGGTCATCGGTTTATTGGTAAGCAAATGAAAGCTGCTGGCGGTGTTATTGCTTTTGAAATTAAAGGGAGTTTAACCGACGGTGAGCAGTTTATTGATAGCATGAAGCTATGTACTTTAGCGGTTAGCTTAGGCGATGCCGAAACACTTATTCAACACCCTGCATCGATGACCCATTCGCCTTACACGCCCGAAGAAAGATTAGCAGCCGGAATTAGTGATGGTTTAATTCGCTTATCTGTTGGGCTTGAAGATGTTAACGATATTATTAACGATCTCAACCAAGCATTTACTAAAATATCGTAAGGTGTAGCTTATTGTTTACAGTGTTTTCGATCTGTAAGTGCTGTTAAATATAGGGTGTGTTTTTATCTTTGCTTTGGTGTAATTATAAATTTACGATATGTGCGATCTGCGAAAGTATTGATCTGAGTCAAGCTATTAAACTTTTGTTCACTTTTGCATAGTATGGCTACATCGAATAGCCGAGCACGTGGCTATTATTTTGACACCGATTTAGGGTTTAAACCCAAAGAAGGTATTTATGGCTAAAGCAAGTAATTACACCTCCAAAACACCAGATGAAAATGGCGTTATACATTGGAGCGATGAAGAAAATAAAATTTGGTCTGAGCTTGTAGCACGCCAACTTGCGTGCATTGAAGGCAAAGCCTGTGATGAGTACATGGAAGGGTTGAAAAAAATCAACCTGCCTCATGACCGTATCCCACAGCTTAGTGAGCTAAACGAAGTCCTATTAGCAACCACAGGTTGGCAAGTTGCACCTGTGCCTGCACTTATCGATTTTGATGAGTTTTTTAGGTTACTCGCTAACAAGCAATTTCCTGTAGCGACCTTTATTCGTAGCCGTGAAGAATTTGACTATTTACAAGAGCCCGATATTTTTCATGAGATATTTGGTCACTGTGCCATGCTAACCAATCCTGACTTTGCTGAATTTACCCATAAGTATGGGCAACTAGGTTACGCGGCAGAGAAAAAAGATCGCGTTTATTTAGCACGCATGTACTGGTTTACCGTTGAGTTTGGTTTGATGCAAACCGAAAAAGGATTACGTATTTACGGCGGTGGTATTTTATCAAGCCCAGGGGAAACCCAATACGTGTATTCAGATACACCAGAGATAAACTCAATGAATGTATTAGATGTACTGCGTACACCGTACCGTATAGATATTATGCAACCATTGTATTATACGATTAATTCGATTCATGATCTGTTTGAAATATCGCAAATGGATATAATGACTTTAGTTGAGCAAGCTAAGGCGCTTGGTTTACATGAGCCGAAATTTCCCCCAAAAGAAAAATTAGCTAGTTAGTTTTTTAATAAAAGTAACACTAGAATTAAGGATTTAAAATGTCTTCATTAAGTGAACAAAAATGTGAAGCCTGTCATGCAGATGCCCCAAAAGTATCAGATGCAGAATTGGCTGAATTAATTAAAAAAATCCCTGATTGGGTGCCGGAAGTACGCGACGGTATTATGCAATTAGAGCGCGTTTATAAGTTTAAAAACTTTAAGCAGGCCATTGCATTTACTAATAAAGTTGGCGATATGGCTGAAGACGAAGGCCATCACCCTGGTCTATTAACCGAATGGGGTAAAGTAACTGTTACTTGGTGGAGCCATTCAATTAAAGGTTTGCATAAAAACGATTTTATTTGTGCTGCTAAAACAGATGACGTATTTAACGCGCTGTAATTAATTATATTTGAGCAAATAAAAAGGCACTTTACAGTGCCTTTTTTATTTTTAATTACCGTTTTACCAATATTGACTGCATCCGTTAAGCTTTATCGGTATTTAACATGTCATCATGTTCGGCCATATCCCAAGGAAGTTCGCCTGGGCTATTACCTAGAAAGTGTAAGTAGTTCTCAAACTGATCAAGAATATCTTTCACAATATCATCTTCACTGTAGCCATAAACATCGTATGATAGACCACCACGACGTAAAAACACGTCGGCCTTATAGTACATTTCATTATTATCATTATCTGGCCGCAGCTCTGAGTAAGCAAAGCTCGGCATAGGGTGCTCGGTAAGGCGAATATCATAAACAAAATCCACATGCTCATGACGTAGTACAGTTAAATGAGCGCGTCCTAAATCAGTATCAAATTCGACCACGGCATGCCATTGTCGAGATTTCAATTCTGCTTGTACGGCTTTCATTGCCTCAACTACTACACTGCCAATAAAAGTATGTACTTTTTCTTTATTAGGGTAATTAACCATAGCCGCTAAACGGCGTTTCCAATGGGATAGATCGATATTACGACCATTAAGTGAATGTGCTTGTAGACTGGTATCGCGATGGCCTTCAATTTTTAGAGCTCGCCAAAGCCCGGCAGTGGCAATTAACATAATAACAGCAAAGGGTAAGGCACTGGCTATGGTCATGGTTTGCAGTGCACTAAGTCCGCCTGCCACTAATAAGACAGCCGCCACAGCACCTTCTAGTACCGCCCAAAACACGCGTTGCCAAGCCGGCGTATTGATATTTCCACCAGAGGCGAGTGAATCAATGACTAAAGAGCCTGAATCAGATGATGTAACAAAAAAAGTTATGATCAGAATTACGGTGAGCAGTGAAATGAAAAATGACAGTGGTAACACTTCAAATAATTGAAATAACGCCACGGCATGATTTGCTTGTACATCACCAATGAGCGTATCAAAGCCTTCATTCATTATTAAATTCAGTGCTGTATCGCCAAACACTGAGAACCATAAAAAAGTAAAAATAGTAGGAACTAACATTACGCCAACAACAAATTGTCTGATGGTTCTGCCGCGGCTAATTTTTGCGATAAACATCCCGACAAACGGCGCCCACGCAATGGTCCAGCCAAATATAAATAAAGTCCAGTTACCAATCCAATCACTGCGACTATAAGCTTGTAAATTAAAAGTACGCTCAACAATACCGCTTAGGTAGCTGCCGGTATTTTGTAAAAATGATTCTAAGATGTGAATAGTTGGGCCAATGAAAAACACAAAAGCCATTAGTGAAACCGCTAAGGTCATATTCACAATTGATAATCTCTTAACCCCTTTATCCATACCGGCAACTACTGAGAGCGTAGCTGCGGCAGTAATAACGGCAATGGTCGTAATTTGCACTGTGGTATTAATAGGGATGTTTGGCCATAAGTAATGTAGGCCTGCATTTATTTGGGTCACCGAAAGCCCTAGTGTAGTAGCAATACCAAATAAAGTACCTAATATGGCAAACACATCCACAGTATGGCCGATTGGGCCATAAATTTTATCGCCAATAAGTGGATACAAGGCAGAGCGAATAGACAGTGGTAAGCCATGGCGAAATGCAAAATAAGCAAGCACTAAACCAACAATTCCATAGATAGCCCAAATATGAAATCCCCAATGGAAAAAGGCAATTTGCATTGCCTGCTTGGCGGCATCAACGGTTTCAGCCGCCCCCGATGGCGGGGATGCGTAATGCAGCACAGGTTCAGCAACACCAAAGTAAAGCAGTGCCACGCCATAACCGGCAGAAAAGAGCATGGCAAACCATTCACCAAAGCTGTATTGTGGCTGTGCATGATCGGGGCCTAATTTTATATTCCCCCAACTAGAAGCCGCGACCGAGACAATAAATACCAAGAAAATAGCGACAGACAACATATAAAACCAGCCAAAGGTTTCTGTTATCCACGCAAGGGCAACACTAAATGCCTGACCAGCGAGTTCAGGGTTACTACTTGTACCAATTACCAAAAGTAGAATAATAAATACTGCAGGCAAAAATACGGGTAGCAAAATGGTTGAGCGTAAAGCAGTTTTTGTCATATTAATCCTTAATATTAATTGCTAACTTTCAAGTATGCTTAACTACCTTATTATAAATTCACTATGGTTGGCTAATTTTGCAGCTTAAAAACGACACTTTTTTAAATTAAAGTTAATATTTACAGCAGATTGGTTTTAAAAAAGAAAGTAAGTGAAATTTGATATAGGAGTGTTAATGCCGCTGTTTTAAAGGGGGATAGACTTTTACATGCTAAGGACTAAATCGAGTCTTAGCGTTTCCAATCACATTGCTTTACCAGCTCAAACCAAGGGCTGGTAAAGTCCTTAGCGACAATAGAAGCGGGTAAGGTTACAGCTACATCTAGTTTGTTGGCTAAATAGCGCGCGACTAGTTGTTTCATTTTATCGCTTTCTAATTGCTCATACGCTGTTTGTAACTGTTGTTTGTCTTTTTGGCTTATAAAACCCCCAGTCAAATTTTTGTAGCCTATTTCAAGCCAAAAAAGTAATGCTTGTTTCGCTTCATTGGGAAAGGCATGGGTTAATGTGGCCGTTGGGCTATAGAGTCGCTCAAAATTAATTTGCTGCTCTTGAATCAAAAAAACCATTAATAAATTAAGCCCGGTTGAGATTTGCCCCGCGCGTTTATCAATGTTTTGGTTATTTCTTAATGCACTTCTAAAATAGCGCTCAGCTTCGGGTATATTGCCCTCATCCAGGGCTAAATAACCTAAGTTACTTTCTATCAGTGCGGTTACATTGGGAAGCTGTAATTGTGTGGTGATCTTATGACTGTCGAGGTATAAAGCACGCGCTTTTGCAAAGTCATCTTGCGAGCGAGCAACCAATGCCATACTGTTGGTGAGTGTTAGCCGTTGACGATCGTTTTGCGCATATTTGTAAGCACATTTAAATGAATATTGGGCATCGTCTAAATATTCTGCATGGCGAAGCCATATTCCCAAGGCACTCATAATGGTGGTCAGCTTTTGTTTGAAATAGTCAGTTTGATGATGCTGAAATATTGCGTCAATCGATGTATAAAGCTTGTCATAGTGACTTGTAGGTACTGCTGTACGGGCATAGATAAGGTGCCAGCGGATAAATAATTCTGGCGGCATGAGTTGTAACCCTGTGAGGTTTTCTAAAATAGTAATAGATTGAGCTGGATTAACAGTAAGATAATCTTCGGCTTCGTCTAATTTTTTTTCAAAGGTATTAAAGTCATTAGCAAAGAGGTGTTTTGAACATAATAATATCAACCAACTTATTACAAAAAGCCGCAACAACGTAACCTCGACAATCGAACTATGCGTCAATTCATTATAGTTGTAGGCATCTAACAAAGCAACGCCATTAAAGGGTACAGGTTTGTGAGAAAGTATTTTAAAATCACTAAAAAAGCCCTAAAGCTATACAAGCTTAGGGCTTTTTCTGTATGTAATTAAATTTTAGCGAATACACATTAACTTAATGTGTCGTTGGGTTTCGTTTTATTCAACCCAAGCTACGTTTAACATCAACCTGCTTAGCGCTAACAGCTAAAAACTTACAGCTGCTCTTAATCATCAATTGAGCGCAGTAGGGCATTAATGCCCACTTTTTCGCGAGTTTGTTTGTCTACTTTTTTCACAATAATAGCCGCATACAAGCTATGGCTGCCATCTTTTGAAGGTAGAGCACCTGGAACCACAACTGCGCCGGCAGGTACGCGGCCATAGTGAATTTCACCGGTTTCACGGTCGTAAATACGGGTACTTTGGCTGATGTAAACACCCATTGAAATAACGGCGCCTTCTTCAACAATTACGCCTTCAACAATTTCTGAACGTGCGCCAATAAAACAGTTGTCTTCAATGATGGTAGGATTTGCTTGTAACGGCTCTAAAACGCCGCCTATGCCTACGCCGCCAGATAAGTGTACATTCTTACCAATTTGAGCACATGAGCCCACTGTCGCCCATGTATCAACCATGGTGCCATCGTCAACAAATGCACCGATGTTCACGTACGATGGCATTAATACGACATTTTTACCTACAAAGCTGCCTTTACGAGCAACGGCGTTGGGTACGACACGCATGCCGCCTTGCTGAAATTGCTCGGGCGTGTAGTCGCTAAATTTAAGCGGTACTTTATCGTAAAATTGGTTTACGCCGTCGTTCATTGGCTGATTTTCACGAATTCTAAATGAAAGTAGTACTGCTTTTTTAAGCCACTGGTGAACAACCCATTCGCCTGAAATTTTCTCTGCAACGCGAGCAGCGCCGCTATCTAATAGCTCAAGCGCATCTATAATCGCTTGTTTAACATCGCTTGATACTGTAGCAGGGCTAATGCTGTCGCGGTTATCCCACGCATTTTCAATCATGGTTTTTAAATCTGACATAGTGTCCTCTTATTCAATTTCGGCGTTGAGTTTTTTACGTAATGCCTGATGAATTTTTGCTTGCTCTTCATCAGTCAGCGCTTGATATTCGTTATTTGATACCACAAAGAAATCTTCTGCACGTTCGCCTACCGTGGTAATACGTGCGGCATGTATGTGGAGTAAGTAAGCTTGAAAAACCTCGGCTATTTTAGTTAATAGTCCAGGTATATCAACCGCTTGAATTTCTATTAAGCTACGATCCTTACGAGGATGCGGGCGCAGTACAATTTTAGGTTTAATATTAAAGTCTTTAAAACGCTGTGATCGGCTCTTTTTAAAGCGTATTTTTTTACGTGGATCATGAAGCGCTTGCTCTAATCCGCGTTTAATCGATTGTGCGCGGCTACTGGCAATCGGATCGCCGTTAACTTCTAAAATAACAAAGTTGAACAGTACGTAGCCATCTTTGGTGGTCAGTACTTGGGCGTGCTGAATTTGCGCTTTTTTAGAGCCAATAACACTTACCAGTCGAGCAAAGAGCGCACCTGAATAAGGGCTATAAGCAAACACTTGGGTACCGCCATGCATCGCTTTATTAGAAACGATAACACTGGGCTGGCTTAAATCAGTGCACTTGAGTAAGTGCTCAGTATGCCAAGAAATTTGTTGCTCACTAAAAGCGGTAAAGTAATTTGCTTTAAAACGGCTCCAAATTAAGTCAATTTGCTCCTCGTGATAATGCAAATTAAGCAGGCGTTGCTTAGCTTGGTGCTTTTTATCACGAATTTGGTCGCGTTGATCCATTGGGTTTTCAAGCCCAAGGCGCAAGGCGCGCTGTGTGTGCAAATAAAGCTCGCGCAGCAGCGTGTTTTTCCAGTCATTCCATAGGTTGTCATTGGTGGCTCGAATATCAGCCACGGTTAAACAATAGAGGTAATCGAGTTGGCGTTCGGTTTTTACTCGCGATGCAAAATCTTTTATTACATCGGGGTCGTTAATATCTTTACGTTGCGCAGTTACCGACATAAGTAAGTGGTTGCTTACCAACCACGCTATGAGCTTACCATCTGAAGAAGCAAAACCATGCAGCTTTGAAAACGTTATGGCATCAACAGCGCCCAGCTCTGAGTGATCTCCTCCTCGCCCCTTAGCAATATCATGAAAAATACCAGCCAAATACAGTAATTCGGGTTTATCCATGCGCGTGACTATTTCACTGCAAATTGGAAATTCACTAATGCTGGTTTTATCGAAGTATTGGTAAATATTATTAATTAATTTATGGGTATGTTCATCTACGGTATAGGCATGAAACAAATCAAACTGCATTTGGCCAAAAATATTGCGCCACTGCGGAAGGTAAGCCGCAATCATGCCGTGCTTATGCATTAGCGTAAACGCACGGCCCATGCCGTTAGGGTGCTTTATAATACGTAAAAAAGCTTCGCGGCACGCGGCATAATCTTGTAAGTCACCTAATAAGCGACGACGTACTTGGCGGATAGTTCGAATAGTGCTTGGGTATATATGGGTAATTTCTGGATGATCAGCAATGTGCTCAAATAATACAAAAAGTTGGTCACGCCTAAAAAATACTGACGGACTTTTTACCCGAATTTGATGGCCAACGCGTTCAAAATTACGATCAAGTTCTTCAACAGTGGCTTGGCTGCTGTCTGGTGAAATACTTTGCTCAAAGTACGAAAGTAGCATTTGATTAAGTTCACGAACCCGGCTCATTATTCTGAACAAGCGTTTCATCATGCGCTCAACAGAGGCTTTTCCATCACTACCAAAACCCAAAATTTCAGCCGCTTGCGGTTGGTGATCGAATAATAAACGGTTTTCTGAGCGACCTGCGGCTAAATGCAAAGCAAAGCGAATATTCCATAAATTTTCAAGGCACTCTAACAGTTCTTGGTATTCTTCGTGAGTTAGGTAGCCGTGATTTATCAACTCTTGCAGGGTTTCGGCTCTAAAGTGTTTTTTTGCAACCCAAATAATGGTTTGTAAGTCGCGCAGCCCGCCTGGATTTTCTTTTATATTAGGCTCTAAATTATAAGCCGTACCATGACATTTTTTGTGGCGTAAATTTTGCTCTTGTACTTTTGCAACAAAGAACTCTCCAGAGCCCCATACAGGCCTTTCGATGAGGTGACTTTTGAGCTTTTCGAATTCAATATGGTTGCCGAAAATTAATCGGCTTTCTAGTAGGCTGGTGGCAAAGGTAACATCTTCACGTTTTTGCTCTATGGCTTGTTCAATGGTGCGTACACTGTGACCTATTTCTAAATTAAGATCCCACAGCATAGTGACAAACTGGCCAATTTTTTCGCAAATATCGTCATTGGGTTGCTGGGTAACAAGCAGTAAAAAGTCAATGTCGGAGTAGGGATGAAGTTCACCGCGACCATAACCTCCTACAGCAATTAAAGCGAGATCTGGCTCGTGGGCTAAATCGAAAACATGAAAGAGTTTAATCAGTAACCGGTCTATAAATTCTGCACGGGCGTTTATTAGATTACCAACGGGTTGTTTTGAGAATTCATTATGCAACCATTTATAAAAATAGGTAGAGCAATCGCGGTATTCGCTAAGTTGCTGAGCATCATTGAGCAACTTTTTTACTTTGTTAGGTAATGCCACTTAGGCTGGCTCCTATATATGGACTGCATTATAAGTCTTGGATTAAGTTATTTTTATACTGTGTTTACTGCAAAGGGAATAAATCATGTTATTTCCCTTTGCAGCAAACCACTTAATCTGTGAACAGGCTAAAGCCTGCTTAGTATCATGATTAAGCGCACACTAAGATTAGTGCTCGATGATTCTATCGATAGTATCATCTGATCGTAGTGTTAAAATTTCAACACCATTTTCAGTTACCAGTAAGGTATGTTCCCACTGAGCTGATAAACTACGGTCTTTTGTTACCACAGTCCAGTCGTCTTTTAGTAATTTACATTGGCGTTTGCCTGCATTGACCATGGGCTCGATTGTTAAACACATACCGGCTTTTAATGTTTCGCCTGTACCTGGTTTTCCGTAGTGCATTACCTGTGGTTCTTCATGAAATTCACTGCCAATACCGTGCCCGCAGTATTCACGTACGATAGAGTAATTAAAGCTCTCTGCATATTTTTGAATAGCTGCACCAATATCACCAAGGCGAACACCCGGTTTTACCATTTTAATGGCAAGGTAAAGGCTTTCTTGAGTCACTTCTGCAAGGCGTTTGCCTTGAATGTTAGGTGTGCCAACATGGAACATTTTTGAAGTATCACCATGGTAGCCATCTTTAATAACAGTAATGTCAATATTGACACTGTCACCGTCTTTTAATGCTTTGTCGTTCGGAATTCCGTGACAAATTACATGATTTACCGAGGTACAAATTGATTTTGGAAAACCATGATAATTAAGAGGAGCAGGAACGGCATCTTGCACATTAACAATATAATCATGACAAATTGTATTTAGCTCATCGGTGGTGATACCTGGTACCACATGTGGTTCGATCATTTCTAGCACATCAGCAGCCAAACGGCCGGCTACACGCATTTTCTCGATTTCTTCAGGGGTCTTAATCACAGCGCTCATTGAGGCTCCAAAGTTGCGTTTTTAGATGATTATCGTCGCACAATTTTTGCACGAGACGTTGAGTATTTAATTTTAATATGGTATAAAGCGCGCCGTCTTTTTACAAATAAATTCTTAAATGATTTTTTGTATTTAAGGCAAACACAATTTTATTTTAACACACACACGTATCGTCACATACACTTGGGTGCATTTCAGTTTCATTTAACTGCGGTGTTGGTGCTATGGGATATGTGGAGGCCTAACCCTAAACAACTTAGAGGATTTACAAAATGGCAAACGTTTCAATGCGCGATATGCTTCAAGCTGGTGTTCACTTTGGTCACCAAGCACGTTACTGGAACCCTAAGATGAAGCCTTTCATCTTCGGCGCACGTAACCGTGTACATATCATCAACCTTGAGCAAACTGTACCAATGTTCAACACTGCACTTAAGTTTTTATCTAGTGCTGCTGCAAACAAAGGTAAAGTTCTTTTCGTTGGTACTAAGCGCGCAGCAAGCGAAGCAGTAAAAGAAGCTGCTTTACAAAGCGATCAATTCTTCGTTAACCACCGTTGGTTAGGCGGCATGTTGACTAACTGGAAAACAGTTCGTCAATCAATCAAGCGTCTTAAAGACCTTGAAGCTCAAAGCCAAGACGGTACTTTCGAGAAGTTAACTAAGAAAGAAGCGTTAATGCTTACTCGTGAAATGGACAAGCTTGAAAAAAGCCTTGGTGGTATTAAAAACATGGGTGGCCTTCCAGACGCTATCTTTGTAATCGATGCTGACCACGAGCACATTGCTATCCGTGAAGCTAACAACCTAGGTATCCCAGTTGTTGCAATCGTTGATACTAACTCTAACCCAGACGGTGTTGATTACATCGTACCTGGTAACGATGATGCTATCCGTGCAATCAACCTTTACACTAGTGCTGTTGCAGCTGCGATCACTGAAGGCCGTGAGAGTAACATCGTTGCTCAAGCTGAAAAAGATGACTTCGTAGAAGCTGAGTAATTAGCTGTCATCAAGTCTTCATCTTCTGAAGGTGAAGACTTGCTATTCTTGTGGAGCGGGTAACCCGCTTATCTAAACCTGATTTCAGATTTGAGGATTTACTAATGGCTGTAACTACTGCCCTAGTTAAAGAATTACGCGAGCGTACTGGCGCTGGCATGATGGATTGTAAAAAAGCGTTAACTGAGACTGATGGTGACATCGAGTTAGCGATTGAAAACATGCGTAAGAGCGGTGCTGCAAAGGCTGCTAAAAAAGCAGGTAACATCGCTGCTGAAGGTACTATCATCATCAAGCAAAACGCGGGTGTTGCAGTACTTGTAGAAGTTAACTGTCAAACTGACTTCGTAGCTAAAGATGCAAGCTTCTTAGCGTTTGCTAATAAAGTTGCAGATGCTGCTATTGCTGACACTTCATCTATCGAAGACTTACAAGCTAAGTTTGAAGAAGATCGTGTTGAGCTAGTAACTAAAATTGGTGAAAACATCAATGTACGTCGTCTTCAGTACATCACTGGTGAGCAACTAGTTGAGTACCGTCACGGCGAGCGTATTGGTGTAGTTGTTGCAGGTGTTGCTGATGAAGAAACACTTAAGCACGTTGCAATGCACGTTGCTGCTTCAAACCCAGACTACCTAACGCCAGATGATGTACCTGCTGATGTTGTTGAAAAAGAAAAGCAAGTACAAATCGACATCGCGATGAATGAAGGCAAGCCTGCTGAAATCGCTGAGAAGATGGTTGTTGGTCGTATGAAAAAATTCACTGGTGAGGTTTCTCTTACTGGTCAAGCTTTCATCATGGAACCTAAAAAGTCTGTTGGCGAAATTCTTAAAGAGAAAAACGCAACAGTTACTGGCTTTGTACGTATGGAAGTTGGTGCAGGTATCGAGAAGAAAGAAGAAGATTTTGCTGCTGAAGTTGCTGCTCAAATTGCAGCTGCTAAAGCTAAGTAAGATTAGCTATTTGTGATGCCAAAGGAAAATACATGCAATTAAAGTACTATTTGCTTTTGCGTCACGCTTAGAAATTCTTTAAAATAACCGCGCTTTTATGTTTAACATAAGCGCGGTTATTTTTTATCCATAATTCAATAAAAGTTGGCCCCAAAACTATGACTATCAATCGCAAACCTATTTTTAGACGTGTTCTTCTCAAATTAAGTGGTGAAGCTTTAATGGGAGACGAAGGCTTCGGCATCGACCCTAAAGTTTTAGATCGTATGGCACAAGAAATTAAAGAGCTCGTAGAACTCGACGTAGAAGTGGGTTTAGTTATTGGTGGCGGTAACTTTTTACGTGGTGGCTCACTAGCCGAAGCAGGTATGAACCGCGTTGTTGGCGACCACATGGGAATGCTTGCAACTGTCATGAATGGTCTTGCTATGCGTGATGCGTTGCACCGTGCATTTGTAAATTGCCGTTTAATGTCAGCCATTCCTTTAAATGGCGTATGTGATGCGTATAACTGGGCAGAAGCCATTAGCTTATTAAAAACAGGTCGTGTAGTTATTTTTGCAGCCGGTACGGGTAACCCGTTCTTCACAACTGACTCTGCAGCGTGTTTACGTGGCATTGAAATTGAAGCTGACACAGTAATTAAAGCAACCAAAGTAGATGGTGTATTTAGCGATGATCCGGTTAAAAACCCAGATGCGACACTTTACCGTCACTTAAGCTACAATGAAATTATTGATAAAGAACTAAAAGTAATGGATTTAGCGGCATTTACACTCGCTCGCGACCATAATATGCCATTGAGCGTATTTAATATGAATAAATCAGGCGCATTAAAACGCGTAATAATGGGTGAAGAAGAAGGAACCCTTATTTCTTCACAAGCCTCAGATGAAGTTAGTAACTAGATTAGGATTAAACCGTGATTAACGATATTCAAAAAGATGCGCAAGCGCGCATGCAAAAAAGTGTAGCAGCACTTGGTAGTCAATTATCTAAAATTCGTACTGGCCGTGCTCATCCTGCAATTTTAGACGGCATCATGGTGTCGTACTACGGCGCGCCAACACCGTTAAACCAAGTTGCAAATGTAACAATTGAAGACTCACGTACATTGGCTATTGGTGTATTTGATAAGTCATTAGCGCAAGCTGTTGAAAAAGCCATTATGGCATCTGACCTTGGTTTAAATCCAATGTCTGCAGGTACAGTGATCCGTGTACCACTTCCTCCATTGACTGAAGAACGTCGTAAAGATTTAATTAAAATCGTACGTGGTGAAGTAGAAAGCGGTCGTGTTGCTATTCGTAACATTCGTCGTGATGCAAATGGCGATATTAAAAACTTATTAAAAGATAAAGACATCTCTGAAGATGAAGCGCGTCAAGCTGAAGATGCTATCCAAAAAATCACTGATAAGTTTATCAAAGAAATGGATACGCAACTAACAGCGAAAGAAGCTGAGTTGATGGAAATCTAATTGCTAATCTAGGCTCGGATTAACAGCTTTACTAAAGTAACTAAGTCGTTGTTTATATGCCTTCGCACTTAACTTTAATTGTTTGATTTTAAAGGGTAGCAGATTGTGTTTACTCTTTACTATTGGCTCGATTATCAGTAAATACAAGGTTGTTAGCTGTATAATTATTTGCTTTATGTAGATTTATTATCACGGGTACAGGTTAAAATTATTAGTTTTGAAACGCCGTCTGGGGTATACTAGGCGGCGTTTTTTTATGGAATACACAAAATTTATGGTTCTAGACGCTGATACAATTTCACAGCAATGTTTACCTAAACATGTTGCCATCATCATGGATGGGAACGGGCGTTGGGCACAAGCTAGAAATAGACCTCGTGTATATGGGCATAAAAAAGGCGTGGATGCAGTTCGTCAATCCGTGCAGTTTTGTACTAAATTAGGAATACAATCGTTAACCTTATTTGCTTTTAGTAGTGAAAACTGGCGCCGCCCTGAAGACGAAGTAAATACACTTATGGAGCTTTTTTTATTTGTACTGAGTAAAGAAGTTAAAAAGCTGCAAAAAAATAACGTAAAACTAACCATCATTGGAGATTTATCTCGATTCTCTGAAAGCTTGCGCGCTAAAGTACATACAGCTCAAGAACTAACAGCGAACAATACCGGGCTGCACTTAAATGTTGCGGCAAATTACGGTGGTCGCTGGGATATGACTCACGCTGCTAAGCAAGTTGCTTTACAAGTAGCGAATGGAGAAATTGACCCAGCAGATATTACAGAAGAACATATTGCACAGCATATGAGTATGGCAGATCAAGCTCAGCCTGATTTACTGATCCGTACCGGTGGCGATGTCAGAATTAGTAACTTTTTACTTTGGCAGGCAGCCTACGCTGAACTTTATTTCACAAATACACTTTGGCCTGATTTTAATGAAGCTGCTTTTGCAGAGGCCATTGCATGTTACGTTGCCAGAGAGCGACGTTTTGGTTGCACGGGCGAACAAATAAAACAATTACTCGCTCAAACCTAAAATAGATTAAGGGTCATCATTTTGTTAAAACAACGTATTTTAACCTCACTAGTGCTAGCGCCATTAGCACTGGCTTTGGTTTTTTACACCCCACTAACGTTATTTAGTTATTTTGCGGGTGCTATTGTATTAATGGGCGCGTGGGAGTGGTCTGCCTTTATGGGACTATGCGATAAGCTAAAACGTGGCGCCTTTGTATTATTAGTGGCAGTATTACTAGGGTTACTCAATTTGCATTGGCCTATAGAGACTCTATGGCAAAATGGTCAACTTGTAGGCGATGCTAATTACTTATTTACCTTGTCGTTTTCTTGGTGGTTGGTAGCCAGTTATTTAGTATGGCGTTACCCTGCTATGGCCAAAGGGTGGAACGAAGGGCTTGTGATGCGCGGCATTGCTGGTTTGTTGACCTTAGTACCGCTATGGCTTGCACTTAACACACTGCGTAGTGCGCAATATACTGAATCTACTCACTATGGCTCTGTGCTTATTTTAGTTGTATTAGGCATTGTATGGAGTGCCGATATAGGCGCTTACTTTACAGGTAAAAGTTTTGGTAAACATAAGTTAATGCCTAAAGTTAGTCCAAATAAAACCATAGAAGGCCTCGCAGGTGGCGTGGTTGCTGCGGTGTTATTTGTACTGGCTTTTTGTTATTACACTAACGTTGATACCTCTGTATGGCCTATTTATGCAGTTATGACAGCGTTTATTGCCTTGTTTTCTGCGGTAGGTGATTTACTTGAGAGTATGTTTAAGCGCGAAGCGGGACTTAAAGATAGCGGCAGTTGCTTACCAGGTCACGGTGGTATTTTAGACCGTATTGATAGTTTAACTGCGGCAGCACCGATGTTTGTTATTTGCTTTGCTTGGACGCTTAGCTTATGAGTGCTGTGCAACAACTGGTTATTTTGGGTGCGACGGGGTCGATAGGTCTTAGCACGTTAGATGTTGTTGTAAGAAACCAGCAGCAATTTAAAGTTTTTGCATTGACCGCAGGACAAAATGCAAAAAAAATGGCTGAACTGTGTATAGCTCACCAGCCTCGTTATGCTGTAATGGCATCTGAATTGGCGGCTAAGCAGCTTTCTGCGCTTTTAAAGCATGAGAGTAAAACACAAGTAATGCATGGCGAGAAAGCCATGAGTGAGCTCTGTGCTCATGGTGATGTTGATACGGTTATGTCAGCGATTGTCGGTGCAGCCGGATTACTCCCTACCTTGAGCGCTGTTGAAGCGGGCAAAAAAGTATTGCTTGCCAACAAAGAGTCACTGGTGATGTCGGGTCAGTTATTCATTGATAAAGTTAAAAAGCATCAAGCAACTTTATTACCCATCGACAGCGAACATAATGCTATTTTTCAGTGTTTACCTGGTGCGTTACAAAATACCCAAGGTGAAGCAAAACTTGAGCATCATGGGGTTAGCAAAATTTTACTAACCGGTTCTGGTGGCCCATTTTTAAACCGTGATATTAATACGTTTGATAGCGTTAGCGTCAATGAAGCGGTTGCTCACCCTAATTGGTCTATGGGGCAAAAAATATCGGTAGACTCAGCTACAATGATGAACAAAGGCTTAGAGTTTATTGAGGCAAAATGGTTATTTAACTGTGATGCAAGCGATATTGATGTGGTGATTCATCCTCAAAGTATTATCCATTCTATGGTGCAATACCAAGATGGCTCTATTTTAGCGCAAATGGGTAACCCTGATATGCGCACCCCGATAGCACATGCACTTGCCTTTCCACAGCGAATTGATGCGGGTGTTAAACCATTAAACTTTTCTGATATTTGTGATTTTTCGTTCACCAAACCTGATTTCTCGCGCTACCCTAATTTAAAATTGGCAATTGCCGCGTGTGATGCGGGACAGGGCGCAACCACTACGGTGAATGCTGCTAATGAAATGGCTGTAAATGCATTTTTGCAGGGGCAAATTAGTTTTACTGATATTTATAAAGTGAATGCGAAAACGTTAGAGGCAGCAAAGTTTACCAATGTGCAAACGCTCGATGAAATTTTAGAGTGTGATCGTTTAGCACGTTTGAGTGCAGCGCAGTTTATAACCAAAGTGGTGCATTAAAATGCTCGATTTTTTTTGGAATTTAGGCTCGTTTATACTCGCACTCGGTATTCTAGTGACCGTTCATGAATATGGTCATTTCTGGGTGGCACGTAAGGCGGGCGTTAAAGTACTGCGCTTTTCAATTGGTTTTGGTAAACCCTTACTAAAATGGTACGACAAATACAATACTGAATACGTGATTGCGGCAATCCCACTCGGTGGTTACGTAAAAATGTTAGACGAGCGTGTTGATGAAGTACCCGAAAATCAACGTCATTTATCGTTTAATGCTAAATCAGTTCAAGCCCGCATAGCCATTGTGGCAGCAGGGCCGATGGCGAACTTTTTGTTCGCTATTTTTGCTTTAGCGGCCATGTACATGGTAGGTGTGCAAACCATAAAACCTGTTGTGGGTAGTGTTGTTGAAGGCAGCCGAGCTGAACAGGCCGGTATTATGCCAACCCAACAAATTATTAAAATTGGTGATGACGACATAAGTAATTGGCAAGATGCGACCTTTTCTTTGATGTCTCATTTAGGTGATAAAAGCGTTGCCGTAACCTTACGTAACGAAAATTATCAGCAAACAGTGCAAACACTTAACCTAGATGGTTGGAAGCTTGATCAACAAGATGTACCGCCGCTCAGTTCGTTAGGTATTGTACCGTTTCGTCCTCAGGCAACCTTAGTTATTGCCGCTATTACTAAAAACTCAGCTGCTGAACAGGCTAATTTACAGGTTAACGACGTTATTTTAGCTGTGAATGGTGAAACAATGAGCGGTTGGCAGCAATTAGTTAATCTTATTACTCAATCGGCTAACAAATCCTTACAATTTAGTGTAAAAAGACAAGATAGTATAAAAACAATTACAGTTACTCCAAAGCGCCGGGTCGTCAGTAATGGCATAGAGCAAGGCTTTTTGGGTGTTGCTCCCGTTGTAGAGCAGTGGCCTGATGATTTTGTAGAGACTAGACATTATGGGCCACTAGATAGTATTGTGCTGGGCACAAAAGAAACATGGCGTTTAATTACGCTGAGCTTTGACATGATAGGTAACTTAATAACAGGCCAAGTGTCGGTTAAAAACCTAAGTGGACCCGTCGGCATAGCCGTAGGCGCCGGCACCAGTGTTAGTTATGGATTAGTCGCATTTTTAAGCTTTTTAGCTTTGATAAGCGTTAACTTGGGAGTATTTAATTTACTTCCTCTGCCAGTGCTTGATGGTGGGCACTTAATGTATTACATAATTGAACTTTTTCGTAAAAAGCCAGTCTCTGAAAATACACAAGAGTTTGGTTTTAAAGTGGGAGCCTTGCTACTCATTTTTCTAACATGTTTCGCTTTGTTCAATGATGTATCCCGCTTGTAGTTATGTAAGCGTGGTAACGACAAATTAGAACACGATTGTAAAGCTCGTAAATATTTAATTTCCGATGCTAAGCGGTAATACAGTTGTAAAGGATAAAGATAATAAAATGGCTATAAAAAAACATTTGGTAGTTTCAAGTTTATTGGGTGCAAGCTTTGCAGCCCTAGGCCAAAGCTCCTTTATTGTTGAAGATTTAAAAGTTGAGGGATTGCAACGTGTTGCACTTGGTGCTGCATTAACGCATATTCCTATTAACGTGGGGGACAATGTTGATGAATATACAATTTCAAAAACAATTAAGTCACTTTATCGCTCTGGTCACTTTGACAATATAAAAGCGTTACGCGATGGTAATAACGTTATTTTTAAAGTAACTGAACGTCCAACCATTAGCTTTATTGAATTTGAAGGCAATAAAGACATAAAAGATGAGCAGTTAAATCAGTCACTCGATCAACAAGATATTCGCCAAGGCGAGCAGCTTGATAAAACGGTAATCGATAACATCGAAAAAGGCCTGATTGAATTTTTTCACAGTATTGGTAAATACAATGCAAAAGTGGAGATCAGTGTCACTAAATTACCACGTAATCGCGTTAAATTAAGACTTGAGTTTGACGAGGGCGATGCAGCCTCGATTCGTCAAATTAACTTAGTGGGTAATGAGCTTTTCTCAAACGAAGAATTATTGCAACTAGTTGAGTCGCAGCAAGACTTACCATGGTGGCAGTTTATGGGTAGCGACCGCTATCAAAAACAAACCATTGAAGGCGATTTAGAGAAAATTCGTAGCTTTTATTTAGACCGTGGTTATTTGCGTTTTAATATTGATTCAACTCAAGTATCAGTGAGTCCTGAGCGTGAATCGGTTTATGTAACGGCAAATATCACTGAAGGTGTAAAATACAAAGTGAAAGGCTTTGATTTTATCGGTGATTTACTCGGCCGAGAAGAACTAATAAAAAGTGTTATTCCACTTCGTACCGGAGAGCTCTATAACGGCTCGGTGGTGACTTCTTCAGAAGAGTTTATAAAAAGTTACTTAGCTCGTTTTGGATATGCTAACGCTGAAGTACGCACCATTCCAGAAATTGATGATGAAAACCAAGAAGTACAACTAACTTTGTCAGTTGACCCTGGAAAACGTGTTTATGTTCGCCGAATTATTGTAGGTGGTAACCAAAATACAGCTGATGAAGTACTACGTCGTGAAATGACACAGCTTGAAGGTGCATGGCTATCTAACCAAAACCTTGAGCGTTCTAAATTACAAATTCAACGCTTACCTTATATGGAAACTGTTGACTTTAACGTAGTGCCTGTTCCAGGTGTAGATGACCAAGTAGATGTTGATTTTACTGTTAAAGAGCAATCTGCGGGCAGCTTCAATGCCGGTCTTGCTTATGGTTCGTACCTAGGTCTGCAATTTAATATTGGTGTAACTGAATCTAACTTTTTAGGCACAGGTAACCAAATTGGTTTTAACATTAATACCTCGCGTGGCTCTGAGCGTGTCAGTGTGTCGTACACAGACCCTTACTTTACGCCAGATGGCGTATCGCAAGGCAGCAGCGTTTTTTACAGTAACTACGATGCTAGCCAGTTTAGCTTGATTGACTATAAGTCAAAAAGTTATGGCCTTGGGACAAACATTGGTTTTCCAATTGATGCCATTAACCGTATTAACTTTGGGGTTCGTTGGATAGAAGAAGAACTATCAGATATCGCTGAATATGAGCAAACACGTGTATTACGTGAAACTTTCCTCGATCCAGAGAACCCTGATGCGGGCTTTGAGTTTACCAAGTATGAGTTAAGTGTAGGTTGGTCGCGTGTAACGGTAAACCGTGGTTTATTCCCAACCGCTGGCTCAAGACAAACATTAAACCTAACAGCAACAACGCCGAATTCAGATTTAAAATATTTTAAATTAAATTACGATTCACGTTTTTACTGGCCGATTTCAAACGATCATCGTTGGGTGTTCTCAACGCGTGCGGCATTAGGTTACGGTAATGGTTATGGCTCTACTAACGGGTATGAGCAGACGCTCCCATTCCAAGAGTATTTCCGTATTACAGAAATGGAACTACGTGGCTTTGATAGAAATACTATCTTACCGCGTGCAGTATCACGAGTACCGCAATCTATACCAGGCACGCCATCGGGTGATGGTACAACCACAGGTAATATTGGTGGGGCGTCAGAGTTTGACGTGCTAATACCACAAGGTCGTATTGGTGGTAATGCTAAAGCAGTGGCAGGTATGGAGCTTATTGTTCCTACACCGTTCTTAGATGAAGAAAATACCAGTTCGGTGCGAACGAGTTTCTTTGTTGACGCTGCCAATGTATGGGATACCGAATTCAGTGTTGATCGCTATCAAAACTTAGGTATTGATGAGCGTGCAAAATTAGATGATTATTCAGATCCAATGCGCTTTAGGGTTGCAACCGGTTTATCATTACAGTGGATCTCACCTATGGGTCCTATGCTGATCAGCTTTGCGTATCCGTTGCAAAAAGAAGAAGATGACGATACCAAGACCATCAGTTTTAATATTAGTAACACTTTCTAAAGGAGTTTTTTGTGAAAAAATTATTCAAATCAACAGCAGTTGCCGTTTTAGCTACACTTATGATGGGTACATCAGTTAATGCTTTTGCTCATAAAGTGGGTATTGTAGATATGCAAGAAATCTACAAGCAGCTTCCACAAATGGCTAAAATTGAACAGTCTTTACAAACTGAATTTGCTGAGCGTCGTCAAGAGCTTGAAAAGTTACAAGGCGATATTCGCTTTGAAGCTGAAAAGTTTAAGCGTGAAAGCACCACAATGAGTCAAGATCAAAAAGACGCATTACGTGATAAAATTCAAGGTATGCAAAAAAACCTTGCTGAAAAGGGTCGTCCGTTAGAGCAAGAAATTAAAGCACGTCAAAATCAAGAGTTGGCTAAAGTTCAGACTTTAATCATTGAAACTATCCAAGAGATTGCTAAAAAAGGTGACTTCGACGAAGTTAAAGTAAAAGACACAACTATTTACTTTAATCCTAAAGAAGTAACTGATCTTTCTGAAAAAGTTGTAGACGCTGTAAGTAAGAAATAATTAATCTATGCAAAATTATACGCTTTCGCAAATTGCGGAACTTCTAGGCGCTGAGCTTCAAGGTGATGGCGCTTTAGAAATAAAAAAAATAGCGACACTTGCAAATGCCCAGACTGGGCATATTGCATTTTTAGCGAACAAGAAATATCGCTCTCAGCTTGAAACAACACAAGCCAGTGCTGTGATACTGGGTCCTGAGGATGCGCCTTATTTTTCAGGCAACAAAATCATCGTCGCCAATCCGTATGTGAATTACGCTAAACTCGCTCAGTTAATGGATACCACGCCACGTAGTGCCATTAGTGGTATACACCCAAGTGCGGTTATACATGCCAGTGCGCAAGTCAGTAAAAGCGCATCCATAGGCGCGAATGTTGTAATTGAAGCTGACGCTGTGATTGACGATAACGTACAAATTGGTCCGAACAGTTTTATTGGTGAACGTGTTAAAATAGGCTCAGGCACCAAACTATGGTCAAGTGTGAGCGTTTATCATGATGTTGAGATTGGCGCAGACTGTTTATTTCAAGCGAATACCGTTATTGGCAGCGACGGTTTTGGTTATGCGAATGAACGTGGTCAGTGGCTTAAAATTCCACAACTAGGCTCAGTGATCATTGGCGATAAAGTCGAAATTGGTGCAAGCACCACCATAGATCGTGGTGCACTCGATGACACTATTATTCACAGTAACGTTATTATTGATAATCAGTGTCAAATAGCACACAACGTTGAAGTTCAGTCAGGCACTGCAATTGCCGGTTGTACTGTACTTGCAGGCAGTGTCAGCATAGGTAAAAATTGCCAGATTGGCGGCATGACCGCAATTAACGGTCACATGTCTGTATGTGATGGTGTTATAATTACTGGTATGAGTATGGTGACTAAATCAATCACCGAACCGGGTATTTACTCATCCGGTATGCCTCATACGACTAACAAAGAATGGCGAAAATCAATTGCTCATTTGCGTAACCTTTCAGACATGAAGTCACGTCTAAAAGCGCTTGAAGCATTGAATAAGTCATGAACGTTGAACACTAATAAGGATGCTATTTTGGCAAACGAATTAAATAGCCTTGATATTCAAGAAATTTTAAGTTTATTACCGCACCGTTACCCGATGCTTCTGATTGATCGCGTTATAGATTTCACCCCTGGTGAATCGTTACATGCAATTAAAAACGTATCGATTAATGAACCCATTTTCACCGGCCATTTCCCAAACCAGCCGATTTTTCCTGGTGTGCTAATATTAGAGTCAATGGCACAAGCAACGGGTCTATTAGGGTTTAAAACGGTTGAAAATCGTAATGAAAACGAACTTTACCTATTTGCAGCCGTAGACAATGCTCGTTTCAAGCAGCCGGTTGTGCCAGGTGATACCATGCATCTTCATGTTAAGTTTTTGAAAGAGCGTCGTAACATATGGAAATTTGCGGCTGAAGCTAAAGTTGACGGCAAAACAGTGTGTAGCGCCGAAATCATGTGTGCTAGAAGAGAGTTTTAATTGTGATCCATGCTACGGCAATAATCGAACCGGGTGCAAAACTTGGTAACAATGTGTCAGTTGGACCATACAGTTACATCGGTAATGATGTTGTTATTGGTGATGACTGTATTATTGAGTCTCACGTTGTTGTTAAAGGGCCTGCTACTATTGGCTCTGGTAACCATATTTTTCAGTTTGCTTCTGTGGGCGAAGCCTGCCAAGACAAAAAATATAACAACGAGCCAACCAGCTTAATTATTGGCGACAATAATGTTATTCGTGAATGTGCGACTATTCATCGCGGTACAATCCAAGATGAAGGTGTTACCAAAATAGGTAGCAATAACTTATTTATGGCTTACACTCACGTTGCACACGATGCGGTGATTGGCGATAACGTTATTTTTGCAAATAATGCCAGTGTAGCGGGTCATGTTCATGTTGGTGATTGGGTTATTTTAGCGGGTAACTCAGGTGTGCATCAATTTTGTAAAATTGGTGCTCATGCATTTGTTGGTATGTATTCTGGTGTAAATAAAGACGTACCTCCTTTTGTTACCACCATTGGGATGCCAGCAGGCCCTGCAGCAATCAATACCGAAGGTATGAAACGCCGTGGTTTTGAAAGTGATGAGATAATGGCAGTACGCCGCGCTTATAAAGCGTTTTATCGCAAGAGCCTAGGCGTTGATGAAGCGATAGAATCGCTTTCAGAAGACGCTGAAAAATACCCAGCTGTTCAACTGATGATTGATTTTGTTAAAAGCTCAGAGCGCGGTATCGTGCGTTAATAAAGAGCATTTTAATTTATAAAAAAACCACCTTTGAGTAATCAAGGTGGTTTTTTATTAGCTGATATTTGATTAATAACTCAGTCATGAAGTGCATGTTGCTGTGTTTATTAAATTCAGTCTCTACTCAGGCTTACCTTATTACACTCCCTACACATTTTCCTATAAAGTATTAATAATGAAACGGATAAAGTTAGTATTTATTTCAGTATTATTAGTGATTTTGACCGCCTGTAGTACTGCGCCAAGTAATATAAATAATCAACAACGTGATGTTGCAGAGCAAGGTAAAGCATCATTTTATGCTGATAAATACCACGGCCGAACTACTGCCAGTGGCGAGCGGTTTAGCCAACAAGCAGCAAGTGCTGCGCACCTAAGACTCCCATTTGGTACAAAAGTGAAAGTTACCAATATTGCTAATAATAAGTCTGTTGTGGTCAGAATTAATGACAGGGGGCCTTATATTCGGGGGCGAATTATTGATTTATCTAAGGCGATGTTTAAAAAAATAGCCGACCCTAAAGTCGGCGTTATTGATGTAACGGTCACCGTTATTGATAAAAGTAATACTGCTAAGGACTAAAAGCGGGTCGTTAACGCCACATAGTCAGGGTGTTCATTGAGCAATTGTTGATGTGAACCTTGAGCGATAATTTTACCACTGTCTAACCAGATGACACTATCCATTTGCGATAACAACGCTGGATCGTGTGTGATTGTTAGTACACTGGCACACTCTTTTAGCTGTAAAATACTGTTCATAACGGCTTGTTTAGAAATATTATCGAGCCCTTCAGTGGGTTCATCGAGCACTACAATGGCGGGTTGTTGCAGCAGCGCTTGTGCTAAGGCAATGCGTCTTGACTGGCCTTGAGATACATTTCGCCCGCCGGTACCTAAACGAGTATTTAAACCTTCTTTTAGCGCGCTAAACCAGTTACCCAGCTCGGCTTGTTTTAACGCCGCTGTCATTTGTTGCGCTGTTGCATCAGGTGCCGCATAGGCAAGATTATCGCTTAATGTACCATCAAAAATATGATGCTGCTGGGCTAAAATATTTAATGTTTTTGCACGGCTTTCATTATTTAAATTTTGCAGGTTTATTGTTTCTTTTTCGTTTTGTAAGCTAATTGCACCTTGTTGCAGAGGCCATAAACCGCTTAGTAAATTCACTAAGGTTGTTTTACCACTGCCGCTTCGTCCAACAATCGCCACTTTATGCTTTGCAGGTAGCTCAAAGCTCACATTATTTAATGCCTGCTTTTGGCCATAGTGGTAGCTAATTTTATCTAGCGAAAGTGTCCATTTTTTATTTTTTGAATCAATAACTTGTGGCGCCCCTTCGTTTTTCTTCAGTACTTTATCTTCAAGGGTAAATAGTCGCTCAGCTGATTTTAATACATTAGGTAGTTCAATAAACGCGTTGGGTAGTAACAATACGCTTTCAAAACTGGCCAGTACAAACAAACTCAACATCGCCAATTCAACATTTACCATCTCGGCGCTAAATACCAGCGGCACAATAGTGACAATGCTGGCGAGCATAGCCAGTTGCACTATGAGTAAGCTCAAACCATCAGCATTGCTAAGAGCCTTATGACGAATAAATAATTGCTGATTATACTGCTTACTTAACTGATCACACTTAGTGAGTTGTTGGTTTCGAGCTTGGTAAATATTTAGTTCTCTAAGACCCGTTAAGGTATCAGCTAGCTCAGCTCTTAATTGGGCGCTGAGTAATGTTTCTTGGTGGCTGTTTTTATCTAATTGTCTGCTCAATATAACGGGTATAACCACCCCAATAACAACGATGCCCGTAAAGCAAATTAAGGCTACACTTGGGCTGTAAGCAGACATAAACAGCATAATAATAGGCACAGTGAGTAAGGCTACTAACATCGGTAGCAACACATTTAAATAAAATTTATCTAGTGCGTCTACATCATTTTGTAAGCGGTTAACTAAATCGGCACTGCGGCTCATAGCCAAATCAAGGTTATTAAGTTTACTGAGTGTGGCGAACATATTTACTCGTATTTCACTTAACAATAAAAATGTGGCGTTGTGAGTAACTAAGCGTTCAGCGTAACGTGAGGCGGTGCGCACAATCGCCAAAAAACGAATGGTGCCAGCTGGGGTAAAGTAGTTCATATGGACGCCTGCAAGTCCTGCGGCAGCCATAGAAGCTAAAAACCAGCCGGAAATAGCGAGTAAGCCTGCATTAGCTAGCACCGTCAGTGACGCTAGAAACGTCCCTAAAAGCATCGCTTTATAATGAGGGCGGCACAATTTAAGTAAACGAATAAAGTTAGTCATTAGTCGCTCCATGTTGCGCTGTTTGCAGCAGCTTTGCAAATTCGCCAGCTTGCTGGCTGAGCGTTATAAAGTCGCCTTGCTGAGCGATGGCACCGTTTTCCATAACGATAAGTTGTTTAGCATTTTTTACTGTATTTAAGCGGTGCGCTATGGTGATCACTAAGTGTTCTTTTGCATACTCAGCAATAGCGTTTTGAATGAGCTGTTCAGTTTGACTGTCTAAATGAGCGGTTGGCTCATCAAGCATTAAAATAGGGGCGTTTTTTAAAAATGCACGAGCTAAAGCAATACGCTGCTTTTGCCCTCCAGAGAGCCCTTCGCCTTGTTCACCTATTAAGGTGTTAAACCCATCAGGTAAGTCGTTAATAAATTCCAGCGCACCAGCTTGCTGCGCCGCCTGCTCAAGTGCTGCATTTGAAACGCCTGGGTTACCTAGCTTTATATTAGCGCCAATGGTGTCGTAAAATAAGGTTGGCTTTTGTGGGATCCAGGCAATGTTTTGTTGTAATTGGCTTATATCGGCTGTCGTCAATGGTTGTTGGTCAATGGATATGTGTTGTATTACTTCTGGGTGAAAACCAAGCATGCAATCAAGTAGGGTGCTTTTACCTGAGCCGCTAGCTCCCACAATGGCTACTAGTCCTTTGCTTGGCAGGGTTAAATTAATATTATTAATTCCCTCATTGCTATTAGGGTAACTAAAATTGAGATCATGGACGCTGATAGTGCTGTTACCCTCCATGTTTATATGAGCTGTGTGGTTATTATTTTTTGATGGCAGTGGTGCATTTAAAATGATTAGCATATCTGCAGCAGCACTAATTCCTTGTAAGCGTGCATGATAATGGCTGCCTAATTGGCGAAGCGGTAAGTAAAATTCAGGCGCTAGCAGCAATACTACAAAGCCGGTTGCAAAGTCGAGCGTGCCAAAAAATAATCTAAAACCAATAATAACCGCTACCAGTGCCACACTAATTGTGGCTAAAAACTCCAGTGCAAAAGAAGATAAAAAAGCAATTTTTAACACGCTTAGCGTTGCATGCCTAAAATCATCTGAAATTTGGGCTATTTGCTTTAGCTCTTTGCGCGTAGCATTAAACAATTTTAGTTGGGTAAGCCCTTGTACGCGGTCAAAAAAGTAATTACCGAGTACAGCTAATTGTTGCCAGCGTTGTTGATTGAGTGCCTCGGCCTTATGGCCAACCAAAATCATAAAAAATGGGATAAGCGGGGCGGTTAATAAAAATATTAAGCCTGCCTTGTAATCGGTAGGGAATATAACCACTAATATGGCCATTGGAATAAGCGCGCTATAGGCAACACCAGGTAAATATTTAGCGTAGTAATCGTGAAGTGCTTCAACGCCATTGTGCAGCGTGTTGAGTGTAGCACCTTGACCGTGTTGTTCAATATAACTAGGGCCAAGTTGAGTCAATTTGGTTAATAAGGTTTGGCGCATAGCCGACTTTATTTTAAGTGCCGCATAAGCACTGAGCCTTTCACTAATAGCTAAAAATAGAGCTCTGAGTAAAATAATTCCCGCGAGAGGCCAAAGTAAGTGATTTACTTGCTCAAGGCTTGCGCCTGCAAACATGACGTTGTGAATAGCCTGTGCCAGTAAATACGCACTAGCAATCATTAAAATAGCGTTAAATGTGCCCAGTGCAATACTTAACTTTAACCATGCACCCGCAGGCTTACTTTGCTTTTTTAAAAAAGCGCGCAGAGATTGCTGCTGCGCGCGATTTGGTCGGGGGTTAGTCGTCATCTTTTGTTTTGTTAGCTTCGTTTAGTAAATCGTGCATAGGTTGTTCATCATCAGCAATACTGTTCTTATTTTGATGAAACTCGTACCACATTACATTGATAACCCCTAAGGTACAGGCTAAAAGTACCCCTAAAATCCAAGCGAAATACCACATAATTTAGTCTCCTTAGTAGCTACCGTGTGTGTTATTTTCAATTTCTTCGACTGTTACTCTGCGCCACATTTTTACGTAACACCACGTGGTGTAGGCCAGGATTAACGGAATAAATATAACAACAGCAACAAACATAATATTGAGTGTTTTGTGACTCGATACAGCATCCCAAATAGTTAAGCTAATATCAGGGTTATTAACCGATGGCATAATAAATGGGAATAGCGACACACCTGCCGTCATAATAACGCCAATTAACATAAAGCTGGTTGAAATAAGCCCAAGTGCTGGCTTGTTAAGCTTTGAGAAAAGCAGGGCACTTAATGCCATAGCAAAACCTAAAATAGGGAAGGTTATTGTCCATGGGCGTTCACTGTAGTTGTTAAGCCATGCGCCTTTTGCTGTGCTTACTACTTTTGCCAGCGGATCTGCGTGGCTTTGCGTATCAGGCATCGATACAATTTGGTAGCCATTAATGTTTGCCACCCAAAAGCCAGCTGCTGCAAACAAAACAATAAATACCACTAAGGCATAGCGGCCATATTGCGCTGAGCGCTGTGCAACCGCATCTGCTGTGCGCAATTGCAACCACATACCTGCATGGGCAATTAACATGGCTACACTGATTAAACCCGCTAGCAAACCAAATGGGTTAAGTAAGCCAAAAAATGAGCCTTGGTAGCTTACACGTAGTAGATTATCAATGTTAAACGGTACACCTAAAAATAAGTTACCAAAGGCTACACCAAATACTAAAGCGGGAATGGCGCTGCCTGCAAATAGGCCCCAATCCCAGTTATTACGCCAGCGTTTAGAGTCTATTTTTGAGCGGTAGTCAAAACCTAACGGTCTAAAAAATAATGCAAATAAGACCAGCATCATAGCAAAGTAAAAACCAGAAAACGCTGCCGCATAAACCATAGGCCACGCTGCAAACAAGGCACCGCCTGCAGTAATAAACCATACTTGGTTACCATCCCAGTGGGCACCAATGGTATTAATAACGGTACGCCGTTCACTGTCTGTTTTGCCCACAATACGCAGTAACATGGCAACGCCCATATCCATGCCATCGGTAATTGCAAAGCCTATAAGCAGTACGCCAATGAGCAACCACCACAGCATTTTTAATGTTTCATAATCAAAAATCATAATTGCTCTCCTGCGTCTTTATCTGCTTTGTTTGGTAATTCAAAGTGATACTTACCTGTATGTAATGAGCTTGGGCCTTGTTTAATAAAGCGCAGCATTAACCATCCCTCTACAATAGCAAGGCCGGTGTAAAAAATAATAAATCCAGTTAAGCTAATTAAAATATCGTTTACCGTCAGTGACGAAGTCGCTAAAAAGGTTGGTAATATTTCAGATATTGCCCAAGGTTGGCGGCCGTATTCGGCAACGATCCAGCCAAACTCTATTGCAATCCAAGGGAGTGGAATACTCAAAACCGCAGCCCACAGCAACCAGCGTTTTTGCTCAATAATGCGGTGTGCGTTGTAATAAAATGCCAGTACAAACACGGCGAGCATGACTACGCCACAGGCAACCATTATTCTAAATGACCAAAACATAGGACCCACTCTAGGGAAGGAGTCTTTAACCGCCATTTGAATTTGTTCATCTGTGGCATCTACCACATTGGGGGTATAGCGTTTGAGCAATAAGCCATAACCTAAATCATCTTTGAGGGAGTCAAATTTAGCTAGGTTTTCTTCGCTGTCTTCACCATTTCTAAGTTTTTCGAGATATTCGTACGCTATCATGCCATTACGAATACGCTTCTCGTGTTTTTTCTCTAAATCAGAAATACCAACTACTTGCTCATCTAGAGAGCGAGTAGCAATAATCCCCAATGCGTAGGGTATTTTCACTGCTGCATGGGTAACTTGCTCATCTGAATCAGGAAAACCAAACGCAGTAAACGCTGCAGGTGCTTCTTCGGTGTGCCACTCAGCTTCTATGGTGGCTAGTTTTACCTTTTGAACCTCGCCCACTTCATAGCCTGATTCGTCACCTAATAAAATAACACACAGTATTGACGCTAAACCAAAGCCGGATGCCACCGAAAACGAGCGTTTTGCAAAGGCTAAATCACGGCCTTTTAATATGTACCAACTACTAATACCCAGTACAAACATAGAAGCGGCAACATAACCAGCCGATACAGTATGAATAAACTTAACTTGTGCTACAGGGTTAAATACAAGCTCAGCAAAGCTAGTCATTTCCATGCGCATAGTTTGATAGTTAAATTCTGCTCCCACAGGGTTTTGCATCCAGCCGTTAGCAATTAATATCCATAGCGCCGACAAATTAGTACCCAGCGCCATTAAAAAGGTAGCACCTAAATGTTGGCGTTTAGTTAACCTGTCCCAGCCCAAAAAGAACATACCCACAAAAGTTGACTCTAAAAAGAACGCCATTAAACCTTCAATAGCCAGCGGCGCGCCAAATATATCGCCTACATAATGTGAGTAATATGACCAGTTAGTACCAAACTCAAATTCCATGGTGAGGCCCGTCGCCACGCCAATAGCAAAGTTAATACCAAATAACTTGCCCCAAAACTTAGTCATATCACGATAAATTTCGCGACCGGTCATAACATAAACCGATTCCATGATAACTAAAATCCAGGTCATACCGATTGTTAACGGCACAAATAAAAAATGAAATAGAGCGGTGACAGCAAACTGTAATCGCGATAGATCCACAAAGGTTTCATCTATCATTTTTGGCTCCTTTGGTTGTGATGCAGTGACAGCACAAAGCAATTGTTAATGTTTTAATAAGCTTTCAGTAATTTCTGAAAGTTTGCGTTATTATTGGCGTTTGTACAATTTTTGTCAATATGTATATTAGAAAACTTTAATATACCATGACATTACATCAGTCTATAAAATACGCAATCATCAATTAAGAGTAAGTTAGAAAAAAGTGGTGTGTTTTAAGCGTTTAACCTAGCCTTAAAACACGGTAAACTAATCGGTATTAACGCCGGGTTTACTTGTGAAAAAATAGCAAATGAAAAAAGATGTAAAACAACTACGAATTGGTATTGTGGCAGGTGAACTGTCGGGCGATATTTTAGGTGAAGGGCTCATAAAAGCGCTTAAAATACACTTTCCTAATGCAATCTTTGAAGGTATTGCAGGCCCTAAAATGCAAGCTCAAGGCTGCAGAACATTGTTTGATATGGATGAGTTGTCGGTTATGGGCTTGGTTGAAGTCCTTGGCCGTTTACCGCGCTTGCTAAAAATCCGCAAACAGTTAGTACAGCACTTTATTGAAAACCCTCCTGATGTTTTTATAGGCATTGATGCGCCGGATTTTAATTTACGTGTAGAAAAACCGTTAAAAGACGCTGGCATCAAAACCGTGCAATACGTAAGCCCTTCAGTGTGGGCGTGGCGTGAAAAACGCATTCACACTATAAGTGCAGCCACTAACTTAGTATTGGCTTTATTGCCTTTTGAAAAAGAATTTTACGACAAACACCAAGTACCGTGTACTTTTGTAGGTCATACATTAGCTGACGACATTGCACTTAAGCACGACGATAGCAAAGCCCGCAGCCAACTAGGCTTAAGTGCTGATGACAAGGTGTTAGCGTTATTACCTGGGAGCCGGGGCTCAGAAGTGGGCTTGTTAAGTGAAACCTACATAAAAACAGCGGCGCAGTTACAAGCGCAGAACCCAGCGCTTAAAGTCGTTGTGCCACTGGTGAACGAAAAGCGTAAAGCGCAATTTATTGCTATTTTAAATGCCACAGCGCCCTCTCTTAATGTTAACTTACTAGATGGCCAATCAAATTTAGCCATGCAAGCCGCCGATGCTATATTGCTTGCATCAGGTACAGCAACGCTTGAGGGCATGTTATATAAAAAGCCAATGGTAGTTGGTTATAAAATTAAACCCATGAGTTATTGGATTTTTAAAACCTTATTTACCTTTAATATTAAATATTTTTCGCTACCCAATTTATTGGCAGACGAAGAGTTAGTACCAGAGTTTTTACAAAGAGAGTGTAATGTCGCTAACTTAACAGCAGCACTTACCCCTATGCTCAATAGCGATAATAAAGAATTAAAAGCACGCTTTTTAGCTATACATGAAAAAATTAGATTAAATGCCAGTAAACAAGCAGCCAAGGCTGTGGCGGAGTTAATAGATGCAAATTGAACGACCTAATGTAACCTTAATAGCCGGTGTGGATGAAGTTGGTCGTGGACCGCTGGTGGGTGATGTGGTTACTGCCGCTGTTATTTTAAATCCCGCTAAGCCAATCGCAGGCCTTGCAGATTCTAAAAAATTAACGGATAAAAAACGCCAATTATTAGCCATCGAAATAAAAGAAAAAGCACTGTGTTACGCCATTGGTCGTTGTAGCCCCAGTGAAATAGATGAGCTAAATATATTACAAGCCACCATGCTTGCCATGAGCCGCGCGGTGGAAGCACTTAACACAGTGCCTGAATTTGTGTTTGTAGATGGCAACCGTTTACCTAAATTAGCAATGCCGGCACAAGCCATTGTTAAAGGCGACAGCTTAGTAGAAGAAATTTCAGCAGCCTCTATTTTAGCAAAAGTGGCTCGCGATGACGAAATGCTTGAGCTTGATGCGCGCTACCCACAATATGGGTTTGCAGGGCATAAAGGCTACCCAACTAAGGCGCATTTTGCAGCACTTGAGCAATACGGCGCAATTGATGAGCACCGTAAAAGCTTTAAGCCGGTACAGCGCGTGCTGATGCAAGCAAAGGGCGAGGCATAAATAATGGCTGCACCAGAGTTTGTACATTTACGCGTTCACTCAGACTTTTCGATGGTCGATGGCTTAGCTAAAACCAAGCCTATTGTCGCTAAAGCGCAAGAGCTTGAAATGCCCGCGCTGGCTATTACCGATCAAATGAACTTTTGTGGTCTGGTGCGTTTTTATGGCGCAGCGCATAATGCGGGTATTAAGCCAATTGTTGGTGCGGATTTTTGGGTACGTAGCCCAGAATTCCCCGACGAACCAAGCCGATTAACATTGTTAGCCAAAGATAACATTGGCTATAAAAATATTACTTTATTGATCTCTAAAGCCTATCAACGTGGTCATGTTTTTCATCGCCCTGTCATTGACCGTGAGTGGTTAGTTGATTTAAAAGAGGGGCTTATCATACTCTCGGGCGCCAAAGATGGCGATTTAGGAAAAGCCTTAATAAAAGGTAACCCCGCTATTGTTGAGTCGGTGGTCAGTTTTTATAAGCAGCACTTTAGCGATCATTTTTATATTGAGCTTATTCGTACCAACCGTGCCCAAGAAGAAAACTATTTGCACATGGCGGTAGAGCTTGCAACAAATGAGCAATTGCCAGTAGTGGCCACCAATGAAGTGGTATTTTTAAAACCTGAAAACTTTGAAGCTCATGAAATACGCGTGGCGATTTTTGACGGTTACACATTGGATGATAAACGCCGACCAAAGCGTTTTTCACAAGAGCAATACCTAAAAACGCCAGAACAAATGGCAGAGCTATTTAGTGATATTCCAGAAGCGCTACAAAATACCGTAGAAATTGCAAAGCGCTGTAATGTAACCGTGCAATTAGGTGAGTATTTCCTACCAGATTACCCGACGGGCTCACTAAAAATTGATGAGTTTTTGGTTAAGGTTTCACAAGACGGCCTTGAAGAGCGACTACAGTTTTTATTCCCTGATGAACAAGAGCGACAAGAAAAACGGCGCGAATACGACGATCGCTTAAAAGTAGAGCTAGATGTAATTAACCAAATGGGTTTCCCTGGCTACTTCTTAATCGTAATGGAGTTTATTCAGTGGAGTAAAGATAACAATATTCCAGTAGGGCCAGGACGTGGTTCGGGTGCGGGTTCATTAGTGGCGTACGCGCTTAAAATTACAGACCTAGATCCGCTGGAATTTGACTTACTCTTTGAGAGATTTCTAAACCCAGAACGTGTATCAATGCCCGATTTCGATGTCGACTTTTGCATGGATAGGCGTGATGAAGTAATTGATCATGTATCGGCCTTGTATGGACGTGACGCGGTATCGCAAATTATTACCTTTGGTACTATGGCAGCAAAAGCGGTAATACGCGATGTAGGCCGTGTACTTGGTCATCCGTATGGGTTTGTCGATCGTATTTCTAAGCTTATTCCGGGCGACCCTGGGATGACACTGGCTAAAGCGTTTGAAGTTGAACCTCGGTTGCAAGAAGCCTACGACGGCGATGAAGAAGTTAAAGACTTAATCGACATGTGTCGTATTCTTGAGGGTTGTACCCGTAATGCCGGTAAACATGCCGGGGGGGTTGTAATATCGCCGACCACAATTACCGATTTTGCGGCGCTCTATTGCGATGACGAAGGTAAGTTTCCGGTTACCCAGTTTGACAAAAACGACGTAGAAACTGCAGGGCTGGTAAAGTTTGACTTTTTAGGCTTACGTACCTTAACCATTTTGCAGTGGGCAGTGGATATGACCAATGAGCGCATGAAGCGCGAAGGCAAAGCGCCCATTGATATAAACACCATTCCACTTGATGATAAAAAAAGTATAGAGCTATTGCTGCGCGCTGAAACCACCGCGGTATTCCAGCTCGAATCGCGCGGCATGAAAGACCTCGTACGCCGATTAAAGCCCGATTGCTTTGAAGATATGATTGCACTTGTAGCCTTGTTTCGCCCAGGTCCGCTGCAATCAGGCATGGTTGATAACTTTATCGACCGTAAACTTGGCCGAGAAGAAATTTCATACCCCGATGCGCAATACCAACACGAAAGCTTAAAGCCAATTCTTGAGCCGACTTACGGCATTATTTTGTATCAAGAACAAGTAATGCAAATAGCGCAGGTACTCGCCGGTTATACACTGGGCGGCGCCGACATGTTACGTCGTGCTATGGGTAAGAAAAAGCCTGAAGAAATGGCAAAGCAGCGCTCAACCTTTGAAGAAGGCGCACGTAACAACGGTATTGACGGCGAACTGGCAATTAAAATATTCGACTTGGTTGAAAAGTTTGCGGGTTACGGGTTTAACAAATCGCACTCAGCAGCTTATGCATTAGTATCGTATCAAACACTGTGGATGAAAACGCATTATCCTGCAGAGTTTATGGCGGCGGTAATGTCGGCCGATATGGATAACACCGACAAAATAGTGATCTTGGTGGATGAATGTGAAAACATGAAGCTCACCTTATTACCGCCAGATGTAAACGCCGGTGAGTTTAAGTTTACAGTAAACCTAAAAGGTGAAATTGTTTACGGCATCGGTGCAATTAAAGGCGTTGGTGAAGCGCCGGTAGAGGCTATTTTAGAGGCGCGCGAAAAAGGCGGCCCTTTTAAAGATTTATTTGATTTTTGTGCCCGTGTCGATTTAAAACGCTTAAATAAACGCGTGACCGAAAAATTAATTTACGCCGGTGCACTTGACCAACTAGGGCCAGATAAAACCCAAGCAGGGCGTGCAACGTTATTAGCAAGTTTAAAAGATGCCATGCGTGCAGCCGATCAGCACAATAAAGCTGAGCAACTTGGGCAAAGCGATTTATTTGGCTTACTTGCCACCGAGCCTGATGAAGTTGAGCAAGCGTTTATAAAAGCCACACCGCTTACCGATAACCAATGGCTTGATGGCGAAAAAGACACACTAGGCCTTTATTTAACTGGGCATCCAATAAATCAATATCGACGCGAGCTGAGACATTACACCAGTGGTAAGCTGGTGGATTTACAGCCAACCAATCGTGATGTACTCTCTACGGCTGCGGGCTTAGTTATTTCAGCGCGAACCTTAATAAATAAAAAGGGAAATCGTTGGGGCTTAATAACTTTAGATGACAAGAGCGCCCGAATTGATGTACGCTTGTTTCCAGAACAGTTCGAAATGTACCAAGAAATGCTTCAAGTAAACAATATCTTGGTAATATCTGGACAGGTCAGCTTTGATAACTTCTCCGGTGGCATTACAATGACCGCCAGAGAAATAAACACCATTGCTCAGGCGCGTGAAAAGCGTATAAAAGCGATTAAGATGACGCTGAATATGGTGCAGATCGAGGCTGGTTTCTTCGATAAATTACAAAAAGTACTCGAACCATACAAAATGGGAACGTGTCCGATCAAGGTATATTATCAACGCCCCGATGCGTTGGTGCAATTAACCCTAGGGATCGAATGGTGTGTTACGCCAAGTGACGACTTAATTCATAAGTTATCGCTGATGGCAGCGCAAAATGTAGAACTAGAATTTAACTAATTAGGTAGTTTAGAGCATGAGCCTCAATTATCTTGATTTTGAGCTTCCAATTGCAGAATTAGAAGCAAAAATTGAAGAATTACAAAATGTAAGCCGCGCTGGCGAATTAGACCTTGGATTAGAAGAGGAAGTCAGCAAACTTAAAGAAAAGAGCGCACAAATGAAGGAGAAAATTTTCTCTGAACTAGGCGCTTGGCAAGTATCACAGCTAGCACGTCATCCGTTGCGTCCTTATACTCGAGATTATATCGAGCGTATTTTTACGGAATTTGACGAATTTGCGGGTGATCGCACGTTTGCTAACGACCCTGCCATTTTAGGCGGCGTAGCCCGTTTAGATGGTGAGCCTGTTATGGTGATCGGTCAGCAAAAAGGCCGTGGTACTGCTGAAAAAATTAAACGTAATTTTGGCATGCCAAAACCAGAAGGTTACCGTAAAGCATTGCGCTTAATGGAAATGGCTGAGCGTTTTAAAATGCCAATCATGACCTTTATCGACACCCCAGGTGCATACCCAGGTGTTGGCGCTGAAGAACGTGGTCAGTCAGAAGCAATTGCACGTAACCTAAAAGTAATGGCCGCACTAAAAGTACCTACAATTTGTACTGTTATTGGTGAAGGTGGTTCAGGTGGTGCATTAGCGATTGGTGTTGGCGACAGAGTAAACATGCTGCAATACAGCACTTACTCAGTTATTTCACCAGAGGGTTGTGCCTCTATTTTATGGAAAAGTGCTGACAAAGCACCATTGGCTGCAGAGGCAATGGGTGTAACAGCAGAGCGTGTTAAAGAGCTAGATTTAATTAATAATTTAGTTGAAGAGCCCCTAGGCGGCGCGCACCGTAATTACGATGGCATGGCACGTAACTTAAAAGTACGCCTTAAGCGAGATTTAGCAGACCTACAAGCGTTATCGCTTGAAGAGATGCTTGATCAGCGTTACAAGCGTTTAATGTCGTTTGGTTATTGTTAAAAGTAGCTAAATGTAGCTAAATAGAGAAAAAAGCCGCCTATGCGGCTTTTTTTGTTTTAATATACCGTAACGTAGAGCCTTTTTTATTCGGGTTATTAGCAATTCATTCATTGGTTATAATAATGCACACATCACAAATTTATCTGCAGGTAAAAAAAGCCCTTAATCACTACTTAGAAAATGGGCAATTCACATTTACAGTAGCCTTATCTGGTGGCGTAGATTCGGTAGTGTTGTTGCAGATAATGCATGGGTTAAAAGAGCAGTGGCCACAATTAAATTTAAGTGCAATTTATGTAAATCATGGCTTAAGTGATAACGCCCATCACTGGCAGCAATTTTGCCAAGCACGTTGTGAGCAACTTTCAATTGATTTTAAAGCGGCACACGTCATTATTAAGCAGCAATCGCGCACCAGTATTGAAGCGCAAGCTCGCGAAGCGCGTTATCAAGCGCTAGATGAATACAGCCCAAGTGATAGTATTATTTTGTTAGGCCAGCATTTAAACGACCAAGTAGAGACATTTTTACTTCGTTTAAAGCGCGGCTCAGGCTTAAAAGGGCTCGGCGCTATGCAGCAAACTCGCGTGCTTGAAAGTGGCCGTGAGTGCTATAGGCCATTACTTGGGGTAAAACGCAGCGACATAGAAGCGTTTGCGCAGCAATTTAATATTAGCCATATTACTGATGAATCAAACTCCAATGAACGCTTTGATCGTAATTTTTTGCGTCAACAAATCGTGCCTAAGTTGGCAGAGCGTTTTACTGGGTTTGAGCAGTGTACAGCACGCAGTATTGAGTTATTACAGCAGCAACAAACACTGCTTGATGAATATACCCAGCAAGATCTCGCACAGTGTATTAACCAACATCAGGGGCTTAATATACAAAATATGGCTCATTACAACGCTATTCGCATTGCGAATCTTCTGCGCGCATGGCTGGCTTTATTTACCCATACCATGCCTTCGCAAAAACAGTTAATGCAAATAATGAGTCAGGCTATTCATGCCAAAGCTGATGCGCAAATGGTTATTAAGCTAAGCGATGGACAAATACGCCGCCATCAAGGTTATCTGTATTTTGTGCAGCCGACGCCTTTAGCCGTTAATATTGAACGCGTAACAAGTCGCGAACTAGTGCTGAATGACGGACAAATACTACAATGCCTGCAGGGAATAGGTATACGCGCCCCTAAACCTGATGAACAAGTCAGTGTTCGTTTTAACTGTAATAGTGCGCGTATTAAACCACTAAAAAAGCCCGGCAGTAATACCCTTAAGCATTGGTTTAAAGATGCAAAGGTAGCGCCTTGGCTACGTGCTGATATTCCATTAATTTTTTACAATGATGAGCTAGTTCAAGTGGTTGGCTATTTTATTAGTGATAATCACAAAGATGATGCTGGTTTTATTTGGGAGTATAAATCATGAGTCAACAACCTCATGTTGGGCTGTCGCTTATAAATAAGGCACCTACTGGCATATTAATTACGCTATTGATTGCGGTTTTAGCGAATGTATTTTTAACCCATAATATTATTACTCTCGGCTACGCTGTATTGGGTGGTATGGTATGTGCCGCCATTTTACTTGCCTATTGGTTAGGTAAAGGGGGCGTGTTTTTCATTCTAGGGGTGAGTACGCCTTTACTGTTAGTGCTTTTTACACCGCTTACGACAATTGCTGCATTACTTAATTTACTCAGTGGTTTCTTTTTTGGCTTTTTCGCCATGTTACTAATTTACAAATACTTTATATTAAAAAAGTAGTATAAAAAAACCCAGCGGGGGAGGCTAGGCTTTTCAATCAGTAGGCTCTTTTATAGCTTAATAAGCTTTTGCGCAGTTTCGCCCAGATGCTTTTGCTTTATACAAGCCCTTGTCCGCACGAGAAAATATCTCGTTTTGGCAATCACCACTGTTAGTTAAGGTAAAACCAATACTGGTTGTTACATTGTACTTAGACATAATCGGTGAGTTTCGTACTAAATGCAAAATACGTTCAGCGATCACTTTATTGGTGGTGAAAGCCGGGTCTTCGATTAATATTGAAAACTCATCGCCACCAAAGCGAAATACCGAATCAGTCCCTCTAATACTGCTCGATAAAACTGTAGCAAATTCTATCAAAACGTCATCGCCAATTTTATGACCATAGTTATCATTCACTTGTTTAAAATTATCTAAATCAAGCAGCATTAAACTAAATGGATAGCCGTTACGTCTATGATTTTCAAGCTTTTGTTGTAACATGTCATTAAATTGACTACGGTTGTTTAATCCGGTTAATGAATCTTTTGTGGCTAACCTTAATACACGGTTATACATAAGTGCATTACGCAATGGATAAATTAGCACACTATGAAAGTGTTGTAGCTTTTTCTCAATAGCCGCACTAAGCGGATACTTTGTATAATAAGTTAATGTGCCTAAGTACTCATTTTCAACTTTTAAATCAAACGAGTACGCTGGATTTTCAACATCACTATTGGGTGTTTTTACATCAATACTTGTTGCTTTAAAATGCACACCAGAAAAATTAAGCAGCTGTTTTGCAAAGTTTGCAAACGTACCTAAAATATCTTCTAAAACTAAGCTAGTTTGTAGTTTAGCCGCCAGCTCATGCAGTGATGTCGGTGTATTGCTATTATATTGCTCTGCTGAGAACGGCAAAAATTCGCCGCGACCAGAGATACGTTGTGTCAAAATATGAACGTTTTCCACTATTTATTCCCCCTATAGTATTACTTTTTATAACTAAGCAGGTTATATGCCATATTTACATTTTTGCTGAAACTTATACGGTTGCTATAGTTAAGTCACATTCCATTGATTGCTTATAAGGATTGCATTGCAAAATATTAATGTTCAGGTTTTTGGACTTTTAGTTGCTGCGGTTCTATTTGTATGGCTATTTAAGCGAATAGGGCTTCCCCCTGTGTTGGCTTATTTGGCAGTGGGTTTATTAGCGGGTGGTCATGGTGTTGGCTGGATAACACAAAGCCATGAGATGGACTTTATTGCAGAGCTAGGTATTGTATTTTTGCTGTTTAGTTTAGGTTTGGAGTTTTCTGTATCGCGCCTAATGGCAATGCGTAATATTGTATTTGGTTTAGGGTCGTTGCAAGTATTTGTTAGTAGTATTTTGCTGATTGTGATTCTGCATTTATTAAATTTTAATTTATTAACCAGTTTTACCATTGGCATTATTATTACGCTCTCCTCTACTGCGGTGGTTGCTAAATTATTAAAAGAGAGTGGGGATTTAAATAAACGCCGAGGGCAATTAGCAATCGGTGTTTTACTGCTTCAAGACATTGCGGCTGTGCCGTTACTCATTATTTTGCCTTTATTTGCCAGCAGTGATTCCAATAGTATTGGTTGGGCATTACTGTTAGCGCTGACTAAAGGCGCGTTTGTGTGTGTATTGCTATGGACTATTGGCAAGTGGGTTTTGCCCAAGGTGTTTAAAGAAGTGGCACTAGCACGGAGCGATGAGCTGTTTGTATTAACCACGTTATTGGTGTCTTTGTTTGCAGGGTTACTCACATACTCTTTTGGTTTATCGATGGCATTAGGGGCATTCTTAGCCGGTATGATGCTTGGTGAAAGCCATTACCGTCACCAGCTAGAAGCGGATATTCGCCCGTTTCGTGATATTTTAATGGGGTTATTTTTTGTTACCGTAGGTATGCAGCTAGATATCAGCTTTGTTGTTAATCATGCGAGTATTATTGTTGTTGCCTTACTGGGCATTCTAGTCTTAAAAATCGCCGTAGTGATGTTATCTTCTTTATTTATGGGAGAGCGAAAACAAGATGCATTAGCGTGCGCTATAATGCTGTGGCAAATGGGCGAGTTTGGCTTTGTGTTAATTGCACTCGCAGCACAGCATGACTTACTGAGTGCGGAGCAAGTATCATTTTTAATTGCCATGGGTGTAATTTCTATGGCACTCACCCCGTATTTAATCGATAAAACTCCCTTTATTTTAAAGCGACTGGGTATGTTAGAACGCGCTAAGTTTGCCTATGAAGATGAGCCACAAAGCAGTACGCTTTATAATAATCATGTAGTTATATGTGGATTTTCTCGGGTAGGACAAACTATCGCTCGCTTTTTATCGCCAGAGGCTATTGATTATGTGGCCATTGAAAGCGACCCCATATTAGTGCAAGAAGGAAAAGCGGCGGGTGAACCGTTATTGTTTGGTCACGTTGAGCAAAAAGATATTTTAAAGTGCGCAGGAGTAGAGCGAGCACGCTTAGTGATTATTACTTTTCCGGAATTTCAACAAACTCAAATAGTGATTGATGCCATAAAGCAGGTTGCTCCTAGGGTAAAAATACTCATAAGAACCCGTGACGACAGCCAATTAGAGCGTTTAAAAGATTTAGGCGTCACTGAGGTTGTGCCTGAGGCGCTTGAAGCAAGTTTAATGCTGGTCTCACATGTGTTGTCTATGTCGGGTGTACCAATGAGCCGAATAATTCGCCGTGTTAGTAGCGAAAGACGTAACCGCTATAAGCTATTACAAAGTTTTTTTGCAGGCGAAAACATTGACAGCGATACCAACTTGTTAGAGCGTTTAGAGTATTTACATGTAATAGCCTTACCTGATAAAGCATTTGCGGTAAACAAGGCTATAAGCGAGCTCAATTTAGCAAAAAGAAAAGTGCTAATTAAGGCGCTTCGCCGCGAGGGCGAAGAAATAGACACACCACCAGAACACACAATATTGTATGCTAATGATATTTTAGTGTTGCAAGGCAAACCGAGGCGAGTAGAACGTGTTGAGCATTATTTACTTGATGGTATAGAGTAGCCCATCAAGCAAAAAACTTACTCTAGCTCTAAGAACTTTCTGATCTCAGGTAATTTTGCCATACCATCGTCGTATCCGATTTGAATTAAATGCTGGGTGTAGCGTTTTTCAAATAACAAATAGCTGGTCAAACTCGACTGAGAGCGCTTTTTTACCCCGATTATACGTAATAAAACTTTTATCGCCCAAGGCATATCATCGTAATACTGCGCTGCAATGGCATTGAAGTTTTGCGATGGATTAATAATAAAGCTATCTATTTGTTTCAACTCTTGATGCTTATGCTTATTGGGCAATAAACCGAGTGTGCGGTTTATTCTGTCCAAGCGCTCTAGATCAGATTGCATAGTGTCGGTAAATACACTGTCGAGTAAATGCCCTGCCACGGCCGAAAGTCCCGGGAAATGTGCAGAGTATCCAGGAGGATGTGGCTCTTTGGGTTGATCAACCCCAATAATAAATATTTTATTTGCCCCTAAGTGAATAGACGGGCTTAAAGGTGAAAGCTGATGTATAGAGCCATCACCAAAATAGTGGTTATAAATATTCACACTTGGAAACACCATAGGAATGGCACTTGAGGCCATTAGGTGTTCAACATTGATACGAGTAGCACGACCTTCGCGTTTGGCTCGTTGCCAAGAATGCTGCGTATTTGACTGAAAAAAAGCAACAGAATCGCCAGTAGTATAACTGGATGCAGTAATAGACAGCGCCTCTAAATAGTCACGGTGTAAATTACGCTCAATACGATGTAAATCCAGTATATCGTTTAACAGTTTTCTAAGTGGTCGGTTATTTAACAAGCTTGCTGGTGGATGGTTTATATGTTCTGACTGGAAACTGGTTAAAATATTACGGGTAATATGACCAAACACACTTAAAAAGTCGCTTTTATATACCATCGAAGTTGAAAAGTTTTTCCATACTGTTTCTAGTTTTCTTACCGCTAAATGCATGCATGAGGCGTAACATGCTAAGGCCGCAGAATTAATTGCACCGGCAGAGGTGCCATTTATCACTCTAAAGGGGAGCGGGGCGGTTCTGGGCATACTTTGCGCTAACGCTTTCAAAACACCCACTTGATAAGCCGCTCGGGCACCACCACCTGTTAGTAATAAGGCAATTTTAGGTTTACTAGGATCGACTTGCTTAATTTTCATGTTAGGTATTTAAACTGTTCGCTGTCTTTACTTTATTTATTCACTGTAAGTCTTTAAGCTAGAAGAATCAAAGGATATGTTAGAGTCTATTTATCTTTCGAGGTTGAATTTTTATCAGTGTGTTTGTATTTTTAGGCAAGGAAGAGCCTATGTATTGTGGTTACTTCCCATAAATAGGCGATAACGAAGCTTAAAAACCAAACATCCTCTGCTAAGGGGGCTGAACAAATTTTAATCCGAAAGGTCAACAGGCCCTACTTATTAATGAATATTAGTGTAAGTTAGGAATTAAATCTGTTTAGAGTACTCTAAACGGTATCGCATTTTTATATTTATGGAGTTCGTATGTCAGATAAACCATCAGAATCAGATGTTCAAAAACGTCCACCGAATAACAACCTTATCTTCGCAGGGGTTATTTTATTAATCATTATTATTGCCGCCGCGTTTGTATTATTAAAACCAAGCGAAGCCCCAGAAACAGTTATGCAGGTTGAAGAACCCATAAAAGAGCAACCCGTTATGGAGCTAAAACCTGAAAACGATCCTGTGGTGGGTGCGCCATCGGTTAAGCCAGAAAAACCTGAAGAGTTTGCAGAACCAGCACAGCGCCCAGACGTTGAGCCAGAGCCTGAGGTTGTACCTCTACCAACATTAAATGACAGTGATCCTGTCGTGGTTGCAAAATTAGATGAATACTTAGGCGATGCGGCAATGAGCCTAGTGTTAAACGATGATGTTATTCGTCGTGGTGTGGTGTTTATCGATAACTTAGCAAAAGGTAAGGTAGCTAAGAAACATACCCCAGTTGTAAAGTTAGAAGAAGGTTTTAGCGTAAACGAAGGCGATATTTTAACCATTGACCCTAATAGCTATGAACGCTACACCCCATATGTAAAAGTACTAACGAGTATGAGTGCCGCACAAGCTGTTCGTTTATATGAAGAATATAAACCGCTAATCAACAGTGCATACACTGAAATTGGCTATGGCGATGATGAGTTTACACAAACACTTGAAGATGCCATTGACTTGCTACTTGATACTCCAGAGCCAAAAGGCAGCTTACCTTTATTGCGTGACTCGGTTACTTATCAGTATGCGTTTTCTGAGTGGGAGCAATTACCCGCTGCACAAAAGCAACTTTTACGCATGGGCCCAGAGAACATGAAAAAAGTAAAAGCAGCGCTACGTAATATAAAAGCGCATTTAGAGAGTAATTAATAACCGCTTTAACCACTAAACACCCTGCGATTGTATATGAAGTATGCAATCGCACTTTCTTTTTTGATTATCCCTTGAATAATAGAATAAAAGTAGCGATAATCTCAATCGCGCCAACCAAGGCCCTCAATGGTAGTCTTATTGGTCCTCTCGCAACACTAGCAGGCGAACCTGGTCAGGCCCGGAAGGGAGCAGCCACAGTTTGTGACGTGTGTGCCGAGATGTGGCTGGTAAGACTGCCACCCAAATTCCTCATTTGGGTGTATTAAAATTCCATTTTTTAATATTTCTTATTTATATTATTCGTACACTAATTCTAGATCATACCCACTTAGCTAAATTTTTACCTTTATAGACAATAGCTAATGAGTGAGAAATAAGTGGGCGCTTGCTATATTATTAGGGCTTTTAGGGGGATGCGCTAACCTTTTACCTCTGTATTTTTTTGATAGCTCTGAATTTTATTTGGTCAGACGTTTGTAATACTCAGTTTAGTGTTTGCTGGGCTTCGTTATTCCCTCCTTAGTTTAGCTATTGTCACTGGTTTTTTATTTTATCGCTGGGGGCATAGCTGGGCCAGTGTTGTTTATGTGCTTGAGCTGTTTTGGCTTTATACCTTTTGCTTAAAGCGTTTTAAGCCAATACTTCCTTTAGGTGCAGTATTTTGGTTTTTAGTCGGCTTACCACTGGTGTGGGTTTTGGGTCACTTTGTTATAGGCCTTCCTTGGCTCACGCTTGTTGTGGCTGCCTCAAAATACTTTATCAATGCCATGATAGCGTTAGCTTTGGTCGACTTAGTGAGTGTGTTTGTTCCCCACGCAAGCCGGGCTTATCAAGGGCAGCCTCTGGCCCGTATATTAAGTTATGTTGTCAGTATCATTATTGTTTTGGTGGTTTTGATCACCAGTGTCTTTTTGGTTAATCAGCATTACTCGCGCTTAGAATACGAAGTAAATACGCAACTTAAAGAAAAATCACGCTCGATCAGTGCCCAGCTTAGTGACTATTTGTTGTTTCATAAAAATGCAATGGTAATAACCAGTGATGCAATGAGTGCCGGAGCACCAATACAGCAGCAGCTTGAGCGGCTAATAGCTTTATACCCTGGTTTTGCAACTAGTCTGTATGCGAGCTCCGAAGGTTATGTTGAGAAAAGTATACCCAGTGAATTGCTCGGTGGTTTAAGCCAGAGTCAGCGTTATGTTAATGATCGTCCTTATTTCGCTCAAGCTAGATCAGTTAGAGCGGTTTATTCCCAATTTATTTGAGTATAAAGGGGATTTACTAGTTCTTGATGCCGATAAAAAAGTAGTATTTAGCTCGTTAAGTCAGTTTACGGTGCTGACTGATTTTAAGCAGCAGGATCTTAGTATCCAACGTTTTAGTGGTAATCAGCTTTTTCGCTCAAATGATAACGAGGTGTACCATATAAATCAGTATGTTGACGACACTACAGGGTGGCAGGTTATATCGCTCTACAATCGTAAATATTTAAGCTTGGTGGTAGTGGCTTCTTGGTTGCCCACTATGTTGCTGGGGCTATTTTCTATTGCACTGGTGGTATTATTTATCTATAAATTTACCCATTTGCTGGTTAAACCCATCATAGAGTTAACTCATTTAATTAACAGCTTTAGTAAAACTAAAAAACACGTATTTAATACAGACTCTAGTTGGTACGAAATACTGCAATTACAGCAACAATTTGAAATGTTGAGCAATGCACTTCAGCATTCAATCAAAAGTTTGCAAGCCTCTAATGTAAAAAATGAAGACCTTAATAAACAACTTAGCCAATTTAATCAGCAATTAGAAGATAAAGTAGCAGAACAAACAACTGAGCTAACACAAGCAGTTAAACTCGCTAATGAAGCAAATATCGCTAAGTCACAATTTTTAGCTAATATGAGTCACGAACTTCGCACACCTATGAATGGCATATTAGGTATGGGAGAGGTTTTGCTTCGAGATCAGTCTTTAAATAATGAACAAAAAGAGTTGTTGCTCACGCAGCAAAAAAGCTCAAAAAACTTGCTTAATATTCTTAACGATATTTTAGATTTTTCTAAAATTGAAGCAAATGCCATGGAGCTAAATAGTAGACCCACACAGCTAGCCCCATTTATCGAAAATATACGCTCTTTATTTACGCCGATTGTTAGTACTAAAGAGGTGGAATTTAGCATAATTCAAACCACAAATTTACCACTGTACATTAGTGTTGATGAATTACGCTTAAATCAGGTGATTATTAATTTACTCTCTAATGCGTATAAATTTACAGAGCAAGGCTTTGTGCGATTATCGTTCGATTATAACGATAATAAACTTCAGGTTAGCGTTGAAGATAGCGGTATTGGTATTGCAAAGGCACAGCAATCATTATTATTTAGTGAGTTTACTCAAGCTGATGTTGGCGTTGCTCGCAAGTATGGCGGAACAGGGTTGGGACTGGCTATTTCTCAAAAACTGATAAAGATGATGGACGGTGAAATTCATTTACACAGCGAAGAGGGTAAAGGTAGTACGTTCACCTTTAGTATTAGTGCGCCAGAATCAGCAGAGGCTCCCTCAAAGTTACCTAAAAAAACAGCCTCGCAGCCCAGTCTTTTGGATAAACGTATACTGTTGGTAGAGGATAATGGGATTAACCGACAGGTGATTGCAAAAATGCTTGAGCCTACTAAAGCGAGTTTAACAATGGCTGAAGATGGCTTAAAGGCGCTTGAAGTCTTGAAGAGTCAGTCGTTTGATTTGATTTTAATGGATTGCCAAATGCCCAATATGGATGGCTATGAATGCACTCGCGCGATTAGAACCAATGAAATTAAAAGCGGCTTACGGGTACCTATAGTGGCGAACACTGCAAATGCTTATGAAAAAGATAAGCAGCGCTGTTTAATTGTTGGTATGGATGACTTTATAGCCAAACCCATTAATAGCGATGATTTATATACAGTGATTGGTAATTTACTCAGTTGAGCAGCAGTTGAAGAGCACACAACATAGATCACGGTTAGTATGCTAAGTGGCCGAGGCGTGCTCGATGACTCATATTATATTTTTTTGGTCAGCCACATACCGCCAAGTACGGAAGCAAAAAATAACCAAAACTCTGTTTTAAGTGATACCAGTTGTACAAGCCCAGGGCCCGGGCACACGCCGCTTAAGCCCCAACCTAAACCAAATAAAATAGAGCCAGTAATTAACCGCGTATCGACCTTTTTTAAATCGCTAAGGCTTAGTTTGTCGTTAAACACCGGCGTGCCTTTTTTAGTGAGCCAAAACCATGCGCCCATCATAATGGTCATTGCAACAGCCATAACAATAATTAAGCTACCGTCCCATTGTTGATTAAAAGTGAGAAAGTTAAGCACTTTATCTGGGTTGGTCATGCCACTAATAATTAGTCCCAAACCAAATACAAACCCTAAAATAAGCGTAATAATTGCGTGCATGATTTACCCTACTAAATTAGCGGTGATAATGGCGATTGCCATAAACGTACAGGTTGATACCCATGAACGGGCCGAAAAGCGAGACATACCACATACGCCGTGACCACTCGTGCAGCCATTCGCTAACGTGGTCCCCGCACCGACCAAAAGCCCTGCAATAATAATCATCCAAGGCGATAAGTTTAATTCGCCTACTAACAGCTCAGGGGCAAATAATTGTATAAATACACCTGCTAGTAATAACCCCATCACAAAACACAGTTTCCAACGAGAAGCTGCTGCCAGTGGATTAAAAATTGATTTTATAAGCCCTGAAATTCCCGCTACTTTACCAAATAAAACCAGTAATAACGCGCAGGCTAGACCAATTAAACCACCGCCAATAGCCCCAGATAGTGGTGTGAATTCGGTTGTCATCGTTTAAATCCTCCAAGCAAGGGATAAACCCAATCCTGATTGTTCCATTGAAATTGATAGTTGTTGATTAGGCGCTAAATAGTTTGCACCTGTTACATTTTTAGAGGGTGAATAAAAAGCCATTGCGTTAAATTGCACCGCGTCACTAAGCGCATGACCAATGCCTGCTGTAAAATGCCATTCTTGCACACCGGGCGCTAAAATATTAAATAAAATGTCAGATGATGGAATGGGGTGCTCAGTATAAGAAGCACCAAACCTAATTTTTTGTTGCTCAGTGCGTTGCCATTGATAACCCAGTTTATAAATACTCATATCGTGCCAACCAAAGCCTGCTCCGGCTTCAGCCCCTAGTGGCGCTGACATTAAATTAGTAATAGGGTTGGCGATACTTTTTACTTCACTGTAATTTATTTTTTGCCAATCAAACACCACTTGGTGCGATGGTAAAAACTGCCAAGCGGTACCGAGCTGAATAGAGCTTGGTAAATCAAACCCGCCTTGCTCTGCAAACAGGCCGCTGTAACGGTCAAATTCATCCATAGACACTGATGAACGGTAACTGGCGCCCCAGCTAAATGACGAATTAATAATGTGGCTGATCCCAAGTTGCATTCCAATGCCTGTGCTGGTATCAACGCCATTATTAGACAGCGCCTCTGGCTTTTGCGAAAAGGCGGCAAAATTTGCCAAACCTTGTGCTTCAAATTGTTGCACTACATAAATAGCAGAAACACCTAGGCGTATTTGTTCATTTAATTGATAGCTCATGGTTGGACTGACAAATAACTGTTTTAAGTCAACACCAGTGGTGCCGCCATAAAATGTGCCTTGAGGGGCAGAAGCAGCCACATATTCTGTGTTCATTCCGCCGTTACCGTAAACTAATAGGCCAATATTAATGCGCTCATTTAATTGATGGCCAATAGCAAATTCGGGAATTGCAAATAAGCTGTTATCACTTTTTTTGGTTGTTGCGTCCAAATACAGTGCATTGGTAAAGTATTCATCGACCTTTGCAGCGGTGTAGTTACGCTCAGGAGCAAATAATTCTATGCCTACCGACATTTGCGTGCCATTAGCTGAAAAAGTAGCCGGGTTATTTGCACCCGACATTAACTCTTCTGATAACGCTACACCAGCACCTGCCATGCCTTTGTGAGTCATACCGTAGCCATGAGTAAAATAGCCATTCGTTGCAAATACATTAAATGTGCTTAACGCAGAGGTGAAAATAAGGCCCGAGAGTAACTGTTTTTCATTTAAATTGAGACTAAGTAGAGATAGTTGGCGAACAATAGCTAACTTTTTATATTCTAAAAAAGAACTTTAAAAGATTATATATACTAAAAAAGCATATTGTTTGTAGATGAGGAACAAGCAAATGAAAGGGCTTACAAAGGAGAGATAAATACGTTGGAGTAAAATAGCATTTTTAAGCGCTATTTTACTCCAGCCAAGTAATTTACATTGACTCTAATTTCATACCGCGTGTTTCTTTAATGTATTTAACCACAAAGAACACACTAATAAACGCCGAGAGAGTGTAAAAACCATAGGCGCCTGCTAAACCAATACTACCTAGCATAATCGGGAAGGTCATAGTAATAGCAAAGTTAGCTATCCACTGCGCACTGGCAGCAACTGCAAGCGCTGCACCACGGATGCGGTTATTAAACATTTCGCCAAGCAGTACCCACACAATTGGGCCCCAGCTTAAACCAAAAAATACCACAAACAGGTTAGCCATTATTAAAGCAAAGGTACCCATATTTTCGCTAAGTGCTAACTTGCCCGCTTCATCAAGGCCTGCACTGCCAAAGGTGTAGGTAAGTGCACTTAAACTAATAAACATACCTATACTACCTACCAATAATAGTGGCTTACGACCTACTTTATCGACTAAAGCAATAGCTATAAAGGTCGATAAAATATTAGTAGTGCCGGCAAGTACATTAATAAACAGTGATTGTGATTCATCAAAACCAGCGGCTTGCCAAAGCTCTGAACCGTAATAAAATACCACGTTAATACCAACAAATTGTTGAAACACTGACAAGGCCACACCCACCCAAACAATAGGGTGTACCTTTTTACTGCCATCTATAAATAAATCGCGAATACTTGGTTTTTTATCGCTTTTCAGAGACTGCTTTACGTCATTGATTTGCGCATCAGCATCATCGTCTGAAATTTTATTAAATACAGTTTTAGCGTGTTTAAGCTTGCCTTGTGCAACTAAGTAGCGCGGTGACTCAGGGATAAACAAGACCCCAATTAAAAACAAGCCTGCAGGAACCAGTTCAGCCCAAAACATCCAGCGCCATGCAGCTAAGTCTAACAGTAAAATACCCTCGGCACCGCCTGCGGCATTAGCAATTAGGTAGTTACTTAAAAAGGCAGCAAACAGACCCAGCACAATAGCAAGCTGCTGCAGTGTTGCTAAACGGCCGCGTAAGCTGGCAGGTGCTACTTCTGCAATATAAGCCGGCGCTAAAACAGATGCCGCACCTATACCTAATCCACCAAATAAGCGGTAAAAAATAAACTCAGCTGAGCTATCAGCAATGCCAGAGCCAAATGCACTGATAGCAAATATAAGTGCAGTGACAATCATTATAGCGCGACGGCCAAATTTGTCAGCTAATGGGCCAGCAGCTAAAGCACCCAGCGCACAACCAAGTAAAACAGAGGCAACATTAAACCCTGTTGCTACACTGCTTGAGTTAAATGTATTACCTAATGCCGATACAGTGCCATTTATAACGCCTGAATCAAAACCAAATAAAAAACCACCAATGGCGGCAACAGCCGATATAAAAATAACGTATAAAAGTGAGCACTTTGTCTGTGCGCTTTGCACACCTTTAGCTGCATACTGTGTTGTCATGTTGTTCAATCCTAATTTTTATTATGTGTAATGAAGTTAAAGTACCACTAATAATTTGCGGGCAACCTTAGCACAGAGTAATCACGCTAAAAAAGATATTTCAATAGTAATACGTATGCATAAAAAATTTTTATTGGGTTGATAAAAATAATGAGATGCTAGATACTGTTTTTATATACAGTTCAGGCGGTTTTTATGAGAAAAGAGTTACCAGCAAAATATTATTTGGCACATTTTAAAGAGCTAATAGGCTTTGTGAGTGATAAATGTATGCATTTACTTGAGCAAAAGCACATTACATTTATTAATAAAATAAACACACTCGACGAGCAAAGCCAATGCATGCTAGCACGTATTTATTCTCGTAAACCTTATTTAGTGCAAACTCAGTCATTAAATTATGAAGAGATTATTTCGCCTTATCAGGCACTTTTTAATTTAAAAACAGCTGGGTTAGTCTGTGAACCCTCACAAGCAGACGCTAAGCAACTGCTTAGTCATCTAACAAAGCCGGCCTTAATTGAGTTGTTAGCTCAACAAGAGCTGCCACCATTATTTAAAAAAAGTGCGGCTAAAAGTTGTTTAGTTGAAGTCGCTATTTCATTTTTTGAATCTAAGCCAGAGCGTCTTTCGCATTTGTATAATCAGTACGTGATTAATAATAGAGAAGAGTATTACGAGTATTTTGAATTTTTGTATCTTGGCAGGCTCAGTGCCGGTGATGTTAATCATCAAAACCGGTTTGTACTAAGAGATTTAGGGGTAACTCCTGTTAGGCAAGGGCATAATGAAAGTTTGTCTCGCTTTGACTCAATTGAGGAAGCGCAATCTAACTATGTGTTAAACCGTTTTCGGTTAGCCGTTAAAAACGCGAAAGATGACAATGAAAATGAGACGCTAGCAAAACAGTTAATAAATGAATTAGCAGTAGGAGTTATAGCTCGAGAGCTAAAGAATAAGTTATTGGTCATACTTTATAAGCAACTAAAAACAACTAACCCTGTATTAGCGTTTGATGTACTTAATGCCTGCGAAGACGATGCGCACGCACTAGAAATTCAAATAAGAGAGCAATACCGTTTAGGCAATAAAGAATGGGTAAAGGCGCAACTTGAGAAAATTATAGAAAATCCGCTCACCGATGAGTTATTGTACTTTGCGGATGACTTTTTAATGCGAAAATTTAACAAGCAAACACGCTCACGGCTTAGTGAAATGTTAGCCAGTACACGCTGTATTATAGAAGTTGATGAGCTTTACCGTGGCGATGTTGAGTTAGGTGTAAGCGAGCACTACACTCGTCAAGGCAAACACGTTTTTTATACTGAAAATACGTTATGGCAAAGCTTATTTGCGCTGGTTTTTTGGCAAGAGCTCTTTATTGAAACCCCAACACCACCTTGTAACGAATTTGATATTTTCCCGCAAGCGTTAAAAACAGACACATTTTATATAAATCAATCCTCACAAATAGAAGCGCGGCTAGCTGCGTGTAGTAGTGCCCAGAAATTGCTGCGTTTAGTGTGTGACCATGCCGCGAAGTATTATGAGCAACCAAATGGCTTATTTAGGTGGCACAAAGATGTATTAAAGCCAGTAGAGATGCTTATATTAAATAGCCCAATAACGGCTTTACTTCAGCATTTAAAAAATATGGCAAAAAACTACCGACAGCTAAAAGATGGTTATCCCGATTTAATGATTGTTGATAACAATAGCGTTCATTTTGAAGAGGTAAAAGCGCCCGGAGACAAGCTTAAAAGAAACCAACTAGTGAGTATTGAAAATTTAAAAAACAGTGGTTTTAAAGTCAATATTGCAGCGGTAAACTGGTATGTAGACCCTAACCGTATTTATAGTGTGGTAGATATTGAAACTACAGGAGGCCTCAAAGGCGGTAACCGCATTACCGAAATTGGTATTGTTAAAATACAGCAAGGCAACATCATTGATACATGGACTACGCTGATAAACCCAGAGCGGCCCATCCCTCGTTTTATTACCAAACTAACCGGTATTAACGATGCCATGGTAAGCAATGCGCCCATATTTAGCGATATTGCAGAGCCGTTACTGAATCAGCTCTCAGGCAGTATTTTTGTGGCGCATAATGTTAATTTTGATTATGGCTTTATTAAAAAAGAGCTTGAGAGGGTGGGAATTAATTTTAAAATGCCAAAACTGTGTACAGTCGTTGAATCACGCAAAGCATTTAAGGGATTAAAGTCATACTCACTCGGTAATTTATCGGCACACTTTAATTTAGGTTTAACCAATCATCACCGTGCATTAGACGATGCCAAAGCGGCCGCGCAGTTATTGCTACTAGTTCAACAAACAGACAGCCAGTGATAAATTTGAGCCAGTTAAATGTATTGTACTTAAAGTAGTAAAGTAGCTTGGGTATAAACACAGGGTATTAAAAATTAGGTTTATCTATTTTTAAATGGGTGATTAAAACTGCGCTAATAAAATAATCGCTGTAAGCTTTGCAATCCCATGATAATGTTAAATTTATGCTAACAAATTTTAGGGCGGGTGTTTTAAAAGTGGTGTATGTTTCTGGGCAAAAACAATAATAAATTAAGGATAATATTGAATCATCGACAATTGAGTGCCACTTTGCTGGTATTGATGGCTTTAATAACTGGCTGTAATTCGTCACCAATAAGTCTTTACAACGATAATACCATGAAGAAAAAAAGAATATAATGGTGTTAAGGCATACAGAAAAGGGCAATATTTAGAGCAATAACTAAGCTTAGTATGGGGTGGTTGGGTGTTGCTGCACAAGCAGGCGTTGAAAATTGGTCACAACAATATGATACTTTTTATACTGCTGCGACAACACACGAGAAGCAAGAAATAGATGCAATTGTGGCCGTTTATATTGAGCAGTTTAGTGTTAAAGCTCAAAACATGACCTGCCGTAGGTCAACATCACCGAGACGAACATTCGGCGAAATTAAAATTGATTGTAATAAACACGATGGTGTTGTCACCGTTCATGAAATACAAACAATAGAGTAAAGCTAGTTACTAACTAGCTTTTTCTCAAAGTCACTTTTTACGATATCGAGCGCTTTTAATACTTCTTCGGGCTCTACGTCGTGTTGCTCTAATATCATAATTAAATCCACAGCAAGTTTTATGTGTGTAGGGGCGTCTTCTAGCGGGTTACTCATTAATATCTTTCTTTTTAGCAATCTGATCAATCGCAAAATTAATAGCAAGTTCAACGCGTTGCTGCATATCTAAACGATCTGTTTGAGTTAAATAAAATGCCATATCTACATCGTATCGAATATAACGTGGGGGTAATTGATTGAGTACGGTACAGCAAAAGTCAGCCATTACATCGTCGTTGTAACGTTCATTAAGTTTACGTTTTTCTATTTCTTCTAAAACGAGTTTTTCGTAAAAATTGTGTATGTCGTCATCTAATCGCATATTCCAGTCACTTTTTGTTATTGTCTTTAATGAGTCTATACCAAGGACTGTTATAAATCGAGAGCCGCTTTAAATAGTTGTTTATGGACACGGACTAAATCATTAATGTTACGCTGATAACCACCACCTAAAGCACACATAAGCGGGATGTTTCGCTGCTTACATAAGTTAAGAACGGCAAAGTCACGCGCGTATACGCCAGCCAAAGAAACATCAAATAAGCCGAGTTCGTCTTTGGTATAAATATCGGCGCCCGCATTATATAAAATAATATCGGGCTGGTGGAGGCGAACACATAACTCAAGAGCTTGCTCTAGTGTTGTTAAATACTCTGCATCTGTGGTGTTTGCAGGTAAGCCAAAGTCGTAGTTTGAGTGCTGTTTTTGCCGAGGAAAGTTTTGTTCACAGTGAATTGAGCAGCTAATTATCTGCTCGTGCTGTTGGGTTATTTGCGCGGTACCGTCACCTTGGTGTACGTCACAATCAAATATTAATACGGTGTCGGCTTGCTCCGTTGCAATAAGATGCGCTGCCGCAATGGCTAAATCATTAAAAATACAAAAGCCACTGCCGTAATTGCTATAAGCATGGTGGTACCCGCCACTTAAATTAGCCGCTAAACCACTATTAAGTGCATTCTCAGTTGCTTGAATACTGGCACCAACAGAATAAAGGGTTCGCTCGACTAATTCAGGTGAGTGCGGAAACCCCATTTTTTTAACTGCTTTGTCAGTTAACGAGCCATTTAAAAAGTCAGCAATATAATCTGAGCTATGACACAATTTCAATTGCGCTGTTGTTGCTGGCGAAGGTGATATAAATTGGGTGTAGCCTAAAAATTCAACTTCATGCTTGAGCTGCTGATACTTTTTAATTGGAAAGCGATGGCGTTTAGGTAACTCTAATTGCGAGTACAGTTCGTGATAAAAAAGCTGCATTAGCGTAGCTGTTGTTTTTCTACTTGTTGAATTTTGTCTTCGGTGGCAGAAATTGCTTTTCTACAACGGCCGAGTCGTGCATGAGTGGTTAAAATTTCTTGATTAAGTTTTTGTGCTTGCGCAGGTGATGCTTTTTCCATTTGCAATTTACGCTCTTCAATCATTAATACCAAGCGGCGTTCAAACTCATGGTTTTGTTTAAGTTCATCATATAACTCGTGGGATGATTGCATGATTTTTTGCACTGCTTGTTTGTAAATAGGCTGTTTGGCACGAGGCTTAAAATGACTTTTGTTTTCTTTCACCCAAATAGGGGTCGATTTAATTACATTAAAGACCGCTTGTACCTGGCTGGCAATGCGCTCAAGTGCATAGGTGTAGGCATGACGGTGTTCGCTCGGTGGTAGGCTGGCTATTTCATCTTCTATTTCTACTACATAGTCGGCTAAGTTCATGCTTTTGGTACTAAATACGCCTCTGTCAAATAAGCTCGGCTGTGCCTGCATATACCGGTTTTTAGCAAATAATTTTGCTTTATCAAATTGCTCTGCCTGTTGCTTAAGCGTAGCAACTTGTTGGCGTAGTTTGTCTAAAGCAGCAGGTTGCATGTTAAAAGTATGCCTCGTAAATTAGTTTTAATGCTAAAAGTATAACCATAGTATTAAATACTGGACGAATAAATTTACTGCCAAAACGAATAGCTGAATGTGCGCCAAACCATGCACCAAGCATGATAAAGAAGCCCATTGTAATTCCCAGTAAAAAGTTAACATGGCCAAGTGCAACAAAGGTGATCAGCGAGATAAAGTTAGAAACAAAATTCATTGAACGCGCCAAACCACAATTAAGTAGCAAACTCATTTTATAAAGCATACCGTTTGAGGCAGTCCAAAAAGTTCCCGTTCCAGGCCCCGCCAAACCATCAAAAAAGCCTAGGCTTAACCCTTGTAGCCACTGTTTAATTTTTATTGCGCGGGTTAATTCAGGTAGGTCGTCGCTTTGTGTGGTACTTAAATTACCAAACAAGCTGTAGCAAGCCACTAAAATAATAATAATGGGTAAGAGCTTATTTAAAAATTCAATGCTTAAATGATCAACAATGAGTGTGCCTAACAAAGCACCTATGGCGGTGGCGATTATAGAAGCAAACCAAAATCGTGGGTTAAATAATTGTTTTTTATAATAGGTGATACTGGCCGTTAACGAGCCAAAACTGGCGGCCAATTTATTAGTGCCGAGCGTCAAGTGAGGAGGCAATCCCGCCGTTAACAGTGCTGGTACAGTAAGTAATCCACCGCCGCCAGCAATAGCATCAATAAAGCCCGCTAAAAGTGCAACGCCACATAAAATAGCCCAAGTTGTTGGGTCGAGTGCAAGTTCAAACATCAGTAATCTATTTGTCTTTTAAAAGGTGGTAAGGTGTCAAGCATGGCTTTGCCATATCGTTTGGTGACTAGGCGTCTATCTAAAATAGTTATTGTGCCTGCATCACTTTCTTTGCGCAGCAGTCTACCACAGCTTTGTACCAATTTCTTTGCTGCGTCTGGCACAGTAATCGATAAAAACGGATTACCGCCTTTACTTTGCACAAACTCTGCTTGTGCTTCTTCTATTGGCGAGGTAGGCACCGCAAACGGAATTTTGGTAATAATCAGGTTTTCTAAATACTTCCCAGGTAAATCAAGCCCTTCAGAAAGGCTTTGGGTACCAAATAAAATACTGCCTTTGCCTTCATCAATATTTTTAGTATGTAATTTGAGTAAAGCTTCTCGTGACATTTCACCTTGTACTAATAAGTTAAAACCTTTTGTTCTAAGAAACTTACTTACATGGTCCATTTGCCAGTAAGAGGCAAATAACACTAAGTTGGCTTTTTTAGTGTTCAGATATTCGGGTAATGTTTTAGCAATATGATCGCTAAATTCTTTATCTGTTGGCTCTATACTTGAGGCCGGAATGCGTAAAGTGGCTTGTTTTGGGTAGTCAAACGGAGAGGGGACTTTAATAAATTTCACCCCTTCCTCTTTAGCAAGGCCGCTTTCATAGGCAAAGTGATCAAATGAGCCGAGTGCGCTCAAGGTGGCTGAACATAACACGGCTCCAGCACATTCGCTCCACAGCTTATCTTTTAAATAATAACCGACCTCAATGGGGCAGTCGCTAAGCAAGTGATCATGATGGCTTTTATATTCAAGTCGTTTTATCCAACGTGCATGCGGCGTGCCTTCACCTTTAGTGGCGTAACTAAACCATAATTTATTAAGTTGCTCTAATCGGTTTATGTATTGCCCACTTTCAGCCAAAATGGGGTCGGCAATATAAGGTTTAATATCACCGTCGCTTACATCTTGGGTGAGGGTGTCGTGCATTTTATTTAAACACCGTAATGCATCAAGCGTGGCTTCGCTAATGTCTTTTGCTTTTGCGTGTAACGATTTAGGTATTTCACCATGTTCAAAGCGATAGGTATCGTCTTTTGAATATTCAAAATCAGCGTTGTCGAGTATATCGCGCACCACTTTTAAATCTTTGTTAGCATCGTTAACGCTATCGCATAACTTAAAGTTTTGCCCAATACCTTTTTGACCCACTAACACTTTGGCCATTTTGCCACTAAATTTAGTGAGTTTGTCGAGCCAATCTATCGTGCCTTTTATTGTAGCCGCAGCAGATGAAAAATCGCGGGTAATATGCGCAAGGTGATGCGCTTCATCGATTACATAAATGGTGTTGTCGGGCTCGGGTAAAATTTTTCCGCCCCCTAAGTCTAAATCGGCTAACAGTAACGAATGGTTTATAACCAAAACATCCATTTGCATTAACTGCTGGCGAGCCAGTTGAAACGGGCATGTTTGGTGTGCTTTCATCTGGCGTTGGCAAGCATGCTTATCGCAAGCAATGAGCCCCCATACTCTATCAGGAATGGTATCGGCCCAGCTGTCTCTATCGCCTTGCCATTTTTTATTGATATAGGCATCGTAAAGTTGCTTTAAGCACTTAGTTTCCATATCACTTAATGGCGATGTAAGGGTAGGCATAAACTCCATTTGAGTTTGGCTATCGCTGTTTAGTGCATTATGAAGTTTGTGTGCACAAATATAACGTTGGCGGCCTTTTACTAAATCAAATTTAAAATCGAGCCCTGAGTGTTTTTTAAAAAACGGCAGCTCTTTAGCGATTAATTGCTCTTGCAAAGCCACAGTAGCTGTGGAAATAACCAATTTCTTTTTTTGTGCTAATGCCAGTGGTAGAGCGCCTAGGCAGTAAGCTAATGACTTTCCGGTGCCTGTGCCTGCTTCAATAACACAAATACGTTGTTTTTTATGGTATTCACCGGCTAATGTTTTGGCGATTTCAGCAACTAAATAGTTTTGACTACTGCGAGGACGGTAATCGGTTAGGTTATTTGCAACATGCTGGTGTACTTGTCTAATTGTTTTTTTAAGTGAGCTCGATAGCATGTGATGATTAACCTAAAATATGTATATAATTACAGTGTATATATTAAGTGGGATCGAACATTGACACAAGCAATCTATCAGGGCTTTATTTTATCAAGGCAACAATACGCGGCTAAAAATGCACAAGGTATTACTTTGTGCTATTGGCTAAGCTCTGATCAGGGCCCACTTAAAGTTATTATTGAAAACCAGCAGGCAGTGTTTTTCATCCCATTGTCAGCGCAACATACTGCAAATACTTTACTCGCACAGGCAAATATAAAAGCGCAATTTAATAAGGTTGAGTTGTGCCATTTTAGTGGCAGCGAATGTGTGGCTTGTTACTTCAACGACATACATAGTTTATATACTGCGCGAACTCTACTAGAACAAGCAATGCCAATTTATGAGGCCGATGTACGCCACAGCGACCGCTTTTTAATGGAGCGCTTTATTAAAGGAGGTGTGTGGGTAGCGGGTAACGCCAAAGCTCAAAACGGCTTTATTGAAATTAGTGACGCAAAGTTAAAAGCAAACACCGATTATACGCCAACGCTTAAGTCTGTTTCTTTGGATATAGAATGTAATGCCGATGGCGTGCTATTTAGTGTTGCACTGGTGGGAAATGGCCTAGATTGCGTATTGATGATAGGGGAGCCGCAGCAGAGCGACTCGACATTTGAAATAGACTGGTGCTATGACGAAATTAACCTACTTACCAAGTTGCAGCAGTACATTATAAATAACGATCCTGATGTTATTATTGGTTGGAATGTCATTGATTTTGATTTTAGTTTATTGCAAGAACGCGCAGAGGCGTTAGGGCTTACCCTTAACTTTGGCCGAGATAATCAACCTTTGTATATTAATAAAGGCCATTACACCCGATTAACGCTTCCTGGGCGGTGCATCATTGATGGCATTGATACATTAAAAAATGCCACTTACCGATTTGACAGCTTTTCATTAGCCAATGTTGCAGAGCGTGTGCTTAACGAATCTAAATTAATAAAAACCGATAACCGATTATCTGAAATTGTACGCCAATTTAATGAAGACAAGCTCGCTCTTGCTGCTTATAACCGCCAAGATTGTATTTTGGTTAATCAAATTTTCGAAAAATTAAAGTTATTTGAATTTGCCATAGTCAGAACCCAAATAACAGGGCTCGAACTGGAACGCATGGGTGGCTCGGTTGCCGCATTTACAAACTTATACTTACCGTTATTACACCGCAGTGGTTATGTTGCCCCCAATTTAGGCGATCATGGGCTCTCATTTGAAAGCCCCGGTGGCTATGTGATGGAGTCGACTCCAGGGCTGTATAAAAACGTTTTGGTACTTGATTTTAAAAGCTTATACCCTTCAATTATGCGTACGTTTTGTATTGACCCGCTAGGTTTAATCGCAGGGTTAAATGCACCAGAGCATGCGGTTGAAGGATTTAATCAGGCGTTATTCTCAAGAACGCAGCACCACCTGCCAAAATTAATTGAGCACCTGACACAAACTCGCCAAGAAGCAAAAGACACTAATCAACCCATGCTCTCGCAAGCGATTAAAATTATTATGAATAGCTTATATGGCGTACTCGGCTCTAAGGGTTGTCGGTTTTACGATCCGCGTTTATCGAGTTCCATTACTTTGCGTGGCCATGAGATAATGCAAACAACCCGTAAATGGATAGAAGCGCAAGGCTTTGAGGTGATATATGGTGATACCGACTCTACGTTTGTAAAACTTAGTGAAGATACCAGTCCTGAGCAATGCAACGAAATTGGCTGCCAACTTGTTCGACATATCAACGAAAAGTGGCAAGTAGATTTAAAGCAGCGTTATGGTTTAAAAAGCTATTTAGAAATTGAATTTGAAACCCATTACAGTCCATTTTTTATGCCAACTATACGAGGTAAAAAAACAGGTTCTAAAAAACGTTATGTTGGTCAAGTAATAAAAAACAATGAAAAAAAGTTGGTCTTTAAAGGTATGGAAACAGTTCGCAGTGATTGGACTGAGTTTGCACAAGAGTTTCAAACACAGTTATTCGAGACTTTATTTACCGACGACTTCGAAATACAGCAACTGCACAATATAATAAACAGCTACACGCAAAAACTTTATAATGGTGAGTTCGACCGTAAATTAGTATATAGAAAGCGGTTAGGGCAGCACCTTAACGATTACATCAAAAATATTCCTCCTCATGTTCAAGCTGTTAAAAAATACAAAGCGAATCATCCTGAGTTTGAAATAAAACGCGGGCAGGTGATTGAATATGTATACGCAGTAACCGGCGCTGAGCTTTATACCGGTAAAAACATTCTGAACTACCCACTGTACATTCAAAGACAGCTCGACCCTGTTGCGCAAATGATATTAAGCGCATTAAACACACCAACTGATTCTACCCAAGCTACATTATTTTAACTTAATCATGAGGTAAATAGGCATTTTATAGGTTGTTTTTCGATATTAAGTTCCTACTTTGCATAAAAATTGTAAAAGTTAACATTTGTGATCTTGGTTACATATTTATTCAAAAGCACTACAAAATAAAAATCTAACTAAAGTAAATAATTCCCCTTTAAATCAGTGGTTTGTTTTTTGTGGCTGGGTTTTTTATAAATTAGGTTCGAAAAAGAGCTTAAAAAACGAAACAAAAAAACGTAAAAATGATAACGAGAAGTCACTTAAAGTATTTTTAAAGTTAATTTAATGTTGACTGCCTTGTATTCATAGTATTATCATCTGGAGCATGATCACAATTTAGTTAACAAAAGTGGTCAAAAATAAAAAAACAAATAGTATTCTAGGGAGAATCAAATGTTAAATAATAAAGTTTCAAAAGCAGTTCGCTTAGCGATCGCTTTTGGCGCAGCTTCTACTGCTGCTTTCTCAGCAAGTTCATTTGCTGCAGAAGAAGGCGCAGAAAAAGTTGAGCGTATTCAGGTTACAGGTTCACGCATTAAACGAGTTGACCTTGAAGGCGCAAGTCCTGTTGAAGTTATTACGACAGCTGAATTTGAGCAACAAGGCCGTATTTCAGTAGCAGACGCTTTACGCAATGTTACATCGAATAGTTTTGGTTCATTTGTTCCATCTTCAGGTTCATCTGCTCAGTCACAATCTACGGTAAGCCTTCTTGGCGCAGGTTCAGATCGAACTCTTGTTTTACTAGACGGTAAGCGTATGGCGGGTTCACCTTCTCTTGGTGGTGCTTCTGCAAATTTGAGCTCTATACCAATGGCTGCAGTAGAACGTATTGAGATTTTAAAAGATGGCGCATCTGCTGTTTATGGTTCTGATGCAATCGCTGGTGTTATTAATATTATATTGAAAAAAGACTACGAAGGTGCTTCATTCGACATCCAATTTGGTCGTCCTAGTGAAGAAGGCGCAGATACTAAGCAAATGTCACTTTCTTTTGGTGTAAATTCTGACAAAGGTAACATTACATTTGTTTATGATCACCAAGAGCAAGGTGCAATTTTTGATAAAGATCGTGCTTATACCTCAGCATCTATGGAAGATTTAGATGGTGATGGACTGATATCTATTTATGACGAAACAGTGGGCATCAGCTACTACGGAGCAACCATCCTTGGTCCAGATGGATTCAAGTCTTCTAATAAATGTGATGATTTGACTGCTAATCAACCTGGTTTTGTTGGTACTTTAGACCAAGGTTCTTTACTAGGTGGTGTTGGCGGTGGTGAAGTTTGTGGTTTTGCTTTTGCAAATGTTTCCGCAAATATGGCGTCAACAAATCGTGATTCAATTATGACTAGTGCATCTTATGAGTTAACTGATGATATTGAGCTTTACGCTCGAGGCATGTTTAGCAGAAATGATTCATTTGGTCGTTATGCACCTCCAGCAGCTAAATGGGAAAATATGGCTGCAAGCAACGAACATAATCCTTATGATACTGAAGCTACAGGTTATTTCCGTTGGTACCAAATCGGTAACCGAGATGGAGAAGTTACCGATTATCAACAAGATTATACTATCGGGTTAAATGGTATAGCTGGAGATTCAATTGAATGGGAAATCTCTTACCATAAAGCTAAGCTTGACTACAGATCTGCTGGTAGATACTATCTTAGCTACTCAGGCCTTGCTTACAATGAAGCTAATGGTATTGATCTAGGCTCTGAAGAAGGTGTAAATAACCTTCGTTCTACTACTTACACTGAGCAACAAAATAACTTTGACCATTATTTTGCCGGTGTAGGCTTTGCATTAGGTGAATTGGCTGGTGGAGAGATTCAGCATTACTTTGGTGGTGAATATTACGAGCAAACTTTTGACTCGAAATACGATGCACAATCTGAAGCCGATTTAATCGGTGGCTCAGCTGGTAATTCAGCTTCAGGTGAGCGCGACACAACAGCTCTATTTTATGAGGTATCGCTTCCTATCCTTGAGAACTTAGTTGTTAGTGCAGCATATCGTTACGATGATTATAGTGACTTTGGTAGCAAAGGAACTCCTAGTGTAAAAGCAGAATATAGACCAATGGATGATTTATTATTCAGAGCTTCTTACTCTAAAGGTTTTAGAGCCCCAAGTTTATCTGAATTGCTTGGTGCTACAGCTTTCAGTGCAACCGACGCGACAGACTATGTTGCTTGTCGTGAACAAAACATTGCTACAGCTGATTGTAAAGAGCGTCAGTACGACAATTTACAAGAAAGCAATAATAATTTGGGTCCTGAAGAATCAACATACATGAATTTAGGTGTTGTATATTCAGGTATCGAAAACTTTGCAGTAAAAGTAGATTACTTTGAACTTGAAGTTGAAGATGTTATATCTGAAATCACAGTTCAATCTTTAATTAACATCGAATACGGCGGTAATCTTGATAGTTTCACAACTCAATACCCAGGTGTTAAGTTAGAACGAGATAATTCGGGAGCTATTATAGGCGATGTGATTACTCGCTCAGATAACGGTGGCTTTATGTCTCGCAAAGGTTTCGATATTGACTTGTCTTACAATATTGAAACTAGTTTTGGTGAATTTAACCTTAAAAATGTTACAACTTGGGTAACTGACGCCGAAGAGGATGTTTATTTCGGCGGTCCTAAGCAAAACTTTATAGGTGACTCAGGTACTCCAGAGTGGAGATCACAGTTTGTGATTAATTACTCAATCGATAATTTAGCTATAAACTGGACAACGGATGTAATTGCTGACACAGCTGAAGATAGCTACTTAGATACTAAAGACGGTAACCCAGAAAACTTCCGTCAAGTTTTCGAAAATCATAATCCAACTTATGTTGTTCATAACTTAAACGTTAAGTACTTCACTGAGAATTATGGAACAGTTACTCTAGGTGCACGTAATTTATTTGATAAAGGTGTTGTTTTGGATGATGCTGGTAATTGGGTAGATGATAGCTTATATAATGCAGGCCACATTGGTCGCGAAGTATTTGCAGGCTACAGTATCAGTTTCTAACATTTTATAAATTTGCAAAGGAGCCATATTTGGCTCCTTTTTTATTGGAGAAAACTTTGAAACATTGGACTGATTATTGGTGTAGCAAAGAGATAAGTTGTTTACCAGGTAAAGCAAACGAAGAATTGAATAATTTGATAAACTCACAATGGAAGCTATTCGGTACTAGGTTTTGTGAAAGCGATGGATTAGCAATTTTAGATTTAGCTTGTGGAAGTGGTATGGTTTCCCATATTTTAGCAGATACACTTAAATATGATGCCTACTTCAATTGTCTTGATGCAGGAAAAGTCAGCTTTTCACTTCCGCAAAGGCATAAACTAAATTTACTTTCAGAGTTTATAATCAATGAAAAAAGTCAACTAGAAAAAAAATTCGATTTAATAGTATCTAACTTCGGCGCAGAGTATATTAAAGAAAATGATATTCTTGAGTTTATAAGTAATCATATAAATAGTGATGGTTATATTGCATTAAACTTACATTATGAACAATCTATTATTACAGAAACAAGTAAACAAGTAAGTAATGCAATATCGGCTTGGACGAGTAATCAACGCTTGCAGAGTTTGGAAAACAAGCTCAATACTAACTTTTCGATCGCTGATGCTAAATCTTATATTGATATTTTATTGCAATTGAATATACAAAATGCTGAGGTTGCGAACTCAGGGTTAGCCTCAGATATAGTAAATATGATGTCAAGCTATCAAAAGGGTAGTCTAGATAAGTTAGAATTTGATTCCATCAGGAATACATACATTAATTATCAGAATAGATTGAATCAACAAATAGAATCCGCAACTAATGCAGCCAGGCTAATAAGTGAAATTAAAATAAGCCCATATTTTGAGGTTATTACACTTGAGCAGCTAACTATTTCAGAACAAAATATATCGACATTTATTATTTTTAAACCTGCAATCAATATTTAGAATTAAAGAACGTATATTTATCTTTTAACAAATCGATGTGTCTACTTATAAAACTTTTTCTATTATTTACTATAAGTGTAAGATTTCATGCTTAATTTATAAGTAATTTTAATTAAAAGTAAACCAACTATTAAATAGATACATTTGCTTTCATAACTCAAGTATTGTGATAATTACCTCATACAAAATAATTACTTAAGTCAAATTAAGTTATTTAGTATTTAAACCTTATAGTTAGTCCAAGCTTTTGATATTAAAGAATTAATTGTTTTAAAAGTATACTTTTAATTTAAGTCGTTTATTTAACCTTTGAAAGAACTTGGTGATATGTAAAAAAAATAAAGTTAAAAATTTTGTTCTTGTAACTTAAGTGTAAATAGGGTGTTGACCTTGTGCATAAGTTAAGCTTAAGATGTTAAATAACAGACAGGTTTTAATGCTGATATTTGCCTGTCTAGTTAAATAATAAAAATATAATAGTGTTCTAGGGAGAATCACATGTTAAATAACAAAGTTTCAAAAGCAGTTCGTTTAGCGATCGCTTTTGGTGCAGTATCTACAGCTGCTTTCTCAGCAAGTACATTTGCTGCAGAAGAAGAGAGTGCTCAAGAAGTTGAAAAAATACAAGTTTTAGGTTCTCGCATACGTACAGATAGCTTTGCTAGCGATACGCCAATTACTATTATTTCTGTTGAAGATGCAGCTAATCAAGGGATCACATCTTTAGGTGAGTTATTACGAACAAGTACAATTGCTGCAGGCTCTAGCCAAGTAACATCGGCATTGTCTGTTGGTTATGTAACTTCTGGTGGTGCTGGTACGGAAACTATTTCAATGCGTGGTCTTGGTGCCAATCGTACTTTAGTACTACTGAATGGTCGTCGTGCTGGTCCTGCCGGTACACGCGGACAAGTATCATCATTTGATATGAATGCATTACCAGTATCTGCTATTGAACGTATTGAAGTGTTAAAAGATGGTGCATCTTCTCTTTATGGCTCTGATGCGGTTGCAGGTGTAATTAATATTATTACTAAAAAAGGTGATGATAAGTCTATTTCAGTTGACCTTTCGCAACCATTTGAGTCAGGTGGTGAACAGCAACGTGTAAACTTTTCAATCGGTGAAGAGTTTGAAAAAGGGTCGATACGTGTAGTTGGTGATTATAAAGTACAACATGAATTACAGCGAGGCGATCGTGAGTTTTTCGATTGTACTGCTCGTAGATATTATAACGAAGATGGTGAGCGAGCCGATCCAATTGACCCTCGTACAGGTAAATACCATTGTAACGAAAGCGGCTATGGTTTGTGGTTAACTAATGATGGTGCATCTAACTTTGACTCTGGCTATGGCTCTTACGATTATGATGGTTTTTTTGGTAACAATGGTTACAGTAGCTTTAATGATGCTGCTAGTGGTCCAGGCGATTTTACGACTCCAGATGGTTGGTATAATGTAGGGTTTGATAAAGAGTCTGATGGATGGAGACACCTAGAACATCCGTTTTCTGATAACGAATCAATGATACCTAAAACAGCTACTTATTCATTGTTTTTACAAGGTGACTATAGCTTTACGGATAGTATAAGTGGTTATGCAGAAGCCTTATATAGTTCTCGTAAAACTGAAACACAAGCATACCGTCAATTTTGGGTTGGTGATATAGCTCGACCTGATGCTGATTTATATGAAGGTTTTGGTGGTGATGTTCGAATTATGCCAGTTGCATTGACGGATCATTATGGTAGCGAAACGACGATCGACTACAGACGTTTTGTTCTTGGTTTGGAGGGTTCTTTAGGTTTTTGGGATTGGGACGTTTCTTATCAAAACAGCCATAGTAAAGGTGAATACCAAAATAAAGTAATTTACCGCGATTCAATGGTAATGGCCCAACAGCATTTAGGAAATGGGACATCATGTTCTGGTGAGGTTACTGCTAATTCAGGAAAAACATGTGTTGATGTACCTTGGACAGATCCACAATTTTTATATGGTAATCCTTCAGATGAAGTTCGTAACTTCTTATTTGGTGAAGAAACAGGTGAAACCATTTACAAGCAACAAACGCTAGAAGCATATATTACGGGTGATTTATTTGAATTACCTGCAGGTGCAGTTGGTAGCGCTTTTGGTGTTTCTTATCAAAAAGATGAACTTGATGATACGCCTGGGGTTGCTTCTTCTACTGGTAACTCATGGGGTTTAAGTAGTGCAAGCCGCACCGCTGGGACGCAAAATACGCGCGCTGTGTTTGGTGAAATTCGTATACCTCTTTTCGAATCGGAATCATGGGCTGAGCGTATGGAGTTAACAACATCAGGACGTTGGACTGATGTGTCTACTTACGGAAGCGATACCACCTTCAAAGTGGGTCTAACATGGGAAGTTGTTGATGGCTTCACATTACGAGGATCTCGTGGGTCATCGTTCCGTTCTCCAGCATTGTACGAGTTATATTTAGCTGGGCAAACTGGCTTTTTTGGCCAAAATTCAGTCGATCCATGTTATGACTATGGTGCAGGCTATGCTGATGGTACGGTATCAGAACGCATTTACAATAACTGTTTAGCCTCAGGCGTACCTACTGATTATGATGGCTCAACTTCAAGTTCTGCAACAAGTGTAACAAGTGGTGGTGCAGGGCGTTTATCAGCTGAAACTTCAATTTCGGAAGGTTTTGGTTTTGTGTGGACAAGCCCGGAAAATACTTATGCATTCTCAGCTGATTACTACAAAGTTGATATTAGCAACCAAGTAGCTAATTTAGGTGGCAGTGATATAACAAGCACTTGTTATAACTCTGAAAACTTCCCGAATGATCCTATTTGTACTCAGTTCACGCGAAATGATGGAACAGACGGCAATTACGGTATTGATACTATCTACGGTGGTTACACTAACGTTGCAAACCAAGGTACACGTGGCGTTGATTTAAACTTCACTTACCGTGATGATTTCGATTTTGGTTCGGTATACTTCAACATTGAGCATACTGTTCAGTTAGAGCGCACTTACCAGCTTTTTGCTGACAGTGAGCCAAGCCAATACATTGGTGAGATTGGTGATCCTAAACATGTTGGTAATATTTCAGCAACATTCAAAAAGGATGACTGGAGCTTAACATGGACTACACGCTATGTTGATGAAACGAATGACTATGAATATTATGATGATTCAAATGAATCAACTTACCGTGGTGAAGATATTACTTTTGTAGCTGAAACACCTAAAGTATTCTACCATTCACTATCAGGTAATTTAAAGCTTGACCAATTTGATGTAACAATGGGTATTGCGAACGTTTTTGATGAAGAGCCACCGCAAGTATCTCCTAGTTATGTTAGAGCCGTTGGTAACAGTGCGCTTTATTCACAATATGATAATTTAGGCCGTAGATTTTTTGCGAATGTTACTTATAATTTTTAATCAGTATTTAGATTAAAGTTTATTTATTAAGCCCTCGTAGGAGGGCTTTTTTATTGATAAGGAAATACTTATGAGGAATATAGCTAAATTTACTGTAGGGATGTTTTTAGCTGCTGCATCAGTAGGGGCTTTGGCCAAGGTCGATAGCGTTAAGTTGCAAAATTACGCTAAGCATGCGCAGTTTATAAATATGAAAATCTCACCTGACGGTAAACATCTTGCAGCTACAACAAGAACGGAAACAGGCGCTATTAGGCTAACTATACTTAATGTTAGTAATCATGAGATTGTTTCTATTACCGAAGGAAAAGAAAGCGAAGCTGTTGCAGACTTTGGTTGGGCAGATAATGAACGAGTAATTATTTCACTCGCTCAAGAATATGGTGCTTATGATGCGCCAATGGCAACGGGTGATCTTTTATCTATAAACGTTAATGGTAAAAGTAAAACTATAATAGCTGGGCCTCGTTCAGGTGATTCAAGAATTCGAATGGCAAGAGTCATTGATCTCTTACCAGAGACTGACGATGAAATTATCATCTCGTCATTTTCGCCATACTCAGACGAACCTTATTTAGAACTACAGCGAGTAAAAGCAAGTTCAGGGCGTAAACAAAGTATGGGGAAGCTTCCTTTACGTGTTTACAAAGGAACAAATACGAGCGTTTTATTGGATCATAATGGTATTGCGAGGCTGGCAACAGGTATTGCCCCAGATAAAAATAATCAAAGTATTGTAGTCACAAGAGATAATAAAGATGATGAGTGGCATGAAGTACTCCGATTTGACAGTGATTCAGGATCTTTTACCCCACTTACATTTTTAGCTGATAATTCAACTGTGATTGGTATTAGTGATAATACAACTGATACGTTATCTATCTCTTCATTTGATCTGAAAACAAACAAACAAACTGTGAAAGTGACTCATCCAAATACAGATCTAATGCCAGTTGTTAGTATAAATAACGGCAAAGTCAGTGAAGTAATTGGAGCAAGTTATGAATTAGATTCAATTGAAAATGTTTTTTTTGAAGATATAACAGATACTGGCTTTGCGAGTTTATTATCGAGCTTATCAAATTCATTTAAAAACCAAACTATAGAGGTTACCTCCTCAACTTTAGATAATGCGAAGCTGGTGTTAACAGTTAGCTCCACTAATAACCCAAAGCAATTTTACTTATTTGATACTAAGAAACGAAGTCTTAGCGCGATAGTTAAAGCTAAACCTTGGTTAAGTCAGGAGGAGATCCCTCAAACAACGCTAATTTCTTATAAAACACGTGATGGGTTAGAGGTTCGCGGGCTGCTAACGCTCCCTGTGAATGCAGATAAGAATTTACCTCTAATAATGCATCCTCATGGTGGCCCACATGGTATTAGAGATTCATTATCAACATTAAGTAGTGATGTAAAAGTACTTGCATCACATGGATACGCTGTTTTTCAACCGAACTTTCGTGGTTCAGGTGGCTATGGTAAAAAGTTTCTGCAAATGGGTTACCAAAGCTGGGGGACAAGCATGATTGATGATATGACCGATGGTGTACGTTACCTAATTAAACAGGGGGTCGTTGATGAAGGTCGAATTTGTTCTTATGGTGCATCTTATGGTGGTTATGCTGCGGTTCAAAGTGCTATACGAGAACCTGAGCTTTATAAGTGTGTTGTAGGCTTTGTAGGCGTTTACGATTTACAGCTAATGTTTGAAGAAGGCGATATCTCAGAATCATCTTCAGGTTTAAATTACTTAGAAAACGTACTTCCGAAGACAAAAGCAGAAAGAGAAGCACAATCGCCAGTGCATAATGTAGATAAACTCAAAGCACCTGTATTCATTATTCAGGGTGGCCAAGATGTAAGGGTGCCTGAAGAGCATGCATTTAGGCTAAGAGATGCGCTTAAAAAACGCAATCACTCTGTAGAGTGGATGTACAAAAAAGGTGAAGGGCATGGTTTTTATAAACCAGAGCATAATGTAGAGCGATGGGAAAAAATGCTAACATTTTTTGATAAAAACATAGGTAAATAAAAGTCTACCCCTGAGTAATTAACTTAGGGGTATTATTAATAGATATAAATGTTTTATCGTAGTATTCCCCATTAAAATGAGTTTTAATTATGCGATTTAAAAACCACGTAATTAATAATTACCTTTAAAGTTAAGTTATTTGCTAAAATCCCTCATTAAAATTTAATTGTTATCTCATGACCTACACCCTTAGACCCTACCAAAGCGAGGCGGTTGAACGAACCGTTTTACACTTTAGAAAAACTAACGAACCTGCTGTTATTGTGTTGCCTACGGGGGCGGGTAAAAGTTTAGTGATAGCTGAACTTGCGCGTATTGCTAAACAAAAAATATTGGTGTTGGCGCACGTAAAAGAATTAGTGGAGCAAAATGCTCAAAAGTATAAAAGCTTTGGCCTTGAAGCGAGTATATTTTCCGCAGGACTCAAAGAGAAGTCGTTAACCCATCAGGTCACTTTTGCGAGTGTGCAGTCGTTATCGCGTAATCTAAATAAACTTAATGAGCACTACTCATTACTTATTATTGATGAGTGTCACAGAGTAAATGGCGAAAAGAAAAGCCAGTACGGAAAAGTTATTAATGCACTTAAATCTCACAACCCTGAATTAAAAGTATTAGGTTTAACCGCGACGCCTTACCGACTAGGGTTAGGCTGGATTTATCAGCATCATTACCATGGCTTTGTGCGTGGCAATAAGGAAAGTCCATTCAAGCGCTGTATTTTTGAACTACCTTTGCGTTATATGATTAAGCATAACTACTTAACTCACCCTAAAGAGGTTGATGCTGCAATTAGCCATTATGACTTTTCATCTTTAACTAGCAATGCATTTGGGCAATATAGCAATGAGGATATGAATGCGCTGTTAAAAAAATCGACCCGTGCAACTCAAACAATTTTACAACAGGTTATACAATACAGTGAAAATCGTTACGGCGTGATGATTTTTGCAGCTACGGTTATGCATGCACAAGAGATAATGACTTATCTACCAGAAGATCACAGTGCGCTGATCACGGGAGATACTTCTAATAGCGAACGCGATAAAATAATAAAGCAATTTAAAGCTAAACAGTTAAAATATTTAGTAAATATATCAGTACTGACGACGGGTTTTGATGCCCCTCATGTTGATTTTATAGCTATTTTACGCCCCACGGAGTCGGTGAGTTTATACCAGCAAATTGTCGGTCGAGGCTTGAGGTTGGCAGAAGGTAAAAACGATTGTTTAGTGATTGACTATGCGGGCAATGGCTTTGATTTATTCTACCCAGAAGTTGGCGATAAAAAAGGCGATAGCGATAATGAACCCGTGCAAGTGCTGTGCCCTGGGTGTGGCTTTGCCAATATATTTTGGGGAAAAACAGATGCTGACGGCAAAGTAATCGAGCACTTTGGTAGGCGTTGTAAAGGTTTGCTAGAAGATGATAACGGTTTAAGCGAGCAATGCGATTATCGTTTTCGTTTTAAAGAGTGCGAGCAGTGCGGCGCACAAAATGATATTGCTGCTCGAAAATGTCATGACTGTGGTGCTGTGATGGCCGACCCTGATGATAAGCTTCGTAATGCGTTAAACCTTAAAGATGCATTAGTCCTACGTTGTAGCGGCTTGAGTGTGGTAAAACTTAAAGAGCAATTGTTAAAAATTACTTATTTTGATGAAGACGGAGCCAGTTGTGATGAAATTTTTGATTTATCAAACAAAGGTGCTCGGTATTACTTTAATCAGCAATTTGGTAAGCGTGTAGGGCAGGGACAGTCACCAGTTGAATTTAGCAGTGCAGAGCAAGTTATAAAAGCGCAGTTTGATTTAATACCACCGGACTTTGTGATTGCGCGAAAAAGTAAAAAATATGGCTGGAAAGTAGCAGATAAACTTTTTGATTATAAAGGCAGCTTTAGAAAAGCAAACCAGCTAAGTCGATAGACTAAGCTGGGTATCTCATTCATTATTTAAATTAGGAATTATGCTTCTTCTGCGTCTAATCCCCAACCATCACCATAGCCATTAAAACTGTTCGCTATGCTTTCAATGTATTGTTCTGCTTGGCCTAACAGTGCATGTTCAGGCACCATTTGTACATGGGCAATTACTTCCCAAACGCCGGTATCTTTACATTTTTCAACATCAGCAGTTTGCACTAATGCATCGTTTACAATCTCAGTTGCAAATTTTTCGGCATCAGCCTGTTGTTCAAATAAAATGTAAAAATCAATTTGTTGCATTTTACTTAAATCTACACCGGCGGCGGAAATTTCAGCAAGAAGCTGGCCATTGTCATCATCAGGGAATTGCATTAAAAACTCATTAATTTTATTTTGTACTCGTTATAGCTATTGTAACCAAAATAAACCGTTAACGCGTACTAAATTTTGACTGCATCTTTGAGTGTTAATTGCGATTAAGTTAATGTTAGGCTCATTGTGGCTATGGTATGATATTGCTGTCTAACGGTTTATTTTATGGCTACCACAGTAAGGATATTTACTTGTTCAATCAGCTTTTAAAGTTTTTTTGTTTTTTTTGCTTATTAGTAAGCCTGTCTTCTATTGCCTCTGAAAATATAATTGAAGATTATGAAATTAAAGGGATCAGTGGCGACTTAGAAAATAACGTTGCACTTTATTTAAAACAACTTGTTGGTGAAAAACCAACCCGTACACTTCGTCGGTATGCAAAAACGCAAGTTGAGAATAGTATCAAAGCCTTAGGTTATTACAGTCCAGTAGTAAATATTGATTTTGATAAAGACGAGCGCGAACTTGTTGTAAATATAGAGCGAGGTCCAGCCACACGTGTTGAGTCACTTAATATAACTATTAATGGTGAAGCAAAACAGGATCCGTTCGTTCAAAAAACGATTGAAGATCTTAATTTAAAACAAGGTGATATTTTAAATCATGGGGTTTATAGCAGCGCGCATCAAAAAATAGAGTCAGTGTTGCTAGAGTATGGATATTTCGATGCAAAATGGCCTGTTAGAAAATTTGAAGTATCACTCAAAAAACACAGCGCATCCATTACTTTTACTATTGATAGCGGAGTTCGTTATCAGTTTGGCGATATTTTAATTGCCAGAAATACTCCAGCTGAAAAATATATCCGCTCTTTGGCGCCATTTAAAATGGGTCAGTCTTACAAAGCATCCTATATTGCCGATTATAATCTTGATTTATCAAGTACCCCTTATTTTAAGAGCGTGCGTGTTTACGCCGATATTACAGCGAGAAAAAACAAGCAAGTTCCTATAAAAGTAGATGTGTTACATAAACCAGAAAATAGTTATGAAATTGGTGGTGGCTTTAGTACAGATTTAGGGCCGAAAGTACGTTTTAAATGGAGTAAACCATGGATCACCGATAACGGGCACTATCTTGAAAGCAATTTAAATGTTTCTCAAAAACAGCAAGATATTTCCATGGCTTACACCGTGCCGGTGAATGATCCGAACGATGATTTATGGCGCTTTTCTGTCGGTTATAAGTTGGAAGATGAATTAACCAATCAAACCTACAGTGAAATATTAACAGGGCAGTTACAGCGCCAGTGGTTAACTGAGCATGAATGGGTACGAACGGCTTTTTTAAGGCGTGAGCAAGAAACCTACCGCATAGGGGATGACGAAGAAAAAACAACTGAAATGTTAATGCCTGGGATCAGTTATGCGCGTAAACAATCAAAGGGTGGCACCACACCTTATTGGGGGGAGCAGTGGTCTATTTCAGCTGAGTTTGGACTCGATAGCGTACTCTCAAGTACCAATTTGGTTAGAGTTCAATTACAGCATGCTTGGTTACGTACTTACCTTGACCGCCATCTGATTTTTTTAAAAGCAAACGTGGGCGCAATGATTGTTAATGATATAAATAACGTGCCATTTTCTTTGCGATTTTATGCCGGTGGCGATCAAAGTATCAGGGGTTTTGCTTATCAGTCGATTTCTCCGCAAAACGAGCAGGGTGAGCGTATTGGTGGTAAATATTTATTAGCGAGTACCGTTGAATACAACTACCAATTTGCTAAAAATTGGCGGGCTGCGCTGTTTGTTGATGGGGGGACCGCAACCAATGATTTTTCAGAACAATTTGAAGTAGGTGCAGGATTTGGTTTTCGTTATTTAACACCGGTTGGTCCGATAAGAGTTGATCACGCGTGGGGGCTCACAAAAGAAAGTAAAAGTACCCGTTTAAGTATTACCATAGGGCCTGAAATTTAATGTCAGTATTTAAAAAAGTAACGGCGATAATTAGCGCCGTTTTAGCAACGCTGTTAGTTACACTGTTTTGTGTTTTGTTTACCGCCCCAGGTAATCAATTGCTTGCTTACACAGCGAATAAATTGGTTGATGGATTTACCATTGAAATAAAAAATGGCCGATTTTTATACAATGACGCGTTTAACTTACAGTTTGACCAAAATGGCGTAAGTGTTAATGCACAGCAACTAAAGATAGATTTATTTTGGTGGCAATGTGATGGTATTTGTATTGATAATTTAAGTGCTAAGTCGATTAAATTAACCTTGCCAAAAAGCGCTGAGAATAAAGACGATACGCCAACCGAAGCATTAGAACAAATAACCTTACCCTTTAATATTGCATTAAAAAATCTAGCTATTGATGAATTTATTTTAAATCATTCAAGTGCAAACGTAACACTTAACACTCTGCAATTGTCGGCAAAGGCTGAAGGGTCTGATATTACAATTAAACGTTTAACCACTCCTCGCATTAATGTGGTATTGAAAGAGCAAACCGCAGCTCAACAAGCAGCGGCTAATCAACAAACAACAGCGGCTATTAATGAATTGCCAGCTTTACCCAATATCGATTTTATCTCACCACTTAACATCAATGTTGAGCAGTTCAATATCACCAACGTGACAATAAATCAGGGCGAGCAACACTATTCAATTAATGATATTGCTCTGCAAATGAGCGTAGAAGATGCCACTATTAAGGTACAGTCACTATCGGCAGGTTATCAGCAGTGGCAGTTAAAAACTCAGCTTGATGCAACACTTGAAGGGGCAATGCCAATTAACGGCAACATTAGCTTAAAAGGGAATGAACATGGAGCTACTCTTGATATAAATGGTGATCTAGCCAAGCTTAACATTGCGCTTGATACCACAGGATTATTTCCTTTAAATTTGAGAGCAACAGCCAACCTCAAACAGAAAAATTATCCCTTTAGTGTTAATGGCAAAATTAATCAATGGCTTATTAATACACAAAGTAATGAGCTAAAGGTTAAAAACATCAATTTAAGTGCCCAAGGTAATGCTAACGACTATCAATTAAGTTTAACGGGTAATACTCAGCTAGATGCTTATCCAAGTGTAGATTTAAATGCTCAGCTAAAAGGCACACTAAACAAGGCAACGCTTGAAACGCTTGCTTTAAAAGCTAACGATAGCGCTGCGAATATTCAAGCACAGCTTGATTGGCAACAGGGAATTAAAGCGGACTTTACCGGCGTTTTATCAAATTTAAAAGCGCAATACTTAACCGATGCCCTAACCAGTGATGTTTCAGGGACGTTTAAAGGCGTATTTAACGCCCAAGCCGATACCTGGCAGCTAAGAATGAACAATACTAAGCTAGCCGGCTTACTAAACAACGTGCCCTTAGAGTTTGCTGCAAACTTTAAGTTAGATAATCAATTAAAAGCGGATATCGATAGTTTTTATTTAAGTAGTGGTACTAACAAGTTAACTTTGAATGGACAGGTAGATGATACATGGCAAGTTGACGGTGATATTATGCTTAATAGTGATGAGCAGGCTAATCTGCCTTTTATTGCTAACGGTAAAGCGGACTTAAAAGTACGCGGCAACAGATTAACCCCTTCGGTTGACTTAGTTGTTATGCTAGAGCGCTTTATTTTTAATGAGATAAACATTAATAAACTCGCTATAAAATCTCAATTAGATACGGCCGCTGATTGGCAAACTGATCTCAGTGTTAATGTTGCATCTGCACTGGTCGCTGGGCAGCAAATTAATAATATAAACATAGCTGCCAGTGGTGATAAAACAGATCATCAACTTAGCGCGTCGATTGATGCCGAAAAAGGCGCGGTGGAACTTGAGCTTAATGGCAAAATGAAAAATGCCATTTGGAATGGTGAGCTAAGTGACATAACCCTTAGTGATAAAAAGCTGAGTTTTAATAATACTAAAAAAATATCCGTTATGGTGAATACACAAAACGGGGATTTTGATGTGAGCGCTCATTGTTGGCAATCAGCTCAAAGTAAGTTGTGTATAGATACCTTGTCGCAAACAAAAGCGCTAGGGCAGTTTAATGCAAAGCTTGCTAACCTCTCACTTGCAGAGCTTAAGCACTTATTACCAGATAATATTCGCACACGTGGAGACTTAACAGGTGATTTTGCTGCTAATTGGCAGTCAGGTGCACTTAAAACGCTCAGAGCGAATGTAAATTCTAATGGGTTAAATGCAGTGCTAACCTCAGAAGAGGATCGATTTAAACTCCCAATAGAAACACTCAATATTAGTGCTTTTTCAGATTCGCAGATTGGTAAAATTGAAGCTAACTTGGCATCCAGTGTGCTAGGTAAAATAGCTACCGAGATAAACATTGACGACATTCAAAATACACAAACACTCTCTGGTAACGTTAATATAGATAAAATTTTACTCTCAGACATTCAGCCATTTTTAGATACGCTTGAGCAACTTAAAGGGGCAATCAGCGGACAGGTTACATTAGCAGGAACGCTTAAAGATCCTCAGTTAGATGGTGAGCTTAATATTGTAGACATTAATTTAGAGGGAGAGCAATTACCCGTTGCACTTAAAGACTCTAATATACATATTTTATTTAATAAAACCACAGCAACAATTAAAGGCAACTTAAGTGATCCTCAAGGCGGGCAAGTTAAACTTACCGGTGATGTTGATTGGCAAGGCGAGCAACCCGCGGTTAATGTTGCAGTTGTTGGCAATGAGTTTTTTGTTAGAGCGCAGCAGGGTGTGATATTTAAAGTATCACCTGATCTAAAAATCGGCATAGCAGATAACGCGCTTAACCTTGTTGGTGAAGTGGTTGTGCCTTATGGGCGTATAGAAATTGAAGAGCTGCCCGAGGGCGCAGTGCAAGTAAGCGATGATGAAATAATTATTGATCAAAAAACACAAGCGGCTAAAAAAGTCCCTTTTGATTATGATATAGACTTAAAAGTAACAGTAAAAAATGATGTAAAAGTCGAATCGTTTGGGCTCGAGTCTAAAGTGACTGGTGATTTAGCGCTTAAAATGAGCCAAGGTACGCCAATTATTGCCACCGGAGAGCTTAATTTAATAGAAGGGACGTATTTAGCCTTCGGGCAAGACTTGATAATTAGAACAGGGCAAATAGGCTTTAGTGGCGCAATCGACAAACCGTATCTCAATATTAAAGCGATTCGTAACCCAGATAATACCGCTGATGGTGTGATTGCCGGAGTGACTTTAACCGGCAGTGTTGAGCAACCTACGTTAAAAGTATTTTCTGAGCCTGCGATGGATCAAGCCCAAGCCTTAGCCTATTTACTCAATGGGCAACCATTAGGAGAGGGCGACAGCTCTACAGATGCTATGTTAACTCAGTTATTACTTTCTCAAGGTGTGAGTCGCAGTGAGGGAGTGGTTTCTAAGGTGGGTGAAACCTTTGGTTTATCTGATGTAAGCTTAAGCTCTAAAGGCAGTGGTGAACAAACAAAAGTAGAGATATCGGGTTATATAGCTCCAAGCTTGCAGGTTAAGTACAGTGTTGGGGTGTTTGACTCACTCAGTGAAGTGGCTGTGCGCTATCAGTTACTCTCTAAACTATACATAGAAATAACCAGTGGCTTATACCAAAACGTAGATATACTGTATAAGTTTGATTGGGACTAGGGTCTGTTGACCTTTGCGGATTAAAATTTGTTCAAACTAGGGGCGGTTTAATCGCGGCGCGAGGTTTGTAACCTAGTGGGCTAAGTAAAAACCGAGTAACAAAGAGTAAATTGCCCCTAGGCAGAACCCGAAGGGCAGCGCCTGTTTGGCATTGATGCTGCGTTATCGCCTATTTATGGGGAATAACCACACCACATAGGCTCTGCCTTGCCTAAATACCAAACAGGCTGCTGCAAATTTAACCTTGAAAGGTCAACAGACCCTAATAGATAACTATAAAAAAGGAAAGGTATGAAAAAGTGTGTAGTGACCCTTCTAGTGTCGGCTTTGTTAGGTGGATGTGCCCAGCACAGTACTCAATCACCAGCCTCATCGGCTAAAAAACTAACAAGCAGTGAGATTATTGCGGCGGCTAAAGATGATGAATGGCGATGGGTCGAATCAGAGAATATTCTAAAGTTAACCCTGCCCACAGGCGCCGCATATATTGAGCTTAACCCCAAACTTGCGCCTAAACACACTGCGAATATTAAAAAACTGGCAAGACAAGGCTTTTATCAAGGTACTCACATTTACCGTTTTGTTGAAGGATTTGTAGCCCAAGGTGGCGATAGTACGGGTAAAAAGTTAGCCAAAACTAAAGATAACACGGTGCCAGCGGAATTTTATTTAACCACCACTGAGCCACTTTCAATAACCGAGATGGGAAGTGATGGTTATGCACCCGTAACGGGGTTTTTAGGTGGTTTTGCGGTTGCACAAAACCAAGCGCATACACAAACGTGGCAAGTCCATTGTCATGGCATATTTGCAATGGCGCGCGATAACGATATAAACAGTGCCAGCAGTGAGTTTTTTGTCACCATAGGTCAAGGGCCGCGTTATTTAGACAAAAATATTACCGTGTTTGGTCGGGTGCTTAAAGGCATGGCACATTTTCATCAGCTAGCGCGAACGCCAACTGAGAATACCGAGTTTAACCCCATTACTGATCTACAAGTATTAGCGGATGTAGCAGACGATAGCAGCCAATTTAAAGTAATGAAAACAGACTCTGATTCATTCAAACAATTAATTATTGCTCGGGGTAACCGCAGCGAGGAATGGTTTGCGTACAGCCATAATTATATTGATGTGTGTGGCATGGCGGTGCCAACTAAGCAACTTAATGACTAAAAAAGGAGCCTCAGGCTCCTTTTTTGTTAAGGTAACGCGACACTTATTGGCGGTTTATTTTTACCGAAAATGGGGTTTCGTTATAATGTGTTGAGCGATATGGGTTTATATCAAGCCCACCACGGCGCGTATAACGCGCGTATACTTCAAGTTCTTTAATATTGAGTTGAGTGGTTAAGTCGCTGTAAATACGCTCCACACATTGCTCATGAAATTCATTATGGGTTCTAAATGAAATTAAATAGCGTAATAAGGACTCACGACAAACTTGCTCACCAGTATAGCGAATAATAATACTCGCCCAATCTGGTTGTGAAGTAATTAAACAGTTAGACTTAAGCAAGTGGCTATGCAAAGTTTCGGTGACTATTTTATTGCTTTGTGATTTAAGTGAATGGGCATCAATATGGTAGTTATCTATCTCAATATCTAACTCATCTATACACTCACCTGGAAGCGGTGTGCAAGGAATACAATTGTAGTCATCAGCGCTGTATAAGGTTACCTTTACAGGGCTGTTTACCGCATTGGATAAGTCGTCAATTAAATGTTGTTTAACAATTTCAATACTCCCAAAACGGCTTTGATTAAAGCTGTTTAAATAAAGCTTAAACGACTTTGATTCAATAATATGACTACTTTGACATTCGAAAGTAAACAATGCCACCGCAACTTGAGGCTTACCTTTAGTATTTAACCAAGACAGTTCGTAACCTGTCCATATGTCTTGGCCTTTAAACGGCAGCGCAGTTTCATCAATACTCAATGAATCACGATTAAGCTTGCGAGCAATAGGAAAAAGCAAGCTGGGCGTGTATTGATCGACATACTCAGTAGATTGACCAAGTACGCTGCCTTTAAGATCGGGAGAATTGCTGTAATCTGTCATGTTTGCTCTTAAATAGTTACAATGGGGGCATTATATATAAATTAAATGAGTTTCACAGTATGTCTGTTGCAATGCAATTAGCTCAACTTCACGAAAAATTTAGCCAACAAACGATTACTAATACACAAAGGCGCCCATTAATCGTCCACGATGAGCAATGGCCAAGCCCATGTGAAATAGGTAGCGCCGATGAACATGGTATGATCCAATGGCAAGCGATAGTTAGAGAGCCTACAGGTTCATTAACCGATCTCGCTAACGCATTGGAGCTTGAGTTTCCAGAGGCGTTGAGTCAATTTTATGGTCATATGTTTGCTGGCAGTGTTGTAGCCAATATTGACGGACATCAAGTGGAATTATTACAAGCATGGAATGAAGATGATTTTGACCTACTGCAACAAAATATCACCGGTCATGTTTTAATGAAACGTAAACTCAAACAAGCGCCAAGTGTATTTATTGGGTTAACCGACCAAGACGATTTGCTTGTTACCGTATTAGTAGAAACAGGTGAGGTGTGCCTAGAATATGTAGGTAAAAAACCACATCATGTACTTGCCAAAAACCTCAGTGAATTTATAGCATCGTTGTCAGTATAATTATAAGGTAGTTTTAAGGTGCGATGTTTTTAGACATAGCACCTTAAGTGGGGGATTTATTGAAAATCCCACGAAATATTAGAGACTATACCACACGGTTCACACCTAAAATCAAACAAGCCAAACCAAGGCTCGGGTAATTTCCATTCACCATGGCAACTCGGGCATTTACGCTCAAGTTCAGAGGCTTTATCAACCCCCCCTACACGGTATAAATAATAGTAAACAGGCTTTTTAGTTAAAAAACTAATCCGTTTAGTTATATCTTTACCACGGCGGTATAAATCACTTTGGGTGCTGGCTATTTCTTCAAGCGCTGGAAATTCACAGCGTGTTGCACCATTAATTTGAATTTGATCGCACGCTTGCCAATCTTCTTGCCATTTAATTAGTGTTTTATAGTCACCATTAGCAATCGCAGGAATATTAAATAGCGGCACGGGTAAAAAGTCATCGCCACAATACAGTGGGCTACATGTATGCACATAGGTGGTATATAAAATATAGCTTGATGGCTCTTTACAGCCATCGGCACTATTGGAGTGAATATCTTGGCCGATGACCTTTACTTTGGGAGCAAGCAAACCAGCGCCATGAAGCTTTTCAACACTGTGTTTAACAAACGCACTGTTATTAAGTGGGTGCATGGCGTCTTCGGTCGGGCACATTACACGAGTAATAAAATAGCCATCTTTTAACACCGTTGGAAATTCCTCTCCAATGATTTGGCCATTAAAGCGTAATGCATTCACTAAGCGGTTTATTGCCTGCTCGGCTTGCTCTAGGGTTGTGTCTTGGTAGCAATCAAATGTTAAATCAACAACAAACATTTATAGTCTCAAATTATTTTTGCTCTAGCAAAGCAAGTAATCGATCAAGTTTTTGCTCAATTCTATCTAACTGAGTGTTTTTAGGATCTGAGTTACTTGTTTGCTCGGGTGTTTTCATTAAATTATAAATTGAATCGGGATTATTTTTATATTGACTCACTGCGGCAATAATAACCGGCATAGGAAGTGGTTTTACTAAACGGCTTTTAGTTAGTGCAACAGTGGGGACTTTGCCTTCATCAAGAAGGACTTTAATAGCTTCAAATACAGCAGCATTCATTCGATTTATAACTCTTTAATAAAGTAAGCTCGCAACATGGAAGTTGCGAGCAGGTATGGTAACAATAAAGTGGCTCAGACACATTAAAATGTGCGATTTAATTATTTTGACGAAGGCGAGAGTCGAGTTCGTCAATTACCTCACTCCAATCGCCATCAACCGCCAGCGATTCAGCAATAAAGTGTTGTTGGGCTTCATCCCAAAAGGGAGCATCTTGCAATAATGTGGTATCCGAAATGGCATGCGATGCTATAAATGCATCTATTTCTGCTTCTGTATTAGGTAACCCTAATTGTGCGAACAATGTATTTATGTCGTGCTTAGTCGTATCCATAATCGTGCTCCTTAATGAATTAATACTTAATACTTATTAACTCTAGGGGGGAATGATATATCTTGCCAGTTTAACCCTTACTGAATTTACGCTTTATTTACTCAGTAGTAAGTCGCTAAAGCATGATCTGACTCAACGCAGTGGATGAGCGTACTAACTAAAATGTAAATTCGCTTATTTGTCCCACTTAGGTCTATAGTTATATGAGCATTTGGTCATCGTTGTAGTTCAAAATTAATCCCAAACAAGTTACTCGGCGTAATGACAAAAGGTATAAAATAATAAAGGAAATAAAATGACAGCCACAGCAGAATCCACAGACACGTTTAGCGTGCAACATATTGCACCAGAAGATATCAGTACCGCTGCAAGCCTTATATATCAGGCCTACCAAAATGACCCTATTTTACAAACTCTGCTCGGGTATAACGAAAAAAGCCCTCTGGACTATGAAAAAAAACTCCGTGCGCTTATTCGCGAAGAGCTCAGTAGCTTTTGGCAAGAAAAACAGCCTTTAATTGGCCTTTACCGTAACGATAAGTTAAAAGCAGTTGCTTGTGTATTTGAGTCAAGTAGCCAACTTCAAGCAGAGCGTTATTGGCATTGGCGATTAAAGTTGATGTTAAGTGCCGGTTATTTGCAAACGAATCAATTAATTGAAAAAGAAAAAACTATTCGTGATGCACTAAAGCCGCAAGGCAATTACTACTTTTTAGCGTTTATAGCCGTTGACCCACATTTTCATGGTCAAGGGTTTGGCCGCCAATTACTTAAAGGCTTAGATGGTTTATTGTATGACAATCCTGAGTCCTCTGGTATAGCGGTATTTGTGACTCGTGACGAACATACGCAATTTTTTAAATCACAAGGCTTTGAGCACTTTAAGCAGCTCACATTTAACCGAGTTAAAGGTGAATTACTTTTTAAAACTGCTCTATCTGTACAAGGCTAGGTGTTTAGAATTGTGATTATGTAAGCCAATGTTCCAAATAGGGCGCACTTACGTGAGATATATCTTACATTAACGTGCGCCTTGTCAGTTTAACTCCGTATTTTATCTTCTTAAAAATATCAAGCCATTGTATTTATTTTATTTTTCAATTTTATGACCGTAATTTTTTTGTTTTCCTCACTATCATACTAAGCTGCTTGCTTTAAACTTTACTTTGTCAAGACGACATAGCCCAATGATTGAGCTACTGCCACGGATAAGGAATAAGTAGTTACTAGCAGGAAGCACAAAGGACAAGTTAACACGGATGCAGGGATGAAACAGGAAGTACACTGAGGACTAAAATAGCTGGGAGCTATTTAAAGGACACCAAGGATGATGCGATAGGAAATTGCAGGAGCGTTAGTTTACGCAGGATAGCCAAGGCGGCAAGTGGATATTGCAGGATGCAATGGAGAGTAAACACGGTAGTTTGCTCGTTCAGAGGATGATAAACAGGGAACAGGTAAAGGATACCTTACAGGATGTTGGCAATTGGGGCGTAACTGAGGTTACGCCTTAGTTTTTTGTGCTAAGAAATTATATTCTATGTGGTGGCACAACCACACTTTTTAGTTTTTCATCTTCCATGATTAATACCCCTTGGTAGGCGTTTTCACCGTCACTTGAAAACTCAAAAATAAATTCGCTTTTCATGCCCGGCTTACCACTTTTTAAAATGCCAAATCGACGCTTGTTGCAAGCTACACTCATAAGTTGCACTTGCAATTGCTCGCTTTGGCGTTTGGCATGAACGTTCGCGGCTTCGGCTATTTTACGATTTAGCCAAAAAAAATAAATTACAGCACCAATAAGTATGAACGTCCATAAACTAGCCATTTAAGAGAATAACCTTCCAATTGCGCGAGCTAATGTCTCGCTTCTGTTTTCTTCACGTAATAAAGCTAATAAGTGAGGGCGAATAGTCGCAATTGCAACTAAATCTGCAAAAACGCTAGGAAATAATTCAGCTATTTCCTCATGATGCGCGCATTTATCCATAAAAACATGTAAACGCTGTGGCTGTTCTAACTGTTTAAAGCAGCGACCAGCAATGGTCAACAAAATATCAGAATCCTGCCCTAAAGGTGAGTTAAGCGCGCAATCAACAAGCTGCGCACTCAGCCCAGTAGCTTGCCCTGATGATATTGCACGCAGCGCGGCAGAGGCCGCAACAACATCATTATTACTAAGGGCGGTTTGCCCATAACTTAACAATAACTCACTTAACGAGGGCGGTATTTCGATGTGTTCAAGCATTGCACTTAATGGCTGTAATACTTCAACTGGTAATTTAGGCCACGCTGCTTGTAAGTGCTTTAAGTTATCAGCACTATGAAGACGATAAGCAAAATCGGCAATGCCTTGTAACGCGACATTTTGCCAATTATCAAAGCCAATTTGGCCACTAAAGTAGAGTTGGGCGTGCTCGTAGTATTGCGACGCTGGTTGCTTTAGTAACACTTTAACTTGTGCATTAAACGCCGCTAATTTATTCGCGTTCGGAGTAAATACATAAGGGTTGTTATCGAGTGTGCCATCGGCTTGCTCGCCGGTAATTTCTGTTCCTAGTGCCTGAATAACCATATCTGCAAAGTGATCACGGCTCGCGCTTACTAACTTACTTTGCTCATCAAGTGGGAATTTTAAAAACCACACATAGGGTTCTTTACTGGCTTTGCTATCCCAAAACTGAATAGCTAACCATGCATGACCTGCTAATGGGTAAGGGTAAGGAATTTGCGCTTGTTCAACGGCTAAAAATTGTTGTTTATCAAGCTTGGTAATGTGCCTGCCAATATCAAAAGCACGCCATTGAGTGCCTGCACCATCTAAAAGCTGGCCTAACGTAGCTATATGTTCACTCATGGATTTCCAACTGTTTTTACTACAAAATTACCTTAATTATACGCCATAGCGACTGTTGTGGGAACAGGGTATAATTGCATAATACACAAACCAAAGGGTGATTATGTACCAGCAAACCCACATATATTTACAGCAATTAGCAGCGCTACTTAAAAAGCATCAACTGTGGCAGGTTGAGCCGCTGAATCCCGATTTATTAGATTCTAGCGTACCGTTTTGTCACGATACACTGGCATTTGAACAATGGTTGCAGTTTGTATTTATTGAAAAGTTACAGCGGCTAATTGACAACAAGCAGCCGTTACCGCGCAATTTTGCAGTCGCCCCGATGGCGCAAATGACACTCACTGATAAATCAGGCAGCGAAGACATTATCGCTTTACTGACCCAATTAGACTCATTGCTAGGAGAGTCAGATGAGTGAGCGCCTAGAGCCTATTGAATACGGCGAACTGTTGATTCTTTATCAAGATGAAAATTATGTAGCAATAGATAAACCCTCTGGGCTACTTGTTCATCGCTCATTTTTAGATAAACATGAAACTCAATTTGCAATGCAAATGCTGCGCGATCAAATAGGGCAACATGTGTTTCCGGTTCACCGTCTTGATAGGCCTACTTCGGGTGTATTACTGTTTGCATTAAGCTCAGAGGCGGCGCGTGATATGAATCAATTATTTATTGAGGGCACAATAACAAAGCGTTACTTAGCGTTGGTACGCGGGTTTGCGCCTGAATCTGTTTTTTTAGATAAACCGTTAAAAGAAGAACTCGACAAAATAGCCGATAAGTTTGCTGATCAAGACAAAGCCGCGCAAGAAGCACAAACCCAATTTAATTGTTTGCATCAAGCTGCGCTGCCTATCCCAATAGGAAAATACCCAACGGTTCGTTATTCTTTGGTAGAGTGTTTTCCTAAAACGGGTCGCAAACATCAAATACGTCGGCATTTAAAGCACTTGTCTTTGCCTATTATTGGTGATGTAAATCATGGCGATAACCAGCATAATCAGTTTTTTAGGGAGCATTTTTCGCTTCGCCGTCTAATGTTGTTTGCATCAGAGCTTAGCTTTGTGCACCCTTATAGTAATAAACCCATAACAATTAAAGCGCCGCTGGGTGACGCAATGTTAAACATTTGCAAACAGCTGGGTTGGCCAGAACAAGAAGAGGATTATTAAATGGCACATATTAGTATTTTTGTTGGCAGCGTGTATGGCGGTGCAGAGCGATTAAGTGAGCAAGTTAGCGACACGCTAGAGCAAGCTGGCCATCAGGTTAGTGTCTTCGAGCAGCCTACTTTAGATGATATAAAAAATGCTTCGCATATTTTAATTATTACCTCGACCACTGGGCAAGGCGATATTCCTGATAATTTAGCCGATCTTTATCATCAATTAAATAGTACTTTTCCAATGCTAACAGGCAAGCCTTTTGGCATTGTAGCCATGGGTGACAGAAGCTACGGTGATACGTTTTGCGCAGCAGGGCGCAGCTTTGATGAACTATTACGTGACTTACAAGCTAAACCTGTTGGTAACCGACTCGAAATCGATGCCTGTGAAGACTTTGAGCCTTGGCCTGTCGCCGAGCCTTGGTTACAAACTTGGCTTGGTAAATTACCCTCTTAAATGCGCAGACTCTAGATGAAAAAACATAAACTGAGTTTGATTGTGCTTGCGGGCGGGCAAAAGAGCCTTGGTTTGGGGTTACCTATAAATCAGAACTGACAAGTATTGCGGCTACTTTGTGCGCATTGCGTCAAGCGTAGCTATTGAATTATTGTCGCCTTGGGCGAAAAGGGTGAAGTAGAAAATGAATTCAATTCCTATAGAAGTTTACCTATCTGAGAATTTTGGCCTTGACGATATGCATGCGAGTATAAAACCCATCGGTAGTGGTCATATCAATACTACCATGTTATTGAGTACACCTAAGCGGTCATTGGTTGTACAAAAGCTTAATACGGTGGTGTTTCCAAAACCACAGTTACTTGTTGATAATGCAAGATTAATAGAACAACACTTAAGCAAAAAGCAGCAAGTAGGTGAGTTCAACTTAGCAATTGTGCGGCATGTAGCGACAACTCAGCATGACTATTTAGTAAATAATAATGACGATACTTGGCGAGCCCTTGAGTTTATTGGTGGCAGTTACAGCGAAGATGTGGTTAATACTGTTAGCCAAGCGCAAACCGCGGCTAATGCCTTTGGCCAATTTGCTGCAGCATTAGAGGACTTTGACGCTAACAAATTACATGCGGTTATCCCTAACTTTCATAATTTAGCCATGCGTGCAGAGGTTTTTAAGCAAGTTATTAACACCGATCCTCATAAACGTGTAGCTCATTGTCAGGAGGAGGTTGATTTTTGCTTGTCGCAGTTCTCACTCATTGATGAGCTCAATGAATTAGCTGGAAAAGTCCCTATTCGCGTGTGTCATAACGATACTAAAATAAACAACATGCTATTTTGTTCAGATTCTAATAATGCAAAAGCGGTGATTGATTTAGACACCTGTATGCCAGGTTATTGGCTTAATGACTTTGGCGATATGGTCAGAACATTTTGCTCTGCAGAGCAAGAAGACTCAACAGCGCTTGATAAAGTAGGTGTTCGTGAAGACATTTTTGCAGCCATTGTTAAAGGTTATGTTGAACCATTAAAATCAATATTAACGGCCGCGGAAAAACAAAGCTTTTGGTTAGGTGCTAAAGTGATGCCTTTTATGATTGGCTTACGCTTTTTAACCGACTATATAGACGGCGATAATTACTTTAGTGTTAAACATAAGAGACACAATTTAGATCGCGCAAAAAATCAATTTGCGTTGTACAGGGATATAGTAAGTAAGCAGCAGGTATTAAAGGCGATGTTAACTAAGATATAAGCCCAATCGGTTATATTGCTCAAAGTGCTAAAGTTAAGCTTTGAGCAATATAAAGCGAGGTTAAACGCTAAAAATACGTATAAACTTCTAACCCCTCAATCGTTATTAAGCATCGACTAGTTTTACGCGGATCTTGCTTTTATCAACGGTTGTTTGATTAAGGGCTTTAATTGCGCCTTTAACTTCAATGTCGTTTGGCATTTCTACAAAAGCAAAACCTTTTGATTGGCCAGTTTCTTTATCGAGTACTAAGTTACAGGTGGTCACTTTACCGTGCGCTGTAAATAAAGTACGAAGCTCATGCTCAGTGGTAGCACGAGATAAGTTGCGAACTAATAGTTTCATAATGAACCTAATTAAGGGTATCAGCGTTAATTATCTCAAGTAACCCCGCTTTAGCCTAACTTTATTTTACATTTGCTGAAAATAACGCCCAAAAACAAAAAAAGCTGCTCGTTGGCAGCTTTTTGTTTATCAGCAGGCTTATTTTACTTCTTTACCCGCTGCTTGTTGATCTGCGTGATAGCTTGAGCGTACAAACGGGCCAGAAGCCGCGTGTGTAAAGCCAATTTCATCAGCATACTCTTTTAGTGCATCAAACTCAGCAGGCGGCACGTAGCGTTTTACTGGTAAGTGATGCTTAGAAGGTTGTAGGTATTGGCCTACGGTTAGCATATCAACGTTATGCTCACGTAAATCACGCAGTACTTCTTCAATTTCGCTAATTTCTTCACCTAAACCAACCATTAACCCCGATTTAGTTTTAACCTCAGGGTGTGCTTCTTTAAAGCGGCGTAATAATTCAAGTGACCACTTGTAATCAGCACCAGGACGCGCCAATTTGTACAAACGTGGTGCTGTTTCTAGGTTGTGGTTAAATACATCTGGCGGCGTTTCAATTAATATTTCCAACGCTCTGTCCATACGACCACGAAAATCAGGGACTAATATCTCAATGGTGATTTCTGGATTGTGCTTGCGAATTTCACGGATACAATCGGCAAAGTGCTGAGCGCCACCGTCACGTAAATCATCACGATCTACCGAAGTGATCACTACGTAGCTTAGCTTCATGTCTTTAATGGTCAGTGCAAGCTTTTCAGGCTCTGCTGCATCGGGCTTTAATGGACGGCCATGTGCTACATCACAGAATGGGCAACGACGTGTACAAATAGCCCCTAAAATCATAAAGGTCGCCGTACCGTGGTTAAAACATTCTGATAAGTTAGGGCACGAGGCTTCTTCACATACAGAATGAAGGCCATGCTTACGCATTGCTTGTTTTATGCCGTCAATCCGCTCGGTTGACTTAGGTAAGCGGATTTTAAGCCAATCTGGCTTACGGAGCATTTCGGTTTTTTCTGTTGGTAAAACTTTAACGGGGATCAACGCCATTTTTTCTGCGTCGCGTAGTTTTACACCTGGTTCCATTTTGACTGGTTTATTCATTCGTTTTCAAACCCTTCAGTATGCTTAACCTGTGTTGCATTAAGCTTTTTGATCATGTGTTTTACCAGCCCTTGACCTGCAGCTTCAAGGTTTTGAGGGCCATTTAATTCTTTAGTTTGCACCATATTCATGCCCGCATAACCACAAGGGTTAATGCGTAAAAATGGACTTAGGTCCATGTTAACATTTAATGCTAAGCCATGAAATGAGCAGCCACGACGAACTCTCAAGCCTAAAGAGGCAATTTTGCTGTCGTTCACGTAAACACCGGGTGCATCGGCTTTTGCGTATGCATCAATACCGTACTCAGCAAGGGATTCAATAATACATTCCTCAAGCCATGTTACTAGCTCTCGTACGCCAATCTTTAAACGACGTAAGTTAAATAATACATACATCATTTGCTGACCTGGGCCGTGGTAAGTTACTTGTCCGCCACGATCCACTTTAATCACTTCAATGTCACCTGGGGCGAGCAAGTGCTCATCTTTACCGGCTTGGCCTTGGGTAAATACACTTTCGTGCTCTACCAGCCAAATTTCATCTGGGGTATTTTCATCACGGGTGTCGGTAAAGTCTTGCATTTTTTGCCAAATCGGCATGTAACGCTGACGACCCAGTTGGCGTACGATTAGGGGGTTTTCGCTCACAACAAATCTCAACTATGGATTAAAGCATATGGCGTACGTCATCGATGTTGCTGATCACGTTGTAAATTTCTTCAATGTGTTTGCCGCTTGTTACAGTAGCTACTAGCGTTACAGACTCGTAATTACCTTTACTGCTTGGTTTTACTTTTGGCGCATAATCACCTGGAGCAATAGGTTGTAATTTAGCTAAAATTTGATCAGTTAAGTTTACATTAGCTAGACCCATAATTTTAAATGTAAATGGGCAAGGGTACTCTAAGTACTCATCAAATTTAGTGTCTTTAACAGGTTCAACCACGACGGGAACTCCTCAAACAAAAAGTGTTGGCTTTGCTAAAACGCGAAGCTTAAAACTGACAGGCTAATGGCAATCTTGAAATGATGCTATTGTTGACCCAAGCCAATGATAGTCATTCAATACGATTGGTATATATGGGGCGCATTCTAGCACTTTTCAAGCAAAAAAAAACGCCTCACAGTGGAGGCGTTCATATTACTTTACTCGCAATTACATAATCTGTAAGCGTAAGTAGTCATATATTTTACTAAAGAAGCTACCTTCTTGTATTTCTTCAAGTGTAACTAGCGGATATTGTGCAATATCTTCGCCTTCAAGCTGTAAAAATAAAGTACCTACTTTAGTGCCTTTGGCTAAAGGTGCCTCAAGGGTATCGTCTAGCTCAAAGTTTGCTTTAAGGTTTTTATGCTGACCACGAGGAATAGTAATAGGTGTATCTTCTAAAATTCCTAAAGAAACATTCTCTTTATTGCCCATCCAAACACGTTGCTCAGCAAAGCTGTCGCCGGCTTTATACGGGGTAATTGTTTCAAAAAAGCGAAAACCGTAGTTTAGTAGTTTTTTACTTTCTACTTTACGCGCGCGCTCACTTGAGGTGCCCATTACAACGGCAATTAAACGCATGTCGTTTTTTGTTGCAGAGGTGACTAAGCTGTAACCGGCATCAGATGTGTGACCTGTTTTAATACCATCTACATCTAGGCTTTCATCCCACAACAAAGAGTTGCGGTTATATTGCTTTATGCCATTGAAGGTAAAAGACTTTTGTTTATATAGAGCGTATTCATCAGGCACATCTCTGATAAGTGCAGCCCCTAATGTTGCCATGTCGCGTGGCGTTGTATAATGCGCATCAGTATCAAGGCCATGGCTATTAACAAAATGCGTATTAGTCATGCCTATTTTTTCGGCGTGAGCATTCATTAAATCTGCAAACGCGCTTTCGCTGCCAGCAATGTGCTCTGCCATAGCAACACATGCATCATTTCCTGATTGAATAATAATGCCATGGTTAAGATCATCGACACTAATTTGTTTACCGACTTCAATAAACATTTTTGATGATTCAGGGAAGTTTTTTGCCCACGCTTTTTCACTAACAGTAACCATATCGGTGGGCGCAATATTACCAGCATTAATTTCGGTACCAATTACATAACTGGTCATCATTTTAGTTAAGCTGGCCGGTGCGAGTTTGGTATCAGCCTCGCCTTGTGCAATGACTTTACCTGTGGTGAAGTCCACCAAAAAGTAACCTTTTGCATTAACTTGAGGAGGCGCTGGAATAATTTGAGCGGTGGCTGAAAATACGGCGGCAGAACAGACTAAGCCGCAAACACCAGTAAGAATTTTATGTTTAATAGATTTCATCATACTCATTAATGGTTAAAGTTAAAAATATGCGTATTCCCATTCTAAAGGGCTTACTGAGTGTAAAGCAAGAACGCGTTTTGAAATTGATTTTGTTTTAATGTTTCTAGTACTTGTTGCGCATGTTGGGCATCTTTTATTGGCCCTAAGTGCAATCTATAAATAGCGTCTTTTTCAACGATATTTGTCGGTAACTTATACTGTTCTCGCAGTGTACTTGCTAACGCTTCTATGTTGGCTAAGGTACTGCCCGCGGCAACTTGAACATAGGTTTTTCGTGCATGGGTATCGGCTAGAGTAATGGCTTCTAGCTTAACCTCTGCTGTACCATACTTATGGTATCCAAGTTTGTATGCAGCGGCATAAGAAAGGTCAATAATTCTATTATCATGAAAGGGGCCACGGTCATTAACACGAACAATAATTGATTTGCCATTAGCCGTATTTGTTACCCGCACAAAACTAGGTAAAGGCAACGTTTTATGAGCTGCGGTCATCGCGAACATGTCGTAAATTTCGCCATTAGAGGTGTGATACCCATGAAATTTACGGCCATACCACGAAGCAATGCCCGTTTCTGAATAGCCGGTTTCATCGAGCATCGGGGTATAGCGTTTGCCAAGCACTTCGTAGGGGCGCGTGGTACTCGCACTTTTAATAACTTGAGTAACAATGGCATCTTGCATTTCTAATTCGGTCGGTGCACGAAGCGGCGCCGCATCATGGCGCATGCTGTAACGACTATTTGAACTGCTGCATGCACTTAAAAAGAGGCTAACGAGAATAATAATTATAAGTTGTTTGTAAAGGCGCATTATTTTAAGAGCATCCTTTTATCTGTGGCAATCGACATAATAATGCCAAATGCAGCCATCAGGGTCACCATTGAGGTACCGCCATAACTAATTAATGGTAACGGTACACCTACAACAGGTAGCAAACCCGATACCATGCCAATATTTACAAAAATATAAACAAAAAATGTGAGCGTGAGTGAGCCGGCTAATAGTTTACCAAACGCATCTTGTGCGTTAACCGCAATATACAGTCCACGGCCAATAATAAATAAATATAAACTAAGTAAAACACACACACCAAATAAGCCAAACTCTTCACTCAGTACTGAAAAAATAAAGTCAGTATGTCGTTCAGGTAAAAATTCTAGTTGCGATTGCGTGCCTTGCAACCAGCCTTTACCTTCGATACCGCCTGAGCCAATAGCAATTTTTGATTGAATAATATGATAGCCAGAACCCAGCGGATCGCTCTCAGGGTCTAAAAAGGTCAGTACCCTTTGCTTTTGATAATCGTGCATACCGTAGTGCCAAAATGGCCATGCTGCCAAAGCAACAACCGAGCTTAAAAAGCCGATTAAACGCCAGCTCAAGCCAGATAAAAACAATACAAACACACCGGAGCTGGCAATCAAAATTGAGGTGCCTAAATCGGGCTGTTCCTTAATAAGTAAGGTGGGCAACATAACAATGGCAAAGCCAATAATTAAATGAAGTGGACGCGGTGGTAAGTGGTTACGACCAATGTACCAAGCCACCATCATAGGAACCGCTAATTTCATCAGCTCTGAGGGTTGAAAGCGGGTAATGCCTAAATCTAACCAGCGTTGAGCGCCTTTAGAGCTTACACCAAATAGTAGTACTCCAACTAGCATGAGTAATCCTAGGCAATACATGGGAATTACTAAGCGTTTTAACGTAGCGGGGGGGATTTGCGCTAAAAAAAACATTCCAATAATTGCACCTGCCATGCGGGTTACATGGCGGATCATCATCGCCGAGTCTTGCCCTGAGGCGCTGTATACAATGGTGATACTACCGGCCATCATCAGCAATAACGCAATTAAAAGTGGCAAGTCGATATGCAGGCGAAGCCAAATAGAACGCTTATTATGTAAAGCCGTCATGGTACTTGACCCCCTGAGGATTGAATTGGGTTAGCTGCAAAATAATAATCCATTAATTGACGGGCAATCGGCGCACCTACTGAGCTTCCCCCACCGGTATTTTCTACCACAATAGAGACTACTATTTGTGGGTTGTTGTAGGGGGCAAAACCGACGTAAATGGCGTTATCACGTTGGCGCTCTTTAAGTGCATCGGCGTCGTAACGCTCGCCCTGAGCAATACTCACCACTTGGGCAGTACCGGTTTTACCTGCTGGATCGTAGGTAGCGCCTTTAAACGCACGATGGGCAGTTCCGGTGGTTTTTTTAACCGTGTTATGCATAGCATCAATAGCAATGCGCCAGTTATCTTCGTTATTAAGAACAACAGGTGGCTTTTCTTCATTATTGAGCTGAGTAATTTGATCTTCTTTTTTAGCAACTTGCACTAAATGAGGAGGGTGATTTATCCCTCTGTTAACTAAAATATTAGTGGCATTCGCTATTTGAATGGGGGTGGCAGTCCAATAACCTTGGCCAATTCCTACAGAAATAGTATCGCCACGCCACCACGACTCTTTAAAACGGGCTTCTTTCCACTCTTTTGAGGGTAAAATAGCGGTTGTTTCTTCATGAATATCAATACCGGATAATTCACCAAAGCCAAAGCGAGCCATAAAGTTACTTATTTTGGTGATCCCCATTCGATAGGCTGCATCGTAAAAGTAGGTATCGCATGACTCTTCTATTGCTTTGTAAACATCAACATGGCCATGGCCCCAACGTCGCCAATCTCGCCATCTATGCTTTACGTTTGGTATTTGAAAAAAACCTGGATCCCACATGCTGGTGGTTTCTTGCACTATGTTTTCTTCTAATGCCAAAATAGCCATGTGCGGCTTAATAGTTGATGCGGGTGCATAACGTCCTTGAGTGGTACGGTTGATCAGTGGACGATCAGGGTTGAGTAAGGCTTTGTAATCTTTACTGCTAATACCGTGCACAAATAAGTTGGGGTCATAACTAGGGTTTGAATAAAGCGCTAAAACGCCGCCATCTTTTGCATCCATTACCACAATAGCGCCGCGCATATCTTTAAGTGCATGTTGGGCTATTTGTTGTAAACCAATGTCGAGAGTAAGTACTAAGTCATCACCCGGCTGCGGTGGATCCATGCTTAAGGTGCGAATAATACGGCCACGGTTGTTTACTTCAACTCGCTGTGAGCCGACCTGACCATGTAGTAACGGCTCGTAATATTTTTCGATACCCAGCTTGCCAATATCATGCGTGGCTCGGTAGTTTGTGGCTTCATCTTGTTGCTCAAGTTTGTTTAGCTCTTTTCTATTGAGCTTTGCAACGTAGCCTAATGCATGGGTTAAAGTATCGCCAAAGGGATAATATCTCGCTAGGCGCGCTTCAATGCTAAACCCTGGAAATTTATGTTGATTTACTGAAAACATCGCAACTTCGTTTTCATTTAAACGGGCTTTGAGGACTTGACTTTTAAAACGTCGAGTATGTTTTATATCATCAATAAAATCAGTTTGTTGTTGCTCGGTTATTTCAATGATTTTGCTGATAGACTTCAAAGAGGCGGTTAAATCATCAACTTCTTCAGGGATCACTTCAAGGTTATAAACGGGCTTATTTTCTGCCAGTAAAACACCGTTGCGGTCGTAAATAAGTCCGCGATTAGGTGCAATAGGGATTACTTTTATGCGGTTGTCGTTAGAGCGAGTTTGGTAATCTTGGTGGTCGTCAACTTGAATGGTGTACAAGTTAGACAATAATATGGCTACTAAGGCTAAGATAAAAATAAAACCCACGAATGCACGCCGAGCAAATAAATTAGCTTCTGCTGAGTGGTCGCGAATAGTGGGTCTTCGTTTTAGCATGGCAAGAAACTACTCGCGATGATAAGGGTGGTTGTTATTTAAGCTCCAGCCTCTGTAAAGGCTTTCAGCAACAATAATGCGTACTAAAGGATGTGGGAGCGTTAAATTTGATAACGACCATTTTTGCTCAGAGGCCGCAATACACTCGGGAGCTAAGCCTTCTGGTCCGCCAATCAGTAAACTGACATCGCGACCATCAAGTTGCCACTTTTCCATGTTTTTCGCTAGCTGGTGAGTATCCAGTGCTTTACCGGTTACTTCCAGTGTGACAATACGATTGCCTTTAGGTATAGCGGCTAAGGTTTTTTCACCTTCGGTGTGTAAAATACGCTTTATATCTGCGTTTTTGCCACGTTTACCTGCCGGTATTTCGATTAGTTCCAGTGCCATATCTTTGGGAAAGCGGCGCTGATATTCTGCAAAACCTGTTTCTACCCATGCTGGCATTTTTGTACCAACAGCAATCATTTGTATTTTCACGACGTTACTTCCAAGCGTTGTCTAAAATAGGGAGCTATTAGCCCCAAAGCTTTTCTAGATCGTAATAGCTACGTGCTTGATCTTGCATAACGTGAACAATCACATCACCTAAATCAACGAGTGCCCATTCGCCATCGCTTTGGCCTTCATACCCTAATGGCTCTTCACCAGCGTGGCGAGCTTCTTTTGCTAAGTTATCAGCAATTGACAATACATGACGTCTTGATGTACCAGAACATACAATCATGTAATCGGTTACGTCTGAGCTGCCAGTTACGTCAAGTTGAATCACATCACGTGCTTTCATATCGTCAATTTTGTCTAGTGCAAAAGCGAGTAGTTGTTTCGAATCCAAGGTTTTGTCTCAATTTAAAATTTAATAGCGGCTATTTTAACACGCTGAGGGGTTTATACCAATCACTCTTGATAAAGCTGATGCTGCTTAATATAGTGACTCACGGCGTCGGGTAATAGTTCACTCTTTTTAGTTCTTTTTTTAAGGGCTTGACGGATTTCGCTGGATGCAGCGTCCAGCTGTTCTCCCTCTAAAAAGTAAAGGTGTCCGGCATTTGTTTTGTTGAGCAGAAAAATATCGTTGGTCACAGCCTGCTGTTTGTAGTTTTTAAGTTCACCTTGTACATCACAGCTTTGGCCTGGGCGTTGATACACCACCAGATGACAAAGGCGAGTTATTGTTTGCCATTGATACCATTTATCGAAATTGTTGAATGAGTCCATGCCAATTAAAAATAAAATAGGGGTATCGGGGTTTTCTGCTCTTAGCTCTTGCAAACTTAATAAAGAATACGACGGGCCGCTGCGTTGCAGTTCTCGTAAATCAAGTTTGAACGGCGCATAAGGTGTAATTGCGGCTTTAAGCATTGCTATACGATGCTCGGTGCTGATCCCCGGTGCCGCTTTGTGTGCGGGTATTGCACAGGGCATAAAATAGAGTGAGTGTAATTTAAAGGTCGCAACGCATTGCTGCGCCATATTAAGGTGTCCCAAATGAACGGGATCAAAAGTACCACCAAAAATTGCAATCATGTATTTCCCTTTACTGACGGTTAGTATGGCAGGGAAGTGGAATATCGAGCGGTTGGCAGAACTTAATGCAAATATGCGCCAATGCTTGATAAGGGGCAATCAATGCGCCTTGCTTGTAACTTGCATCAAACAATGCCAGTTCACTGCTAATATTCTCTAGGGTATGAATGTTTAGCCTGTTAATGGCTGTTTGTACTGGCGCTTGTTGATTTTTCCAAATCGCTTTTTGTTTAAATAAGGTTGCTAATGACTCACCTTGCAATAATCCCTGCTGCACACTCAATAATGTATTAAGGTCTTTATTGATAGCCCATAAGATACTCACAACCTCAGTGTTATCACTGGCAAGTTTGTTAAGTACTTTTATAGCCTGAGCGGTGTGGCCGTTTAAAAGCGCATCACTTAAATCAAAAATATCAAACTTAGCTTGGTTTAGTAGTCCTTGCATCACCAGCTGTTGCGTGATCAGAGCATTACCGTGTATTAAGGCTAGTTTTTCAAGCTCTTGGTAACACGCAAGTAAGTTGCCTTCAGTGGCATTAATTAAACTGAGTTTGGCCTCGTTTTGAATATTTAGTGACAAACGTTGGCACTGCTCATCAAGCCAACGCTTTAAGTGATTTCCGCTAAGCGGGTAGCAGGGGACAAATAACCCATGCTTATCAAGTGCTTTAAACCACGCACCGCGCTGAACATCTTGACTGGCCTTGGCGCCTTTTACGATTAAGATCGTATCAGGGTTTTCAAGCTCTACTATTTTTTTAAAGGTGTTTGCGCCGGGTGTCCCCGGTTTTTGCTGGTTTAAATCTAGCTCAATAATCGTACGCGCACTAAACAACGACATACTTTGGTATTGCGCTATTATTTCCTGCCAATCAAAGCCCTGAACTAAAGTAAATTTAATTACTTCATCAAAGCCTTGTGCTTTTGCGCTGTCGCGTATGAGCTGTACACAGTGAGCTTCTTGAAAAGGCTCTTCACCAAAAACCAAATAAAAAGGTTTTAACCCCTTTTTTAATTCGCTAGGCAGCTGATTTGCATAACAACGCATTATAGTTGCGACAACTCTCTAACAATACGGCGACTCGCTTGTTGGCGAATTTCGCTAATTAGTAGTTCAAGCTCTTTTGCTTTTGCTAGTGCGTTATCTGGGTCGTCTTGGTAGTTACGGTATAACTCAAAGCGTTTTTCGATGGCTTTTTGTTTCGGGCGTTTTACTACATAACTTACGCTGTATGCCAGTTCGTACTCAGCTACTTGCCCGTTTTGGAACAACGATAAGGTTTGACGCTCTAGTTGTTCTTTAAATAAATAAAGCTGCGCTGATTGTTTACTTGCAGGCACTAAAGTGACGTCGCTCATAGCCAGTTCGCTTTGTAAATAACTAAATAAAGCAGATTTTTGATCATCTCCCACAAGCGTTAGCTGTTTTAAATCATTGGGTAGGCTAGACGCTTTTTTAAGATGAAAGCCACAGCTCGATAACAAAAAGCAGACTAGCACTAAGGCTAGTCCGTTTTTAATGGCGTTTAAAGCAGCCATATTAGTTAGCTACCACGTTAAGTAATTTACCGGGTACATAAATAACTTTTCGTATCGTTGCACCATCAGTAAATTTAGTCACGTTAGACTCGGCAAATGCCAAAGCTTCTACTTGCTCTTGCGTAGCATCAGCAGCCACTGTTAGCTTTGCACGCAGCTTACCGTTTACTTGTACGATGATTAGTTTTTCATCTTCAACAAGAGCAGATTCGTCAACTTTTGGCCATGCCGCATCTAAAATATCACCTTCTTTACCTAGGTCTTGCCATAATTGATGCGATAAATGCGGTGTAATAGGTGCCAGCATAATTATTAATGCTTCCAGTGCCTCGTTAGCAATGGCAACATCTTGTGTGTCACTTAATGGCGCTTTTAATAGCTTGTTAGAAAGCTCCATAATTGCGGCAATAGCGGTGTTAAAGGTTTGACGACGCTCTACATCATCGCTCACTTTTGCGATTGCTTTGTGTAGCTCACGACGTAGTACTTTTTGCGGGTTAGTAAGCGCCGATTTATCAAGTGCTTGGTAACCTACTGTTTTAACGTCTACTGCGTATTTCCAGATACGTTTTAAGAAACGATGTGCGCCTTCAACGCCTGAATCTGACCATTCAAGCGTTTGCTCTGGTGGTGCTGTAAACATCATAAATAAACGCACTGTATCTGCACCGTATTGGGCAATAACTTCTTGTGGGTCTATACCGTTGTTTTTCGACTTAGACATTTTGCTCATGCCAGATGAGAACACCGGTTCACCATCTTTTTTATGCCATGCTTTAGTTACGCGACCTTTGTCGTCGGTCTCTGTGTTTACATCACTTGGCGAAATCCAAATGTCGCCACCTTTTTCATCTTTACGATAAAATGTTTCAGCAAGTACCATACCTTGACAAAGTAAGCGGTCGAATGGTTCATCTGAATTAACTAAACCAAAGTCACGTAATAATTTGTGGAAAAAGCGCGAATATAATAAGTGCAATATGGCGTGCTCAATACCACCAATATATTGGTTTACTGGTAACCAGTAGTTAGCGGCTGCTGGGTCTAACATGCCTTCGTCATGGCGTGGGCTACAGTAGCGAGCGTAATACCACGATGATTCCATGAAGGTGTCAAAAGTATCTGTTTCGTGAGTAGCAGGTACACCGTTTACAGTTGTTTTAGCCCAATTCGGATCGGCTTTAATTGGCGATGTAACACCATTCATTACCACATCTTCTGGTAAACGCACAGGGAGCATATCTTCAGTAGCAGCAAGCTCGTTACCGTTTTCATCGCTCAGCATTGGGATTGGAGAGCCCCAGTAACGTTGGCGACTTACGCCCCAATCGCGAAGACGGAAGTTTACTTTACGCTCACCTACACCTAATGCTTCTAGTTTGTCGGCAACAGCGTTAAAGGCGTTTTCAAAATCAAGGCCATCAAATTCACCTGAGTTAACCAGTACGCCTTTTTCGGTGAATGCTTCTTTGCTAAGGTTTACCTCAAGCTCTGAACCTTCAGCAGGGGCAATAACTTGTTTAATATCGAGGCCGTATGCGGTGGCAAATTCAAAGTCACGTTGGTCGTGCGCTGGTACTGCCATTACCGCGCCTGAGCCGTAATGCATCAATACAAAGTTTGCAACCCAAATAGGCACTTGCTCGCCCGTTAATGGATGCGTGGCGTAAAAGCCTGTTGCAATGCCTTTTTTCTCCATGGTTGCCATATCCGCTTCGGCAACTTTAGTGTTTTTACACTCTTCAACAAACATCGCAATCGCGTCGTTGTTTTTAGCCGCTTCTTGTGCGATTGGGTGGCCACCGGCCACAGCTAGGTATGTCACGCCCATAAACGTATCTGGACGAGTGGTGTATACACTAAACTTTTCGTTATTGTCGGTGCGCGTAAACTCGATATCTAACCCTTCAGAGCGACCAATCCAGTTGCGCTGCATGGTTTTAACTTGCTCAGGCCAATCTTCTAGTTTGTCTAAGTCGTCTAATAGCTCTTGAGCATAGTCGGTAATTTTTATAAACCACTGTGGAATTTCTTTTTGTTCTACTACTGCGCCTGAACGCCAACCACGACCATCAATTACTTGTTCGTTAGCTAATACTGTTTGATCTACAGGATCCCAGTTAACCGTTGACATTTTTTTGTACACTAGGCCTTTTTCGTAAAGCTTAGTGAAGAACCATTGTTCCCATTTATAATATTCTGGGTGGCACGTCGCAATTTCGCGATCCCAGTCGTAGCCAAACCCTAATTGCTTAAGCTGGTTACGCATGTAGTCAATATTTTCGTAAGTCCATTTTGCTGGGGCTGTTTTATTTTTAATAGCCGCGTTTTCTGCAGGTAAACCAAACGCATCCCAACCCATAGGTTGCATTACGTTTTTGCCTTGCAAGCGCTGAAAGCGAGAAACCACGTCACCAATGGTGTAGTTACGCACATGACCCATATGCAGTCGACCACTTGGGTAAGGAAACATTGAGAGGCAGTAGTACTTTTCTTTGCTCTCGTCTTCTGTGACTTTAAATACTTGGTTTTCTTCCCAGTAGCGTTGGACTTTTGACTCTATGTCTTGTGGGTTATATTGCTCTTGCATTTACGTTTCCAAACTTCTTGCATACTAATAAAAAATTGTCGATAGGATACCCCAAATTAAGGGTTATTCACAGCGCCAAAGCGGCGCTTTTTACAAATTTGCCGCTAAATTAGTTTTCAGTGCAGGTTAACCTATACTTATCTACGTTAGGAGTCAGTTTTAACTTAGCGTTTGTTAATCTTTTTAGTTGAGTTTACACGCAAGTATTTGAGGTTTAAGCTAGGGTATGTTGATCTTTGTGGATTACAATTTGTTCAAACTAGGGACGATTTAATCGCGACGCGAGGTTTGTAACCTAGTGGGCTAAGTAAAAACCGAGCAACAAAGAGTAAATCACCCCTAGGCAGAACCCTTCGGGCAGCGCCTGTTTGGCATTGATGCTGCGTTATCGCCTATTTATGGGGAATAACCACACCACATAGGCTCTGCCTTGCCTAAATACCAAACAGACTGCTGCAAATTTAACCTTAAAAGGTCAACAGACCCTAAACAAAGCCTGTATGGTGTTGTTTTTATCAACAGCTAATAGCGCCGTATAAATATCAGTCCCCTCACAATTTTGAAGGAGTATAAAATGGCAGATTACAGAGCATGGCTTAGTGATTTAACCGATTGGTTAAAAGATGTGAAAGAGCATGAGGTTAAAGCTGCAGTAAAGCGATTTATTGAATCTGAGCAGGCACTTAAAGATTTAGGTGAAGAAAAATATCAGCTTTATCGTAATTACTTAATGCGCGATATCTCTCATCTACAAGAAAATAACAGCTACTATAATTCGCTTGCATGGCAGGAGCTTAAAGAGTCATTGTGGTTTGAACTTTCTCATATTGAAGACAAAACACAGCTTGAATGGCAGTCATTAAGTGAAGATTTTAAGCATAATGGTGTTTATCACGCAGGTGAATGGATAGCCATGGGCACATTAGTATGTAAGAATTGCAACCATAGTTACGATGTTTACCATGCAACGCAAATTATTCCTTGTACGCAGTGTGATGGCATCTATTTTAGCCGCCAGGCTTTACAACCCTAAATATAAGTATTGAGTGGCTGTAGGCCACTCAATATGCCCAAATCTAGCAATTAAGCTGGTAAAAAAAGAAGTTAGAATGACGAAAAAACTGCTGCCACTACCTGTATCAAATCTTGCACCGAGTATTTCTTCGAGCCATGTAAGCACTTGCATGAGCAATCCATACCCTGAGCAACTTACCTTTATAGGCCAACAACGTGCGCAAAGTGCGTTGGACTTTTCTTTAGGAATGGACCTACCCGGTTATAATGTTTACGTAATGGGAGAGGCGGCACACGGGCGTTTTACCTTAGTAAAAGACAAATTAAAACAACACGCTAAAGAGCGCACAACACCGCATGAATGGTTATATGTTAATAACTACGACGATCACCGTGAGCCTATTGCGTTATTTATGCATGCAGGGCAAAGCAAACAATTAGCCGATGATATTGACTCGTTTATTGATGAAGTACTCGACACCTTTCCTGCTGCATTTGATAACCCAGCCTATCAGCGTAAGAAAAAATCGATAGACCGTGAGTTTAACGATGCTTACGATGGCGCCATTACATCGGTAGAAATAGCCGCGCTTGAGCAAAGTGTGGCACTAATTGAAGAAAAAGGCGTAGTCGGCTTTGCACCGCTGATTGATGGTAAACAACTTACCGATAATGAGTTTTCTGATCTTGAAGATGACTTACGCGAGATGTTTTTTGAGCGTATAGAAAAATTAGAAGATGCCCTCATTGAGGCGCTTATTGAGTTACCGCGCTGGAAACGTGAATCCAAAGAAAAGCTTCGCAACCTTAAAAAGTCTACCGCTGAGCAAGCTACTAAACCGTTATTAAAAGATTTAGAACATAAATATGCCAGCCATATTGGTGTACTGCGTTATTTAAAAGATATACGTGTAGAAATTATTGATGCCGTGCTCGAATGGCTTGATGATGAAGGTGAAAGCGAAGAAAACAAAGAAGACTTTGATCGTAAAGGCATGCTTACCGACTTTTTTGCGCCTAATATTTTGGTCGAATATAAAGAAGGCGATGCGGCACCGGTTGTTTACGAGCCAAACCCAACGTTTGGTAATATTTTTGGCAAAATTGAATATGCCACATCGCAAGGGTCGTTAATTACCAGCTATCGATCAATTCAACCAGGTGCATTGCACCGCGCGAATGGCGGCTATTTAATTATGGATGCTGAAAAAGTAATGGCTCAACCCCAAGTGTGGGATGGACTAAAACTGTCGTTAAAAACGCATCAAATTAAAAATGACTTACCTTATCAAGACAGTGTAGTTGGCAGTAGCTTTACGCTTCGCCCGCAGTTAATACCGCTTGATGTGAAAATTATTTTGCTTGGTTCACGTGAGCTTTATTACACCATCGGTGAATACGACGAAGAATTTGCCGAGTTATTTAGAGTACTTGCCGATTTTGATTATTACTTACCAAGTAGCGATAAGCTGCAGTATCAGTTTATTACTAAAGTCAGTGATTACTGCGAGCAGACATTAAAGTGCATGTTAAACGAATCAGCAATGGTGCGATTGCTTAAGTTTAGTTATCGCCAAGCTGAGCACCATAATAAACTCTCAGCCCGTTTTGCTGATGTATTAGAGCTGGTGGCTGAGGCCAGTTTTTACGCTAAACAAGACAAGCTAACGGTGATTGATGCACGCCATATTGACGAAGCGATTGAAGGCAAACAATATCGTACTGGGCAAATTAGTGAAAATATGCTCAGCGATATAAAAGAAGGGCACACCTTAATTGCGACCGACGGGCAAGCCGTAGGTAAAGTAAATGGTTTAACTGTACTGCACATTGGTGACACCTCATTTGGCACACCTGCACGTATTACTGCTACCGTTTATGCGGGCGCCGACGGCGTAATTGATGTGGAACGCGAAGCTGAGCTGGGTAAAGCAATTCACTCAAAAGGGGTAATGCTGCTCACTGGTTATTTAGGTAACAAATACGCGCAACACTTTAGCTTAACACTCAGTGCGAATATCGCTATTGAACAAAGTTATGGCTACATAGATGGTGATAGCGCCTCTCTTGCTGAACTTTGTGCGCTAATTTCCGCCATTACGAGCTTACCTATCAGTCAGTCTATTGCTCTAACCGGTTCAATTAACCAACATGGTGATGTACAGGCCATTGGTGGTGTAAACGAGAAAATAGAAGGTTTTTTTAAGCTATGTAAAATGCGCGGCTTAACGGGTGAGCAAGGCGTTATTATTCCAAAATCAAACCAAGTTAACTTAGTACTTGATGATGAAATACTCAATGCGGTTGAACTGGGTAAATTTAATATTTTCGCCGTTGAAACCGTTGACCAAGCGCTAAACTTACTAATGGACATTGACGCGGGTGACATGGTTGATGAACACTACCCAGAAGATTCGGTTAATGGCATTGCATTAGCGCGATTAAAAGACATTGCCGATATTGTTAATGGCGATAACAGTGACGAAAAAGACCACGACTCAGAAGATGAAAAAGGGGAGTTATGATCAATATTATTTTACTGATTGTTATCGCTATTTTTTGTGTTTTAATTTTTAAAAACAGTAAAAAAGCTAAGCAGCAAGCAATCGCTAACGCACAAATTGAAAGTGATTATTTAATTGCTAATGCAAAAACTGAAGGCGTAAATGAAACCGCATCTGGCTTGCAATATAAAATAATCCATAAAGGACAGAGCGAAAATACACCTAGCCCAACAAGTATGGTGAAAGTGCATTATCATGGCACTTTAATCGACGGCACTGTATTTGACAGCTCAGTAGAGCGTAAAACTCCGATTAGCTTTGGCTTGCACCAAGTGATAAAAGGCTGGACTGAGGGTCTGCAACTGATGAGCCCGGGCGATAAATTTCAGTTTTATATACCGCACCAGCTTGCCTATGGTGAAAAGCGGGTAGGGATTATACCTCCTGCGTCATTGCTTATTTTTGAGGTGGAATTACTGGCTATTGAGTCGTAATTTTAAGGTAAAAAATACGTTAAGCCCTGCTTTAATCAAGTAGGGCTTTTTTATTTGCTCTTATCAGTCAATCCTACTCAAGAGTTTAAAATATCAGTCGATACCTAAAATAGTGACAAATTTATTTTAGGGATAAAATAATGAAGATTTCAACCGCCTCAATTCAATATCAAGCATCTAATTATAACAATCAGGCTTTAGTAGAAACAGAGCGGCAACCTACAGGTGACGAATCACAAGAAGAACTTGACTATGTTTTATCAGAGTTTTTAGACGCAAAGGTTCAAAAATACAGCGAAGATAGCGCAACATTTGCTGAGCAATATCAAAATTTAGAAAAGGCATATAAGCAAGTGGTTGCATTACAAGAGCATGTAAATAAGCTTAAGCAGAGCACTGTATAACGTAGTTTAACCATAAATAATAGCCAATATGGGCCAGCTGAAGACGACAATCGTTTGACTATGGATGCTGAGCATATCGGGGCTAAAAAATATAAAATCGAGCAACAACAAGAAGGGATAAATAGATTGCAGCCGCAACTTAGTGAGGTGAAGTCTCCGCAGGCAGCAATAAAACAACAAATTATTGAGCTAGTAACCAACGAATTTACTTCTTAAATTTAACCCCAAATCCAATCATACCCAATAACAATATAAACCCCCATACAAACCCATTGCCGTATTGGCTATACACGCTATCCCCTTGTATGAGCTTTATATTGGCTTTAAGTGTGGTAGTTTCAAACTGTGGCATAGTTTGACGTGTTTGGCTTATGGGGTCGTATACACCACTTATGCCGTTGTTGGTAACACGTATTAGTGGACGTTGTAGTTCTAGGGCGCGCATGCGGGCAATTTGCATATGCTGGTGGGGGCCGATTGAATCACCAAACCAAGCATCATTACTCACCGTAAATAATATGTCTGAGTCGCTTTTGTAGTTACCACGCACTAAATCAGCAAAGACTATTTCGTAGCAAATAGCGGGCAGTAGATTAAAGCCATTCGCGCGTAAGTTATTTTGCACTTTATCACCGCGAGAGAACGATGACATAGGCAAATCAAATAACGGAGCTATGGGGCGCAGTATGTCTTCAAAGGGAACAAACTCTCCAATAGGCAATAACTGATGCTTTTGATAGCGGTTACTGTCTAAGTAACGGTAGTGGCCATGTTCATCATTTTGCTCTTTGTTACCGACCACAATCAGCGTATTGAAAATGGTTTTTGTATCGCGTTGGTAATCGACAATACCCGTTACTAGCGCGGTTTTATTAAATGAGGCGGCACTGTCTAAGCCTGCTAAATATGAATCAGCGAGGGCTTCTATTTCAGGCACTGCAGCTTCAGGCCACACAATTAAATCAGCATCCCAGTGACGGCGCGTCATATCTTGATACTTACTCATGGTGGTCCAAAACTCACTGGGGTCAAAGCGCAAGTGTTGTTTTATATTACCTTGTACAAGCAGCACAGAAAGGTCTTTATTGGAGTAATGGGGTGCCTTTGTAAAATGTGCACCTGCAAAAGCTAAAACAACCACAGCAGCGGTAACAACAGGCATTTTAAATTGTTTTTGCGTTAAGCTGTACAATGCAAAACCAATGGCAATACATAATAGCGTGAGTCCAAATTCACCAATAAAAGGAGCAAGGGCATTCAGTGGGCTATCTGTTTGTGTATAGCCAAAGCTTAACCAAGGAAAACCGGTTAATAGCTTGGCTCGCAAATATTCACTAATCGCAAAACAAGGGAGTAGTAGCGCTGCAAAACTTATAGAGCCGTTTGAAAAACGAGTGGTTGCCCATAGTGCCAACGCAGGAAATAATGAAAGGTAGCTGCACAGTAATACCATTAACGAAATGGAAGCGATAAGTGGCATACCACCAAAGGTGGCGATAGAAACATGTACCCAACTTATACCTGCACCAAACCAGCCTAGGCCAAATATAAAGCCATATTTAGCCGCGGTTTTAGCGTGTTTTTTTCCAGTGAGGTTTGCAGGGATACAATAAAATAATGCGACCAAGCTAAAAAATACAATTGGCCAAATACCAAAAGGCGCGTAGCTAAAAGTCAAAACAAGGCCCGCAACCAGTGCGAGCCATGCTTTTTTATCTTTTGCTAGTAGGGTGAGACTAGTTAGCAGTTTCTTCACTGTCGTTATCATCAGCCTTAGGAATGGTGACTTGCAGTTGTAATATACGACGGTTATCAGAATTAGTTACTTTAAACTGAAACCCGTCTATATCAATAGTTTCGCCACGACTCGGCATATGGCCAAAGGCATGTAATACGATACCACCAATAGTATCGGCGTCTTGCGAGCTGTAACCTGATTTAAAATGCTCATTAAAGTCATCTACAGGGGTCAGTGCCTGCACAACGTAAACATGTTTAGCTAGTTGACGAATATCTTGTTGTTCTTCTTCTTCATCGTGCTCATCTTCGATTTCGCCAACAATGATCTCAAGAATATCTTCAATAGTGACCAAACCAGATACGCCGCCGTATTCGTCTATCACGATTGCCATATGGTAGCGTTGCTGACGAAACTCGTTAAGCAGAGTATCAACCCGTTTACTTTCAGGCACCACCATAGCAGGACGTAAATAGTCACGTAGCGATGGTAAATGCTCATCTTTGTTTAAAATAAGAGGTAATAAGTCTTTTGCGAGTAAAATCCCTTCTACATGGTCTTTATCTTCACACACAACCGGAAAACGAGAGTGGGTAGAGTCAACCATCATAGGTATATGCTCTTCAAGCGGGCTATCAATTTCCAAGGTGACCATTTGTGAGCGCGGTATCATAATATCTCGCACTTTAAGCTCAGACACACCAAGCACACCTTCAATCATTTCTTTGGTTTCAGGATCGATTACATCCCGCTCTTGGGCATCGGCAATCACCTCAACCAGCTCTTCTCTATTCTGGGGTTCCCCTTGCAACATGTGGGTTATACGGCCCAGCCAAGTCCTGCCAGAAGAACCCTGGCTAGATTGCGAGTTATCGTCGCTCATTACGTCTAATTGCTCCGTTTATTTAAATATCGTCCCGGTATGGGTCTGCTATGTTTAGTTCAGCAAGTAATTGCTTTTCTATACTTTCCATCTCTAACGCATCTTCACTCTTTATATGGTCAAATCCAAGTAAATGCAAGCATCCATGAATAACCATATGGGCAAAGTGGTCATGAAATGACTTTTCTTGCTCTTGGGCCTCAGCCAAAACGATGGCTGGACAAATAATTAAGTCACCCACAAGTGGGATATCAATACCCGGTGGCGCTTCAAATTCAAACGATAATACGTTGGTAGGCTTATTTTTACCGCGGTAGTCATTATTGAGCTGTTGTGACTGTGCTTCATCGCTAATGACAATGGTCAGCTCAGACTCATCGCGGTATTGGCTAAGTACTTTATCGGCCCACATTGCAAACTGCTCAAGGCTGGGTAAGTTGTCAAACTCACACGCGATTTGTAAATCAAGTTCTGTTTTCACTGTATTACTCTTTAGTCGCAGGTTGCTCATGAGAGGCAAGCGCTTCTTTAGCTTGTTGTTTTTCTAATCGCTTAAGGCGCTCACGTTCGTCGTTGCGCTCATAGGCTTCAACGATACGTGCTACCACAGGGTGGCGTACTACATCATGCGATTTAAAAAAGTTAAAGCTAATTTCATCAACGCCATCTAACACATCAATAGCATGACGAAGGCCAGAGCGCGCTCCCCGAGGTAAATCAACTTGGGTTATGTCGCCGGTGATCACCGCTTTAGAATTAAAGCCAATACGAGTTAAGAACATTTTCATTTGCTCTGTGGTGGTATTTTGGCTTTCATCTAAAATAATAAACGCATCATTAAGTGTGCGTCCGCGCATATAAGCCAGTGGAGCAATTTCGATGATGTTTTTTTCAATCAGCTTTTCAACACGCTCAAAGCCAAGCATTTCAAATAAGGCATCGTAAAGTGGGCGTAAGTAAGGGTCTATTTTTTGGCTTAAATCACCGGGTAAAAAGCCAAGTTTTTCACCCGCTTCAACCGCAGGGCGAGTGAGCAATATACGACGTATTTCTTGGCGCTCGAGTGCATCAACTGCCGCCGCAACGGCAAGATAGGTTTTACCTGTACCCGCAGGGCCAATACCAAAGGTAATGTCGTGGTGCAAAATATTAGCAACATATGAGCCTTGGTTATCGTTACGCGGTTTAATCACGCCACGACGGGTTTTAATCATCATTTCTTTGCCGTAGGCGCTACTTGAGGTGTCTTGCTCAAGCGCTTTAGACTCAGTGATGGCTAAATGGACGTTGTCAGGCTCAATTTCGCCAATTTCCCCACGTACAGGCTGAGTATCAATATAAAGGTTTTTTAAGATCTCTACCGCGCCGGCGCTACTGTGTAGTTTACCGGTTACTTTAAAAAAGTTATCACGATGAATAATTTCAACACCTAGACGGCGTTCAATTTGTTTGATGTTTTCGTCAAACGGGCCACATAATGAAGAAAGGCGTTTGTTGTCGGCAGGTTCTAAATAAATCTCTAATGTTTTTAACTGATTACTCAAAATTACTTCCTATTACAGTGCGCCAGCGTTAACTGACGCAATGAATTTTTGCAACTAAGGTACGAAAGTAGCAACGCCAATTTCGTTAGCTGTCTCGGTTTTTTGCTCGCTCGCTGCTTTGGTTAAAATAGCAGAAGGGGCAATTTCGCGGCGTAAGTTCATTTCTGATTCTGTACGAATTAAATCGCCACGTAAAGAGTTTGGTAGTGCCTCGGTAATACGTACATCAACAAACTGACCGATCACTGTGTGTGGACCAACAAAGTTAACTACACGGTTGTTTTCAGTTCGGCCACGTAGTTCCATCGGGTTCTTCTTAGAAGGACCTTCAACTAAAATACGTTGTTCGGTATCAAACATTTGGCGGCTAATTTGCTGTGCCATTTGTGTAATACGGTTTTGTAATAAGTACAGGCGCTCTTTTTTCTCTTGCTCGGTTACGTCATCTGGCAAATCGGCCGCTGGCGTACCTGGGCGTGCACTGTAAATAAAGCTAAAGCTCATATCAAAACCAATATCGTTGATAAGGTTCATGGTCGCTTCAAAATCGGCCTTGCTTTCACCTGGGAAACCTATGATGAAATCTGACGACATACTTAAGTTAGGGCGAATTTTACGTAGCTTACGAATAGTTGATTTGTACTCAAGTGCAGTATGGCCGCGTTTCATTAAGTTTAAAACACGATCTGAGCCACTTTGTACTGGAAGGTGTAAGTGATCAACCAGCTCAGGCACATCGGCATAAGCGTCAATGATGTCAGGTGTAAACTCTACAGGGTGCGAGGTGGTGTAACGAATACGGTCAATCCCGTCAATTGCAGCCACTAAACGAATTAGATCTGAGAAATAGCAAATTTCACCATCGTGTGTATCTCCACGGTATGCATTTACGTTTTGACCTAATAGGTTAACTTCACGTACGCCTTGCTCGGCTAACTGTGCAACTTCTAATAATACATCATCAACAGGGCGGCTTACTTCTTCACCACGGGTGTAAGGTACAACACAGAAAGTACAGTATTTAGAACACCCTTCCATAATTGATACAAACGCAGTAGGACCTTCCGCTTTTGGCTCAGGAAGACGGTCAAATTTTTCAATCTCTGGGAATGAAATATCAACCACTGATGACCCTTTGTTACCTTGCACTTGTTTGATCATTTCAGGTAAACGGTGCAATGTTTGTGGGCCAAAAATAACATCGACAAACGGCGCGCGTTGACGAATTGAATCGCCTTCTTGCGATGCTACACAGCCGCCAACACCAATAATCAGGTCTGGTTTGTCATCTTTTAATAACTTCCAACGACCTAGTTGGTGAAATACTTTCTCTTGCGCTTTTTCACGAATTGAACAGGTGTTAAGTAATATAACATCAGCATCAGCAGCTTCTTCAGTTAGCTGATAGCCGTTGGTCGCATCTAGAAGATCAGCCATTTTCTGAGAGTCGTATTCGTTCATCTGACAACCCCAGGTTTTAATATGCAGCTTTTTGCTCATTGAAATATAGCCTCGTGTTCAATTCGATAGTGGCACAAACATGTGCTAGAAACAGGTATAAGTGGCGCAATTATTAAATTTTGCTCGACTTAAAGGACGCGTATTTTAGCTGGATACACGCTCAAAACCAAGTATAGATTTCATGTTTGTGATCTGAAATCAATATAGTATGGGTTTAATAAGAGAATTAAGCGAAGCGCTCACACAGAGCAAACTAATTACGATACAATCAAAGTAGAGTTAAGTCAGAAGTAAAATGATGAAAGACATGGCTAAAAGTAATGTAATTGTAGTAGGGGGCGGCATGGTTGGTGCCGCTATAGCTATTAAATTAGCGCAACAAGGCAAAGCTGTACGTGTTATTGAAAAACACCCAATAGATGCATCACTAGTGCTTAGCAGTGATGTAGTTGATATACGAGTATCAGCTATTAACCGCTTTTCGGAAAAACTGCTTGATCAGCTCGGTGCTATGCCATTGCTGCGCGAAAATAGACTCGCTCCCTATGAGCGATTAGAAGCTTTTGAGCGTGGTAACGATCATTTAGTATTTGATTGCCATGCCATCAATACCACGCATTTAGGTCATTTAATCGAGAATAAGTTAATTCAAGCAAGCTTATGGCAGCAATTTGGGCAGCATAATATTGAAATGATTAATCCTGCATCGGCTTTAACTGCAATAGAGCAAAACCCTGATAGCATTACCTTACACTATAACGAACAAAGCTATACTGCTGATTTAGTGATTGCAGCCGATGGTGGGCAATCACAATTACGTAGCAAAGCCAATATTGGTATAACTGGGTGGCAATATCAGCAGCATTGTATGGGCGTGCTAATAAAGCTCGATGCACCGCAACAAGTTAAAACATGGCAGCAGTTTACACCTACAGGGCCCGTTGCGTTTTTACCTATGCAAGCACCTTATGCAAATTTAATTTGGTATGACGATGCAAATACCCTCAAAGCATTTAAAGCCCTACAACCTAGCGCATTAAAAGCTCATATTATTGAAAAGTTTCCAAAGCTCGCTGGTGATTTTGAAGTACAAAGCCATGCTATATTTCCTCTAGCAAGGCAGCATGCCAATAATTATTCACAAGGGCGACTCGTTTTAGTGGGTGATGCGGCGCACACCATTAATCCTCTGGCAGGACAGGGCGTTAATTTAGGCTTTCAAGATGTGGCTGCCTTAGCTGAAGTGTTGCGTACAGCTGATGATGTAGGTTGCCCGCTAATGCTTAAAGAGTACGAACGTAGTCGTCGTAACGCTAATTTATTAATGATGAGTATGATGGATGCTTGCTACTTTGGTTTCTCAAACCAAATAACCCCATTAAAATGGGCGCGCAGCACATTTTTAAAGTTAGCTAATAATACAGGGCCGGTAAAAAACTGGGTATTAAAATACGCAATAAGTGGTGAGCTTAGTTAGTTGGTGAAAAGGCTCAAATTTGGGTCTTTTTTTTATATTTGAAAAATGTGGTATTGGGTTATAAAAGTAAAAATATTAGTGGTTTTGAAGCTAGTGTGGGGGGCAATCAAAGAAACATGCAAATTGGCTGGGATACCAGGATTTGAACCTGGGAATGCCAGGATCAAAACCTGGTGCCTTACCGCTTGGCGATATCCCAACTCTAAATTTGGATGAGTTTTAGTTCTAATTAAGAACATGGTGCGGAAGGAGAGACTTGAACTCTCACATCCTAAGATACTGGAACCTAAATCCAGCGCGTCTACCAATTCCGCCACTCCCGCAGTTCTTATTCTTATACAACATTCTTTGGTAGAAGAAGTTGGCTGGGATACCAGGATTTGAACCTGGGAATGCCAGGATCAAAACCTGGTGCCTTACCGCTTGGCGATATCCCAACTAAGAAATTGCTGATAATTTTAATTCTTATCAAGAATATGGTGCGGAAGGAGAGACTTGAACTCTCACATCCTAAGATACTGGAACCTAAATCCAGCGCGTCTACCAATTCCGCCACTCCCGCATACAAATTTATGTCTATACTCTTAACAGAGTATTTCTTAATTCAACATTCTTTGGTAGAAGAAGTTGGCTGGGATACCAGGATTTGAACCTGGGAATGCCAGGATCAAAACCTGGTGCCTTACCGCTTGGCGATATCCCAACTAAGAAATTGCTGATAATTTTAATTCTTATCAAAGAATATGGTGCGGAAGGAGAGACTTGAACTCTCACATCCTAAGATACTGGAACCTAAATCCAGCGCGTCTACCAATTCCGCCACTCCCGCATCGAGTATGCAGGTCATACTGTTTTAGAACCTAAATCCAGCGTCTAATTCAAGACAACTGCCAATTCCGCCACTCCCGCATTATCACTTTGAATTAATCAAAGAAATGGTAGTTATTTTAAACTCTTCATTGAGCTGCAATTTTAACTCTTGCAGAGCCACTTCAAAAAAAGAAATGGTGGCTAAGACGGGATTTGAACCTGTGACCCCATCATTATGAGTGATGTGCTCTAACCAACTGAGCTACTTAGCCATTGTTGGCTGGGATACCAGGATTTGAACCTGGGAATGCCAGGATCAAAACCTGGTGCCTTACCGCTTGGCGATATCCCAACAATAAACAATTGATAGTTTTAATTCTTATCAAGAATATGGTGCGGAAGGAGAGACTTGAACTCTCACATCCTAAGATACTGGAACCTAAATCCAGCGCGTCTACCAATTCCGCCACTCCCGCATCGAGTATACAGGTAACAATGTTTTAGAACCTAAATCCAGCGTCTAATTCAAGACAACTGCTAATTCCTCAACTCCCGTATTATCACTTTGAATAAATCAAAGAAATGGTAGTTATTTTAAACTCTTCATTGAGCAACAAAAAGTAAATGGTGGCTAAGACGGGATTTGAACCTGTGACCCCATCATTATGAGTGATGTGCTCTAACCAGCTGAGCTACTTAGCCATCTTTTTTGTTAACACTTCATCGCTGAGTGCGGGGCGTATTATGCTGATATGCCCCAAATTCGTCAACACCTTTTTTGTAAAAAAACACTTAAGTTGGTTTGTTTGCAGGAAAAATAGGCTAACCGGCTACTTTTTAATTAAAACGTTGCTTTTTTTAACACTCTTTGTGAGCTTTGTATTGTAATTTTGGCTTTGCCTTACAATTCAAAGCCTATAGTAAGGGTAGACTAATTATTACTTTTATTCGGCTGAAAAATAAAAAGGCTCGTAAAAACGAGCCTTTAAAAAACAATGAGCCACTTAACGTGGTACCATGTTTAATTATACGTTGAACAAGAAGTTCATTACATCGCCATCTTTAACGATGTACTCTTTACCTTCTTGGCGCATTTTACCTGCTTCTTTTGCACCGCTTTCACCTTTAAATGCAATAAAGTCATCAAAAGCAATTGTTTGTGCGCGGATAAAGCCACGTTCAAAGTCGGTATGAATTTTACCTGCTGCTTGTGGCGCTGTTGCACCTACTGGGATAGTCCATGCACGTACTTCTTTTACACCCGCAGTAAAGTAAGTTTGCAAATGTAGTAGCTCATAGCCACCACGAATAACAAGGTTAAGCCCTGGCTCTTCAAGACCTAGGTCAGCCATAAACTCTAATTTGTCTTCTTCGTCAAGCTCAGATAGCTCAGATTCGATAGCTGCACACACAGGTACAACAACCGCATCCTCAGCAGCCGCTATTTCACGGACACGGTCAAGTAGTGGGTTATTTTCAAATCCGTCTTCAGCCACGTTAGCAATATACATAGTTGGCTTGATAGTTAAGAAGTTAATAGGCGCAATGGCTGCTTTTTCTTCTTTTGTTAGTGCTAAAGAACGTAAAGTTAAGCCTTCATCAAGATGCACTTTTACTTTTTCAAGTACCGCATTTTGCTCTTTTGCGTCTTTATCGCCACCTTTTGCTTTTTTCGCATTACGGAATATTGCTTTATCAGCACTGTCCATATCAGCAAGTACTAGCTCGGTGTTGATCACGTCAATATCGTCCGCAGGGTCGATAGTACCAGCAACGTGAATAACGTTTTCATCTTCAAAACAACGAACTACATGGCCAATCGCATCTGTTTCACGAATATTTGCTAAAAACTGATTGCCTAGGCCTTCACCTTTCGATGCACCTTTAACTAAACCTGCAATATCCACAAATTCCATACTAGTTGTAATAATACGTTGCGGGTTAACAATTTTAGCAAGTTCGTCTAGGCGAGGATCTGGCACCGGTACCACACCTGTATTAGGTTCAATGGTACAAAAAGGAAAGTTAGCGGCTTCAATACCCGCTTTAGTCAATGCATTGAAAAGTGTTGATTTACCAACATTAGGCAAGCCAACGATGCCACATTTAAAACCCATAGTAAGATACCTTGTTTAGATTCGTTTAATACGTGCGTACGTATACCCAAAAATTAGGGTTTAAACGAATGTAGTCTGTTTTGTGCTTTTAACACACCGTCTTTAGCAAGTATTTCCATACAACGAACTGCTTCATCAACTGCGGCATCCATTTTTTCTTGATCGTCCTTGGCTGCTTTACCAAGCACCCAACCGGTGACCATTTCGCGATGTCCTGGATGACCTACACCTATGCGTAAGCGCATAAAGTCTTTTTGATTTGCCATTTTTGCAATAATGTCTTTTAAGCCATTATGACCGCCATGTCCGCCGCCTTTTTTTAATTTAGCAACGCCCGGGTCTAAATCCAATTCATCATGGGCAACAAGTATGTCTTCCACGGGGATTTTAAAAAAATTGGCTAAACTACTCACCGCTTTGCCACTTAAGTTCATGTAAGTGGTGGGGATCAGTAATTTGAATTCTTTGCCTTTAATAATCACTTTACCAGTAAGGCCGTGATATTTAGGGTCGTGTTTTAGCGTGCAGTTGTAGCGTGCAGCGAGTTCTTGAATGAACCAAGCACCTGCGTTGTGGCGTGTATTTGAGTATTCGGGGCCTGGATTAGCCAGGCCCACAAGCATTTGAATAGAATTCAAGGTGCGAGACCTTAAATATTATTCTGCAGCGTCTGAAGCGTCGTCTTCAGTTGGAGCTGCTTTGTTAGCTTTGATAGTAACGATAGACTGATCGTGGCCTTCGCCTTTACCAAGCTCAACAGATTGAACACCTTTAGGGAACGCAAGATCTGTAAGGTGGATTGAATCACCAGCAACAAGATCAGATACGTCTACTTCGATGAATTCTGGAAGTGACTTAGGAAGACAAGAAATCTCAACTTCAGTTAACTGGTGAACAACAGTTGCACCTAACTTAGTTACTTTCTCTTCACCGATGAAGTGTAAAGGAACCTTAGTTACTAGTTTATGAGTTGCGTCTACACGTTGGAAATCAAGGTGAGTAAGCTTAGGCTTGAAAGGGTGACGTTGGATATCTTTTAAGATTGCTTCAACTTTCTCGCCACCTACATTTAATGTAAGGATGTGAGTGTAAAAGCCTTCGTCTTCTTGTGCTTTGATCATATCTTTATGAGCAAAAGTAAGCGATACCGCTTCTTTATCAGCTCCATAAAGGATTGCCGGCACTTTGTCTTCGCGACGTAGGCGGCGGCTCGCACCAGTACCAGTTTCTACGCGAAGTTCAGCGTCATAAGTATAAGTTGTGTTAGACATGATGTCTCCAATAATTAAAAGTGTTAGGGCCTTTGCGACCAAGGTCCCTAGCCAAAAGGCGCGCTATCATACCACTGCGGGTTTATAAAATAAACATCGCTTACAAAAAAAGCGCCAAAAGGCGCTTTTATACTCATTAATGTTTAACTTTAGTGTTCAAACATTGCCGAGATAGATTCTTCGTTGCTAATGCGACGAATAGTCTCTGCTAACATATCTGCAAGTGTTAATACTTTTACAATATCAAGCGCTTTTAGTTCGTCAGACAGTGGAATTGAGTCAGTTACAATCACTTCATCAATCACAGAGTTACGTAAGTTTTCTGCAGCTGTACCAGAAAGAATAGGGTGAGTAGCGTAAGCAAATACGCGTTTAGCACCATGCTCTTTAAGAGCTTCAGCTGCTTTACACAATGTACCACCGGTATCAATCATGTCATCAACAATAATACAATCACGACCTTCAACGTCACCAATAATATGCATTACTTGAGAAACATTAGCTTGAGGGCGACGTTTATCAATAATAGCTAGGTCGGTATCGTTTAATAGTTTTGCAATTGCACGGGCACGTACAACACCACCAATATCAGGTGATACAACAACCACGTCATCAAAGTCGCGGTTTTTCATATCTTCTAATAATACCGGGCTGCCAAATACGTTATCTACTGGTACATCGAAGAAGCCTTGGATTTGCTCAGCATGTAAATCAACCGTAAGAACGCGGTCAACACCTACACTTGATAAGAAATCTGCAACCACTTTAGCTGTAATTGGCACACGCGCAGAACGTACACGACGATCTTGACGAGCATAACCAAAATAAGGAATAACAGCAGTGATACGACCGGCAGATGCACGGCGTAGCGCATCAACCATAACGATAAGTTCCATTAGGTTATCGTTAGTAGGGGCACAGGTTGATTGTAAGATAAAAACATCCGAGCCACGAACATTTTCATTAATTTGAACACTGATCTCACCGTCACTAAAACGGCCAACAACAGCATCGCCTAATTCAATATATAAACGTTTTGCAACTTTTTGAGCTAGGTCAGGTGTTGCGTTACCAGCGAAGAGCTTCATGTCAGGCACGGTAGGGTTCCTCAGGCACTGAATTTTTGGACTAACTTACATTGAATGAACAAAGTAGGTTAACTTATGATTACTTGTACGTTACTTCATTTATCAATGATGGCGGCTAACTCCGTGTGAGCAGGAGAAGTATTAACGCTTGATGCGATAAATCCCTGCCAAGTATGGGGGAGGTTAGCAAGTACATCTTGTGCTTGAACTTGACTAGCAAATTCAACAAAACAACATGAACCTGTTCCGGTCATCTTTGATGGGGCGTATTTTAGCAACCACTGCAGGGTTTTTTCAACCTCGGGACACAGCTTTTTCACTAAAGGCTCACAATCGTTAGTTAAAACCTGCTGTTGCCAGTCACCTAAAAGTTTAGGCGTGTCACGTTTTAAATCGGGGTGAGTAAATATTTGTGCAGTACTGACATGCTGGTTTGGAAAAACTACGCAGTACCATTTTTGTGGCAATTTAACATACTCTAATTGCTCGCCAACGCCATGTGCTATGGCACTTTTACCTTTAATGAATACAGGTACGTCTGCACCGAGCTTCAAGCCTAAATCTGCAAGTTCATCTAATGTAAGAGCGGTATTCCATAGTGTATTTAGCGCTAAAAGTGTTGTTGCGGCATCGGATGAACCACCACCAACACCTCCGCCCATAGGCAAACGTTTAGTTAAATTTATTTTTGCACCTAAATTCACTTTACACTGAGTTTGCAATAATAAAGCTGCTTTATAAATTAAGTTGTCAGTTAGTGCAATGCCATGGGTGTCACCGCTAATACTAATATTTTTATCATTAGTAAGCGTAAAATGGAGCTCGTCGCCATAGTTCAAAAATGTAAACAGGGTTTCTAATTCATGATAGCCATCATCACGGCGACCATTAATATGTAAAAATAAATTTAGCTTCGCCGGCGCAATCAGCGAAAGTTCAAAGGGAGTATTCATAATTAGTTAAACTGCCAATCGTAGAGTTTGATTTTAATTTTAATCTTTTCATGTGTTAAGGTTAGCGCGTTAGGTAACCAAAAACCGTGTTTTTGTATGTAACTGGTGTAGTTTATTTGCCATTTTTTGCCAGCGTCATCAAACCATAACACGCTTTTAGCACGGCCTAATTGATCGACTTCTAAGGTTTGATCGTCAATAGTGGCTTTTAACCATGGGCCGGCGTTATTTACCGGTAAAGTAAACCCCGTTAAGCGTTGTAAAAGTCTACTCGCATTAGTATCAAAATACGGTTGGTCATCAAATATTAATTCAGCCCCCACTGCGGTTTGTTTGAGCGATAAAATTCGGGTGCCAATAAATGTGGTTAACACTAAATGATTACTATTTTGTGTTTGTTGCCAATTTAAGTTAGCAGATTGGCGCTCATCAGGGCTAATAAACGCTAATTTACCTTCCACCTGCCAAGTTTTTTGTGTACTAAGACGTAACTTCCAGTCTTCGTAAGCTTCTGTATTGTAGTTGTTTTTATTGGCGCAGCCCGTTAAAAAAATAAATAACAGGGTTAAAATAAAATATTGTCGAGTCAAATGTTGTTCCTTACTTTCCATATTCCTGAGATTTTTGATAAAATTGCCGCCTATGTAGTAGGGCTCAGCAATATTTGGCAGATATGACCATAATAGCACTTGGTATTAATCACAAAACCGCATCCGTAGAATTACGAGAAAAAGTGGCCTTTTCGCCTGAGCAAATTTCAGAGGCGCTACAACAATTAAGTGGCCATGCCGACTTTAATGAAGCGGTTATTGTCTCTACCTGTAATCGCACTGAAGTGTATTGTAGCCTTGCGCAGCAAAATTCCCAAACATTGTTGCAATGGTTGGCCAGTTTCCATGGTTTAGATGAACATGAACTGAGTAAAAATATCTACTGTCATGAAGACAGCGCTGCAATAAACCATTTGATGCGTGTAGCCTGTGGGCTTGACTCGCTGGTGTTAGGCGAACCACAAATTTTAGGGCAAATAAAACAAGCCTATAATAGTGCCAAAACTCATGATGCGGTGGGCGTTACGTTTGATCGTTTGTTTCAAAAAACGTTTTCGGTGGCAAAAGAAGTCCGTACCGAAACCAACATTGGTGCCAGTGCAGTATCGGTTGCCTTTGCGGCAGTTAATTTAGCAAAGCATATTTATGGAAAGCTGGATAAAACCAAGGTGTTACTCATTGGTGCCGGTGAAACCATAGAGCTGGTAGCAAAACATTTATACCAAAATGAACCGCAAAAAATTACTGTTGCCAACAGAACAATAGAAAGAGCGCGCAGTTTAGCCGATGAAGTATCAGCCGATGTTATTGCGTTGGCACAATTGCCTGAACGTTTGCATCAAGCTGATATTGTGATTAGCTCCACCGCCAGCACTTTACCTATTATTGGTAAAGGTGTAGTTGAGCAAGCACTTAAACAACGCCGCTATAAGCCGATGCTGTTTATTGATATAGCTGTACCACGCGATATTGAAAGCCAAGTCGGTGAACTCGACGACGCCTACTTGTACTCGGTCGATGACTTACAAGCGATTGTTAGTGAAAACATGGCTGCTCGTGAACAAGCGGCTGAGCAAGCACAAATTATTATTAGTGAGCGCACCAAAGAGTTTTTTATGTGGTTGCGCTCGCTTGATTCAGTGGATTTAATTCGCCATTACCGTAATGATGTACAAACAACAAAAGCAGAACTTGTAGATAGGGCGCTTAGTCAGCTAAATACAGGTAAAGATGCAGAAAAAGTAATTTTAGAGCTGGCCAATAAATTAACCAATCGCTTAATGCACGCGCCTACCCGTGCCATCCAAGATGCAGCGAAAAAAGGTGAAGTGGCTCAGTTAAACCAATTGAAAAAAATGTTAGGTATAGATCAGGAATAACAGTTAAATGAAAGAGTCCGTTTATCGTAAATTAGAAACCTTAGTTGAGCGCTACGAAGAAGTTCAAGCGCTACTAAGTGACCCATCGGTCATTAGTGATCAAAACCGCTTCCGTACTCTTTCAAAAGAATACTCTGAGCTTGAAGAAGTGGTGAAAACGTTTTTAGCATACCAGCAAGCACAAGAAGACTTGAGTAGCGCTGAAGAAATGCTAAAAGATTCAGATCCTGAAATGCGCGAAATGGCACAAGAAGAATATAAAGAAGCAAAAGCACAGATTTCGACTTTAGAAGACGACATTCAAGTGCTTATGTTGCCTAAAGATCCGAGAGACAACAACAATGTATTTTTAGAGGTTCGTGCAGGAACAGGGGGCGATGAAGCTGCTATTTTTGCTGGCGACTTATTCAGAATGTACAGCCGTTACGCAGAAACAAAAAAATGGAAAGTAGAGGTTGTTACCACCAACGAAGGTGAGCACGGTGGTTACAAAGAAGTAATTGCTAACATCAGCGGTGAAGGTGTTTATGGGCAATTAAAATTTGAATCAGGCGTCCACCGTGTACAGCGCGTCCCAGAAACTGAGTCACAAGGGCGCGTACATACCTCCGCCTGTACTGTTGCTGTAATGGCTGAAGTACCAGAAGCAGAAGCCATCGAAATCAATACGGCCGATATTAAAGTTGATACCTTTAGAGCATCGGGCGCGGGTGGTCAGCACGTTAATAAAACCGACTCTGCCATTCGTATTACCCATTTACCAACCGGTGTTGTGGTTGAGTGTCAAGATGAGCGCTCTCAACATAAAAACCGTGCAAAAGCGATGTCGGTATTGGCGGCGCGTTTGCAACAGGCTGAAGATGAAAAACGTCATGCTGCTGAGGCGTCTGAACGTCGTAATTTAGTGGGCAGTGGCGATCGTTCTGAGCGTATTCGCACATACAACTATCCGCAGGGGCGCATTACCGATCACCGTATTAACTTAACGCTTTATCGTTTAAACGAAGTGGTAGCCGGTGATTTAGGCGCTGTGGTTGAGCCGCTAATGCAAGAGCATCAGGCCGACTTATTAGCAGCGATGGGCGACGATTAATCGTGAACCTCACTGTTGAAAACGCTATTACTACCGGTGCTAATTTATTAGCATCAAGTAGTGATAGCGCAAAGTTAGATGCTCAAGTACTACTGCTTAATATTTTACAAAAGCCACGTAGTTATTTATTTACTTGGCCAGAAAAACAATTAACGGATGAGCAATCACAAGCGTTTGAGCGTGCATGTGAGCGTCGTTTAAACGGCGAGCCTGTTTCGCACATTACCGGCTGTCGTGAATTTTGGAGTTTACAGCTTGAAGTAAATCCAACAACGCTCATTCCTCGCCCTGATACAGAAACCTTAGTTGAGCTTGCGCTTTCATGTAATGTACCAAATGATGCCAAAGTGCTCGATTTAGGCACAGGCACTGGAGCAATTGCACTTGCGCTTGGTAGTGAAATGCCTACATGGGATATTATTGCCGTTGATCGTATTGATGATGCGGTAGCACTGGCCAAACGTAATCAAAAACGATTAGCGATAAATAATGTGTGTGTTAAACAAAGCAATTGGTTTAGCGCGTTAAATAATAAAAAATTTGATCTAATTGTAACCAACCCTCCCTATATAGAATATAACGATAAACACTTGCATCAAGGTGATGTGCGCTTTGAGCCTTTGTCTGCATTGGTTGCAGATGATGCTGGATTAGCTGATATTAAACAAATAATTACGCAATCACGTGACTATTTACATTCTAATGGCTATCTTTTAATTGAACACGGATTTGAGCAAAGTGCAGCTGTTCGCCATATATTCAACCAAATGGCGTTTATAAATGTAAGCACAGTGAAAGATCTTGGTAATAACGACCGCGTAACTTTCGGACAATGGCCTTAACTTATTAAAAATAGCCCCGTTGTTTGCATATGTTTTAAGGAACTCTTTGTGATGGAAGATTTTTTATTTTCAAATGAACAACCACCTGAAGTAGTAAGTGAAGAGCAAGGAACATGGAAAGTTCTAATTGTTGATGATGAACCCGAGGTTCATGCTGTTACGCGTTTAGCGTTGAGTGATTTTAAGTTTCAAGATAGACGCTTGGAGTTTATTAGTGCTTATTCCGGCGCAGAAGCGAAAAAGTTGATTGATGATCATCCTGATGCGGCCATCATCCTACTCGATGTTGTTATGGAAACAGACGATGCGGGTTTGCAAGTAGCAAAATACATTCGTGATACCGTTAAAAATAATTATATTCGCATTATTCTACGAACCGGGCAGCCAGGCCAAGCACCCGAGCGCCAAGTAATCGTAAATTACGATATTAATGACTATAAATCTAAAACTGAACTCACCGCACAAAAATTATTCACCGTTATGATGGCAAGTCTTCGCTCGTATCGCGATATTATTTCGATTGAGCAATCGCGTGAGGGACTAGAAAAAATAATCACTGCTTCGCGCAATATTTTTGCAACCCATTCAATGGATAACTTTATTGAAGGCGTGATGCAGCAGCTTACTTCTTTACTAAACGTTGCTGATGAAGCCATGTATGCCACCACCTTAGTTGCACAAAATCCGTCAGAGGAGATGAATAAAAAACTGATTGTTTGCTCTGGTACCGGTGATTTTGCGAAGCGCGAGGGAGAAGAGCTAGAAACCGTACTACCAGAAAACCAACTGTTAGCGTGCCAAGAGGCCCTTGCTAATAAAGCAATTGTGTATAGAGATGATTATTTGTTTGCTTATTGCAGCAGTAAATTTAACCATAATTCAATGTTATTTGTATCGGGTGTGCCGTCAAAGTTGACGGATACACAACGAAACTTAATTGAAATCTTTTCTCAAAATGTGCAGTTGGCATTTGAAAATGTGCAGTTACACACTGAAGTTGAAGCCACACAACAAGAGCTTGTTTATCGTTTAAGTGAAGCCGTTGAACAGCGCTCGTGCGAAACGGGTAATCATGTAAAACGGGTTGCTTATATTTGTTATGAATTAGCATTAGCCTACGGGTTATCTGAAGAGCAAGCGAATTTAATTCGCTTTGCATCGCCTTTACATGATGTGGGTAAAATAGGTATTCCGGATGCAATTTTAAATAAGCCTGACAAGTTAAACAGCGAAGAGTGGGAAGTTATGAAAACTCATGCTGGAAAAGGCTATGCTATTTTGAAAGATTCACCGCGTAAAATAGTCAGCGCAGGGGCATTAATCGCACAGCAGCACCACGAAAAGTGGGATGGTTCTGGTTACCCTAGTGGATTAAAGGGGGAGCGTATTGATATTTTTGCCAGAATAGTGGCATTGGCTGATGTGTATGATGCACTGCGCCATAAACGTTGTTATAAAGGTGCGTGGACACTTGAAGAAGCGGTTGCGGAGATAAACGCAAATAAAGGAACGCATTTTGATCCTAAACTTGTTGATGTATTTAATGATAAACTTGAAGACCTTGAAGCGGTACTTTTACGCTTTCCTGACAAAACACATAACTAAACAGAAGTAACAATACCTATGGATTATTTAGCATTAAAACACTCACACATGGCCATTGCGCTAGTGAGTATTATTTTATTTTACGTACGTTCTTTTTCTCGTATGGGCAGTGGCAGCCTTGCCAAAAATAAGTTGGTTTTTATTGGTAGCCACAGTATAGACACTTTATTGATTGTTTCAGCCATCGGTTTAATGGCAATGGCTAAAATAAACCCATTAGAGCAGCTTTGGTTATTAGAAAAAATTATTCTAGTTATCGTTTATATTGTTGTGGGTATTATTAGCGCTAAACAAACGACAACCGTTCCAAAAGTTGTATTTTTAGTACTTAACACCGCTGTTATTTCAGCTATTGGTTACTTAGCAACAGCTAAAGCCCCGCTGTTGTTATAATTAACAATGCCTATTTAAGCTTTGCACACCAAAGGTGTAAAGCTTACCTCTTCAATTCATTTCTGATTATTGGTATCTAGCTTTAAAATTAGGTAAACTACGTCCTCGTTTTCTAGAATGTTGTAGTATGAATGACCACCCTCGGGTTTGATGAACACGATGAATCTTATATAGAAGATGCTTACGATGATTTTTTGCCGCCGGCTATATATCGTTGTATCAAAGCGGAAGCTAAATGGGATTCTCAAATAGACTTAACACCAAGTCTTGAAATACTTACTGCGTTTGAGCAGCAAATAGAGGCTATTTGTCAGCAGATGCCGGACGAACACGATCGCCTAGATAAACTACTTGATAGCTTTTATAGTGAGTGGCTATTTAGTGCATCAAGCTTGAAAGTTCCTGAGTATAAGTTAAATAGCATCAGCTATACCTTGTCTATGCGCAGTGGCACACCGACAACCTTAGCTATTTTGTTATGCCACTTTTTACAGCATGCTAAACTCGATGCCAGTGTAAGTATAACTCAAGGCGAAGTGGGCATTCACGTCGCAATGAGTGATGAAGAGGGTTATCTTGTTGACCCTAGCAGTGGCCAACAAAGTTGGTACATCATTCCTGAAAATATTGATGAAGAAAATCCTCAAGAACAAGAGCCTTTAGAGCTTATTTTTGAAGACGAAGTGTATAAATTATTTTTAGCGCAGCAAAAATGGTCTTTCATTAGTGAAAATAAATTTGGTCATGCGTTAACTTGCGTTGATTTATTAATGGAAATATTAGGTGATGATCCCTATGAGCGACGCGACAGAGGTTATTTACTAAATCAGCTTGGCTGCCCTAAAATGGCACGAGATGATTTACAGTTTTTTGTTGATGAATGTCCTGATGATCCTGCTATTGAAATCATTCTACATCAAATTGAAGAACTTGAAGACAATCATAAAACTCACCACTAAGAATAAAAAATAGGAAATGTTATGGCTGATCCCCAAACTGCATTAATTACCAATGATGCCGTTGTACTTGGTTTATTGGCGATTATTTTAGGGTTTATTTTCAAAACCTCAAATAGTCAACGCCCAGGTCTTGTGGCATTTTATAAATATGTACCGGCATTATTGTTGTGTTATTTTTTGCCATCATTGTTAAATACCTTTGGTATTGTTGATGGTTCTCAATCTAACGTGTATTACGTCGCTTCGCGATATTTACTGCCTGCGTGTTTAATTTTGCTTACCATCAGTATTGATTTAAAAGCGATTATTAATTTAGGTCCTAAAGCATTAATTATGTTTTTAACCGGCACCGCAGGTATTGTGATTGGTGGCCCATTAGCTATTTTAATAATGAGTGCTGTTTATCCAGAAGCGGTAGGTGGACATGGCCCTGACGCTGTTTGGCGTGGTATGACAACCATTGCAGGTAGCTGGATTGGTGGCGGTGCAAACCAAGCATCTATGAAAGAAATGTTTGAAGTGGGTGGCGATATTTTCTCAGCCATGGTCACCGTGGATGTGATAGTGGCTAATTTATGGATGGCAGTATTATTATTAATGGCAGCTAATCATAAAGCGATTGACGCTAAAGCCGGTGCAGATACCACCGCGATTGAAGACTTAAAGCAACGTGTTGAAAAATACCATGCAGAGCATGCGCGTATGCCAACGCTAAATGATTACATGATGATTATAGCTATTGCCTTTGGTATTACCGGTTTAGCGCACTTTTGTGCAGATATTTTAGGACCCTTCTTTGCCAATAATTATGCGTGGGCAAAAGAATACAGTTTAAACAGTAAGTTCTTTTGGCTTATTGTTATATCAACGACGATAGGTATTTGCTTATCGTTTACCAAAGTACGCCATATTGAGGCGTTTGGTTCATCGAAAGTGGCGTCAGCCTTTTTGTATATTTTAGTGGCATCGATTGGCCTGCATATGAATGTAATGGCGATTTTTGATTCACCGATGTATTTTGTTATTGGTGCAATTTGGATGTTAACTCACGCAAGTTTAATGCTCATTGTGGCTAAATTAATTAAAGCGCCGTTATTTTATATGGCTGTTGGCTCACAGGCCAATGTAGGTGGCGCAGCGTCTGCCCCTGTTGTGGCCGCTGCGTTTCATCCGTCACTGGCACCGGTCGGCGTATTATTAGCTGTACTTGGCTATGGTGTAGGTACATATATGGCATATATTTGTGGATTAATGATGCAAGCAGTTGCACCATAAGGAATTAAAATGAACAACCAAGTTATTAATATCAATGAAATAGAACTGGCAAATAATAAACCTTTTGTTTTATTTGGTGGCATGAATGTGCTTGAATCACGAGACTTAGCGATGCGTATTGCCGAGCATTATGTTGAAGTGACCACTAAATTAAATATTCCTTATGTATTCAAAGCATCATTTGATAAAGCCAATCGCTCGTCCATCAATTCTTATCGTGGTCCAGGCATGGAAGAAGGCTTAAAGATATTTGAAGAGATTAAAAATACCTTTAATATTGCGCTTATCACCGATGTGCATGAACCTCATCAGGCAGCACCGGTTGCAGAGGTTGTTGATGTTATTCAGCTACCGGCGTTTTTGGCTCGTCAAACAGACTTGGTGGTTGCAATGGCTAAAACAGGCGCGATTATTAATGTGAAAAAGCCACAGTTTTTAGCCCCACATGAAATGCGTCATATCATTACTAAATTTAATGAAGCCGGAAATAATAATGTAGCCTTGTGTGAACGTGGTTCAAGCTTTGGTTACAACAACCTAGTGGTTGATATGCTGGGCATGGATGATATGAAAACCATGGCTCCCGTTATCTTTGATGCCACTCATGCGCTGCAGCGTCCTGGCGGTCGAGCTGATTCAGCCGATGGTCGTCGTGCTCAAGCAGCAGAACTTGCCCGTAGCGGTATGGCACTGGGTATTGCAGGCTTATTTATTGAAGCACACCCCAATCCAAATGAAGCAAAATGTGATGGCCCCTGTGCATTAGCATTGAGCAAGTTAGAAGGGTACTTATCGCAAATGAAAGCGGTTGATGATCTAATCAAAAGCTTTGCTCCCCTTGATACCAGTGCTAGTGATTTATAAAGAAGTGATTAACTCATTAAAAAGCGACTTAGGTCGCTTTTTTTGTGGCTTGAATATACTCTTTCCCAGCATAGGTATATAATTCACCGCATAAGAAAAACTAATTCTAAGCTTGGTTGCCATGTCAAGACGAGTTCCTCCATTAAACGCGCTGAAAGCTTTTGAAGCTGCAGCACGTCATTTAAGCTTTACTAAAGCCGCAGAAGAGTTGTATGTCACGCAAGCTGCGGTGAGTCATCAAATAAAAACGCTTGAAGAGCATTTAGGCTTAAAGCTGTTTTTACGTAAAAATCGCTCGTTATTATTAACCGAAGAAGGCCAAGGTTATTTTTTAGATATTAAAGAAATTTTTACTCAGCTAATAGATGCAACTGAAAAGCTACTAGCCCGTGGTGCCAAAGGCTCGTTAACCGTAAGTTTAACCCCCAGTTTTGCGATTCAATGGCTTATTCCTCGATTGAGCTTATTTAACGAATTACACCCAGAAATTGATGTGCGAATTAAAGCCCAAGATCAGGATGAAAACTCGTTAACAGACGATGTTGATATCTCAATTTATTATGGTCGCGGTCATTGGAGTGGGGTGCAAGCCTATAAACTGCACACTGAGTATTTAGTGCCGTTATGTAGCCCATTACTGTTAAATGGCCCCAGAGCGCTTAACCAACCCAGTGATTTAGCAAACCATACCTTGCTACATGACACCACCCGTAAAAACTGGAAAACCTGGATGAAAACCGCCGGCGTACGTAATGTACAAGTTAACCAAGGACCTATATTTAGTCATTCATCTATGGTGTTACAAGCTGCGGTACATGGCCAAGGTGTTGCAATTGGTAACAGCGTACTAGCAAAACCAGATATTGATGCCGGACGTTTAGTGATCCCGTTCAATCACAGCTTAGAGAGTAAGAATGCCTATTACTTAGTGATCCGTGAGTCACAAAATGAGTTAGGCAAAATTGTATCGTTTAAAGACTGGATGTTAAGTTTAGTTGAGCAGGAGCAAGAATATTAATGAGCATCGAATGGGTTAGAAGTAGTCAGCAACCGGCAATCGCACAGTTTATATTTGCTCATGGCGCAGGGGCTGGCAGGGATTCTGAGTTTATGCAAATCATGGCTAAACATCTCAGTGAGTACGGTATTGACGTTGGCTTGTTTGATTTTGAATATATGCAAATTGCTAAACAAACTAACAAACGTCGCCCACCAGATCGAGCGCCTAAACTACTTACTTATTTTGAACATATAGTGACTCAAGCTGATGCAAATTTACCGCTATTTATAGGGGGTAAATCAATGGGCGGGCGCATGGCATCGATGCTTGCCTGTTCGACCTCTCATCCTGTTTTAGGTGTGCTTGCGTTTGGTTATCCGTTTCATCCTCCGGGCAAGCCAGAAAAACTGCGTACAGATCATTTTGCAGACATACCGTGTCCTTTTTTAGTATTACAAGGGGAAAGGGATACCTTTGGCACCCGCGAAGAGCTTGCCACAATGGTCATGCCAAAGCAGCCAAAGTATATATGGTTAACGGATGGTGACCACTCACTAAAACCGCGTAAAAAAAGTGGCGTGACTGAGCAGGAAAACCTGAATGCTGCAGCAATACAGGCAGCAAGCTTTATAAAGAATACGCTTGAAAATTTAAAAGAGGATAAACATGATTAAACTATTTTTATTAGCAGGCAGCTTTTTTTGCATGCTTTCAGTGATACTGGGCGCATTTGCTGCTCATGGTCTGAAAGGTCGTTTATCAGAGTACTCCATTGGTATTTTTAAAACCGCCGCTGAGTATCAAATGGTACATGGGCTGGCGTTAATTGCAGTGGCTATTTTAATTAAGTGGGGTATGCACCTCAGCATGGCGGGTGGTTTTTTTATTGCTGGTACATTGTTATTTAGTGGCAGCTTATACTTATTGGCCTTAACAGGGTTGAAGTGGCTGGGCCCAATTACCCCCTTGGGTGGGCTGTGCTTTATTATTGGTTGGATAGTTATTTTAGTGCAAGTTGCACGATTTAAGTTTTAAAGAGTTTAAGGGTTAATATGTCTAGTGTTGTGATTTACTGTCGTAGTGGTTTTGAAAACGATGCCGCTGCTGAAATAACGTTTCACGCTGCCGAACAAGGATTTGCTGGGTATGTAAAAGCAAAACCAAATACCGGTTATGTTATTTATGAATGTTTTGAAACGCAGCACAGCGACGAAATAATCAAAAAAGTTGATTTTAAAAATATGGTATTTGCACGCCAATGGTTTGCCGGTAACCTAATTGAAAATATGCCCGTAGAAGATAGAGTAGGCGCTATTGTAGATGCTGCAAAAGATTTTACTTTGTGTTCTGAGCTGCGTGTCGAAACACCCGATACCAACGAGGGCAAAGAGTTACTGACTTTTTGTAAAAAAATATCAACTCCGCTTAAAAAAGCCCTTGAGAAACAAAACACCGTATTGCGTGAACCAAAAGCAAATCGCCCAGTAATGCATGTGCTGTTTTTAGCTAATAATACTGCGTATGTGGGTTACTCATATAGTTATAACAATTCTCCTTTTTTTATGGGGATCTTACGTTTACGTATGCCAAGCGATGGCCCAAGTCGTTCAACGCTTAAGTTAGATGAAGCGTTTAACGTGTTTATTCCTGAGCAAGAGCGTGAGTCGCGGGTACAAGCTGGGATGCGCAGCGTTGATTTAGGTGCATGCCCAGGTGGCTGGACTTATCAGTTAGTTCGCCGTGGTATGTTTGTTAGCGCGATAGATAACGGCCCAATGAATGAAAGTTTAATGGAAACGGGTCAAGTAAAGCATTTTAGAGAAGATGGTTTTAAATACCGTCCAGAAAAAAGAAACATCACTTGGTTGGTTTGCGATATGGTAGAAAAGCCGACTAAAGTGACTAACTTGATGATTGACTGGGCTGTAAACGCCTATGCAAAAGAGCTTATTTTTAATCTAAAATTACCAATGAAAAAACGCTTTGATAGTGTGTATGAATGTTTAAAAATGATCAGGGAAGAAATGGCGAAGTACGGCATAAGCTATGAACTTCAAGCAAAGCATTTATACCATGATCGTGAAGAAATAACGGTGCACTTAAATGTAACTAAAGTGCCACAGAGCTTATATAGTTAATATATTAGCGAGCATAAAAAATGGGCCAGGTGGCCCATTTTTTATTTTAACTACGGTATTGTGGTCGGTAATTTTCAACCCATAATCGTGTGGCACCACATACCGCCACAGGCATAACAATTAAATTTACAAATGGGATAGCGGTTAGCAGCATCACGGCAAAGCCAAACCCATAAGATAACCCTTGTTTGCTTTTTAAGTCATTTTTCATTTGTGTAAAGCTAATTTTGTGATTATCAAAAGCATAATCTTTATATTGCACCGCATGCATCCAGCAGGTAAAAAGCACCCATAGCACTTGGCCTATCACAGGTAGTACCCACAATAAAATAAAAAAGCCGATAGCGCGTGGGAGGTAGTAGCAAAGCTTAGTCCATTCCCGGCCCAGCATTCGCGGAACATCTTTAACTAAATCAGCTAATCCGTCGTCGTTAATTTTTTGACCAGTTAAATAAAGCTCTACCTTTTCACTTAGTAAGCCATTGAAAGGTGCGGCGATAAAGTTAGTAATAACGGTAAATAACATACTGTAAGTAAACAGCACCACCAGCACAGCAATTGGCCACATTAACCATTCGAGCCAACTTAGCCATTCTGGGAGCATGGCGGTTACGGCATTAAAGCCATCACTAAGCCAGCCAAATAAAAAGAATAAGGAGCTACCAAATAATAAAATATTAATAAGTAGGGGTATAAGTACAAAGCGTTTTAGCCCTTTTTGACTAATTAACTTAAACCCTGAAAAAAAATATTCCATACCTTGTGTTATTTGCACACTAACCTCATCGATTATTTATGTTTTAGCTATTATAAATAGCTTGATGATTTTAAACAGTACTTTTAAGTAACAAAGTATTTAATAAAGGGTATTTACAGATGGTATGTAAATAAATGATTTGTTGATAAGTACATTTCAAATCGCCACCTTGTATTGAATGGCAAACGCGCGTGAAATAGACGAAAATAGCATAGATGCTGATTTCAATATTATGTATAGTCAAAAGACTATTATAAATTATTATAAACAGGCCCTAAAATTGAGCGACGCATTTAGCGTTAGTGATTGTTGAGGAATATAATTTGATTGAAATAATGAGAGTCAGAAAGCTGCTTTCTCAGCAACAAAGTATATTATCGAAAATAGCACTCGGTGCGCCACTTGATGAGGTACTGGAAAATATTTGTTTATCTATTGAGGAGCTTATTGAAGACTCCTCTGCAAAGTGCTCTATATTAACGCTCAAAGGAGAACAGCTATTTCATAGTGCGGCGCCTAATATTGCACAGGGTTACTGCCAAGCAATTAATGGCGTGAAAATAGGGCCAACTGTCGGTTCATGCGGTACTGCAGCCTATGAAAAAAAACGTATTATTGCCGCAGATATTACAACATCGCCATTATGGGATGATTATAGAGCAATGGCGTTAAGTTATGGTTTAAGGTCATGTTGGTCTACCCCTATTATTTCAACAAAATCAGACATATTAGGCACTTTTGCAATTTATCATGACAGTGCCAAGTCACCGACACCACAAGATTTAGAGTTAATAGACTTTTTTGTTGATTTCACCAGTATTGCTTTAGAAAAGCACACCGAGTCACTAAGATTAAACGCGTTGCTTTTTGAATTACAGCAAAGTAATGAAAAGTTTAAAGCCTTCGCAAAAGTACTTCCCGATCTAACTCTTATTTTGAGTGAAGAAGGGGAGTATACCAACGTTTACGGCACTACTAATGAAAGTTTATATTTAAGCCAAGAGCATGTGATTAATCGTAATGTCAGAGATATTATGCCTCCTGAAGATGCAAATCCTATTATGGAGGTAATTGCCAAAACGCTGCAAACTAATGAAGTTCAAGTGTTTGAATATCAGCTCAATATAAAAGGTAAGCAACTTACATTTGAAGGGCGAACAGCTCCCCTTGAAAGTTACCAGCCTAATAACCCGTCACTGAGACATGTGGTGTGGATGGCCAGAGATATCTCTAATCGCAAAGCTGCCGAAGAAGAAGTACAACGGTTAGCATTTTTTGATCCGCTTACAAACCTTCCTAATCGCAGAATGCTCAATGATAGGCTCAGTATGTATGTGGAGCGAATTAAGCAGTCTGATCACACGGGCGCACTCTTATTTTTAGATTTAGATAATTTTAAACGCATAAATGACTCACTAGGTCATAATGCAGGCGATGAAATACTGGTTGAGTTATCACAGCGATTAACAGCTATTTTGAACCCGGCAGATACCCTCGCACGAGTCGGTGGTGATGAATTTATTATTCTTATCGAGCATGTCGGTGATAGCCATAAGCAAGCTAATAGTGAATCTGAGTTGATTGCTAAAAAAGTACAAAGTGTCTTTTATGAAAAATTTGAAGTGGGCGATTTAGCGTTTCAGGTCAGTTGTAGTATTGGTATTTGTTTGATTAACACGAGCAATGCCATAACCGCTAATATTTTAAAATTTGCAGATACCGCTATGTATCTCTCTAAAATGAAAGGCGGTAATAGTAGTAGCTTTTACGACCCCGCACTGCAAACCTTACTGGAAAATCAAACTGAGCTTGAAACTGACATTGTCAGGGCTATCGCGTGCGATGAGTTTTGTGCTTATTTTCAGCCACAATTAGCAATTGATGGAACCCTTGTGGGTGCTGAGGCATTAATAAGATGGAATCATCCAACCAAAGGACTTATCCCCCCTAATGCATTTATTCCAATTGCCGAGCAATTTGGCTTAATTCAAAAGTTACAAAATATTGTATTAAGAGATATTTGTATTTTACTTGAAACACTTCGAGATAATAACTTACTCGATGACAGTTTTAGCGTATCAATTAACATTAGCCAGTGTCAGTTTAATTCTTCCACTTTAAAAGGTGAGCTATTTAAAGCAATTGAAGCGTTTGACGTCTCGCCAACTCGAATTAAATTAGAGATCACTGAATCAATGTTAGCGGGTGACTTGATGGGGACCGTAAAGCAAATGGAAGAATTAAAATCGCATGGATTTGTGTTTTCAATTGATGACTTTGGTACGGGCTACTCGTGTTTAAAACATTTAAGCGTGTTTCCTATTGATGAGTTAAAAATTGATAAAAGCTTTATTGATAAAGTGCTCAATAGCGCATCGGGTCAAAGTATTGTGCAATCTATTATTGGCTTAGGTCATAGCTTAAATATTAACATTGTGGCCGAAGGGGTCGAAAGTGCTGAGCAACTAAGAATATTAAAGTCGATGGGCGTGAATGCAGTGCAAGGTTATTTATTTGCAAAACCATTAACCCACAGCAACTATTTAACATGGCATAAACAGCATTAATAACCCCGTATTTATCACTAACTGAGGCGACAGGTTTAGTTGCCCTAATCGATAAGCCGCGTTGTTTGCGTACCCACTGCGCAGTAACGTTTAATAACGTACCGCGCTTTTGCTAAAGCAAAAATGTATATTTTTTGTTTGTTTGATACCGTGATGTAATTTATTTTTTATTATTGTGTAACTACTACACAAATCATTCCTGAGGCATTGGTTTAGCGTTTTTAACGCGTTAAACTAGTCAGGAATTGGCAATAAGTCTACTTGTTGTGACATTACCTAAACGTGAACATAACAAGTACTTAAAACTCGCTTTTGAGTTGCTTTGTCGTTTGTTGAAACTAGGGTTTAGTGTGATGTCATGGTATGTCGCTATGTCGGTAACTTTAAAGAACCATTAGGAGCGATAAATGAATACCACTAAAGCAACTTTAAAGTCGGGTGAAACACATTCTTCCCGAGTTAAGTTTCTGGATGGGGTTGATATACCCGTATTTTTAATCAGTGGCGGTATATTAGTTTTATTTGCCGCGCTGGCACTGTACGACATAAAACTGATGTCGGATTGGATAAACTCTGCCTTTGCCTTTTCCACTAAAATCTTTGGCGCCTTTTGGCAAGTTCTGCTGTTATTAACCTTTGTGATAGGTATATTTTTGGCCGTAGGCCGCACCGGTTCAGTGGTGCTCGGCGGTTTAAAAACCCCTGAAATATCTACCTTCAAATGGATCAGTATAATTATGTGCACTTTGCTTGCTGGTGGCGGCGTATTTTGGGCCGCAGCAGAGCCAATGGCACATTTTATTTCTCCGCCACCGCTATTTGGTGGTGAAACAGGCACTAACGATGCCGCTTATAACGCCCTTGCACAAAGCTTTATGCACTGGGGGTTTTTAGCTTGGGCTATTTTAGGTAGTTTGACCGGCATTGTTTATATGCATCTTCATTACGAAAAAGGCTTACCGCTTAAACCTCGTACTTTGCTTTACCCCGTATTTGGCGATCGCGCAATGAAAGGGGCGCTTGGTACTATTGTTGATGCATGTTGTGTACTCGCTGTGGTTGCTGGCACTGTGGGTCCTATTGGTTTTTTAGGCTTACAAGTGAGTTTTGGCCTAGATAAATTGTTTGCCATTCCTGATACCTACACCACGCAGGTGGTTATTTTATTTAGCTTAATTGGAATTTACACACTTTCAGCGGTAAGTGGGGTTACCAAAGGTATTCAACTACTAAGCCGTTTTAATGTTGTACTGGCAGTGTTGCTGATGTTGTTTATATTACTAATGGGGCCAACTGCGTTTATTATCGACAGTTACATTCATTCCTTTGGTTTGTATTTAGATAACTTTATTCCTATGGCTACATTTCGTGCCGATAAACCGTGGCTAGACTGGTGGACTGTATTCTTTTGGGGCTGGTTTTTAGGTTATGGCCCATTAATGGCTATGTTCGTTGCACGTATATCCCGTGGACGTACTATTCGTGAAATGATTTTACTTATTTCTGTGGTTGCGCCAGTGATCACCTGCTTTTGGTTTACTATTGTGGGTGGCTCAGGCATCTTTTTTGAGTTAAATAATCCCGGCGTTATATCAGAGCCTTTTGCTGGGCTTAATTTACCAGCGGCATTGTTAGCCATTACTGAGCAGTTACCCATGGGGTTTGTTGTGTCAGTATTATTTTTAGTACTGACCACTATTTTTGTGGCAACAACCGGTGACTCAATGACGTACTCGGTATCTATGGTGATGACAGGTACCGATCATCCGCAAACATCAATTCGAGTGTTTTGGGGGATTATGATGGGGGTAATGGCTGCATTACTCATCTCTATTGGCGAGGGCGGAATTTCAGCCTTGCAGTCGTTTATTGTGGTCACTGCGGTGCCAGTTTCGTTTGTGTTACTACCGTCACTGTGGACGGCACCACAAATAGTTAAGAAAATGGCAGACGAACAAGGACTTTAATAATTGATAAAGAGCGCTAATAAGCGCTCTTTTTCTGGGTACATCATATTCTCACCTTGTTATTGAGCTATTTATTATCCTAGCAATAAACTAACCCACTAAAAATAACTTAGCCTAAGTAGGTTGTTCATTCCTATCGATACGGTATAGTTTAGATATATTTAAGCATAACCTTGAGATAAACCATGCAGTTAGTCGACTTAGACCCTTGTGATCAGGATGTGATCAACGTGTTTGCAGATATAGATCGACTTATTAGCTCATTATATCCTGTAGCAACTTCACAAGCGCTTACAGTTAATGAGCTTGGTTTACCGGGCGTTTACGCTGTAGGTTTAAAAAATCAAGACGGAATAGTTGCCTGTGGCGCAATAGTAAAGCAATTTGATGGTAGCTGGTATGGCGAAATTAGACGGCTTTACGTAAAACCTAGCTATCGCGGAAAAGGCTTATCGCGGCGTATTATGCAAATTTTATTGCACTATGCAGGCGAAGAAGAAATCCCAATCATAAAACTAGAAACAGGACCAAAGCAAATACAATCAATCCATCTTTATGAGAATTTAGGGTTTGTGCAATGTGCCCCTTTTGGTGAATACACAGAAAACCCAAATAGCTTATTTATGGAGCTTGCGCTCAGCTAATATTGCTTTGTTTGAAGCTTTTATTTATTAATTTCAATCCTAACTCGTTACGAGTAGAAATACTTGTTGGACATGAATCACTATTTTTCTTTTAATGCGCGGCAACTAGCCGGTTTGGCATTCATAAATAAAAGAGAAAGATAAATGAAAGAGACAACATCACTTGAACAAGCTCGTACGAGCTACAACGTTCGTCATTGGAGCCAAGGTTTTTTTGGTATTAATGATCAAGGTGATGTGTATGTTGCGCCCAAGGCTGATGCCCCACAGCAAACCATTGCATTAACAGACATTGCTAAGCAGCTTGAAGACAAAGGTTTAAGCTTGCCAGCACTTGTTCGTTTTCCACAAATTTTACATCATCGCGTGCATAGCCTATGTGGTGCATTTAATACTGCTATAGAAAGCTATGGTTACCCAAAAGACTATTTATTAGTTTATCCAATTAAAGTAAATCAACAGCGCGAAGTTGTTGAAGAAATTGTTGCCAGCCAAGCGCAAGTAGAAAAAAAACAGCTAGGTTTAGAGGCCGGTAGCAAGCCAGAGTTATTAACTGTATTAGCACTGGCAGAAAAAACCAGTGCGGTGATTGTATGTAATGGCTACAAAGATAAAGAATATGTGCGCTTAGCGCTGATTGGCGAGAAGCTGGGTCATAAAGTGTATATCGTACTTGAGAAATTGTCTGAGCTGGATATGGTGCTTAGCCAAGCCAAAGAACTTAACGTAAAACCGCGTATTGGTATTCGTGTGCGTTTAGCCTCGCAAGGCAAAGGTAAATGGCAAGCAAGTGGCGGAGAAAAATCTAAGTTTGGGTTGTCTGCTTCACAAGTGCTGTATGTAGTAAACCGCTTAAAAGAAACAGATCAGCTTGATTTAGTACAGCTTGTGCATTTTCACTTAGGGTCGCAAATGGCCAATATTCGTGATGTACGCTTAGGTGTAAGTGAAGCTGCACGTTTTTATTGTGAACTACGCAAGTTGGGCGCGCACATAGAGTGCCTTGATGTAGGGGGCGGTTTAGCGGTTGATTACGACGGCACACGCAGTCAATCACACAACTCAATGAACTACAGTTTAGCTGAATACGCAAATAATATTGTCTACACCATCGATGATATTTGTAAGCAGTATGAGCAGCCTTTTCCTACCATTATTTCAGAGTCGGGAAGAGCATTAACAGCGCATCACGCGGTACTAATTTCCAATGTAATTGGCACCGAAACGTATACACCGGAAGAAATCGAAGCGCCAGCTGATGATGCGCCGCAGTTACTTAAAAATATGTGGATTTCATGGCAACAATTACATGTGCTTACTGATGACCGTGCATTAATTGAGATTTTTCACGACAGCCAAGGTGATTTAGCTGAAGCGCATAGTCAGTTTGCGATGGGATTATTAGATTTAACTCAGCGTGCATGGGCAGAGCAAATAAACTTACGCGTGTGTTATGAACTTAATAAATTAATGGATAACAAAAACCGTTTTCATCGACCGATTATAGATGATCTGAATGCGCGTTTAGCGGACAAGTTTTTTGTCAATTTCTCATTGTTTCAGTCATTGCCTGACGCGTGGGGTATTGACCAAGTGTTTCCGGTATTGCCATTAAGTGGTTTAACGCAAGCTCCACAAAAACGGGCTGTGTTACTAGATATCACCTGTGACTCCGATGGCGCATTAGAGCATTATGTAGATGGTCAAGGTATTGAAAGTACGTTGCCAGTACCTGAGTTTACAGCAGATAAACCTTATTTAATGGGATTTTTCTTAGTAGGTGCCTATCAAGAAATTTTAGGCGATATGCATAACTTATTTGGTGATACGCACAGTGCTATTGTCAATATGGATGAGCAAGGTGTTGCTAGTATTACAGAAATTAATCATGGTGATACTGTGGCTGATATGATGCGTTATGTACATTTAGATGTTGAAGGTTTTCAGCAGTCATATGCGCAGTTAGTGAGTGCAAAAATTGCACCAAATGAACAGCAAAGCGTCCTCGACGAATTGCAAAGCGGCCTTGACGGCTACACTTATTTAGAAGAGTTATAAGCAATGTCTAGCTTGTTTGGTTGTGTTGACCACTCATTGTACTCAAACGGGATGACGTTTTTACGTCGTCCTATGGTACAAAACATTAATGCGATTGAGGCCGATGTAGTGGTACTGGGTTTACCGTTTGATTTAGCCACTTCAGGGCGCCCAGGTGCTCGATTAGGGCCAGATGCTATTCGCAGAGCGTCGGTACATTTAGCATGGGAAGATACTAAATATCCGTGGACATTTCCGTTGTTTGAGCGCTTGACCGTGGCGGATGCTGGCGATTTTACCTATCCGGTAGGTGACCCGGAATATTTTACCGCGCAACTAGAAATGGCGGCAGAGCAAATACTTCGCCAAGGTAAAACATTGCTAGGCTTGGGCGGCGATCATTTTGTAACCTTACCGCTATTGCGCGCGCATGCAAAAATTCATGGCAAAATGGCGTTAGTTCATTTCGATGCGCATACCGATACTTACAGTAACGGTTCGCGTTTTGATCACGGTACCATGTTTTATCATGCGCCAATGGAAGGGTTGATTGATGTTAATCACAGTATTCAGCTAGGCATTCGTACCGACTTTGATCAAAGCAAGCATGAGTTTGCAGTGATTGATGCTATGCAAGCCAATGATCTGCATGCAAATGATATTGCAGCTCAGATTATTGAGCGAGTGGGTGATTTACCGGTTTACTTAACCTTTGATATAGATTGTCTCGATCCGGCTTTTGCACCAGGTACGGGCACACCAGTGTGTGGTGGTTTAACTTCTGATAAGGTACTTAAAATCTTACGCGCACTCAAAGGCATTAATATGGTGGGGATGGATGTGGTTGAAGTATCCCCGTCTTATGACCAAAGTGAGCTTACCGCCATTGCTGCAGCAACAATTGCCAGTGAATTGCTACATTTGTGGGCACTTAAGCATAAATATTAATTTGTTTTAATGTAGCTTAAAAAGCGCCAATTTGGCGCTTTTTTTGTATAAAAATAAAAGTACGATTAAAACTGCATATCGTGTTTTTTAGCATAAATAAAAAATATTGGAATTTCGATTATGACGTAAGTTAAAAAAGTAAACCAAAACCAATTAACTTCAAATATTAACCAGCTAAATTGCACGCCCGAGTTGTAATAAAGGCTAGATGCAATTAATAGCGTAATGCCTGTTGCAAATAAATCTTGCACCGATACTTTTTTAAAGCTACTGCCTGCAAAGCGCGGATAAATAAATCCGTAGCCAAGCGTTATCATAATGATAACTAATAACAATAAACTCAGTTCAGGGGTCATTATGGTTTATATTGCCTCGCATATTCTATTCGTTCTTGAGAACTTGGGTGCGTTGATAAATACTTTAACCAAGTATCATCATAGCTCCCTTCTTGTGCTTTTAAATTATTTTCCAGTGCTTCAATTGCATCAGCAAAGTCGTGGTTAGAATAGCCTAATTTTAAAAGGTTTGTAATAGCATATTCATCGGCTTCTTGTTCCATATCTCGCGAAAACGCTTGTTGTAAAAAAGATGAACCAGAGCCAAGCACGACTTCTAATATACCATCTAAGTCACCAAAAATAACTGCAAATACAACGGTTGCTCACTGCAGCTTGTGCTGCAAGGCGAATGCTGTGATGGTGCTGAACATGACCAATTTCATGAAGTAAAACAGCACGCAGGGCATCAGAATCATTTTTTAATAGCTCAACAAGTTCGTCAGTTACAACAACCCGACCATTTGGAAGAGCAAACGCATTAGCTGCTGAATTTCTGTTTGCTTTTAGCAGCAAGTTGAGATGGCTCTAAGGCAAAGCGTACATTACGATGGCGAGTCATACGCATATTAAAACGCAGACCTTGGTTGATGATCCACGGCAATAAAAATAAAAAGCCAATAGCAAATAAAAGGCCTATCGTCGGTGCGAGGCTGCTAAGCAGGGTGTAAATTAAAAATACAATGACCGCTAAAATGCGGCCTTTTAGAATTTGTATAGGCGTAGCTAGATAGTCAAAGCTAAGGCCGTCGATACGCGTATGACCGTAAAAATAACGGTAGGTGCGTACTTTTGCTCATGCAGAATAAATTCCTAAAGTAATAATACTTAGCAGTATATTGACACTCAATATGCCAAAAAATTCGCCGCTTTTGCCGCTAAAATTTACTATACCACTAAAAATGGAAGAGGCAGTGAGTGGTGTAGGGGGATTTGTTTCATTTGAAGTTGGGTGTATTGATTCCATTAAAAAAAGTCCTTGTAATTTTTGTAAACTTACCCTTTTTAGAGAATAAAAACAATCTTTATGATTAGCTAGCTTATTGTAAGTAGGCTAATTTTATTGCTTTTAATGTTTATAGGGCTGCACTTTAAGTCACCTCTGGTATACTGTGCAGATAATTTAACGGGGCTGTCATGATTTCAAAAAACCAACTTAAACTTATTCGCCAGCTTGGCCAAAAAAAGTATCGCAAGCAATTTAATCAATACCTCGTACAAGGCGAAAAAAATGTACTGGAGTTATTAAATAGCCCATTAAAAGTAACCGATGTATTTGCAACGCAAAGTTTTATTGATAATAACCAAAGCGCATACCCTCAAACGCATTTTATTACAGCTGATGAAGAGCAGTTAACAAAGGTAAGTACTTTGGTCAGTAATAATGCGGCTATTGCCATTGTTGATATGCCAAGCACCACATTACCCGATGAAAACAGTTTAATATTAGCCTTAGATGGGGTATCTGATCCGGGTAATTTAGGTACCATCATTCGCGTGGCTGATTGGTACGGTATAAAACACATTGTTGCCAGCACCGACAGTGCCGATCCGTATAATCCAAAAACAATTAGCGCCACTATGGGGTCATTTGTTCGTGTATCGGTAAGCCAAGTTGATTTACCTAGCTATTTAACATCTTTGGATGTGCCTATTTATGGTGCATTTTTAGAGGGCGAGAATGTCCATCATTGCCAGTTTGCTGGAGAAGGGGTGTTATTAATGGGCAGCGAGTCACATGGCATACGCCAGCAGTGTGCCGCGCTTGTGAGTAATAAAATTACTATTCCCGCCTTTGGCGGTGCTGAATCGCTTAACGTGGCAATGGCAACGGGTATTATTTTAGATAACTTTAAACGCCAAGCTTAACCTTTTGCCTAAAAATAGGTTAAATTGTAACAACTTGGGTCTGTTAACCTTTGTGGATTATAATTTGTTCAAACTAGGGGCGGTTTAATCGCGGCGCGAGGTTTGTAACCTAGTGGGCTAAGTCAAAACCGAGTAACAAAGAGTAAATCGCCCCTAGGAAGAACCCTTCGGGCAGCGCCTGTTTGGCATTGATGCTGCGTTATCGCCTATTTATGGGGAATAACCACACCACATAGGCGCTGCCTTGCCTAAATACCAAACAGACTGCTGCAAATTTAATCTTAAAAGGTCAACAGACCCTAATAATAAAAATTGGTAAAACAACCAGATGCGCTTAAGCACTATAAAATTAGCGGGCTTTAAATCTTTTGTAGAGCCCACTAAAATTCCATTTCCAGATCAAATGACGTGTGTTGTCGGCCCTAATGGCTGTGGCAAATCAAACGTCATTGATGCGGTGCGATGGGTGCTTGGTGAAAGCTCAGCTAAAAATTTACGTGGCGATGCCATGACTGATGTCATTTTTAATGGCTCCACTAATCGCAAGCCCATTTCGCAAGCCTCTGTTGAACTCATATTTGATAATACCCAAGGTAAATTACCCAATACCTTTGCTGATCGTAGCCAAGTGGCTATTAAGCGTTTGGTGACTCGCGATGGCCAATCGCTGTACTTTTTAAATGGTAGCAAATGCCGCAAACGTGATATTACCGATATATTTTTAGGCACTGGGCTTGGGCCGCGTAGTTACGCCATTATAGAACAAGGGATGATCTCGCGTTTAATTGAGAGCAAACCGCAAGAGCTACGTATTTTTTTAGAAGAAGCCGCAGGGGTCTCTAAATACAAAGAGCGCCGCCGAGAAACACAAACACGCATAAAAAGCACCCGAGAAAACCTAGAGCGACTCCTCGATGTTCGCCAAGAGCTACAAAACCAGCTTGACAAACTGGCGGTACAATCGGTTGATGCTAAGAAATATCGCGAATTTAAAACCCAAGAACGCACTTTAAAGGGGCAAATAGCGGTATTAAAATGGCAAAAGCTGCATCAGCAACAAGTTGATAAAAGCGCACAAATAAAAAAACTGGATGAACAAATCAGCTTTTTTAAAACGGCGCATTCAGGCCATGATGATGTGCTGGCAAGTCTTGAAGCTCAAGTACAAGTTCAGCAAGATCAACTTAATGATGCACAGCAACAGCAGCACCATACGCATACCGAGTTGACTCGCAGTGAACAGCAGGCAATTAGTATTAAGCAACAAACGCTGTCACTGAAACAAAACTTAGCCAAGTTAGAGCAACAAAAAAACCAAAGTGAAGAAGTCAAAACGCAGCAACAAAGTCTCTGCCAAGAGTTAGATGACAGCTTACAACAGGCTGTAGAGCATAACTTAATGTGTAGCGATCAGGTTATAGAGCTTAGCGAAGAGGTTAATAGGCTGCTGGAGATTAAAAATGCCGACACATCACACTGGCAATCGCTAAAAGAAGATTATCAACAATTGCATAATCAGCAGTTAGCGCATACCAACGCAGTAAAACACACAGAACAAAAAATCAGTTATGTTAAGCAACAACTAACGCAGCTTGATGTGCAAATAGATGAGTTAAAACACAGTGAGATAGAGCAGCAATTAATTCAGCAACAGCAGCACAGACAGGCCTTGACTGAGCAGCTAGCGAAAGCGCAAACTGCTCATAGTAGAGGTCAAAGTGCTCAGGCAATACAGCAGCAACAGCTTGATGATACACAGCAAGATTGGCAGCATTTATTTCAGCAAGTAAATGAATTAAAAGCCGGTATAGCGGGGCTACAAACTACTCTTGGGCTTGAAAAAAGCAGCGATGAAAGTTTAACCTTATTTAAGCAGTTAACTGTTCAGTCGGGTTATGAGTTTTTAGTCGAGCAGGCGCTGTCATCACTTGAGCATATTCATATATCACAAGGTAAAGCAGAAAATAGCACGTGGGAAATTGCATCGCAGTCTGCAGCTAAGCACAGTATTGCCGCGTTTATTACCTCAGGCGTGTATCCTGAGTTATTAAATCATATTGCTTATGATGAAGCCGGCGATATAAGCGCACTTAACGACAATAGTTATATTGCGGTTATAGATAAGCAAGGGGCATTACACGGTCGAAACTGGCATGTAAGTGGCGATAAAAATACAGAAAATTCCTTATTATTAATGCACAAAAAACTCAAGCAGCAAGAAACCTTACTTGAGCAACAACAACAGGCATTGACGGACGCACACTCCACACTTGAAGAACATAAAACGCAGGCTGCATTAATAACCGAGCAGCAAAATGAGCGCAAAGATACTATTCACCAATTAGCACAACAACTTGCTGTAGCAACAACGCGTGGTGATATGCTTAAAGCGCAAGCTGATCAGCATCTGCAGCAGCTAACAAAATTACAACAACAGCGTCAGCCTCTGCTAGAGCAACAACAGCAGTTAAGCGAATTATTGAGCGAAGAGCTTGATAAAAATGAACAGCTTACACAGCAATTACAGGCCTTAGCTGAAGAGCTTAACCAAGCCGATAGCACACGCACAAATAGTGATGAGCGTTACAAACAAGCTTTGAGTAATGCTGAACAATATAAAACACTAGCGCATCAGGCAAACCTTAATGAGCAAAAAGCACGAAGTGAATGGCAGCTCAGTCAAACTAAACTTAGCCATGCTGTACAGGCGTTTACTAGTGCCGAAGAGGGTGCGCAAGAGCTAGTAGAGCAAATTGAGGCGTTACTTATTCCTGAGCAAGAGCTTGCACTAAGTATTGAACAATTATTAGTGCAGCACCAACAAGGCGAACAAACCCTTGCGGATTTACAACAACAGCTAGCTCAAGCAAAACAAGAATTACAAAACAAACAAGCGAGTTTAAAAACGTCACAAACTGAGCTGGTGGCATTACAAGAGCAACATCAAAAGCTGAGTATTGAAGAACAAAGCTTATTAATAAAAGCGCAAGCGGTACTTGAGCCACTTAGCGAGCTTAATCAAAATTTAAAACAGGTTTTAGCAGAGCTTCCTGCAGAGTTGTCATTAAATGCAGCGCAAAATCAACTTGCTGGAGTAAGTAATCAGCTAGAGCAATTAGGAGCCGTTAACCTTGCAGCCATTGATGAATTTGAACAAGCGAAGCAAAGAAGTGATTATTTAAATAATCAGCTGGACGATTTAACCCAAGCATTAACAGCTTTAGAAGGCGCTATTCATAAAATAGATCGTGAAACAAAAACGCGCTTTAAGTCTACGTTTGATCAGGTAAATCACGATTTTGGCCAGCTTTTCCCTAAGGTATTTGGCGGCGGCAGTGCTTACTTAGAATTAACCAGTGACGATTTACTCGAAAGTGGTGTTAGTATAATGGCAAGGCCACCAGGTAAAAAAAATTCGACAATTCATTTGTTAAGTGGTGGAGAAAAAGCGCTGAGCGCATTATCATTGGTGTTTTCTATATTCAGGCTCAATCCAGCTCCATTCTGTATGCTGGACGAGGTAGATGCCCCATTAGATGATGCCAATGTGGTTCGTTTTTGCCGATTGGTTGAAGAAATGTCACAATCTGTGCAGTTTATTTATATAAGCCATAATAAAATTGCAATGGAAATGGCGGGTAGATTAACGGGTGTAACCATGGCAGAGCCCGGCGTGTCGCGCATGGTTGCTGTAGATATTGAACAAGCGGTGCAACTTGCACATGCATAATTTTATAGTCATTTGCTAGTTGTTTTGGGTAAAATGATGGCAGTTAGGCATATTAATAATAAAAGGTGAGGGGATGGCCGAAGAATTAAGATGGGTTTTAATTGTGATCAGTGTGTTTGTCATTGGTGGCTTATTAATACACGGTTTGTGGTCAGTAAGAAAAAAAGAGAATGCTGAACTCCCTGCAAGCGAGCGAGTTGAACCTGTTCAAGAACAGCAGCCTTCATCTGTGCATACTGAGCCACAAGAGCCAACGTTAGCGCAACGAGAAGAGCCACAAATGAGTGAGTTAAACTTCAGCGCTGATGAGCCACAAATAGATGTTAGCCCTGCTGATACAGCTATTGAAGATGACCTTGAAGTGGTAACAGAAGAGGCTGTAGATACACAACAAGACGCCCCTAAAGATGTTGCAGACTTTGTTATTGTGCATATTCAAATGCCAGAAGGATTGACCATGCAAGGCAGTAAATTACTGCCAGCAGTTAACACGCTAGGTTTTAAGTATTCAGAAGAAGGCTTTTTTAATCGCCACCTAGACCCTGCAGGCCAAGGGCCGGTGTTATTTAGACTGGTAAATATGTATAACCCTGGTACATTCGATATTGATAATATGGAACAGTTTAGTACCGCAGGCGTGAGCTTATTTATGACGCTACCATGTGATGGCGATGGCCTTGCTGCGTTTAATATGCTGCACAGCGCCGCTAAAAAAATAGCGGATGAATTTGGTGCCGATATTTTAGATGCAGAGCGAAACGAAATGACGGTAGAGCGTATTCGTCAATATGTTGAGCAGGTTCGCGCATTTTCTGCGTAATATACGCATAAGTTAAATTTTGTAAGCCACTGGGCGTTCACTCGTCAAAGTGGCTTTTTTTATGTTTTTGAGGTCTACATGGCAAGCAGCATTAGTGAGCAAATTAATCATCTTCGTACCACGCTTGAGCAACACAATTATAGTTATCATGTGCTTGATACACCCAGCATACCCGATGCCGAATATGATCGCTTGTTACGTACATTGAGCGAATTAGAAACCCAGCACCCTGAGTTTTTAACCGCCGATTCACCTACTCAAAAAGTAGGTGGGGCGGCGCTTGCCAAGTTTGAGCAAGTAGCACATCAAGTGCCTATGTTGTCGCTTGATAACGCTTTTGGTGAAGACGAATTTAATGGTTTTAATCGTCGTATTAAAGAGCGTTTAATGAGCTCTGAAGAGCTTACATTTTGCTGTGAGCCTAAACTGGATGGCTTAGCGGTATCGATTATTTATCGCGATGGGGTACTAGTACAAGCTGCTACTCGTGGCGATGGTTTTACTGGCGAAAATATTACCCAAAATGTAAAAACAATTCGCAATGTGCCATTAAAGCTTCGCGGTGATGATTACCCGCGTGAGCTTGAAGTGCGCGGTGAGGTATTTATGGATAGCGCGGGCTTTGAAAAATTAAATGCAGAGGCAGAAAAGCGTGGTGATAAAGTTTTTGTAAACCCTCGTAATGCGGCGGCAGGAAGTTTACGCCAGCTCGACTCAAAAATTACCGCAAAACGCCCATTGATGTTTTATGCCTACAGCACCGGATTAGTTGCCGATGGCACCTTACCTGAAGATCACTACCAGCAACTTGCTAAGCTTACCGATTGGGGATTGCCCCTGTGCCCAGAAACCAAATTAGTTGAAGGCCCAAAGGCTGCGCTTGCTTATTACAATGACATTTTAACGCGTCGTAGCGAGCTAAAATATGAAATAGATGGCGTAGTAATAAAGGTAAATAAAAAAGCCTTACAAGAGCGCTTAGGCTTTGTAGCTCGTGCACCGCGTTGGGCTATTGCTTATAAGTTTCCGGCGCAAGAAGAAATAACGCAATTATTAGATGTTGAATTTCAAGTGGGTCGCACAGGGGCAATTACTCCTGTTGCGCGATTAGAGCCGGTATTTGTTGGGGGGGTTACGGTATCGAATGCAACGCTGCATAATGCTGATGAAATTGCCCGTTTAGGCGTTAAAGTGGGCGACACTGTGATTATTCGTCGCGCTGGGGATGTGATCCCACAAATTACCCAAGTAGTACTTGAGCAACGCCCAAGCGATGCAAAAGAGATTGTATTTCCAACTATGTGCCCCATTTGTGACTCGCATATTGAACGGGTTGAAGGTGAAGCGGTTGCACGTTGTACCGGTGGCTTAGTATGCCAAGCACAGCGTAAACAAGCGATTAAGCATTTTGCCTCACGTAAGGCTTTAGATATTGACGGCTTGGGCGACAAAATTGTTGATCAATTGGTTGATCGAGAGCTGATCAAAACCCCGGCTGATTTATTTATTTTAAAGCAGGGACACTTTGAGTCACTTGAACGAATGGGGCCTAAATCAGCTAAAAATTTAGTTGCCGCGCTTGATGATGCAAAAACGACTACCTTAGCAAAGTTTTTATATTCACTGGGTATTCGTGAAGTCGGTGAGGCAACCGCGCAAAACTTAGCTAATCATTTTTTAACGCTTGAAAACGTAATCGATGCCAGCATTGAACAGCTGATTGAAGTAAGCGATGTAGGTGAAATAGTGGCAAAGCACGTGCGTGGCTTTTTTACTGAAGAGCATAATTTAACCGTGGTAAACGAATTAATAGCCCAAGGCATTAACTGGCCACAGTTAACAGCGCCATCAGAGCAAGAACAGCCGCTAGCGGGTTTAACTTATGTGCTAACTGGGACGCTTAATACGCTTAATCGCAATGATGCGAAAGCGCGCCTACAACAATTAGGTGCTAAGGTATCTGGCAGTGTTTCAGCTAAAACGGATGCGCTAGTGGCGGGCGAAAAAGCCGGCTCTAAGCTAACTAAAGCGCAAGAACTCGGTATAGAAATACTGACAGAGGATGATTTAATTACTTTGTTAGAGACTCATAATGGCTAGTTTTACAAATATACTTAATACCTTGTTAATTGACCTAAGCAAGTGGCTACAAGGCTATTTGCCGCATTTATCATTACTTTTGATGGTGTGCTTAGTGTCGCTTTATGCGGATGACATTTTAAAGCTCACCAAAGGCGTGGTAGCTAGGCGTCACTTTATTATAAGGGTGGCATGTTTTGTGTTGATCACCGCGTTTGGGTTTGGTTTATTAGTGGTGTGGTTAAGCCCATTACTAACTAAAGCTTTGCTGTTTTTTGGTACTAAGTGGTTGGGGCTCACATTATTAGCTGCATTTTTTATTTTGGGCACTATTGCCGATAGGAAAAACCAGTTGTGAGCCGTTATGGACCTGAATACTGGGATAAATATGGCAGCTATCGTACGCCAATAGCGTTTCATTTGAGTATTTTGGTGTTACTGCGGGCCTATTTTATTTGGGTGATTGCCGCGCTGAGCCGTCGTCCTGAACTTGATCTAATGTCATTGTTTTTTAAATCAAAAAATGATTTTTTTATTGCCATAGCAATTGGTGCCGTGGCAATTGCACCCACTATTTTGTTTTGTTTACGCAGACCCAGAGACTCGCATCAAGCTACGAAACGGTTAGCGCGTATTTGGCGATACATGCGTTGGCCGCTTATTGCTTGCGCGCTAATAGACTTGTCGTGGTTAAGTATCCAGGCGGCCCATAGTCATTATCGCTTTTCACTGTTTTTAGCCATACAAATGGTGATTGTATTGTGGGTATTGTGGTATTTGGCAAAAAGTCGTTATTTAAGTGTTTTTTTTAGTGATTGGCCCGAGCCAACAGAAAAAGCAACCGATAAAAAGTAAGAGATTATGCACACTATTAATAAAAAAATAGCGCAAGTGGTGGCCTTTATAGGGCTGATTATTATCTGCGTTGGCTATTTTTTATCATTAGGCGAACATATTTGGTTTAAAGGGATATTGCTATTGTGGATAGTGGTATTTTGTTCGTGCTGTTACCGGTTAACGCCGTTATTTAAAATGCGTAACCCACTGCGTAACTTTATTCAGCGTGATGCGCAGCATTTGTTTGTTTTTAGTTTAACCGGGTTGTTTGATAAAAAGAATGGCCCGCATTGGTTAGTCATCAGCAATATTGAGTCAATAGAGATAAAAGACGATGAGCTAATAGTGCATAGTAATAATGACAGGCAATTAAGCGTGAGTATTCCTGGTAGTCAAGCTCAATTACACGCTTATATAAGCCGTATACTTACAGCAACAGAGAAGCACCGTATAGTGTTTAAATAGCGTTGATCGTGGTGTTAGCCACAGACGTAATGATAGGCTGTCAGCCAATGCTTTGGCTCAGTATGAAGCAAATTAATAACGCAATGAGGTTGTTATGTTGAAATGGAACGATATTGTTAATTTTGCCAACCATGGCAATCCGACACCGGTTCAAAAAGTAGTTAAAACAGATCAGCAATGGCGTGAACTGTTAAACGAAGAGCAATATTACGTGACCCGTAAAAAAGGCACAGAGCGACCAAATAGTTCAAGTAGTTGCACACTATTAGAACCGGGAAAGTACGTGTGTGTGTGTTGTGATAACCTACTATTTGATGCAGATGAAAAGTTTGATAGTGGCACCGGCTGGCCTTCATTTACCCAACCTGCAACGGTTAATGCGATAGGGTATGTAATGGATAACAGCCATGGCATGGAGCGAGTTGAAGTTGTTTGTAATGTGTGTGATGCGCATTTAGGGCATATTTTCCCTGATGGCCCACTTCCTTCCGGCTTGCGCTACTGTGTAAACGCACTGGCAATGAAAAAGCTCTAGGGCCTGTTGACCTTTCAAGGTTAAATTTACAGCGGTCTGTTTGGGATTTAGGCAAGGCAGCGCCTATGTGGTGTGGTTACTCCCCCATAAATAGGCGATAACGTAGCATCAATTCCAAACAGGCCCTAACTAATCTCTAGTTTCATTTCTTTAGCAATCTGAAGTAGTTTATCGAACCGCTCCGATTGCTCTTCAGCTAAGGGGGATTTTTTTAATAGTTTAAAGCACTTTTGAGCCAGTACACTATTGAAAGAGTCACCCTGTTTTTTTGACTTATCCACTAAACATTGTAACAAGTTAAGCGCAATACTTGGATTGTGTGGCATGACCCTAAAGGCTTGGCTGAATGCCTCTAAGGCAGCATTTAATTGGCCGCGCTCAAACTGCTTAACAGCATGATTGTTAAGTTCTTTCGGCCCCATTTTAATATCACGTCTTTCACTTTGCTGTTGCTGTATATAACGCAAGTAAGTAGCATCGCTTCTACTTGGGTGGCGTTCGCAATGATCAATAATTTGGCTAAATAGCGCTTGCGCCTTTTGGTGAAAACCTAATTCATGTAATGCTTTTGCTTTGTCTAGGGCACCATCGACTGAACGTATTTGAGTATCGCTGTCATCAAGTTGTTCAATCAACTGTTTCGCTTTTTTATGTTCATCTTTTAAATAATAAAGGCGTGCATTGAGCACATCGATTTGAGTTTGCGCATTACTGGTTGGGAATTGTGTTTTTAGCTCATTAATATATTTATTTGTTTGACGGGAGATTCTGTTTATTTGGTCACTTTGATCTGTGGTTAGTGCAAAATCAATCCCAGCACGAGCGGCATTTAAATAAATGTCTGGGCTATCATGCATAGAGTACTTAGCATAAGTGGCAATATCTTTTTGAGTTAAGTAGCTGGTTTCATAATCTCTATTAATGAGCGATACGCTGTTCAGTGACTTTTGACGGTCTATATTACGTGGAGCAATATGTGCCGCTTGGCTTAAAAACTCTTGGGCTAGCTCAAATTGGTTTAGTTTTATTTCTAAACGCCCTAATAAGTCTAATGCAACTAGTCGTGTTTCATTACGTTCAAGCATAGTTTTAAGCATGCGTTGAGCTAAAATATGCTCATTGTTAGCAATTAAGGCTTCTACCAATCCTACTTTTGCCCATGCAAATTTTTGAATATTCAAAACTGACTTAAAAAAGTCTTTCGCTTCTTGGTTTTTTTTTAGCGCCAGTAAAATATTACCTTTTAATCTAAGCAGAATAGGGCTGTATTTATTACTTTTATCGAGTTGGGCATTAATTTGTTTTAATGCTTTAGACTGGTTATCGTCATCAATTAAAGTGTATATAGCTTTTAAGTCGCTTTTACGTTTGAGAATACGCTCTATGCGCACTCTTAATTCTTGTACAGAGAAGGGTTTTACTAAAAAGTCATCGGGTTGAAGTTCTAATACACTGTGAACTAACTCTCCGCTAGTTTCCGCAGATGTAAAAATAAACCCAGTAGAGTGTTTTATTAATGCTTTAGCGCGTAATTCTTCATAAAGCTGGTAGCCATCTTGGCGTTTGCTTAGATTAAAAGAGCAAATTACCAGATCAAACTCTTCATGTAAGCATTGTTCTTTTGCCGCTAGAGCATGATCTGCAAAACGCATATGTCCAAAGCCAATTTTTTCGAGCGACTGTTTCATGTAGCTTTGAGCAAGTGGCTGCTCTTCTACAATCAGTATTTTTGCTTCATTAAAAATATTTTTAGACATTGGCTTAAGCGTAATTGAATTTAACACAGACTATAATCAACAGTTTAGACGCTTACAAGGTAATTTAAAGATTCGCTTCGAAGATGAGAGTTTATTAAGCAAATTAATTCTAAAGGTTTATATTTTTATCTTAAAAGACCTAAAAAACCATTTAAAGTAAATGGGTAGCACGCGTAATAAAGTAAGTTTAAAAAAAATGATTTTGGAGATAATAAAACTCGGCAGATAGGTTTTTGGCATGAGATTGGTAATACTGATTTTTTGTAACCGAAGAATTGCTTGATAACGAATTTCTAAATGGCAATTAATACTGAACGTGAACTAAAAGAGTGCAGGATAATGAAAATTAAAATGGAAGATGATACTAGAGGGTTTAGATTTTTGTAATATGCACCATTCAAAGAATGGTGGGTCGTACTGGACTTGAACCAGTGACCCTCGCCTTGTAAGGGCGATGCTCTCCCAACTGAGCTAACGACCCATATTACAAATTTACACATGACTATTAACATAATAATAGATTTTATATGTGGTGGGTGATACTGGACTTGAACCAGTGACCCTCGCCTTGTAAGGGCGATGCTCTCCCAACTGAGCTAATCACCCACATATAAATTAAAACGCTACTATTAAAATAAATAGTACTGGACTTTAACCAGTGAACCTCGCCGTAACTTGTAAATAGCGGTGATGCTCTCACTTCTTGTAACTGAGCTAACGACCCATATCACAATTTTAAAACATGACTATTAACATAATAATAGATTTTATATGTGGTGGGTGATACTGGACTTGAACCAGTGACCCTCGCCTTGTAAGGGCGATGCTCTCCCAACTGAGCTAATCACCCACATATAAATTAAAACGCTACTATTAAAATAAATAGTACTGGACTTTAACCAGTGAACTTCGCCGTTACTTGTAAATAGCGGTGATGCTCTTATTTTTTGTAACTGAGCTAACGACCCATATTACAAATTACACAGGACTATTAACATAATAATAGATTTTATATGTGGTGGGTGATACTGGACTTGAACCAGTGACCCTCGCCTTGTAAGGGCGATGCTCTCCCAACTGAGCTAATCACCCACATATAAATTAAAACGCTACTATTAAAATAAATAGTACTGGACTTTAACCAGTGAACCTCGCCGTTACTTGTAAATAGCGGTGATGTTCTCACTTCTTGTAACTGAGCTAACGACCCAAATTACAATTTTAATACATATCACTATTGATATAACAGTAGGTTTTATATGTGGTGGGTGATACTGGACTTGAACCAGTGACCCTCGCCTTGTAAGGGCGATGCTCTCCCAACTGAGCTAATCACCCACATATAAATTAAAACGCTACTATTAAAATAAATAGTACTGGACTTTAACCAGTGAACCTCGCCGTTACTTGTAAATAGCGGTGATGCTCTCATTTCTTGTAACTGAGCTAACGACCCATATTACAAATTTACACATGACTATTAAAATAATAATAGATTTTATATGTGGTGGGTGATACTGGACTTGAACCAGTGACCCTCGCCTTGTAAGGGCGATGCTCTCCCAACTGAGCTAATCACCCACATATAAATTCAAACGCTACTATTAAAGTTTAATACTACTGGACTTTAACCAGTGAACCTTGCCGTTACTTGTAAATAACGGTGAGCTCTCTTTTTTCTAACTGAGCTAACGCACCATATAGAATATTAGATACGACACATTAAAATGTGGTGGGTGATACTGGACTTGAACCAGTGACCCTCGCCTTGTAAGGGCGATGCTCTCCCAACTGAGCTAATCACCCGCATCTAAACAACACCACATTGCTGCGTTGTTGTGGGGCGCTATTATAGATAGAGTTGCAAATGTGTCAACACTTGAATGATAAAAATGTGCTGAATGAAGCTTTTATAAACAATACAGTGCGAACGGTGTTCACTTTATCAACAAACTAATATTAAACGAACAATTGTTAAGCTTAATGTTTATTTAAAGTCGGCGGCGTAGACTAAATAGATATCATTGGTGGTGGGATAAACAATAAAATATTTATGTAATAAAAGGCTAACTTTCAATAATTGTATTGCGTGATACAAATTAGCGGGTAATAAAAGTTATTTAAAGTTTAACATGCCAATGAACAGCGCTTTTTTAGTAGTAAAACAGCACCAAGCTAATTTGCATATAAATGTATACCCTTTAAATCATATTCAAACTCATATTATCGGTTGAATAGGGTACTCAGTCGTATACATGTGGCGAGTACAACAACGTAAAGCGCAACGTGACATCTAAATTAGTATGAAAATCTGTTTTTTAGCACGTATGATAGCCAGTTTGTTGAAATTTAAACCATTTAAATAATGTCGCATAAAAAACTGTTGACTTTATTTTGGGGGGTGCATAGAATGCGCCCCGCACTAAGCGATACACGACGTGATTATCACCGAGCGTATTGAATAAGTTGGGGCTATAGCTCAGCTGGGAGAGCGCTTCGCTGGCAGCGAAGAGGTCTGCGGTTCGATCCCGCATAGCTCCACCAATTTTTAGTGCTTGTCCTAGGGTAACAGTTTTCTGTGTCCCCATCGTCTAGAGGCCTAGGACACCGCCCTTTCACGGCGGTAACAGGGGTTCGAATCCCCTTGGGGACGCCATTTAACTTTTTAGTTAAAGGCGGTTTTACCGAGAAAATAGCGTAACACATAAAGCTCGAGTCTTTATTTGTATTATACGCCATTACCTTAAAAGCTCAGGATGTGAGTTAAACTAATCGATTGTCCTAGTGACACATATTCTGTGTCCCCATCGTCTAGAGGCCTAGGACACCGCCCTTTCACGGCGGTAACAGGGGTTCGAATCCCCTTGGGGACGCCACTTACTTATTTTGAATAGGGAAGTGCAGTGTTATTAAGCAGCTCGCCTGAAACGAGTCGAACCATTCAGTTGTCCTAGTGACACAGAAAATGTTTCTGAGAAGATAATGCCATTCGCCTCGCAGGCTCGGCTCATCTTACGCAGAAATAGCAAATCAGTGATTTGCAAACCAATTTCTGCGTCCCCATCGTCTAGAGGCCTAGGACACCGCCCTTTCACGGCGGTAACAGGGGTTCGAATCCCCTTGGGGACGCCACTTACTTATTTTAAATAGGGAAGTGTAGTGTTATTAAGCAGCTCGCCTGAAACGAGTCAAACCATTCAGTTGTCCTAGTGACACTTTTTTAGTGTCCCCATCGTCTAGAGGCCTAGGACACCGCCCTTTCACGGCGGTAACAGGGGTTCGAATCCCCTTGGGGACGCCACTTACTTATTTTAAATAGGGAAAGTGCAGTGTTATTAAGCAGCTCGCCTGAAACGAGTCAAACCATTCAGTTGTCCTAGTGACACTTTTTTAGTGTCCCCATCGTCTAGAGGCCTAGGACACCGCCCTTTCACGGCGGTAACAGGGGTTCGAATCCCCTTGGGGACGCCACTTACTTATTTTAAATAGGGAAGTGCAGTGTTATTAAGCAGCTCGCCTGAAAAGAGTTAAACCATTCAGTTGTCCTAGTGACACTTTTTTAGTGTCCCCATCGTCTAGAGGCCTAGGACACCGCCCTTTCACGGCGGTAACAGGGGTTCGAATCCCCTTGGGGACGCCACTTACATATTTTAAATAGGGAAGTGCAGTGTTATTGAGCAGCTCGCCTGAAACGAGTTAAACCATTCAGTTGTCCTAGTGACACAGAAAATGTTTCTGAGAAGATAATGCCATTCGCCTCGCAGGCTCGGCTCATCTTACGCAGAAATAGCAAATCAGTGATTTGCAAACCAATTTCTGCGTCCCCATCGTCTAGAGGCCTAGGACACCGCCCTTTCACGGCGGTAACAGGGGTTCGAATCCCCTTGGGGACGCCACTTACTATTTATTAGTAAGACAGCTTTTATTAAAAAGTATCTAAAATCAATTTATCTGCATTTCTATTATTACCTCAGAATTATCCAGTGAAGTTAAAATCTCAAAATTAAATATTTTAATATAATAACCCCTATATATTATTAGTTTCTTTCCTTTCTTTATATTCAGCTTAAATAAACTTCACCTATGTTAGGATACATATAAACGTCCAAATAAATAGGAGGTTATATGGCAAGTGGATGGGCACGCGATGGTGCAATTCAAGATCAAATCGACGCCAGCGTTAATGATGCTGTGCAATATGCTAGAGGTAACTTAGTTTCTGGAGCCAGTGCCGAGCTATGTGAAGAATGTGATGAACCAATACCACAGGCACGAAGACTTGCGTTACCAGGTGTTAAGTATTGTGTAAGCTGCCAAGTTGAACTAGAAGGTAAAGGCGCACTTTCTAAAGGGCTTAATCGGCGTGGCAGTAAAGATAGTCAATTACGATAAAAAGGTGCATACAGCACCTTTTTTAAAATTGTATCAGAGTTGAGCTTAAATAATTAAAAGGGTTAGTAAATCTATTAAATATATTTACTAAAATTTATTCATATTTTCTTTTTTCTGAATAAGTTCAATTGAGTAGCCATCTGGATCTTTTACAAACGCTATTTCTGTTGTGCCACCCTTTACTGGACCTGGTTCACGGCTTACGTTACCGCCAGCGGCCTTGATATCAGCACAGGCTTTATAGATATCATCAAACTCAATCGCGATATGACCATAGGCATTGCCTAAATCATAGCTGTCGGTATCCCAGTTATAGGTTAGTTCAAGCACTGTTGTATCAGTTTCATCACCGTAGCCGACAAAGGCGAGGGTATAGCGGTACTCTTCGTTATCAGCACGGCGTAACTCTTTCATACCAAGTACTTGAGTATAAAACGCAATTGATTTATCTAGATCTGCAACCCGTAACATGGTGTGTAGTAAACGCATTTAAATCCTCTTTAAAATTCATATAAATTTTTATAACGCAGCTAGTTTTAACTACTATTGCTGCGCAGCTAAAATATCAATAATCCGATTATAAATTATTTCTGTGAGCATCACAGTATCATCGCCATTAGTATTTATAAACTGCACAACGACTGTATCGATATCTTTATAATAACGAGCAATGCTTGAATACCCTAATACCCAACCTGTGTGTTCATACTTATAAAGTGATGCATACAAAGCTTGCTCTTGTTCATCGAAAAAAGTGCCTTTGTTTAAAGCAAAAATAAAGTCGCCTACATCTTGTGCGGTTGCCACATAGCCTTGATCGAGTGCTTTAAAATCATTCTCATAACCTACGTAGTAACCACTCATCAAATCTACTAAATTGATTTCATGTACAGATGAAAACGTATGCGTTAGGGCCCAGTGGCGTTAAAATTTCATCTTTAATAAATTGGTTATGATCATAACCCAGCACGTTTGACATAATTTTTCGCAGCAACAAATAATTGGTATTAGAATAGCCATAGTCAGCATCAGGGCTAAAATCAGCGGGTTTATCGAGCACAAATATAAGTGGGTCAGGGTAGGTTATTGACCAATCGAAATTATCAGTGTCTGTGTAATTGGGTATACCACTTTTGTGCTTTACCATCATTCGCAATGTAATTTTATCTGCGTTTTCAATGCGTCCAATTAATGATGGAAGATAATCAGCCAGTGTTTTATCTACATCAATACGTCCAGCGGCTGAAAGTTTGGTTAAAGCTGCTGCATCATATAACTTTCGAATGCTGCCAATTTTAAAAAGTGCACTAGGGTAAGCGGGTATTTTGTGCTTTCTATTATGCCAACCATTTGCAAAATATTCAGGTTGCTGTCCTTGTTTATGAATATACACAATAATGCCATCAATTCCTTGTTCAATAGCCTCTTGTGTTTGTGCTTGAACATTAGCGGGCAGTGGGTGAAAGTAATATAAAGCAAACTGCCAAGGGGCAAAAATGTATATGCTAGTAAGAGTAACAATGAGAGCTGCAATCCGCAGAAGTGTAAGCGCTTTTTTGTTCTTCAATTGTATCATTGCATTCTGGCTTCATTTATTTTTGGAGTGTGAGGATCAGCTTTTTACTCTACTAAACAGCAATATCATGTGATATTGCTGTTTAGTTATGAGGAGTTCGACTGTATTAAAGTATATCTTTACTTATTAACTTTGCCCTTAAGAACATATATTTCGCCATCAAAACTGCCTTGAATTGTTAATCCTTGTCCTGCCAATTCTTTAAGATAGTCAATATGCTCTTGTGTAATATGCTGCCCCGGAACCAAAAGTGGAATGCCTGGCGGGTAGGGCGTAACTAAACCGGCACAAATGCGGTTATTGCTTTTACTAATAGGCACCGATTCTCGCTCGCCATAGAATGCTTCGCTTGGAATACAGGCTAAGTTTATAGCCGGTAAATTTTCCGGCAAGCGAGAACGTCGCGTTGATGTGGCTAGTTTAACCTTGCCGCTATCGAGTTTTTTCAATGCATTGTATAAACGAATGATCTTTGAGCGCGTGCCGCCAAGCGTCAGTAATACTAAGATGGTGCTGTGAGTGTATTTTTCTATTTCTAGGCCAATTTCATCCAGCAGGTATTTATGAATATCCTTTAATGAATAAGGTAATTCGCTAATATCGATGAGAATTTTTAGCGGATCGTGACCCATGTTATCACCACTAAAGTGCGGGAATATTTCCATAAAGTCTTGCTTACCTAGTACTTTAATTTGTTTGAGTGAAGCCATCTGTTGTTTAAATTCTTCCACATGGTTCAACAAAGCATTGAGTAACTTATAGCCTTCCATCTCTAATTGTTTTTGGCATACATCAAGCGACGCGATAAGCTGATATTTTGGCGATGTACTGGCGTAAATACTGTAAATCTCACGAAAGAAATCAGCATCGAAATCAGGGTCGTTAACATGAATATAAGACGCTTGAGAAAACGCCGATACCACTTTATGCGCCGAATGAGTGACGTAGTCAGCGCCAGCATGAATGGCGGAATAGTATCGTAGGCTTGGATGAAACAGCGAGTAAGCAAACCATGCCTCGTCAATAAATACTTTAATACCATGTTGATGGGCATAATCGACCACCTGTTTCAGATCGCTCAGTAGGCCATCGTAAGTACAACCGGTGAGGACTAGCAATTTCGCATCGGTATTTTGTTCTATCGCCTGTTTAATGTCGGCCAACGACGGCGGCGCGAAGATGCCATATTTAGGATTTAAAATACTCGACAAATAAACAGGTAAACTGGCTGATTGCAAAATGCCATAGTGCACAGATTTATGACAATTTCGATCGATAATCACTTTATCGCCCTTACGCAGCAATGTCTGCAAGATGATTTTATTTGAGGTAGACGACCCATTGGTAACGAAATAGGTATGCTTGACTTCAAACGTCGCCGCTGCTGACTCTTGGGCACGGCCAATGGTATTGGTGCTATCTGATAATGATCCTAACGAATCAACCGAAACCGACAAGTCGCCCACAAACACATTACGACCATAAAACTGATAAAAATCTTTAATATAAGGGGAATTTCTAAAGCTGGAGCCGCCACTGTGACCTGGTGTATGCCAAGAATCGTTTGCTTCGCCAACATAACGGCGATACGCAGTCCAAAATGGGGTCTCTGAGCGGTCATCGAAATCGTTGATCATATAGCCTAAAATTGCTTCAGGATCAGAAATTACCTCATCTTTAAAAAAGAAAGACTCAATCTCCTCCGACTCATTAACGATTTCTAGCCCCTTCGTATCATCGCCAATAACATAAACAGGCAGCTCAAGGCGGATCCCTTTTAACTGCTCGATAAAGCGACTATAAGTGCGTTCGCCAACCTTATTTTGCAAATCCCAGCTAAGCACTACAGCCTGAATATCACCATCTTCCTCTACAATGTCCAACGCTTGTTTTAACTCAAGACGCTCAATAATATCGATATGAATATCATCTCGCTCAAAATTGACAATGGTCTTCGATAGATTCGTTGAAAGCTCTTGTAAGGTGACTGGATCTTGCTCAATTAACAAGATACGAAGTATTGGTAGCATAGGAATTCTCGCAATAAAATTTCATAATGCTCAACAGCATAACTAAAGGATTGACGCTTGTGAAATTAATACTTTGAAAATGTTCCAATAATTGCTCTTCGCAAGGGTGCAGGTATAAGCGTTTATTTAATTAATTTGCACTATAGAAAAATCAAGGTGCCTAAGTTTGGCACCTGCATTAAGAAATAGAATGTATTGGTAGAGGAACACTTGCCATATAGCTACTCAGTTTTACCTTTAAACTCACACAAGTCTTCACTAATACAGCTGCCGCATTTAGGTTTACAGGCAACACAGGTATAGCGTCCATGCAGTATAAGCTAGTGGTGAACACCGACTTTAAACTCTTTAGGCACTAGTTTTTCGAGCTTCTTTTCTACTTCAACAACGTTCTTACCCATTGCAAACTTAGTAAGGTTTGATACACGGAATATGTGCGTATGTCGGCCAGCCAAAGTATAAGAAAAGTAGATGTTAAAATGTTTTTATATCAGGCTGTTATGTGCCAATGTAGACATTAATCGTAACTTGCTTCTGTTGTAACATCATTTAGTACTAGAAGCATTAAGCATTAGAAAGTCAACTTGGTACTTAACCTGTCTATCGCTTTATAGTTTACATTTATTATCGCATTTAAAATGTATGAGGTTATATGTGTATCTTATTTCTGAGTTAGCTTCGTTGGTTGGCTTATCTAGAACGACTTTACTTTATTACGAAAAGCTTAATTTGATTTCGGGTAAGAGGCTAGAAAACGGCTATCGGGCTTATAGTGAAAGAGATTTACAGCAAGTTCGTTTAGTTCAACAACTACAAAGTGGTGGATTAACCTTGGCGGAATGTAAATCTTGTCTTGAAAGTAAATTGGATAGGTCTGTTCTTAAATTTCGTTATGAAGAGTTAGAGCAAGACATTGAGCGAAAACAAAAGTCGTTGGCTTTGCTGTCTTCCCTGTTAGGAGAAAACAGTAGTAAGTCATGGCATCAAACACTCGCTGAAGTCGCGCCAGATGCACATATAGACTGGTTAAAAGTCCAAGGGTTTGACGAAAAGCAAGCCCTAAGAATCAAATTGTTATCAAAAGACATGAACGAACATGACAAATATATGCAAGATTTCATGAGCGTATTTGAGGCGCTGGAGTCTTGGGGACCAAATAGTGAAGCTGACACTTCAAGAGCGTATGAATTACTCAGCACCAACCCTGAAAAAATTTTGGAGGTTGGTTGCGGTAAGGGCAATTCAACCATGTTACTCGCTAAACTATCAAGCGCAGAAATAGTAGCGACTGACAATGAACAAAATGCTCTTGATAAAGTAGAAGAAAAAATAAAGCAAAATAACCTGAGTGAACGAGTATCAACTAAGTGCATTAGCATGACTGAATTAGATTTTGGTTTAGAGAAATTTGACGTTATTTGGGCAGAAGCTTCCGCTTATGTTATGGGCATCGAAAACGCACTTAAGAAATGGAAATCGTTACTCAAAGATGATGGAACGCTGGTTTTTAGCGATTTAGTCTGGTTAATAGACGATCCAAGTCAAGAAGCTATTGACCATTGGAAAAGCGACTACCCCGATTTACAAAGCGTTGATACCCGCAGATCACAAATAGAAAAGGCTGGCTACGAACTTCAACACACATTCACGGTATCCGAGCAGGCTTGGAGGAGCTACTACGAGCCATTGGAACAACGTCTGAAAGAGGTCGCTTCAAAAATGGTAGGATCACAAGCTGTGATGGATATCCATAAGGAAGTTGATTTGTATAAATCAAGCCTCGGTGAGTTTGGTTACCAATTTTTTATTGCAAAAAAACTTTGACAGATCAACAGAAGTGGACTGATTTAAAATAACAGACAATCTTAACTCTAACACCACTCAAATGAAGGTTTTTGAATGGTGTTATATAAACTCTTTATGCTTAATAAAGCTAGAGCTATAGTTTGTTTTTACTCTTTGAAGACTTTAGCTATTCCGTTTTATCTTTAAACTCACACAAGTCTTCAATAATACAGCTGCCGCACTTAGGTTTACGGGCAACACAGGTATAGCGGCCATGCAGTATCAGCCAGTGGTGTACATCGACTTTAAATTCTTTGGGGATCACTTTTTCGAGCTTTTGTTCAACCGCTACCACGTCTTTACCCATGGCAAGCTTGGTACGGTTAGATACACGAAAAATATGCGTGTCTACCGCGATAGTCGGCCAGCCGAAGGCTGTATTTAATACTACGTTAGCAGTTTTACGGCCAACGCCAGGAAGGGCTTCTAGGGCTTCACGATTCTCTGGCACTTCACCGTTATGCTTATCTACCAATATTTGGCACATTTTGTATACGTTCGCAGCTTTGGAATTAAACAACCCGATGGTTTTTATGTAATCACGCAGTGTGTCGTGGCCAATATCTAAAATAGCTTGCGGTGTGTTTGCCACTGGAAAGAGTTTTCGGGTGGCTTTATTTACCCCAACATCGGTGGCTTGTGCTGAGAGCGTAACGGCAACTAGTAACTCAAATGGGCTTGAGTATTCAAGCTCCGTTTCAGGATGTGGGTTGTCATCGCGCAAGCGCGTAAGTATTTGGTGACGTTTTTCTTTATTCATGTAACTTAAAACGCATTAGCTTTATTCAGTTAATGCGTTTTCCCCTTAAGTTAAGCTAGTAACACGCGCTCGTGGGCCTTTTTCAGCCTCTGGCGGCGTTACTTGTTTTGATTTTATTTGTGCATCAATGACGTTTTTAGCGGCGATCAGCAGCCCAAGCCCTAAGAATGCGCCGGGTGGTAAAATGGCCAGTAAAAATTGGCTATCAAAGCTAAATACTTCGATGCGTAAAGCTGAAGCCCAAGGGCCGAGTAATAAATCGGCGCCATCGAATAAGGTGCCTTGGCCAATCAGCTCTCGCATAGCGCCAAGTACAACTAGTACCAGCATAAAGCCTAAGCCCATCATCAAGCCATCAAAGGCAGATAAATGCACTGGATTTTTAGAGGCAAATGCTTCAGCGCGACCAATAATGGCGCAGTTAGTCACAATCAACGGAATAAAAATCCCTAAAGATTGATAAAGGCCAAAAGTGTAGGCGTTCATTAACAGCTGCACAATCGTCACAAAACCGGCAATGATCATTACAAAAACCGGTATTCTGATATCTTTAGGCACCCAATTGCGCACTATTGATACGGTAATATTAGAGCCCACTAACACTAACAAGGTTGCTAAGCCTAAACCTAGCGCATTAGTAATTGTGGAGGTAACAGCAAGTAAAGGACATAAACCTAATAACTGTACTAAGGCGGGGTTATTTCCCCATAGGCCTTCTTTATAAAGGGTTTTTAATTCACTCATGGTGTTACCTCAGGGCAAGCATTCGCTGCTGCAAAAAGATCATCAAAGTTATTTTGTGCATACACTACCGCATTTTTAACTGAGCCAACTACAGCGCGAGGTGTAATGGTTGCGCCAGTAAATTGATCAAACTGACCGCCATCTTTTTTAACGGCCCAACGCGCGTCACTTTCGCTTTGTACTGTTTTTGAATTAAATGAGGTGATCCAGTCTGACTTTTTAATTTCAACTTTATCGCCCAAACCTGGGGTTTCTTCATGCTTAGTAACCCTTACACCAGCAACGCTGCCATCGCGATATACCGCGCTAAGTAAGTTTATATCGCCACTGTAGCCGCTAGGAGTGACATGACGAATGACTAATGCAACGGGTTCGTCATCTTTACGTGCACGGTAAATTACTTGGTTGTCGTATGGCCCCAGTAAAGGGTCTGATATGATCACACAATCTTGAGAAAGTTCATTAGTGTACTTACTGTGCGGTAATACTTCTTGTAACTGGTTAGTTAATTGCAGTTGCTCTTGCTCTGCAATTTTATCGGCCGTTAACGAGTTTATAGTGGCCACTAATCCTGTTGTAAGGAGTGCGAAACCGCATAATATTGCGCCATTTTTTACCATTGAAGAAATAATCATTTTACTGCTCCATGGCCATAAGTTCTTGGTTGTGTGTAGTAATCAATAAGCGGTACTGCAATATTGATCAGTAATACGGCAAATGCAACAGCATCCGGAAAGCCACCAAAGGTGCGAATTAAATACACAATTAAACCAATTGCGGCACCATAAATAAGGCGGCCTCGATTAGTGGTTGCAGCTGATACAGGATCGGTGGCGATAAAAAAGGCTCCGAGCATAGTTGCACCACTAAATAAGTGAAACACTAGACCCGGCTCAGTGCCTGGCGAGGCAATATAACCAATTGCAGCGCAGAGGCTTAAACTGGCAATAAAACTCACTGGTATATGCCAGTTAATCACTTTTGTTTTTAATAAATAAAGGCCACCGAGTAAAAAGGCTAAATTAACCCAACCCCAACCTAGGCCAACCCATTCATTAAATACCGGTTTTTGCATACTTTCAGTGACGGTAAGGCTATGAGCAATATCTGTTTTTAACGTATCAAGAGGGGTGGCCATCGTGCTGCCATCAATACCCACTCTGAGCTGATCTAAGCTGTATCCAAGAGTTGTAAAGTCACTAAATATTAGACTAAGCTGCTGGCTAAAAGTAATGCCCGTATTGAGTAACTCTGTAACCGGTAACCAGGCCGTCATTTGCACAGGGAACGACACTAATAAAAGCACATAGGCTGCCATTGCAGGGTTAAATAAATTAAAGCCTAAACCACCATAAAGTTGCTTAACAATAACAATGGCAAACAAACACCCTATAACAATAACCCACCACGGCGCTAAAGGTGGAATACTAATCGCTAACAGCACGCCGGTTAGCCATGCGCTGCCATCGCTTAATGAAGGCCAAATAGGGCGCTTACGCATAAGCATAATGGCTGCTTCAAATGCGCTTACACACACTAATGCTAATAATAATTGGATAAGTACACCGGTACCAAAAAATACAACTTGTGCAATAACACCAGGAATACAGGCCGCAATCACAGTTAGCATTAACCGTGTCACAGACTTGTGACTATGATTGTGGGGTGAACTGGCCATGGTTAGTTTCATGACTGATCGTTTCCTTCTTTTTGTTGCTTTTTAGCTTTAGCACGGGCAATGGCGGCGGCTACGGCGGCTTTTTTCTTCGCTTGAGCTGTTTGCTCTGAACCGTTAGAAGATTCATCGTTGCCTTGTGGCTCAGCATTTTCATTCTGTTGTGCTAATGCATTAGCTTGCGCTGCTTTCTTAGCTTTAGCACGGGCAATAGCAGCAGCTACTGCCGCTTTTTTATCATCTGCAGCCGGTGCTGGTGATTCACTTTCTGTGTCATCGCTTGGCGCTTGCTCATTGGCTTGTGCTGCTTTTTTGGCTTTAGCGCGGGCAATGGCCGCAGCTACCGCAGCCTTTTTATCATCTGCAGCCGGTGCTGGTGATTCACTTTCTGTGTCATCGCTTGGCGCTTGCTCATTGGCTTGTGCTGCTTTTTTGGCTTTAGCGCGGGCAATGGCCGCAGCTACCGCAGCCTTTTTATCATCTGCAGTCGGTGCTGGTGATTCACTTACTGTGTCATCGCTTGGTGCTTGCTCATTGGCTTGTGCTGCTTTTTTGGCTTTAGCACGGGCAATAGCAGCAGCTACCGCGGCTTTTTTATCATTGGCAGCGACTGGCGATTCACTTGTAATATCATCACTTGGTGCTTGTTCATTGGCTTGTGCTGCTTTTTTAGCTTTAGCACGGGCAATAGCGGCAGCAACGGCTGATTTTTTATCATCTACAGGCTCGTCATCACCATTGTTTTGTGCCTTTTGCTCTTTGTAAAGGCGAGCTTGTTCTTTACGTGCTGCGCGCTCTTTTGCAACTTCACTGTTATCTGGCTCGAGTTCGCCACCTTGCTTTTTCGCTTTAGCGCGCGCAATTGCCGCTGCTACAGCTGATTTATTGTCACCATCGCTGGTTTTATCTTTAACGCGGGCAAGGGCATCGGCTACTTTTTGCTGCTCTTCGGTCGATTTAGGGGCAGGTTTACGTTTGTGGCGATTTTTTCGCTCAGCTTGTTCTTGCTCTAAACGCGCTTTACGTGCATCAAAGCGTTCTTTAGCGCGATCTGATTTTATCTTCTCGGCAATTTGCTCTTTAATTTCAACTTTTGCAACGCGGTAATACTGAACAAGTGGTATTTCACTAGGGCATACATAGGCACAGGCACCACATTCAATACAGTCAAATAAGTTATGCTCTTGGAGTTTGTCGTATTCTTTTGATTTAGCAAACCATTGTAATTGTTGTGGTAATAACGAGGCAGGGCAGGCATCGGCACAGGCACTGCAGCGAATACAGGCTTTTTCTGGGCCAGGCTCTGCTAACTCCTTATGATCTGGGGCAAGTATGCAGTTTGTTGTTTTAACAACGCCAATACGAACTGTGGGTAAGGTAAAGCCCATCATAGGGCCGCCCATGATCACGCGTTGCTGTGGCACCGGTGAAAAACCTTGGCAATCAAGTAAGTGCTTAATTTCAGTACCTAATAACGCCCATACGTTGCCAGGGTTATGTATAGTATTGCCGGTAACGGTAACGACACGCTCAATTAACGGTTTACCTTCGTATACAGCTTGCTGAATCGCAAATAAAGTGCCGGTGTTATGTACTAAAATGCCGATATCAGCAGGGATACCGCCGTTTGGTACTTCACGGTTAGTGAGCAGTTTTATTAGCTGTTTTTCACCGCCAGAAGGGTAAACAGTAGGCACAGTTTGTATTAAGATATGCTCGTTATGCTTCGCCGCTTCTGTCATGGCTGTGATAGCCTCGGGCTTATTATCTTCAATACCAATAATACACAGCGTCGGATTGAGTAACTGCTGCATTAGCTCAATACCTTTGACTATTTCAGCGGCGTGCTCACGCATTAAGGTATCGTCAGCCGTGATGTAAGGTTCACACTCAACCGCATTAACAATCAAAAATTCAATAGGTTGTTTAATATCAGCTTTTACATAGGTTGGGAAGCCTGCGCCGCCCATCCCAGAAATACCCGCATTATGAATAACATCAACCAGTTCATCATGTGATGCAGTGGCTGGGTTTGCTAAAGGCGATAATTCACACCAGGTATCGTTGCCATCGGGTTCAATAATAATGCTTAACTCAGGTAATGCCGAAGGATGCGCTGATGGCATAGGCGTAATATCAATAATTGTGCCTGATGTAGGTGCATGTATTGGCACCGACCAATTAGCTGATGGCTTTGTTAAGGCTTGGCCTTTTAATACGTGCTGGTTTTTTTCAACTATTAATTTACCACTAGCGCCAATGTGCTGCTTTAAAGGCAGAACAAGTTTTTCAGGCAAAGGGAGTCTGGCTATAGGCGCACTATTAGATAATGATTTCTGCTGAGGAGGATGTACGCCGCCAGGAAATGCCCAAACGGTGCCTTTTTTTATTTGTTCAAGTAACTTTTCCACTCAAACCTCTAATCTATTTGGGTAACTGGAATAGCGTCTAATTGCCATTTCCAGGTTTGTTTTGTTGGTGCAACAGGTAGCATGTCAATACAATCGACCGGACAAGGTTCAACGCACAAATCGCAGCCAGTGCATTCGTCAATTAGAACGGTATGCATTTGACGTGTTGCACCCACAATGGCATCAACAGGGCAGGCTTGAATACATTTGGTACAGCCAATACATTCGTCTTCGCGGATATACGCCACTGTTTTAACCGGATCTGCTTGTTCACCGCCAGCGAGGGGTTTAGCCTCAACACCCATCAAATCAGCCAATTTTTTAACTGTCGCATCACCACCTGGAGGGCATTTATTTATTTCATCGCCATTGGCAATGGCTTCTGCATAAGGACGACAGCCTGGGTAACCACATTGGCCGCATTGTGTTTGCGGTAAAATGGTGTCTATTTGTTCTACAACAGGATTACCTTCAACTCGAAAGCGCACTGCTGCAAACCCTAAAATTAATCCGAAAATTAACGCCAGCAAACCCAGCGCTATTAAAGCGTACAACAAGGTCATATTAAAACTTCACTAATCCAGTAAAACCCATGAAGGCCATTGACATTAAACCTGCCGTTATCATTGCGATTGAGGCACCTTTAAATGGGGTTGGTACGTCTGCTGCGGCTAAACGCTCGCGCAATGCAGCAAATAAAACCAATACTAATGAAAACCCCACCGCAGCACCAAAGCCATAAACGGCCGATTGTAAAAACGTGTGATCTTCTTTGACATTTAATAAAGCAACACCCAATACCGCACAGTTAGTGGTTATTAAAGGTAAAAATATTCCCAGTAACCGGTAAAGCGTTGGACTGGTTTTTCTGACAACCATTTCAGTAAATTGTACAACAACAGCTATCACTAAAATAAAGCTCATTGTTTTCAGATAGGTAATATCCAAAGGTAATAAAATATACTCATTTACTAAATAGCTTGTTACAGAGGCAAGCGTTAGCACAAAAGTAGTTGCCAAAGACATACCTATGGCTGTGTCAAGTTTCCCAGACACACCCATAAACGGGCAAAGGCCTAAAAATTGTACTAATACAAAGTTGTTGACTAACACTGTTCCAATTAATAACAAGACGTATTCTGTCATGTGTGCCTCACGCTAATAAAATCCCGTGTATTATCCTTTTTTCTACTGTGATTAACAACACGTTGAGTGATTATCAGTTAAATAAACAACGTTAAATAATGGGCTAATTGTAAAGGGTTAAATTTAAGGGAGTTTGCAATTAAAAAACTGTCAGCATTTTAACGATTGAACAGTCATAAAAGCACACATTAAAAAGTAAAAAAGAGCATAAATGCTCTTTTTTATCATTAAATAGGGTAATTAGTTAGATGTCTTTGGGCTTTTCAATGTAGTAACCTTGAACACCATCTAGGCATAACGTATCTACAATGTGTTTTTCTTCTTGGCTTTCAACGCCCTCAGCAAAAACACTGACGCCAATTCTATGAGCAAGGTCGACCATTAAACGCATAAAGTACTGATTATTTTTATCATCCTCTAAGCCTCGGGTATAACTTGCATCCATTTTAATAAAGTCTGGTTTTAAATCTCTGAAAAACTTAAATGAGGTGAGCCCGACACCAAAGCGTTCAACAGTAATTCTGGCTCCAACGCGATGCACCATATCAATAAAACGTTTGCTTGCTTTAATGTTTTGTTGCAGACCAAATTCACTCACCTCAAAAATTAACTTAGAAGCAATATGGGTATCTTTAAGCAAACGACGCTCTAACCAAATCATAAATTGGTCACTGTGCGCGCTTGAAGGGGTAATATTTAAGCCAAAGTATTTTTCAGATAAATTACTCGATTTTATTCTTTCTAATGATGTTTCTATTATTAACTTATCAATTTCTATCGCCATATCGAGTTTTTCAGCCATTGCTAAAAATGAAGCGGTAGGCAAAGCTTGGTTTTCTTCTGTTTTGAAGCGGGCTTGAATTTCAGCATAGGCTTTAATGCTTTTGCCTAATGGCATAATATTTTGGATCACTAAATGGACGCTTTTAGACTCGATCACTTCGTTAATCACTTTACGCCAGTTTTGATTACCAAACCCTGCGCTCACATTATTAACAAGATCAGTATCGCGCTGCACATGCCACGCATTAGCTTGCTTAGATTGCGCCATACTCATTGCGTTATCAACGATAGAGAGCAACTCACCTAAAGGTTTGGCTTTTTCGTACCCCACAATACCTGTGTTTGCAACCGAGCTAAGCTCTTGGTTTTGCATATATTGAGTAAAGCGAGATTGTAAGTTTTCACCAAATTTTTCAGCTTCTTTTAACGGGGTATTCGGCAATATAATTATAAAGTCAGAGCTGTTTACTCTAAAAACTTGACTGCCGGAATAGGTGCCACTGATATTTACTATGATATCTGCAACCGACTTAATGTACTCATCACCTTTTTGATAGCCTCGACTTTGATTAATTGACTGTAACTCACTACAGCGAACGAGTGCTAAAGAGCCAAATGTGCTTATTTCGGTGTTTTCTATATTTTTTTCGTAGTAATCAACAAACATATTGCGGTTACCTAATTCAGTAACACCGTCTTTGTAGGCTTCACGTTTAATATCGTGGGCTGCATTTTTTATATTGTCATTTTTACTTTTTAAAAAGTGCGATAAACGATTAAAGCTAGGAACTAAACTTTTCCCTAACTTAGCAAACTCAGGTGAATCAATTTTAGTTGTAAAATCATCACCTAGTTGGTTTTGATTGATATATACATCAATAACATCAGCAACGTTCGTACATATATTGTCGTTAATGTGCTTAACAATGGTTTTCATCAATATAATAGGTATTAGGGCAAGTAGGGTGCTAACAATTAAAATAACAAAAAACGCGGTTTGAAACTGCTCACCCAAGTGAGTAATGTTTAATTTAAATTCAATTTTTATATCGGCGTTATTATTTGTGGCGTACTGGGGACGTACTGAGTTGCTACTAGATTGAATAAGCTCAGCAATTATAGGTAATTGCACTGCATTGTTAACCGAAAATACTTCAACGCCTTGATAGTCTCGTAAAACAAAATATGAAAAGGTTTCACTAGTTGCAAGCGTGTTTTTAAGATTTTCTGCTGATATATCTGTCGCAGAGAGATTTTTAATGTATTGCTCAACGGTCGCTTGTGCATTTTTTTGAGCATTGCCGATGGCATTATCAAAATTTTGGCTAATAAAATAACTACCAGCGGATACAAGTACCAGCCAAGCTAACAGTTGTATAAGAATAAGTTTTTTGAAAGCTGCCATTATTTAATCTTTTTATGTCAAATGGGGGAGGACACAACCTCATGATTATTAAACTAATTATAGCTCGATATCAATAGTTATCAAATAGTTAGTTTTTTAAGCAAAAAAGTTTTTATTTTAAAAGAAGAATGTTAGAGCAAATTGAAGGGTATGTCTATGTGATTGTAGTAAATTGGCTCCCCCTCCCCGACTCGAACGGGGGACCTGCGGATTAACAGTCCGTCGCTCTAACCAACTGAGCTAAGGGGGAACTAAAATATACTTTTTATGACTTGGCTCCCCCTCCCCGACTCGAACGGGGGACCTGCGGATTAACAGTCCGTCGCTCTAACCAACTGAGCTAAGGGGGAACTACATCATAAACATAAACCTGGCTCCCCCTCCCCGACTCGAACGGGGGACCTGCGGATTAACAGTCCGTCGCTCTAACCAACTGAGCTAAGGGGGAATCGTTTATGGCTGAAAAACTTGGCTCCCCCTCCCCGACTCGAACGGGGGACCTGCGGATTAACAGTCCGTCGCTCTAACCAACTGAGCTAAGGGGGAAGCGTCTTGCCTTTCAACGGGGCGAAATATTAATGACCGCATAGCAAAGTGTCAACATATAAAAGATCATAAATTCAAAAAAGAGGTCTATTCGTTGTTTTTATGTGCAATCTGCGCGTTTTGTAACACTATTTAAGTAAAGCGCAGTGGTATTGTTTTATAAAAACAGGGCAATATTTGCATGAAGTTTGTAATTTGAGGCAATAAAGTGATGAGTAAAATTTAAGAAAACGGCTTTTAATAGCAAAAACGCGTTCTATTTCCTGTATTTTTTATAAAGCGATAATTAACTTATTTAAAATAAATGGCTCCTTTTTATTTTGGTGCGTTAAAACGGTTGAACTAAATGCGTATTAGTTACGTAAACTAAAATTAGCGCTAAAACATAATATAAATTTTGACTGCAGCAATGCCTTGTACAAAAATAAGACAATCAATGAGTTAGCTACCTGTTTGAATGTGTTACTCACTGATATTAGCCTAAGAAAATATCACCTTCATACACATAACGGGGGCATACAACGCTGTTTGCATATTGGTAACGGAAAAAACCAAATGATCTAACAATTTAGCACCACGTTGTAGCCCTTTATAAACGTGGGGTTGATTGAGTTATCCACGGTTTCTGTGGATAACTCTGTTTATGAAACTTTAAGAACATCAGCACCTCCAGCATTGTAGGGCGCTACAACGATTTCAAGTATTAAAAAGCTTTTTTTTATATATTAAAAAAACAAAGGCTTATGATTCAGCTTAGATAGCCACCTAAACGATAAATAAAATTTTTCGTGACGATAAAGCATCATCGCTAACTGTGTAATAAAGCAACAAAATCTAAAAGGTAAATGTTGCAAAAGTTACATAAGTGTATTTAATTTGATTTTTAATGTGTTTGTGCAAAATTTATTTACAACAGCGTAAAAGTAATAGTTTGTAGATTAAAGGCTGATTTAGTTGTTTAGATTTAATAAAGCATGGCTTGAACTCTCCGGATGCTTTAAAATATGCAGCTCAGTAAAAGAGGCTTATTTATTTTATGCGCGCACATTCTCAATCACATACTCGCCCTGATTTACTCACTGCTCCAATCTTGCCTACGTTAAAGAAAATGACCGTTCCAATGATCTTTGGGATGATTACCCTGATGATGTTCAACATAGTTGATACTTTTTTTATTAGTTTATTGGGTACAGAGCCGCTTGCTGCAGTTAGTTTTACATTTCCTGTTACTTTTACCGTGATTAGTTTAGCAATTGGTTTAGGTATAGGGACTTCTGCGGTTATTGCAAAAGCATTAGGCAGTAACAATTTAGAAGAAGCGCGCTTTGATGCCAGTGTTTCGTTGTTGGTAGCGGTAATATTAGTATTAATTTTATCTGCTAGTGGCTATTTATTGATTGATCCCATATTTACGTTGCTTGGGGCAGGGGAGCAAGTACTCCCGCTAATTCATGAATATATCAGTATTTGGTTTTTAGGCAGTGTATTTTTAATTACCCCAATGATTGGTAATTCTGTACTGCGAGCCAGTGGCGATACTAAAACACCGAGTATTATTATGGGGGGAGCGGGGCTTATAAATGCTGTACTCGATCCCATGCTGATTTTTGGCTTTGGTCCCATTCCCGCATTAGGCATTAAAGGGGCTGCCATTGCCAGTGTTATAGCTTGGGCAGTTGGAGTGGCGATTATTTTTTACATATTAATTGTTAAAAAGCAGTTGCTTAGTTTAAAAGCGGGCAAACAAACTGTTATTGGTGCAATTCGTAAAATTTTAAAAATTGGTTTACCGGCAGCGGGTGCTAACATGCTCACCCCAGTTGCTATGGCAGTAATGACGGCATTGGTTGCTCATCATGGCCCCGAAGCCGTGGCTGCTTTTGGGGTAGGGAGTCGAATAGAATCAATAGCGAGTTTAGTGGTATTAGCCTTGTCGATGACCTTGCCCCCTTTTATTAGTCAAAACTTTGGAGCGAGTCATTTTTCTCGCGTAAAGGATGCCTACCTAGGAACCTTAAAATTTGTGATGTTATGGCAGTTTGTTATTTATATTTTATTAATTATGTTTTCTGGCGTCATTAGTGAAATATTTGGTAAAGAGCAAGCCGTTGTTGATGTCATAAAATTGTTTATTTATACCATCCCATTAAGTTATGGCTTGCAAGGAGTGATCATTTTATCCAACTCCTCGTTTAACGCTTTACACAAACCCATGAACGCCTTAGTTTTGAGCGTTATTCGGTTGTTTGTTTTTTATATTCCCTTTGCGTATATCGGGAACGAACTTGCAGGCTTAATCGGCTTGTTTATTGGCGCGACCATTGGTAATTTATTTACAGCATTTGTAGCCTACAAGTGGTTTATGAAAGAAATTGAAGCGTTAAGCAGTCAAGCATTACAGGAGTGTAGTCATTGAGCGATCATTTTCAGTTAGAATCAAAATTTAAACCCGCTGGGGATCAGCCTACCGCTATCGCTCAGTTGTGCGAAGGTTTAGAAGCAGGGCTTGCTCATCAAACCTTATTGGGTGCAACAGGGACGGGAAAAACCTTCACGATGGCTAATATCATTAGTGATTTAAATCGCCCCACTATTATTATGGCGCACAATAAAACCTTAGCGGCTCAATTATACGGCGAGATGAAAGAATTTTTCCCGCATAATGCGGTTGAATACTTTGTATCTTACTACGATTACTACCAACCAGAAGCTTATGTGGTAGCCAGTGACACCTTTATTGAAAAAGATGCATCCATCAATGAACACATTGAGCAAATGCGGCTCAGCGCCACTAAAGCGCTGTTAGAGCGTCGCGATACTATAATTGTTGCATCGGTATCGGCGATTTATGGTCTGGGCGATCCTGATTCATACATGAAAATGATGCTGCTTTTAAAAGTGGGTGAAAAGGTCGACCAACGTGACATGCTGCGCCGTCTTGCAGAGCTACAATATACGCGAAACGATATTGATTTTAGTCGCGGTACATACCGCGTTCGTGGTGAAGTTGTTGATATATTTCCAGCTGAATCAGACACCTATGCAGTGCGTGTAGAAATGTTTGATGATGAAGTTGAACGCCTAAGTATTTTTGATCCTCTAACCGGTGCCGTCGAAAAACACATAGTGCGTGCCACTATTTATCCTAAAACTCACTATGTAACGCCACGAGAAAAAATTCTCGAAGCCATCGAAAAAATAAAAGTTGAGCTTAAAGAGCGCAGAGCACAATTGCTCAGCGCTAATAAGTTAGTAGAAGAGCAACGCATAGCTCAGCGTACTCAATACGACATAGAAATGATGACCGAGCTTGGTTATTGCTCCGGTATTGAAAACTACAGTCGTTACTTATCGGGGCGCACACCTGGCGATCCACCGCCAACATTACTGGACTATTTACCCGATGATGCATTAATGATTATTGATGAATCGCACGTAACCGTATCGCAAATTGGTGCCATGTATAAAGGCGATAGAAGCCGTAAAGAAAACCTCGTTGAATATGGTTTTAGAATGCCCTCAGCTATGGATAACAGGCCACTGCGTTTTGAAGAGTTTGAGGCCATTGCACCACAAACCATTTATGTATCGGCTACCCCGGGTGACTTTGAATTAGAGCGCAGCAACGGCGAAGTTGCAGAGCAGGTTATTCGTCCAACCGGCTTACTTGACCCTGTTATTGAAGTTCGCCCGGTAGGCGATCAGGTTGATGATTTACTCTCAGAAATTTACAAATGTGTTGAAGCAAAAGAGCGCGTGTTAGTAACAACCCTGACCAAACGCATGGCTGAGGATTTAACTGATTATTTAAGCGAACATAATGTAAAAGTACGCTACCTACACTCTGACATAGACACTGTAGAGCGGGTTGAAATTATTCGTGATTTACGAGCCGGTGTGTTTGATGTGTTAGTAGGCATTAACTTACTACGTGAAGGCTTAGATATGCCAGAAGTGGCACTAGTTGCTATTTTAGATGCTGATAAAGAGGGCTTTTTACGTTCAGCTCGCTCGCTTATTCAAACCATAGGCCGTGCTGCTCGCCATCTTGATGGCCGTGCCATTTTATACGGCGATAGAATCACTAAGTCGATGGCCAAAGCCATTGATGAAACCCAGCGCCGCCGCGATATACAGCATGCTTATAATGTTAAGCACGGTATTGAGCCTAAAGCACTGATCAAAAAGATACTCGATGTAATGGATGTAGGTGAAGATGCTTCACCACAAGATAACTTACAGCTTATTCGTAAAGAGTCTAAAAAAATTCTTAGTGCGAAAGAAATTGCCACGCAAATTAAGCAGCTTGAAACCAAAATGCATGCCTACGCCAGTGATTTAGAATTTGAAAAAGCCGCCTCTGTACGCGATGAAATACATGAACTACAACAACAGTTGATTAATTAAATGACAATCGATTTTACTCCTCTTATTAATGCATTAGCAGACACGCCTTTTGCAGATAACGAATTATGCCGCGTATTTCATGGTCGCGGCCACAGCGTAGAAGCGCTAAGCCATATTAACTTAGACTTTTATCCACCGAGTTTGTTTTTGGTGTCATACAGTGAAATTGATGAGGTAACACTCACTACGCTCACCGATACGTTATGGCAGTGGGCACGACAACATCATCCAGAGCTAATTACTGCATTGGTATATCAGCAGCGAGCGGGGCTGCAAAGCCACAATACCTTAGTGCATGGGCAATTGCCCGCGCGCCATAGCGTAGCCGAAAATGGTGTGCGTTTTTTGGTTGATTTAATGAGTAAGCAAAACACCGGTATTTTTCCAGATATGCGAAAAGGCCGTGAGTTTGTCATGCACAATAGTAAACATGCCAAAGTACTTAACCTGTTTTCTTATACTTGTGGTTTTTCGGTAGCGGCTATGCACGGCGGTGCCGATCATGTGATGAACATGGATATGAGCAAGGGCGTGTTAAAAGTCGGTAAGCAAAACCATCAATTAAACAATGTTGATAGGGGCGTCAGTTTTTTACCGCATGATATTTTAAAGTCGTTTGGTAAGCTAAAAAAAGCCGCACCGTTTGATTTAATTATTGTTGATCCACCCAGCTTTCAAAAAGGCAGTTTTATATTAACAAAAGACTACCAAAAAGTGCTGCGCAGACTCCCTGAGCTTTTAAACGACACTACACAGCTGTTGTTATGCGCTAATAGCCCAGAGCTTTCCGAAAATGACTTTAAAGCACTTATTCAAGAACATACTCAAGGTGCTATTGAGTTTGTTAAACGCCTAGAACCGACTGATCGCTTTATTGAAATTGATAGCGATAAAAGCTTAAAAGCATTGGTGTACAAAACAAAAACATAGTGAGTTAAATGAAACTGAGTAAACGTTTAAACGCCATCAATTCATTAATTACAGAGCCTTACGATATTGTTTGGGATTGTTGCTGCGATCATGGCTTTTTAGGGATGGCGTTACTTGAGCGCGGTATAGCAAAACATATAAATTTTGTGGATATTATTCCAACGTTAATGGAAGCGCTCGAACAGTCGCTGCAACAATTTGAGCAAGGAAAGTCTTTACCTTCATGGCAAGTGCGCTGCGAAGATGTTGCGCAGATTAAATTGTCAACAGTTGCAAAGCAAGTGGTGGTTATTGCTGGTGTGGGGGGCGATTTATGTTTAAAGCTTATTGAACAAATTATTGCCAACAACCCGCAAAGCTTGCACCAACTCAGTTTTATTATTTGCCCCATTCAGCATCTTTACAAAGTGCGTGCAGGTTTAAAAGCCTGTAATTTAAAGCTCGAAAACGAGCAAATTATTGTTGAAAACAAACGTTTTTACGAAGTATTACACGTTAGTGTAAATGCCAGCCAAACACTCACTCAAACCGGTGCTCAAATGTGGGATAAATACAATCCACAACATCATCAATATCAGCAGCAATTGCTTAACCATTATACTCGAATGCTCAATAAAGATAGACTTTACTATCAAAAAGTTATAACAGAGTATCAACGAGTATTTGAATGCTAAGTCAGTGTGATCGGTTTTTGTGATTAACTACGTAAAGTGCTTCATAGTTAATATCTTGCCATCAGGCGGATTTATTTGGTTTAAATATGTCAGATAAAAATATAAAAATTGAGCCATTATTGGGCGATGGGCAAAAGTGGCAACACAGTTACGAGCAACCGATTTCGTATGCACCGTTAGTGCAATTGGCCAATAATAACTGGATTGTTCCCCAGCATTTTTTACGTTACAAACATACGCTAGCCAGCGTTAATGAAGTGCTTAACGACATTAGTTTTTCTACTCACTTTAGTGTGTTAGCTGCAGAAAAAAACAGTGATATTTATCTGCAAGTGGCGGTACTTAGTCCAGATAATTACCGTGCTGAGAACAAAGCAAAAAAGTTACTGTTTGGTCGTCGCTGGCCAGTAGAGCAAAATTTGCCAACCTCAGAGCTTATTCAAACAGCATTTTTAGCATTGAAAGTGGCACGCGAGCATGAAGTAAGAGAGCTTTTTCAGCTGCAGCATCAAGGCGCAACCAGCACGCCATTTAATAATCATCATGACTTACCCGTTATGGCTCAAAACCCTGAGCTTGTTAAAAGCACATCGTTTAAAAATATTCCATTGAACGACCTGATTGAGCGCCTGGTGTTTGCGGATAATAAAATTGCGCTAATTAACTGCCAAGCAATAATCACCGGTGAGCAGGTGTATACGGTTAAACTTCATTGCGATAGTTGTCAGCTAAGCGAATTTAATAATAAAACCTTGTCATTTTTAGCACCTAATGCAACAACCAACAGCTTTTTACATAGCTTTATTACCGCACTGGTTGCTGTAAGTAACGAGTATGTGAGTGAGCATTTTAAATACCAAGGCTTTGCGCGCTTTAGTAAAGATGTACACGCAGAGCAGGTAGGGGAGCTAAGTATTGCCATGCGTTCACCAAGTTCAGTTAGTTTATGTTCTATGGGTAAGCAAGAGGCGAATCAGTTAAACTTTGAAATAGACAGCGGCAGGGCACCTCAAGGGTGTGGACAAGCCATTGGCGGGTTTTTAGCTGCCCATGGTATAGAGCAGCCAGAAAATGCACATTTATACCCTAATTATTTATAACTAAGGGACGGCTATAGTTTGTTTATTTCTTGTTTTACGCTATAGCTTGAGTCGGTAACAATGGCTTCAAGTGTTTGTACTCGTTGTTTAAGTTCACTCACTTGAGCGGTTACCTCAGCTAGTTGTTTGTGTGCGTCTTGGTTGTTGTCCTGTACTTTATGTTTAAACTCAAGGTGCTTTTTATACATATCGTAAATAACCCCCGAACCGACAGAAATAAGTACAATGAGAACTATCATTGTTGTGCCAGACATAATTACTTCCTTTAATTTTATTTTAAGTTTAAATTATAACCATAATTAAGCGCCGATAAAGCTAATTAATTGTAACTTTATTTGTATTTATAAAGTCATTGTTATTATTTGTGCCGCCACCATATAATAACCATGTAGTTTTTTTAATCGATACAAGGAATAGGTATGTTAAATAATAAAATCCCACCGGTTGTCGTTGTGGTATTTTTCGCTGCTGTTATGGCACTGATTGCGCATTACACAGTAATAGACTTTACCGCCTTCATAACTTACCTAGCATTAGGATTAGTCGCTATAGGTTGTTTCTTTTGTATTGCCGGGGTCGTCAGTTTTCGTTTAGCCAAAACCACGGTACTACCAAATAAACCTGAGCAAGCAACAAGCTTAGTTACCTCAGGGGTATATAAACTCTCACGTAACCCTATGTATTTAGGCTTTGCTTTTATACTGGCGGGGTGGGGCGTGTGGCTAAGCTCTATTTGGGCTTTTTTAGGTATTGTGGGCTACGTTGGTTATTTAACGCTGTTTCAAATCATTCCCGAAGAGCGGGCGTTACATCAGTTATTTGGTGAGCAATTTGAGGATTACAAATCGCGGGTAAAACGCTGGCTTTAATGTTTTTTCATGCTAAAAAAGGCTACCCTTGGTAGCCTTATAGTGTGCTTATTTTAAACTTTACTCGTATTCAAGCGGGTCAGTTACGTTGTTCAGCTCAAAGGCTTCTAAACGTTCTTGGCAAGCGCCACATTTGCCACAGGCCTTATCACGACCGTTATAACAGGTCCATGTTTGGCTGTAGTCTAATCCCATTTTAATACCATCGGTTAAAATATCGATTTTAGTATTATTTAAATACGGGCTAAAAATTTCTACCGCATCGTAATTTGCAATACGACACACATCATCCATCTTTTTAACAAACTCAGGGCGGCAATCTGGGTAAATAGCATGATCGCCCGAATGCGCACCGTAATATACTTTGCTTGCTTTAAGCGACACCGCATAACCTACCGCTAAAGAAAGTAAAATCATGTTGCGATTAGGCACAATGGTGCTTTTCATGCTTTCTTCTTCGTAATGGCCTTCTGGCACATCAATATCGTCTGTTAACGACGAACCACCAATAAGCTGATTAATTGCCGATATATCAACAATTTTGTGCGGTACATTTAGCTTTTCACATACGCTGGCGGCGACTTTAAGTTCTTTAACATGACGCTGACCATAATCAAACGAGAGGGCATAAACATCATGGCCTTGCTGCAGGGCTTTATTTAATACAGTAAATGAGTCCATACCGCCGGAATAAATAACAACTACTTTTTGCGTCATACGTGGTTTGCTCTTTAGTTTTGATAGAGGTTTATATCAGGGCGCGATATACTACACGGCCAAGGCATAAATGACAATTTTTGCACCGTGCTTTGTGATTTCTAATAGTAACAATTTTGCCGTCAGGTTGTAAGTGAGATTTCTTTTGTACAAAATTAATGAAGTGTTTGAAACCATTCAAGGTGAAGCGAGTTTTACTGGTACGCCGTCTATTTTTCTACGCCTGCAAGGTTGCCCTGTGGGATGTTCATGGTGCGACACAAAGCAAACCTGGGATGTTGATAACGTATATAAAGTATCACTTGATGACACGGTAGAAAAAAAAGCCGACTCAGATCATTGGGCTGAGGCCAGCGCAGCGCAGGTACTTGAATTATTTAAGTCCCGTGGCTATACCGCCAAGCATGTTGTTATAACCGGTGGCGAACCTTGCATGTATGATTTGAACCCAGTATGTAATTTACTGCATGATCATGGCTTTAGCACACAAGTAGAAACCAGTGGCACCTTTGAAATACTCGCCCCTGCACAAACGTGGGTCACGGTATCGCCAAAAATTAATATGCGCGGTGGCTACAAAGTACTCAGTAGTGCCATGCAACGCGCCGATGAAATTAAACACCCAGTTGCTATGCAAAAACACGTAGAAGAACTGGAAGAGCTATTTACCGCCACCGGCGTAAACCCAAAACTGGTATATTTGCAGCCAATCAGCCAAAAAGCCTCAGCCACTAAATTAGCCATTGATACTTGTATCGCTAAAAACTGGCGCTTATCAATTCAAGTACATAAGTATTTGGGGATTAGTTAAAGAGCAGCTGTAAGCTGCTCTGCGTTAAGTTATATAACGTAGATACAAGGTTGGGTTATAAACCCAACCTAACTAAACAAATTTTAACTCATAAAGTTAAGCTGGCTTTAAATATAATTTTCATCAATAAACTGACACCACAGCTGTGTGTTTAATTCTGGTACATTTGGCTTATCTCTAATACCGAGTTTAAACATGATCACAGAGCGCCATTCTAAAGAGCCAATGTCTGGCCCATGTTCATAACCGTCACCGGTATTAATTTGCTGCTCAACATAGTTAAACCACGCCTCAGAGCACGGCGAATATTGTTCATCTTTTTGCGCAACACTACTGCATCCAGCAATAATGAGTATTAAAGGGGCCATTAATAGTTTCATATTTTACCTATGTGTTTATTTTGCTAATCGCTGCTGTGCTAAGGTTAAACGCTTATGTGACCTGTATACTTGCAACCTTTCATCGTCCGTAATTAAAAATGCATCCATTTCTACAGATATTAAAGCAGATATGGGGAAAATCTCTAAAATACCAAAGTCAGCAAGTTTAGCTGAAAGAAGTGCCGTTTTGCCATTAGCAATAAAAGTAGAATCTTGATCACGAAAATCGCCATCAACATATAGTATTGCACCACCAAACCATGAGTTAACAATTTTAATTTTATGACCCTTGACCGTGAATTCGAACTCTTTTCGCATTTTCAAACTCCATTTTTTAAAAACCTATAAAGTTTTAACAACGTGTTATATGAAATTTATGCAGAACTTTAATAATACACTCTCAAAATTAATTCAAAGCGATAAATACAAAGCGCTTATATATCACTTTGCGGCTGATTTACCTGCTGAAGAGTTTAATAAAATTTATCAGCAAGCACTGTTAGATGGAGAGTGAGAACGCAAGCACAGCGTAGTTTTTTAACCGCTAGGGTAGGCTATTTATTATTGAAATCTTTGCTCTGAAAATTCAAACAATGGCACTTACAAGTGCCCCCGCGTCTGTAATACCTGCATCCTTCATGGCTTGGCCGATCATTTGCACGAGCGCAATTACCTGAGATTGTGTTGATGAAACGATGTTTGCTTGTGCTTCAATTTGTGCCTGTATTGCCTCGTCTTCTTGGTCCGATTGAGCTTGTAATTGAGTGAGTTGCTCTTTTTGTTCTTCAAGCAGCTGCTTGAGCTCCTTAAGTTGCTCTATCATTTTAGCGATATATTCAGGCATTTCTGAACTTGCTGTTTTTTCAGCATTTTGCTCAGCCTTTTTTCCTGAGAGTTTATTGCGCTCTTTATCTGATAATTGATAATCAGTGTTGTCCTGATTTTTTGTTGTGTCTTTTGTTTGTAGTGCAATATTTGTTTTTTCGGCTGTAATTTTAACGTAAAAGGCTGAGTGTTTATTTAGCTGTATCACGGTTTATTATCCATAATGTTATTCGTTACCAATTTAGCTATCGGCAGAGATACTAATGTACTAAAGCGATAAATACAAAAAATGACATCTCATTATATATGTTCACTTCGATAATTATGCCTCTTATCGCTTATGTATTTACCAACCTCTAAATTTATTTTTTATTTTAAATTATATAATTTTTATATTGACACACTGAGTGCTTATTACTACATTTGTAATAGATGAAAACTACAACCGTAGTAATAGAGGTTAAAATGAAACTTAGTGAATTTGAATTAGACATAATGCAGTTGCTTTGGCAGCACGAGCCTTGTACTGCTAGCCAGTTACATAAAGCCCTACTTGCTGATACAAAAAAAGATAAGCAAGTAGCTTACACCACAGTAAAAACAATCGTTGATAGGTTAGAGCAAAAAGAGGCGATAGTACGCTGTGGGAACGAGGGGAGAGCGATCGTATTTAAATCAGTGATCACTCAAAGCGCATTTTCAGCACAAGCAATGCCTAGCTTTATGCAGCGTTTTTTTAAAGGTAACTCTCGCAGCTTAATTGCCCATTTTATTAAAGAAGAAAAACTGAATGACGAGGATATTGAGTACCTACAATCGTTATTGAAAAATAAAAAGCAAGATTAAAGGAGAAGGCTATGATGGATTATTTTGTAACTTGCACAATTATTAGTGTGTGTTGTTTGCTTGCATCATTAGGGATGAAAAGTGCCCCTTCTAGATTAAATTTTTACGTAATAATGCTGGCTTTAATAGCCTGGTTTGTTCCTTGGCAATACTTTTCTCAATTGCCATTATTTGAAAGTACATCGCAATATACTGTTAATGTTGCTGAGTTTAGTTTTTTAAATACGTTAATAGCCCCTACCAGTGCGCAGGTCATAACATCAGAAAGTAGCATTATTGCACCAGTGAGTTGGTTACCATCATTAAACCATATTTTTAGTGTATTGCTGTTTAGTGGAATTGGCTTGTTTACATTGCGTGTTGCTATGTATGTAAAGTTAGTCAAAAACTTAAAAGCTAACTCAAGCTTATATAGCACTTCAAAACGAGCAAACTGTATATATCCAATAAGATTCACCTCAATTGGAGGGCCTGCTTTTGCAACAGGATTAGTCAATCCGGTTGTTTGGCTTACTCCTGAGATGGAAAATCGAAAAGAATTAAACTCTGTTATTGAGCACGAATTAACGCACTTACAACAAGGTGATATTTATTGGACATGGCTAATTTGCTTTATAGAAAGTGTTTTTTGGTGGAACCCAATATGCTCAAAACTAGCGCGTTTGGCAAAAGAGCAGTTAGAGCTTAGTTGTGACGAAAAATGTATGCGTAAACTCAAAGGTAAGTATCAGTTAGATTTAGCCAGTTTGTTACTCTCTGAGCATGAAAAAAAATCTAAATATAACTTTTTCACTCCCCCTCTTTTGAATATTGAACACTCAAAGAGTTTTAATATTCAAAGGATTAAAATGTTAAACAAGGAAAAAACAATGAAAAGTAAACATATGGTAATGGCCTTGGCTGCACTGTCTTTTAGCGCGTTGGCAGCAGCACAAATTGTTGATGAAAATCCAAAGAATGAACAACATAGTGCGCAAAAACAGCCCGCAGCTAGTAATCAGTATAACCAACAGTTAGCGCAACTTTTAGAGGTAGCTGGTGATGCAAAAAGTGATCAATCAACACAACTAATACAAACGGCAAAAAATATTCAAAAATGGTATGCAAATAGAGATGTGCTATCAGGTTTTGAAGAGGGAAAAATTAAATTAGAAAGTTATACTTTACTCGTTCATGTTTTTTCTAAACTTGAACAATATGAAGATATCTTAAGTGCTTACGAAACATGGTATCCAGCAGGAAGCAACCCGCCATATTTTACGAAAAACTCGCTTGCTAATGCCTACATACAACTAGGTCGTTATGAACTGGCTATAGCTGAATTAGAGGAGTTGTCTAGAGAGCTTGACGGTAACTTACACGAAGGTTCTGCTGGGAACTTAGCATTAGCTTATATTTATAGCGCAGATTACGATAAAGCATTAGACACACTGCAACAAGCTAGTTTAGAGGGAAGTGCTTATGGTGATGTTTTAAAATACTACATTTTTGATCAGCAAAATAATCAAACAAAAATGGCTGAATTAAAAGGACGTTTACCAGCAGCCTTTGCGGTAACACCGGCTCTACTTCCTCGAATAGGTATTCCACAATCACCGTTATTAGCTAAATTATAAATAAGCAAATATAAAAAAGCGTTGCCCTTGAGCAACGCTTTTTTTTATCTTGTTTAGCCTTTAGCCTTTAGCCTTTAGCCTTTAGCCTTTAGCCTTTAGCCTTTAGCCTTTAGCCTTTAGCCTTTAGCCTTTAGCCTTTATTCAGCTGCTAAATAATCTAATACCACTTGGTGGTGATCTTTGGTTTTGAATTTATCAAACAAGTGTTTAATTTTACCGTCTTGGCCTACTAAGAAAGTGAGGCGGTGGATACCGTCGTACTCTTTGCCCATAAACTTTTTATAGCCCCACACCCCAAAAGCGTCAGCAATGGCATGATCTTCATCTGAAAGTAGGTCAAAGTTAAGCTCTTTTTTTGTTTCAAAGTTTTTAAGACGCTTAATCGGATCTGGGCTTATGCCAACAACATGGGTGTTAAATTTAGCAAGCTCGGCTTGTTGGTCACGCAGGTTTTCGGCTTGTACGGTACAGCCAGGCGTTGACGCCTTAGGATAAAAGTATACCAGTACTTGTTTTTCTTTTAATAACTCGCTGAGCACGACAGTTTCGTCATTTTGGTTTTGTAAGCTAAAAGCCGGTGCTGTGTCGCCACTTTGTAATGGGGTAATTTTGTTCATGCTAAACTCCTTAGCGAATACGTCGAAAGATGTAATCTACGTTTAAAACGTGCGAAAGGTTTTCAAAACTAATTTTAAATTGGTCAATATCAACGTCAACGGGAATATTAAATTCAAGTTCACAGCGCATTTTAAGCTCAGTTTCTTCTTCGTAGGTGTCTGATTTTAATGAGCAAATATTAATATTATTATCTGCAAAAAAACGCGTTACTTTGCTTAATGTGCCAGGGGTGTCTATGCCGGTATATTCTAAGGTATAGCCTGCACAAAACTCGCTTTGATTATGGCTTGAAGTACGCTTCATCATAGTGAGCAGTCCAAGCTCCATGCCTTTGGTGGGTAATGTATGCTCTATGCGGCTAATGGCTGACATATCACCGCTAAGTAGCATAATAAAGGTGAATTCGTTGCCTAAAATTGCAATACGGCTATCTATAATATTACAGTGGCAATCGCTTACGAGTTGCGTAAGTTCACTGACGATGCCCGATCTATCCTCGCCAATTGCGGTTAAAACAATTTGATGATTTGAAAATGCAGTCATGGGTTTTAAAGTACCTAAGTTACTTGGATGAAAACAACCGACTTGGCAACAAAAAAATAAACACGTAGCGTTGCACGGCGGCAAAGTTTAACACAAAACCCGCGTTAAACTATAGCAGCGGTTAATTTTAGGCGGTTAATAGTGCAGTGTTTCTTGTTTTTACAAGCTTGTGAAAGTACCATAGCAAAAATGTGTCTATTTGTAGCCTAGTCCGTTTGTTATCTCATAGGCTGAATGCAGTTAGGCAAGCAAATTATAAATGTAAAGTTAATATTGATTTTACACTGAACCAAATCGGCATTACCCACTCATATATTTGTTAAAACAATTAAGGGTATGCTAAGGAGAATTATCTGTGCAGTATTGGATCCCAAAAGCACTAGCAGTAAGTGTATTGGTAAGTTTGTCAGGGTGTAGTGTATTTACAAGTGATGCTCATAATGAGCGTAATTACCGCGCCCATGAGCCGGTTAAAGTGCCTGCATCGTTATCTCAACCCGCTCAAGATCCTGTTTATAAAATGGATGTGGGTCAATATGATAATAATCCGGAGGCAACAAACTATCGTCCGCCGGCGCAAGTTTTAACCATTGCTAAAGGCAGTTGGGTTGAGGAAGCAGATAAACAAGCGCGTATTTATTTTGATAAAAATGACGGCATTGAAGATTTAGATGTGTTTATTTGGGATTCGATTCAAGCGGTGCTTGCTGATAATAACATTAGTGCAACACAGCAAGATAAAACGCAAGGAACACTTGTAACCGATTGGTACGCTATTATAAAGCCTGAAGAAAGCTGGTTATGGGGCAATGATGAAAGCGTTGATTTAGAGCGTTTTAAATTTACTATTGAAGAAAAAGAACACCAACGCACAGCCTCGTTAACTGCTGAGCTTATTGATTTTAAAGGTGATAAGCCGCTAACTGATTTATTAAAACAACAGCTTGAAGTGCGTGCACTTAACCAAGTAGTGAGTGAGTTTGATTACCGCTACCGTCAGCTTGAAGTTGATATGCGTAAGCGCCAAGGGATCATCTCGTTAGAACTCGGGTTTGATAACAAAGGCAATGCCGCACTTGTTACTGAGCAGGCTTACGATACGGTATTCGATCGCTTTTCTGGATTCTTAGAGCGTTTATCTTTTACTATTGTTGAAATAAACCAAGAGACAGGTTTAATTACAGCAGATTATGCGAAAGTAGAAACCAGTGTGTGGGATTCAATTTGGGGCGATGAACCAATAGAGCTTCCAATTGATGAAGGTCAATACCAAATTTTGGTTAGCAAAACCAAACAAGGTGGCACCAGTCTAACGTGGATGGATGACAAAGGCGAAACACTTGAACCAGGTACAATGAATGGGTTACAACAAGCATTAGAAGCGGCGCTAATTAAGCGCGGTATTAAAATTTAATAATTATAAATACTTCCCACAAAAAGAGCTTTTTGCTCTTTTTGTGGTTTTTACAGGTTAAAAATATGTCTCAGTTAGATTCATCACGCCCAGCACCGGTCCAAAAAAGTTATGATTTGAAAATATGGTTGGTTTTTTTAATTCCTTCATTAATCGGTGTGTTTTTGTTTATGACGCCAGTACCGTCTGGCGAAATAATGACGATTCCTATTGCGGTAATGGCAAAAGCAATTCAAGCTTTATTTAGTCAAATAGCGCTTGGGTTAATAGCGACGATTATTTGTATTACTGGCGTTATGTCGTTGGTATTTAGTGTGTTTAAACCGAAAAGCTTAACCAAATTTCGCTTATTAAATCATTTGTTTAATGTGAGTTGGATTTGGTTAGTAACACGGTTATTAGGTATGGTGTTTGTGCTTTTAACTTATTTTCAAGTTGGGGCCGCATGCTATTACCTCAGAAAATACCGGCTTGCTGGTATTGAAAGATTTACTACCAGTGTTGTTTTCGGTGTTTATTTTAGCGGGCTTGTTACTGCCGTTATTACTTAACTTTGGTTTACTTGAGCTTGTGGGTACCTTACTTACTAAAGTAATGCGCCCATTATTTGGCGTACCAGGGCGCAGTGCAGTTAACTGTGTTGCTTCATGGTTAGGTGATGGTAGCGTCGGTATTTTAATGACTGCGCGTCAGTATGAAGATAAATATTATACTCAACGTGAAGCTGCGATTATTGGTACCACTTTCTCAGCTGTTTCAATTACCTTTTGTTTGGTTGTTATTGGCCAAGTAAAGCTTGAATACTTATTTGCACCTTTTTACCTAACTGTGTGTTTAGCGGGTGTAGTGGCTGCGATAATTGTTCCGCGTTTACCGCCACTGCGGTTTAAAAAGGACGTGCTTATTGATGGTAAAGAGCCCGATGGAAACGCTGAATTGGTTCCTGAAGGCAAAACATTACTTAAGCATTCACTTGATGTTGCATTAACTAAAGCAGAAAAAGCACCAGGCTTAAAAGGCACAATTGAAGAGGGCTTACACAACGCATTTGATATGGTGTTTGCAGTATTACCTGTGGTAATGGCTGTGGGTACATTTGCGTTAATTATTGCTGAGTACACGCCAATATTTCAATATTTAGGTATGCCGTTTATTCCATTTTTAGAATTGCTACAAATACCTGAAGCTGAAATGGCGGCACAAACGATTATGGTTGGATTTGCAGATATGTTTATCCCGTCTATTCTAGCCGCAGGCTCAATTGAAAGCGATGTAACACGTTTTATTATTGCGGCAATGAGTGTAACGCAACTTATTTATATGTCTGAAGTGGGCGCACTTTTATTGGGTAGTAAAATACCGGTTAATATTTTTGAGCTATTTGTTATTTTTATTCTCAGAACCTTAGTAACCTTGCCTGTTATTGCCTTAATGGCACACTGGTTAGTTGGCTAGAACAGTCATTTAAACGAAAAAAAGCCCTGATTATTCAGGGCTTTTTTGTTTCTTTGCTTTGCGCAGATGAGCGTGGTGCTGAGGGTTTAAACTCGCTTTTTGCACTTAAACGCAGCAGTACTAAATTGCCGATAACAATAGCCAGTACAATCACGATAACGAGTACGATTTGCCAAATTTGCATTGCGATGCTCTTATTTTTTATTAAGCGATAATTATGACCACTTTAAATAAAAGCTGCAATCCTCTCTAGGGCTGTAAATAAGCAATTAGAACCGTTGTGCCACCGATAACGTTAAAAAGTTAATACCTGGGTTGGGCGCTTTGAATCCGGCGTTTGAATAGTGAATAATTCGCAGCGCTACATTAGTTTCACCAAAATCTGCCACTAGGCCTATCCTATCTTCAAACTGATAGTGAGTACTTAGGTTTTTACCAGCAAAATAGCGCTCATCAAGTAATGAAAAACCAATGCCAGCCTCTACATAAAAGGGGGTGTTGTATACACTAAATACTGGAAATTGCACCACCGGTGACACAGCCAAGACCACGTTGGATTGTGATTGTTGATCATGGCGGTATTGCCACGCATTAACGCTGGTTTCTAAATAAAAACGAGCATCGCCGACAAAGTTTTGCATTCCTTGAGGGTGATATTGATACGCAAGCTTTGCCCCTGTTACATTGCCTTCTCCTTTTAATAAATCGACGGCATAACCATGGTTAGAGGATGCATAAGCGGCTTTGGTAGCCAATATAAACAGGGTAAAAACAAGAACTAAAAGTCTGTTGTATGAGGTTTTCATAACGGCCAACTAGGGTTTAAGTCAAAATAGTAAAGGGATAATAAGGGCGGTGAATTGGTGTTTTCAATAAGGACAAAAAGCCGCTTGTATATGGCTTGTTAACTGATTTATTTAACCAATTGAATTTATTTAATTAATTTAATTGGTGCCAATTAGGCATTAATAAGTTGCTTATTTATGCCTTTTTTATTGCCTGTTATTTGCGTAAATTACGCTTAAATTAATTATTTAAACTATGCATTTTTTATGAAACTTATAAAGCTTTTAATGGTTATTGCTGTTTTTTTCAGTAGCACTTTGTATGCACAAACGCAGCCATCACCTAAGCAGTTATTGCAAACTGTAGCAGAATCATTATTTAACGATATTGGACAGGTAAATGCGAAAGGCGATGCCAGCAAAGAAGCCATGTCGTTAATTGTTCAGCAGCGTTTAATGCCACATATTGATGTTAAGTTTGTGTCGTTTAAATTATTAGGTAAGCATATTAAAGGTATTAACCGTGACCAAGGTGTTGCGTTTATTAATGCTGTAGAGCATTACTTAACAGGGACTTATGCCGGTGCGCTCATGAAGTACACAGGGCAGGATGTAATATTTGAGCAAGACGCTGCTGCAAGCGACTCTAAATTTGCTACGGTAAAAACGCAAATTATTGAACCGAATAAGCCAACCATTGATTTGCACTTTAAATTGCGTTTAGGTAACAACAACCAGTGGAAAGTATACGACATTGTTGCAGAGGGAATTTCGTTACTCAGTGCTAAGCAAAAAGAGATCATTCAACGTATTTCTGATGTGGGATTAGACCAAGTCATAGCAGAACTTCAGCAAAGTTAGTACTTTTGCAATTAACAGCTCCAACCTTAAAAGCAGCTAATGACGTATGTTGTTAGCTGCTTTTGTATTTTGGCCTATATTGCATGAGTTTACGCTAGCTTGGCTACCTAGCTGTGGTAGAATATTAGCTTCTTTGATTAAGCGTGGTGTCAGCTAAATACTGTTATAACTGACTACTCACCCGAGCTACACTGGAGTTGTGTTGTTTTAATGGAAAATGTACTAATTTGGCCAAAGGAATACCCGTTACTGGTCAAAGGGCTGGTTGAGCAAAACGGTGCCTTCATTTTAGATGCTTTAGAAGCTTGGCCCGCCTGTCGCTCTACTGAAGAAGATAATGGTGTATGCACCACTGTTTTACCCCCAATTTATTATTTAACCTGGTTAACCCCCTTAGAGCCATTCGAAGAGTGTTATTTTCAGCATATTTCTGAATATGATGAAAACGCACAAGAGTATATTGCTGCACTGAAAGAGCATTATTTTGCCAATGATTACAGCATAGAAAATATTGTGCTAATGCTGTGTCAGCGACTTGAAAAGTACGCAAGTGTGTCGGCACAAAATAACATTGAAACGCCACTTTCTTTAATTAGCTTATTTTTTAGTAAACGCTTTTTTACTCTGATAGAGCATGCACTAGAGCAAGGTGCAAAGCTCTCAGCTGCAGATACCTTAGCTATTTGGAAAGAGGTCGATTTTAGAGAGCGTTTAAGTGCGCATATTCCCCAGTCGATTGCTGATATTGACCACTTAGCAGAGCTGACCAGCGAAAAAGTGGCTGCTGGCAAAGATTACTTTACTTTGTTAACTCAGGTGTCTCCTGATGTTGATTCTATTGTGCTTTTAGAAAATGCCTTACTTGCGCATTTAAACAAGAAAAAAGCTAAGCAAACCATGGCAATGCGCTTTATTGAGCAAGGCGCCACGGGCACCTTAACCGATGAAGGTAATAAAACAGCATTTATGTGGGCGGCAGAAAAAGGCTACGTAAATGTAGTAGAAACACTCCTGCAGTACCAAGATAAAAAAGCGGTAGACGACCAAGGTAATACGGCGCTGCATTACGCGGTGATAAGTAAAAACGAATCGTTAATGATTTTACTGCTCAAAGCAGGGTATGACTTTAGAGCGCGAAATAACGAGGGGTTAAGTTGTTACCGATTAGCGGTTAGTATAAAAGCCAGCAACTTAGTTAAGTGCCTTGAGCGTGACTTTGGTATTAAAGAGTTATCGCCAGAGGGGCAGCTAGAGCGAATTAAAAAGGTGCATGTGCTACATGCGCTTGTGGCTTTATTATTACCGCTACAGTTATTTTTCTTTTTTGATGAAAACATCACTATAAAAAGTGAGCTTACTCTTTTTATGACCATGACGGCGGTGGTGTGTTTTTTCTTTGCAACGAACTTAAAGCGTTGCTCATTGTATCCGCATGTAAAACACCCATGGGGGTTGTTTTTAATACGAATGATGTCGGTTTTTAGTCTTGTTGCACAACTAGGTTTAGCCTGTATTGTAGGGTTGGCAGCTTTAAGCGAGTTAGTTTAAAAGTTAATGTTTTGCTACAAAAAAACGCGCTAATTAGCGCGTTTTTGCATTGTTGGGTATTTATTACGGATTGTTTTTATCGTGCTCGTGTGCAGCTTTTTCTTCAGCGAGCTCATCTTTAAGCTTGCGAATTTTAAGCCCAAGTTCTTGCCCTCTATGGCGCGCATAATAAGTACAGCCAATAAACATAGATGAGGCAAATAATAACTCAAGCAATACCCATATAAGCTCATCTTGTGCGACCCACAGCAATGTAAAGCCATGAATAAAGTAAAACATAACAATAAAATTAGCCCACGCATAGGTGTAGGTTTTATCTTGTAATATGCCTTTTAATGGCAGTAATAGTGGCAATACATACACTAAGAAAAGAAAGGTGTTACTGTGACCGTCTCTAGGGGCTAATACAAACATCCATAACGGCATTAAAATAAGCAGACCAATATAACCAAATAAGGCTAGGCGCTGAAATTTAATGGTAATCGGTTTTTTAGCAGGCTCGCTTACTTGAATCATTTAAGTTTACTCGCAACTTGAGTCAGGCGTTTTCCTACGCTTTGACATATTTTAATTTCGTCTTGACTTAGGATTGAGCTGTTATTGCTACCTGCAACGTGAGAGGCGCCATAAGGTGTTCCTCCTGTTTCGGTGCCGAGCAACTCAGGTACATCGTAGGGTACGCCCATCAACATCATCCCATGGTGTAACAAAGGCAATGACAAATTGAGTAGGGTTGCTTCATTGCCACCATGCATACTGCTTGATGATGAAAACACACAGGCAGGTTTATCGATAAGTTGGCCTTTGAGCCAAAGATCGCTGGTGGTTTCCCAAAACGTTTTTGCTTGTGAGGCCATCATGCCAAAGCGGGTCGGCGTACCAAATGCAAGCCCGTCACAGGCAACTAAATCATCTTTACTGATCACAATGTCATGCGGGTTTTTAGCCACAAAAGTACGCAGTAATGCAGTTGCACCTTGTTGCTCTATTGACTCTGCAATCTCATGTGCCATGGCTTCTACTGAGCCATGGCTTGAGTGATACAGCACCACGATGGTTGTGCTCATTATAGAACGCTTAATACGTTTTCAGGCGGGCGACCTAGGGCGGCTTTATTGTTATTTACTACAATAGGGCGCTCAATTAGTTTTGGGTGATTGACCATGGCATCAATAAGCTCTGACTCGCTATTTTCATCTTTTAAATTAAGCGCTTTGTACTGCTCTTCTTTGGTGCGCATCAAATCTCGTGCCGAATTAAACCCAAGTTGAGAAACTAAGGTACTAATTTGCTCATGAGAAAGCGGTGTTTTTAAGTATTCAACAACACTCGGTTCAATGTTTTTACTTTGTAATAGGTTAAGGGTTTCGCGTGATTTTGAACAACGCGGATTATGATAAATAGTAACTGACATAATAATACATCCAAAGTATAAATTGTGGCTATTTTAGGTGAACTCACTAAAGACTTAAAGCCTCGCAAGCTCTTTTTGCAATAACCGATACTGTGTGAGTAACGCTTTTAAGCGCTGTTGCTTAACATCTTCACTTGGCTCTACAAAATTAAGCGCTTTTTGTATTTCGTCGGCCGCTTTTAAATACGCGCCATACTGAGATAATACATCGGCATTGGCTTCATGGTAGGCCGCCAATTTTTCTTGTTTTTTGTAGGCGTCAGTTAAAAGCTGTTTGCCTAAATTGTGATCGGGTTTTTCCAGTAAAAACGACTTTAATATATTTTCAGCTAACTCATATTGCTCAGCCTCTAATGCCGCGTTGGCGTAATTTAAGGTGATCACTTGGTTATTTGGCCGATAATTATTTAGCTCGCTTAAGTAACTAACAGCTTCTGCGGCTTTTTTTTGTGCAATGAGTAAATCTGTTTTGGTATCAATATAAAATAAGTTTTTAGGATCGTCTGCCAGTAACTCATCAAGAATAGGTTGTGCTTCATCCGTCTTTTTTTGATCAAGCAAACTAATAGCTAAACCGTATTGTAATGCTACGTTGTTATAGGTGTTTTCGCGCATTAACTTTCTAAATAAGGCTTCTGCGTTTTCGGGTTTGTTATCGTAACGCGCCAGGACTCGGCTTTTTGCTAAGTCAAAATCAAGGCTCGAGCTTACCTGGCGTTTAGGGTATTGCTCGGCACGAAGGCGAACATCTGACACACGACTTTCAGGAAGAGGGTGAGTGAGTAAAAACGCCGGTGGTTTATATTTATAACGAATTTGTGCGGCAAGTTTAGTTAAAAATTCACTTGATGCTCTGGCATCAAACCCTGCGTTGTTGAGGGTTTGCATGCCCATTCTGTCTGCTTCTTGTTCGGCAGAACGGCTATGTGTCAGCTGACTGAAAGCTGATTGTGTTTGGCTGGCTGAAATAATAGCCATACCGGCATCAGGGGCTACAACCGCGGCTAAAATACCAGCAATCATGCCTGCAATGGTAAGCCCGCTATTATCTTGTTGCTGCTGAATGCGCCTTGCTAAGTGGCGCTGGGTGACGTGTGCTATTTCGTGGCCAAGAACCGATGCAAATTGACTCTCGTTATCGGCTTGGGCTATTAATCCGGTGTGTACACCAACATGGCCGCCATAAAATGCAAATGCATTGATTTCGGGATTATTTAACCAAAAGAATGAAAACCCAAAACGCACATCATTGGCGTTAGCAACTAACTTTCTACCTAAGGTTGTTAGGTATTCATCAAGCACCGGATCGTTAATCAAAGGCGATGAGCCTCTGATCTGCATCATCATCACTTCACCAATCGCTTTTTCTTTTTCAATTGGTAGTGCTTGTAAGGCTGAAGTGCCTAAGTCGGGCAGTTGAAGATTGGTTTGTGCCTTTAACGGCTCACTTATCAGTAGGCTAAACGTAAGCGCTGCACTGCATAAAGTGATAAAGGCTGATTTTAGCTGCATTATATTCCTTGTTTATTTTTTATCAGGGGCACTTGAAGGATCATGTCTATATAAACGGCTGTCCTTTTCACATAGTTGATAAAACGCCTTTATTGTGACCCCATCAACCTTAACAATGTTCAATTGAGTTTGTAAAAAAGCAATAATTTTATGAACCACTTTGTGAGAATGTAATATAAGCGCTTTATCTGCTTCATCGCCTTGGTCTAAGTAAAAGCCAATAAATTTATGTAATTGATTAATGCGAATAACGGTTTTCATGGTCAATGGATCCCATAACCTAAACTCCATTGTCTCATCATGTCGTGCGTATCTATCGATGGCGGTATCATTAGAAAAAGGGAGGGCTTGTAATTCAAAACCACGCTCGGTAAACACTTGATGCAGTGAAATTCGTGGTTTGTTATTGCTTTCTTTTTCATAAAGTTCGTTGGGGTCTATTCCCAGCGCTTCTAAATTCCAATTGCGTTTGTCGATAATACGCTTGATGGCATTATCAAATCCGTGATCTAAAATACTTTCACATTCACTTACCGACGAAGCCACTAAATGATAAAAATGCGGCAGCTCCCCCCAATTAATTTGCTTTTTAAACCAATTAATTTCTTTGAGAGTTGGATTGCTAGGCAATTGCGCTTTATTATGCGAATTAGGCATTAACGTATCCTGATAGCTAACGATGCTATAAGGATAAACCATTGCAGAGGTTGTTTTAAGGAAAAGTTAAATTTAACTGCGGTTAATCTCAATTGACCCTGTTATAGGACTTATTATTAATGTGAATAGGTAGCGAAACGAGTATGCTAGAGCTAAATTTACGCACTTATAAATGCCCACAGCAATTTATTCAGTTTAAATTAGGGCTGCGTGATGCAATATCGTTAAAACAAGCAATTACCTTTAATATCTCACAAGAACAAAACACTGATGATATTGAACGATATTTGCAAAAAAAAGCGTATTATTACAAGTTAAATAAACAACAGGGGTTGTTATTAGTGGAGCCGTTTTGTGTTTGAATATGTAAAAGCATGGTATGAAAAAAAGTTTTCTGATCCCGATTCAGTCACTTTACTTTTTTTATTGTTGGTACTGGTTGCCATGTTGTATTTTTTTGGCCCATTAATTGTGCCTGTGTTAGTGGCACTGATCATAGCTTATTTATTAGATTGGCCTGTGGTTCACTTAGAGCGGTTTGGCCTTAAGCGCTTTACTGCCACCAGCATAGTAATGCTGATATTTATTGGCATTATGCTCACTTTAATATTGGTTATAGGCCCTGTGCTTTGGCAGCAAAGCAGTAACTTAGTCCAAGAAACACCGCATATGGTCGAACAAGGTAAATCGTTTTTACTCGAACTGCCTGATAAATACCCCAGCCTTATTAGCGCAGAACAAGTGCAGTCGATTGTAGTAACTGTTGAAACCAAAGTACTCGACTTTGGCCAAGTGGTATTGTCTGCGTCGCTTAATTCATTAAAAGACGCTGTAGCATGGTTAATTTACCTTATTTTGGTACCGCTACTGGTGTTTTTTATGCTCAAAGATAAAGTAGAGCTCAGTGCCAGCATTGCTAAAATGATCCCACGCCAACGCCGCTTAATTCTACAAGTGTGGCATGAAATGAATCAGCAAATCATGAATTATATTCGTGGCAAAGTATTTGAAATTTTAATTGTTGGTTCTGTGTCGTTTATTGCTTTTACCATACTGGACTTACGCTACGCCGCGCTTTTAGGCGTTCTCGTAGGCTTTTCGGTGCTTATTCCGTTTGTGGGCGCAGCGTTAGTAACTATACCAGTGGCCGCAGTAGCGCTGTTTCAGTTTGGTTTAGAAACTCAATTTTGGACCGTTTTAATTATATACGGCATTATTCAAGCGCTCGATGGCAACGTATTGGTGCCTTTACTGTTCTCTGAAGCGGTTGATTTAAATCCGGTATTTATTATTGTTGCGGTGCTATTTTTTGGTGGGCTATGGGGTTTTTGGGGAGTGTTTTTTGCCATTCCATTAGCATCATTAGTCAAAGCACTTATTAATGCCTGGTCATCCAAACACGAAGAACTCGGTAACTAAAAGGTATAGTAAACGCACTTTAATTACTAAAGATTATTACTCATTCCTGTCAAAACTATGTACTATTGGGAATAAGATATATTTTTTAGTAATAAGGTGCGTTTTTAATGTCAGAGTTTTTATTGCCAGATGAACCCAAAGCTCAAGTTTATCTCGATGCAAATGCGACCACACCTGTATTGCCATGTATTGCAGAGGTGGTGTGCCATGCTATGCAAATTTGTTTTGGTAATCCCTCAAGTCCTCATATAACCGGCATTCAAGCCAAGCACTTATTAGAACAAACCAGGCAAAAAGCCCGTATCGTCATTGGCGCGCAACAGGGCGATATTTTATTCACCTCCGGTGCCACTGAGGGGATTCAAACCGCCATTGTATCGACGCTCATTAACGCAAAAAACCATACTAAACCAAATCCCGTTTTATTGTATGGGGCAACCGAACATAAAGCAGTGCCTAATACCCTAAAGCATTGGAATACAGTGCTGGAAATTAACGCTGATATTATTGCTATTCCGGTTAATCGTGATGGTATTTTAGATTTAGACTTTATTGCTCAGCATATTGATAACGCTTTGATGATTTGCACGATGGCCGTTAATAATGAAACCGGTGTTTACCAAGATCTAAGCGCCATAGAAAAGGTGATTCGTAGTCGTAATAGCCAAGTCACTTGGATGGTTGATTGCGTACAAGCGCTTGGCAAACAACAGCTCAACCTAAGTGAAACCACGATTGATTATGCGCCTTTTTCAGGGCATAAACTTTATGCACCTAAAGGCATAGGTTTATTGTATATTCGTCAAGGCAGCCCATACACGCCCTTTATAGCCGGTGGCGGACAAGAAAGTGGCATGCGCTCTGGTACAGAAAACCTGCCTGGTATAGCTGGGCTCAATAAGCTGTTTAGTTTGCTGCTAGATAAACAAGACGAGACATTTAAGTCAACAGATGTACTTAACTTGTATCGAGATAAACTGCATAGCGCCTTAGTTGATACTTTTGGAAGTATTACCTTTAATCATGACTTTGCCTGCTCAGTGCCCACAACGCTTAATTTTGCAGTTAACGATTTAACCAGTAAAGAAGTTATTGATTTATTTGACGCTGCAGGTATTAGGGTCAGCGGTGGTTCTGCATGCAGCACGGGAGCTACGCAGAGCTTTGTGCTTGATGCGATGGGAGCCTCACAGTGGCAAAGTGAAAACGCTATTCGTTTGTCGTTTGGCCCTGCTGCCACGATGGCGCAAATAGATGATGCATGTGAACAAATTAGAGCGCTTAAAACGGTATTACAAGCTAACTGTTTAGTGATTTCTGATAGCAGTTTTCCTGTGCAAGAAGTATGTGCTTTAGGGCTTACCCAATTTAGACACCAAGGTGCATGTAGTTGGTTGTATGTAACAGATGATCAACATGCATTTATTATCGATCCGATTATTGAATTGATCCCTCGCTTTGAAAAAATAGTAACTACACAAAATTTAACTATTACCGCTATTTTAAATACGCACGAGCATCAAGAACGTCACTGCGCACTTGATTTAATGCGCAGCGCACTTAACGAAAACCTAGTCGCTGGAGAGGTTGATAAATTAGGCTGGCCAACTAATAGCGACAAATTGCAATTAACCACTCACGTACTCGAAAAGTTAGCCACACCAGGGCATAGCCAAGATAGCGTGAGTTATTTATTAAAAGCGAATAATGGTGATGTTGAGTACTGTTTTTGCGGTGATTTAATTTTACCTGCAGGGCTTGGAAATACCGCCCTTGATGGCGGGGATGCAATGCAAATGGCGCATTCCTTGACGATGTTAGCAGCAGAGCTGAATCCGCTAAGTGTGGTGTGTTCAGGGCATGATTACCAACAGTGCTTTGCAATGAACTGGGCTGTTCAACAGCAGCAAACGCCATTATTACAAACCTTAATTAAAGGTGATATTAATGACGCTGAATTTGCCGCACAAAAACAGCAAGCAGATTTACAACAGCAAACACAAGCTAACACGCTCTGTGGTTATGTTAATGCTAAGCCTGCTGTAGAAACTTCGCAATTAAGTTTTAACCAAGCAAAAGAAATACTGGTAAAGGGCAATGCGTATTTAATTGATACCCGAGAACCTTATGAACATGGCGCTAATAATTTAAGCGTATTGCTAAACGTACCCATAGCTAAAACCTTAAATATTCCTTTAAGTCGAATGGCTCATGCACTTACGCAAGGTCAATTGGACAAAAACAACCAGTATATTTTGGTGTGTCGCAGTGGTAACCGTTCAAAAATTGCGGCAGCAAATTTGACTGAGCTTGGTTACAGCAGTGTTTATAACTTAGCAGGTGGTTTAGCGTTAACCGGTTAATTGTTTTTTTAGAGGAAAGGCCGACATTTGTCGGCTTTTTTTTTGCTCGCTTTAATTTGGATCAGTTAGAAATTAATAAAATCTTTATTAAAGAGAGGGGCTGATCAGTTGTTAAATTCAATTTTTAACTTTATGATACCGGTGTCAAAAGCAAAAAATTGCGCTATTATCTGCATCAAAGCTTATAAAAATAACGCAAATTAGACTTTTTAAGCTATAATATTGGGCTTTGCTTTTTACAAAATTTGGTTGTTTTGCGTCGTAAAAAATTAAATAAAGCGCTTTAAATCAATAAATTAATACATTAGGGGATGTTTACATGGCGAGCCGTTCTGAGTTAGTAAGTTGGCAAGCACTAGAAAATAGTGCACAAAAGATGACACAAACACATCTGAAAACTTTATTTGCACAAGACGATTCTCGTTTTTCTCAATTTTCTACTCACATTCCCGGTGTATTGTTTGATTATTCAAAACAACGTATTGATGAAACAGTTTTCGCTCAATTAATCTCATTAGCTAAAGAGTGTGATATTGAAGTGTGGCGTGAAAAAATGTTTGCCGGTGAAAAAATAAATATCACCGAAGACCGTGCTGTATTGCATACCGCACTTAGAAATCGCGCCCATACACCGCTTGTTGTTGACGGTGAAAATATTACTGAGGCGGTCGATAGCGAACTTGCTAAAATTAAAACCTTTGTTGAAAAAGTACGCAGTGGACAGTGGTTAGGTTACACCGGCAAAGCGGTGAAAGATGTAGTGAGTATTGGAGTAGGGGGTTCAAACCTAGGCCCTCAAATGGCAACTGAAGCACTTAAATCAGTGGTTGATAAGCCGTTAAACGTTCATTATGTTTCTAATGCTGATGGCGTACAAATCGCGTCGGTATTGAATAAAGTTGACCCTGAAACAACGTTATTTGTTATTTCGTCAAAAACGTTTACTACATCAGAAACCATGACCAACTCAAAAACAGCAGTTGATTGGTTTTTAAATAGCGCCAAAGATAAAAGCGCCATAGCAAAGCATTTTGTGGCAGTAAGCACTAATTTAGAAAAAACCGCGGCATTTGGTATTAGTGACGAAAACGTATTTACCATGTGGGATTGGGTTGGCGGTCGTTTTTCACTTTGGAGTGCGATTGGTTTACCTATTGCACTTTATGCCGGCTTTGAAGCATTTGAAGCTATTTTAGAAGGGGCGTTTGAAGTTGACGAGCACTTTAAGTCGGCGCCGCTTGAGCAGAATATTCCTTTAATTATGGCGCTGTTGAGTGTATGGAATACCAGCTTTTTAGGGTTTGATTCGCAAGCTATTTTACCTTACGACCAAGCATTGTATATGTTGCCTGCATATTTACAACAAGGTGAAATGGAAAGTAACGGTAAACACGTCACTTTTGACGGGCAAACCGTACCTTACACTACCGTGCCTATTATTTGGGGCATGACTGGAATAAATGGCCAGCATGCGTTTTATCAATGTTTGCACCAAGGCAATATAATTGTCCCTGCGGACTTTATTGGCTCTGTAAAACCACAAGTTAACGTTGATAAGCATCACAATATTTTATTATCGAACTTTTTTGCACAAACCGAAGCATTAATGAACGGGGTAGATGCGCAGCAGATAACCGCTGATTTAACAGCCAAAGGCAAAACGCCTGCGCAAATTGAAATGCTACTAAAGCATAAAATTCATCAAGGAAACCGCCCAACAACGTCTATATTATTAGACACGGTTGATGCAAAAGCGGTGGGTCGTTTAATTGCATTGTATGAACATAAGATTTTTTGCCAAGGTATTCTTTTACAAATATGTTCGTTTGATCAGTGGGGCGTTGAGCTTGGTAAAGGCTTAGCCTCTAAAATTGAAGCTGAATTAACCGACGATAACGTGGTTAATGAGCACGACAGCTCAACACAGGGCTTAATGGCGTACTACAAACAACACCGTACGCAGTAACACATTCACTTATTACACAATAAGTAACCAAATACCTTTGAACGGGTAGCGCTGGAGTCCTAGGGCCTGTATTTTTGTGAGAGGAATTACAGTGTCCCTAGACCCATATTTTATGGCGCATATAACGAACAACATTAGTAGGCTTTGTGCTAAGGCCTGCATTATCCAGATAATAAACCGCTATAACTGATTACCAATACGGTAGTGGCAGGTAGCATAAACGTAGAGAGTAACTATGCTTAATCCTTTTGATATTATAATTTTTGGGGGCGGTGGTGATCTTGCGTTACGCAAATTACTTCCTGCAATGTATCGAGCATATCAAGAAGGTAACTTACCGCAAGGCTCACGTATTTTGCCTACCGTGCGCGAACAAAGTAAATGTGATGAATACATTGATACCGCACACAAAGCATTACAAGAATTTTTAAGCGAAGGCGAGTATAACGCTAAGGATTGGAAATCGTTCTCAGCGTTTTTAGTGCCTGTAGTGAGTAATGTTACCGAAGCGGATGATAACTGGGATGTACTGAAAAAGATTCTTGATGAAGACGACAGCGATAAATCTCGTGTGTTTTACTTATCTCTTCCGCCAGCTGTGTATGGCACTTGTTGTGAAATTCTATCTACTAAAAAATTAATAACAGCCAATTCACGTGTTGTTGTAGAAAAACCAATCGGTTATTGTGGCGAGTCTGCAGAAGTTATTAATGCGAAAATTGCACAGTACTTCGACGAAGATCAAATCTTCCGTATTGACCACTACCTAGGTAAAGAAACCGTTCAAAACTTAATGGCATTGCGTTTTTCAAATTCATTATTTGAAAACATGTGGGATGCTAAATCGATTGATAATATCCAAATTAGCTTATCAGAAACGGTAGGGCTTGAGAGCCGCGCTGGTTTTTATGATAAAGCCGGTGCCTTGCGTGACATGGTGCAAAACCACTTGTTACAGCTACTTTGCTTAGTCGCAATGGAGTCACCGCATAAACTTAAAGCCAATAGTATTCGTAATGAAAAGTTAAAAGTATTAGAAGCATTACGCCCATTAGAGGGCAGCGATGTTGATGACAATATTATTCGTGGGCAATACGTACCGGGTGATTTAAACGGTAAAATAGTCCCAGGTTACTTAGAAGAGCTAAACGAAGGGGCAAGTAAAACTGAAACGTTCGTGGCTATTCGAGCGCACATTGATAATTGGCGTTGGGCAGGTGTGCCTTTTTACCTGCGTACCGGTAAACGTATGGCAAAGCGCTGCGCTGAAATTGTGGTTGAATATAAAAAAGTATCTCATAACGTGTATGAGGACAGCGTAGGTAATATCGAGCCAAACCGTTTGGTGATCCGTTTACAACCACAAGAAAGTATTCAATTAACGCTGATGTCGAAGCGTTTAGATAATTTAGACATGCAACTTGAGCCTGTAACGATGAACATTGAGCTGTCGCAAGCATATAGTAATGGCTTTCACTCAGATGCTTACAAACGTTTAATGCTTGATGCTGCAGCGAATAATCCATCATTATTTATTCACCGCGACGAAGTACGCCAAGCGTGGAAATGGATTGATCCAATAATTGAACGTTGGCAAGAAAAAGGTAAACCAGCACTATATAGAGCCGGTAGTTGGGGCCCTGAAGATGCAGATGAATTATTAGCAGAGAATAATCATGTTTGGTTTAACACTGGCGATAAGGCATAAGTGATGGCAACAATAGTAGAAAAGTTTTTTGACGATAAAGCTGCGCTGACTGATGAATTATCTCAGTCGTTAGAGCATGCTTTACGTGATGGTATTGAACGTGATGGCCGTGCAGTATTAATGGTTTCAGGCGGTTCTTCACCTGAGCCGGCTTATAAACATTTATCGACCCTTGATTTAAACTGGGCAAACATTGATGTTGCTATGGTTGATGAGCGCTGGGTTGAGGCAAGTCATGAAAAGAGTAATGAAGCATTCATCAAGCGTACTTTGTTACAAAACCATGGTGCAGCGGCTAATTTTATTAGCATGAAAAATACAGCAGCCACTGCAGAGCAAGGGGTTGATGCCTGTGAAGCGCAGTTTCAAGCATTAAAACGTCCTTTTGATGTGACTATTTTAGGCATGGGCCCAGATGGCCACACCGCGTCGTTATTCCCACATGCACAAGGCCTGAAAAACGGCCTAGATTCAAGCCAACTTGTGTGCGCTATCAACGCGATACAAAGTGACGTAACAGGCAGTATTACTGAGCGCATGAGCTTAACGTTAAATGCGATTGCACAATCTAAAGTGGTTAAATTGTTAATTAGTGGCGATGAAAAGCTGGCTGTTTATAAACAAGCTTTAGCGGGGGGCGATGTGAATGACATGCCGTTACGTGCGGTATTAAATCACCCTGAGATCAACATTGAAGTGTATTGGGCGCCCTAATTTTAATATAAATTAGATGTGCGCTTAACCTCTTTGTATTGATTGTTTAATGAAAGGTCAGTCGCTTTTGCTACTGACCTTTTTTATTGCTGATCTGTTTTAATCTTTGCTGAATTAAACAAAGCCGCGCAGAGATAAAGATGAAATGCTGAGTATTACCTCCACAATTAGCAGTATAAAATAGGCTTTTACACCGATTGTAAATCCTGAATAAATTTTACTTATAGCAAAAAATCAAATGGTTAAATTTATTAAACACTAACTCACAAGCATGTTTTACGGTTTGAAAATTCCTACTCACCACGTTGTTTTAAACAAAATCAATTTAAAAATGCTTCAAGTACATGCTGGAAATTGATCGACAATTAAATTAGCCGGTTTACATGAAACTAATGAAAGCAAACTTTTATGAAGAATAGACTCTTGGTAGTTTTTGTTTTCTATTTTAGGCTGTATTTCATTTTGAAAAAATGCGTGCAACAACCTCAAGTAAGGTTGTGGCATATCATAAGTAACGTTTTTATATATATTTGTCTAAATAATCAACGATAATTTTTTGTTAATTAATATCCTACAAACTGCCACAAAATTTTCACTTCCTTTTTGTTGCCAAAACCTTTAGCCTTAGGGCACTAACAGTAAAAAATCAAATTTATAAAATAACGGAGCAGTAACATGGCGGAGCAACAAGTACAGCCTTTACACAACGAAAAACATGCCAACACTAAAATTAAAAATGGCATCAATATCGAATTTATGAAAACTCAACACTTAGTGCCAGTTGTAGCACACGAGTTTGCGCGTATCGCCAATGAGTTTCCAATGTCTTTTGTTAAAAATAACGAAACAGGTACTTTTCAAGCCGTTGCTATGTTTGGCCTAGAGCCAGGTGAAAACTTATTTGTCGATGGTGACAAATGGACAGCTGCGTTTGCACCTATGGCAACGACACGTTACCCATTAGGTTTAGTAAAGCACCCTGAGCAAGATCAATTTGGTATTGTAATTGACGAAGCGAGCTCATTAGTTGGTGAGGAAGAGGGTAATGCATTATTCGAAAACGGTGAAGAAACTGATTACCTTAAGCGTCGTAAAGAAGCGTTAGTATCGTTCATTGAGTTTTCACAAGTCACTGATGCGTTCACTAAATTCCTTGCTGATAAAGAATTACTAGTAGCACAAACGCTAACGGTTGATATTAAAGGCGAGAAAAAAGACATCAACGGTATTTACCTTATCGATGAGAAAAAACTAAATGAGCTAAGCGATGCAGACTTTCTAGAGCTTCGTAAACGCGGTTATTTAGCACCTATCTATTCTTTCTTAACGTCTACTCACCAAGTAGCACGTTTAGCACGTTTAAAAGCGCAACAAGCGTAATTTTTAAACAGAATTTAAAAAGCGCCTCAGGGCGCTTTTTTTATGCCATTAAACTCAGTTCACTTGAAAAACCCCACGTAACCATTCACATTAGTTTTAATCTTAACTAACAAAAGAACGCACAATGAAAAAATCACTATTACTAGGACTGCTTTACGGTAGTTTAATGAGTGTGAGCTCATCTGCATTGAGTGCGAGTACGCCGTTTGCCATTGCGATTCATGGCGGGGCAGGCACAATCGAAAAAAGTAAATTTACACCTGCTCAAGAGCAAGCTTACCGCGATAAATTAGCTCAAGCTGTTGAGGCCGGGTATAAGGTACTTGAACAAGGCGGAGAAAGTCTTGATGCAGTCACAGCAGCCATTGAAGTGTTAGAGCAATCGCCTTATTTTAACGCCGGGCGTGGCGCGGTATACACCTATGATGGTAGCCATGAGTTAGATGCTTCTATTATGGATGGTCGTAACCGTCAAGCTGGAGCGGTTTCGGGCATTAAGCACATAGAAAGTCCAATTAAACTTGCCCGTTTAGTGATGGAAAAATCGGTGCATGTGATGTTAAGTGGCCAAGGTGCAGAAGAGTTTGCTAAAGAGCAAGGCGTTAGCTTAGTAGAGAATAATATATTTGATACAAAGCATCGCTATGAAGCTTTATTAAAAGCAAAGGAAAAACTAGAGGCGAGCAAAAACACCAATAAAGATTATCAAGCAGCGCACAAGGCGTTACCCGCTAATTATAAAATGGGGACTGTGGGGGCGGTGGCACTGGATAAACAAGGTAATTTAGCCGCGGGCACGTCAACTGGCGGAATGACCGCAAAACGTTTTGGCCGTATTGGAGATGCACCAGTTATTGGCGCGGGTACCTTTGCAGAAAACGCCTCGTGTGCGGTATCGGCAACTGGCCATGGCGAATATTTTATTCGTTATAATGTGGCAAGCGATATTTGCGCACGAGTAAAATATCAAGGTAAAACCATTGCTCAAGCTGGGGATGAAGTAATAAATGGGGTGCTTAAACCGATTGGCGGCACAGGCGGTGTTATTATTGTTGATACAAAAGGCAATATTAGCCTGCCGTTTAATACCACAGGCATGTACCGTGCGAGTAAATCGAATACGCAAGCGACTTATGTAGGTATTTTTAGCGACGAATAAGCGTTTTTCTTTAGTGGCTGGAGGTTTATATAATAATCTGCTGATTGTTATGTCCTTTACAGGATTAACCCCAGCCATTTAATTTGCTACAATCGAGGCTCTTTGACTAATTTTTATAAGGTATGCAGGTGGTAAACCTAGGTCAGTTGTTTGGCGAGCTAAAAACGTGCTTAAAAAAAGATCAATTCAGTTTTAAAAAGCGCCTTCATGGCGTAAAAAAAATTACCGACGAGGCAAAACTTACTAGTGCGCTTGAAAAAATTACGGCTGATATCAGTCGCAGTCAATCGCTTCGCGAGCAGCGATTAGCTGGGCTACCTAACGTTACTTATCCTGAGCAATTACCGGTCAGTCAAAAAAAAGACACCATCAAAGAGGCCATTGCTAATAATCAAGTGGTGATCATTGCTGGTGAAACCGGCTCAGGTAAAACCACACAAATTCCTAAAATGTGTTTAGAGTTAGGACGTGGGGTTGATGGGTATATAGGCCATACTCAACCTAGACGTTTAGCTGCACGTAGCGTTGCCAATCGTATAGCAGAAGAAATGCAATGCGAGCTTGGTCAGCAAGTGGGTTTTAAAATTCGTTTTAGCGATCAGGTTTCTAATAACAGTTATATAAAACTGATGACCGACGGTATTTTATTAGCTGAAATACAACAAGACCGTTTTTTGAATCAATACGACACCATTATTATTGATGAGGCGCATGAGCGCAGTTTAAACATTGATTTTATTTTAGGTTACCTTAAAAATTTACTTCCTAAACGTCCTGACTTAAAAGTTATTATTACCTCTGCGACCATTGATCCAGAACGTTTCTCTAAGCACTTTGATGATGCCCCAATTATTGAAGTATCAGGCCGGACATTCCCTGTGGATGTACGCTATAACCCCATCAGTGACATCCAAAAAGAAGACATGGAAGCCGAAGGCGACCAGTTACAGGGGATTTTTGATGCGGTCGATGAACTTTGCGCTGAAGGCCCCGGTGATATTCTGATCTTTTTAAACGGTGAGCGAGAAATACGCGATACCGCCGATGCGCTAAGTAAGCGTAATTTAAAACACACCGATATATTACCTTTGTATTCAAGGCTATCGAACGCTGAACAAAATCGTATTTTTGCGCCGCATTCGCGCCGCCACATTATTCTTTCAACCAACGTGGCTGAAACATCGCTAACGGTGCCAGGTATTCGTTATGTTATTGACCCGGGTACGGCGCGTATTAGTCGTTACAGTTACCGTACAAAGGTTCAACGTTTACCCATAGAGCCTATTTCGCAAGCTAGTGCCAATCAGCGAATGGGGCGTTGTGGACGTGTTGAAGCGGGTATTTGTATTCGCTTGTATTCAGAGGACGATTTTTTATCACGTCCTGAATTTACCGATCCTGAAATATTGCGTACTAACTTAGCGTCAGTTATTTTACAAATGCTGGCATTAGGGTTGGGTGATATGGCGCAATTTCCTTTTGTGCAAGCCCCAGATAGCCGCAACATTAACGATGGTTTAACACTGCTTGAAGAGTTAGAGGCGGTAAAAGAAGCTAAACGTCATCAAAAAACCAGTTTAACGCAATCTGGTCGAGAGCTGAGTCGTTTGCCAGTGGATCCGCGTTTAGCAAAAATGGTACTGACTGCGCATAAGCTGGGTGCATTGCGTGAGGTGATTATTATTGTTGCTGCGCTGTCAATTCAAGACCCACGAGAACGACCACAAGAAAAACGCCAGGCAGCGAATGAAAAACACGGTCGCTTTGACGATCCAGACTCTGACTTTATCGCCTTTTTAAACTTGTGGAATTACCTCGAGGAGCAGCAAAGTGAGCTGACCAATAGCCAGTTTAGAAAGCTATGTCAAAAAGACTTTTTAGCGTATATGCGTATTCGTGAATGGCAAGACATCGTTTATCAAATCAGCACTGTGTGCAATGAAATGAAAATGAAAGCCACTACGAATGTTGCAGACAGCGAGCTTATTCACAAAGCACTGTTAAGTGGCATGCTTAGTCATATTGGTTTTAAAGACGAAAAGCAGCTGTATAAAGGCGCACGTAATAGCCAATTTCATATTTTTCCAGGATCTGGCTTGTTTAAAAAGAGCCCCAAGTGGATGATGTCGGCTGAATTGGTAGAAACCAGTAAACTCTATGCCCGTATTAATGCCAAAATAGATGTGAACTGGGTAGAACCGTTTGCTCAACATTTGGTAAAACGAAGCTATACAGAGCCACACTGGGAGAAAAAGCCCGGTGCAGTCATTGCCTTTGAGCAACAAACACTTTACGGCCTGATTATCGTTAATAAACGCCGGTGTGTGTATAGCAAGATTGATCCTAAAGTAAGCCGCGAATTATTTATCCGCTCGGCGCTGGTTGAACAAGAGCTTGGATTAAATGAAGCATTTTTAGCGTATAACCGCGAATTAATTGAAGATATTCAAGTGCTCGAGAACAAGTCTCGTAGACGCGATATTTTAGTTGATGAGCAAACCTTGTTTGAGTTTTACGAGAAGAAAATACCCAGCGATATTAACAATCGTGCTGCGTTTATTAAGTGGTATAAAACACAAAAACAACAAGACAAACACTACCTGCACATGACGCGCGAAGAGCTCATGCAACATGGCGCCAGCAGCATTACCGAATTTGACTACCCAGATACATGGCAGCAAGATAATTTGATGCTGCCGCTTACCTATCACTTTGATCCAGGCCAAGCGGTTGATGGCGTTGCCGTACAAATACCCGTTGCACTGTTAAACCAAGTGCAAGAAAGTGGCTTTGATTGGCATATACCGGCATTTCGTCATGAGTTAATTTGTGGGTTAATTAAGTCATTACCAAAGTCATTACGTCGTAACTTTGTCCCTGCGCCCAATTATGCCGATGCGGTGTTAGCGGCTATAGAGCCATTACAAGGCTCGTTAATCGACTCGCTAAGCAATCGATTACTGCGTATGACCGGCGTCCGTGTAGACCCTGAAGCGTGGGATTTAACTGCGCTTGCTCCGCATTTAAGGCTACAATTTGAGGTGCGCGATGAACACGACAAGCTACTGGCACGTGGACTCGATTTAGCTAAACTTAAAGCGCAGCTACAAGGCAAGGTCACCGACACCTTATCTAAAGTCGCCGACAAAGGCATAGAAAAAACCGATTTAACACAGTGGGATTTTGGAGAGTTACCAACATCCTATGTGAAAAAGCAAGGTCAGTACGAAATTAAAGCGTACCCTGCGCTGGTGGATAAAAAATCAACGGCGGCAGTGGAGTTATTCGATAACGAAATTAAAGCGAAATTAGCGCACCAGCAAGGGTTGCGTCGTTTAGTGTTATTAAACGTGCCATCACCCATTAAATACCTGCAGCAAAATTTACCAAACAAGGCTAAGCTAGGGTTGTACTTTAATCCTTTTGGTAAAATTGCCGATTTAATAGATGACTGCATTGCATCGGGTGTTGATAGCCTATTAGTTAAATATGGTGATATTCGTACAAGTGATGCATTTGAAGCGGTTAAAGAGCATATTCGCGGCGAATTAGGCGACACCGTAGTAGCAATTGCAACCCAAGTAGAGCAAGTACTGAGTATTGCTCATGCGCTGCATAAAAAAATGAAAGGGCGTGTAGATTTAACCATGATCACTGCCCATGGCGATATTAAATCTCAGTTAGAATCGCTTATTTTTAAAGGTTTTGTGAGCCAGCATGGGGCGGATAAGCTTGGCGATTTAATTCGTTACTTAAAAGCGATTCAAAAACGACTAGAAAAGCTACCCGTTGACCCAAATCGTGATAGATTATGTGTGCTAGAGCTTGAAAAAGTAGCGCAAGAATATAAAAAACTGACGAATAAAACCCCTAAAGGAATGCCATTGCCTGATGATGTTGAGGCTATTTTTTGGATGCAGCAAGAATTACGCGTATCCTTATTTGCGCAAACCTTAGGTACGCCTTATCCAATTTCAGCAAAACGTGTGTTAAATGCGATTAAAGAAATTGAATAATCCCTTTATTCGCTATTAAGCTAGGGTCTGTTGACCCTTGTAGATTAAAATTTGTTCAAACCAGGGGCGGTTTAATCGCGGCGCGGGGTTTGTAACCTAGTGGGCTAAGTAAAAACCACACCACATAGGCTCTGCCTTGCCTAAATACCAAACAGGCTACTGCAAATTCAACCTTGAACGGTCAACAGACCCTAAGGGACTAACTTGAGAAGGAAATGACATTGCTATGTCCTCATTATTAAAACACCAAGCGCGACAATTGTTAGTGGTTGATGATGAGTATTTCAATTTTGAAATACTCAAATCAGGGTTAGCATCAACATTTGATTTAAGCTATGCTGATTCTGGTAAAAGTTGCTTAGCATCTGCCATTGCTAATCCGCCTGATATCATTTTGCTTGATGTATGTATGCCGGGGCTTGATGGTTATGATACCTGTCGCATACTTAAACATACGCCAGAGACAAAACACATTCCGGTGGTGATGATATCAGGACTTGAGTCAGAGCTTGAGCAACAAGCAGGCTTTGACTCAGGGTGTGATGCTTACGTTGTAAAACCTTTTTCCATCGCCGTACTACGAGAAAAAATTAATAATATTGTGTAGAGGGAATTATGTTTACTGAAGATAAGCGAAACTACAGACGTATGCAGGTTAACACACCCGCTAAGTTAACCTCGATTGAGCCCGTCGCAGGACTAAGTTACACAGGCACCTGCCTTGACTTAAGTGCAACAGGGCTCTCCTTGCAGCTCGATGATTTATTAGAGCTTGACTCAATTTTATCGGTTGATATTGCATCAACCCATCCAAGCATTGCACCGTTAAAAGCCACTGCAAAGGTGATACGTGCCAGCACAGAAGAGGATGGCACGATAACCGCAGGGCTAGAAATTATTGAGTTTAACTAAAATTAGTGTTTAGTAAACCTTACAAATAAGGCCTTTAAGATAAAAGCCTTCAGGGTAGCTGCCCGCAATAGGGTGGTCAGCTGCTTGATTTAAGCGCTCCATGATCAGCAAATCTTTACCTGCATCAAGTGCTGCATCTGCAACCACTTTTTGAAACAAATTTTGTTCCATTAAACCAGAGCATGAGAAAGTAAGCAGTGTGCCGCCTGGTTTTAATATTTGCATCGCAATCATATTAATATCTTTGTAACCCCGACACGCCCCAGTTAACTGCGCTTTATTATCAGCAAATTTAGGCGGATCCATCACAATCGTATCAAACATCACACCGTCTTCACGGTATTGGCGCAATAACTTAAATACATCTTGTTTTACAAAGTCGACTTTATTTAAATCAAGGTTGTTATGTTCAACATTGCGCTTTGCTGTATCAAGAGCTGGTTGTGAAACATCGACATTGGTTACATGCTTACAGCCACCACGCAGGGCATAAAGAGAAAACGTCCCCGTATAACTAAAGCAATTTAATACGGTTTTATCTTTTGAAAAACGCTCCAGCGCAGCGCGGCTGTCACGTTGATCTAAATAAAAGCCGGTTTTATGGCCTTCAAGAATATCAACTTCAATTTTTAAACCATTTTCTTCAATGATAACTGGTGCTGTGGGTTCATTACCCCAAAGCACTCCCTTAATTGGCTCCAAGCCTTCTTTAGTGCGCACATCTACATCTGAGCGCTCATAAATATTAGAGCCTGGGAAAATAGCCATTAATGCACCAACAATTTCACCTTTGTGGCGCTCAGCACCGGCACTGAGTAACTGACAAACCAAGGTGTTATCAAATTTATCTATGGTAACACCCGGTAAATAATCTGATTCAGCGGCGCAAAGCCTAAAGCCGGTCAGTCCACCTTCTTCAATCGCATGGCTACGAGCTTCTAAAGCACGACGAAGGCGACGCTCGAAAAAATGTTGATCTATGACTTCTTTTTCATCAAAGCTCCAAACACGCGCGCGAATTTGTGAATGCGGGCTGTAAGCCGCGGTGGCTAAAAACTTACCTTCACTGTCGTGTATGGTTACCGTGTCACCTAATCCAGGTTTACCTTTAATTTTTTTGATGGCTTTAGAAAATAACCAAGGGTGTTTTCTTTTTAATGATTTATCGCGACCAGCTTGCAGGTAAACGGCAGATGACATAGGGCTTCTCTGTAGTAATAAATAAGCGCTGTATTTTAGTCAAGCCACGCGCAACATACAATGAATGTTTTGCAAGGGCCTTATAAATCGCGTTAAAGTAGCGGATATTACCTCGTTTAAATAGATTTTTGGAAATTCGGTGGACAATTCAGCCCTTAGCCCTTCATTAAAGCAACTTGATCAGCAATGCAGAGAATTTATAACGTCGCTTATTCATGCTGATGTAGCCCATGATATTACCCATATTGAACGCGTTGTCCGTGTCGCAGTTAACTTATGCAATGCTGAAAAAGCCAATATGAATGTTGTGTTACCTGCTGCGTGGTTACATGATTGTGTGGCCGTGGCAAAAAATCACCCCGATAGGGCAAAAGCCTCCACAATGGCTGCCGATAAAGCGATTAGTTTTTTAGCGTCTATTGGCTATGATGAAGCGCTATTTGCTGATATTCACCATGCCATTGCAGCGCATAGTTTTAGCGCTAATATTGCTATTAAAACCGTTGAAGCACAGATTGTACAAGATGCTGACAGAATGGATGCCTTAGGGGCTATTGGTGTTAGTCGTTGTATGAAAGTGGGGGGCTCAATAAGCCGACTTTTGTACAATCCTAATGATCCATTTTGTTTAGAGCGTGAACCTGATGATAAACAATACACATTAGATCATTTTTTTATAAAGTTGCTGCATATTGCAAAAAGTATGAATACACCTTCAGCTAAAGCCGAAGCACTTAGAAGAACAGATTACATGTATGACTTTTTAGAGCAGCTAAAGTCTGAAATTGGGGGATAAGACAGTGAGGCCAAAATTGAGCGGTATTGATCATTGTCATTTAAATGTTGAAAGCCTCAGCCAAGCCATTGATTGGTATGAAAAGGTGCTTGGTTTTACCGTAGTAGAGGGGTTAGCATTTTGGAATGAAGAAGGCAAAGGCCCTTTAACGCTTGAAGATGAAAACGCATCGACTCGTTTAGCTTTATTTGAGGCGTCAGGGCCAAGTAAAGGAATCGCTTTTGCTGCAACCGGTGAGCAATTTATAGCGTGGTTAGCACATTTTGAGCAGCTTAAAATTAAAACGATACTGGCTGATCATGGCGTGACTTTTTCTATGTATTTTAAAGATAACAGTGGGAATAGCCATGAGATCACTTCCCATGACTACCGCATTATAAAACAGCATTTTCCGGCTGTAGCATTAGGCTCTCACAACGCCAAAAGAAGCTAAATTAAACGCGCTCTTGATGAGCCTTTTTTATTGCCAAAATAGCGTCTATTTTGCTAATAAAAAGCTTAACCAGCTGTGGGTCAAAATGTTTTCCTGCTTGTTGCTGCATATGCTCTACTGTTTGCTCAATGCTCCAAGGTTCTTTATAAGGACGTTTTGATGTGAGTGCATCAAATACATCAGCAATCGCCACAATCCGTCCCTCAATGGAGATTTCCTCGCCTTTCAATCCATTAGGATAACCTGTGCCATCCCATTTTTCATGATGTTCAATAGCCAACACATGGGCAAGTTGCAGTAAGGGGGAAGGTGAGTTAGCCAATATTTTAGCCCCTATAGCGGCATGCTCTTTCATGTGTGCAAATTCGTCGGGGGTTAATTTGCCAGGTTTTAGCAGTATAGAATCAGGAATACCTATTTTTCCTACGTCGTGCATTGGCGCAGCTTGGCGCAATAATTCTGCGTGTTGTTCATTCATTCCCAACGCTAAAGCAAGTACTTTGCTGTATTGGCTCATTCGTGCAATATGCTCACCCGTATCGGTATCTTTGTACTCTGCGGCACGACCCAATCGCTCAACTAAATCTACATGTGCTTGTTTTAGCTGCTCGGCTTGTACTAAAGAAAGATGAGTTTTTACCCTTGCCTTTACAATCGCAGGGCTAATAGGCTTAGTTATGTAGTCAACCGCACCTAGCGAAAACCCTTCCGATTCATCTTGTTCTTGCGTGAGTGCGGTGACAAAAATCACCGGAATATGCGCGGTTTTAGGATTAGCTTTTAAAATTTTACATACTTCAAAGCCATTCATATCAGGCATCATTACATCAAGTAAAATGAGTTTTGGCGGATCGTTTTCTATTAATTGCAGTGCTAGAGGTCCAGATTTAGCGAACGACAAACGGTAGTTACTCGCTAAAACCTCGCGCATTACTTTTAAATTTGCAGGTTCATCATCGACGATTAATATTCGTGCCTGACTTATCGATTGATCCATCGTCATCCTCAGAAGGGCTAATTATTGAGTGTTATTAATAATGCATTGAGCTGTGTTTGTGCATTATCAAATTCAAAGTCATTAAACTGTTCACAAATATTTAAAATAGCAGCTTTGTGCTGTTCTGGCGTTATTTTTTCGATATAACCTAGTAACGCATCATCCAATTCTGCTCGTTTAGCTTGGCTGAGTAAAAGCGTTAATTGGTGAATAAATTCAGCATCTGACACGGTTTCTTTTTGTAATTCATTCTCTTTAGGAGCAATTTCTAAGTGTGATAATTCAACTGCTAGCTGCTGCCACTCTTGCTGGCATTGTAATATGCACTGGGTATAACTGGCTATATCACGTTGCTTTTCAGCTTGAGCAACTAAGTAAGATAAATTATTGAGCGCTAAATTACCGGCAAGACCTTTTAAATTATGCAAAATATGAGCATGATGTTTATCGTTTAGCTTAGTGGCCGCCAAGGTTTGCATACTATTTTGATGCTGAGCTAAAAAGAGTACAACCTCTTTGAGATGTTTCTCTTTGCTGCCCCACATTTTTTCGCCTTTATTAAAATCTATACGAAGTTTTGAATCTATTGGATCGTTAGTTACTAACTGGCTGATAGTAAGCCCAAGCACCCGCGCTATTTCTTGGTTGAGTTGGTTTATGTCAACGGGTTTCGTTGTAAAACCATTCATACCCGCTTGTTTGGCTGTTAGCTTATCTTGCTGCAGCACACTGGCCGTTAAGGCAATTATTGGCGTGTGCTTTAGTTGTTTTTGCTGCTCTAAAGAGCGAATTGATGCTGTGGCACTGATCCCATCACATTTAGGCATATGAATATCCATTAAGATAATATCAAAGCGATGCTGATTAAACATGTCAATGGCCTCAAAACCATTATTTGCTTTACTTACCTGATGGCCTGCTTGGGAAAGCATAATTGTGAGTAGTTCGATATTTTGTTCAATATCATCCACCACTAAGATTTTTAATGGGGGTAAGCTAAATGCATTTTTACTAATGGCTTGCACCTGACTTTTTTCGCCTGGCTCAAGCCCAACAGTAAAGGAAAAGCAGCTACCTTGACCAAGGGTACTTTGTGCGTATATTTTGCCACCCATTAATTCAACCAGCTGCTTACTAATTGTTGTGCCAAGCCCTGTGCCACCAAATCGGCGTGTTGTGGTGGCATCTGCTTGCTCAAAGGGTTTAAAAATAGCCTCAAGGCGACCTTTTTCGATACCTATACCGCTGTCTTGTACTTCAAATAAAATGGGTTGATTGGGTTTATGAGTAACCGAAACAGTAACATGGCCTTGCTCAGTAAACTTTATCGCATTGCCGATTAAATTGGTTAGCACTTGGCGTAAACGCGTATCATCACCAAAATAAAATGGATTTACATTGTCAGCTATTTTTAAAATGAGCTGTAAGTCTTTGCGTTTTGCATCAAGCCAAAATGTCGACACAATATTATCAAGCAATTCTTGCAAGTTAAAATGTACTTTTTGAATTTCGAGTTTACCTTTCTCTAGCTTTGCTGAGTCAAGGATATCGTTGAGTAAATGCAATAAAGAACGCGCAGCGTTATTAACGGTAATAATTTGTTTTTGTTGTTCTTTATTAAGCGGACTATCCATTAAAATATCACTAAAGCCAATAATTGCATTCATAGGGGTACGTATCTCATGGCTCATATTTGCCATAAAAGACTGTTTAGCTTGCACGGCTGCTTCAGCCTCGTATTTAGCTTGCTTTAAGCTTTGCTCATATTCATAGCGCTTGGTTATATCAATTAAAACGCCATCAATCCAGCGTGTATCATCTTTAGAGTTAGTGATAATGCTTGCTTGATCGAGTACCCAAATAATATTGCCGTTGCGATGGCGAATGCGGTACTCAATTGAGTATTGACTGGTCGATGCAACTGCTTGATCAATCGCTAAAGAAATCGCTGCTTCATCTTCTTTAACAATAAGCTCGGCAAAGGTAATACGCTGCTCAGTAAATTCTTCAGCGCGATAACCCGTTAGTTCATAGACGCTAGGGCTGATAAACAACATACTCCAGTGTTCATCTAACAAGCAGCGAAATACCACACCGGGCATATTGTTCATCAAGGTACGGTATTGTCGCTCTTTTTCAATTAAGCTTTGTTGTAACGCTCTTTGTTCAGTTAAATCGGTAATAAAGCCCACAAACAATGTTTCAGTTTGTAATTGCTTTACTTCACCAATCCCCAAGCGAATTGGAAATTGATGACCATTTTTATGTTTTGCCCACACATCGCGATTAACACCAATAACACGTTTTACCTCATGGTTTGTTGTATTTTTTAAAAAAGCATCGTGTTGATTCGCAATATCATCAGCCATTAATATTTTTACATTCTGGCCAATGACCTCATTATCTTGCCAGCCAAAAATTGTTTCTGCGGCTTTATTAAAGCTCAAAATAGTGCCTTTAATATTGATAGTAACGATGCCGTCAATGGCAGTTGATAAAATAGCATCAAGGCGAGACTCTTCAGCTGATTTTTTCCCCAACAGCATTCTGTAACGGATCATGCCATTGATGATCACAACCACCGCTGTTAATAAAAGCGTGGCGAACGACACACTAATAGCAATAAAGGTTAGATGTGATTGGTTTGTTTGCTCGTTAATTATCGGGCTTGTTGCAATAAATCGCGTAGCGGCCATGCCCATAAAATGCATACCAGCCACGGCAAGGCCAAGAATAAGGGCACAAATAATACGATTATGCATAGGCGTTAATTTTTTAAAGTGTGCTGGTAAATGAAAACGTGCATAAAGACTTATAAAAGACAGCAGCACTGCAACAACAATTGAAGCGCCAAACCATATTAGATCATAACGAAGTAAAGGACTTAATTGCATCGCGGCCATACCGCTATAATGCATGGTGCCAACACCCGCGCCAAATAAAAGAGAGCTTAGAATTAAATTGATAATACGAGGGCGAGAGCTATATGTTTTCAAACAAGAAAAAGCAATGGTACATGCCAGTAAAGCCGGTATAAACGATACAAAAGTGAGTGTGGGGTCGTATTCAATTGTAGTGCACAAAGAAAATGCGAGCATTGCAATAAAGTGCATGCTCCAGATCCCGCCGGCAAGGACTAAGGCTGCGGTTATATTGGCTAACTTTCGATAAGATTTAAAATGTGTATTATTTGCTAAATCGAGAACGTGCAAAGAAAAATAAGCTGCAAAAATTGCGGTGAGTATAGATAGTGTCACTAAACTTGGGTCGTATACACCATTAATAATTAGGCTTGGATCTGGTTCGTTTATAAAAAAATTAGCTAACATCAATCATTCACATAATAACTCTTAAATTCAGTCTAATATAAAATACAATAATAATCACAAGGTATTGAGTTATAAATAACAAAAGTAACGTAAGTGTTTTAAGCTCTAAACCATACTATTTATTGAGTAGCACTAAATGCATTGTTATTAAAATGGCATTTAGTGGGGATTATTTATAGATTAGCCGTTATGGTACAAGGTAAAATAAAACCCAGTGGTTAATTATAAATAGGCAGCATTCATTGTTGGATTACACTTTAAAGCGTAGTAAGCGAAGAAAAACAGTGGCTATCAAAGTTGCACAACGTGAGCTTACGGTATATGCGCCCCATTTTGTAACGAAAACACAAATTAATGAATGGCTGTTAAGTAAACAGGACTGGATTGATGCTCAGTTACATAAGCAACAAATTCAAGCCGATACACGACAGTTTCCACTCAAAACCCAGAGTATTAAATTATTTAATGAAGCTGTTAATGTGCAATTTGAAAACGCAGCACGCACTCAATGGCAGCAGCACAATGAAAGCCAAACGCTGTTACTGAGTATTTCTTCACGTGTAAAGCATCAAACGCAAATGTATCAAAGTTTGCTAGAACAGTTTTTGCATGAGAAATTAGAAAGTTATATTGAAATGCGAGTTAACGATTATTGTCAGCTGATGGGTGAAAAGCTACCGAGTAATATTCGTATTCAATTGTATAAACGTCGCTGGGGTAGTTGTAATCGCAGGCGTGAACTAACCTTCAACTTACACTTGGCAAGTGCACCGACATGGGTCATTGACTATGTGATTGTTCATGAATTAGCACATTTAAAATATTTAAATCACAGCGCTCAATTTTGGCAACTTGTGGGATTATTTTATTCAGATTATAAACAAGCAAGTAACTGGTTAAACAATCATGGTATGAGTTTACAGTGGGTATTTGAATAAAAAGAAATAAGGTAGAGAAGTGGTGGAGGGAGCTGGATTCGAACCAGCGAAGGCTGAGCCGTCAGATTTACAGTCTGATCCCTTTGGCCGCTCGGGAACCCCTCCACACTAACTGTTATTGCATTTGGCCCCACTTAACTTAGCCTAAGAAAAGTGGTGGAGGGAGCTGGATTCGAACCAGCGAAGGCTGAGCCGTCAGATTTACAGTCTGATCCCTTTGGCCGCTCGGGAACCCCTCCAATGCAACGCGGCAGATAATAGCAAACTTCTTATTTAAGTAAAGAAAAAAGCTAAAGAAAATTCAAATTTAGCCGATAAATACTTATTAATTAGTTAAATAGGCTAAAGTCTATGCAGATTGGTGATTTGTTAATCACGGAGAGCCAGTTAAAAACGAGGCTTAACGAAAGTGTGCACGAAAACCGCCGAGGCGAGTTTGCACTTTTATTAGCAATGCTCTCTCACGATGCACTCGATTTTAGTGAATTCCACCTACCCAAAAGTGACACTAAGCATTATCAAGCTGATGAAGATGCTTTGCGTAAACAATTTGGCGCAGGTCCAAAGCAGCCATTAGCGCCAGATACCTTTAATATGTTAATTGGTAAAAATAACACAGAGCTTTTAGCAAAAATGGGAAGCGCTGTAGGGATGAGTGATATAAAGTTAACTCAGTGCTTAAAGCCTGAGCCATTTAATATTCGTGATGATAAAAACCACATTCCACTGACTGTCATTGATAACTGTGAACTAGCAGTCCGTCGACGAATTCAAAATACCAACACCGAGCTATCAAACCCTCAAATGGATGCGGTGGCATTTTATGATGATTTACAAAATGAAGCTATCCACCAGCCATTACATTTGTTTAGTGCCTAACTATATGTGTTCAATTGCTGCTTTATACATGCCATTTGATTGTAATAAACTGAGTTTATAGTAGAAAGTAACTATTGATTTTATAGATGCCATTTGATTGTAATAAACTGAGTTTATAGTAGAAAGTAACTATTGATTTTATAGATGCTTTATTTTAATAACTGATTTAATATAAAAAAAGCATCCAAAATTTAAATGCAATTGCTATAATGGCGCAAATGGTATGACATTAAATGCCATTATCATTAAACCAAGGTAATTAGGAACGTAATGAAGAAAACATTCACGCTGAATCATGAGAAAATCAAATACCCTCGTATGGTTGATGCTGCAAAGCATGAAGTGAAAAAATATTTGAAAAGAGAACGTAATAAAACTTTACCTGTTGATGCCGACTACTGGGCATTTGATTGTAAGTTTGGTAACACGGTTGAAGAAGCCCAAGTGGTTCACGTTGCTGAAATTAACAATCACATCAGTGAAATTGAAAAGCAAGGTTTAACTTCTTTTTACTTAGAGATTTTAGCAAGACCTGCACAGCGTCAAGATTTCGATGAAGATGATGGCGAGTAAAACGCTAATTTGCGTTTAGTGTAGTTTTTGAAAATGGGCCTTGTGGCCCATTTTTTGTAGCTGTTATTTATACACTATGACACTTTTTATACTTTTTATTACTGCCGCAAGGGCACGTATCATTGCGTTTTACTTTAATATCGGCAACCGGTGTAATCTCACCATCAAGGTATCGCCATTGTCCATCTTCTTTAATAAACCTTGAATTTTCTGCCAACTCGCAATATAAATTTTGATAAAAGTAGTGAGCTTTAAATGTAACAAACCCTGTTTCATCATTATAACCAGAGTCTAATATGGTTAAGTTTATAAAACGGCAACTATTTGCAAAATCTTTAATTTCTGAAATTGAGTTTTCAGCTTGTTTTTCTTTTGCATAACTTTCACGAACAAAAACCGCGTTTTTAACAGCATAAGCACTGTAGCGTGCACGCATAAGTTGCTCTGGTGTGTGTGGCTGTTTGGTTTTTAAATGAAAAGGCTCGCAGCAATCAGCATAAGGTTGCTGACTGCCACAAAAACATAATAGGGCGTTAGAAGTCATGATAAATGTACTGTGTATTAAAACGCTAGTTTATCAAGCTTATTGCGTAAGTGAAATCTCAGAATGAGCGCTTTTTTTGCTAAAGCAATACAACTTAGTGCGCGTATGGCTCAAGTTTAATGATAACTGCGACAGTTGTTGGTTATTTATTATGTCAGTCCAGGTGATCACCGCAGCAAAATTTCCATTGTGAAGTGCAGAATTTAAAACATACTCTAAATTAACTAAATGTTTTTGACGAATAACCAGTAATTTACTGGTATCAATTGAGCATGAATCAAGTAGCGCTTTGCTCGGTACGTTATCTGGTGCTATTAACAGTGTCCATGCGTTTAGGCTGTTGTATTGGTGTAATACTTTTAATAACTCAAACGTTGCTGAAATTTCATCTTCAATTTGTATAACGTTAACACAATCTGATTGGTCATCTTGTTGATAGCTTTTAACTGTTCTTACGGTAATTGGCTGTAACATAATCTTCTCACTCACTGGGTTTTTATACAGTACATTCATACAGTAGTTTATACAGTTGTTTGGTGCAAGTGTTTTTTTGCTATTTTTTGTACAGTTATTCATCTTAAAACGCGACAGTTACTATAAATATATAAATAATCTATATATAACAATGGTTTAATTTTTATTGAAAGTTAATGCCCACAGAATTAATTTTAAGGCTGGGAACAAATAAATACAGATGAACAGGGGGTATACAGTAGTTTAAATTAATTAAGCGTGCTTGTTTTGGCTATAAACGCTTAATTAATTTACAGATGAAATGAGTTGCTGGGCAGTGAAATTATTTTTCGCTACTAGGAGGGATCAAATGTGAGAATTGTAACTGGTGAATTTGTTCATACAGGCTGGCTGCGTAGCATTGAGCATCTTTAAGTCGTTTGGTATTAATATGTTTTCGTATATCGCTCATTGCTTCTATGGCAGGTTCATAGCCTTGACTACCGGCTAAGCTAAGCCACGCAGCACCATGAAATACACTTTGCGGCACACCTTGTCCTTTTATAAAAAACAGCCCTAAATAAAACTGCGCGCGATAATTTCCTGCCATTGCTGCCAAACGCATCCATTTTGCGGCTAAGGCGCCTTGTTCATTTTTAAGGTAATAAAGGGCTTTATTTAATGTGTCTTGATCGGTGTTTTTAGAGCTCGCAGGGAGATTTGCATCGCTTGGTTGCGTTACAAAAGAAAGAATGTTGTCTAATTGTTGCTCTAAGTCTTGGCCACTTGGTGTCGTTTTGATCATGCTACTTCGTTTGTTATTTTAATCACTTAGCTAGTTTAGTATATAGCAAGGTAAAATGTCCTCTAAAAAGTTATTTTTATGCTAAAATCTCGCCACTTTTTACAACCACAAGTTTATTATGCTCGAAGCCTTATTCAAAATCCGTGCAAATGATTCTTCGGTTCGCCGTGAATGTATTGCCGGTATGACTACATTTATTACGATGGTTTATATCGTATTCGTTAACCCAGCTATGCTTGCTGAAGCGGGTATGGATCAAGGTGCTGCCTTTGTTGCCACCTGTATTGCAGCTGCAATAGGGTGTTTTATTATGGGTTTGTGGGCCAATTACCCACTGGCATTGGCACCGGGTATGGGATTAAATGCATTTTTTACCTATGGTGTTGTATTAGGTATGGGTTATAGCTGGCAAGCTGCGTTGGGTGCGGTATTTATGTCAGGGTGTATATTTTTAATTCTAAGCTTATTTAAGGTGCGAGAGTGGATTATTAATGCAATCCCTCTGGTGCTCAAGCAAGCAATAGCAACGGGTATTGGCGCATTTTTAGCTCTCATCGCACTTAAAAGTGCCGGTATTATTGTATCAAGTCCTGCAACACTGGTGCAGTTGGGTGATATTACCTCGCCGGGTCCTTTATTGGCTATTTTCAGCTTTTTTGTTATTGCTGCACTGCTTTATCGCGATTTTAAAAGTGGCGTACTGATCAGTATTTTACTAGTCACCGCGATTGCTGTGTCTATGGGGTTAGTGGAGTATCATGGTGTTATTGCAATGCCACCTTCTATCATGCCGACCTTTATGCAACTGGACTTTAGTGCCGCGTTTGAACTGTCGATGTTGAGTGTTATTTTTGCGTTTTTATTCGTTGATTTGTTTGATACCTCAGGCACGTTAGTTGCGGTAACTCAGAAAGCTGGTTTAGCAGATAAAAACGGTAATATGCCGCGTTTAGGTCGTGCATTAAGCGCCGACAGCACAGCTACCATTGCAGGTGCAATGCTCGGTACTTCAACAACCACGTCATACATTGAGTCTGTTGCAGGTGTATCTGTTGGTGGTCGAACTGGTTTGACCGCTGTGGTTGTGGGTTGCTGCTTTTTACTGATGATGTTTTTTGCGCCTTTAGCTCAAATGGTGCCTGCATACGCAACCGCGGGAGCTATTTTATATGTATCTGTATTGATGCTACAAAACTTAAAGTTTGTAAATTGGGACGACATGACTGATGCAATTCCGGTGAGTGTTGTATTATTAATGACACCGCTGACTTTCTCAATTGCACACGGTATTGCACTTGGTTTTATTTCTTATACGGCGGTAAAAGTGCTGTGTGGCAAAAAAGATCAGGTAAGCATTAGTGTCTGGATTTTAACGGCCTTGTTTATTGTTAAGTTCGCATTTTTATCTTAATGCAGGCAGCTTGTTAGAATATGTATATGTTCTAGTATGTAAACACAAAGTGAGGCAAAATCCTATTCAAAAAAAAGCCCATGCAACTGCATTAATGCGGATCGTTTAAGTTAATTGAACGATCTTTCAGAGGCTTCATAATAGGCTACAACAAAAGTTGTGGCCTATTTTTATGTCTGAATTTATTAAAGAATTACACCTTACTACTGAGTTTAGCCAAGATCGTGATATTGATTCGTTTACTAAGCATATTCCCCTTGAGTGGATTGAAGCAGCCGTTACTCAAACAGGGAGAGCCTCTGTGCGTAAACGACGTTTCCCCGCCGAGCAAGCTGCTTGGCTTGTATTAGGGATTGGTTTATTAAGAAACCGCTCAATATCTGAAGTCTGTGACAAACTAGAGCTCGCTTTTCCTGACGCTAAAGGAGAGCTTCCACCATTGGCGACGAGCAGTATTATAAAAGGGAAAGAAAAGCTAGGCGCAGCACCTATGAAACACCTTTTTAAACATACAGCAACGCAGTGGGAGCAGTCGCAAACTTTTGATGACGTGTGTGGTTTAAAGCTGCTCAGCATTGACGGTACACAATTTAAAACTCAAGATACACCGAGTAACCGTCACTTTGGCTATGCTAAATCGACAACAAACTTCCCCTCAGTACTTGCTGTGACCTTGATGTCGACAAGAACGCATTTAATATCCGATGCAGCGTTTGGCCCCATTACTCAAAGTGAAATTCATTATGCTCAACAGCTTGTTGGCTCAGCACCTGACTATTCATTGACGCTATTTGATAGAGGTTTCTTTTCGGCTGAACTATTTACGAGCTGGCAAGGCGTTAGCGAAAACCATCATTGGCTTACACCCATCAAAAGCAAAATGCGCTATGAAATAACGGAGTCATTTAGCGATTACGACCACTTAATAACAATGCCTATTTCACCACAAGCTAAGAAATCAGCCCCTTACCTAGGTGATACATGGCAAGCAAGGCTTATTCAAATTCCGACACCTAAAGGGGAAATAAAAGGGTTCATCACCTCATGCGCCTGTCCAGAAAAGTACCCGCTGAAAGCGCTACTCGATGTGTATTGGCAACGATGGGAAATAGAGCGAGGCTATGGTGAGCTCAAGCAATATCAACTATCAAATAAACCAGCATTACGGAGCTTGAAACAGGAAGGTATTTATCAAGAGCTCTGGGGTATTCTGACATCATATAATATCGTGAGACTAGAAATGGCAGAGATGGCTAAAGCCCATAAAGTTGAGCCATTACGCATCAGTTTTATTAACGCATTATACCTCATACAAGACGAGTTTTTATGGTGTTCAGGTCGAAGCCCAGGGACAATCCCTAAAAAGCTAAAAGAACTACGTGAAAACGGTAAACGGCTAATATTACCGGAGAAAAGAAAGCGAAAAGCTTATCCGCGAGCGGTGCTGGCAAAGACACAAAAATATCCGGTTAGATATAAACGAAAAAACACCACTCGTTCTTAAACGAGTGGTGTTAATGCAACTGCATGGGCTTTTTTATTTAGAAAGGATGTTACCATTTCTTTTTAGGTGCAAATAATACGTCTAAATCATCTTGCTCTTGTTCGTTCTTTTTCTTCAATGATGTAGCATTTGATGCCTTGAGTTCATTACTTATCGTTTCAAGGTAGCCTTCAACTTCAGCTCGTTTTGCCGTAATGTAATCGTCATTAAATGAAACACTGTTAAGTGTGGAAGCTGCTTTTTCAAAGTACTGCCTTGCAGAGCCAACCATACCGGCTGTTTGTGCTGCTAGACCACGTTTTATCTGGCTTTCAATGTTGATTCTTAGTTGTAGCTTTTCAAGGCGTTTGTCTTCTGCAATAAACGCTTGGCTGTCTACTTTGCCTTTATTATGCTCAGAACGAATAATAGTACGGAGCTTTTTTATACCCTGTATTAGTGATATCAGTTGCTTGTCATTACCTGGTAAAACAAAATCATCTGAACCGTCTTGAATTGGGTTTTGTAGTCGCTCTTTTGCTTCTTTTAAGCGGTTTTTTAGTCCACTACCTCCGCTTGAAATAGGCACCATTTGACTGAGCGCATCATGAATTCGTCGTTGTAATATTCGCTGAGTTGCCTCTGAAAGTGGAATGTTGGCGCTATTCATTAATGCTTCTTCGGTTTCTTCAATGATTGCTTTTTGTTTTGTTAACTCTTTGCGTCGTTCAGCTTCTTGTTTTTCTTTGTGTTGCTGAACAGCACTAACCAATAGTGCAATGACTATAAGTGCAACAATTAATACAATTATAATGGAAACGATCATGTTATAATTCTCAAGTTCTTAACCTTATTATCTAATCTTACATTAAATATATAAAAGGTGGGAAACTTTGCTCAGATTAACTGAAAAAAGCGTCACCATAAAGCGTTTAAATCTTAATATGTTATGTTTCGATTGCTGATAATCATTGCTACCTCAAGTGTATTTATTGTGTTAACCTGAAATTTCAATATATTAATTGTTACATTGTGTAACCTTAATCAGCCTTTTATATAGCTACCTATAGTTAGGGTGCGTTTTTATCTGTCAATGTGAATTATAACGAAACTACATAGCCATGAAATTACAACAACTTAGATATATCGTAGAAGTTCAAAATCATAAATTAAATGTTTCAGCTACGGCTGAGAGTTTATTTACCTCCCAGCCTGGTATTTCTAAGCAAGTACGTATGTTAGAAGATGAGCTCGGTGTACAAATTTTTGGCCGCAGTGGTAAGCATTTAACTCATGTTACAGGCGCTGGCGAAGAAATCATTAACATATCACGCGAAATACTCTCAAAAGTTGAGGGTATTAAAGCGGTTGCGAATGAACATACGCTGCCCGATCAAGGCAAACTTAATATTGCGACTACGCATACACAAGCACGCTATGCGTTACCAAGTGTAATTAAAGGCTTTACTCAAAAATACCCAGCAGTGTCACTACATATGCACCAAGGTACGCCTCAGCAAATATCGGATGCAGCTGCGCGCGGTGATGCAGATTTTGCGATTGCTACTGAAGCACTGCACTTATATTCAGATTTAGTTATGTTGCCTTGTTATCACTGGAATCGCAGTATTGTGGTTGCTAAAGATCATCCACTTGCGAAAAAAGCCGATAACTTAACGGTGGCAGATATAGCGCAGTATCCATTGATCACTTATGTATTTGGTTTTACTGGTCGCTCAGAGCTTGATAAAGCATTTAACGCCTACGGACTTGAGCCACATATTGTATTTACTGCCACCGATGCTGATGTTATTAAAACGTATGTGCGTTTAGGACTAGGTGTGGGTGTGGTTGCATCTATGGCAATTGATCAGGTAAACGACAGCGACTTAGTGTGCATTGATGCTAGCCATTTATTTGAGGCGAGCACGACTAAAATTGGCTTTAGAAAGGGCAGTTTTTTACGCACCTACATGTATGACTTTATCGAACGTTTTGCACCGCATTTAACTAAAGAGCGAGTAGAGCGTGCGAGTTTACTGCGTAATCAAGAAGATGTTGATAAGTTATTTGCTGATATTGAATTGCCGGTTAAGTAACCGCCATAAACAGCAATGAAAAGCCGCTTAGTTTTGCAACTAAGCGGCTTTTTTTGTGCTATGTAATTAACCTGAACTGTGGATAATAAATCCATCTCAAGCAGCTATTTTCAGCGCTAACTGCGTTGAATTTACTTGCAATAGGCGAGCTATTGACGCGTAATTTCGCCTTGTTTTCACTAAAAATCTCTAGCTAGAGAAAATAAACATAAATATCATTTTGATTCAATATGTTAGTAAATCTCTTAACCAGAGTTCAGGTTAATTAGCACTCGATAATATTAACGGCCAGTCCACCGCGAGCGGTTTCTTTGTATTTTGTTTTCATATCGTTACCCGTATCGAGCATGGTTTTTATTACTTTATCCAGCGATACTTTTTGCTCACCACTACCGCGAATAGCCAGGCGCGACGCATTAATTGCTTTAATAGCGCCCATTGCATTACGTTCAATACAGGGGACTTGCACTAAGCCGCCAACAGGGTCACAGGTTAACCCTAAGTTATGTTCCATACCAATTTCAGCGGCATTTTCTACGTGTACAACGTTACCACCAACAATTTCAGTAAGTGCGCCTGCGGCCATTGAACAAGCAACACCGACTTCGCCTTGGCAACCCACTTCAGCACCAGAAATAGAGGCATTCTTTTTATATAAAATGCCTATTGCAGCGGCAGTTAATAAGTAGCGGGTAGCAATATCACGGTCTACTTCTTTAATAAAAGTATGATAATACATTAATACTGCAGGTAAAATTCCGGCTGCGCCATTTGTGGGGGCAGTTACTACACGTCCTCCGGCTGCATTTTCTTCGTTTACAGCTAATGCGAATAAATCAACCCAGTCCATGGCGCGCAGCGGGTCGTTACTCACTTCTACATTAAGCTTTAAATATAAGCTTGGCGCACGGCGTTTTACTTTTAATCCGCCAGGTAAAATACCTTCGGTGCGCATACCTCGCTCAATACAGGCTTTCATTACTTGCCAAATATTAAATAGCTCATCTTTAATGGCTTCTTCACTGCGTAACGTTTTTTCGTTTTTCATCATTAACGTTGATACGCTGTAACCCGACTCTTTACACATTTCGAGTAATTCTTTAGCCGTTCCAAACGGGAACGGGGCAGGGTTTTCTTCACGAATATCTAAGGCCGCTTGTTTTTCTTTTTCAAACTCTTCATCCGAAACAATAAATCCGCCACCAATAGAGTAGTAAACTTTGCTATATACTTTTTCGCCATTGTTATAGGCAATAATTTCCATTGCGTTGGAATGTTTAGGGAGTGTCTTTCTGCGATGGAAAACAATCGCGCCCTGCTTAGGGAATTTAGCTTTGTGAGTTTGGTTTAGGTAAATAACCTGTTCTTTTTCAATTTTAGCGAGTATGCCATCCACTAAATCGGCATCAATGGTTTCAGGATCATACCCTGCTAAGCCAAGTATCACTGCTTTACCAGAGCCGTGGCCAACACCTGTTTGGCCAAGCGAGCCGTAAAGCTCTACTTTTACATCGGTCACATTTGCTAATAGTTGTTGTTCATCTAGGTCATTAACAAATAAGCGTGATGCACGCATTGGGCCAACGGTATGTGACGATGAAGGGCCAATACCAATGCTAAACATATCAAATGCACTGATCATAATGTGTGTCTCTACTTAGTTTTCTCAGCATTCAGCTGTTCTTTGAACGGTCGACTATAATAACGTGGAAATGCAGGTGTGTAACCCTTATTAGCAAAGATTTAAACTGGTATGGCGAGTTGTTTTGTAAAGTTTTTAATAATGCTGGCTGTGGCACCCCACAAAAGCCCGTGAGGAGTGATAAAGCCATTTAAAGTTAGGGCTCTTCCATTACGTTCAAAGGGGATTGGTTGCCAATTAGCTTCGTTGTTCAGCGCTTTTATAGAGAGTAAAAAGCTGGCTTGTACTTCGTTATGATCGTTCTCCCATACCGTTTCTTTTTTAATTAAGCCCACAAAAGGACGTATAGTAAATCCAGTAAGGGTAGAGTATTCCGGCAGCTGGCCTAAAACTTGAACATTATGCGGGGCAATGTTTAGCTCCTCGTGTAATTCACGCAGTGCCGTGGTCCGCAGGTTAACATCATTAATTTCAAATTTACCACCTGGTAAACAAATCTCCCCAGGGTGGTGATGTAAATAGATTGGCCGCTTACACAATAAAACATGTGCTTCATTATCAATATCAATCAAAGGTAGCATCACTGCACTGGCGCGCTTTTTTTTATTATCTTTGAGCTGATCCACAGTTAAACTGCGGTTTAATTGAAAACGAGCCGAAATGGTTTCACTATTCAAAGCGACCCTCATTTAATATAGGGAGTATTTTATTTACTTTATCGTAAGTTTCTTGATATTCCAATTCGACTTTTGAATCAGCAACAATGCCACCGCCAGCCCAGCAGTGTATTTGTTGTTGATGTGTAACTAAAGTTCTAATAGTAATACTGGTATCCATATTACCGCAGGCGCTAATATAGCCAATAGAACCACAATAAATGCTGCGTCTGTGCGGCTCCAGCTCTTCTATTATTTCCATTGCGCGCACTTTTGGTGCCCCGGTAATAGACCCTCCAGGGAATGCAGCTTCAAGTTGATCGACTGCTGTTTTTCCTTCATCAAGGATGGATGTAACTGTACTTACCAAATGGTGTACTGCCGGAAAGCTTTCAATAGCAAATAAAGAAGGTACAACAACAGAGCCCGATTTTGCGACTTTACCTAAATCATTTCGTAGCAGGTCTACTATCATTACATTTTCAGCGCGGTCTTTACTTGAATTTGCCAGTAAGGTTGCTTGTTTTGCATCCTCAAGGGCATCTTCTTTGCGAGGTAAAGTCCCTTTAATGGGTTTTGTTTCTACTTTATTGTCGTGTACTGCAATAAAACGCTCGGGTGAGATTGATAAAATAGCGCCCTGAGGATGATTAATAAAACTAGAAAAAGGCGCTTTATTAGCCTGAGTTAATTTAACATAGGCGCTCCAAGGCGAGCCTTGGTAATGTGCGCTAAAACGCTGCGCTAAGTTAATTTGATAGCAATCACCACTTTTTAGGTATTCTTCAATCGCGGCAAACTTTTCGCTATAGCTAGTCTGACTCATATTTGACTGCCACGGTGATGTAAGCGAAAAGCTCTCGTGTTTAGGTGGTTGCGCTAAATATTGCTGATATAGCCAAAGGCGGTCTGCATTGGGCTGCGAAACATAAAACCACGTGCGCAGTTGTTTATCGTAAATCAGTGCATCAAGGTAAAGTCCAACCGCCATTTGCGGTAAATTTATGTCGTGTAAAGCGCTGCTTGGTAGTTGCTCTATAGTACGGCCTAAGTCATAGCCAAAATAACCCAGCCAGCCACCATTAAAAGGTAAGTTGTTGGCGGCTTTAGTGCTGTCTAACTTTGCCAGTTCATTATTCATTATTTCAAAGCAGCTTTTTATGTTTGGCTGGTTATTAAAAACGCTTTGATTATTTTCGACTTCAAGGGTGCTCTGGGGGGCAATCGCAATAATGTCAAAACGACTGTTTATGTGATCACTATCACCCGAATCTAATAAAATGGCGTAAGGCAAATGAGCAAAATGCGAAAATACCTCAATACAATTTTGTGATATGGCTAATTCAACACAATTTTTTTTATTGTTTAGCATTTACTACCCCTATAAGAACTGGCTCCAAACGGGCTGGGAGGGTATCATAAGTCAAATTTATTTGGCAGCGTTTAGTGAGCGCTGTGGTTGAAAACAGTTCGAACCACCGTCACGGGTTTGATATCGCTTACGTGAAGCGTGAGTAACAACAACTTAAGGAACCACTATGAGTACAATTCGTCAGCAAGACTTTATTGATAGCATTGAAGATGCCTTGCAATATATCTCGTTTTACCATCCTCTTGATTTTGTTCAAGCACTAGAAAAAGCGTATAACAAAGAACAAAGTAAAGCCGCTAAAGATGCGATTGCGCAAATTTTAATTAACTCGCGTATGTCGGCAGAAGGTAAGCGCCCACTGTGTCAAGATACCGGGATCATTACTTGTTTCGTAAAAGTAGGGATGGATGTTAATTGGGATAAAACCGACTTAACAGTACAACAAATGGTTGATGAGGGAACGCGTCGTGCGTACTTAAATCCAGATAACCCTTTACGTGCATCGATTGTTGCAGATCCTGCGGGAACACGTAAAAACACTAAAGATAATACGCCATCAGTGGTTCACATTGACTTAGTTGCAGGCGATAAAGTCGAAGTGATGGTCGCTGCTAAGGGCGGCGGCTCAGAAAACAAAAGTAAAATGGTGATGTTAAACCCATCTGACGATGTGGCTGAGTGGGTAGAAAAAACGCTACCAACAATGGGGGCGGGTTGGTGTCCACCTGGCATGCTAGGTATAGGTATTGGTGGCACGGCAGAAAAAGCAGCGGTAATGGCCAAAGAGTCATTAATGGATCCGGTTGATATTCATGAACTAATTGAGCGCGGCGCAGAAACAACAGAAGAAAAGCTGCGTTTAGAAATTTTTGAACGTGCGAATAAATTAGGTATTGGTGCGCAAGGCCTTGGCGGTTTAACCACGGTTGTTGATATTAAAATTAAAACAGCGCCTACTCACGCAGCTTCAAAGCCAGTGGTTATGATCCCAAATTGTGCTGCTACGCGCCACGTTCACTTTACCCTTGATGGTTCAGGCCCTGCGAATTTAAAAGCACCTAAATTAGAAGATTGGCCAGAAGTGACTTTCGAAGTGGGTGAGGGTACACGCCGTGTTAATTTAGATACTCTTACTAAAGAAGACACTAAAGAATGGAAAATGGGTGAAACCGTTTTACTCTCAGGTACTATTTTAACGGGTCGAGATGCTGCTCATAAACGTCTTCAGGATATGATCAACTCAGGGGAAGGTTTACCTGAAGGTGTTGATTTTGATAACAAGTTTATTTACTACGTTGGCCCTGTGGATGCAGTAGGCGATGAAGCAGTAGGTCCAGCGGGTCCTACAACGGCAACACGTATGGATAAATTTACCGATATGATGTTAGAAAAAACCGGCATCGTGGGTATGATTGGTAAAGCTGAACGAGGCCCAGCAACGGTTGAGTCTATTAAAAAGCACCAGTCAGTGTATTTGATGGCGGTAGGCGGTGCGGCTTACTTAGTATCTAAAGCAATCAAAAAAGCACGTGTTGTTGCCTTTGAAGATTTAGGTATGGAAGCTATCTACGAATTTGAAGTAGAAGATATGCCAGTAACAGTTGCCGTAGACAGTGAAGGAGCAAATGCACACACCCAAGGCCCTGCTATTTGGAAGGCAAAAATTGAAGAGCTAGACAGCAAAATGAAGTAAATTTTTACTTAAAAAGCAATCATATAAGCGAGCACTGTGTGCTCGCTTTTTTATTTACTTTTATATTTGCAAAGACTTATACACCTCAGACCAGTTTATGCTGCATAGGCAATTAGTGTATAAGTCACTGTATTTTAAGGTGTAGTGTACTTTTTTAGGGTGTATGATTAAGTTTACAAATAACTGCAGTGTGACGTTCACGTAAGCGTAAACTTTAATTGCAATGGTGTTTTTAACTTTAATACTTAATCAGATGGTTATTTTTGGATTTTTTATGCTTACTTTTAACGATAAGTCGTTTTATATTTCACTTTGACGCGCTTTATCTGGTTTATTTACTCATGGTATGGCGAACCATTAACTGAAGTGATAAAGTCTCGGCAATTTGTAGCGTGCTTGCCCAAAAGGGCTCATTATTTTCGGAGTATTTAAAGTGGTTGTATTTAATCAAGTTGAATTTGATAACCATGAACAAGTGGTTTTTTGTTCAGACAAAGCGTCTGGTTTGAAAGCCATTATTGCGGTACATAACACAAACTTAGGCCCTGCGGTAGGCGGTTGTAGAATGTGGGATTATGTTAACGATGAAGATGCAGTATATGATGTGCTGCGTTTATCAAAAGGGATGACCTATAAAAATGCCGTAGCACGCTTGCCATTTGGTGGTGGTAAATCGGTTATTATTGGTAATGCCAAAGAAATCAAATCTGAGCAGTTATTTCGCGCATTTGGTCGCCAGTTAGAGCGACTAAATGGTAGCTACTACTCAGCAGAAGATGTAAACATTACCTGTGATGATGTGGCGTTAATGAACAAAGAAACAAATTACGTGCTAGGTCTTGAAGGAAAAAGTGGTAACCCTTCGCCGTTTACAGCCTATGGTACGTTTTTGGGCATGAAAGCAGCGCTTAACCATCAACGCGGTATTCAAGACTTTTCTGGTATTAAAGTTGCGGTGCAAGGTTTAGGTGCAGTAGCTTATGGATTATGTAAACATTTGTTTGAAGCTGGTGCTGAGTTATTTGTTACCGATATTAATCAAGCTGCAGTAGAACGTGTAGTAAATGATTTTGGCGCAACTGCAGTTGGTATTGATGAAATATACGACCTAGATGTGGATGTTTATGCACCCTGTGCATTAGGTGCCACTATTAATGACACAACAATCCCACGCTTAAAAGCAACGATAGTAGCAGGCTGTGCAAACAATCAACTTGCTGAATCACGCCATGGTGAAATTTTACGTGAAAAAGGTATTTTATATGCGCCTGATTATGTAATAAATGCAGGTGGTATTATTAACGTTTATTACGAAACTGCACCAGAGGGTTACAGTAAAGAGGCTTCTAATAAACACGTAGAAAGAATTTACGATACACTGAGTGAAATTTTTACCCGTAGTGAAAAAGAGCAAAAATCAACCCATTTAATTGCCGATGAACTGGCACAAGAAATTATTGAAAACGGACTTTAAGTTTCCACTCGATTTAAAATAGGAGCGAAATACGCTCCTTTTTTATACCTTATGTAAGACTTTAGTATAACTACACCCAAAGCGTCATTTTAGTTAATGCGAATATAGATAAAGCACGGTAAAATTTAGTTTTACACTTTATCTATATTTTATGTCCTCTACTGATTTTTCTATTACCCCTCTTGATTTTGAGCAATGGCCTCGAAAGCAACACTTTGAGTTATTTCAGCAGTTCACTCAGCCTTATTTTAATGTGTGCGTACAACTGAATGCGAAAAAGTTATATATCGCCTGTAAACAAGCTAATATTGCTTTTTTTCATGGTTATATTTATTGCTTATTAAAAGTTTGTCATAAGTATGAGCCGATGATGCTGCGCATTATTAACCAAAAACCTTGTTACTTAAGTGCTACGCGGGCAAGTGTAGTCGAGCTTGCCGATGACGAGTCGTTTCGCTTTAGTTATTTTAAATTACACGAGTCGTTAAATGAATTTGCCCGTGAGGCGAAAGCTATTAGCAATGCCACAAAATTAAACCCACTGTTTTCTGATGCGTTTGCAGCAACTGAAGGGCAAGCAGATTTAATTCATGTTTCTGTATTACCTTGGTTAAACTTTAGCAGCTTTTCACATGCATTTACCCACGGTCAAAGTAATGGTATTCCTAAATTTGTGTTTGGCCAATACAATACTGAGACAGGTAAAATGCCGCTCGCTATTGATGTTCATCATGCGTTGTTGGATGGGCTTCATGTCGCTAAATTTATAAAGCAATTGCAGTATACATTTAATAATTTAAGTAATAATAATTAATTAAAAAGTTGTAAGTTTTATGTTATTATTTACCAGCAGTGCTTTTAACTTAAATTGTCGCTCTAAACTTATCCAAATATAAAAATTAATAATTATAAAGGCAATATCTGATGAATCGCTTAGTGATTTTATGTATTTTATTGGTGATTTTTTCTGTTTCTGTTGACGCACAACAGCAGACTCGTTTGCCGTTACGTGATTATTTTTTTGAAACCTGGAATACACGTACGGGTCTTCCTCACAATAGCATTAATAGCCTTGCACAAACACAAGATGGGTATCTATGGGTGGGTACTTGGGAAGGACTTGCCCGCTTCAATGGCCAAGAGTTTAAGTTATTTACTCGCTCCGAAATTACTGACTTGCCTGACTCAGGCGTACGTGCGCTAACCCCTACATCTGATGGCGGTTTACTTATTGCAGGAGCGCGTGGCGGTATTAGCCTATATCAACATCGCCAATGGGACACGCAACCACCTGCCCAAGCGATGGTTAATCATATATTTAAAAGTAAAAATGATAACTTGTGGCTAGCGCTTGAGAATGATGGTGTGTTTTATCGTTCAGCTAGCAGCACTCAAGACATCCCAATAATACAAAATGTCAGTGCGTATCGAATCATTGAAGACCCCAAGGGGGTTATATGGGCGGCGACCAGTGATGGCCTGTATAAAATAGTCAACTACAAACCCACTTTGATGACGCCACAACAAGGGGTTCCAGATGCTCCCGTATATACCTTATTAATCACCCGTGAAGGTCGACTCATTATAGGAAGTGAAAGAGGGGCACGAATCCTTAATGGTGGGCTATTTGAATCGCCTCACCCACAACTCGAGGCGGAACCTATTTCCAGTTTGTTAGAAGATGATCATGGGGATCTGTGGTTTGGCACCATTAATAAAGGTGTTTTTAGGCTTAGCGTCGATGGTTTAGAGCAATTAGATGCTAAAAATGCTTTACCCGCTAACCGTATTCTTTCTTTGTTACAAGACAGAGAAAATAGTATTTGGGTAGGCACCAATGCTGGTGTATTTAGGTTAAGAGAAGCGCCGTTTTCATCGTGGGGCAAAAAGCGAGGCTTATCTAGCGATTATGTGCGTACGGTATTGTCACATTCTGATGGCAGTTTATGGATAGGCGGAAGCACGGGTTTAGATCGGCTGCACAATAATCAGATCAGCCATATTAAAGGCACTAAACAAGGCTCGCCATATTCAATACTAAGCTTACTAGAGCAAAACCAAGGTGATGTCTGGGTAGGCACATACACCTCGGGTGTTTTAAAAGTGGTTAATAACGAACTCGTACCTTATTTAAACCGTGATAATGGCTTAGGTAGTAATGAAGTAAGATCTTTACTTTTTGATTCAAAAAATCGCTTATGGATAGGCTCGGCCATGGGGCTGACACGCGTTAATACCGACGGTAGCTTAAACCAATTTACTAATGAAAAAGAGCTGCCGAGTGGGTTTATTTTAGCCTTGAGTGAAGACAACTCAGCTAATATTTGGGTAGGAACCGGTAATGGGGTCGTGGTTTATGACTCTCAAACTGACGTGTTTAATCCTGTTGAGTTTCCTGCTGAATTTGCCGCCCAATATGCGTTTGGCTTTTACATTGATGATAAATACACGTGGATGGCTACCGATCGTGGCTTAGTTCGTTATCAGCATTCAAACGCAAAGATGACTATTTTAGGGCGTGAATTAGGTTTACCCGTTGATAAGCTTTTTCAAATTGTGCCGTTTAAAGACTCACTTTGGCTATCAAGTAACCGTGGCATTATTGAAGTCAATTATAAGCAGGTAAATGAGCTGCTTGATTCAAAATCTAACAATAGAGGTACGCTCGCCTTTCAATTATACGATGAGGCTGATGGCATGCACAGTGCACAAGCAAATGGCGGTTCAACTCCCTCAGCAACCGCTCATTCAGATGGCACAATTTGGTTTGCTACCGCAAAAGGGGTGAGTACAGTAAAACTGGAACGCTTAAAAGAAGCCACTAAAATAGCGTTACCAACGATTGTTGAAAGCTTTTCTGTTGATGGTAAACCAACGTCGTTACCTATAGACGGTGAAACTATTATTTTACCACCAGGGGTGACGCGCTTGTCATTTCAATACGCGGGACTGAGCTTTATTATGCCGCAGCGATTAAACTTTCAAACAAAATTGGAAGGCTTTAATAACGAATGGGTCAACCGTCAACACATAGCGACTGCTGAATACACTAACTTACCTGCGGGCAAGTATTCTTTTGCTGTACGTGCAGCCTATCCAAATACTGATTGGCAACAAAATCACAAAGTCGTTAACTTTGAAATTCAATCGCACTTTTGGCAAAAAACAAGCTTTAAGTTGTTTATGTTTTTTCTTTTTGTGGTGGTGATATATAGCGCTTATCGCTACCGCTTATATCGTTATAAACAAGTTGAAAAGGAATTAACGAGTCGAGTGGTGAAGCAAACGCAAGCACTGCAAGAGCAAGCCAGTGCCTTTGCGTATCAAGCCACACACGATCAGCTTACTGATTTACCGAATCGCCGCGCATTTGATGGCTGGCTGGCGGATAACTTTTCAGACTTTAAAGCATGTAAAAAATCACTTGCTATCGCTATTATGGATATTGATCACTTTAAACGGATTAACGATGGTTGGTCACACCTCATAGGTGATCAGGTTATATGTGAAATAGCTAACATTCTTAAAGCGCACTGCGAAGGTGAGCAAGAGGTAGCTCGCTGGGGTGGCGAAGAGTTTACTTTTGTGTTTCCCGATACGAGTGCAGTGCAGGCCCAAGAAATGTGCGAGAAGTTACGCAAATGTATTGAAAATAAAAACTTTTCAAATATTGCAGAAGGCCTCAGCGTAACAGTGAGTTTTGGTGTTTCTGACTCTGGTGATGTTGATGATTATGACCGATTATTATCACGGGCCGACCAAGCTTTGTATAAGGCAAAAAACAATGGTCGAAATCGAACTGAAGTGATGTGATTGAAAAACAGCCTCACTGCACCCATTACTATTTTAATAATACGGGCGCAGCATTTTAGCGTTAAAGCTAAATGGTTTGATTTAGGACGACCCAATGATAAATGGGCTATTAATTTTTGTTTTAATTGTATTTATTATAATATTTTGGCGCTGGCCTGATATTCAAAATGCCGTGTGGCACCGTAAATACAGTGGTTTATTATTAAGCGAGCAACAACATACGTTGTTACTGCGTGCTATGCCCATATACAACAAAATGACCGATGCAGAGCGAGCAAAGTTAGCATCCCATATTGTGTGGTTTTTAAATGAAAAGCGTTTTGTTGGCTGCGATGGGTTGCAACTAACGGAGGCAATGAAACTCATTATTGCCGCCGATGCCTGCTTGCTTGTGCTTAACAAGCCTTGGCCTTTGTATAAAAACGTAAAAGAAATTTTACTCTACCCCAGCGCGTATTACGCGCCCCAATCAAGCCGCGATAACGCAGGCCTTGTCAGTTTTCATAATACAGTAAGGCAAGGTGAATCGTGGCCGGGGGGAACATTGGTGCTTAGCTGGCATGATGTGCTTGAGGGCAACCGCTTACCCAGTGATGGGCATAACTTAGTGTTTCATGAATTTGCACATCAACTTGATCAAGAAACCGGTAAAACCACCGGCACGCCACTACTTGCATCACAGGCAAAATACCAACAATGGGGCAGAGTATTTAGCCGAGCGTTTTCGCAGTTAAAAACCCATGTTGCTTATAGTATGCCGCATGTAATACATAGCTATGGAGCCACCAATGAGGCTGAGTTTTTTGCGGTGATCACCGAAACATTTTTAGAAAAGCCTGCCGATTTACGCCGTGAAGACCCTGAAATTTACCATTTGCTAGTGGATTTTTATCAATTTGATCCTATTGTTTGGCACTGATTTTATGCACTTCATCCTATTACGCTGGTAACTTGCTGGCGTTTTTGTTGCAATCATGTAATAGATCAACACACAGCAATAATAATAAGTGAGATAAGCATGAAAAAAATGCTGCAAACAGCACTCGCGTTATCAGTTTCATTGGCATTAGGCCACGCACACGCAGAGCAAACGGATGAAAAAAAATGGCAAGTTGATTCACCAAAAGGGCAATTTGTTGATGCATCTATTAGTGTAGAGCAAGGCACATGGATGAATGTCGATATAAGTCCTGACGGAGAAACCTTAGTATTTGATTTACTGGGCGATATTTACACCATGCCAATGAGTGGTGGTAAAGCGACTAAAATAACCTCAGACATTGCATGGCAAATGCAGCCGCGCTTTAGCCCAGATGGCAAGCACATTGCTTTTACATCAGATCAAGGCGGTGGTGACAATATTTGGATAATGGATGTTAACGGCGAAAACCAAACCGCCGTCACTGACGAAACATTTAGATTACTCAATAGCCCTGCGTGGAGCCCTGATGGTGATTATTTAGTTGCACGTAAGCATTTTACTGCCAGTCGCTCGCTAGGTGCGGGTGAAGTTTGGCTTTATCACAAAGCCGGCGGTAAAGGGGTGCAACTGACTAAACGTGAAAACGATCAAAAAGACTTAGGTGAACCCATGTTTTCACCGGATGGTCGGTATGTTTATTTTTCTCACGATGCAACCCCAGGTAAAACTTTTCATTATTCAAAAGACTCTGTTGCCGGTATTTATAAAATTAAACGTTATGACCGTGAAACAGGCGACATAGAAACCATTATAAGTGGCATGGGCGGGGCAATAAGACCGACGCCGTCGCCAGATGGTAAAAAACTAGCGTACATAAAGCGTGATGACTTTCAAACCAGCCTGTACTTATATGATTTAACCAGTGGTGAGCATACTAAGCTATACGATAAGCTAGAGCGCGATATGCAAGAAACGTGGGCGATTCATGGCGTATATCCGACTATTGCGTGGACCCCAGATAACGAAGAGCTGGTATTTTGGGCTGGTGGCACCCTTCATAAACTTAATGTAGATAATAAATCAGTCAGCGATATTGCATTTAAAGTAGACACTACGAAAAAAATTCAAAAAGCAGTGCGTTTTACTCAAAATATCGACACTGATGAGTTTGATGTAAAAATGCTGCGTAATGTGCAAATTAGCCCTGACGGTGAAACCGCACTTTTTGAAGCATTGGGCTATATTTACATGCGCGACTTAGAATCAGGAAAAATAAAGCGCTTAACTAAGCAAACCGATCATTATGAGTTATTCCCGCAGTATTCTCGTGATGGCAAAAACATTGTCTACACCACGTGGGATGATAACGAACAAGGCACCGTGCGTGTCGTCTCTGCACGCAGTGGTCGTGGCGACACTATTACACAAGAGCCGGGAAAATACGTAGAGCCAACATTTAGTCCAGACGGCAAAACCGTGGTGTATCGTAAAGCCAGCGGCGGCAACATTTTAAACCCTAACTGGTCACTGCATCCTGGGGTATACAGTGTTAGTGCTAAAGGCGGAAAAAGTGAGCTCATTTCTAAAAGTGGCTATCAACCTCAGTTTGGCAGTGCCAACGATCGTGTTTATATTATGAGCCCATGGCCTAAGCCGACATTAAGTGTGGTAGAGCTTGAAAGTAAAAAAGTACGTAAACTGTATGAATCAGAGCACGCCACTGAATTTAGAGTCTCTCCTGATGGTGAGTATTTAGCTTTTGCTGAGCGCTTTAAAGTATTTGTTACTCCATTTGTAGAGCGCGGCAAAACGATAAATATTGGGCCCAAAGACAGTCAATTTCCAATTGAGCAGCTATCTGTACGCGCCGGTGAAAACATTAGCTGGAGTGCAAACAGCAATAAACTGTATTGGACACTGGGGCCTGAGCTTTACCATGCCAGTTTAGAGGGGATGTTTGCGATTAATAAAGCGGATGATAAAGACGTTAAAGTAAAAAGCGGTACTAACATCGGCTTTAGTAAAAAAATGGCTGAACCGCAGGGCATGATTGCATTAACTGGCGCTAAAATTATTACCATGGAGGGTGAAAAGGTCATTGAAAATGGCGTTATTGTTACCGATGGCAAACATATCAAAGCCATTGGCACTGCTGCTGATGTGAGCATTCCTAAGGGAGCAAAGGTCATTGATGTAACAGGTAAAACAATTATGCCAGGCATTGTAGATGCCCATGCTCATGGCTCACAAGCCAGTGATGAAATTATCCCGCAGCAAAATTGGAAAAACTTAGCAGGTCTTGCGCTGGGTGTTACTACTATTCACGACCCATCAAACGATACCACTGAAATATTTACCGCGAGTGAAATGCAAAAAGCGGGGATGATCGTTGGTCCGCGTATTTTCTCTACTGGTACTATTTTATACGGTGCGAATATGCCTGGGTATACCTCGCATATTGACTCATTAGATGATGCTAAATTTCATTTAGAGCGTCTTAAAAAAGTGGGTGCGTTTAGTGTTAAATCTTATAACCAACCGCGCAGAGAGCAGCGTCAGCAAGTTATAGAAGCAGGGCGAATGCTTGAAATGATGGTAGTCCCTGAAGGGGGGTCATTATTACAACATAACTTGAGCATGGTAATCGATGGTCATACAGGTATTGAACATTCAATTCCTGTTGAACATATTTATGACGATATTAAGCAGCTATGGTCACAAAGTGATGTAGGTTACACACCTACATTGGTGGTTGCCTATGGCGGTATTTGGGGTGAAAACTACTGGTATGATAAAACGGACGTATGGAATCATCCACGTTTAAGTAAATTTGTGCCTAAAAACCAATTATTACCGCGCTCAATGCGCCGAGTTAAAGCACCCGATCATCACTATAATCACTTCAACAATGCTCGCGTAGCGGCTGAGTTACAAGATTTAGGTGTACTTGTTAATTTGGGTGCGCATGGCCAACGTGAGGGGTTAGGTGCGCATTGGGAAATGTGGATGTTTGCCCAAGGCGGCATGACGCCACTGGAAGCAATTAGAGCATCGACACTCGATCCGGCAAAATATTTAGGCCTAGATAAAAATGTGGGTTCATTAGAGGTCGGTAAACTGGCAGATTTAATGGTTATTGATGGCGACCCACTGAAAAACATTCGTGATTCAGACAAAATTGATTACACCATGATCAACGGTCGTTTGTTCAACGCAGCCACCATGAACGAAGTAGGCAAAAAACAGCGTGAACCATTATTTTTTGAATAATGCAGCTATTTTTTAGTTAATAAGCGGCTATTTAGCCGCTTTTTTAATACTGTATTTACCTATTTAACTAACCGCTACTATCGCTTTTAAAATATTATCACTAGGTGGAGTCACTGTTACATCATGCATCACCCTCGCTCTACATATATAATCTTCCTTTAGAATAAGTAAGTGTTGCGTGGCTTCAATTGCTTTTTCTCTATTGTGAGCAAATTCAGGTGTTTCTAAAAGAGCTGATAGTATGATCTCAAAGTTCGCTTGCTTGTGCTGTTTACAAAGTTTGGCAATAGGGTCGTTCTCTACAGGGTACTCAGCTGCAGTATCAATAAAAAAACAGCCATTAAAACACCCTAACTCTGAAACCTCATTATTAATCCACTTTTTCAGTCCGGCAAAAATTGCTTGCGCGACTAACATAGCACTAGGTTGTATACATATTTTTTAAGCCAAGCGTTAAAGCAGATGTCACGTGCGACTAAACAAGCACAAATAAGCGCGTCTTTGCTTTCAAAGTGCTTATATAAGGTTTTTTCTGCAATGCCCGATACAGCTAAAATTTCATTAATACCAACAGCGTGTATACCCTTTTTATAAAAAAGACTCAGTGCCGTACTGATTATTTGTTGTTGTTTATCCATGATATTCCAAATTTGAGCAGGTAATATGCATAGTGAGCAAATAAAGTCGGTATTAATCGCAGGTGTTTTTTCTACTTTTGTTTTGGGGTTTTTGGCGTGGCTAAATTATATGGGTGATTACGGTATTTGGTTAATGGCGCCATTCGGCGCAACAGCTGTACTTGTTTTTGGTGTACCGCAGAGCCCGTTAGCTATGCCAAAAAAGTAATAGGGGGACATATGCTGACCGCAATGATTGGGGTTGTTTTTAGCTGATAGTGCGATTATGGTTGGGCTGGCTTTGGGTATTGCTATAACATTAATGATAATCACAAAAACTATTCACCCTGTTGCCGGCGCAACCCTATCTTAATTATTGAGTCTGGCCAAAGTTGGGATTTTTTAATAATGCCAGTACTGGCAGGAACTGTATTTATAGTTTTGTCTGGCTTTGTTGCGAGGTAGTTTATTCAATACTTGATGGATAATAAATATAAAAAAACCGCTTAACGCGGTTTCTTTTATACAAACACTCAGCTGATCAAACAACACCGCGAGGTAGGCGGCAATCGTGATCTTTGCGAGCAAGCTCAACTATCCAAAGCTCTTCTGCTGTGTAGCCTTCTTCGTTTTGTGTGATCACGGTGAAAGGCGCTTTTTTCTGTGCTTTTACAGGAGCAGCTTTTTTAGTTTTTTTAGCAGGTGCTTTTACTGCAGCTTTTTTTGTAGACTTACCAGAGCTTAATTCTTTAGTCAGCTCTGCTACATCAGCTAGGCGCATGTTCTTGCCGCCATCAATGCTATACCAGCCAGGTTTAGTTGTTATTTCAGGTTTTTTACCGTTGGCAGCTTCATATGCAGCTTCAAAGGCAGATAACACTTCTGTTTTGTCTAGTTTGCTCATCAGAGACCCAATACGTTGTTTACACAGATAAAGAAGAGGTATTTATACCTATTTTAGAACTGTTTTTCAATTTTTTGCGATTTTCCTTTCATTTTTAGCGCATAACCGCCAAAATTTGTACAAAATTCAGTGCAAAGTAAGGTAAGTAGTATGCAACGTAGAGAATTTAATCAATTATTAAACACCCTATTAAAGCCAGAAACCATTAACGATTTTTGTCCAAACGGGCTTCAGGTAGAAGGTAAAGATGAGATACGTACCATAGTAACGGGTGTAACGGCAAGCCAAGCACTTATTGATGCCGCGATTGAAAATAATGCCGATGCCATTTTGGTACACCATGGCTATTTTTGGAAAGGCGAGTCACAACCTATCACTGGCATGAAAAAACGTCGTGTGGCTGCACTTTTAGCTAACGACATCAATTTATTTGCCTATCATTTGCCGTTAGATATTCACCCTGAAATGGGTAATAACGCACAGCTGGCGCAATTGCTCGATATTGAAATTGAAGCAGGCCTTGAGCCAACTAACAACAGTGTAGCGATGAGAGGGCGTTTAAAAACGCCGCTAACGGGCAGTGAATTTGCTAAAAAAATAAGCCAAGTGCTTAAGCGCGAGCCACTAACGAGTTTAGTACGTACTGATAAAATTGAAACCATCGCTTTGTGTACTGGTGGCGGGCAAGGGTATATCGACTTAGCAGCCGAGCATGGTATTGATGCTTACATAACCGGTGAGGCATCAGAGCAAACCATACACAGCTCACGCGAGCAAAATATCGACTTTTTTGCCGCAGGTCATCACGCCACCGAGCGCTACGGCATAAAAGCATTAGGCGAATATCTTGCTAAGCAACATGGTTTTGACGTGACATTTATTGACATAGACAATCCTGTGTAAACACCTAGCTTAAAAGTAATTTTATAAATAACCTACTTGTAACGTATTTCGGGTAGGTTATTTAAATCTAGTGTTCTAAATAGCTAATTTAGCAAACTATAATAAGCCAGTATGTTGATTTTTTATATACCCGCATACCCTTTTATCTTTTTGTGAGTTAATTATTTTTGGTTTTATGCATCCCAAAAATTGAATAAACGTAATAGATATAAACCTACGCTTAAAATCATAATTACATCCATTCTTATATTGCAAAAAACACAGATCTTTCGCTGTACTTACCTCGTTTAAATTACAATGTTACTTTGCTTGCTACTAAGGTAGTTACTTTAAAGGAATGAAATGGGTATTAGCTTTAATTGAGCAGTACGGGTTGTTGGTTTATCTGTTACTTTTTGGTTATTGTGCGTTAAAAAGTGGTTGGCTACCTTTGTTCGCAGGCTATGCTGCACATACTGGCGCACTATATGTTGGTTTTGTTGCTTTGGCTACTTTTATGGGTGGCTACTTGGGCGATGAATTACGTTTTGCTCTAGCAAGAGCGTATGGCGCGGCATGGCTTGAAAAACTAGGCCGCCTTGGTCGATTATTTAAAACAGCCAGTGAGCTTGCTGAACGCCATGGCACAGCCTACATTTTTTTATATAGTTATCCTAAAGAATTACGCACGATTGGTGCCCTTCCCGTAGGGCTTACAGCAATTAGTTGGCGCCGTTTTAGTGTGTTAAATGGATGCTCTACACTGCTATGGGTTATTGTTTTAGTCGATGGAGGCTACATTTTCGGTGCTACTTTTGATGCTTTAGGTGTTGAGAATTTAACAGCACTAAGTCTGCTATTTCTTTGCGTATTTTTAGTGACACTGTACCGGCTTTGGAATAAAACAGCTGAGGTTAAAACCCTCTAAAAATAACAAAACACCCAACGCTACTATAAACGAATATTCAGTTTGATTTTTTCATAACCCCCTGTGTAAAAAGCAAATAATTGCGGTTTTAGGGGGAATTTACCCAGCGTAATAAGCGTTAACTTAATTAAAGTGCTTCAGGGTTAATTGTACGGCGTACATTTATCCACGCATTGCCAATAACTTCATGAGCATACTGGGTGACTACTAGTAGTGCTTTTGCATTGGGTATGAGTTGTTTATACCAAGGGAAAGCGGCAAAGTTGTGGTAATCGGTTGCGGCAGGGATAACGTTAATGCCTTGCGCATTAAATAAATTTTTTGCTCTGGGCATATGGCTTACTGAGGTGACTAAAGCGACCTTGTAATCAACGAGTTTTGAGGCTAAAAGTTTTGCCTCTTGGGCGGTATCCATTGCGTTTGGATTTTGCACAATACGATTTTTATTAATACCTAAGCTAATTGCGGTTTTATACATTAACGCGCTGTTGGTGACTTTTTCATACCCCCCACCTGAAACAATTAGCTGCGCATGGGGATAAATGTTAGCAAGTCTAATTCCTTCCACCAAACGAGTTAACGCACAATTACCTAACTGGCTGTTAGCACTCAATGCAGGGTTGGGGTTTATGTCACAGCCAAGCACCACAATTTTATCTATATTGGGGTGTTTAAGATAATTAAATGCAAATGAGGTTGGTTGGCTATTTTTAATCAGTAAGTTGGCCACCAAAGGGGTGCTGGCAAGTAGCAAAGTTACAAGGCTCATTAAAGATAAAGCGATTGCGACCTTTCGCTGTTTGAGCGCAAAAATAAGTAATATTAGGCTTACTAAACCCAACAAAGGTAACGGCATGAGCAAGCCGCCTAGTATTTTTTTTAGTTCAAACATAATGAGCAACATGGTTAAGTATATTTATTAGCATGTTACTCATAAGTTTAAGGTTTATCGACCGTTATTTAATTTACAGGTGTTTAAAAAGTGACGATAAACTGGATTATCTTTCATATCTTTTTTCATCGCTAAGTACATAGGACGAGTTAAACCAAGCGCGCCCAGTGGAATTGACTTAATTAACCCTTGGCTTTCATACGGGGTTACTAACCAATCGGGTAAGGCGGCCACACCCATACCTGCACTAACTAATTGAAATATAAGTAAACCTTGATCAACCGTTTTTAGCGTGCCGTCAAAACGCGCATTTTGGATGAAATGCTTAAATATATCCTGGCGCTCACGCGGAATAGGGTAAGAAATAATAGTTTCGCTTTTCAAATCAAGCGCAGTTACATAGGCTTTTTTCGCTAAGTCGTGATCTGGTGCCACAATCAGTTTCAGCTTAAAGTCAAACAAATGGGCGTATTCAAGTTTGTCAGGGTCGCGAATATCTGATGTAAGCACGAGATCTAATTCATCATTTAATAAGTCTGGGATAGCGTCGTAACTAAAGCCACGCTCGTAATCAATTTTTATATCAGGCCAAAAGTTATTAAATTCTTTAATGGTAGGCAATAACCAATGAAAACAGGCATGACATTCAACGCTTAAACGCAGCTGCGAAATAGGCTGATTTAGACTTTCTTTGAGTCGGCACTTGGTGGCTTCTAATTTAGGTAATATGTCGTGTGCTAATTCAAGTAATAACATACCTTGAGGTGTAAATCGGACTGGTTGAGTTTTACGCTCAAACAACTGGCAGTCTAATTTGTTTTCTAAATCTTTGATTTGATGTGATAAAGCTGACTGAGTTAAAAATAGTTCGCGGGCTGTATTGACGAGAGAGCCCGTTTCCTTAAGGGTAGCAATTGTTTTTAAGTGTTTAATGTCAATCATCTTTAATAAATCTCATAGATATGGTGAGTATAGCTCAGATTCATTACATACTACGCCTTTACAAAAACCGTTTCAACGTCTGGACGGCTATAAAATTGCACTTTAGTGTGTTTTTTATTGCGAATATTAAGTTTTTTAACTTTGCCGAGTCAAATAGTGTTTAATTTTTTATATGTTGTTGAATTTGTCTCATGTTTATTTGAGTTTTTTATTAATGATTTTTGTCCTGGTAACAGATAACTTTATTGTTATGTAACTCTCTAAAATAAGTAGGTTATAGCGCGACATTAATATTTAACCTGAACTCTGGATAATAAATCTATCTCAAGCAGCTATTTACAGCGCTAACTACGTTGAATTTACTTGCAATAGACGCGCTATTGACGCGTAATTTCGCCTTGTTTTCACTGGAAATCTCTGGCTAGAGAAAATAAATATAAATATCAATTTTGATTCAATACGTTAGTAAATCTCTTAACCAAAGTTCAGGTTATTTAGATGTTTCATAGCGAGGTTAAAATGTTAATTAAAATTTACGGCGAAGGGTTTGGCAGGCAAAAGCTCAGTAAACGCAACTCGGATTCAAAGGATACACGATTGAAAAAAGCAGCGAATGCAGGGATTTAATGATTAGCCGCTACTCATTGGCGCACATTAATACTAATTCGTATACGTCTTTAAATAATATAACGTATTAAAGCATTCTCTAATGGCGTTAAAGATTTTACTGAGAACAATGTGACATAAAACTAATTATAAGGTTTTCTACTGGTTAAATAGACCCTTACTTAAGTAAGTAGTTATAAGGCAGAGTGTAAAAAGCTGTAAAGTGACGTCGCATGAGTTAGTGTTGGCAAAATAAGTCATATAGCATTCAACAGAACAGCCAGCTAATGGGCTGGCAAAAGCGTGTAAGAAATTACTGTGATTTTTAAAAGCCAGCAACCCTGGCTTATTAATTAAAGAGGGCTATGTATTAGTAAAATAGCTTCTTTTGCTGTAACAGGTTTAGACTTTAAAAAGCCTTGGCCATAATCACATTGGGTTTTTTGCAAAATAGCGAGTTGTTCAGGGCTTTCTATCCCTTCTGCTATAACAATAAGATCTAATGAAATGGCTAAGGTTAAAATAGCATCAATCAATGGATTGGCCGTGGTTTTTAAATTATCGATAAAGCTTTTATCAATTTTAAGGACATGAATAGGCAGTTGATGCAAGTAACCAAGGGCAGAGTAACCGGTGCCAAAGTCATCTAAACAGAGCAATACTTTTAAAGGCGACAATCCTTGAATAATTTGTGTTGCTAACTCTAAGTTTTCAATCAATCCCGATTCGGTTATTTCTAGACATAATGAGCCTAAAGGTAGTTGATGTTTTTTGTAGATCGCGTGAAGCTGATCTACAAACTCTAAACTTGCGAAGTGGCGAGATGAAACATTAACCGTAACGCGTAAAAAACGATGCCCTTGTTGTTGCCATAAAGCGATATGCTGTGCTGCAAGGTCGAGCAAATGCAAATCTAAATTAATAATCTGCCCCGTTTTTTCTGCAATGGGGATAAAGTCACCTGGCGATACAAACCCTTTTCGTGGGTGATGCCAACGTACTAAAGCTTCAAACCCCATAACGTCACTGCTAGTAATGTTAAAAATAGGCTGAAAATACAGTTCAAACTCATTATGCTCAATACCGTGTTGTAAATCATTTTCAAGGTCGGCATGTGTTTTTAACTTGTTACGCATGACATTATTAAAAAACTTAACTTGGCCACGCCCTGATGATTTTGCTTCGTACATAGCCGCGTCTGATTGCTGTAATAAAACAAATGCTTCATCGTTTACATTATCGCTAAATGCAATGCCAATACTGGTAGAGGGTTGCAGTAAATGACCATCAATATCAATGGGATCTGACAGGGCGGTTTTTATTCGAGCGAGGGCATCGTTTACTTGGTCATGATGACTGAGATTTTCCATAAAAATAGCAAACTCATCGCCACCTAAGCGAGAAAAGGTATCAGTATTGCGAATGGTTTGAGTAATCAATTTACAAATAGCAATTAAAAAATAGTCACCTACTTCATGGCCTAACGAATCATTAATACTTTTGAAGCGATCGAAATCAAGGTAGAGCAGAGCATGAAAAGTACCTTTTTTTGCACGATTCAAGCGTAAAATTGCATGCTTCATTCTTTCTATTAGTAACGAACGATTGGCAAGCCCTGTTAGTTCATCATGCAGTGCTTTGTGCTCGAGTTCTTGGCGGGCTAAATGCCTGTCTATAACCATACTTATTTGTCGGCTCACATACGTCAACAGCGAGCTATCATGTTCGTTGTAGTAATGTTGCTTGTCATAGCTTTGTACGACAATAACGCCACTCATGCGCTCATTAACTTTATATGGCACACCAAGCCAAGAGTCTGCTAGTTCACCGACCAATTTAAAGTGGCCTTGCTCTATATAGTGTCGGTATTGCTCTTTATTAAGCAGTAAAGGGCGCTCGTTAATTAATAAATAGTAAGAGGCTGTTTCTTTTAACTGATCTTTTGAAATAATTTTATGCGTGTTTGTTTGTACACCGCCTTCAACGGTATAGACAAAATCTAGAACATCTTCTTTTTTATCATACAAAGCAATAAAAAAGTTACTTGCATTAAGAAGGCTATCAATAATCACATGCAGCGATTTAAAAAAGGTATCTAAATTTTGTGCTTTATAGGTTAAGTTAGCTATTTGCAATAGGCTACTTTCTAATTTTTGCGCATTATTAAGTTGCCGAACGGTATCTTGCAAGCTGTTGACGGTATTCACTTGATTTATTTTTGCGCTTAGTAAGTGGGCAACGGTAGTTAAAATTTCTAAATGTGAACTGGTAAAGTAATTTTTTATTGGGTGTTCACAGTCAATTACGCCGAGTACTTTATCTTTATATATTAAAGGCACACACAGCTCTGATTGTGCAGGGCGCTCATCAGCAATGTAGCGGCTGTCTTTAGTTACATCGCCTATTATTAACGCTTGCCCAGTTGATGCAGCATAGCCCGTTATCCCCTCATTAAAGCGGATTAACTTTCGTTCTGACTGGTAACTAGTGTGTTCGCTTTCAATACCCATAGACGCCACTTGATTTAGCGTAGATTGGCTGTCATCGGCTAAATAAATCACGCAGTCGACAAATCCAAGTCGATTAACAACTTGTGTAGTGACATAACTAAAGAGCGCTTCTAACGTATTCAGTTGCAATAAACTTGAGGAGAACTGATTGATTATACTCAATTGATCCGTTTTAGTTTCGAGCGCTTTAGTAGTATCGATAATGTTCGACATAGGCAACGAAGGTAGGCCTTATAATTATTAAAGGTACATACGTTAACCTAATATTAACCTTTCTACAAAATAAAACGACAAATGAGAAGCGTGAAGTGTAAAGTTTACTTTATATATAGTATCTAAGGATTATTTTTAATAAGGTCTTTACTCGAAAACCCCATATGCCTATGATCAGTTAACTTAAGCATTAGGATTTTACGATGACGAGCAAAATGACAACTTTAACGATTACTAGACCCGATGATTGGCATGTACATTTACGCGACGGGGATCAGCTAAAAGATACAGTACGTGATATCAGTCGTTATATGGGCCGCGCGATCATTATGCCAAACCTAGTACCGCCAGCCACGTGTACTGAAACCGCATTATCGTACCGAGAGCGCATTATGGCAGCGAAACCTCAAGGGCAGTTTGAGCCACTAATGGTACTTTATCTTACTGATAAAACGACACCAGAAGAGATAAAAAAGGCAAAAGCAACGGGTAAAATATTTGCAGCTAAATTGTACCCAGCGGGTGCAACCACAAATTCAGATTCTGGCGTAACATCGGTTAAAAATATTTATCCGGTGTTAAAAGCAATGCAAGAAGTTGGCATGCTGTTACTCGTCCACGGTGAAGTAACCGACTCGTCTATTGATATATTTGACCGTGAAAAAGTGTTTTTAGAGACTATTCTAGGCGATGTTGTCGCTGACTTCCCTGAGCTTAAAATTGTTCTTGAGCACATAACAACGAAAGATGCAGTCGAGTTTGTAAAAAGTGCCTCTGATAACGTAGCAGCTACAATTACTGCGCATCATTTACTATATAACCGTAACCATATGTTAGCAGGGGGCATTCGCCCACATTATTATTGCTTACCTATATTAAAGCGAAACATTCATCAGCAAGCACTTATGGCGGCTGCAACGAGTGGCAATAAAAAATTCTTTTTAGGCACTGATTCAGCGCCACATTATAAAGATAAAAAAGAAGCTGCATGCGGTTGTGCAGGTGCTTACACTGCACATGCTGCTATTGAACTTTATACTGAAGCTTTTGAAGAGGCTGATGCGCTTGATAAGTTAGAGGGCTTTGCAAGCCATTTTGGTCCAGATTTTTATGGCTTAGCGCGTAATACCGACACTATTACCTTAGAAAAATCGCCTTGGACAGTGCCGGCAAGCTACTCGCTAGGTGACTCTGAAGTAGTACCAATCAAAGCCGAGAGCGTTATCGACTGGCAAGTTAAATAGTTAATATTTAAACACTAAACTCTAAACCACCTTAAATTCAAGGTGGTTTTTTATTTTAAGTAGCTAAAAAATATACTGATAAAAACTATTTTAAAGCAATTGTAATCTGTTTATAAAAAATACAATGTTTTGTTTGTTATTTTCTATAAAAATTAAAAGGTTAGACCGTAGTTAGTAAAACAATGAAACTTCAAAAATAAATCCTAAATAATAGAGCTAAAAAAATTTTAATGTGTTAATCTTAATTTGCTTTGAGTTTTTGCGTATTGAATTACGGTATTGTGCTGCGTTTAAGGTTACCGGTTTGGTTATTACTTCTTCCTGTACTATCACCTCCAGTTTTTTGGGCATTGACTCAGGGAGGATATTGCCATAATTATATGGCTGAATTTTAATTATTGACTTACAGGAAAATTTAGTATGTCGGTTACTGGTAAAGTAAAATTTTTCAACGAAGCTAAAGGCTTTGGTTTCATTGAACAAGAAAATGGTCCTGACGTGTTTGTACATTTCAGCGCAATCGCTGGTTCTGGTTTTCGCACTCTTAGCGAAGGTCAAGCAGTGACTTTCAGCATCAAGCAAGGTCAAAAAGGCCCTGAAGCTGAGAACGTAGAAGTAGCATAATTTATTATGTGAACCTAAGTTCATCGTGGTGAAACACTAACCTGTTTCACCATAATTATAATTATCAACTCTATTTTTAATCTCTCTTTATTGCCTTTCATTTCTGATATCCATTATTTATATTTTTAACTCCGATATACCAAATTAAACGTAAACCTTTATGCGCAACTCCGTAGTTGGCCAATGATCGCCTAGCGATTTAAATTTAGTCTACTGCTTGATATGAGTTTAATGATATTGAGTTCATAAAAGTGTGTAAGATTGATATTTCTCCATGGAAAAATATAAAAAATCGGCAGGATATTAATGATCAGTAGAAACAAAAAAACACAGGTGTTAATAAAAATGATTCTTTGTAATCTATTTCCCCTCCTTTGTATTGCTTTTTAGATAATCGGCACGTCCTTATTACTATGCGACGAATGCGCGAATAATAACGATTAGCTGTATTTTTAGCTTAAAAAGTCTCAAAAACCACTAAAAAAGAATATTCGGGAGAGAATATAAGCTTATTTTTAATTTTTTTTCAGCCACGATTAAGTTAATTTTAAATGTTATATTTTTGTTTACTTTAACTAGGTGGTTTATCATTATTCTTACTATATCTGGCTTTGCTGAAATTGCATTTGTCACGTTGGTTACGATAATGTTAATTTTTTTGTGTGAGCCCTTTAAATATCTTACAAACAAGCTGATTTATTTATAGGTTATGCGAAACATGAAGTTGACATGACTTAATGCATTTAGCATTATTGGTAAGTTGATATCTATTAAAAGATATCAGGGTTGTCTTCCCCTTACGGGTTGATAATTAAATTATAAAAGTAACATTACTTAATTGGTTGGGAACTATGTCTGTTAAAATCAGAAAGAGTCTTGTAGCAACTGCGTTGGCTGGCGCTTTTGCATTTGCAAGCAGCAATGTGATTGCAGATCCTTTGAATGACGTGCAAAAAGCAGGTCAAACAATTCAAAAGGCTGCGGTTAAGTCTCAAACTAAAATTGACAATGTATATGGTCAAACTCAGGAGCTAATCGCTGAGTACCGTAGCATCGTTGATGAGACTGAACTTATGAAAGTGTACAACGATCACGTAGCACGTTTGGTCGCAGACCAAAACGCGTCTATCGCATCGTTCGATCGTCAAATCGCGACTATCGATAACACTAAACAAAACGTTGTGCCTTTGATGTATCGCATGATCGATACGCTTGAGCAATTCATCAAAGCGGACGTTCCATTTAACCTTGAAACTCGTCTTGGACGTGTTGAAAGATTACGTGAGATCATGGCATCTGCATCTGTAACAACGTCTGAGAAGTTCCGTCAGGTACTTGAAGCGTACACTGTTGAAACAGCATACAGTTCAGCTGTAACTGCTTCTCAAGGTACTTTAGATGTTGATGGTCGTAGCATTAACGTAGATATTGGTCGTTTAGGTCGTATCACTTATGTTGCGCAATCATTCGATCTAAAACACGCTTGGGTGTGGGATAACAACACTAAACAGTGGAAAGAATTAGGTGAAGAATACCTAAAACCTGTTAAAGAAGTGATCCGTATGGCGCGTAAGCAAGCCACACTAGAACTTGTTAAACTACCAATTTTTGGCGCGGAGTAATCAATAATGAAGAAACTATTTAAAGGTTTTGCTGTTGCAGCAGTACTGTCTGTTTCTGCCGGTACCGCGCTTAATGCACATGCAAATACTGATGCTTTAGATAAAATTCTTGAGCAAGTAAAGCAAGAGCGTATTTCTGAAGGGAAAATCAATAAGCAACGTGAACAAGAGTTCTTATCAGATCGTGCTGATAAGCAAGCGTTACTTAACAAAGCGAAAAGCCAATTAGCTGCTGAAAAAGCACGTGGTGATCGTCTTAGCAAAGAATATGCACAAAACGAAAATACTTTAGCGGAAAAAGAGCAAGCTCTTCAAAACGCGCAAGGTACGTTAGGTGAAATGTTTGGTGTTGTTCGTCGTGCAGCAGCTGACGCGATTGGTTCAATCGAAGCATCTTTAGTAAGTGCTGAAAAACCAGGTCGTGCTGAAGTACTTCGTTCATTAGCTGCGGCTAAAGAACTTCCAACAGTTCGTGAGTTAGAAGAACTTTGGATTTCACTTCAAACAGAAATGACTGAGTCAGCTAAAGTTTCAACGTTTGAAACTGAAGTTGCAGGTCTTGACGGTAACCCGTCAATGAAAAAAGTAACACGTATCGGTAACTTCAACTTAGTTACAGACGATGGCTACTTAATCTACTCACCAGAGACTAAGTCTATACAGCCTCTAGGTAAGCAACCTGACAGCTATATCTTAAAAGGTATTTCTGATCTAGAAGGTACTTCAGCTGATAACTACGCTGGCGTATACGTGGATCCTACACGTGGTGCAATTTTGCGTATCAACACGCAGAAGAAGTCTCTTATGGAGTACTACGAGCAAGGTGCTGAAGTTGGTTACATCATCACCTTATTGCTTGCTGTAGGTCTTTTAATCTTCTTAGTACGTTTCGTTGATTTAGCGCTTACTACTTCTAAGATCAAAGCTCAGCTTAAGAACTTGTCTACACCGAATACAAACAACCCATTGGGTCGTATTCTTAAAGTGTACTCTGACAACAAAAATCAAGATGTTGAAAACCTTGAGCTTAAACTTGATGAAGCGATTCTACGTGAAACGCCACGCATCGAAGCGGGTATTAACATCATCAAGATCCTTGCTGCTATCGCACCATTACTAGGTCTACTAGGTACAGTAATCGGTATGATCCTAACGTTCCAAACAATCACATTGTTCGGTACGGGCGATCCGAAGATCATGGCTGGTAACATCTCTCTAGCACTTGTAACTACAGCGCTAGGTCTTATTGCAGCTCTACCACTTATCCTACTTCACTCTATTGTTGCAAGTCGTAGTAAGTCGGTATTACATATCCTTGATGAGCAAAGCGCGGGTATCATCGCGACTCACGCGGAGAAGGAGAAAGCCTAATGCTAGTCCTGATGGAGATATGGGAATCTATCAGGGATTTTGTTGGCACAGGCGGCCAGGTATTATACGTGGTCGCGATAGCACTCTTTCTTATGTGGGTTTTAATGATTGAGCGCTATTGGTTCCTACTTGCTGAATTTCCTCGTTTAACGAAGGAAATAGTAGCCAAGTGGGATGCCCGCCAAGACACTACGTCTTGGTACGCACACAGAATCCGTGAAGCATGGATTTCTGAAGCGTCTGAAAAATTAGATCAGCGTATGTTGTTGATTAAAACATTAGTAGCTGTATGTCCTTTAATAGGCTTACTTGGTACTGTTACGGGTATGATCGCGGTTTTTGAAACCATGGCAACCCAAGGTACAGGTAATGCACGTTTAATGGCATCAGGCATATCAATGGCAACAATCCCAACAATGGCTGGAATGGTTGCGGCACTATCTGGGGTATTCTTTAGCTCACGCCTTGAGGCAAGAGCGAGAATGGTGAAAGCCAAGCTTATAGATAGTATGCCTCATCACTAGAGAGAGAATTAAATATGGCACGTAAACAACGTTTTCGTGAAGAAGAAGAAGCAGCGGTAGATATGACGCCAATGCTTGACATCGTATTTATCATGCTTATTTTCTTTATCGTAACTACATCGTTCGTTAAAGAGGCTGGTATCGAGGTCAATAAACCAAAAGCTGCCCAAGCTACGAAGCAAAAAAATGCTAACATTTTTATTGCAATTCGCAGTGACGGTGCAATCTGGATTGATAAACAGCAAGTTGATGTTGAACGTGTTTCAGCAAAAATCGAAAGTTTATTAGCAGAACAACCTACTGATGTTGTAATTTTGCAAGCTGATAAAGAAGCAAAACACGGCACAGTGGTTAAAGTGATGGACCAGATTAAAGCGACGGGTGATAACCTGAGAATTTCAATAGCTGGAGATCAGTAATGATTCGTTTTCTGTTTTCACTGATTGCAGGTGGGGCAGTTACTTTCGGCTTGTTCTACTTCATGGCATACCTCATCTCTGGTGGGGCTGACCGTAATACGGAACAAAAAGAGCAGATCATAGTCGAAATTATGACGAATCCGCCTGAATCTAAGGTGCAGGAGAGGAAGCGTGTACCGCCTCCGCCTCCGCCACCGCCAAAGCAGCCGCCTAAACCGCAGCCGCCACAGCCGGAAAATAGCAACCCAAGTACGAGCTTGTCGTTTAATATGCCAAGTATCGATGTGGGAAGCACGGCCGGTGGACTAAGTGGTCCAGGTGCATTTGGACGAGATGGTGATGCGACACCTATCGTTCGTATTGAACCAAAATATCCAACACAAGCAGCACGTGATGGTAAAGAAGGTTGGGTTCAACTTTCGTTCACAATTGATGAGTTAGGTGGCGTGATTGACGTTGAAGTTATCGACGCAGAACCAAAACGTATCTTTGACCGTGAAGCTAAACGTGCATTGCGTAAGTGGAAATACCGTCCTAAGATAATTGACGGGAAACCACAAAAGCAAGTTGGTTTACAAGTTCAACTAGACTTTAAACTTAACCAAGGCAACTAAGGAGGCGAGTAATGAGAAATTTTTCTAAAGTAACTGCACTTGCAATTCTTATGTCTGTGTCAGGTGCATCATTAACTGCACCTGTTTTAGCGGCGCCAGATTACGCAAAGATTGAAGAGCGTAAGAAAGCAAAAACTAAAATCATGGGCGAACGTACTGGTAAAAAAGTAATTAAAGCGTTCGATTTGTATAACGAAGATGATGTTGATGGTGCAATAGCGTTATTGAAAGAGTTAGATCCGTCTAATGACTTTGATAAAGCAACTGTTAATCGTTACTTAGGCAGCATGTACGCTCAAAAAGAGCAATACAAAGTTGCAATTAAGTATATGAAAGCAGCGATTGCACCGGATGTATTGAACTTTGCTGATCAGGCTCAAGGTTTAAAAACCTTGGGCGATATGTATGCGGGTACTGAACAATACAGTGCTGCCAAGCAAGCATATTCTGATTGGATGGACTTCACAGGTGAAGAGGACCCGAAAGTTTACACTCGTATTGCGCAAGCAAGCTATGAGCTTAAACAATTTGATCAGGTCCTTGAACCGGCAAACAAAGCAATTGAGTTAGCTGAAGAGCCAAATAAAGCTCCTTATCAACTTAAATTAGCTGCCTATTTTGAGAAAAAGCAATATCAAGATATGGTTAAAGTTGCAGAAGAAATTGTTCGTGTATGGCCTGAAGACAAAAAATCTTGGGTAGGCTTAGGTAAGTATTATTTACAAACCGAAGACTACCAAAAAGGTCTAGCAACTATGGAAGTTGCATACAAGAATGGTTACTTCGAAAACGAAGTTGAATACAAAGTACTAGCTAACTTTTATTCTTTAAACGAAATTCCTTACAAAGCAGCAGTAACGCTTGAAAAGGCTGTTAAAGAAGAGAAAGTAAAACGCACTAAGCAAAATATTAGCGCGATTGCTAGTAACTACCATCGTTCGAAAGATATAGAGAAAGCTGCTAAGTATTACGAAGAAGCTGCTAAATTTGATGACGACGCTGAGCTCTACCGCAAAGCAGGTTCATTACTTTTACAATCTGAAAAATTCAGCGCTGCTGTTGTTCGTTTGAACAAAGCATTAGAGCTTGGCTCTGATAAAAAAGGCACTATTTATTCAGATTTAGCTGAAGCGTTTTACTACCAAGGTAAGTATAAGCAAGCTTATGCTGCTATTACTAAAGCCATGGACGACCCAAGCACACGTAGGTTTGCTAAAGGTTGGGCTACATATATTAAAGATAAAGCCGCTCGCAACGGTGTTAAAATTTAGTATTTAATGTACTCTAGTATTTTTAAAAAGCCCCAATGGGGCTTTTTTTATTGGAATTGACATGAAAAAAACGCCTATTATTTCACTGCTATTTTGTTTGCTTTTAACGTCTTGCTCTAAGCCTACGGATATATTTTCATCTTATGAAGAAGCGCAAAGCGCGTTAATATCACTTAATACGGCTTTAAGTGCGCAGCCTAATTCACAGGTTACACAGCTCAGTAATGAGCAGCTCCCTTTTACAGGTGCTTATTTAGAGCGTCGCCACGCTATTTATCAGCAGCTAATGCAAATGCAGTTATCAGCAGAGCAAACCAATCAGGTTAATTATTTAGTTATTGCTGAGCGATTCCCAGAGCGCTATTTTGCATGGCCTGCACAAACAAATGTTTTGGCTATTATGCTCACTATGGCGAAAAATGATGCCCAATATAAAAATATTGAGCAATGGTTAAGGTTTGTAAAATCTCAGCTAGAAGCTGCCGAGCAAAGTAATTTAAAGCTAAATAAAGTTGAACATAGTTATTTAAGAAAGTACGTGCAACAAGCCATAAATCGCACTAACACACCGGTTGAACTTAATGCAGCGTTGAGTGAGTTAGACAATTATTTGGCGCACTATAAGCCAAGAGGCAGCATTGGTTTATCAGGCCTTGCTAATGGCAGTCAGTGGTATCAAAGTAAATTAAATTATTTTGCAAATGCTGTGCTCTCACCGCTTGAGTGGCTAAGTCGTATTGATAGCAAATTCAAATCAATGCAGAGTCAAAAACAGCAAACAACGGTAAAAGCCTCAAATGCCTCACAGCTTACCACATTACTTTTAACTGATTCGAAAATAGCGGGTTTAGACTGGTTAACGGGTTATACGCTATTACCTCTGAGGGCTAACGCTTTACAATTAGAACCAGCCGATGAACTGCTCTATATGGCTATGATGGAGACTGATCTAGGGGTGCATTATCACGCTTGGACATTGTCACAAGCACGCTTAAATTTACTTAAACGATTAAACATAAGTGAAGAGGAAGCGACTTTATTAGTTGAAGATATTCTTTTTTATCCAGGACAAGCGTTTAGTTTTGCTCCACAACTACTTAATTAAACTTTAGTGCGCTATTAACTAGCGCACTGATCACATCGCTGCGCTGCAGGGTCTTGCTCTAAGCGCTGCGCTGATATTTTTTCCTCACAGTCACAACAGTAACCATACTGGCCAATGTCAATTTGGCTTATTGCCGCTTCAAGCTTATTCATACGCTCAATCAAGGGGTTGTACTCGGTGCCTAATTGCTGAGCTGCCATATCAAGCCACTCTTCATTTGAGGTACGAGTTAGTATACAAAGCAAATTTTGATGTGTAGGGTGAGTCGATTGTGACAGCAAGCCTAATATAGTCGCTTTAACACTTTCAATTTCATCGTTTAGTCGTTGCTGATGATGCATTAGCAGTATAACCCTTAAATTAGTCCTCAGTGATATTGCTATTATCTAGTTAGATTATCTTAGATGTTATGATTTGTATCAAATTGTGGCGCTTTCGCATACTTTTTTAATACCTCTGCCACTTCATCTTTGGCTTTTAAACGACGTATTTCGTCAAATAATAGTCCTGCTTGTGGGTACTGACGTTTTAAATAACCAAGCCATTGTTTTGTGCGTGAGGCAAAGTACTTGGTATCTTTACTGGCGGTTTGGTGCATGGATGAGTAAATAATATGGTGTAAAATATTTTCCCATGTTAACTCACTATAATCTTCATTATTAATATGAGCTTTAATTTTACGAGCTAAATCAGGATGTGAAAGGGCGCCACGGCCAATCATTAAGTCAGTGCAACCGCTGCGCTTTTGGCATAAAAGGGCATCTTCTACCTGCCAAATCTCCCCATTGGCGACCACCGCAATTTGTTTATCTTTAACTAGAGGAGGGATTTTTTCCCAATAGGCAGGCGGGTTATAGCCATCGCGTTTAGTTCGCGCATGAATGGCGATACTGCTCGCACCAGCGCTAACAACGGCATCGACAATTTCTTGGCTATTACTATCATCATCAAAACCTAAGCGAATTTTAGCACTTACCTCATTTTCACTGCTTACGGCATCTCTTACAGTTTTAATTATTGAATACATATGCTCAGGGTCTTTGAGTAAAACAGCGCCCCCTTTGCTTTTATTCACCGTTTTTGCCGGGCAGCCAAAGTTTAAGTCAACACCATGAGAGCCCAAACTAACCGCTTTTACTGCATTTGCAGCAAGGGTGTCAGGCACTTGGCCCAATAACTGAATTCGAACTGGCGTGCCACATCGAGTTAGCCCAGCATTTTTTAGTTCAGGGCAATAGCGGTGAAATACTTTATCAGGCAAGCAAGTATCTACAACGCGAATAAATTCAGTCACACAAAGATCAAAGCCACCTATGTCGGTAAGCAGTTGGCGCATTTTAAAGTCAACGACACCTTCCATAGGTGCTAAAACAAGTTTCATAGTGTGATTAATTTATTACTGAAAAAGAGCGCCAGTTTACCTGTAAATCATAAATTGATAAAACGCTTATTAGGGTTCATAGTTAGTTTACTAAGTTATTTTAGAAAAAATAGATAATGTGAAAGTTTTTAGTTTTATGCAGGTCTACTTGTATAATGATATCTGACAAGTTTAGAAGGTAATAAAAGATGAATACTATAAAGAAAAACTCAATTGCATTAACACTCGGTGCAGTGGTTGTTGGCAGTGCAAGTATGGCCAGTGCAGATGTACAAGCCAACCCATTTGAATTTCAGCAAATGGTTGCTGGTTACCAGTTAGACGCAGGTGAAGGTAAGTGCGGCGAAGGCAAATGCGGCGAAGCTAAAACCAAAAAAGAAGGTAAGTGCGGCGAAGGTAAATGCGGTGAAGCTAAGGCCAAAAAAGAAGGTAAGTGCGGCGAAGGTAAATGCGGTGAAGCTAAAACCAAAAAAGAAGGGAAGTTTGGCGAAGGTAAATGCGGCGAAGCTAAGGCCAAAAAAGAAGGTAAGTGTGGCGAAGGTAAATGCGGCGAAGCTAAAGCCAAAAAAGAAGGCAAATGCGGCGAAGGTAAATGCGGTGGTCACTAAACTTTTCTTTTAATTACGTTAAGCTATAGGGCCTATTAGGCCCTTTTTATTTAATATGAGGTATTATTATGGCCCACATTCCAACACCTGACTTTGGCATGGTTGGCTTAGGCCTACGCAGGGAAATGCTAGGTGAGCTAGACGGTGCTGCACCAAAACAAATTGAGTTTATGGAAGTGGCCCCTGAAAACTGGTTAAAGTTAGGTGGGCGCTTTGAAAAGCAGTTTAAACAGTTAACCAATACTAATCACTTTGTTTGCCATGGTTTGTCACTTTCCATTGGCTCGCCTGAGCCACTAGACCTTGAATTTGTAAAGTCGTTAAAACCGTTTTTTGATACTCATAATATTAAAGTATACAGCGAGCATTTAAGTTATTGTTCAGGAAAAGGACACATGTATGACTTAATGCCAATTCCTTTTACTGAAGAAGCGATTAAACATGTCGTTTCTCGGGTTAAACAGGTGCAAGATATTTTAGAACGCCCGCTTGCGCTGGAAAATGTGTCTTATTATGGCGCGCCTGGAAAACAGTTAACTGAGCTTGAATTTACAAACGCTATTTTAGAACAGGCTGATTGCCAGTTACTACTAGATGTAAATAATATTTATGTTAATTCAGTTAATCATGGCTACGATGCACATGCCTTTTTAGCTGCATTGCCAGCTAACCGAATTGCTTATGCCCATGTTGCAGGGCATTACAACGAAGCCGAGGACTTGATTATAGATACTCATGGCGCCGATGTTATTGATCCGGTATGGCAGTTGCTCGATAGCGCTTATGAAACGCATGGTGTATTTCCGACGCTGTTAGAGCGGGACTTTAATATTCCACCTATTAACGTGCTAATTGAAGAGCTGGATATAATTCATCAATTACAAGCAAAGCACCTGCAGCTGTTATCCACTGAGCAAAGTGCTTAAACAGTCTTATGCAGCTAGTAATAACAACAGCATGGTTTTAAAAGAGTATTAACTATGAGTTTTATCGATATTCAAAATGAGTTTATGGCTCATATTCGCCAGCCCAATACGAACCCTTGCCCAGCAGATGTTGAAGACAGACGTATGGCTATTTATCGGGAGCTTTTTTTTAATAACATCAATGGGTTTGTATCATCAGCATTTCCGGTATTAAAAACACTTTACACTGAGCAACAATGGCAGTTACGTGTTCGTGAATTTTTTAGTGAACACGATTGTCAGTCGCCTTACTTTTTAGATATTGCTGAAGAGTTTATAACGTACTTAATGACAAGTTATGTGCCCAAAGAGTGTGACCCTGTGTTTATGCTAGCGCTGGCACATTATGAATGGATTGAGCTTGATGTATCGGTAACTCAGGCTGACTTGAATGAGAGCGAACTGGTAACGAATCAATTAACCCAAAGCCCTTTATATTTATCTAAAACGGCACGTAACTTAAGCTATGAATTCCCCGTGCAACATATTAGCGAAGCGTTTCAACCACAACAGCCCTCAGAGCAGCCTCATTATTTTGTGGTGTACAGAGATAAAGATGATGAAGTGCAATTTTTATCAACTAATGCGATGACCGCCATGCTGTTGACTATTATTGACAATAACGCAGGAAGCACATTTGCGCATGTTTGCCAGCAAGTCAGTGAAAATGCACCTCAATTTAGCCTTGAGCAAATAACTCAAGGCGCATTAAGTACCTTAACGGCTATGGCACAGCGTCAAATTATAGTGACAAAAAATCAAGATTAAGCTCTTTATAGATTATTTCACATCGTCTATTATAACGCCTTTATTTGTTGTGCTTAATAAAAGGTTGTACCGATGTCAGATGATAAAGAGTTTAAAGACCCGTTTAATGCGGCTTACTTTTTTGCATTTTTAGCCGTGTTTGCTGGAATAGGGTGTTTAAATGCTATTTTAGGTTGGATCACCAGCTTGACGTAATTTTTGCTTTATTTCATAAGGCTGTTGTTTTCATCAGCCTTATATTTTTTTATCTTGTTTATCCTTCCTGAATTTTTATAACTACCGCAAACTCGCAATTTACGCTCACTTAAGGTTATAATCACCTGCTTTGTAATATGAACCATTGAGCAGTTAAAATTATGACTCAAGTAACACCAGCAATTATCAAAAACAGCATTACTACAATTGCTGATTACCCTAAAGCGGGCATTATGTTTCGCGATGTAACAACCCTAATGGCAAACCCTGAAGCGTTTAAAGCAACCATAGATGCATTTATTAACGCCTATAAAGATCAAGGTTTTACTAAAATTATTGGCACAGAATCGCGTGGCTTTATTTTTGGTGCACCGCTATCTTATGCCTTGGGAATTCCTTTTATCCCTGTTCGCAAACCTGGTAAATTACCGCGCGAAGTTATTCGCCAAGATTACCAACTCGAATATGGTGAAGATACATTAGAGCTTCATACTGATGCAATTGTAGCCGGTGACAAAGTATTGCTAGTTGATGACTTGTTGGCGACCGGTGGTACAATTGAAGCAACAGCCAAGTTGGTTGCAAAATTAGGCGGCAACGCCACAGATGCAGCATTCGTTGTATCGTTACCTGAACTAGGTGGGGAGCAGCGTGTTGAAAAAATGGGTATTAAAATCCTAAAATTGGTTGAATTCGAAGGCGAATAATCGATGAGTTATCAGGTTCTAGCGAGAAAATGGCGTCCTCAAACCTTTCATGAATTGGTTGGGCAGTCTCATGTTAAACAAGCGCTGGTTAATGCGCTGAATCAAAATAGACTGCATCACGCTTATTTATTCACTGGAACCCGTGGTGTTGGTAAAACGACCATTGCGCGTATTTTTGCTAAAAGCTTAAATTGTGATGAGGGCATTTCTGCCACACCATGTGGTCAATGTAGTAGCTGTGTTGATATAGAAGCAGGGCGCTACATTGATTTACTCGAAATAGATGCGGCCTCACGCACAAAAGTTGAAGATACTCGCGAAATACTCGATAACGTTCAATATGCGCCAACCCGCGGACGCTATAAAGTGTACTTAATTGATGAAGTACACATGTTGTCAAAGCACAGCTTTAATGCCTTATTAAAAACGCTCGAAGAGCCACCTGAGCATGTAAAGTTTTTACTGGCGACCACCGATCCACAAAAATTACCGGTAACTATTTTATCGCGCTGCTTACAGTTTAATTTAAATGCCTTGTCGCAAGCTGAAATTAAGCAACAGCTTGAGCATGTTCTTACGCAAGAGCAGCTCAATTTTGATAATAATGCCCTAAGCATTATTGCTAAAGCAGCCGATGGCAGTATGCGAGATGCGCTGAGCCTGACCGATCAGGCTATTGCTCAAACAAATGGCGATATTAATAATCAAGCTGTTCAAGCCATGCTTGGTTTAATGGATACCCATTATAGTCAGAGTTTACTCGCTGCATTACTCGCGCAGGATGGCGCAGCCTTAATGGCTGAAGTTGCCCAAGTCGCGAGCAGAAATCCGAATTACATTGCACTACTTGATGACTTAATTGCACTTACGCATATTATTCAATTAAGCCAATTAGTGCCTGAAGCGGCAGCACTTGATAGCAATAATGCTGACTACATTAAGCATGTTGCAGCGCACACTCATGCTCAGCAAATTCAAGTGTATTATCAGTTATTACTGAATGGCAAAAAAGATTTACAGTGGGCGCCTGAGCCACGCTTAGGGTTTGAGATGATTATGCTACGATTGTTAGCATTTCAACCTGAGCAGTCACAAACAACGCATTCAGCGCCTAGCTCGCAACCCGCGCCAGAGCAAAATGCCGCAGGGCGTACCAATGCATTGCGTGATATTTTAAATAAAAATAAACCAGCGCAGAGCAATAGCACTGAAAGTCAGCCATCAATACATAATGCACAGCCAATAGAGGCCGCTGAGCCTGAGGTTTCGCGCTCTGATAATAGCCTGACTCACATTGAGCAAGAGTCAACACAAAGTCAGCCAAACGTGTCTGATACAACGCCAATTAGCGATGAACAAGCGCAGCGTCAAAGCGAAGATGATGCCTACATGCAGCACAGCGATGTAGAACAAACCATTGCAGCTCAATACGATGATGTAATGAGTAGCGCGGTTGATCAAGGATTTAATCCTGATCTATCAAACGCACCTAGTAGCACTGAGCATTCAGCGCCAACAATGGGCGAGCAAGAAGCACGTGCACAGTCTGCAATAGCGCGTATTTTACGTGACAGAAATATTTCCGGTGCGGGTAAACTGTCAAGCGCAGCAACCGATAAACCTGTTGTGCCAAAATCGACCCCTGCTAGGGCCCGTCGATAAACCTATTAGAAATACACCTCAAACTGTAGCGCAGGAGCCGCCTCCATGGGATAGTGAGACGGGTGATGAGTTACCAAAAAAGCCAGCGCTCCCCATGTCAGGGAGCAAGCCACAGGTAAGCACTAAACCTGCAAATAAAGTTGACTTTAAAGCGAAGCACCAAACAATTACCGAAAATCTTGCACCTGAGCTTTTAGAGCAAATTAATCCGCAAAAACCGGCTCCTGCTGTTGAACAAGCACCAAGTATTCCGGTACCGGATGATTTTCAAAGCCCCATCAGTGAAATTAGATTTGCCCATCAACAAGATGAATGGGCTTATTTAATTAAGCGAATGGGGCTTGGCGGGCGTATGCGCCAGTTTGCCTTGCATTCAATTTTTACCAAGCAAGATAATCATTTTCATATTGAAGTGGATGAATCGCAAAAGCATTTAGATACGCCTATGCTGCGCCAAAAGTTAAATGTGGCGTTATCTGCTATTTATGGGCATAACGTTGAGCTAAATATCGACTTTGCCAGTGGGGTGATTGACTCGCCTTATCTGATTCAACAAAAAATTGATGCAGGTCGTCACCAGCAAGCGATTGATGTGATCACAAGCGATGAAAATATAGTACAATTTCAACAGCTATTTAGCGCTGAAATTGACGAAAACAGTATTCAGGCATTGTAATTAACTATCAGTGCCCTTATTTATATTTCAGTTAATGTATTAAAAGAAAGAGAGACGATTATGTTTAAAGGTGGAATGGGTAACATGATGAAGCAAGCGCAGCAAATGCAAGAGCGCATGCAAAAAGCCCAAGAAGAAATCGCAACAATGGAAGTCGTTGGTGAAGCTGGTGCAGGTTTAGTTAAAGTAACCATGCTTGGTAACCACAACGTGCGCCGTGTTGAGCTTGATGAGAGCTTAATGGAAGACGACAAAGACATGATTGAAGATTTATTAGCTGCAGCATGTAACGACGCTGTGCGCCGTGTTGCCGATGAAACGCAAGAGCGCATGGGCAAAGTAACAGGCGGTATGCAATTACCACCTGGTATGAAAATGCCGTTCTAAGCAACTATGCAACTTTCAGATAGTTTAACATCGCTTATTGAAGCACTGCGTTGTCAGCCCGGCATTGGTCCGAAGTCTGCTCAGCGTATTGCGTTTCATTTGTTAGAGCGCGACCGTAAAGGCGGTGCTCAACTTGGTAATGCCCTGACTAAAGCAATGAATGCTGTAGGTCATTGCCAATCGTGCCGCACATTTACCGAGCAAGCGCATTGTGATATTTGCTTAAGCACTAAACGCCAAGACAGTGGTATTTTATGTGTTGTTGAATCACCAACGGATGTACTCGCCATTGAGCAAACAGGTCAATACAAAGGGCTTTACTTTGTATTAATGGGGCATTTATCACCGATTGATGGCATAGGGCCTAAAGAAATTGGCCTTGATGTACTTGAGCAAAAGCTCGCGCAAGGCGGTATTAATGAAGTCATTTTAGCCACAAATCCTTCGGTTGAAGGCGAAACAACGGCGCATTATATTGCTCAGCTTTGCCACAAAAACAATGTGGGTGCATCGCGTATTGCTCATGGTATTCCTGTTGGTGGTGAGCTTGATTTAGTCGATGGAATGACGCTTATGCATGCATTTAGTGGTCGGCGCTTAGTCAGCCATGAATAGTTTATTTTAAGCTTAACTATTTGAACTTATTTTAAAAGCCTACATACATCTTGTAGGCTTTTTTATTGCCTTTGATGCAATATAAATAACAACTTAAGGATGGTATGGCTGCAATAACTCAAAGTGCTAATGTGATTGTTGATGACTTTATCGCACCTGTTTGCCATGAACACACAGAAATCATTTATCAAGATGATGATATTTTGTTGATCAATAAACCTAGCGGTTTGTTGAGTTTATCGGGTAAAAGCCCTCTTAACTGGGATTCGGTTCACTATAGGCTTGTTAATGGTCAACAAGGCGTTACCGCAGCGTTTCCTAAAGCCATATTACCCCACCGTTTAGATTTGGGTACCTCCGGAGTGATGGTGGTAGCACTTAACGCGCAAGCAGCTAAAGCACTGAATCTGCAATTTCAATACCGAAGTGTTAAAAAACAATACCGCGCAATGCTCTCAGGGTTGGTTGCTGTGTCTCAAGGAGTGATTACTGCGCCTATAGCAAAAGATAAAATGCTATTTCCGAAAGTGAAAATTTGCCACCACAGCGGCAAACCCGCGCAAACCGAATTTAAAGTGGTTAAACGTTTTCACAAAGAGCAAAAAACCTTAGTCGAATTTACTCCTATAACTGGACGCACTCATCAACTTAGGATACATAGCCTAACGTTTGGCCACCCTATACTAGGGTGTGATTTATATACAAATGATTGCAGTGAGCAGAGAACTCAACGGTTATTATTACATGCCAGCGACTTATTTTTTGTGCATCCACGCACTGATAAGCTAATGCACGGGCATGCCGCAACGCCTTTTTAGTTGATTAAGCCTTTTAAAGTGTCTTTGAATGGGGTTTTTTATATTTTTTTACTTGAAGTTCTCACACCTCCCCCCATATTAAGTGCATAACGCAGACACTTTGCAAATTGGAGATACATAAATGACTGCAGCACAAAAAGAAACATTAGGCTTTCAAACAGAAGTAAAACAATTATTAAACTTAATGATTCATTCGCTTTATTCTAATAAAGAAATATTTTTACGTGAGCTTGTATCAAATGCATCTGATGCAGCCGATAAATTACGCTTTTTAGCGTTATCAAACGGCGACTTATATCAAGGTGATGCTGATTTACGTGTACGTATTAGTGCTGATAAAGAAGCGAATACGGTAACCATTTCTGATAATGGTATTGGTATGACACGTGATGAAGTGATCAGCTCTTTAGGTACAATTGCAAAGTCGGGTACCGCAGAATTTTTCAAAAACTTAACGGGCGACCAAAGCAAAGATTCACAACTTATTGGTCAATTTGGTGTGGGCTTTTACTCAGCGTTTATTGTGGCTGATGAAGTGACAGTGCGTACCCGTAAAGCAGGGGAGACAACAGCTGTAGAGTGGCAGTCAAAAGGTGAAGGTGAATACACGCTGCAAGAAATTGAAAAACAAGGCCGTGGTACAGATATTATTCTACACCTACGTGAAGAAGAAAAAGAGTACGCAGACGAATGGCGCCTTCGTAGTATCGTGACTAAATACTCTGATCATATTTCTACACCAGTACAAATGTACAAAGCAGAAGTACCAGAGTCTGAAGGCGAAAACGGTGAGAAAATTCCAGCAGTTCCTGGTGAGTGGGAAAGCATTAACCGTGCTACGGCATTGTGGACGCGTGATAAGTCTGAAATCTCTGAAGATGAATACAAAGAATTTTACAAACATGTAAGCCATGACTGGGAAGATCCACTTAGTTGGGGGCATAACAAAGTTGAAGGTAAAACTGAATACACCAGTTTGTTATACATTCCGAAAAAAGCGCCGTTTGATTTATGGAACCGTGAGCGCCAAAGTGGCTTAAAATTATACGTGCAACGTGTATTTATTATGGATGATGCTGAGCAGTTTATGCCAAGCTACCTGCGTTTCGTTAAAGGTTTATTAGATTCAAATGATTTACCACTGAACGTATCGCGTGAAATACTTCAAGATAACAAAGTGACCCAAGCTATCCGTAAGGGGTGTACGTCGCGTATTATTAAAATGCTTGAGCGTATGGCGAAAAACAAAGCCGATGATTACCAAACGTTTTGGAATGAATTTGGTCAAGTAATGAAAGAAGGCCCAGCAGAAGATGCGGCTAACAAAGAGAGCATTGCTAAGCTGTTACGTTTTGCTTCAACGCATACCGATTCAGACACTCAAGATGTATCGCTTGAACAATACATTGAGCGTATGAAAGACAGCCAAGATAAAATTTACTATGTTGTTGCTGACTCATTTATTGCAGCTAAAAACTCACCGCATTTAGAAATTTTCCGCAAAAAAGGCATTGAAGTTTTACTACTAAGTGACCGTGTTGATGAGTGGATGATGAGCCACTTAACTGAATTTGCAGACAAGCAATTTCAATCAATTACTCGCGGCGATTTAGATTTAGGTGACTTAGACGACGAAGAAACGAAAAAAGCACAAGAAGAGTCTGAAAAAGAAGTTGCAGGCCTTATTGAGCGTATTAAAACCGCATTAGGTGATGATGTTAAAGAAGTACGCTTTACACATCGTTTAACCGATTCGCCAGCCTGTGTGGTGAGCGACGACAACGACATGAGCTCGCAAATGCAAAAGCTGATGGAGTCAGTAGGTCAAGCAGTGCCAGAAGCTAAACCTGTGTTTGAGCTAAACCCTGAACACCAGATTGTTAAGCATTTAAATGATGAGCAAGACGAAGATAAATTTGCGCAGTGGTCACATGTATTGCTAGATCAAGCATTACTAGCTGAGCGCGGTACGCTTAAAGATCCAACTGGATTTGTCACTCGCTTAAATAAACTTATGCTTGATTTGAGCAAATAAGTATTAAAAATCAATGATTGAGTAAAAAGGGAACGTTTGTTCCCTTTTTTATGCGCTGGAGCATAGAGTTTATTGATTTGTAAAGGTTAAATTTTCTGCATAGGCGCTGCCCGAAAGGGTCTGTCTGCCTACATGGGGGGGTGGCAAATGGCGTGAGCAGGACGCAGAAGCTTTGCTCGATTTTTACACAGCCTACTAGGTTGCAAACCTTGTGCCGCTATTAAAGTGCCCCTGGTTTGCACAAATATTAATCCGCAAAGGCCAACAGACTCTAGACAATTAGTATAAGTTACTTGAGTATCTGCGGCGCTTGTGGAAGAATTCAGACTTTAAAATAAACTCTCATATTAGGGGACAATGATATGCGCATTATTCTTTTGGGCGCGCCGGGTGCAGGTAAAGGTACTCAAGCTCAGTTTTTAATGGATAGATACGGTATTCCACAAATTTCTACCGGTGATATGCTACGAGCTGCAATTAAAGAGGGCACACCACTTGGCCTTGAAGCAAAAAAAGTAATGGACGCAGGTCAGTTAATTTCTGATGACATCATCATTGGCCTTGTTAAAGAGCGCATTGCAAAACCTGATTGTGAGAAAGGCTTTTTACTTGATGGCTTCCCACGTACCATCCCACAAGCTGATGCAATGAAAGACAATGGCGTTGTCGTTGATCATGTTATTGAGTTTGATGTTGCTGATGAAGTAATTGTTGAGCGTATGGGTGGCCGTCGTGTTCATCCTGGTTCTGGTCGTGTTTATCATGTTGTTTACAATCCACCAAAAGAGGAAGGTAAAGACAACGAAACAGGCGAAGAGCTTATTATCCGTGCGGATGACACAGAAGAGACAGTTCGTAAACGCTTAGGCATTTACCATGAGCAAACAATGCCACTGGTTGACTACTATCAAGCAGAAGCGCAAGCAGGTAATACGCAGTACCATAAATTAGACGGTACTCAAGCGGTTGAAGCTCTAAGCAAGCAACTAGCTGAGCTTTTAGGTTAATTTTTATCTAAAATTAAAGCATAATTAAAAAAACCGCTTTATAGCGGTTTTTTATTATCTGAAATTTGACCTTTAAAGCGTTTTAAGCTTTTCAATAACGCTATCGTATTCAGGCTCGGTTGATAAGCTACTAACTAATTGTTTATATATAACTTTATGGCTTTTATCGAGAATAAAAACAGCGCGAGTAAGTAACCCCATATCTTTAATTATTAACCCATACTTTTGGCCAAAATCACGCCATACAGAATCAGAAAGTGTCGTAACTTTATCGATATTTTCTGCTTTGCAAAAACGTTTTTGTGCAAAAGGTAGGTCGGCACTAATCGTCAACATGGCTACGCTAGGAAACTGTTGCGCTACTTTTTCATTAAAATGTTTTGTTTGCAGGCTACAAATACCAGTATCTAAGCTTGGTACTACGCTGATCAATATAGCCTGTCCTTGGTAATTTTCTAATGTAATGGCAGTAAAGCTGTCGTCGACCACTTTAAAATTTGGCGCATCAGCACCGACTTTAAGGCCTTGGCCTAGTAACGTAACAGGTTTACCTTGCGCTGTTACTTTTCCTGCATCTAAGGTGTTTTCAGGTAACTCTGATGCAAAACTAGTGCAACAAAACAGGCTTAATGCAAAGGCTAATGAACGACGCATGGATTTTTTCCTTTTAAGAATTAACGTAATAGTGGTGAGTGTATTATACAGTGATGGAGTTACCAAGCAGAATAATTGACGCGTTTATTTTTCCCTAAAATTGTAAATAAGCAATACTTTGATTAATATGTATATATAATAAATAGGTAATGATTAATAATATCGGTGCCTTTATTTTTTGCGGTGTCAGCGTACAACAAGTTTTAAAATAGAGAGATAATATGTCAACATCGGTTTTAATTTGTGATGATTCAAAATTAGCTAGACGTCAATTAGCTCGCTCGTTACCCGATGATTGGGATATTAAAGTTGAATTTGCATGTGACGGTGTAGACTGCATAAAACAAATAACTAAAGCCCAGCCTGAAATTCTTTTCCTTGATTTAAATATGCCAGAAATGGACGGTTATGGCGTGCTTGCTGCAATGAAAGAGCAAGGACTCGACGTTCTCACTGTTGTGGTATCAGGCGATATTCAACCGAGTGCGCATCAACGTGTGCTTGAGCTTGGCGCCATAGATTTTATTCAAAAACCGTGTTCCCCTGAAAAGCTTGCTGCCATTATTGAACATCATGGTATTAGAGATAGAGCACTGCGTGAACGCATGTCTCACTCGTTAGGTGAACAAGTTGACCCTGATGTTCGTGATATATATCAAGAGCTGACTAATGTTGCCATGGGTCAGGCGGGAGATTTACTAGCAAGACTGCTTAATGTATTTGTTAAGTTACCCATTCCTAATGTTAATGTTTTAGAAGTCAGTGAGCTCAACATGGCGTTAAGCTATGTTGATACCAATGACACTACATCGGGTATTTGCCAAGGCTTTATAGGCGGCGGGGTATCTGGCGAGGCATTATTACTTTTAAATGACTCTAGTTTTAAAGAAATAGCCTCACTGATGAATTACGAAGGTGAACTAAACGACAAGGTTGAGTTAGAGTTGCTAATGGATGTAAGTAACATTTTAATTGGCGCTATTTTAACCGGCTTGTCAAAACAGCTCGACATGACCTTTAGCCAAGGGCATCCAATAGTTTTGGGGCAGCATCGGGACGTTTCTGAACTTGTTCAATCGAATAAGTCGCGCTGGCAACGGACTCTAGCCATAGAAATAAGTTACGGTATTGAAAATCATGATATTAGTTGTGATTTAATGTTGCTCTTTACTGAAGATTCACTGAAAACTTTGAAATACAAAGTTGCTCATCTACTAGAAGATTAAATATTTATGCCAGCTGATTTAGATGTGAATGAAATCCATTGGTTAATGGATATGTTTAATACGGTTGATGTCGGTCTTGTTATACTCGATCGAGAATACAAAGTGCATGTATGGAATGGTTTTATGGAAAATCATTCTGGTTTGTTACCGAGCGCTGTGAAAGACAAAGACTTATTTGATTTATTTCCGGCCATTGATGAAAAATGGTTTAGAAGTAAATCTGAGTCAGTGTTTGTATTAAAGAATCGTTCATTTACTATTTGGGAGCAACAGCCTTATATTTTTCGTTTTAAAAACTACCGACCAATTACCGGTAAAGCGGACTATATGTATCAAAATGCCACGTTTATCCCACTTACCAATGTGCGAGGCGAAGTCGAGCATATTTGTATTATTATTTACGATGTGACAGATATTGCGGTTAACAAAAAAGAACTAGAAGAGTTAAATAAAAAACTAGAACAAGTAAGCCAAACAGATAGTTTAACCCAGCTTGCCAATAGAGGGCACTGGGAGCATTTATTGCACCAAGAATTTTTACGAACGAAGCGAAACAAAGGTTGTTGCTCGTTATTAATTTTTGATATTGACCACTTTAAAAAGGTAAATGATGATTTTGGACATAGTGCTGGAGATGTAGCACTTCGTCATGTAGCGAGTTTACTGAAAACTGCATTGCGTGAAACAGACATTGCTGGGCGATACGGCGGTGAAGAGTTTGTTGTTACTTTATTAGATACCGATAAACAAGGGGCTATTGTATTTGCTGAACGCTTACGCCAGCTAATTGAAACCTCTCCGGCGAAATACAATGAGCACACGCTGCATTTGGCCATTAGTGTGGGTATTGCGTGTTTTGATGATCAATTTAAAGATCACGAACGTTGGATTGAAGCTGCCGATAAAGCGCTTTACCATTCAAAAGAAACGGGTCGAAATAAAGTGTCGGTATACGCTGATATAAAAAATGATGCTTAGGCATCATTTTTTAATTGGGGGGTAAAATAAGCAAGTCAGTTTTAAGTAAGCGCATTATTTTTTCTGCAGTATTACCAATGAGTTTTGCTTTAATTCCTACATTCCCAACAGATCCTATAATCACTAAATCAGCATTGAGCTTGGCTGCTAAGCTTGGGATCACCTGCTCAGGTAAACCCGCTTTAATATAAAGTTTGTCGCGTAAGTTATTATCAATAATGAGTTGTTGCTGTGATTGAGGTAATTTCTCAAAGGCATTGACTAGTTGCTCTTCTGAAAATACTAAGCCTAAATCTCTTAATATTGGAGAAATATACACTGTGTAGCCGGCATAAAATTCACAGTCTGTTCGCTGTGCGTATGCTAGGCCATATTTAATAATTGACTGATTAAGTTTATGTTTTGCGGTTTTTTCGCTAGCTAAATCAAGTGCGGCGAGTATGTTGGTATGCTTGCGCCATTTGTTATCTGCCGCTAAATACAAAGCGATGGGTGTAAAGCGGATAAGTTGCCAATCAAGCTCACTAAATTGGCTATCGCTGTCGATATGGCGTGTTTTTATCACCATTTCGTAATCATCAGTATTAATATCTTCGTTAAGCCACTGCTCGGGGGCTTCATGCCATGCGGTTTGAAAGGTATAACTGCAACCCTCCAGTTCATCGCTGATCAGTGGCTCCAACTGAGCCCTTAATGATGAAAGGCATTTATCTTGGAGTGAAAGCAATTGTTCTGGCGACAGAGAAAATAAAATATTGCTGGTTTCTTCAAAGCTAAATGCAACAATATCAATATGTTTATTGCCTTGCAGCGCTTTTTGTTTAGCGTGCTGCAATGACGTTTTTGCAAATTCAACCGAATCAATCAGTACAAGAAGCTTTTTTTTGTCCATTATTTTTACTCTGTTGTATGGCGTGAATCATCAATTGGACATTGACCAATGGTTGAAATCTCACCCGAATTTGACTCCTGTTCCAGTTTTACCTTAAAGCCCCATAGTCTGTAAAGGTGTTTTAATACTTCCCCATGGGAGTTAGCCAGTGGAATAGCATTATGGGGTACATATCGTAGAGTTAAAGAGCGGTCGCCGCGTAAGTCAACATCGTAAACTTGTATGTTAGGCTCATGATTACTAATGTTATATTGTGCAGAAAGTGCTTCTCTAACCGATTTGTAGCCATTATCGTCGTGAATAGCGCCTATTTCTAAATGTGGGTTACTAGCATGGTCGACTATGGTGAATAATTTAAAGTCCCGAATCAGCTTAGGGGATAAAAATTGGCTAATAAAACTCTCATCCTTGAAATTTTGCATTGCAAAGTGGAGTGTCTCGAGCCAGTCACTGCCCGCATGCTCAGGAAACCAGCGTTTATCTTCTTCTGTTGGGTTTTCACAAATACGACGTATATCAACCATCATATTAAAGCCCAGTGCATAGGGGTTAATACCCGAGTAATAATCGCTATTGTATGGAGGTTGGTACACAACATTAGTATGGCTTTGTAAAAACTCCAACATAAATGAGTCGGTTAGTTTTCCCTCATCATATAAATGGTTCAAAATAGTATAGTGCCAAAAAGTGGCCCAACCTTCATTCATTACTTGGGTTTGTTTTTGCGGATAAAAGTATTGTGATATTTTTCGCACTATCCTGACGATTTCTCGCTGCCATGACTCGAGTAAAGGGGCATTTTTTTCAATAAAGTACAGAATATTTTCCTGTGGCTCTTGCGGGAAGTGGCGTTCGTGTTTTTTTGACTCTTGCTGTTGAGAAGGAATGGTACGCCATAATTCGTTAACTTGTGATTGCAAATACTCAGCCCGTTCTTGCTGACGCTTTTGTTCTTCAAATAACGAAATTCGTTGTGGACGTTTGTACCTATCAACACCGTAACTCATTAATGCATGACATGAGTCGAGTATGCTTTCTACTTCGGAAATACCGTACTTTTCTTCACAGCGGCTAATATAGTTTTTAGCAAACAATAAATAATCAATAATTGAGCCTGCATCAGTCCAAGTTTTAAATAAATAATTACCTTTAAAAAATGAGTTATGCCCGTAGCAAGCATGTGCCATAACCAGTGCCTGCATCGGAAGGGTGTTTTCTTCCATTAGGTAAGCAATACAGGGGTTGGAATTAATCACAATTTCATACGCAAGTCCCATTTGGCCGCGTTTATAATTTTGCTCCGTTTGAATAAATTTTTTACCATACGACCAGTGAGTGTAGCCAATGGGCATGCCTACACTTGAGTAGGCATCCATCATTTGTTCTGCGGTGATCACTTCAATTTGGTTAGGGTAGGTGTCTAACTTGTAGTGCTCAGCCACACGGGCTATTTCGTCTTGGTATTGTTGCAATAGTTCAAAGGTCCAATCGGGCCCATCACTTATTCGATTATCGCTCATAATGCTACCTCGCTTTGACTATGCAGCCCCTTGCTGTTGACGACCTTTTTTAAATAGCTCCCTAAATATAGGGTAAATATCTTCAACACCTTGGATATGTTGGATGGCAAAATTACTGTTCGTTTGGCTAATGCTTTGATACTCGCGCCATAAACTTTGATGAGCACGTGTGGTAATTTCTATATAGGCAAAATAGCGAACAGCTTTAAGTATTTTATTACGTAAAATGTGTCCACATTGGGGCGTGTCATCGGCCCAATTATCGCCATCAGAAGCTTGTGCTGCGTATATATTCCATTCATCAGCATTATAGCGCTCAGCTATTATTTCATTCATCAGTTTTAGTGCACTTGAAACAATGGTACCGCCTGTTTCTTGTGAATAAAAAAACTCCTGCTCATCAACTTCTTTGGCTTGGGTATGATGGCGAATATACACAACGTCGATGTCTTTGTAGCTGCGAGTTAAAAACTGATAAAGCAAAATGTAAAAGCGCTTTGCCATGTCTTTTGTTGCTTGATCCATCGAACCTGACACATCCATAATACAAAACATCACCGCTTTACTAGTTGGGTGTGGTTGCTTGTCGTAGTTACGAAAACGTAAGTCGTAATTATCGATAAAGGGCACGGTTTTTATTTGCTGTTTGAGTGTGTCGATTTCTTTTTGTAATAAGGCCACAGCGGCTTTATCACAGTGTGGTTGTTCAAGCAGCAGTGCTAGTTGCCCCTCAAGCTCGCTAAGGCGGCGTTTTTTACCTGCGGTCATTGCAATACGACGAGCTAGAGAGCCTTGTAATGAGCGCACTACATCAATATTGCTGGGCATACCATCACTGCAAAACCCAGCGCGATGGGTTTTCATTTGCACTAGCTTATCAAGCTGATTTTCTTGCAAATTAGGGAGTTCTAAATCCTCAAATAACAAATCAAGGTATTCATCTTTAGAGATAGAAAAAACAAATTCATCTTGGCCTTCGCCAGAGTCACTTGCTTCACCTTCGCCTGCGCCACCGCCTTTGCCTCCTTTAGGGCGTTCTATTTTGTCGCCAGTAGAGAACTGATCGTTCCCAGGGTGTATTTGCTCTCTATTACCGCCTCTACCTTGATGAAAAGTAGGTTCGCTAATATCACGCTGCGGAATAGAGATGCTCTCTCCAGAGCTTGAATCAGTGACACTGCGTTTATTGATCGCATCAGACACCGCTTCTTTGATCTGCTTTTTATAACGCCTAATAAAACGCTGGCGGTTAACTGTGCTTTTGTTTTTGCCATTTAAACGCCTGTCGATAAAATGCGCCATAATGACCTCCTAAAAACTGCAATTATGAAGGTTATTGCGATTTTCTAACCCGTAAATACCACTCAGATAGCAAGCGCACTTGTTTTTGCGTGTAGCCTTTTTCAACCATACGATTAACAAAGTCCTCATGCTTTTGCTGATCTTCAGCTGATGTTTTTGCATTAAATGAAATAACAGGGAGTAAGTCTTCCGTGTTTGAGAACATTTTTTTCTCAATAACCGTGCGTAGTTTTTCATAACTCGTCCACAGCGGATTTTTGCCATTGTTATGAGCGCGAGCACGCAGCACAAAGTTAACAATTTCATTTCTAAAATCTTTAGGGTTTGAAATACCTGCAGGCTTTTCTATTTTTTCAAGCTCAGCGTTGAGTGCATCACGGTCAAATAATTGCCCTGTATCAGGGTCGCGGTATTCTTGATCTTGAATCCAAAAATCAGCATAAATAACGTAGCGGTCAAAAATATTTTGGCCATATTCTGAATATGACTCTAAGTACGCGGTTTGTAGCTCTTTACCTATAAACTCAACATATTGTGGAATTAAATAGCCTTTTAAAAAGCTTAAATAACGTTCTTCAACCTCGGCACTAAATTGTTCACGCTCAATTTGCTGCTCAAGCACATAAAACAAATGCACAGGGTTGGCGGCCACTTCGGTGGTGTCAAAGTTGAATACTCGCGATAAAATCTTAAACGCAAAACGGGTTGAAAGGCCGGTCATGCCCTCATCAACACCAGCGTAATCACGATACTCTTGATACGACTTCGCTTTTGGGTCGGTGTCTTTAAGGGTTTCACCATCGTAAACTCGCATTTTAGAGTAAATGCTTGAGTTTTCCGGCTCTTTTAAGCGCGAAAGAGTGGTAAATTGGGCTAAAATTTTAAGTGTACCTGGCGCACAGGGGGCGTTGTAAAGCTCACTGTGTTCAATCAGCTTATCGTAAATTTTAATTTCTTCGGTCACTCGTAAGCAATAAGGGACCTTAACAATATAAACACGGTCTAAAAAGGCTTCGTTGTTTTTATTGTTTTTAAAGGTTTGCCATTCTGATTCATTAGAGTGGGCGAGTATCATGCCGTTAAATGGCAGGGCGCTTATGCCTTCTGTGCCGTTATAGTTACCTTCTTGTGTGGCTGTTAGCAGTGGGTGTAACACTTTTATGGGGGCTTTAAACATTTCCACAAATTCCATTAAGCCTTGGTTGGCTAAACATAATGCGCCTGAATAGGCATAAGCATCAGGATCATTTTGTGCAAAGTGTTCAAGTTGGCGAATATCGACCTTACCGACAAGAGCAGAAATATCTTGATTGTTTTCATCTCCGGGCTCTGTTTTAGCAATCGCAACTTGATTTAAAATTGATGGGAAGCGTTTAACCACTCTAAATTGACTAATATCACCATTAAATTCTTGTAAACGTTTTGCGGCCCATGGCGACATTACCGTTTTGAGGTAACGAGACTTAATTCCATATTCCTTTTCGAGTAGGCTGGCATCTTCAACGGGATCAAATAATGACAGCGGATGGTCATTAACCGGGGAGCCCTTAATTGCATAAATAGGCACTTGTTGCATTAAATACTTTAACTTTTCAGCAATCGATGACTTACCGCCACCTACCGGACCAAGCAAGTAAAGCACTTGTTTACACTCTTCTAATCCTTGCGCGGCGTGTTTTAGATAAGAAACAATTTGCTCAATGGCGTCTTCCATACCATAAAAATCGGCAAATGCAGGGTAACGTGCAACAACACGGTTCGAAAATAAGCGACTTAAACGAGTATCGGTAGCGGTATCTACCATTTTAGGCTCGCCAATGGCCATCAGTAATCTTTCAGGAGCACTGGCATAAGCAGACTTATCGGTTTTACAAATTTCTAGAAACTCAGCAACACTGTACTCTTCTTCTTGTGTTGATTCATAACGTGCTTGGTAGTGATCAAAAATAGTCATAATGACCTCCGAAACCTACTTGGAAAATGTATTCACCATTTAAAGTCTAGTCACGAATTTAAATTTTTGTGCAATAAAATTAAAAATTTATATGAAAAATGATCATGATGCACTTTTAGAAAACAACCTACGTATAACCTTAATCAAATAAAGTAGCGGACATAAAAAAAGACGCCTAAGCGTCTTTTAAAGATTAGTTTAAAACTAATTATGCGAAGTTAGCGTTCGCGAATTCCCAGTTAACGAGTGACCAGAAACCTTTAAGGTAATCTGGACGCACGTTACGGTAATCAATGTAGTATGCGTGTTCCCATAAATCCACGGTTAGGATTGGTGTAACACCTGCATCTGTTAATGGTGTTGCAGCGTTAGATGTATTAACGATGTCTAGTGAACCATCTGCTAGTTTAACTAACCACGTCCAGCTTGAACCAAAGTTATTTACTGCTTTGTCGTTTAACGCGTCTTTAAATGCGTCAAATGAGCCCCATTTAGCGTTAATTGCATCAGCAATTGCACCTGTTGGAGCGCCACCGCCATTTGGAGATAGGCTGTTCCAGTAGAAAGTGTGGTTCCAGATTTGAGCAGCGTTGTTAAATACACCGCCTTCTGAAGAACATACGATCTCTTCAAGTGATTTACCTTCAAACTCAGTGCCTGGGATCAAACCGTTAAGTTTAGTCACATAAGTGTTGTGGTGTTTACCATGGTGAAACTCTAACGTTTCTTGTGAAATATGTGGCTCAAGTGCATCAATTGCATACGGTAGTGACGGTAGTTCAAATGCCATTTTTTATCTCCATCTTCTTTTGGTTGATAGTCTATTTAGTAATACGTAATGCCTGCGCAAACAGGGCACTTATCTATACCAAACAGGAATATAGTGTTACTATAATTGTTGAGTATTTTACTCAAGTTTTAGCAAACAGCAATGCTCTTGCTAAAGCTATTTAAGATTGAGGCTTTAATTGCCTATGTTAATCTATATATCTGAGGCCACAGTGAAACTTTTTCAAGGCCTAATGTGTTCGCTATCGTCATTTTGAGGTTGTAAATGGAAACCATCGATAAAATTAAACAGCAAATTGCTGAAAACCCAATCATCTTATACATGAAAGGATCACCAAAACTGCCTAATTGTGGTTTTTCTTCACAAGCATCACAAGCATTAATGTCGTGCGGTGAACCGTTTGCATATGTGGATATTTTACTTAATCCAGACATTCGTGCAGAGCTTCCTGCTTACGCTAACTGGCCTACCTTCCCGCAACTTTGGGTTGAAGGCGAGTTAATTGGTGGCTGTGACATTATCATTGAAATGTTTCAACGTGGTGAATTACAACCACTGATCACTGAAACAGCTGCAAAGCATAAACCTGCAGACGCTGAATAAGCGTTTAGGTAAAAAAAAGCTGCAATTTGCAGCTTTTTTTATGTCTATAAAGTATTTACTCATAGTTGCTTATACGATGACAGTACCGAATGAGTAGGCAGCTTTTCGCGGTTTTTACTTAGCCCCCTAGGTCATAAACTTCAGAACGCGATTGTATCATTTCTAAATTGGATGAGTTTTCAGCCTTAAAGCTAAACAACTCTCAAGGTAAACTTACAAAAACACTGATCCCGCCGACGTCCCGATTGTGTAGGCTAATTTGCCCATGGTGGGCTTCAATAATTTCTCGACACAGTGCCAAACCTAATCTACTTCCTGCCACCTTGGTAGAACAAAAAGGGATAAGCGCACTAGCCATAACTGTTTCACTCATGCCTTTTCCTTTGTCGCTCACATTAATATGAGTGCCGAGACTATCTTGTGTTACTTTTAAACTAATATGCTCTGCTAGCGACTCTGATTCATGTGCATTATTCAACAGGTTAATGAGCAATTGTTCTATTTGGGTTTGATCGGCTTGTGTAGTGATGTCTTTTTGAAGGTCGAAATTAAATTGCCATTGGCTTTGTAATTGGTCGAGTAATGAATGCCAGTCAACCGTCGTTATTATAGGTGGTGGAAGTTTAGCAAACCCAACCATAGCCTTGAACGAACTCGTTTTTTAAGGTTTTGTGCACCTTGGTACAAGGTGAAATCAGCAAGTTGACCGTCTACAACTTGAATGTTTCGAGGGGCACGCCGAGCAAGTTCTGCATCATGGGTAACCATGACAATGGTTGCGCCATCACGATTTATTTGTTCAAGCAGCTCCATTATTTGACGAGCCATAAGGCTGTCGAGATTACCAGTTGGTTCATCGGCTAATAAAAATCGTAGCTCGCCTTCAAGACGAGCTAAAATAGTGTTGCTGCTTTAATTCGTTTGTGAACTTGGGGCTCTCAACCATGGCTATTACATCATTCAGTTTTACTGAGTCACCAGCATTTACCTTCAATGAAACAAAGCCTCGTTCAGGGCTGTAAACTTTTGGTGCTCTGGCGGCCACAATTTTACCGCTGGCTGCAGCATCGCGTATTAGCGATTGGCGCACCTCTGTGGCTATTTGTAGGCTTACTCTATCAACCGAGATAGTACCTTCTTGATCAGTATTTAATAATGCATATACACATAGAGCAACTAAGCCCACAATAAATATAAACAGCCATATGTTTTTTTAAAATTTATAGGTCGTGAGATTTGCATGTCTTGCCCGCTAGTGTCTTTAATCATTATTTGTTCTCTTTGCTTAGTGTTTTTCAAACACAGTAATCATTAGCGAGGCAATAAACAGAATAATTGGTGAAATTAAAAATAAGCCAATAGTAAACATTAAATGCCCTCAAAATTAATATAGTTATGCGATACTCGAATAGCGCTCCATTTTTTATCTTTTTGAATTTAATTACTTTTTATTTTTATATGTCCGCGGACATAAAAAGTGTCCGCTGCGGGGTGAGATTACCTCAACGTAAAGCAAAGAAAGTTGATAATTAATGCATAGCATAAGACTAACGTGCAAATTCATTGAATAAACTATGTGCTAATAAAAGTCGATGTAATTAAATGTCATGTTTAGATGTATTACGAATAAAGCAAAAATGATTGAATGACATTCGGTGAATAGTTATTCACATTGTGGCTCGTTTACGTTTACGTAAACTGCTTATTGTGAGGAGGCTTTATTTACAAGTTATTAAAAATAACACCGGTGTCATTAAAGTTTTCGATCCAATATCTACTCAAATGTTAATATTTAGCATTGTTTTATGATTTTTAATGAAGTTGAAATATATTCAATATAATGAATATATATTCAGAAAGATATTGACTCAGTTTAGGAATAACGCTAATTTTGATCGTCTGTTAGCAAATCGTCGAGCCGTTCATCCACGTTAACAGTGCAGCAAGGGGAGGGGTCCATGTTATATGACTCAAAACTAGAAAAAGATAATTGTGGCTTTGGCTTAATAGCCCAAGTTAATAACAAAGCGAGTCACCGACTCATCCGTACGGCGATCACCGGTTTAGATCGCATGCAGCACCGCGGCGGTATATCTGCTGATGGTAAAACGGGCGATGGTTGTGGCTTGTTACTTCAAAAACCAGACAGCTTCTTTCGTGCTATTGCTGCTGAAAATAATTGGCATTTAGGTAAAAATTACGCCGTTGGGATGATTTTCCTCAATGCTGATCCGGTATTAGCACAAGCAGCTAAAGATGTTTTAAGCGAAGAACTAGAAAAAGAAACGCTTAATATTTTAGGTTGGCGTGTTGTCCCTACCGATCCATCAATGTTAGGACCTATAGCCCTAAAGCAATTGCCTGGGTTTGAACAAATTTTTATTAGTGCGCCTGAAGGCTGGCGTTCTAAAGATTTAGAGCGACGTTTATATGTTGCACGTCGTCGTGCAGAAAAGCGCTTGATGGATGATGAATCATTTTATATTGCGAGCTTATCTGGGCTAGTCACCATCTATAAAGGCTTAATGATGCCTGCTGACTTGCCAAATTTTTATCTCGATCTTGCTGATATTCGCATGACCAGTGCTATTTGTGTTTTTCATCAACGCTTCTCTACAAACACACAGCCTCGCTGGCCTTTAGCGCAACCATTTCGTTATTTAGCGCACAATGGTGAAATTAATACTATTGAAGGTAACCGTCAGTGGGCCCGTGCACGCTCTTATAAATTTGCTTCGCCGCTTATTCCTGATTTACAAAGCGCAGCGCCGTTTGTTAATGAAACAGGGTCTGACTCATCTAGCCTCGATAATATGCTAGAGCTGTTTTTAGCCGGTGGTATGGATTTATTCCGTGCGATGCGTATGCTGGTACCGCCAGCATGGCAAAAAAACCGTGCTATGGATGACGACCTTCGCGCATTCTATGATTTTAATTCTATGCATATGGAACCGTGGGATGGCCCTGCAGGGATTGTTATGTCGGATGGGCGTTTTGCTGCCTGTAACTTAGACCGTAATGGCCTGCGCCCTGCGCGCTATATCATTACTCAAGATGGCTTTATTACTTTAGCCTCTGAAGTTGGGATATGGGATTACACCGCTGACGAAGTGGTCGAAAAAGGACGTGTTGGCCCGGGCGAACTCCTCGTTATTGATACTAAATTAGGCAAAATTTGGCATTCAGATGAAATTGACCAAGATTTAAAATCACGCCACCCTTATAAGTCGTGGTTAGAAGAAAACGTTAAACGATTAACGCCTTTTGAAGCACTTACCGAGCAAGATGCGGGCAATCGCTCATTTGATGATGAAACCCTTGTCAAATACCAAAAGATGTTTGGCTATACTAACGAAGAGCTAGACAGCGTCATTCGTGTCATGGGTGAAAATGGGCAAGAAGCCACTGGCTCAATGGGTGACGATACGCCGTTTGCCGTACTGAGCGAAGGGCACCGTTCACTTTATGATTATTTCCGTCAAAAGTTTGCTCAGGTTACTAATCCGCCAATTGATCCGTTACGTGAAAACCATGTAATGTCGTTGGCAACGTGTATTGGCAGTGAGCAAAACGTATTTAATGAAACAACAGGGCACGCTAAACGCCTGCAATTTGATACGCCTATTTTAATGTACGCTGATATGCAGCAGCTACTTAACGCCGATGAAGCGCACTACAGCTATTGTAAGATTGATATTACTTATACCGTAGAAGAAGGCCTTGAGAATGCGGTAAAGCGCATCTGTGATGAAGCACAAGCAAAAGCCGCATCTGGCTGCATTATGCTGGTATTAACGGATCGTAACTTTGATGACAATCAATTACCTATTCCTGCTGCTATGGCGGTGGGTGCGGTACAAAAACGCTTGGTAGATAATAACTTACGCTGTGAGTCAAATATTATTATTGAAACTGGCAGCGTTCGCGATGCGCATCAATTTGCGGTACTACTTGGATTTGGTGCAACCGCAATTTACCCGTATTTAGCGTACGAGTCACTTGTGGCTATGAGCGATACCAAGGTAATTAATAAGTCATACAGTGAAGTTACACTGGCTTATCGTCAAGCAATTAATAAAGGCTTGTACAAAATCATGTCTAAAATGGGCATTAGTACCGTGGCTTCATATCGTTGTTCAATGTTGTTTGAAGCGGTTGGTCTATCGGACGCTATTGTTGAGATGTGTTTTAAAGGCGTGGCGAGTCGTATTAAAGGGGCATGTTTTAGCGACTTTGATGACGATCAGCAAAGCTTGCATAAACTGGCGCTTAGTAAACGTAAATTATTAAGCCATGGTGGCTTGTTTAAATACGTTCACGGCGGCGAGTACCATGCTTACAATCCTGATGTGATTCAAACGTTACAAAAAGCAGTACGTAGCGGCGAGTACAGTGATTACAGCGAATACGCAAAGCTAGTTAATCACCGTCCAGTTGCGACTCTGCGCGATATGTTGACATTAAAGCTGCCAGAAAAGGGTATAAGCATTGATGAGGTAGAGCCTGCCACTGAGCTTTATAAACGGTTTGACTCAGCGGCCATGAGTATTGGTGCATTATCGCCAGAAGCGCATGAAGCACTCGCAATTGCCATGAATCGTTTAGGTGGCTGCTCAAATTCTGGTGAAGGTGGCGAAGATAAGCTGCGTTACGGTACAGAAAAAAATTCACGTATTAAACAAGTAGCCTCGGGTCGATTTGGTGTAACGCCCCATTATTTACGTAGCGCTGATGTTATTCAAATAAAAGTGGCACAAGGCGCTAAACCAGGGGAAGGCGGACAACTACCAGGTGAAAAAGTCACTCCCTATATTGCCAAGCTTCGTTACTCGGTACCGGGTGTGACACTTATTTCACCTCCGCCGCATCACGATATTTATTCTATCGAAGATTTAGCCCAGCTGATTTTTGACTTAAAACAAGTAAACCCGAATGCATTGATTTCTGTAAAACTGGTATCTGAACCGGGTGTTGGCACAATTGCAACCGGTGTAGCGAAAGCGTATGCCGACTTAATTACTATTTCAGGCTATGATGGTGGCACAGGTGCAAGTCCATTAACCTCGGTTAAATACGCTGGCAGCCCATGGGAGTTGGGACTTGCTGAAACACAGCAAGCCTTGGTAGAAAATGGCCTTCGCCATCGCATTCGCCTGCAAACAGATGGTGGTTTAAAAACGGGCCTTGATATCATCAAAGCGGCCATTTTAGGCGCCGAAAGTTTTGGTTTTGGCACAGGGCCTATGGTGGCATTAGGCTGTAAATACTTACGAATCTGTCACTTAAATAACTGTGCGACAGGTGTGGCAACACAAGACGAAACATTACGTCAAAAGCATTATCATGGCCTGCCAGAAATGGCGATGAACTACTTTAAGTTTATTGCTCAAGAAGCGCGCGAAATTATGGCAAGTTTAGGGGTTGCAAACCTAACCGATTTAATTGGTCGCTTAGACTTACTCGAAGCCATTGAAGGCAAAACAGCGAAGCTGCAAAAAATAGATTTATCAGCGGTTATCGCTCAGCCAAATAACCCAACAGGTGAAACTTTGTTTTGCAGTGCACCAAATAGCTCGCATTATTTAGGTGAGTTAAATGAGAGCTTACTGGGCAAGGCACAAGAGGCAATAGATAACTCAAGCGGCATTTCATTAGTAAGTCGTATTTGTAATACCGATAGATCGGTTGGCGCTATGCTCTCTGGTTATATTGCTGATAAACACGGTAATCAAGGCATGGCCGCAGATCCAGTAGTTATTGAATTACATGGTACAGCTGGTCAGTCATTCGGTGTATGGAATGCTGGTGGTCTTGAAATGACTTTGGTTGGCGATGCTAACGATTACGTTGGTAAAGGCATGGCCGGCGGTAAGCTAGTTATTCGCCCACCACTGGGTTCGTCATTTGAAAGTCATAAAGCAACAATTATTGGTAATACCTGTTTATATGGTGCAACCGGCGGTAAATTGTTTGCAGCAGGATGTGCAGGCGAGCGTTTTGCTGTACGTAACTCAGGCGTGCAAGCCGTTGTTGAGGGCGTAGGTGATAACGGTTGTGAATACATGACCGGTGGCGTTGTGTGTGTACTTGGTAATGTAGGAGTGAACTTTGGTGCAGGTATGACCGGTGGTTTCGCTTACATTTTAGATGAACGAGGTGATTTTGAGAAACGCATTAACCCAGAGTTGGTTGAAGTGGTTACTTTAGATGATTTGAGTTCACATCAAGAGCATTTACGCGGCTTAATTGCTGATCATTTAGAGCTAACAGGCTCATGCAGAGCAGAAACTATTTTAGCTAACTTTGAACTTTATTTACCGATGTTCAAATTAGTAAAACCTAAATCAAGTGACGTAAAAAGTTTACTCGGGCACCGCGCTCGCAGTAGCGCCGAACTACGTGTTCAGGCGCAATAAGGGGGCAGTATGAGCGAAAATGTATATCAATTTATAGACGTGCAGCGTGTAGACCCACGCAAAAAACCAATCTCGTCGCGTAAAAAATCGTTCGTAGAAATTTATGAACCCTTTTCAGAAAATCAGGTTAATTCACAAGCGGATCGTTGCCTTGATTGTGGTAACCCTTATTGTGAGTGGAAATGTCCAGTACATAACTATATTCCACAATGGTTAAAACTGATCCGTACAGGGCGTATTTTAGAGGCCGCTGAGCTATCGCACCGTACTAACAGTTTGCCAGAAGTGTGTGGACGAGTATGCCCGCAAGACCGCTTATGCGAAGGCTCATGTACATTAGATGAAGAGTTTGGTGCAGTAACAATCGGTAATATTGAAAAATACATCACCGACACCGCGTTTAAAATGGGCTGGAAACCAGACATGTCCTATGTGACATGGACTGATAAAAAAGTTGCCATTATTGGCGCAGGGCCTGCGGGCCTGGGCTGTGCAGATATCTTAGTGCGTAATGGCGTAAAGCCTGTGGTATTTGACCGTCACCCTGAAATTGGTGGGCTGTTAACCTTTGGTATTCCTTCTTTTAAATTAGAAAAAGAAGTCATGCAAAAACGTCGTGAAATATTTACCGAAATGGGTGTTGAATTCAAGCTTAATGTCGAAGTAGGTAAAGACATTAGCATGGATGAAATACTTAATGAGTATGACGCTGTATTTTTGGGCGTGGGGACTTATCAGAGTATGCGAGCGGGGCTTGAGAACGAAGATGCACCGGGGGTGCATGATGCCCTGCCATTTTTAATTGGTAACACTAATCGTGTTATGGGTTACGATGAGTCTAAACAAGCTTGCATTGATATGGCAAACCAAAAAGTAGTGGTACTAGGTGGTGGTGATACAGCAATGGACTGTGTGCGTACCTCCATTCGTCATAACGCGTTAAAAGTAACGTGTGCTTATCGTCGTGATGAAGAGAACATGCCTGGTTCAAAACGCGAAGTAAAAAATGCCAAAGAAGAGGGCGTAATTTTTACTTATAACGTTCAGCCTAAAGGGATTGTACTTGATGAAAAAGGCGCTGTAGCCGGTGTTCAAATGGTAAAAACTCAGCTTGGCGAGGCCGATGAAAACGGCCGCCGTCGCGCTGAGGAAGTACCGGGTTCAGAGCATATTATTGAAGCCACACAAGTGATTATGGCATTTGGTTTTAAGCCACATAAATTGGATTGGTTAGAGCAGTACGACGTAGAAATTAACCACTGGGGTGGTATTAATGCACCCGAGCAAGGTGAATTTACACATCAAACCACTAATCCTAAAATATTTGCTGGTGGCGATATTGTTCGTGGTTCAGACTTAGTGGTCACCGCTATATTTGAGGGGCGTAACGCTGCAGAAGGGATTATGGATTATTTAAAAGTGTAAATAATGCTTTTGTTAGAATGGAGTCAAAAGCAAACCTTCGGGTTTGCTTTTTTTATATTTGTTTTTATTCAAATGTTATATCAACATAGTTTGTAACGAATGGCATAATTGTGATATCACCAACAGCATAGCTCTCTTTAGCTACGCCCTTTGTTTTTACTTTCATATAATAATTACCTGCCGGTACGACCTTATCGTTATACCTTGAACGTTTTTCAAGGTATATTTTATTATTCTGTGAATCGACTATCCAGCCTTCAGGGCTAATTTCATGCATATAAGCTTCGCATTTAACTTCACCAACCCGAGGGTGTAAACACTGGTTAATTAGAACTCTAGTTTGTTTTGTAGGATTTACAGCGGTTTTAGCTAGGGAAATATTACCAAAATCTCTTGATTCTTTTTCTGCTTTGTAAGTGTAGATTTTTTCTTCTGTTGTTGTATAAGTTTTTGAACTAGATGGCATAATAGCTTGATTTGTAGTGCTCGAAGCACTATTTATTGCACCATTAATTCCGTCTTTTACCGCACGGCTTATATCTGTGCTTTTGCACCCTGAAAGTATAAGTAATGCGGGAACGATAAGAGTAAGCTTGTTCATTTTTAATCCTTAAAGTTATTTTTATATCATGCTCTTTATATTTAATGACAAAGAGAATTAATATCACAGAAGTAAATATTAAAAAATAACATTGTTCATCCCTGATATTTTTTAAATAATGACTAAAAAAAACACTTATATCAACCCTAAATTAACGTTTCTAAATTAAATATAAGTTATTTGTTGTATAAAAGTGCCTTGATTTTAATGCCAACAAATAGGTTTACACTTAAATTATAAAGATTAAAAGTGGGCATTAGAGGGCTCTTAAAAAAGCCATTAAGAAGCAATAAATTAAATCTCAGATCATAATGCTGACTCTTTTTGTATCAATTATTCTACAAGTATGGCTTTTTGAATTAATTTTCACTAATTCAATAAAATATCAATTTATTAATCTAGGCAAGTGAGCGTGTAACTTGCTTCATTTGATTAATGTTTCAATCCATCGAGAAGTGATCAAGGCTCGGTTTCACTCTGGCTTGTCGACGTTTCACACTTTTATAACAGATAACGTTACAAACAAGCTGTAGGGCAATAACTAACCAACTTAGTGTTATTAAGCCACTAATAGCTGTGCTGCTAAAAACTAACATAACAGCAATAACAATATGTACAATTAATGCCACATTTAAAAAGCGATATAAGCTCTGCTTAAATTGTGTATGTTTAAACTTACTAAAAACAGCCAAAAGTATACTGACAATCAATAGCAGCCAGTTAATTGCTAAGCCAAAATAAATGACCGTCGTTTGCATTAATGTATCCTCACCGTATCAAGGTAACGCACTGTAAAGCGATTCACTTTATCCGTGCGCTTTTATAAGCTCTTTTGCATTTGCTTTAGCTGTTTTGCTAATGTTATCACCACCCAGTAATCGAGCAATCTCATTTACTCGACCATCTTTATTCAATGCCAGCATATGCGTAAATGTTTCACCGTCTGCAATTTCTTTGGCAACAAAAAACTGCTGATGAGCGCTACTGGCCACTTGCGGTAAATGGGTCACACAAATTACTTGCGTAGACTTACCTAGTTGGCGCAGTAGTTTACCAACAGCAGCAGCTGTTGGGCCAGAAATACCAACATCCACTTCATCAAATATAAGCGTAGGGGTCGTGACTTTTTGCGCAATAATAACCTGAATAGCCAAACTAATGCGTGATAGCTCACCACCCGAGGCTACTTTTGCTAAAGGTTGCAATGGTTGCCCTGGGTTTGTTGATACTAAAAATGAAACATTATCAAAGCCTAAGCTATTTGGAGCGCGATCGTTTTGTGCAGTCAATGCTATTTCAAATACGCCATTTTCCATAGATAGATTAGCCATGCTTTCGCTGATCAATCCATTTAATGTATTCGCATATTGGTGGCGACTTGCACTTAATTGTTCACTGGCGTTTTGATAATCCTCAAGGGCATGTTCAATTTCACCTTCAAGTTGCTCAAGACGTGAGCTGTTATTACTTATCGACTCGAGCTCTTGTGCAATAGTTTGATGAAATCCAACAAGCTCTTGGGGTTTTATATGGTGTTTTCTGGCTAAGTCCATTGCACCACTGAGTCTGTTTTCTACTTCAGTTAATCGCTGAGGATCCAAGTCGGCTTGTTCAGTGTAATTACGTACTTCTCGGCTTGCTTCTTCAACTTGAACAGCGGCTTCTGATAATAATGTTGCCACACTGGCTAAGCTTTCATCATACTGTGCAAGTTCAGTAAATTGTTGGGCGCTGTGCTGTAAAATGGAACACGCATTTTGTTCATCATTTTCATATAAATGCTGCAACTCGCGCTGGCAGACTTGCAATATAGTTTGGCTATTGCTGAGTTTATAATGTTCAGCTTCTATTTGCTCAAATTCATCTGCCTGCAATGCAAATTCATCAAGCTCTGCGACTTGATATTCCAATAGTTGCTTTTGTGCGGCTTGTTGCTGCTGCTGTTGTTCTAGCTGTTTAAATTCTTTTTGTAAATCAGCAAATTGTTTATAACGCTGGCTTACAGCATTAACAAGATTATGATGGCCTGCATATGCATCGAGTAATTGTAGCTGATGCTCTGCCTTTAATAGGTGCTGGTGCGCATGTTGACCATGAATAGAAATTAAATATTGGCCTAGCTCTTTTAGTTGTGCAGCGGTAACTGGGCTGCCATTAATGTAGCTTTTACTGCGACCATTTTTACAAACAACTCGACGAAGTAAACATTCGTTGTCGTCGTTATTAAGCATGTTCTCTTCTAAAAAAGCATGAGCGAGTGGTAAATTGCTTAAATCAAATTGTGCACTTACCTCTGCTTTATCAGTTCCTGGACGCACAGCAGACGCTTCTGCTCGCTCTCCAAGACACAATGATAATGCATCAATGGCGATTGATTTACCTGCTCCCGTTTCACCGGTGATAGCGGTCATGCCCGAATGCCATTCTGTGCTTAAATTACTTACGATTGCAAAATTTTTAATTTCTAAACCAATTAACATACTGTTCATCCATCCAGTGAATTAACTGTTAATTTATACAGTGTTTTGGTTTTTTGCAAATTAAATTTCTATATTTTAAGCAAGGCTGGACTCAATTAATGTTTTTTTTCTTCATCAATAGGGAGGTTTTCATCGTTAAGATCAATACTATCAACTGGTTGCGCTATGTCATCAGTTTTTAACTTTAAAATTAGCGTAGGAAGGACTTCTTGATAAAAGTTTTTATTATATAAAATACCTTGAGCTGGTAACTCTGCTATAAAATATTGAGTGGTATCGGAAAAAGCTTGGCTGTTATTATTTTTATAGGTTTTTATTAGTTCTTCGTTAAGTATATTAATAAGTAAATCGCATAGCGATTCTAGCTTATTTAAATTTTCATCAGTGTGTGGCTGTACCACAAAAAAATTACTGACAACGGCTTGAATTCGAGGAAGGTGTTTAGCACTAATGACTTTTGCATCAAGTAACTCGTTAAGTTTTATTTTTAAACGTGAATGAGTACTTGCAACGCGCTCGTTAAACAGCTTTTTCTTTGCTTCAATAGTCTTTTTACGATTACTTTCAATGAGTAAGTAACTGCCAAGTAAAGTAATTAACAATAATAAAGCAAGAAATACCACATAATTCATTACTACTTTTTCCTGACGATATTTAAAATTTCTAGTCCAATATTTTGCGCTAAAGTTGCATGTTTGGCAATAAAATTAGTATAATCGGCTACCCCAGTTTAACTTCTTACGAAGCACATTATAATAAGAGTAATTTTTTGGGTGAATTAATCGTAATTTTCTATCTGCTTTGCGAATAACGACCTCATCACCGGGTAATACGGCAAGTACAACATGGCTGTCGCAACTTACCTGTAAGCTATCGGTATTTTCTAAACTAAGCTTTAAACGTACTTCGTTATCGGCATCTACCACTAAAGGGCGGCTTGATAAAGTATGCGGGAACATAGGAACCAATGACATGGCGTTGAGTTCTGGGGTTAAAATAGGGCCGCCGCCCGATAAAGAGTAGGCTGTTGACCCTGTTGGAGTGGATACAATCAAACCATCGGAACGTTGTGAAAATACAAAGTCATCGTTTATAAAGGCTTCAAACTCAATCATATGTGCTACTTTATCAGCATGGAGCACAGCTTCGTTTACGGCAGAATTAGCGCTTTTAAGTTCGTTATGTCGATACACTTCAACTTCTAATAGAAAACGTTTTTCTTCAATGTAATCGCCACTGAGTACTTGTTCTAAACTGCCCTCAAACCCTTCTGGATTCAAATCAGTTAAAAAGCCTAAATTACCTCTATTTACACCAATTACGGCTATATCAAAGCGAGCAAGCACCCGTGCAGCACCCAGCATGTTGCCATCACCTCCAACCACAATCGCCAAGTCGGCACGCTCGCCTAAATCAACGAGCTTTACGAGTTTGTCGCTTGGTACATCGCTAAGTTGACTCCCTGTACGTTTTTCAACAATCACCTCAAAGCCTAAAGCTAATAAAAACGTATGTAATCGTTGTAAAGTAGCGGCAGCATTAGGGTGATTTTGCTTACCAATTAAGCCGATAGTATTAAAGGGAGAGTCCATAATAAATACACTGAAAGTTCTAATATTTGTAGAGTAACCTAAAACAGAAGTGTTTGAAAACATGGATTTTAGTAATACCCAGCGGATTTAATTAATTCACTGTAAAATTTAGATTTATTGTATTTTTTATACTTGAAATAATAATACCTAGCCCCGATATAACAGTCATGTATAAAGATGTAGATAACATGAAACTAAATCCACGAGATCAGCAAATATTTGCCGCTGTTATGAGTATGTACTGTAACGGCGATGGTTTACCTGTGCCGTCAACAAAAATTGCAAAACAAAAAGGTATGGCGGTATGCTCTGCCACTGTGCGTAACGCGATGGCGCGCCTTGAAAAAATAGGCTTGTTGTATTCACCACACACATCGGCTGGTCGAGTGCCAACCAATGATGGGTTTGACTATTGGTTTGATGAGTTTTTTACTTTGGGTGCTATTGCTAATTATTGGCAGCCTGAACAGGCTGAGCTAGTCGAATTGGCCCATGGCTTGAGTCAACGTTACCAAGTGTGTTGTTGTGTGGGGCTACCGCAGGTAAGAACACAGCAGGTATTTAGAGTAGAAGTGCTCGACTTTGATGCAAACAACTGGCTTATTTTACTCTTAGATAGAGCAGGGCAAAGCCATAATATTTGCATTAACAAGCCTGATGATCCTAGTGACGGCCAGCGCTACGAGTTTGCCACTTGGCTTAACACTGTATTTAGCCAGCAAACGCTCATTGAAGGGCTATACAGAATGCAGGCCATGGCAAATACGGCACCGCGTAATTGTCATGACTCTTTAACTCAATGGACGCGTGAACTAAGCCAAAAATTAGGCTCAGATAACAGTATCGTGGTGGGCGAAAACTACCTTTATAAAAAAATAGATTGTGAGCAAAGTCTTAATATTGGTGTTTCATTTTTAAATTTTGTGGAAGATAAGCTCGCATTTAAAAATGGGGTCTCAATTCTCAGTGCTGAAAACTTACCTTTTAGCACCTGTGATGATCTCATTGTGATCACTGTGCCGTACTTTCAAAATCAGGAATATCAAAGTCGTTTTTGTGTTATTTGTCCGAAATCAGCGCAATTAGAGAAAATAATCCAAGAATTTAAATTATTAGAGCCATCGGGCTCTTGAATCTTTTTATTCAATCCCCATAATTACCGCAGTTGTAAAGAATTGGAGCGTATATTTTATGTCTGAGCAGACACAAAACCCAGAGCAAGAAGTAGAATTGAACGAAGAAGTGGCGCAAATGGAAGCCGACGTTGAGGCTGCAGTAGAAGCAGCAGAACAACACGCCGAGCAAGAGCAAAGCCCTGAAGCAGAAATTGCAATGCTATATGCTGAGTTAGAAGCGGCAAAACAAACTATTGCAGATCAGAAAGATAGCGTCGTTCGCGCTGCTGCTGACGTTGACAATATGCGTCGTCGTGCTGCACAAGATGTTGAGAAAGCACACAAATTTGCACTTGAAAAATTTGCTAACGAATTACTTCCTGTTATAGACAACTTAGAGCGTGCTATTGAGTTCTCTGATAAAGAAAATGAAACGCTTAAGCCTTTGTTAGAAGGTATTGATATGACAGTAAAAAGCTTTAACGATGCAGTGGCTAAATTTGGCGTTGAAATTGTAAACCCACAAGGTGAGCAGTTTAACCCAGATTTTCATCAAGCAATGTCGATTCAGCCAAGTAATGATGTGACGCCTAATACTGTGTTAGCTGTAATGCAAAAAGGTTACACATTAAACGGTCGTTTATTACGTCCTGCAATGGTTATGGTATCTAAAGCAGCTGATGCTTAACTAAGTATACAATTAAAAAATGCCTCATTATGAGGCATTTTTTTTGTCTTTAAAATAATGAACTAACTGCACTAGAATAGTGAGTACAACTGCGCTGAACATTAAACTTGAAAATGGAACTGCGCTTTGTGCATGCATTACCGCTAATATAGGGCCTACTAATGCGCCACTACCAAAACGTAAGGTGCCAATAACCGCGGTTGCAGTCCCTGTATTTTGCTCAAATTTCATCAAAATCAACGAATCTGCGTTACTTGCTATTATACCTAGGCTCATCATCAACGGAGCAATAGCCGCAACAATAAAGTAAAGTGATAAGTTTAATACGCTAAAGCTAAGTAATGCTGCGCCAGAGATAAAGCCACACATTAAGCCATAATAAAGCATTTTGCGTGAGCCAATACGTGGCACTACGCGAGTATTTAAAAAATTACCAAACATCAACGCCATTACATTAAAAGCGAATAACAGGCCAAACAATCGTTCTGATACTTTAAATAGGTCGAGGTAAATAAAAGGGACGGACGTTAAAAAGCAAAAAAAGCCAAACGACACAAGCATCGAGCTTAAAATATCGGCGCGGGCGTGCGTATTACTTAAAACCACTTTATAACTTGAGAAGAATAATGCTAATCCTTTTCGCTCATTTTTAAATATTGGAATATCGATTAAGTAACGTTGCACAAAGAGTAAAATAACAAAGCTATAGCTCGCTAAAACAATAAAAATAGTCGACCATACCGAAAAGCCTAAAATAACCGAGCCGATAGAGGGGGCAAGTAAAGGCGCTATCATCATAATCATAGACACGTAAGACATACCTTTAGCAGTATTTTTTTGATATATATGCCTAATGATCCCTGGGACGACAACCGTAGCGGCCGCGCCTGTAAATGCCTGTACAGCTCTTAACCCCCAAAAAGCATGCACTTCAGTGGTAAATGCTAACGCCAGTGAACTTAAGCCAAATAAACTGAGACCTATCCGTGCCAGTTTACGCCTGCCAATTTGATCCGCTATAGGACCAAAAAACAACATGCCCAATGCATAACCCGCTAAGTATATACTCAACGATATTTGAACATTTGGCATGCTGGTATTGAGATCATTGGCAATCACCAGCATCGCCGGTAAATACATATCAATGGCTAAAGGCGTGATCGCGACAATACTGGCTAATAAAGGCAATAAAATACGGGTATTAAAAGAAGAAGCCGAAGCACTCATTTAAAAACTCAAAACAACGAATATAGGCCCAGCATTATAGCAGGGCAGTAGCCTTGGATAAACTTAGTTTGCCTGCTAACTTAATTGTTTAATCGCAAAAAGCAAAGATTTTAAAATAACACCGCGTTTGGTATTCTATACTTAGTAACAAACTTTTTTAGGGTAACACAATGAAAAAATTGGTTTTGGTAGTTCTAGCCAGTGCAGTATTAGCAGGTTGTAAAACATCACCAACTGGGCGCACGCAAATTGCGCTTTACTCAGATCAGCAAATGACTCAAATGGGCACTGCCAGTTTTGCAGAGATGAAAAAAACGCAGCCGATAAATAAAGACCCAAAAGTAAACAGTTACGTCAATTGCATTGCTGAAAAAGTCGTGGCCGTGCTTCCTACAGAATATGCATCTCAAAATTGGGAAGTGGTGGTATTTGAAGATGAATCTGCAAACGCCTTTGCATTGCCTGGCGGTTATATTGGTGTACATACGGGGCTCTTAAAAATAGCCACAAATCAAGATCAGGTTGCCACTGTTTTAGGCCATGAAGTTGGACACGTGATTGCTGAGCATTCAAATGAACGGGTCTCACAAAGTTCTATTTTACAAACGGGAATGCAGCTGGGCAATGCGGCGCTTGAAATAGGTAACGTGCAATACCGTGATGAAATTATGCAAGGCCTTGGTTTAGGCGCTCAATATGGTGTGGTTTTACCCTTTAGTCGTTCACACGAGTCAGAGGCGGATACAATTGGTTTAGATCTTATGGCGCAAGCAGGGTTTAATCCCAAAGAGTCTGTGACGCTTTGGCAAAATATGAGCCAAGCGGGCAGTGGGACTACGCCAGAGTTCTTATCAACTCACCCAGCACCGACCAGCCGTATTAGCAATTTGCAGTCACAAATGAGTAAAGCGCTTAGTGAGCAAAAAGCAGCTAAGGCAAAAGGTAAAAACCCGCAGTGTAAGTTGTAATTTAAATAGTCATTATACAATTAAAAAAGCCTGTAGATATAAACTGACAGGCTTTTCAATTATCATGTTACTAGAACCTAGAACCTAAAAAGTCCACTCTAAGTGAACTTGTGGTACTGATTCGCTAACATCAGTACCAAATTTATTGTGCCAGTATTGCCATTCCATACCTAACAGTAAGGTATTTTCTTTCATTTCTAGCGCATGTCCCATATCCCATACAATAATAGGTTGGGCTAAAAACCAAGCACGCACATCGTTACCAAACTCATCTTTTCGTTCAGCAATGTACTCTGCATGGCCTTTTACGTTAAACTTTTGCGAGCCAATCATGAACGGGTAATCAAAGGCTACATCAAACATCCAGCTGTTAGTTTCAATGGGGGCACCGCCTTTTGCAACGCCTTCGCTATCATCAATGTATGCACTGATAAGGGTTGAAAAGAAATTAAAACCAGGCACATCCCAGCTTAATTTTACGCCTGGTAAATATTTAACTACTTTAGCATCGCCAGCAGCATTAATACCCATGGTTAGACCAACATCAACGAGCGCCCCTGACGCTACTTTTTCGTCCATTACAGCAGATAAGCTAAGGGTAGAGTAACCTTCAAAATAAAAGTCTTGATCTTGAAAGTCATCATCGTTGCTGTCGGTACTGTAATCAATAAAGAAAAAGTTATCGCCATAATCATGCCCAGAAGCATGTTCAATTGAGTACACCGTGGTATTAGATTTTTGTTCAGTAAATGGGTTTTTGTGGTTGCCGTTGTTAATATGAAGCGCCGTATTGCTCCAATTAGCAGCGGTAGCTGTTGAACTTAAGGCACACACACTTAGTGCAACGAGAGGAAGTAAGTTTTTAATTTTCATAACCATATTTTATGTGACACGCTGAATATCACATTATAGCAAACACGGTTAATTTGTTAATTATTTATTGAGATAAACAGTGCATTAGCACGCAGCTAATACACTGTTTAAACAAGCTTTAAGCTTTATTACGACGTAAGCAAATCACCGCAATCGCGGTAAAAGCTAAAATAAAGCAGTAGTAAGATGAGGTTGAAACATCCCATGGGCTAATTTTAAATGTAGCACCGAGTAATAATGCTTGCGCGCCATAAGGCAAAGACCCTTGGGTTACACAAGCAAAAATATCTAATAAACTGGCAGAGCGTTTACCACTAATTTCGCCATCATCAGCCAGTTTTTTAGCAATAGGGCCTGTCACAATAATAGACACAGTATTATTGGCAATACACATATTACTGGTGACAACTAACGCCGCGATCCCTAACTGATCAGCTACTTTACGGTGCCATTTGGCAATGACTTTAGTAATAGCTTGAATCTTTTGAGCGATGTAGTCGAGGCCGCCATTAATACGAATAAACTCAGAGAGGCCACCAATAAACATAGACAGTAAAAATATTTCCTGCATTTCACTAAAGCCTTTGTAAATATCTTTTACAAAGCTTGCACCTTCATAGCTGCCAGTAAAGCCCATTAATGCGGCAAACACAATACCGCTTAACAGCACGACAAACACATTAAAGCCCATTACCGCCAAGACTAAAATAAAGGCATACGGAAGTACTAATAAAATATCGTAGTCTTTGGTATCAACTACTTGTGCTGCAGGCGTTAAAAATAATAGCAATGCAATAGTGAGTATGGCGGCCGGAACTGCAATTTTAAGGTTTTCTTTAAACTTATCTTTCATTTCACAGCCTTGCGTACGGGTAGCAGCAATCGTGGTGTCAGAAATTATTGATAAGTTATCACCAAACATAGCACCAGATACAATGGTACCGGCCATTAAAGCAGGATCAATCCCTGTTTTAATAGATACTGCATAGGCAATTGGGCCAATAGCACCAATAGTTCCCATTGATGTGCCCATAGCAGTAGAAATAACCGCCGCTATCAAAAACAAACCAGGTAGTAGTAACGAAGGGGGAATAAGTGAAAGTCCGGCATTAACAACCGCATCCACACCGCCGGTAGCACCAGCAACCGCCGAAAAAGCACCCGCTAGTAAGTAAATAAGACACATGGTAATAATATTGTTATTACCTACGCCCTTTATAAAGGTTTCTACGCTTTGGTTGATGCTGGTTTTATTTAAAATAAAGGCTAAAACAATCGCGGGTAAAATAGCGACTGGTGCTGGGAGTTGATAAAACGCGTAATCAACCCCTTGAGATTGTAAATATACGCCTGAGCCTAAAAAAATAGCAACAAAGGTGAGTAGGGGAAGCAAAGAAAATCTTGCTTTATTTTTATCAAATGATGGCTGCATTGTATTCCTCATAACCAGTTAATATAACCACAGCCAAAACTCCTCTTTTAGCTGAATTTAGTAGATCACTCTTTAATTGAAAAGTAGATGACCACAGCGCCCGCAAGCCAAAGACCAAATCGACGCGAAAGAGAAGTTTAAATGTATAGATGGCTAAAGTAAATGGGTATTGTTATTATAATTTAATAAAGTGCTGACCTGACTATTGCACGACTTTTAGATAATATCTAACGGTGTTCGACAAAATGCGGCTAAAAATTGCTCATAGTGGATTTAGTTTTAAATTAGTCGGGCTACGCAATAGATCCAACTAAAATAGATTAAGGCAATAACAATGAATCGAATCGGTGTTTTTGGTGCTAACGGCAGAATGGGCTTAGCCTTATTAGAAGCCGCGACAATTAAAGAGCGAACACAACTTGGTGGTGCGTATGTTCGTAGCAGTTCATCGTTATTGGGTATTAATGTAAATCAGGTAAACAGTGCAGCCGACAAAACCATTAGCTTTAGCGATGAAAGCAAGGTTGTTGATGTTGATGTACTTATCGATTTCACACTACCAGCAGGTATGCGCAATCACTTAAAAACAGCGGTGGATAAAAAATTACCTATGGTTATAGGTACCACAGGTTTAACGAGCGAAGACATGGCATTACTAGAAAATGCTGCTAAACATATTCCTATTGTGTTTGCCCGTAACTACAGCGTTGGTGTTAATGTACTACTTAGCCTAGTACAAACAGCGGCAACTAAATTTGGTGACGACCTAGATATAGAAGTGTTTGAAGCGCACCATCGTCATAAAATAGATGCGCCATCGGGCACTGCATTAGCCATTGGTGAATCAATTGCACAGGCTAAAGGGTGGGATCATGATGAAGTAGCGGTATACGACCGCAGCCAAGTAGAAACTGCAAAATCGCAAAATGAAATTGGCTATTCAGTACTAAGAGGCGGGGACATAGTAGGTGAACACACCGCCTATTTCGCAACTATTGGAGAAAGGCTTGAATTAACCCACAAAGCAAGTTCAAGAATGACCTTTGCATTAGGTGCCATAAGGGCTGCGAAGTGGTTAGAAAATAAACCGGCTGGACTTTATGATATGCAAGATGTGCTAGATCTTAAGTAGTTTAGTTGCTTTTTTAGCTGTTTGGGTCTATTTTTACCTAAAGTGACTTATTTGTAGTGTTTATCTAAATAAGCATAGACCTAAATAGCATCTTCGTGTAGTATGCCCCCAATTTGCCAAAAATTACTAAATGCGTGTTTCCAATTATACCCTAGTGGCTAGTAAAATCATGGGTTTCAGTGGGAATGATAATAGTTTTAGGCAAGAAAAATGATTGAAGGTTTAGCGTTTTTATCGGCATCATTTAAGACTGCGTAAAACAATTTAAGCTCACAAAAATCTGGTTTTAACGATCCCTCTGGGTATTGGCGGGGTGTTAAGCATTTGCTTACTCCCGTTTTTTACTGTTAGGAGGTTTAACTTGACTAAATCCGCTCTGTTAGTCCTAGAAGACGGCACAGTGTTTCGCGGTACTGCAATCGGCGCTGACGGCATGTCAGTCGGTGAAGTAGTATTCAATACGTCTATGACTGGTTATCAAGAAATTTTGACTGATCCATCGTACGCGGAACAAATCGTAACTTTGACGTACCCACATATCGGTAATACGGGTACCAACAGCGAAGACGAAGAAGCGAGTCATATTTGGGCTAAAGGCCTAGTGATCCGTGATTTGCCACTGCTAGCGAGTAATTTTCGTAACGAGCAATCGTTAGATGATTACTTAAAAGAACGTAATATTTTAGGTATTGCGGACATCGACACCAGAAAACTAACCCGTATTTTGCGTGATAAAGGCGCACAAAATGGCTGTATTGTTGCCGGTGACGAATTAGACGAGAAAAAAGCGCTTGAAGCTGCGCAAGCCTTCCCAGGCTTAAAAGGCATGGATTTAGCAAAAGTTGTCTCAACCAAGGAAAATTTCCAGTGGCGCGAATCAAGCTGGACATTAGGTGAAGGGTTTAAAACCTTACACGCTGATGATGAAAAGTTTCATGTTGTTGCCTACGACTTCGGTGTTAAACGTAATATTTTACGTATGCTTGTAGATCGTGGTTGTAAACTAACGGTTGTACCCGCACAAACCTCTGCCGCTGACGTACTAGCCTTAAACCCAGATGGTATTTTCTTATCAAATGGCCCTGGCGATCCTGAGCCATGTACTTATGCCATTGATGCAATTAAAACCTTTTTAGAAACCGACACGCCAATTTTTGGTATTTGTTTAGGGCATCAACTACTAGCGCTTGCCTCAGGTGCTAAAACAGTAAAAATGAAGTTTGGCCACCATGGTGGTAACCACCCAGTTAAAGATCTTGACCGTGATGTTGTAATGATCACTGCACAAAACCATGGTTTTGCTGCAGATGAAGCCACATTACCAGATAACTTACGTGCTACGCATAAATCGTTATTTGACGGCACATTGCAAGGTATTCATCGTACAGATAAACCAGCGTTTAGCTTCCAAGGTCACCCTGAAGCGAGTCCTGGTCCGCACGATGCAGCCCCATTATTTGACCACTTCATCGATTTGATGCAAGCGCGTAACCACTAATTTAACCGGAGTAATAATGCCAAAACGTACCGACATAAAAAGCATTCTTATCTTAGGCGCAGGCCCAATTGTAATTGGTCAAGCTTGTGAATTTGACTACTCTGGTGCTCAAGCGTGTAAAGCACTAAGAGAAGAAGGCTATCGAGTTATACTCGTTAACTCAAACCCAGCCACTATTATGACTGACCCTGAAATGGCCGATGCAACATACATCGAACCAATTCACTGGGAAGTGGTAGAAAAAATCATTGAAAAAGAAAAGCCAGATGCTGTCCTGCCTACAATGGGTGGCCAAACAGCATTAAACTGTGCGCTTGATTTAGACAAGCATGGTGTATTGGCTAAGCATGGCGTTGAGCTTATTGGCGCAACAGCCGATGCAATCGATAAAGCAGAAAACCGTGAGCGTTTTGATGTTGCTATGCGTAACATCGGCCTTGAATGTCCACGTGCTGAAATTGCCCATTCAATGGATGAAGCGCGCGATACTATGAGCCGTATCGGCTTACCGTGTATTATTCGTCCTTCTTTCACAATGGGCGGCACCGGTGGCGGTGTGGCTTACAACATGGAAGAGTTTGAAGAAATCTGTGAGCGCGGTTTAGACCTTTCACCAACCAGCGAGTTATTAATTGATGAGTCGTTAATTGGTTGGAAAGAATACGAAATGGAAGTTGTTCGTGACAAAAAAGACAACTGCATCATCGTTTGTTCTATTGAAAACTTTGACCCAATGGGTGTGCACACAGGTGACTCAATCACGGTTGCGCCAGCACAAACATTAACCGACAAAGAATACCAAATCATGCGTAATGCATCGATGGCGGTACTTCGTGAAATCGGTGTTGAAACCGGCGGTTCAAACGTACAATTTGGTGTAAATCCAGTTGATGGCCGTATGGTTATCATCGAGATGAACCCACGTGTATCGCGTTCTTCAGCACTAGCATCAAAAGCAACCGGTTTCCCAATTGCGAAAATCGCTGCAAAACTAGCAGTAGGTTACACCCTTGATGAGCTACAAAACGACATCACTGGCGGTAAAACACCAGCGTCTTTCGAGCCGTCAATTGACTACGTTGTTACTAAGATCCCACGTTTTAACTTCGAAAAATTCGCAGGTTCAAACGACCGCCTAACAACACAGATGAAGTCTGTGGGTGAAGTGATGGCAATTGGTCGTAACCAACAAGAATCACTGCATAAAGCATTACGTGGTCTTGAAGTTGGCGCAACGGGCTTTAACCCAATTGTTGCTCTTGATGATCCGAAAGCAAAAGAAAAAATCATCCGTGAATTACGTGAGCCAGGTGCTGAGCGTATTTGGTACGTTGCTGATGCAATGCGTCACGGTATGAGCGTTGAAGACGTTTTCGAACTAACTAAGATTGACCCTTGGTACTTAGTACAAATCGAAGACATTTTAAAAGACGAAGCAACAATCAGCGAAGTAGGTATGGCTGGTTTAAATGCTGAGTTTTTACGTAAGCTTAAGCGTAAAGGTTTTGCTGATGCGCGTATCGCTGAAATTGCCGGTGTTTCTGAAGCAGAAATTCGTAAGAAGCGTCACCAGTTAGATATCGTGCCTGTATATAAGCGCGTTGATACCTGTGCTGCAGAGTTTAGCTCAGACACAGCTTATATGTACTCATCTTATGATGAAGAATGTGAAGCGAATCCATCTGACAAAGATAAAATCATGGTAATCGGTGGTGGTCCTAACCGTATCGGTCAAGGTATCGAATTCGATTACTGTTGTGTTCACGCAGCATTAGCTTTACGTGAAGACGGCTACGAAACAATTATGGTTAACTGTAACCCTGAAACTGTTTCAACTGATTACGATACATCTGATCGTTTATTCTTCGAGCCAATCACGCTTGAAGATGTATTAGAAATTGTACGCGTTGAAAAGCCAAAAGGTGTTATCGTTCAGTACGGTGGTCAAACACCACTTAAACTTGCGCGTGAGCTTGAAGCGAATGGTGTGCCAGTTATTGGTACTTCACCAGATGCAATCGACCGTGCAGAAGACCGTGAGCGTTTCCAACAGCTTGTTGAGCGTCTAAACCTTCTTCAACCAGAGAATGCAACGGTTACTTCTTTAGAAGAAGCGATTGTTAAGTCTGCTGAAATTGGCTTCCCACTGGTTGTACGTCCTTCGTACGTACTAGGTGGTCGCGCGATGGAAGTAGTTTATGATGAAGACGATTTACGTCGTTACATGACCGAAGCAGTATCAGCGTCAAATGAAGCGCCAGTACTACTTGACCACTTCTTAGATAATGCAATCGAAGTTGACGTTGATGCTATTTGTGATGGCGAGCAAGTCATCATCGGCGGCATCATGGAGCATATTGAACAAGCAGGCGTTCACTCTGGTGACTCAGCGTGTTCATTACCAGCTCACTCGCTAACGCAAGAAGTACAAGATGTAATGCGTAAGCAAGTAACTGATATGGCCCTTGAGCTTGGCGTAGTTGGTTTGATGAATACACAGTTTGCGGTTAAAGATGGCAAAGTGTATTTAATCGAAGTAAATCCACGTGCAGCACGTACAGTTCCATTTGTATCTAAAGCGACGGGTGTAGCACTTGCAAAAGTTGCGGCACGTTGTATGGCAGGTCAATCTTTAGCAAGCCAAGGCATTACTAAAGAAGTGATTCCACCGTACTACAGCGTAAAAGAAGTGGTATTGCCATTTGCTAAGTTCCAAGGTGTGGATCCTATCCGTGGCCCAGAAATGCGCTCTACGGGTGAAGTAATGGGTGTTGGTGATACTTTCGCCGAAGCGTTCGCAAAAGCACAATTAGGTGCAAGCAACACTTTACCACGTGGTGGTCGCGCGTTACTATCTGTACGTAATAGCGATAAGCCACGTATTGTAGAACTAGCTAAAACCATGACAGACCTTGGTTTTGAGCTAGATGCAACAGGTGGAACAGCTGCTGCACTTGAAGATGCTGGAATTACGGTTCGCCGTGTAAATAAAGTATATGAAGGTCGTCCGCACATTCTTGATAGAATCAAAAATGGCGAGTATAGCTATATCGTTAATACCACCGAAGGTCGCCAAGCGATTGAAGATTCGAAGGTGTTACGTCGTGGTGCATTGCAGCACAAAACCAATTATACTACGACATTGAATGCGGCATTTGCTAACTGTACTGCTAACCAAGCAGATGACCGCAGTAAAGTGACGTCTGTTCAAGAACTACACCTACGATTGAACTAAGGAAATGTGCCAAGGCCGTAATTACGGCCTTGGGATTAAGTGAGAAAAGTATGCAATCAATTCCAATGACAGTTCGTGGCGCAAAATTATTGCGCGATGAACTTAACGAATTAAAAACTGTTACCCGTCCAAAAATTGTATCTGATATTGCTGATGCACGTGAACACGGCGACTTAAAAGAAAATGCTGAGTATCACGCTGCGCGTGAGCAACAGGGTTTTTGTGAAGGCCGTATTCAAGAAATTGAAGCAAAACTTTCAAACATGCAGATGATTGACGTAACAAAGATGCCTAATACAGGTAAAGTGATTTTTGGTACTACAGTAACCATCGTTAATGTTGAAACCGACGCTGAAGTTAAATATCAGATTGTTGGCGATGATGAAGCAGATATTAAAAGTAATTTAATCTCTGTTAATTCACCAATTGCTCGCGGCTTAATTGGTAAACAAGCGGATGACGCTGTGATTATCAAAACGCCAAAAGGTGATGTAGAGTACGAAATCATTGAGGTTGAGTATATTTAATTAGTTAACTCACTTTAGCGTTTTATAAAAACCAGTGCTTAGCAACAAGCACTGGTTTTTTTATGCTTGGTTTTTATATTTGATTTAAATACCGGTCAATTATTATTCATTGTTTGTAAATGTAGGCTATGTTGTTATGGTAGTAACCTATTCTTCAATAAGGAAATAATATGGCAAATATACTGTATCCAGCACCTTTAAAAATGGGATCTAAAATCGCCGTGTGTTCTTTATCAGCGGGGATCAAATCAAAATATCACCCACGGTTAGACATCGTCATTAACGGCTTAAAACAAAAAGGTTATGAGGTTGTTGAGGGGGAGTTTTTACGTCAAAACGAACCGCGAACTCAGCTAACAGCCAAGCAGCATGCCAAGCAACTAATGGACTTTTTATTAGATGATGAAATAGATGCGATTATGCCGCCAATGGGCGGAGAGCTGGCAATGGAAATATTGCCGTTACTTGATTTTGGCGCAATTAAAAATGCCAAACCTAAATGGTTGGTGGGTTATTCAGATGTCAGCACGATTGCCTGTGCACTGACAGCAAAATGTAATTGGGCAACACTGCATAGCGCCAATTTAATTCAGTTACACCCCGATGAAAAAGACCCATATTGTTTACAAATTTTTGAAAGTCTAAGTTATGAGGCTAACAGTGAGTTTGAGCAAGCCCCCTCTGTTTATCACCAGCATAGTAAACCTGATTATGCACAAAACCCAAACGCATTATTTGATCACAGCGTACCCACCCAATGGCAATGTTTAAATTACACCGATAAACGCAGTATCGAAATGTCAGGGCGATTGTTTGGTGGATGTCTTGATACGGTTGGACTGTTGCTCGATTCGCCTTTTTTGGCACTGCATGAGTTTAAAAAGCACAGTGCCTCGCAAGGTATTGTGCTTTATTTAGAAAGCGCAGAGCTCACGCCTGCGACGGTTGCACGGTTTTTATTGTCACTCAAATTAGCCGGTATGTTTGATGATATAAACGGGGTGATTATTGGCCGCCATGTAACCTTACAGGGGCAAGATCTGGGGTTTGATTATCGCCAAGGCTTAAATGCCGCTTTTGGCGGGTGTTTATTTCCGGTGATCATTGATGCCGATATTGGTCACATCCCTCCTAATTTAAATTTAATCAATGGAGCTTTATGCACTGTTACCGCAGATGTTGATCAGGGCAAAGTTATTAGTGCGTCTGTGGTCACAAAACTAGCCTAGTAAAGTAAGCTGCTCACTAACAATTTATAGTGAGCAGCTTTGACTTATAAAACCTGAATTACTTGTTCTTTGCTTAAACGTGATTTTGGCAGCTTAGCATTGTAGTCTTCTTCTGCATCATGGTAACCCAGCGCAAGTGCTACATCACACACATAGCCGTCTAATTCGCTTGCAAACTCTTCACCAATCAGCTGTGCATCAACGCCTTCCATCGGCGTGGTATCAATCCCCAAGCGCGCTGCTGCATGCATAGTATTGCCTAAAGCAATGTAGGTTTGTGCTTTGGTCCAGGCGGCATTATTACCTTGCTCATCGGTATTTAAATCAACAAACGCAAAAGCGCCAAAAGCTTGCTCGCGGTTTTCTTTTTGAGTTCTGCCATTCTTTATATCGGCATCAATTACGTGTCCGTAATCTTCACGAGTATATTGCGGATTATGAGCAAATAAAATAATGTGCGACGCCGCTTTAATGTGTGGCTGATTAAATTGAAACTTATTAGCAAAGGTAGTGTGCATACGCTCTTTTGCAGCGTCTGATTCAATCACTACAAATTTCCAAGGCTGCGAATTAATTGACGAAGGAGAAAGACGCATCGCGTCATACAATACCGCTAAATCGTCTTGAGAAATGTGCTTTGTCGCGTCGTAACGTTTAGCAGTATGGCGGCTTTCAAGGTCGCGAATAATAGGGTGAGTCATAGTCTCTCCATAATAAAAAGGGCTAATAAACAGTGTTCACTGAGTGTATTAGCAACATAATACAATTTGCTTTATTTAAAATAAACAGCATAATTATTGAATTATTATCAAATAAAAATAGATAATATGCAGATTAATGACTTAAAACTGATTTTAAAAGTAGCAGAGTGTCGAAGTATTACTTTAGCTGCTGCTAAGTTAGATATGCGCACAGCAACCGCCAGTGCGGCTATTAAGCGCGTAGAATCAGCCCTTGGCTGTGAATTATTTATTAGAACAACTCGGCACTTGCGTTTATCCAGTGCAGGGGAGCGATACATACCCCAATGCGAACAAGCGCTGGCTGTACTTGAAACGGCGAGGCAAAACCTCAAAGGAGAACATGATGCTATTGAGGGAGAATTGCGGGTGGCTACTTCATCTGATTTAGGGCGCAACCTAGTGATCCCCTGGATTGATGACATTATGGATAGGTACCAAAGTGTGAGCTTGCGTACGCACATTAGCGATAGCAATATCGATTTTTTTCGTGATTCGGTTGATATTGCACTGCGTTATGGCTCCCCAAGTGATAGCAGTGTTTATGGATTTAAAATTTGCAACGTACCGCGACTACTCTGTGCTACACCTACCTATTTAGCTAAATATGGTGAGCCAGAACACCCTGATGATTTAGCGCAGCATCAAGGGTTATTTTATCAGCTGCAAGGTATTATCAATAATGTATGGGAGTTTACCGATGGCCAAAAAAAATACAAAGTAAAAATGCAGGGCAGACGTGCCTCAAACGATGGCGATTTAGTCAGGCGTTGGTGTTTAGCAGGCAAAGGTTTAGCGATTAAATCGGCGTTAGATATTGCCGATGACTTATTAAATAAACGCGTTGTGACTGTGATGCCTAACTATCAGCACACCCAAGGGGAGCTGTGGCTTATTTGCCCAAGCCGACAATCGATTACTCCCGCTGTACGACTACTACGCGATGTGTGCAGAGAAAAAACCGCTCACTTATTGAACCAGCTAGTAAAGCAGGGAATTGTTGATAAACGTGTATTAATTAACGAGTAACAAATTCACGCTTAGTAATGTTAACTTAAGTGGTTATTAAAAAACGCTAATGTACGCTGCCATGCAAGTTCGGCATTTTTTTCATCGTAGCGGCCAGTTGAATCGTTATGAAAACCATGATTTTCGCCTTCGTACATGTGCATAGTGTAATCAACATTGTTAGCTTTTAAGCTCTGCTCATATTCAGGCCATGTGGCGTTAACGCGTTTTTCAAGCTCGGCTAACTGAATCATTAATGGCGCTTTAATGTTTTTATGTAAGCTTTCACTTGCAGGTGTACCATAAAAGGGCACGCCCGCAGTTAATAAATTACTGTCTACGGCAGCTAAATAGTTAACAATATAGCCACCAAAACAAAAACCAACGGCACCTAATTTACCATTACTATTTGGATGCGCCTTCAAAAAGTGCGCGGCGGCAACAAAATCATTTTGTATTTTAACGCGATCCATCGTGCGTTGCATGGCTCGACCTTCATCGTCGTTGCCTGGATAGCCACCTAGTGGGTATAACGCATCACGTGCAAAAGCAATAAACCTGGCTTTAGCTAGTCGCCTTGCAACATCTTTTACATATGGATTTAAGCCGCGATTCTCGTGTACTACTAATACAACAGGTAGTTTGCCTTGTGTATTTGTTGGAATCACTAAGCAGCCTTTGCCTGAACCATGGCCATTAGGCGAATCAAATTTTTGGTAAGTGGCTTTTATGTCATCGTCGTTAAATGAGACTTGCTCGGCTTGTGCGTAATTAGGTAATAATGCACCTGTAAGCACCGTCATTGAAAAGCCCAATGCGGCTAAGCCACCAAGCTTTTTCATAAACGTGCGTCTATCAATTAAACCGTGAGCGTATTCGTCATACCAATCAAATGCTTCCTGAGGAATGTGTTCGGACTGAGGGGAATTCATAGTTGTGCCTTATTTATTATGATTATTAAATACCATAACGTAAAAGGCATAAAAAACGAGCAGTTTAATGTATAAATAAAAAGCTCGGCATAATAATACCGAGCTTTTTGGTTGGGATTTTACTTAATTTAGTGATTTATCGTTGCTGGTTGGCCATCGACTAGGGCATCTTTACCGCGCCATTTGCGGATCAGGCGTTTTGCATCTTCAAGCGCAACATACTGACACGGTATAAGAATAAGCGTTATTACCGTGGCAAACAGCACACCAAAAGCGAGCGATACCGCCATCGGTATTACAATTTTTGCTTGTAAGCTGGTTTCCATAATAATCGGCATGACCCCAATAAAGGTGGTGATTGAAGTTAGTAATATGGCTCTAAAGCGACGTGCACCGGCTTGCATTACCGCTTGTTTTATTGCCACACCTTCAGCACGCGCTTTGTTTACAAAATCTACCATCACGAGTGAGTCATTAACCACCACACCGGCTACCGCAATAATGCCAAACATCGATAAGCTGCTCATGGTCATACCTAGTACCATGTGGCCAAACATGGCACCAACCACACCAAATGGAATGACCGACATAATAATTAATGGTTGCGAGTAAGAGCGCAGAGGAATAGCCAATAATGCAAAAATTATGATCATCGATAGCGCAAAGTCACGTAATTGCTCATCAGCGCTATCCATTTCCTCTTGAATACGGCCAGCCACATTACTTTGCACCCCTGGATAGTTTTTAAGTAATGAAGGTAAGTACTCATCACGAATTTGTTGTGCAATCGCAAATGGCTCTACTTGGTCAGTATTTACCGCAGCCCATACGTTTACTGTGCGTTTTGAATTTTCACGGCGAATACGATTAACCCCATCAACTAATGAAATATTAGCAACTTCACTTAATGGTACTTCAGCGCCTGTGGGGGTGATAATACGTACGCTGTCAATATCGCTGATTGAGTTACGCTCATCTTCTGGGTAGCGGATCATCACTTTGATTTCTTCACCTTCGCGAAGAATACGTTGTGCTTCTAAACCGTAATAACTAAAGCTCACTTGTGAGGCCACATCGGCAAGGGTAAGCCCCATGCTGTAAGCAAGTGGTTTTAAATCTAGCTGTACTTCATCGGTAGCGCTTTGCATTGAGTCATTAACATCGCCTACGCCTTCCATACTTTGCAACTTGGTTTTAAGTTTACCAGCGACTTCTTTAAGTACTTGTGCATTTTTACCTTCGAGTTTAAAGCTTACATCGCCATCGTCTCGACCCCCGTTCATAATACTGTCTTGAATGGTTAGGGTTTTAACGCCCGGTAAGTTAGGCATTTGTTCGCGCCATAATGCACTCAGTGCAAAGGTATCAATGGGGCGCAGGTCGGGTTCAACTAAAATAGCCATAATGTTTGCTTGCGTTCGCCCACGTAAACTAACTGATAAATCGTGAATCATCGGTTTACCGTATTGCTCTTTGAGCTGGTTATCAACGCTCATTATTAGCTGCTCTATTTTTTTAGCTGTCTCAAGCGTTGCTTGCTCAGAAGACGCTAAGTTCATTTCTATATCAATGCGTGGAAAATCATGCGGTATTTTAGGGTTAGGCACAAATTTAACTAAACCACCGGCAAACATTCCCGCACTGACAATCAGTAAACACATAAAACCGACAATTACGGTATAGCGATAATGAATGCAGCGGCCAACAAACGGGGTGTAGTAGTTATCAACAAAACTTTTTAGGCCGTTATCCATTACTTTACGTGCACGGTGAAGCGGGTTTTTTGGATTTGCTTTACGATCTTTCATTGCCGCAATATGTGCCGGCAAAATAAGTTTTGATTCAATTAGTGAGAAAATTAAACATAAAATAATCACCCCACCAATGGCTTTAGAAAAAGCCGCACTTGGGCCTGTGGCAAGAGTTTGCGGTAAAAATGCCGCAATAGTGGTAAGTACGCCAAATGTTGCTGGCATTGCCACGCGCTTTACGCCGCGTACTACGTTATCGAGTGTATGGCCATGTTTTTCTATTTCAGCACTAGCAGATTCGCCCACAACAATGGCGTCATCAACCACTATCCCAAGCACCAGTATAAAGGCAAATAACGAGGCTAAGTTAATGGTGACATCTAAAAAGCCAATTGGCATAAACAAAAAGGCACCTAAAAATGACACAGGTAAACCCATCATTACCCAAAAAGCTAAACGTAATGGTAAAAACAGCGCTAATACCAACATAACTAGTAAGCCACCCCAAATCATATTGTCGACCATCATATCGAGGCGACCTTCGAGGTAGTAAGTTAAATCAACAATAGGAGAGAGCTTAACACCTGCAGGCAGTTGCGATTCTTTTTCAGCCATATAGGTTTTAAGTACTTTAGCAACATCGGTAATATCTTGATCTTTGGAGGCGTTTACTTCAAACGACAATGAGTTTTTACCATTGTATTTTGAGTATTGTAGGCCTTCTTCAAAGCCATCATTTATAGTGGCAACATCACCTAAATATACTTGCGCGCCATCGGCAAGGGTGATCAGCGGTAGCTTTGCAAACTCGCTACCACGGTAGGCTTGTTTCTCAACGCGCATTGAAATATAGCCATTTTCAGAGCGAATTTGCCCAGCTGACATATTGGCAGAAAAGCTTTGCACTGCACTGGCAATATCTCTAAACGTTAATCCATAAGCACGCAGTTTATCAGGGCTTACTTCAATACCAATTTCGTAATTAAGGCCACCATTAAAGTTAACTAAATTAATATTAGGTAGTGCCTGAAGCTCGTCTTTTATATCGTTTCCGAGCTCTTTAAGTTGGTAGTTACTCATGTCACCGTAAAGCGCAAGTATCATTACTTCTTGTTTGTACTTATCGCGACGAACAATAGGGCGCTCCATACCCGCAGGAAACGTATTAATTGAATCTACTTGTACTTTAATTTCATCGAGTACTTCTTGCGGATCAAACTGCTCTTCTATTTCAATCCATGCTTGTGAAGAGCCTCTATTGGAGTAGGTGATAAGGCGCTTTATTCCCTCTATACCCTCAAGGTTCTCCTCGACTTTTATGGTAATGCCCTCCTCAACCTCTTGCGGGGCTGCGCTAGGGTATACCGCGGAGACACTGATCCAGTTACTTTCAAATTGTGGAAACATTTGTTTGCGAATAGTAAACGCCGTTAAAATGCCACCAATAAGTATAAATATCATCAATAGATTTGCTGCAACAGGGTTGCGCGCAAACCATGCAATTAGGCCTTTTTCACGTGTAGACATAAGTTACTCCTGTTTCAATGCAAGTTGAGTAACGTCTGGGGTTGTTACAACGTCTTCAATTTTTACCGCCATTCCCTCGGTAGGGTATTCAAGGGCAGAAGTAATTAGCTGTTCACCTTCATTAAGCCCTTGGTCTGCGATCACCATGCCGTTTTGTTCACGTATAATATTGAGAGTTTTAAACGACAGAGTTAAATCGTCATTTAATATCGCAATTTTATTTTCTTTGACTAAATGATGTGGCACAACAATGGCGTTATTAACTGCACGACCTTCTATGCTAGCGTTAACATAGGAGCCAAAACGCAATGGTTGAGTTTTGTTAGCATATGGGGTTGGTAATTGTGCCACTAAGTAGCTCATACGGCTTTTTTGATCTATCACCCCTTCACTGCGTACCACTTTAGCCTGCCATGTGGTTTCTTTGCCCGCGAACTGCGCACTAAATAACACTGTTGCACCAATACCGCCATTATTTAAATATTGCAGCTCTTTATCGGCAACCGGTAAACGTACTTCAGCGACCGAAGTGGCGCTGAGTGAGCCAAAGCTATTACCTGGATTTACAACAGAACCCAAACTAATGCTACGCGCGTTTATAATTGCATCGTAGGGGGCTTTAATATAAGTGCGTTCTAAATTACGTTTAGCACGTTTTACACTTGCTTGTGCTGAGCGATAACGCGCCATTTTCTCTGCTAATTGCGGTTTACGTAAATAAAGCGCAGAAGCGGTAATATCGCTTGAGTCTGCTTTAATGCGTTCCCATTCAGCTTTAGCAACATGCGCTTGAGCACGTTCAATCTCAAGCGCTGAACTTGCTTGGGCGAGCCCAGCCTGGGCTTCAATTAAATCAGCTTCGTAATCATTTGGGTCAATTCGTGCTAAAATATCTCCTTGCTTTACGAAGGCACCTTCAACAAATTGCCCTGCAACAGAAATAACTTGGCCACTTACCTGAGCAATCAGCTCAGTGCGGTCTTTAGGTTGCACAATACCGTACGATTTAACATCGAGAGTGATTGCATCAAGGTGAATAGGTTGTGCTGCAACCAATGGGCGAGTATCTTGATCTGGTTTTTCTTCTGGTGGTTTTTTCATTGCTGAAAAGCCCGCTGCAAGGGCGATGCCACCAACAAGGACCGCGATAGGGAGTATTATTTGTTTTTTAGTCGCCACAGGGCATTCCTTCATAAATTGTGCTGATGGGCTAATGATACGCAATAAAGTGTTTACAGTGTGTTTGAAGATGTAACAAGTCATTGCATAATGCGGTTGCAAATAGAACAAATCGCTCTGTTTTTATGCAAAACAGCAACAATAGAATTGAAATTTATTACTGAGGTTATAATGAAAACACAATCAATGGCGTGCCGTTTAGGCTGTGGAGCATGTTGTATTGCACCAAGTATTAGCTCGCCAATACCGGGTATGCCAAATGGTAAAAAGGCCGGAGAACGTTGTATTCAGCTAGATGAGCGTAATTTATGTAAGCTATTTGGTGATGAGTCGCGCCCTAAAGTGTGTAGTGATTTTAGCGCCACTTTAGATGTATGCGGGACAACCAATGAACATGCATTAACGTTAATTACAGAATTAGAGCAATTAACCTAATTTATTGTATTAAATACACATATATTTACAATTTATACGCTTGAAAAGTGTAGACACGTACTTTTTGTTTCTAAAAGTGGCACTAAGAGAATGCAATTCCGTATCCACTTAGCATTGTCGCTAATGTTTTTTCTCATTCAATTCTCTTTGTTCATACGGTTTTAATGATAAATGTACAACAAGGGCGAAGAGACGCTGCGCTTTAAGAGTAAGTGACTTAGACACAAAATCACTTGGTTTAGTGAGTCGTGTTTTTCTCACTTTCTTCTCATTCAATCCTCTTTGTTCATACCGTTTTTAATGATAAATGCACAAAGAGAGCGAAGAGGCGCTGGGCTTTTAGAGTACGTAAAGTAGGGTGAGCTGTGGTATAAAATTTTTAAGTCAGTTTGTTGCTAGTCTGTTTATTATTTCAATTTAAAAAACACGCTCAGCGTGGGATACACCCTCGCCGAGCTAAATTGTTACCAGCTATACGTGGCGCTTAGCGTATATTGCTCACCGCGACCCGGCGTGCCTGGAATTTCTTCAAACGACTCATCCCACAAGTTATCAGCTGCAAGACTGATAAAGAAGTTAGGCAGGGCTGGTGGAGTTATTTTTACTGTCAGTTGAGTAAATAACGCCTCGTCACCTGAACGACGTAGCGCATTGTTATGCTGTTTACGCCATTCATTATCTACTCGAAACTCTAACATATCCGTCGGGTTCCAAATTGCACCGAGCGTTACACGATGATCAGGAAAGTTTAAGGCGTAAAAGCTAGCATCAATATTTTCAGCGCCGTAGGTTTCTGTTTTATGTAAGTAGATATAGCTGGCAATAATTTCTGCGTTATCAAATTGCTTAGTGGCTAAAAACTCAAGGCCTGTGGTATCAATATCAACAGGCTGTGCAAATCGTGCTGAGCTTGAATTAAAGTTAAATGTCCAATCGGTTAGGTTGTTATCTTTACGATAAAAAAGCGCGGAGTTAAGCTGCCAGCTATGTTGCTCAAGCAATAAGCCCAGCTCTAAATTTTTAGTGGTTTCGCGCTCAAGATTAGCGTTACTTCTGAACAACCCACCAGTCTCGCTGCCACCAATAGCAGTATAACCGGCTACTTGGCTTGCCTCAGCATAAGACAAATACAATGTACGCTCAGTGCCATCGTTATTTTGGGTATTTAAACTAACATCACCAATTAACGATAGCTCAGAATCATCACGACTGGTGTTATCAAACGCAGCCCCTAAACGCAACGTTAGTTGCTGGTTGCTTGCTAGTGCTGTTGTGTATTCAGGCAATACACTAAGCTTAAAGTAGTTACGTGAAGTAAAGTTATTTTCAAGGGTGGTGGAGTCAATACTGTCTTCTATATATTGCGCCGAGTAATTAACCGCAACTGACTTTGTTTGCGTATGACGACCTGAAATAGCCAGTGATGTTACTTGTGTTTCATGAAATGCTTGGAACGCGCTTTGGTTCTCTCTTGAATAAACATAATGGTCGTTATGCTTGCGGTAATAAGCCGATACTTCAAATTCACTGTTGGTAGCATAGGCTTGCTTATGGTTGAGCATCCATAATTGGGTTTCTAAGTCTTCGGTTTCATTTACACCAAAGGGGGTATAAAGGTTTGGCCAACCAAAAAACTTTTCTTGTAAGCCGTAAAATAAATCAGTTTGTGAATCGCTCCCGGTTAACTGCACTCTTCCAGAAGTACGGGTAAAGTCATGATCGCCAAAATCAATTGAACCATCACTTTGTGAGTGCGAATATTCACCTTCAAAACCAATACGCCAATTAGCGTTTGCTTCAATTGGAGTACTCACACCTGCATGAATTGTTTGTAGGTTAAAGTCATTTGAGCCAGCGCCCAAAGAGACACTGCCACCCGTTGTTATTGGTTTCCAAGTAAACGACACAGTACCTACCGAGCTATTCATGCCATAAAGTGCATTATCGGCTCCGGTTAATACGCTGGCACCCGTTAGCATTTGTGGTGCAATAGGAATTTCTGCAAAGTAGTGACCAGACTGCGGGTCTAGTAGAGTTGCACTGCCGACTCTAAAGCCGGTATTTTCAAAAATACCCCCGCGTATCGTTACATCAGCTTGTGCTTCAGCCATATTGCGTGATTGCAAGTCAACACGCGGGTCGTACTCTAAATTTGAAATAGGCGAATCAAATGTACCAACAGGTAATGTATTGGCGGTGGGTGACGCCTCAATTGTTATTTGTTCTATGGTTGCTGTTTCTTTACTCTGCTCTGCATAAGCAACAGTTGAAATACTGGCTAGTACGGCCGGTATTATAAGGTGCGGGGCACGATTCATATCATTACTCTCATTTTATGCAATGGCGCTAACAATTAAATACCTATCATTTTTTATCACATGATAAGGTAAGCTCACTAAGCTAGGGTGATTTTGGGCGCTATTGTACATTAATGATAAAAAACTGCATTTGATAATCAAATCTAGCGTTACAAAATAGTAACTCTGCATCCTATAAATTATTTACATTGGTCACTTTATTATGCAAACACAACAACCGAGCCATTCATTAAATCAGCACACACTTTATTTTGCTGGTGGTTGCTTATGGGGCGTGCAAGAATTTATGAAGTATTTACCTGGAGTAGTGACTACTGAGGCGGGGCGTGCCAATGGCACCAGTAACACAACACAAGGTGAATACGATGGCTATGCCGAATGCGTGAAAGTTACCTTTGATAGCCAAGAAGTGACCTTAAATGAATTAATCGGCTATTTTTTTGAAATTATTGACCCATACAGTATCAATAAACAAGGTAACGATGTAGGCGAAAAATACCGCACCGCCATTTTTAGCCAAGACAGTAATCATTTAAACATCGCCAGAGACTATATTAGCCAGCGGGACGATGCAAAAAAAATAGCGGTACAAGTAGCGCCATTGACTAATTATGTCCCTAGCGATCCCGAGCATCAAGACCGTTTAACCAATCACCCTGATGATTATTGCCATATCCCGCTTGATTTATTGCACAAGTATAAATCGTGATAGCTTTAAGGGTACTCAGGCCTTTCAAAACGATATAATTTGAACGAGCCAGTTTGAAGTGTTGTGCCTTTGTGGTTTGAGTACATATAGCCTTTAAGTTCTCGGTTGTCTTTATGAATAATTAGCTTATTTGCGAAAAGTGGGTGGCTGGTGGTTATTTCCAATATCCTCTCTTTTTCTTGAATATCTTGTGGCATAAAAGAGGTGCTAATTATGTCATTGGTCCCATTTGTAAAATAATTGAAATACGACTTTTTATTGGGGTGAAATTCAATACTTGCTAGTTCTTGCTTGCCGTCTAAATTTAATAATCCTACCCAAAAACCATGTAGGCCCGTCTTTTCTATAGCAGCTAACTCATCTATTTTAGAGCGGTATTTACCTATAAATGTACGAACGGTAGATTGCCCTTTTTGTTCTTCCAATCGGTACGTTTTTGACATTACAAAATTATCGTCTGCATTAGAATAAATTTCTAACACCTCGAATGAATTATCTAAAAAGGGGCTTAAAATCAATGTAAATTGCAGATGTTCTTTATTAGGGCTAACAAGTTTGATAGTGCAATTAATGCGACTGCATTTGATATCATTATTGCTAAACGCAATTGATTTATTTCTATAAAATGCATTGGCGATACTTGCTATTATTAAACGGTGTTCTCCGTTTTCTTTAATTTCCAGTACATTGTACTCAAAATGATCTTTATAAATTCCTTGCCATATACCAGGCTTTAACTGTAGTTGAGTGCCGTACGCATGGAACGCACAAAGCAGGGGTAAAAATAAGCTAAGGGTTAGGAGCTTTTTAAATGTCACCGAAAAATTCCTTTTCTCACAAAAAAGCCCGCGAGCCTGCGGGCTTTTTAAATATTAATTAAAACTTACTGCTGCTTTTTTGGCGGGAAGTTGCTTAAAATATTGGCAACCGTTTCTTTAATAGCGGCTTCACGTTGTGATGGTGTTTGTTTTTTCTTTAAACGACCATCTTTAGCACCACGCCAAATTAATTGGTTTGACTCACGATCAATAATATCGATAACTAACGTGCCTACTTCATACTCACGTGCGCTTACATCGTGGTTAAAGCCTGTGCCCCAGTAACCCCAACGTGCACCGTAGCCTACGTTAAAGGTATCTACTTCTAGCTCTTTATCAACACTTGCATGGTAATTAACAAGTACATCAGCTTGCGCTACGTCAACCAATTGCATACCTAACTGTTGGCTTAGTTGGTTGTTTACCGCATTGCGAACGCGTTTTTCCATAAGGCCACTGATTTGGTAGTTATTCGTGTCTTTGGTTAGGCTCGCGTTTTCTACCCAAGCAAACGTTTTGTAGTTACTAAAGTTTGCTGATTTATCGTAATCCCAATCGGGCGTTTGTGTACAGGCGGTAAGTAGCGCCAGTGCTGCGACAATAAATATATGTTTCATACCGTTTGCTCCAATAAAGTGCGTTTGTTTAAACTACCATGGGCGAGGGTAATTTAAAATCTAAAAATAAGTGTAGCTGGCTAAGATGAATAGCCAATTAATTCTTAGTCCAGTAGAGAGTCTTTATGTTCAACCTCAATCCAATCTTTTTCATCTACCCAGTTTTGTGCGCCGTCTTTTACTGAACGAATTGGCACAATATAATCACAACTTATTTGCGGTTTAACCGAAGCAAATATTGGCACAAAGCCAAAGCTCAGGGCGGTTTCTATAATTGCTTTTTGGTTTTGCGGATCGATATCAGCCGCTTCATCTATGTAAATAGGTATACGGTATAAGTTTTGTTCCTGATCGCTTAATAAGTAACGAATAAACAACATGCCACATAACAGCTTAATGGTGATACGCGTACCATTTGAACCAGCCGAATCTATTTTTTCAAAGTGTTCGGTTTCGCCCGCGCGGTTAACCACTTCAAAACGAATATCAAATAAATCGGTGAGGGTCAGGCCTGCTTTGTCTGAGGCGAGTTTAATTAAATGATCTTTTGCGTCGTTTACCGCACTTTCGCTGTACGGCTCATGGCTGAGTAAATCCAGGGTATCGCCTTGTTCAATTTGGTTAGATGTACTGATAATGGTATCAATGCTATCTACCAACATTTTGCGCGGGATAATATTAATTTTAAACGCTTGCAGGTTTGAAATGCGGTGCTGGCTTATGCCTTTATTAAAGCTATTCATTTCACGGCGTAGGCGGTCTAAATCTTCACGTAAGCCTTTAATCGTGGCGGCCACTTCGGTGAGGGCAACGCGACCTTGGCGCTCAACGGCATCACGTTCGTTATCAATATTATGAAACGCGCTAATAAGTTTTTGGTATTTACTAAACTCATCGTTTTCGTTATCGAACTTGGTAATACCTGCATTGTAAATATGCATATAGGTATTACGTACATTTATATCGAAATTACGAAGCTCTTGGCAGTCTTTATTAAAGTGATGAATTAAATCGCTTAAATTATCAAAATCGATTTTTATATCAATCATGTAAGGCGTCACTTTACCACTGTATAAATCTAACGTGTGGTCAATACGCTCGGTTTTAACTTGGCGCAGGCGCTCTGTTTGACGATTAATTTGCGCTTGTTTTGATTTGATTAGTGAGCGTCTGTCAGCAATTGAGCCACTGTTTTTTTGAATATCTTGTAGGTAGTCGTCAACTTGTTCGCGTTCGGCTAAAAGCTGCTCTTTTAGCATCGCCTGCGCGTCAACCGATTGTTGCATCACTTCAAATTGCTCTAAGCGTTTAAGTGCACTTTCAGCACTCATAAGCTCATCGTATAGCGCGTCTTTTTCTTTTTGCTTATCTGCAACATTGGCGGCCACTTCGCGCTGTTGTTTAAACTCTTTTAATGATTGCTCAAGCGCGGTTAATTGAGCACTCAGTTGCTCTTTGTTTTCGCCGCTTTGCATTTGCACAGGTGAGAGTTTTTTAAGTTTAATACTGGCACCGGGCAGGGTGAGCACACCGCCTTTCACGTTTTCACTAAGCTGTGATAAAAACTCCCCGAAAGCGTCGTCATCATCAATGGTTATATCGCCATTGCTGGTGGTGGCAAAGGAGAGAAGATCGGGGTTTAATAGCCGCGATATTTCTTCAACTTCTTTCAGTGATAAGTCTTCACGCATACGAGTGAATAAATTATATTCTAAGTTTTTAAGTTGTAACTTTAAGCTTTTAATTTGTTTTTGTGTTTCGCCAATGCGGTAATCAAGGGTGTGCAGGCTTTGCCCTTGAGCACTCGTTATTGAGTGTGACAACGACTCGTAGTCATTTTTTAACTGCGTTAAGCCGGTTTTTAGCGTGGCTTTATTAACCAGCTCAAACTCACTTTTAAGGGCGTTGTAATCTAAAAACCACTGTTCAATTTGGGTTTGTTTGCGCTCTATATCGCGTGATTGTTGTACGTATAGGCTTTGTTTTTGTTCAAACTCGTGTTTTTCGTGCTCAATATCTTCAAGAGCGATGTTGAGCTCGCTGAGTTGCTCTTCCTGATACGTATCAAAATCAATCAGTGCTTGGTCAATTTTTGGCGCATAAGCGGCCAGTTTACCTTTAAGAACGGTTTGGTTTTCAAGCATAGATTCAAGGGCGGCTATGGGCTCTTGCATTGACTCGAGGGCTTTTAATTCACGTTTTGCGCGGTTTACTTTATCAAACGACCGGCGCCATACTTCGTAAAAGTCGACCTTTGAATTTGACATGTGGCGTTCAAACACACGTAACATAAAGCGCTTAACGTCGTTTGCACCTAATTTATGTAAATTAAGAATACGACGAAATATTTCTTTGTATATTGCAGAGTCTTGAACGTTGTTAAGGGGGATCATTTTTAAATTGATCTCACCATCAAATTGCGTTGCACCGCCTGTAAGTAGGGCGTTTAACTCTTGCGCTTTAAGCTCTATCGGGTTGTAACCTTGCTGCTTTAAGTGATTAAACAGCTTGGTAAACTTAATAATGGTATTGCCTTGGGTGTACTGGGCTAAATCAAGTTTGCCTTGATAGCAAAAGTATTGGTGTGCATAACCGGCAATTTTACCTAAGCCGGCTACGCCAATGACAACTGAGCCATGGGGTAAATCGGCTTGCAATAAAATGTACGATTGATCTGATGAAAAATAAAACTTACGGGTTTCATCTAAATCGTGGCCATCCCACTCGGTAAGGCGTAAATCATTAATTAGCGGAAATTGCAGTGCATTAATTACTGAGCTTTTACCTGTGTTGTTAGGCGCACAAATCGAGCTACTTTTATCAAGAGGGATCACACACTTTGCATAGCCTGCAGTATTAAGTAGGGCGAGTTTACTCAGTCCGTATAAGTTTTTCATTCCTCGTCCTCTCCTAAAAAGGTTTCTTCATTTACTTCCATTAAGGCATCAATATAGCGATGAATTGGCGCCTGTAGCATAAAGCCGCCTTCCACTTCGCGGGCAAGGCCTAAACGTACCATGCGTAAATACACATCTTTGCGTAAATCAGAACCCGAGAATATTTCAAGCTGATCAAATAAATGTTTATTAAGTTGTACCAAGGTTTGCATGAGCTCTAAATCGTTTGGCTCATCAAATAATGCACGCATTGGGTCTTTACCTGTGTTGGCAAAGTGTTCGATTAAAATATAAATAGTGAGCGCTATCGCGCGCGATATTTTGCCCATATTGGGGGTGCTTTCATCGCTAGCAAAATAATAAAAGCCACGACTGTCGTGCTTTAAATCATGGCCTAATGCTGTGAATAAGGCGCTGTAAGCTTCAATTTGTTGGTCAAGCTCTTGCCACATTAGGGTGTCTTGTTCGCAAATGTGGTAACCCGCGACTAATTTTTTATTAATGGCTTGTAAGTGAGAAAGCTCATTTAAGTTTATCTGTGTCATGGTGATTACTCGTGCTCGGCTTTATCAGCCTGAGGCTCTGAATTAAAGGGGTACAAAGAAAAGTGCTGGCCTGCAATGTTAACGCGGGCTTTTTTATCGCTTTGGCTAATGTGTAGGGTGTTATCGCTCACTAGCTTTTGATATAAAAACAGCATTTCATCGGCTTCAAGCTCAGGGTAGCTTTCGTCTAAAAATTGCAGCAGAGGCTGTGGTTTTTTACGCTGCTTTTTGAAGCGTTTTGCAAACTGCGCTTTTACATCGTGATAGTCAGGAATGTTTGGCGTGACAAACGCAGGCACATCGTTTTGCTCTGGTAGCTGATATTCGTGATGCTCAAACTCAGCCAGGCTTGCCATGTAGGCTACTATATGGCGCTGTTGACCCAATGAATACTTTTGCGCATCGCTTACAAAATGTGGCTGCACGGCGCTGAGCATATTATCTACCCCATTTTTACGTATTAGTCCTAATACTTTTGCTACTTGGCGGGTAACAAGGTTGTTACGGCGCAACTCTTCACGCAGTGGCATAAGCATATCGGCACTTTTTCGTAAGCTTGTCCGGCCAACTAAGTGCATTTCTAGAATGCGGGTACGCAATTGCTCAAGCATGCGTTTATCGTTGTACGCTTTGCCTGAGCGTTCAATGTGTTCTATTTGGGTGCTAATTTGTTGCTCAATAAGGGTAAAGCAGGCATGAAAGTCGCCTCTAATATCCACCATTTCCAACATGGGTTCTATATACTCATCAAACGCTTCTATCACGGCTTTATAGCGTTTTTGTAGCGACTGCACCGCATTATTAGATTTGGCTTGCTCAACAATATTTAAAATAGCGTTTTCGTTGTGTAAAAACAGTTTGATTATTTTACGCACCCGATCATCCATAATACGGCTAAAGCGGCGTAAATCATCAAAATCTTCCATTTCACCGGCATTGAATAGCCGATTACCTAAACGGGCCAAATCATCAACCAAGACACTAATTTCTTGTGCTAAGCCTAAATGTTCTTCTTGCAGTAAAAAGGTGGCAAAGTCGGCAATGGCGCGGTTAATTTCCAGTTGTGACGATTTAGCCAGCGGAATAATAATTTCTTGATTCAATAACCGGTTGGTTTCTTTATAAATACGCTCATTATTCCACGTGGGTTGCTTTTGCTTAATGGCATTTTGAAGATCTTTAATACTAAAGTCGGCCATTTTAAAGCGCTTAAATAATAGCTCTAATACACCCCAGTGTTCATTTAGGGTATTAAGTAGCTTTTTAGCTGGGATCATAAGGCGTTGCAACTTCCTAGTATTCGTTATTTTATATTTCTCGAACTTATATGGTATTCGTTTTTGCGACGATTTAATAATAGTTTTTACACCCGCTTAGTGATAGTATCCGCGCCGAATATAGGCACATAGAGTTTGTGGGTATATTTTTTACATGGTTTCAATTTTTACTTAACCCCGAAGGTTGTTTAATATCATGGTTTCCTCGATTATCCTGACGCTGATAGCGATTGCATTTTTGCTTATCGTTATTGAGGATGTGATCCACGTAAACAAAGCAAAAACGACATTATTTTTTGGTACACTTTGTTGGATTATCTCCTTTATTTTTCCTCTTAATGGGCAAAGCCCCGAAACGATTCAAACCCTCCTAGACCACAATATTTTAGAAATTGCTTCTTTATGGCTGTTTTTAATGGCCGCAATGACCTTTGTTGCCTATTTAAACTCTAAAGGACTTATCGAAAATGTTGTGAACCGGATTATGCCAACCAGCATTAGTGAGCGTAAGCTGATGTTTTTGGTGGGGTGTTTTGCGTTTTTATTTTCATCTATTTCAGACAACGTTACGGCCACGCTAATATCACTGGCAGTGATTATGTCATTAAAGCTTGAAGCCAAAAAGTTAGTTAAGTACGCCACGCTTATTGTATTTGCTGTAAACTCCGGTGGTGTATCACTTATCACGGGTGATGTAACCACACTTATGATTTTCCTTGATGGTAAAGTATCAATTAGCAATTTATTACTGTTAATTGTGCCTGCGTTACTAAGTGTATTATTACTCGCTACTTTGTTATCAATTGGCATGAATAAGCAACTCGAGTTTAAAAAAACTAAATTTAAACGTATTGAAAAAACCGACATAACCATTGCGGTTATTTTCTTCACTACGGTTATTGCTACGCTTACATTGAGTGTTTTATACAGTGTACCGCCTCTGCTTACTTTTTTATTGGGTTTATCTATTATGTTTTTAGTCGCGCAATTTTTAATGCGCAAAAAAGACATCAACAAAGATATGATCGACTTTATACGCGACATAGAGTACGACACCTTATTGTTTTTCGTGGGTGTGTTACTGCTTGTTGGTGCGTTAAAAGAAGTTGGGGTACTGAGCCAATTTACTAATTTGTATACGGTAATGGCGCCAGAGTACGCAAACTACTTAATGGGTATTTTATCTGCAGGTGTTGATAACGTGCCACTAACGGCAGCGTTATTAAAAGCCGACATTGTAATGAGTCAACAGCATTGGTTGTCGTTTACGTATGCAACCGGTGTAGGTGGCTCTATGCTAATCATTGGCTCGGCAGCCGGTATTATAGCCATGAGTAAGGTAAAAGAGCTGACGTTTGCAAGTTACCTTCGCTTATCGCTGTATTTATTACTGTGTTACACCTTTGGTTATGCGGGCTCTTACTTAATGGGTAGTTTTATTTGATTTTAGTGTAAAACGACTTGACAGCTAGACGTCTAAACGATAACTTTCAAAGCCGCACTCTTAGTGCGGTTTTGTTTTATTAGCCACAGGTTAATAATACATTCAGAAGAGGTGCGATACTTAGGTACTTAATGTGAGGCAACGACAGCCTGCGACCATTAAGGAGGGAAGTACTCGCCGAGGAAAATAATGGGTCGTTACTATTGTTTTTCGGTTTATGGGGCTGAATCCTCAAAACTGTCACCAATTTAGGTGGAGAGCTTCTGGCAGTAGATTTTTCTTATCTTTATTTCCTGCCAAGTTCTTCTTGTTTTATTGCGGTTTGGATGCCGCGAAAGGAGACGAAATGACTACCCAATCAGTGCCACAAAGTTCACAGTGCACAAAATCAGATTACATTGTTGCCAAATTTGGTGGCACCAGCGTTGCTAACTTTGAGGCGATGAGCCGTTGTAGCGAAATTATCGTAAACGATAAAAATGTACGTATTGTTGCAGTAAGCGCCAGTGCCGGAGTGACCAATCATTTAGTGGAGCTTTGCAAAGCGGGTATTGAAGCCGCTAAACGCCAACAGCATATTGATGGTGTACTTGCGATTCAGCAGGCTATTTTAAATGACCTGTCGTTAGATGATGATTTAGCCCTTGGGTTTAATCAAACGCTTGATGCATTTCAAACGTTGGCGGCACAAACACTCAATACTGAGCAGCAGTTCGATGAGCTACTTAGCTTTGGCGAGCGTTTATCGTCGTACTTATTTACCCAAGTACTAAGGTTAAAGGGTTTAAATGCCACTCGTTTTGATGTGCGCCAGGTGCTTAAAACCGATAGCCAATTTGGTAAAGCAACACCAAATGTGGGCGCCACAGCGCAAGCCGCTAAAACACATTTAATTCCGCTGCTTGATGATAGCGTTATTGTAACCCAAGGGTTTATTGGTAGCGATGCAAACAATTTAACGACCACGCTCGGTCGAGGTGGCTCAGATTATAGTGCTGCACTGCTTGCTGAGGCTATTAACGCTAAAAGTGTGCATATTTGGACTGACGTAGTGGGTATTTTTAGCACCGATCCTCGTTTGTGTGTAAAAGCCACTCCTATTGCGCGTTTAAGTTTTGATGAAGCAGCAGAAATGGCGACCTTTGGCGCTAAAGTGCTGCACCCAGCTACAATTTTGCCTGCCAGTCGCAGCCATATTAATGTGTTTGTTGGCTCAAGCACAGAGCCAGAACTTGGCGGTACGTGGATTGAACGTGAAAAATCGCAGCTACCTGGTATTCGTGCGGTAACGCAACGTAAAAATCAAATATTATTAACCCTTAAAAGCCCAGAAATGTTATTAGCCAGTGGCTTTTTAGCGCGTATATTTACTATTTTAAGTGAGTGCAATATTTCGGTAGATTTGGTCACCACCTCTGAAATTAGTGTAGCAATTACCCTTGATAATGCGCCTAATGCATCACGTCCAGAGCTTGATCAAGCATGTTTAGATAAGCTTGCTGAATTTTGCCATGTATCGGTTGAAAACAATTTAACGCTGGTAGCGTTAATTGGCTCTGAAATTGTTTTGCGCCAACATGAAATGAATTTAATGAAAGTGTTAAGTGATTTTAATATTCGACTCATTTGCCATGGTGCAAGTAAACATAACTTGTGCTTTTTAGTTGAGCAAAGCGAGTCTGATGCTGTGGTTCAAGCGATTCATAGTCGATTACTAGAAAGTGATTGCGCTGCGTAAATCGTTAATAGTTATTATTGAGCACCGCCAGTCGGTGCTTTTTTTTGCCACAACGCTAATATCAAACATGTCGTTATGTGCTCCAACCACGGTATTGCTACAAGCTGTAAGCTGAGTGTTATTAAGTTCGTTAAACACATTAGGGCTTAATAATTGAGCAATGGGGCGGCTGGTGGCTTTAGCCAGCGCTTCTTTTAATGTCCAAATCCTAAAAAAATGATGTGCTTGAGTTGTTATGTTATCTGAATCGATTATTAAGCTCACTTCGGCTGGATGGTAAAAGTGTTTAGCGAGTTTATTAAAAGGGCGCTTTAAATTAATTTTTTCAATATCAAAGCCAAATTGAGTTGATGCTACATTTAACGCTGCACCTACAAAACCATGAGAATGAGAAATACAGCAACTGATCACGCCTGTTGTATTTTTAATATGTAATTCTAATTTACTGTTATCGGGGTTAAATTCAGAACTAATATCACACAGCTTTAATGATGCGTAAGAAGAACAAGCGGTTTTTACTAGGTATTTAAGCACTAAACGTGTGGCTAAATATTCTTGTTTAGCTTGTGGGGTTTTACGCCGATTAATAACATTGAGCTCAAAAGGGCTTAAATAGTGGGGTAAATCAAATTCACCCACATTGAGGGTGGTCGCGTTAAGCAACGCAATGCAATGGCTGTTATTTGCTAAAGCGGGCGTGACTGCTAGCTGGTTTTCAAAGTAAGTTACACTCATCATTGCTCGTTATAAATGACGACCGATTACATATTTATTACCCAAAGCTGGATAGTTTGTGAGCGGTTGTTAGTTGTTGTGAGCGCTAAGTACATTTTTATTACTCAGTCGCTCTTAAATATGGTTTAATTCGCATTCGTTAAAATAATAACAGATTTGTAGGTGTATGGCACAAGTGCGTGATGGTTTTCAAAGTCGACTAGGTTTTGTATTGGCAGCAGCCGGTGCAGCGGTAGGCTTAGGTAATATATGGGGTTTTCCTACGCAGGCTGCTAATCATGGTGGCGGCGCATTTTTACTGGTTTACTTTATCGTTATTTTTTTGCTGGCGTTACCTGCTTTGTACACCGAGCTGTATTTAGGTTACAAAGCCCAAGCTAACCCTGTTAAAGCACTAGGCCAAGCATGGCAAGATCACGCCCCTAAAGTGGGAGCCGCAGCAGGCTATATTGGCCTTGCCGGTGCCATCGTTATGTTAAGTTTTTACTCAATTGTGGCCGGTTGGATGCTTTCCTACGCTATAGAGCCTATAAGTAGCTTTTTTGGCTTGCAGAGCTTGAGTGAGTTTTTACATAGTGACTCTATGTTACGTAATTTTATTTTTACGCCGCTTATGCTTATTCTAACCGCCAGTATTATTTTAAAAGGGGTGAAGTCGGGAATAGAAACCTGGTCACGCCGTTTAATGCCGCTTTTACTTGTTCTCCTCATTGGGCTTATTATTTATATTGCAACGTTAGATGGCGCAAGCGAAGGGTTTGCTGCCTATTTAGTGCCTGACTTTAGCAAAATACTCGACCCTGATTTAATTATTGCCGCAATGGGGCAAGCGTTCTTTTCGTTGTCGCTTGGGGTAGGCTGTATGATGATTTACGGCTCATATTTAAAACCCGGAGCTAACTTACCAAAATTAACCGCAAGTGTTGCGCTACTTGATACCAGCGTGGCGTTTTTGGCGGGCTTATTAATAATTCCGGCTATTTATGTTGCCCAGTACAATGGCGTTGAAGTATTTAATAACGGTAAATTAATTGGTGAGGGACAACTTATTTTTGCCATATTACCTGAGCTATTTGGCACTATGGGTGAAATTGGTTTATTGGTTGGCTTATTATTTTTTGTATTGATGTCGATAGCTTCAGTTACCTCAACTATTTCGTCAACTGAGATCCCTGTGGCATTTTTGGTTGAAAACCACAGTGTAGATAGAACCAAAGCAACATGGGCAGTCAGTGCTGTTGTGCTTATTTGTGCCAGTACCATTATTTTAAACTTTGATTGGTTGTTTGGTTTAGTGATTATGGTATTTACCCAATACCAATTGCCGTTAATGGGGCTATTTTACTTTATAACGGTAGGCTGGCTATGGCAACGTGGTAATAAGCTGCACAAGGCAAGTAGTGGGCCGCACTATTGGTTTGCACAATATATTCGCTTTGTGTGTCCTATACTTATGACCTTAGTATTTGTAAATGTAGCGTTTGGTTAAAAACTTTTAAACGCGAATTTAAAAATGCCGTTTTAAAAAGTGAACTATTGGGAGTCACCCGAAAGTTCGCTTTTTACAGTTTAAATGACTTGATATTACAATACTTGATTGGTTAGCGTTTGCCCTTGAGCAAGCTCGTTTGCATTTTGTAATGTTATATTAGCGATTTCGGTTAGAGCTTCTTGAGTAAAAAAGCCTTGATGCCCTGTTATTAACACGTTTCTAAAACTCACTAAGCGAGAAAATATATCGTCTTGATTTATTTCTTCACTGTGGTTTTTAAAAAACAGCTCTGATTCTTGTTCGTACACATCAAGCCCTAAATACCCCAGTTTTTGTGATTTAAGTGCTTTAATACACGCTTGGCTGTTTACCAGCGCACCGCGCGAAGTATTAATGAGCATGACCCCGGTTTTCATTTTATTAAATGCAACGTCATCGATTAAATGATGCGTATCTTCGCTCAGCGGGCAGTGCAGTGAAATTATATCGCTTTGGGCAAGTAGGGTATTTAAATCGGTAATAGTGTAATTGCCTGGTTTTGCAAAAGGGTCACACACTAAAACGTTAGCGCCAAAACCATTTAAAATGTTACACAGTGCCAAGCCTATTTTACCGCAGCCTATAATACCTATGGTCTTGTTATGTAAGTTAAACCCAAGTAAGCCATTTAAATCAAAGTTGTCTTCGCGTACGCGGTTATAAGCTTTGTGTGTTTTACGGCTGAGGGTAAGCATAAGGGCAACACAATGCTCCGCGACTGCCTCAGGGCTGTAGGCGGGTACGCGTAATACGCTTAAGTTATGCTGTTTGGCAACGGGCAAGTCAACGTTATTAAACCCCGCACAGCGTAATAAAATAGCGCTAACACCCAATGTGGCAAGTTGCTCAATTACCGCTTTATCAACAGAATCGTTGACAAATACGCACACAGCGTCAAAGTTTTTAGCTAATATTGCCGTCTGCGCCGATAAACTTTGCTCAAAATAAGTAATAGTGATGTTAGAAAAGCCATTTAAACTTTGCTCAAAAAAAGGGCGCTCATATTTCTGAGCACTAAAAAAAGCAATATCCATTAACTAGCTCCAAGTAATCAATTATTTTATTACCATAAACTATTCTTACTATAGATGCTTCACTCTTGTTGTTTTAATTACGACAGGATTATTTTAATACAGCCGAACGGACTCCTAAACGAGCGGTCGTCGGTTTTATAACGGGCACTGATTCTAAGCAGCTTGTTATTACATTATGTAATGACTCCGGTTTAGTTCGCGGTGCATAGCGAGCAACCAGCTGCCCTTGTGCATTAACTAAAAACTTAGTGAAGTTCCATTTTATTGCTCGGTTTTGTGCAATACCCCTTGTATGAGATTTTAAATAACTAAACAGTGGATGCGTATCTGGGCCATTTACCATGACCTTATTAAACACCTCAAAATTAATTGAAAAATGTTTTTGATAATAGTCTTTAATGGCCATTCCCTCTAATGGCTCATTTTTATCAAATTGATTACACGGAAAGGCTAAAATAGTAAACCCATCGTTTTTGTATTGTTGATATAGCTTTTCTAGCGCGCATAATTGCGCAGAAAAATGACATTTACTGGCGGTATTAACAATAAGAACCGCTTTTCCTTTTAGCTGACTCAAAGAAAAATCATCGTTATTACAAAGTGGTGCGTTAAATTGATAAATACTATCCATAGATTACCTACCTAATTTCCGTATGAGGGAAATTTTAAAAGACTTTCATTCGCTTTTTTTGCGGCCGATTGACATAATCGAGCTTATGTTTCTAAGTTATCAGTTAAATAGGTCATTTTTATGTCAGTTAAAATTGCATTTATAGGTTTAGGCGTAATGGGTTACCCAATGGCGGGGCATCTAGCAAAAGCGGGGCATAGCGTATGTGTTTATAACCGCACAGCAGCTAAAGCACAAAAATGGGTTGAAGATTTTAACGGTAGTTTTGCACCTACTCCGCGTGAAGCTGCAAGTGGTGCCGATATGGTATTTATGTGTGTTGGCAATGACGACGACTTACGGTCAGTGGTATACGGCGATGATGGCGTTTTAGCTGGTATGGAAAAAAACACGATTTTAATCGATCACACAACTACTTCTGCTGAGGTAGCGCGTGAAGTTGCGGCAAAAGCGGCTTTACAGCATATCGACTTTATTGATGCGCCAGTATCAGGCGGTCAAGCAGGTGCTGAAAACGGGGTGTTAACCGTTATGGCCGGTGGCAACGAAACGGTATTTGCTAAAGCACAACCTATCATGGCGGCGTTTAGCCGTTTTAGCCAGTTATTAGGGGAAGTTGGCTCAGGGCAATTATGTAAAATGGTCAACCAAATTTGTATTGCTGGTGTAGTGCAAGGGTTAGCTGAAGGCTTACATTTTGCTAAACAAGCAGGGCTTGATGGCGAAAAAGTAATAGAAACCATTTCTAAAGGCGCAGCTGGTTCGTGGCAAATGGAAAACCGCTACAAAACAATGTGGGCAGGCGAGTACGAATTTGGTTTTGCTGTAGATTGGATGCGTAAAGATTTAGGTATTGCACTCGATGAAGCTAAAAATAACGGTGCAACGCTGCCAATGACTGCAACGGTCGATCAATACTACGCCGATGTGCAGGCACTTGGCGGCGGCAGGTACGATACCTCAAGTTTACTAGCGCGTATTGAAGCACTGCATAAAAAGTAATGTAATTGGTAAAAGTAAACTGTTCACAAAGAGGCTAAGAGGCGCTGCGCTTTTAGAGAAAGTGATACACATAAAAAATGAATGTTGGTTTTATGTTTTCTCATTCACCTCTCTTGTTGAGATAGGTTTTTGGTTTTTTACCTAGTAACAAAAAACGCGACACTTTTTGCTAAAGTGTCGCGTTTTTCATGGGTTATATACACTAAAGCAAATTACATGCTTTGCGCGTAGTTATACAGCGCTTTTAAAATTGTAAGATTTTTTTCGCTGTCGTCATGTTCATGCGCTAGGTTTTCAAGAGTGATCATAAAATCTTGCGCGCTGATTGAGGGTTGATCTTCGCCATGCATTAACTTGCTTTGGCAATATTGACGCCATTGATCAAGCTCTTGCTGGTTTAGCGTTTGTGGCCAGTTACGGGCGCGGTATCTAAATAGTAAAGTATTGAATTTAGGGTCTTCAAATTCAAGCTTTAAACTTGCCAAGTCTTCAGGTTTTGCATCACGAATAATCGCAAATTTAGCTTTATCAGCATGGCTAGTAAAGCCATCATAAAGTAAATAATCTACATTTGTAGTGGCGCTGTAATCGCCTTGCTCATTAAATACCTCAGTGACTTTATCGCGAAGCTCAGTATTGGCTTTTAAAATGGCTAAATTAGCCAAGCATTGCTCGCGGTCAATACCCAAGCGAGCAGCGTTTTCAGGCAGTAGCGTTTTAGCTGGCGCTAAAATAGGGCACTTGTTTAAATGCACCAATTTTAAACCTACGGGTAAATCACCCTCTGCTAAATCTATACGTTTGGTGTATAAACGCTTGCGTAGCTCTTCTACATTTAAATCAAGTAATACCTGTGGGTTTTGGGTTAAATCAAAACAAATAACTGCGTTTTTATTAACAGGATGAAAGCTCATAGGTGCCACCCACGTGGTACAACCCTGGGTTGCTGGAATACGCGACGATGTATGCACTAATGGGGTCATGTTAAACACGTCCACCAATTCAACAAGGGCTTTTTTATTGCGCAAACTAAAAAAGAAGTGATACAGCTTAGGTTGCTTTTCTTTTATTAATTTAGCCAGTGCAATGGTAGCCGTTACATCACTTAATGCATCGTGCGCAGCGGCATGTTCAATACCATTAGCGACAGTTAAATGCTCAAGTTTAAAACTTGGGCTGCCATCTTCTTTTAATGGCCACTCAATACCCTCAGGCCGAAGTGCATAGCAGGCACGCACTAAATCTATAATATCCCAACGACTGTTATTGTTTTTATATTCACGCTCATATGGGTCGTAAAAGTTACGATAAAAGCTATATCGGCTTACTTCATCATCAAAGCGAATACTGTTATAACCAGCCACACAGGTATTGGGCACGCTAAATTCGGCATGAATTTTAGCAATAAACTCAGCCTCAACTAAGCCTTTTTGCATCGCCACTTGTGGGGTAATACCAGTAATTAAACACGCCTCAGGATGCGGTAAATAATCCGCTTGAGGCTTACAGTACTCAATAAGCGGCTCGCCAATAATATTTAAATCAAGATCGGTGCGTACACCGGCAAACTGACTCGGCTTATCCTTTTGCGGGCTTGCCCCCCAGGTTTCGTAGTCGTGCCAATAGATTGTTGCTTGATTTTGCTCTTGATAAGCCATTTAAACACCCTATAAGTTAGCTTGAAACGGTTGGTATTCCGCCAAGTTACTAAATTTATGAATTATTTAGATTATGGCATAGGGTCACAGAGGTTTATAGGTTTGAATAAGGAAATCTATCAGCCAAAACATGATTTAAGCATGATTGATGTGATTATTTATTTTTAAGGGTATGCGTTAGAGAATTTATTTATAAACATAGTGCTTAATGTTATACACTTAAGCTAACTACTAATTAGCTTTAACAACATGAAACTAATAATAAAAACGATTCTATTTGGGTATTAATCACCTCAAGCGTTGTGTTTGCTGAGCTTGCTAAAGTGCAAGTAAATGGCTTTGATATTGAATATGAAATGGCGGGTAGTGGTAAACACACTGTTTTACTTGAGGCAGTTGGCTCTGCCGGTTTAAGTGATTGGGAACCCATTTATAAAGCGATTACCAAGCATGTAAAAGTAATTCGTTATTCTCGAATTGGCAATGGCGGCTCAGCGCAAATAAAGAAAAACTATAGCTCAGAGGAGTATGCTGCTGAGGCTTCACTATTACTTAAAGCATTAAAAATTGAAGAGCCGGTGATTTATGTGGCGCATTCTTATGGAGCTTATATCGCAAGAGTATTTGCAGCAAGCTAGCCTGATAACATTAAAGCGTTAATGTTAATTGAACCCGCCTCAGAGCATGATGTTGATATTATGCGTAAGATTGATTTATCGCGCACTGAAAAAGAAATTGCCGCTATAAAACGTGATGATATGAAAAACGGTATGTCAAATCAGTATGTAGACTTTTGGTCTAAGCGACCTTTGCCCGATTACCCACAAATAGCTGATATTCCTGTGACGGTTATTGCCTCAGTTAAAAAGTATGAAAATCCGTCGGTGTTATTTTTTACTGATAAAGGGCGTGAAATGTGGGGGGAACTGCATGCAAACTGGGCTAATGCTTTTCCTCAAGGTGTGACAGTGCTAACCGGTAAAAGTTACCACTATCCACAAAATAATGAGCCAAGGATGGTAATCGCGCAAATCCAAAAATTGCTAAAGCGTACTCATTAAATAAAAAGCTAAGGCAGTTTTTTAGATTGTTTAATCAGTTTAATTAAAATGATAGTGAGTACCGCTGCTGGAAGTAACCAAATAAAATCACTCATTGTTGTAACTTCTTATAGTAATTCACTTAAGCTTTAGTGCTTAAAAGTAAAGTTAGATCAAAACTTTGGACATAAAGCGTGGCTAAAGCCTTTTTCGGTTAGCAAAAAAGTGGCGCTGGGCGTCGAAAATATATATTCCTCATGAAGAAGAAACGCGATTGTTCCTTTTATTTGCTCACCTTGATGTTCTGAGGTGTCGCTAATTAATTGTTCAGGATCTAACTGGCTTGGGCTTGGAAAGTTATTATAAAGATGCTTAAAAATTAACGTAGCAATTGTGTTAAAGGTATCGTTATTTTTCATTTTTTGAGAGTCCTTAATTTATATATGTAGCAACAAACTGGCTGTTTTAAATATGATTTTTAAATAATAACACATTAAAAATAGGTACATGATCATCCTGCTATTTTTTAAGCTTTAATTTTGCTAGCTGCTGCTTTCATTTATTAAAATGATGATTAATTGTTATGCTTACCCCGCTAAAAAGTAGTGTGTGTGTTGCGCAAAATCATAAAGTGTAATTGAAGAGTTGTAAAAATACGTTATCATTGTAAAACAACATGTAAAATCAAGCAGGTACTTAGCTCACGCTGACCAAGTTCGAGTTAATAACATCAACAAGGCAAGCAAGGACAAATTATGACACCTATGAAACCTTTAGCACTGGCAGTGGCTATGGTTGTTTTTTCACATCCGGCACATGCAGATACAGATCTTGATAAAGTAAAGCAGCAATTAAGCAGCTTACAAAAACAAGTGGAAATGCTGCAAAAGCAACTTGCAAAAGCAGAGCAAAAAAGTGAAAAATTAATCGAGCGCACCATTGAACAGAAAGAAGATATAGCTGAAGTTAAAGTAGCTAAACATGAACACAAGCCTCAGGGAATTAAAATTGGCGGTGCTGTTCGAACCAACTATAGCCACACCTCGTATGATGACGATAATAAAAATCGCGGTGGCGATTTTGATTTTGATATTTTTCGTCTAAATTTCTCAGGCGATGTGGGTGATGTAAAATTAAACGCTGAAATTCGCTTTTTTGATTATATGACCGCTGTTAAATACGCTTATGCAGCTTACGATTTTGCTGATGATTGGCAAGTTCAAGCAGGTATTACTCAGGTTCCTTTTGGTAACTGGCCATACAACTCACATAACTACTTTTTCAGCACTAACTATTACGTTGGCCTTGAAGACGACCACGATTTAGGGGTGTTATTTAAGCGTAAAATTGCCGATAACTGGCAGCTTGATTTAGGCTTTTTCAAAAATGATGAATTAGGTGGTGTTGATGGTTATGTAGATAACCGCAGCGATCGCTATTCTTACGACATTGTTGGTTTTAGAGAAGCCGGGGATGGTGTTTACGCTGAGCCGACCAATCCAATTGGTGAATATAATACGTTCTCAGGTCGTTACGGCTACCACCTAGAGCATGAGGGTGGTAAAACTGAAATTGGTGTGTCAGCGCTTGCTGGTGGCTTGCATGATGGTGTTGACCGCGCAGGTGATTATAACGCATGGGCATTACATTTAAACAGTAATATGGGCCCTTGGAACTTGCAATTACAACATGGCGAATACAACTACGATATTGATAACGTAAACCGTATTGCTGTAGGCGCTTACTCGTTTTACGATAGCATGGCAGCGGAAGCAACTATGTCGAGTGCAAACATAGCATACAGTGTGCCGGTGCAATGGGGCGCAGTAACAAACTTACAGTTTTATAATGACTACAGCGCTATTTACGACAAATCAGACAACAGCAAAGATACCTGGATGAACGTAACCGGTTTCTCGGTCGCTGCAGGTGGTTTATTTACATACTTTGATTTAGTTCATGGTAAAAACATGCCGTTTGTTGGCGGTTCATTAGCGGGCGATAGCAGCGAAACTGAACGCCGCTTCAACATTAATATTGGCTATTACTTCTAATAAGCTAGTATTCAAAGCACACGTCTATATACCGGGCGTGTGCTGCTTTGGTTTTTAAAAATTATTTTACCCTACCAATTTCAGCACCTACAAATTGATAAATCTCTAATCAACTTCTAGTATAAAAGTTCAAATGGAATTAAATAAATAATCCATATAGCTTAGCTGGAGGCTAGACATCGATGATTGTCGTTAATGAGCAGGTATTATCAGATGTAAATAAAAACTTTATTATTCCCCCAAAACCACAAATTTTAAATGACCTTGAATTATTAGCATCTGCACAAGAGCCCTCGCTTTCAGACGCCGCAGAAATCATTGCTAAAGATGTGGCTATAGCGTCTGCTATTTTAAAAATTGTTAATTCACCCGCTTATGGCTTAGTACGTAGTGTGTCTGATATTAAACAAGCCATCATGTTTTTAGGTTGGAATGGCATAGAAGCACTTATTCCTGCGCTTAAATTAAAGCAAATGTTTTTACAAAAAACATGTTGTATTAGTTTAGAGCGTTTTTGGGATAACGCGTCTGAAATTGCTAATGTAAACATGATTGTTGGACAGCGAGTAAAAAATAAAATTCCAGTTGAATACTTATACACTCTCGGTTTATTTCATGATTGTGGCATAGTTCCGATGGCGATTAAATATGACGACTACGTCAATGTGCTGCATGGTTCAAATAGAAGCAGTAAAGAAAGTTTAGTTGATATTGAAGATCGTGTTTATGGCGCTAACCATGCCATTATCGGCTATTACTTAGCATCGAGTTGGCATTAACCAAGAGATATTTGCCAGCTTATTTTACGCCATCATGATTTAAGTTTACTTGAGGATACATCCGATCCTAATCAACAGCTCTGTTTTTGTGTATTAAAGCTCTCTGAAAGCATAGTAAATAGTATTTTACGTGATGAAAAAATTAAAGATTGGGAGCGCCTTGAACCGTTTATACTTAAAAAGTTAAATATGTCTGAAGATGAATATATTGATTTACAAGAAGAAGCTATTGAATACTTAAATCAGTAAATAATCAAGCCGGGTTTGCAGCTTAGTTAAACGAGCGGTTATTTGTCGCTTTTATTAAAACGAATATGCTCAGCTTCTGTAATGGCTGATCAAAGTGACTACAAGTTAATGGTTATTGAAGAGGCTGCAACAGCCCCACAAGAATTCGAAGTTGCATTTAACAGTTGCGCATTAAATGTAAAATCAAAAAACTACAGCCAAGCTGAAGAAATTTGCTCAAAAGCAATTACATTATTACAGCAAAGTACAGGCCCACGTTTTAAAGTACGTGAGCTGACTTCATTTGCTTTAAGTAACCGCGGTGTTGGCCGTTTAATGGCTAAAAACGAAACCGCAGCGTTATCTGACTTTTACGAAGCACAGCAAATATCAGGTAACGAGTTAGTGTCGCACAACTTAACACGTGCTAAGCAAGATCTTGCTCTATAACATCTATTAGTGATTAAAAAAGCCCATGCTAATTTTGTTAGCATGGGCTTTTGCATTTATGTAGTTGGCTTATTTCATGTCTGTAAATTATTGTCGATTAAAAGTTGAGTCAATTTTTTTAATCCTTTACCTTTGTTGGTTATTTTCCATGCAAGGTATAAGTCTTGAATAGGACGTGGTTCAATGAGCTCCACAACATGAAGTGTTTTAGCTTTAATATGTTCAGCAATAAGGTTTACTGGTAAATAACCAATCCCGATTCCCGATAAAATAGCGGTAATTTTTTGTTTTACGGAGCTTACATAAAAACGTTGACTACCTTCGATTAAATTAGCTGACCACGGAATACTTTGTTTTGCAGAATCATGAACTATCACAGTGGTGTATTGACCAAGAACACTAGGCTTGATTGGTTTTTGCTCTTTTGCTAAAGGGTGGGATGGGTGAACCACAAGTACATTTTGAATATCCGTTATTTTCACTGCCCTGATCCCTTTTTGAGCAGGCACGGGGGCGGGTGCACCAATCACTAAGTCAACATTGTCTTCTATTAATGCCTCCCATGTACCGCTCATGACCTCTTCTTTTACATCAATTTCAATGCTTTTATGTTCAATTAAAAATTGTTGCAAAGCAGCAAAAACATTAGTTACGTCAATAATTGAGTCACAAGCAATCCGTATTCTAGGCTCCCAGCCATTAGCTATGGTTTGTGTTTGCTCCGATAAATTATTTATAGCATTGAGTACTTTACGCCCCTCGCTCAGTAAATGTTTACCTGCGGGGGTTAAAACTGCTCGCCGACCTTGGCGCTGAAACAAGGTTACATTTAATTGCTCTTCAAGTTTATTAACAATATACGACAGGGCTGATGGCACTTTATTAAGTTGTTCTGCAGCGGCTGCATAACTGCCACGATGCTCAATGGCGTCTAATACCAGTAAAGCTTCTATGCTAATAGGGGGTGTATTCATCATCATACCAAATATTAACTGTTCAAAATATTTGAACATATAAAGCAAATAATAGGAGTTATTTAATTTTAATTCAACTTATACAATAGCTGCATAATTAACAAAAACAATACAGGTAAACATTATGACGATTAAAAATATCAAAGCTGCCATCACAAAAACTGAACAGTCTTTTGCAACTCTACCATTAAGGCTTATTGCAGGATTAGTGTTTAGTGCTCATGGGGCACAAAAACTGTTTGCATGGTTTGGTGGCTATGGCTTGGAAGGTACAGGGCAATGGATGGAGTCGATTGGCTTAGCACCGGGCTATTTAATGGCGTTAATGGCGGGTGGCGCTGAATTTTTTGGTGGATTACTACTCATCGTTGGTTTGCTGGTGCGTCCTGCGAGTTTTGTACTGGCTATCACTATGGTGGTTGCTATTTTTACCGTACATATAGATAACGGTTTATTTATGAGCAACAACGGTTACGAGTTTGGTTTATCGTTGTTGGCAATTACCTTAGCCTTATTTATTCAAGGAGCTGGAAAGCTATCCCTTGATGGAAAAATTCATAACAAATTAAACCAATAAGCTGATCATATAACTGATTGAACTTTAAGCTGCCAATCTGCCTAAGGTTGGCACATTCTACATACTTAGGAGACGGACATGGGATTACTTGTTAACGGTGAATGGGTCGATAAATGGTACGACACCGAAAAAAGCGACGGTAAATTTGTACGTCAAGACAGCCGTTTTAGGGATACTATTTCATCAGCGCCACAAAGCAAATTCCCCCCTGAGGCGGGGCGTTATCATTTATATGTATCGCTGGCGTGCCCATGGGCGCACAGAACGATTATTTTTCGTAAATTAAAGCAGCTCGAAGATATTATTTCTATGAGCATTGTTGAAGCGCCAATGATGGAAAACGGCTGGGAATTTGGCGAGCAGGGCGATCCACTTTATAACTTAGATTACGCCTATCAATTATATTTAAAAGCCGATCCTGGTTATGAAGGGCGGGTTACTGTGCCGATTTTATGGGATAAAAAAACGCAAACTATTGTAAATAATGAATCAATAGAGATCATTCGTATGCTTAATAGTGCGTTTAATGAGCTAACTGGCAATACTGATGATTATTATCCAGAGCCACTTCGTGAAGAAATCGAAGCCGTGAATAACCGTGTCTATAACACCATTAATAATGGCGTATATAAAGCCGGTTTTGCTACTACACAAGAGGCTTACAACGAGGCTTACACCGCACTATTTGATAGTTTAGACTGGCTAGAAGCGCGTTTAGCTAAGCAGCGCTATCTCGTTGGTGATGTTATTACAGAAGCTGATTGGCGTTTATTTACAACCCTTATTCGCTTTGATGCGGTGTATCACGGGCATTTTAAGTGTAACCGTCAAAAATTAAGCGAGTTTCACCATATTAGCAATTACGTTAACGAGCTGTACCAAGTACCGGGTGTTAAAGAAACCGTCGATTTAGAGTACACAAAGGTGCATTACTATGTAAGCCACTTAACGATTAATCCAACACAAATAGTACCGCTGGGTGCTAAGCATCATTTTGATGCTCCACACGACCGTGAACGTCCATATTAATTAATGTTTATTCTTTTTGAGGAAAGACCATGATCAATCATTATCCAAAGAACAGTTTAGGCAGTGCCGATCACGGTTGGCTTAAATCTAAACATCATTTTAGTTTTGCACATTACTATAATCCAGCACGTATGGGCTTTGGTACATTACGCGTTGTTAATGATGATTGGGTTGCACCTGAAATGGGATTTGGAGCGCATCCACACAAAAATATGGAAATTATTAGTTTCATACGCAGTGGTGCCATTACTCATCAAGATAGTATGGGTAATAAAGGTATAACCGAGCAAGGAGAAGTGCAGGTAATGAGTGCAGGCACAGGCATTGTGCATTCTGAGTATAATCGTACCAATAAGCCTCTTACTTTTTATCAAATTTGGATTCAAAGTAATAAACAAGATGTGCCGCCGCGTTGGGAAAGTAAAAAATTTCCGACCGACGTAGCTAACGAGCTTACGCTTTTAGTGTCGGGTTATGCAGAAGATGCGGGTAACTCCTTATTTATCAATCAACAAACACGCATTTATGGTGGAAAGCTTGCAAAAGGTACCACCATCACTCAGTGTATTGATCATCAAGCTTATGTACTTGCATCTGATGGTGTATTTACTGTAGATGACAAAAACAGTGTAATTACCATGAACAAAGGGGATGGTGCTGAGGTCACTCATGCTGATTTTATCACGCTAACTGCAACAACAGAGTGTGAAATAATTATTATTGATACACTAGCCTAGGCTATTCGGCTTAGTTGGGTTTATCTTAATGGCGCAGTAAACGCTGCGCCATTGTTTTACAAGCTTACAACACTATACCTTAAAGCTATCTACTTGCGATTTCATTTGCTTGTAAAGCGCTGATATATTTTTTGACTGCAGTGTTGTTTGCTCAGAGATTTGTTTCATTTGTGCTGCTTGTGCGGTTTCGGCCGACATTTGCTGCACTTTTTCAAAGGTGTGAGTTAGGTTGCTAAAAATACTAATAACGGCATCAAAATTACTTAGTGTGGCATTAGCATTTGTTTGACTGTTTTTAAAAGAATCTGATGACGCTTTTACATTGTTATTTAATCGTTGGATCATTGTATCTATTTCATCGGTGCTTTGTTGTGTACGGGTAGCCAACGCTCTAACCTTATCAGCGACAACGGCAAACCTTCGGCCTTGCTCACCAGCTCTGGCAGCCTCAATCGCGGCATTTAACGCTAATAAGTTAGTTTGTGAAGCGGTCTTTGACTTGTTCAGCGTTTTCTAAAAACTCTGCTTTATTGGTCTCATTATCGTCTGTGGCACTGAGTAGATTTTCCTGTGCAATACGTGCTTGGTATATGTCTCTGTCAGCATTTAAAATAACGGTAACGGCTTCAAAAAAAGGTTTCGGTTTGCCTTTTCATCGCGTTGTCTTGTATGTAGAGTAAATATTAGTCACAGTAGGAAGTTATGTTAAGGAAATAGATAAATTGGTTGTTTTTTGTTCTACTTTAACGCGTTGAAAATTTTACCGCCAGATTTATTATCCTTACAGCGCGTATTACCTTAAAATAGCGTTAATTGGTTCATTTTTATAAAGGAATTCTGCTGTTAATGAATTCTATTTTCCCCAGCGTATTTGGCCGCCTGTTTACCCCACACCTCGCTGTTGATATTAATCAACAAGGTTTAGTCATTAACAACAAAAAGCTCACAGATACACTGAATTGGTGCGATTTAACCTCGCCTATTTGTTATGAATATGGGGTGCTTGGACAAACACTACGTTTTTCAACACAGTCTGGGCAGTATCGAGTGTGGATGAGGGCGTATGGCAGTCACCGAATACTTAAAGCCAAGACGGATCAGCTATGGGTCACTAATAATATTGAACCATTAAATGAGCTGCTAGAAAATATTAACCAATTTGCACATCATCAATTTTTGCGTCAATCCTATGTGGCAGATATAAAACAGCGCGTTAAACAACAATACAACCGCTGGTTACCTTGGATAAAAAAGAGTGAGGCATTGGCAGTCGTTAGCACGCAAATAAAACTACTCGAACAATATAGTCAGTGGAGCGATTCATTAACTCGCTTTTTACAGCATAAATACACACAGACACAGTTGCAGCGTTATGCTGGTTTTTTCGATAACGTTGAAGCAAACCCACTTACTGAAAAGCAAAGACGGGCATGTATTATCGATGACGATAATAACCTCGTATTAGCCGGAGCCGGCACAGGTAAAACCAGTGTAATGGTGGCGCGAGCGGGCTATTTAGTTAACAGTGAGCAAGCTAATTACGATGATATTTTATTACTCGCCTATGGTAAGCAAGCTGCCAGTGAAATGGACGAACGTATTAAAACTAAGCTGAAAACACAGGCTATAAAAACCGCCACTTTTCACAGCTTAGGTTTAACAATTATTGGTGAGGTTGAGAGAAAAACGCCTAAAATATCTAAACTTGCTGAAAACGAAACAGCTAAAATAAAATGGGTTGAAAGGTGTTTTGAATCGCTTGCTAATGCTAAGCCACAGTATGCTAAAGCATTGGTAAACTATATAAATAACAATCTTAATGACGTTAAAAGTGGGTTTGAATTAAGCACTGCAAAGCCTAATCATATAGCGCTTCTAAAAGAGATAAAAGCTGGCGGTTATTTAACCAAATTAGCGACATTATTTAGTCAATTAATTAGCGTGTATAAAACAGCAAATATAACGCTTGAGAACGATTCAAAGCAGATACAGCAGGCTTGGAAATTATTAAAGCCATTATTAGCCAACTATAACCATTATTTAGATACTCAAGGTGAAATAGACTTTGACGATATGATCCTCAAAGCCCTCGATTATGTTAATACAGGAAAGTTTATATCACCTTGGCGTTATATAATGGTTGATGAATTTCAAGATATATCGCCTACGCGTGCGGCGTTGGTTAAAGCGCTGCGCGATAGTAGGCATGGAAGCTCATTGTTTGTAGTAGGCGATGACTGGCAAGCTATTTACCGTTTTAGTGGTGCTGATATGCGCCTTACCACAGAATTTGCCGCACATTTTGGTTTTACCACACAAACCATATTGGATGTTACGTTTCGTTTTAATAATAAAATTAGTGAGGTTGCTTCAAGTTTTATCATGAAAAACCCTGCCCAGTTAGCTAAGCAAATTAACTCGTTATCACAAGTGACAGAGCCCGCTATTAGCGTATTAAAAACAGCGAATGTTGTCTCAAGCAAAAATACAAAAATAGCTGAGCTAAATAATGGGGCACTTGCCCATTTACTCGACACTATCAACAAAAATAAGCCCGCTGTTGTGTATTTACTGGCACGCTATCGCTTTCAGTTACCTACTAAAGCCGATATTAACGCCTTGCAGCACACCTTTGCTTCATTACAAATTGAGTGTGATACCTTTCATGGTTCAAAGGGTAAAGAAGCCGATTATGTAGTTATTTTAGGTATGCATGGCGGGCAATTCGGATTTCCAAGCACTAAGCCATCGCCTGCAATGTTAGAAGCTCTCTTACCCGCTAAAGATTTGTATGCCCATAGCGAAGAGCGACGCTTATTTTATGTGGCGCTCACTCGTGCTAAACACAAGGTGTTTATCATAAGTGATGACAACAACCGCAGCTGTTTTGTTGACGAGCTCATAAACGAGCATCACATTGAGCTAAAAGAGTTAAAAAACATAAGCAGTACAGTGTTAGCGCAGGTAAAAACCGCTTAGTGGCAAACGAATAAGCTTAAGCGGTTTATCGCGTTAGTTAACCTGCAACAGGGGTGTTACCTGTGGGTATTTTTTTCATACTTTTTATGAGCATATAAATACAGGTGGTAATTAAACAACCACCTAAATAAATAAGCACACCATGGCTTGCATCAGAAAAATGTGTTGCCAACAACGGGCCTAATACAGAGCCGACACTGTAGCTGAGCAGCATTATTTCAGTGGCTGACACTATTTTTGCCATAGGTAAGGAGTCACACGCTAAAGTAATTGCAATCGGATAAAGTGCAAAACTACACGCACCTAATACAAAGTAACTTACAACTAATCCGCCAAAGCTATGTGCGTTTAATATTCCCATTACGCTGGCAGCACCAACAAAACAAAAAATAGCCATAAGTAAGCTTTTTATAATACGGGTTGATAAATAACTCACTAAAGGTTGCACCAGCATACCACCTAAAATAATCACCGCCATAAGTAAGCCGGTATATTGGGCTTGATCAGTTTGCGCGGCTATATAAACTGGTAATAACCCGTAAATAGGGCCTAGTAATAATCCCGATACTAAACAGCCTAAAATAGCAGGGCGGCTTAGAGTTTTTAACTCTTTAAGTGGCAGCTTTTGTAATTGCTGAGCATTAGGTTGGCCTGTGGTAATTAATAATGGAGCTAAAATAGCCAACGCCAAAAGGGCTACGACAAATAAATACGGTACGGCACCTTCAGTGCCAAGCGGTGTGATTGCTAATTGCCCCACAGCGCTGCCACCATATAAAGAGGTCATATATAAACCTAAGCGTTTAGCTCGAGCCTTAGGAGTATTTGCCATTAACAACCACGACTCAACCACGACAAATACTCCCGCAACAGCAATACCAGCAATAAAGCGAGCAGTTAACCACATAGTGGCTGTAGGGGAAATGATCTGTGCAATAACACTGATGATCAGCAACATTAAAAATGCGATAAATGCCATACGGTGGCCAATTTTTACTACCACACGCTCAATACACAGCGCGCCAATAAGTAAACCAAAATAAAAGACGCTGGCAAGCCAAGGCGCAAGATCAATACTTAACTTAAAAGCACTCAGTGATAACGGGATCAGGCTCATTAAAAAGCCCGAAGCAATAGCAAAAAAAGATAAACCAATAACAGGGGCTAAAGGATTATTTGATTTACTATTAGCGGCAAGTTCCACCATTAGATTATTCCGATAAAAAGGGTTTAAATAATTGCTGATTTAGGTGTGATAGTGGCGCGATTATTTGAAGCAGATTAATTTGGCTGCGAATTTATGCTGCTTTTTATACCAAGTAAAGTGTTTTTTAATTGCTCAATCAAAATAATTTTTAAAATGTTTTTTTACGTAAACTAATCGCTTAATTGCAATCTGATTGTAGAAATAAGTTAGCGTTTTTGTTTTATATTTGTTGAGTTTTTAAAAAGGGTAATAACTTAGTAATGGCGGGGCATAGTTAAAAAATAAAAGCCCATGTTGGGCTTATTGGTGTTTATTTTAGTGCATGGCAAGTGCAAGCTTATGGTACAAACCAATACCAACAATCACATTAAACGGAAACGTTACCCCTAAAGAGCTCAGCATAGCTAGGCCAATATCAGCCTTGGGAACGGCTGCTTTAATCGCTGCAGGGGCTGCAATATAGGACGCACTAGCCACTAAACTACCGAGTATCACCACCGAGCCTAATTCTAATTTTAATAGTGTGCCTACAGTTACGCCGATAGTACCTAAAAATAGCGGAGTGACAATAGCAAATGCAGCGAGTCTCCAATGCTGCCAAGGAAATGGGCGCAGAGTTTGCGCAGCCACTAAACCCATTTCAAGTAAAAATAACGCCAGTACTACTTTAAAACTACTGGTTAAAAGACTGGTTACTTGGCTGCCTTGCTGTGTGCCATACATCATTCCGATGATCACACCGCCTACCAATAAAATCACGCTTTTGTTAGTGAGTGTTTCGTGCCAAAGCGCTTTGAGCGACAGTGTATTACTTTGGCTATGTTGTTGGTCGAGTTTACGATACAGTATTAAACCGACAATAATGGCAGGTAATTCGAGCATCACTAAATACAGTGTAACCTCAGCACCTACCTCTAATTTAGCCGACTCTGCATAAGCCAATGCAATTGCAAAGGTACCTGCACTTACCGAGCCATAATGCGCGGCAATACTGGCGCTATTGGCCACACTGAGTCTAACAACATATTTTAAAATAGGGTAAAGAGTGAGGGGAATAAGGCCACCGAGTAACATAACCGAGGCCATTTCAGGAAGAAGCTGCCAGCTTAAGTTTCCATGCAGCACCATACCACCTTTTAACCCTATGGTGAGCATTAACAATAGACTTAGTGTGTCATAAGTGGCTTTAGGTATCGCTAAATCAGAACGTAAAATCCCCGCCACTAATCCTAAAATAAAAAACATTACGACGATATCAGGCACACTGTTCTCCTTTTTGTTATTAGTTACTCAATTTGTTAAGCGGCGCTATTGTAAACCTATCTTTGTATAGTAAATAATAAAATGAATGATAGTATCTTATAGATAAAAATCTATGAGGTGAGTAATGAACATAAGGCAACTATCATTTAGGCTACTCGAAGTCTTTATGAGTGTAGTTAAAACCGGCTCCATTAGCGAAACTGCTCGGCAATTGCATTTAACTCAGCCTACCGTTTCTTTGCAAATTAAGCGCTTACAAGAAGCCGTTAATGAGCCTTTAATTGTTATGCAACAGCAAAAATTACAGGTTACCGAGGTTGGCTTACAATTATTTAGAACTTGTGAGCAAGTGTTTGGCCACTTTGATGATTACCAAGACTATTTAGCCGAGCTTAAAGGCGGGGAGCGCGGGCGCTGTAAAATTGCCATGGTAAACACTGCACAATATATTTTGCCTAAGTTACTTGGGCCTTACAGTAATGCCCATCCCCATGTAGAGCTGCCATTAGAAATTGGCAACCGCTCTGCAGTATTAGCGCGTTTTGAACGTGGAGAAGACGACATTTATGTGTTTAGCCACCCACCATCACTTGAACATGCCCAAGCTGCGCGTTTTTTACATAACCCCTTGGTCTTTATTGTGCCGCTTGATCATCCGCTTGCCGATGTAAAAGCATTAACATTAGCTGATTTAATGCCATATCGATTTTTATTAAGAGAGCCAGGCTCTGCTACGCGTATGCTTTTTGAAAGCGAATTACAAAGCCGTGGTTTAGTCCTTAGCGATAGCGTGCAAATGGCCAGTAACGAAGCCATACGAGTTGCTGTTTCCTCGGGAATGGGGGTTGCGGTGCTTTCCCATCATGTATTACCAAAAGGTGATAACAGTTTTAAAGTGCTCAATGTAACCGACACCTGCTTAGCCAGCCATTGGTATTTTGTAGTGCGCACAGACAGGCATATTTCTCATGCTGCGCGCAGCTTTTTAAAATTTGCCCAGCTGAATTTAGAGCAATATCTCGATAAGCAATGGGTGCGTAATGAGCTAAATGGGCTTAATTTAAAATAAAGAGTTAAAGCGAAGCGAATAACAAATATAAGTTGGTATTAAAGTTGCTGTAGTTATTCCATACACGTATCTAAGTGAAAATAGTTAAAGATAGATATTTTAACGCAAAAATGGATTTGAGCTGATGACATCAATAACCTTTAAAAATCAATATAATACTTATGTTAGTACAATAAATAAACCGGCAAAAGCTGACGAAGTAGCGGCAACTTCTGGCCCTGTGGCAACAGCTAAAACCAGTGATAGCGAACAAACACAAATCGCAAGCACTAAGCCACAAGACAAAAGCTTTTTAGAAAATGCGCAAGAGGCGCTTATTTATCAACGATTAGGGGTTGATAAAGAAAAAATTGCTGAGTTAAAAGCAGCAATCGATGCATTGGCAGAAAAACTCCAAGAGCAAGGTGCTGATATAGACACCATTAAAGAGCAGCTTGCAGAGTTACAAAAAATGCTGGAGCAAGAATACGAAAAAGGCACTGATCGAATGGTCATGCAACCTACGCATGAAAAAGGCAAGCTTGTAACCGCGTTAGCTTAGATAACGACACGTTGCAAGCTCATTTACTCCTGACTTTAAATAGATTTTAAGTGAATTATGCACAAATAGGGCAAATAGACGCTGCGCTTATAGAGCAGTGATCTAAACCATAACTTTCATCTGCAACCAAAAAACCAAGCTTGGGCATATAAAAGTATCAACATGGCTACACTAAGCAAGTTGCCTTTAAAGAGATTAAAATCATCAAAAATTCTCTGCCACTTATATTTAAATAAATACCTACCCAAAAAAATATCTAACTAAGCATTATCATTAGCCACACTAAGCCTAGCTTTAAAGAGTCTAGGTAATTTGTAGGGGCAACCCATGGCAGGGCTAACTAAGTTATAGCAAAAATAATGGCGATGCCTGAGAGTAAACTAAGTGTTTTAGCGCGTCGTTGCCCATATAATCGATGCAGAACTCGCACCCGAATGTTGCCATTAATTTTCTCGCCTAAAGCAAGTAATAAGCCTATGGCTAGGGCTTTTAATAACATGATGATTTCCTTAAATTACAAAGGCCAACAGTTAAACATTTATTTCAAATAGTTTACATCAATACCCAATTACAGAGCCATTAGTTAGCCTTTTAATTTATAACCATCGGTATTTGTTGTTATTGTGCGCACTTTTTTATAAGGTGAATTTTGCTTATAAAAATAACAACGGGATCAACCGATGAAAACTCTACAACAACAACTTGGCCAGTATGGCTTGTATCATCGTTCAAAGCGTAACGTATTAACTCATTTTTTTGGTATTCCACTCATTGTGTTTGCCGCTTTATGCTTACTCGCCCGAATTGAAATCCCTATTGCTAATTTTAGCATTGATGGCGCGCAAATTTTTGTATTAGCCTCTGTGGTTTACTATTTCATGTTGAGCTTTTCGCTTGGTTTAATCATGGGAATTATTTTCACTTTATTATTAGTAGCTGCACAACCAATTGCTGCTATGGCTTTGGTGCCATGGTTAGCAATTGGAGTTGGGGTGTTTGTATTTGGCTGGGTATTACAATTTATTGGTCATTATTTTGAAGGTAAAAAGCCCGCATTTGTTGATGATTTAGTTGGTTTAATTATTGGCCCTTTGTATGTCACTGTTGAGCTGTTGTTTTTGATGGGCTTTTATAAAAATTTAGAACAGCAAGTGAATGAAATAGCGGGCCCAACTAAAGCATAATCAGTTAATAAATATAAGGTAAACCATGGATTATAATAATAAAACAGTGTGGATAACCGGCGCATCATCAGGTATTGGTGAAGAACTTGCAAAACAATTTGCAGAGCAAGGTGCAAAGGTTATTTTATCAGCGCGAAATACCGATAAACTCAACCAAGTAAAAGACGAGTTAAAAGGCGAGGGGCATCGTATTATCCCGCTTGATTTATCAATGCCTGAAACCGTTTTGCACGATGTTTCAGCACAAATAGACAGTTTAGGCCCGATTGATATTTTAATAAATAACGGCGGTGTATCACAACGTAGCTTATTTTTAGAAAACGACTTTAAAGTGTATCGCCAACTTATGGAAGTAAACTACTTTGGCTTAATTGCACTCACTAAAGCGGTATTACCTTCAATGGTAGCGCGTAAAAGCGGCTCTGTAGTGGCTATTAGTAGTGTGGCCGGCAAAGTAGGATCTAAGTTCAGAACCGGATATTCAGGCAGTAAATACGCTGTAGTAGGCTTTATGGATTGCTTACGAGCAGAAGTGACAGAGCACAACATACATTGCTTAACTATTTGCCCAGGCTCCATTAAAACGGCTATTGCCCATAACTCATTAAACGAGCAGGGAGAGGCACAAAATAAGCCTGAACCCTCTATTGAAAATGGTATGAACGTTAATGTGGCCGCGTCAAAAATGATCACTGCAATTTACAATAAAAAAGATGAAGTAGTGGTTGGCCAAGGGTTAAGTGGTTGGGCACCGTTTATAAAACGGTTTTTCCCTAGTTTATTTAATCGCTTAACCGCCAAGGTAGAATATAAATAGGCTGAGAATTAGTGAACTGTTAGCAAAAATTTAAGTTAAATTTGTGCTGACAGTGTACTGCTATTTTTTAAATAATGAAGACGTTAAAGTTAATGATGCATAGTGTTAAGCTAAGAGTATCTTTATCTGTAACTTTCCTTTTAGATAACAATTCGTTACGAGGCTTTTACTGCTGACTCTTTTGATTTATTGAAGATCACAATAGAAAATATAACTTCTGTTATGCCGCCAACAAAAGCACCAATGACGAAGTTAGCATTTAATAATATACAAACTACTCCCGCTAGCATAAGCACAGCACCTAAAAGCCAATAAACTTTTGCACCATATAAAGTATTAAAAATTAAATAACGCACACCTATTGCCAACAGCATTATTGGATAAAACCATTGCAGATGCAGCTTAGAAACATAAAAGGCGAGGAAAAAACCAACAAATAAAATAACGGTACTTTCTAAAGCAAGTTTGCCTAATGGGTTTGTGGAGTCATGTTGTCCAGGGCGCTTAAGTACTTTTGATAGCAACATAGCCAGCGGGTGTATAAACATACCACCAATAAACAGGGTAAGCATACTCGCTTTAGTTGAATACAGTACTGCAATTAAACCAGCAAAACACCAAACTAACCCAGAAATAACAACACCTGTTGCGCCACCAAAATAGGCGAGATCCATGTCTTTTTGTGCTTGCTTAAATTCCATAAATACCCCGTGACCTAAAAGTGGATATCCCTCAAACAGAGGAAAGTAATTATTGGTTAATAATTCCACTAATTAACTTTAATGTAAACAACTGATTATGCGAGAAATAAAATGGCTTTTGAATGTCGCACCAATAGGGCTGTAATAACGTGATGGGGGAAATGCAAAGTGAACTTATAAGAAGTGTATTTAATTTTACTTAGTTGGGTAAATGTTTATCGAAGTTATTTAGTCGGGGAATTCAAACCCTGCACTGTTAATGCGGGGGATAGGCTTAAACTTATTAGGTTTAATGTTTACTTGGCTTTTTTGGCTTCGAGCGCTTCTATTTCATTCCAAATTTTTTCAGCCTCGTCGGTTAACATAGCGTAGCTTTTTATATCGCCTTTTCTTTGCGCTTGCATGCCTTGTTCTAATTTTACGTCGTATTCTTTACGTAATTTTTTGATGGGATCTGGCTTTAAAAATGAAAACATCAACACCCTCGTTGTTAATTAGCTAGTTACAGTAACAATACGCAGTGAAGACGCAAAAAGTTTGCTGTTACTGTAATTAGCGTATTAAAAAATTACTGTGGGTCAAGGCGCACAATGCCTTGGCCGTCCAATCCTAAGTAAATAGTGCCATCATCACTTTGTGCTAGGCTGCGAATTCGGCCAATGCCTTCCAGTAATTTACTTTGTTTAACGACATTGCCATCTGCTATTTCAAGTATGCTAATAAAGGCGTATTTCATTGAAGCGAGTAAAAATTTTCCTTTAAGCTCAGGATATTTGTCACCTTTTACGAGCAGCATGTCAGAAGGGGCAATAGACGGTGTCCACTGCAATGTGGGCGCTTGCATGCCTGATTTTTCGGTTAAATCGGTAAACGAGGTGCCGCTGTAGTTAATACCGTAACTCACCACTGGCCAGCCGTAGTTAGTTTTAGGTTTAATCATATTAAGCTCATCGCCGCCACGGGGGCCGTGTTCGTGTGCCCAAAATACATTATTTTCACCATCGAACCACATGCCTTGTGGATTACGATGCCCGTAAGACCAAATCGCTGGTTTTGCGTCTTTTTGGTTTACAAATGGGTTGTCGGTTGGAATTTTACCATCGTCGTGTAAACGATAAATTTTACCGCCATCGCGGCTTAAATCTTGTGGGTTAATATCTCGCGAGCCGCGATCGCCAATCGAAAAATACACATAATTTTGGTTATCAAACACAATACGGCTGCCGTAGTGCTGGCCTTTTTTAGAGTTATGCTCACCCTTGTATAATTGTTGTTGCTCGCGTAATTGGCTGTGATCGTTACTTAATTTTGCGCGCATAAGTGCGGTGTTACTGCCAGCACCGTCACCTTCACTGCTTGAGTAAGTGATATACAGCCATTGATTATTAGCAAAATCAGGATGCAGCTCTAAATCAAGTAGGCCGCCTTGGCCGTTGGCATCAATTTTAGGTAGCCCAGAAATTTTAGTTAAGCTGGTGGTATTTTTACGCAATAAATATAAGGTGCCACTGCGCTCGGTTATTAATAAATCACCGTTTGGTAGAGCCTCAATAGCCCAGGGAATAGAAATCCCTTGGGCAACAGTGACCGGTTTTACATTAAGCGCTAATTTATCCAGTTCTTTAAAGTCAACTGCATAAGCGCTGAGGCTGGTAAGCGCCGAAAATGCCAATGCACAACTGGCTGTGGCGAGTGTAGAAAATTTTTTACGCGTTGTTACTTTGTTCATAATGGCTTCCAAAATTAACTAAATTTTAACTACCTTAGCACGCTATTGATCACAGTGTTAAGTATTTGGGATAAGTACAAGTGTACGCAATTTAATCGTTCTCCATTGGGTACTTAAGCGTTGTTAACCTTTAAATACCGCTCTAGAAAAATTGAATAATTACTCTAATGGGGTTGAAATTTAAAAAATCGAGCGTACACTTGTGCGCTGAAGTTTGAGCTTACACGTGTATGCTCAAATATAAAACCCAGCAGAAACTGATGGGTAGTCGATTTAAATAGAGAATTTATAACCATGTTAACTCCGGTATTAGACCAATTTTCAAAATGGTTTTTACACCATCAAAGCTTTGCAGCTTATATTGAGCCAATAATGCAAGTGTTTAAACCTGCCTGGCGCGCTGACCTTTTTCGAGCCAAGGTTGTTGATGTTCAAGCGCTAAGCGGGCGATTTTTAAGTATTTCACTTAAACCAAGTAAAAAGTGGCCTATACATATTGCTGGTCAACACATTAGCTTAACGGTGGAAGCTAATGGACGTTTGCTTACTCGAGTGTTTACTTTGGCATGCAGCCCCGCACAATTTAAGGCGACAGGTTTACTTCGTTTATTAGTAAAAACAGATCAGCAAGGTCATTTTACAAGCCAATTGCAAAATGCATTAGCGGTGCAGCCATGGTGTAATATTTCTTCACCAAGTGGCGACTTTGTATTTAAAAGCTGGCACAAACCCAGCACGTTTATTGCTGGTGGTTCGGGAATTACGCCTATGCTTGCAATGCTTGATCAGCAGCTAGGTAATACTGAGCATCAGATAAAATTAATTTACTTTGCTAAAGCAGGTGAGCATCAATGCACTAATGAGTTAAAAATGCTGACACAGCAATATAATCATTTTTCTTACGTACTGCTTACACGGGATCGAAGCCCATATTTAACTACTCATATAAATACGGACGATAATCCTGATATATATTGCTGTGGTCCTGCTGGCTTTATGCAAGAAGTTGCAGATTTTACTCGTCTACTTAATTTAACCTATTACCAAGAATCGTTTGCTATATCCATGCCTAAATTGACTGACGACAATCATTTTTCAGTAATAATAAATAAAGACACGCATGTAGTGACTAGTAATGAGGTGCTATTAAACCAGTTTGAAGCAAAAAAACTCCCTGTGCAGCGTGGTTGCGGCATTGGTATTTGCCATCAATGCCAGTGCATTAAAAAGTCGGGAGTGGTGCGTAATTTAAAAACTAATCAATTATCAGACACTGGCGAGCAGTTAATTCAACTGTGTGTGAGCCAAGCCGTTAGCGATTTGGAGTTACAGCTATGACAACCATTAATTATCAACAGTTAGCCGATGATTTAGATGAAATTAAAATGTCGACATTAGCTACAGTTGGGCAAAAGGATGCAAACTATATTCGTTCTATTGTACGTAAGCAGCGGTTTTGCGAAATAGGTGGGCGGATTTTATTGATGCTTGGTTTTGTACAGCCATTATTGTGGGTAGCGGGTGTGTTGTTACTTGGTTTGGCTAAAATTCTCGACAACATGGAAATTGGCCACAATGTAATGCATGGTCAATACGATTGGATGAACGACAAACAGCTTAACTCTAAAACTTACGAGTGGGATATAGCCTGCGACGGCCAAAGCTGGAACCGCGTTCATAACTTTGAACACCATACTTACACTAATATTATCGGAAAAGATCGTGACTTTGGTTATGGCTTATTAAGATTGAGCAATGACTTTAAATGGCGACTAAAAAATACATGGCAGTTTATTACTTATTTAAATCTGAGCGTGCTGTTTCAGTGGGGCGTGTCGTATCACGAGCTCGCAGGCGAGCGAGTCTTTATAGGTAAAAAGAAACCAAACCGTGAAGGTGCTGTGGCGCATAGCACCTTAAAAAAGCGCTTTTTTAGTAAAGGGGCGCGCCAACTAATTAAAGACTATGTGTTATTTCCAGTTTTGGCGGGGCCATTATTTTTGTGGGTATTAAGCGGTAATTTGCTGGCAAACTTAATTCGTAACCTATGGACCTCAACCATTATCTTTTGTGGCCATTTTACTGAGCAAACCCATACCTTTTATGAGCAAGAATGCAAAAACGAAAGCCAAGGGCAATGGTATTATCGCCAAGCGCTGGGGTCGTCAAACATTAAAGGGGCGCGTTGGTTTCATATTTTAACTGGGCATTTAAGCTTTCAAATAGAGCATCATTTATTTCCTGATTTGCCATCGTCCCGTTATCAAGAAATTGCGCCTAAAGTACAAGCTGCATTACAAAAGCAGGGCATTGCTTATAATACTGGCGGATTTTTTCATCAATACACCTCAGTGTTAAAGCGTATATTGCGTTATTCATTTAAATAGAGGTTAATAAAATAACCGCAACTATAATGTATGCATTAATTAATCAGCTAACTATAAAATGTTAGCTGAATATTGCATTAAAGAGTTGGTAAGCGCTTTTTTGATTAAATAATCATCAGTACATGCAAAAAATTCTTCTAATTAATTTAAAAACAGCTCGTTTTGCTATGGTTAAATAGTAGCGGGTTGTCATACAATGGAGAAAAATAGACCACACAAGAGAGAATAAAAATGGCAGCATTTGGTACTGTGTTTATGCCGCAGATGATTCAAGCTAAGTTTTCTGACAACCAGTGGGGCGAAAGCTCAATTGTTCCTTGCGATAAGCTTGAGTTACATGCAGGTGCGCACGTTCTTCATTATTCAAGTACATGTTTTGAAGGGTTAAAAGCCTTTCGCCATGAAGATGGTTCAGTAAATATTTTTAGAATGGATGCAAACATTGCACGTATGCAGCAAAGTTCTGAATTATTAAGTTTACCAGCGGTTGATGGCGAGATGCTAAAAACAATGATCATCGATATTGTTCGTGAATACGCCGATGAAACGCCGCTTCCTCCTGGTTCTATGTATATTCGCCCAACGCACATTGGTACTGAAGCTGCCATTGGCAAAGCGGCTGCGCCTTCAATGAGTTCACTGCTTTATACGTTATTATCGCCAGTGGGTGATTACTTTTCAGGTGGCGCTACCGCTTTACGTGTTTTATTAGAAGAAGACGGCATGCGCTGTGCCCCGCATATGGGTATGATCAAAAGTGGTGGTAACTACGCCAGTGCATTAGGACCAATTTCAGCAGCGCGCACTAAATACAAAGCAGATCAAATTTTATTTTGCCCAGGTGGCGATGTGCAAGAAACCGGCGCGGCCAACTTTATATTAATTGATGGCAACGAAATAATTACTAAAGCACTCGACAGCACCTTTTTACATGGTGTTACTCGTAATAGTATTTTAACCATTGCGAGAGATTTAGGAATGACGGTAAGCGAGCGTAACTTTACCGTAACTGAGCTTTTAGAGCGTGCAGCAAAACCAGGCACTGAAGCAGCACTTTCAGGCACTGCAGCAGTATTAACACCAGTAGGTACGTTTATCCATAACGATAAAGAATACAAAGTGGGTAATGGTGAACCAGGGCCAACAACAGCACGTTTACGTCAAGCATTGAACGATATTCAATGGGGTAAAAGTGAAGATACACACGGTTGGTTAACTAAAATCTAATCGGGTTCTAGGGTCTGTTGACCTTGGCGGATTAAAATTTGTTCAAACTAGGGGCGGTTTAATCGCGGCGCGAGGTTTGTAACCTAGTGGGCTAAGTAAAAACCGAGCAACAAAGAGTAAATCGTCCCTAGGCAGAACCCTTCGGGCAGCGCCTGTTTGGCATTGATGCTGCGTTATCGCCTATTTATGGGGAATAACCACACCACATAGGCTCTGCCTTGCCTAAATACCAAACAGACTGCTGCAAATTTAACCTTGAAAGATCAACAGACCCTAATCTATTAAAAAGCCACACTAAATAGTGTGGCTTTTTGTTTTTAGCTGCAGCTTAAAATTTCATTTCAACTTTGCCGTAAACATAGCGGCCATTAAAACCAAATGGCGAAAAGCCCGAGTAAGAGAACAAACGAGAGAAAGTGGTTACATCGCTCACTAAATCACGAGTTGGATCTGGGTATACATCAAACACATTATTCGCGCCTAAGCTCAGAGTAATGTTGTTATTAAGTGAATAGGCAACATCTAAGTCGGTGATCCACTTTGGCTTGAGCACTTCGTTACGCTCTGGAATTTCTGATGGGTCTTGTGTTTCACCATAGCGAGTGCTGCGAAGTGTGGTACGCCATTCGTTTAGTGTCCATGTCGCGCTTAGGTTGTATTTATTACGCGGGGTACTTACTTCAAAACGGCGCAGTTCATTACCCGAAAACAAATTATCTTGTTCAACACCTACGCTTTGTAGCTCAGCGGGTGGGGCAATAATATTGGTCACTTCGTTTTTGCCGTAGTTATAGCCTAAATTAAACGCTACATCGCCGTAGTTATCGGTCACTAGGTTGTAAGAGGCAACCACATCAACGCCACGGGTTTTGCTATCAATCGCGTTTAAGAAAAACCGCCCTTGGTTAGCCCCTGTGCCCTCAAGTAAGCTTGCTACACCTGCGCCCGACAGGTTATTTGATAACACAATACGGTCATCAATTAATATTTGGTAATAATCAACAGATAAGCTGAAATTAAAGTCGGTTGACCAGGTAAAACCTACCCCGTAGTTGATGGCTTCTTCTGCATCTAAGCCCGGTGATCCCAATGCAACGGCTACATCACTACTTGGGGCAAACGTCCCTGTTTGTGTTGGAATACCATCAACAAACACGGTCGCTACTGAAGTAAAATATTGTTGTTGCAGAGAGGGCGCTCTAAAGCCGGTTGATACAGAGCCGCGTAATGCTAAATCTTCTGTTAGCGTATAACGGGTAGCAATTTTACCATTAAGCGTATCACCAAAGTCAGAGTAGTCTTCGTAACGCGCTGCGACGGCAACGTTCCAGTTATCTGTAATAAAGGCTTCTAAATCAACGTAAAGGCTAACGTTATGGCGGCTGTTATCACCCGCAGACTCAGGTGTGAAACCGGGGAATACTTGCGAACCTGCAGAGCCAAATGGGCCATTAACTGGATCGGTTACTGCGCCACCAGGGCCAAAAGTGCCTTGTGCGTATGAGGCTTCTTCGCCTGCTTGAATTTCGTAGCCTTCACGACGATATTCAGCGCCCACTGCGACGTTAATTCCACTAGCTAAAAAGTCAGCATCAATCTCGCGGCTAAAATCAAGGTTAATAGTCAGCTGATCGTAAGTAAGTGTACCGGCATCAAAACTGGTTTGACTGCTAGGCCCATATGAGGTGTTTAAGCTATCAATAACACCAAAGTTAAAGGCATCTTGGCCGTATACAGCAGAAGCGTCGTAATTCCATTCATTAGCAAAACCTTTTACGCCAAGTGCTAACGAAAAATCGTCAATATCTGAGGTGATCACCGGTAAAAAGCCATCAGGATAAATATCTGCTACGTTACGGCTGTCTTGTGCGCGACGATAAAAGCCTCCGCCCTCGCCTTCACGCTTGCTGTAAGAGCCAAACGAGTAGAGCTCGGCATCGTTAGTTAATTGATAACCAGCATTATAAAACAGCGCAAAGTCTTCAACGGTGCCATTGCCAAAGTTATGATTGTAACGATCCCATGTGAACTCACGCGGATCAAGAGAGCCATCAGGTAGGCGGGCGTAATTTTCGCGCTGGTCATAATCAGAGCGATTCGTTGAGCTACGGTCGCGATATTCAGTAGAAATACTTAAAAAGCCGTTATCGCCCAATTCAAACCCCATATTACCTTGCAGGGTTAAGGTTTGGCCGTCGGTCAGCGAGCGGTCGCTGCCTTCATTAAAGGCTAAGTTGCCATTGGCGTCTTCAGAAACGGATTCTAGTTGAGGCACACCCTGCATTTCAGTTATGTTTGCTCCATATACAGCACCTAGGCTGCCACCACTGCTATTACTTTTAAGGACTATATTAATCACACCGGCAATAGCGTCTGAGCCATATTGCGCTGCGGCACCGTCGCGCAATACTTCTATTCGCTCAATGGCATTGGCTGGAATAGCGTTTAAATCAACTGATGATGACCCACGACCGGTTGAACCGTTTAAATTAAGCAGTGCATTACTATGGCGACGTTTACCATTGACGAGCACTAAGGTGTGATCAGGTGCTAAGCCTCGCAGTTGAGCGGGGCGCACATGGTCGCTGCCATCGGTGATTGATGGCTGAGGGAAATTAAAGCTTGGTAATAAAGTGCTCAGTAGTGCATTGGTTTCAGTTTGCCCTGAACTTTTTAGGGCATCACCGCTAATGATATCAATCGGAACTGGGCTGTCTTCAACTGTGCGGCCGAGTCGGCGAGAGCCAATTACACTAATTTGTTCAATATTTTCTTCTGCTTGTGTGTCTTGCTGTGCGGCATTTACCGACCAGGATCCAAGTAGTGCAATGGTAACACTGAGTGTAATGGTTTTTTTTGCTGTAAATAGCTGTTTTAGTTGCATGATTAGTTTCCCTCATTCAATGCTCTACAGGTAATTCAATTATTAATGAACTAATTGAAATTTCTATTGTCAAGGTAGACTGAATCGCCCCGTGTTTGCCAGAGACTCAATAACTTGAGAAACTGGAACTATGAAAAAATCAAATCGCTATACATCAGAATTTCGTGAACGTGCAATTAGGCTTGTTACCACACAACAGCATGAATACCCTTCTCTTTGGGCTGCGCTCGTATCGATTTCAGATAAACTGGGATGTACCCCAGAAACACTTAGAGCATGGGTCAAGAAATCTCAAGCTCAACCGTCTAAACCCTCTTCTAATACGCAATCAACTGAAGAACGCCTTGCCGTCTTAGAGCGCGAGAATAAAGAGCTCAAGCGAACGAATGATATCCTGAGGCAAGCTGCCGCTTTTTTCGCCCAAGCGGAGCTCGACCGCAAACAGAAGTAATAGTGGATTTTATTGATGCTTGCAGAGAGCATTACGGTGTCGAGTCAATTTGCAAGGAATTGCCGATTGCACCATCAACGTATTATTCTCATAAACAGATACAAAGAGAGCCTGAGCGACTGTCTAACCGCAAAAAGCGTGATGCTGAGCTGATAATACTCATTCGCGAAGTGTGGGAGGATAATATGTCAGTTTATGGTGCAAGAAAAATATGGAAGCAGCTACAGCTTGACGACCATCAAGTCGCCCGCTGTACAGTCGAACGATTGATGCGAGTTATGGGAATTCAAGGTGTTCGTCGGGGTAAAGCACATAAGACAACGATACCTGACGAGCAACAAGATAAGCCACTTGATTTAGTTAATCGTCAATTTACTGCTGAGCAGCCAAATCAACTTTGGGTAGCTGACATCACCTATGTTGCCACATGGAGTGGGTTTGTTTATGTCGCTTTCGTGATAGATGTTTTTTCACGATACATTGTAGGTTGGCGTGTATCAACGACAATGCACACAGAGCTTATTCTTGATGCGTTAGAGCAAGCTATTTGGCATCGTGGCAACCCCGAAGGGTTAATTCACCACAGCGACAGAGGCAGCCAATATTTGTCTATACGATACACTGAGCGACTTGCTGAAGCTGGAATTCAAGCGTCTGTAGGCAGTGTGGGTGACTCTTATGACAATGCATTGGCTGAAACAATAAATGGATTATTTAAAACAGAGATTATTCGCAGAAATGGCCCGTGGAAGAATGTTGATGCTGTTGAATACGCAACGTTAGAGTGGGTCAATTGGTTTAATAATCAACGCTTATTATCTTCAATTGGGTATATTTCACCAGCTCAATATGAAACAGACTACTATGATAATTTAAACGAGTCAGGTAAAGTGGCCTGACTTAAACAAACTGGTCTCCGATGAACTCGGGGCGATTCAGACCATTTTTACAACCAAGGTCAATTGAATTACATTCAATCTACAATTTATTTACAGTGGCAGGTGGAGTATTTGAGTAGCTTGTAGCGTAAGTCGCCATTTACCATTTGATTTTACCTGTGAGCATATCTTTAAACATTACCCAATCGCCCCATAAACTATACAACGGGTGCTTAAATGTAGCAGGGCGGTTTTTTTCAAAAAAGAAATGCCCAACCCACGCAAAGCCATAACCAATCACTGGTAATAACCATAACAACATAAGTTGTGAGCTAAAAAACGCATAGCCTGTTAGTAACAGTACTAAACTACTGCCTATAAAATGCAATCTACGACAGGTTTGATTGCGATGCTCTTTTAAGTAATAAGGGTAAAAGCGTTTAAAGCTTGTAAAGGATTGGGTTTCTGTCATTACTTAGCCTATTGGTGTTTTAACGTTGTTCATTAAAGTATTTAAGCGTAACTAAGCGCAGGTTAACAGCGATAAATGACGTTTACCGCATCTTAATAGACAAAAGCAGTAAAAGTTAATAACTTAGAGTGATTATCAACAAGGGAATAAAATAACAATGCTAAAAAAAACACTGACCTGTGCGGTTGTAATCGCACTTGCGGGTTGTTCACAACCTGCAAAAAACACCACTCAAAATGAAGTAAAAACAGCGATGAAAGCAGTTAACTATCTAAATTACCCTGAAACTAAAAAAGGCACAGTGGTTGACACTTACTTTGGTGAAAATGTGGCTGATCCGTATCGTTGGTTAGAAGATGATATGAGTGATGAAACGGCTCAATGGGTTAAAACACAAAATAACCTAACCTTTTCTTATTTAGAGCAAATACCGTACAGAGATACGTTAAAGCAGCGCCTTGAAAAGTTAATGAACTACGAAAAAATCAGCGCGCCGTTCACCGAAGGTGATTACACCTATTTTTACAAAAATGATGGCCTGCAAAATCAGTACGTTTTATACCGCAGTAAAGACGGCGGCGAGGCTGAGATTTTCTTAGATCCTAATACCTTTAGTGAAGATGGTACCACTTCAATGTCGGGCTTATCATTTTCAGAAGACGGCTCATTGTTAGCATACCAAATATCGGAAGGTGGCAGTGATTGGCGTAAAATCATTGTTATAGACACCGAAACCAAAGAGCAAGTAGAGCAAGCACTGGTTGATGTTAAATTTAGTGGCGTAAGTTGGTTGGCAAATGATGGTTTTTATTATTCAAGCTACGACAAACCAGAAGGCAGTGAGCTTTCTGCAAAAACTGATCAACATAAAGTGTACTACCATAAATTAGGTCAAGCCCAAAGCGAGGATACGCTAGTATTTGGCGATACCGCTGAGCAAAAACACCGTTATGTGGGCGCTAAAGCGACCAAAGATGGCCGTTATTTGTTTATTAGTGCGAGCGTATCGACTTCAGGCAATAAATTATTTATTAAAGATTTAACTAAGCCAGATAGCGAGTTTGTTACCGTAGTGGGTAATACCGACTCTGATACCAGCGTGATTGATAACGAAGGCAGCAAGCTATTTTTGGTTACTAACTTAAATGCTCCAAATAAAAAAGTAGTGACGGTTGATGCAAGCAACCCGCAACCTGAAAACTGGCAAGACTTTATTCCAGAAACCGAAAACGTACTTAATGTAACGCTTGGCGGTAACACATTCTTTGCCAACTACATGGTTGATGCTATTTCTAAAGTGAAGCAGTACAACAAGCAGGGCGAATTGATCCGCGATATTAGTTTACCAGGCGTTGGTACGGCGGCTGGCTTTGGCGGTAAAAAAGAGCAAACTACGCTTTATTACTCATTTACTAACTATAAAACCCCTGGCACGACTTACAGCTTTGATGTACAAAGCGGTGAGTCAAAAGTATATCGTAAGTCAGGGATTGATTTTAATAGCGACAACTACACCTCAGAGCAAGTATTTTATACCTCTAAAGACGGCACTAAAGTACCGATGATTATTACTTACAAAAGTGATATTGAATTAGACGGTAGCAACCCAACTATTTTATATGGCTATGGTGGCTTTAATATAAGCTTAACACCTCGCTTTAGCTCTACAACAGCGGCTTGGCTTGAGCAAGGAGGCGTATACGCAGTGGCAAACATTCGTGGCGGCGGTGAGTATGGTAAAGAGTGGCATAAAGCAGGTACGCAATTGCAAAAGCAAAACGTATTTGACGACTTTATTGCCGCCGCACAATACTTACAAGATAAAAAATACACCTCTAAAAAGCGCCTAGCACTGCGAGGTGGTTCAAACGGCGGGTTATTAGTCGGTGCCGTAATGACCCAGCGACCTGACTTATTTCAAGTGGCGCTACCTGCGGTAGGCGTACTGGATATGCTTCGTTATCATACCTTTACAGCGGGTGCTGGCTGGGCATACGATTACGGTACTAGCGACCAAAGTAAAGAAATGTTTGATTACTTAAAAGGCTACTCGCCAATACATAATGTAAAAGCAGGGGTTGAATATCCGGCGACGATGATCACTACAGGCGATCATGATGACCGCGTTGTACCGTCGCATTCATTTAAATTTGCAGCAGAGCTTCAAGCGAAGCAAGCGGGTACTAACCCAACGCTTATTCGTATTGAAACCAATGCAGGCCATGGTGCAGGTACACCAACCAGTAAAATTATTGATCTTTATGCCGACATGTACGGTTTTACGCTTTACAACATGGGCATTAAATCACTTTAATGTGACTTTATAAGCTAACGAAAAGCCGAGTTACTTAAGTGACTCGGCTTTTTTATGCTCACTACTTTATTGTATGGGTGAGAACAACCGTTGATAGGTTTTATAAGCGTATTCGTCACTCATACCGCTTAAGTAGTCACAAATAATTCGCATGCCTTGATGGTGTTTTTCGGCTTCTAGGTAAAGTGCTTGCGTGGTTTCGGGTAATAACCGCATTGGATCGCTGGCAAATGCGGTAAACAGTTCAATAAGCAGATTTTGCCCTTTAAATTCTATTTGTTGCATTTGTGGGTCGCGTATCAAGCGTTGAAATACAAAATGTTTAAGTATTTGTAATACGTTTTGGTATTGCTGATCTAATTTAGCGGTGTGCTTTAAAATAGGGCATTCAAAGGCATCGTTTTGTATGTCTAAATGAATATGAATAATAAAGGTATTTACTAATTCACCAATGGCATCTTTGCGCTCATGTTCGTGCTTTGAAAATAATCGCTCTGTAAGTGATTTAAGTAGCGTATTTAACCAATCATAGTTGAGTGCTTGTAAGTGCGGCAATGCATGGGTTAACCAATCGTCTAGGCTTAATACATCGGTGGCTATGGCATCTTCAAGGTCGTGTACGGCATAGGCAATGTCATCAGCCAGTTCCATAATGGCACTATCAAGAGATTTATAGCGTGTTTTAGCTCGGTATGAATCTACAATATTTTGGCTGGTTAATAATGCTTTATCGTTTTGGCTTAGTGGTTCAATGATCCAATTAAATATAGGTGCATCGTCGTTGTAAATACCTTTAGCAGGTCGCCAGTCGTCGGCTTTTATAAACGCGCGTTGTTTATCTACTTTGGGAATGTTGTACCACAGCTGGTTGATAAAACCAGGGTACTTTATAAACCCTAATAATGTGCGCCTTGTTAAGTTCATGCCATAGCCATTACTGTAAGGCTCTAGTTTGGCAACTATTCGTAGCGTTTGTGCGTTACCTTCAAACCCACCATGATCACGCATCATGTAGTTAAGCGCAATTTCTCCGCCGTGCCCAAAGGGCGGATGGCCGATGTCGTGAGCTAAACACAAGGTTTCGAGTAATCCGGTTGATGGAAAATGTTCAAAACGAGGGTGCTGGGCTTTTAAGTGACGTAATATGCCCGTGCCTATTTGCGATACTTCTAAAGAATGGGTAAGACGTGTGCGATAAAAATCATTTAAACCAATACTCATTATTTGAGTTTTGGCTTGAAGGCGTCTAAATGCTGCAGCATGAATAATTCGAGAGCGGTCTATTTGCCAAGGAGAGCGGTTATCGTTTGGGCGGTGCTTATATTGTTCAATTATTCTATTTTGCCACTGTTTATCCATGTCACAACCTATCTCTATATCTACGACTTTAACGCTTAGTATATTATAAATAACTCACAATAGGCGTATGAATTTTATTCAGTTGTTCGGTATTCGCGTTTATAAAGTGGCTTAGGTATAATGAGCGTTCGTATGTATGTGACTACACCATACATAACTTAGAGTTTAATTGAGATAATACATGTTAAAAACTATTTTTCAGTTGTTGTTAGCCGCCCTTGTTATTTGGGCACTTACTCATCCATTTATACAAACTGATGAGTTTGTTTCAGATGAACAAACACGTGCCGACGACATTAAAAAAGAAAAGAAGAAAGAAAAACCATTGCACAATGTTAAGTTGCCAAAATTCTCAGAATACACCGATGTAAAAGAGAAAAAGCATGCGTTTTTTAACTTCATTAAGCCTCATGTAGAAGCCGAAAACAAAAAGATTTTACAGCAACGTGCAAACATTGAAATTGCGCGCATGATGCTAGAACACGACGAGCCGTTAAGTAAAAAACAAGCGAGCGATATTAAAAAAATACTTAAATTATACCGCTTACCTGAAACCTTAGACACGCTTACACTAACTCAAGCGCTGCGCCGTGTAGATATTATTCCTAAAGAACTTGCGCTAATGCAAGCAGCTAATGAGTCGGCATGGGGTACCTCTCGCTTTGCCCAAATAGGCTTAAATTTTTTTGGCCAATGGTGCTACAAAAAAGGCTGTGGCATGGTGCCAAGAAGACGTAATAATGAAGCCGAGCATGAAGTGGCTGCATTTAAATCGGTTCGCGCTGCAGTAACGTCATATTTTAGAAATATTAATACACATAATGCTTATAAACAATTACGCAGTATACGTGAAGATTTACGCGCACAGCAAAAGCCAATTAAGGCGACTAAGCTAACCCTTGGGCTGATGTCCTACTCAGAGCGTGGTGAAGCGTACATTGAAGAGCTAAATACGATGATCAATCAAAACCGAGCGTACTTTGATGAATAAACCAGTATTAAAATTAGTGACGACTATAGCGACCTGTTTTTTAACAATAGCGGCAAATAACGCCTATGCCAAAGAGTTTGTTATGTCGTATGACGGTTTTTACGACCGGTTAAAAGTAGTAAACAAAGGTGATTTTCAATACGCCCGTGTAAACTTTTATATCAGCGATATTGGTACTAATGAGGTGTGTAGTATTAAAAGCGGCACTATTTTAACTGAAAAAAATGAGTACCCGCTTAATTACACCGACAAAGCGCAATTGTTATTACCGTATGATAAGCAGCTCGATACCGACAAAGCGGTGATTGTGGTTCAGCCTAAAAATCCGGTTCATGATTGTCAGTTAAAGCTTCAAATAGAGGCCAACGAGCTAGAAGGGCTAACCTTTTCAAAGCAATCATTATTAACCATTAATAATGAGCTTGAAGCGCTTTTAACAGATTTGTCGGGCTTTTTTGTTAGTAAACTAATGTGGTTTTTACTGCCTGAGCAAATAGGGGTGGTTGTTACTTTTAATGCGCCTAAACAATTTGATGATGAGCACATAACATGCGAAAAATCAGTGTGTTATTTTGAAGTAACAGACAACTGGCAAAACGACACCAAAGTATTGGCTGATATTAACGAGGTAGTTAAAGTAACACCTTGGATCAGTAAGTAATAAATTAATTGGTTTGATTATAAAGCGGGGTCAGGTTTGACCCCGCTTTTTTTATTACTAAATTAAATAATAGCAGTAGGGCTATTCATGAGTGCGCTTTTTTCATCATGAGTAACAACTTTATTGCGACCCGTTTCTTTGGCAAGATAAAGGCGTTTATCAGCCTGTAATAGCAGCGCTTGCATATTTAAATCGCGAATAAGTGCGCTACTTACTCCGGCACTAACAGACAGTGCAATGCTATTACCATTAAAATAAAAGGGATATTGATCAATACTTTTGCATAGCTTTTGGGCTAACTGCCTTGCTTGAGTAAGATTTTTTTGGTTAAGGAAAATAGCAAACTCTTCTCCGCCAATTCGAGCGGTAATGCCTGCTTCAAAAAACAATTCGTTAATATGTTGTGCAATCCACTTTATTGCTTCGTCGCCAGTTTCATGGCCATATTGGTCGTTCACTTGTTTAAAAAGATCGATATCGAGCATAATTAACGACACTCTGCTGTCAAGCGGTGCAGTGTGGGTTATTTTTTTACACAGACGGAAAAAGCCTCGCCTGTTTAATAATTGTGTGAGCGGATCGTGATTCGCTAAGTTTATTAGTTTTGATTCTTCATTGGCAAAAGCAATAAACGGCAGAATTAATGCACTGGCTGTGGTTAAAAATAAATGCGAGACCAATAATAGTTGTAATCCCGCGGCTAAGTTCGCCTGACTAATTTGGCTAAAGTAGGGTAAAACAAGAAGTACAACTTGCAACAGCATTACTACACTGTGTAGTGAAAAGCAGGCAATTAGTAGTCGTTGCTGTACTTTAGCAACACTGGGGGTTTTGACCGTTAAATAGGCCGCGTAGCTAAATAATACGGCAGTAATAATACTGGTAATAATTTGCCCCGCATCAATGAGATACGCAGCAAGTAGCAATGTGCAACATATAGCACAGGCATAATATAAAGGCGTTAGCTTTACTGTAGGTACCGTGCTTTGTGGTATTAACCCTAAAATAAGCAGGAGTGGGGTTAAAATAATAAATAGGTAAGCAAAAAAGTAAGTTAAAAGTGGATAGTCAATCAGCCCTCTTGAACCAATTAGGGCAATTGCAGTTATAAACGAGCAGCAGGCAGTAGCAAAAAATAAAAAGCTAGGTTGTTTTTTATATGAATACACAGAAAAAAAGAACACCGCAATAAACAAGTTAAGAATAAAACAGAGGCTAATTAATGTGGGTAAATGAAGCATGTTTTAGTTGCTCTTTTAGCTGAATAAGAAATAACGCTTAACTCATTATTAGGTAGTAACACTAAAATAGCAAGGGAGTAAAAAGTATTAACTTTATACTCCCTCGCTACAATCTTAACCCTTTAAGACCTCTCGTTAAACTAAACTTTTTAATGCGGCATCGATTTCAGAAAAGTGAAAACGGTAATTATTTTCTAATGCTTTTTTAGGCACCACAAATTGGCCTGTTGTAAGTAGATCTGCCATTTCTCCCATTAAAACATTGAGCACAGCTGCAGGCATGGGCATAAAGGCAGGGCGTGACAATGCTTTACCCAATGATTGGCTAAATTGTTTATTGCTCACCGGGTGCGGGGCTGTTGCATTTATAGCACCAGAGATATCTTGATTACGAATCAAAAATAAAATGAGCTGCACCATGTCATCAATGTGGATCCACGACATACCTTGCTCGCCATTGCCAATTGGCCCGCCTAAACAAAGCTTAAATGCAGGCAACATTTTTCCAAGTGCGCCGCCTTTTTTAGCCAGTACAATACCTGTGCGAAGTAAGCAAACACGAGTATCGTCAGACTCAGCTTTTAATGCAGCGAGTTCCCAATCTTTACAAAGTTGGTGACTAAATTCATCGTGTGGTTCTGTGTTGTTTTCATCAACTTGGGTTTTACCTTGGCGACCATAATAGCCTATTGCACTGCCTGAAATAAACGTATGTGGCGGTGTATGACATTGACTAATTGCATCACTTATGGCTTTGGTAATAATAATTCGGCTATCGCGTATTTTTGCTTTTTGTTTATCACTCCAGCGTTTATTAACGATAGGTTCGCCGGCTAAATTAATGACAATATCGACCGTATTAAAATCGACATCGTCTAAGCTGCTAATAGCATTTACTCTGTGGCCTAACAACACTTTAGCTTTGGTTGGGTTTCTACTTAGTACCGTAATGTCGTGGTGGTGCAACAAGAAAGGGCATAGGTGCCTACCAATTAAGCCCGTGGCGCCTGTAAAAAATATATGCATTGCAACTCCAAAATTATAAATAAAGCGGGATGTTTAAAATTTATACTCCCCAGCTCAACGATTTGCAAATTTATACGTACTAATCATTATAATGATCACCTAGGGTCTGTTGGTCTTTGCGGATTAATATTTGTTCAAACTAGGGGCGATTTAATCGCGGCGCGAGGTTTGTAACCTAGTGGGCTAAGTCAAAACCGAGCAACAAAGAGTAAATTGCCCCTAGACAGAACCCGAAGGGCAGCGCCTGTTTGGCATTAATGCTGCGTTATCGCCTATTTATGGGGAACAACCACACCACATAGGCTCTGCCTTGCCTTAATACCAAAAAGACGGCTGCAAATCTAATCTTGAAAGGCCAACAGACCCTTTAACATTTCATTCTATTGGGTTTTGCCTTACACTGAAGCCAAATAACAGTAATAGGATAAGAGTATTGGCAAGTTTAACTGGGGTAAATAAAAGCTTAATTATTTTTGCGGCGTTGGTCATTGTATTGGCGGGCATTAAAGCCGCAAGTGCTATTGTTATTCCGTTTATTTTGGCAGCATTCATCGCCATTATTTGTAGCCCACTCATTAATTTTTTTGCTCGCTACCGTATTCCAAAAGGCATAGCGGTTGTGCTTGTGGTGCTTATTATTATGGGCTTAGGTGTCAGCTTAGGCGGTTTAGTGGGGCAGTCGGTTAATGACTTTTCAAAGCAGTTACCTGAATACAAAGTACAGTTAAAAGAAGAATTTGTATGGCTGGTTGATATGGCGTCGCAATACAATATCTTAATTAATAAAGAACAAATTTTGTCTATGTTCGACCCCGGTAAAATGGTTGATGTTGCCACCAATATGTTAACCGGCTTAGGTAGCGTAATGGCCAATATGTTTTTAATTATTTTAACGGTTGTTTTTATGCTGTTTGAAGGGCCCATACTTGGTAAAAAAATACATTTAGCACTAGACGACCCCGACAGTAAAATTAAGCAAATTGACCGCTTTTTAGACTCTATCAACTCTTATTTGGCCATTAAAACCCTAGTAAGTTTAGCCACCGGTGTAATTGCTGGTTTTTACTTGTGGATACTCGATGTTGATTACTTTGTACTTTGGGGCGTACTGGCATTTATGCTTAATTACATTCCTAACATTGGTTCAATCATAGCGGCTGTGCCAGCACTGTTACTGGCGCTTATTACTCAAGGTCCTTTAGTGGCAGGCCTCGTTGGCGCGGGTTATTTAACTATAAATACCGTAATGGGTAATATTGTTGAGCCAAAATACATGGGTAAAGGGTTAGGGCTTTCTACGTTAGTGGTGTTTTTATCGTTAATATTTTGGGGCTGGTTATTAGGCTCTGTGGGAATGTTGTTATCGGTGCCGTTAACCATGATTGTAAAAATAGCGCTAGAAGCCAGTGACGAAGGGCGTTGGTTAGCAACCATGCTTGGCACAGGTGAAGAAACCGTCATTAAATCAGAAGACTAATACCTTACAAAGGCGTGCCTAAGCACGCCTTTGTAAGGTATTAAGTATTTATTAAATTAGCTAAGGCGCTATCTACGGCGTTTATAGCCCCCTCTAAATAGCCAGCCTCCTGTTGTGCAAACTCACTCCCCACAAAATGCACTGTTAGCTGTTTAAGTTGCTCGCTGAGCCCTGAAAAATTAAATTCAGGATGCTGCGATACACCTAGTTGGTCATCCTTGTTGGCCACAAATTCATCCTCAGCCCAATCTTTTATCGTGCAATCAGTGGCAGTATAAGCCTGCTCACCATAAAAACAGCCAAGCTGATCAAGGCAGGCTTGGGTTAATTGCTCGCGAGTTACTTGACTTCGCTGTAAGTAAGGAATGCCAATAAAGCCAAATAGAGGAGGATGAGCATGATCACTTGCTGAGGCATCATGTATTTCTACCAATGGACCAACACGGCTAAAACATTGCCCAGATAAATTTTTATCTCGCCAAAAAGCGTGCTCAAAGGTGGCAACAAACTTTGCTTGGCCTGCCATCGATGTAGGCACCGACGTTAAACGCTGTGTTAAAACATTATCAGCCCATAAATGCGGAATTAAATGTTGGCTGATCATACTAGGGGGTAACGCCAACAGTAACTGTTCGCAAGTAAAGTGCTGCGTACTCACTTGGTAATTAGCGCTTATATGCCAGCTGTTGGAGAGGTTTTTCACTTCGCTAAAAGCGTGTTCTAATTTAACGGTGTTTGGCTGGTCATTTGTAGATTATGGCCCAGAATATTGTAGTTTTACCGCACAAGGGGTTGATGGTGGTTTCTTTAAATCTGACTTGGTTGTTTCTACTAAAAAACGGAAGCCCGTTAATTGTGTTATACAGTAATGACCTTGAAGTGACTCAAAATAAAATTGAAAAAGCTGGAGGCAAAGTAATTAAGCCTACATTTTCATTTCCCGGTGGTAGACGATTTCACTTCAGCGATCCTAATGGAAATGAATTTGCGGTATGGTCAGAGTAATCACATTGCAAACTATATAACTACAAAAATGCAGTCTTTAAGGCTGCAGTTCCCAAAACACCAATAAACTATTCACTTAATTACCAAATCAAACCAAACCTAAGCACACATCGCTTACCTATAAACTAATTAAAGCCCCATTTTAAGCTGCTGAATAAACTGCTCGGTCATTGCTATTTCACACTCTTTGTAGGTAACAACGGCTTGTTGTGTATTAGGTTGTTTTAGCATGTAGCGCCATTGGCAGCTTCTTTGAATGTAATTGTCTTTAGCGTTAATACTTAGTTTAAATAATGACAAAATTTGGGTGTTGCCGGTTTCGCTTTCTAATGCCGATAGTTCAAAGGTACGCTTTTGGATCCAGCTATCTTGTTCTTGCTGTACTGTATTTAATTTGGCATCTAAACATTGTGTATATGCTTTGATTTGTTCGGGTAGGGCGTTCTTTTCAAGTGTGCATTCTTGCGGTGCTGCAACGCTTGGAACAGCCCAAGCAAATAACAGGGCTAGAGTAAAACAAAGGATATACTTACTTTTTTTCATGGTAATTAAACTCGAGAATAAATTTTGCGCCGCCCAAACGTTGCGACTGAGAAATAGTTAACAACCCGTGATACGACTTCACCAAGTCAGATACAATCGCCATGCCAACACCATGGCCACTCTCGTAAGTATCAAGGCGAGTACCGCGTTGAAGCAATGACTCGCGTTTATCTGGTTGAATACCGGGGCCGTCATCACAAATACTAATGCTGAGCGTTTTAGCTTGTGAAACGTCAATACTTACTTGGGATCGACAGGCTTTGCAGGCATTATCTATTAAGTTACCTAATAACTCCATTAAATCGGTTTTATCTCCTAAAAAGTAATCTTTATCACTCACTTTGCAATTAAATATGATGTCTTTATCGCGATAAACCTTACCCATTGCACTTAAGATAGAGTCGATAACCGGTTTGATGGGGGTTTGCTTTTTCCATGTATCGGAAGCCCCAGTAGCAGCACGTTTTAATTGGTGCTCGATCATCACATTAATTCTGTCGAGTTGTTCTTGTGCGTCGGCATCGTTGGCCAGTGGGCTTGATTTTAATACCGCCAACGGCGTTTTAAGTGCATGTGCTAAATCGCTGAGTGAGGCGCGGTAGCGCTCTTTTTGGCGTTGCTGCGACTCTAACAATAGGTTGAGGTCGGCTTTTATTGTTTGTAGCTCAACGGGGTATAAGCCTTTAATTTCTTGAATATCACCCGATTCAATGGCTTTTATTTCTTTATCTAGGCGCTGCAGCGGCCTTGCACTCCAAATAAAACCAATAGCCATTAACCCTGCAATGGCAATCCCCATTATAAACATCCAATCGACTAAGGTTTGTTTAAACCCGTCCATTAAACGCAGTAGGGCATCGTTGCGTTTTAGTAAAATAAATCGTGCTTGTTCTGATTGGTCAATATTATTAAGAATGACCGTTAAGCTTAACTGCCAATAGGCGGTGTTGTTATAAACCACGCGTCTAAAATCTGCGGCACCGGCTTTGGGCTCTATATACTGAGGTACAAAATTAACGTTAACCGCAGACTCAGAATGCCAAATAGGCACATCGTCACGGTAAATCATGGCATAAGTATCAGAATTTAAGTTGTTGAGTTCGGGCGTTAAGATAGAGCTGGGCATGATAATACCGCGCTCTGTAAAATCAACCTCGGAGATGAGTGAGTACAGGTGCGCTTCGAGGTTTTTTTCGGTGGCATCAACAAGTGACGCGTAATACGCCTTACCTATGGAGTAAAACAAAATAGGTAAGGCGACTAATAAAACAAAGACAAGGATAAATCCTTGCCTTATTTTTAACGAAATCTGCGGTGCTACCACTGGCTTTTAAGCCTGTAACCACGCCCACGCAGCGTTTCTACTGGGTTAAGCACACCGTCTGGGTCGAGCTTTTTACGTAAACGCAGTACAAACACTTCAATGACGTTTGAATCAAGATCGAAATCTTGGTCATAAATATGCTCTGTTAACTCAGACTTTGAAATTACTTTTTGCGGGTTAACCATTAAGTATTCAAGTACTTTATACTCGTATGCGGTTAAGCTCAGCTCTTTGTCATTTACCCACACTTGTTGTGAACGCGTATGAATTTTAATAGGGCCGGCTGTCATTTCTGGGTTTGCTTTACCTGCACTTCGACGAATAAGCGCATTACAGCGAGCAATGAGTTCTTCAACATGAAATGGCTTAGTTAGGTAGTCGTCAGCGCCGGCATCTAGGCCTTCAACTTTGTCTTGCCAACGATCGCGTGCCGTTAGGATTAAAATAGGGATAGTGATGCCTTGGGCACGGGCTTTGTTAATAAGCTCAATGCCGTCTATTTTAGGCAGACCTAAATCAACCACCGCCATGTCTAAAGGGTATTCTGTTATATGAAAAAGGCCCGCTTCGCCATCGTGACATAAATCAACACTGTAACGCTCTTTTTCTAATGCATTGCGCAGATTGTCTGCCAAATGTAAATCATCTTCTATTACTAAAATTCGCATTGGTTAATCCTTTTTCACTTCGCCAGTTTTTTTGTTTATCTTCAAATCGACGACGTGGCCGTCAGCTTTTAAAATTCGTACTGTATAAAATTGTGTTTCTTCAGAAATTTTTAATGTTGTACCGTCTGTGGTTTGTTTTGCAAGTATTACTGCTTTCTTTTTGCTTATCTCAATTTTATCGGGTGTGCTGTTAGTATTATTTGCATGAGCAAAATTAGCCAAACAAAAAACAGCGATTAAATTGAGTGTTAATAATACACGCATTACGAAACTCCTAGAACATACCTGCTTAGCCTAAAAACTAAGCCACTAAAATTTAAATACTCTACTGGGTATTTAAATTTTATAAGACAAAGTCTAATTAAAAATGAGTGAACAAACCCTGAATTACTGGTTGCAGTTAAACAGGGGATCCCACATTGATATTAAGCAGGGAACACTTTTTTGAATGGCTTAACGATTGAGTTTTCATATACGCCACCCGCAACATAAGGATCATCTGCGGCCCATTCTCTGGCATCTTCTAAAGAGTTAAATTCAGCAATCACTAAAGAGCCAGTAAAGCCTGCATCTTGAGGGTCTTCACTATCAACCGCTGGAAGGGGGCCGGCTGTTAATAGTCGGCCTTCGTTTTCTAGCGTTTGTAAACGTGCTAAATGAGCAGGGCGAGCGGCTTTTCTGTGCTCTAAGCTGTTCTGGACGTCCGTTGAATAAATCATATACAACATAAAAATACTCTCAAAATTTGTTAAATTTAATTAACTGCATACTAGCATAGCGTTGATAATTGGTGAATTAAAAGTGTTTATGGCGATGTTTACAGCAAGAATGTTTTTTTACGCGGTAATTGCTTGAAAAGCGTTGTGTAACACTGGTAGAGTCCCTTGGATAAAATAAATAATAACAAGGTTATTACATGAGTGAAAATAGAGAGCACTTTAGCTCCCGCTTAGGATTTATATTAGCAGCGGCGGGTTCTGCTGTGGGCATTGGTAACTTAGTAGGCTTTCCAGTTTCTGCGACTAAGAATGGCGGTGGTGCATTTTTGCTCGTCTATGCTTTGTTCGTCGCATTCATTTGTTTACCCGTCATGATGGCCGAAATGGCTATGGGTCGCCACGCACAAAAAGATCCTCTTGGTGCATACAAGGCGTTAGCCAATAACGACAAAAAATGGAAGTTTGCTGGCTTTTTAGCCGTGTTAACGCCATTTATGATTGCCGTTTTTTACATGGTGATCACAGTGTGGATTTTTGGTTACTTAAGCCAAACCGCATTTGGTAATTTGGATAAGTTGGCAAACCCTGGGCACTTTGATGAGTTTATTAATAGCTACACGGTGTTTGGTTACATGGCACTGGTTGTGGTGATTGTTAACTTAATATTGGTCGGTGGCGTAAAAGATGGCATAGAAAAAGCGGCTAAATTTTTGATGCCGGCGTTATTTGTCATGCTTATTATATTAGTGGGTTACGTACTCACCCTTGATAACGCAATGGCGGGTGTAAAGTACTATATCATTCCTGATTTTAGTAAAATGAATGCCAGTGTTCTTAATGGCGCATTGAGCCAAGCGTTTTTCTCGTTGTCGTTAGGTATGGGTATTTTAATTACGTATGCCTCTTACATTTCTAAAAAAGATGACATTGTGGGTAGTGCGAAAATGGTTGCCATTACCGACTCATTAGTTGCCTTTGTTGCAGGCTTAATGGTGTTACCGGCTATTTTTAGCTTTGACCCAAATACCGATCCAACAAAGTTATCTGACTCGTCAGTTTCAATGATTTTTGTGTACTTACCAAAAATATTATTAGCGTTACAACACGATATTGGCTACTTTGGTGCCTCTGCCGTGGCGTTTATTTTCTTTTTGCTGGTATTTTTTGCAGCAATTACATCATTGGTATCGATTGTCGAAGTGCCGACTGCCACACTAAGTGACCGTAAAGGTATTAGCCGTAAAAAAGCGCTAGGCATACTTACCTTATCAACCGGTGTGTTAACCATTATGTGTATTATGTCGTTTGGTATGATTGACAGCCTCACGACCCTTACTAGCTACGGCAGTGGTAACAAGAGCTTTTTTGATATTGTATATGACGTGTTCTACGACACTATTTTACCACTCAATGGTTTAATGGTGTGTTTGTTTGTAATGTATAAATGGAAGAAGGTTCGTTTAAGTGAAGAGCTAAGACAAGGTTCGCCTAATTATGCGAATAGCTTTATGGAAAAGTACGTTAACTTTTCACTGCAAACGTTTATACCAGCGATTTTACTGCTTATTTTTGTAAACACCGTTGCGACCAAGTTTTTTAATATCAGTATTTTTGGTTTTTAATTAAACTTAATTTAATCAAGCCGCGCTTGTCGCGGCTTTTTTGTTGCGGTTAGTTAATTCAGTGCACCCGAATCTAAGTAGTCACCAATCCCTAGGGTAAACATCCAAATACCCCATAAGCTGTGCTCAATAACACAGGCAAAAGTTGAGCGGCTTTGCGCGTAGGTATAGGCAAATAGTAAGCCACCGACAAACGCTAAACTAACAGCTATCCAATTGGCGTATATAATATGTGCCAATGCGAATACACTGGCACTAATAATAATGCGCAACCATTTACTGGGCATAATGCGCTTATAGCGATGAAAAAAATACGTTCTAAATATTAACTCTTGCGGGATCACCGACAACAAAGGGTAGAGCAGCAATAGCATCAGCCAATCGGTGAGGTTTTCACGCGGTAAAGTAAACCAGTGTCCTTGGTAGAGTAGGTTATAAAACACCCCTGAAAATAATGCGCCAATAAAGAAAAAGCTAAACATACGGCGCTTCACAGCAGAAAAGTGCCCCATACTGGTTAATCTAATGCGCTTAAAGTGAATGTCGTTTAGCAGCAGCATACAGCACACACTCATTAAAATGATCAGTGCTGGAATAAGCCAGTTAGATAAATACTGGCGAATATTAAAGCCAATTAAAGGCAGGATGATAAAAATAAAGGTAAATTCAAACCAGCGGTATTGATTAGCGTTCACGTTTGCTCACGGTGATTTTTATTTCATCTTAGCAAGCGATTAAGTCATCTTTATGACTATAAAACAGCCAAACTGATTATATTTAACGCCACTCATTACCCCTTATGCACTTTGGGCTTGGTTAAGGTTGACTTACCCCCTTGTAACCCTTAGCCTGCCTGCTTTTATTTTTACATCATTGTATTGCCACGCTAGTTGGCTAAAGCCAGCGCGTGTATTTAGGAGCAAAAAATGAATAAGGCAGAACTTGTTACAGCCATGGCACACACGAGCGAGTTAACAAAAAAAGACGCACAAGCAGCGTTAACCAGCTTACAAAAGGTGATTACCAAATCATTGTCTGAAGGCGATCAGGTACAAATATCTGGTTTTGGCACTTTTGCATTAAGTTACTACCCAGCCCGTACAGGTCGTAATCCACAAACCGGCGAAGCAATAGAAATAGAAGGGGCTAATAAAGCCGTATTTAAGCCAGCCAAAGCGTTAAAAGACAGCCTTTAATTGTCAATGCCTGTAAGGGAGTTTTGTTATTCAAACAAAGCATGTACCTTGCAGGCTATTTTTATTATTCCTAAGTGGTCGTGTAGTATCTGCAACCACTGTAAATAATTTACATAGCACTCTAATCTCCTTATATAAAACGCCAATATTATCAGTATGTTATTTTTGGTATGTGGTATGCAAACTGCTCTGTGTATCAAAAATAAGATAAGGAGTATTTAATGAGTAATTTACATAGCAGCACCCGTTTACAAGGTAAAAAAATTGCCATTTTAGCCACCGATGGATTTGAACAAAGCGAGCTACTTTCGCCGCAAAGCGCATTACTAAAGGCGGGCGCCGATATAGAGGTGGTGTCTATTAAAGAAGGGCAGATCACTGGTTGGAATAAAGATAATTGGGGTGAAAAAGTAACCGTTGATAAATTAGCATCAGATGCCAATGCCACTGACTATGATGCACTTTTATTGCCAGGTGGTTTGTTTAATCCCGATAGCTTACGTCAAAATAAAGATGCCAAAGCGTTTGTTGATGGCTTTTTTGGAGCTAAGAAAAACAAACCCGTGGCCGCTATTTGCCACGCGCCGTGGTTATTAGCTGAAATTAATAAGCTCAGAGATAAAAAAGTGACTTCTTTCCCTAGTATTAAAAGCGATTTAATTAACGCCGGAGCTCATTGGGTAGATCAAGAGGTGTGTGTTGATAACGGCTTAGTCACTAGCCGCAGCCCTGCAGATTTAGATGCATTTAATGCAAAATTTATTGAAGAAATACTTGAAGGTAAGCACCAAGCGCATTAGCTGTGGGCTTTTAAATAGAAAAGGGCATATTACATTAACACCACTCGTTTAAGAACGAGTGGTATTTTTTCGTTTATATCTAACCGGATATTTTTGTGTCTTTGCCAGCACCGCTCGAGGATAAGCTTTTCGCTTTCTTTTCTCCGGTAATATTAGCCGTTTACCGTTTTCACGTAGTTCTTTTAGCTTTTTAGGGATTGTCCCTGGGCTTCGACCTGAACACCATAAAAACTCGTCTTGTATGAGGTATAATGCGTTAATAAAACTGATGCGTAATGGCTCAACTTTATGGGCTTTAGCCATCTCTGCCATTTCAAGTCTCACGATATTATATGATGTCAGAATACCCCAGAGCTCTTGATAAATACCTTCCTGTTTCAGGCTACGTAATGCTGGTTTATTTGATAGTTGATACTGCTTGAGCTCACCATAGCCTCGCTCTATTTCCCATCGTTGCCAATACACATCGAGTAGCGCTTTCAGCGGGTACTTTTCTGGACAGACGCATGAGGTGATGAACCCTTTTATTTCCCCTTTAGGTGTCGGAATTTGAATAAGCCTTGCTTGCCATGTATCACCTAGGTAAGGGGCTGATTTCTTAGCTTGTGGTGAAATAGGCATTGTTATTAAGTGGTCGTAATCGCTAAATGACTCCGTTATTTCATAGCGCATTTTGCTTTTGATGGGCGTAAGCCAATGATGATTTTCGCTAACACCTTGCCAGCTCGTAAATAGTTCAGCCGAAAAGAAGCCTCTATCAAATAGCGTCAATGAATAGTCAGGTGCTGAGCCAACAAGCTGTTGAGCATAATGAATTTCACTTTGAGTAATGGGGCCAAACGCTGCATCGGATATTAAATGCGTTCTTGTCGACATCAAGGTCACAGCAAGTACTGAGGGGAAGTTTGTTGTCGATTTAGCATAGCCAAAGTGACGGTTACTCGGTGTATCTTGAGTTTTAAATTGTGTACCGTCAATGCTGAGCAGCTTTAAACCACACACATCATCAAAAGTTTGCGACTGCTCCCACTGCGTTGCTGTATGTTTAAAAAGGTGTTTCATAGGCGCTGCGCCTAGCTTTTCTTTCCCTTTTATAATACTGCTCGTCGCCAATGGTGGAAGCTCTCCTTTAGCGTCAGGAAAAGCGAGCTCTAGTTTGTCACAGACTTCAGATATTGAGCGGTTTCTTAATAAACCAATCCCTAATACAAGCCAAGCAGCTTGCTCGGCGGGGAAACGTCGTTTACGCACAGAGGCTCTCCCTGTTTGAGTAACGGCTGCTTCAATCCACTCAAGGGGAATATGCTTAGTAAACGAATCAATATCACGATCTTGGCTAAACTCAGTAGTAAGGTGTAATTCTTTAATAAATTCAGACATAAAAATAGGCCACAACTTTTGTTGTAGCCTATTATGAAGCCTCTGAAAGATCGTTCAATTAACTTAAACGATCCGCATTACATATTACATGCCCTTTTTTATTGATAATGATAAAACACAGCTTGCTATTAAAGTGCAGTAGCGGCTTTCATATCGCTTACAAATGTTTTTAGCTGCGTGGTCATTGCATCTAAATCATCTAAGTTTGCTTCAATAATTTTTACCACAGCAGAGCCCGAAATAGCCCCCGCAGCACCGGCTTTAAGTGCCGCTTTTACATCTTCAGGCGTTGAAATACCAAAGCCTAATAATGCAGGTGCACTGTGGTACTCTTGTAAGCGCGTAACCACATGGGTTGCTGGCATTTGTGCTTTGGTGTCTGTACCTGTTACCCCAGCACGAGAAAGCAAGTAGGTGTAGCCACGGCCGTATGATGCACATTCACGCAGGGTATCGTCACTGGCGTTCGGTGTAGCGATAAAAATCGGGTCGATACCATTGGCCATGGCGGCTTTTCTAAACATTTTTGACTCATGTAATGGCACATCAGCCACTAAAATAGAGTCAACACCCACTGCTTTTGCATCGGTGTAAAACTTTTCTAAGCCACGTTTAAATATTAAGTTTGAATACAATAACAAACCAATTGGAATGTCGGCGTTATATTCACGGATCTCTTTAATAATATCAAAACAGTCTTGCGTATTAATATGCACGTTTAAGGCACGAATATTGGCTTTTTGAATGACAGGGCCATCGGCAATCGGGTCGGAAAACGGAATACCTAATTCAAGCCCGTCAGCACCGCCGTCAATTAAGCTTTTAATAATTTCGATGCTTTGCGCTTTACCTGGATCGCCAATGGTCACAAACGGTACAAAAGCACCCTGGTTTTGCTCTTTAAGCGCGGCAAACATTTGTCCATAACGGTCAGTTTTTACGTGGCTCATAGTTGACCTTCCTCTGATAATACCTTGTGTACGTGGGCTAAGTCTTTGTCGCCACGACCACTTAAATTAATAACAATGATACTGTCTTGCGTTTGCTCTTCTGCATATTCGAGAGCATAGGCTAGCGCATGACTTGATTCAAGCGCAGGAATAATCCCTTCGTGTTTAGCTAATGCTTGAAAGGCATCAAGTGCTTTGGTGTCGGTAATACCGACATATTGAGCACGGCCAGTTTCGTGCAAAAAGGCATGTTGAGGGCCAACTGCGGGGTAATCTAGTCCCGCCGATACAGAGTAAGACTCTTCAATTTGGCCATCTGTATTTTGCATAATATAAGTGTAAGTACCGTGCAAAATACCTTTTGTTCCTTTACAGATAGTTGCGCCATGTTCGTGCGTGTCTAACCCTTTACCTGCAGGTTCAACGCCAATGAGTTTAACGCTTGGCTCATCAATAAAATCGCTAAACATACCAATTGCGTTAGACCCACCGCCTACACACGCAATAACCGCATCAGGCAAACGGCCTTCGGCTTTAAGTACTTGTTGTTTTGCTTCTTCACCAATAATTTTTTGATATTCACGTACAATAGTCGGGAATGGGTGAGGACCCGCTGCAGTACCTAAAAGGTAATGAGCCTCTTGATAATTGGCAGACCAATCACGCAGTGCCTCGTTAACCGCATCTTTTAATGTACCCGAGCCTGCGGTTACCGGAATAACTTCAGCGCCCATTAGCTTCATTCTAAATACATTTGGTTGTTGGCGTTCAACATCTTTTGCACCCATATAAATGCGGCATTTTAGTCCAAGTAACGCACAGGCAAGTGCCGTTGCAACGCCGTGCTGGCCGGCGCCTGTTTCAGCAATCACTTCTTTTTTACCCATACGTTTGGTAAGCAGTGCTTGGCCTAAAACTTGGTTTGTTTTGTGCGCACCACCGTGGAGTAAATCTTCACGCTTTAAGTACAGTTTTACTTTTGGGTTTTTAACTAAGTTACGCGTTAAAGTAAGCGGGGTAGGACGACCCGCATACTCGTTGAGTAATTTACTTAGCTCTGCCTGAAATTCAGGATCTTTTTGTGCTTTATTAAATTCGTTTTCTAACTGCTTAAGCGCAGGGACAAGCAGTTGGGGTACAAACATACCGCCAAACTCGCCAAAATAAGCTGGATTTTGCATTTTAACCTCAATAATTTCTGATACTTGTAAAAGCATGATGTAGTTTGTTTGCACACTTTTTACCTGGAGACTCTTCAACACCTGAATTTAAATCAAGCCCAAGAGCACCTTGAAAAAGTGCATCGCTAATATTGTCTGGGTTTAAGCCGCCAGCAAGCATAAATGGGGTCGTGGCATCGCGAAGTACCGACCAATCAAATGTTTTGCCTGTGCCGCCAGCCTGTGAATCACTGTGGGTGTCGTATAAATGGCGATCGGCTCCTGTAATCGGTTGAGGCAAAGCATCTTTGATGGCCTGTGCTTTCCATATTTCACAATGACGTGGTAGTCCATTACGTAAGGATGCAATGTAATGTTCATCTTCTTGGCCATGTAATTGAACAGCAGACAGTTTTAGTTGTTTAGCGTGCTCAGCAACCTCTGCTATGGCGGCATTAACAAACACCCCAACAAATTTTAAAGGGGCACTTTGGCTGATTTCTTTGGCGCAATCTAAATCGACAAAGCGCGGTGATTTTGGATAAAAAATTAATCCGCCATAAAGGGCACCGTTGTTGTAAGCCGCAATGGCATCTTGATTACGGGTTAATCCACAGACTTTGTTTTCGCCTAGGATTACGTGGCGACACGCTTGTAATAAATCAGCCTCAGCCATTAATGAGCTGCCAATTAAGAATCCATTACATAAAGGCGCTAAACGCTTTACATCTTGATGGGTATAAATACCTGACTCTGAAATAACCACTTTATCGTTAGGAATAAGTTTACGTAGTCGTTCGGTTGTGGCTAAGTCGGTGCTTAAATCGCGCAAGTCACGATTATTAATACCTATTATTTGTGCATTGAGTGCCAGTGCACGATGCACTTCTTCTTCGTTACTCACCTCAGTTAGTACCGACATATTTAACGAATCGGCGACGGCATGCAGTGCTTTATACTGCTTATCGTCAAGCACTGATAGCATCAGTAATATAGCGTCACCACCATAAATACGTGCCATATAGACTTGGTATTCATCAATAAAAAAGTCTTTACAAATAAGTGGCTGCTCTACTTGGCTGCGCACAAACTCAAGGTAATCAAAGCTACCCTGAAAGTACTTTTCGTCAGTTAATACACTCATACAAGTGGCATACTGCTTATACGCTTGGGTGATTTCTGTTAAATCAAACGGCTGACGAATTAACCCTTTAGAAGGCGATGCCTTTTTGCACTCTAAAATAAACTGCGTGCCAGGTGCCGCTAACGCTTGATAAAAGCTACGTGTGGTGGGTTTAGCTTGATGCTTAAAGCTCTCAAGTGGGCGCGCTGCTTTGCGTTCAATGAGTTCTATTTTTTTATCGGCAATAATTTTGTCTAATACATTAGCCATGACTTACCTCAATAATTGCATTTAGTGTGTCCATGGCCTTGCCTGAACGTAATAATGAGTGTGTTATTTGTGCACCTTGTTTTAACGATTGTGCTTGGCCAGTTAAGTACAGCAATGCAGCAACGTTAACAATAATAGCGGCGTTATGTGCCTCGCTACCTTTGCCCTGTAAAATGGCAAGGCTGGCGTTTGCATTGTATTGTGGGCCTTCACCGGCTAATTGTTCAAGTGAATAGTTTGCAAGGTCAAAATCACTAGGGTTGAGTGTGTATTGGGTGATTTTGCCGTTATCCAGCTCAACAACCTGTGTTGGGCCATGCAAGGCGATTTCGTCGGTGCCAGAGCCGTGAACTATCATAGCGCGCTTAGTGCCCAGAGTATGAAGAGTTTGCGCCATAGGTAGGCACAAAGATTCATCGTATACCCCCAGTAATTGAACATCTGGGGCCGCGGGATTAGCTAGCGGCCCAAGAATATTAAAAATAGTACGGGTTTTTAAAGTGGTTCGTACGTTCATCGCATGGCGCACGCCGCTGTGATAGTGCGGTGCAAATAAAAAGGTAAAATTTGTATGTTCAAGGCATTTAGCCGCTTGCGTGGGAGTCATATCAATATTGATCCCCAAGGCTTTGAGTAAATCAGCAGACCCTGAGTTACTTGATACACTGCGATTGCCATGTTTTACCATATTAACACCGGCAGCGGCTGCCACAACTGCCGCGGTTGTACTGATATTAATAGTGTTCGAACCATCGCCACCGGTACCACAGCTATCGGCAAGTTGAGTTTTATTGGTTATAAATGCCACGGCGTTTTCACGCATTGAGGCCGCGGCACCGGCGATTTCATCGCTTATTTCACCTTTCATTTTAAGGCTAATTAACAGTGCAGAGAGCTCAATATCGCTTATATTCCCTTGCATTATTTGATCAAAAAGTGTTTTTGCTTGTGCATAGCTCAATGATTGCTTGGCAATAACGTGCTCAATAGCCTGTTGAACATTAAGCGAGTTTTGTAATTGTGTAGTCATAATGTTCCCTTTATTTGGCACGCGTTAAATAGGCAACGCTTTGCTGCAGCAGCATAGCGCCATTGGGCGTTAAAATAGATTCTGGGTGGAATTGATAACCCAGCGCAGTGTCTTGATGATGATAAATAGCCATTGGAATATCTTGATACTTTGCAATAACCGCTAAGTTATCAGGTACTTTTGTGGCCATTAATGAGTGATAACGCGCCACTGGCATAGTGCTGCCCATTCCGTTAAACACCGGGTGATCGTCTAACTCAATAATTGATGATTTACCATGTACGGTTTCACCAGCATGACCGATTACTCCGCCATAACTTTGTGTTAGTGCTTGTTGGCCTAAACAAATGCCTAGCATTGGAAATTTACCTTTGCACAAGCTAATTAATTCCATTAGGCAGCCCGCATCACTGGGTGCCCCTGGACCTGGCGATAAAACCAGTAATACCTGCTTGTGCTCTGCCTGCATTTTGTTGAATATTACTTCAGCGCTAATGTTATTTCTGTAAACAACTAACTCAGCACCTAGCATTGTTAGTTCATCAACAAGGTTATAGCTAAATGAGTCAAAGTTATCTAAAAAGTAAATTTTAATAGGGTGTGCTTCACTCATTTTATACAGCCTCATATGTCGATTTAATCGCGGTGATCACTGCCTGTGCTTTAGCGCGGGTTTCGTTAGCCTCTGACATTGGGTCTGAATCAAACACAACCCCAGCGCCAGCTTGCACATAAGCAATATTATTTTTAACAAAGGCTGCACGAATAACAATACAGCTGTCCATTGCACCATCACCAGTTAAATAGCCAACTGCGCCGCCATAACTGCCGCGGCGCTTTCCTTCGGTTTGGCGCACAAGCTCTGCAGCTCTTACCTTTGGCGCGCCCACTAATGTGCCCATGTTCATACAGGCTTGATAAGCATGTAGGGCATCTAGTTCGGGTTTTAATTTCCCCACCACGCGCGACACTAAGTGCATTACTTGTGAGTAACGGTCTACTTTTAATAGCTCTTTGGCATGGCGCGTACCCGGCATGCTAATGCGCGCCACATCATTACGCGCTAAATCAACCAGCATTAAATGCTCTGCACGTTCTTTTTGATCGTTTCTAAGCTCAAGCTCAATACGGCTATCTAAATCAGGGTTGATTTGTCCATTAGCAAATTTGCCGCGAGGACGTGTGCCGGCAATCGGATAAACCTCGACCTGTTGGGATTTAACTTCGTATTTAAGCGCGGACTCAGGAGATGCGCCAAATAATGAGAAATCTTCATCGCGCATATAAAACATGTACGGACTAGGGTTTTGTTTTTTTAGCTGGCTGTAGGCATGTAAAGAGTCAGGACAGGGTAGTGAGAAGGTACGAGAGGGCACCACTTGAAAAATATCGCCATCGACTATGTGTCGCTTGAGCTTAATTACTTGCTGGCAGTATTGCTCATCACTAATATCAACACTCACTGGGCAGTCGCCAGTTTGGCTTGGTGCGCTGAAATCAGCAGCATGGTCGCATAATGTATTCAAGCGCTCTAATTGTTTGCCTACTTCAAAGCAGTTTGCATGTACATCAGGGCCATTAAATACGTTACCAATTAATTCCGTTGTTTGCTTTTGATGATCAATAACAACCAGAGTTTCTGCTAAATAAAAAACATAGTCTGGACAGGTGTTTTCCCCGTCGGGTACATCGGTGAGTTGTTCAAAATTAGCCACCATGTCGTAGGCAAATACACCGCCTAAAAACACCGAGAATGGATTGTTAGTGGTACTTTTAATGCTGTTTAAACAGGTGCGTAATGCGCTAAAAGCATTATCTGCAATCAGCTTACTGGCTTGGTCTATTGTGTCATCTGTTGGGTGATACGCCAGTGTTAGTGTGGTATCGGATAACTGTGATGCGCAGTTTTTTACATTAGCTTGTAAATAGTTGAGTAACTGCTGCCCGTTATTTGATTGTGCTGTTACGCTCACTTGATTGCCTTGGCAGACAATACGCAGTGCACAATCAACGAGTATTAAGCTTTTTACGCTATCTTTAGAATCTATCTCTGCAGATTCAAGTAATAGTGAGTTAGGTTTATCAAGTGCGGCATACAATGCAAGTGGGCTACTTATGTAGTCTCGTACTTGCGTTATGCTGGTCACTTCACCTGGTGTTGTTGTTATGTGACTAAAAATCAAACCTCATCCCCTAAAAAAATAAAACCCCGCAATGCTAAGCAGTGCGGGGTTTGAATAACGATGTCTAAATTATAGATAGACCATTACCGTCCCGCTATGCCAGGCGCCACCACCAATGATGTGTAAGAGTGTTTACGTTATTCATGTTTTTAATTCCTGTTAATTTTGTATTGCAAAATTTAGTTATAAAAAAACCCGCATGGTAGCGGGTTAGAATTTTTTGTTTAGACACGACAATTCATCACCCTTGATTTTAAGAGTGCCACCACCAAATGATGTTGTGAATTGTATTTTTCATTGTTGTTAATTCTTTAATGTCTAAAAGTGGCTACAGTAAAACGTATCAACTGCTTTTGTGTCAAGTGTTTATTTAAAACAATTTAGTTAAAAAACTTGTTATACTGAGTAAAACACCGTTAAACCCTAAATTTAAGTAGTTTTCATTTGATAAAATACGACCTACATAGCCACACCACGCACTCAGACGGCCATTTAACCGTTGAGGAATTATTAGCGCGAGCAGTCGACAAAAATATTGATGTATTTGCTATTACCGATCACGATACGGTGGCTGCTATTGAACCTGCACAGGCTTTTATCAAACGTGAAAACTTGCCGCTTAGACTTATTAATGGGGTTGAAATATCAACCAAGTGGGAAAGTTTTGAAATTCATATTGTTGGACTAAATATTGATACCAACGATAGTACCTTGCATACATTACTGAGCGAGCAGCAGCAAAAACGCGAAACCCGCGCAATAGAGATTGGCCATCGACTAAATAAAAACGGATTCGATGGTATTTACCAACAAGCTCGCGAGCTGGCCGAAAATGCACAAATTACTCGCGCTCACTTTGCCAGAGCATTGATTGAGCGTGGTGTAGCTAAAAATTTTCCTGGGGTATTTAAAAAGTATTTAGGGCGAGGTAAAACCGGTTACGTGCCAAGTAATTGGTGTAATATGCAAACAGCCATTGCGGCGATTCATGCCGCAGGTGGGGTGGCCGTTTTAGCGCACCCAAGTAGCTATAAAATGTCGAACAAGTGGCTACGTAAATTGTTAGTGGAATTTAAATCAGTAGGCGGAGATGCAATGGAAGTTGCGCAGCCGCAGCAGGCGCCAAGTGAACGTCAGTTTTTAGGGCTATTGAGCCAAGAATACGAGCTACTTTGCTCACAAGGCTCTGATTTTCATTTTCCGACTAGCTATTTAGAACTTGGAAAAAATTTATACTTACCTAAAGATTGCCAAGGGGTTTGGCAAACATGGGAAAAGCACGAAGGAGTTGCATTATGAGTCAATTATTTCATATACATCCAGATAATCCACAGCCTAGATTAATTTCTCAAGCTGTTGATATTATTAAACAAGGCGGCGTAGTTGTGTATCCTACAGATTCAGGATACGCGATAGGCTGTAATTTAGGTAATAAGCAAGCTAAAGAGCGCATTGAACGTATTCGTGGTATTGAAAAACATCACAATTTTACTTTGGTATGCCGTGATTTATCTGAGCTGTCTACTTATGCGCGTGTTGATAACCAAATGTTTAGGCTTATTAAAAATAATACCCCAGGGCCTTACACGTTTATTTTTAAAGGTACAAAAGAAGTGCCTAAGCGGTTATTAAACGACAAGAAAAAAACCATAGGCATACGTGTTATAGAGCACCCAATAGCGTGTGCTTTATTAGCTGAGCTGGGTGAGCCCTTAATGTCGTGCTCACTTATTTTACCGGGCGAAGAGTTTACTCAAGCTGATCCCGATGACATTTTAGAGCGCCTTGATAAACATGTGGACTTAATTATTCATGGTGGGTATTTACCTGAGCAGGCGACCACAGTGATTGATTTATCAGAAGATGATATTCAAATTCTTCGTGTTGGTTGCGGTGATACAACGCCATTTGAATAACAATGAAACAGTCTGAGACGCTATCATCAACGCCAACACCTGATATGCCAGTGCAGCAAAAGCTCCCTCTGGCTTTTTTACATGGTAAAGCCGTTGTTGATAAACCCGAAGATTTATATATCCCGCCTGATGCGCTTGAAGTTATTTTAGAAACCTTTGAAGGGCCTTTGGATTTGCTGCTTTATCTAATTAAAAAGCATAAGCTAGATGTTCTTGAGTTGTCTATTTTTAGCATTACTGAGCAGTATGTAAAATATGTAGAAATGATGAGCGAGTTCCAGCTAGAACTCGCGGGTGAATATTTAGTAATGGCGGCATTGCTGGCCCAAATTAAATCTAGGCTGTTACTGCCTGTTCATGAAGAGTTAGAAGAAGAAGACGATCCCCGCGCCGAACTTATAAAACGCTTACAAGAGTACGAACAATTTAAAAAAGCGGCCGAAAATATAGACAGCCTACCTCGTGTTGGCCGCGATATCTTTATAGCGCAGGCAAGCGTGCCAGAACTAGCAGAAAAAAACCAGCCATTACCTGAACTGGCAATTAAAGATTTATTGTTAGCGCTAAGCGATGTCATGGCGCGTGCAAAAACATTCGAGCATCATTTAATTAGCGCTGAAAGCCTTTCAACGCGTGAACGTATGAGCTTGATTTTAAATACCTTATCCCAATCAAAAGCGCCTGTTGCGTTTACTCAACTATTTACCTTTGAAGAGGGACGCAGTGGGGTTGTTGTTAGTTTTATCGCTATGTTAGAACTAATAAAAGAGGGCCTGATTGCCTGCTTACAGGTTGAACCTGATAGCCAGATATACGTGTCTCTTAACGAGTAAGCCGCTAGCTAATTCCTTCTCAACGTTATTTGCAATTATACTAACCTTATACCATTTACTGTGCGTATATGCACGATAAGTGTTTACATATGCTATTTTAATCACCACTTAATCATTATATCGTAGTGTTATTACTAAATAAGAGATTGGCAGTAGGGAATGTTTAAAAACTCAAAAACCAGCTATGGCGTGGTGGCTATATTTTTACACTGGCTAATGGCGCTGACCGTGTTTGGTCTGTTTGGTTTAGGTTTATATATGGTTGAGCTGACTTATTATGATAGTTGGTATAAAGGATCATTAGACCTACACAAAAGCATTGGCCTTAGCTTAGCAGCGGTTTTTGTTTTTAGGCTGTTATGGCGACACTTTAGTGTTAAACCAAGTCCGATTGGCAGTAACAAGCAGTTAAATCAATTAGCCCAAACAGCACATATTTTAATGTATCTGTTTTTACTGATCATTATGGTGTCAGGGTATTTAATTTCGACGGCTGATGGACGACCCATAGAAGTATTTGGCTTTTTTTATGTAAAAGCTATCGACTTTGCGTTTGATTCTCAGGCTGATATAGCTGGGCAAATCCATTTCTATAGCGCATGCTTATTAATTGGATTTGTAGTATTGCACGTGTTAGGTGCGCTAAAACATCACTTTATCGATAAAGATAAAACATTAATTAGAATGATCACATTACAAAAGGATGATTAAAATGAAAAAATTATTTTTAACTTCAGCGTTATCAGCAGCGATGTTTATGACAGCGACCACTGCGAATGCCGCAGATTATGTTATTGACACAAAAGGTGCGCATGCTTTTGTAAACTTTAAGATTAAACATTTAGGCTATAGCTGGCTGCACGGGCGTTTTAATTCCTTTGACGGCAAATTTAACTACGATGCTAAAAATCCAAATGCGTCTCAAATTAGTGTAAATATTGATACGGCAAGCTTAGATTCAAATCACGCAGAACGTGATAAACACTTACGTGGTAGTGACTTTTTAAATGTAAGCAAATACCCACAGGCAAGCTTTAAGAGTACAGCGATTAAGTTTGACGAAGACGGTGAAGAAGCCACAGTAACCGGTGACTTTACTCTACACGGTGTTACGAAGACAATTACCTTTGAAATAGATAAAATTGGTGAAGGTAAAGATCCATGGGGTGGTTACCGTGTTGGTTTTGAAGGAGAAACTAGCTTAAAACTGGCCGACTACGGTATTGACTATAACTTAGGCCCAGCATCTACCCATGTTGATATTGGTTTATTTATTGAAGGTATTCGCCAGTAAGACTATTTTAAAAAAGCTAAGCGCTAATTAGTAACACGCTTAGCTTTTTATTATTGTAAATGCGCTTCTAATTTGGGTTTGAAATGACTTGGTAACCACCGAGTTAATATCTGTTTATAGTCTTCAGTCTGCTTAATCAGTTTGAGTTGTTGATTAAGCGTAGCAATATCCTCTGCACCTTGCTCGTTTTTAGTACAGCCAATGTAACCGTAACTTATTTCTGGTGCTTCAGTGAGCACCCGCTGGGTTAAATTATCAGTAAAGCCCATTGTTTTTGCTAAATAATAATGTTCACTTGGGTAACCTAATAAAATATCAATTCTTTTAAGGTTAAGCATATATGTTAACGTACTGAGGGTATCGCGGGTTGGCCGAATGACCAGATTTATACCGGGTGTGGTGTTGATTATTTTATCAATTTCACTGCCATAGGAGCGATTCATAGATACACCTAAGGTAAGCTTTTTATTAACTAATAAATTGGTTAATGACACCGGTTTTGTGTCTTCAATCTCAAGCGCACTACTTAGCTTGGTATGCATGGCAATTGATGGCGAAAGCCCTGCTGTAGAGCTTTGATGTGTGAAATAAACACGCTCTTCGCGGTATTTATTCTTATAGAGCGACAAAGCACAGGCATTAGACTGCAGGTTTGCGAGTTCCTGAATCACTTTACCTGAGGGGATGATCACTTTTTCAAAGGTAATATGCGGCAGCTGCTGTTCTAAAAGCGAAATAATACTTTCGTCACGACCTTGGGATTTATTCGGCCCGCTTATAATGTAGTAGGGCGCAAAATCATGTGTTAACCATTTTATTGTTCTGGCATTACACTTTGTGCTTAAAAATACACAGACTAACAGTATTAACCACGAAAACCGCATTGGCACTACAACGAATAAATAAACAAGGATTTAAGTGTAGTCAATAATACACCAAAAAGTAAAATGCCAGCTTCACGCTGGCATTTAGATTTATTTATAAGTGTTTAATTTATCAATGATAATTAGCTGGCTTTGAGCCACTTTACAAATTGACGTGCATCACTTGCTTTTTGAAACAATGCATTTTTCAAACCTTGTGTATCGCTAAAGATTACACGATGTTTGTTAACCGAAATTGATTGCACTGGATGTGCTATTTGGATCATAGATCCGTTATATTTGTATGACATAATAAAACTCACTTTATTTTTGTTATTTATTCTGGGCTTTTTCTTAAAGCACATTACAGATGATAAATAATCACATTGTGTTTAGCTTCATTACAGTGTTGACGATCTTTATGACACTTTTACGATGATATTAAAAATAAATCATCAAGGTATTAATAGGGGTTCTCGCCGTACAATAACTTAGCTTTTGAATATACGTTTTGCGGGGCTTACTGGATCAGGGTAAAGAGGTTAACCGCTAGGGCTTTTTATAGCCAAGCAGCGATACTACTTCACAAAATTTTACTTTGCAAGCAATTTATTAAAATACTTTGAATCGAGTGGAATTCACATATAGCCATAAATATTAATTTGCAAAGGTCAACAGACCCGAATATATCTGACTATACTCAGTTTTTAACTGAGGGGGTCAAATGAGCTCACTATCTACGCCATATCAACATTTTTTATCTAATCCAATAGCAAAGCCGCCTTGTCGTATGCACATTGCGACTATGTATGGTTTTTTTGCTGAGATAGAATTAGCTAAATCACAAAGATATATTGATTCAACGCTAAACGTAGGCGTTAAAGGGAATATTCGTTTTAAAATACTTGGCGAGTTTGCACTTATTACATTTACAGATATTGAAAAAATAGTCTCAATGACACCGCCTTTCGATCAGCATTGTTGGATGCAAGAAACAGATATTATCATCTGGTTGCCTATCGCTAAAGTTGAAGATGAGGATATAACCTACCTATATTTGTATCCTGCATTTATCTGCGTTAATAACATTTATGCACTCATTAATGGTCGCGAAACGTGGGGCTATAATTAAATACTTATGTGATTACATTATGCCCGAGTGTGTAACTGAGCTTTCGAATTTTTCACTATCTTTAGAATGCATTGATCATTTTTCGACTGAATCAAAGCTACAAATGCATGAGCTATTTACAATTACAATAAATTCTCAGGGGCAGGAAAATGATTTTTTCTCTGTCCTAGATGATTTTGGTGAGCAAGTAGCAAATTTGTTTTCTCGTAAACAGTTAGGCATTGATTTGTCATTATTAAAGCAGCTATTGAGTGGGTTTGTTAATCCACAAATGGATCAAATATTGTTTAAGCAATTTCTCGATGGCAGTAGTGATTCAGCGGTATACCAAAGCGTAATGCACTCACCCTCTATGATTAAAAAAATACATCATTTTAAATTTTTGAAACCTGAGTTTACTTCACATCTTAATAAATTAGATAGTTTCCCCCTTGCCGATATGTTTGGTCTGAAGTTAGGTAGTCAAACGCTGCACTGTATTTAACTGAGCAGCGTGATTGGCAACAGCATCGAACTATTACTGTATACCAACAAGATTGGCGTTTAGGTGGTAAAGGCGCAAGTGGTCGTAATGCGGCTCGTGGGCAGCGTATTGAAGAGCATGGCTTACATGTTTGGTTTGGTGCTTATGTAAATAGTTTTAAAACAATAGAAACGGTTTACACTAAGTTACAACGCCCAGTCGATTCACTTTTATCTACATGGCAACAAGCATTAAAGCCGCATAGTTTTATAGCACTAGAAGAATATATTAATGATCAATGGCAAACATGGCCAATAGATTTCCTCTTATTACCTGGAAATTCTGCGGAGGGTAGTTTAGATATTACGCCATGGGACTTTATCAAAATGACCCTAGCTTGGCTAAAAAAGTGGATACTTGATTTACAATTAGTCGCAAAAAAAGCCAATAAAAATAAAAACTGAGCACAAAAAAATCTCGTGATCAGTCTTTATTACGCCATGTACATCAACAAATTGCGGACTTGGATTTGTTATTGCGGTTATACAAAGCCAATATATTTTTAATAAATACTTATTTGCCTATTACAAATAATCTCATTTAGCAGGTTAATTTTATAATTATCAGGTGGTTAAAATTAATCTGCACTTATGCTCTACTCAGTAATGTTCTATTTGGTCGGGTGTTAAATAAAATGTCTGATGCCATCTTGATTAAAAAATCGTTCCCTCATTTTTACTAATAGTGAATACCGTGCAGTTATTCGCTGCGGTGATATCAATTATAAAAATGCAATTACAGACACCTATTAACTAACATGCTTTAATGGAAAGAGGATGCTTTTCTAGGTGTTAACAATGCAATATCAACATATTACTGTGCCAGAATATGGTGAAAATATACTTATTGATGAACAAGGACAGTGGCATATACCCGAACACCCTATTATTGCTTATATTGATGGTGATGGCGTTGGGCTGGACGTGATGCCAGTGATGCGAAAAGTAGTGGATGCCGCCATAGAGCATAGTTATGGCGCAAGACGCAAAATTCATTGGATGCAAGTTTACAATGGTGAGCAAGCTGCCAAGCTTTATGACGGTGATTGGTTCCCTCAAGAAACGATTAATGCAGTACGAGAGTGTAAAATCGCGATTAAAGGCCCTTTAACCACACCGCTTGGAGGCGGGTTTCGCTCGCTCAATGTCGCGCTTCGTCATGAAATGGATTTGTATGTAAATATGCGAACCATTAAAGGATTTAGCGCATTACCGTCACCCTTAAAAAACCCATTTACCACGCATATTACTGTGCTGCGTGATAGCAGTGAAGATGTGTACTCAGGAATTGAGTGGCAAGCGGGCAGTGTTGAAAGTGAAAAAATGCTCGATTTTTTATGTGAAGAAATGGGCGTAACACGGCTTCGTTTTACCCAAGAATGTGGTTTAGGAATTAAAAATATCTCTAAAGAGGGATCAGAGCGATTAATACGCTATGCAATTAATTATGCACTAAAAAATAATAGTGAATCACTCACTTTAGTTCACAAAGGTAATGTACTTAAGTTTACCGATGGCGCATTTAAGCGTTGGGGATTTGCACTGGCCAAACGTGAATATGCTGCCGTTGAGCATCAAAACGGGCGCTGGCTTGAAATACAACGTGCTGATTTACCGCCGCTGGTTATTAAAGAAGTAATTGCCGATAATATGCTTCAGCAGTGTTTAATGGATCCTGCTCAATTTGATGTGGTGGCCACCACTAATCAAAACGGAGACTTTTTGGCCGATATGCTCAGTGCACAAGTCGGTGGAGTAGGGATTATGCCAGCGGCAAACTTAAATACCGAAGTTGCGTTTTTTGAACCCACACATGGTACATTTGAGCGCATAGCAGGGCAAGATAAGGCAAATCCGAGCAGTAGCTTATTGAGTGCGGTGTTAATGCTTAAGTTTATGGGATGGAGTGAGGCTGCTTGTTTAATTGAAAACGCGCTTGAAAGCACATTTGCCAGTGGACAGGTTACATTTGATTTAGCTCAATCAAATCATAACTCGACAACCTTAAGTTGCAAACAATTTGCCAACAAGGTTATCGAGCACTTTTAAAGGGCAGCATTTTACGCTGCAGAGGCGTTAGCTGTTTGCTTGCGATGAACGCATGGACGCTCTGTCAGCTCTGCAGCTCTGTGGTAAAGTTTATGGGCGCTTGGCTCATCACAGAGTGTGCCACTAAGCGTATCCATTAAAGCAACCACAATAATTGCAGGCACTTGGCAACAGTATTCATCTAGAACCGCTGCGGTTGTTTGTGCATCTACATGACAATGTGGATGACTTTTACGTTGATATGCATTTAATAAAGTATTCACGTCGAGAATGTCGTTTTCTTGGTGTTTTGTTTTACGACATGTACACCCAAACTCATCAACTAACGTAGCTAACGCTTGGTAAACGTGTTGCGTTTGAAGTGTTGTTTTACGACACAATTGTTGTTCAATGAATTGATGTAAATTTGCATCAATGAATAATCCGTCTTGTTGTGTGAAGCTTGCTGATGTTTGCATAATTATTACTCTTAGTTTGTTGGCTTAACTTCACTGTAGCGCTAAGTGTAATATTAATGAAATTGTTGTTTTCAATAACTGATATTGATTTTATCAATATTTTAATTCTTTACCTATCAATCACTGTATTTGCAAACGCCAACAACTCGCGTCTAAGCCATTGGTGCGCTGGTGTATGGTGTAACAACGGGCTCCATATCATTTTTACTTCTATGGGGACGATTTGAAATGGCACAGGGCTAATCACTAAATTAGTATGGCTAGTTAAAAGCTTTGCTTGACGACGCGGAAGGGTTGCAATGAGTTGCTCAGATTGACACAGTAAACTGGCAATCATGTAATGACGAGTAAACACTCTTATTTTACGTGTTTGTTCTAATTGCCATAATGCCTCATCGACCCAGCCTAATTTTTGTTTACCTGATTTATTGGTTACAGCGGGTTCGGGGCCCCAGCCGGCTCGATTAACCCAAATATGTTCACTTTTTAAGTATTGGTCTAAGTTTGCATCGTTTAAAAATGGATTATGTGGATGGGTTAAACAACAGTAGTTATCTCGCCATACAGTAGCTTGATGAAAAGAGCGCGGCAGACCATTAAAACGGTTTATTGCCAAATCGATAGTGCCTTTTTCCATATCCTGTAGGTTCACGTCGCTGGGGCTAAGTACATCGAAGTCAATGCCCGGATTTTTAGCTAGCTGCTCGCAAATAAAGGGGGCAATTAGCGTCGATTCTAAATAATCGTTTGCCATAATACGAAACGTCACGTGGGCGGTAGCCGGATTAAACTGCTCACTTGGTTGCGTGATCTCTTCTGCCATTTTTAACAGCGCTTCAATTTCGGGCTTAAGGGCAAGGGCTTTAGCTGTTGGGGTCATGGAGCCCGCAGCTCGTACCAGCAAAGGATCGTCAAATAAATCTCTTAGACGTTTTAACGCATTGCTCATAGCTGGTTGTGTTAATGCGAGTTTATTGGCCGCTTTAGACACACTTTTTTCATCAATTAATACATTTAAATAGACGAGTAGGTTGAGATCGACATTTCTTATATTCATATGATCAATTTTATTTATTTGCTGTATTAATTATCTAAATTAAAGCGTGCTTGCTAAGGTGTAAACCTCTAATAAAAAATAATCAGCATAATTGCTAAAAATAGAAGCGCCTATACTATGCCTAGCACGTCGTTAACGTCTACCCACAATCCTATACAAGTACTCATAGCCACTAAGTTAGCACGCGCTGTATTTGCTGGCTTTGAAGCTATGTTTGCACAGTTTTTAAATATTACTTTAGGGGCACAAAGTCGCTTTGAACAACGCCAATATCATGAGGTGCAAGCGGCAATGCGAGCGCGCTTGCAAGTATATGAGCGTCAAGTAAAGCAGGTGAGTGAGGCCGTTAAAGTGATTGCCTATGATGAATTAAACTGTCCGCAAACATGGCAACGTGCAAAAAATATTTATGGCGAAATGGTTAAAGAGCATGAAAACCAGCCAATTGCACATACGTTTTTTAATTCTACTTTTGGCGCTATTTGGGATAATAAAAAAATTCGTACGGTGCATTTATTTGTCTTAAAAGCAAAGTACCGTGGGCAACCACGTTCTTATGAAGGATTAGTGAGTCGTATTTCCTTAAAAGAAGGGTTTGATAGCGCAGTTAAAACCTTAGTTAATGAACAAGTGTTTAGAGTGCCATTTAAAAGTTTAAACGAAGACTTAGCTAAACTACAAGCAACGTTAACCCAAGGGGCGCAGCAACAATGCCGACAAGTGTATGAGCTAATAAGTTTAAATGACGGCTATATTGAGTACGCTAACTCACACTTTTACCGAAATAAAGCGTGTTATGTAATAGGACGATGTATTGCTAAAAATGGCGATAATATGCCCTTTGCAATTGCCATTTTAAATACCCCAGACGGGCTTACAATTGATGCTGTAATGATGGGCGCTGATCAGCTGAGCTTGTTATTTGGCTTTGCGCGCACGTACTTTATGGTAGATACCGACCAACCTGCACGGTATGTAGATTACTTAAGTGTGTTAATGCCTCACAAACAACGGTTTGAATTGTTTAATGCGATTGGTTTTATTAAACATGCGAAAACAGAATTTTATCGCTATAAGGTGGACACGACTAAAAGTAGCCCCGAGCAATTTAAATATCATTTAGCACCAGGTACACCAGGTATGGTGATGCTTGTTTTTACAATTGATGGCCTAGACTATGTGTACAAAGTAATAAAAGATAAGTTTAGTGCGCCAAAAACGGCGACAAAACAGCAGGTAAAAGATAAGTATAACTTTGTAAAACAGGCTGATAGAGTAGGGCGATTAGTTGATACTCATGAATTTAGATACCTAGCCTTTGATTTAAGTCGTTTTAGTGATGAACTGCTTACTGAAATGAAAAAACACATTGGTAATAGCTTAATTATTTCGGGCAAAGCGTTAATACTCAAACATGTCTATGTTGAGCGAAAAATGACACCGCTTAATTTATATATCGGTCAATGTACCAGTAAATCACTGCAGCAGGTGATGGTTGACTATGGTAAAGCGATAAAAGAGCTTGCCAGTGCAAATATTTTTGCCGGTGACATGCTAATGAAAAACTTTGGCGTGACACGTTGGGGGCGAGTGGTATTTTATGATTACGATGAAATTTGCCCTCTTACTGATTGTAATTTTAGAGAAGTGCCAAATACTGACAACGCGTTAGAGGAATTAAGCTCACATTCTTATTTTGATATAGACCAAAATGATATATTCCCGAGTCAATTTAAGGTGTTTTTTAGTGCCAGTAGCAGTGCCTTTAGCCATTTTAATCATTATCATAGTGATTTATTTACGGCAAAGTACTGGCAAATGACTCAGCAAGGTATTGAGCAAGGTCAGCTTCCTGATGTGTATCCTTATAAACAGAGCTGGCGCTTTAATAATTTATAGTTTTGTTTATCTTTCATAGTTAAATTCGAAGTTGTGTTTTTAGGCAAGGCTTCCCCTGCAATTGCTGATAACGCAGCATAAATGCAGAACATGCACTGCCCAACGAGTTTGGCCTAAATTGAACAAAGGTTAGTCCACAAGGGCCAATAAACTGATTAAATCAGCGCTAAATTTTTGTACTTTTTTGTACTTAAGGCGCTGTTAACTCCAAAAGGAGTATTATGAGGTTTATATTAGTTGGCTTCGCTTTTTTGTCAGGCTTTGTGTTTGCCAGTGCCAAAACCCCGAGGTTACATCAATAAAATTACTAACCGCTACACACTTTAATTATATTACACAGAAAATAACGAGTTAGTTGAAGCCGAAGTATGGCGAAAATCAAATAGAATAAAATACGAGGAGATTTATGCAGTACATTTCACATCAAGATCAGCAGTTAGCGTTTGAACAAACCGACAAGCCGAAGATTAGCAGTAATGAAGTATTGGTAAAAGTAGCAGTGATTGGCGTTAACCGCGCCGATTGTATGCAGCGCCAAGGTAAGTATCCTGCTCCTGAAGGGGATAGCCCTATACTAGGACTCGAATGTGCAGGTACCGTGTGTGAGCTTGGCAGTGAGGTAGACCCTAAATGGCAAGATAAGCGTATTTTTACTCTATGTGCCGGTGGTGCGTACAGTGAATATGTCGCGGTAGATGCGCAGCAATTAATGGAATTGCCAGATAATATTTCTATGGCACAAGGTGCTGCTATTAGTGAAGTGTATTTAACTGCCTTTGGCGCACTCTTTGAGTTAGGAAAACTACAATCAGGGCAAACGGCGCTTATTCATGCTGGTGCCAGTGGCGTAGGCGGAGCGGCTATTCAAATGGCAAAAAGTGCCGGTGCACAGGTGGTAATAACAGCAGGGTCTGATGAAAAATGTGAACACGCTAAAGGCTTGGGTGCTGACCATGTGATTAATTATAAAACCACTGATTTTGTTGAATATATGAAGGCACATAACTTAAGTGCAAACGTCATAGTCGATCCGGTTTCTGGCCGCTATTTGAATAAAAATGCCAAAGTGGCCGCAATGGATTGTCAGATTGTGATGCTCGCATTTTTAGATAGTCGCTTTGCCGAAGTCGATTTTGCACGCTTATTACAAAAGCGCATTTCGTTTCATGCCTCCACATTGCGTAATCGCAGTATTGCGTTTAAACGCGCGTTAAAAGATGCATTTGTAGCGCGCTTTTATGATGATATTGCCAATCAAAAGTATGACTTTAATATTTATAAAACCATGCCATGGCAACAAGCTAGTGAGGCACATGCCATTTTAGAGGGTAATGAAAACTCAGGTAAAGTTGTATTGTTGGTAGAGTGAAACAAGTAATGCCACAGGGATTAATATTGTTAATCCCTGTATGAGGCCATATACTTTAACAAACTATTTCGATTTTAAGGTTAATAATGAATCCAATTATTGCAATATTAATAGAGCACAATGTCAGCGATGAAAAAGTAGCTGCATTATTTGAAGCATTTACCCAAAACCCAATGATGGCTATGGCTTTAGTACAAGAGCTGGGCATACCACCTGAAAAACTGCAGCAATTGATGGCGGTAGTAATGACCCAACCTCATTTAATTAAAGAAGCAACGGATGAATTAGGTTTAGATTTTGCAAAAGTACAAGAAGCGAAAGACAAGTTAAACCAGCAGTAAACTATCTTTAGAGACATGTTTTATGCATGTCTCTATCCCTAAACATGTTTTGTTACACACTCATTTGAACGGCTCTGCATTTATACAATTAAATTAAATACTTAACCTATAGCAGAGACAAAACATGAAGCGACTTTATAAATTTTGGAAAAATAACCGTTCTTAAGGGCCTGTTAACCTTTCAAGGTTGAATTTGCAGTAGTCTGTTTGGTATTTAAGCAAGGCAGAGCCTATGTGGTGTGGTTATTCCCCATAAATAGGCGATAACGTAGCATCAATGCCAAACAGGCATTGCACAAAGGGTTCTTCCAAGGGGCGATTAACTCTTTGTTACTCGGTTTTTACTTAGCCCAGAAGGTTACAAACCTCGCGCCGCGATTAAATCGCCCCTTGTTTGAACAAATTCCAATCCGCAAAGGTCAACAGGCCCCTATTGTTTTTATTATTTTAATGAGCGTGCTTCGTAGTGCCGTCGCCGATTGGTACGAAGTACCAACAGGTTCAATGAAACCGACTATTGAAGAAGGCGACCGAATCCTTACCGATAAAATGGCGTATGATTTACGTATTCCATTTACGCATGTATCCCTGTTAAGACTGGCAGAACCAAAAACCGGCGATATTATTGTATTTGATTCTAAGGTGGCTGGTAACCGTTTAATAAAACGCGTTATTGGCACACCAGGTGATACAATTTCATTTCAAAACAACGAATTGACCATTAATGGTGAGAAAGTAAGTTATAGCACTTTAAACAAGAGCATTCAGTGGCTAGATAAAACTGAGCACTTAAAGGGGCATGCTCATACCATACGGCTTACCAAATCGGCAGCAAGCTTAGTGCAGTTTTCGGCAACATCGATAGCAGCAGATCATTATCTTGTTATGGGTGATAACCGCGATAACAGTGCGGACTCACGGGTTATTGGATTAATTACACGTGATGAGTTGCTTGGTCGGGCAGAGCGTGTGATTGTCTCGCTTGATTATGATGATTACTACTTGCCAAGAAGTGACCGATTTTTGAAGCGTTTAGAATAAAAAACTTACTATTATAATGGCTAAGCAAGATTGGTTAGCCATTGCTGTTTTGCAGGTAGGATTATTTAAGGCATTAATCAATATCAATCGAGTAAGCTTCTAATAGCTTGTTAAGCTTAACTTGCTCTGAAGCATCAAACTCTATACCAACGCTAAGGCGGTTACCTTTCATTTGGTTATTCCTAATGTAAGACGTAATAATAACAGGCTCGTTGTCTAATGGAGAAAGTATATGCACAAAAACTTGACGTTTTTTTAGTGCAACAAATCCAGAGCTTACGTGAATAGCAAAGCGACAACCACTCGGAGAAATATCAATAATTAAACCGTGCAATAAGCTTTTACTATCAGCATCAATATCGCTTTTATGTAAACTAATTTTAGCCGGAATGTGTGTAGGCAACCTGCTAGTTTCACGTAATTGTCGGCTTTCAATTTTTTTAGGGTAAGCTAAATAAATTAATCGTTCTGGGCGAAATGAAATCGCTAATATGCTGGTTGAAAAAGCAATACATTCGCCCCGTTCGTCTTCAATGATATAACGTACAATAGCCCCATTACCTTCAACTAAAATGTCGCTGTAATCATTTTTACCTGCTTGAGCAGGGTATTTTAATATTAAATATTTACCGGTGTCGTAGCCGATTAAAGTGAGTTTAAAGCGAACCTGAATGGGATTGTTAAATTGTATATCAATCATCTTTCCCGGGAGTAAATCGAGGAAAAACTTCTTTTGATCTTCAGTTGGCTTATCTTCAACAGTAGTATTATTTTTATTTGTTTCCACGAACACTTTCTCAATATTAACAGATGCTTAATTATCTTTTAATATAGTGTAAAAATCACTAGTATAAAAGAGGGCATTTAGTAAAAGAAATCGATATTTTGTGCTTATAATAGTGAGCGGAGTTAGTATTTTACTCCGCTGTTGAGATTAGGTTGTTACTCTTTTGGCAACAAAACAGTATCAATGACATGAATCACGTCGTTGCTGGCTTTTACATCTGCCATTACTACGTTGGCACTGTTGATCATGACAGAGCCATCATTGGTGGTTACATTCACAGACTAGCCTTGCACTGTCTAATTTTACAACGTCTGCTGCCATTACTTTACCTGATACCACATGGTAGGTAAGAATTGCAGTTAACTTGTCTTTATTTTAGCTCTTAAGAAGGTTTTCAACGGTACCTGCTGGTAGCTTAGCAAATGCTTCATCAGTTGGCGCAAATACAGTAAAAGGGCCATCTCCTTTTAACGTATCAACGAGGCCTGCCGCTTTGACAGCTGCAACGAGTGTTGAAAAAGAACCATTGGCAGCAGCTACATCAACGATATCTTTTTTCATACCATGGTGATCGGCATGAGCTGCTGAAGATAGGGTTAAACTTGCTAATACAAAAGTCAGAACAGACGCTATTTTCTTAAACATGTTACTTTCCTTTAAATTGATTAGTTGTCGGTTAAATATTGCGCAGGGTTGCTAGCTTACGATCATTTTTTAAAAAAGGGTGGGTCATTGCTTTATCCCAATAAAGGTATTTAATAAAAAGCAAAGCCAGCTATTAACCCTCCTCGTGAAAGCTTTTATGAGTAAACACGGTCTGTTTATTTTCAATTTTTTATATCCAGTTCAGCGATATAACATCATTAATTAACAATAGGAAATAAACCATGAAAAAAATGGGCTGTTTTTACAGCGCTCATTGCATCACTTTCTTCATTAGCGTCTGTTGCTGGACAAACTGAAATGCAGATAAATACTCATAATCAACAGCTTGAAAATGTGGCTATGGTGGCACAATTAACGGGTGAAATGGCACAGCGTATAGTCAATGCAGCGTCTGCAGCGGCGCACAAAGACAATTTAGCTGTATCAATAACCGTTGTGGATGCATCTGGGCAAACGCTGGCGGTACTTCGCGATCATCGTGCCGGTGTTCATACTATTCGTGCCAGTTATAAAAAAGCCTATACCGCCAATTCGCAAAAGCGTAAAACCGCAGTTATAGCAAAAGGCATAAAAGAGGGCACTATTCCAGCAGACCTTCGTTATTTAGGTGAAAACATTTTAATATTGGATGGCGGGGTGCCTATTTATATAAACGATACTGTGGTGGGGGCTGTGGGAGTTGGCGGTGCTCATGGCAGTGAGGATGTACCTGTTGCAAAAGCAGGGATCAAAGCGTTATGGTTAGCGCAGTAGAAAAACAGCTCACGTTACTAAATATCCCCAAAAGTGATAGTAAAGGAGTTTACAGATTATGAACGAGACTGATTTAGCGCACTTAAAACGCACCGTAGCACTAGCTAAAGAGGCGTTAGAAGCAGGAGATGAACCGTTTGGCTCTGTGCTTGTTGATGCTAATGGGTATGTCTAGTGAAATGCACGTTGCTACAGCACCGGTCAATCCTTTGCCTATTGAGGCTATTTCTCCCAATACGGCGGTTTATGGTCCAGTACCGGCACTTGCAGAGCAAGTTCATGCTTTGCACCGCCAATTTCACCAAGCAAGGTAACTAAAAAAGCAGCGAGCTGTCCTTTTATAATTCAATTAGTAAATAATGAGTGCATGTTATTATTACCTGTACTCATTTTTAAATCAGAGCTGCAAAAGGCATAACTATGATTGTTAAGATGTTTGATAAACTACTATTTGCTTGCGCTTTTATTGTTTCATTGCAACTACCGCAGTTGAGTGATCATTACCAACAACATTTAGCGGGCTTATACCATGCAACAAAATGGCAAGTCGACGGCTATGCAAAAACGGCCAAGCAATATAACTTTTCTAGCACGCAAGCGATGATAAACCGCCACTTAGCTAACGCTGAACCTAGCGTTAGAGCCGATGCAAATCAAAAACAGCAAACATTACTGCAATTTGCCGATTTAAAAAAAGGGATGGCTATTTTTGAACAAGGTAATTTAGTGCAAAAAATGCTGTATATGTTCTCCCCTGAGCGCGTTGACAGATTACAAAGTACACTTGATAACTTTAAGTTAGGTATCCCTTTAACCGCAAGTGCAGTGTTGTTTGCATTGGTATTAGCTATTTTATTAAATCAATTACTTATGCTGCCACATACTTTATATGTTTGGCGTAAAAAGCGTATTGCATCCGATGCAGTAAAATTTAATAGCTGATCGTCAATGAGTTATCATTGGTGATTTTCACTGTCCTTTTTAACAACAAATGCGCCACGAATGTCACCCAATTTAAAATCAGTTGCCTGATCATTAGGGTATAAAGTCGCTATTTTTTTAGAAACAGTGGGGTCAACCTGACTGCCATGACACGCTAAACATGCTTTTTGAGTAGGAATCGCTTTTACAAAATACCAGCCATCCGGTCTTTGCTCTTGATATTCTATGCTTGCTACCGGCTCGCCATTGAGCTTACGTTGTTCAAAGTTTAATAAAACATTTTTGAGCCATGCATCGGGTTGATTATCTGAGTTACGAGTTTTCAAAGCACTACGGCTAATTTGCCAAGGACTATTGCTATGTTGTGAAGCGATAGCGGGTGCAGCTGTATTACATACACTTATTGCCGCTAGTGGGGCCGCTTTGTTTCATAGTACTAACCAGTACCTGTTTTAAATCACTTGAAAATGCCTTAATGGTTTGTCGTGCCTCGTCGGTATTGTTAGCAAAAGCAGCGGATGAAAGAAATAAACTGGAAAAAAGCAAAATAATGCGCATAATACACCTCTAAATATTAGAATATTCTAATATACAGGGTGTCAGGTGTTTTTCAAGTAAATCGTTTAGCGTTTAAGCACTTTTTTTACTTAAGGCACCGCGCCTAAAATCGATAAACAGTTTCAAGAGAAAAGATATGCACAATAAGCACGGTGAGAGTAAAATAATAAACCAACAAAATAACCATGATGCTGGTGGACTTAATGCACAAGATCCATTAGCCGCTATTAAAGCAATTCGACTTGAACAGTTGGCGCAATGTCGGCTAAAAATACAAAAAGAAATGCAGCATATGCAAAACAAAAAATAGCCTTGGACGATAAAAACTTGTTAAGTTAACGTTATTAATTTTAAAGGTTGGATAGTGCAATTAATCCGTTATCTATAAAACATCCGCATCAAATTATTACTTTTATAGCTTGGCTGTGCGCTTTAGCTGTGATGTTAATAGGGCTACTTGCGCCTGAAAATAAACGTGTTTTAATGCTGTTGACTCTGAGTTCGCTCTGCTTACTTATGTTTAATAGTGTAACGATGTCAGCTTGGGTATTTAAACGTTTTAAAGAGCAACAATTACGCTTTATTGCTCTTTTAGGCAGTGGCGCTTTTATGTTGTGTATCGCGGGTGATGTGGTTAATTTTAATTTACCTCAACACTATTATCGCTATAGTACCTTGATAAAACATGATTACTTAGTTGATTCAATCTTATTTTTTGCACCTGGTTACAGCCTTTTATTTATAGCCTGTGTGTTAGCTTTTAATCTAAAACGCCGGGTGTCGCTTATAAAAAGTGCACTTTTTTTTGTTGTTGTGCTGGTGCTAAGTAGTGCGTCGCTCTCTACTATGTATCTTGAGGGGGCAGGAGATACTATTTTAGCTATGACAGGGGTTTATAGCTTAGTGATAACGGCTGTTGGGCTTATGGGTCTGGTATTAGTTGTTGCCTATGGTGGGATTAACGCACCCAAATCAATAGTGTGGGTGAGCTTAGGGCTTTTTCTTGCTGCGTTGGCTGATGCTATTATTGGTGCTTTTTGGATTTATGGTAATCAGGGGCAAGGCTTTTACCCTCAAGTGCGCTATATAAACTGGTTTGTGTATATTAGCTCGCAAAGCTTGGTGATTCACTTAGCAAAAGTTGTTGCGGTAGTACAAAATCTCAATAATGCTTAATTATTTTTCAGGGAGCAAACCAGAGAATAGCAGTGTTAAAAATTCTCATTAGAATAGCTAAATAACAAATGAAAAAAAAGCCGCTAAATATTAGTAACACCACTCGTTTAAGAACGAGTGGTATTTTTTCGTTTATATCTAACCGGATATTTTTGTGTCTTTGCCAGCACCGCTCGAGGATAAGCTTTTCGCTTTCTTTTCTCCGGTAATATTAGCCGTTTACCGTTTTCACGTAGTTCTTTTAGCTTTTTAGGGATTGTCCCTGGGCTTCGACCTGAACACCATAAAAACTCGTCTTGTATGAGGTATAATGCGTTAATAAAACTGATGCGTAATGGCTCAACTTTATGGGCTTTAGCCATCTCTGCCATTTCAAGTCTCACGATATTATATGATGTCAGAATACCCCAGAGCTCTTGATAAATACCTTCCTGTTTCAGGCTACGTAATGCTGGTTTATTTGATAGTTGATACTGCTTGAGCTCACCATAGCCTCGCTCTATTTCCCATCGTTGCCAATACACATCGAGTAGCGCTTTCAGCGGGTACTTTTCTGGACAGACGCATGAGGTGATGAACCCTTTTATTTCCCCTTTAGGTGTCGGAATTTGAATAAGCCTTGCTTGCCATGTATCACCTAGGTAAGGGGCTGATTTCTTAGCTTGTGGTGAAATAGGCATTGTTATTAAGTGGTCGTAATCGCTAAATGACTCCGTTATTTCATAGCGCATTTTGCTTTTGATGGGCGTAAGCCAATGATGATTTTCGCTAACACCTTGCCAGCTCGTAAATAGTTCAGCCGAAAAGAAGCCTCTATCAAATAGCGTCAATGAATAGTCAGGTGCTGAGCCAACAAGCTGTTGAGCATAATGAATTTCACTTTGAGTAATGGGGCCAAACGCTGCATCGGATATTAAATGCGTTCTTGTCGACATCAAGGTCACAGCAAGTACTGAGGGGAAGTTTGTTGTCGATTTAGCATAGCCAAAGTGACGGTTACTCGGTGTATCTTGAGTTTTAAATTGTGTACCGTCAATGCTGAGCAGCTTTAAACCACACACATCATCAAAAGTTTGCGACTGCTCCCACTGCGTTGCTGTATGTTTAAAAAGGTGTTTCATAGGCGCTGCGCCTAGCTTTTCTTTCCCTTTTATAATACTGCTCGTCGCCAATGGTGGAAGCTCTCCTTTAGCGTCAGGAAAAGCGAGCTCTAGTTTGTCACAGACTTCAGATATTGAGCGGTTTCTTAATAAACCAATCCCTAATACAAGCCAAGCAGCTTGCTCGGCGGGGAAACGTCGTTTACGCACAGAGGCTCTCCCTGTTTGAGTAACGGCTGCTTCAATCCACTCAAGGGGAATATGCTTAGTAAACGAATCAATATCACGATCTTGGCTAAACTCAGTAGTAAGGTGTAATTCTTTAATAAATTCAGACATAAAAATAGGCCACAACTTTTGTTGTAGCCTATTATGAAGCCTCTGAAAGATCGTTCAATTAACTTAAACGATCCGCATTACTAAATATTAGCGGCTTTAAGCGATAATAATTACATTACGCGCATACCCGGCTCAGAGCCGTCGTCTGGGTTAAGAATGAAAATTTCTTTACCACCAGGGCCTGCCGCAAGTACCATGCCTTCAGACATTCCAAAACGCATTTTACGTGGTTTGAGGTTAGCAACCATTACCGTTAGTTTACCTTCAATGTCTTCTGGTGCGTAAGCCGATTTAATTCCAGCAAACACTTGGCGAGTTTCACCGCCTAAATCAAGGGTTAATTTAAGCAGCTTGTCAGCGCCTTCTACGTGCTCTGCTTTGGCAATTTTAGCAACACGCAGGTCTACCTTTGCAAAGTCATCAAACTCAATCTCTTCGCTAATAGGCTCTTTTGCAAGTGGGCTATTAGGATCGATTTTGTCTTTTTCAGCAACTAAGCTTTCTTTTGATTCTTCAACCATTTTATTCACTTTATCCATTTCTACACGTTGCATTAACGGCTTAAATTTATTGATAGGGTGGTTTACTAGCGCTGTTTGCGCACCCTGCCAAGATAATTCATCATTTAAAAAGGCTTCAACATTACTTGCCATGCCAGGTAGCACTGGTTTTAAGTAAGTGATCAACACGCGAAATAGGTTAAGTCCTAGTGAGCAAACCTGATGCGCTTCTTCTTGCTTTGACTCATCTTTAATAAGCACCCAAGGCGCGGCATTATCAATAAACTGGTTTGCTTTATCAGCAAGTGCCATGATTTCACGAATTGCACGGCTGTATTCACGGTTCTCGTAATATTCGGTGATTGTCGCTGATGCGTTCTGGAATTCTGCAAGCAGTTGAGGTTGCATAACTGTATTGCTCAGCTTACCGTCGAACTTTTTAGTAATAAAACCAGCACAACGACTGGCAATATTCACTACTTTACCTACTAAGTCTGAGTTTACACGTTGTGCAAAATCTTCAAGGTTTAAATCTAAATCGGTAATGCCACTATTAAGTTTAGCTGCGTAGTAGTAACGTAAAAATTCTGGGTCTAGGTTATCTAAATAAGTACGCGCTTTAATAAACGTACCTTTTGATTTAGACATTTTTGCGCCATTGACCGTAACAAAACCATGGGCGAATACGTTAGTTGGCTTTCTAAATTGAGCGCCTTCTAACATGGCAGGCCAAAATAGACTGTGGAAATAGATGATGTCTTTACCAATAAAGTGATAAAGCTCAGCGTCTGAACCTTCTTGCCAAAATGCATCAAAGTCGATGCCCTGTTTATCACATAAGTTTTTAAAGCTCGCCATATAACCAATAGGCGCATCTAGCCATACGTAAAAGTATTTACCTGGTGCGTTTGGAATTTCAAAACCAAAATAAGGTGCATCACGGCTAATGTCCCATTGCTGGAGACCATCGGCAAACCACTCATCTAACTTGTTGGCCATTTCTTGTTGAATTGTGCCTGAATGTAGCCACTCTTTAAGCATGTCTTCAAAGGCGGGTAAATCAAAAAAGTAATGCTCAGAATCTTTTAAGATAGGCTCAGCACCCGACATAACAGAGCGTGGGTTGATTAGCTCGGTTGGGCTGTAGGTTGCCCCACAGGCATCACAGCTATCCCCGTTCTGATCTTCCGATTTACATGTAGGACACGTGCCAGTGACAAAGCGATCTGGCAGAAAAATGCCTTTTTCTGGATCGAATAACTGTGAAATAGTGTGCTTTTTAATATGACCGGCATCGTTAAGGCGATTATAAATAAGCTCACTAAATTCTTTATTCTCTTGGCTATGGGTACTGTGGTAATTATCAAATTTGATATTAAAATCAGCAAAGTCGCGTTGGCGCTCGATACTAACGTTTTTTACCATTTCCTCAGGCGTGATCCCTTGTTTTTGCGCATTAAGCATAATAGGTGTGCCATGAGCATCATCGGCGCACACATAGTACGCTTCGTGGCCTTGTAGTTTTTGAAAACGCGACCAAATATCAGTTTGAATATACTCTAATAAATGCCCTAAATGGGTAGGGCCATTGGCATAAGGTAATGCGCTAGTAATCAGGATCTTTCGCTGTGCCATAATCATTCCGAATTAAGCGTTCCTAGTCAGGAACAGATGAAAATTATTACATTATCGATAAGCAAAGTGATAACAGAGCACACTGCTTATCGATATTTACTAATTGACTGGTGTTAATGCCCTGAATGTTACATAATTCCGTGGCACTTTTCATCAAAGAAACGCTATTTTATTGCTATGTTTGGACTGTCGAAACTATTCTCTGCAAAATCGGTGCAAAAACAACCGATTATTTCTGCTCTAGCGGCCTATCGCAGTGCCGCTTTCGCTGTGGGTATTGAGCAAGATTTCATTGCTGATATCACTCAAAACACTGATAAATCAATTACGGTTAAACTCAATCTCCCTTTTGCGGCGCAATCTGAAATGCCGCATGTGGCTCAATTTTTGACTGAGCGTTTAAAGATTGATGTAAACGTAACGGCTAGTGTTCACCTTAAAGAGGCTGCGAAATTTAAAGCCATTAAACATATTGTTTTAGTCGCCTCAGGAAAAGGTGGGGTGGGTAAATCTACTACGGCTGTAAATCTTGCGGGCTCGCTTAAAAATGAAGGCGCAAAAGTAGGCATACTAGATGCCGACATTTACGGTCCGTCAATTCCTATGTTGTTAGGATTAGTTGGCAGTGAGCCGGTTACAAAAGACAATAAACAATTACAACCGTTTGATGCTAATGGTATTAAAGCGCAATCTATCGGTTTTTTAGTCCCCAGCGATGATGCCACCGTATGGCGCGGTCCAATGGCCTCAGGGGCGCTTAGTCAGCTTTTAAATGAAACCGATTGGGGTGAACTTGATTATTTAATTGTAGATATGCCGCCAGGTACCGGTGATATTCAATTAACCATGAGCCAAAAAGTGCCAGCCAGTGGCACCGTGATTGTCACGACGCCACAAGACTTAGCGCTTGCTGATGCGCAAAAGGGTATTGCTATGTTTAATAAAGTAAATGTGCCAGTGCTCGGTTTGATTGAAAATATGAGCCATTACATTTGTGAGCATTGCGGCGAGGCCAACCATGTATTTGGTAAAGACGGTGCGCAAAAATTAGCCCTTAAGCATAGTGTGCCTGTGCTTTCGCATATTCCGCTTGCGATTGATATCAGAGAATCCTCTGAGCAAGGTAAGTTGATTGCCGATAATACAGATGCGGTTATTAGCAAAACTTACAGCGCGGCCGCGCGATTGGTTGCCAGCACGCTTTACTATCAACAACATCACAACGCGATTGACGTTGTGATTACGGAAGATTAAAAATGAGACTTTCAGATACACATATTAAAGAATACTTAAACGATGGGCGCATTGTTATCGAGCCCGCGCCAACGAGTGAAATGATTTCAGGGGTTACCGCTGATCTTCGCTTAGGTAATAAGTTTAGAACATTTCATGCCCATAATGCCGCTTATGTTGATTTAAGTGGTCCAAAAAATCAGCTTAATAAAGCGTTAGAATCAATCATGAGCGACGAAATTGTATTAGCTGAAGGCGAAGCGTTTTTTCTACATCCTGGCGAGCTTGCGTTGGCAATAACCTATGAAAAAGTAACCCTACCTGCAGACATTGTTGGTTGGTTAGACGGGCGTTCATCGCTGGCACGTTTGGGTTTAATGGTGCATGTTACAGCACACAGAATCGATCCTGGTTGGAGTGGTAATATTGTTTTAGAGTTTTATAACTCTGGTAAGCTGCCGCTTGCACTCAGACCTATGATGAAAATTGGCGCAATGAGTTTTGAAACACTTACCGGTCCGTGTGAAAGCCCTTATAACACCCGCATTGATGCAAAATATAAAGATCAGAATAGTGCGGTAGCAAGTCGTATCAGTGACGATAAATAACTGAGCTAAACAATAGCTTATTTTTCTAGTTGATGAAGCGCATAACCTAATAGTTGAAAATAATGGTTAAGCGCTTCATTGGCGTGTAACGTGTGATCTAGCTCAGGATAAATTAAGTTATTATTACTCAAACCGCCGACTAAAAAACTGTTTTTGATTGTTTGATGCTCGTTGATACAGGCTTCAAAACACCGAGCAGCAAGCTCCTCTGGCATACTCATATACAGCTGATTATGCGCTTTATCAAACGCAATGCATTTATTTACAAATTCATTGGCATGTTCACCGCTTTGCTCTAAAAACACCTGTTTATAAAATTGATTAAGTGCATCATTAAGTGGATGGCTTAAGTCGGGTGAGTTTGATAACCATAACTTAGAAGCGAAACCAAAGCGGGTTTTTGATTTAAACAAATGCTCACTAATATGATGATCAAAAGCATGAAACCATTCATGGGCTAAAGCGCCACCGCCTGCATTTTTAGCCAGTGCTAAGGTTTGGTCATACGCATTATAATGTGCTTGCACGCCTTTTTGTCCACCGTGACCAAAAGCGAAATTAAGTTTGCCACGCAGACCAATGGCTGTGGGTGGTAAATGCAAAATCTGCGCTAAATCAGCCAGCGCATCATAAATTAAGTTGGCACTAATAAAGCGCTCTTCTTTAGTAACCCATTTACCAACCACCATAGAACGAAAACCAAATGTGGTTCTTATATCACTAAAATCGACTTGATCGTCAAAACGATAGTCGGGACCTTGGCGAGAAAACCCGCGTTTTAATCGAGATGTGGTATTACGCATCGGTTATTTTATTTCAGCTTATTACAAGTAACGTGCTTTTACGTGAGCGGGCATGTGTTGGGTTTGTTTTTTTATTAATTCCTCTAATAAACCATACAAGGGGGCAGGGTTTAGTGCTTCTATGAGCCATAAACTATGTGCTACTGCTTCTAATGTCGATAAACTATCTGCTCTAGGGGCTTTACGAATAGCATAACGGTTGGTGGGGATATGGCTAAAGCTTACCGTTTTAAACTGTTGTAATAACGAGGTTAATTGCAAAATCTTAAAGGCTTTATTCCATGTACCATCAATCACAATTAGATGCGTAATCTCTTGTAGATTTTCTTTACTATTCGGTCGGTCTAATTTTACGGCGCTCTCGCTTGGGTAGAGTAATACGCTCGATTCAATAGGCAGGTTTTGTAAACTGGCGAAGTCCTGATTATTTTCGCCTCTAATAATTTTACAGTGGGTTAAACCCAAAGCTAATAGCTGCGCTGTATTTTTGCTAACTTTTGCTTCACTGGGGTGCTGCAAAATAATAACCTGAGTTTGGTTATTAACACGGGTAATTGCGCTGCAAATACAAGTGCTTAGCGAAAAATTACACTGTTTACAAAGAGGACGTGCCATTGAATACACTATGTTGTTGGTACATTTACCGTAATTATACATTTTTGCACTAATAAAGTTGGTTTTTTTTGTGCTTAGATATAGAGTAAGAGATAAGAAGAAAATCGATGGACCGTATTGAAGGACATGAATATGACAGAGATCAATATTGACGAATCCGCTTTAGAAAGTATGGAATCGCTATTAGGAGAACAATTTCCAGATACGCTGGAATTTTGTTGTGCGGAATTTGAGCGATTGGGTAACGAAGCAATTGCTGCGATTGGGCAAGATAAAGAGGCTGCTATTCGCCACTCTCATAGCCTTAAATCAAACGCCGCTCAATTTGGTGCGGCAAGTTTAGCCGAAGTTGCCCGTTTAATTGAATATAATTTAAATAACGGGAATGACGAGCAGGCTGTTAATGCAGCCCATGGATTAATGGCACAAGTTACTGGTTCACAAGCAAAACTAAATGCATGGTTAGCTGGACGCTAAGCGTGTTTTAACAGTAATAAAAAAGAGTGTTAACGTGAATTTTTTTCAGTTTTAAGCGCTTAATTTTTCTAGTAATTCACGGCTTTACTGCGTTAGTCTAATGACTAACTTGCTCTTTAGAGGTAACAATGTCAGAAATAAAAAAGAGTCATAAATTAGACGGCGTCTGTTATGACATCCGAGGTCCCGTTTTAGTGCAAGCTAAAAAAATGGAGGATGAGGGCCAAAAGGTATTAAAGCTTAATATAGGTAACCCCGCCGCATTTGGTTTTGATATGCCAGAAGATATGCATCGCGATATCATCCGTAATTTATATTCAGCTCAAGGGTACTGTGACTCTAAAGGCCTTTATTCTGCGCGTGTTGCTATTTATCAGCACTACCAACAGCGTGGCTTACACAATTTAGACGTTGATAATATTTACATTGGTAACGGTGTGAGTGAACTTATCCAAATGGTTACTCAAGCACTGTTGAATAATGATGATGAAGTGTTAATTCCTGCCCCAGATTATCCACTTTGGACAGCCTCGGTAAGATTAGCAGGTGGTAATCCGGTTCACTACTTGTGTGATGAAGAGCAAGATTGGTTTCCTGATATTGACGATATCAAAAGTAAAATCACCTCTAAAACCAAAGCATTAGTGCTGATTAATCCCAACAACCCAACCGGGGCTGTGTACAGTGACGCTTTGCTTGAAGAATTGATCAATATTGCTCGAGAGCACAAACTACTGCTGTTAAGCGATGAAATATACGAGAAAATTCTATACGACGGCGTTGCCCATACTTCTATTGGTTCATTATGTGATGATCTCCCTATCATCACCTTTAATGGCTTAGCTAAAACATACCGTGCTGCTGGGCTGAGAATGGGCTGGATGGTGTTAAGTGGTCGCACGGCATTAATGACAGATTTAATTAAAGGCTTAGATATTCTTGCTTCAATGCGCCTCTGTGCCAATGTGCCCGCACAATATGCAATTCAGCAAGCACTGGGAGGGGTTCAATCAATTGATAGCTTAATAGACCCCGGTGGGCGTTTATATGTGCAGCGAGATATTGCTTGGCGCGGCTTAAATGCGATTGATGGAATTAGTTGTAAAAAGCCTAAAGGGGCGCTTTATGCTTTCCCTAAAGTGGATACCGCTAAATTCAATATTAAAAGCGATGAACAAATGATGTTTGATTTGTTAAAAGCAGAAAAAATATTATTAGTGCATGGGCGCGCCTTTAACTGGCCAGAGCCTGATCACTTTAGATTGGTATTTTTACCCAATAAAGATGATTTATCGAGTGCAATGATGAAAATGCAGCGTTTTTTCAAAGATTACCGACAAGAATAGAAAATAAAAAGCGAGCCAAATGGCTCGCTTTATTGTTAATGCACTAAAGTAAATGGTCGTGTTTCAAAGCATGCAATAGGGCACTGCATACGTTGCCTTGGGATACCTGCTTCCATAAAGACGTGGCCTTGCACAGTAAACCCATTATTTTTGAATCGTTCTACTTCGTTTAAAATACAATTAATACTGATTGCTTCAATACCTTGCTCCGCTGCTAATTTAACAATGAAATTAAGCAGTGACTTATAAACATTGCGGTTGCGATGCTGTGGCAATACGGCGATTCTTCCAATTAAACCATCATTACATAATCGACCTGTGGCAACAGGTGAGTGCATATTATCGGTGACCAGAATATGTTGAGCGAGTGCATCTAAGTTGTCAAATTCAATACTTTTAGGAATATGTAATTCATATACAAACACTCGCTCCCTTATATATTGCAGATGGCTTTTTTCACTTTGCCAATCAACTTTGTCAACGGTATAAACCATGACCTCCTCCTAGCTAAACCAAATACCCTCATTAACAAGTGTAGTAAAAGTTTCGATAAAATCTAGGCTAGGTGTGGTTGCATTAAGCACGCTACTATCAAATTCAATAAAATCAGTAAGCTGTTTTACCGCTTCTAAATCAGATAAGGGTAAAGCGTAGTTTTCGCCATTGATACTTAGAAGTAACTCTGCATCCATACATTGATAAATAGCACGTGTGCCCCCTAAACGCTCAAATGTTACTTGGTTTTCAAGCAGTTGTTGTATTTGTGCGACACTAAATGGGTCTTCTTCAGGGGCTAAGTCCATATCATGCTTAGGTTGGCTAAGGGTGTTACCTAACCAGTGTTTAAATAAACTCTCGTCTTCAAGCAATGCTTGCATTAACGTTTTTACTTTATCGACTTCGCTTTGGGTTAGCTCACCTTTGGAATCACGCAGGGCGAGGGTATGGTCGGTATACCTTTTTTGGCCGCTTTCTGTGTCGATAATATGATCAGCAAAACTTGAAAGTAAATCTTGCTGATTAGGTGCTCTAAAACCGACTGAATAGTTGAGTGCATTTTCAACCGCATAGCCTTCATGAGGACAACCGGGTGGTATATATAAAATATCACCGGGCTCTAAAATACAATCAATCACAGCACTAAAAGCTTCAACTTGCAGTAATGTTTTATTTTGGGCAAATTGTTTTAGTGTTGGGTCGGGTAATCCTACCCGCCAATGGCGTTTACCTTCACCTTGAATAATAAATACATCGTATTGGTCTAGATGTGGGCCAACACCGCCACCTGGGGTTGAGTAGCTGATCATCAAATCATCTATGCGCCAATTTGGTATAAAGCGAAAAGGTTCAAGTAACTGAGCAGCCTCTGGGTGCCAATGATCCACAGCTTGCACGAGTAGCGTCGAATGCTGATCAGTGAGTATTTCAAAATCGTCAAATGGCCCCTGATGCGATTGCCATTGTTGGTTGTGGTTAGTAATAATGCGCGATTCTATGCTGTCTTCCATAGCAAGGCCTGCGAGTTCATTCGCATCAAGTGGGTCTTGAAAATCTTTAAAACCAGCTTTGATCAACAGTGGTTTTTTTTGCCAATATTGACTTAAGAACGCTTGCTCTGATAATTCATTTATTTTTAATTGATACATAGAATGCCTATAACGTTAAGACCTAAATGAAAAAAGCGAAAGGCAGGTACCTTTCGCTTTTTATTAGTAGATTTGAGTGATTAAACTAAATCATCAATAAACTCAACAGCGCGACCAATGTAGTTAGCCGGCGTTAGTTTTTTCATTTCAATTTTTGCAGCTTCTGGTAGGTCTAAACCATCGATGAAATCAGCCATAATTTCTTGATTTACACGTTTACCACGGGTTAAATCTTTTAGCTTTTCATATGGTTTTTCAATACCGTATTTACGCATAACGGTTTGAATTGGCTCAGCGAGCAGCTCCCAGTTTTGGTCAAGCTCATCTGCTAAACGTTGCTCGTTCACTTCAAGTTTGCTTACACCTTTAAGGGTTGATTGGTATGCAATTACCGCATAACCCATACCTACACCTAAGTTACGTAATACGGTTGAGTCAGTTAAATCACGTTGCCAGCGAGACACAGGTAGTTTTTGTGCTAAATGACCAAAGATAGCATTGGCTAAGCCTAAGTTACCTTCTGAGTTTTCAAAATCAATTGGGTTAACTTTGTGTGGCATAGTAGATGAGCCAATTTCACCCGCAATAGTTTTTTGCTTAAAGTGATTAAGTGCAATGTAGCCCCACATGTCGCGGTCAAAATCGAGCAAAATAGTATTAAAGCGTGCAATTGCATCAAAAAGTTCTGCAATGTAATCATGCGGTTCAATTTGCGTAGTAAACGGGTTGAGAGTTAAACCTAGGCTAGTTACAAACTTATCGGCGTGGGTATGCCAATCGTAGTCAGGGTATGCACTAAGGTGTGCATTGTAGTTACCCACAGCACCGTTTACTTTACCTAGCATTTCTACTTGTGCAATTTGGTCACGTTGACGCTTTAAACGCATGTAAACATTTGCAAACTCTTTACCCATAGTTGAAGGCGTTGCGGGCTGTCCATGTGTACGAGTCATCATTGGAATGGCTTTGTACTCAATTGCTTTTTCTTTAATAGCGCTTAATAACTCATCACAGTAAGGTAAAACGACGTTGTTACGCGCTTCACTTAACATTAAACCATGAGATAGGTTATTAATATCTTCAGAGGTACAGGCAAAGTGAATAAATTCATTAATTGCGTGTAGCTCAGCATTATCAGCTACTTTTTCTTTTAGTAAATACTCTACGGCCTTAACATCATGGTTTGTCGTGCGTTCGATGTCTTTAACTCGCTGAGCATCAGCTTCACAGAAGTTATCTACAATGGCATTCAACAGCGCATTCGCTTCGTCGCTAAAAGCGGGGACTTCTTTAATCTCGCTTGCTGCAGCTAACGCTTGCAACCAACGCACTTCAACGGTTACGCGGTATTTGATTAATCCAAATTCGCTAAAAATACTGCGTAGTTCAGTGGTTTTGCTGCCGTAGCGACCATCAACCGGAGAGATAGCCGTTAACGCTGAAAGCTCCATAATAACTCCTAAATTTTAGTTTGAACGATAATTAAATTTTTGTTTTAGCTATGGCGAGAATTTTTCTTTTTGCAAAAAAGAAATGACGACGTTTGCCGCCCATTTGTCGCCATAATACTGCACTGCGAATTCCGGCTAAAAGTAATGCGCGGATTTTATTTTGCGTGAGCTGCTGTTTTAATAACTCGGGTTTACCATAAACCTGAATTCGGTGCCCAAGGGGGCTTAGCACCGACGAGTATATATCAGCTAAACCGGCAACAACACTGTCATCGGTAATAGCAAAATGGTCTAAACGACGATGAATATCATCAATACGTTTACCTAATTCATTGAGGCTTTTACTGTTAGCACTAAGCGCACGCTCTAACTGCATTAAACCACCCACATATTTGACTATTTCTACATCTTTTTGAGCACCGGCACTCAGTTGTGCCATCAATGTTTTATAGCCATCACGTAAGTTATGCTCACCTTGATACACATCTTCAGGGGACGCTGGCGAGGTTTGCACAATACTCGATAATAAAATCGATAAATCTTGTTCATCAGCGCGACCATATTGAGCAACCTTCTGAACTTGCTTAGCCACTTGACACATGGCTGCAAGCGCCATGACTTGGTGTTGATTCATTATTTGATCACCGAGTCAATAATACCGCCACCTAAACATACTTCATTAGCGTAAAATACCGCAGATTGTCCTGGGGTTACCGCTTTTTGTGGCTCATCAAATAATACGCGTGCCATACCATCTTCACCGACTAACAAGGTACAGCTTAGGTCCTCTTGACGGTAGCGTGTTTTTACGGTGCAACGAGTAGTACCTTGAGGACCAACACGATCTACCCAGTGTAATTGGTTGGCATTTAGGCCATTACTGTATAGGCGAGGGTGATTTTTACCTTGGCCCACAATCAATACATTGCGTTCAACATCTTTGTCTACAACATACCAAGGTTCGCCTGAGCCCTCTTTCATACCACCAATTAACAAGCCTTTGCGCTGACCTAAGGTGTGGTACATCAAGCCTTCATGTTCACCAACGTTGTTACCATCTGTGTCTTCAATAACACCAGGTTGAGCAGGTAAGAATTTTTGTAAGAAATCTTTAAATTTACGCTCGCCAATAAAACAAATGCCGGTGCTGTCTTTTTTATCATGGGTAATTAAATCTTGCTCTTCAGCAATACGGCGCACTTCTGGCTTGGCAATATCTCCCACAGGGAACAACGTTTGCGCGATGTGTTCATGACTCAATGTGTACAAAAAGTAGCTTTGATCTTTATTATCATCTAGGCCACGGCACATAACATATTTATCATCTCTGAGCTCACGACGTACGTAGTGGCCCGTTGCTATATAGTCAGCACCAAGTGCTTGAGCCGCAAATTCTAAAAAGGCTTTAAATTTAATTTCTTTGTTACACATGATGTCTGGGTTAGGTGTGCGACCAGCTTTGTACTCAGCTAAAAAGTATTCGAATACGTTGTCCCAATATTCTGCTGCAAAGTTAACGGTATGAAGTTCAATACCTAATTTGTCACAGACAGCTTGGGCATCTTTTAAATCTTCAGCGGCAGCGCAATATTCATCATTGTCATCTTCTTCCCAATTCTTCATAAACAAGCCTTCTACTTGGTAGCCTTGTTGTTTTAATAAATATGCAGATACAGAAGAATCAACACCGCCGGACATACCAACGATGACTTTAATGTGACTATTTTCGCTCATGAATAATTTCGCTTATACAGATTACTGTTAACTTGGAAAGGCCGCGATTATAGCATGTATTTTGTAAGTGCTTAAAGAGAGGAAGGGCTATTGAATAGATTTTGTTGCTTTTTTTTATGTTGGTTAGGGATGATTTACTCTTTGTTAGTCGATTTTTACTTAGCCGATTTGATTACACATTTTGCGGTGCTATTGTAGCCCCTTTGTTTGAACACATTTTAATTTGCAAAGAACAACAGGTCCAAATGTCAGGCCATTAAATTACAAACACTCATTTAAGTTATAAATGATGAGTAAATGTTGTTTATTTAAGGTGTTAGTACTATTTAAAGAATATCAAAGAATATATTTATTATTGTTATTAACAAACCTTTACAACCAAATGATTATGCAATACCTTTAGATGAGTTTAAATTGAATAAACACGCAAATAAGTATTTATAATATAGTCAATGGAATGAATATATGAATTATGCTTCTCAAGCACAAAAGGTAAAATCTTACGTTGTTGAGTTATCAACAAAGGTACAGCGCGATGACTGCTTAGTAGCAGAACAATTACCACATAACGTTAAAGAATCAGCCTACCAACTGTTTTATCAAACCATTAGGGTTCCTCGTCCTTACCGCTTTGAAGAACCCAACCCTATTTCAGCGCTATTTAGACTCATTGAACATTCTTTAGACTTTATTAATCCCTTTCAACAAGTCATTTTAAAGCAGCTAGAAAAGTGGTGGTTAGAATGGCATTTTGTTGCCACTATGAATGCTTCTCTTGAAATGAAACACGTTGAACAGCAGCGTTTTGTTAGTAGTGCAACTGAACATCCAATGCGAAAACATGAGCTGAGCCATTATGCAAAATTATTTACTATTTTGCCTTTGCCCGTGTGTAATGTTTGTATGGTAACCGGCGATATTTTAAAGCTTAATCAACGCTTTGTAGATGTATTTGGTTATACAATTGATGATATTCCTAATTTAAAACAGTGGTGGAAGGTCGCGTATCCTGAGCCTAGTTATAGAGAGTCTGTTCAAACGATGTGGGGTGAATCTTTGGCGCAGGCAAATAAAAATAATGACGATATTCCCGCTAATGACTATCAAATTGTATGTAAAGATGGCTCGAAAGTGATAATGCAAGTGTCAGGTATTAGTGTAGAAAGTGAATTTATTGCTGTATTTAACGATGCGACGGAGCGTTTGAAAACCCAAGAGATACTCAGCGATATGGCCTTTTTAGACTCATTGACTAAAATTGCCAACAGACGCCGTTTTGACGAAAAATTACATGCTGAATTTAAAAAACTGATAAAAGTAAATACTCAACTTTCTATGATCATTATTGATATAGATAATTTCAAAAAATTTAATGATAGGTATGGTCATATTGCAGGGGATAAGTGTTTACATAGCGTAGCGCAAAAGCTGGCAGAAACAGTCAGTCGTCCTGAGGACTTTGTAGCGCGCTATGGCGGAGAAGAGTTTGTTGTTTTACTCCCTCAAACAGATGATCAAGGTGCGCTCTTTATTGCCGAACAAATACAAAAATCTATTGAAGATTTAGCGATAGCTCATGAAGATAGTTTTACTGGCTTTCTCTCTGTGAGTATGGGCGTTCATACGGTAAAACATGGCGAAAAAACTAACCATGTCGATTTCTTTAAAGCAACGGATAGTGCGCTGTATTATGCAAAAAAGCAGGGCAGAAATTGTATTGCCTTAGGAAGGCATGAATAACACAGCATGTTTAACCTTTGCTTTTAATACCAGATAAGCAAAGGTTAACGTAAAGTATTACTGTTGGTTAGTGGTCCACTGATTTTATATTGACCTGTTTCAATTCCATCGAGTGTGTATTTACCAATACTATAGCGAATTAACCGTAACGTTGGGTGGCCAATGTGTGCGGTCATTCGTCGAACTTGACGGTTTTTCCCCTCGTTTATAGTGATACTCAACCAAGATGTTGGAATTGATTTACGTTCTCTCACTGGGGGGTTGCGTGGCCAAAGCGCTGGTTCATCGATTAATTTTACCTGTGCAGGTAAGGTTAATCCATCTTTGAGTTCGACCCCTTGACTGAGCGCATCAATAGATGCTTCTGTAGGCACCCCCTCAACTTGTACCCAGTACGTTTTGTTGGTTTTTTTACCAGGAGCGGTTAAGGTATTTTGTAATTTCCCGCAATTGGTCAATAATAACAAGCCTTCACTGTCTCTGTCTAAGCGACCCGCAGCATAAACATCTTTAATAGAAATAAAATTAGCCAGTGTTTGTCTATTTTGCTCGTCTGTAAATTGGCAAAGGACATCATAAGGTTTGTTAAATAAAATAACTTTTTTATCGCTTTGGGCTATCTGTGGCTTAATTGCTCTTTTTATCGGGCTCTTTTTTACAGCACTGCGCGAATATGTACGACCTGTATTGCGTTTACTTGTTGAAGATGACGTGTTTTTAGCTTTTTGTTTCATTAAATACACCGTGCAGGTTTAGGTAAGCCCGCAATTTTAGTGGCTTGTTTGGCCGGTCCCTTTGGAAAAAGTTTATACAAGTACATGCTATTACCTTTATCCTCACCGAGCGCTTTAGCCATCGCTTTGACTAACATTCTAATTGCCGGGCTGGTGTTGTATTCAAGATAAAATGCGCGCACAAAGTTAACAACTTCCCAATGCTGTTCGGTTAATATAATACTTTCATGTTGTGCAATAACATCGGCCAATTCTTTAGACCAATCAGTATGATCTAGCAGGTAACCTTGCTTATCTGTGTCTATTGTTTGATTATTAAATTCCAACATAAATCACCAAGTAATTGATTGTTTAGATGATAAACTTAGGGTAACGAACTCATCATAGCTAATCGCTTTATCATTCAAATTTAAAGAGATACCACGCGCCGCTGCATCGTCCTTTAAAATATAAAGCGAATCGGCAAATTGTCTGTATTGCCCTTTAGCAAAACAGGCATCACCCACTAATAAAACCGAGTCTGTTAGCATAATCAGATTATCGAGACTGTTTGCACTGTAGTAATTCAGTGGTTTTGAAAATATATGTAAAGTGCTCATAGCGTTACCACGTGCTGCTGATTTTGAATTAACTGTTTTTGGGCATTAAAGTTAACGGTTTTTACTTCAATAAGTAGCTCATTTTTACTTAAACCGTAGTCAATGAGTGATTTCTCACACACGTAGATATTGTCAACATCATATATTTCTAGGGTTTTAATATTTTTAAAAAAATCTTTAAGCCCCAAACTATTCGGGCTTTGATTTTTTTTAAGAGCTAGCACCGCAGGACCGCTAAACAACCAACTTATATTTTGATCAACTGCGGCAAAAATAAGCGTCATATCGAGTGCATCGCGAATATGCATGTCATCAAATGGGCTTGATTGACTAATAACGAGTACATTAATCATTTAAATTGTATCCATTTATCTGCTTCACTGGCTAACATAGCAAATTCAGCGAGGCCCGCTACAGCGAATACACCAGTATTTTGAATATCTAAGCCACGCTTTTCAGCTGCCGTAACGCACAGCATTAAATTAATATTTTTGTCGGCTAGCTGTTGCCAAAGTGAGGATAAATTGAGCTCATCTGAGGCAAGTTCAAAATACGTAGAAGCATGATAGATAGCATCTTGGTATAAAAATATTGCATCAATACTATGCCCTTGTGCTAAACAGGCGTGAGCAAATTTAACAATACGCTGTGTGGTATCGTGATCCGATGGTGGAGTATGTAAAGAAAGTACAAAGCGTGCCAAAACTATTCCAATAAAAAAGCCCCAATAAAGGGGCTATTTTAACAGAACTATTTAATTAGTCATTATTTGCGCCAAGTAACGCAAGTAAAGACGTAAATAAGTTATAAACGCTCAGGTATAAAGAAACCGTTGCGCGGATATAATTCGTTTCGCCACCATTAATGATTCTGCTCGTATCGAACAAAATTAGGCCAGACATGATTAATACCACGGCTGCGTTTAGTACCATAAACATTAAAGAGCTACCTAGGAAAATATTTACAATACTTGCCACGATAACCACAATTAAGCCCACAGTTAAAAAACCACCCATAAACGAGAAATCTTTTTTAGTGTTAAGTGCATAAGCAGATAAACCAAAGAAGATTAACGCTGTAGAACCTAGCGCTTGCATAATTAGCATAGGGCCATTAGGTAATTGCGCATAGTGATTAAGGAGTGGGCCTAAACCAGCGCCCATTAATCCTGTAAACGCAAACACCCAAAATACACCAGATGCTGTGTCGGCCTTTTTGTTTACAACAAAAAGAAGGCCAAACGAAACCAGAGTGAACACTAGTCCCATGAAATAAGGTAATTGCAGTGCCATTGAAATACCAGCGGTGACGGCACTAAATGCAAGTGTCATTGCAAGTAGAAAATAAGTGTTTTTAAGCACTTTGTTTGTTTCAATGGTCGACATTACCGGCTTTGCAGTATTGTACGATTGATTAAATGCCATTGTAGAGCTCCTGTAAGTGAAACTAATTAGTTCCTGTAATTTAACTAAAATTAGATTATCAACTCTTATATGTTTGGGCAAACCTTTGTAGATCAATAGACAAATTAAATTTAAATAAAAGTTCACTCGGTGTATAGGAATTGCTCTTTTGCTTTATGTTTAAACAAATTAGTTGTTTTTTAATCACTTGAACAAATAATTGAAAAAAAAGCTTCACAAAGCCCATGGGTTTCCCTATTATTCAGGCCGTGCGGAGAGATGGCAGAGTGGTCGAATGCACCGGTCTTGAAAACCGGCAGGGGTTTATAGCCCCTCTAGGGTTCAAATCCCTATCTCTCCACCACCTTATTAAAACAACTATGAGTACTCTCTTACTTGTAGTTTATGCACTTTCGGAGAGATGGCAGAGTGGTCGAATGCACCGGTCTTGAAAACCGGCAGGGGTTTATAGCCCCTCTAGGGTTCAAATCCCTATCTCTCCACCATTATATTAAAGCCCGCTTATTAGCGGGCTTTTTTGTGTCTAATTTTCACTATACCTAACCTCAAAACCAAGTATATTTAGTTAAAAAATACGACCATAGTCTCTATTTATAAGCTACAGCGCTTAGGGCATGCTAAGAAATAAGATTTATGCTTGTGTATTTAAGGTTCTTACTATGAAACATCAACTTGCTAAAAGCGTCGCACTTTCATTATTATCTCCTGTTTTAATCGGCAGTATGCTAGGAATATATTACGCATTGACTATGCGTGGTGACGCGGTGTCTATCTTTTTAGGGCTGTTGATGACGGCCATTGCTAATGCCCACATTGTAGGGTTAACAATGGCTGCGTTTGTGGTGCCAGGCTACTTACTTATGTTTAAGTATTCTAAGGTGAATTATTCTGGGGTATTAACACTTGGCTTACTGGGTGGCGCTATTTTTAGCTATCTGCTTAGTGCGACTACTGGCGAGATATTTTTAATCAATAGTGTGATGTCGGGATTTGCTGCAGGACTGTTTTTATGTGGCTTGCGTAAATCGGTACAAAGCTAATTGCAGAATATTTAATCAAGTGTGTCGTAAAACTATGTAATTTCCTTTTTTTTACCCGCAAAAGGTTTCAATTTTTAGTGACAAAGAGTACCTTTAGCTACTGTATGTTTAATAAGAAGTAGTTTGGTATGCAAAAGCACGATTTTTACCAGTCATTAGTTAAGCAAACTGAATCGCTGATAGGCGGTGAATCAAACATAATTGCCAATATGGCAAATATTAGCGCGCTGTTATTTACCTCTTTAGAAGATGTGAATTGGGCGGGCTTTTATTTTATGGATTCACCAACTGAATTGGTACTTGGTCCATTTCAAGGCAATCCAGCTTGTATTCGTATTCCGGTAGGAAAAGGGGTATGTGGCACTGCTGCGGCAACCAAGCAAACCCAATTAATTTCAGATGTGCATGCGTTTGACGGTCATATAGCCTGTGATGCGGCGTCAAATTCTGAAATAGTTGTACCTATCATGAAAAATGGCTGTGTATTTGCGGTACTTGATATAGATAGCCCAAGTATTGGCCGATTTGATACTGATGATCAAGCAGGGCTTGAAGCACTTGTAAAATGCTTAGAGGCTAGCCTGTAATGAAAGATTTGCTAAATGTTCAAGATTACCTATTCGCCGTTCAAGATGTAGGTGATTGGGAAGGTGAAGAAGAACATGTAGCGGAAACGCTCAATGCTTTGATTCACATGGCCTGGGATCGTCTACCTGATGATTTAGACTGTGATTCAATTGATGAAATTATAAATGGTATTTGGGAACATTTACGTGGTGATATGGCTGTGATTGAAACTGACTTTGAAGAGTTAGTTGATTGGAGCATCCACTATGTTGATTCTGCCCTTGATGAAAAGATGTGATTAAATAGGTTCTAAAATGGAAACCACAAACAAGCTAAAAGATATTAATGAAGTATTGGAGTTCTTATACCAAGAATTTCCACAATGTTTTAAACAAAAAGAAGGCATTCAGCCGCTTAAAGTAGGTATCTTTAAAGATATCGCTGAGCGTATTGAAGGGTCTGAAAAAGTTAGTAAAACACAAGTACGCCAAGCACTTAGAAAATACACATCTAACTGGCGTTATCTTGAAGCGGTTACTAAATCTGAGTTCCGTATTGATCTTGACGGAAATCAAGGCGAGAAAGTTGAGCAAGAGCATATCGACCACGCACAAAAAGCGTTGGAAGAAAGCCGTGCTAAAATGGCAAAGCGCAAAAAGCAGCAACGTCCACGTCAAGACTCAGATGCAAAATCTTTTAAGAAGAAGCCAGCGCATTCAGCTAAAAATCCATCAGCTGCAGCAAAACCTGCCAAAGCCGCTGCGCCTAAGCGTTCAGGAAAAGTTGAACCTTTACCTGCAGGCGAGGTCAAGGTTAATAACAAGGTTAAAGTTAAACTTGGCCAAGCACTTGTTAATGCAGTAATCACTGAAGTAAACAAAGACGATGTTCACGTTGAACTAGTGACAGGTATGCAAGTAAAAACCAAAGCCGACAGCTTATACATTATTTAAGTTGCGAAAAAAATTAAGGAGTTGTGTATGAGTAAAAAGTTTACGCTCATTCCGTTAGTTGCTGCGCTGTTTTCAGGTTCATTATTTGCTGCAGTAGAGCCGGTAACATTAGAAGACTTACCCTTGTTAAAACAAGAAAGTCAGCATGGTACAGCCAGCAAACGAGTGGCTAATCTATTTACTCGTTCACATTACACACCCGTTCGATTTAACGATGAGCTTTCGAGTAAAGTATTTGATCGTTACATCGAATCCCTTGATTTTAATAAAAGCGTGTTTTTAAAAAGCGATATAGACTCATTTGAGCAATATCGTAACCGTTTTGATAACGCGCTTCTTAGCGGCCAGTTAGGGTTTACGTTTGATATTTTCAACTTAAGCCTTAAACGCCGTTTTGAACGTTATGAATTTTCACTGTCACTACTTGAAAACGAAATGACGTTTGACGAAGAAGATGAATATTTTTATGACCGCGAAGATTCACCGTGGGCAACTACCCAAGCTGAGCTTGATGAAATTTGGCGCGAACGGGTAAAATATGATGCACTGCGTTTAAAAATGACTGGCAAAGATTGGCCAGGCATTAAAGAGGTGTTGACTAAGCGCTATAAAAACGCAGAAAAACGCCTTGTTCAGTCAAAATCTGAAGACGCATTTCAAATTGTAATGAACTCGCTAGCACGCAGTATTGAAGCGCATACTTCATACTTGTCACCTCGACGTGCTGAACAATTTAAAATGGACATGGACTTAGAGCTTGAGGGGATTGGCGCAGTATTAACGCCTGATGAAGACTACACGGTTATTCGTAGTCTAGTTCCAGGAGGCCCTGCAGACAAATCTGAGCAGATTAAAGCCGATGATCGCATTATTGGTGTGGCTCAAGAGGGCGAAGAGTTTGTTGATGTTATTGGTTGGCGTTTAGATGACGTGGTTGATCTTATAAAAGGGCCTAAAGGCACTAAAGTACGTTTACAATATTTAAAGGGTGCTGATGCTCACGGTACGCCAAAGGTAGTTGAGATTACCCGTGATAAAATTCGTCTGGAAGACCGAGCAGCAAAATCAGAAGTATTTGAAGCCAGCTATTCGGATCTAACCAGTAAGATTGGAGTAATTGAAATCCCTGGTTTTTACAACAACCTTTCTAAAGATGTAAAAGTAGAACTTGCTAAATTAAAAGAGCAAAAAGTTGACGGTATTATTATAGACCTACGTCAAAATGGCGGTGGTTCGCTATATGAAGCGACGCAATTGTCAGGCTTGTTTTTTGATCAAGGCCCAGTGGTACAAATTCATACATTAAATAATCGCATTGAAGAGCAAAAAGACCGTGATGGCATTACCTATTACGATGGCCCACTGACGGTATTTGTTGATAGATACAGCGCGTCTGCATCTGAAATATTTGCAGCGGCAATGCAAGACTATGGCCGCGCAGTTATCATAGGTGAACAAACCTTTGGTAAAGGCACTGTGCAGCAGCATAAAGGCCTCGCACGCGCTTATGATTTATACGATAACCCGCTAGGCAGTGTGCAATACACCATTGCTAAGTTTTACCGTATCAACGGCGGCAGTACGCAGCATAAAGGTGTGATCCCAGATATTACGTTCCCATCTGCCATTGACCCAACTGAGTGGGGCGAAAGCAAACAAGACAATGCATTGCCATGGGATAGCATAGTAAAAGCACAGTATAAACAAATAGGGCGTTTAGATCCGGTCATCAGTCATCTTGAAAAACAACATGATGAGCGAATTAAAACAGAGCCTGAATTTAATTATGTATTTGAAGATATTACCCGTTACAACGAAGAAAAAGATCGTAAAACGATTTCTTTAGTTGAGAAAAAACGTATTAAAGAAAAAGAAGAAAATGAGGCACGTGCATTAGCTCGTACTAACGAGCGTTTAAAACGTTTAGGTAAAAAGCCAGTAGAAAACCTTGACGATGTACCAGAGGTGATTGAAAAGCTCGACCCATTCCTTGAAGAAGCGGCACTAATAACGCAAGATTATATTAGATACGGTCGTATGGCTAAGCGCTAATTAAGGCTTTGCTCGTTAAAAAAAGGCGCTTAGGCGCCTTTTTTACTATCGATAATTTGCTAAATTGTTATAATCGCGGATTACCAAAAGTTGAGCTAGATCAACACTGCTCAATAAATGCGCGTACGTGCTAATAAAAATAATCAACATGCATCGAATGTGTGTAGGAGTCTATATTTTGAAGCCCATTGAAGAAAAACCACTTAAAAGTGCCACACTTTTTGATGCACTCATTCCAATTACTGTATTAATTTGTTTGTTAGGTGCCGCCGTGTACTTATTTGGCGATGATTCATCATCAGGCCCGAATCAAATTGCATTACTGTTTGCAACTTTTGCTGCAGCACTGATTGGTTTAAAAAATGGCTACACATGGAAAAAATTAGAAGATGCAATGATTGAGGGAATTACCTTGTCTCTTAGCGCTATTTTAATTTTACTCATGGTGGGGGCACTTATCGGAACATGGTTATTATCAGGAACGGTTCCGACCTTAATTTATTACGGCTTACAAATTATCAACCCTAGCTGGTTTTACGCCGCGAGTTGTTTAATTTGTGGCATTGTAGCAATGAGTATTGGTAGTTCGTGGACCACGGCAGCGACCATAGGTGTCGCATTACTTGGCGTTGCTTCTGGACTTGGCCTAGAGCCGACAGTTACCGCCGGTGCAGTTATATCAGGCGCTTACTTTGGCGACAAGCTTAGCCCATTGTCAGAAACAACTAATTTAGCACCGGCTGTTGCTGGCGCTGATTTATTTGAACACATTCACCATATGTTATGGACAACTGTTCCAAGCTTTGTGATTGCATTAATCATTTTTGTATTTATGGGCTTCAATGCCACTGCGGCAGGCGAGTCGGGTCAAATTGATGAAATAACATCAATTCTTCAACAAAACTTTAATATTGGTTTAGAAATGTTAGTGCCTTTAATTGTGTTACTAGTCTTAGCAATAAGAAAAATGCCAGCGTTTCCGGCTATTTCTATTGGCGCTGTAATAGGGGCTGTATGGGCATTGTTATTTCAATCTGATTTAATTGCTAACCAAATAGATATGACTCAAGGCGAGTTTGTTGGTTACTTTAAACTGGTTTGGACCACCTTTTTTGACGGTTTTACTATTAGTACCGGTGATGAAAAAATGAACTCGTTGCTCAGTGGCGGTGGCATGTCAGGCATGCTAACAACCACATGGTTGATCATGACGGCGCTTATGTTTGGTGCGATTATGGAAAAAACGGGTCTACTTGATATATTTGTTAAAAGTATTCTTAAAATCGCAAAAAGTACCGGTTCATTAATTGCTTCAACTATTGCTACTTGTATTGGTACCAATATTATCGCAGCAGATCAGTATATTGCTATTGTTGTACCCGGGCGTATGTTTAAAGAAGAATATAAAAAGCGCGGGTTAAAGCCGGTTAATTTGTCACGCACACTAGAAGATGGTGGCACAATTACCAGCCCGCTCATACCATGGAATACCTGTGGTGCGTATATGCAAAGTGTCCTATTAATCAATCCGTTTGATTATGCACTTTATGCATTTTTCAACCTTATAAATCCTTTCTTAGCCGTTATTTATGCTTACTTAGGTATTAAGATACTGCGTATCAAGCCTAAGCAAACGGCTTAATTTAAGTAGCTCCTTTTATCACTAAAAGGGGCTATTTTTTTGGAGTGATCATGACTGAACTACAAAAACCTCAAGCAGAATATTTAAAAGACTATAAAGCCCCCGATTTTTCAATCGAGCATACTGAGCTGACTTTCGACTTACAGCCATTAACGACTCAAGTAAATGCTTTATTAACGCTTAAACGCGTGGGTGATTCAAATGCCCCCCTGGTATTAGATGGCATCGACTTAACCCTGATCTCTTTATCGATTGACGGTGCAGAGCTCACAGATTATAAAATTATAAATCAGCAATTAATCATTAATAATCTGCCTGGTGAATGTCAGTTAAGCATAGTGACGCAAACTTCACCGCAAACAAACACATCACTTGAGGGATTGTACTTATCGGGAGGCGCTTATTGTACTCAGTGTGAAGCACAAGGGTTTAGAAAAATAACCTACTACATGGATCGTCCTGATGTACTTTCAACTTTTGATGTCACTATTATTGCCGATACGGCATTTCCGCATTTACTCTCTAATGGTAACCAAGTAGACAGTGGCGAAACGCAAGATGGGCGACATTTTGTAAAATGGCAAGATCCGTTCAAAAAGCCAAGTTATTTGTTTGCTTTAGTGGCAGGGGACTTTGATGTTTTACACGATAAATATACAACTCGCAGTGGTAAAAACGTCATCTTAGCGTTATTTGTTGATAAAGGAAATTTACCAAAAACAGAGCATGCTATGACGTCGCTTAAAAAAGCGATGGCTTGGGATGAGTCACGTTTTAATTTAGAGTATGACCTTGATATTTATATGATTGTAGCCGTTGATTTTTTCAATATGGGAGCAATGGAAAATAAAGGGTTAAACATTTTCAACAGCAAATGTGTACTGGCAAATCAAGAAACGGCAACTGATAAAGATTACCACACCATTGAGTCTATTGTTGGCCACGAGTACTTTCATAACTGGACCGGAAATCGTGTAACTTGTCGTGATTGGTTTCAGCTGTCTTTAAAAGAAGGTTTAACGGTATTTAGAGATCAAGAGTTTAGCAGTGATTTAGGCTCTCGTGCGCTAAATAGAATTGACGCGGTAAAAGTGATGCGCACTCATCAATTTAGCGAAGATGCCGGCCCAATGGCACACCCAATACGCCCAGAAAAAGTCATCGAAATGAATAATTTTTACACCGTTACTGTGTATGATAAAGGGGCTGAAGTTATTCGTATGATGCATACATTGTTGGGTGAGGAAAACTTCCAAAAAGGCATGACACTGTATTTTCAGCGTCATGATGGCCAAGCGGTTACCTGCGATGATTTTGTTGCGGCAATGAGTGATGCATCATCAATTGATTTATCACAATTTAAGCGTTGGTATAATCAGTGTGGTACACCCCGTTTAAACGTCACCAAAGCGTATGATGAAAGTGCGCAAATCTTCACGCTCACTATAGAGCAACTTGCGCCACTGAATCAGCCTGATAATGCGATGTTACATATTCCTTTTGCGATTGAACTTTTAGATCAGCAAGGCCAAAGCATTGCATTGCAATACCAAGGTAAAAAGGTTGATAGCGTATTAAATGTTACTCAAGCTAAACAAACATTTCATTTTGATAATATTGAACACAGTCCAACCGCCGTATTGCTAGAAGATTTTTCAGCACCGTGTATTTTGAATCAACAGATCACTGAAGCTGATTTATTACATATTATGCGTTTTGCACGCAGTGACTTTTCACGCTGGGATGCACAACAACAATTGTTTATTAATGCACTCAAGGCAAACGTTATTTCAGCTAGTAATGCACCACTAAGCGATGCCGTTATTGATGCACTTAGGGTGCTAATATCGCAACGAGAGGGTGATTTAGCGCTGATTGCTGAGCTGTTAAAACTGCCTAGTTTTGATACTTTAGCTGCGGAGTTTGACGTTATCCCGGTTGATGACATTATTGCCAATATTGAGCTATTCGAACAACAAATTGCCAAACAACTACATATTGAGTTTTTAAGTTGTTATCAGGCTATCACCGATGATGGTAGTGTGAGTGCCCAAGCGGTGGCTATTCGTGCTTTAAAACAACTTTGCTTGCACTATTTAGCTAAAACAGACAGTGCTGAGGCGGCAAGCTTAATTGAGCAGGCAGCAGCATCAACAAATATGACTAATGTGCTTGGCGCACTGAGCAGTGTGGTTAAAGCTGCGCACCCATTATCAAATAAATTACTCGCGCACTTTGACAGCCAATGGCGCCATGATGTGCTAGTAATGGATAAATGGTTTGCTCTACAAGCAATGAACAGCGCTGATGATGCCATTGAGAAAATTAAGGCCTTGTATACACATCCATGTTTTGATTTTTCAAATCCGAATCGAGTTCGTGCATTAGTGGGGAGTTTTTCGCACTTTAATACCGCACAATTTCATCGCTTAGATGGTCAAGGTTATACATTACTTGGCGATTTATTAATTAAGCTTAATGCGATTAACCCGCAAAATGCATCACGTATGTTAACACCGTTTATGTCATGGCGCCGCTATGATGAAACCCGTGCCAGTGCAATGAAAGCGCAATTAGAGCGCCTTTCGAATTTAGAAGGGTTAAGCGATGATTTATTTGAAAAGGTTGAAAAAGCCTTACAATAAATGATGATAGAACATTATTTTTATATAAATTTGAGCTATAACGAGTGCATGGATTATTACCATGGCCGGTATAGCTCTATTCAAGTAACAGCTGATAGCGGCAAAACAATTCGTTTTGCTGCGCATTATCTTCGGCCCTTCATGTCTAGTTTAGGTATTCGTGGTCGGTTTAGACTTATTTTAAGTAATGAAAACAAGTTCATCCGTCTCGAACGAGTAGCCTAGCTGTTGTTTTTTGTGATATAGATATACACAAATATTGCCTTTTTGTTAATTTCGATTTGTTCTATTGTTAATTTACGTGTATAAATTATCTGGTATGACGTCTTACCAATACGTAAACGTTAAACAAATAAAAAACTTATAACTGATTGAAGGCGACCATTTGTAATTTGTTTAATTCGCTTCTATCGTTACGATTACACTAAAAACAATAACTTGATCACACAAAAAATACCCGCGACAGGGGGGAACCAAAATGATAAGAAGATCGCTTTTTGTTAAAAATAAAATAGTACTCGGCTTAACAGCTGCGGCTATCGGTTTATCAGCAGCACAGACACAGGCTGCAACATTTGAGGTAGGCGGTTTTGATATCGCTTTCGACTCTACTTTTTCTTATGGGCAAAGTATTCGCGTAGAAGACCGTGACTTTAACCTTATTGGTAAAAGTAATAACCCATCTTTCGATTGGACTGGCTATAACCCAGCAATCAATACAATTTATTCATCTCAAGATGTCTGGGCTCAACCGGGCTCTTACTCAAATAATGGTGATGCAGGCGATTTAAACTTTGATAGCGGCGAAACTTTTTCAAAGCTATTAAAAGGCACGCATGACCTATCAATAAGTAAAGATAACTACGGCTTATTTACTCGTTTTATGTATTTTTATGATTTTGAATTAATGGACGGCGATCGTGCCTACGTTAATCCAACATCTGGTCAGGGTGTAGATCCGTGTGATGATGATGATACTAAAGAGCAAAGCTGTGCTGACATTCGTTTACTTGATGCGTATGTGTGGGCAAACTTTGATTTAAATGAAGGCAAAAACCCGCTTTCTATTCGAGTTGGTCAACAAGTGGTTAACTGGGGGGAAAGTACATTAATCTCTCATGGTATTAACGTAAACCCGGTTGATATTGACCGATTAAAAGCACCAGGTGCTGAACTAAAAGAAGCGTTTATTCCGGTTGGTATGTTGTGGGCCTCATTAGGGCTTACAGAAAACATGACCTTAGAGGGCTTTTATCAATACCAATGGCATGAAACACGTTTACCTGCAGCAGGGACTTATTTTTCTACCAATGATTTTGCAGCAGAAAACGGTTATCAACAAAATGTACAGCTTGGTTTTACCTCAAACCCTGATATTGACTTAGCGTTTTTAACAGACAGCCTTAATAACCTTTACGCAACCTTTGCTCAAGCAGCCGCTGCACAAGGCGTTGACCCAACAAGTGCTGACGGCCAAAAACTGCTTGCAAATACGTATTTAGCTCATCCAACTAAAGTTGCGCTTAAAGGTAAAGGCGATAACGGTAAAACAGAGCCTGATGATGGCGGTCAATATGGTCTGCGCTTAGGTATGTTTTTGCCAGAGTGGAACGATACAGAAGTGGCACTTTATCATGTAAATTATCACAGCCGCCGTCCTCTTATTTCGGGCCGCGTATCTAATTTCACGCAAGCATCATTGCAACAAGATTTAGCCATGATTGCCACCACTGAAATTACCTCTGATAACGTCTCTGACCTAACAGCATTTGCTAAAGCGACAAACGAATACCCTGAAGATATTAAACTATATGGTTTGAGTTTTAATACCTCGCTGGGTGAAACTGCGTTTGCAGGTGAATTCACTTTCCGTGAAGACGAACCACTACAAATCGATGACGTAGAATTACTTTATGCAGCTATGCCTGAGCAATTAGCGATTGCCGGCTTACGCCCTGAATTTGCGGGTATTTCGCAAATGAGTAAAGGTGATGCTGTAAGTGTTGTAGGTCCAGGCGAGCTAGCTAAAGGTTACATTGAACGTAATACTTCGCAGCTACAGTTTACGGCTACGCATTTATTCGGCCCGTCATTAGGTGCTGATAGCTGGGCAGTTGTCGGTGAAATTGGTGGTGTTCGCATCAACAATATGCCTGAATACGATGAAATGCGTTTAAATGTTTCTGGTACTGGTCGAAGCGGTATTATGCAAGGCCCAGGTAGTTCAGACTATTCTGCATTGCATATGGCTTTATCAAATGGTCCTGAGCAAAAATCGTTTGCTACGGCGTCGTCTTGGGGTTATCGCTTAATTGCCAAAGGTGATTACTTTAATATTTACAATGGTATTAACTTCTCACCTCGTTTTGTGTTCTCGCATGATGTTAATGGTAATACGCCTGATCCAATGTTCTTATTTATTGAAGATCGTAAGTCACTAGGTGCTACTATGAGCTTTAATTACCAAAATGCATGGTCTTTAGATGTAAGTTACAACTCATTTTGGGGTGGTGGCGACACCAACACTTTCTCTGACCGAGATTACGTTTCTTTTAACTTAAAATATTCTATCTAGGGGTAACATTATTATGATTAAAAAACCTACCCTCATTGCTACAGCGTTTTGTAGTTTGTTTGCAAGTCACACAGCACTGGCTAAAATTAGTCCAGAAGAAGCTGCGCGTCTAGGTAAAGACCTAAGCCCAATTGGGGCAGAAAAAGCAGCTAATGCAGATGGTTCAATCCCAGCGTGGAACGGCGGTATTACTGCTGCACCAGCAGGTTATGAGCCGGGTATGCACCACTTAGACCCTTACGCAACTGATGAAGTATTGTTTACTATAGATAAAAGCAATATTGATAAGTACAAAGAAAATTTAAGCCCAGGGCAAATAGCATTATTTGAAGCGTACCCAGATACGTTTAAAATGCCTATTTACAAAACACGTCGTTCAGCGTCATACCCACAGTTTGTATACGATGCGACAAAGAAATTTGCTACTACAGCTGAATTAATTGAAGGTGGTAACGGGATTAAGAACACAGCAATTGGTATTCCATTTCCAATTCCTAAAACAGGTTTAGAAGCAATTTGGAACCATTTACTTCGCTATCGTGGTCAATCAATTGAGCGCTTCGGTGGTCAAGCAGCGCCAACAGCATCGGGGTCGTACAACTATGTTGGCTTTGATGAGCAACTCTTAGTTAAATATTCTGATCCAAGTGCAACGCCGGCTGAACTACAAGACTCTAATATTTTGTTTAAGTTTAAACAGCAAGTGACAGAGCCAGCACGTTTGGCAGGTACGGCATTGTTAGTACATGAAACCATGGATCAAATATTAACACCACGTCAAGCGTGGACGTATAATTCAGGTCAGCGTCGTGTTCGTCGTGCACCTAATGTAGCTTATGATGCTCCGGGTACAGCAGCAGATAGCTTACGTACTACCGATGATTTTGACATGTTTAACGGCTCACCAAATCGTTATAACTGGACGCTAAAAGGCAAGCAAGAGCTTTACATCCCATACAATAGCTACAAGCTTCACAGCGATAAGCTAACCTATGATGATATTTTAAAGCCGGGCCACATCAATCCAGAGCATACACGTTATGAAAAACATCGTGTGTGGGTTGTTGAAGCGAACTTAAAAGATGACACGCGCCATATTTATAAAAAACGTGTGTTCTACATTGATGAAGACAGCTGGCAAGTACATGTTACCGATATATACGATAATCGCGACCAACTGTACCGTGTAGCAATGGCTTATGGCCTTAACTACTACGAAGTACCGACTCAGTGGAGTACGCTTGAGGTATACCACGACCTGAATTCACGTCGTTACTTAGCCATTGGTTTAGATAACCAAGAAAAGATGTATGATTTTTCTCAGTCATTTAATGATAATGAGTTCACATCGAGCGCTTTACGTCGCGCTGGCAGATAGTATAAAAGCAGGCACCTAGTTTCCTAGGTGCCTTTTTTCTTTCACATCGCGTTTGTCTATTAACGCACAGGTTTTCCTCTTTATAACAGACAAACAAATCCTCAGTTCAAGGCGAATTTAATTTATGAAGTATTTGGTTTATGCCAGCCTGATCCTAAGCGGTGCGAGTTTTGCACAAGACGCACCTTTAAGTGCGATTAGCGCGATTAATGCAGATAAAACACTCCTTACCGATATCACACAAACCTCAGCAGGGCTCATTGCTGTGGGTAAACACGGTACGGTAATTAAAAGTGTTGATGGTAACAATTGGCAACAAGCACAATCAGTGCCTACACAAGTATTACTAACGGCGGTTGAATTTACTAATGATTCTTACGGCTGGGCATGTGGACATGACGCCACAATTATATATACCACCGACGGTGGTGAAAACTGGCAGTTACAACAAGCAAAGCCCTCACTTGATAAACCCTGTTTAGATATTTATTTTAAAGACGATTTACATGGTTATGCCGTGGGCGCCTACGGTATGTTTTATCAAACCAGTGATGGCGGCGAACATTGGCAAAAACGGTTTTTAGATTCACTGTTATTTAGTGAAGATAGAGCGTACTTAAACGATTTAAAAGAAACCGATCCCGAAGGGTATGAAATAGAAACTTCGTCTATTTTGCCACATTTTAACCGCATAGAACCGACTAGCACGGGTTTAATGCTAGTGGGAGAGATGGGCTTAATGGCAAAAAGTGATGACGATGGCCAAACTTGGCAACGGATAGATGAAATTTACCCTGGCTCGTTTTTTGGTTTTGCTTCTGATTCATCGCAACAAATCGTCGCGGGACTACGCGGTAATATTTTCGTAAATAAAACCGACAGTGGACAATGGCAGCATTTAGAAAATGACAAAACCGCCACTATTAATAGCATTATCAACTACAACAATAAACAATGGCTATTACTGGCTAATAGCGGTGTTATTTTTCATCTAAAAGATGATGAGCTGTCATACGAGCAATTGGCTGATGGTAAAGCAATACTTGATGGTGTAATTGTTAAAGATAGACTTATTATGGCGACAGAAAATGGCATTAAAGTGAAGGAGTTGACCCCTTAATGCAAGCAATTTTAGATTTCTTAGAAAAAGCGATTTTTAGGCACCGCACAGTAGTACTCATAAGTTTTGTGCTAATTACCTGTTTGTTGGTTTTTAAAGCAACACAGATTCAACTTGATGCGTCATTTAATAAAAATATCCCGCTCAATCATGAATACATGAAGGTATACACTAAACATGAGAAACAGTTTGGTGGTGCAAATAGTATTTTAATTTCCGTATGTGACGACAGCGGAGATATTTTCAATCCTGAATTTTTTACTCAATTAAAAGCAGTGCACGATCAGCTTTATTTTATTCCTGGGGTAAATCGTCCTTTAGTAAATTCTATCTTTTCACCCAGTGCCCGTTTTGTTGAAGTTGTTGAAGACGGCTTTGCTGGGGGCCCTATCATTCCAGCTAACTTTAAAGCAGACAAGCAAGGGTTAGGCGTTGTAAAAGAAAACATTGAAAAGGCAAAAGTAGTGGGTCGTATGATAGCAAGCGATTATTCGTGTGCCATGGTCACCGCCCAACTGTTAGAGACTGATCCGCAAACACAAGAAAAATTAGACACCCTCGCGTTTGCAAAAAAATTAGAAACCGAGATTCGTGAACCTTTAAGTACTGATAATATCAGTATTCATATTATCGGTTTTGCAAAAATGGCTGGCGATATCGCTGAAGGCGCAAAAGGGGTTGTTTTATTTTTTGCCATCGCGATTGCGTTTACATTCGTCATGGTATGGCTGTTTTGTGGCAGCTTGAAACTCACTATTTTACCAATTGTGTGTTCTATTATTGCCGTTATTTGGCAGTTAGGCTTATTGTCTAGTTTAGGCTTTGGCCTTGATCCTATGTCAATTTTAGTTCCTTTTTTAGTCTTTGCAATTGGTGTAAGCCACGGTGTGCAGATGATCAACGCCATTGGTAAAAAAGTCACTGAGGGCAAAACGACCGCCGTGTGTTGTCAATCTAGCTTTAGAGCTTTGCTGGTGCCAGGTGGGATTGCGTTGTTATCAGATACGGTTGGCTTTTTAACACTTTTAACTATAGATATCGGCATCATTCGTGAACTAGCTATTACAGCTAGTTTAGGGGTGGCCGTTATTATATTTACTAACCTTATTTTATTGCCTGTATGGGCATCGTATATGCGTTTTGAAAACAGCATCCATATTCAATCGGGTGATACCAACAAACCTAATATACTCGATGCAATGCGCGATTTATTAGTTAAAGCAACTGACCCTAAAACAGCAAAAATGATCATAGGTTTCACCTTGGTTTTATTTGTATTAGGGTATTGGCAAGCGGATAAAATGCGTATTGGTGATTTACACGCAGGTGCGCCATCGTTGCACCAAGATGCACGTTATAACCAAGATACCTTTTTAATATCGGACAAATACACGATTTCGTCTGACATTTTAAAAGTGATTGTGGAAGCATACCCTGCGGCCTGTACAGAGCACGATGTAATGGAACGTATATCGCGTTTTCAATATAAAGTTGAAAACTTAGCGGGCGTGCAGTCAGCGGTGAGCTTAAGTTCAGTGGCACAATCAGTTAATGCTGGTTACAACGAGGGCAATTTAAAGTGGCAAAGTTTGCCGCGCAATTCTGCCAGCTTAGTGCAATCAACGTCACGTGTAGAAACCAGTACAGGGTTATTAAACGGTGATTGTTCGGTAATGCCGGTGATTATATTTTTAGACGATCACAAAGCACAAACAATTGATAACGTGATTGCAAAAGTAAAACAATTTGCCGATGAAGAGGGCACAGATAAACTTGCCTTTAAATTGGCATCAGGGCCAGTTGGTGTTATGGCAGCAACAAATGAGTCTGTTTCAGCAGCGCAAATACCCATGATGCTCTATGTTTACGGTGCAGTTATTATTTTATGCTTACTTAGTTTTAAGAGTGTAAAAGCAACCATTGCGGTGGTATTACCCTTGTACATAGTATCAACCCTTGCACAAGCACTGATGGTACAGCTTGAGATTGGTCTGACTGTTTCAACGTTACCAGTGATTGCTTTGGGTGTAGGTATTGGTGTTGATTACGGTATTTATATTTTGTCATCGATGATGGGGCAGTTAAAACAAAACGTACCATTGAGTATTGCTTATCGTAATGCATTAGTTGAACGTGGTAGTGCGGTGTTATTTACCGGTATTACATTAGCGATTGGTGTAAGTACGTGGATTTTTTCTGATTTGAAGTTCCAAGTTGATATGGGAATTCTGCTTACCTTCATGTTTTTAGTAAATATGTTGGGCGCAGTGTTACTTTTACCTGCAATTGGCAGCTTGCTCTGGACTGACCAGAAAAAATAAGGTGAATAAATTTGCTCCAAAATGGCCAGTAATGGCCATTTATATCTATATTTTGTGAATAGATGACCAAATAGCTGAAATGCTTAAAATGTTTTCATCGAAAAGGCTGTTTATTAGTTTCAAAAGGGTTAGAATTTAACTGACTCCACGCTAATAAATGGCTGTACAAATACTCTGCTAAACTAGCAGTGATAGATTAAGGAACATACAATGACACGAAATGAAGGCCAAGCCTCGGTTATTTTAGATAACGTCTGTAAGCTTATCCAGAAAAAAGTTCGCGCTGATAATGTGTTACTCGTTGAGAAATTCGCCAAAGCCTTGTACAGCAATATGTCTAAAGAGGATTTGGCAAATCGCAACGACAGTGACTTATATGGTGCTGCACTTAGCCTTTGGAATTCGCTAGAAAAAAATACATCAGATGACGCAGTTATTCGCGTTTTCAACCCTGAAGTGGCAAAAGATGGCTGGCAGTCATCGCATACCATTGTAGAGATCATTGCTAAAGATATGCCATTTTTAGTTGACTCTGTGCGTATGGCCATGACACGAGAAAACATTGCCTCTCACTTACTTCTACATAGCCCACTGAAAATTCAGCGTGATAAAAACGATAAAATATCAGGGTTATCAAGCTTAAAAGCAGAGCAAGAATCAACATCAACAAAAACAGTATTTTTTATAGAAATTGACCGTCAAACAGATGCTACTGTTATTGAGTCTTTCAAAAAAGAACTTGAATCTGTATTAGTTGATGTATCGGTTGCAGTTGAAGATTGGCAGCCTATTCGCGAAAAACTAATCGCAGTTAGCAAAAGCTTGCCTAAAAGCCACAAAGATAAAAATGATAACGAAATAAATGAAACCGTTGAGTTTTTAGATTGGCTAGTAAAAGACAACTTTACATTAATGGGTTACCGCCAATATGAGCTGTCGCCAGTTCAAGGTGATTATCAGTTAAAAGGTAAAATGGATACCAGCTTAGGGTTAATGAAAAACTCGGATGCTGAGCATACACGTTTGCTTTCTGAGTTACCTGAAGTGGCTCGTCAAGAAGCACGTAGTAGCAACTTATTAATATTAACGAAAACCAATTCATTATCTCGAGTTCATCGCCCAGCCTATATTGATTATGTGGGTGTTAAGCGTTTTGATGACAAAGGTAATGTGATTGGTGAAGACCGTTTTATAGGTTTATTCTCATCTAACTTTTATAACAACAGCGCTGCTGATGTCCCAGTTCTTAAAAGCAAGATTAATCGCATTATGGATATGTGTGATTTTGCTAAGGGTACACATGCATACAAAGCGGTATTAAATATCTTAGAAACCTATCCACGTGACGAATTAGTGCAAGCTCGCGAACATGAGCTACTTGAAGTTGCTATGGGCGTGTTACAAATTCAAGAACGCGATATGTGTCGTTTATTTGTTCGCAAAGATGCATACGGTCGCTTCCTATCTTGTATGGTGTATGTACCACGTGAACGTTATAACACGGCGCTGCGCCGCGAAACGCAGGCTATTTTAGCGAATGCATTTAATTCTGACGTTAAAGTCGAATTTACTACTTATTTCTCAGAGTCAACACTGGCGCGTACTCATTACACCGTCCGTGTGACCGATAACAATATTGAATATAACGTGAAAGACATAGAAAATAATCTAATTGAAGCCGCTCGTACCTGGGAAGATAAACTCCAATCAGCCTTGCTGGAATCTGCTGGTGAAGCCCGTGGTAACGAATTAAACCGTAAATACTGCAACGCTTTTGCACGTTCATACAAAGAAGAAGTATTACCAAGTGCCGCTGTTGTTGATATTGAAAAGCTAGAAATGCTAAACGATGACAACAAACTTGAGATGTTGTTTTATCGTCCACAAGAAGAGGCGAGCAGCAATATTGTTCGTTTAAGCTTATTCCATAAAGATGAGCCAATTCACTTATCAGATGTGATGCCAATGCTGGAAAACTTTGGTTTACGTGTTGTAGGTGAAACACCTTACTCAGTTAAAACCAGTGATGGTGGCATTAATTGGATCATGGACTTCTCAATGCTGATTGATAGCAAAGGGATGGCCGATTTTGATAAAATTTCCGCACGTTTTCGTGCCGCACTAACCAGTGTGTGGGCAAATCGTTTAGAAAACGATGGTTTTAACCGTTTAGTGTTAATGGGTGGGTTAACCGGTCGCGAAGCATCAATTTTACGTGCGTACGCTAAATACATGCGCCAAATTGGGGTTACTTTCTCGCAAACGTACATCGAAAGCACCTTTGCTAATTACCCACACATCGCGGCTAAAATCGTTAATTTATTTGCTAAAAAATTCTCAGTTAAAAGTCCTGCAAGTGCTAAAACGCTTGAAAAGCTAGGCTTAGAAATTTATGCAGAGTTAGAAAACGTAGCGAACCTCGATGATGACCGTATTATCCGTTTATACGTTGATATGATTGTTGCAACGCTGCGTACAAACTACTTCCAAAAAGATGCTGAAGGTAAGTTTAAGTCTTACATCTCACTTAAAATTCAGCCAAGTTTAATTCCAGAAGTCCCACTACCTGTACCAGCGTTTGAGATATTTGTTTATTCTCCGCGTGTTGAAGGTGTGCATTTACGCTTTGGTAAAGTTGCGCGTGGCGGCCTTCGTTGGTCAGACCGTCGTGAAGACTTCCGTACTGAAGTTTTGGGCTTGGTAAAAGCGCAGCAGGTTAAAAATACCGTAATTGTACCGGTTGGCTCAAAAGGTGGCTTTGTATGTAAACAACTACCTAGTGAGCGCGAAGCGTTTATCAAAGAAGGCCAAGAATGTTATAAAACCTTCATTCGTGGTTTATTAGACATCACAGATAATATTGAGCGCGGCGAAGTTGTACCTGCTGTTGATGTTACTCGTCATGATGAAGACGATGCATACCTAGTGGTTGCAGCGGACAAGGGAACTGCGACTTTCTCTGATATTGCCAACGGCATCGCAAACGAATATAACTTCTGGCTAGGTGATGCGTTTGCATCAGGTGGTTCAGTAGGTTATGACCATAAGAAGATGGGTATTACGGCTCGTGGTGCATGGGAGTCTGTTAAGCGTCATTTCCGTGAAATGGATATTAACTGTCAAACCACAGACTTTACTGCCGTTGCCATTGGTGACATGGCCGGTGACGTATTTGGTAACGGTATGCTGTTATCAAAGCACATTCGCTTGCAAGTGGCGTTTAACCACTTACATATTTTTGTGGATCCAAACCCCGATGCAGCTACTTCTTACCCAGAGCGCGAGCGTTTATTTAATTTGCCACGTTCATCATGGGAAGATTACAACAAAGAGTTAATTTCAAGCGGCGGTGGTGTGTTCTCTCGTGCAGCCAAGTCGATTACGCTAAGCCCAGAAATGAAAAAAATGTTGGGCACTAAAAAAGCGAGCATGACGCCTAATGAATTGATCAAAGCCTCACTTATGATGGAGTTTGATTTATTGTGGAATGGCGGTATTGGTACATACATTAAGCACTCTAAAGAAACAGATGCGGATGTAGGGGACCGTGCAAACGATGCACTGCGCATTAATGGTAAAGACCTTGGCGCTAAAGTCTTTGGCGAAGGCGGTAACTTAGGAGCAACCCAGTTAGGTCGTATTGAATTTGCTGCTAAAGGTGGCCGTGTAAATACTGATTTTATCGATAACGTAGGCGGTGTTGCGTGTTCAGATAACGAAGTAAACATTAAAATCTTACTTAATGGTTTAGTTGCCGAAGGTGATTTAACACGTAAGCAACGTGATGAGTTACTTTACTCAATGACCGACGAAGTATCTGAGTTAGTGCTTAAAGACTGTTATCGTCAAACACACACTTTATCGATTACCCAATCGAAAGGGACCTCAACGCTTAAAGAAAAAATTCGTTTTATTCATGCGCTTGAAAAAGAGGGCAAGTTAGACCGTGCGATTGAGTTTATTCCGACGGATGAGGAGTTAGCAGAGCGTGCTGCCGCAGGCAGAGATTTAACACGTCCTGAGCTTTCTGTGTTGGTCTCTTATGCGAAAATGGTTCTTAAAGAGTCATTAGTAACCGACGAAATTACTGAAAACCCTTACTATCGTCAGTTATTGGTTAAATCATTCCCACGCCCATTACGTGAGAAGTTTAACGATGCTATGAATAATCACCCACTACGCAAAGAGATCATTGCCACTAAGTTAGCAAATAATATTGTTAACGATATGGGCTTAAACTTTATGGTGCGTATGAATGAAGAAACAGGTGCAAACGAAGCTGAGATTGCATTATGTTATTCAATCGCAAGTGAAATATTCCAAATGCGTGAAACTTGGTTATCGATTAGTGATTTAGATAACAAGATACCGTCTAGCGTACAAACAGAAATGTTGTACCAGTTACGTCGTACTGTTCGTCGTGCAACTCGTTGGTTCTTACGTCACCGTACGAAAGCACAAACAATTGAGCAATCAATTGAAGCATTTGCACCTACGTTTGCCGATTTAAGTGAAAACTTAACTAAATACATTGTTAAAGCAGAAAGCGATCGTATAGAAAGTGCACGTGAAGAGCTAACGCAAAGCGGTGTTCCGGTTGAGATTGCTCAGCGTATTGTATCGTTATCAAGCTTGTTCTCTGTAATGGACTTGACACAAATTGCGCAAAACTCTAACCGTAAAATTGATATGGTATCGCACACTTACTTCAAACTTGGTGCGCAAATGGGACTACATTGGTTCTTAGACCAAATTACTAATCAACCTGTTTCAAACCATTGGCAAGCACTTGCGCGTGCTTCATATCGTGAAGAGTTAGATTGGCAACAACGTACATTATCTGAAGTAGTGTTAAACAGCTTTGAAGGTGATAGTAGTGATGTTGATGGTCAAATTGAACAGTGGATGGATAGCCAAGATCTGTTGTTACAGCGCTGGAAACAAATGCTAACTGAATTTAAAACATCGCAAAGTCATGACTTTGCAAAATTCTCAGTTGCACTTAGAGAGCTTATGTTACTAAGCCACAACTGTGATACCTCTGCAAAGTAATAAACTGCAACTGATTAAAATTAATCGTTAAACAGTTTTTTGTTATATAATACCTCAGCCTTGTCTGAGGTATTTTTTTGTCTACAACTTTAAGAGGATTATATTCATGTTTTACGATTTAGCTCGCCGTTTTATGTTTACCCGTGATGCGGAGTGGGCCCATGATTTTGCTCTTAATAACTTACGTCGCTTTGCTAATACACCGTTAAGTGCCGCGTGGTCACAAAGCGTGGCAAATAAGCCTGTGAACTTTTTAGGCCTCGAATTTAAAAATCCCGTAGGGCTTGCCGCTGGTCTTGATAAAAATGCCGAGTGTATTGATGCATTCGCCCAAATGGGGTTTGGTTTTGTCGAAGTAGGCACAGTAACACCGCGTCCACAAGCAGGTAACGATAAGCCTCGTATGTTTAGATTGCCACAGTCGAATGCAATTATTAATCGCATGGGCTTTAATAATAAAGGCGTTGATAATCTAGTAAATAACGTAAAAGCAGCAAAGTATGATGGCATTTTAGGTATTAATATTGGTAAAAATAAAGATACGCCGAATGAACAAGGCAAAGATGATTACATTCACTGTATGCGAAAAGTGTTTGAGTATGCATCTTACATAACCGTCAATATTTCATCACCTAACACACCAGGATTGCGTGACTTACAATATGGCGCAGCATTAGATGACCTATTGCAAAGTTTAAAAAATGAACAGTTAGATTTAATTGCTAAGCATAATAAAAATGTACCTATGCTGGTTAAAATTGCGCCAGACTTAGATCCTATTCAAATTGAACAAGTGAGCGAATCACTATTAACGAATAAAATTGATGGTGTGATTGCCACAAATACCACCCTTGAGCGTAGCCTAGTGCAAGGTCAGCAGTATGCTGATGAAGCAGGGGGGTTATCGGGTGCTCCTGTTAGAGAGCGTTCAACTCATATTGTTTCTGAACTAAAACGTTTAACTAATAATCAATTACCTATCATTGGTGTAGGCGGTATTGATGACGTTCAATCGGCTAAAGAGAAGATGAACGCAGGGGCTGATTTGATTCAAGTTTACACTGGATTTATTTATAAAGGACCACAATTGGTCAAGTCGATCATCAACGGCTTATAAGGATCTTTTATCTAAGCTTTTGATCGTTCGATAAATGTTCTAAAAAGACATTTTAAAAATGGTCAAAATCAGCTATACTCTAAGCTTATCGTCTTATTTACATATTAAGTACTAGGAAGGGAGGAGCATATGTTACAAGCGTCAAAGCAATGGCAGTGGATAGTGTGCGCTAAAAAAAACCGCTTATTGCTAGATTTAAATGACGATATGCAACTATGCACCCCTTATAAACTAAGGCAATTAACGGATTGCACCTTTAAAAACCCTTACTTTAGTTTAGAAGATGCCGCTTTTTATGAGCAGGTATATTATTACCTCGAGCAGTTTAACTTGTGGAACCCTGCGCAATTATGTCAAATAGCGCTTAATGCCACCGCGGTTAAGTTTCAATTAAAGCCCGTTTTAGCTAAGAGTTGGTTTTTTAAACCTTACACGGGTACAACACCTAGTACTGAAGCTGTTATCAACTTGAGCTCTGAATCTCAAACTGGCGAGTTTTTAATTGTGGAGCATTGCCCTGATGCTTCTGTGTGTATTAATTTAAGCGAAACCTTTGCGCTTGACGATAATTTATCACTCTCACAGTTTGAAGTGATCCGCGTACTAAACAACCGTGTTCACCCGCTTATTATCTCACAGTACGATAGTCAAACAGCTTAATCTAATTTAGTTTCCCCACCGTGTTTATGGCGTATTTGTACGCAAACCTATGTTATAATCCCGTGCAATTAGCTATTAAGGGTTTTTACTTTGCAATTTATCGCACTTACTTCTATCGGAATCGAAAATTTATTGGTTGATGAACTTACAGAGCTTGGCGCTACGGTGTCAAAACAAACTGTGGGTTCTGTTCGCTTTGAGGCTGACTCATTGCTAGCGCAAAAGGTGTGTTTATCAACACGCTTTGCTACGCGTGTACTTATGCTTATTGAAGAAAAAGAAGGCGTAAATGACAAAGACAGCTTGTATAAATTTGCACGCTTACAACCCTGGCAAGAGTGGTTTGGGCCTACGCAAACCTTTGCAGTTGACTTTAATGGCACAAACGATTCGCTTAAAAATACACAGTTTTCAGGCTTAGTGATTAAAGATGCGATTGTTGATTATTTTAATGATCTGTATGAACAGCGCCCAAATGTTGATAAGCAAGATGCGAATGTACGAGTGGTTGCACGTTTAAATCGCCATGGTGTTTCACTTTATATTGATTACTCTGGCCCGCGTTTATCAGAGCGTGGTTACCGTCAAGGTCAAGGTAAAGCACCAATTAAAGAACATTTAGCTGCAGCAATTATTAAGCGCAGTGGCTGGCTTGAAAATGTTAATCAGCCTTTATTTGATCCCTGTTGTGGTGCGGGTACTATTTTAATTGAAGCCGCTGGAATGGCGCGTAATGAAGCGCCAGGTCTATTTCGTGAAGGATTTGCGTTTGAGCGTTTACCTAGCTTTAGAGTGGCAAAATTCAAAGAACTTAAAGAGCAGCTTTTAGCAAATATTACCGACCCTAAATTGTGGTTGATTGGCCATGATTACGATGCAAATGTCCTTGATAAAGCCATTGCAAATGCGCAGCGCGCAGAACTTGATACGGTAATTAAGTTTAAACAAAGCGATGCAACTAAATTGACTGCGGTTGCTAAATTGCCGGGTGTTGTTATTTCTAATTTACCTTACGGTGAGCGAATTGGCTCTATGGCTGAGCTGGTTAACTTACATCGCAGTTTAGGTGTTGGCTTTAAAAAACACTTCAACCACTGGAAACTAGCTTTATTAGGCATGGATGAAAGCTTGTTTAAACTGCTTAAATTGGTGAAGCAAAAACGTTATAAATTTAAAAATGGCCCACTTGATGTTGAATTAAACTTGTATCAACTTAATGACAAGCAAGTGAGTCTTACCACGGATGACAAACCGGCTTTAAACTTTGAAGGTTCAATGGCCTTTGCTAATCGCTTGAAAAAGAATAAGCAAGGCTTAAAAAATTGGCTTAAGCAAAATCAAGTACATGCCTATCGCGTGTATGATGCAGATATTCCTGAATATAACGTTGCGGTTGATATTTATGGAGATTCAGCGGTTATTTTTGAATACGCAGCACCAAAAGAAATTGATGAAAAGACCTCAGAGAAACGCTTGCAAGATGTTATTAGCTTAACAGCGCAACAATTGGATATTTCACCTGAAAACATTGCGGTAAAAGTACGTAAAAAGCAAAAAGGTGAAGAACAATATACCCCCATGGCTAAGCAAAACAGAACCATGGTGGTAGAGGAGTTTGGTGCTAAGTTTAAAGTTAACTTATTTGATTACTTAGACACCGGACTATTTTTAGATCACCGTCTTGCACGTCGTTACATTCAAGAAAATGCAAAAGATAAGCGCTTTTTAAATCTGTTTGCCTACACGGGAACAGCGTCGGTTCATGCTGCATTAGGCGGTGCAAAAGCGATTACTACCGTTGATTTATCTAAAACCTACCTAAAATGGGGGCAAGATAACTTTGCACTTAACGATATTAGTAATACGCGTTATCGGTTTGAGCAAGCCGACTGTTTAAAATGGCTAGAGCATGCACAAGGCCAATACGACTTGATCTTTTTAGACCCTCCAACATTCTCTAACTCTAAGCGAATGAAAGATGCGTTTGATGTACAAAATGATCACATTAAGCTGTTAACTTGGGTTAAAAAAATATTGAGCCCATCAGGTACGCTTATATTTTCTAACAATAAACGCGGCTTTGTGATGGACGAAGTAGGGTTAATGGGCTTAGGCTTAAAAGCGGAAAATATTTCAGAAAAAACCTTATCTCTCGATTTTAAACGTAATAAAAAAATTCATAATAGCTGGTTAATTAAACATGGCTAAGTGGGTTTTATATCACACAGACGGTTGCCACTTGTGTGAGCAAGCAGAGCAACTGTTAAAACCGTTACTTTCATCAGCTGATGAATTACAACTTATTGATATTATGAGCGATGACTCCTTAATTTTAGAGTATCAAATCAGTATTCCGGTTTTAAAAAATCAACAAGGCCAGCAATTGTTTTGGCCGTTTACTGCACCTCAGGCGCAGCAGTTTTTAGCGCAAGCAGAATAAGAGTAAAGATTAATTATGGATTTAATTAGAATTTCAAAAGCACAATTAGCCTACGGTACGCACCCATTATTAGATAATGCCGATGCGGTTATAGAAAGCGGTGAACGTGTGTGTATTGTAGGGCGTAACGGTGCAGGAAAATCAACGCTTCTAAAAGTCTTAGATGGCCAAGTAATACTCGATGACGGCGAAATAAACCAAGTCGGTAGTTTAAAAATATCGCGTTTAGAACAAGATCCGCCTAAAGGCGCAAGCGGCACTGTATTTGATTATGTTGCCCAAGGTATGCCGGAAATTGCTAACTTACTGATTGATTTTCATCATGTAAGTACACAATTGCAATCAGATTGTACTGATCAGTTACTCAATAAATTAGAGCGCTTATCAAATAAGTTAGAAGCAGCTGATGGCTGGCGTTTTGATAGTCGTATTCAACTGGTTTTAACCCAACTAGAATTAACCCCCGATGCAAAACTAGAATCACTTTCTGGTGGTTGGTTACGTAAAGTTGCACTTGCGCGTGCGCTAGTGAGCGAGCCTGATTTATTATTACTCGATGAGCCTACCAACCACTTAGATATGACAAGTGTAATGTGGTTAGAGCAATTTTTAAAAGAGTTTAAAGGCGGGATTGTATTTATATCGCATGACCGTGCTTTTATTCGCGCCGTTGCAACACGTATTTTAGATTTAGATCGCGGTAAACTAATTTCTTATCCAGGTGATTATGCCACTTACTTAGAACAAAAAGCGCATGATTTAAAAGTGGAAGAAACGCAAAATGCATTGTTCGATAAGCGTTTAGCAGAAGAAGAAGCGTGGATCCGCCAAGGTGTTAAAGCGCGCCGTACGCGTAACGAAGGGCGAGTTCGTGAGCTTAAACAATTACGTAATGAGCGTAAAAAACGCGTTGATCAAGTAGGCAAAACCGATTTCAATATTGAAACGGCTGATCGTTCAGGTAAATTAGTGTTTGAAGCAAAACACTTAAACCATGCATTTAAAGATAAAATCATTGCTGATGACTTCTCTACTTTGGTTATGCGTGGTGATCGTATTGGATTAGTCGGCCCTAACGGCATTGGTAAAACGACCTTATTAAAGCTTCTATTTGGTGATTTAAAAGCAGACAGTGGCGAAATAAAGCAAGGTGTTAATTTAGAGTTTGCTTATTTTGATCAGTATCGTGAAAAGCTTGATGAAGAAGCGACCGTTCAGGACAACGTAGCTGAGGGTAAGCAAGAAGTGATGATGGGTGGACGTTCTCGTCATGTATTAGGTTATTTACAAGACTTTTTGTTTCCGCCAGCACGTGCTCGTACCCCCGTAAAAGCGCTCTCAGGTGGTGAAAAAAATAGATTACTTCTGGCTAAGTTATTCTTAAAGCCATCAAATATATTGGTTCTTGATGAGCCTACCAATGACTTAGATATAGAAACGTTAGAGTTACTAGAAGATATCATCAATCAATACCAAGGTACTGTGCTGATAGTTAGCCATGACCGTGAGTTTATTGATAATACTTGCTCAAGTGTATGGGCCTTTGAAGGTAATGGTAAGGTAACAGATATCGTTGGCGGTTACAGCGATTATGAAGCCTATACCAACTATTTAGCAGAGCAGCAAAAGCAGCAGCAACAGCAGCCAGTTAAAAAGGTTGAAAAACCAGAGCCTGCACCCGTTAAAAACAATAACAAAGCAAATAAACTCTCTTACAAATTAAAACTTGAACTAGAGCAACTACCTAATAAAATGGAGCAACTTGAAGCTGAACTTGAAAAACAACAAGAACGAGTAAGTCATGAAGATTTTTTCAAGCAAGACAGTGATATAACAGCCAAGGAATTGAACCATTTAGCCCAACTTGAGTCTGACCTTGAAGCCGCTTTTGAGCGTTGGGAAGAACTTGAAGAATTAAAGAATCAGTAGTAAGGAATAAAATGAAATATAAATTACTCGCGGCCAGTGTTTTAGCCACACTGAGTACATCGGCATTAAGTGCAACGTACCAGTTAACCGAATTAGGTGACTTTGAAGCTGCCAAACATACTTATGTTACTGATGTGAGTGAAAACGGCCATATTATAGGTCAAGCTAACGGATTGTTTAACCTACCTATTGATATTAGTTATATCGACTTTACAGATAATATAATAAAGAGCGCATACGACACCGAAGTTAAAAGGTTTGAAAACATTGATAAAGAAATAACCTTTACCCTCGATGATATAGAAAATAATGATGCTGTTTACACTAATGCTGACGCACATACTTTTATGGTTGGCTTTCTATCTTCTCGGTCTGAAGATTTTGAATATCAAAAAATCAGTTCGCTTATTGCTACAAGCTATAATAACGGTTTAATAACTGAGCAGTCTCTTTTCGATGAATCTTCACTTGATTATGATGGGCTAACTCGATCAGTAAGTAACTTTTATACAGGTGTAGCGCAAGACGGTACTACGGTTGGTTGGGGAAGTGCAGCATTTGATAAAGTGAGCTTTACACCAGATGGCGAAACTGATGAAGAAACGTGGTTTACTCGTGAGTTTATAGAGCGCGGAATTTTAATCTCTGCTGGTGGTGTTGAAGTGCCGCTTTTACCAGAATTTACTGAACACGGTGGGACTAGTAAAGCATCTGATATTGTTGCCACTGACACTGGTTACATTGTTGTTGGTAATGTATCGGTCAGTATTCCTGCTGAGAGACAAACCACAATTACAGACAATTGTGATGGCCTTGATGAGCCAGTTATGGCTTGTATCGAGTTAATTAATTCTCGAAATACGCGAGGTGTGTTTAATAAAACAGCGGTTAAATGGACTCTAGACAGCACTTATAATGTGACTTCAACAGAGTTGCTAGGTTTAGCGCTTACTCCGGAAGAAGATGAAGACAGAACTCCATTTAATAGTATTGCATTAGCTGTGAATAGTAATGGTATTGCTGTAGGGTCTTCAGATACCCGAGATATTGACAACGATAATAGAATCTACAGTATGCCAACTTATTTTAAAGACGGTGAGGTAGTTGACTTTATAAACCAGCAAGATGATTGGGAAGGAGGTAAAGCATTTGCAATCAATGATAATGACATTATTGCAGGTTATGCTACTAAACGCATTGAAGGCTCTTTAAGAAACAAACTCTTTTACCACGATATAAATACAAACACGACGGTGTTTCCTGAAGATTATTTTATTAGCTCAAGCTCATATGCAAATGATATTAATAATCAAGGTTATATTGTAGGCGAAGGTGATGTTGGTGATACAGCGAGTACAAGGCGTTCAGAAGCGTTTATTTATAAAATTGGTGATGACAAAATCACTAATCTAAATAATCTACTACCATGTTTTGACAGTGATGGTGAAACTAGCTTTAGTTATAAAATGGTAGAGGCGAAATCAATCAACGAAAATAATGAAGTATTTGGTGTGGCAACTAAAACGGTTGAAAAATTAGACTCACTAGGTGAGGTCATAACCGACATAAATGGTAACATTCAATATGAAAGTGTTGCTGTTGCAGTAAAACTTTCACCGATTGCTAATGGTGAAGTTGAAAATTGTAAAGCCCCAGATGCAGAGTTTTATGAACGCAGTTCAGCGAGTTTTTCTTGGTTTGGTTTATTATTACTACCACTTGTTGGTTTAAGACGTGTATTTAGATTTTAAATGAGCTTAAATCGTTAAAAAGAAGGACTAAAAAACCCAACTTGTTAAGTTGGGTTTTTTTTGTCTATAGTAATGTAAGCATTTAAGGGAAGAGAGGCTAATTATTTCTCATTCCCCATGCCCGCCTTACAGAGCGGCGCCAAATTAGATCTATTCCAAAGTAGCCAATAACACTGGCGATAGAGGCGCATACCAAAGAACCGACTAAGAATGCAGGGCCAATTGTCGTTAAGCTTTCTATAAACCATGCCCAACTGGCTTCGAACGCAAAGTGTTGTTCAGGTTGATTAAGTACTAATGTACCAACAAGGTAGGAGCCGTAAAAAATTGGCGGCATAGTCAGTGGATTAGTGATCCATACTAGCGCAACAGAAATGGGTAAATTAACTCTCAAAATTATCGCTGCGGCAGCCGCGAGCACCATTTGAAAAGGAACAGGGATGAAAGCAAAAAAGAGCCCAACAGCAAAAGCACCTCGTGCCGAACGTCTATTTAAATGCCAAAGGTTAGCATCATGTAAAAGACGGCCAAATATTCTTAGCGATTTGTGATGTCTAATTTTATTTGGATCGGGTAAAAACCGTTGGATCGTTTTTTTAGCCATTTAAAGCAACCATTTACTTCTGTGTGGATGAGTCTTGGGTTTGTTATCGGAGTTGTTGTTACCGTATTTTATTACCAAACCCTTGAATTTACAGTTATCACAATTTCAATTCTCATTGTGAGCACGTATTTTAAGCCGTTTTTAACTGTATTGTTAGGCTTTATTTGCGGTATTTGCTGTGTAGCGGCACATTTTATCTTGTTTTATTCATTTGAATTACCTAATGAGCACGAAAAATATGCTTATTTAGTCAATGTTGTTGTCGAAGAGGTTATTTCTTCAACACCTCCACAATACGTAAAAGTGAAAATAACCCGTTTGGAAGATAGCGAATATAGTCAGTTTAGAGCACCTAAAGCCTTATTAAGTATTAATTCAACACAACCTATTCAGCCAGGTGATGCTTTTACTGCTCAAGTTAGGTTAAAAAATTTTAGGGGGATTAAAAATTTTACTGTGTTCGACAGTCAACTCTATGCCTTTACACAAAAAATAGCGTTTAAAGGCACAGTATTAAATAAGCAGTTAGCGATTTACAACCGCCCACAAAATAATCATATTGCGGCTTATCGGACTTATGTCAAAAAGCTCGTAAGTAGTGCTGAGCTTAATTGGCTATATTACGTGCTCTTAACCGGAGACAAGTCGTTAATGACCTTTGAGCATAAACAATTAATGCAAAGTCTTGGGTTAAGTCATTTACTGGCTATTTCTGGATTGCATATCTCTTTGGTTTTCGGCTTTTGTTATTTTGCAGTGCGCTGTTTTCTTAAGTTGATTAAGCCTGAACTAAATCAATCATTAAATATTGCTATGTTTTATAGCGCTGCTGGCTTTGTTGCCGCTTTTATTTATGTTTACTTGAGTGATTTTATTATTTCGGCAACCCGCGCCTTAATTATGTTGGGTTGTTATTTGTTGCTTTATTATTTAGCGAAGCAATCGCTTAGATGGCGAAGTATTTTATATGCGTTGGTTATTATTCTAGCAGTTAATCCATTTAGTTTGCTTAATCCTGGCCTGTATTTTTCTTTTTTAGCGGTATGTATTATTTTTATGGTTTTAAAACAGTTTCCGCTGCTAGGTCATTCATTGTTAGCCAATATTCGCACTCTTTTTGTTATTCAACTGGGATTATTTATTGGCTTATTACCGCTGTCATTATATTTTTTTAATGGCGTGAGTTTAGCAGGTTTAGTTTTAAATCTTGTCGCTATTCCCATTTTATCTTTTGTATTAATGCCTGCTTTATTTTTAAGTGTGTTGCTAGGGTTATTAACCGACTGGCATGCGTTTATTGTGTTATATGATTTTCCACTGACCTATATTTATCAAATGTTGCTGGCAATACCGCAGCACATACGTTGGCTTAATGTTGGTCAGGTAAGTATAACCACTGTGGTGCTGCTTTATAGTGTCGTTCCTTTACTTTACTTTATTAAGCTTCGCGTACTGGCGTGTATTCCGCTTTTGACTTTACTGTCTAATTATTATTTTACGCAATCTAGCCTTTGGCAGTTGAACGTATTTGATGTAGGCCATGGCCTAATGGTTTTGATAAAAAAAGACAAACATGCGTTTATTTATGATTTTGGCCCGAGTTACTTTAATCGCTTTAGTCGTGTGCCTAGTGTATTGCTACCCTATATTGACGCCCATAATTTAACGGTAAGTACCGCGATTGTTAGTCATCAAGATAACGATCATGCCGGAGGTGTTGCGCATTTTAAAGCGGCCGGTTATGCATGGAGTTTTGATTATTTTCATCCAAATGGTGTATATAACGACTGTATAGCAACAACACTCGATTTTAATGGGTTGAGTATTCAAACCTTTGCTAAAGAGGAATTTAATAATAGTAATGATAATTCCTGTATCGTTAAAATCTCAGCGGCAAACTATAGTGTGCTACTTAGCGGTGACATATCAAAAACGCGAGAGTCGCAATTAATTAAAAAGAAAGATGATTTACAAAGTACCGTTTTGATAAGCCCACACCACGGCAGTGACAGCTCCTCGAGTGACGAGTTTATTAAGGCAGTAAACCCAACGATTGTGATTCATTCAAGTGCCTATCAAGGTCAGTGGCAATTTCCAAGTAAAGCGGTAGTTGAGCGTTACAATAAAATAAACGCCAAACAATATAGTACCGGTGATGTAGGACAAGTTAGGGTTGATTTTTATGCTAAGCACCTTGAGCTTACTACAGCGAGGGCGCAGGAAAGTTATTGGTTTATCAAAGATTGACGTTTTGTTTTGCTGTTGCTAAGGATACAATAGAGGCTGTCAGTGGTTTTAGAGAGTGTTATGGATCAAAGTACTACACAAATTTATAAACGGCTTGTTTCTTACGTTGGTGCCTATAAGTCGGTTGCCATCGTCGCAATTATTGGAATGATAGGTTATTCAGGTATGGATGCATTATTTATCCAACTGATGAAGCCGTTTATCGATGAAGGTTTAAATGAGCGTAATAGTCAGGTACTTACTTATGCGCCATTTGTGGTTATTGCGTTGGTGATTGGGCGTGGCGTATTTAATTTTATGTCATCGTACTGTTTAAGCTATGTTGGTTCGCAGGTAGTGCGTGCGCTTCGCCAAGAACTATTTGAGCATATATTACATTTGCCGGTATCGTTTCATGATAAAAACTCGAGTGGCGACCTTATTTCAAAAATTACCTTTGATACAGAGCAAGTACAGCAAGCGATTACCAAAGCACTGCTTATTGTAGTTCGTGAAGGCGCTTTTGTGGTGTTTTTACTAGCAGTTATGTTTTATACCAGCTGGCAATTATCGTTAATCTTTTTAGTTATTATTCCATTAGTGGCTATTATAGTGGCGGTGGTATCTAAACGTTTTCGTCATATATCTAAAAATATTCAGTCTGCGATGGGGCAAGTTACCCGCAGCTCAGAGCAAATGCTCAGTGGTCACAAAGTGATCCATGGCTTTGGTGGTCAAACTCAAGAAGTCGATCAATTTTCTAAAATTAATAATCATAATCGCCAGCAACGTATCAAAATGGATGCGACTAAGGCGTTAAGTGTCTCTATCATTCAAATTTTAGCCGCCAGTGCAATGGCCGTTATTTTATGGGTGGTGTCTATGCCCTCAATGATAGACAGTATTAGCTCTGGGGATTTTGTAGTGCTCATTTCTTCGATGATGATGTTACTACGCCCGTTAAAACAGCTTGCCAATGTGAACAGCGATTTACAACGCGGTATTTCAGCTGCGCAGAGTGTATTTTTAGTGCTAGATGAAGAAATAGAAAAAGACACGGGCACCTTATCGGTTGATAAAGTTAAAGGTCATATTGAGGTAAAAAATGTCACCTTTAAATACCCAACCAAAGACGAGCCGGTATTAAATAATTTGTCGATGACTATTAAAGCGGGCGAGAGCATTGCGCTTGTTGGCCGCTCAGGCTCGGGTAAATCCACCATATCAAACTTATTACCTCGCTATTATGATTTAGAAGCGCCCAGTGAAATATTACTGGATGGTATTGCTTTAAATGAATATAAGCTCACCGATTTACGTCGTCAATTTGCTTTAGTATCGCAGCAAGTAGTGCTTTTTAATGACACGATTGCAAATAATATTTGTTATGGCCTCCAACGTGATGTATCGATGGAAGAGCTCCATACTGTGGCTAAACAAGCTCATGTGTGGGAGTTTGTTAAAGATTTACCGGAGCAACTTAACACTATTGTTGGTGAAAATGGGGTGATGCTTTCAGGTGGTCAACGTCAACGTATCGCGATTGCTCGCGCAATATTAAAAGATGCACCAATTTTAATTTTAGATGAAGCGACCTCGGCGCTCGATACTGAATCAGAAAAACTTATTCAACATGCCCTCGATACATTAATGAAAGACAAAACGTCTATTGTAATTGCGCATAGGTTATCGACTATAGAAAATAGTGACCGCATTTATGTAATAGACAGCGGTCAAGTTATTGAAAGTGGTACCCATACAGACTTACTTGCTAACGATGGCACTTATTCTGCGTTATGCAAAATGCAGTTTGGTGAGCAAGGGTGAGTAAAATAGAGCAAAGCTGGTATAAACCTTTTAGCTTAATTACGTTATTGCTATTACCACTGTCCGCTATTTTTGGCTGTATTTCTTTGCTGCGTAGATATTGCTATAAGTTCGGTATTTTTAAGTCATTTGTGAGCAATACGCCGGTTATTGTAGTTGGCAATATAAGCGTTGGCGGCAATGGTAAAACGCCGTTTGTGTTGTGGCTTTATGATTATTTAACTGCTAAAGGCTTATCTGTTGGTTTAATTAGTCGGGGTTACGGCGGGCAAGCAGCTCATTACCCATTATTAGTGACTGCTAATACGACTACTTTAGAGGCTGGTGATGAGCCGGTGCTTTTATTTAACCGTTTACAGTGCCCATTAGTGGTTGGCCCTAATAGGCAACACAATATAGAAAAGCTCAACGCAAACTTTAAGCTTGATGTGATCATTTCTGATGATGGCATGCAGCATTACAAAATGGCACGCAGCATAGAATGTTGTATTGTTGATAGCGAAAGAAAATTTGGTAATGGTTTGCTAATGCCCGCAGGGCCACTGCGCGAAACCGTCTCTCGATTAAAGAGCGTAGACCTAGTAATTGAAAATGGCTCTGAGGATGAGTTTAGTTATCGCTTGCAGCCATCGGTTATTAAACGCGTTGCCGATAACACGGATATAGCGACGCATTTAAAGGCTGCGCATGCGGTGAGTGCTATTGGTAACCCAGGTCGTTTTGAGGCTTCACTGCAAGCACAAGGTATTAAATTACTGTCTACACATCATTTTCGCGATCATTATGCTTATAGCGCTGATGATTTCGCTCAATTTGGCGATGACTGTGTATTAATGACAGAAAAAGATGCGGTTAAATGCCGTGATTTTGCAAAGCCTAATTGGTATTACCTGCCTGTTGATGCTCAACCAACAGCGGCGGTAATAAACACATTAAATTTACTATTAAAAGAAAAAGGGATCCATCATGGCCTTTGATACGAAGTTACTCGAAATTATTGCTTGCCCCGTGTGTAAAGGTAAGTTGCGCTTTGATAAAGAAAACCAAGAGCTGATCAGTACAGCTGCAAAGCTTGCTTACCCGGTACGCGATGATATTCCGGTATTACTTGAAAATGAAGCCCGAGAATTGTCTCTTGAAGAGGTAGAAAAGTGGAATTCGTAGTTGTTATTCCTGCACGTTACGCTTCTACTCGTTTGCCAGGTAAACCACTTGCTGATATTTGTGGCAAGCCAATGATCCAACATGTCTATGAAAAAGCGTGTTTGTCGGGAGCGAGTAAAGTGGTTATAGCCACCGATCATCAAAAAGTATTTGATGCGGCTAAACACTTTACCAATGATGTATTGATGACTCGAGAAGATCATCAATCAGGGACTGAACGGTTAGCAGAAGTCGTTGATTTACTTGATTTATCAGATGATACTATCGTGGTTAATGTGCAGGGCGATGAACCGTTATTATCCCCTGATAACGTGTCACAAGTGGCTACATTATTAGCGCAATCAACCGCGCCAATGGCAACCCTCAGTGTTGCCATTGAAGAGCGTGATGAGGTGTTTAACCCTAATGCGGTTAAAGTGGTCAGCGATATCAATAAAAATGCCTTATATTTTTCAAGAGCCAGCATTCCATTTGATAGAAGCGCCATGATGGCAGAGCAGCAACCACTTAACTTAGCGCCTTTTCAACGCCATGTGGGTATTTACGCGTATCGCGCTGGCTTTATAAAGCAATATATTCAATTATCGGTATCACCATTAGAAGTTTTAGAGTCACTAGAGCAGCTAAGGGTGCTTTACCATGGCTATGCGATTAAAATAGAGCAAGCGGTGGTGACCCCTCATGCTGGGGTTGATACACCAGAGGATTTAGCTAAAGTCGTTGCGCATATTCAAAGTAAAGCGCGTGAATAAAGCAGATACGCCTGTGTTAAAGGTGCAATACACGCACGATGATTTTTATATTATAACTAAACCTGCAGGGCTTAATTTTCATTCAGAAGAAAGCCCTGGTTTTGTGTTTCTTGCTGAGCAACAACTAAACGAAAAATTGTTTGCGGTTCACCGTCTAGACAAAGTGACTTCAGGGCTGATCATATTAGCGCGGCATAAAGACGCTGCGGCAAAGTTTACCCAGATGTTTACTGAGCATACTATTAATAAATTTTATTTAGCTGTAACTGATTCTAAGCCTAAAAAAAAGCAAGGTTGGGTTAAAGGAGACATGGCGAAGTCACGTCGGGGTACTTTTAAACTATTAAACTCGCAAATAAATCCCGCAATTACGCGGTTTTATTCATTTAGTTTTAAAAGTGGTTTTAGAGCTTACCTATTAAAACCCTATTCGGGTAAAACCCATCAGCTAAGAGTTGCTTTAAAGAGTTTGGGAGCCCCCATAATGGGTGATGCGAGTTATGCAGGCAGCCCTGCAGAGCGTACCTATTTACATGCATTTGCGCTGGATTTTTTATGGAAAGGGCAAAAAATACAACATACCCTGTTGCCAGAATCTGGTGAAGAGTATGCGCAATTGATAAAACATCAAGATTTTAATTCTTGGCAAACGCCGTGGAAACTGGATTGGTAAATGAGTGAACAAGTAACTGATATCCGCTTTGGTGGTATTAAACGACTGTATGGTCAACAGCAATTTGAGTGGTTACAGCAAGCACATTTTTGTGTTGTGGGTATTGGTGGTGTAGGCAGTTGGACTGCTGAAGCACTAGCGCGTACCGGCGTAGGTAAAATCACCTTAATTGATTTAGATGATATTTGTGCAACTAATGTAAATCGTCAAATTCATGCCTTAACAGGCACAATAGGGGAAGCTAAAGTTGATGCGATGAAAACTCGCTGCAAGCTTATCAACCCTGAGTGTGTGGTGAATGTGATTGATGACTTTATTAGCCTTGATAATATTCAAGAACATATTCAAGGTTTTGATTATGTAATAGATTGTATTGATGCGGTTAAAGAAAAAGCGGCGTTAATAGCTCACTGTAAACGTAATAAAATGCCTATAATTACAACTGGCGGTGCAGGTGGTCAAACCGATCCGAGTCAAATTACCTTTGGCGATGTGGCGAAAACCACTCAAGATCCATTACTTGCAAAAGTGCGTTACATTTTGCGTAAACAATATAATTTTAGTTCAAACCCAAAACGTAAATTTAATATTGACTGTGTATATTCCACTGAACAGCTTGTTTACCCAGGTATTGACGGCAGTGTGTGTCATGCGAAGCAAAATGCTGATGGCAGTATGAACATGGATTGTAATAATGGCTTTGGCTCAGTGACGATGATCACCGGTAGTTTTGGTTTTTTTGTTGCCGCTAAAGCGGTTCAAAAATACTTAGACAAGCGTGCGCGTCTAAATACTTAGATAAAGTGTTTTGGTTTAATAGTATTTAAAAAGCGCTTAAAGCGCTTTTTGTTTGGCCATGGTTTGTATTGTTTCAACCATGGCTTTTACTCCATTGCCCCTTGACGCACTCAAATGACTGATTAAGCCAAGTTTTTCAAATTCATCATAAGCATTTACTGCTAACACTTCTTCGGGTGTTAAACCGTTATACAGGGCTAAAATTAACGCCAATAAGCCTTTTACTATGCGAGTATCAGAGTCTCCAATTACAACCAGTACATTCTCGGTTAGGTCAAACTCGACAAACATCCATACTTTACTCTCACAGCCAGGCACTAACGCATCATCTGTTTTTAATATATCGGCTAAAGGTGGCAGCGTTTTACCGAGTAACATAATTTCACGGTACTTTTGTTGCCAGCTACTACTGCTTTGAATACTTTTAGTTACGAGTTGATATGTGTGTGTCATTATTTATCCAAATTAGTCTAATAAAGCAATGCATTCTTTGAGTGCGGCAATAAATTGGTCTACATCTTTAGTCGTATTATAAAAAGCAAAACTCGCTCTCAATGAGCCATTTAGGTTTAAATGACTCATTAAAGGTTGGGTACAATGATGACCATTTCGTACAGCAACACCATAGCCGTCAAGTAAAGTTGACAGATCATAAGGATGTTCATTTTTATAATTAAAGCAAAGTGTGCCAATATTCGATTTGAGGTCGCTGTAGATAATAATACCGTCTATTTTGCTCAATGCGTTCGCTGCATAAATAAACAACTGCTGTTCATAGTGCTGTAATGTTTGCAGATCAAGCGCCATTAAATACTCAAGTGCAGCGCCAAAACCTAAAACACCGGCTATATTTGGCGTTCCTGCTTCAAATTTAGCCGGTGCATTACGATAAGTACTGTGCGTTAAGGTTACTTTTTCAATCATTTCACCGCCTGTTTGATAAGGCGATAGTGCATTAAGGGCTGTATAACGGCCATATAAACCGCCTAGCCCTGTTGGCCCCACCATTTTATGAGCAGAAAACACGTAAAAATCACAATCGAGCTTTTTTAAATTCGGTCTTAAATGCAGCGCCCCTTGTGCGCCATCGACTAAGGTTAGCGCGCCTACCGCCTTCGCTGAGGCTATTAAGGGGACTAAATCAGTAATATTGCCTAGCGCATTAGAAGCGTGAGTAATAGCCAGTAGTGCAGGGTCGGTGCGCTTAATCACTTCACAACACTGTGCTATATCAAACGTAGCATCTGCGTTAAGTGGTAAAGTTTTTAATGTTGCCCCGGTTTGCGCTGCTAGTTCTTGCCACGGCACGATATTAGCGTGGTGTTCGATTGGGCTAATTAAAATAGTGTCAGCAGCTGTTAATGTATTTCTTAAGCCATGAGCAACTAAGTTAATCGCTTCAGTGGCACCTTTGGTCCAGACAATTTCGCTACTGGTTACCTGAAAATAATCGGCAACGCGATGACGTACTTGCTCATAAGCCGCTGTAGCTTGCTCACTCAGCGTATGACGTCCACGGTGAACATTTGCATTCTGTGAGGTGTAAAACTGTGACGTAGCGTCAATCACGCATTGTGGTTTTTGTGTTGTTGCTGCTGAGTCTAAATAAACAAGAGGGTAGCCATTAATTGTCTGATTTAGGGTAGGGAAATCATTACGGATTGTTTTAGGATCAAACGAGGACACAGACATAGGCTCATAAAGTTAATCAAGTGGGCAGGAATTGTAATCTGTTTAAGATAATTCTCAAGTAGCAGTTAATAAAAAAGGCCGCAGAGGCGGCCTTATAAACTAACTTAATGCTTAGCGCTTGTCAGTTGCTTTATAATCACGGTGTGTTTTACCTGTGTAAAGCTGACGTGGACGGCTGATCTTGTGGCCAGGTTGAGAAAGCATCTCGTCCCAGTGTGAGATCCAACCTACAGTACGTGCCATTGCAAAGATTACAGTGAACATGCTGGTAGGGATGCCGATTGCTTTTAAGATAATACCTGAGTAGAAATCTACGTTAGGGTAAAGTTTCTTCTCAACAAAGTACGGGTCTTCAAGTGCAATTTGCTCTAGTTTCATTGCGATATCAAGCAATGGATCTTGAATGTTTAGCTCTGCTAACACTTCATGACATGTTTGACGCATTACTGTTGCACGAGGATCGAAGTTTTTGTAAACACGGTGTCCAAAGCCCATAAGACGGAACGGGTCCGCTTTATCTTTAGCTTTTGCTACGTATTCGTCAATGCGATCAACTGAGCCAATTTCTTCTAACATGTTTAAACATGCTTCGTTAGCACCGCCGTGAGCAGGGCCCCAAAGTGATGCAATACCCGCAGCAATACATGCATAAGGGTTAGCACCTGAAGAACCTGCTAAACGTACTGTAGAGGTTGATGCGTTTTGCTCATGGTCCGCATGAAGCATGAAGATTTTATCCATTGCTTTAGCTGTGACAGGGTTTACTTTGTATTCTTCAGCAGGCACAGAGAACATCATGTGTAAGAAGTTTTCTGCATAGCTTAAGTCATTGCGTGGGTATACAAATGGTTGACCGATGTTTGTTTTGTACGCCATTGCTGCAATTGTTGGTAACTTAGCAACTAATTTAATAGCGCTTGTTTTACGTTGAACTGCATCAGTGATATCCAGATCTTCATGGTAGAAAGAAGATAAAGCACCAACCACACCACATAGCATCGCCATAGGGTGAGCGTCAAAACGGAAACCTTGGAAGAAGTTTGCGATTTTTTCATCTAGCATAGTGCTACGAGTGATTTTTGTAGCGAAATCATCGTATTGCTCTTTAGTTGGTAACTCACCATTTAATAGTAAGTAGCATAACTCAACGTAGTTAGAGCTTTCTGCTAACTGTTCGATTGGGTAACCACGGTGTAATAAAACACCCTTGCCACCATCGATGTAAGTGATGGTAGATTCACAAGAACCAGTCGACATGAAACCTGGGTCATAAGTAAAGTGACCATGTGAGCCGAGTGTACGTACGTCAATTACATCTTGGCCAGCAGTACCTTGATAAATTGGAAGTTCGATTGGATCTAGCCCATCAATATGGACCGTGGCTTTCTTATCTGCCATCTATGTATCTCCTATTAAGATAACTATTCTGATTTTTATATTCTAAATCTATTCTAAGCATATCCCTACATTTTAACGTGAAAGAGGGGTATAAAGTCAATTTTTATAAGTATTATGCACATATGTATAATAAATATTCGGTATAGATTGAATATTATACCATTGGCTAATTCGCAAACGATTCAAAGTAAACAAGAATTGTAAAAGAGTCTCCGGCTATATATACTAATGGAGGTTTTTAACCAATTTGTATTTGGGTAAACTTTTTTTTACATAATAATTTTCATAAAAAGTGAACTTTATTAGTATCAATACGTTTATTTTGATAGTTCCACCAGAAACATTTGGTGGGTTTTAGAAAAACAAGTAGATGAGCCCCACTGTGGGCAAGATGGGCAAGTAACTGTGAAAAAGCAAAGACCTGTAAATCTAGATCTAACAACTATATCTATGCCGGCAACGGCTAAAGCTTCAATTTTTCACCGCGTCACCGGTGTTGCATTATTTTTTGCTTTAACGTTTGTCATTTGGGCTTGGTCAGAGTCTCTTTCTTCAGCTGAAGGTTTTGAATTCGTCAAGAGTCTGTTTAACGGATTCATTGCCAAATTTATAGCTTGGGGCACCCTTTCTGTATTGGGTTATCATCTTATCGGTGGTATCCGTCACATTATTATGGATATGGGGCATTGGGAAGAACTTGAATCAGGCAATACTAGCGCTAAAATTGCGATGGCACTTGGCGTTGTGTTTGCTGTATTGGCAGGGGTGTGGATATGGTCTTAAATCAAGCAACTCTTAAACGTGATGGCGTACAAGATTTTGTATCTTTACGCACAACGGCATTAATAATCAGCGCGTATGCAATCTTTATTATTGGCTATTTTTTAGCAATGCCAGAAGTCACATATGAAGCCTGGACAGGCCTATTCTCAAACCTAGCAATGAAAGGGGCAACGTTAATCACCCTAGTTTGCATTATGGTTCATACCCGTATCGGCCTTTGGCAGGTTCTTACCGACTATGTAAAGAACGCTAAATTGCGTGCTTTTTTAGGCTTTGTACTAAACCTAATGGCTGTTGCTTACGTAGCTGTGGGTTTAATCGTTTTATGGGGTGTTTAAGTGAAATATTCTGTTCGTGAATTTGACGCCGTAGTAATTGGTGCCGGTGGTGCAGGTATGCGCGCTGCTCTTGCTATTACTGAATCTGGCAAAACATGTGCGCTAATCTCTAAAGTTTTCCCGACACGCTCACACACTGTATCTGCTCAAGGCGGTATTACAGTCGCGTTAGGTAACTCGCATGAAGATAACTGGGAATGGCATATGTATGATACCGTTAAAGGTTCCGATTTTATCGGTGACCAAGACGCTATCGAATACATGTGTCAAACTGGCCCAGAAGCTATTACTGAATTAGAAAACATGGGCTTACCATTTTCGCGTTTTGAAAATGGCCGTGTTTACCAACGTCCTTTCGGTGGTCAATCGAAAAACTTTGGTGGTGAACAGGCTGCGCGTACTGCAGCAGCAGCTGACCGTACGGGTCATGCATTATTACACCTTCTTTATCAACAAAACGTTAAAAACAAAACCAATGTATTCTCAGAATGGTATGCACTTGATTTAGTTAAAAACGATAATGGCGATGTAGTGGGCTGTACAGCGATTGAAATTGAAACAGGTGAAATCACCTTCTTCAAATCAAAAGCAGTTGTGTTAGCGACAGGTGGTGCAGGTCGTATTTTCGCATCAACAACCAATGCTCACATTAATACCGGTGACGGTGTTGGTATGGCTGCACGTGCTGGTATTTCTATGCAAGACATGGAAATGTGGCAGTTCCACCCGACAGGTATAGCTGGCGCTGGTACGCTAGTAACTGAAGGTTGTCGTGGTGAAGGTGGTTATCTTTTAAATAAAGATGGCGAACGCTTCATGGAACGTTACGCACCAAATGCTAAAGATTTAGCGTCTCGTGACGTTGTTGCTCGTTCAATGATGACAGAAATTCGTGAAGGTCGTGGTTGTGATGGTCCTTGGGGTCCTCACCTCAAGTTGAAACTTGACCACTTAGGTGAAGAAACGCTTAACTTACGTCTTCCAGGTGTATGTGATCTTGCTAAAACATTTGCTCACGTTGACCCTGCAAAAGAACCGATTCCAGTTATCCCAACATGTCACTACATGATGGGTGGTGTGCCAACAAACGTAAATGGTCAAGTACTTAACATCGATGCTGCTGGCAACGAAAAAGTAGTACAAGGTTTATTTGCTGTTGGTGAGATTGCCTGTGTATCTGTACATGGTGCTAACCGCTTAGGTGGTAACTCATTACTTGATTTAGTTGTATTTGGCCGTGCAGCAGGTAACTTCTTAGGTGAATACCTAAATGACGTTGAAATTTCTAAAGCGGCTTCAGAGTCTGACCTAGAAGCGTCTCTTGCGCGCTTTAACCGTTGGGAAAACTCAACAACTGGTCAAGGCGAAGACCCAGTTCAAATCAAGAAAGACCTACAACAATGTATGCAGCTTAACTTCTCGGTATTCCGTGAAGGTGATTCAATGGCTACAGGTCTTACTGAACTTAAAGAAATCCGTGAACGTTTACAGCACGCGCGTCTTGATGACAAATCATCAGATTTTAACACCATGCGTATTGAATGTTTAGAACTAGACAACTTAATGGAAACAGCTTACTCAACTGCAGTAGCTGCAAACTTCCGTACTGAAAGCCGTGGCGCACACTCTCGCTTTGACTTCCCAGATCGTGATGACGAAAACTGGTTATGTCACTCAATATTTAATCCGGTAACGGATGAAATGAGCAAGCGTAAAGTAAACTACGAGCCTAAAACACGTGAAGCTTTCCCACCTAAAGCACGTACCTACTAGGAGCGAGACGATGGCACAAGTACAATTTTCAGTTTATCGTTACAATCCGGATGTTGATAATGCACCTCGTATGCAAGATTACACTTTGCAAACTGAGGAAGGCCAAGACATGATGGTATTGGATGCACTTTTACTATTAAAAGAGCAAGATCCTACACTATCGTTTCGTCGTTCATGCCGTGAAGGCGTGTGTGGTTCAGACGGCGTAAACATGAATGGTAAGAACGGTTTAGCATGTATTACTCCTTTATCTACGCTGCAAAAAAATGGCAAAGGTAAAATCGTAGTGCGTCCATTACCTGGACTTCCTGTTGTTCGTGACCTTGTTATTGACATGAGTCAGTTCTACACTCAATACGAAAAAGTAAAACCGTATCTAATTAATGATGAGCCTGCTGCAGGTGAACGTCTTCAATCTATCGAAGAACGTGATAAATTAGATGGGCTTTACGAGTGTATTTTATGTGCATGTTGTTCTACATCGTGTCCTTCTTTCTGGTGGAATCCAGATAAGTTTATAGGTCCAGCAGGCCTTCTTCATGCTTACCGTTTCTTAGCTGATAGCCGAGACACAGCAACAGAAGAGCGTTTAGCTGACTTAGACGATGCATTCAGTGTGTTCCGTTGCCACAGTATCATGAACTGTGTTAGCGTTTGTCCTAAGGGTCTTAATCCGACCAAAGCAATTGGACAAATAAAATCTATGTTATTAAACCGCTCGGTTTAATTTCTAGTAGACGAAAGATGGCTAATAATTTATTAGCCATCTTGTTATATAACTATTAATTTCTGCGCTAAAAAAAAGGGCTTATAAATGCACGAAGGTGTGATGAAGGCATGGCTAGAATCTTCACATTTAAACGGCGGTAACGTTGCTTATGTTGAAGAGCTTTATGAAGCGTATTTAGACGATGCGACTTCGGTGCCAGAAGAATGGCGAGAAGTGTTCGAACAGTTACCAAAAGTAGATGGTGTGGATGTTGAAGTAAAACATTCAGAAGTTCGTTCACAATTTGCGGCGCTTGCTAAAAACAAGCATAGAGAAGTAGTGGTAGCAGAGGGCAGTGGTGGCGACCTTAAACAGGTTAAAGTACTGCAACTTATTAATGCTTTCCGTTTTCGGGGACACCAAAATGCAAACCTAGATCCACTAGGTATTTGGCAACGAGAACGTGTACGAGATTTAGAGCTAGAGTACCACGACTTATCGGATGCTGACTTTGACCGCGAATTTAACGTAGGATCGTTTGCCGTTGGCCGCGATACTATGCCTTTAGGTGAGTTATACCAAGCACTAAAAACCACTTATTGTGGTTCTATTGGCGCCGAGTATATGCACATCACATCAACAGAAGAAAAGCGTTGGTTACAACAGCGTTTAGAGTCTGTTCAGTCTAGGCCAAAATTTGATAAAAATGAAAAGCTACGAATCCTCAAGGGATTAACAGCGGCTGATGGTCTTGAAAAATATTTAGGGGCTAAGTTCCCGGGTGCTAAGCGTTTCTCACTTGAAGGTGGCGATGCGTTAGTGCCTATGTTAAAAGAGCTTATTCACCGTGCCGGTGAAAGTGGCCAAAAAGAAGCCGTTATTGGTATGGCTCACCGCGGTCGCTTAAATGTTCTTGTTAATGTGCTAGGCAAAAATCCATCAGAACTTTTTGATGAGTTTGCTGGCAAGCACAAAGAAACGTTAGGCTCAGGTGATGTTAAATACCACATGGGTTATTCATCAGATTTTGCGACTAAAGGTGGCAACGTGCATATGGCACTTGCGTTTAACCCGTCGCATTTAGAAATCGTAAACCCGGTGGTTATGGGCTCTGTGCGTGCACGTCTTGATCGTCTTAATGACAAAACAGGTAGCAAAGCACTTCCAATCACTATCCACGGCGACTCAGCAATTGCAGGTCAAGGTGTTGTTCAAGAAACGTTTAACTTATCGCAAACTAATGCATTTAGTTGTGGCGGTAGTATCCGTATTGTTGTTAATAACCAAGTTGGTTTTACAACAAGTAAAAAAGACGACGTACGCTCAACTGATTACTGTACTGATATCGCGAAAATGGTTCAATCACCAATTTTCCACGTAAACTCTGACGATCCTGAAGCGGTTGCTTTTGTAACGCAACTCGCGCTTGATTTTAGAAATCAGTTTAAACGTGACGTTGTGATTGACCTTGTTTGTTACCGTCGCCATGGTCATAACGAAGCTGATGAGCCTAACGCTACACAGCCAATTATGTACCAAAAAATTAAAAAACACCCAGTACCTCGCTTAATCTACGCGGATCAGCTGATTTCTGAAGGTTCTTTCACAGAAGATGAAGTGAAAGCGCTTGCAGATGATTACCGTAATGGTTTAGACGATGGCAACTGTGTTGTTGAAGAAATACAGCCAGAAACATCACACTCTTCAGATTGGGCTAAGTATGTAGGCCATGAATGGAGTGTTGATTACGATGCTAGCGTGCCAGTTGAAAAACTGAAAGAGCTTGGTAACATAGTTGCAAGTTACCCAGAAGAGTACAAAGCACAATCTCGTGTTAAAAAAATATACGATGATCGTAAAGCAATGGCTGCTGGCGAAAAACCACTTGATTGGGGTATGGCAGAAACTTTAGCGTATGCAACTATTGCAGCTGAAGGCACTGATATTCGTCTAACTGGACAAGATTCAGGCCGTGGTACCTTCTTCCACCGTCATGCGGTTGTTCATAGTCAAAAAGATGGTGCAACGTATTTACCATTACAGAACCTTAGTGAAGACCAAGGTACGTTTGAAGTTTTTGATTCGGTACTGTCTGAAGAAGCGGTATTAGCATTTGAATATGGTTATGCAACTGCAGAGCCGACTTCATTAGTATTGTGGGAAGCACAATTTGGTGATTTCGCTAATGGTGCACAGGTGGTATTTGACCAGTTCTTAAGTTCAGGTGAGCAAAAGTGGGGTCGCTTATGTGGCTTAACCTGCTTGTTACCTCATGGCTATGAAGGTCAGGGTCCAGAGCACAGCTCGGCTCGTCTAGAACGCTTTTTACAACTTTGTGCTGATCACAACATGCAAGTATGTGTGCCATCAACACCGGCGCAAGTGTACGCAATGTTACGTCGTCAATCAGTTAGACCACTGCGTCGTCCACTGATTGTAATGACACCGAAATCGTTATTACGTCATCCATTAGCAACATCGACACTTGAAGAGTTATCTCAAGGTGTGTTCCACAATATCATTGATGAAATTGATGAGATTGATGCTAAGAAAGTAGAACGTGTTGTATTTTGTAGCGGCAAAGTTTATTACGAACTATTACAAGAGCGTCGTAAACTTGAGCAAGACAATATTGCAATTGTTCGTGTTGAACAGCTTTATCCGTTCCCACATGACGAAATGAAAGCAATTATTGAACGTTACCAGCACGTTACTGATTTTGTGTGGTGTCAGGAAGAGCCGCAAAACCAAGGCGCTTGGTACTGCTCACAACATCACTTTGTTGATGCAATTCCTCAAGGTGCAAAATTGAAATATGCAGGTCGTAAGGCGTCAGCATCTCCTGCATGTGGATATATGTCAGTACATACTAAAGAACAACAAGCGCTCGTTGCCGACGCGCTTACTATAGAAAAGAAAGGATAAGCAATGAGCACAGAAATTAAAGTTCCTGTTCTTCCTGAGTCGGTTGCAGATGCTTCCGTTGCTACATGGCATGTAAGTGTTGGCGACAAAGTAAGCCGTGACCAAAACTTAGTAGATATTGAAACAGACAAAGTGGTTTTAGAAGTGGTTGCACAAAATGACGGTGTGATCACTGAAATTTCACAAGAAGAAGGTGCTACGGTACTTGGTGACCAAGTGATCGGTTTAATTGGTGATGCGCAAGAAGCATCACCTAATAAAGAGCCAAAAGAAGATAGTTCAGCATCAGAAAAATCAGAAGACGCGCCGGCGGCGCAATCAGCACCAGCATCAGAAGGTAAAGAAGTGGATATTAAAGTACCTGTACTTCCAGAATCAGTTGCAGACGCAACAATTGCTACTTGGCATGTTCAACCAGGTGACGCGGTAACACGCGATCAAAACTTGGTAGATATCGAAACAGATAAAGTTGTACTTGAAGTGGTTGCCCAAGAAGACGGCGTTATGGGTGAAATCATTCATGACGAAGGCGACACTGTTCTTGGTGAGCAAGTAATTGGTAAAGTAAAAGCAGGCGCTGCACCCGCTAAATCTGACGTTAAAGCAGATGCTAAAGCTGCCAAAGAAGAAAGCTCAAGCGACAGTTCAGATGTGTTAACGCCATCTGTTCGTCGTTTAATTGCTGAGAAAGGCCTTGATGCATCAAAAATCAAAGGTTCAGGCAAAAATGGTCGTGTGACTAAAGAAGATGTTGATCAATTCTTAAAATCACCTGCGCCAGCAGCAAAAGCTGAAGAAGCGCCAGCAGCACCTATGGGTGACCGTACGCAAAAACGTGTGCCTATGACACGTTTACGTAAAACCATTGCGAATCGCCTTCTTGAAGCGAAAAACTCTACTGCAATGTTAACTACATTTAACGAAGTTAACATGAAGCCAATCATGGATCTTCGTAAGCAGTACCAAGAAGTATTTGAAAAGCGCCACGGTATCCGTTTAGGTTTCATGTCTTTCTACGTGAAAGCAGTGACTGAAGCGTTAAAGCGTTTCCCAGATGTAAATGCATCAATTGATGGCGATGATATTGTTTACCACAACTATTTTGACATCAGCATTGCTGTTTCTACACCTCGTGGCTTAGTAACACCTGTACTTAAAGACTGTGACAAGCTATCTGTTGCAGAAATCGAAAAGGGGATTCGTGAGCTAGCGCTTAAAGGCCGTGATGGTAAGCTAACGCTTGACGATATGACCGGCGGTAACTTCACTATTACTAACGGTGGTGTATTCGGTTCGTTACTATCTACTCCAATTATTAACTTACCGCAGTCTTCAATTTTGGGTATGCACAAAATCCAAGATCGTCCAATGGCTGTAAACGGTAAAGTTGAAATCTTACCTATGATGTACTTAGCGTTATCGTACGATCACCGCCAAATCGATGGTAAAGAATCAGTTGGTTTCTTAGTAACAATTAAAGAGTTACTTGAAGATCCAACACGTTTACTGCTGGATGTTTAATTAAGTAGTATGAAATATAAGCTGTGAGTTAAAATCACAGCTTTTTTTTTGTGCCTATGGTCATACTGGGGTTTTCATGTAGCGCCATGAGATCTATACTAGGCATGCAATTTGGGATAGTTGTTTATTTGCATAAATATTCAACTCTTTTAATATAAAAAATTGGATAAAGCATCATGAATTTGCATGAGTATCAGGCAAAACAACTTTTTGCCGAATATGGTTTACCAGTTTCTCAAGGTTTCGCTTGCGATACACCTGAAGAAGCTGCAGCAGCTGCTGAAAAGATTGGCGGCGATATGTGGGTTGTTAAAACTCAGGTTCACGCAGGTGGACGTGGTAAAGCTGGCGGTGTAAAGCTAGTTAAAACTATCGACGAAGTTAAAGCGTTTGCAGCTAACTGGTTAGGTAAAAACCTAGTTACTTACCAAACAGATGAGAAAGGCCAGCCAGTTGCTAAAATTTTAGTAGAAAGCTGTACTGACATCGCTAACGAACTGTACCTAGGTGCTGTTGTTGACCGTGCTTCTCGTAAAGTTGTGTTCATGGCGTCTACTGAAGGCGGCGTTGAAATTGAAACTGTTGCTGAAGAAACACCAGAACTTATCCACAAAGCTGAGATCGATCCATTAGTAGGTCCTCAAGCTTACCAAGCACGTGAGCTTGGTTTTAAATTGGGTCTTAATCCAACGCAAATGAAACAGTTTGTTAAGATCTTCATGGGTCTTGGTAATATGTTCAACGATTTCGATTTTGCATTACTTGAAATCAACCCGCTAGTAATCACAGATGAAGGTAACCTTCACTGTCTAGATGGTAAAATCGGTATCGATGGTAATGCACTTTACCGTCAACCTAAAATCCGTGAAATGCACGATCCATCTCAAGAAGATGCGCGTGAAGCTCACGCAGCAAGCTTCGAGCTTAACTACGTAGCCCTTGATGGTAACGTAGGTTGTATGGTTAATGGTGCAGGCCTAGCAATGGGTACTATGGACATCGTAAACCTACACGGTGGCAAGCCAGCTAACTTCTTAGATGTTGGTGGCGGTGCAACGAAAGAACGTGTATCTGAAGCATTCAAAATTATCCTTTCAGATGACAACGTTAAAGCTGTTTTAGTTAACATCTTCGGCGGTATCGTTCGTTGTGACATGATTGCAGAAGGCATCATTGGCGCAGTTAAAGAAGTAGGTGTAACAGTACCAGTAGTTGTACGTTTAGAAGGTACTAATGCTGAACTAGGTCGTGAAGTACTTGCTAAGTCTGATCTAAACATCATCGCTGCTGAATCATTAACAGACGCGGCTGAAAAAGTTGTTGCTGCTGCGGAGGGCAAATAATGTCTGTATTAATCAATAAAGATACAAAAGTTATCTGTCAAGGTTTCACTGGTGGTCAAGGTACTTTCCACTCAGAGCAAGCGCTTGAGTACGGTACACAAATGGTTGGTGGTGTAAGCCCAGGTAAAGGCGGTCAAACGCACCTTGGTCTTCCAGTATTTAACACAGTACGTGACGCTGTAGAAGCAACTGGCGCAACTGCATCAGTTATCTACGTACCAGCACCTTTTTGTAAAGATGCAATCTTAGAAGCAATCGATGCGGGCATCGAGCTAATTGTTTGTATCACTGAAGGTATTCCTACACTTGATATGGTTGACGTTAAAGTTAAACTAGATCAAACAGGTACACGTATGATCGGTCCTAACTGTCCAGGTGTTATCACTCCTGGTGAGACTAAGATTGGTATCATGCCTGGTCACATCCACAAGCCTGGTAAAGTAGGTATTGTTTCTCGCTCTGGTACTTTAACGTACGAAGCGGTTAAGCAAACTACAGATGCTGGTTTTGGTCAGTCTACGTGTGTTGGTATTGGTGGCGACCCAATCCCAGGTACTAACTTTATCGACGTTTTAGAAATGTTCGAAAAAGACGACCAAACTGAAGCAATCGTAATGATTGGTGAAATTGGTGGTACTGCAGAAGAAGAAGCTGCAGAGTACATCAAAGCTAACGTAACTAAACCTGTTGTTTCTTACATTGCTGGTGTTACTGCACCAGAAGGTAAGCGTATGGGTCACGCTGGCGCAATCATCGCAGGCGGCAAAGGTACTGCTGATGAGAAATTTGCTGCATTAGAAGCTGCGGGCGTAAAAACTGTACGTTCACTTGCTGATATCGGTAAAGCACTTAAAGAAAAAACAGGCTGGTAATCAGCGGTTATTCTTTAAAAAAGGCTCGCAATTGCGAGCCTTTTTGTTATTTATAGCAAGAGTATAAAGCCCTTAATTTTAAAACGGGTAACTGATATGCTGAAAAAAGCGTACAGCTAAATCTTGGCGTTGTTTATTAATTGCTAGCTCATCACATAAGCCATGAATAGTTTTTTCTACTTGGTTCATAAAGCGACCATAGCCAATTTCATGTTTATTATGCTCAGCTGCCACAATGACAAAATGCAGCGTCTCTACTAGTTTATTTTCATCAAAAAATACTTTCATTTGTGGCGCTGAATCTTCTATATCAAAACTAATTTTTTGTAGTTCCACATTTCCCTCATTTCGATCTACTTGGCTGTTGCGAATTATTGGCATTGCGCCATTAGCAACCATCGCAGCGTGCGTGAGTTTATTATCTTCACATAACTGGGTAAATAGTTTTGAAAAGTGAGAGTAGAATGGCTGGTAAGTCTGGCTGTTAATTTCACTCTGAAACTGCGTTTTAATATTACGTGACACGGGAATAGAGAAGGTGACATAAGTCATTTCAGCATGGCTACTAGGTATCGCGCATTGTCTGGATTGATAACGAGGGTATAAACTTCTTAGTTTATATCCATAGCTTTCTTTATTACCTTTTTCTTTAGCGAATAAATCATAGGTTAAATGTTGATGATCGCGCAGCTTAAAGCTTGGCTGGTCTAAAAATAACTGATCTTGTAAATGACTCAATACTTTTTGTACATTGGTATGAAATTGCGCAGAGTGGGCACGTATATCTTCACCAGTAGCTAAAAACAATAGGCGTATTTTTTTACTTTGCTGATTTTGTGTGTGATGTAGTTTATGCGCTTCATGGTAACGAGGGTTATAAAAAAACAACATTTGCTTATCGGTTTCAAGTTGGTAAGACTCATCATGAAATCTCACCACGGGGAGTTTGTCATTTGCGAGTAAATGGACATTATGCAGTTCATATTCATCACATAATGCAAATAACTGGCGCGCAATTCGTTCATAGCAAGTATTTATATTAGTGAAGTTTTTATAAAAATCGTCATTAGGTGTAATTTCAGCTAATAAGTAATGATTTGCACGTGCATTACTTGGAATATATATGCGGTGTTGATTTAATGAGGCCATCTTCGTTCCTTTAAGTTGGGGTTATTCATTTACTATAAATCGCTTTAATGACTTTAATATTGCGCTAAAACAAATTTTGCTCATAAACTATCCCTTATCTAACAAACTTTGGTAATAACTGCATAAACCCGCATCTATTACTGTATGTTAAGGTTGGTTTTTGTAATAATGCAGTAGTTTTGTTATCACGCAATATACAGAGGTTTATAATCCTATGGCGGAAATCGAGAATCGCCCAAATAACTTTATTAGAACCCGAATTGATGAAGATTTAGCAAGTGGAAAACATGCCACAACGCATACCCGTTTTCCACCTGAACCTAATGGCTTTTTACATATTGGCCATGCAAAATCAATTTGCCTAAATTTTGGTATCGCCAAAGACTATAACGGTTTATGTAACCTTCGTTTTGACGATACAAACCCAGAAAAAGAAGATATTAACTACGTTAATTCAATTAAAGAAGACGTACAGTGGTTAGGGTTTAATTGGGATGGTGAGATTAAGTATTCGTCAAACTATTTTGATCTGCTTTATGGTTATGCGGTAGAGCTTATTAATAAAGGCTTAGCGTATGTTTGTTTCTTAACTGCTGATCAAGCTCGCGAATACCGTGGTACATTAAAAGAGCCTGGTAAAAACAGCCCATACCGCGAAACATCACCTGAAGAAAACCTCGCATTATTTGAAAAAATGCGTAACGGTGAATTTAAGGAAGGTGAATGTGTCCTTCGCGCTAAAATAGATATGGCCAGCTCATTTATGGTGCTGCGCGATCCAATTATATACCGTATACGTTTTGCTAATCATCATCAAACAGCGGATAAGTGGTGCATTTACCCAATGTACGACTTCACGCATTGTATTTCTGATGCACTTGAAGGCATTACTCATTCATTATGTACGTTAGAGTTCCAAGATAACCGTCGTTTATATGACTGGGTATTGGATAACATCAGCCTTGAATGTCACCCGCAACAAATTGAGTTTTCACGTTTAAACCTTGAATACACAATTATGTCAAAGCGTAAGCTTAATGACTTAGTGGTTAATAAGCACGTAGAAGGGTGGGATGATCCGCGTATGCCAACCATTGCGGGTCTGCGTCGTCGTGGTTATACACCGGCATCTGTGCGTGAATTCTGTCAGCGTATCGGTATTACTAAGCAGGAAAATATGGTTGAAATGGGCATGCTTGAAGCGTGTATCCGTGATGACTTAAACGAAAATGCTCCGCGTGCAATGGCTGTACTTGATCCACTGAAAATTGTGATTGAGAATTATGAAGCCGATAAAGTAGAAACACTTTCTGTGGCTAATCACCCAAATAAAGAAGAAATGGGTCGCCGTGAAGTGCCTTTCACGCGTGAAATTTTTATCGAACGTGAAGATTTCCGTGAAGAAGCGAACAATAAATTTAAACGTTTAGTGCTTGATAAAGAAGTACGCTTACGTGGTGCTTATGTGATTAAGGCAGAGCGTGTTGAAAAAGACGACAATGGTGAAATTACCACTATTTACTGTACTTACGATCCTGAAACATTGGGTAAAAATCCAAGCGATGGTCGTAAAGTAAAAGGGGTTATTCATTGGGTATCTGCGCCTGAGTCAGTGACAGCTGAAGTACGTTTATATGACCGTTTATTCAGTGTGCCTAACCCTGCAGCCGCAGAGGATTTTGAAAGCACGTTAAACCCAGACTCATTAGTGGTTATTTCTAATGCTAAACTTGAACCTTCATTGGCTAATTCTGTACCTGCACAAGGTTTTCAGTTTGAGCGTACCGGTTATTTCTCACGTGATACTAAATCAGAAAACCTGGTATTTAACCAAACGGTAGGCTTACGTGATTCGTGGGCTAAAATAGAGCACAAATAATATGCTCTATTTTATAGTTATAAAAAAACCTGCTTAATCGCAGGTTTTTTTTATTAAACTAAATAGGCTTTTAACTATTGCTTTGCGCAAACGCTTTACACACGTCTTTATCTTCACATTCGCCATATAGGTAAAGAGAGTGATTGGTCAGCTTAATACCGTTTTCTTCAGCTATTTCAAGTTGACGACGTTCAATTAAATCATCTTCAAACTCAACAACCTTGCCACATTTTAAACACACTAAGTGGTCATGGTGAGTGCTGCCAGAAAGTTCAAATACTGACTTACCGCCTTCAAAGTGATGACGGCTCACAATTCCTGCATCATCAAATTGATTTAAAACACGGTAAACAGTCGCAAGACCAATTTCTTCGCCTAGATCTAATAAAACCTTGTAAACATCTTCAGCGCTTATGTGTTGGTTATCTGGAGATTGAAGAATCTCTAAAATTTTAATACGCGGTAAAGTTACCTTTAGCCCGGCTTTTTTAAGTTCCAAGTTATGATCAGTCATTAAATCTGTCTCAATTTTATTTAGTTATACTAGACATCTTGCAAGATGTACTCGTCACAATAACAGTTAGGATAACGTGCCTTAGCAGGAAGTGCAAAGAACAAGTGATCTATATCAATATTAACGCGGAAAATGCTAACTGTTTGATAATATTTTAAACAGTTAGCATTAAAAAGGGGGGATTAATCTGCTAACTCACTTAAGCACATTTCATCATATACCTGAGCACACCATTGCTTAACGCGCTGCTCAGTCAATTCTGGCTGACGGTCTTCATCAATACCTAAACCAACAAAATGCTTGTCATCAGCCATGGCTTTTGATGCTTCAAAATCATAACTGTCTGTAGGCCAATGGCCTACAACAATAGCGCCACGTTCTGTTACGATATCGTTAATCATGCCCATAGCATCTAAGAAGTATTCTGCATAGTCTTCTTGGTCGCCACAGCCAAAAATAGCCACTAATTTACCTTCAAAGCTTACTTCTTCAAGTTCAGGAAAAAAATCATCCCAATCACATTGCGCTTCACCATAATACCAAGTTGGAATACCGAATAAGATCAGATCAAACTCAGCAATCTCTTCTTTAGAGCTTTTTGCAATGTCATGCACAGCAACGAGCTTTTTACCCAATTCTTTTTGGATCATTTTTGCTACGTGTTCTGTGTTACCTGTGTCACTTCCGAAAAAAATGCCTACACTTGCCATGGATTTAAACCTTTTATCTATCAATAGCCAATCTTTCTTGTAAAATTGTTTCGATCAACGCACTGCGGCTAATATTTTGTGCATCTGCCATATCACTCAGTGCCTGATACAGCTGTGACGAAACTTTAAATTCAACACGCTTTAAACCACGTGCCTTATCTCTTTTTATTTGATTACGTTTATTAACCTTTAACTGCATATCCCGAGGAAGGGGATTCGTTTTAGGCCTACCTGGACGTTTCTCGTATTCAAATAAATCAAGCGTTGTTCTATCTGTTTCTGACTTGGCCATGCTTAACCTACACCCGCACCTTGCCAAAATACCTGAATAAGTCCTTTGGCAATAAAGCCAGAGCAACCTAAAAAGAGTACCAGCCACACAATATAACGACCAAATTTAGGCACATTGCCGCTTTTCAGTACGTCTTTAATTGCCAAGCCGATAAAAATAAAAATACCTGCTAAGCCAAAATACAACCCTAAGGTATCAAATTCGTTAATAAACTGACTGACCATCGACGTATAACCTTTAAATTAGACGGCGCGTACTATAGCACATAAATCTTTAATTATTTAGTGTGATAAATCAAAAACACGCCATAAAAATAACATTAAACTGCAGTTAAAAAATCATTGATTGCTTTGTTTACAGCCTGTGGTTTTTGGGCATGTAACCAATGACCCGCACCATGAATAATTTTTGCTCTGACGTTTTTAAATAGCGCATTAATCGCTTCGCGATGCTCGGTTAAAATGTAGTCAGAGTCATTACCTTTAATAAACAGAGTTTCGCACAAACAAGAATTATTTGCATTAATGTTTGCGACAATAGTTGAATATTTATCATCGAGCACAGGTAGATTAAACCGCCAAACAAAGTGCCCATCATCATTTTTATATAAGCTTTTTAATAAAAACTGACGTACACCTAACTCCTCTATATACGGTTGCATTACTAAATCAGCTTGCTTTCTATCACTAATATCTGCATTTTTTACTGCATTTAAAGCCTCAAGTATTTGAGTATGGCGCGCAGGGTAGCTCACAGGCGCAATATCAAGAACCACTAGTTTATCGACTAAATCAGTATGGCTCAGCGCTATTTGCATCGCCACTTTGCCGCCCATAGAGTGCCCAACCAGATGCGCTTTTTGTATATTTAATGCCGTCATTAAATCAACAACATCATTAGCCATTGCAGTATAATCCATTTCATCGCTGTAGGGGGAAAGGCCATGATTACGTAAATCAACGTTGGTTACACAAAAATGCTCGCTTAATGGTTTTGCAATCACATTAAGGTTTTCTAAAGAGCCAAACAGTCCATGGATCAAAATAACATTTGGACCTTGACCAATTTGTTTGTAATTTAATTGCATAGACGTCTCCTTCAATTTTGCGCATAGTTTGCCGAGCATTACCCTAAAAAGCAAAAAATACAGATATTATTTAAACGTTATGTACAAATATACCTAGCTCCCTGATTATTTGGTCGATATTAATTATTTATATGTTAAGGCAGTGAGGGTTTAAAAGTGATTTATACTCGTCATAGGTTTTAAAACTGGAGTAACTATTATTTGTAATAATGTCTTGCCTAAATCGCTTTTAATTCTAACGACGCTCGCATCTTGAGGTGATTTGGGTATAATCATATCGAAAGAAAAATGTGACCCGTAATGACAGGAAGAACATGAAACAAATCGACATAGACGACGAGTTATATCAGTACATTGCAAGCAACACACAGAGTATTGGTGAGAGTGCATCCACTATTTTACGTCGTTTATTAAATCTTAACGGCGAAAAAATTAACACCAAACAAGACACTGATCATAAAAATGAAACCGTTAGTGTGTCTAATTCACCATTAGAACAACCAATAGCAGACGTTGAACAGCCAACCCAAGTGGCAAAACCGCCGGTAAATAAAAAAAATGCAAACGTATTTAATATTTTAAATAAAGAAGAATTGGCGATGCAAAAAGGCGTTGTAGGTCGTTTCTTATTTATTTTAAGTGCATTTTATCGAACCCATAAAACAGATTTCTCTGCGGTGCTAGATATTAAAGGTCGAGATCGTGTTTATTTTGCGACCAGTAAAGAAGACTTAGTGAATAGCGGTAGTAGTATGAACCCAAAAAATATCACTGACAGTGAATATTGGGTGATGACCAATTCTAATACCACGCGTAAAAAAATGATGCTGCATGAAGTTGCACTTAGTTTAGGCTATAGCAACGAGCAAGCTGAAAAAATTCGTGATTATCTTTAAGGAAAGACCATGGCAATTCATTCCGGCGCAGGTAAAACTGCACCACAATCGGCTTTAGTGAATGTACCAAAGTTAGTGTCTGCGTATTATTTAAATGAGCCTGACTTAGAGCAAAACCCCGAGCATTGTGTTGCATTTGGCACCTCAGGGCATCGAGGCTGTGCCTACGATGTAAAATTTAACGAATCACACATATTATCAATTACCCAAGCTATTTGTGATTACAGAAAACAGAACGATATATTTGGTCCGTTATTTTTAGGTAAAGATACCCACGCACTGAGCGAGGCGGCCTTTAACTCAGCAATTGAAGTGTTGGTTGCTAATGAAGTCCAAGTGATCACCCAAGAAAATGGTGACTTTACTCCAACGCCAGTTATTAGCCATGCTATTGTTAGCTATAATAAAAATCATCCAAATGAGCTTGCCGATGGCATTGTAGTGACTCCATCTCATAATCCACCAGAAGATGGCGGTTTTAAATATAACCCGCCCAATGGCGGTCCTGCAGATACAGACGTTACAAAATGGATTGAAGACAGAGCCAATCAATTATTATTAGAAGACTTAGTTGAAGTAGAACTGTTTCCTTTTGCTAAAGCTTCACGTTCTGGTTTTATTCGCTACGAAGACTTAATGACGCCTTATATTGATGATTTAAAAAACATTATTAATTTAAAAGCGATTAGCGATGCAGGCATCAAGATTGGTGTTGATCCATTAGGTGGCTCAGGCATTAACTTTTGGCCAGTGATTGCGCAAAAATATAATTTAGATTTAACGGTCGTTAATGACAGTGTTGATCCGCGTTTTGCATTTATGCCGCTTGATAAAGATGGCAAAATTCGTATGGATTGCTCATCACCTTATTCAATGGCTAATTTAATTGCCCTTAAAGATGATTTTGATTTATCGATTGGTAATGACCCTGATTATGACCGTCACGGCATAGTAACACCAGATGGGTTAATGAATCCTAATCACTTTTTAGCCGTAGCGATTGACTATTTACTAACGCATCGTGATTGGGATGCCAGTGTTGAAATCGGTAAAACCCTTGTTTCTAGCTCAATGATTGACAAAGTAACTGAGCGCAACAAGCGTAAAGTAAAAGAAGTACCCGTTGGCTTTAAATGGTTTGTTGAGGGTTTAAACAAAGGCAAATTGGCCTTTGGTGGTGAAGAAAGCGCTGGTGCGGCTTTCTTACGTTTTGATGGCACGGTTTGGTGTACAGATAAAGATGGCTTTATTATGGGGTTGCTCGCCGCTGAAATTCTTGCAGTTACGGGTAAAACCCCGTCTGCGCTGTATAAAGAACTAGAGCAAGAGTTTGGTGCGCCACTTTATAAACGCCTAGATGCGCCAGCAACGCCTGAGCAAAAGTCGCGATTAAAAGCACTCAGTGCTGATGACGTAAAAGCAGATACCTTAGCGGGTGAGCCTATTTTACAAAAGCTAACTCATGCGCCAGGTAATAATGCAGCTATTGGTGGGCTAAAAGTGGTAACTGAAAGCGGCTGGTTTGCGGCGCGTCCGTCAGGTACAGAAGATATTTATAAAATTTACTTAGAATCATTTAAAGGCGAAGAGCACTTAACCTTATTAGAAAAAGAAGCTAAAAAACTGGTTGATTCAGTGATTAGCTAATATGCAATTACAACTAAAAGCGGCTGATTTTATCAGCCGTTTTTGTATCTATAATTTACAAAAAAAAAGGGCTTTTATCGTTATGTCAGCCACTGCAGAATATATTAATCAATTAAAACAAGATGGTGATTTTTTAACGCTTTCGCGAAACCATGAATGGCATTTAGAGGCAGGTCAGTTTACGCTTAACAACCAGACTAAAGTAACCATTCACGATACCGGAGTGATTGAGTTTGAACCAGATTGTATAACGTCAAAAAATGTGGTGCTATCCAGTGCCATTCATGGCAATGAGACAGCCCCCATTGAAATTTGCGATGAACTCATTAAACACATTATTAGTGGGCAACTTGAATTACAACAGCGTGTTTTATTTATTTTTGGTAATCCTAAGTCAATTAATATTGGTAAACGATTTGTAGAAGAGAACTTAAACCGCTTGTTTAACGGCCACCACACTGTTGATGGTATAGCGATGAACGACGAACGCGTTCGCGCTGGTAAACTTGAGCAATATGTTAGCGATTTTTATGCGCGTTCAGAGCAGGGTACGTATCGCTGTCATTATGATTTACATACCGCTATACGCGGTTCTAAAAACGAAAAATTTGCTGTTTACCCATTCTTACATGGCAAACCTTGGAAAAAGTCGCAACTGCAGTTCTTATTAAGCTGTGGTGTAAATACAGTATTGATGATGAAGTCGCCTGCTACCACGTTTAGCTACTATTCGTCGTTTGTGCATGGGGCTGACTCATTTACTGTGGAGCTTGGGCAAGTGAAACCCTTTGGTGAAAACGACATGTCACGCTTTGCAAAAACAAAACAAACTCTAACTGCATTAATTAGCCAAAAAGAAGTAAAATACCCAGAATTTAATGCAAGCGACTTTGAGTTGTTTTCTGTTCATCGTACTATTAACCGCACAGAGCAAAACTTTAGTTTTCCGTTTTCTGACGATGCCGAGAATTTTACAGGGTTTGCAAAGGGTGAGCTTTTAGCCACCGATGGCGATAATGCCATATATGCCGACGTAGAAGGGGAAGCAATTATTTTTCCTAACGCACAGGTTGCCATTGGGCAACGTGCATTACTCACGGTAGTCCCTATGCAAGTGGATAGCCGCTTTAGCTAAATCAACACATCAGACCACTTGTTATGAAAGTTTAACCAGCTGATTAATAAGTGGTTAATTATATGTATAGTTAACTTGCCAGTTTTTTGCTCATTATTTATTTTTGTTTGGTCACAGTTTTGTTGAATAACACTTTACGTTAACGTAAAGTGTTGGCAGCTTTAATTAAATACAGTGCAGATGTTGCAAAGTTTATTCAGCAACTATCACCCATAATAATAATCCAAAGGGGCGCTGTGATACCGACAACAAAAGAAGGTAGGTTATGAGTAATCCCAATAACGTATCGCTGAATATTAATCATGAGCTTGAGTTTATTGATGGCCACGCACTTAATATTCCAACCCTGAGTATTTTAACTGAGGACGGCGACATTCATCCTAGTGCTCCTGCACCTGATATTTCTAAACACACCGCTATTAAATTATACGAAACCATGCGTTTTATTCGTTTGCTTGATGAACGTATGCAGGGTGCTCAACGCCAAGGCCGCGTCAGCTTTTACATGCAATGTTTAGGGGAAGAAGCGGCGGTAACAGCCTCTGCTGCAGCCCTTGAACAAGATGACATGATCATGGCGCAATATCGTGAACAAGCAGCCTTGCACTACCGTGGATTTACCCTTGATCAATTTATGAACCAAATGTTTTCTAATGAATTAGATTTAGGTAAAGGCCGTCAAATGCCGATTCATTATGGTTCTAAAGCACTTAACTACATGACCATTTCATCACCTTTGGGAACACAAATTCCACAGGCTACGGGTTACGCATATGGTCAAAAAGTAAAACACATTGATGCTAAAACAGGTGAACTAGCAAGTACTATTGATAACGTTACTATTTGTTATTTTGGTGAAGGGGCTGCTTCAGAAGGTGACTTTCATGCAGGCTTAAATATGGCTGCAGTACATAAAGCACCGGTTATCTTTTTTGCACGTAATAATGGTTATGCTATTTCAACCCCAGCCGATGAGCAATTTAAAGGCGATGGGATTGCATCGCGTGGTGTGGGTTATGGTATTAAAACCATTCGTGTTGATGGCAGTGATGCGCTCGCCGTTTACGCGGCAACTAAAAAAGCTCGCAAAATTGCTGCGACACAAGGTGAACCGGTATTAATTGAATCGATAGCGTATCGTTTAGGTGCGCATTCAACATCAGATGATCCAAGCGGTTACCGTTCAAAAGATGAAGAAGCAAACTATAAAACATGCCCAATTGAGCGATTTAGAAAATGGTTAGTAAAACAAAATTGGTTAGATGACGCAGAAGATATCAAAGCAAAAGAAACAATTCGTGATGATATTTTAGCGGCACTCAAACGTGCTGAAGTAATTGATAAGCCGGCGTTAGAAGAGCTAATTTCAGATGTTTACGATACGCCAATTCCATCTCTACAACGTCAATATGATGAACTTAAAACGCACATAAAAGCACATCCAGACGCCTACCCAACAACAGCAGGGAGAATTAAGTAATGGCTAAAATGAACATGCTACATGCAATTAATTCTGCTTTAGATATCACCATGAATGAACATCCTCAAGCGTGTATTTTTGGTGAAGACGTGGGTTATTTTGGCGGTGTTTTTAGAGCAACATCAGGGTTACAAGAAAAGTACGGTAAGCATCGCGTATTCAATACCCCGCTCACAGAGCAAGGTATTTTAGGCTTTGCTAATGGTTTGGCAGCCTTTGGTGCACCTGCATTGGCAGAGATTCAATTTGCTGATTACATCTTTCCTGCGTTTGACCAAATAGTGAATGAATCTGCTAAGTTTCGTTATCGTAGTGGTAATGAGTTTAATGTGGGTAATCTAACGATTCGTACACCTTACGGTGGCGGTATTGCTGGTGGTTTGTATCACTCGCAATCGCCAGAAGCGTACTTTGCTCACACGCCAGGGTTAAAAATTGTCGTGCCGCGTAACCCGTACCAAGCTAAAGGCTTACTGCGTGCGTGTATTAAAGACGACAACCCAGTGCTATTTTTTGAGCCCAAACGTTTATACCGCGCTTCAACTGGTGAAGTGCCTGAAGAAGATTACAGCATTGAACTTGGTAAAGCTGAAGTGGTTCAAGAGGGCACTGACGTTACTTTATTGGCGTGGGGCGCACAAATGGAAATCGTAGAAGCAGCCGCTAAACAAGCCAGTGAGCAAGGTATTAGCTGTGAGGTGATTGACCTTCGCAGTATTTTACCGTGGGACGTTGAAACGATTGCTAAATCAGTGACAAAAACGGGTCGGCTTATTGTTAGTCATGAGGCACCTATTACTAATGGGTTTGGCGCTGAAATTGCCGCAACCATCGCTCAAGAGTGTTTCTTGCATTTAGAGTCGCCTATTTTACGTGTCTGTGGTTTAGATACACCATACCCGCTGGCGCTTGAAAAAGAATATGTTCCAGATGCATTGAAAGTAATGGCCGCAATTAAACAATCAGTGAACTTTTAGGGGTTTCCATGGCTAAAGATTTTATATTACCCGACATTGGTGAAGGCATTGTTGAATGCGAAGTAGTCGAATGGCTGGTACAAGAAGGTGATACAGTAAAAGAAGATCAGCCTATTTGTGATGTGATGACAGACAAAGCCTTAGTGCAAATTCCTGCGGTACACGATGGAGTGATCACTAAGCTGCATTGCAAAAAAGGCGACATTGCTAAAGTGCATGCGCCGTTATTTGCAATGGATGTTGCCGGGGAAGCACCCAGCGAAAAGGCTGAAACATCATCTGTACCAGCATCTACTCGTGAACATTTAGAAGATTTTATCTTACCCGACATTGGTGAGGGTATTGTTGAGTGTGAAATTGTTGAATGGTTAGTGGCAGAGGGTGATGAAATAGAAGAAGATCAAGCCGTTTGTGATGTAATGACCGATAAAGCGCTAGTACAAATACCGGCTAAATACACAGGTACAGTGCAAAAGCTGTATTATCAAAAAGGTGAAATTGCAAAGGTGCATAGCCCACTATTTCAAATGACGATTGCAGGGCAAGCAGCAAAAGAAGATGTTGATGTTAACCAAGCTGTTGTAAAAGCACAAAGTAACGCAACGTCAGACTCACCCGCTAAGCAAACGCAAACTGCTATAGTTAACGAAAAAGCGGTTGCATCACCGGCGGTTAGGCGTAAAGCGCGTGAGCTTGACGTTGATTTAACCTGCGTACCAGGTAGTGGTAAAAATGGCCGTATTTATAAAGAAGATATTGAAGCGTTTATAAAAAATGAAGTGCCATCTGGCATGGATACCTCTGAGCTTAACAAGCCACAAACGACTCAGAGTAAAAGCACTCGTAGTACTGGACACGCAACTAGTTCGGGTGGAACGCGAACAGAAGCAATTAAAGGGATTAAAGCGGCCATGGCAAAACAAATGGTGGCGTCGGTTTCTACTATTCCACATTTTACCTACAGTGATGAAATTGACTTAACTGCTTTAATTGCACTTCGAACTGATCTTAAAGAGCAATATAAAGCACAGGGCGTTAAACTTACGATGATGCCGTTTTTTATTAAGGCGTTATCCTTGGCAATGACTGAATTCCCGGTACTTAACTCAAAAGTAAACGATGATTGCAGTGAAATTACCTACTACGATGATCACAATATTGGGGTTGCAGTGGATTCTAAAGTGGGCTTATTAGTACCAAATATTAAAGCCTGCCAAACTAAAAGTATTGTAGAGGTAGCTAATAATTTAACGCAATTAACTGACTCAGCTCGAGAAGGCCGCGTAGCACCAGATGATTTAAAAGGCGGTACTATTAGTATTTCCAATATTGGTGCGATTGGTGGCACTATAGCTACGCCAATTATTAATAAGCCAGAAGTGGCGATTGTTGCCTTAGGTAAATTACAGCACCTTCCGCGCTTTGACGAGCAAGGGCAAGTGGTATCGCGTGCAATTATGCAAGTAAGTTGGTCAGGGGATCACCGCGTAATTGATGGCGGCACTATCGCGCGCTTTAATAATTTATGGAAAGAATACCTAGAGCAGCCAGCTAAAATGATGATGGCAATGCGCTAACTCTTCATATTCATTTATAAATTAAAAAACCAGCAACTAGCTTAATGCAGATCAGTTAAGAATATTTTTATGATCACTTGACTGATCTTTCCATGGCTTCAAAATCCGATATTAGAAATAATATCGGATTTTTTTATGTCTCTCATTCAGCACTTCGATAACATGTCTTCATTTTTAAATGATGTACATACACTAGATAAACTTAAACAGGTTCTTGACCCTGATATTCTTGAACAAGCATTTAAACATGCAGGTGTTGCTACTGTGCGTAAAAGGCGATTACCGCTAGAAGCTATTATGTGGTCTGTAATTGGAATGAGTTTATTCCGAAACGAAACCGTTTGGGATATCGCTAATAGACTCGACATCTCTTTACCCGGAAAAAACAAATTAGTCGCGCCAAGTGCGCTAGTTCAAGGCCGACAAAGGTTAGGCTATGAGTCAGTCCAACATACATTTCAATTACTTGCACACAAAACCTTTTCCACCCAGTCTTTTGAACAATGGTGCGGACTTAATTTACTCGCTGTTGATGGCGTTAGTTTTCGAACTCATGATAATCAAGATAACAGAGAAGCATTTGGCAGTGACAGTAATCAACATGGAGAAGTAAGCTACCCACAAGTACGAATGTGTAGCCTTATGGAAGTATCTAGCCATTTACTGTTAGATAGCAGCTTTGACTCCCGTCGCATAGGTGAAATGAGCTTAGCTCAACGACTATTACCAGCCGTACCAGATAATTCTCTTACCTTGTTTGACCGCGGCTATTACTCATTAGGACTGTTGCATCAGTGGCAAAACCAAGGAGATAACAGTCACTGGATGTTACCCGCGAGGAAGGATTTACAGTATCAAGTTGAACATAGTATAAATGACAATGATAAAATAGTGATTTTGTCCACAAGTCCTCAAGCCAGAAAGAAATTTGAGTCATTACCAGAGACCTTGATGGCAAGATTAACCACCTATAAAGTGGATGGAAAAAGCTATCGTGTTCTCAGCTCTCTCATTGACCCTTTACGATTTCCATATGAAGAATTAACAGAGGTTTATACTCAACGCTGGGAAATTGAGCTGGCGTTTAGAGAAATAAAGCAGGGGTTGAATCATAGCAAACACACGTTACGTAGTAAGAAACCAGACATGGTACGTCAAGAGTTATGGGGGTTATTACTCGCTTACAATTTAATACGTATCGTCATGCTTGATGCAACTAAAGATGAGGATATTTTGCCTACACAGCTAAGCTTTAGCCAATCTATGCGACAGGTTATCGCTTTCTTTATGTTTACGCCAATACATAGTGCAAGTAAGTTGCCTATTCATTACGATGAGTTACTGACAACACTTAGATTGTTTATATTACCCGATAGGTTACCAGATAGGCATTATCCAAGGGTGATAAGAAAGAAGCCGAATAAGTACCCCTATAAAAGAAAATGCCAGTCAGTTCTTAACTGACTGGCATTAAGCAACTAGCTGGTTTTTTAATAACTTAATAAATAAAAGCTAGACTGATTTAGCTCAGAAAATACAGGCCATAACCAACCATTAATGCCGGTATGGCGGTATAAATTGTAGCAATAATAGCCGCTTTGGGTGTCATTGCAATGGCTGGGAAAAGCGCATCGCCATCGTTGGAAATGGCGTTTGCTGCTAAAGCACTAAACGGTATCACACCTTGAATGTATAACGTGGTCACAATGATTTGCGGCCCACAACCGGGTAAAAAACCAATTAATACCGCAATTAAAGGTGCTAAATAGGCATAATTTACAAACCATGTTTTTAAATCAAGACCAAACACTGTCACCAATAGTTCAAATAATATAAAGGAAGCAACCACCCACGCGGTTACAAAATGCGTATCTTGCAGTACTTTTGTGAATTGTGAAGGTGGACTGCATATATCCTCTTCTGAGGTTACTTCTTTATAGCTTTCACCTTTTGAAGATAACGCCCACATAAATACGACAAACAACGCCATTAATGCGCCAAAATGAGTAACAGTGATTGTGGTGTACTGTCCAAATTGGCTCAAATCAATATTAAAAGCGAGTAAAAAGGCAATGAGTAACCCCGGAATAATAGCGATGTACCAAATAGGCTTACTGAGCGTAATTATTTTCGTCGGTAAAAGGGTAACTTGTGGTGTGTGCTTTTGATAAGTTGGGCATAAGTAGCCTGTTTTATGAAGTGTGTTGACGATTAAACCCGTTACTGAGCCAACCACAAACCCTATTGCCATGATGGTTAAACCCTCGGTAGGGCGAGTCGCTAATAATAAAAACGCGGCATCACCCATAGTGGCCGTTAATACGGCAACAATTGCGCCAAAGCTTGCTTGGCCTTTTGTAAATTGAGTCACCACAATAATCGCGCCACCACAGCCCGGTAACATACCTAAAAAAGCAGCAAAGCTGACCTCTAATGCCGGTGACTTAGCATTAAGGTAACGAAGCTCTAGTTGGGGTAAATGATCAATCGCGTAGTAGTAAATAAATAAGGTCGCAGCAACAAACACACTGACTTGAAAAAAAGCATCACTGAGCGCAGTAATTGTTATGGCGCGTAAGCTGGGCAGGGCTAAACAGGCTAAAATTAACAGAGGTAAAATTAGGCGTTTATTTTGATGAAAAACACGTTTTGCAGTTGGCGAAATAACTCCTAAATGGGATGTTAAAAACATACAGTACGACCTAATTAAAGAATGAGATCGCACTGTACTATTTTATTAAATGATAATCAATATCATTTGCATGTTGGCGCAGTAGTTACTTTTTACGTTGAAACTCTGAGTTTTCATTCCACGTAGGCCACTGAGTTTGTTGTGAAATATCAAAACCTACTTTATAAAATAATTGTAAATCTTGAACCGCACCTGATAAATCCCACTCATCGCGGTATCTATCACAAGGTTGATGGTAACAACCACGCAGTACTAAGCTCATACGCTTACGGTAGTTTGCAGTTTCTTCATCAAACGCTTGCGTACCGCCACCGGCATACATGGCAGGAACACCCATATTAGCAAAGGCAAAGTGATCTGAGCGGTAGTAACCACCTGAAGATGGTTTAGGGTCGCCCGATACCGTTCTGCCTTGCTCTTTGGCCGCAGTTGCTAATAGCTCATCCATTTGTGATTTACCAATACCCACCACACTAATATCTTTTACTTTACCTAATAGGTTTAAGCTGTCCATATTAATATTTGCAACGGTTTTATTAGCTGGAATAACTGGATTCGCAGCATAATATTTCGAGCCTAATAAACCTTGCTCTTCAGCGGTTACCGCTAAAAAGGTCATTGAACGGTCAGGGCGTTTACCTAGTTTGGTAAAGGCTTCGGCAACTTCTATCATACCGGCTGTACCTGTTGCGTTATCGTGTGCGCCGTTATAAATTTGATCGCCTTTACGGTTTTTATCCGTTCCTAAATGATCCCAATGCGCAGAGTAAATAATATGCTCATCGGGTGTTTTACTACCAGGAAGAGTGGCAATAAAGTTATAAGATACCGATTTTTTGATGGTGTTTTTTACATTCACAGTGGCTGTTAAATCGCCCATATCAACATGGTAAGCACCTTTGGCCGCGTTTGCTTTGGCGGTTTCAAAGTCAAGGCCTGCTTTAGAAAAAAGCTCTTTTGCTACATCAACAGTAACCCAGCCTTCAACAGCAACACGGTCCATATTATTGTTTTCTTTTACGAAACCAAATTGTTCGCCACTCCATGAGTTCTCAACCACAGACCAAGGGTAAGACGCTGGAGCAGTTTCATGAATAATAATAGCGCCTGCAGCGCCTTGACGGCTTGCTTCTTCGTATTTGTAAGTCCAACGGCCGTAATAGGTCATTGCATCGCCGGTGAATAAAGCAGGATCTTTAGTTGCAAAACCCGGATCGTTTACCAGCATAACAACGGTTTTACCTTTAACATCTAGGCCTTCGTAATCATTCCAGTTATATTCAGGTGCGTTAACACCGTAGCCCACAAATACAAGCTCCGAGTTTTCAATTCCTTCTTGCGCACTAATACGGCTGCTGCCCATAACCATGTCTTTTTTGTATTGGTAGTCTTTACCGCCAATATTAAGCACCATATCAGAGTCTGCTTCTAACGATACAAGCGGCACTTCTTGGAAAAAGCTGTCGCCATTACCCGGCTCAAAGCCTAAAGCAGTAAATTCTTTTGTTAAGTAATCAAGCGTAAGCTTTTCACCTTCAGATGAAGGAGCACGTCCACCAAATTCATCAGAAGCTAACACTTTTACATGCTTAGCAATTTCATCCGCTTGAATGCTGTTGTAGCCTTTAGCGACATCATCAGAGGTGATACTTGTTGTTGCACAGCCGGCTAAAATTGCCGTTGTGATTAGGGTCAAAGAAAAATAACGTTTCATATTGGCTCTTTTTTTGTTCTAAGTGACGTTAGTATATGAACTTCTGTTAATTAGAACCAGTTTTTGCGGTAAACTGTTGCTGATAAAAATGTACAGTAAAGGTAACAATGAAGCGTTTTACTCCTCCAGAAAAATTTCAAGTAACGAGTCTAAATGGAGGTGCATTTGAGCACCTTCGTCAGCTGTTTAAAATAGATCAGCAAACAGACTGGCCTGAGCCTGCGTACTTTACCCCATATTTAAACGCTATCAATGCTAATAATCTCCCCATTCGTTTGGTCGATGATGCCAAGGTTGATTTTGCTGAGCGCTATTATGAACAAGTCATTTTTGAAACAGGGGACGTGCCCACCCGACAACAAAACTGGCATGATCTGTTTGGTGGTTTTATTTGGTGCTTATTTCCAAAAACAAAAGCCCTTATTAATCAGCGTCATGTTGATGAAATAGCGTTGCATGGGTTAAAACAGCGTAGCAAACATCGTAACGCTTTAACCCTGTTTGACGAATGCGGTGTGGTTTTAGCTATTAGCGAATCACAGTGGAAGGAGTGGTTAAGAGATCATCAATGGAAAACAACCTTCATCGAACATAGAGAGCTGTGGGGTAAAACCATTGCGCCTTTTATGTTTGGCCATGCTAACTACGAAATGTTGACTAAACCTTATATTGGACTGACTGGCAAAGCCTTATTTGTAAATGTACCGGATGAAATATTTTGTAAAGATTTAGTAACGCAATACCAGTACCTAGATCAGCGCATTTATGAGATGATTAAAACTGATGATTGTTTAGCCGATAACAAACAGCTTTCACCTTTACCTTTATTAGGTGTTCCTGGTTGGTGTGATGAGAATAACAATCCATCATTTTACGATAACACGGACTATTTTAGACCGAAACGAAGGACACGAAAATGATAGAAGTTACCGCGCTTAAAAAGAAGTTTAAGCTCACTAAAGATCATAAAAAAAATAAAATAGATGATATAGACCCCCGTGAAGATAAAGATTATTTTCACTCGGTTAAAAATGTCAGCTTTAGCTGTGCAAAAGGCGAAGTCTTAGGGCTGTTAGGGCCTAATGGTGCGGGCAAAACCACGACATTAAGAATGATCTCTACCGCTTTAAAACCTGATGATGGCAGTATTACTATTGCAGGAAACGACATAATTAAAAAGCCACTCATTGGGCGCAAGTGTATTGGTTTTTTATCCGGCTCTACTGGTTTATATGGTCGTTTAACGGTAAAAGAAAACATAGAGTATTTTGCAAAACTGCACGGCATGAGCAAGCAGGCTATTAAGGCACGCTGTGAAGAGTTATTTACCTTACTCGATATGCATAAATTTATTGATAAGCGCGCTGAGAACCTATCAACCGGCATGAAGCAAAAAGCCAACATTGCGCGTGCTGTGGTACATCACCCAGACGTTGTTATTCTCGATGAGCCAACTACCGGTCTCGATATTATGACTACCCAAACGGTGATCAACTTTATTAAAGGCTTAAAAGCACAAGGTACTCCTGTTATTTTTTCTACGCATCATTTAGATGAAGTTGCGCTTTTATGTGACCGCGTTGCGGTAATTAATGAAGGCGTTAGTTGTTTTGATGGCACGCTTGCTGAATTTAAACAGGAAGGCAACAGTGAAGAATTAAATCAAGCGTTTATGAACATATTAACGGAGAAACATGATGTTTGAAGTATTTAAAAAGGAATTAACAGAGCTACTACGCGATAAAAAAACCTTATTGTTCGTGGTGATATTTCCTATTGTGGTTTTTCCGTTGTTATTTGCTGTGGTTGCGTTTATATCCTCGCAAGCTGCGCTTGATGCTGAACAAAAAGTAAATACCTATGTGATTATCAATGGCGACTATGCACCAGAATTTTCTGATAAAGTGTTTTATCACAAAAGCTTTGAGTTATATAAAGGTGATAAAACTTTCAACAGTGTTGAGGAGCTAAAAACAGGTGTTAATGCCGGCGATATCGACATGGGTATATACCTGCCAAGCGATGCAGTGCAAACATTAAATGAGCAACAGCAAAGCGAATGGCAAGTTGTATTTAATGACTCAAAATCAATTAACTTCTTATTTGAGCGTGTAAAAGAGCTTGCTAAAGAGTACAGCGATACTTTACAAGAAAGTAAACTACTGAGCTTTGGTATAGATAAAAGCGCACAAGAAGCTATTTTAAAGCCAGTTAATGTGGTTAAAGTAGATACTGCCGATAAACGCGAAAACCTAGGTGAAAAAGTGGGTGGGTTTTTACCTTATTTACTTATCCCGTTAGTACTGGTAGGCGCAACGTATCCGGCTATTGATTTAGGGGCCGGTGAAAAAGAACGAGGTACCTTAGAAACGTTATTACTTACGCCTATTACTCGTACTGAGCTAGTATTGGGTAAATTTATTACTCTATTAACCACGTCAATTGCATCAACCACTATAACCGTAATTAGTATGGGGTGTTGGATAGCCTTAGCGCTGGCATTTGCTGATCTTGAATTTATTAAAGCCGCTTTTAGTACATTGGCTATCACAGACTTACTGATGATTTTTGTATTATTATTGCCTATAGCAGCAACCTTTTCTGCATTAGCTCTGGCAATATCAATCTATGCACGCTCGTTTAAAGAAGCGCAAAATTACATGACGCCATTAAGCATGGTCGTGTTTTTCCCGATTATTATTTCAATTATGCCTAATATGGAACTGAGCTCAAAAACAGCGTTTATTCCGGTAACTAACGTCGCTTTAGCGATTAAAGAAATTGTTAAAGGCACCGTCGATTACACGCTGGTGGGATTGATATTCCTAGCAACAGCATTCATCGCTGGGGCACTACTGGCATTTTGTGTGAAATGGTTTAACCGTGAAGATGTACTATTTAGGTAAAATAACATAGACCATAAAAAAGCATCACGTGAGTGATGCTTTTTTCGAAGCTATGCATTTAAGGTAGTTTGAATTATGTAATTAAATAGTTAAACTTTATTATTATAACTATGGACTAACCAAACAAGGATGGATTCTTGTAAATACCCCTTTTTTATCTCTCACTATTGAGTATGAGCTGCACTTTTTGCTCGCTAACATACACAACACCATTACGCGCAAAAACTATTCAGCCAACTACCCAGGTAGGCACGTGGCAAAATAAAGACGAATACGGCGATGGCGTGCCTAATGAACAGGATGTTTATCCGTTTGATGCAAATTTATCGGCAGCGACTTATTTTCAAGAATCAGAATTAAACGATAATCTAGGCAAAGCTGAAAACTTAAACTCAAAAATACCGTATTTTGTTTCAGGTGTAGTACAGCAAACACAAGATTTAGATTTGTTTAAGTTCTCAATAAATAAGGCAGAGCGGGTATCAGTTGTACCTAATACAACGAACTCAAATTTTAGACCCACTTCACTGAGCGAAATTCGAAAGTAAATAAAAGATATATTAAAGTAGCTGTTGTTGGGTGTTTTTAATTTAGGTAGTAAGGTTGATATGCAAGATTTAGTATACAAGTATGGACAAAGAGTTATTTCTTTTCTGATCGTTATTACATTGCTCGTTAATTGGGAAATGTATTCAATTATAGGGGCGGTTAGATTGACGCTTGCAAATAACTTGCTAATAATTATATGGATTATTCTTTTATTTACCTTTGCCGTGCAGCAGCAATTAATGAGTGTTCTCGTTTAGCCGTGCTCCTAGGTGCTATACAACTTAGGCTACGCGTTTTAAAATAAGCCCAGCGTACCCGCATTATGCTCGAACGGGATTTATTATAGATAAAGGTGACGACCATTTTTACTATATGTCTAAACGTATCGCTTAAAAGCTAATTGCCCCAATTTTAGGCGTTTGTAATGGTAACTTAATTCTTTGTTCAGTCACTCTAAATGACTGTGTGATGATACAAAGATAAAACACTATTTTATAAGAGTCACCACGGGTCATACTATGCACTTACTTACTAATAAAACATTGATGCTTGGTTTTTGCTTGTTACTAACAGGCGTTATTTTTATGCTTGTAGAGAATAGTTATTATCAATACGTTGATAATAACGGTGTATTGCATGAAAGCTTATTTTTGCCTTTGAGTATGCTGTGTTTTGCTTTGGGGTTATTTTTTGTGGCCAGTTTATTAGCCCGCAAAGTAATAGGGCTCTTTAAAAGCGCTAGTGGAGGTGGGCATTAACCGCTGTTGTTATTGCTCATTATTTAAATTAGAGGGCTCTAACAAACTAAATGTAGGTAAGCGCCATTTAAAGCGTACCGATGCCATTCGAATTAAATAACCTACCACTAAACTTGCAACCACGCTGATATTGTCATCAATGTTGTAGTGGTGCAGTGCTAAGTATAAACAAGCAACAATAAGCGCTACGCTTGCGTAAAGTTCATGATGAAGTACTAATGGCGCTTGTCGACAAATTAAATCACGTAACAACCCACCAAATACACCGGTTACTATGGCTGCAACTACACAAATTCCATAGTGCAAACCCATATTTAGCCCAACTTGGCAGCCAATTATACTAAATGCGGCAAGCCCTAGGGCATCTAGGCGCATAAATATGCCTTTAAATTTAACCACCCATTTTGCCAACCAAGTAGTCACAATACCGGCTAGGCAAGTGATCATTAAATATTCTGGGTGTTTTACCCAAGTCAGTGGGTAATTACCTAATAAAATATCTCGCACGCTGCCACCACCAATTGCTGTAGCACTGGCCACTAACATAACACCAAACCAATCCATGTTTCTGCGTCCAGCGCTAAGAGCACCAGTCATGGCTTCTGCTGTAATACCCATAATATAAACGATGGTTAAAAGCATGAGATGATCACTTGAAAATTTAACATGAAAATAAAAGTGCGATTGTAGAGATAAAATAGTGCATTGACGAGTGAAAAATTACATTAAAAACAGCCACTTTCAGATTAAAAAAACTAATGTTATAGCAAGGTGTGAATAGCCTGTTAATGCAAAGAAACCACTTGCTTTAGTGTTAAAAACAAAAAGGACAAATGACCGTAAAAACGCAATAAAGCCTGAATAAATTTAAGGGTGACAGGGTGTTATTGCCTTTTTTTTGCTAGTTTTTAAAAGCGGTGTTAGCTCGACCCACGTGCAATTAAACGCGGGGGCAGTAGGGTGCTTTGTACTTGTTCACCACGAATCAGTTTTAATAAGTTCTCAACTAACATTTGCCCCGCTATAGTGGTGTTTTGTTCTATGGTTGTCAGCGGCGGATTTATGTAACTGGCAATAGATATATTATCAAAGCCAATTACGGCCACATCTTTTGGTACATTTATATTGGCTTCTTTTAAAGCCCGTATTGCGCCTATTGCAATAAGGTCGCTGGCAGCAAAAAGTGCATTAAAGGTAATGTTATTAGCAATTAACGAACGCGTGGCATGATAGCCAGACTCTTCAGTAGAAATAGCGTTAGCAATTTTACGATCATTAAGTGTAATACCATTTTGTTGTAACGCGTCTTTAAAACCATTGAAACGGGCAAAAAATTCAGGGCTATGATCAGAGGCATCGCCTATAAACGCGCAGTCTTTGCGGCTATGTGCCAAAAAATGCTCAGCGGCGAGTTTACCGCCGCCATAATTATCACAACTTATGGTTAAATCAGGGCGGTTATCAACACTTGCTCCCCAGCAAACAAACTTGGTGTTTTGTTCAAGCAAGGTGTTAAATTTTGGCTGAAAATCAATGTAGTCGCCATAACCCAATAAAATGATGCCATCTGCACGGTGACTGTCTTCGTAATCTGCCTGCCAATCAGCACTTGCCGATTGAAATGACACGAGTAAATCGTAACCCTCTTTAGCGCAGGCACGGGTAATACTGCCCAGCATGGCTAAAAAAAACGGGTTTATTTGTGACTCATCTGAGGTAGGGTCTTCAAACAACAATAATGCTAAGGTACTGCTTTGTTGAGTGCGAAGGTTACTGGCGTTTTTGTCTACTTTGTAATTAAGTTTTTTAGCAATATCGTGAACACGTCTTCGTGTTTCGTCATTTACCAGTGGACTATTTCGTAAAGCACGAGAAACTGTAGATTGAGACACCCCAGCATAATGGGCTATATCAAACGAGGTGGCTTTACCTTTCATCACGATTACTTACTAAAGAGGACAATAAGAGGCTATTCTCGTTTATTGATGGATTTTTTCAAGCTTATTTATCAATAAAGGCATTTTTTTATTGATTTTGACATGACACCGGTGTCACAATAGGGGCGTTTTATCATTTTGTTGTCAAAACGTATTAGCTACCTTTATTATTTAAGGTAGCTTTTTTTACAGTGATAGCTGCTTTGAGGTGATAGCTCAAAGTAAATAAGTATCAATGATACCCCATTAAAATAATAAGTACTCATTACTTAAACAAAAGAGATAACACTATGGGTTTACACTCTAGCACACACTTTGATCCTATTCTGGTTGCCGATATTGGCGGCACAAATGCTCGTTTTGCGTTGATCACTGGGTTCGACGAATCAAGTAATCAATTTACCATTGAGCATAATCTTACGTTTCCCAGTGCTAACTATGGATCGCTCGAAAGTGCTACCGAGTACTACTTATCAACAGTGTCTCATATAAATCCTAAACGTGCGTGCTTAGCAGTAGCAGGCCCTATAAATGCAGGGCAAGTTCACTTAACTAATTTAGGTTGGCACTTTAGCGTCAATGATTTTAAACACCACTTTGACCTTACTCAATTAAGCGTTATAAATGACTTTGCTGCTTTTGCCTACGCAGCACCGTATTTAGACCCTTCACAAAATGTCACTGTTAAACCTGGTCAAGCGGATGAGTCTGCCAATATAGGTGTAATGGGTCCAGGCACTGGTTTTGGTGCAGCGTGCTTAGTTAGAACCGCACATTCATGCGCGGTGATGAGTTCAGAAGGCGGGCATATTTCCTTAGCAGCCGTTAATCAACTCGACGCTCAACTTATTCAAGAACTCAAAAAAGACCACCCACATGTATCGGTAGAAACGGTATTTTCGGGCCCTGGCATTGCTCATTTGTACAAAGCGATGGCTGCAGTTAAAGGGGTCGCCGCAAAGAATTTAGACGCTGCACAAATTAGTAGCTTAGCCAATAGTGGTGAATGCGAAGTGTGTGAAGCAACCCTTAATCAATTTTGTGATTGGATTGGCAGTGTTGCAGGCGATTTAGCGTTGGCCTACGGCGCCTTAGGCGGCCTTTATATTGGCGGTGGCATATTACCAAGAATGCAGGCTCGTTTACTGGAAAGCCGCTTTATTGAGCGCTTTTCGCAAAAAGGCATTATGTCGCAGTACACAGGTCAAATACCGGTCACATTAGTAACACAAGACAACATTCCTTTAATTGGTGCTGCCGCGTGTTTGCATACGAGTCAACAGGTTTAATTACGTTGCATACATTTGGAAATAAATAGATGAAAAAAGTCACTATAAACAGCGTTGCCAGTCATGCAGGTGTTTCTAAAAAAACCGTATCGCGAGTACTCAACAATGAGCCTAATGTCAGTGCAGCTACACGCGAAAAAGTGTTAGCGGTATTTAAAGAACTAGATTACACCCCAAACCCGATTGCTCGAGGACTTGCACAAAACCGTAGTTTTATTATTGGTTGCTTATACGACAATCCAAGTAAAAGTTATATCACCCGTGTGCAAACAGGCGCATTGGCTGCATGCCAAGAAAACAACTATAACTTGTTGATTCACCCTTGTGAGCTCAGAGGTGAGGCACTTATTAATAACATAGAGCAGCTATTACAGTCATCACGCCTTGACGGTTTAGTACTTACGCCACCATTTTGTGACTTTTCAGAACTGGTTGATTTTTTAAAGTCGAGAAAAATTCCTTATGCCCGAGTGGCTTCTGCTATTTTAGAAGATGACTCTATTTCTGTTACCAGTAATGACGAGCAGGGCGCATTTGAGATTACCGAACATTTAATAAACCTAGGGCATACCTCTATCGCGTTTATTAAAGGTCACCCAGATCACAGTGCTACACAGCAGCGTTTTAAAGGCTACAGACGCGCACTGGCAACCCATGGTATTGAATTTAACGAACGCTTAGTTGAAGAGGGTAACTTTAGTTACCATTCAGGGGTAGACAGTGCCCGTAGTATTTTAGATTTATCTCCACGTCCTACTGCTGTATTTGCATCGAATGATTACATGGCAGCCGCTGTACTTAAATTAGCCACTCAGCGCAACTTACGCGTTCCAGACGATATTTCTATTGCAGGCTTTGATAATGCGCCCATAGCGCGCCATATATGGCCAGGCCTAACGACCATTGCTCAACCTGTAGAAGAAATGACTAAACAAGCGGTTACCCAATTAATTACCCACATTATTGAGCCGCAAGAGTCGCCTTATAAAGTGATTTTAGAAGCAAAATTAATCACGCGTGAGTCTACCGCAGCCGTAAAATAACATCGCTTTTTCACAGTAGCCCGAGTATGAGTGACGCTTACTCGGGCTTTTTTTTATCTGCATTTTAATCTTCATTATTTTCCACTGATATTTCATTAAAAATTCACGTTTATTTATTGTACATGCTAAAAAAAAGAAGTATTTTTATTACTAAGGGTTGACACCGGTGTCATTGTCATGCGTTAATGACTGACACCGGTGTCAGGGTTGTTGTGAGAGGCTCCCTGGTAGCGTACCTTTGAACGGGTAAGTCAAAGATGCTCAGTACAGTTATTTTCGTGGAGTCTATAGTTGTTACTGAGCCTTTATCCTCTAACGAATAGAGATGAGTAAAATTATGTTGCACCCTCGAATTCAAGAAGTCACAGAACGCGTTATTGAGCGCAGTAAACAAACCCGTAAAGCCTATTTAGAGCGTATTTCGCACGCCAAAAAACAAACAAGAGTTCGTGCTGGATTAGGCTGTGGCAATATTGCTCATGTAATGGCTGCGTGTAGCAGCGATGACAAAGCGCGTTTAAAAGCAGACGAGGTGCCAAACCTTGCAATTATCAATTCATATAACGACATGTTATCTGCGCATGTGCCTTACAAAGAATACCCCGATTTAATTAAAAGCATTGCCACTAAATTTGACGCCACCGCGCAAGTTGCTGGCGGCGTACCTGCGATGTGTGATGGTGTGACCCAAGGGCGTGACGGCATGGAGCTATCGCTTTTTTCTCGTGACGTTATTGCTATGTCTACTGCGGTTTCGTTATCGCATGACGTGTTTGATGGTGTGTTTTGTTTAGGCGTATGTGACAAAATCGTCCCAGGTCTATTAATTGGTGCTTTATCATTTGGCCACCTACCTGTGTACTTTTTACCGGCAGGGCCAATGCAGTCAGGAATTCCAAACAAAGACAAAGCACGTGTTCGTCAGAAGTTTGCGCAAGGACTGGTATCTCGTGAAGAGCTACTAGAAGCTGAAAGCGCTTCTTACCATAGCGCCGGTACCTGTACATTTTATGGCACTGCAAATTCAAACCAAATGCTAATGGAAATTATGGGCTTACACCTTCCAGGTAGCTCGTTTATAAATCCATACACAGAACTGCGTGATGGCTTAACCGGTAATGCGGTTGAAACTATGCTTAAGCAGCTTACTGAAAACAAAGATGGCCCGTGTTTAGCGGATGTGATCAGCGAAAAAACTATAATTAACGGCTTAGTTGGGTTGTTATCAACAGGTGGCTCAACCAATCATGCAATCCATATTGTGGCGATTGCTAAAGCGGCCGGTATTCAAGTTACATGGAAAGACATGTCTGATTTATCAGCGGTTGTTCCACTACTGACGCGTATTTACCCAAATGGCTCAGCAGATGTTAATCACTTTCAAGCAGCCGGCGGAATGGGCTTCTTAATGCGAGAATTAGCAGGTGCTGGTTACCTTCATACAGACGTAACCACTATTTTAGGCGAAGGCCTTGCACCTTACATGTGTGAGCCACTACTCGATAAAGACGACAACCTAATTATGAGTGATGCGAACGGCCCAAGCAAAGTTAAGTGGGTAGCGTGTCCAGAAAACTCACATGATGAAGAAGTACTTCGCCCAGTAAGTAACCCATTTAGTAAGCAAGGTGGTTTACAGCTACTAACGGGTAACTTAGGTAAAGCGGTTATTAAAGTTTCTGCGGTTGCAAAGTCTCATCAAGTGGTGTCGGCACCGGCTAAAGTATTTAGCTCACAAGGTGAGTTACAAGATGCCTACAGCCGTGGCGAACTAAACCAAGATTTCATTGCTGTTCTTAAAGAGCAAGGCCCTAAGGCTAAAGGCATGCCAGAGCTTCATAAGCTCACGCCGGTAATGGCAACATTACAAGATCAGGGCTATAAAGTAGCTATTGTTACCGACGGACGTATGTCGGGCGCATCAGGCAAAGTACCAGCGGCAATCCACTTAGCTCCTGAAGCGGTAGAAGGTGGCATTATAGCTAAAATCCATGAAGGCGATATTGTTACTTTAGATGCGCCTAATGGTATTTTAAAAGTGCATGTAAGTGATGAAGAGCTTGCTAAACGAGAGCCGCAAATTAGCCAAGCAAGCCAAACGTTTGGTACAGGTCGTGAATTATTTACTGGATTTAGAAATATCGTAAGCAGTGCCGATTTAGGTGCAAGTGCTTTTGGACTTGAATAATAATTAGCCATATTGGGTAATGAGGAACAAGTAATGAGTATTGAAAAAATCTTAGCATCGGCACCGGTAGTGCCAGTGGTGGTAATCGAAAAATTAGAAGATGCCGCACCACTTGCAAGAGCGTTATATAACGGTGGCTTAAAAGCACTTGAAATTACACTGCGTACACCCATTGCAGCTGAGGCTGTAAAACTAATGAAAGCGGAAGTGCCCGAAGCTTATGTTGGTACAGGTACTGTGGTGGATAAAGCAAGCTTTAACGCATCAGTAGAGGCGGGTGCTGACTTTATGGTAAGCCCAGGTGTTAGCGATGAGTTATTAGCGCTGGCAAAAGAGTCTTCTATTCCATTTTTACCCGGTGCAGCGACCCCAAGCGAAGTGATGAACTTAGCTGCTCATGGTTTTAAGTTCTTAAAGTTTTTTCCTGCAGAAGCTGCAGGCGGTGCTGCTATGCTTAAATCTATTGGCGGCCCATTACCTGATATTACTTTTTGTCCAACCGGTGGCATTAGTTTAGCAACCGCTCCTGATTACTTAGCACTTAACAATGTTATTTGCGTAGGTGGTACCTGGATGTTAGATAAGCAACTTATTGAAAATAAAGACTGGCAAGCTATTGAAACGCTTGCTCGCCAAGCATGTGAAGTTAATAGGAGTCAAAAATGATTAATGTAGCAATTAATGGCTACGGCCGAATTGGTCGTAATGTATTGCGTGCACTGTATGAATCAGCGCAAAATAATGAAATTAAAATTGTGGCTATTAACGATTTAGCCCCAGCCAATGTAAATGCTCATCTGACTCAGTTTGACTCAGTACATGGTCGTTTTTCACAGCAAGTAACACTTAAAGATAACACTATGCTAATTGGCGATGATGTGATCACGCTAACGCAAGAACGTGACCCTGCTAATTTACCATGGAAAGCGTTAAACGTTGACATAGTACTTGAATGTACGGGGTTATTCACGTCACGCGAAGCAGCTAATAAGCATATTGAAGCCGGTGCTAAAAAAGTAGTGGTATCGGCACCTGGTACAGATATGGATGCAACGGTAGTGCATGGTGTAAATAGCGATGTAATTAATGCCGATAGCAACATCATCTCAAACGCGTCGTGTACAACCAACTGTTTAGCGCCAGTAGCCAAAGCAATAAACGATACGGTAGGGATTGAACAAGGTAGCATGACTACTATTCACGCTTATACCAACGATCAAAATTTATCGGATGTATACCACCCAGATTTATACCGTGCGCGAAGTGCAACTCAATCTATGATCCCAACTAAAACGGGTGCTGCAAAAGCGGTTGGATTAGTTCTGCCTGAACTTGCCGGTAAACTAGATGGTATGGCGGTACGTGTACCAACCATTAATGTGTCGTTAGTTGATTTAACATTTATTGCTAAGCGTAACACAAGTATTGAAGAAATTAACCAAGTAGTTAAAGCAGCCTCAGAAGGGCCAATGAAAGGTATTTTAGAGTACAACGAGCTGCCGCTTGTTTCTATCGACTTTAACCATAACCCAGCCTCATCTATTTTTGATGCAACGCAAACGCGTGCTGATGGTAAATTGGTTAAAGTAATGGCGTGGTACGACAACGAATGGGGTTTCTCAAACCGCATGTTAGATCAAGTTAAAGCGCTGGGTGCTTATTTATAATTTTTCCGTGTAGTTAAATTTTACTTTATCCAGCCAAGCCACGCACTGCGTGGCTTTTTTTGTGTTTTAGTTAGCCCAAAGTTTGCTAGAATATACGCCCTAGAATAGGGACTGCATATTATATTAAGGGAAATAATGCTAAAACACGTCACTAAAAAAATATTTCGTACTAGCCACCTACAAATCGGTGAGGGTAATATCAGCGGTTATATTGCTTGCTTTTTGGCAATATTAAGTTGCTTAGGAGTGCTTGCATTCCACTTTCCTGAATATTTAACGACTCCCGAATTACGCAAAAGCTATAGCGTCGAGTTTTTACGTCAGCTTATGTTTGTTGCCCTTATTATTTCAGGAAGTCTAGGCTTACTAAATTTTGTACGAAATACCAATAAGCGTTTGGGTGCGACTGCGTGGTTTTTTATCGTACTGGCAATTGGCTTTGGCGGTCCGAATGTTGAAGTGAATGACTTTGCAGATAACACCCCTTATATTGGCTTAGACTGGTTTATATTAGACTTATTAGGCTCAACCTTAATTTTTATTTTAATTGAAAAACTGCTTCCGCATCGAAAAGAGCAAAAAATATTGCGTAGTGAATGGCGCGGGGATTTAAACCATTTCTTTGTTAATCACTTAATAGTGGGTTTTGTATTACTGGTTACGAATCATTTTGTGCATTATGGTTTTGGTTGGGCGGTGTCGAGCACATTACAAGGTTACATAGCGCAAATGCCGTTTATACTGCAGCTATTTTTAATTATTTTGGTGGCTGATCTAATGCAGTATTGGACACATCGTGCGTATCACGAAGTCCCCTTTTTATGGCGATTTCATGGTGTGCACCACAGTGCCAAAGAAATGGATTGGCTCGCAGGCTCTCGTCAGCATATTTTAGAAATACTGATCACCCGTAGTTTAGTGTTAACGCCTATATTTGTGCTGGGTTTTTCACAGCAAATTATTAGTTTGTACGTGATTATTGTAGGCTTTCAAGCGGTATTTAATCACGCCAACGTAAATGTAAAATTTGGGTGGTTAAAGTATCTTATGGTTACACCGCAGTTTCATCATTGGCATCACGCATCCGACAAAGCCGCAATTGATAGAAATTATGCAGCCCATTTTTCGTTTTTAGATTACTTGTTTGGGACTGCAGTAAAAGGGCAAGCAGAGTGGCCTAAAGAATATGGGGTTGTGGGTGATTACATGCCTGTAGGTATGCTGAAGCAACAAATTTACCCGTTTAAAAAACAAAAATAGTGTTCAATTTTAGCTTGCGGCCATAATATTAATGGCCGCATAACCACTATAAAAAGTCAGCTAATGCGCTAAGTGTTGGCCGCTGTGTGATATTTTCGCTCATGCATTGCTGCGCAATATGTTTTAAGTGCATGACTTCAGCGCTTTGCTCTTGGCAGGTTGTGAGTAAATCCTCGATTAAACACCCAAAAGCACGCACTTCTATTAACTGCATTTGTTGACGTTGATAGTCACTGAGCATAGTAAGATCAGTTGCCGCGCCAAAATCTCCAAACAGCACACGCGCGTGCGGGTCAACCATGGTATTGTGCGCATATATATCACCATGGCTTATATTGTGCTGGTGCAAGTGGGCCACAGTGCTAACCATTTGCTGCGCTATGGCATAAATTACTTGGGTAGAGTAGTGGCAATCGCTTTCAAATGTATCTCGAGTACAGGTTTCAAGGCTCGGCGGTAAGCCAAGATTTGTAAAGCTTGAATCAATTAACTCCATCACTAAACCAAGCTGTTGCTGTTGTTCAATGTAAGCCAGTACTTTAATTAAGTTTGGATGCTCAAGCGCTTGCAAGCAGCAATTAACTTCATCCAGCGGATAACCATCGCTTGTAATAGTCCCTTTAAATAACTTAACAGCAACCGGCTCTTTATTTGTTGAATAAGCAAGATGGATAATTCCTGATGCGCCTTGGCCTATTACTTTACTGAGTGAGTAATCTGCCAGTGGTTTATTGGTTAAATTTGATTGGGTAAGGCACTGTGATTTATTAAAGCAATTACCTGCAAATGCAAGCCAAGTCAGCTTTGGTAGTTCAAATAGCCAATCATCAATTTGAGTTAACTGATTTGCAGAGAGCCTAATTAGTTCTAGGTTATGGCAGTTTGCCATGCTTATTGGTAGCTCACTGAGCTGATTACCTGCCAATGCCAGCTTTTTAAGCGCGGTGTATTGGCCAAATGTTGCAGGCAGCTTAGCTATTTTATTATCTGTAAGAATAAGCCATTCAATCGCTTTAGGTAGGCAGTGATCTGCAAATTCAGTGATGTAATTACCTTTAAATGCAACCATGATCAAAGCAGTGCACTTAGCGAGTATTTTAGGTATATGGTTAAACTGATTAAACGATAAAAACAGTCGTTTTAATTTTGTTAAGCAAGCAAATTCATCAGGTAAATCAGATAAATTGTTATTAGATAAATCCAAGACTTCAAGGGTATCCGCGAGGGTAAAAATTTCCTCTGGAAAGTGGCTTAGCGCTTCAACTAATTGTAGGTGTTTAGCACCAAGTAATTGGCCGCTGCGAAGTTGTGAAAGGGTATTCAAAATTAATAATCCATTTTAAAATCAATAAAAAGGCCAACTAAGTTGGCCTTTAAATACGATTAAGCCTTAATGTTTAAAATTGTGCGTTGTGGTAAACATTTTGTACGTCGTCACAATCTTCAAGCATGGCTAAAAAGCGTTCCATCACTTCTACATCTTCGCCTTCAATAGGGGCTTCTACTTGGGGTACAAAGGCTATTAAGTCTTCGTCAAACTCTGTCACACCCATCTCTTCAAGTGCGGTACGCGTATTGTTGTATTCAGTGTGCGGTGCAAATACGGTCACTTTACCGTTTTCTACTTCTACATCGGTTACATCAACGTCAGCCATCATTAGCGCTTCAAGAACGGTTTCATCGTCGTCACCGTCAAATACAAAAATAGCAAGGTGATCAAATAAGTGTGATACCGAGTTTTGTGCGCCAATTTTAGCATTTGCTTTAGTAAAACACACACGTACATCAGCAAAGGTACGTTTGTTGTTGTCGGTTAAACAGTCAACAATAATCATGCAATTACCTGGGCCGTAACCTTCGTAGCGCGTAGCTGCATAGTCTTCACCGCCGCCGCCTTTAGCTTTATCAATGGCGCGTTCAATTACGTGAGCCGGTACTTGGTCTTTTTTAGCGCGTTCAATTAAACGACGCAGTGCTAGGTTACCGTCTGGGTCAATACCGCCGTTTTTAGCACAAATATAAATTTCTTTACCGTATTTTGAATAAACTTTAGTTTTAGCACCCGCAGTTTTAGCCATTGAATCTTTTTTGTTTTGGTAAGCTCTTCCCATCTGCGTTTCGCCTTAATATGTATAAATAATTGAAAAAATTTGCAAGCCCATATTCTAAAGGTAAATGCGGGGCAGGGCTAGTAAGTATTGAGATTGATTACTAAGTAACGAAGGGAAACAGTTATTATGGTTGGAAAATAAAACAACCCGCCAAAGCGGGTTGTTTAATACCTTACAATCGATGAACAGTTGTCAGGGGATTACCAAATACGAACACGTTCGTCTTCTGGTAAGTACAACTCATCACCTGGTTTTACATCAAATGCTTTATACCAAGCGTCGTGGTTACGAGGCGCTTGTGCTCTAAAGCGACCTGGCGCATGCGTACCGCCACGTAATTGGTTTAACATGCTTTGCTCAGTACGTTTTTCTTTCCATACTTGTGCCCACGCTAAGAAGAAACGCTGATCGCCGGTTACACCATCAATCACAGGGGCTTCTTTACCATTTAGGCTTAGTTTATAGGCATGATAAGCCATGGCTAAACCACCTACATCACCAATATTTTCACCTAAGCTATTACGGCCATTTACAAAGTTACCTGGAATTGGTTCGTATTTGCTGTACTGAGCCGCCAGTTTGTCGGCTTTAGCATCAAAAGCAGCACGATCTTCATCAGTCCACCAATTACGTTGTATGCCGTTAGCGTCAGATTTTGAGCCTTGATCATCAAAACCATGACCCATTTCGTGGCCAATCACAGCACCAATACCACCGTAGTTTACCGCAGGATCTGCATTTGGATCGAAAAACGGTGGTTGTAATATAGCGGCAGGGAATACAATTTCGTTAAACGAACTATTGTAGTAAGCATTAACACGTTGTGGTGTCATGCCCCAACGATTGCGGTCGGTCTTTTTCAGCTCTTTTTCTACACTTTCAGCCTGGAAAAACTCACGCATATTTTTTACATTAGTCATTAAATCATTTTTGCTAATGCTTAAGCCTTCATACGATTGCCATTCATCTGGGTAACCAATTTTTGGCACAAACGCCGCTAATTTTGCACGCGCATTTACTTTTGTTTCTGCGCCCATCCAATCTAAGTTATCAATACGCTCGCCAAGCGCTGTGCGTAAGTTTTCAACTAGCTCAGACATTTGTTGCTTTGATGACTCAGGGAAATAACGATCTACATAAATTTTACCAATCGCAAAGCCTAGTGAACTAGTGCCAGACATTTGGCTGATAGCACGTTTCCAGCGTGGACGAGGCTCTTGTTGACCATTTAACTCTTTACCAAAGAAAGCAAAGCTTTTGTTAAATATGTCTTCTGACAACAGCCCAGCGTTGCCATTAATTGCATGGTACGTTAGGTAGTCTTTCCATACGCTTATATCTTCGTTGTTGATTAAATCAATCATGGCCTTTACAGGTTCAGGCTGCGACACGTTTAGCTGCGGTACTTTGTAACCTGTTTGCGCAAAGTATAAATCCCAATTAAATCCAGGGTACTGGGTACTTAACTCGTCACGTTTTATTTGATTTAACGTTATGTCACGATTACGGCGTTTTTCACGTGGCCAATGACCTTCTGCAATTTTTGTTTCTAACGCTAAAATTGCTTGTGCACGTTCAGTGGTATTTTCAACACCAGCAAATTTAAGCATATCGGCAATATGTGCAACATACGCTTCACGGGTTTTTACAAAACGTTCTGCATCTTCAAGGTAGTAAGAGCGATCGGGTAAGCCTAAGCCACCTGCACCTAATGACATTTCGTATTTATTGGGATCTAAACGGTTAAACCACATACCACCACCAATTGGGGCGCTAACACCTGTGAGCCATGAATTACCAAATATTTTTGCTAAGTCATCAGTTGAGTCGACAGCGTTAATATCGTTAAGCAATGGTTTAATGGGAGTTACACCGAGCTTATTAAGCGTGTCGGTATCCATGTACGAATTATAAAAATCAGCAACTAGTTGCTCTTCTGCATTTAAATTTTCACGTGCTGCAATGTCTTCAATGATTTCTTTTACGCGTTCTTCACTGCGTTCAGCTAACGCAGAAAACGCACCATAGCGTGTTTTATCTGCTGGCATTTCATAGTTGTCGTACCATGAACCGCTGGCATACATAAAAAAGTCATCGCCTGGTTTTACAGCTTCATTGCGGGCAGTTAAATCAACCCCAAACGTGCCTAATTCAGCTTTCTCAGTTGCTTGTGGTTTTTCTGCAACGGCTGCGACTTGCTCAGTTTTTGTAGTTTGTGGCTCTGAACAGCCGGTAATAAATGTGGCAGCGAGCGCCGCTGCAATTAAACTCTTTTTCATTATATTCCCCTATAAATTCACGTTATTTAATTCGTTATATTTTTGTTATAAAAATAGCCATCTGATTGTATTGATAACTTCACTGCAAATAAACCTTTTGAGGTGAATAACCGTACCGGTCGATAAGATGAATAAAATACTATCAAAATAGTAAAAAAACACTCAACTACTTCAATCGTTCTTGAGCGGCTTAGTTTATTGCGCCTTTGACTGCTTTTGCTGTAATGCCCACATACGGGCATATTCACCGTTTTGATCTAGTAGTTCTTGGTGTTTGCCTTGTTCAATAATTTCACCAGCCTTTAAAACAATAATTGAGTCTGCATCGGTTATGGTCGAAAGTCGGTGCGCAATAACAATACTGGTGTGATCATTTGCCACTTCACGCATTGCTTTTAAAATAGCTTGCTCTGCATGAGAGTCGAGCGCAGAGGTTGCTTCATCAAAGATTAAGATGGGTGATTGCTTTAAAATAGCACGGGCAATGGCTATCCGTTGTTTTTCACCCCCTGAGACTTTTAACCCACGCTCACCCACGAGGGTTTTCTCGCCTTTGTCTAAGCTATTAATAAAGTCTGTTAGATGCGCCATATTAATTGCTTTGTTTACCTCATCTTCACTGGCGCTAGGTCTGCCATAGTGAATATTTTCGCGTATGCTGGTATTAAACAACACAGTATCTTGCGGCACTATGGCAATAGCTTTACGCAAACTTGCCAAGGTGACTGTGTTTATGGCTTGATTATCAATTTTTATAGCGCCTGATGAAAGTTCATAAAAACGATATAACAAGCGGGCTAACGAGCTTTTACCTGCGCCACTAGCACCTACAACCGCTACCTTAGCACCAGGGTTTACATGAAAACTGACATTCTTAAGAATAGGGCGTTTACTATCGTAGCTAAAGCTAACATTTTCAAAGCTAATTGCCCCATTTTTGAGTGCTAATGGTTGCGCGGTTTCGCTATCTGCTACTTTGGGTGAGGTATTTAGTAATCCAAGCATGTTTTCAAGGTCGGTAAGGGCTCGGCGTATTTCACGGTACACAAATCCCAAAAAGTTAAGCGGTAAAAAGAGTTGAATCATATACGCATTGATCATCACCAGTTCACCAATCGTTAACTCGCCCGTGACGACCTCGCTTGCGCCAAGCCACATTAATGCGGTTATTGCACAGGCAATGATGAGCGCTTGCCCTGAATTTAGCGCCAGTAACGAGAGTCTGTTTTTTAATCGTGCTTGTTCCCAGGTTGCTAAAAACGTATCGTAAGTTTTAGCTTCATACTCTTCGTTATTAAAGTATTTAACGGTTTCGTAATTTAATAAGCTGTCGATGGCGCGGGTGTTACTTTGGTTGTCGGCAGCGTTTGACTCGCGAATAAAGCGGTTTCGCCATTGGGTAACTGTCACGGTAAAAAGGATATAAATAGCCACAGCAAGTAGGGTGATCAACGCAAACCAAATAGAAAACAAGGTGCCAAAAATAATCGCCACGGTAATTATTTCAAACAACGTGGGCACAATATTAAACATTAAAAAGCGCATCAAAAAGCTTAAGCCACTGGTGCCGCGCTCTATGTCTCGACTTATACCGCCAGTTTGCCTGTCTAAATGAAAGGCTAAATCTAACGAATGCAAATGTTTAAATACTTTAAGGCCAATATCACGCATGGCATGCTCGGTGACTCGAGAAAATACAGCATCGCGTACTTCACCTAAAAACACGCTGGCAAATCGCAGTGCGCCGTACATAACGAGTAATAAGGTTGGGACGAGCAGTAGGGGGTTAATTGATTTATCAACCGCATCAATTATTTCTTTTAAAGCCCATGGCATAAGAAGTGTCGTGCCTTTAGCACCCACAAGCGCTAATATGGCAATAAGCACACGCCCTTTAAATTTAGTGATATAAGGCCAAAGAGTTTGAATGCTTTGTTTTAAATTCATGGCATCGGGGCGTTTTACTGAACTTTGTCTGGAGCGCATCGAGGATCTCAGTATTGTTTTTATATAAATGAAATAGCTTAATGTTGGCTATTGTATTTTAATTAGCTGCCCTTATATACTAGCTATCCTTTATTTTAGTTTTAAATGACAGATGTTTAAATTTCGCGTTTTTTAGCTACATGCTTGTTTTTTGTCGCACTCTTTAGTGTGCAAAGCCATGCTATGGGTGTAAAACACGAATTAAACAGTAACCAAAGCAGTTATAGCCATGTTGTTAATGTCGAAAATTTAACTAACGCTCCCACACCTTTAAAATCGCTAGGTAATTTACAGCATAAAAACTCAAAGCATTCTGAGTTTGCTGCGCATCAACCTAGGCTAACAGCCAATAACTCATTTTTATTTTTACACAGTGCGCAGGGCGATCCTGAATACGATGTAGTGCATGAGTTTTTTGCCCTAAATGGGTGTAGGCATATTTTTTTGCGACCGCAAGCTGTCACCATAAGTCAGCCTTGGTATACCTGGGTATTTAAAAGTAAAAAGTCGCGCTTGAGCGGCTGGAAAGATGCGAATTTATTATACACCGCGGTAACCACCTACCACGCTTAATGTTTCTTATTTAATTTAATTGGTTTTAACGCTTTGCGTTTTGACCTGCAGATTAATTGTACCTAATAGGTACGTTACTGGGCTATGCCGAGTAATAAGGAACAACGATGTTAAGTCTAAAAAAACAAAAAAAGCCATTTATGGCTAAATTTAAATTAAGCTATGTAGCCATGCTGATTGTATTGGTTTTACTAGCAATAAGCGCCTTACCTAATTTATACCCGAATAAATCGTGGTTGCATATTAGTGCCGCTCCTGAGGTTAAAACACAAGCAATACCAAGTACTGAAAACATAGTGCGCTTTTTAAATAGCCAAGGGTTTGAGGTCAGCCAAGGGGTAGAAAACCAAGCAACAATTAATGTGCTTTTAAATACACCTACGCAAAGTGCCCAAGCTCAAGCGGCTATAAAATCGAATTACCCAAATACACAAGTTAAAATTGTAGAACATGCAACCAGCCCTATTTGGTTACAAGAGTTTGGTTTATCGCCCATAAAGCTGGGTCTTGATTTAAACGGCGGAGTATTGTTTGTACTTGATGTTGATTTAGATAAAGCCATTGATGAGCAATTACTCAGTGCTTACCAACAAACGAAAGCCATTATTGTTAAACAAAAAGCCTATGGTGTTAAAGCAAAGCAAACTAACCAAGGCTTTGAAATAAGTGCATTAGAAAATGCAGCCGAAAAGCTAACCTTAGTTATTAACGATCTTAAAAGCCGCTTTGAAAATCTAACTATAACCACATCAACTCATGGCAACTTACAGGTCGTTAAAGTGAGTTATTCTGAGCAAGGGCGCAGCGCATTTGATAATCAAGTCATGAGCCAAACACTCACTACGCTTCGCTCACGCATTGAAGAGTTAGGAATTACCGAGGCGGTTACACAGCGCCAAGGTAAGCAGCGCATTCGCATTGAGCTACCCGGCGTACAAGACCCAGCCGAGGCAAAACGTATTATTGGTGCTACCGCGTCACTTGGATTTTATCAACTTAAAGAGATAGGCGGGCAAACATTTAATTTGCAATCGGGTGGGACTATTAAGCTCGACCCTGTGCCTATTTTTACTGGTGAGCATATTAATAATGCCAATATTGGCCGTGATGACTGGGGTAAACCTTTAGTACAACTGAGCCTAGATAGCCAAGGTGGCGATGCTATGTCGGCGTTTTCTAAGGCGAATATAGGCAAGCCGATGGCAACGCTCTATTCAGAGTATTCACAAAATGCTAAAGGTGAAGTGGTTAAAAAAAGCGAAGTCATTAATGTGGCGAATATAGCCCAGCATTTAAGCTCACGCTTTAGTATAACCAATATGCAAAGCCAGCAAGCGGCTGCCGATTTAGCGCTATTACTTCGTGCGGGGTCGCTTACTGCGCCAGTGACCATAGTACATGAACAAACTATTGGTCCAAGCCTTGGCCAAGACAACATTAACAATGGATTGGCGGCCTTAATGTTAGGCATGGGGTTAACGCTTGCCTTTATGGCGCTGTGGTATCGTCGTTTAGGGCTTATTGCAAATGTTGCGTTAGTTTTAAATTTAACGTCTTTAGTGGGGTTAATGTCATTATTACCTGGGGTGGTTTTAACACTTCCTGGTATTGCAGGTTTGGTACTAACCATAGGAATGGCGGTTGATACTAACGTGATTATATTTGAACGCATTAAAGAAGAGCGCCGCAAAGGACGCCCTCCATATCAAGCGATACAAGAGGGCTATAAACAAGCTGCGAATACGATTTTAGATGCCAATATTACCACGATGATCACCGCGATTATTTTATATGGCATAGGTTATGGCCCTGTAAAAGGCTTTGCTATAACGCTGGCGCTGGGACTTATCACATCGGTATTTACTGGTGTGTATGTATCGAAATATTTAAGCCAAAGCTTATATTTAAAGCTGGGTAAAAAAGCAGGAGTAAACGCGCATGCTTAATTCTTTTTTAAAATGTGAGGCAGGGTCTGGTATACGTTATACAGGCATGCTGATCAGCGCCATATTTGTGTTACTGTCGGTATTCACCATTGCACAAAAAGGGCTAAACTTTGGCCTTGATTTTACGGGTGGATACTTAACAGAGTTTACCACCAGCCAAGGTGTTGAACTAAAACAGCTTGAGCAATTTATTGCAAAAAATCATCAGGGTGAATTTGAGCTAACAGCACAGGGCAATAATCATTTTCAACTAACACAAGGCCCCAATAATACAAGCAATAACGATGACTGGAAAACGGCTATAATCCAAAACCCAACTATAAATGCTGAGGTTTTATCATCGGCTTATATTGGCTCTCAAGTGGGTGATGAACTATTTGAACAAGGCTGCTTAGCATTATTTGCTGCTATGGTTGCGGTAATGATTTATTTAGCTGTTCGTTTTGAATGGCGTTTGGCATTAGGCTCTGTGGTGGCTTTATTTCATGACTTAGTGCTGGTTGTTGGCTTATTCTCATGGTTACAAATAGAGTTTAACCTAACTGTTCTAGCCAGTTTGTTGGCGATTATTGGCTACTCATTAAATGACTCAATAATAGTTGGAGATAGGGTGCGCGAGCTGTTGCGCATACCAACAAACATCACACTCAAACCAAGTAGTATTATAAACAGTGCAATTAAAAGCACCTTAACTCGTACGCTTATTACCTCCGGGACTACGCTTGCAACGGTGGCAAGTGTTTGGCTGTTAGCAGGGGCGCCGCTTCAGGGATTTGCCATTGCTCTGTTTGCAGGAATAGTCGTAGGCACGTTATCGTCCATTTGTATTGCTGCAACATTACCCGAGCTACTTGGGTTAAGTGCTAAAAACTACGATAAGCAAGTGGATCAGCAAACACAGGCATTAATGGATATGCCATAGGCTTAAATCAGCATTGTTGTTACACAGCAAAGGGATGGTGTTAGGTGTAGCAACAATGCTAATACCAACCTGCATAAATATTTGAATAATTTAACGAATTAAATTCCCCTATAACGTTGTTAAAATTTTTTCATTTAGAACAACTAGATGTCAAAAATTTTGCCTAGTTATAGAGTCATTTTCTTATCGTTAAAATAGGTCCCATATCAAAGTAGATTGGTATAAAATGGCAAAATTATTTTTACCGTATTTAGTGAATTTCCAAATGAATAAAGCCCATGTTATAGAGCACCTGCGTTTTGCCTTAGAAGAGCGGCTCAATACTGCGAAAATTGCAGCTAAAACAGCTCACGATACCGCGACTCACGAAGAAAGTATTGCAGAAACTCAATATGATACGCTCGGGCTTGAAGCTGCGTATTTAGCGCAAGGTCACGCTGATCGGGTGAATGAGTGTTATAAAGAAATACAACTATTTGAAGCCATCTACAACGACGCCGTTACAGGCACAATAGTAGTCAGTTCATTGGTGTGTTTAGCTGATGATGCAGGCACACAAAAATGGTTTTATTTAGGCCCAGCAGCTGGTGGATTAACCGTTGATATTAAAGGCACAACTATACAAGTACTTACCTCTGGTGCACCATTAGGCCAACAGTTATTAGGTAAACAAGTCGATGATGAAGTTAGTTTAACACTCGGTGATGTAAAACATAGTTACGATGTAGTTAAAGTGCTTTGAATGTAGTATTTATTTGTCTTTTGCTCTGAGACGCAGCATCTCGTAGGCCTCTTTATTAAATAATTGCCTGAAACTTATAGAATAAAATTAAAGATGAGCCGTTTATGAACTTAGTATTGGTTAGTGATATATTTGGTAAAACAGCGGCTTTAAAAGTATTAGCTGAAAAACTAAACGCTCAGTCTATTGTCGATCCCTATGGCGGGGTTGATATGGCATTTAAACAAAGCCTAATGTTTCCGCTAAGTGTGTTGATTATTTGCATGGTTTTATGAACCCGCATTCGAATAATTTTAATCAACGCGCTTACGATGAAACATTAACTGTGTTACCTAATAAGCTAATATAATAAACTAGTTAAGGGGTGTTTATAGCTCGATGTTAGCCGGTTTCACTCAACACAACTAAGGCATTTATAGCGTGAACTTATAAGATTTACTTGAGTCTGATAATCATTAACGGATAAGCAGTTAAATAAGGACATAAATTTAAGGGAATATTATGGAGATAGGGATTTTTACCGTCACAATTACGGGTGTTTTACTCACAGCTTTAATTATAAAGTACTTAACTTTTAGGCCTGAGCGTGTTTTTTCTGATATTGGAGAAAACGTTCTACTTTGCAAAAAACCTCACTGGTTCAATAATAATAAAAGTAGAATGCAGCTTATTCCTAAAGGGGCGATAATTAAAATACAGTTAGCGTCAAATACCGTTACTTTATTTTGTAAAAGTGGCAATGTTATTGATATACCAGTGCCAAACTCAAAGTTTACTGCCGATGTTTTGCAAAGCGCAAAAACACACTTTCACAAAGCAGAAGTCGTAATATTAGACAACTAACACACCACTATGAGAACTGAATTTAGATTTTTAATTTTTAAAAGGCGCTTAAAATCAATTGGTTAAAGTAGATTTTAGTTTATTAATGTAATAAAGCGCCAAGTTTACACAGGTTATGGCTGAATTTAATTTTTAATCTCAATGGGTTTAGGCTTTTTTAACAAATTTAGCCGTCACCATCATTTCACCTATGCCATCTACTTTACAGTCAAGCTCATGATCTTTTTTATCAAGTACACGTCTTACTAAGGCCTTGGTGCCAATTTTAATAACTTGTGAGCTACCTTTAATTTTTAAATCTTTAGCTACGGTTACTTTGTCGCCATCAGCAAGTAAAGTGCCGTTTGCGTCTTTCACTAAAATAGCGTCTTCGTCATTAATAACATTTGGGTTCCACTCATAGGCACATTCTGGACAAATAAGCAGCTGTTGGTCTTCGTAAACGTATTCACATTGGCATTTAGGACAAGCGGGAAGAGACATGATGATCACTTTTAGTATTAAATTTTGGCTATTTTAAAACATAAATTAGCAATAAAAAAGTTCATCAAAAATTTTTATCTTTACGCTAAAAATATCTCGTTTGTGCGCATCTAAAAAAGGGCATATAAATCACCTGTCGCTTAAGCAATTTAAGCGCTAACGTTTATAGTAGATATTCGTTAAAGCACCTATCGTATTAAGTGATTTGCTAAATACTGCACTTAGTGCGATAGGTGTTTCTATTTGCTGTTTTATTCGCTGAGCTAACTGATTAGCAAGGCTGCTTTGTATATTTTGACTTAACTAGGAAAAGTCGTGTTTAAAACCTTAATAGTGGTTGATAACAATGAGCAAACGCTTGCTCTTTCATTTGAAAATGTCATTACATTTGACACCTATTTACGAGATTACCCCAAACGTAACGAACCTAAAACCCGCATTATTAATTTATGCGACTCAAGCCAATACTTGAGTAAGGGTTATTATTGTTCATTGCTTGCAGAAGCCCGCAAGCACCAAGTATTACCGAGTGTAAAAACAATTAACGCGCTTCGAAGCAATCAAGCGTCATTACAAAATATTGGCCATATTGATGGTGCTGTTTATTTTGGTCACGCGGGAAATGATCAACAAGCTAAAGCCGCTAAATCGGTTTTTAAACAATACCCAGCGCCTATTTTATTTGTTGATGAGCAAGGCTTATTACAACAAGGATCATTAGCGTCCCTAAGCGAGCAACAATATGCTGCGTTTATTGAAAAGCTAAATGAGTTTACCCAAACGCAATGGCGTATTGGTAAAGTAGAGCGCCGTTTTCGTTGGGATATGGCGATATTGGTTGATCATAACGAAAAAGTACCGCCAAGTGATAAAGATGCAATAGCCCGTTTTATAAAAGCAGCAGCGAAACATGGTATTAACGCAAAAGCACTAAGCTTTGAGGAAATAGACAATATTGCCCAATTTGATGCGTTGTTTATTCGCCAAACAACAGCGATTGATCACCCAACCTACCGCCTTGCAAGTAAAGCGCAAAGCTTAGGTATAGTGGTGATTGATGATGCGGAGTCTATTTTACGATGCTGTAATAAAGTGTACTTACATGATGCATTTAATTATCAAAAAGTACCGAGCTTAAAAACCGTAGTTGTGGCAGATCAATCAAAAGACACAATTGAGCAACTAGAAGCGTCGTTTACTTATCCGCTGGTATTAAAAATGCCAGAAGGGTCGTTTTCAAAAGGCGTGTATAAAGTTGCTAATCGTGATGAATTAGAAGTTAAGCTTAGTGAGTTATTTGCTTTAAGTGCGCTAGTTCTGGCGCAAGAGTACATGTACACAGAATACGATTGGCGTGTAGGGGTACTTAATGGCCGTGCTATTTATGCGTGTCGTTATTTAATGGCGCGTAACCATTGGCAAATATATAACCATGACGCGAAACGGTTTTTCTCGGGTGGCTTTGAAACATTGCCTACGTTTGAATTACCTAAAGCTGTACTGGATGCTGCTTTAAAAGCATGTAAAACCGTGGGTAAGGGTTTATACGGTGTGGACGTAAAAGAGCATCAAGGCCGTGCGTATGTGTTGGAAGTAAACGATAACCCAAGTATTGATCACAAAGTAGAAGATGGTTACTTAGGTGATGAGTTATACATGATCATTATGGATGAGTTTAAACAGCGCCTTGAAGCACGAGGTCGCGGCTAATGCTTAACGCATTGTCTGATATGACGATTTTTGCAGGAGCGGGTATTAGTATTCGCCCTGCAAGCGCGAGTGATTTAAAAGCATTAGTGGCGCTTGAAAATGCCTGCTTTAGTAACGATAAGCTTAGTGCGCGAAGTTTAAAGCGTTGGCTTAGTGCTAAACATGGGATTTTATTAGTCGCCGAGCATAATGCGCAATTATGTGGTTACGGTTTAGTGTGGTGCCACAAAGGCACGCGGTTAGCACGTTTGTATTCGTTAGCCGTATTACCGACGATGCAGGGCAAAGGAATTGCTAAAACGCTGCTTAAAGCCCTTGAAAAAGCTACTAGTGAGCGTGGGCGTATTTATTTGCGTTTAGAAGTGGCAGTAAATAACGACAGCGCCATAGGGCTTTATAAAAGTGTAGGGTATCGTGTTTTTGGTCAGTACAGTGATTATTACGATGATCACAGTGATGCCTTGCGCATGCAAAAAAACATCCGTCAAACCAGCGAGTTGCAAGTTGAGCGTTTAACGCCATGGTATCAGCAAACTACCGAGTTTACCTGCGGGCCTGCGGCATTATTAATGGCAATGGGCTCGCTTGATAACAGCACAGAGCTGAGTCAGTCACATGAACTTGCCTTATGGCGTGAAGGCACCACTATTTTTATGACCTCGGGGCATGGTGGTTGTCATCCGTTTGGCTTGGCATTGGCTGCAAATAAACGGGGATTTAAAAGTGAGGTCATTGTTAATACCTCAGAGCCATTATTTTTAGATGGGGTACGCAGTGATAATAAAAAAACGGTGCTGGCGACAGTACATCAGCAATTTGTTGAAGGTATAGCCTCGGCTAATATTTCTGTTACCTACAAAGATGTTGAACTAACTGATATAGAAACCTGGTTAAACCAAGGTTTTAGTGTGTTGCTGTTAATAAGTACTTATCGGTTTGATGGAAAAAAATCACCGCATTGGGTTTGTGTTACTCATTTAGATGCGCACTGTGTGTACGTACATGACCCGTTTTGCGAACCAGGTAACGACAACCAATTAGCGATTGACTGTCAATATGTGCCAATTGCACGCAGCGATTTTAGTAAAATGTCTGCTTTTGGTAGTCAAAGGCTTAGAACAGCAGTTGCTATTGGTAAAAAATAATAGATAGGATTTTAAGTGACATTTTTAGATTTTATCGATGTAGCCCCATACTCGTGGGCAGCTATTGGTACGGCGGCTTTTTGTGGGGCTATTATTGGTATAGAACGGCAATTGCGAGGCAAACCTGTAGGGATCCGTACTTCTGCACTGATCACTTTAGGTACTTACTTGTTTTTATCGACTGCGTTTAATTTACAAGGGGATGTGATTGATCATTCTCGCGTGGTCGGGCAAATAATTACCGGCATCGGCTTTTTAGGCGCAGGCGTAATGCTCGCAAAAGACGGTGCGGTAGTCGGGGTTACCTCTGCTGCCACCATTTGGGTACTGGCCTCCATTGGCGTGATGATAGCAACCGAGAATCTAGGGGCTGCTATTAAGCTCTCGGTGCTTGTGGTGGGTATTTTATACGGCGTTGATGTGCTAGAAGCTAAGTTTAAAAGCTTAAGTAAAGGCGTGCATGCTAAAGTGAAAAGTTATCATAAACGCTATTATCGAAAAGACAGTATTGATACCGAGCGCCACTAATTAGTGGCGTTTTTATGCGGGTAGTGCTTTGTTTTGGAAGCTAAGCGCATCTTCAATTGGTGCGGGGCGGCCAATAAAATAACCTTGTACATTGTCTACATTGAGTATTTTTAACGAGTTTAGTTCTTCTGCGGTTTCACCAAACGAGAACAAGCCGCTCTAAATTATGGCATCGCTATGCTGTTATTTATACTTAGTTTGCGGTTGTGTTGCTCGCTATCACCGCAATTAATCTAGAGACTGGCATATCGCATTGGGTGTGTACTCTTCCTGTATTGGTTTACTTATTGTTTGGAAAAAAGCATGGCTTTATAAGCAGCTTTGGCTTTTTGATTACGTTGTTACTGCTGTTTTATATTATCGACAAACGGTTAGTTGAAATAAATTTTAAGCTCATCATTAATCTTTCTCTGACGTATATTATTGTGCGGGGTGTTTCACATGTTTTTAAATCGATGAGAGCCTCTAATTAAGAGGAAATTATTAATTTAGCATTACGCGACAGCTTAACGCAGCTTCATAACCGACGTGCTTTTAAAAGCCATTTTCATAACCATATCGACTTTTCTAACCCCTATTGTTTTGCCTTAGCTGATCTGGATTTTTTAAAAAGTAAACGATAAATATGGGCACGATGCCGGTGATGAACATGTTTATTGTTTTGGCGGTGAAGAATTTACATTGGTGGTAAATGACGACATAGAGGTCCCTGTAATCACAATGGATAAGCTAAGAATAGACATACAAAATCATCAATTTACTTATATGCAGAGCACGTTAAATATCACTATTAGTATTGGCTTGGTTGATATTGATGCTTATGAGCATACTCACCTGAGTGAAATCACAATGGATAAGCTAAGAATAGACATACAAAATCATCAATTTACTTATATGCAGAGCACGTTAAACATCACTATCAGTATTGGCTTGGTCGGTATTGATGCACATGAGCATACTCACCTGAGTGAAATTTTAAGATTAGCCGATAATTATTTATATTTAGCTAAAAACAACGGTCGATACTGCGTTGTCAACGGGCTGACTAAAATATCAAACAAGGGCAAAGAAACAATTAACCAAATAACTTTCGTCTGACTACTTTTCTGTATTCGCTCGGGGTTTGGCTCAATACCTTTTTAAACACACGGGTCAAGTGTCCTTGATCGTTATAGCCAACTTCTAACGCGACTTCCTGAATTGATAAGTTCGATGAGGCCAGTAATTCTTTTGCACCTTCAACACGTAGCTGCTGCCAGTACTCTATAGGGCTTTGATTTGTAGCAAGTCGAAACCTGCGTGTAAACGTGCGGTAGCTTAAGCTAAATTGTGCCGCGACTTCTTGTAAATCTAACTCACTAGATAAATTAGTTTTTAACCAAAATTGTATTTGTGCAATAAGTTCATCAGCATGTCGGTTAACGGCGCCTTCTAAATAGCGTTGATCTTCGTAGGGTTTACGAATTTCATGTGAAAAGTTCCGCTCAACATGCTGCGCCGCTTCTTTACCATAGTATTGGCTAATAATATGAACAATAACGTCAGCTAAGGCATTTAAACTCGCTACCGTATACAGGCGCTCTGATTGGGTAATAAAAAAATCAGGTTTTAAGCTAACGTTTGGATAATCTTGAGAAAATTGCTTGGCATAATGCCAGTGAGTGGTTGCAGGGTGACCATCAAGTAAACCGGCTTCTGCGAGCAAACAATTGCCGGTACCAACACCAATAATATGGCTTCCCATCGTAAAACTCTCATTGAGCCAATTAACTATTGGTTGATTCGTTTTAACAACCGGGCGGGGATTACGCCAAATACCCGGAACAATGATTAAATCGCAATAGGGGGCGTTATCATTGCTGCAATCAGGCACGATGGCTAAACCTGTTCTGGTTGCAATAGGAGCCATATTTTTAGCAATTAAATGAATATTCAGCGCTCTAAAGTGTTGCTTACTAGTGTGCCCCTTGGCGAACGCTTCACCTGCTTGGAGCATTTCAATTGGCAGGGTTAAACTAGTTACCAGTAGGTGCGAGTAAACAGCAATGGCTATATTTAATGGTGAATTTGTTGGATTATTGCTCATTTAAATGCTCCGACCAGTTGTTTTTGGCCTTTTGTGCTTAATATTTGGCTATTAAAGCACAAAGATGTGTGCGTAATCCATTTAAACTAATTCCATATTATTATAACACGTTTTTTTAAAGGTAAATTATGACCGCATTACCCGTCATTATCGGCATGGGAGGCATTAATGCCGCTGGCCGTACTTCTTTTCATCAAGGTTATCGTCGTATCGTGTTAGATAGCTTAGAGTCTCAAGCTCGTCAAGAAACATTTTTAGGCCTTGCCACATTAATGAATTTAGTGAGTGTTGTGAATGGACAACTACAAGACATGCAAGGCAATAATGTTGAGCAAAGCGACATAGAAGCACGTTTTGGTGAGCAAATTATTGCAGGTACATTAATTCGCAAAATTGAAAAACAACACTTTGATGTAGATGCCACGCCGTGGCAGCAAAAAATGACGTTAACCGCATCGGATGAAAACGCGATTGTGTTTGAAACACGCCGTCGTGATTTACCTTCGCCAGTTCCTGAAAGTTGGCACGTAGAAGAGCTTGAAAATAAAAAAGTGAAAGTAACTATTGCGGCTCAATTTGATATTAAACATGATTCTACTCGTGATAACCCAATTAAATCGGCAGGGCAACTACCCACAGGGTTTGATCCGTCAATTATGTACAATAGCCGCTACCAACCTCGAGGCTTACAAGCCACTATTTTTGCTGCCACCGATGCAATAAAATCAACAGGACTTGATTGGCAATACATTATGAATAGTGTTGAGCCTGATAAAATTGGTACCTATTCAGCATCGGTTATTGGCCAAATGGACGATAAAGGTTTAGGTGGGTTAGTTAAAGCGCGCCAGCAAGGTGATCGCGTCAGCACTAAGCAGTTGGCACTGGGTTTAAATACAATGTCGACTGATTTTATTAACGCCTATGTTACGGGCAATGTAGGAACTACTTTTTCTACATCGGGTGCGTGTGCTACTTTTTTATATAACTTGCGCGCAGCAGTAAACGATATACAAGCAGGGCGCACACGTGTTGCAATTGTGGCAAGTGTAGAATGTGCGATTACCCCTGAGGTGGTTGAAGGCTTTGGCAATATGAGTGCGCTGGCTAATATTGAAGGTTTGCGCCGCTTAGATGATTTAAGTAATGACGATGAACCTGATTATCGTAGAAGCAGCCGTCCATTTGGCGAAAACTGTGGCTTTACTTTAGGTGAAGGCGCACAAGTGGCTATATTAATGGATGATGCGCTGGTACTTGAACTAGGTGCAGACATTATGGGCTGTGTGCCTGATGTATTTGTTAACGCCGATGGAGTAAAGAAATCAATTACTTCACCTGGGCCTGGTAACTACATTACCATGGCAAAATCGGCTGCACTTGCCAGTAGCTTACTAGGTAAAGAGGCATTACAGCAACGTAGCTTTATTTTAGCCCATGGTTCAAGCACACCACAAAACCGCGTAACTGAGTCGTTAATTTATCATAAAGTAGCGCAAACATTTGCAATAGATAATTGGAAAGTAACCGCCCCTAAAGCGTATGTTGGCCATACTATAGCACCTGCCAGTGGCGATCAGCTTGCCATTGCCTTAGGTGTATTTAGTCATAATATTATGCCGGGCATTACTACCATAGATAAAGTGGCTGATGATGTTTATGCAGATCATTTAGATATTCGTAACAGTCACTATGATTGTGGTGATATGGATATTGCATTTATAAACTCTAAAGGGTTTGGTGGTAATAATGCAACAGCCACAGTGCTTTCAGCAAAAGTAACGATGCAGATGCTTGCTAAGCGTCATGGCGATGAAACGATGGGGCTTTATACCAGCAAGCATGCAGCAGTAAAAGAAGCACAACAACACTATCAACAACAAGCAGATTTAGGTCAATACGTGCTTGTTTATCGTTTTGGTGATGGGCTGATTGATGAAAATGACATTGTTATTGATGAGCACAGCATTCAGCTGCCAGGCTTTGAAAAAGCAATTACATTCAGTACAACAAATTCCTATCAAGATATGTTCTAAGCACACATACTTGTTAGCAAGGCGCTTTTTAAGCGCCTTTTTTAATATATGAACCCATTTTGTAGTTTAACTAATGTGCTAATTAGTTCCTTAACAAAAATATTAAAACTTCACCTCTTTGCAAATACTTCAAATTACTAATCTCTTATTCCGCATTAATCTTTGGATGGCCAGCCTGAAACTATTTTATTGGTGAAGCTTTGCACAGGCGTTGAGTCTTGATTATGTTTAACTTTTGAAGGGGCAGGCTTTATATAAAACAGGCAAACAATAGTACTATAACACCAGCTGCAATGGCTCAGAGCTGTTCAAAAAATAAAAGAAAACAAATAGATAAATAAAAACGCTATAAAGCAGGTAGGTTACTTTCATTCCATTGACCTCATTACTGTTTGTTTTTTCACCTTTGGCTATAAATTAAACAAAACCAATTAATAAAACGGTTTTAACTGTTTATTTATGAGGCCTTACCTATAAAGCTACTCAGTAAAATGCAAAAAGCGCCAAAACAGTAAACCTACTTTGGCGCTTTTATTAGTATTAATAAACAATTAGTTAGCTAATAACCATTCGCTTAGTAAGCGAACACCAAACCCCGTTCCCCCTGGCGAAAGCTCATCTTTACCTTTTTTCACTAAGGCATTACCTGCAATATCGATATGCACCCAACGTGTATCGCCAGCAAAATGCTCTAAGAAAGTGGCTGCAGTGGTTGCGCCTGGGCCACCTGATCCCACATTTGTTAAATCTGCAATGTCAGACTCCAACATATCTTTATACCCTAAAGGTAGGCGCCATAGGTTTTCGTTCACTTGTTTACCGGCTACCGTTAGTTGAGATACTAAAGCGTCGTCATCTGAAAACACAGCCGCGTATTCATTGCCTACAGCACGGATTTTTGAACCGGTGAGTGTTGCAACATCAATCATAATTTCTGGTTTGTAATACTCACGCGCATACCACATAGCATCACTTAATACTAAGCGGCCTTCGGCGTCGGTATTTAAAATTTCAACACTCAAGCCTTCAGCTGTGCGAACAACATCACCTGGTGCTACAGCGAACTGCGATACCATATTCGCAGCCATACCCATAACAGCTACCACGTTTTTCTCAGCTTTAGCTAACGCCATTGCTTTAACTGTACCCAATACTGCAGCAGCACCGGCCATGTCTGACTTCATACGTGCGATAGATGCGCCGGTTTTAATGCTGTAACCACCTGAGTCAAATGTAATGCCTTTACCAACAAGGGCAATAGGGGCATCGTCAGACCCTTTATAATGGGCAACCACTAAACGGGCACCTTGCTGGCTACCTCGGCCAACAGCTTCTAATGCACCCATACCCAGTTCTTTTATTTCTTTAGGCTCTAATACTTTGATGGTTACGCCTAAAGATGCTAATTCTTTTGCCGCATTAGCAAAGTCAACCGGCGTCATTTCGGTAGCGACTTCAGAGGTTAAATCGCGGGCTAAAAAAACACCCGCTTGAATACTTTCTAATTGGGTGTAAAGCTTGCGAGTTTGCTTGGTGTTATTAACATCAAATGTGTAGCTAACTGTTTCAGTGTTTGGTTCTTTTTTATAGTTTTCGAAACGATGATCGCGTAAGTTTGCACCATGGGCAAAGTTAGCAGCAAGTAATGCATTGTCACTTACACCGGTTACATCTTCAAATACAACGCTGGCAGTACCAACTTTGGCTTTAACTAGTTGAGCATGAATATTACCGCCTAACTTAGCTGCTTTTGCTTTATCAAGCTCGCTAGTTTTACCAGTACCTACGACTAAAACGCGGCTGTAGTTACTTTTACTTGGCGCAGCAAGTTGTGCCACTTTAGCGTAATCGCCGGTAAAATTTTCTATATCAATAACGCGTTGCAATTGGCCATCGAACTGCTTGTCGAGCGCTTTAAATTGGCTGTTATTTCCATCTTGGCTATAAAATACAACCAGCGTATTTGCATCGCTGTTCACTTTTGAAGAAAAATTAAAGTCTGCGGCTTGGGCATTCATGCACATACTCAGTGCAAGCGCGATTGAAGAGGCTTTTATAATACGTTTCATTTTTTTTACCTAAGAATAATATAAAGGTGTGTTTTACACTATTTACGATGCTGTGGTTAAGTAGGATACGGCGAAATCGCAAATAACAGCGATATACGTCTAAATTCATGTCTAATTACCATGACATAACGACTTGATAAACATATTGTGATGCTTAAAGGTTTAATTAAAACAATGCTCGCGTTACTATTAAACATAAAGGTAACACTACGCTTTTAACAACAAACCTAGAGAACCCACATTGAAAGCTAAAGAAATTCGTAATTTTTATATCAACGAAGAGCAATCGGTTTATTTGCTGTCACACCGTGATGCAAAAAAACATCGTCAGTGGCTTAATATTTGTATTAAACAGCTCACTTTGCTTGGGTATAAAAAGGTAGAAATGATTGGCTCAGGGGCATTTGGGTTTGTATTTGCAGGGGATGATGAGCATGGCCTGCCTTGGGTGTTTAAGTTTTCTAGAATTACGCTCGCGCAAAGTGTACGTGATCGCCTTGAAGATGAAGCGTATATGCTTTCGCAAATCAAAAATCCCTTAGTGCCAACATTTTATGGCTTTGAGCGAATAAAAAAGCAAGGTATTTTGATGATGGCGCGCGCCATTGGTGAAGACCTTGAAAAAATATCACTAAAGCAAGGGCGCTTACCGGCCGCTAAAATAATGAGCTTAGCGGTTAAATTAAGAAATGTGTTGCTTGATTTACGTCGTCATAAAAATGGTTTAAGCCCGCAGCCTATTGTACATGGTGATATTAAACCCTCTAACTTGGTGTGGGATGAAAATGAAAAGCAGCTATCCTTGGTTGACTGGGGAAGCTCTGTTTATGCCCAAGTAGATGAACAAGAAAACCCAATTGCCAGTAATTTTATGGATTTAATGTCCGGCGATTTAAGTACCACTAACGCACGAATGGGTGATGTTTATTTTATAGGTGATGCGCAAATGTCGGGTGAAAAGTCATCCCCTCGTTTTGATGAGCAAGGGGTTGCATCAACGCTATATGCTCTTGCCTCAGCGCAGTCTTGCCGATTTGGTGCTCAGGCTATACCGGCCAGCAGTTTAATGTTACCTAAGGAGCTGGCAAACGTTATTGATGGCATGCTTTCAAAAGAACGGTTGGTTAGAGACAAAGCGGGTGACTATTTTATGCGTAACATAGAAACCATGGCAAAAGCGTATTTACCACAACTACCAAAAACAGAAACTAAAGCGGCAATTCCGTTTTGGTTTAGCCAAGACCCCGAACCCGAAACCGTAGTTTATAGCTCTAGAAAACAATTTTTACGCCAAGCCGACCATAAACAGCAATTACTCGATGTAAACGATGCTCAGCTTGATAGGTATTATAAAGAGTTTTTATTTGATACTGGGGATACCGAAAAAGCATTTTTAGCCTCTATTAGTCGTTTAGCTAAATATCCTGTAGTAGGAGGGCTCAGCTTTCATTGGAAAGATGAATCTTTGTATGTTGAATCGTCACTCATTATGCATGACGAAACACTCGCAACCGCGTTTACTGATGCGGTTAATAACACGGTGATGCTTGCACAAGCTATTAGCCAAAAAGGCTTATTTAAGTGCTGTTTATTTGATGCCCGCAAAACAATTCAGTTAGAACGTGATGGCACCGGCGCATTTAAATTTAATCAATTACCAGAGCTTGATTATGAAGTGGTTAATGTAAAAGCCAGCGATGTGACGCGTCCGCATTCATATTTTGAAGATGGTAAAGACCCCGATGAGCAACTGCAACTGCCTAAAAAAGTCATTAAATGTGTATTTGAGCTAAACCAGATACATCATACCGGCTGTATTATTTTTGAGGCGCTGCCAGATAGGATGAAAATTCATCATTACTACAGATTACTTGATGCCAGCAAAGAAGTAGAATTTAAACGTTTACTAAATAAGCTTATGCAATACGCGGTAAATATTACCGACGTGGGGGTAGCTGGCTTTATGAAGTTACCTTATAAAAACACTCGTGAGTTCGGTTTATGTGAACAACAACCCAGCAATTATTACCCTAAAAATCCAAAGCAACTACTTAATTAATAAACCGCTCGCTTAAGCTGGTGGTTTAAAAATTGAAAGTTCAATGGCAAAATCTAAACCACAAATTACGTTACAAAGTTTCGGCATATATAGTCACTGGGACAAAGACAGTAAATCACTACCGCAAATTACTCAATTCACTACGCAAGTCAAAGCAGAACTTGATGTAGAATTTGGTCTGATAGTTAATATTAAAAAAGCCAAAGGCGAAAAACTACATTTCTGTATTTACCACCCAGATATTATAGATACCAATGGCGAAGTGATGCTGCCTTTTGAGGGCACTGTATATGTTAAAGATAACGACTGGTCGTTTTATTTAGGCGATACGGTATGGGAGCCTATTGAGGATAAAATAGGTGACTGGCGTATGACCTTATCTTTAGCGGGGAAAGTCATTGCGGATAAAACATTTAAGTTAGTGGCTAATGAAGAGACAAAAACCGAAGACGACTTTTGGAAATACCGTGGTTATTAATTGCTACACTATGCAATAACGCAAGAGCTAACGTTTATTGTTAACTCTTGCCTAAAAGGTGTATTAGTTACCCCACGGGTTACTTGAATTTGAACGTTGCTTACGGGTACGCGCACGTTGTTTTGCTGCTTTTTTTGCTTGAATACGTTTGGCATCAGAAAAGCTTAACTCGCAAGGGTCACCTGGTTTATCACCTTCAGGGATAATACGGTCGCGTGGAGGCAGTTCGTATTGTACGTCATCTGGGCGAGGTAAGTTTTTAAGGCGGTACAAATAGAAATTATCTACTTTTTGTTGTGCCCACTCGGTTTTACGCAAAAATTTAACTGCAGATTTAATGTCTGGATTATTTTTAAAGCAGTTAAGTTGTAAGTAGGCATGCAGGAGTTCCCACCCATATTGCTCAACCAGTTCTTCAACCACTTGCTCTAATTTAACGCCTTGCAGTGGGTTATTACTGAAAAGTTCTTGGTTGCTCATAGGTGTTCTCTCGTTATTAAAAAATCAGCGAACATTATAAATTTAATAACGAGAGTTTAGTAGCAAAAATGCTTAACTTTGACAATTAACCACTACACGACCACGAATTTGGCCTTGCATTAGTTGCTCGGCGCTTTCAATGACTTGATCAAGATTTATTTCAGTTGAAATTTTATCCAAGTAATCAGCATTAACTAATGAAGCTAAACGATCCCAAGCTTCAACACGATCCGCTTTAGGGCGCATAACGCTATCAATACCCATTAATGAAACCCCACGTAAAATAAATGGTGCAACCGAGGCCGGTAAGTCCATACCTTGAGCAAGCCCGCAAGCAGTAACGACCCCCCCATATTTAAGTGATGCACAAATATTTGCAAGTGTATGGCTACCCACAGAATCAATAGCTGCAGCAAAGCGTTCTTTTTGCAGAGGTTTACCAGGGTTCGAAAACTCATTTCTATCAATTACATTAGTTGCTCCTAATGATTTTAAATAGTCTGCTTGCTCCATACGACCTGTTGCAGCGGTGACTTGATAACCTAGCTGGCTTAGTAAATAAATAGCAAAACTACCTACGCCACCATTAGCACCGGTCACTAAAATTTCACCTGACTCGGGAGTAACGCCTTGCTTTTCTAGTGCAATAACACTGAGCATTGCCGTATAACCGGCAGTACCAATTTGCATAGCTTGTTTAGGTGATAAGTTAGCGGGTAGGGGAATTAACCAATCACTGCTCAGTGCTGCTTTTTGAGATAAGCCACCCCAGTGCTTTTCGCCAACACCAAAACCATTTAAAATAACGTGGTCGCCACTTTTAAATTCAGCACTGTCGCTGCTAGTCACTGTACCCAGTAAATCAATCCCCGGCACCATAGGAAAACTACGTACAACGGGGCCTTTACCCGTGATGGCTAAGCCATCTTTATAATTTAAGGTACTGTAAAGCACATCAATTAATACATTTTCGTTTGGCAGATCGTCACTGTTTATGGTGCTTAGGGCTGCAGTGTAGTTGTCGTCTTGCTTATCTATAACAATAGCTTTAATAGAATTGCTCATTAGATTTCCTTTTAGACCGATCGTCTTTAAATTAATAATAAAAAATACATTAACTGAGTAATGCGCGTAAAAACATTTCTGTGTATAAGGTAAGTGGCTTACTTGATTGGGTTAGTTTAGCTCGCATTACTGCACCTTCCCAACCCACCCAAAAATATTCACTCATTTGTTCGGTATTAATGTGTGGATTAATAGTTTGTTGCTGCTGCGCTAAATCTAAACATCGTTTTAATTGTTGTTGCCAAGCGATGTAGCTTTGCATTAAACGGGTTTTAAAGTCGTCACTTAAATGATTAAGCTCTTGATTTAAGTTACCCACCAAGCACCCGCGTTTGTAATCATACTTTTGCATTCCAGCAATTGCGCTTTGTGTGAAATTAACAATGCGCTCGAGTGCGGGGACTTCGGATTGCTCTAGGTAACATTTAAGTTTATTTATAAAAAAATCGTCGTAGGCATCAACAAGTGCCAAGCCATAGGCTTCTTTACTTTTAAAGTAATGATAAAAGGAGCCTTTTGGTACTTTTGCTTTTTTTAATATGGTATCGAGCCCTGTGGCACTAAAGCCAAACTCAGTTAAGGTTTCTAAGCCCACACGAATGAGCAGCGCTTTTGTATCTGCGCTGTCTCTGGCTATTTTGGGTGGGCGGCCACGCCTAGTTGCAACTGCTGGTGTTTTGTTCATGCTTCATATTAGACCGATCGGTTTTAATTAATCAAGTTTTTATTTGGAATGTTTTTAAAACAGCTCTGACGTTCATATTTTGATTACAAATTAATTGGGAACTTAAGGGTATATTGTTAGTCACAAATATGACACTTGTGTGTTTTGAACCGATGTATCGGTACATTTTAATAAAGTTAAATAGGTTAAAGTTGAGCAATAAAATTATTTTTAAATTAATTTATCATTGCATCAGCAGCTTAGTTAAAGTCAAACAAATTAATTGTATTTTGTGTTTGAATTAAACATTTTTGTTAGCTATTTATTAAATGTAGATGAACTTAATGCTACAAAAATATAAATATAAAGGTGAGGATTTTACCGATGAAGAGACAGAAAAGAGATCGTTTAGAAAGAGCTCATTCTCAAGGTTTTAAAGCTGGTTTAGCTGGTCGCTCAAAAGAGCACTGCCCTTATCAACAAGTTGATCCTAAGTCTGAGTGGCTTGGTGGTTGGCGCGAGGCAATAGAAAATCGCAATATGTATAAAACATAAACTCACAACGAATTTAAGCAAAAAAGCCTCTAGTTAGAGGCTTTTTTGTTGCGTGCGTTAAAATTAAAACGCGCTAGTGTCTTGGAATAAGCCCACTTTTAAATCTTTTGCTTCGTATATAACGCGGCCGTCTACTTCAACAGTGCCATCAGCCATACCCATAAACAACTTACGTTTAATAACGCGTTTCATATCGAGACGGTAAGTTACTTTTTTTGCCGTTGGTAGGATTTGGCCAGTAAATTTCACTTCGCCTACACCTAATGCGCGGCCAAGACCAGGGCCACCAGACCAGCCTAAGAAAAACCCAACCAGTTGCCACATTGCATCTAAGCCTAAACAACCCGGCATTACAGGGTCGCCTTTAAAGTGGCAGTCAAAAAACCATAGGCTAGGGTCAATATCTAGCTCAGCAATAATTTGGCCTTTACCATGCTCACCACCATCATCGGTGATAGAGATGATACGATCCATCATTAACATGTTGTCACTTGGTAAACGACAATTTCCTTCACCAAACATTTCACCTTGACCACAAAGGATCAAATCTTCTTTTGTATAGCTATTCTTAGGTTCCATAACACTTTATCTTTGCTTAGAAATTGCCCCGTACTTTAGCGTACACTTGTACGCTAAACAACTCGGAGCAGTTAAAAAATGGTTTAAATATAGCCAATCAGACAATGGAACTGATTTTAGTATGATTAAACCGCGCAATTACTAACAGAAATCATTATAATTAAGGCTGACTTTTAATCAGTTTAAAGGAAATTTATGACCCTTTTTGTTAACTCACTCACTGTGATTGATTTTTCTTACTTATGCAATAAACGCGGTGCAGTTGGCGAAAGTTGGATTGTTGATTTGACTTTACATGGCAAACTAAATGAAGAGTCTATGGTTTTAGACTTTGGCTTAGTTAAAAAGCAAATAAAAGGCATCATTGATGAATGCATTGATCACCGTTTAGCCGTACCTAACAATATAAACGGCAGCATTCATGAGTTTGCTGATCACAAAACATTAGATTGCACGTTTGCCGATAATAAGCACCTAGCAATGAGTGCGCCTCATCAAGCTTTTTGCCTGATTGATACCGATAAGATAACCATTGAGTCGGTTACAGAGTATTTAGTTGCCACAATACTGCCACAGCTTCCTGATAATATTGAAAAAATTGAACTTGTATTAAAGCCTGAGCACAATCAAAGTTTTTACTACCACTACAGCCATGGCCTTAAAAAGCATGATGGTAACTGCCAACGTATTATTCATGGCCATCGCTCACAAATTGGTATAAGCCTTGGCGGTATTTCTATGCCTCGTTTACAAAAACAGTGGGCTGATAAATGGCAAGATATATACTTAGCTACCAGCGAAGATAAAATCAGCGCCTCTGAATTAAAACATATTATCGCCAAAGAGGATGACGTGTGTTTTGCATATACAGCCGCGCAAGGTTATTTTGAAATGGCTATTAGCGAATCGCATTGCGACATTTTACCAATGGATACCACAGTAGAATGTATTGCTGAGTATATTGCCGGCCAAGTAAAACTGCAGCATCCAGAAAAAGACGTAAAAATTACCGCTTATGAAGGCGTTGGCAAAGGGTCAATTAGTTATGCTTAAATCCTTATTAGTGTCAGCGTTAATTGCATCATTTAGTTTTAGTGCTTTGGCAGTTGAACTAAAAGGGCATTTAACTCAAGGCGGCTTGGTTACAGGGCAATTAAATAACGCAAAATCGGTTAGCTTAAATGATAAGCCATTAAAGCTATCTGATACTGGCTTATTTGTATTTGGTTTTGGTCGTGATGCAAAACCAAACCACACTTTATCATGGGTTGATAAAAGTGGAAAAAGCCACAGCCAAGATTTAGTTATAACCCTTCGTGACTACAACATCGATAAAATAACCGGTGTTGCAAAAAAATATGTATCGCCACCAAAAGCGGTCAGTGAACGTATTAGCCGTGAAGCGGCCGCGGTAAGAAAAGCGCGCGCTGTTAACTCTGACCTAGAATACTTTTTACAGCCTGTGCTTAGGCCTGCCGAGGGCCGTATTTCAGGTGTTTATGGAAGCCAGCGTTACTTTAATGGTGAACCACGCAGACCACACTTTGGTTTAGACATAGCAAATAAAACAGGCTCTCCTGTGTATGCGCCGATCAGCGGTACCGTTGTATTTGCTGAACCAGATTTATATTACTCAGGTGGCACATTAATTTTAGATCATGGCCATGGGGTTACCTCGACTTACATTCATCTAAGCAAGCTAGATGTAAAAGTGGGGGATAAAATTACACAAGGTATGAAAGTGGCTGAAATAGGTGCTACGGGCCGTGTAACTGGCCCACATTTAGATTGGCGATTTAATTGGCAAGGTGAACGCCTTGACCCTGCATTATTGATGCAAGACACATTAGCAAACAAAAAGTAGAGATTATGACTCAAGTAGAGCGCGAAGCAATTATTGCGCAGCGTATAAAAGATTCGACCACATCGGTTACAAAAGCGGTATTTCCTGGGCGTACTAATCACCACAATACGCTATTTGGTGGTGATGCATTAGCGTGGATGGATGAGGTTGCTTTTATTGCAGCTACCCGTTTTTGCCGTAAGCCATTAGTGACTATTTCATCTGATAGGGTAGATTTTAAAGAGGCTATTCCGGCAGGTTCATTTGCCGAATTAATCTCAAAAGTGTCGCATGTAGGGAATACCAGCCTAAAGGTAGATGTTGAAATATTCCTAGAAACCATGCACAAAGATAATAAGCATTCTGCTATTACGGGTAGTTTTACCTTTGTTGCCGTGGATGATAACCACAGACCAACACCGGTAGTATGCGATAAAATGCTACATGGCTTTGAGTTATAACGCTAAATAGTAAATTAATATAAGCATCTAGTTTTGGTGCTTATATTAAAACTCATTAAGAACACATCATACTTAATCTGTTAGTGCTGCAAACTTAGCATTACTGTTTGTTTGCGATAATGAGTAAAAAGGAGGGTGTAAATTTCAAAATAAAAAGGCGTGCACAAAACACACCTTTTAAAAATTAAAGTACCATGGCGGCTATCCAGCCGAATACCAATAGCGGTAAATTAAAGTGAATAAAAGTTGGAACAACCGAATCCCAAATATGGTCGTGCTGACCATCAACATTGAGTCCGGAAGTTGGCCCTAACGTGGAATCAGAGGCAGGGGAGCCGGCATCACCTAATGCGCCAGCAGTACCAACAAGTGCAGCGGTTGCCATTACGGAAAAGTTTAGCTCTAAACATAAAGGAACAAATAAGGTGGCAATAATAGGTACCGTTGAAAACGAGCTGCCAATTCCCATCGTTATAAATAAGCCGACTAATAAAATTACAGCCGCAGCCATCGGCTTATTACCATCAAAAATAGCGGCGCTACTGTGAACTAAGCTGGCTACGTGCCCAGTTTCTTTCATGACTGCGGCAAAGCCTTGTGCTGAGATCATAATAAAGCCAATCATTGCCATCATTGCCACGCCTTTACTAAATACGTCGCCGTTTTCTTCCCACTTAACCACACCAAATACACTAAATATAACCACGCCAACTAGGCCGCCTAATATCATAGAGCCACTGGCATTTTGAGCAATTAACGACGCAACTACAGCAAATAAACCAACCATCAATACTTTTTTGGGGTTATCAATTTCTGTTTGTTTACTTTCAACGGTAAGGGCGGTATTTGTATATTCTCGGCGTTTTCTATAAGTCATAAACAGCGCAATTAACAATCCCACGAACATGCCAATAGCAGGAATGATCATTGCCAAAGGTACGCTGGTATTGACTATTTCAAGGCCATTATCCACTAGGTTTTTATGTAATATAGAGTATAAATAAATTCCACCAAACCCATAAGGGAGTACCATATACGAGGTAGCTAAACCAAAGGTTAAAATACAAGCAATAGCGCGTCTGTCTAATCGCAATTTGTTAAACACCACTAATAACGGGGGAATTAGAATAGGAATAAACGCAATATGAACAGGGACTAAATTTTGTGAAGAAATAGCACAAATCAAAATAATAAACAGAATAAAATAGCTTAGCAGGGTTTCGCTTGAGCCAGTTTGTGCGTTAACTTTTGCCAATAACTTCGCAGCTAAAATACGTGTTAGGCCTGACTTAGAAATTGCGACGGCAAATGCGCCCAACATAGCATAACTTAAAGCAATCTCGGCACCTGACGATAATCCTGAATTAAATGCATCGATGCTTTCTTTCAATCCCATGCCAGCGGTTAATCCGGCAACCAGTGCACTTATCGTCATTGCAACAATCACATTTACACGGACTAAAGTGAGTCCAAGCATTAAAATAACGCCGATAATTACTGCGTTCATAGATTTCTCTGTTTTGTAGATTTAATTAATTTTATCAGATATTTAGCCTGATTTTTACGTTCTTTAGTAAATGGATGCCTTGCATAGCGCACTTGCTTAAATAACTCACAAAAAGCGGTTATTTGTTGCTCTGCATGGGGCGCTTGGTTGCTAATGTGTTCTAAAGTTTGGGTTGGCGTGGCATTTTCAGGATAGCTAATCGCGTGTTTATTAGCCCAACGAATAATTTCATGATACTCATTGACCAGTGGCGGTTGTTTTATTGAGGCTTTAGGTCTGTTTAAATAAATAAAGTAAGCCGTAAAACTCAAAATTAAAATAATAATAACCCCAAGCGGCACCAGCCAAATAAACTTATTACCAAATAAGGTAGCAAATAAATCTTGTTGTTTGTCTTTATCAAACCCAAGTACCCAACTAGACCATTGATAATCTAAATTTTCTAATTCAAGTCTAAGCCAATTAATTGCGGCATAGTTACTTAAACTAACGAGTCCAAAGTTAATATTATTTTTAAATTCGTCATTAAGGGTGGTACTTTGTGACAAGGAGCCGTTTAACCGTTCGGGTGCGACAACCGCTGTGGCATCAAATACTCTCCAACCGGCACCGGTATATACTTCAACCCAGGCATGCGCATCGTATTGACGAATAGTCATATAATCACTGTTTTTATTTAGCTCGCCTCCTAAATAGCCACTGACAACACGCGCAGGAATACCTGCGCTTCTAAAAATAAAGGCGGCGGCGCTGGCATAATGCCCGCAAAAACCGCGTTTATTATCAAACATAAACTGATCGAGCGTATTTTCGCCGCGCATGGGGGTGGGTGTAAGTGTATAGCTAAATTCATTTTTTGAAAAATAGCTTAAAAGTTGATTAAAAAATTCATCAGCATTGGCGCTATTATTTTTTAATTGTTGCGCTAACTGCTGAGATTTTTGATTATTACTAACAGTTAATTGGCTATAAAACCGCTGTTGGGACTTATTAAGCGATGTACTAGATAACGGTTCACTATTAACTGCATATTGTAAAACTTTGGATTTATATTGCTGTTTACGTAATAAACCTAAAGTATTGGCAATAACATTGGGGGTTTCACTACTTGAAAAACCAAGCCCATATAGCCAATCTGAAATAGCAGGCTCAGCTATAACCGTATACTGAGCAACAGTTTCACTCGTACTTTTTTTAGCGGGTAATATCAACGCTTGCTTTAAAAATGAGGATGTTTTCCACGCTGCACCATCAAATTCATCATGTACAATAGCGCGCCAATAATAGGGCTTAGGGGGTGGTGTACCATTAAATTTTGCTCTAAATACCAGTTCATCTGAATTTGATAACTTTGCTATATCAAACGGATCGACTTGTTCAGATAATCCTGTTTGTGCCATTTTGGGCCCAGGTAGTTGCCAAAATGCCGGAAGTTTAGGTAAAAATAATAAAAGTATTACGGCTAAAGGAAAAGCCAGTAGCATAATTTTAGCACTTTGTTTTGAAGAGAGTTTTAAGCTATGACTAGACTCTAATAACCCTAGCACCGCAAAGTTTAAAATATAGAAGGTGCTTATAACTAAGGTAGTAAAAATGGTTTGGCTAAACAAATATACCGCTGAGAGTGAAAAGAACGTAAGGGTAATGATCAATTGGTAATGCTGTTTTGATTTTGCCTGCAATAATTTAAAAACACACGACAATAACAGCATGGCTACAAACAATACAACGGTATCTTTAAAGCCTATGCTGCTTAGCATAATAATTAAAGCAATGGCGGCCAATCCATTAGCAAACCACGCGTTGGGTTTTTGCTTTTGTTTAACTGTTAAATAAATATTCCAGCCACATAACACACTTAGCATTGCAATAAAGGGCAGGGGTAAGTGCTCTGTAAAAAAACTGACTAGCCCTAAATAAATAAACGATAGAGCAAAGTTGATAACGCGATGGTTTTTAATCTCATTCATTATCATTACCGACTTGGCTTAACGCTTGTAAACAGCGCTGATGATGCAGCTTGCCTGAATTGCTAGCGATTAATTTATTAGGAAGTTTTAAAGAATAATTAATGTCACTTTCAAATGCTTGGCAAACTAAAAAACAGAGTTGCCCTAAACGCTGTTCGGTATCGCCCGTGACTAAGTTAAAATCGAATTGTGCATCGACTGATTTAAAATCACTAAATTGTTTTACAAGTAATTGCTGTGTTTTTGCATAGTGCTTCCATGATATTCGCTGTAACCCCATTTCTGGCAAATGAGTAATTAAACTTTCAAATTCGTCATCACCTTTATGTTTTTCAGTGCCTTCATCGGTATTATTTGCAACTAAGTTTGGGTGTTTTTGATTTGTTGTTTTAATTATTGACGGATAAACATACACCACTTTATTAGGTTGTATATAACTCCACACACTGACTAAACCAAAGGGGTAATTACTGGCAATTTTTATTGGCTTTAACTCATAACAGCCTCGCTTGGTATAAGGTAATGATAATTGACATTTTATTACTTCATTTTTAACGCGCGTAATGTAACACGCATTTTTAAAATCATTGGGGTAACTCAATGTAATTGATTGGCAAGGATCATCGGCTTCTATTTGCCAAACTAGCTGTGGTGTCTGAGGCGCAAAACTGTCAATGGCGTATTTAAAGCTGACAGTTAAACCTCTGGCATTACTGTAGCCCAATAACAATGCAAAAATTATAATCACAAACATTAAATAAGCCATAAACAGAATTAAATTATTTTGATAATTAATCCCCATTACAAAATTTAATGATGCAACAACGCTAAAGTAAACGCCAAGCGTGGATGGTAAAACATAAATAGTATTATGTTTTAAGGTGATGCTATTTTTTTTGTGCTTATTTTTTAATAAGGCTGTTAAAATCGCGCTTTTTATATCGTGAATAAAAGTAGGGCGCTTAAATTTATAAATACGCATTTACCTAAACGGGCACTAAAACATGTTGTAAAATGGCCGCTATTTGTGTATCGCCCGCATCACTATGTAAACCTAATCGATGCTGACACACACTTGAAAAAACAGCCTGTACATCTTCGGGTAATACGTAGTCACGGCCTTCAATATAGGCCCACGCTTTGGCCGATTTAGCCAGTGCCATACTGGCTCTTGGGGAAAGCGAAGTTGTTAATGTTTGAGACTCACGAGTATAAGTTACTAACTCAATTATATAATCAACCACCGGCGAACTTAGCGTGATATTTGATATAGCATCTTGAATTTGCTTGAGTTGATGTTGTTCAATTCGCTGCGGTAACTGCGAATAGTCACGTTTTTGATTATTTAACAGTAACCGTTTTTCTGCATCTTTAGGTGGAAACCCTAAACTAATTCGCATTAAAAAACGATCTAGTTGTGATTCTGGTAACGGGTAGGTACCTGCCTGATATAATGGATTTTGAGTCGCAATTACAAAAAATGGAGTAGGGAGCGGGTACTTGTCTCCATCTACTGTTACTTGATGTTCTTCCATCGCCTCCAATAAAGCACTTTGTGTTTTAGGACCCGCGCGATTTATTTCATCAGCGAGCACCACTTGGCTGAAAATTGGGCCTTTATGAAATGAAAAACTATGTTCATTATTATTAAATATATTGGTGCCAATAATATCAGCGGGCAATAAATCGCTGGTAAATTGTATACGCTGATAAGATAACCCCAGTACTGCAGCTAATGCATGCGACAAAGTGGTTTTTCCCATGCCAGGTAAGTCTTCAATTAGTAAATGGCCTTCACTAAATAAACAGGCTAACGCTAATTTTATTTGTTGTTGTTTACCAAATATAACGGTAGATAGGTCATCAATTATTGTCGTAACAATGTGCTGCATAATTTCCTTTAATCTATGAGTTCTAAACGTTTCATTACCGCATCAACTTTTTGCGCATTAAAGGGCTTAGCTATAAATTCTTTTGCGCCTAGCTCCCAGGTATTTTGCACTGTTTCAAAGCTATTGTGGCCTGAACACATAACAACATGTGCATGAGGGTGTTCGTTGTTAATTGACTCTAAAATTTCAATGCTTTCAGAATCAGGTAAATCAACATCTAAGAATATAACGTTGGGTGATTTTTCAATAAGCAGAGGTTTAGCACAATTAAAATTATCGCACTCAATAATGTCATCAAAACCTAAACCGGCTAATACTTGGCTTAAATCAGCGCGGATCTGTTTAACATCATCAATAATTAAAATTGGTTCGAGTGGGCGTACAAATTCCATATGAATACTTCAACGTTTTTTACGGCTTGTGCTTTAATATTAAGCTAAGCATTAAGGAACCTCAAGGTGATAACTATGAATAACCATAATAGTCGTTTAAAGTCATAAAATGTCCGATACCGTCTAGTATTGGACATAGTGAGATAAAGCTTTTAAAATACAGCGCTGGTTATATATAGGTACATTACTACCTATAATTTATATTATGTTAAATAAGATTAAAATGTACTTAATCAAACTAACTATCGGTAATTACGTCACTTATAAACATGGTATTTTAGCCCTTTTATTCGCACATTATTTATTTATAGTAATATGCTCTACTTTATTAAATATAAAAACGCTGTAATGACATTTTAATTAATCAAACTATTTAGCTCATTAATTAATTGCTTAAGCTGTTTAGTTTCGTCGTTTAGCTTTTGCTGATACTTTTCAACTTTGTCATGCTTACCTTGGCGCTTAGCTTTTTTAATATCGGTTTTATATTCTTCAATTTCTGAATTTGTATCATCTATTTCTTGCAACTCTGCTTTTAATCCATCATGGGTACAATATGCGTTTATGTTATTGAGTGATTTATTAAGACCTGCAGCTTGATGTGAATTACCTTGGCGTTTTGCAGTTTATAACTGGTGGTTAACTTCACAGGCTTTTTTCGCACATCCCGTTAAATCTGCACAATCATCTTTGGCCAATACGACTGTTGAACCGGCAAATAAAAAACTTATTGTAATACCTTTAATAATTGTCATTTTATAGTTTTTATTATCTCGCATTATTAATTATTCCTATTTAATTCATCGCTAGCGGCAAAATATAGATAACAGCCCTTGCAGCTCTTCATTTATAACATGTTGTTTTACAACATCTTGCATAGGAGTATTTGATACTTTGTTATTTAAAATACCCACCATTTTAGCGCTTTCTCCAGCACATAAAGCCTTAACACTGTGTACGCCTAATCTTATTGCTAACATACGATCCGCTGCAGATGGATTACCGCCGCGTTGTAAGTGCCCTAGCTTAGTTACGCGCAAATCTATACTGGGATTAACGGTATTTATTTTCTCACATATATGCTCAACGCCAATTTCATCACCTTCAGATACCACCACAATAAAAGCATGCTCACTGTGATAATCGCTAATTTTATTCACTAAATAAGTTATGTCTTCATCATTTTCAGGTATTAATATCGAATCGGCGCCAGAGGTTAAACCGGCATAAGTGCCAATATAACCAGAATCACGTCCCATTACTTCAATAACAAACACCCTATTATGTGATTCTGCAGTATCTCTAATATTATCAATACATTGCATTGATGTGTTTACTGCGGTATCAAACCCTAAGGTGTAATCTGTACCCGCAATATCATTATCAATAGTGCCTGGAATGCCTATATACGGTATGTCAGTAATTTGTGATAACCATAAACACCCTCTAAATGAACCATCTCCACCTATCACAATTAAAGCGTCAATATTATTATGTTCAATTGTGGCTAGTGCTTGATTTCTACCGGCATCACCTCTAAATCTTTCACTACGCGCTGTTTTTAACACAGTACCACCTAAGTGCATGGTTTGTTGTAGGTTTTTGCAATCAAGTGTCACTAAATCATTATCAATTAAACCCTCAAACCCTTTTCGAACGCCCGACACTTTTATTCCGTGTTGTTGAGCGGCTTTTACTATGGCAAATAATGCGGTGTTCATCCCAGGCGCATCGCCTCCTGAGGTTAATACGGCAATGTGTTTAATTGGCTGCATCGGTTCACATCCTTCGATAAGCTAAACTTCAATAATTCATAATAGCTGTTTATGAGTAGGCTGTGTAAAGTAAGCGCAGTAAAGTTGATCTACTTAGGGTTTATTTGATTGTTTAATCAGTATGAAGGGAGCAGTTTTAAATTGAAAATTTTGCTTTTAAAACAACATACCGTAATTTTTAATGGAGAGCCGCTGTAAAAGGAATATTTTTACAAATTTCGGCTTCTATTGTTAGTAACTCGTCTAAGCGTTCGTCAACTTCTTGCTTATCAAAGTATTCGTAGGCGAGTTCCACAAATAAATTTTTATGTTTTTCTTCTGATTTAGCAATTGCGACATAAAAATCTTTTTCTTTTCCTTCAGGTAGTGCCTCGGCAACTAAAGAAAAACGTTCATGTCCCCTCGCCTCAATTACCCCACCTACTAATAATCTGTCCATTAAAAAACCGTCACGACCATGCCTAAAGTGTGCACGAATTTGTTTAATGTATGGATCTTTTTTATCATCACCTAAATTAGTATCGCGTTCAATTAATAGTTTAAGTACTTGTTTAAAATGAATTAACTCTTCAAGAGCTAAGTCAGTCATGGCTTTAACTAATTTACGCTTATCCGGATAATGTGAAAGCATTGACATAGCCATGCCAGATGCTTTTTTCTCAGCAGCAGCGTGGTCTTGTAAAAAGGTTTCGAAGTCGGCTAAAACAACTTCGGTCCATTCAAATGGCGTGTGGTATTTTAATTCAAACATAGTGATACAACTTATAAAATAATGCGTGGATTTTAGCGTATTTAAAAATAAAAATCTTTGGTTGCGATTTAAATTTAACTTTCATAAGGCAAAAACTTATCAATCCGCCCTTTTGCCGTCGACTCAATTTTTAATGGGTGCTTTATATCATTCCATGCAGTGACTTTACCGCCCATGTTCATTTTTTCAAAGCCAGCTAAGCTGCTGGTAATATTTAAAAACTCACATAGCTTATTAAAACTCTCGGGATTTGCTATATCAATGGCTAAAAAATCATTAGGGCCGGTCAGCAAAATAAGTATTAGCACTATTAATATGAGTGTTATAACAATTAGTTAAATATTCATCCTGGTTAATATTTTCGAGTGAAAAATCACTAAACGTATTTAAATAACAGCGCTTTAAATGAATATTAAAGCCCCCATCAGCACGCGTTAAATTAGTATGCATACGCAGTAAAAGCTGTTTGATTGATGGCAACCACGCGCTAAGTTCTCGCTTTAAATATACAAATTTAGAACCTGGGTAATATTTATCTAATGTTTGATAATCGTTAAATACAGGTGTGTCAGCGATAGCCACCGCATTTTCAAAACAAGCGTTAGTGTAAGCAGTATGGGCAGTAGGTATACCAAAATCTAAAAATGCATTACATACGCTAGTCGTCCCAGTGCGTGGTAAACCAATAATAAATATTTTTTGTGTCATGGCGTTTTAAATGTCTTTTCCTGAAAACCAAAGTGATGCATCATTAAGGGGTGTTAATGCGGGTAACTGCTTGTTTTTTAATTTAATGATAATTTTATTTTTTATATCTGCATGCTCAATCGCACTGCGATGATAAGCCTTAAACAAACGATCAAACTCACCGTTTTTACGCATAATAGCTAAGCCTTTCTCAACCGCTTGCGCTATTTCGGGCTTTTCTTTACTAAAAAAGAAGTAGATTGCACTTGGGTATTGCAACAAGAAGTGTGGCACTATCGTGAGGTTAGCACCGGCTTCATCTTTAAAGGTATTGAGCTCAGTTTCAACCTCTAACACAGAACGAGGAAATACATCACCTCGGCCTTTTATCAACATATTAAATAACGAACTATATTCGATTGATGTCGATACAGTTAAGCCGTTATCCTGCAGTATTTGTGTGTCAGGCCAATCATGCCCTTGAATAAAGTGTATGCTTTTAAAGTCGCTCAGGGTATTGATGTTTAATAAGGTATTCACTTTATCCTGTGTAGTTACCAAAACACGCCACCCATATAACCCCTTAAATATAGGCACTCTAACGGGTAGTAATTGTTGCTCACGCTGTTTAGAGGTCATGGTCCAAGCTACGTTTATTTCATCATTATGAAGAATTTGCTTTAACGCGCGGCTCTGTGGCATCGAAATACTTGAGGGTTGTAATGTAAAATTTTCTCCGCTGAATTGCAGAGCTGTTCTTAATAGTACTAACGGGTATAATATTTCATCTTCACCACTGCGCATTGTTTTGGGGTATACAACATGCAAACTAGAAACGGTGTTTTTGCTATTATTTTCTATTGCCCATGCAAATGATGTCAGTGAACTGAAAAAATATAAACATGTAAAAAAAATAGCTAACCGCATAATCGTTTATCTACTTAAAAGTAATAACACCGCGCTTACTATCACAATAGCAAAGGTGAACATCATGCTCAATCCACGTGCCTTTAAATTATTGTTAATAATGGCAGACCCATGAACAACACGGCTGATAAATAATAAACCGCCTAGTGCATGTACATAATGACTAGCTAACCCTTGATACTCCAATAAAAAAACTAAAATTAAGCTAATGGGCACGTACTCAATAAAATTACCATGCGCTCGGGTTGCACGTTCAAGCGCGGTATTACTGCCATTACCTAACGAAATCCCTTCGGCTTTACGTATTTTTATAACATTAACACTCAAATAAATATAATAAAGGGCCAATAAGGCCGCATAGCTAGATATGATCACAGTATAGTCCATTTAATTTTTCAACAATAATAACACATAAGTTAAGCGGTAAATCAGTAGTTTTATCATGAACTATGCTAGAGTAATTTATACATTGGAATAGTAATAAGTAAGGATAATATGTATTTAAGAACAAAAATCATCAATCACTATCGTGAAATAATAAACAGTATTGGCTTTTATCCCTCGCTCCTGTCTGTTGCGTTTTTAATTTTTGCTGTACTCACTATGTCTGTTGAGTATTTAGCCCCTATAGAGCAATTTAAATCATTAATCTCATTTGTATTAGTAGACAGTGCAGAAAACGCACGAACCATATTAAGCACCTTAGCTGGTAGTATTATTTCGTTAACTGTATTTAGTTTTTCTATGGTGATGGTGGTTTTAAATGCGGCCAGCGCTAGCTTGTCACCCAGAGTCGTTCCTGGGCTTATTACTCGTAAATCGCATCAAATGGTATTAGGGTTTTATTTAGGCAGTATTATTTATTCTATTATAATGCTCATTAATATTAATAAGTTAGATAACGGAAATACGGCAATACCCTCATTAGGGGTACTCTTTGCGTTAATTTTTGGTTTGATTTCTTTGGGCTTGTTCGTTTTTTTTATTCACTCTATTTCAAAAGCAATTCAGGTTGATAACGTATTAAATGGTTTATTTAGACAAACCAAACAAGAGATCCAAGACATCATCAACAAACAAGGCGATAACCCCGTTGATAACTTTCCTGAATTTTCAAATTGGCATTCAATAAAAAGTACTACTGAGGGTTACTACAAAGGGGTTCACACAAATAAGCTGTGTGCTATTTTGGCTGAAGAAAAAATAGAACTTTTTATTACTGTTAAGCAAGGTTACTTTACCGTTAAAGGCTACCCTTTCTTAAAGTGTAATAAAGACATTTGTGAAAACGAAGAGTTAATAGAGAAAATCTTAGACTGCTTTATTTTTTATATAGAAGAATACATTAGCGATCATTACCGTTATGGATTAACCCAAATTTCTGAAATTGCGGTAAAAGCAATGAGCCCTGGGATTAACGATCCGGGCACAGCGGTTAAAGCTATTGATATGCTGAGTATTTTATTGATTGCTCGCCTAAAGATTAATGCGATTAACTACGCGTATTATCAATCAGAAGAAGCCCCTTTGCTCTATTTCCATGAAACCAGTTTTGATGAATTACTGCACGATAACTTCACTCCTTTGCGTAATTATGCCAAAGCAGATGCCTATGTAATGACCAATGTTATTGAAGCATTTAAAAATATTTTGTTTATTGCCAACGAGGATGTTGAAGCTCGAAACAGTGTGTTTAATTATTTAGGTGCCATTGTTGATGATATTAATCAGCACATTTGTAATGAGTATGACCGGCGAGAAATTAGAAATATGCTACAAGCAATAGTGCGAATTAGTGAGTTACAAGGTAAGCAGTTGGTGGCACGTTTTGAGCAGCACCAACCTATTAGCGAGTAAGCTCTGTAGAGCTATTTATTCTGCCGAGGGGCAAAGAGTTATCGCTCCTCGGCAGCGCCTATTTGGCATTGAAAGATCATCAAGCCCTAATCTATATAATAAATTGCATAGCTTGACGCGCTAATAGTAATTTCACCCGCATGATAGGCATCTGGGACATAATTACCAGGTGCACTGTCTGCCATCATTACTTTTTCACTTCGCATGTACGGTGTAGATGGCATATCAAGCGGGGTTAACGACGCGCTATATAAGCTTTTTAACTCTACATCAAAGTCGTCACTTAGCTCTTTTGCCGCGACTTTGGCTTGTTTAATTGCCATTTTTTGTGCTTTTTTATGCAGCTCATCGTAGTTGCTAGCTAAAAATTGCGTTTGTCTAATTTCATTAATGCCATTATTAACTAAGCTCTGTAGTAATTCAGGGTATTTATTAATTGCAGAGAGTTTAATGGTGAGCGTTCTTGATACTTTAAAGCCAGTAAACTCTTGTTTACCTGTTTCACGATTATATTGGTTATCACGGTATATAGAAATTTGACCGGCATTAATATCCGCATCATCTACCCCTAGTTTTTTTACTAAACTTATTGCACTGGCCATAGTGGTATCGGTTTGTTTTTTTGCTGCAATTAAGTCTTTATCTATTTCAGTAATGCCCACCGTTAATAAAACATGATCCGGCATCGTCGTTACTGAAGCTTCACCTTTAACATAAATATGCGGCTCTTCTGGGGCGTTGCTTGCATAAGCTGATGTACTAAGTAATGCGGCGATTAAAATCGAAAGCGTTTTCATAAGTCTATCCTTTTAAATTTGATTGCCTCAGTTAACACCTTATGCGGTTAATTAAAGATGAACAAGCATAAAAAAACAGGCAAAAGCCTAATGCCAGTCAGTTAAGAACTGACTGGCATTTTCTTTTATAGGGGTACTTATTCGGCTTCTTTCTTATCACCCTTGGATAATGCCTATCTGGTAACCTATCGGGTAAAATAAACAATCTAAGTGTTGTTAGTAACTCATCGTAATGAATAGGCAACTTACTTGCACTATGTATTGGCGTAAACATAAAGAAAGCGATAACCTGTCGCATAGATTGGCTAAAGCTTAGCTGTGTAGGCAAAATATCCTCATCTTTAGTTGCATCAAGCATGACGATACGTATTAAATTGTAAGCGAGTAATAACCCCCATAACTCTTGACGTACCATGTCTGGTTTCTTACTACGTAACGTGTGTTTGCTATGATTCAATCCCTGCTTTATTTCTCTAAACGCCAGCTCAATTTCCCAGCGTTGAGTATAAACCTCTGTTAATTCTTCATATGGAAATCGTAAAGGGTCAATGAGAGAGCTGAGAACACGATAGCTTTTTCCATCCACTTTATAGGTGGTTAATCTTGCCATCAAGGTCTCTGGTAATGACTCAAATTTCTTTCTGGCTTGAGGACTTGTGGACAAAATCACTATTTTATCATTGTCATTTATACTATGTTCAACTTGATACTGTAAATCCTTCCTCGCGGGTAACATCCAGTGACTGTTATCTCCTTGGTTTTGCCACTGATGCAACAGTCCTAATGAGTAATAGCCGCGGTCAAACAAGGTAAGAGAATTATCTGGTACGGCTGGTAATAGTCGTTGAGCTAAGCTCATTTCACCTATGCGACGGGAGTCAAAGCTGCTATCTAACAGTAAATGGCTAGATACTTCCATAAGGCTACACATTCGTACTTGTGGGTAGCTTACTTCTCCATGTTGATTACTGTCACTGCCAAATGCTTCTCTGTTATCTTGATTATCATGAGTTCGAAAACTAACGCCATCAACAGCGAGTAAATTAAGTCCGCACCATTGTTCAAAAGACTGGGTGGAAAAGGTTTTGTGTGCAAGTAATTGAAATGTATGTTGGACTGACTCATAGCCTAACCTTTGCCGGCCTTGAACTAGCGCACTTGGCGCTACTAATTTGTTTTTTCCGGGTAAAGAGATGTCGAGTCTATTAGCGATATCCCAAACGGTTTCGTTTCGGAATAAACTCATTCCAATTACAGACCACATAATAGCTTCTAGCGGTAATCGCCTTTTACGCACAGTAGCAACACCTGCATGTTTAAATGCTTGTTCAAGAATATCAGGGTCAAGAACCTGTTTAAGTTTATCTAGTGTATGTACATCATTTAAAAATGAAGACATGTTATCGAAGTGCTGAATGAGAGACATAAAAAAATCCGATATTATTTCTAATATCGGATTTTGAAGCCATGGAAAGATCAGTCAAGTGATCATAAAAATATTCTTAACTGATCTGCATTAGGCAAAAGCCTGTTTTTTTTAATCTCTACTGTAATTAAATGCTGCAACGCTTGTAGTTACGGTATTTTGGTAACCAGTAGTTTTTGTCGATGGCTGCCCACAGCGCATCGTCTGAAATTTCAAGGGCTACGCCCTCTTCAATTGCTTTTTTAGCCACTGCAAACGCAATACGTTTACTAAGCGTTTCAATTTCAGTCAGTGCCGGTAGTAAGCTGCCTTTACCTGTATTAGCTAAAGGTGACGACTCAGCCAACATTTCGCTCGACATTATTAGCATCGCATCGGTAATACGGGTTGCTTTGGCGGCAATAACACCTAAGCCAATACCTGGGAATATGTAACTATTATTACATTGTGGAATTGGGTAAGTCACACCGTTATAAACAACTGGGTCGAATGGGCTGCCAGTTGCAACAATTGCTTTGCCATCGGTCCATTTAATTACATCTTCTGGATACGCTTCAACTTGCTTAGATGGATTACTTAACGGGAAAATAATTGGCGATTCACATTTAGCATGCATAGCGCGAATGACTTGTTCGGTAAATAAGCCAGGTTGGCCTGATACACCAATTAAAATATCTGGTTCAGCACAATGCATTACATCTAATAACGACGCGTATTCACCGCTGTAGATCCAATCAGCTAAGCAGCTAGTTGGTTGTGCAAGCATTTGTTGAAAGTCACGTAAGCCTTGCATACCATCTGTTAATAAGCCAAAACGGTCAACCATAAAGACTTGGCTACGTGCCTGTGCTTCACTAATACCCTCAGCAACCATAGTGCTAACGATTTGTTCAGCAATACCACAGCCTGCAGAGCCTGCGCCTACAAAAACAACTTTTTGAGTTGATAATTTAGCACCTTTAACACGACATGCTGCTAATAAAGAGCCCACAGTGACCGATGCAGTTCCTTGAATATCATCATTAAAACTACAAATTTCGTTGCGGTAACGCTTTAATAATGGCATTGCATTAGGCTGAGCAAAATCTTCAAACTGCAATAACACATTTGGCCAGCGACGTTTTACTGCTTTAATGAATAAGTCTAAAAACTCATCGTATTCATCTTGTGTAATACGTTTATGGCGAGCACCCATGTACATTGGGTCGTTTAATAATTTTTCGTTATTGGTTCCCACATCGAGCATAACCGGTAACGTATAAGCTGGACTAATACCGCCACACGCGGTATACAAAGAAAGTTTACCAATTGGAATGCCCATACCGCCAATACCTTGGTCGCCAAGACCTAAAATACGCTCACCGTCGGTAACAACAATCACTTTTACTTTGCCTTTTGTGGCATTACGTAAAATATCGTCAATGTGAAAGCGATCTTCATACGAAATAAATAAACCACGGGCACTGCGATAAATATCAGAAAACTTTTCACAGGCATCACCCACTGTTGGGGTGTAGATAATAGGCATCATTTCTTCGATATGATCGCGCACTAAACGGTAAAAAAGCGTTTCGTTATTATCTTGAATGGCGCGTAAATAAATGTGCTTATTTAAGTTGTCGTTAAAACTTGAGTATTGTTGGTAACAACGCTCAACTTGCTCTTCTATTGTTTCGTAACGAGGAGGAAGTAAACCAGCAAGATTAAAGTTTTCACGTTCTTTTTGGCTAAAAGCACTTCCTTTATTCAATAGCGGGGTTTCAATTAGGCCTGGGCCAGAATAAGGAATATAAAGATAATTTGGATCGGTATTTGTAGTCATATTTCCAAGCTTTACTGAATCTTAAGTAATGATCTGCCATTATCATTGTTAAAGGCTAAATTGCAATGACATTTAAGCTTGTCAGACCATTGAAAATTTACAAATACAAGCGCTACTTTAGTATAAAGTCACTCATATTTGGTGAATATGTTAGCAGGCTGTTGTGAATTTATAAAAATTAAAAACGGGCATTAGACCAGCGTTTGCTGTGTGCAATGGTTACAACAGTGTCAGTTATTTTTTTAGATTTGCTAATTTTTTACATTAGTTAACATACTATTTTCAATCAAATAATCATTAACTATTAAGCTATTACATAAATAACAGCAGGTAATACATTAGCTGCAAACCTGCTGTTGATTATACATGTTTTAGAATTTAAATGAGGCTTTATTATTACTTAAATCCGATAATGCCATCCCTTCCCTGCGAGGATCGGCGGCGCCATACAAACGGTTATTTTTAACTTCTACCGCATGCAGCCCAGAGTTTAAGTCAATCACGCGCACATCATGGCCGCGCTTTTTAAGCTTTGGTACCACCGCTTCAAGTGCAGTGCCTTTTTCTACGCTGGTGTAGTCGTTGCGATTAGTGGTTCGCGGTAAATTAATGGCTTGTTGCGCGTTTAAATTCCAATCTAAAACGCCAATAACAACTTGCGCTACATAATCAATAATGCGACTACCACCAGGAGAGCCGACCACTAAACGTAAGCTCCCATCTTGATTAAATACCATCACGGGTGACATTGAGCTGCGCGGACGTTTATGGGCTTCTACTCTGTTAGCCACTAACTTGCCATTTTTACGCGGCGAGAGTGAAAAATCAGTCAGCTGATTGTTTAAAATGAAGCCATTAACCATGACCGTCGAACCAAACGCCATTTCTATAGAGCTGGTCATCGAAACAGCATTGCCTTTGCTATCAACAATCGAGACATGTGACGTAGACGGAAGTTCAAAAGAGTCATCATTTGCGTAGCTTAAGTAATCAACTGGATCACCAGGAAATGCTTTTTTATCTTCTTCGCTAATTAACTTTGCGCGGGTAGCGATGTAATCTTTGTTTAATAACTCCTCGGTAGGGACTTGGGTAAAATCAGGATCGCCAAGGTATTTATTTCGATCAGCAAACGCAATGCGCGATGCTTGGCTAAAGTAATGAATAGCCTCTGCGCTATTAGCTTTAATATTGGCCATATCTTTATGTTCAAGCAAGCCTAAAATTTGTAGCACCGCTACACCGCCACTACTAGGTGGTGCCATTGAGCACACTTTGTAAACGCGGTATTTAATACATACAGGGGCGCGCTCTTTGCTGGTGTAGTTAGCAAGATCTTGTACAGATAATTTACCCGGGGCAATTTTTGATTTCTGCACTGCACTTACCATGGCTTTTGCATTATCACCTTTATAAAAAGCATCAATCCCTTGTGAGGCAATGTCTTTGTATAAATTAGCAAGCGGCTGGTTTTTTTTAATACTGCCTACTTTGATCACTTCACCATTGGGGAAAAAATACTCATTGATCACCGGCATACTCATAACACCCGGGTTTAACTGCCTAACGAGTAAGCCATGTAATCGTGGAGATACTTCAAACCCTTGTTCGGCTAGTGCAATAGCTGGCTTAAATAACGTTGCCCATGGCAAATTACCATATTGTTTATGGGCACTGGCAAACGCATGTAAAATACCTGGTACACCCACAGAGCGACCACCTACAACTGCTTCAATCCATTTAACAGCTTTGCCATGTTCATTTAAAAACAGGTTTTCATCGGCATTACTGGGGGCTGTTTCGCGACCATCAAAACTGGTGAGTTTATTGTTAGCTTTGTTGTAATACATCATAAACGTACCACCACCAATGCCTGATGACTGCGGCTCAACTAATGTAAGCACTAATTGGGTGGCAATTGCGGCATCTACGGCGCTTCCGCCTTGGGCTAAAATGGCCTTTCCCGCTTGTGAGGCATAAGGATTTGCAGCCGCAACCATGTATTTATCGCCAGGTACTAATTGCTTTTGTACTACCCCTGTGGCGGCTTCTGGTTCACGGGTTTCAATTTGGCTTGCTTGCTGTGCAAATAAAGGGAAAGACAGTGCACTTAAAGAGAGAGCAAATAAAGAGTTGAGCTTAAAATTCATAATTACTGATTAAACTTAAATTGCATGGAAGATAATTGGCATCTTAAAGTTAAACAGGCACAATATGCAAAAATAAATATAAAAAAATGATCATTAAATGCTTAATTTACCCCTTCAGCCGCGTTATGTTTTACCCCCCTTGTGTTTAATTGTATTAAGTACGCTCTTAGCATGGCTTGGTATGAACAATGAGCTTGAGTTTAATCGCCCATTAATTGAACAAGGCCAACTGTGGCGTTTATTCACCAGCCAATTTGTGCATGCTAACTGGGCACATTTAGGTTTAAATTGTGCCGGTATAGCACTTATTTGGTTGCTTCATGGCGAATACACAACGCCTAAGCATTACAGCTTTAATGTTGCACTCCTTGCGCTTTGGTGTGGCTTGGGGGTTTATTGGTTTTGTCCAACAATCATTATTTATACAGGGCTGAGTGCGCTATTGCATGGCGTGATCGTGTGGGGGGCCATAAAAGATGTCACCGTTGGGTTAAAATCAGGTTATATCTTGTTTATTGGTGTATGGATAAAGCTTATTCTTGAGCAAGTTAATGGTCCAAGCGCAGAAATTGGTCAACTTATTCAATCAACGGTGGCCGTTGATGCGCATTTAATTGGCGCAATTGGTGGGGTTTTATTAGCTGTGCCGCTGGTTGTAAAACACATCAAAAACGATAATAAACACAGTTAAAAAAACGCCACATAAGTGGCGTTTTTATTTTTAGTCGATTAAAGCGTTTCTTTAAACAGTTTATAAATTCGACGGTATTCATCTAACCAGCTCGAAGGCTGAACAAAACCATGCGGTTCTACTGGAAAGATTGCTGTTTCAAAGTTTTCTTTTTCAAGTTCTATTAAACGCTGTACTAAACGCACTGAATCTTGAAAGAACACATTATCATCAACCATAGGCGCATTTATTAATAAATGCTTTTTAAGCCCTTCTGCATAATAAATAGGTGAACTACGCTCATAGGCAATCGGGTCAACATCAGGGTGATTCAAAATGTTAGCCGTATAACCTGTGTTGTAATGAGCCCAATCAGTCACTGGACGAAGCGCTGCACCTGATTGAAACAAGTCTGGCGCGGTAAATAACGCCATGAAAGTCATAAACCCACCATAAGAGCCACCGTAAGTCCCTACCGCTTGGGTATTAACATTGGCATTATCCGCCATCCATTTTACGCCATCGGCTAGATCTTGTGTTTCAGGTGTTCCCATTTGGCGATAAATAGCCGTTCGCCAATCACGACCATAGCCTTTAGATGCGCGGTAATCCATATCCATTACTACATAACCTTCATCTGCTAGTAATGAATGGAACATAAATTCACGGAAGTAGCCAGACCACCCCATGTGTGAATTTTGCAAGTACCCAGCACCGTGGTTAAAAATAACCGCTTTGCGGGTTTTGCCTGTTTCACCCTCTTGGTAATCAGCGGGGTAATAGACTTTGGCGTATATGGGCTGATCTGTATGACTTGATGGCACAGCAACAATTTTAGGCGCTGTGAGTTTTTTAGCTAAAAACGCATCAGATACCGTATTGGTTAAACGAGTCGCAGTTGTGTTTGCTTTAGCCTCTGCCACATAAAGTTCAGTCGGCATAGTGATTTTAGAATGTCTAAGTAATAACTTAGATTGATCAGGGCTTAAGGTGTAATCCGTCATACCGTTTAAGTCGGTTACTTGCTCACTAACACCTGTTTGTGGATTAACGCGGTATATTTCGTAAAGACCCGGATGCTCAATATTCGCTTTATAGTAAATAGCACTATTGTCATCAGTAAGGGTTAAGTCAGACACTTCAAACTGACCTTGTGTTAAAGCTATAGCTTTGCCATTTAAAGGTTTTTTATAAAGCTGACTGTACCCCGACTCTTCCGATAAATAATAAAGCGTGGTTGAGTCATTTAACCAACCAAAGTCGTTAAACGCATACGCAATCCACGCATCGTCATGTAAACGGTGTTGAGATACGAGTTTGTTATTTTCAAAATCAACGGTGGCCAACCAACGATCTTTGTTATCCCATGCTTCAAGCATAATCGCCACTTGGCTGCCATCATCGTTCCAGCTGATAGGCGATTGATCCCATCCCCAGTCTGAAATTACATTAATGCCACGCGGTTGTTTCTTAGACTTATACGTTTTGCCATCGCGGGCATAGTTTTCTTTTTTAATCTCAGCGAGTACATCTTCATCAAAACCAGGCAAGGTATTAAACCCTAAAGTAGTTTGGCTTTGATCTGCAAGGTTAATATAAACAATTTCAGAAGTTTGCTCTTTAGCGTCAGCCACACGACGGCGAACTTTTTTAGGCTCTATAGTCGCATCATCAGTGATGTAGTTAGGCATAATGTCGCCTTCACCACGCCATGAACTTTTTTCTTGAACAACCACAATTAACGCGTCGCCATTTGGAGAAAGCTCGGCTTCATCAACCGTGTTGCCATCGCCTAAATAGTAATGCGTGTTGGCAATTGAGCTATTTTGAGTTTTGACTTGTTCATTTCGCGCATATTTGTCTTGTTTGTTTTTATGCTGCAGTGCAACATAATCAATCAGCTTATGTTGTTCTTTGGCAATATAAGTTGTTGGCTCTTTTACGCCTTGTGGTTTGTCAGCCAGTTTTAAATTAGCAATTTCACGGGTTAAACCTGTGGTTAAATCTACTTTAAAAAAGATATTACCTTGGCGATACGCTAAGTTACCATCGTTTAAAAATTGTGGCTTTGACTCGGTGGCTGAGCTTTGCGTAATTTGCTTAATTACGCCTGACTGTACGTTTTTAATAAATATGTTGCCTTCAAACACATAAGCTTGAAGTGATTTATCGTTAGAAAAAACAGCTTTACTTGAGCCTACGCTGTGAAGCTGATTTAAAGCCACTTGCTCTGCTGTTTGAGCGTTTACAGCTTGAGTGAATAAATCTCTTAGCTCACTACCTTGTTGTTTTCGCGCGTAAATAACAGTACTTGAGTCAGCACTCCAAAATGCACCTTGCGGTTGACGTCCAATCCAATCAGGGTGAGCCATCGCTTGTTCAAGCGTAATTTTTGAGACACCTATGTCTGCAGGTGTGTTAACAACACTTGCAACCTTGGTATTTGTTTGAATAGCTGAGTCATTAGAAGTTGTGGCGGTTGCTGTACAGCCCGCTAACATAACACTTGACGCAACAGCCATTGCAACAAGTGTTTTAGAAGATGAAAATTTAAAAATCATAGTGCTTCTTGACGGTTATTATAATTAACCGTATTTAAGCAGAAGCACCTTTATAATTGCAATTATTTAAGATAAACAACGCTGATATCGGGGTGAGTAACCCGTTTATTCAACCGTTAAATCAAGCCATACCATACGGTGGTCACTTGATGCGTTTCTATCTTTGATTAAACGGTACAATTCGCTTTGTTTTTTCGGCCAAAATACGCCACCATCTTTAATGGTTAGTCCATAATTTGAAGGCAGAACATAATCAACGCGTGCTTGCCAATTAGCAGTGTAATTTTTAGCATAAGCTTGTGGGTATTGCTCTTTAGCGCCCTCACTGGTTGGAATAAAACCGGCATTAATCATCGGGCTTTTAAGTAACTGATCTGTTGTATTTGTGCGCTTTTTATCGCCCTCAGGGGCGGCATTTAGGTCACCTAAAATCACAAAGCGCGATTTTGCTGCAAGCCCGCCCTTTTTACCGTTATCGTCATACAGGTAACTTTCGTTATTAACGTAATCAGCAATTAATCTAATTTCATCATGATTACGAATGCCGTTTCTGTCTTCATCTCCATCAAACACAGGCGGCGTAGGATGCGAGGCTAACATGTGAACTACTTTATCATTTACTTTTACCGGTATATCCCAAAACGATTTAGAGCTTAAACGTAAAGCATTCCATTCTTCTTCGTTATACCAATTTGTATTGTTTTTTGGGTCTACCGGCATTTTCACATTCGGTAAATCTTTGTGCTTAAACGTTTGCAGAGTTCTGATGTTGTCAAAATCAATGGGGTAGCGAGATAAAAACGCCATTGCGTAATGGCCTTCAAAAAAACCAAAGCCCTGTGCATCACCCATTACACCGGTTTTTTTGCCGTTATTGTCCAAGTCAAACTCAGTTGCTAAGCCTGTGTTAACTGGTGCAATGTAAACATAAGGGTAATCGATAGCCGCTTGATCATTTTGCCCTACATTTAAGTAATGGGTTTTAAAGTATTCGATCCCTTGTGATTTAGGGACGTAGTCGAATTCATTTAAAAGCACGACATCTGGACGAACGCGTTGAATTATTTCAGCAATATTTTTAATTTGCTGGTGGTCAGAGCGCAGCGCGTTAACTAAGGCATCGCTTTTTACTTTTTCATTTTTAGCGGTGTAATTGGTTGCATCCATACTGACATTAAACGTTGCGACCCGTAATGACTCTGCGTGAACATAACTTGCTGAAACCAGTAACAATAAAAAGCCACCAATAATTTTAATACCGAGATCATGTCTCATTATATGAATCCATCTATGATTAATAATAAAATAACACAGCTAACCACGATCCAAAGAATCACAGCCATTAAAAACGGTTTAATTCCCGCTTGCTTTAGTACCGATAACGACAAACCACTGCCTATTAAAAACAATGTCATCACTAGTATTTGCTTCGCTGCAATGTTTATCAACTCCCAATAAGATGAAAGCGACGGCACATAGGTATTAATTAATGCGGCTAATAAGAAGCCTACAATAAATAATGGAATACTCGCCTTTTCATCTGAGCGCATAAACACACCCGCAAGCGTAGTATATGGAATAATCCACATAGCACGAGTAAGCTTCACTGTTGTTGCTATGCTCAGTGCCACTGCACCATAAGTAGCCGATGCACCTACCACGCTACTGGTATCATGAATTGCAAGTGCAGCCCATAATCCAAACTGCTCTTGGGTTAGTTCAAAATAATGCCCAATTGCAGGGAATAATAATAACCCTACACCATTAAGTAAAAATACGATAACCAGCGCCACAGCCACTTCATGATCTTTGGCTTTTATAACCGGTGCCATGGCCGCAATAGCGCTACCACCACAAATAGCGGTTCCAAAGGAAATTAACACGCCTGTGTTACGATTAAGTTTAAACACTTGAGTTAAAATTTCGCCAAGCCCAATTATGGCAGTAATACTGACAATTGTTAACACTAAAGAGCTGCGACCAACCTCAATTACCTGATTAAAATCAACAGCAAACCCCAATCCCACAACTGCCAACTTTAGCATCCATTTACTGGCCTTTTGTGATAACTCAGCAAACGGGTTACCCAAGGTAATCGCAAATAACGCCCCCATAACCAAGGCACTACCAGCGCCAATAAATGGAGTGATACACAAGGCCAGTAATATTATAAATACAGGTTTATGAAATTTAGCGATAATCATAACGTTAAGCGCGAATGAGTTTATTAGTCAGTTTATGGACAACGGGGGCAACAAATATAACCGTTGGAAAGGCAATACAAAAGGCACACACAATAATACAAAACTTTGGGTGGATCATTGAAAAGAACCTTTAGAAGGTAAAGCGATAAATTGAAGTTAAGTTCAATTTATCGCTTTGTTTTTTAACTTATAATAGCGATTGGCTGGTAGCTAATACACCGGGGTAATCTTGCTCTGGCAAACACATTGCGAGTTCACCAAGGCGTTCACCTAATTGCTGTAAATTATCAGCAGATACATTAATGTGGCCCATTTTGCGACCAGGTTTTACACTTTTACCGTACCAATGGCTGGTTACATCTGCTGTTTTTAACACATCATTAGGGATTTGTGGTTGGCCTAATACATTTATCATAGCAGTAGGCTGCTTAATTTGCGTACTACCTAAAGGTAGGCCGGCAACAGCGCGCATATGGTTTTCAAATTGCGAGCAATGAGCACCTTGTTGCGTCCAATGGCCTGAGTTATGAACTCGCGGCGCAATTTCATTAACCAATAATGTACCTTGTACATCAAAAAACTCAATGGCCAATACACCTACATAATTAAGCTCATTTGCAATACGCGTAAATGCTGAGGTTGCTTGACTCTCGACTAAACTATTATCTTTACCGGCTAGTGAAAGCGTTAATACGCCATTGGTATGTTGGTTTTCAGTAAGTGGATAGATTGCAACGTTACCCTCTTTGTCGCGCGCGCCAATAATAGAGACTTCACGATCAAAAGGGATCATTTTTTCTGCAATTATGGTGTGCGGAGCGTGCTCAGTGCCTGATGCAATAAAATCAGCCATTTCAGCCCAAATCTGTTCAATTTGATCGTCTGATTTTAAACGCCATTGGCCTTTACCATCGTAACCCGCTTGGCATGTTTTAATGACTAATGGCTTACCAAGTGTTTGAACCGCGAGTTCAAGATGCGCTTTTTCTGTAATTAATTGATATGGCGCGCATGCAACAGCGGTTTTATCGAGAAGCGCTTTTTCAAGCGCACGGTCGCCACCTGTTTTAATGGCTTGTTTGCCCGGATAAAACTTATTGCTATTACAGCACTGTGTAAGTACATCATCTGGAATATGTTCAAACTCGGCCGTAATAGCATCAGCGTTTTCTATCGCTTGTTCGAGCGTTGTTGGGTACACTTCGTTTGTAAGCGGATGCACAATCTTTTTGCTGCCTACATCATAAGCAACCACATTTAAATTAAGCGGTGCACCAGCTAAGCTCATCATTCGTGCTAGCTGCCCTGCCCCTAAAATTAAAATATTCATGATCACTCTGCAGGATTTGGGTTAGCTAAAACAGTCTTAGTTTGTTCTTTACGGAACGCTTCGATTTTTGCGAAGATTTCTGGGTTTTGACATCCTAAAATTTGTGCCGCTAATAAACCTGCGTTTGCAGCACCGGGCTCACCAATAGCAAGAGTACCTACCGCAACACCTTTTGGCATTTGGCAAATAGATAACAGAGAGTCTACACCGTTTAGCGCTTTAGATTTAACAGGTACGCCTAAAACTGGCAGAGATGTAAACGCTGCCGCCATTCCCGGTAAGTGCGCCGCGCCACCTGCGCCAGCAATAATAACTTTAATACCGCGTTCTGCGGCTGAACTTGCGTAATCGGCAAGTAATTGAGGAGTGCGGTGCGCAGAAACCACTTTAGTTTCATACTCAATGCCAAATTTTTCTAGCATAAGGGCGGCGTGTTCCATGGTTGGCCAATCTGATTTAGAACCCATAATAATGCCAACAGTCATAAATACTCCTCAGTAATGTATTTTAAAAATAGCGGACTTATGTCCGGTTTTATGGCGGCTATTATATACTTAAATGCTGCACTAATGCGACCAGCAGACAATAAAAAAGCCATGTTAAACATGGCTTTTTTTAAACAGCGAAACAATCAGCAATTAAGCTTCTTTACTCGCTAAATATTCTGAGTAGTTACCTCTAAAGTCGATAACTTTACCGTCTTTGATTTCCCAAATACGAGTGGCAACTGATGATACAAACTGACGGTCGTGTGACACAAATATCAAGGTACCTTCATACGCTTCAAGCGCTAAGTTAAGTGCTTCAATTGACTCCATATCCATGTGGTTGGTTGGCTCATCCATAAGTAAAATATTTGGCTTATGCATCATAATTTTACCAAATAACATACGACCTTGCTCACCACCAGATATTACTTTTACTGATTTTTTTATATCGTTTTGTGAAAACAACATACGACCTAAGAAGCTACGCACTACTTGCTCATCGTCGCCCTCTTGTTGCCATTGCTCCATCCACTCAAACAAATTCATGTCTTTTTCAAACTCATCGGCATGATCTTGTGCATAGTAGCCAATGTTTGCATTTTCAGACCATTTAAACTCACCGCTTTTAGGCGCTAAACGTCCTGCTAAAGTGTTTAATAATGTTGTTTTACCCACACCATTTTCACCAATAATAGCAATGCGCTCACCTACTTCAACTAGGCCTTCTAATCCTGAGAATAAAGTTTCTTCAAAGCCTTGCGATAAGCTAGTCATTTCTAGTGCGTTACGGAATAACTGCTTTTCTTGTTCAAAACGAATAAATGGCGACTGACGTGACGACGCTTTTACTTCGTCTAATTGAATTTTATCAATTCGTTTTGCACGTGAAGTGGCTTGCTTTGCCTTTGACGCGTTGGCAGAAAAGCGCGATACAAATTGTTGAAGCTCTGCTATTTGGCTTTTCTTTTTCGCGTTTTCACTTAATAAACGTTCGCGTGCTTGAGTAGCTGCAAACATGTATTCATCGTAGTTACCCGGGTAAATACGTAGTTCACCGTAGTCAATATCGGCCATATGCGTACATACCGAATTTAAAAAGTGACGGTCATGCGAGATGATGATCATGGTACAATCACGTTGATTCAATACATCTTCAAGCCACTTAATTGTATAAATGTCCAAGTTATTGGTAGGCTCATCGAGCAGCATGATATCAGGGTCTGAAAACAAAACTTGAGCTAGAAGCACACGAAGTTTAAAACCTGGTGCAATTTCTGACATAGGTCCGTAGTGCTGCTCTGTAGCAATACCCACACCTAATAGTAACTCACCCGCTTTAGATTCAGCCGAGTAACCGTCCATTTCAGCAAATTCAGTTTCAAGATCGGCTACTTTCATGCCGTCTTCTTCACTCATTTCAGGTAGGCTATATATCCGGTCACGTTCTTGTTTAATATCCCACAATTCTTTATGACCCATAATCACGGTATCAATAACAGAATATTCTTCGTAGGCGAATTGATCTTGATTTAGTTTAGCAACGCGCTCATTTGGATCAGTACTTACGTTACCCGAAGATGGTTCTAATTCACCACTAAGGATTTTCATAAAGGTCGACTTACCACAACCATTAGCACCAATTAAACCATAACGGTTTGATTCGCCAAATTTAGCTGAGATATTTTCAAATAACGGTTTAGCACCAAATTGCATGGTGATGTTAGCTGTACTAATAATAGCGCTACCCTCCAAGGGAGACTGAAGTATTTAAATTGCGCGCAGTTTAAACCAAATCACCGTTTTTTTCTATGAAAGTTTATAGCACCAAACTCAAAGTAAACGGTGGCTGTTTATTAACTATAAAAGCAATTAAATAGCCAAAGTACTGGGCGAGAAAATGTGCTAAAAAGGTGAGTAAAACTCATTATTGTACTGTTGATACAGTAAAAAAATGTTTAATAAAAAACAACTAGCATCAAACCCTTTATAAATTATTTAATCGCGTTTACAGGCGACTTGGTCGCATTTCACTTTTATTAACAATTAATACGGCTATATTAACTTTTTTTATAGTATTAGAGTTTTAGCTCTACCCATGCCGATAGGCGCAACTATGAAAAAAATTCAACAATCCCTCTCCTGCATTTAAGCCTAATATCTTATTCCAAAATTAAATGGCAGTTTATACGGCTACAAAATAAAAACAGCATTAACTTAAAATGAACAAGATGCGTGTTTTTGCTAATTGTCATTGATAATTTTTCACTTTTGAGCCTTTTATTGCTTTGCTAGTCTGCACGACTTCGAATTTAGTAATTATAAAAACGTCTTTAATTTAGGCAAGGCACACACAATGAAAAGAAAATTAGTATCGCTAGCAATTGCGGGTATTTTAGCTGCTCCAACTGTTTCAGCAGTAGAAGTGTTTAAGGATGAAAAAAATACAGTCGCAGTAGGCGGATATATTGATGCGCGAGTGATAAATACTCAAGGTCAAAACGAAATCGTCAATGGTGCCTCACGAATTAATTTTGATTTTAAACGCCAACTAAAAAACGGCTGGGAAGCAATGGCTTTAGTTGAATGGGGTGTCAACCCTGTTGGCAGTAGCGATATTGTATACAACAACCGTTTTGAATCTATTCAAGATGAGTTTTTATATAATCGTTTAGGTTATGCAGGACTTAAACACGATAAATACGGCCAAATTACGATTGGTAAACAATGGGGTGCGTGGTTTGATGTTGTGTATGCAACAAACTACAGCTATGTATGGGATGGTAACGCTGCCGGTGTTTACACTTACAACAAAGACGATGGTGCAGTAAATGGTACTGGTCGTGGTGATAAAACACTGCAATACCGTAATAGCTACAACGACTTTGACTTTAGTGTTCAAACTCAGTTAAAAAACAGCGCTTTTTATACTTGTGATGTAAGCAATATTACAGAATCACAATGCCAAGCAAATTTTGAGTCTGGAGATGCTGCTGCACAACAAGTTGAATTTAACTATACGTTTGGCGGTGCAGTAACCTATAACGTGACTGATAAGCTAAAACTGACCGCGGGTATTAACCGCGGCGAGTTTGAATTAACGTATGGCGACGGAACAACCCGCTCTGTTGACGATTCAATTTATGGTGCAGGTGTTATTTGGGGCAATATTGATGCGCCAGGCTTGTATGTAGCCGCTAATATCAACAAAAACGAAAACCACGATACAGATAACATAGGTCGTTTAATTAAAGATGCGATTGGTATTGAAACATTTGTGTCGTATCGCTTTGATAACGATTTTAGACCATTTATTGCCTATAACTTATTTGATGCAGGTGATGACTACGTAATTCAACCAAACTTTAATGCCGATCCTAATGATGTATTTAAGCGTCAATTTGCTGTTATTGGTGTGCATTACTTAATTGACCAAAACACCAAACTTTATGTAGAAGCACGTAAAGACTTTGGTGATTTTGAAAGTAATAATAAACAGCAGCAAGCGCTAATGGAGCAATCTGAAGATGACGGTATTGCTTTTGGTTTTAGATACGTTCTTTAATATCAGTTGAGCTTTCAAGCTTAAAATCACAAAGGTAAACTTAAAGCCCTGCAAAATAGCAGGGCTTTTTTTCGATTTGTTTAGTTGAAGCTTGAGCTATTTTTTCTTAAATGCTTTTTTTAACGCACGCGTCCCCTCTGTTGGCCCTAGAATAAGCCATAAAAAAACAACCCCTCCTGGGACTAAAACTGCTTTTAATATTGGCCCTAGCAAATAAGAATAAAAATAAATTAGTGGAATAAAAAGTATATAACCAATAACACGTTTGATAAACTTCATGTAACATCCTTATAAAAATGAGCGTGCTCACAATATTAATTGAGCGAGCTCAATTAATCAAATAATGACTTAGCTCTTTTATTAAACAAACAAGTAAAGCATTGAAATATAATGAGTAAAAAAGAAAAGACACGCGATAAAATTTTAGCTTCAGCATGGGAATTATTTTTGCTGCAAGGTTACGATCACACATCAACAAGAGAAATAGCGGTTGCAGCCAATGTTGCTGTAGGTACAGTGTTTAGTCATTTTGAAAATAAAATTGATTTATTGATGGCCGGTATGCAACAACAAATAGCCGTTATTATTAACCAAGCAAAGCAGTTAGATACGCAGCACTCCCCTCGCTTAAAGTTACGTCACTACGCTCATCCGCTTTATTCTTTTTATTGTGAAAATAGTGAATTTAGTAAGCTATTAATTAGCGACATCATTTGGAGAACGTCTTTTTTTAAAGCGCAGATGGATGAATTTAAACAACTGCTTTTTAGTGAACAACCGAAGTTTGATGAAACAAAAGCAAGCGTAATGATGGACTGTTATTTTATGACCTTAATAGATGGGTTAAACGACCCCTTACCTAATGCTGAAAATATGCTTAGACAGTTAAGTAATAAAATAGCGCTTTTGTAATTAAGTCCTAAAGGTATAGACCGGTGCTGATATAAATAAAGCACCGTCCACCTTTTTTGTTATTTAAATTCTTTATTTAACGACTCAGATAGCCAAACTCAATAAGCGTTATAAACCCACCACTCCACTTATGAGTAAATTGATAATTTATATTACCTCATTGCTAAGATTACATTTAAACATTACTAGTATGATGTGTTCTTTTTTGTACCACCTTGCATCCACCAGCTATTTACACCATAAAATAAGGTAATTTATAGCAAAACGGCTTAGCTGTACATATATACAGCTAAGCCGTTTTACTAGTGCAAGTTTAACAATATTCTTAATTAATAAATTCATCATAGCCCGTTAAAGCCCCCTTAATACTCAATGCTGGATTATCATTATGCTTTGCATCAGGGTTTACTTTACTCCCCCACCCTAACCAGTTACTAGCATGGCTTACTAAACTTTGCTCTAAGTTATCATACGCCTCAAGCATTAATTTATGTTCAGCCCCGCCAACAGTAAAATATAATAAGGTGGGTTCTATAGTAGCTTTGTGTTTTAGCTTGTAAAAAGGTATTAAAATGATTTACTACGGTCATATCGTCGTACCAAGGCGCAGGACTAAATGCAAAGTAACCATTAAATAGCATTGGTTTGGTGTGCAGCGTATATAAAGTAAAACTGCCCCCCTGCCGAAAATCCCGTTAATATACGGTTTTCAGTTAACCTGTATTTAGCCTTTAAATAAGTAATACCAATTCGCTTAATTAAGTGGTCTATTTTGAGGCTGAAAAAACGAGTTGATAGCTAGGCAAAAAATCGCTATTTAGTTGTTCTAAATGAGAGTTTTTTAACACAGGTAGCGACACGTTTAGCCCCGCAAAATGATTAAGTATTATTGCGGATTGGTATAAGTAGCTCTTGCTCTATAAAAGCAAAAAACAAATCAGCTTTACCAAAAATTTCTGGCGAAGTTTCATGTTTAGACCGAGGATTTGTATTAACGTCTTTCCTTGCATAAGGTGGTACTAAATCACGATTTCGCGTATCGATAAAAAACTGATTAGGTATAGCAACTAAAATAGCCTCATTTAATATGCTTTCAGTATTTAATGCTTTTAGTGCCTTATCCCAATTAGCTAAATTAAAATAACCATCTGTTTTTATAATAAGTGGATACGCTTTATTTTTGTCAAAATCATCGGGTAACCTTATAAATACCTTACAAGACTCATTAAGCACTTTCTAATCTAGGGTTACATCAACAAAGTCTGAAACATTATTTTGATAATAACTAAACCCAGTTATTACAAACCCAAATACACTAACAATACATTTAAAATAATCGCTTTTTTAATTCTCATGTGCCATCCATTTTAGTTAATTGCTTATGCCATACACCGTTATTAAGTTGCTGGTTAAATACAAAGCCAAGTTTAGTGAGTAAGTTATAACAGCGAACATTTTTGCCATGAATTTCTGCATATAAGTGCTCAATGTTTAAAGAGCTATGCACTTCACTGACAAAGCCTATAAGTACTTCTTGCATTAAGCCTTGCTGCCAATAGAGTGGATCCAGTTCAAAACCAATATAAGCACTTTTAGTTTGTTTACATATTTTATATAAGCCACATGTACCCAGTAATTTGCCACTCATATTATGTTCAATTGCAAGCCGAACACCTTCACCTTGGTAATAACTCGATATATCATCTTGAATTAACTGCTTAATATGCTGTTTATTTAGCGGGGTTTTATAATCGTTAAACTCATAAACGAGTGGATTATTTAAAATTGTTAATAGCGCTGCGCCGTGTTTGTGGGTAATTAAACGTAAGGTAACGCGGGGTAATTTTATAGTTTTAAACATGCCTACGCCAAATAAAGTAAACGCGCTTTAAATAGCACTTTATAGAGCGTCATTATTAACTTACCATACCGTATTCACAAGCATTAATTGAGATAAACTATGAGTGACAATTTTAAAGTAATACAACCAACTACTACTGTTTACTGCCCAAAACGTGGTGAAGGTTGGACCCTTACCGGCATTACTAATATTAACGAGTTTACGTCGGTTATGTTTGATGGCGTGCGTTACACTTTGCCAGCACGTGAAATTGTAGAGCAGTTATTACCTAATCAATTAGCGCGTGAACAACAAGATAAGTAAGGTACTTGTAATAGAAAAAAGGCTGCAGTTATTTGTAGCCTTAAAGATTTTCATTATTAACGTTTTAAAACATAAATACCGAGTGGGGAATCTAGACGAAGGTTATGCTCATCAACATGTAACACTTCCCATTTTCTAACTACTTTTCCCGAAATTACATGTAATATTTTGCCTTCCCTCGTGTAAGGGTAATATCTATTCCGATGTTTTTTCATTATTTGAAGAATACCTGAATTATCAATTTTTATTGTATCTATATCTGATGCAATAATTTCAATTAACTTCCATTTAAACTGAATATCATTCTCTTTCGAATAAAGTAAAGGTGAATAGATCAGCGTAATTAAAATAGCGAGACATTCCAAGCCCTGACCAAATTGCATATGCCATTCCAACAGGAATTGATTTGAGAGTGAGTGAAAGCAGATAAAACGCTGCACCATAACCAGCAACAAGTAACGAAGGAGCTAATTTAGTAAAACCCTCACTAGACTTCAAACTAGATGTTGCAATTACCTCATAAATGATAGCCGCGGTTAAAAATATCCAGTTCTTCATAGCTTTCTCCGGTTTTTATATCTCGCGCAAGAATATACTAATATTCAAGAAATAAGCAGTCTTGTTCTTTCAAAAAAACTGTGAGCACATGAAGCATCTAACGCCCGGCTCACGCGCCGGTTTGGAGCCGCGAAGCGACGGAAAATCGGTCGCTGTGCAGCCGATTGTTAATTGTTGATGCTCAGCGTCAACGGCACGTGATCACTGATTGAAATCCACTCATCGTGCTGACCGATCTTCAAATCACATTCTTCTGGAAAGTCTGAAGAGGTAAAAACGTAATCAATGTGGTACGCCTTCTCGCGGTTCCGCTGCAAGAAGAATGTTGGCCTGGACTCATTGCCCTGCTCTTCCTCAAAGGCACGATGATACGCGCTCTTGAAACCCATCTCGCCGAGTTCAGCTACTACGTCTGAGTGATTCCACCATCGGTCCGGCTTATCCCACCGCACATTGCTATTAAAATCGCCGAGAATGATTGTCTTTGGCTGACTCAGATCTTCATGATGAATTTGAAGGTATTTCCAGAATTGCCCCATGTAGCCAAATGCTTCGTCATTCCGCCCCTTCGTCCAGACTGCCAGCACAGTGACATCTCTGTTGATAGTGAAAGGGAGAAAAAGCCTAAGATCGCCCCAAACACAGTTAGGCCACAGTGACATACGTACTACACAGATTTATACGCATGTTTTACAACAAGGTACTAACGGGGTTGTTAGCCCTTTTTCAAAGTTATAATCAAGGTTATAAACCTCCCCTATTGAAAACAAAAAAGCACAACTCGCTTGAGCTGTGCTTCCAATAAATAAATGAGAGCTGACAAATTACAAACGAATACCACCGTCTATTTCTACCACGCGGCCAGTAAAAAAGTCGTTTTCGATAATATACTGAGCAGTATGGGCTATTTCAGCGGTTTCACCTAAGCGCCCTACAGGGGTTACTGCTAGCATGCGCTGTTTGGCTTCTGGCTTCATTGCATCGGTCATGGCGGTGCTAATAACACCTGGGGCAATGGCACCAACGCGGATACCAAAACGGCCAAGTTCTTTAGCCCATGTAGTGGTTAGTGCCACAACACCCGCTTTTGAGGCAGCATAGTTAGTTTGGCCAATATTACCCGCACGCGCTACGCTCGACATATTTACAATTACGCCGCCTTTGCCTGATTCAATCATGTGGCTAGCCGCTTCGCGCCCGGCTAAAAATACACCTGTTAGGTTAACGTCAATCACTGATTGAAATTGATCAAGCGACATTTTTTTAACCACTTTGCCATCTTTGGCTTTTATAAACATGCCATCGCGTAAAATGCCGGCGTTATTAATTAATACCCCAATGTGACCAAAGTCACTGTTAATGGTATTAAAAACGTCTTCAACTTCGCTCTCAACGGTTACATTAGCGCTGTAGCCTTTTATAGTACCCGTTACGCCTTGTAATGCAGATAGCTGCTCGGTTGCTTCATTTAACTGTGCTTGTGCCATATCAATTAAGGCAATATTAGCGCCCATTAAGGCAAACCTTTGCGCCATTGCAAAACCTAAGCCTTGTGCGCCACCGGTAATCACTACGGTATTATTTTTTATTTCCACGATACTTTCCTACTTCGAAAACAATTTAAAAATGGCACTAAAATCATCACTGCCCGCACCTTGGTGCTGCATCATAGTGTATAAATTTTTAGCCATTGAACCCATTGGCGTTAGTGAATTACTCTGCTGCGCTGCTTCCATAGCAAGGCCTAAGTCTTTAGCCATTAAATCAACCATAAAGCCAGGTTTATAATTATTACTTGCAGGAGCGGTATCCATAACACCTGGACAGGGGTTATAAAGTTCTAACGTCCAGTTTCGACCCGAGCTTGCGCTCATTATATCGCTGAGTACTTTTGCGTCGAGGCCGTTATTAATACCCATTTGAATGGCTTCACTGGTGCCTGCCATTAAAATACTCAACAGCATATTGTTACATATTTTGGCAACTTGCCCTGCACCAATATCACCAGCATGGAATATGTTTTTACCCATATCGACTAATACAGAATTCGCTTTATCAAATGCAGCTTGCTCACCACCAACAATAAACGTAAGCGTTCCTGCTGTTGCACCTGCTACACCACCCGAAACCGGTGCATCAACAAACGCAATACCTTGTTCGCCAAGTGCATGGCCTACATCACGGGCTGATTGTGCATCTATAGTTGAACAATCAATCACTAAGGTACTTTTACTCAGTACTTTAATTAAACCCGATTGCTCGTCTGTGCCTAAATAAAGTGATTTAACATGTTTGCTTGCCGGTAGCATGCTAATTAGCACATCAACGTTGGTTGCACAGGTTTGTGCATCTTTTGCTGCATTGGCACCTTTTTCAACTAGCTCGTTCACTGCATTAGCACTTAGGTCGAACACGCTCACCGTATGGCCAGCTTTAATTAAATTAGCCGCCATTGGGCCGCCCATGTTACCTAAACCAATAAATCCTATATTGAGTTTACTCATCGCTTTACCCTTGTAAATTAAGTTGAGAAAAGTACGGCTCTAGCGGATGTTGCTCGCCAAAGCGATTTGCAAAAAAGCTCTCTACCACTTCTTTTGGTACATCAGCTAACGTTTTAAACTGCCAGTGTGGCGCACCGTCTTTATCGATTAGTAAGGCACGTACACCTTCTTGAAACTCGCCCACTTCACCGGCACGAACCGACATCGCAAGCTCCATTTTAAAACACTCTGCCAACGTTTTACCTTTGCTGTGTTTGAGCTGCTCACTCACTAAGGCACAACTTAATGGACAACCATGCGCCAACGATTTTTGTGCGCTTTGTAGCCATTTGTCATCAGTGGTTAGGTTTAAAATGTAATCTACCTGCTGCTCTAATGTGTCAAACTCACCAAGCTTTTGAATCAAGCTTAAGTTTGCTTTTAAATTACCTTTGGGCATACGGCTAGAGTTGTTATCTAACTCAATTAGCAAGTTACTTAGCTTGTCGTGGTTTAAGCTTGCTGTTTTACCCCATTTTGTATTGAGTAATGCTTCAACAAGCTCTGGGTACTTATCGGCATTTACAAAGTGGTCGGCAAGCGATACAAGCTTAGCGTCTTCACAATTTATAGATGCCGAGGTCAGCCCTAAAAACAAACCAACATGGGCAGGCATTTTATGTAAAAAATAACTGCCGCCTACATCAGGGTAAAGCCCAATAGTTTGCTCTGGCATGGCAATGCGTGATGTTTCGGTAACCACACGATGACTGGCACCGGCCATTAAACCTAAACCGCCGCCCATTACAATCCCGTTACCCCAGACTAAAATGGGTTTGTTGTAACAATGAATAAGGTAATCGAGCTGATACTCTTGAGTAAAAAACTCTTCAACCAGTGAGCTCGGTTTACCTTCACTCATTGCTTTGTGTAAGCTCACTACATCGCCACCGGCGCAAAATGCTTTTTCACCTGCGCCTTTAAGAACCACTAATGCAATGTTATCGTCTTTGTCCCATTGCTGTAGTTGCGGCTCGAGTAAGCTGATCATTTCAAAATTTAACGCGTTTAATGACTTAGGCGCGTTAAGCGTAGCAAAACCAATGAGTCGGCCATTGTCTGTGGTTGCCGTTTCAAATACCACGGCAGCATCAGCTGAATTTAAACGGGTTAATTCACTCATTAGCCATTCACCCAATTAGCTTTGCGCTTTTCTAAAAAGGCGTTCACGCCCTCTTGCTGATCTTCGGTATCAAATAAACCAACAAACAGTTCACGTTCCAGTGGCAACGCATTTGCCATAGGTTGATGACGCCCTTTTTGAATCAATGTTTTACACGCAGCAACCGACGATGGGCTTTGATCTGCCACTTGGTTTGCCAGTTTTAGCGCTGCTGCAAAACTTTCACCTTGTGCAACCACTTCTTCCACTAAGCCAATTTGTAGGGCTTTATCGGCTTTTAAGCGCTCACCGCATAAAATCATGCGTTTTGCCCAGCCCTCGCCAACAAGCCATGCTAAGTTTTGCGTTCCACCAGCACAGGGTAATAAACCCACTTTTGCTTCAGGCAATGCCATTTGTGCTTGCTCTTCTGCAATACGAATGTCGCAAGCAAGTGCTACTTCAAGGCCGCCACCCATTGCATAACCATTAATGGCTGCAACCGACACGCCTCTAAAATTAGTTAACGCTTCAAACGCTTCACCAAATACACATGACATATCTGCAGCGACACCTTTATCGCCACTGGCAAATACATTGAGGTCGGCACCGGCGCTAAAAAACTTCTCGCCTTCACCAGTCAGTACTAATGCATAAATATTTTTATTGGTGTTGAGCTGATTAACTGTGTCTTTAAGCGCCACTAAGGTGTCTTTCGTCCAGGTATTCGCTGGCGGATTCGACATAGTTAAAATAGCTACATGGCCTTCAATAGTTAATTCAATGCTAGGGTTTGACATACTAATCTCCTTATAAAACTTCGCTGGCTGATTCGGCTAAAATACGACGCGCAATAATCACACGCATAATTTCGTTAGTGCCCTCAAGAATTTGATGAACACGTACATCTCTAACATGGCGCTCAAGCGGGTATTCTTTTATGTATCCGTAGCCACCATGAATTTGCAGCGCATCGTTACACACAGTAAAACCAACATCGGTTGCAAAGCGTTTAGCCATAGCACAGTAAGTGGTTTTTTCACTGTCGTTAGTATCAAGTTTAAACGCCGCTAGTCTTACCATTTGGCGGGCTGCTACAAGCTCGGTATTCATATCGGCAATTTTAAATTGTAGTGCTTGAAATGCAGCCAATGGCTTGCCAAATTGAGTTCGCTCTTTTAAATACTCACGTGCGGTATTAAGTGCCGCTTGTGCTGTACCAATAGAGCAAGTAGCAATATTAATACGGCCGCCATCTAAGCCTTGCATGGCAAATTTAAAGCCTTCACCTTCTTGGCCTAATAAGTTTGCGGCTGGAATACGCACATCTTCAAAACTAATTAAGCGTGTTGGCTGTGCATTCCAGCCCATTTTTTCTTCTGCTTTGCCGTACTCAATGCCTTTGGCATCTGCTGGTACAACAAACGCTGAAATGCCGCTTGGGCCATCTGCCCCTGTACGCGCCATGACCACTAATATTTCTGTTTCACCGGCACCTGAAATAAACATTTTTGAGCCGTTAATAACATACTCATCGCCATCGCGAACTGCTTTAGTTTTTAATGACGCAGCATCAGAGCCAGAACCTGGCTCAGTTAAACAGTACGATGCCAGTAATTCACCCATTACCAATTGCTCAACGTATTTGTCTTTTACTGCATCGGTGCCAAAGCTTGCGATCATCCAGGTTGCCATATTATGAATGGTCAGCATAGCCGTAGTAGCTGTACAACCCAGTGCAAGTTGCTCAAAAATAATGCTTGAATCTAAACGAGATAAACCTAAACCACCGGCTTCTTCTGGGGTGTATAAACCACAAAAACCAAGCTCACCAGCGGCTTTAATTGTGTCTTTTGGGAAAATATGTTCGCGATCCCACTTGGCAGCGTGTGGTGCTAGTTCAGATTCTGCGAATTGACGCGCCGTTTGCGCAAAAGCTTGTTGATCTTCAGATAAGTTAAAGTCCATGGTAGACCTCTTGTTGTGTTTTGTTTGTTGTCGGTGCATCCCATCAAGGGAGTAATTAGTGGGGAGCGACAACACTGTGTGTTGTGCCCCTCTTTTTTATTAATTATTCAGTGCAATATTATTTAAGATTAATACTCATGTTTGGACCTGAGGCAATGTCATCCTCAAACCAACGAGAGGTAATAGTTTTAGTTTCTGTGTAAAAACGAATACCTTGTTTACCATAGGTGTGAGTATCGCCGTAGAATGAGCCTTTCCAGCCAGTAAACGAGAAAAATGGCAACGGCACAGGAATAGGCACATTAATCCCCACTTGACCCACTTCAATTTCGTGTTGGAACTTACGTGCAGCTGCACCACTTGATGTAAATAGTGAGGTACCGTTACCGTAAGGGCTTTCGTTAATAAGGGCGATGGCTTCTTCAAGGGTATCTACAAACATACACGCCAGTACTGGGCCAAAAATCTCTTCTTTGTACAAGTTCATCTCTTTGGTTACATCAGTAAATAACGTTGGACCTACCCAATTACCTTGCTCAAACCCTTCAACAGTAAAGTCAGAGCCATCAATTAAACAGGTTGCGCCTTGCGCTTTACCATCGGCAATCAATGATAAAATACGCGCTTTTGCTGCAGGTGATGTTTGCGGACCATAAGCGGCGTCTGCGTCATCCCAAACACCTGGGCGTACACCTTCAAAGCCAGCTTTAATTTCATCAACCCAGTCTTTTGCTTGGCCAACAAATACCGCCACTGAAATACCCATACAACGCTGGCCTGCCGCACCAACTGATGCGCCTACTAAGTTATTAACAACATGCGATTTACTCGCGTCAGGCATAATCACCATGTGGTTTTTAGCGCCAACACACGCTTGCACACGTTTTAGGTGTTGTGTGCCTTTAGAATAAATGTATGCACCCACACCACACGAGCCAACAAACGAAATAGCACGAACGGCTTTGTCTTCTAATAAGCGGTCAACTTGTGGTTTTGTACCGTGCACGACTTGTAACACGCCTTTTGGTGCACCGGCTTCAATAAATAGCTCAGCTAAGCGCATAGGCGTAAGTGGATCTTGCTCAGACGGCTTTAAAATAAAGGTGTTACCACACACAATTGCCAGTGGGAACATCCAAAGTGGGATCATGGCTGGAAAATTAAATGGGGTAATACCTGCACATACACCCAGTGGTTGCATGTAAGAATAGGTATCAATTTTACGCGCTACGTTTTCCATCGTCTCGCCCATCATTAACGATGGTGCATTAGCAGCTTGCTCAACCACCTCAATACCACGCCACACATCGCCTTTTGCATCTTCAAATGTTTTACCTAGCTCATGACAAATAATAGTGGCTAATTCATCATGGTTTTCTTTTAACAGCGCCGCGTATTTCATCATAATGCGCGCACGTTCTGTAATTGGTACGTCTTTCCACGTTTTAAACGTTTCACTGGCAGAGGCAATAGCCGCGTCCATTTCAGCGTCTGTAGCACAAGGTACTTGCGCTAACACTTCTTGATTAGCAGGATTTACAACATCAATTAGTTCATTTGAAGTTGATTGAATAAATTCGCCGTTAATGAGTAAGGGTACTTGGTGCATAATTAAAATCCTATTGATTAAATTGGGGACCGCAGCGTTTTTGTTTTAGTTGCTGCGGCTTTATTATTAGTTAAAGTGCTTCTACGGCCATGGCAACGGCTTCACCGCCACCAATACATAAAGAGGCTACGCCCTTTTTAAGACCCCGGTTTTTAAGTGCATGGATAAGTGTTACTAAAATACGCGCACCGCTAGCACCAATAGGATGACCCAATGCACAGGCGCCACCGTTAACATTAACTTTGTTCTCATCAAGCTTTAACTCGTTAATAGCTAGCATGGTAACCATGGCAAACGCTTCGTTAATTTCCCATAAATCAACATCTGCGGTTGTCCACCCTGCTTTTTCAAGCACACTGTTCATTGCACCAACAGGCGCTACGGTAAATTCACTGGGTTTTTGAGAATGCGTGCTGTGAGCAACAATTTTGCAAAGTGGTGTTAAACCCTCTGCTTTTGCTTTTGATTCGCTCATTAAAATCAGTGCTGCGCCACCATCTGAAATAGACGATGAGTTTGCCGCAGTAATGGTGCCGTCTTTTTTAAATGCTGCACGTAAACTTGGGATTTTTTCAGGGCGAGCATTACCAGGTTGCTCATCAATTGAAACGGTGACATCACCTTTGCGGGTTTTAATAGTATGAGGGGCGATTTCGTTGTCAAAGCTACCATTTTCTATGGCTGCGTTTGCTTTACTTAACGAACCCAGTGCAAACGCATCCATTTGCTCACGGCCAATACCGTATTCATCGGCTGTGTCTTGAGCAAAACAACCCATTGCTTTATTGTCGTAAGCATCTTCAAGGCCATCACTCATCATATGATCTTTTATTTCACCGTGGCCCATACGCATACCGCCACGGGCTTTAGGAATAAAATAAGGCGCATTGGTCATACTTTCCATACCACCGGCAATGGCTGATTCAATAGAACCTGCTTTAATAAGGTCATTCGCTAACATGGCCGCTTTTAAACCCGAGCCACATACTTTATTAATTGTGGTAGCGCCTGTGCTTAGTGCTAGCCCTGCTTTAAGCATAGCCTGACGTGCAGGCGCTTGGCCTAAGCCAGCTGGCAATACACAGCCCATAATCACTTCATCAATTGCATCATTGCTTAAACCCGTTTGAGCAAGTGCACCTGCAATAGCTGTAGCACCTAGTTCGGTAGACTGCGCATCACTTAGTGCGCCCATAAATCCACCCATTGGGGTGCGTTTTGCTGCTACAATTACAACGCTTTCGAAAGACATAAAAGGCTCCATTTTCAATTAACGCAAACATGTTTTATTATGTTTAGCTTAATGTTTAAACTAATCTGATAAATACGAGCATACATAAAATTTACGTTTACGCCAACGTAAATCTAAAATCAACTTTCTAATTAGTGTAAAAACTGTAAAGCAAGCTTGCTAAAAATGTATTACAACCTCCATAAATGGCTTACAACGTTTATAAACACTCAACTTCTACTGTAAACCCGCCTTTATTTTGTACGTCTAAAGTATAACAATTAAATCGCACTTTACCTTTACGTAAACTTCACTTATATTGGTGATATTCGAATGAGGTAAACATTACAATGAAATCAGATAATCAAACAAACTTTGCAAATTCAGCCAACGAGCCGGCTAAAAACGAACAAACTTTTAGTATCAGCGAATTGGCTAAAGAATTTGATATTACTACCCGCTCTATCCGTTTTTACGAAGACCAAGGGTTAATATCGCCAGAGCGCAATGGCCAAACACGTATTTACTCAAAGCGCGATAAAGTACGCCTAAAGTTAATACTTCGTGGTAAACGTTTAGGGTTTACCTTGGCTGAAACCGGTCGTTTGTTTGAACTGTATGATGCAGACAAATCAAGCGCTAAACAGTTAGTTACTATGCTTGACCTCATCAGCGAAAAAAAGGCCGACCTATCTCAACAAATGGACGACATTAAAGTTGTACTAATGGAGTTGGTTACCGCAGAACGTCGTTGTCGCGACACGCTTAGCAAAATAGATGAATAAAATATAATAAACGTCATCAAACACACAGGAATGAATCATGAGCACTATTTCACTATATAAAGAAATGAATTTTGGTCTTGGCGAAACAGCGGACATGATCCGCAGTCATGTAAACAGCTTTGCCAGTCAAGAAATTGCCCCACTAGCTGAAAAAACAGATCTGGATAATGCGTTTCCCAATCAACTTTGGCCGCAAATGGGTGAAATGGGCGTTTTAGGCATGACCGTTGATGAAGAATTTGGTGGTGCGGGTTTAGGTTATTTAGAGCACGTTATTGCCATGGAAGAAATTAGCCGTGCAAGTGCCTCTATTGGCTTAAGCTATGGTGCGCATTCAAACCTGTGTGTCAATCAAATAAACCGTAATGGATCACAAGCACAAAAAGAAAAATACTTACCTAAACTAATTAGCGGTGAACACATTGGTGCCTTGGCCATGAGTGAGCCCAATGCGGGCTCTGATGTTGTATCAATGAAACTTAAAGCCGAGAAAAAAGGCGATAAGTACATTTTAAACGGCAATAAAATGTGGATCACCAATGGCCCAGACGCCGATACTCTGGTTATTTATGCAAAAACAGATTTAAACGCCGGCGCTAAAGGGATTACCGCCTTTATTGTAGAAAAAACATTCCCGGGGTTTTCTACCGCACAAAAACTCGACAAACTCGGTATGCGCGGATCAAACACCTGTGAACTGGTCTTTGATAACTGTGAAGTACCCGAAGAAAACATTTTAGGTAACTTAAACGAAGGCGTTAAGGTACTTATGAGTGGCCTTGATTACGAGCGAGTTGTTTTAGCTGCAGGCCCGTTAGGAATTATGCAAGCATGTATGGACATTGTAGTGCCTTACATTCATGAGCGTAAGCAGTTTGACAGCCCGATTGGTCAATTTCAGTTAATTCAAGGCAAAATTGCCGATATGTATACACAAATGAATGCAGCGCGCTCCTATGTATATACGGTGGCTAAATCCTGTGACCGTGGTGAAACCACCCGTAAAGACGCAGCTGGCGCAATTTTATACGCTGCAGAGCTTGCAACTAAAATGGCGCTTGATGCAATCCAAATTTTAGGCGGCAATGGCTACATAAACGAATACGCAACAGGTCGCTTACTGCGTGATGCAAAGTTATACGAAATTGGCGCAGGCACCTCAGAAATACGCCGCATGTTGATTGGCCGTGAATTATTTACTGAAAGCCGTTAAGGATTAATTTATGACGATTTTAAAATCGAGCGTTAATCCCCACGATCCTAGTTTTGTGCAAAACCACAAAAATATGTCGGCGCTGGTGGATGATTTACGCGATAAAGTTGCCAATATTAGCTTAGGTGGTGGCGCTGCACTTAAAGAGCGCCATGAAAGCAGAGGAAAGCTGTTTGTTCGTGACCGTATCAGTACTTTATTAGATGAAGGCTCACCCTTTTTAGAAATATCGCAATTTGCTGCATTTGGTGTGTATGAACAAGAGATACCTTGTGCCGGTGTGGTTGCAGGTATTGGTCGCGTAAAAGGCGTTGAATGTATGGTGATTGCAAACGACGCGACAGTTAAAGGTGGCACCTATTTCCCGCTTACTGTTAAAAAGCATTTACGCGCACAAGATATTGCTGAGCGTTGCCACTTACCGTGTATTTACTTAGTTGATTCTGGCGGTGCCAACCTGCCAGAGCAAGACGATGTATTTCCAGACAAACTGCACTTTGGGCGTATTTTTTACAATCAAGCACGTATGTCGGGTAAAGGCATTCCACAAATTGCAGTGGTTATGGGCTTATGTACCGCAGGTGGTGCGTATGTACCCGCTATGGCCGATGAAAGCATTATTGTAAAAGAGCAAGGCACTATATTTTTAGCAGGTCCACCACTGGTAAAAGCGGCAACCGGTGAAGAAGTCACCGCAGAAGAGCTTGGCGGCGCCGATGTTCATTGCAAAACATCGGGTGTGGCCGATCATTACGCAGAAAATGATGCGCATGCATTATCGATTGCACGCCAATGTATAGAGCGAATTAATTACACACGCCCTACCGCCCCATTTTTAGATGACGTAAAAGCTCCCCGTTACGATATTAACGAGCTTTACGGCATTGTTGGTACTGATCTTAAAAAGCCATTTGATGTGCGTGAAGTAATAGCCCGCACTGTCGATGACTCGTCTTTTGATGAATTTAAACGTTACTTTGGCGAAACACTGGTGACAGGCTTTGCCAGCATTTATGGCAACCCTGTGGGCATAGTGGCTAACAACGGTATTTTATTTAGTGAGTCGGCGCAAAAAGGCGCGCACTTTATTCAGCTTTGTGCCCAGCGCAATATTCCATTGGTATTTTTACAAAATATTACTGGCTTTATGGTCGGTAAAAAATACGAAGCCGAAGGCATTGCTAAACATGGCGCTAAAATGGTGATGGCGGTGTCGTGTGCTGATGTACCAAAATTCACCGTGCTTATTGGTGGCTCTTATGGCGCCGGCAATTATGGAATGTGTGGCCGTGCATTTGAACCGACCATGATGTGGATGTGGCCAAATGCCCGTATTTCAGTCATGGGTGGTGAGCAAGCTGCAGGTGTTATGGCACAAGTTAAACAAGATGGATTAGCCCGTAAAGGCGAAAGCATGAGCGAGCAAGAAGTTAGCGATTTTAAAAAGCCAATTATTAGTCAATACGAACAACAAGGTCATCCTTATTATGCCAGTGCCCGCTTATGGGATGATGGCATTATAGACCCTGTCGATACACGTAATGTGTTGGGGCTTGCATTAACTGCAGCTAAAAATGCACCACAGCGTGAGTCTAAGTTTGGCGTATTTAGAATGTAACCGGAGTGCACAATGTCAGTAACACTACAAATAACAAAATCTAATGTGGCTGTACTCGTTTTAAGCCGCCCAGAAAAACGTAATGCATTTAATAGCGACGTTATCCATGAGCTTATTCAATGTATTGAACATGCTAATACGCTCGATATTCGTGCCTTAGTCCTCAAAACCGAAGGTAAACATTTTTCAGCCGGTGCCGACTTAGCCTGGATGAAGTCGATGGCAGATAATAACTATAACGATAACCTAGCTGATTCAATGCAACTGGCTAAACTTATGCAGGTATTAGCAAAGAGCCCGCATCCTACAATTTGTGCGGTACAAGGTGCCGCCTTTGGTGGAGCATTAGGGTTAATTGCCTGTTGTGATATTGCGCTTAGTAAAGACGATGCACAATTTTGTTTAAGTGAAGTTAAACTTGGGCTAATACCTGCCGTGATCAGCCCTTATGTGATTAAGGCTATTGGTGAGCGTGCCGCACGCAGATATTTTTTAACTGCAGAAGTGTTTGATGCCCACACAGCAAAGCAACTGGGTTTAGTGCATCAAATTACTGGGAACTTAGAAACAGCCCTCGATAATTTGCTGCAAACCTTGATTGATAACGGCCCTATTGCCGTTAAGGCCGCAAAAGCACTTATTAACGATGTTGCCAATAAAGAGATAAACGAGGAGCTAATTGCACTGACTGCAGAGCGTATAGCTAAAATTCGTGTATCAACTGAAGGCCAAGAAGGACTGAGCGCCTTTTTTGATAAACGCCCTCCCCAATGGCAACTCTAGGACGCATTATGAACACAGTACAATTACAAAAAATTCTGATTGCTAACCGTGGCGAAATTGCCTGTCGTATTATGCGCACCGCAAAGCAAATGGGCTTAACCACGGTTGCGGTGTATTCAGATGCAGATAAAAACGCGCAACATGTAAAAATGGCCGACGAAGCCTACCATATTGGTGCTGCGCCAAGTAAAGATTCATACCTAGTCGCAGATAAAATTTTGCAGGTTGCTAAAGTCAGTGGCGCTGATTGCATTCATCCAGGCTACGGCTTTTTATCTGAAAACAGTGAATTTGCTAAAGCCTGTGAAGCCCATAACATTGCTTTTATTGGCCCACCAGCAACGAGTATTGAAGCAATGGGCTCAAAAACCCGTGCTAAAGAAATAATGGCCGCGGCAAACGTTCCTTTAGTACCTGGTTACTATGGTGATAAACAAGACCCTGCTTTTTTGCAATCTGAGGCTAAAAAAATTGGTTACCCTGTTCTTATCAAAGCGGCCTTTGGCGGTGGCGGTAAAGGGATGCGAGTGGTAGAAAAGCCGAAAGACTTTATAACTGCACTTGAAGGCGCCCAACGTGAAGCCATTGCCGGTTTTGGTAACGATTTAGTGCTATTAGAGCGCTACGTTAATCAACCTCGCCATGTTGAAGTACAAGTATTTGCAGATAATCACGGTAACTGTGTTTATTTGGGTGATCGTGACTGTTCGTTACAACGCCGACACCAAAAAGTGATTGAAGAAGCCCCTGCTCCAGGTTTATCTGATGCGCTGCGTAAAGAAATGGGCGAAGCGGCTGTACGCTGTGCATTAGCCATTAATTACCGTGGTGCCGGTACCGTTGAGTTTTTACTTTGCGGTAATGAATTTTTCTTTATGGAAATGAACACTCGCCTGCAAGTAGAGCACCCAGTGACCGAAATGGTAACCGGCGTTGATTTAGTAAATTGGCAAATTAATATTGCGGGCGGGCAAACACTGCCGTTAAAGCAATCTGATATTCAACTGCAAGGCCATAGCTTTGAAGCGCGTATTTACGCCGAAGACCCTGCAAATGACTTTATTCCGTGTTCAGGCACCATTGAAGCGTTACACGTCCCCGTTAATAGTGAATTTGTACGCATAGATACCGGGATTGCCCAAGGTGATGAAATAAGCCCTTATTACGACCCAATGATTGCAAAGTTAATTGTTCATGATGATAATCGCGAACAAGCGCTTTCTCGTTTGCAACAGGCGCTTGAACAATTTCATTTAGCGGGCTTTAGTACCAATATTGGCTTTTTACATAACTTAGCTTGCCACAAAAGCTTTAAACAAGGCGCGCCAAGTACACACTTTATTGCTGAACAAGGTGATTCACTCGCTACGGTTGATGAGTCATTATTGCTATCAAGCCAGCTTATTGCTGCTTTTGCCTATTTAGAGTCGTTAAACACGCACCAAGCACAAAACAATAGTGCCAGCCCTTGGCAACAACTTAGTGGCTTTACTTTAAATGCACCGCAGGCAATTAAAATCCCATTTGTAGATTTACCGCTTAGCGCTATCAAAACAGCGCAGGGTTACAATGTGACACACAGTGCGGGCGTATACAGGGTTCAAGGGACGCTAAATAATGGTGTGTGCAACGTATTTATTAACGGTGAAAAGCACAGTGCGCATGTCAACATAACTGACAATGAAATTACTGTAATGAATAAAGCACTGCAAACTAAGTTTGAATGTGTTGATAAGCATTATATTAGTTCACACGAAAGTGACGCGCTGCCGCTTGCTGCGCCACTCAATGGCACGGTAGTAAAACATTTAATTGAAGTAGGTAGCACTATCACCAAAGGTGATGCCGTTGTTATTATCGAAGCCATGAAAATGGAATATACACTTAATGCACCACATGACGGCATATTACAGAGTTACTGCTTTGGTGAAGGTGAACTTGTTTCACACGGCGCACTGTTAGCCATTGTTGAAGATACGACTGTGCAGGAAGGTGCTTAATGAGTGCCTTTGCAAATAAAGTTCGTATTGTTGAAGTGGGTGCACGTGATGGTTTACAAAATGAAAAAACCGTCAGCACTGAAGATAAAGTAACACTAATTAATGCCCTCGCCGGTGCGGGATTAAAAGACATAGAAGCTGGTGCGTTCGTATCCCCAAAATGGGTGCCACAAATGGCAGACTCAAGCGAGGTGATCAATGCGCTTGACCTTCCAGAGATAAATTTAAGTGCCTTAACGCCAAATTTAAAAGGCGCACAAGCTGCGCATGCTGTTGGTATTAAAGAATTTGCTATATTTACGGCGGCCAGCGAAGCGTTTTGTCAAAAAAATATAAATTGCTCAATAGCGCAAAGTATTGATCGTTTTAGCGAGGTAATGACTTTTGCTAAAGCGAATAATATACGCGTTCGTGGTTATGTAAGCTGTGTTTTAGGCTGCCCTTATGAGGGAGACGTTGACCCTCAGGTTGTTTTAAACGTGGCACAAAAGTTATTAGCGCTTGGCTGCTATGAAGTGAGCCTTGGCGATACTATTGGTGTCGGCACCGCAGGTAAAGTGACTGAGCTGCTTACATTGCTGCTCAAGCATATTGATAAAAGTAAGCTTGCAGTACATTTTCATGATACATATGGACAGGCGCTCACAAATATTTACGCTGCCTTAAGCCTAGGTATTTCAACAGTTGACGCTGCCGTTGCTGGCCTTGGTGGCTGCCCTTACGCTAAGGGTGCGTCAGGAAATGTTGCCACCGAAGATGTTGTTTACTTACTGCAAGGGCTTGGCATTGAACATGGAATTGATTTAAAAAGGCTTGCACAAGCAGGTTGGCAAATTACTAATGCGCTTAATAAACAGCCTGTTAGTAAAGTTTCAGTGGCATTACACACACAATAATTGCAATAGCATAGAATGAGGAGTCACTCATGGCCGGTTTTGATAAAGTAGTTTCGAGTTACGAAGCTGCAATGGAAGGTTTAAAAGACGGCGATACTATCATCGCTGGTGGTTTTGGTTTATGCGGTATTCCCGAGGGACTAATAGCCCAAATTAAAAAAATGCAAACCAAAGAGTTAACGGTCGTATCGAACAATTGCGGCGTTGATGACTTTGGTTTAGGACTTTTATTACAAGACAAACAAATTAAAAAAGTGGTTGCCTCTTATGTGGGCGAAAATGCTCTTTTTGAACAACAACTACTTAATGGCGAAATTGATGTAGAGCTAACACCACAAGGGACTCTAGCAGAAAAAATGCGTGCTGGTGGTGCCGGTATTCCTGCTTTTTATACCGCCACGGGTTACGGTACGCCAGTAGCTGAGGGTAAAGAAGTAAAAGAATTTAATGGTCGCCCTTATATTTTAGAAGAGTCAATCACGGGTGAATTTGCCATTGTAAAAGCATGGAAAGCAGACCGCTACGGTAATTTAGTGTTTCGCCATACCGCAATGAACTTTAACCCAATGGCTGCAACCGCAGGTAAAATTACCGTTGCTGAGGTGGAAGAGATAGTTGAACCCGGTGAACTAGAGCCAAGTCAAATTCATACCCCTGGCATTTTTGTAAATCGCGTGATCAAGGGTAACTTTGAAAAACGTATTGAACGTGTTACCACACGAGATTAAGCAGGAGCACTTAAAATGGCATTATCACGTGAACAAGTCGCAATGCGCGTCGCTCAAGAGCTACAAGATGGGTACTATGTTAATTTAGGCATAGGTATTCCGACACTCGTCGCAAACTATGTACCCGATGGCATAGAAGTTATGCTACAGTCCGAAAATGGCCTATTAGGTATGGGTGAATACCCAACCAAAGACACAGTAGATGCAGATATGATTAACGCGGGTAAAGAAACCGTGACGGCAGCTACCGGTGCAGCTATATTTAACAGTGCAGATAGTTTTGCCATGATACGGGGTGGTCATGTAGACTTAACGGTTCTGGGTGCATTTGAGGTAGACCAAAACGGGTCTATAGCCTCATGGATGATCCCTAAAAAATTAATAAAAGGCATGGGCGGAGCAATGGATTTAGTTGCTGGTGCAAAAAACATTATTGTTACTATGACCCATGCCAGTAAACACGGCGATTCTAAATTATTAGAAAGCTGTACGTTACCGCTGACGGGCGTTAACTGTGTTAAAAAAATAGTAACCGATTTAGCTGTATTAGAAGTTAAAGACGGCGCATTTCATTTGCTAGAACGCGCACCAGGCGTATCAGTTGATGAAATTATTAGTAAAACGGCAGGTAAGTTGCTTGTCGACGGTGATATTCCTGAGATGGTGTTTTAAACCACTCACAATTTCACCCTGTACCGACCTCATTCCCAGTGCCAATGGCGCTGAGTTACCCAAAATCCCTCGCAAGAGGGATTTTTTTTGCCTTTATTTTAGTTTTTGCACTATAGTGAGAATTTAACGCACCACTTAGGTGAATTCACCCTAATAAAAAAATTAAATAACTGATATAGTTAGCTTTTATTTTTGGTTTAATAATTGCCTGTAATAAGGTGATTGAAATAACTTTATATTGGATACCATGCAAACACCTATTCGCGGCCTTCGCTCTTTTTGTTTTGCCGCAAAAAGCTTAAGTTTTAAACATGCCGCCAAAGAGCTGTATTTAACGCCATCGGCGGTCAGCCATCAAATAAAGCAACTAGAAGAGCAGCTGGGCATTGATTTATTTCAAAGGCAAACCCGTTCCATAAGCTTAACGCCAGCTGGTAAAAACTTTTTTGAAGCGATTTACCCCATTATAAATATGCTGGAAAGCACCATCACCGAATTTAGTCAGTTACAACAAAATGTAAATTTAACCATTACCCTGCCCGAGTTCTTTGCCAGTGAATTGCTAATGCCAAAACTGAGTGAGTGGACGAGTGAGCATCCTAATATTAATTTACACATGGACACCCTTAAAACACGAAAAGAGTTGACTCGCCAAAGTGATTTATCAATCATTTTATCTTCAAGCAAACCGCTTGATGGGCTAGCTACTGAGTTATTTAATTTAGAATATATTCCAGCGTGTAATAAAAAGCTGCTCGATCAGTGGCAAAACGATCACTGCCAGGCGCTCAATCAAGTGCCGCTTATTGTTCACAAAGCCCGGCCTTGGGCATGGCACCAATGGGCTGAAAAAGTCGGTATTGATGACTTTTCCCCTGCACAAATTATTCAAATAGACAGTATGTTTGGCGTAGCACGGGCTGCACAGCAAGGTATGGGCATTGCACTTATTCCTTTGCCAATAAGTCAAAGCTGGCTGGATGAGCAATGGCTCTACAAACTGTTTGAGCAACCACTAACAACAAAAGACAAATACTATTTAGTTCAGCATGGCTCAAGTACCGCTAATCACCCTCTCGATTTGTTTGCAAAATGGGTGATTAACACCTTTAGGCAAACTAAATAGCAGATTCAAATAAGCGCTCCTTGTTGAGCGCTTATTAGCTAATTTTAAAGTTTGCAACTTTTATTTTTAAAATTCCCCTACCGGAACAACAACAAAAGCGACTATTTATCAGTGATTTATTTATTAAAAAATCTAAAACCCCATAAGTTAGTTTTTTTCACTTATTAGTTTTGTTTTTATCGCTTGTCGAAATTGAGTAAAAGCTCTAAAGTTAACTCAACCAAACGGCAACACGCTAAAAAATATAAAACGTGTTACTTAAATCAGATTTCATTAGTTTGTAACAACGAGCTAGTAAAAAGAATCTTTATTGTGTGTGAAGATGTTGTCAGTGTAAAAAACAGCTCAAGTTCGGTGGTGACTTAGCTTGAGTTGTTTTTATTTTTACCCTTACACCCGCCAATAAACTTAAGAATCTTTATTGTGTGTGAAGATGTTGTCAGTGTAAAAAACAACTCAAGTCCGGTGGTGACTGAGCTTGGGTTGTTTTTATTTTCATTCTCATTAACAACAATAAGCCAGAATTAGTTTTGTACTAATACCCCCCGAATCTTTATTGTGTGTGAAGATGTTGTCAATTGAAATGCAGCGACCGTTAAGTATCTACTTAACCTGAACTTTGGTTAAGAGATTTACTAATGTATTGAATCAAAATTGATATTTATGTTTATTTTCTCTAGCCAGAGATTTCCAGTGAAAACAAGGCGAAATTACGCGTCAATAGCTCGCCTATTGCAAGTAAATTCAACGTAGTTAGCGCTGTAAATAGCTGCTTGAGATAGATTTATTATCCAGAGTTCAGGTTACTTAATCATCGCTGCTTTTTTTTGCTTAAAATTTACTGTTTTCTGGCTACAAATTCTAAAACAGTCGCATTAATACAATATCTATCTTGCCCTCTAGGCCCCTCACCCGGAAATAAATGCCCTAAGTGAATACCGGTACTTTTAGACTTAAGCTCAATGCGCTGCATTCCCCAGCTATTATCTTCATGTTGGGTTACACTGTCTTTTATTGGGTGGGTAAACGAAAGCCAACCGGTGCCTGAGTTAAATCTATCACGGGTATCAAATAATGGCTCACCGCTTAATTTATCAATAAAGATGCCATCGGGTGTGTTTTTAAAAATAGCATATTCTTTGCAGTAAGGGCTGTCGGTTTTAGCATTAAAAGCCACCTTATAAGCTTCACTGTTGCCAAGCTTAAATGCACCTAATGCTTTATAAAATTGCTCTGCGTTCATGTAGCCTTGGCGAGAATAGACCTCAACCCCATTTTCTAAAAATAATATGGTAGGCGTAGCCCATGTTGCCGATTTAATCGTTAACCCTGCAAGCTGATCAGCATGGCGGAAAGTCATTGGAATTGTGCCTTTATAGTCATTGGCAACGGCCGCTTTAAACTTTTCGCAGTAAGGGCAATAACTTTGCGAGTCTAAAATGACAATCTGTTTGCCATTTAATAATGCAGTATTATCTACCTTAGGTTTATCACTTTGGGTAAATACAACGCCGGTTGAATGATCAGGGCAATAGCCGTTTGGATTTTTTTCAAGGTAATTTTGATGATACTCTTCAGCCGAATAAAAGCGTTCAAGTGGCTTTATTTGCGTCACTATTTTTCCATAATCGGCTTTACTTAATAATTGCTGATACTCACTCGTGACGGCTTTTGCGATACTCGCTTGCTGATCGGTAGTGGTTAAAATAATAGAGCGATATTGCGTGCCTACATCATTACCCTGACGATTCTTTTGCGTTGGATCGTGGCTCTCGTAGTAATTTTGCAACAACTCTCTTGCTGAAATAATATTACTATTAAAGGTAACCTGCACCACTTCGGCGTAATTATCTTCATCAAAGCGACGGGATAACTTAGTGATATTTCTATAGGTTGGCTTAAATCCTTGGCCATCGGCGTAACCCGATTCAGCGTCTAACACACCATTAAGTGCTTCGTAGCGTTTTTCTGCCCCCCAAAAACAGCCCGAACCCAGCACTATTTTTTCAACATGCATGGTTGCATCTAAATCAGTTGGTTTGATTATTTCATCTGACGATATAGCACTCATTGCACTTAGTAAGCCCACAATGGCAAACGCCGATAGTATTACCCGCTTAAACATACGATGACCTCTTAGTTTTAGTTACTCTAGGGTCTGTTGACCTTCCAAGGTTAAATTTGCAGCAGTTTGTTTGGTGTTTAGACAAGGCAGAGCCTATGTGGTGTGGTTATTCCCCATAAAATAGGCGATAACGAAGCATCAATGCCAAACAGGCGCTGCCCTTCGGGTTCTGCCTAGGAGCGATTTTAATCCGCAAAGGTCAACAGACCCTAAAGCAGACCTTTAAACGCAAGAATAAATTTCACACACAATAAAACTTTACGAAGACGGGAATTTAATCGATCCGAGTTTGTCTATTAATATCGTAATAGCACATCGACTGTGATAGCTTAAATACAAACAATATTAATAAGTTATCTGTATGAGCACTTTGCCAAGTATAAAAATATTAACAAATTCTAGTCTGCTTTTTGATGTTTCTCACTACAGTGAACAACATATACTTGCGACGCAAAAAAAACTCTGGGCGCTGTCACAGTATTGTAAAAACACCAATGAGTTTATAGATTTAGTCCCCGGGATGAACTCATTAACCTTGTATTTAAAATCTGCCAGTAATTTACATCAATGGCAAAACACCTTAACCAAACTATGGGATGAGGTTGATGATTACGCCTTTGAAAGTCAGCATCATAAAATAGACACCTATTATCAAGGTGAAGATTTAAACTATGTGGCTAATTATCACCAGCTAACAATAGATGAGGTAATTAATCTACACAGTAAAGAAATTTACCATGTGTTGTTTTTAGGTTTTGTGCCCGGTTTCCCTTATTTACATGGGCTCAACGCTCAACTGTTTACCCCAAGGCGTGATAACCCACGAGTCAGTGTTCCTAAAGGCGCAATTGCGATTGGGGCAGACCAAACAGGCATTTACCCTGAAGACTCACCCGGTGGCTGGCATATTATTGCTCATACTGATGCCTGTTTATTTGATGCAACCGCCTCAAACCCTTGTTTATTTAAACCCGGTGACACCCTTGAATTTGTGCCTATTAAAAGGAGTAAACAATGATTAAAGTAATCAAACCCGGTATACAGCTTACAATCCAAGATTTAGGCCGTGTGGGTTTTCGTCATTTAGGGGTTAGCCGCTCGGGTAGTCTAGACACCTATGCGCACATTATTGCCAATCGCTTAGTAAATAATCACGATAACGATGCCGTACTTGAACTCACCGTTGGGTTATGTGAATTACAATTTGAGTGCGATACCGTCATTGCTCTGCATGGAGCCGACTTAAATGCTAAACTTGACGCTCAAGCCGTTTACCCCGGGTGGAGTTATCCGGTAAAAGCAAAACAAACACTTAAATTTGATACAGGACGCGGTGGCTCCAGAGCTTACATTGCCGTAAAAGGTGGAATTGAATGCCCTGAAGTTATGGGTTCTAAATCAACTGACTTAGGGGCAGCCATTGGTGGTTATAATGGCCGAGCATTACAAAGCAACGATATTATAAAAATAACCCCCTATACTCAGCCTTGGCTATGCAATAAAGGCGCATTAACACCGCCTAAACGAAAAGTTATTCGGCTACATCAAGGCCCACATCATGAACTACTTACACCTGAGTGTATAAACGCTTTCTGTACCACCTCATTTACTATTAACCCGAATAGTAATCGAATGGGAGTACGCCTAGATCATAATAATAGCCAAATAATGCAACACTCGCTTTCGCTACACTCACTCGCGGTAGCACCGGGAAGCGTGCAACTCCCACCCGATGGCAACCCAATTGTGCTATTAAATGATGCGCAAACAACGGGGGGCTACCCATTGATAGGCCATGTAATAGAGGAGGATTTACATCAGTTTGCTCAGTTTAGAACCGCCGATTCAATTACTTTTGAGTTTGTAACGCTTGAACAAGCAAACGCGGCAAAAAACAAACTCGATGCACATCTATCTCAGCTTAAACTGAGTTTAAATCGCTATTGGGCTAATTAACTTAAAGCTATTTTCTTAACGATTACATTTGCACCTACTTGGTGCAAATATAAATTTTCATGAGCATTAAATGCTTATCCCTGCCTGTTTTAAATTAAAAATTGTACAATCAGTTGCTATCACACTATCAATTTCACCATATTGGTGCACCAGCAACTTATTTGGTGCATAAATTATTCTTATTAATTTAAAAAAGCCGTGTGACTTAGTTATTTATTTCTGATAAAACAAGGTTAGTCTTTAGCAAACTCGCTATCGTAGGCACTTAATAGGAATGAGGAAAAATTATGTGTTCAATTTTTGGTGTACTCGATATTAAATCGGATCCCGGCCAGTTACGCACTCAGGCGATCGAAATGTCTAAACTGTTACGTCATCGTGGGCCTGATTGGTCTGGTGTGTATTCATCTGATAAAGCAATTTTAGTGCATGAGCGCTTAGCCATTGTTGGCGTATCGAGCGGTGCTCAACCCCTTTACAATCCAGAAAAAACCCATATTTTAGCGGTTAATGGCGAAATTTATAACCACAAAGAGCTGGCCGCTAATTTAGAGGTCGACTTTGATTTTCAAACCCAGTCAGATTGTGAAGTGATTTTAGCCCTGTATAAACAAAAAGGGCCGGCATTTTTAGATGACTTAAATGGTATTTTTGCTTTTTGTTTATATGACGAAGAGCAAGACGCGTACTTAATTGGTCGAGATCACATTGGTATTATTCCACTTTACACCGGTCACGATGAGCACGGTAACTTTTATGTAGCGTCAGAGCTCAAAGCACTCTCACCTATTTGTAAGCACATTGAAGAGTTTCCGCCGGGGCATTACCTTTACAGCAAAGACGGCAAATTAACCCCTTACTATCAACGTGATTGGCAACGCTTCGACGCTGTTAAAAACAACGATGCTAAAGCAGAAGATGTAAAAGATGCATTGGAAGCGGCGGTTAAGCGCCAGCTTATGTGTGATGTACCCTATGGCGTATTGCTATCGGGTGGCTTAGATTCATCGGTTATTTCCGCTATTACCCAGCGCTTTGCTGCAAAACGTATTGAAGATAACGATGAAAGTGATGCTTGGTGGCCTAAACTGCATTCCTTTTCGGTGGGTTTAGAAGGCTCCCCCGATTTAGCCGCAGCGCAAAAGGTAGCTGATATGATAGGGACTATTCACCACCCCATTATCTTTACTATTCAACAAGGTATTGATGCACTTAAAGAAGTGATTTACCACATTGAAACTTACGATGTAACCACCATTCGTGCATCAACCCCAATGTACTTAATGGCCCGTCAAATTAAAGCCATGGGTATAAAAATGGTGCTCTCAGGTGAAGGTGCAGATGAATTATTTGGCGGTTATTTATATTTTCATAAAGCGCCTAATGCACAAGAGTTTCATGAAGAGCTGAACCGTAAAGTTTCAAAACTGCATATGTTTGATTGTTTACGTGCTAATAAATCAATGGCGGCTTGGGGTGTTGAAGCACGCGTACCATTTTTAGATAAAGAGTTTGTTGATGTGGCAATGCGCATTAACCCTGAAGCTAAAATGTGTAAAGGCGGAAAAATTGAAAAACACATTTTACGTGCAGGCTTTGACGGCTACCTCCCAGATGAAGTGTTATGGCGTCAAAAAGAGCAATTCTCTGATGGCGTTGGCTACAGCTGGATAGATACCTTAAAAGAGTTTGTTAATGAGCAAGTAACGGTTCAGGAATTGGCGAATGCCAAATTTAAATACCCAATTAATACCCCAGACTCTAAAGAAGCGTATTTTTACCGCAGTATTTTTGAGTCGCACTTCCCAGGCGATGCCTCGGCTAAGTGTGTACCACATGGTAAATCAGTTGCGTGTTCAACCCCAGAAGCACTTGCATGGGATGCATCATTTCAAAATAATGCCGATCCATCAGGGCGCGCCGCGGGCGTTCACAATGAAGCATATATAAAATAGTTAACACACTACCTACGCTGCAGGTTAAATACTGCAGCTTTACTTCGCTATTTTTTGTACATAATTTTCTTAAAAATTTTATAGTACTGAGAGAAGTAAATAAGAATACAAAAGCCATTCCATCTCTTTTTAGTTTCTGTTGTTTGTCCCTTCTTTAAAAGCGAAGCGTCTCTTTGCCATTTTTGTGAATTAAATTTCACAGGTAAGATAAGCCTTCAACCAAATTAGTTTTAATAGCAGAATAATTTAGTCGCTTTTTACAAAAACTATTTCAATCCAACTTTTCATTAGCCTCATTGAAAAATGTTTAACTGGCTCATAACCCTAAAACATAAAAACATTATTAAAATGTAACTAAAAAATCATCTTAACAATTAATAGTAATTTAAAACCCTGGCTTGGGTTTTTACGTATACAATAGCGCTTTTAGTTATTTTCTTGCCTGATTAGGCCGAATATTCACTTACTTAGCTTTGCATTCATTGCTATTTACGACTATAAAATAAAGTGCTAACGCGTTAGTTTTCATTTTCTCAGCGACCAGACATGTACAAAAAAGACAAAGTCAGCTCAAAATTTTAGCAAAGTGTTAATTCTTTCGTATTTAATATTTAACTCCCCTAGCAGTAAAGGTATGATGGGCAATTGAATTAGTTAGTCTTCTAATTATTCGTGTTGTTAGCTTTGACAAAGAATCTAATAACACGAATACAGTGAACTATAAAAAACTGGCATTAAGCCAGCCTGTTTCATTAACCAATGAGGTATTGCATGAGCGAGAATCATGACAAGTACAGTATTGACAATACGGACTACACCGTAGGTCAAGACAACGTGCAAAAATGGGGGTTTGATATACATAACCCTGTATTCGGAATAAGTGCAGGGTTAATAGCGCTGTTTTTAATTGCCGTATTAGTATCTGATGCCGAAGTTGCTAAAACGACGCTAGATGGTATTAAAACCGATATTATTAATAATTTTGACGGCCTGTTTATGTGGGCTGCTAACTTCTTTGTTATTTTTTGTTTAGTTTTAATTTTTTCGCCTTACGGCAATATCCGTTTAGGCGGCGACGATGCTAAACCATCTCACTCTCGTATTTCTTGGCTGGCAATGTTATTTGCAGCAGGTATGGGGATTGGCTTAATGTTTTGGGCGGTTGCTGAACCAGTTGCATACTACACTGGTTGGTATGAAACACCACTCAATGTAACAGCTAACACACCAGAAGCCGCAAAAATGGCAATGGGTGCAACTATGTTCCATTGGGGTCTTCATCCTTGGGCCATTTATGCGGTTGTCGCGCTTTCGTTAGCGTTTTTTACTTACAATAAAGGCTTACCGCTTTCTATTCGTTCGATTTTTTACCCAATTTTAGGTGATAAAGCGTGGGGATGGCCTGGTCATATAATTGATATTTTAGCTGTATTAGCAACCTTATTTGGTTTAGCTACATCGCTTGGGTTAGGTGCACAACAAGCTTCTGCCGGTATTAACCACGTATTTGGTTTAGAAGGTGGCGTAGGTTCGCAAATTCTGGTTATTACAGGTGTTACTTTACTAGCCGTCGTCTCGGTTATTCGAGGCATTGATGGTGGCGTTAAATTACTTAGTAACGTCAATATGCTTATTGCTTTAGTGCTACTGGTATTTGTATGTTTAGTTGGTTTTGCTGTATCTATGGGTAATATACCAAACACGGTAATGGGCTATGTAGAAAACATTATTCCGTTAAGTAACCCACATGGTCGTGAAGATGAAACATGGATGCATGGATGGACAGTATTTTATTGGGCTTGGTGGATTTCGTGGTCACCGTTTGTAGGTATGTTTATTGCCCGTGTTTCACGTGGTCGTACAATTCGTGAGTTTTTAACCGCTGTACTACTTATTCCTACAGCAGTCACTATCCTGTGGATGTCTATTTATGGCGGCATCGCAATTGACCAAGTAGTTAATGGAATTGGTGCCCTAGGAACTGACGGTTTAACAAGTGTGCCTATGGCGATGTTCCAAATGCTTGATGAAATGCCAATGGCGAACGTTTTATCTTTCATTGCTATTGTTTTAGTACTGGTATTCTTTATTACTTCTTCTGATTCAGGGTCACTTGTAATCGATTCAATCACAGCAGGTGGTAAGATTGATGCGCCGGTACCACAGCGTATTTTTTGGGCGTCTGTTGAGGGTGCTATCGCTGCTGCATTACTTTGGATTGGTGGCACTCAAGCGATTGAAGCACTGCAAGCGGGGGCTATATCAACCGGTCTGCCATTTACCATTGTATTGTTATTGATGTGTGTAAGCTTAATTTTAGGTTTACGAACTGAGCCTCGCCCAGTTAAATAATACACATTTCATAATAAAAAAGCCGCAAATTGCGGCTTTTTTTGTGCTCTATTTTAAACAGTAATGCTTCAATAGCTAAAGCCAAATTTCACTCAGTGGCGTGTCTGATCTATAGTGGTAACTCAGCTGCGCTTGCAGCAGCTCGGCAGTGGCTAGTGCATCAGTAAGCGCGTTATGGTTTTGATACAATGGCAATGAATAACGCTCCCGTGTATCACTTAACCTAAGTGATCCTAGCTTTGAATTAAACAGCCTGCCTAATAGCCCCTGCCGTGCTTTAAGCGCCCGCCTTTCTATTTCCATCGTATCAACTAGTGCAAACTCAATGCCCTCTTTTATGCGCATAAGTAGCGCGTTATAAAAAAAATGACGTTCTATTGCAGCATAATGTACCACCACCACTTTGCCTTTAAGGGCATCAAGCAGTGGCGCTAAAATTCGATTAAGATCAGGGGCTTCATCCACTTCTGAATGAGTAATTCCATGAATAACTATTGACTCTTCACTTAAATCTCGTCGAGGTTGCACAACCCAGTGGCGGCTCTCTTTACAATAAATACGATTTACATTAAAAGGCACCAGCCCCACACTAACAATATCATCGCTATTCGCATCAAGGCCGGTTGTTTCAAAGTCGAGCGCCACAAAAGGGACATCTTTAAGTGGAGCAGCCTGATTGGTAAACGCTTGTTGATAAAAGTCTTTAAGCAGCGGGTTTTGCGCAGTTTGCAATAACTGCTCGTAGCGCTGTGGCCACCTTAACGTTGATTTACTCATAATTTATTTCACACCCGAATGCGCAGAATAACTAAATTTTAAAAAGCTCTGGGCTTTCTCTAAAATAGCAAAAGCTTCTTTTAAATTACTTTGCTCAAAGGGTGAAAGTAAGTGGGGGTCTAAATCATTATCTGGGGCTTCACCCTGCTCTATTTGCCATGCCTGATGACGAATACGCACTGTGGCAATATACTCAAACGCATCACGCAAATCTTGTGCTTTACCTTTAGGCAGTAAATTTGCCTCTATAATATCTTCTAAGCGCTCAAAGGAGTTTTGTTTACGTGAGCCAACCGCTAACGCGTGCACGCGCACCACATCAGATAGCGGCGCCGTACCACGGCGTTTTAAGTTCATTGAGCGCTTATGCTGGCCATTATGCTCAAGTACAAAGCCGTTAAAGAATCCTAATGGTGGCGTTCTGTTGCGAGCATTAGCAGCAAGGTTTGCTAAAAAGCGCTTATTTACTTTGCTTTCTTTGGCCACCAGCGTTTTAAGCTCATCGGCCCATTTTAGCTTGCCCCACACACCATCTAAGTCAAAAAATATCGAGCTATTAAGCAGTGCTTGCGGTTTCGGTTCGGCCATCCAGCTAGCAAATTTTTCTTTCCATTGTGTACGGGTCATACGCCATTTTTTAAACGACGCCATAATTTCACCGTCACAATAGGTATAGCCACATTTAGCTAAACCATCACACACAAAATCTGATAGGTTTTGAAAATACTCATCGTGCAGTGCCTCATCAAAACTATTATCCAAAATGAGAGCATTATCTTGATCGGTCACAATTAGCTGCTCGTCGCGGGCCATTGAGCCTAAGGCTATAAAACAATAAGGAATAGGCGGCTCGCCAAATTTTTCTTCGGCCAATGCTAATAAACGCTGTTTAAAGGTACGCCCTATGACCGCCATAGCGGTTCCGATCATATGCGAATTTGCATCTTCATTAACCATACGTACAAATACATTAGGTAATTGGCGTGCGTAATGAACTAAGTCATCAACTGATTGCTGCGCTAAAATACCGCGTACTAACAGTAAGCTACTTTGTGATTCATAACGTAAAATGTCAGACAGTGATATTACCCCAATTGGCCGTTTTTTATGTACCACAGGTAAATGATGTAAGTTATCTCTTAGCATGGCTAATACGGCTTCAAACACATATGCATTGCTATCAAGTAGTACTAAGCTTGATGTCATTACTTCTTTGGCGGGTGTATCATATGTTAACCCTTGGGCGACCACTTTAGTGCGAATGTCTCTGTCGGTTATAATTCCAACGACTTGACCGTCGTCTTCTTCTGGGTCGTCGCTTATTTGTTTTTCTATGTCAGTAACTAACACTGAAGACACTGATTCTTGGGTCATTAAAAACGCGACGTCTTTAATAGCAGTTTGCATTGTTACTGTGACCACATCACGGTGTAATAATGACTTCACTTTCGCGGTGGTTAAATCATTGCTGTCGGCTTGCTCTACAATGGCTTGGTGCAAACGTACGTTACCATCAACTTCGAAAAAATCGGCAAAGGTTTCGTATTTATCACAGTATTCATTGAAGGTATTAACATTAATACAATAGGTTAAGGTGTCTTCAAGCGCACGAGCCGGAAAGCGCACTTTGCGGTTCATTAATAGGCCCATTTGGCCAAAAATGCCGCCTGTGGCTAAACGATTATAGAGCTCGCCATTACGACGTGAAATTTCAACCGAGCCACTACGAATAATATATAAGTCACTAATATCTTGGCCTAAATGTAAAATATCAGTTTGTGCACGAAAATAGGCAACTTCAATTTGCATTGCTAGTTCGTTTAGTGCCTCGCTCTCAAGCGTATCAAAGGGGGGGTGTTCAACTAAAAATTGGGCTATTTCAACTTGCTCGGCCTGCATGAGTGATCCTTGTGGCTTTAATCTAGTTGAATTGTGGGCTTAATTGGCTATTTTTTCAAAGAAAAATAGCCAATTAGCGTAATTAGTTAGTCTAGCTGCTCCAGCTCTTGGGCTAATTGCTTTGATTCATCGCCACGAGGACTGGTAAAGCGGGCTAACCCTAAATAAATCACCGGTGTTAAGTAAAGCGTAAACAATACCGCTAACGCGAGTCCACCAAATACCACCCAGCCAATGGCGTTACGTGCTTCTGCTCCGGCACCTGTTGACATAATTAAGGGTAACGCACCGAGTAAGGTCGATATTAAGGTCATGGTGATTGGTCTTAAACGTACCAATGCAGCTTGTTCAACCGCTTTTCGAACACTCAGCCCCTGATCTCTTAATTGATCAGCAAACTCGACCAATAAAATTGCATTTTTAGCGATTAACCCAATTAACATCACTAGGCCTATTTGCGAGTAAATATTTAGTGAGGTGCCGGTTAAATATAGCGCTAGAATGGCCGATGTAATCCCAAATGGTACAGTGATCATTACTACAATAGCGCTGTTAACATTTTCAAATTGCGCCGCAAGTACTAAAAACACAATTAAAAATGCCAATACGTAGGTCATTAATACTTCGTTGGAGGTTTCTTCAAATGTTAGTGCTTCCCCTTTAAATGCAAGAGTAATACCTGCTGGTAATGATTGCTCAGACACTTGCTTTATTTGTTCCACTAAGGTGGCAATTGTTAAGCCCTCAGGCAGCTCCATACTGAGCTCTATGGCACGGCGCTGAGCATGACGCTCAAGCTCTGCGGCAACCCCTTCCTCTGAAATGTTAGCGACACTACTTAGCGGCACCAATTGATTATTACGGGCTCTAATAAACAAGTTTGCTAAATCACTTGGGTCGTTAATAGTTTGATTTTGTGCCTGTAGCATAATAGGAATAGATTGATCGCCTATGTTTAAATCAGCGATATCGTCACCATTAATAGCGGCTCTTAAAGTAATTGCGATATCACTTAAAGACACGCCAAGTTCTTCTGCGCGTCGTCTGTCGATATTAACACGCAATTGTGGCTGCGATGGTTGATACGATACTCTTACTGGCGCAACCTCTGGCACGGCTTTTTCAAGATCAGCTGAGAACTGCTGTGCAGCCTTAAATATTTCAAGGTAATCTTGTCCCAGTAAAGCGATTTCTATGCCGCCACCTTGGCCACGTAAATTTAAGCTATTTGCCCCACCAGGGTAAGCAGGTGCACCAGGGATGTTGCCTAAAGGCTGGCGAATTTTATTAATAATTTCTTGTTGGCTAAAGTTACGTTCATCCCAATGCTTTAATGGCACAGTAATAAACACAATATTGGGATCCCATTGCCCAACCACAGTGTAAATAGACTCAATTTCACCACTTTCAACGAAAGGCAGTAAGGTATCTTCCATTTTAATGGCTTGTCTATCCATAAAATTTAAGCCTACGCCATCAGGTCCGCGGGCAAATATTCTAATTTTACCACGGTCTTCAGTAGGGAGCAGTTCGTTATCTAAACTCATATACAACGCACCCGAACCGCCTGCAACTAATAAACAAACAATAAAGGTAACCCACGCATGATCCAGTACTTTATGAATTGTTTTGGTATAAATATTGGCAAGCACGTTACCAAATTTAGCAAAGGGGTGAAAACCACCTTGTTTGAGTTTTAATTTTGAGGTGAGCGCCGGCACTAACGATAACGCAACAAAGCTAGATATAATTACCGCACCAGCTAGTACGCCACCAAACTCCCTAAATAAACGCCCTGCTGTAGAGGGTAAAAATGCGATGGGTACAAACACAGCCGCTAACACTGCAGTGGTGGCAATAACGGCGAAAAATACTTCGCGGGTACCAACAACCGCTGCGGCACGCCTTCCAAGGCCTAACCCTCGCTGGCGTTGAATATTTTCACTTACTACAATTGCATCATCAACAATTAATCCTGTCGCTAATACCAGTGCTAATAAGGTTAAAATATTAATTGAAAAACCAAGTGCCCATATCAGTGCTAATGAACCTATAAGCGCAACAGGAATGGCAAATGCTGGGACTAATGTTGCACGCCATGAGCCAATAAACACCCATAAGGTGATGATCACTAGCAGTACCGTCAATACCAATGAGTTAATCACTTCATCTACTGAGCTTCTAATAAACTGCGCGTCATCTGATGTTAGCGTAAACTCCATCTCAGGAAAGCGCTCACGCATTCCCTCTATAAGGTTGAGTACTTCATCAGAAATTTCGATGGTGTTGGACTGTGCTTGGCGAATAATTTCCATACCAATAACAGGTTTACCATTGAGCCTTACCATAGAGCGTGGATCCGCAGGACCAAAATACACGGCAGCAATATCGCTAATGCGAGTATCTCCCTGAATTATAATATCGCCCACCTGTGCGGGAGTAACAGACGTTGCATCTGCGCGCACTATTATTTGCTGATCGTTTGATTTTAAACTCCCTGCAGGCACATCAAAGGGGGCTTGCCTGAGTACATCGGCGACATCTGGAATAGTTAAGTTAAAGCTGCTGAGCTTTAATGGATCAATGCGAACCCTGAGCACACGTTCTCTATCGCCGTTTAATCGTACGTCGGCAACGCCAGGGATAGTTAAAAACTGCGGCGCTAAATCAACATCAACCCGCTCTGTTAATGCCTCTAACGATAAACTTTCGCTTGATACTGTTAATGAAACTACTGCTTCAGCGTCGTTATCAGCCTTAATAATAGAAACGCGCTCTACCTCTTCAGGGAGCTCTCTTTGCACTCGAGCCACTGACTCACGCGTTTCATTAGCGGCATCATCCAGATTAACACCCGGTCTAAATTCAACCACAATGCGTGAATTACCTTCTTCACTTTGTGCACGAATCGATTTAACACCGCTCACGCGGGCCACGGCACCTTCAAGTTTACTGGTAACTTCGGTATCAACGGTTTCAGGTGAACCACCAGGGAACGAGGCTGATACAGTAATACGGGGTCTGTCTACATCTGGAAGCTCTCGAACTTCTACGCCTGCTATGGCGGCAATTCCGGCAATAATAATCAGTAAATTCAGTACCACAATAAGCACTGGACGGCGAATAGCCATTGATGGCAAGTCTTGCATCATAGGTTGCTGTTTCATGGCTACTCCTGCGTATTAGCGATTGGCGCTGAGAAGCTTAGCTCTTGGTTAGCTCGTAGGCGTTGTACGCCCTCTACCACTAAGTTATCTTGTTCTTTTAAAACGCCCGAAACTAATAAACGACCAGCAAGTCGTTGTTCAATTTTAACATCAATTCGAGTGGCTTTTTTATCAACACTTGTCCAAACGTAAGGGCCTGTTGCTCCCCACAGTAATGCCGCTTCAGGTACAGCAGCAAAACGTTGCCCTTCTACTTCAATATGAACACGAAAACTCATGCCAGGTAAAAACTTTTGCTGCGGGTTTTCAAGCTGCGCTTTTACACGTAAGGTGCGGGTTTGTGGGTCTATTCGTGAATCTAGATAAGCAATTTTTGCGTTTACAGCATTTTGTGACTGCCAAGGGAATACTTTTACATTGCCTTTATTGCGCAGCATATAAACGGCCGATTCTGGGGCGTTAAAATTTATATATAAAGCACGCGTATCATCAATACTTGCAATCGCCGTTTGGGGAGTAATTCTGTCACCTACTTCAACGTCGGTAAGTCCCATAGTGCCGTTAAAAGGCGCACGAACTTGGCGGTCTTCAAGTTCTGTTTCTGCTTGGGTAAGGGTGACTTTTGCTAATTCAACAACTGTTTTTGCATCATCCACATCACTTTGTGGCACAGCCCCTTTTGCTTGGCTTTGCTTTAAACGTGCGAGGGTTCTTTGAGTGTCAGCAAGTTTTATTTTTGCCTCTTCAAGTGCTGCTTTTTGTCTGCGAGAATCAAGTTCAAGTAACACATCACCAGCTTTTACGCTATCACCAGGTTTAAAATGCACCGCCGTTACTTTATCGCCCACAGCCGGATATAAAATAACCGAATGAATTGCTTCGGCGTTACCGACAGCCTGAACTTGCTCTTTAGCACGTTCCATAGCTACCCGCTCCACCACGACATTGGCACTCTTTACAGATAAACTTAACGACATTAAAGAAAAAAACACGCTGGTAAAAAGAATTCGCGATTTCAAAGGATTACCCTAATTAATTATTATTTGCATTATGTTACGTAGTTTAACAGCTCTATGATCAATAAATAGCTAAGTACGACAAATTAGCAAAACAATAAGCTGAAATTAAGCATGCTAGCCACTCTACATATTTTTACAGCAGCATACAAAATCCACACATATTTAAATTACATTTATGACTATGATTTAGCACATCAATATTTTTAATAAAGGCAACATTTATGAAAAAGAGTTTAATTATGGTGATCTTGCTATCAGGCTGTGCATCATCAGGGATTGATCGGGCAGATCAAAATCAAGTTGTTAAACGTTATTATGCGTCTGTTGAATCAATACAAAAAGTAACACTCTCCTCTGAAGTGGGAACTGGAATAGCTGCTGGTGCGGGGTTTGGCTTTGTAGATAGCTTAGATGGCAACAAAGAAGAAATGATTGGCGGCGCGATTGTTGGTGGACTAGTCGGTGGATTATTTACTGCTTTATTTGAAGGGGGTAACAGCGCGTATCAGTATAATTTATATGCTGCTAATGAAGGTGAATTTACCGTTATTCAAAAGAAAAAGCTCGATAAAAACACAAAATGTGTGCTCGTCAATGCTGCCAATAAGGTCACGCTCTCTACTACAGATACAAGCAATTGTGAAAAGAGTTTAAAATAATAAAACCTCAGTTAAAACTGAGGTTTTATTATTAATAACGTACAAACAAAAAGTACCGCTTATTTATTTCGCTGTGCTTCTTTTTGCGCCTTTTTAGCTTCTTTACGTTGTTGTAAAACAGCTTGTGCTTCGTTACCAATGTGGCCTTCACCGCGCGCTTGAGCAAGCTCTATTTGCTTTTGGCGCTCTGCAAAGCGTGCGCGTTGTTCATCGGTTACATTGTCAATACAGTGGTGACACGACACCCCTTCCATGTATTCTGGCTTTAGCTTTTCTTCTTCTGTGATAGGCATGCGACATGCGTGACACTGATCGTATGAGCCTTTTTGTAAGTCATGATTTACCGCTACACGGTTATCAAATACAAAACACTCGCCTTCCCACATGGTTTCTTCTTTTGGCACTTCTTCTAGGTATTTTAATATGCCGCCTTCAAGGTGGTATACCTCATCAAAACCTTGCTCTTTCATATAGGCTGTTGATTTTTCACAGCGAATACCACCAGTACAAAACATGGCTACTTTTTTATGTTTTGATGGGTCTAGGTTTTCTTTGGCCCACTGAGGGAATTCACGGAATGTTTTAGTGTTTGGGTCTACTGCGTTTTGAAACGTACCAATTTCAATTTCGTAATCATTACGGGTATCAACAAGGATCACCTCTGGATCAGAAATAAGAGCATTCCATTCATGTGGTTTAACATAACTGCCCACTACTTTTAATGGGTCTACGCCTTCAACACCCATAGTCACAATTTCTTTTTTCAGCTTAACTTTAGTGCGGTAAAACGGGCATTCGTCATCGTATGATTCTTTCGTTACGATGTCATTTAGATTCTCTTGTGTATCTAACCATGCTAGTAAGTTATCTATTCCTTGGCGTTTAGCTGATACAGTACCGTTAATACCTTCAGCAGCAAGTAATAAAGTACCACGTACTTCGTTGGCTTCCATTACTTCTAAGAGTGGTTTACGTAGTGCTTCAAAGTTTGGTAAAGCTACAAATTTATACAGAGCACATACTACAAAGTGCTCGTTTGTTACATCATTTTTATGAACAGCAGTCATTTTGCTTCCTATTTTGCTTTGATAGCCTTAAGTGGCGTTTACCGAATCGTAAATCCGGCGCATATGGGGCGCGTATTTTACGCTTTTTTTATTTAAATGCAAAAAAATGGATGATAATGCGCTTTTTACTGTTAGCGCAGTAGCTCAGTGGGCTATAATGCGCGGATAAATTTATACAGACTTGCTCATATTGGAGAAACATACATTGCACTTTACTGATCTTGGGATTGATACTCGCCTAGAAACACAATTAGCGCACCAAGGGATCACCCAGCCTACCGATATTCAAGCTCATGCTGTGCCAACGGCACTCGCTGGACATGACATTTTCGCTCAGTCAAAAACTGGGTCAGGCAAAACTTTAGCGTTTTTATTACCGGCTGTGCAGCGTGTAATGAAACAAAAAGCACTCAGTAAACGTGATCCTCGTGTACTTATTGTTGCTCCAACTCGTGAGCTTGCGACCCAAGTTTTTACTCAACTTCGATTACTTATTGCCGGTACCAACATAAAGGCCGTTAAAATCCTCGGTGGCGAAAATTTTAACGACCAAATTAAAGCACTGCGTAACGACCCTCATTTTGTTGTCGCCACACCTGGGCGTTTAGCCGATCATTTAAAGCAACGTTCATTACAATTAAGTGGCCTAGAATTACTTATATTCGATGAAGCTGACCGTATTTTAGATTTAGGTTTTACCGATCAACTTAAACTAATTAATGAACTGGCCGATCATCGTCTTCGTCAAACTTTATTGTTTTCGGCGACATTAGATCATGCTCAAGTTGATGCGTTATCGCGTAATTTATTAAAAAAACCAAAACAAATTATGCTCAGTGCAGCCAATGAACAACACAGTGATATTAAACAAACACTGTACTTAGCTGACCACCTTGATCATAAAGAAGCACTGCTTGAGCACTTTTTAAACCAAGATAACGTTGGCCAGTGCATTATATTTACTGCCACACGAGCTGATACCAGCCGTTTAAGTGAATCATTAAATAGTAAAGGCTTTAAATCTGTCGCATTAGCTGGGGATTTAACTCAAGGTAAGCGCCTTGATATTATGGATGCGTTTAGCCGTGAAAACTTTAAAATATTAATTACTACAGATGTTGCTTCGCGCGGTTTAGATTTACTCAGTGTTACCCATGTTATTAACTTTGATTTACCGAAACACGCAGAAGAATACGTTCATCGTATTGGTCGTACTGGTCGTGCTGGTTTTAAAGGTAACGCATTATCACTTGTGGGCCCTAAAGATTGGGCAAGTTACTTGGCAATAAAATCATTTTTAAATGATGAGTTATCGTTTGCTGCTGTTGAGGGTTTAAAAGCGAAATTTAAAGGCATTAAAGAGAAAAAAGTAGCGCCAATTAAACCGACTAAAAAAACAGTGACTACTGATAAGCCACAGCCAAAACGAAAAGCAAAACCGAAAAAGCCAACGACCCCAATTAAAGCACCTCTTAATATTGATGGTGATACCCCGATGCGTCGTAAAAAAAAGCCTGAGCAGGAATAATTATGAGTTACCTAGGAACCACCCAAACCCTTTTTGTTAAAGAAGTCAGCAACGAAGGTGCCTATTTAGATGGGCATGACTTAGGTGAAGTTTTTTTACCTAAACATGAAATAAAACATGAGCTTGAAGCTGGCGATAGCATCAGCGTATTCACATTTTTAGATAATGCAAACCTGCCGACAGCCACAACTAAAAAGCCGCATGCTCAAGTCGGTGAATATGCCCTACTGCGTGTGAAAGAAATAAACAGCATAGGCGCGTTTTTAGATTGGGGCTTAGAAAAAGACGTACTCGCACCGTTTAATGAACAAAAACCACGTATGCAAGAAGGCTACTCATATTTAGTACGTTTATATCTTGATAACGCCAGTCAGCGTATTTGTGCCTCAACTAACTTTAACCGTTTTTTATCAAAAGATGAGCCTCAGTATAGTCATTTACAAGAAGTTGACTTAATTGTTGCAGGCAAAACTGATATTGGTTACAAGGTGCTTATTGAAGAATCTCATTTTGGCGTCGTGTTTTACAACATGGTGTTTAAGAACCTGTTTGTTGGTCAAAAGCTAAAAGGATTTATTCAAAAGGTACGTGAAGACGGAAAAATTGACGTCATACTTGAAAAACCTGGCATGGGTAAAGTAAACGAGCTTGGTGAAAAAATAATGGAAAAACTAAAAGATGAAGGTGGCATATTAGCCATAGGCGATAAGTCTGAACCTGAATTAATTAAAAAAGTATTTTCGACCAGCAAAGCAAACTACAAAAAAGCCATTGGCGGTTTATTTAAACAAGGCTTAATTGATATTGAAGCTAAGTCTATTCGTTTAAAATAATTAAATAAAAAGCCACTTAAATTTTAAACCTAAGTGGCTTTTTAGTATCTGAAATTTATAACCTAATGTTTTTATAAGGTAAGGTACAGCGAGAATATTCATTTGAATATTCAATTAATTCTTTTTTAGAATCTAAATTTAATGGCGCTAGCCTAAAAACTTTTTCTGTACACTCATTTTGCATTTCATCATGTGTCGCTACACAGTCTCTGCTGCTAACATCTATTCCTGCTAACACACCTTCATTGGTGTAACACAGATGCTGGGCATAATTTTGAGCAATTTTTTTAAACTTGAATAAATCAACGGGGTAACCAGATACCAAGTCAGTAACGTTTGAAAATTCATCATACACTTTAGTTGAAAAAACATATTTATTAACAGCAAAGCCACTAATAATAATTACAACTAAAAATATTATTATACGCAAAGCAAATCCCTCACTGCACACCCGTAATTTAAATGTAGCACAAAGAAAAACAGTTGTAAGGAGCTGCTCTTAATTATGCTAACTTTAAATTTAAGCTATTGATTCATTTACATCATTTAGTACTTTTACAGGGTTTTGTGCCTGGGTGATCGGACGCCCAATCACTAAATAGTCACTACCCGCTTCAATCGCTTCTTTAGGTGTCATAATACGTTTTTGATCGCCCGCATCACTGCCCGCTGGGCGAATACCTGGCGTAACTAATTTAAACTCTTTCCCTAAAGCAGCCTTTAAACTTTGCGCTTCTTGCGCGGAACAAACAACACCATCAAGCCCTGCTTGCTTTGTTAATTTAGCTAAATGCATAACTTGCTCTTGGGGAGATTTAGTTATACCTAAACGCTCAAGTTCAGCTTCGTCCATGCTGGTTAATACAGTTACTGCAATAAGTAATGGCGCTTTGTCGCCAAACTGCTCAAGTGCTTGTTTAGCTTTATGCATCATTTCATAACCGCCCGATGCATGTACATTGACCATCCATACACCCATTTTAGCCGCAGCAGTCACCGCTTTAGCAACGGTATTTGGAATATCGTGAAACTTTAAATCTAAAAATACATCAAAACCTAAATCGACCAATTCTTTAACAAATGCAGGACCAAAATAAGTAAACATTTCTTTGCCCACTTTTAATCGACAGGTATCTGGTGATAACTGTTTTACAAATGCTAAAGCAGTTTGCTGATCATCATAATCAAGCGCGATAAGAATTTTTTTTGATTTTTCGAAAGACATAACTATCCTACTAGTGAGCGAAAAGTATAAAGATTAAAATCCGTCTAAGCCTCTGCTAGGCACAATGGTTTCCCAGTGTTTACATGAAGGGCAATTCCAATAAATGGTGTAGCTAGTAAAGCCACAATGCTGACATTGAAAGTCGGGCTTAGTAGCAATATATGAGGTAACAAGTTTATCTATTTGATTAAGCACATCTTTTGTATTTTTATTTTCGGCGCTCATTAACTGCAATAAAAAACTAAAACCACGAATTGTGGGCTGACGTTTTAAACTATCAGTTAAAAACTCAAAGGCTTGTTCTGTATAGCCTTGCTCAAGCAACGCTTGGCAGTGCTGTATTTTTATCATTACTCCACCTTTTTCTAATAACTCCGCAACGAGTTCATGAAACTGATGGGTTAATTTTAGTTGCTTATAACTATGCGCTAACTTTTCAATAAACAATGGCGCAAAAAAAGTAAATTGGCAGATGAGTTCTCGCCAATAGTAAATTGCTTTTACGTAATCTTCTTTGGTGTAAGCTGACAGTCCAAGCTCATATAAAGGCCTAATTGTTTTAAAGTTTAAGCTGATGGCTTTACGCATAAGTTGTGGGTTATTACTGGCAATGGCATGCTCACAGTAAAAATTAGCGATGGCTTTAAAGTGTTGTTCTTTTGAAAAAAGCTCAGTATGCGCTTCAAACATATTAATGCCTTTTTCCCATTCACGGGTTTGTGAATATAAAGAAATAATAGGATCGAGTGCATCTGCATGGCTATTTTTTACCAGCCATATTAAATGTTCTTCTGCGCTATCTAATAAGCCAGCCATAATATAATCTTCGGCTAGCTCTAAACGGCTATTAGCGGCTTGTTTTTCGTTAAGGCTTGGGTGTTTTAGCAGCAGTTCGTGAATTTTTATTGCGCGGTCAAGCTCGCCACGACGGCGAAACATGGTTGCTAAAGTAGAATAATGTTCAACAGAGTCAGCAGCTACTTCGAGCAAATTAATTAAGTGCTCAAGCCCCTGATCTTCTTCTCTATCCAGTAAAAACTTTAAGCCTTTACTGTACTCAGAAGTAATTTGACGATTAAACTGATGAGCCTGATTTTTTGCACTGTTTTTCCCCATGATCCAACCATATCCGGCAGCAACGGGAAGCAGTAAAAACAACAGCTCAATCATAATTAGGTGTCTTTGTTGGCAATACGCTTATTATTATCTTTTTCAGGCGTTAATTGCTTTTTTAAACGGTAATTTTGCCACTTTAATTGCGTGAACAATTTAAAACTCACAAAACAACCCACTACAACACCTAGCAAAAAGCAGATACTTATTATAACGGCTAAAGGTAATGTATTACTGGCTATTATGTAGTTAATTTGTGTTAATTGTGGATTTTGTGAACCCAATATAAACGCACCAATTAAAAAAAGTGCCGCCAGAATAATTTTTAATACCTTGAACAAGTAACTACTCCAATAATTTTACTAAGCAATGCTCTCGTTTACACGGTCACGTAGTTCTTTGCCTGGCTTAAAATGAGGTACATGCTTACCATCTAACTCTACAGTTTCTCCTGTTTTAGGGTTACGGCCTGTACGAGGCGCACGGTAATGCAAAGAGAAACTTCCAAAACCTCGGATCTCAATACGATCTGAAGAAGATAATGAGCCGGCCATTTGTTCAAGAATTTCTTTAACAGCGTTCTCAACATCTTTCACAGGAATATGTGAATGTTGTTCAGCAAGTGTTTCTATCAGTTCTGACTTAGTCATAGCGTTTCCTTAAAAAGAAATAGTGGAAGGGCATAAACTGCCCTTCCAATTAAAAGACTATAATTAATTAGTCTTTTTGTGCATTTGCGAAAGCAGCTGCCATTGCGTTTTCAAACACTGGCTCTTCTTTCTTAAGCTTCTCTAGTACTTCTTTCTCTTCTGCTTCGAAAAGAGCTTTAACAGATAAGCTTAAAGTGCGGTTCTTACGATCAACACCAACGTATTTAACTTCAATCTCGTCGCCTACAGAAACAACAGTAGTTGCATCTTCAACGCGCTCTTGAGCGATATCAGCTACACGGATGTAACCTTCAACGCCTTCGATAAGTTCAACAGTTGCGCCTTTCGCATCAACTTCAGTCACTTTACCTTTAACAATAGCACCTTTTTTGTTTGCATCAAGGTAGTTATTGAATGGGTCAGCTTCGATTTGCTTAACACCTAGAGAGATACGTTCACGCTCTGGGTCAACTTGCAATACGATAGCAGTGATTTCGTCGCCTTTCTTGAATTCACGTACAGCTTCTTCGCCAGGTGTATTCCAAGAAATGTCTGAAAGGTGTACAAGACCATCAATACCACCGTCAAGACCGATAAAGATACCGAAGTCAGTGATTGATTTGATCTTACCAGTAACTTGGTCGCCTTTGTTTTGAAGACGAGCAAATTCCTGCCAAGGATTAGCAATACATTGCTTAAGACCAAGAGAAATACGACGACGCTCTTCATCGATTTCAAGAACCATAACCTCAACAGTGTCACCTAGTGAAACAACTTTTGAAGGGTGGATGTTCTTGTTAGTCCAATCCATTTCAGAAACGTGTACTAGACCTTCAACGCCTTCTTCGATTTCTACGAAGCAACCGTAATCAGTTAGGTTAGTTACACGACCAGAAAGCTTAGAACCTTCTGGGTAACGACCAGCGATAGCTGCCCATGGATCTTCGCCAAGCTGTTTAAGGCCTAGAGATACACGAGTTTTATCTTTGTCGAATTTAAGAACTTTAACTGCGATTTCGTCGCCAACATTAACGATTTCTGAAGGGTGCTTAACACGCTTCCACGCCATGTCAGTGATGTGTAGTAGACCATCAACACCACCAAGGTCAACGAATGCACCGTAGTCAGTAAGGTTCTTAACGATACCTTTAACTTCTTGACCTTCAACAAGGTTAGCAAGAAGCTCTTCACGCTCTTGTGAGTTTTCAGATTCGATAACTGCACGACGTGAAACAACAACGTTGTTACGTTTTTGATCAAGCTTGATTACTTTAAATTCAAGCTCTTTGCCTTCAAGGTGAGTTGTGTCACGTACTGGACGAACATCAACAAGTGAACCAGGTAGGAAAGCACGGATTGAATCAACTTCAACTGTGAAACCGCCTTTAACTTTACCGTTGATAACACCAGTAACAGTTTCTTGCTCTTCACATGCTTTCTCAAGACGGATCCACGCTTCGTGACGCTTCGCTTTCTCGCGAGAAAGGATAGTTTCACCGAAACCGTCTTCGATTGCATCTAGTGCAACATCTACTTCGTCGCCTACAGCAACTTCTAGTTCACCAGCAGCATTTTTGAACTGCTCTGCAGGGATAGCACTTTCTGATTTAAGACCAGCATCTACAAGTACAATGTTATTCTCGATAGAAATAACTGTACCTTTAACGATAGAGCCTTGCTCTGCTTCAAAACCCTTTAAGCTTTCTTCAAATAACTGCGCAAAATTTTCTGACATACGAATATACGTCTCATATATTAATACCAATAAGCAACCATGCTGCATGGGGTTGTTAAAATAGCACTGGCATCCTGCTGGTGCATAAAATGTATTTAGCTTCGTTTAGGAAGCTTACCTTCTGAGATGCTCGCATCTAATAAAGTTATAACTTTATCAAACACTTGCTGAGCGTTAAGCTCGCTAGTATCAAGCTCAATCGCATCCTCTGCAGGTACAAGCGGCGCAACGACACGATTCATATCGCGATCATCACGTGCTTGAATGTCCTGTAATAGACCACTTAGTGTAACATCAAGCCCGCGCTCATTCAACTCAACAAAACGTCTGCGAGCACGTTCTTCTGCACTTGCGGTTAGAAATATCTTTAATGGCGCATCTGGAAATACCACAGTGCCCATATCGCGGCCATCGGCAATTAAACCGTTTTCTGTTCTAAACGCACGCTGGCGGCGAAGCAACGCTTCTCGAACACGCGGTAATGCGGCTACTTTAGACGCTGCAGCACCTACTTCTTCATTTCGAATAGTGGTTGTGACATCTTCGCCTTCTAAAATAATCTTTCCTGCATTAGTATCATTGTCTATCAAAAACTGCACATCAAGATTTGCAGCTAGTGGGACAAGTGCTTCCTCGTTATCTAAAGCAATTTGGTGATGAAGTGCTGCAAGTGATAGTACGCGATAAATTGCTCCGCTATCTAACACATCCCAGCCTAATTTTTCAGCCAATAGGCGACAAACAGTTCCTTTACCAGAACCACTTGGGCCATCTACGGTGATTACGGGCATTAATAACGCCGGCATTTAAAACCTCCTTCAATGCACACCAAAATAAACCGCCACATTATACGCCAATTAATAAAGATTATCCGCTTTTAGTATGTAACTTTTTATAAATACTTATAAATAGCTTATTTACTGACAGATGCTAACACTTTGAAAAATTTTGGGAATGTCTTATAAGTACAAGCCGGATCGTTAATCGTTATAGGCTTGCCCCCTACCGCTACCATTGCAAAGCACATGGCTATACGGTGATCGTCGTAGGTATCTACAGCCACATTATTAAAATGTTTTGGCGGTGTGATCTCAATAAAGTCGTGCCCTTCAACTACGTTAGCCCCTACTTTTTTAAGCTCGGTGGCCATCGCATGTAAACGGTCAGTTTCTTTTACCCGCCAGTTATAAATATTACGAATAGCGGTTGGCCCTTTTGCAAACAAGGCAACAGTCGCCAGGGTCATTGCAGCATCAGGTATAGCATTAGCATCAATATCAATACCGTTAAGCTCACCTTTACGAACAACTAAACGCTCGTCATACCAATCAATTTTGGCACCGACCTGCTCCATCACTTTAGCAAAGCCAATATCACCTTGAACTGATTTAGCCCCGACACCTTTAATTTCTATTTCGCCACCGGCAATTGCTGCAGCAGCAATAAAATAAGAAGCCGATGAAGCATCACCTTCAACCATTATGCGCTCAACAGCTTGGTATTGCTGAGCACCTTTAACGAAGAACGTGGTGTAATTATCATGCTCAACAGCCACACCAAAGCGCGCCATCACATCCAGAGTAATATCAATATAAGGCTTAGAGACTAAGGTGCCTTTAATTTTAATGTGTGTATCGCCTTTAAATAACGGCGCAGCCATGAGCAGCGCCGTTAAAAATTGACTTGAAATACTGCCGTCAATTTCGACTTCACCGCCGGCTATTTGCCCACCGATAATTTTAAGTGGTGGGTAATCTTTATTTTTTAAATAACTAACATCACCCCCGAGCACTTGTAAGGCATCAACTAAATGCCCTATAGGGCGCTCTTCCATGCGCGGCTCGCCTATTAATTCATATTCACCAGATACTGCAGCAAGTACCGCAGTTAGAGGACGATACGCAGTGCCTGCATTTCCTAAAAATAATGGCTCATTGGGCGTTTTAAATACACCGCCGACCCCTTCCACAGTTGCCACAGTACGATCATCATTAAGGGCTACATTAACACCTAATAATTTTAATGCACCTAGCATATGGCGAATATCATCGCTATCAAGCAGGTTCTCTACAACGGTAGTCCCTTGAGCCAGCGCAGCTAATAATAAAATACGATTTGATAGGCTTTTAGACCCAGGTAGAGTAACACTGCCATTAACACGAGAAATTGGCTCTAAGCGTAGTTGTTCCATTAGCTGTGCTCCTTAGCAAATGCCGCCATAAAATCTACCAATGCTTGTACACCTTCAAGTGGCATAGCATTATAAATGCTAGCACGCATACCACCCACTATTCTGTGCCCCTCTAGGGCAAGTAAACCGGCTTCTTTAGATTGCGTTACAAACTTTTCGTTTAAGCTTTCATCATTTAACCAAAATGGTACATTCATACGAGAGCGACAATGCGGCGCTACTTTATTGGTATAAAAAGGCGATTCATCAATAAAGTCATAAAGCAGCTTAGCTTTAGCAATATTTTGTGCTTCCATTGCTTTGACGCCACCATTTTGCTCTAGCCATTCAAATACTTCGGCTGCTAGGTACCACGCAAAAGTAGGCGGTGTATTAAACATGCTGCCTTGTTTTGCCTCAAGGGCGTAATCTAAAATACCCGGCTTAGCGAGCCCTTCACGCTCAAGTAGCGTTTTGCGAACAATCACAATAGCAATGCCCGACGGACCGATATTTTTTTGTGCACCCGCGTAGATTAAATCAAATTTATTAACGTCGATTTCGCGCGATAAAATAGTCGATGACATATCGGCCACAATCGGCGCCGTTGGATGACTGGGTACATCAAATATTTCAAGGCCGTCTACGGTTTCATTCGGGCAATAGTGAATGTAAGACGCATCTGCAGGTAAAACCCAATCGGCTACCTGCTTAATAGAAAACAGGCCGTTATCATCATTGCGCACATCAACAGCGTGTGTATTTGTAAACTTATCTGCTTCGCTGGTTGCACTTTTTGACCACACCCCATTCTCACAATACACCGCTTTTTTTTCATCAACATGGAGGTTTAAAGGCACGGCACTAAATTGTCCTCGACCGCCGCCGTGCATAAACAGCACTTCAAACTCATCACTAATATTCATTAAACGACGCAGACTAGCTTCACATTTAGCGGTTAATGCTAAAAATTCTTTACTGCGATGGCTCATTTCCATTACTGAAACGCCAAGCCCTTGCCAGTCTAAAAACTCTTTTTGTGCTTTTTGCATTACAGCCGGTGGTAACATTGCAGGGCCTGCACAAAAATTATATATACTCATTACCTTTTCCTCATTCCAGTAATTTACTGTTTAACTTGAATTAAACTAATTCAAGTGTCTTTAGTTTTTTTCAACCATATAAAAAAAGCGGCCAAGGCCGCTTTTTTCAATCTAATTATTCTGAAGGAGGATTGTCATCCGCCACTTCATCAATAACTGTATCTACTGTTTCAACGTCTTCGATATCAACTAAGTCACTTTCAGTCACTTCAATCTCTTCGATACGTTGTAAACCAACTACTTGCTCTTCGTCAATAGTTCTGATCAAAATAACACCTTGGGTGTTACGTCCAACCGTAGAAACTTCATTAACGCGAGTACGTACTAAGGTACCACGATTCGAAATAATCATTATTTCGTCGTTGTCATCAACCTGTACAGCACCAACAACAGCACCGTTACGCTCACTCACTTTGATTGATACAACACCTTGTGTTGCACGACTCTTCGATGGGTAATCTTCAAGTTGAGTACGCTTGCCGTAACCATTTTCTGTCACTGTTAATATTGCGCCATCATTCTTTGGTACAATAAGTGATACAACACGCTGATCGTCTGGCATCTTAATACCACGAACACCCGTTGCAGTTCGGCCCATAGGACGTACACCTTTGAAACGGATTTCAGGTTTGCCTTCTTCGTCTAGTACTGGGTTACCATTTTCATCAACGACAGCCGTTTCTTCAGCCTCTTTAAAGCGAACAACTTTACCCGCATCAGTGAACAACATAATTTCGTTGCTGCCATCGGTAATATCAACACCGATTAAGCTATCACCTTCGTTTAAGTTAACCGCAATGATTCCGCTTGCACGTTGACGACTGTATGCCGTTAATGGCGTCTTCTTAACCGTACCGAACGCCGTCGCCATAAAGATGTATTTATCATCTTCATAATCGCGTACTGGCAGGATTGCAGTAATACGTTCATCTGCTTCAAGTGGTAATAAGTTAACAATTGGCTTACCGCGCGCTGCACGACTGGCAAGTGGCAACTGGTATACTTTAAGCCAATATAAACGACCCGCTGTAGAGAAACAAAGAATAGTATCGTGCGTATTGGCAACCAATAAACGTTCAATGAAATCTTCATCTTTCATCTTAGTTGCTGACTTGCCTTTACCACCACGACGCTGGGCTTCGTAATCACTTAACGCTTGGTACTTAACGTACCCTTCGTGTGAAAGCGTAACAACTACGTTTTCTTCGTTGATTAAATCTTCAAGGCTTATATCGTGTGCAGCGGCATTAATTTCAGTGCGGCGATCATCACCATATTGCTCTTTAATTTCAACTAACTCGTCACGAATAACTTCCATTAAACGTTCCGGACTTGCCAAAATTAATAATAGTTCGGCAATTAGGTCGAGTAACGATTGATATTCGGTAAGAATTTTTTCGTGCTCAAGACCAGTAAGTTTGTGTAAACGTAAGTCTAATATTGCTTGGGCTTGCTGCTCAGAAATATAATACTGACCATCACGAATACCCAGTTCGCTTGCTAACCAATCTGGGCGTGCTACGTTGTCTTCGCCTGCTTTATCAAGCATGGCTTTAACATTACCTAATTCCCAAGGACGCGCTGTTAGTGCAACTTTTGCTTCAGCGGGCGTAGGCGACTTACGAATAAGTTCGATAATTGGGTCAATGTTTGCCAGTGCAATCGCTAAACCTTCTAGCGTATGTGCACGGTCGCGAGCTTTTCGTAAATCAAATACCGTACGACGGGTAACAACTTCACGGCGGTGAATAATAAACTCTTCAAGCATTTCTTTTAAGTTGAAACACTTGGGCTGGTTATTAATTAACGCAACCATATTCATACCAAACACAGTTTGTAACTGAGTTTGTGAATAAAGGTTGTTTAAAATAACTTCACCTACGTCACCACGTTTGATCTCAATAACGATACGCATACCGTCTTTATCTGATTCATCACGTAATGCGCTGATCCCTTCAATTTTTTTATCTTTAACTAGCTCTGCGATTTTTTCAATCAAACGAGCTTTGTTAACTTGGTAAGGGATTTCATGAACAATAATTGTTTCACGGCCGGTTTTCTCATCGGTTTCAATCTCAGCACGCGCACGCATGTACACTTTACCGCGACCGGTTTGATAAGCTTGTTCAATGCCTTTTTTACCGTTGATAATTGCCGCAGTTGGGAAATCTGGACCTGGAATATAATCCATTAACTCAGTAATGGTTAACTCAGGGTTTTGAATAAGCGCTAAACAGCCATTCACTACTTCTGATAAGTTATGTGGCGGAATATTTGTCGCCATACCAACAGCAATACCTGACGAACCATTAACTAACAGGTTAGGTATTTTAGTCGGTAATACATCAGGAATTTGCTCTGTGCCATCGTAGTTAGGCACAAAATCAACCGTTTCTTTTTCAAGATCGGCTAATAATTCGTGCGACATTTTTGCCATACGTACTTCTGTATAACGCATTGCCGCTGCTGAATCACCATCAACCGAACCAAAGTTACCCTGACCATCAACTAACATATAACGAAGAGAGAATGGCTGAGCCATACGTACGATGGTGTCATAAACTGCACTATCGCCGTGTGGGTGGTATTTACCGATTACGTCACCGACCACACGGGCCGATTTTTTGTAAGGCTTGTTCCAGTCATTACTAAGCTCGTTCATTGCAAACAAGACGCGGCGGTGAACAGGTTTTAAACCGTCACGTACGTCTGGTAATGCACGTCCTACAATTACACTCATGGCGTAATCTAAGTAGGAGTTTTTTAACTCGTCTTCAATATTGACTGGCAGAATTTCATTGGCGAGATCAGTCATTTGATATCACATTCCTTCAGTATCAGCTCTTAACAACCCAGTATTAGGTATTAAGAGTGTTTGTTATTATTTCTAAGCAGCCATGCTATCACAATTAATTTTAATTTACAGGCGCAAAACTTTGCGATTTATCAATTTAGCCCTATATAATGGCCTCAGATTGACGAGGAAGTATTTTATGACCGAACATCAAAATGTAGATAACGCAGAAATAGCAAAGTTTGAAGCCATCGCAGAGCGTTGGTGGGATTTAGAAGGCGAATTTAAACCCTTACACGAAATTAATCCATTACGATTAGATTTTATCGCTGACAAAACTAAAGGGTTATTTGATAAAGAAACCCTCGATGTTGGGTGTGGTGGCGGTATTTTAAGTCACAGCATGGCACGAATGGGCGCAAACGTAACAGGTATCGATATGGGGCAAGAGCCTTTAACTGTCGCCAAGTTACACAGCTTAGAAACAAGTGTCCCCGTTGAATATATAAAAGTACCTGCAGAACAATTTGCTGATGAGCACCCTGAGCGCTTTGATGTAATCACTTGCATGGAAATGTTAGAGCACGTCCCCGACCCCGCTTCTATTATTCATGCGGTCGCTAAATTAGCAAAACCTGGGGCCGATGTTTTTTTCTCTACTCTTAATAAAACCCCAAAAGCTTACTTATACGCTATTGTCGGTGCAGAAAAACTGTTAAAAATGGTCCCTGAAGGTACCCATGACCATAAAAAGTTTATTAAACCTGCGCAATTAATTGCATGGGCAGAGCAAGCTGGCTTAAAAGTACGTGCCAGTGCTGGTTTAAGTTATAACCCGCTTTCTAAGCAATACACAATAAATGATGATGTAAGCGTAAATTATATGCTGCATTTTGAGAAGTTAGTGTAATGGCAAGCTCGCAAACACCTGCTAGCCCAATTGAATATCAAGCACTGCTGTTTGACTTAGATGGCACTTTACTTGATACCGCTGATGATTTAGGCGCTGCACTTAATAGTGTGCTGCATAATCATCAACAACACCAAGTAGGCAGTGATATATATCGCCCCGCAGCTTCAAATGGCGCAGCAGCCTTACTTGCTGCTGGTTTTAAAGAAGGCTGGGCGCAACAACCGCAAGAGCAACTTTTAGCAGAGCTAGTTGCACACTACGCTGCCAATATTGCCACCCATACCCAATGTTTTGTTGGTATAGAGCAACTACTCATTGCACTTGATAATAAAGGAATACCTTGGGGCATTATGACAAATAAGCCTGGTTTTTTAACCGATCCTTTAGTCAGGGCCATTCCTGCGTTAAAGAGTGCGCAAATTGTGATAAGCGGTGATACCTTAGCAGAATCTAAGCCTTCACCCCTTCCTTTATTACATTGTGCTGAGCAAATGAGTGTTGATCCTTCGCGTTGCCTGTATATAGGTGATGCACAGCGGGACATACAAGCAGGAAAAGCTGCGAATATGCACACCGCTACCGCACTGTGGGGATATGTACCGAGTGTAGACGAAGCACTGGCTTGGAATGCAGATTTTAATTGGCATAGCCCTATAGATGCTTTTAACCACATATAGTGCCATGTTAATTAATAAACACTACATATTGTGATTGTGTTAGTTTTTACGCAAAGCTTGATGATAAAAAAAGCAGACAAAATTTATTTTTAAAAAGCGTAAATTTAATCTTTCCTTAGTTGATTTTTACAAATTTCAACTTAACCGAATGATCAAAGGTTAATGCCTACTAACACAATTACGTTATCCCAACGTTATCCACAATGAGAGCGGTTTCTGTCCCTTGCAAAAGATCACAGACCACACTATCTTGTGATCTCTAATTTGAACAACACCAGATATTGTGGCTAAATGTTATTCAATTAAATTTACCTAAGCGGTATAAATAACAATAAAAGAATAGGCACTAGGCATTTTAAGTGCACTCATTGGTCAAAAATATTTAATTCCCAAGGAATACAGGCAAAACTATGAACCAACAGTTATCTGTAAGCAAACGTGACGGCCGTAAAGAGCCGCTTGATCTAGACAAGATCCATCGCGTTATTGAATGGGCCGCCGAAGGTTTAAATAACGTTTCGGTTTCACAAGTTGAACTTAAATCGCATATTCAATTTTATGACGGTATTCGTACTAAAGACATCCACGAAACGATTATCAAAGCCGCTGCGGATCAGATTTCTAAAGAATCGCCTGATTATCAGTATCTTGCTGCTCGTTTAGCTGTATTCCATTTACGTAAAAAAGCCTATGGCCAGTTTGAGCCACCGCGTCTTTTTGACCATGTTACTAACATGGTTGAACAAAAACGCTACGATGCACATTTACTCGTTGATTACACAGAGCAAGAATTAGATGAGCTAGATGCGTACTTAGATCATTCTCGCGATCTTAACTTTAGCTACGCAGCAGTAAAACAGCTTGAAGGTAAATACCTAGTTCAAAACCGTGTAACGGGTGAAATTTACGAAAGCGCGCAGTTTTTATATATCTTAGTGGCTGCAAGCTTATTCGCTGATTACCCTCGTGAGACACGTATTGATTACATCAAACGTTTTTATGATGCGGTTTCATTATTTAAAATTTCTTTACCTACGCCAATTATGTCGGGTGTACGTACGCCAACGCGTCAGTTTAGCTCATGTGTACTTATTGAATGTGGCGATAGCTTAGACTCAATTAACGCTACATCATCAGCAATTGTTAAATACGTTTCTCAACGTGCTGGTATTGGTATTAATGCTGGTCGTATTCGTGCACTAGGTAGCCCTATTCGTAACGGTGAAGCGTATCACACTGGCTGTATTCCGTTTTATAAGCACTTTCAAACAGCGGTTAAAAGCTGTTCGCAAGGCGGTGTACGTGGTGGCGCAGCAACCCTTTTCTACCCGCTTTGGCATTTAGAAGTTGAAAACTTATTAGTGCTTAAAAACAACCGTGGTGTTGATGATAACCGCGTACGTCACTTAGATTACGGCGTACAGTTTAATAAACTCATGTACTCACGTTTAATTAAAGACGATTACATTACGTTATTCAGCCCCTCTGACGTGCCTGGCCTTTACGATGCATTTTTTGAAGACCAAGACGAGTTTGACGCGCTATATGTAAAATATGAGCAAGACGAGTCAATTCGTAAAAAACGAATTAAAGCGATTGAGCTGTTCTCTATGTTTGCTCAAGAACGTGCTAGCACGGGTCGTATTTACTTACAAAACGTTGACCACTGTAATACACACAGTCCGTTTATCTCAAAAGTGGCTCCGATCCGTCAATCTAACTTATGTTTAGAAATTGCGTTACCAACTAAGCCTCTTAACAACGTGAATGATGAAGAAGGTGAAATTGCACTTTGTACATTATCTGCGTTTAACTTAGGCGCGATTGAGTCTTTAGATGAACTAGAAGAGTTAGCTGAGCTTGCAGTACGCGCACTTGATAACCTACTTGATTTTCAAGACTACCCTGTGCCGGCAGCCAAAAATGCCACTATGGGACGTCGTACGCTAGGCATAGGCGTTATTAACTACGCATACTACCTAGCTAAAAACGGTAAGCGTTATTCTGATGGCAGCGCAAATGCGCTTACGCACAAAACATTTGAAGCGATTCAGTACTACCTAATGAAAGCGTCTAACGAGTTGGCAAAAGAACGTGGTGCCTGTCCTAAATTTAACGAAACAACGTACTCACAAGGTATTATGCCAACGGATACGTACAAGCGTGATTTAGATAAAATTTGTGATGAACCACTTCATCTTGATTGGGATACGTTACGAGCCAGCATTAAAGAGCACGGTATGCGTAACTCAACACTGAGCGCATTAATGCCATCAGAAACATCATCGCAAATATCTAATGCAACCAATGGCATTGAGCCACCACGTGGCCATATTAGTGTTAAAGCAAGTAAAGACGGTATTTTAAAGCAAGTTGTTCCTGAGTACGAACGCCTTAAAGATAGCTATGAGTTACTGTGGGATATCCCATCAAACGATGGTTACTTACAATTAGTAGGCATAATGCAGAAATTTATCGACCAAACGATTTCAGCGAATACTAATTATGATCCAAATAAATACGAAGGCGGTAGAGTACCTATGAAAGTCTTACTAAAAGACTTACTTGGTGCCTACAAGCTAGGTGTTAAAACACTGTACTACCACAACACCCGTGATGGCGCATCAGATGCACAAGAAGACGCTCCAGAAGTGGAAGATGATGATTGTGCAGGCGGCGCGTGTAAAATTTAATAGTTAAACTTAAAGCGGGCGCCTTGCCCGCTTTGTCCTGACAGTTTTAGTGATAGTTTTTTGAGTGATAAACATGTCTTATACTACTTTTAGCAGAAATCATAATAACCAAATGCAAGAGCCAATGTTTTTTGGTCAAACCGTTAACGTGTCACGTTACGATCAACAAAAATACCCTATTTTTGAAAAGCTGATTGAAAAACAATTGTCTTTCTTTTGGCGTCCTGAAGAAGTTGACGTAAGTAAAGACCGTTTAGACTTTCAAGCGCTTCCCGAACACGAAAAGCATATCTTTTTAAGTAACTTAAAATACCAAACGTTGCTTGATAGTGTTCAAGGCCGTTCGCCTAACGTTGCACTATTGCCAATTGTGTCAATTCCTGAGCTTGAAACATGGATTGAAACATGGGCGTTTAGTGAAACCATTCACAGCCGCTCATACACACATATTATTCGTAACGTAACCCAAGCGCCTGAACTCATCTTTGACGACATTGTTAGCAATGACAAAATTAGTGAACGTGCCGATGCCGTAACCACTTATTACGACGATTTAATTAACTCAGTGTCGCTTTACAACCTTTACGGTGAAGGCAAACATGACATTAATGGTGAAACCGTTGTAGTTAACCTATTCGAGCTGAAAAAGAAATTATACCTGGCGATGATGTCAGTGAACATATTAGAAGCCATTCGCTTTTACGTGAGTTTTGCGTGTTCATTTGCGTTTGCAGAGCGTGAGCTAATGGAAGGTAATGCTAAAATTATTAAGCTTATTGCCCGTGATGAAGCGCTTCACCTTTCAGGCACTCAGCATATTTTAAATATTATGCAAGATGGCAAAGACGACCCTGAAATGGCAATTGTTGCTGCACAGTGCCGTGAAGAAGCAATCAAAATGTTTGTTGACGCTGCAGAGCAAGAAAAAGAATGGGCAGAGTACCTGTTTAAAGATGGTTCAATGATTGGCTTAAATAAACATATTTTATGTCAGTATGTTGAATACATTACCAATGCACGCATGACTGCTATTGGTTTACCAGCACAGTTTGATAATAACAGTAACCCTATTCCATGGATCAACTCATGGCTTGTTTCTGATAACGTGCAAGTTGCTCCACAAGAAGCGGAAATTAGCTCATACCTTGTAGGTCAAATTGATTCACAGGTTGATGCAGCTGAATTTGGTGACTTTGATTTATAATGACTGATAGAACCACTGCAAGTGTCACACTTGCAGATAACAGCCAGTGCTTAGATTTTACCGCTGGCTGCCCTTCTCTTTTACACTGCTTAGAATCGAATAAAATTGATGCTGCTTACCAGTGCCGTGAGGGATATTGTGGTGCGTGTCGTGCTACGCTTGTCTCTGGTGAAGTAAATTACAATGAAGAACCATTAGCCTTTGTGCGTGATGGTGAAATACTGTTGTGTTGCTGCAAGCCCAATGGTGATATCAGTATTAATTTAAAGTAACTAGCATTGAGGTTAACAAACCACACAGTGTAATGCCTAACAGTTCACTTTATTCACTTACCTGTTTGCTGCAATTATTACTCAAGTAATCACGATTATAGCCGTGTTATTTACTCTGAATAAGCAGTAGGTACAAATCGGTAATGACCCGTAATTGTATGAGCAAAAAGCATATCGCTCATTTCAGGTCCGCGACCAATATTGTGCACAATAAGCGGGTGACCACTGTCCTGCGATATTTGATTAACAACCATACCTATGTGCGGTAAATTGCCTGGCAGCATCCAAGTGACTATGTCACCGGTTTTATATTCTGCTGCATTAAGCGATTTAGTTAACACTTGTGCATGCCGCTCAAAATAAACCTGTAAGTTAGGTACACGTCGATGATCAATGTTTTTATCTGGCTTGGTTAATCCCCAAATACGCTTAGAAGGATATGCACGAAAATTATTCTGCATGTCTTCATGAACTAACTTTTGTAAATCTATACCAAGCTGTCGATACGATCTAATTATAACATCAGTACACACACCAATATTAGCGGGCACATCGCCACCAGGGTATTCAAGCCTATGATAGGCGCCATCGTAAGTTACTTGTTGCGTTGTTCTATGGATCAATGCGTTGACAATATCATGATTAAAATCGGCTGCCTTTACATCAAAGGCAAGTAAAACAAGCGGATAGAGAATAAAGCGCGACATATAAATTCCTTTTATAATATTTATTAACTAAAGCTGTTGAGTAATATAGTCAGGAATATTAAGTTTATTTCCATTGCTGGTAAAGTGCGCACCAAGTTTATAGGCCATTTTTTCAAGCGGAGTATCATCATAACCACAGGTTTGGATTTCATTGATATAGCGCATAATAAAAGCGTGAGCACCGAGCTCGCGCCATTGAACGACATGAGCCAGCTCATGAAAATGCACTCTTAAATTACACGCAACATGAGGTAATATGTAATAAGTGTCTTTATAGGTGATCCTGCTACATCCAAAGCCAGCAAATTCGCTAGCAAATGTATCACAGCATATTCTTTGATCAACTACTCGCTATTCGTTTTATCAATCCATTGTTCTATTTGCGCTAGCATGTTTTCTTCAAAAAATTGCTTAGTGACTTAATTTAAGCATAAACATTTAATGACGCAGAATTTGCTTTTATCAAAAAAAAGCGCCAATGGTATTATTACTGACGCTGATTATTAATAATGGCTATAAAGTTGTCTAACCTTCTTCTTCAACCAATGATTCTAATAACTCATGGATCTCTGATTTTAATTCTTTGTCTTCAATTTTATTCGCACTGATTTTAGCATCTTGCAGATTTTTAATTGCCGCTTCTTTATCACCCAGCTCAAGCTGTAAAGTAGCCATAGAAAAGGCAACAGACGACATATGATCTTTGTTATTAATTTCTATCGACTTCTGTAACGCTTTTTCGTAAGTCTCGATAGCTTCTTCTAGCTCTTCGGTAAAATCTGCTAATGTTTCCCACTGAACAGGGTGATCTTTCGCTGTATTTTCGTTTTCAATACAAATAGCTTTTAGCTCAGCATATAAAGATTCAAACTGTTTAGTATCATTTTTATTAGCCGCTGCCATCAGCTTTTCCGCCAAATCGTGAACCGCTTTGTATACTTTAGTATTCATAATTACTCGCTACCTTATTGACGCGCCTTTTTTGACTTATTAAAGACATCGTATTCGAAATATATTCCCTAATAGTACATTATTATTAAGCGCTGCGTTGTTACAAAAGTATTATAAGCGATAAAAACAGAGGTTTAATTTAAAAACCTGGATATTACAGTGCTACAGTTAACACTTAATTTAAGTCGCAATAGTAAATACCTACCCTATGCAAAATTGCAATCAATGCGGTAAATGCTGCACTAAATATGGTGCGGCAGATTTAGATATAAATCAGGATGAAATTGCAATGTGGGCGTTATTCAACCCTGAAATATTTCAATACGTTAAAAACGATAAATTATGGTTTGACCCAACAACGGGTGAGCAATTAACGCAATGCCCATTTTTAGAGCTTGCCAATAGAGCATCTCCTGAAGAAAAAGATAAATATACTTGCAGTATTTATCATGACCGTCCTCAAGATTGCCAACACTACCCAAGTTTAATTTCAGAAATGATAAATGATGAATGTGAAATGCTTGAACCTGTCGATAAACAAAATCATTTTAAAGCACAAAAAAAATTAGACATACTAATGATAGACAGTCGCTCTTAAATTTGACTGTAATAATACCGTGCTAGACTAAATTTATCGCTCTATTGTGTTATTCAACGCAAATTTTAAAGTTATAGTATAACATTGTTGATAGCATAATTTTGTAGTGTTATATTATATCACAACATAACAACCACGATTCGAAGTAATTATGACTAAGCTAACACTCATATCCTCAGCGCTACTGTCTGTTTTGTGTTCTCACTCTGCCCTAGCAGCAACGATTAACGGCACAGTAACAGATACAAAAATGCAACCCATTGCCAATGCCACAATTCATGTTCATGGAAAGTCACAAAGCGTGAAAAGCAATGAACAAGGTCAGTTTAGTATTGACATAGATGCTAAAAGCCAATTACATATTAGTAAAGATAACTACATCGATTCACGTATATCACTTGAGAATGTAGACGATACAATTACTGTTACATTAAAGCCGTCTTCGGTTGAAACTGTGGTTGTGTATGCCTCGGCACTGCATAAAAATAGCTTAGAAATGATTTCACCTGTAAGCGTACTATCAGGGGATGAACTAAAAAATAAAGCGAAACCGACCCTCGGTGAAACACTTAAAGGAATACCAGGAGTAAACGCGAGTTATTTCGGCCCTGTCTCTTCAAGTCCGATTATTCGTGGCCTAGGTGGTCCTCGTGTTAAAATCACTCAAAACGGTTTAGATAGCAGTGATGCATCACGTATTGGTCCAGATCACGCAACATCAAGTGATAGCTTAGCCGCTGAACAAATTGAAGTACTACGAGGCCCAAGCACCCTACTTTATGGCTCTGGTGCGATTGGTGGTGTGGTAAATGTGGTTGATAACCGTATTCCAACCAATAATACTGACACACTCTCGGGAGCGGCGCAATACACACACGATACCGTTTCAAATGCGAACACCTATGCTGCAAAATTAGAAACAGGCAGCAATAACTTTAATTTTCATTTTGATGGCACCAAACGCAGTGGTGATGATTATCAAACGCCTCGCTTTAACCTACCGGATGAACATGAAGAAGGTGAAGTACACATTGAGGGCGATGAAGAAACAGCCACTTCAGTTGAAAATACCTTTATCGACAGTGAAACAGTAAACTTTGGTACCAGCTATGTCGGTGATCATTTAACTGTTGGCTTTTCATACGGCAATATTAAAACAGATTATGGCATTCCTGGGCATTCACATGATCACGGTCATGCCCATGAAGAAGAAGGCGATCATGAAAATCATGCGGATGAAGAACATATAGAAACTCCCGTTTATGCTCATTTAGAGCAAGATCGTTGGCAAGGACTGGTAAGTTATGCATTTCATGATAACTGGATTGAATCTATTAACCTTCGTCTTGGCTACACCGACTATACGCACAGTGAAATTGAAGATGGCGCGATTGGCACCACATTTAGTAACGAAACCACTGAAGCACGTTTAAATGTAGAGCATCAGTTAGGCCAATGGCATGGCATGATTGGCTATCACTATAGTGAATCTGATTACGATGCAATTGGCGAAGAAGCGTTTACGCCTGCAAGTGTCACTACCACTCATGCGTTATATTTACTTGAAGAACGCACATTTGGCGATGTCACCGTAGAGCTTGGCGCCCGCCTAGAAGATTATGATATCAAAAGTGATGTAGATACACATCAGCACAGCCATGATGAACAACCTGTATCGGCAGATGAGACTATTAACTACACCCAAAGCTTTACTAATGTAAGTGCCTCAGCCGGTGCGATTTGGGAGTATATGCCAAGTCACAACCTAGCCGTTAGCTTATCACATTCAGAGCGTGCGCCACTTTCAGCTGAATTACTCTCTAATGGTTTGCATGTTGCCACAGGTACTTATGAGCTTGGTTTGGGCTATCATATTGAAGGGGCAGAAGCGCATTTTGAACCTGAAGAAATTAAACAAGAAACCTCTACCAATTTTGATATTAGTTTACGTCGTTTTAGCGGTGACTTTGGCTACACCGTCAACTTTTTCTATAACGATATTAAAAACTTTTATTATCAACAAAACACCGGATTAGTGTTTGATGAGATGGATGGCTTTGAGTCTGCTGCCAATGGACACAGCGATGCAATTGATGTTTATCAATTTACCAGTAAAGATGCGCAGCTTTATGGTTTTGAATTTGATGCACATTATCAAATAAACCCCAGCGCCATGGTAAAAGTATTTGGTGACTCTACTCGTGCCAAACTAAAAGATAATGAAGGTAATTTACCACGTATCCCTGCCAATAAATTGGGCTCAGAACTACAATATACCCTAGGTAATGCGCAATTTACCTTAACAGGAACCCATTACTTTGAGCAAAATGATATTAGTGCTTACGAAACGGCAACGGATGGCTATACATTAATTGATTTACAAGCCAATTATCAGCTTGATTTAGGTGCAGTGGATACACAGCTCTACTTAAGTGTTGATAATATTACGGATGAGCTTGGTTTCGTGCATAGTTCATTTATTAAAGATACGGCGCCTCTTCCTGGGCGTAACTTCCAATTTGGCGTTAGAGGCTACTTTTAAAACGCGCTCATTTTTAATCAGACAATAAAAAACCGCATTCAAAATAATGAATGCGGTTTTTTTATAACTAAATTCTAATTAAAGAATTGCGTGTAACTCAACGTCAAATACAAGTGTTGAGTAAGGTGCGATTGCAGCACCGGCACCACGTTCACCATAAGCAAGCTCATGAGGAACGTATAAACGCCATTTAGTACCTACTGGCATCATTTGTAATGCTTCAGTCCAACCTTTGATCACGCCACCTACTGGGAATTCAGCAGGTTGACCGCGCTCGTATGAGCTATCAAAAACAGTACCGTTTACTAAAGTACCGTGGTAATCAACACGTACTGTAGACTCTGCAGTTGGCTTTTCGCCTTCACCTGTTGCAAGTACTTCGTACTGAAGACCTGACTCAGTAACTGTAATTTCAGGACGTTTTGCGTTTTCTTCTAAAAATGCAATACCTTCAGCAGCCAATACTTTAGCTTCTTCTTCACGACGAGCTTGGATCTCTTCGTTGATTTTCTCAAATGCAGCTTGGATCTCAGGGATCTCTACTTGAAAAGCACTGCCTGCATACGCATCTTTCATGCCTTCAAATACTGAATTTAAGTTTAAACCTTCAAAAGGGTTAGCCTTAAGTTGCTCACCCATTTGTAAGCCAATACCGTAACTTGCTTTTTCAGCATCTGTAGTAAAATTATCTGACATAATGTGTTATTCACGTTTTGTTAGTTAAAAGACCCATATATGCTATCACAAAACAAAAGCCGTTTGGGGCTAGTTTTTATTGAGTTTTTCTTTAATTAAACCAATAGCAAAGGTACATACAGGTAAACTGAGCAAAATTCCAACAAGTAAGCTCATCGGCAATAATCCAGCCACGCCGTTCAATAAAAGAGGCACAGCCACTAAACCGATAATGCCAATGTAAAACGCGCCCCACACAGGCCAAAAATGATCGTATTTTGTGATTAAATGCCCGGATAAAAGATTAAACCCGATGCCATATAAGAAAGTCATCATCAGCGCATTATCTGGGTATGCATCAATGGCCATTTTTTGTAATAACGATATGGCACTTTGGTAACAATAACCAAACACAGTCCATAGCAGGATGTGCTTAAGTAAACGTTTAGAAAAGGATAACTCCGGGGACTGTGACATAATAAAGCTCCAGATAGCAAAAAACCGCCAATAAGGCGGTTTTTTAAATAATGGTGGAGAGATAGGGATTTGAACCCTAGAGGGGCTATAAACCCCTGCCGGTTTTCAAGACCGGTGCATTCGACCACTCTGCCATCTCTCCGTACGGCGCGCATAATAAGATCATACGCTTAGCTTGTAAAGCCCTATTTTACTAAAACCGCTTAAATAGTTAAATATTAATCAGGATAGTCATAAACCCTAGTAATATTGTTTAGGTCTGCGGGCAATCCAAGAACATACTAAACACACCAGTAAGCTGGCAGTTAAAAATGCAATACTTTGAAATATTAAATCGAAGCGGTTTAAATCATCACTTGGGATCACAACTAACACAAACGAAGGTAGGACGGTGAATAATAGAACATAGCAGCATATTTTAAAGGCTCTGCCAAAATCAAATCGTCGAGACTGTTGCATCCACCATGTTAGCAGTACTAGGACACCCATCGCAGTTGCAGCAATAAAATGAGCTGCTTGTGTATTCATTGCAACATAAAATGTCGCAAGCGCGCCAACAACACCCCAGATTGACCAAGCAAACCAGTTTTCTTTTTCACGTAAAAATAAATTTCCCATCATTTTCGTCTTCTTTATCGTTATTATTGGTAAGACTTTCCATACATTACCAAAAAACAACCGATTAAAAAACAAACTGAAGAAGATTTATTGCGTATGGTGCTTCCGTGCGCTTCTCGCAGCTACAATATTAACCGCGGTAGTGTAACACGATTAACTTAATGAATTATGACTATGTTGAATATAAAAAGTTCATCCTATTGCTACAAAAAACTAAAATAGTTTTCTGGTTTATGGCGCGGTGACTTTTTACACTCAACTGCTGGCGTCCCTAAATACAAATAACCCACTATTTCATCATCATTGTTTAAGTTAAGCGCTTGTTTAACACTGGGGCTTTGTGCAAAGTAACCTGTGCGCCAAATACCGCCAAGCCCTTGTGCAAATGCGGCTTGTTGCATAGCCAGCACGCCACAGCCTGCACTTTGAACTTGTTCTATTCTTGGTACTTTTGGATGTTGTTGATATTTTGCAATGGCAATAATGATCATGGGTGCTCTAAGGGGTAACTCTTTAGCACGATTAATTACTTTTTCAGCTTGCTGCTCGGCCAAAGCGCTTTGATAATAAATTTCACCCAACTTATGACGTGCATCCCCTTGAACAATAATATATTGCCAAGGCGCAATACAGCCATGATCGGGAACTCTGAGCCCAGCCTGCTGAATAATGTTTAGTTGTTCTTCATTAGGGCCTGGCTCTGTCAGTTTTGCATCTGACTGGCGGGTTAATAAAAGCTCAATAGCATCCATTATAATTACTCAAAAGACAAAACAATAGCATACCATTGAAACCCTTAGGTTAAAATATAATGGGCACCCCGCTGTTATTATTTGCTTATCAAGAAAGCACCTAGATTAAAAAGCACACAAATAATATCGCAACCCAAATAGCCGTGTATTTGTGCCATTACAAAGTGGCGCTCGCCTTTTGCGTGTAATACCAATCCGCAATAATACTTAATCATTTTACGGGGCTAAACGTGTCGCTATCTGTGTTAAAAAATTCTCATTTAGAACAACTAAATAGCAAATTTTTTGCCTAGCTATCAACACGTTTTTCCAGCCTCAAAATAGATCACTTAATTAAGCGAATTGGTATAAATAATTAGGTCGAACTAATGAGAGGCTTTATAGATTTAATTTTGCCAGTTAAGCGTTGTAGCCGAGACACCATTGAAAATCGTAATAGCGTATTTATTAGCTATACAAGGAATGGGGTAAGGTAAAAAACAACAATATAAGGGTCTGATTATAAGTTAACTATCTTTAAAAAATAATCAGACCCGTGTACTTACTTAAATTGCATATTAGATACTGCGTGCAACTTGTAAGGCTTCGAATATAGCGCGCTTGGCATCAATAGCCGCTGCTAGTTTAGCGCCACCAATAACATGAACCTTGGCATTCTCTGCTTGCGCCTTAAATAGTTCGTCATTAGACACTTGGCCAATACAAGCAATCACAGTATCAACTGGCAATACTTGTGTTTCGCCAGCAACACTGATAGTTAGGCCGTTTTTATCAAAACGATGGTACTGGCAATTGGCAATTTGCTTAACGCCATGTTGTTTAGCAACTTGACGATGTATCCAACCGGTTGTTTTGCCTAAATCACCACCAAAGCGCCCTTCACTGCGTTTAAGCATATAAAGTTGACGCTCATCTTTATGAGGCTGAGCATCGCACTCTATTCCCCACTGGGTTTTAAAGTCGCTGATACTTTGTGATTTATGTTCACTTAAAAATGCCACCATATCAAAACCGATACCGCCTGCGCCTAAAATCGCAATCGAATTACCAAGTTCAACCTCACCGCGAATGACTTCATCGTAGGCAAAAACACGTTTGTCATCACTACATTCTATAGAGGCTTCACGTGGCCTTACACCCGTGGCAAAAACCACATCATCAAACTGGCTTAGCATACCGTCATCAAATGCTTTGCCTAATTCAACGGTGACGTTTAAACGCTTAAGTTCATTGGTAAAATAAGCCAATGTATGGTTAAAGTCTTCTTTACCTGGTATCTGCATGGCTAAATTAAACTGCCCACCCATATGCTGCTTTTGGTCAATAAGCGTTACATTGTGACCTTTTTGCGCTAAGTAGCAACTTGAAGAAAGCCCAGCAGGACCCGCTCCAACCACTAATACATTTTTAGCTGTTGCGGCTTTTTCTAGAGGGTAATCAAGTTCAAAACCCGCTTGTGGGTTAACTAAGCACGTAGCACGTTTACCTTTAAATACATGGTCTAAACAGCCCTGATTACACCCTATACAAATATTAATATGTTCAGAGCGCTTGGCTTGATATTTATTAAAAAAATCGGGATCTGCAAGTAAAGGGCGCGCCATAGAGATTAAATCAGCCTCACCCGCCGTTAAAATATCATTAGCAATCTCTGGTGTATTAATGCGGTTTACGGCAATAACAGGCACGCTAATGACATCTTTCAAACGCTTTGACGCTTCTTTAAATGCGCCTGGGGGTACCATGCTTGCAATTGTCGGTACCCGTGCTTCATGCCAACCAATGCCAGTATTAAAAATATCAACACCTGCTTTTTCAAGTGCAATAGCTTGTTGTGTTACTTCCTCAGGAGTTGAGCCATTAGGAATTAAATCGATTACAGACAGTCTAAAAATAATTAAAAATTTATCTGAAACTTTAGCTCTTACTGCTTTTACAATCTCAACAGCTAAACGCATTCTGTTTTCAAGACTACCACCAAACTCATCGTCTCGTTTGTTTGTATGCGGTGCCATAAATTCATTAATTAAGTAACCTTCAGAGCCCATCACCTCAACGCCATCGTAACCTGCTTTTTCTGCTAAATATGCAGAGTGAGCAAAATCTTTAATGGTTTTTTTGATTGAACTTAAAGACATAGCCTTAGGTTTATAGGGATTGATCGGTGCTTTTATAGCACTTGGGGCTTGATTGAATGGATGATAGGCATAGCGCCCAGCATGCAATAACTGCAGGCAAATTTTACCACCATGTTGATGAACAGCTTGTGTATAAGCACGGTGTTTAAAAACATCATAATAACTATTAAATGATGATGAAATAGGCGTTAACTTGCCGCGAAGATTAGGGCTATATCCCCCCGTAATGAGCATTGCTGTGCCACCTTTAGCACGTGCTTCATAAAAAGCACGTAGGCGTTTACGATTATGCCACCCCTCTTCGAGGCCGGTATGCATTGATCCCATTACTAAACGGTTGCGTAGTTGTGTGTGTTTTAGTTCTAATTTTTGTTCTAACATCCTGTGCCCCAATAACTGGTCTAACCTGTGTGCATTTAGTCAATTCTGCTTTAATGACCAACAATAAGCAATATATGAGCAGATTAAACTTAATAATTTTTTAACTTAAAACCTGTTGACTGCGTTTATCTTGACCAATAGCGTGAGTTAAAAGTAGTGACTACAGCCATAATTTCAGTAATTATTTATTAAATAAACACGTGTTTAATTTCAAGTGTAATTGAATTTATAAATGTTTCGTTACGATTTAGCAGTTAAATTTATTTATATTCTACGCTAAGATGGCAATAACGTTTTAGCTGTACCAATTTAAGGAGCTATTTTGATAGCAAAGGTATTTAAAGGTATATGGACGGGGATCAACTTCTCACGTCGTTTAATACTCAACGTATTGTTTTTATTTTTGGTCGTTATTTTTATCGTATCGGTATCAAGTGACGGTGATAAAATTATTGTCGAAGAGGGCTCTGTTCTTAGACTTAACCTTAATGGCCCTATTGTCGAAGAAAAAACCTATATAGACCCTGTTGAAGCCGCTATTAATGATGCAACGGCCAGTGCTGACTCACCCAGTGAAATATTGCTCGACGATGTAGTTGAAGTAATTAATCAAGCAGCACAAGACTCGCGTATAAGCGCTATTTTGCTTGATTTACAAGAAATGCCAAAAGCACATTTAAATAAGCTCAAACAAATTACACAGGCACTTGAAACATTTAAAGCAACCGGTAAAAAAGTGATTGCCTCAGGGTATTACTACACCCAAGCACAATATTACATTGCCGCACATGCAGACGAAATTGCGATGCATCCTTATGGTAGTGTGCTTATTGAAGGCTACGGTATGTACCCGCTTTACTTCAAAGACGCATTAGAAAAATTAGAAGTCACTCAGCATATATTTCGTGTAGGTACCTTTAAATCGGCCGTTGAACCGTTTATCAGAAACGATATGTCAGAGGCAGCTAAAGAAGCTAACCGCGTATGGCTAGGTGCTTTATGGAATGAATATAAGCAAGACGTGAGTGCTGTACGTCCTTTTGATGAGTCAAACTTTGATGAAACAATGGATGTTTATTTAGCTAAAATGCAAGCCGCTAATGGTGATGCCGGTAAATATGCACTGGATAACCAATGGGTTGATTCATTAAAAACCAATCAGCAAATTCGCCAACAATTAATTGAATTGGTTGGAGAAAATGAAGATGGAAAAACATTCAAACAAGTCTCTTTTGGTGAATACTTAAGTTTAGTAAAACCGCCTATTGAGTTTGATAACCCTATGACTGAAAAAGTCGCTGTTGTGGTTGCTAAAGGCACTATTGTTGATGGTGAACGCCGTGCTGGTGAAATTGGTGGTGATTCAACTGCAGCCCTCCTTCGCAAAGCGCGACTTGATGACAAGGTTAAAGCGGTGGTTTTACGTATAGATTCAGGCGGTGGCAGCATGTTTGCCTCAGAAGTAATTCGTGCTGAAGTACTTGCACTTAAAGCTGCTGGTAAACCCGTTATTGCATCAATGAGCTCAGTAGCTGCATCAGGCGGTTATTGGATTGCATCGGCGGCCAATGAAATTTGGGCAGCGCCGAGTACAATTACCGGTTCAATTGGCGTATTTGGTACCTTTATGACATTTGAAGATACTCTCGCTAAAATAGGCGTGTATTCAGATGGCGTAGCGACCACCGAATTGGCAGGTTTTTCAATCACTCGCCCACTTAACGAGAAAATGGCTAAAGTTATTCAAATGAGTGTTGAAGAAGCGTATGTACGCTTTTTAGATGTGGTTGCTGAGGCACGTAATATGACCCCAGAGCAAGTTGATAAAATTGCCCAAGGTCGGGTATGGATTGCCTCTCAAGCTCAAGAGCTTGGTTTAGTTGATAAACTTGGTAATAAACAAGATGCGATTAAAGCAGCTGCTGAGCTTGCTAAGCTTAACTATTATGACGTTAAAACAATTAAGCAATCGCTTAGCCCACAAGAAAAAATGCTTCAAGATATCTTCAGCAGTGCCGCCGTTAAATCAGTACTTGGGCTTGAAACACAAAAAACAGCAGTATTAGCCAGCCAAGCTAATCTGCAAAGTGTTATTAAACAATTAAGCAGTGAAGTAGAAAACCTAAAAGATTATAACGATCCACAAGGTGTTTATGCCCGCTGTTTAGAGTGTACAGTTGCACAATAGTGCCTTAACAGGCTGTATTGATTAGCAGTTAGCGTTATACTAAGCCTAGTTTTTTTACTGGGCTTTTTTATGAAACGTAAACGCATTTATATCGCTTACACTGGCGGTACCATAGGAATGAAAAAATCAATTCGTGGCTATATTCCTGCTGAAGGGTTTTTAACCGAAACCGTGGTTAATAACGCAGAGTTTAATCGTGAAGAAATGCCATTATTTGATATTCATGAATACTGCCCACTTATAGATTCTTCAGATATGTCACCGACTCATTGGCAACTCATCGCCGATGACATAAAAAGTAAATACCAAGATTACGATGGCTTTGTGGTACTGCATGGCACCGATACTATGGCCTATACTGCATCAGCTCTATCGTTTATGTTTGAAAACTTAACTAAACCTATTATTGTAACCGGCTCACAAATTCCGCTGTCTCAATTACGCTCAGATGGTCAAGTTAACCTCCTTAATGCCATGTATTTAGCGGCTAACTACCCCATTGCAGAAGTCAGCTTATTTTTTAATAATCAGTTGTTCAGAGGCAATCGTGCAACTAAAGCCCATGCAGATGGGTTTGATGCATTCGCCTCACCTAACTTAGAGCCGCTTGCGCTTTCAGGTATTAATATTCAGCTGATCAAAGGGCAATTAAGCCCGTATGTAGAAAATGAACTCCAAGTTACCCCTATTACACCGCAAGCTATTGGCGTGCTGTATTTATACCCAGGGATCAGCAAAGAAGTAGTAAAAAGCTTAGTTAATGGCAATATTAAAGCCCTCGTACTGCTAAGCTTTGGCGTAGGCAATGCGCCACAAGACCCTGAGTTTTTAGATATTCTGGATGAAGCAAGTAAGCGGGGGGTTATAATTACTAATTTAACCCAATGTTTAAAAGGTCAAGTGAACATGGGCGGTTATGCCACGGGTAATGCGCTGTTAAACATAGGCGTGATCAGCGGTTACGATATGACCTTAGAAGCATGCTTAACTAAACTGCATTACTTATTTAGTCAAAACCTAGAAATCGAAACAATTCGCCATTTAATGCAAGATAACCTGCGTGGTGAGCTGACCCGTTAAGTAATCAGTTAAGCAAATAACAAAAAAGGACGCTATATAGCGTCCTTTTTTGTTTACTTAGATTTTATTAACGAACTTTTGCGTCAATATCAACTAAGTCAGTTAAATGACACGTTTCACCACTGTGAGTTTTAATGCCGTGCTCACCAAAGTAATCACGCTGGGCTTGAACTAAGTGCCCATTACTTGGTGTTGTTAGCGTAGCTAAGTAGGTTTGTGTTGCACTAAGCACAGGAAACGCCAGACCCGTCATAACGGCTTGGCCAGTCACTTTACGCATCGCTAATGACTCTTTTTCAAGCGTGTCAATAAACTCAACGCCTTGCGCTACACTATCAAGGTAATCAGCACGGATAATACACCCTGCACGCCATGTTTGTAGCGTTTTCGCTAAATCAACTTTCCATTGATGAGTTCGTGAAGCGCCTTTAATTAATGCAAGTCCTTGACGGTATGCCAACAGGCTCGCAAGGGTAAATGCATCTTTAAGCTCGTCTAAATCAATATCTACTTGCGTGGTATTTTGTGCGCTGTACGTCATTTCTTGTGCGGCAGTGGTATTACACGCATTGGTTAAATGACGAGCTTGTACAGCAGCCACTAGCGACGGTACCGCAATACCTAATTCAAGGGCGTTTTGTGCTGTCCATAAACCGGTGCCTTTTGCGCCTACTTTATTGTCAATTAAATCTACAAGCGGCATATTATGCGAATTTTCAAGTGATAAAATATGGCTTGAAATTGACAGTAAATAGCTATTTAGCTGCCCTTGAGACCATTCGTTAAATATCTCTGCAATTTCTTTAGGTGAGCGATTAGTGCCGTGACGAAGTAGCTGATACACTTCAGCAATTAGTTGCATGAGTGCGTATTCAATTCCATTGTGAACCATTTTTACAAAATGGCCGCTGGCTGACTGGCCCACACGCGCAAAACACGACTCGCCTTTATAGCTTGCAGCAACCTTTGTAAACCATGGCTCGACACGCTCCCAGCCACCTTCAGAACCACTGGCCATCATAGCTGGACCGTGACGTGCACCCTCGGCACCGCCTGAAATACCCATAGTGGCAAATTCAAACTTATCTTGGTATTTGAGCTTACGGTTAATACCGTCTTTGTAATTACTGTTGCCACAATCAACAATAATGTCACTACACTGAACACCCGCTTCAATAAGCTCGTTGCAAACCGCATCAACTAACTCACCAGCAGGCACAAGTAATAAAATAGAACGCGGTGCTTCTAAACGCCTAACCATATCCCCTAGATCAGAGACAATGTGAAGTTTATCAGCCATGCCTTGTGATTTAGCACAACTTAGTAATTCTTCACCCGCATTTGGGTTTTTGTCATAAGCGACAAGCGTTATCCCTTTTTCAATCAAGTTCAGGGCAAGATTTTTCCCCATAACGCCTAACCCTACTAATGCAACTTGCATTTAGTGCCCTCCTCGGTAACAACTATTTGGTTAGTAAATTAAAATAATACCGCGTGCATTATACTCAGACCGCAGCCATGAGCAAAGCTACATGCATTTATTACAGTTAAAATAAACGCCGCAATTATATCAAACAACCGCTCTCTCAGGGGAAGAAATAGCAGTGCTATTTAAATTTTTAGATCATTGACGCCCTGTGACACCGGTGTCATAATGATGACATATTCATTTTGTATATAATAGTCGCAATGTTATAAAAATTGCATAAAACTAAAGATTGCTCTTTATTAGTAATCGCTAAAAACAAAATAACCGTCAACTTGCTTAAAAAAAGCACACAGGAGAATTTAATGTTAAGACGTACAAAAATAGTCGCGACACTTGGACCTGCAACAGATAGAGATAATAACTTAGAAAAAATTATTCGTGCAGGCGCAAATGTCGTTCGATTAAATTTCTCACACGGGGTTGCACAAGATCACAAAAACCGTGCACAAGCTGTTCGAGATATTGCAACTAAACTTGGTAAGCACATCGCGATTCTCGCTGACTTACAAGGCCCAAAAATTCGCGTTTCAACCTTCAAAGAAGGCAAAGTGACCTTATCTGTTGGTGCAAAATTTATTCTTGATGCCAAAATGGAAAAAGGCCAAGGCGATATTAACGCCGTCGGTATTGACTACAAAGAGCTACCACAAGATGTTGCCCCTGGTGATTTATTGCTATTAAACGATGGCTTAATTCAACTTACCGTAGAAAGTGTTGAAGGTCACTTAGTTCACACCATTGTGACTGTTGGCGGCGTACTTTCTAATAATAAAGGGATTAACCGTTTAGGTGGTGGCTTAACGGCACCTGCATTTACGGAAAAGGATAAGGAAGATTTAATCACTGCTGCTGAAATTGGTGTTGATTACATTGCGGTTTCTTTTCCTCGCAGTGGCGATGATATGCGTTATGTACGTTCATTAGCGGAGGCTGCAGGCTCTAATGCACAGCTTTTAGCTAAAATTGAGCGTGCTGAAGCAGTAGAAACACAAGAAGCAGTTGATGACATTATTTTAGCGTCTGACGCTGTTATGGTTGCCCGTGGCGACTTAGGTGTTGAAATTGGTGATGCTGCACTGATGGGTAAACAAAAACTTATTATTCGTCGTGCTCGTTCATTAAACCGTACCGTTGTAACCGCTACGCAAATGATGGAATCGATGATCGATAACCCTATGCCAACACGCGCAGAAGTTATGGATGTTGCCAATGCAGTACTTGATGGCACAGATGCAGTGATGCTTTCTGCTGAAACAGCCGCTGGTGATTACCCGGAAGAAACCGTTGCGACTATGGCGCGTGTTTGTTTAGGTGCTGAATCGCAAAAAGAAACACACGTTTCTAAACATCGTTTAGACAGCCGTTTTTCTTCTAATGCCGAATCAATTGCCTTATCAGCTATGTATGCAGCTAACCACTTAGACTCTGTTAAAGCGATTATCACCCTTACTGAGTCAGGTAGCACGGCAAAATTGATGTCGCGTATTAGCTCTGGACTGCCTATTTATTCACTTTCACGTCATGCAAGTACATTAGGTCAAACAGCACTGTATCGTGGTGTTTACCCTGTATTTTTTGACTCTACAAAATGCGAAAAAGATAGCATGGTTAAAGATGCATTAAGCACACTCGTAGCCGCAGGCTCTTTACAAGCAGGCGATACCGTGATCATTACCCACGGTGATGCGATGGAAACGATCGGTGCAACCAACACGATGAAAATAGTCACGGTTTCGTAATCGTAACACGCATAAAAAACGCGAGCTAAAAGCTCGCGTTTTTTATGCTATTTATTAAAGTTAGCTAGCTAATGCTGCTTTTACTTTATCACGGTAACTTCTACTTACTTTAAGCTCTTGCCCGTTATCTAACACTAATAAATATTCACCACTAACCTGAGTTACCAGCTTGCTAATTTGTTTGGTGTTAACAATCGCGCTGCGATGAACACGTACAAATAGGCTTGGATCCAATTCTTGTTCAAGCTCTTTCATAGTTTTACGTAATATATGCGTTTGCCCATCTTGGCAGTGCAGACACATGTAATCACCTGCCGCATCTACCCATTGTATAGTAGCAACAGGTACTCTGACAATTTCCCCCTGCTCTTTTACAGCCAATGATTCAGGATAGCGGCGATCAGTTAAAGTATCGCCAGTGGCTAATTTCTTTAGAATTTCTTCGCAGTTATTACCTGTTATCCCTGCTACGAAACTCGCTAGTTTTTTCTTATGGGCGTTATCCTGCTGAGTTTTTAAATAGGTATGCACTTTTTCTACCGCCTGTTTTAATCTGTTATCATCAACGGGTTTTAAAATGTAATCTAAAGCATGAATTTCAAATGCTTTAACAGCAAAGTGATCAAACGCCGTAACAAACACAATGGCAGGTAAATCTTTACTGCTTTCACTTAAAGCACGTGCGACTTCAAAACCGTTCATACCAGGCATTTGAATATCAAGAAAGACAAGATCAATTTTTTCTTTTTTACAACTTTCAATCGCATCAAAACCTGAGCTACACAGTTTGATCACTTCAATATCAGAAAACTCTTCAAGCCTGACGGCTAAACCTTTACGTGCTAATGGTTCATCATCAACAATAAGCGTTTTTATTCTTGTCATTTCTTCACAGCCTTCTCAAACGGGACACGCAGATTAACTTTTAATCCACTTGGCGTATTATGTGATAATACAAACGAGTAATTATTTTCGTAGAGCGTTTTTAATCTGTCTCGGGTGTTTGCCACCCCTACGCCTTGTGCATTAACTAACTGACCATTTTCAATATCAGTGCCAGGCCCATTATCGCCCACTTCAAGTAATAATTCATTAGCAAAAACTTGCGCTTTTATATCAATAACACCACCTTCTGACATATGGGCAATGGCGTACTTAATGGCATTTTCGATGATCGGTTGTAATATTAAGCTTGGCACTAATGCTTGTTTGGCCTGCTCACTCACGTCCACATTAACTTGTAAGCGCTCATCAAAACGTACACGTTCAATTTCTAAATAGAGCATTAATGCATGTAACTCTTGCTCCAGCGGCACTTTTTTAATTGGATCAGTATTAAGCGTATAGCGTAAAAAGTCACTCAATTTAGATACCATCAAGTTAGCATCTTTATTTTCTTTTACCAAAACTAAGGTTGATATTGCATTGAGCGTATTAAACAAAAAATGAGGATTTAGCTGGTATCTAAGCATTTTTAACTGCGCTTCGTGCGCCATTGTGGTCGCTTTTAAGGCTTTTTGGCGTTCACTTTGTAATAACTGGTAATACTTAACACCAAAGTACAAACCACTCCAACACAAAATAATATAAACAGAATCAAGTCCTTGTTGTAAATAATAAAACCATTCTTCAGGACGGTATCCGTGGCGATAAATTTCCCACAGGTTAAACTTTTGCACCACGGCCCATAATGTACCGGTTATATAAGAGGCGCCAAATACAACAATAATTAATACCCAAGGTGAGGCATTCCAAATTTTGCGATAAATATAACGCAGAGGCACAGTCATTAAACAGCCCGCATAGGCGTTTAGTAAAATAACGAATACGTAAATATCACGCATTTCGAATACTTTAGAACCAATGTAGTTAACTAACGCATAACCTATCCAGCCTGCAATTTGCAAAAGCCAGAAAAAACGTTGTCTGTTATCAATTAAAGACTGCCAATTCAAAATTAATTATTACCTTGTAAATTTGTCACTATTATATCGATTTATCGTCAGGTATAGCACTACCAACTGTCTTACTTTTTAATAGCCCTATCGCAAACAATAAATTAAATAAATACAGGATGGATGTTCAGTTCTGGTTTAGTTGTTACATTAGACATACTAAAACTCGTGTTGCAATTACCCCTGGCGGATGGTTTAAAACGCATAAAAAAAGCGAAAGGCATCCACCTTTCGCTTATCAATGTTTACTTTTATTTTTTAAGCAAGCTTATCTGAAGCAACTTTATAAGTCGGATCTTCAATTACGTTCACTTCAACTAAGTCACGTGCTTTATGAAGTAGTTCTGTACAGTCTTTACTTAAGTGACGCAAGTGCAGCTTTTTACCCGCTTTATTGTATTTGTCAGCTAAGCTGTCGATGGCCTCAATCGCACTATGATCCGCAACGCGGCTGTATTTAAACTCAACAATCACATCTTTAGGGTCGTTCTTAACATCAAATAAATCAGCAAAGTTTTTAACCGAACCAAAAAATAAAGGCCCATGTAGCTCGTACACTTTTGAACCTTCTTTATCAATATAGTTAGTTGTGTAAATATGTTTTGCATGCTGCCATGCAAACACTAACGCAGAGACAATAACACCTACACACACCGCAATCGCAAGGTCGGTAATAACCGTTACACCCGAAACTAATACAATTACAAAAGCATCAGATAAAGGCACGCGTTTCATCATTTTGAAACTCGCCCATTCAAATGTACCCAGTACCACCATAAACATAACTCCAACTAATGCGGCCAGTGGAATCATTTCGATTAAGCTTGAAGCGAAGATAATAAATGCCAGTAACATCAATGCGGCACTAATACCTGATAAACGCGAACGTCCACCTGAATTAATATTGATCATGGATTGGCCAATCATGGCACAGCCACCCATTGCACCAAAAAAGCCACATGTGACGTTGGCCGCACCTTGGCCAATACATTCTTTATTAGAATGGCCACGGGTTTCTGTAATTTCGTCAATCAAGCTTAGCGTTAACAGCGATTCAATTAAGCCAATTGCTGCTAAAATAAGCGCATATGGAAAGATAATTTGTAGTGTTTCTAAATTAAAAGGCACCATAGGAATATGAAACTGTGGTAAGCCACCGGCAATGGTTGCAGCTTCATTTCCTGTCATGCCTTTTAAGAAATCAAGTACCGTACGTGCTTCTAAATCAAGACCAATCACTAAACCCGTTACAGTAACAATAGCAACCAGTGATGAAGGCACCGCGGTAGTTAATTTTGGTAAGAAGTGAATAATTGCCATCGTTAGCGCCACTAAACCTAACATGATGTAAAGCGCACTGCCCGTCATCCACATTTGGCCGCCAGCACCATCAGGCACTTTAAACTGTCCAAGCTGGGCTAAAAATATAACAATCGCTAAACCGTTAACGAAACCGAGCATAACAGGATGTGGAACCATACGAATAAATTTACCGAGCTTAAATACCCCAGCCAATATTTGTAGTAGCCCCATCAGCAACACAGTGGCAAATAGGTATTCCACTCCGTGATCAAGTACTAAACTTACCATCACAACCGCTAATGCACCGGTTGCACCCGAAATCATACCCGGACGACCACCAAAAATAGCCGTAATTAAGCCCACAATAAATGCAGCGTATAAACCAACAAGAGGTTCTACATTTGCAACAAAGGCAAATGCAACAGCTTCTGGGATCAAGGCAAGTGCCACGGTCAATCCAGAGAGAATATCGTTTTTAGCAGAGCTTGGCGCTCTGCTGAGTAAGTTAAACATTGAGTTCCTCAGTTTTATTTCGCTAACAAAAAAAGCGCTAGATTTTATCGAATTAGCGCTCATTTCACAATTATAGTTAATTCAGCCTGTGTGTTTTTAGCTGCTTAGTAAAGTTTAAAGTGGCAGTGCTGTGCTTCGTTTAACACACGTCATGGTCACATTAGAATGAACCTCTTGTACATATTCTAAGCTAAGCAAGTTATCGCGTACAAAGTGCTCATAACCTTCTATGCCTTGAGAAATAATACGCAACATAAAGTCCATAGTGCCAGCCATGGTGTAACATTCAGTCACTTCATCATAGCTAAGTATTAATTTTTCAAACTCAGCTAAATTCTTTTTACCATGGTTTGATAAACGTACATGGGCGTAAACCAACATATCAAAGCCCAGCTTTTTTTCATCAAGCAATGCGACTTTACTTTTGATATAGCCATCTTGTTCTAATTTAGCAATACGACGCCAACAAGGAGACTGAGAAAGTCCGACTTTGTCTGCAATCTCAGCAGTTGATAAACTTGCATCTTGTTGTAAAAGTGCCAATATTTGGCGATCTACGTGATTTAGAGACATTTTATTTCTTATTTATCTAATAAATTGGTTAAATTATACAGCCTTTTTAAAAAGCAGTCTGCTTATTTTTAACAAATATGCACATCAACCAAACTGGCCACTTACAAATGGGTTAGTAGCCTGTTCATGAGCAACATGGGTGTTGTTACCATGGCCACTTAAAATTGCAGTGTTCGGTGGTAATGTCATGATATGTTGCACTATAGAGTCGATTAGCTGCTTGCTGTCGCCTCTAGGAAAGTCGGTACGCCCTATTGAACCTTTGAAAATAACATCCCCGACGATAACCGTATTGTGTGCTTGTTGATAAAACACAACATGCCCTGGTGTATGCCCTGGGCAATGAAGTACTTTAAATTCAAGCAGCCCAACCTTGATACTATCACCATGAGCTAACCATTCATCAGGATAGAAGGAATTGATCGGTTTAAAGCCAAACATAGTGGCTTGCATCGGTAAATTGTCGAACCAAAAACGTTCATCCTCATGAGGTCCAATCATTTTTACCTTGTGTTGCTCGCGTAAATTATGCGCAGCGCCCACATGATCTAAATGCCCATGGGTTAACCAAATCGCTGCCAATGATAAATTATGCTGCTTAAGTGCTGCATTAATTTTGTCAGCATCACCGCCAGGGTCAACCACGACAGCTTGCTGGGTTTGTTCACATACTATAATGCGGCAATTTTGCATAAACGGGGTTACGGGAATAGTGATTATTTTCATCTTATATTTCTTTATCTTTTTGCGCTGGAATAACTATATTCTCTTCGTATGACATTAAAATTGGGTATTTTAAATAAGCTTGATCATAAAATGGGCTATGCTCATATAACCAATTTAAACGTGCATCAGCGTTCTTAGCAAAGTCTTTATCCTGGTTTACTTTTTTATCAAATTCTTGGGCTAATTTTGGGTCATCAGCAAGCATTTTTTCAGCAAACGGTATCAAAGCATAATTTTCCATATATTCAGTGCGCTGAAAAATACTATTAAACTCCCCCCAAGCAAAAAATGAATCTGGTGCCTCAGGATGTAGCAAGTGGACAGCTAACTCTCCTACCTTTTGCTGTGTACTCACTTCAAACCAACCATCTAAATCCACATTTGTAGCTGGTACATAATCAAAACTAGCCGACACTCTAAAACGCCCTTCAAATGGCGCTTTATCAAAACTATATTGCGCTACTTTTGCCATTTTTAATGGCTGAGTGTTGGCACCACTGAGCTTATTAACTGACACCCCATGCAGGACTAATTTCTCAATAATATCGGTGTAAACAGGTGGAATAAAAAATGATTTTGGTACTTCAACCCTGTGCTGCACCTCTTTTTGCCAAAAAATAGGCAGCTTGTCATAATCTTGTTTTTTACCCAAATAGCTTACTTCTTGTTGATTTGACAATGGGCTCAGGCTTTTAGAATAAGCAATACCTTTAAACGCGATATGATCAGGCTGCTCAGAGTAACCACGCTTAACAATTAATTGCTTAGGAACAAATTCTTGTTCTTTTTTTACTGCATTAGCGAGTTTATCTTTATGCGCTGATAATGCTTCAATAGCACCATCTATAAACACATAAGTCCCTAACACGCGTTGTTTGTATGGCTTTAAAGAATGGTTTTCAACTAAAATGGTAGGCAATGACTTTAAATCACCCCACCCGTTTGAAAACCGCGGTGTGGCAACCCAACCGGCCAGCCCCGATTTAAATTCTTGCTTATCCATAACGAACACTAAAGGGCCCGGAATATGGCCTTGCTCAGCGAGAGTTTGATCAATCACTGGTTTAAAATAACGGTTAAGCGCATCTGAAATGGCAGGCGACTCGCTAGCAAATACTGGGTTATAGCCGTAGGTGACATCGTATTGGTAATCAGCCCCATCAGTCACATGTACGTCTATATATAAATTCGGATTATAATCGTTAATGACTGCAAGTACGCTTTTAACCTCGGGGGTATCTAATTTAGTGAAATCACGATTTAAATTAAGATTATTTGCGTTTGTTCTAAAACCCATTTTTACTGGGCCGCGCTGATTGATTCGATTAAACGCACTACTACGCTCGTGACCATCAACGTTTAATATTGGAATAAATAAAATGTTTACCTTTTTTAATATATCGCGTCGTTTACCCGTAGCAATATCTCTAAGCAACATAAACATTGCATCTTTACCATCAATCTCACCAGCGTGAATACCAGCCTGAATAAGCACGGTTGGTTTGGTGCTATTGGCCATTTGCCCCGCATTAAAAAAACCTTGTTCGCTGGCAATCAACATTTTTATTGCTCGTTTACTATTACTATAGCCAATCGTTTTTGATTTAAATTGAGTGGGATTCGCCGCTACCAACCTATCAACAAATGCCATGGTATCAGCATAATTAGGAGACGAGACACCCGCAGAAATTTCAAAGTCTGTGGTTAAAGGTCCCTGTTGTTGTAATAGTGAGGTACTACTACCTTCCCATGGTAATAATGGCGGTAAATGATCGCTATTTGCCATACTTGCAGATAAAACCAATAAACTTATAAACATATACTTCTCTAGCAAACGCATTAATTAAAGAAATTATAGCAATTAAAGCTTTTTAGATGCCAAAACTGCGGTGGTTCAACAAAAAAATGCAGCCAACTGCAGTTCCCTTTGATTATTTGCTCAAGTACTGATAAAAACATAATTAATATCAACCTTAAGAGCAACAATGAACATGCCTAAAATTCTGGTTTAGCTAATTTAAGTTAAATGGATACACGGCACTAAAAGGTATGACATAGCTAAAACAGTAAATTACAGGCACAAAAAAAGGAGCCATGGGCTCCTTTTCATTACTTATACAAAAACTTAAGCTGCCGCTAGGCCTTCTTTTGCTTTTGCTACAAGCGCTGCGAATGCAACTTGGTCGTAAACAGCGATATCTGCAAGGATCTTACGATCGATTTCTACAGATGTCTTTTTAAGACCATTGATAAAACGGCTGTAAGACAGACCATTTTGACGTGAAGCAGCATTGATACGTGCAATCCATAATTGACGGAAAGTACGTTTCTTAGCACGGCGGTCACGGTAAGCGTATTGACCCGCTTTAGTAACAGCCTGGAAAGCTACGCGGTAAACACGTGAACGTGCTCCGTAGTAACCTTTCGCTTGTTTTAAAACTTTTTTGTGACGTGCACGTGCGACAACGCCGCGTTTAACTCTTGCCATTTCTAAAAACCCCTATTAAGCGAATGGTAACATACGTGAAACTAGACCATGGTCATTTTTATGAACCATCATCTTAGGACGTAGGTGTAACTTACGCTTAGAAGTTTTCTTAGTCAGAATGTGACGAAGATGCGCTTGTTTACGCTTGAAACCGCCAGAAGCAGTCTTTTTGAAACGCTTAGCTGCGCCTCTGTGACTTTTTAGCTTGTAAGCCATTGCAATAACTCCAATTGTATTGCTTTAAAATTAGTAAGAAGGCGTGAGATATATTGCTATAGCTCCACTTTAAAGGCCTAACTTACTGCTATGTTCCGGTGAAAACCCGATATAAATACCGCAATTTTACTTTAAAACCGGTTAACTCAGGTGGACATTTTCATATCACTTGCAAACCTGAGCTAAATTCGGTGCGTATTATCGCCTAATTATTACTTTTTAGCAACCGGTGCCATCATCATAACCATTTGACGACCTTCAACACGATTTGGGAAAGACTCAACAACTGCTAACTCTTCTAAATCGGTTTTAATACGGTTTAATAATTCGATACCAATTTCTTGGTGAGCCATTTCACGACCACGGAAGCGGATAGTTATCTTAGCTTTATCGCCAGCTTCTAAGAACTTACGTAAGTTGCGCAGCTTAACCTGATAATCGCCTTCATCCGTTCCCGGACGGAATTTGATTTCTTTAATCTGGATTTGCTTTTGCTTTTTCTTCTGCTCTTTTAGTTCTTTGCTTTTTTCAAAGATGAACTTACCGTAGTCCATAACCTTACAAACAGGCGGCTCAGCATTTGGACTGATCTCTACAAGATCAACACCCGCTGCATCAGCCATAGCTTGCGCGTCTTTTAATGACTGAATTCCAGCTTGTTCGCCGTCGATGTCGATTAAACGAACTTCTAGCGCTGTAATTTCTTCGTTAATACGATTTTTTTGAGCTGTTTGTTGCCCTTTCTTGCCGCCTCTAATGGTACGTTCCTCCAAGAATATCAATAATATAAGCGTGTAGTTGGCCGTTTGTGATTGCCCTACACGCTCGATTTTTACTGTCGATTTTTGATTTCTTCACTGATTTTAGCGATAAAATCATCGACATTAAATTTGCCTAGGTCTTCACCTGTGCGAGTTCGTACTGCTACTTGCTGTTGTTCAACTTCTTTATCGCCAACAACCAGTAAGTAAGGAATACGCTTAAGTGTATGTTCTCGGATTTTAAAGCCAATCTTCTCATTTCTCAAGTCAGCAGCGGCTCTAATTCCAAGTTTATTTAATTTTTGTACAATTTCCTGCACATAAGGTGCTTGTTTATCGGTGATATTCATAATCACCACTTGCTTAGGCGCAAGCCACGTTGGGAATAAACCAGCGTACTCTTCTGTTAAAATACCGATAAAACGCTCAATAGACCCTAAAATAGCGCGGTGTATCATAACAGGTGTGCGACGTTCGTTATTTTCAGCTACATAAGTAGCGCCCAAACGACCCGGTAATGCAAAATCTAGTTGCACTGTACCACACTGCCACGCTCTGTCTAAGCAATCGTACAAAGTAAATTCAATTTTAGGGCCATAAAACGCCCCTTCACCTGGTAAATAATCAAATTCAATGTCATTTGCTTTAAGTGCGTCAGCAAGTGCAAGCTCTGCTTTGTCCCACATTTCATCTTCGCCAATACGTTGCTCTGGGCGAGTTGAAAGTTTAACAACAATTTTTTCGAAACCAAATGTTTCATAGGTATCGTAAACCATTTTAATACAGGCCGATACTTCATCCATGATTTGCTCTTCTGTACAAAATACATGAGCATCATCTTGGGTAAAGCCGCGTACACGCATTAAGCCATGAAGCGCGCCTGATGGTTCATTACGGTGACAACAACCAAACTCTGCCATACGTAGTGGTAAGTCACGGTAAGATTTTAAACCTTGGTTGAAAATTTGTACGTGGCCTGGGCAATTCATTGGTTTAATTGCGTATTCACGCTTTTCAGATTCAGTGGTAAACATTGCCTCTGAATATTTTTCCCAATGCCCTGATTTTTCCCACAAAGAGCGATCCATCATCATTGGACCTTTCACTTCTTCGTATTGGTACTCACGTAATTTTTCACGCACAAAGTCTTCTAGCTCGCGGTAAATGCTCCAACCATCGTTGTGCCAAAATACCATACCTGGCGCTTCTTCTTGCCAGTGCCATAAATCGAGTGCTTTACCGATACGACGGTGATCGCGCTTCTCAGCCTCTTCTAAACGCTTTAAATACGCTTTAAGTTGCTTTTTATCGCCCCATGCTGTGCCGTAAATACGCTGTAGCATTTTGTTTTCACTATCACCGCGCCAGTATGCGCCGGCCACTTTCATAATTTTGAAGTTTTGACAAAATTTCATGTTTGGCACATGAGGACCACGACACATATCGATGTATTCTTCGTGATGATATAAACCTGGACGGTCATCTTTTGCGATGTTTTCGTCTAGTATTTCAATTTTGTATGTTTCGCCACGCGCTGCAAAAGTGTCGCGCGCTTCTTGCCAGCTAACGGTTTTTTTCACTACGTCGTAGTTTGTTTTTGCAAGCTGTAGCATACGTTTTTCAATGGCATCAAGATCATCTTGAGATAACGAATGTTCCATATCAATATCGTAGTAAAAACCGTTATCAATTGTTGGACCAATCGCCATTTTTGCATCAGGGAAAAGTTGTTTAACAGCATGACCAATTAAGTGCGCACACGAGTGGCGAATAATCTCTAGGCCATCGTCGTCTTTTACGGTAATGATCTCAAGACGAGAATCGTCACTAATTAAATCACACGCATCTACGCGTTCGCCATTAACACGACCCGCAATGGTGGCTTTAGCAAGACCAGGGCCTATATCGTTTGCTACATCAAGAGTGCTTACAGGGTTTTCAAAACTACGCTGACTACCGTCAGGAAGAGTAATAACTGGCATTATAAATCCTTACATACAGTGGTGACACCTACAATGTATCACGTGTATTTTTAATTAATTAAATGAGAATGACTCGACAACGCTTTTACGAATAAGCATTGACTATTTTTCGCCGTAAATGGCTAATGTAGATGCTGAGTCTGCTCAACTACAAGAAAGTTATTGTCGCGTGCTGCAGCATTAATTACAAGTTTTAAGCTATTAAAAACCACCCAATTTTACCATAAAAGTGCAATTAATAACGTTTAATAAGAGTCTGTTGAGTTTTCAGTATTAGGATTTGTTCAATCTAGGGGCGATTTAGTTAAAGCCCGGGAGCTATCACCTGGTGCTAAGTAAAAATTGAGCAACGCTCACACCTGTTTAAAGTAAACAAACCATAGCGCTGTCTTAGCTAAAAAAAAGGAGGGCTGCACATTTAGCCGCAAAGATAAACAGACCTTGTTACATCAAAATGACGAATGGACGTTAAGCGCTAACAATAACACCACTGTAAGTGCTTAAACTCGCATTTTAATGCGTGTTGCGTATAATAACGGGTAATTAAGTTATAGTAGAGATTAGCAATGAGAACATGTGGTGTAGAAATTACCGGTAGTGATGTACTACTTTGTATTTTAAGTAAAGATAATGACGTTTTTGATATTCGTGATGTACGCCAAACACGCTTTACCTTAGGTAACGGTAACGACACTGAAATAATGCGTAAGTTTCAGTTTGATTTTGCCAAGTTAATGCAAGATTACCAAATTGATTCGGTTGCCATTCGCGAACGCCAACCTAAAGGTAAGTTTGCTGGCAGCGCTAAAGGATTCAAAATGGAAACCGCTATTCAGTTAATCGATAATCTCGATGTACGCGTGTTTTCAACCACCGAAATAAAAGAACAAGTAAAACGTAATCCAATCCCCATCGCGTTTGAAGACACCGGTCTGAAAAAGTATCAAGAAAATGCATTTGTTAATGCTTACGTTTACATCATGAAAAAAACGTATCGCAGCGACGAAATGTAAATTAATTACACCCTCATAAAAACGCGTATTCGCTAGAGAGTACGCGTTTTTTTTGTTTAAATTCTATATAAAAACAGTAATACCAATTCGCTCAACTAAGTGATCTAATTTGAGGGAGGAAAATCGTGTCGATATCAAGGCAAAAATTTCGTTAGTTAGTTGTTCTAAATGAAAAATTTTTAACACAGCTAGCGTCTGATTTGCCCCCTCAAAATGATTTAGTATTATTGCGGGTTAGTATAATACATTAGTCTAACCCCCTTTCCTTTGTCGACAATTCGTGTTTATTTAAGCAGCAGGCCTCTCAAAAATAAAAACATGGAGTATGTCATGAAAGCGACACAAAAAGTGATAAAAGAAGTAGAACAAATAAACACTATACCGCTATCAAACAGCTATTTTAAAGGAATTCAGAGCACACCATTAGTAGAACAAACCATAGGCGATTACTTTGACACCATTGTCGACAATAACCCAGACGCTCTGGCCGTAGTCGTTGCCCATCAAAATATACGTTTAAGCTATAAGCAATTTCAACAGCAGATTAATCAACTTGCTATGGGGTTACTGGCTTTAGGGGTAAAACCTGGTGAACGGGTCGGTATTTGGTCACCGAACAATATACAGTGGTGCTTAACACAATTTGCCACCGCTAAAATAGGTGCCATTATGGTATGCATTAACCCAGCGTATCGTCCAAGTGAACTGCAGTATGCACTAAACAGTGTGGAATGCTCTACGCTTATTACCGCCACTGAATTTAAAGGCAGCCACTATATTAATATGCTGCAAAGTTTAGCACCTGAGCTTAGCCGTTGTAACAAAGGTGAGTTAACCGCAGCCAAATTACCCACCTTAAAAAATGTAATTTGTATTGGTGATAAACCCGTCGATGGTATGTTCTCATTTAATGAGGTTATGAGCATGCCCACCGATGCACATAAATTAGAACTTCAAGCGGTGGCTAAAACCCTCGATTGCAATCAAGATATCAATATTCAATTTACTTCTGGCACCACCGGAAACCCTAAAGGGGCTACGTTGACACATAAAAATATATTGAATAATGCGCTTTTAGTCGCACAAGCTATGCACTTTACTGAATATGATAAGCTCTGTATCCCTGTACCGCTTTATCACTGCTTTGGTATGGTTTTAGGCAGCTTATTGTGCGTAAGTAAAGGCGCTGCAGCTATTTATCCAAGTGATTCTTTCGATCCAAAAACCACATTGGAGGTGGTACAACAAGAAAAATGCACCGGCCTTCATGGTGTACCCACTATGTTTATAAGCGAATTAGAGCTTAATAACTTTAGTGATTACGACTTAAGTACATTACGAACCGGTGTTATGGCAGGCTCAACCTGCCCCGAACAAGTTATGCGTAAAGTACAAACACTCATGAATATGAACCAAGTCGTTATAGCCTATGGACAAACAGAGTGTAGCCCAATCAACAACATCACTGAAACCGACTCATCAATTGAGCGTCAAGTCACCACAGTAGGACGAGCGCTTGCACACACTGAAGTAAAAATTATTGATGAAGTGGGTGAAGTTCAAAAAATAGGCCAACCCGGTGAAGTTTGTAGCCGTGGTGCCGGCATTATGCGCTGCTATTGGAACGATGAAGAAAAAACCAAAGCCACTATCGACAATGAAGGCTGGCTGCACTCGGGCGATTTAGGGGTAATGGACAGCGAAGGCTTTGTCAGCATTGTTGGCAGAATTAAAGACATGATTATTCGTGGTGGTGAAAACATTTATCCGCGTGAAATTGAAGAAGTGCTTTACACCTACCCGGGTATACAAGACGCCTCTATTTTTGGCATTAGTGATGAAAAATTCGGTGAAGAAGTCTGTGCTTGGATCCAACCCAAAGAAGGTGAAGTGCTTGATGAGCAAGCAATTCGTCTGTTTTTAAAGGACAAACTCGCCTACTTTAAACAACCTAAATATATTCGCTTTGTTGAAAATTACCCGATGACGGTAACCGGCAAATTGCAAAAATTTAAAATGCGCGAACAAATGCAAGAAGAGCTCGCCGAATCTGCATTTTCATAATCCGATTAAATGCAAAGCACTATCAGCTTAGTGCTTTGCATTGTCTTACTCAATTTCAGGTTGTTTAGGGTCAACAAAATCGGTAATACTGATATTTCGTCCTGCATTTTTAGCTTTATAAACCCCTACATCAGCTGTTGCCAACAATGATTTAATAGAAGGTCTGTATGTCGTGAATTGATAAATTGCAATACCGGCAGAGACAGTAATACGGTTAAAGGGTGAATACTGATGTGCAATCGGATCGTCTGCGAAGCGTTTAGGTAAGTCATTCAACCAGTCTAGCTTATTCGCTTGAAATATTTTTATCAATATGAATTCTTCACCGCCAAAACGCACCACAATATCAGCGTCACAATGTTTTAGGCGGTTTGCGACTGCTACTAATACATTATCTCCCTCTAAGTGGCCATAGTTATCGTTATAATTTTTAAAATAGTCGACATCAATCATGGCTAACCCTAAATATTGTGATGGCGCTAACTTGTTAATTAGTGCTTTACAGCGCCTATCAAAACTATGCCGATTATGCATACCTGTTAATTGATCGGTATTGGCTTTTTCAGTTTCAAATAATTCCGCTTTATATTGCTTTCTTAACAGGGAATCTAGTTGGTATTGCACTATGGCCAATACAATAACTATGCTGAAATAAAAATGAAGTGTCCACGCAATAGAAGTAGAAGAAAAAAGCTCAATAAATATCTAGGTAATACCAATTATTGACCATAATACCCGTTTATGTCCTAAGTGCAGCATCGGTATGGCTATAAATGCAGCTGCTACAAGCATAGGCCCTCCCTCTCTCAACTCACCGTAACGCTGAACATATACCCAGAAGAAATAACTAAATAAAAAACAAAATAAAACCGCATAACTAAAAAAGTGCGAATGTAAGTACTCTGAACTTAGTGTTTTATTTATAATAATGAGAACTATCGATAACAACACCATGATTAGACGTAAAATTGTTATGGTTGAATTGGCAGGCTCTTGTTGATTAAACCAAGACATAAAAAATAAAAGACAATAAAAACAGTGTTACGAGGTAGAGTGATGCATCAGCAAGACGCATTGAGCTTTTATTAAGTTGATTTTGGAAGTCGTGCTCTGTCGCACTTGAAAAATAAAAAATTGCGGGAATAAGACGCACCTGCACTCTCCTTAATAAGCTCACTGATCCTTATCCACACTATAGTTTATTGTTATTAATTAGCGAGTTAAATTTACCTTATTAAATAATATTAAACATTATTTTTGCTATACCCTGAACAATCCCTATTCAGGATATAACGAATAAAAGTAGAGAGTTAATTAAATAGCCGAGGCGCTACTATACAACGCCTTGTTCAATCATTGCATCGGCTACCCGTCTAAAACCGGCGATGTTAGCGCCTAGTAATAGATTACCGGGCTGATCAAATTCTTTTGCGGTGTCGTTGGCTGTGGTGAAAATATCTTTCATTATTTGCTTAAGCTTTTCATCAACTTCTTCAAACGTCCAGCTTTGCATACTGGCATTTTGTGCCATTTCTAATTGGCTGGTTGCTACCCCACCGGCATTAGCCGCTTTACCAGGGCCATAAGCTATTTTTGCTTCAATAAAGCAATCAATCGCTTCTTTGGTTGAGGGCATATTGGCTCCCTCACTAACTAAAATACAACCATTTTCAAGTAGTGCTTTTGCATCAGCTTGGGTTAATTCATTTTGTGTGGCACAAGGAAAAGCCGCATCCGCACTGTAACGCCATACAGCATGACCATCCTCTGGGTAATCATCGCGAGGGGTATACTTGGCTTGTGAATGACTATCTAAGTAGTCACTTAAACACCCTCTTGATTGCTCTTTGAGCTGTTTTATCAGCTTTAAATCAATACCATTCTCATCGTACAAAGTGCCTTTTGAGTCACTACAGGTAATTGGTGTTGCACCAAGTTGATATAACTTTTCCATGGCATAAATAGCCACATTGCCTGAGCCTGAAATTAAACAGCGTTTTCCTGATAAGCTGTCATCACGATCTTCAAGCATATAGTTAGCAAAATAAACTGCGCCATAACCCGTTGCTTCTTTGCGAGCAAGCGATCCGCCCCAAAGTAAGCTTTTACCGGTTAGTACGCCTTCATAGCGCCCTGTTAAGCGTTTATATTGGCCAAACATATAACCAATTTCTCTTGCCCCTACGCCAATATCCCCTGCAGGTACATCGGTGGTGGGGCCGATATGGCGGTATAGCTCGTTCATAAAGGATTGGCAAAAACGCATTATCTCGCCATCAGAGCGTCCTTTAGGATCAAAATTAGCGCCTCCTTTTCCACCGCCTATAGGCAAACCAGTCAGTGCATTTTTAAAAATTTGTTCAAAGCCTAAAAATTTTATGATGCTGGCATTTACACTTGGATGAAAACGTAAGCCGCCTTTGTAAGGCCCTAACGCCGAATTAAATTCGATTCGGTAGCCTTTATTCACTTGAATATTGCCCTCGTCATCAACCCAAGGCACGCGAAACATTAACTGGCGCTCTGGCTCTACCATTCTTTGAATAATTGCTTGTTGTTGGTAATGACTGGTTTGCGCAAATATAGGCTCTAGCGAGTCTAGCACTTCTTCTACCGCTTGATAAAACTCACATTGCGCAGGGCTCGTCTGCTTTAATTGCGCAATTGTTCTGTGTATATAATTCATATTTATTCTTCCATGTAGGTATTTTTTAATTTGAAATAGGAAAAATGATCAATGCTATTGCTAGTGAAGAAATTAATTATCCGATCATTATTTTTACACTTTAACATCATAGATAAACTGGATGCACGTGTTTGATGCTGAATTAAATTGTTGTTTCTTTTGTATAAAAACTCATTAAAAAAGAATTTATATGCTAAAAACAGCCATTTGAATGAATAACATGTTAAAAGTATTAAAAAAATAGTAAAACAAAATACGACTCTACAGTTTTACGAGAGCGACAAAATAAAATGCTTTATGAGACTGAAGTTGTAGAAGAATAGACGGATAATTGAGTAAATGTGGAGAGGTCAAAATGGAGGTTGTATTCAACCTCCATAAAATACATTAAGCTTTTTCGCCATCTGGGCGAAAAGTACGCTGTACACCGGTTAAAAATAAACGCAAGATTTGATCGTTACACACACGGTAATGCTTGTTTTCAACTTTACGTGAAAATGCGCTTAGCTCATGTTTACTTAAATCAAAATCAACCAACGCCAAGGTCGCGATCACATCTTCTGCTTTCATATTTAAAGCAATACGTAGCTTCATAAAAATAATATTGTTGTTCAATTTACTTTCAGGCTCTGGCTGCTCACCTTCACGCTTGCCGCGCTTGGTATTTATAAAACCATTTAAAAATACCGCAAATTCAGTGTCACTTATTGGGGTATACCCAGGCTCACCCTCTTTAGTTAACCATGCAATCACCTGCTCAGTGCTTACGCTCTGCGCTGCTGCGGCGAAAACATCAACCATAGCTGAATCTGTTAAATCAAAGGTGTAGCGAATACGGCGTAAAATATCGTTATTTGTCAAAGTAAATTCCAAGGTAAATAAGTGCTCAGCAAACAAACGCTGTTAAGTAGCGGCGCAGTTTATCAGAGTTACACTTAGTGCCCTATTAAATACTGTCTTTAATTACCCAATACTTTTGCCGGATCAACTCGTGTTGCTTGCCATGCTGGATACAGCGTCGCCAATATTGCAAGCACAAAGGTGGCAATAACAGTTAACACTATATCTTGCCAAACTAATTTACTGGGCAAAAATTCGATAAAGTACACACCTTCTAGCGGGTTTTCACCCAGTAACAAGCTCAGCCAAGTAAATAGCTCACTAATATTAATTGCTAAAATCACGCCAACAATTGAGCCTAAAAGTACACCCACAAATGCTTGGGTTAAGCCTTGCATGACAAAAGTAGCCAATATGGTACTGTCTTTGGCACCCATGGTTTTTAAAATAGCAATATTGCCTTCTTTTTCACGCACTTCCATTACCAGTGAAGACACAATATTGAAACTCGCCACCGCGATAATTAAAAACACCACAATATAAACAATCGTGCGCACCATTTGAATATCTTGATACAAGCTACCTTGCGTTCTAAGCCAACTCGAAATATACACATAATCGGTAATTGTCTGGCCAACACGAAGCGCTATTTGATGCGCCGAAAACACATTATCAACACGCAAGCGTAACCCTGTTACTTGGCTTTGATCATAGCCTAAGGTTTGTTGTGCTTTGTTAAGATGAATAAAAGCAGCGCTGCTGTCGATTGGTCCGCCCATTTCTATAATGCCCGCAAGCGTGAGGGTAACACGTTTTGGGGCGAGTAATGACCGGCCTTTTTCACTAATTTGCGGGATTAACAAGGTCACGTTATCACCTAATGCGATATTAAGTTGCTTAACAATTTGCTTGCCTAAAATAACATCATCACCTGTTAACTGGCTGACTAATTTACCTTGTGTAAATTGGTTGATGGCTGACACATCACCTTCCAACGAAGGCTCAACACCTCGGATCTCAACCGCTTTTAATTGGCTTTTAAATTGCGCCATACCATTAACGGCAAAAAATGGGGCTGCGCCTGTTACGTGTGGTTGCTGTTTTAACTTTTCGACTTTGCTAGGCCAATCGGCAATCGGCCTACTTGGGGCAACATATTCAACTTGCGGCACGACACTTAATAAACGATGAACCAATTGTTGTTCAAATCCATTAATCACCGATAACGCCACAATTAACACTGCAACACCAAGTAAAATACCGATAGTGGATGCTTTGGCTATAAAACTTACAAAGGCATTTTTTTCATCTTTATGGCCTGAATAGGCTCTAAAGCGTTTACTAATAAAGGCACTAAGCAACATGGCTAGACTCTTTTATCGTTAGTTTACCATCATCTAAGTACGCTATTTTACCCAGCTTATCAGCCAGCTCTAAATCATGAGTAACCACCACAAAGCTGGTGTTTAAACTTTTATTTAGCTGATTAATTAAATCGTAAATTTTAATTGCATTTTGCTTATCTAAATTACCCGTTGGCTCATCAGCAAGCACCAGCGCAGGCTCTGTCACTAGAGCGCGTGCAATGGCAACACGCTGGCGTTCACCACCAGAAAGAGCCGATGGCTTATGGCTACTTCTATGTGCAAGGCCTACCTTATCAAGCATGTTAAGCGCTTTCTTATTGGCTTCTTTTGCGCTCAATCCTTTTATGAGTAATGGCATGGCAACGTTTTCAACTGCACTAAATTCCATTAATAAATGGTGGAATTGATAAATAAACCCTAAGTTTTTATTTCTGAAAGCCGCTTGCTGCGAGCGAGATAACTTAGCCACGTCTTGGTTTTTTATTTTTGCACTACCCGCACTGGCCGTGTCTAAGGTGCCTAAAATATGTAACAAGGTGCTTTTACCTGAACCTGAGCTGCCAACAATTGCCAGCATTTCACCTTGCGTTAGGGCTAAATCAACCCCTTTTAATACCTCAACCTGATTTTGCCCGTCTTGGTACACCTTACTTATTTTTTCACAACTAATTACTAAATCATTCATAACGTAATACCTCTGCTGGGTTTACTTTAGCGGCTTGGCGCGCTGGATATAAAGTCGCTAAAAAGCTCATTGCTAAGCTTAAAACGGCAATAACACTTAAACTAACCACATCAAATTTGACGGGGAGTGAAATTCCCGATAGTAAATTTAAACCAACCAAAGCCAGCAGTTCATTTATATATAAGCTTAATAAAATACCTAAAGAAGCACCCACGACTGTGCCAATTACCCCGTTATAGAGTCCTTGTACCATAAATACGGTTTGCACTTGGCTTGGTGTGAGTCCTAATGTTTGCAAAATTGCTACTTCACTTTGTTTTTCACTGACCATCATGGTCAGTGCCGATACAATATTAAATACCGCCACCAGCACAATTAAGCCAAGGAGCATAGACATGATGCGTTTTTCCATCGCAACGGCGGCAAATAAAGTGCCTTGACTGCTTCGCCAGTCGGTGAGTTTAAAGTCATTGAGTATGTGTTGGCTGTCTTGCATAAATTGGTCAAGTGCAAACGGCTCATGCAGTGACACGCTTAAATTAGGTACCGTATTGTTGCTAAGTTTTAAAACCCGTTGTAGTGATACGCCACTGGTAAATGCCAACCCCATGTCTATTTCGGAGCCAGTTTCATAGATAGCAGCAATTTTAAATAAACGTTGGCTTGGCATGCGCCCAAGTGGGGTGTACGTAGATGCGTTAGGCATAATTACACGTAACTTATCACCTAAGCCAACGCCAAGTTTGCGGCTTAAATAACGACTTATTGCAATATTATAATTATTGTTTAGTACATTTAGCCAATTGCCTTGCACTATTTTGTCGGTGATTTTATATAGCGAGCCGTTGTTGTCGTAAAGCCCTTGTAATAACACCCCGTGAAGATCTTTATTGGTTTGCAATATGGCTTCACCATGGCGATATAAACTAACATGATCAACATACGGTGATTGCTCAAGCGCAGATTTTAACGAATTCATTTGCGCTTTGGAGTGATCTTTGGCTTGCACTTCAACATGTGGAATAAGCCCCAACATATTTGATTTTAAACTACTCTCAAAGCCGTTCATTACACTACTGACCGTAAAAAGCGCCATTAAACCAATCGCTATACCTGCAATAGAAAAAAACGAAATGAACGAAATAAACGCATTGCCTTTAGAGGAGCGGCTATATCTGAGTCCGATAAATAGGCTAACAGGTTGAAACATATTAATTAAACATTAATGCCAAAAGTGTGGCTTATAGTAGCACGAACTCAGCGCAATTGAATATCACCATAAATGTAAGAAATAATTTATAAATCTGACACTTGGCTATATTTTAAACAAGCAAGTAAACCCTGCTAAACTTTCAGCCCTGTTATTAAGTAATCAAGTAATACCCGTACATTAGTAGCCACAAATTGCCGTGGCGGATATAGACCCCACACGCCCTCTTGTTGTGGTTGGTATGCAGTTAATATAGGCACTAACTGACCGGATTTAATTTCATTTTCAATATAGTAATCAGGCAACTGAACAATACCCAAACCTTTTTTAGCGCCGTCAACCAGTGCCCAGCCGCTATTACAATGCAATCGCCCTGCGACCTTAATATGTTTATCACGATTATTTTCATTTACTCGCCAATAACTACTATTGCCAATTAAACATTGATGATTATTAAGCTCCCCCAAAGTGTGAGGCTCACCAAAACGCGCTAAATATGCAGGTGAAGCACACATAATAAATCGTCGCGAGCTCAAGCGCCGCGCTTTTAAGCTTGAATCTTTTAAATGGCCTAGTCGAATGGCTAAATCAAAGCCCCCCTCTAATAAGTTTTCTTGCTCGTTAGAGAGCGTTGCGATTACTTCTACCTCAGGGTGATCATGCATAAATGAATGCACAATGGGCATAATAAAACTTTCACCATACATAACCGGTGCTGTTAATTTAATTTTACCTTTAGGTGAGGTTTGTACCGATGCTAAGCCTTGAGTGGCCTCGTCCATTGCGTGCTGTAAATGTTTAACTTGGTGTAAAAACTGCTCGCCCTCTTTGGTTAACACAACCTTTCGAGTGGTACGTGTTAATAATTGCGTATTTAACCGTTGTTCAAGCTTTGTAACATGGCGGCTAATATGAGCAACCGATAAACCTAACGTCTGTGCAGCTTGGGTAAAACTTCCCTCTTCGCCAACAGCAATAAACTCATCAATTCCTTCCCAACGCATAATTATTACCATACTGTAAAAGTGTTTTATTAAATTGAAGATTATCATTATCTGAGAAACAAATACAATAACCTCATCACCCAAACAGTATGGGTCTACAATTCATATTCAAATCACTACAAAGGATATACACATGTCTGAATTTATAAAATCAAAAGCAGCGATTGCCTGGGGCCCTAATCAGCCTTTAAGCGTTGAAGAAGTTGATGTGATGATGCCTAAAAAAGGCGAAGTAATGGTAAAAATCACTGCCACTGGTGTTTGTCACACTGATGCTTTTACATTATCTGGTGAAGATCCAGAAGGTATTTTCCCTGCAATTTTAGGCCACGAAGGTGCTGGCGTCGTTTACGCTGTAGGTGAAGGCGTAACCAGTGTTGAGGTAGGCGATCATGTTATTCCACTTTACACTGCTGAATGTGGTGAATGTAAGATGTGTAAATCTGGTAAGACTAACTTGTGCTCTGCAGTACGTGAAACGCAAGGTAAAGGCCTAATGCCAGATGGCACTACACGCTTTTATAAAGATGGTGAGCCTATCTATCACTACATGGGTTGCTCAACATTCTCTGAGTACACCGTACTCCCAGAAATTTCACTTGCTAAAGTAAACAAAGAAGCATCACTTGAAGAAATTTGTTTACTTGGTTGTGGCGTAACCACAGGTATGGGTGCGGTAACAAATACAGCAAATGTTAAACCAGGTGATACTGTCGCTATTTTTGGCCTAGGTGGTATTGGTTTATCGGCTATTATTGGTGCAAAAATGGCGGGCGCGGGTCGCATTATTGGTGTTGATATCAACACCAGCAAGTTTGACTTAGCCACTAAGCTTGGTGCAACAGACCTAGTTAACCCTAAAGACTTCGACAAGCCAATTCAAGAAGTGATTGTTGATATGACCGACGGCGGTGTTGATTACTCATTTGAGTGTATTGGTAATGTTGATGTAATGCGCTCTGCACTTGAGTGTTGTCATAAGGGTTGGGGAGAGTCTGTGATTATTGGTGTAGCCGGTGCTGGCCAAGAAATTTCAACTCGTCCGTTCCAACTTGTTACTGGTCGTGTATGGCGTGGTAGCGCATTTGGTGGTGTTAAAGGTCGCTCACAACTTCCTGAAATTGTAGAGCGTTACATGGCGGGTGAATTTGCGCTAAACGATTTTATCACTCATACCATGAGCCTAGAAGAAATTAACGATGCCTTTGATTTAATGCATGAAGGTAAAAGTATTCGTACTGTAATTCATTACTAATACGCTCATTTCACTTAATTACCATCACAAGCCGTTGCTATTAAGTAACGGCTTTTAAGGATTGTTATGTTAGAAAATATTTCAACAGCTAAAGTGGCTGGCGGATGGCATAAGCAATACAGCCATAGCGCCTCAAGCACTCGTTGCACTATGCGTTTTGCAGTGTTTTTACCGCCAGGCGCCAGTGAAACCAATAAGGTGCCGGTACTGTACTGGTTATCAGGTTTAACCTGTACCGATGAAAACTTTATGCAAAAAGCAGGCGCATTTAAAAAAGCATCGGAGCTGGGTATCGCCATTGTAGCGCCAGATACGAGCCCACGTGGTGATAACGTGCCAAACGAAGACAGCTATGATTTTGCACAAGGTGCTGGGTTTTACCTTAATGCCACAAAAGCGCCCTACAACACCCATTTTAATATGTATGATTACGTTGTTAATGAGTTACCGGCACTAATTGAGCAACACTTTCCTGTTACAGATAAAAAAGCAATTAGTGGTCATTCAATGGGCGGGCATGGCGCATTGATGATTGCACTTAAAAACCCACATTCGTACGCCAGCGCTTCGGCATTTAGTCCTATTGTTAATCCTATGGCGTGTCCGTGGGGTGTAAAAGCATTTACAGGCTACTTAGGTGACGACAAAACAACGTGGGCACACTACGATACTTGCGAATTAATGCAACAAGCCGAGCAAGCAAACTATTTACCTATGCTGGTAAGCCAAGGTGATGCTGATAACTTTTTAGAAGAGCAGCTTAAGCCGCAAAACTTGGTCGATATCGCTGATAAAAAAGCGTATCCGCTGCAGCTCGAAATGCACGCTGGCTACGATCATAGTTACTTTTTTATTAGTAGCTTTATAGACCAACACTTATTATTTCATCATCAGTTTTTAGCGGCTTAGATTCATTACTGTGTAGAGTAGATTTATCTACTTCTACACATTCTTTTAAGACCTTAGTAACCTGCCTACATTTTTTAATCACACCGTCATCTCCTTTTATAAATTCAATTATGGCTTTATCAGTTTCGTAACCAAGCTTGCTAAAACTAAAACTAAAACTATCTTTATCCTTTACAAAACTATTAGTGCTATTGATGTTTGACTTGGATCTCGCCGTTTCATCCAAAAATATACCCATAACTGTGCAACCACTTAATACATTTGAAAAGATAATAATTAATAAAATGCGCATGTAAACTCTCGTTGCAAATGAGCCAAATTATATACGACTTAAAAAGGAGTGTTGTAAAAATATGTAAGCCCCACAATTTTACATAATAGAGTTTGCTTGTGTGGTACGCAGCTGAAATTCATTGCTGGGTAAAAACGCACTTTATTGTGTAAATATTGCTAACGCCACTCATCCCCCTCGATAATAAAAAGGTAACACAATGATTTTATTTAAATTAATACCTTGGTTCAATTTTTGCTTCTTATTTAAAATTTATCCGTGGAAATAGCAATGGAAATTGATCTACAGTGGAGTGACATTATTGATAATTTGATTCATCTTGGCATGGCGTATTTACTTGCCCTGCCAATGGCATATGATAGAGAACGTAGCCATAATGGAGCAGGTCTAAGAACGTTTCCTTTAGTTGCCGTCGCATCATGTGGTTATGCACTGATTGCTATGTCAGTTTTAGAGGGCGCAGAGGCGCAATCTAAAATGTTACAAGGTATTATTACAGGTATTGGTTTTATTGGTGGTGGCGCTATTTTAAAAAATAACCAGTCTACATCCGGAACAGCAACAGCTGCGAGTATTTGGAATATGGGTTTAATTGGTATCGCTATTGCGTACAGCCGCTATGAAATAGCTATTTTGTTGGCAGTAATAAACTTCATAACGCTTAGGTATGTTAAAAAATTTAAATAATGAAAATTATAATTAATTGCTTAGCGCTGACGCGATCACCCTGTTAATTTTAATCTTCAAACTCGCCTTTTGATATAATATAACATATTATCAAGTTCATTTTTTTCATTCTTGTTAATTGTATTTTATGTCATTAGCTTTATCGCAAAGTCGCTTGCATCATATTGATCTATTACGCGGCATTATCATCATATTTATGGTGATAGATCACGGCATGTATTATTGTCTAAATTATTCAGTAACTGATCCCATGACCTTACCCGGAACAGATGCGCTTACTTTTTTCACACGCTTTATATCGCATTTTTGTGCGCCATTATTTGTATTTCTAGCAGGCCTCTCTGCCGCTATTACAGAGCATAAATACGCGTGTACTCGTCAGTTTGCTAACGCTTTAATAGTTCGAGGCTTAGTGCTTATTTTATTTGAGTTTACAATTGTATCATGGTCATGGAGTTTTAATCCTCTTTTCCCGATGTTATATGCTCAAGTAATTTGGGCGATTGGCTGGGGCTTTGTGGTGCTTGGCTTGCTTCGCTTAATAAGTATATACCCTGTATTTATAGCTGGGTTATTACTGGTATTTGGTCATAACTTATTAGATGCTTCAACTCGATTTAAGATCTTGCGCAAAACCTCAATATTTGTCGATATTGCGTTGTTAAACCTTAGTGAAACTCCATTGGATTTAACTTCTCCGATAAGGACATCAATATTATTACTGTCATTTAGCTGCAAACGTGAACATAACCCCGCTTCTCTTTCGGATTCACTATGATTTGGGAATCTAACTCCCAAAATATCAACTTCTGAGCTAATCCTGCCATTAATATCATGATGAACAATAAAACCATCAGAAAAGTATCCGTTTAATCGTAAGTAAAGTTTTACTAGTCGCTCTTGAAGCTGTGATCTTTCTTTATCTGTTAACATTCCTATTAACTTTTGAGTTTTAACAGCTTGTTGAACACCACTTTGAGGGTTATAACACCCCAAAACGGCGTATATTACATTGTTTAATAATTCCACTAAACAACTTCAATTTAAACAATTAATTACGTAGGCTGTAAAACACCTCTTGTTAAATACACCAAAGCGACTTTAAATAATGTTATTGGACAAAACACCTCAACTGCATAAATAAACAGTATCGATAAACATGCCATTTTTCGCTTATAAAACACTCAACTCATTGACTAGTGATTTAGCTAGGTGGTTATAATTTTTGCTGTTGTATATTATGATGAGCTCACCCCCTGCCTTTTTAAATCCATTAAGGTTTTTTCAGTCATTTTATTAAGGATTATCTCATGTCTAGCTATAACGAATCCCCAGAGCAAATTGCACAAGCCACTGAGGGCTATGTGATGCAGCAAACTATGTTACGTATTAAAGATCCAAAACCGTCGCTGGCATTTTATAAAAACGTATTGGGCATGAAGTTGTTAGGTAAGTACGACTTTCCTGATATGGAATTTACCTTGTACTTTTTAGGCTACGAGCAAGATATGCCAAAAGGCGATGATAAACAAAAAACCCAGTGGGTGTTTCGCCGCCCTGCGCTGATTGAGCTTACCCATAACTGGGGCACTGAAAACGACGACAGCTTTAGCGGTTATCACAGCGGTAATGAAGAACCAAAAGGCTTTGGCCATATTGGTATTAGTGTACCCGATGTATACGCTGCCTGTGAGCGCTTTGCTAAGTACGATGTGGAGTTTGTAAAACAGCCAGATGACGGTTCTATGAAAGGCCTTGCCTTTATTAAAGACCCAGACGGTTACTGGATTGAAATACTCTCGCCGGAGGGCATTACTGACATTATTCAATCGCAATAAAAAACATTAAAAATAAAAAAGCCTGCAAATGCATAATGCAGATCAGTTAAGAATATTTTTATGATCACTTGACTGATCTTTCCATGGCTTCAAAATCCGATATTAGAAATAATATCGGATTTTTTTATGTCTCTCATTCAGCACTTCGATAACATGTCTTCATTTTTAAATGATGTACATACACTAGATAAACTTAAACAGGTTCTTGACCCTGATATTCTTGAACAAGCATTTAAACATGCAGGTGTTGCTACTGTGCGTAAAAGGCGATTACCGCTAGAAGCTATTATGTGGTCTGTAATTGGAATGAGTTTATTCCGAAACGAAACCGTTTGGGATATCGCTAATAGACTCGACATCTCTTTACCCGGAAAAAACAAATTAGTAGCGCCAAGTGCGCTAGTTCAAGGCCGGCAAAGGTTAGGCTATGAGTCAGTCCAACATACATTTCAATTACTTGCACACAAAACCTTTTCCACCCAGTCTTTTGAACAATGGTGCGGACTTAATTTACTCGCTGTTGATGGCGTTAGTTTTCGAACTCATGATAATCAAGATAACAGAGAAGCATTTGGCAGTGACAGTAATCAACATGGAGAAGTAAGCTACCCACAAGTACGAATGTGTAGCCTTATGGAAGTATCTAGCCATTTACTGTTAGATAGCAGCTTTGACTCCCGTCGCATAGGTGAAATGAGCTTAGCTCAACGACTATTACCAGCCGTACCAGATAATTCTCTTACCTTGTTTGACCGCGGCTATTACTCATTAGGACTGTTGCATCAGTGGCAAAACCAAGGAGATAACAGTCACTGGATGTTACCCGCGAGGAAGGATTTACAGTATCAAGTTGAACATAGTATAAATGACAATGATAAAATAGTGATTTTGTCCACAAGTCCTCAAGCCAGAAAGAAATTTGAGTCATTACCAGAGACCTTGATGGCAAGATTAACCACCTATAAAGTGGATGGAAAAAGCTATCGTGTACTTAGCTCTCTCATTGACCCTTTACGATTTCCATATGAAGAATTAACAGAGGTTTATACTCAACGCTGGGAAATTGAGCTGGCGTTTAGAGAAATAAAGCAGGGATTGAATCATAGCAAACACACGTTACGTAGTAAGAAACCAGACATGGTACGTCAAAAGTTATGGGGGTTATTACTCGCTTACAATTTAATACGTATCGTCATGCTTGATGCAACTAAAGATGAGGATATTTTGCCTACACAGCTAAGCTTTAGCCAATCTATGCGACAGGTTATCGCTTTCTTTATGTTTACGCCAATACATAGTGCAAGTAAGTTGCCTATTCATTACGATGAGTTACTGACAACACTTAGATTGTTTATCTTACCCGATAGGTTACCAGATAGGCATTATCCAAGGGTGATAAGAAAGAAGCCGAATAAGTACCCCTATAAAAGAAAATGCCAGTCAGTTCTTAACTGACTGGCATTATGCAAATGCAGGCTTTTTGTTTACAAGTACTGTGAAAAACTTGAATTTTTTTAACGACGTAGTGCGTCTATACGTGCGTCAAGCGGCGGGTGAGATGAAAACAACTCAGCCATGCCTTTACCACTGGCAATACCGAAGGCCATCATTGAGCCTTCTAATTGCGATGGGTGGTTTTGCTTTAATCGCTCAAGGGCTGAACGCATTTTATCTGCGCCTACCAACTGAGCTGCGCCGCTATCGGCTGCAAATTCACGCTTACGGCTATAATGAGCAACCACTATGCTTGCCAGTACGCCAAATAATATTTGGAATAACATATCGAATAAGAAGTAAGTCCAGCTGCTGCCGCCCTCTTCTTCATCGCTATTGATGAAGTTGTCAACAATGCCAGCCATTACTTTAGCGGCAAAAATAACAAAGGTATTCACAACACCTTGAATAAGCGTTAGCGTTACCATGTCGCCATTAGCCACATGCGATACCTCGTGCGCCAATACGGCTTCGGCTTGATCTTGGCTCATGTTATGTAATAAACCCGTACTTACCGCCACCAGCGAATTATTTTTACTCGGGCCCGTTGCAAACGCGTTCATTTCTGGGCTGTCGTAAATCGCCACTTCTGGCATGTTAATACCGGCTTTTTTAGCTTGAGCAGCCACAGTGTTTACCAGCCATTGTTCGGTTTCGGTACGAGGTTGGGTGATCACTTGCGCACCAGTTGATTTTTTGGCGATCCATTTCGACATAAATAACGAAATAAACGATCCACCAAAACCAAATACAGTCGCAATTAGTAAAATTCCGCCAAGGCTACGATGGCTTAAGCCCAGCGCACTCATTATTATTGAAAGCACCACACCTAATACCAACATAACCGCGAGGTTAGTTAATAAAAACAAAAATACACGTTTCATACGAGTTCTCCAAAAATAACATTTATTGCTGAGCGATTTACTATGTTTGATCGGCTTTGAGCAATCACTGCGTTATGACACACTATGTCATAACGTCAGCGCTATTCTGTGACAAACTATGTCACAACACAAGGGTTATTTATGGATTTATCGATAATATTTCAAGCAGGGTTTTATAAATTTGTAATTTATGAGCTTGCTCTGTGTATGGGCTAATGGCAAGCAGTGGAAATGGTAAACGTGTTTTCAGTGAATCTAGGTTTGCTTGGAATTCATCCATAGTGGCATCAACTTGGTTTGCAATCCACCCTACACAATTAATCCCTAAGCTTTGCATGTGTGCAGCAGTGAGTAATGCATGATTTATACAGCCTAGTTTCATCCCTACCACTAATATTACTGGCAGTTGCTCTGCTTTTACCCAGTCGTATAAATACTCGTTATTATTAATTGGTAATGCCCAGCCGCCTGCACCTTCTGTTAATAGGTAATCGGCGCCTTGTTGCTTAACATGTTGATAAGCTATGCTGAGCTTTTCTACTGTTATGTTTATACCTGCTTGCTCTGCAGCAATGTGCGGAGCTATTGGCGGCGCAAATGCAAATGGGTTAATTATGTCGTATTTAGCGCTGACTGTGGCGCTTTCCATTAGCATTAGTGCATCGGCGTTCACAAGCTGCTCAAACGCCATTTCACACCCAGAGGCAATCGGCTTAAAACCTATTGCGCGCTTTTTATGTTGCGCGAGTAACTTTAACAGCAAACTGGTTACATGAGTTTTACCGGCGTCGGTATCGGTACCGGTAATAAAAAACTGGTTCATGGCATGGCCTTATTATTTTTACTGGGCTTTTTCTAATGATAACAATACTACATGGTAAGATACATGGGCTTTATTGTTTATAATCGGATAAGCATCACATACTTTTTGCAGCGCTGATTTAGTTAATAAACCACGACGACTTGTTGCATGATTTTGTGTGGTGGCACCAATGGCTTTGATCGATTTTATAGCCGCTAATGCACTACTGTGCTGATCGGTATAAATGACTTTTTTTGAGGTGGTGATCTTAAACCCGGCATTTTCGACCGATTGGTTTATATTATTATGGCTTGCAAACTGATTAATATGATTATGTGAATCAAGCACTGCAAAGGCGGTTTTGATCTCGTTTAATGACCCTGCAACAACCGTACTAATATAGGCTTGTCCGCCTGGTTTTAATGCTTGATAAAGCGAGTGCATTAAGATTTCAAAATTAGTAGACCACTGCAAAGCAAAATTACTAAATAGCACATCAATACTGTTAGCTTGCAGCGGTAAATTATCCATGTCGGCGCACAGTTTTGGGGTGTATAAATCACTGCTTTTTAGCATGTTAAAACTTAAATCTATGGCAACAACTTGGCCAAATAATGCCCTTAAAGCCTGAGTATTAACAAGCGGCCCTGCGCCTAGGTCAACACAGAGCCTTTTAGGGTTTGCTCTAATGAGTTTAAATAAATCATTTGCTGCTTGTTTTTGCACATTGGCATGCTGGCTGTAACTGTTTGCTGCTTTTGAAAAGTTATGCGCTGTGGTTTTTTTTAAAGCCTGAGTCGCTAAATACACTGTGGTGGGATTAAGTGGCTTAGTTTTAATTGCCTGCGGGCTTATCATGAAATGACCTTCTGTAAACTACCAACGAGTTGTTTTATATCGTCATGGGTGTGGGCTGCACTTAAGGTAATACGCAAACGCGAGGTATTGTGTAAAACAGTTGGCGGGCGAATAGCCGTTAGCCAAATGCACTGCTGCTTTAGTTGCTCACTGGCTTTTAACGTTTGCTCGGCGCAGCCTAAAACAATTGGTTGAATCGCGGTGTTAGAGTCCATTAGCGCAATGTGCTGCTCTTTTGCTAGGCGTTTAAACAGCGCAATATTAGCGTTTAATTTGGCTCGCTTGTCGTTGGCGCCTCTTATGCTCTTTATACGCGCTAAAGTATGTGAGGCAATAAACGGCGACATAGCGGTTGAGTAGGTATAATCACGATTAAACTGCAGCATGTAATCTATAAAATGCTGCGAACCTAATACGCACGCCCCACTACTAGCAACCGCTTTACCAAAGGTGATCACTAAGATATCGGGCAAGGTGTCGGCTGCAATTAAGGCTTCACAACTGCCAAGCCCCGATTTTCCTAAAGCACCAAAACCATGGGCATCGTCTATCATTAACCACGCGTTATGCTGCTTTGCTAAGGTTAATAGCGCTTTGATTGGCGCGGTATCACCATCCATGGAGAACACACCTTCAGATACAATGAGCTTATTTCGCGCTTTTGATTTTTCTAGCCGTGAGCGTAAATGGTTTATATCGTTATGGTTAAAGCGTATTAACGCGGCGTTGGCGTGTAATGCGCCATCAATTAAACTGGCATGATTGAGTTTATCTTGAAAAATCGCACTGTGTTGCGCTGTCGCTTTATCTTGAAATAGCGCTTTTATAACACTGCTATTAGCACTAAAGCCCGAATTAAACAGCATACCTGCCTCATAACCCAAAGCACTACATAAAGCTTGCTCAAGCGCTTGCTGTGGCTGTTGATAACCTGTCACTAGTGCTGAACTGTGGCTACCTAGTAATGGCGCGCTGGTTAATTCCACCGGCGAATCGCCAAACCCTAAATAATCGTTACTCGCAAAGTTAAGGTAGGTTTTATCATCAACCGTAATAGTGCGCGCTGTTGCGCTTTGTACTACATAGCGTTTACGCAAGAGCTGCTGTGCTTTGCGTTCATCTAAATGGGTGTTTATAAATTCAAATGACATAAATGCTTTAACCTTCAACGCAATACTTTAAACCATTAGCATAGTACTGAGCACTTTACGCTTCGTAAAACAATTCTGCGGTTGCTTTATCAGCCACTTGCGATGACAAAGACGCAGCAACGGCTTCATCTGAATAATCGTGGCGTGTTTCTGGGTTCATCCCGAGCTTTTTAATTAATTGCATGTCGGCATCGGCTTCTGGGTTTTCGGTAGTAAGAAGTTTATCACCATAAAATATAGAGTTAGCACCGGCAAAAAAGCACATTGACTGCATTTGCTCATTCATTGCTGTGCGTCCTGCTGATAAACGTACGTAACTATGGGGCATCATAATACGTGCTGTGGCAATGGTACGAATAAACTCAAACTGATCTAAGTCATCAACGTTTTCAAGCGGTGTCCCTTTCACCTTTACTAGCATATTAATTGGCACGCTTTCGGGCTGCTGGGGTAAATTAGCTAACTGCATTAATAAGCCATAGCGGTCGCTTGCTTGCTCACCCATACCGACAATACCGCCGGAGCATACTTTCATACCAGCGTCTCGCACATTGCCTATAGTATCAAGGCGGTCTTGAAAGGTACGAGTTGATATAATTTGCTCATAGTATTCAGGTGAAGTGTCGAGGTTGTGGTTATAGTAATCAAGCCCTGCACTGCGCAGTTCATGAGCTTTTTCGTTATTTAACATGCCTAAAGTCATACAGGTTTCAAGGCCAAGGGCTTTTACTTCTTTTACCATTTGCGAAATGTATGGCATGTCTCTGTCTTTTGGATCTGACCATGCAGCCCCCATACAAAAACGAGTGGCGCCTTTTTGTTTTGCTAACCGTGCTTGCTCTACCACTTTTTCTACTTCTATTAGGCGCTCGCGTTCTAAATCAGTTTTGTAATGCCCCGATTGCGGGCAATATTTACAGTCTTCTGGGCAGGCACCTGTTTTAATAGATAACAACGTAGAAATTTGTACTTCGTTTGGATTAAAATTAGCGCGATGCACAAAGGCGGCTTTAAATAATAAATCGTTAAATGGCATTTCAAATAAGGCTTTTACTTCCTGATGGGTCCAATCGTGTCGAACTGTTGCAAGCTCCATAATACTCTCTTTTATTTTTTGCTCTTGGTGTTATTGGCTTAGAATACGTATTGCCGTACCATTGTCAACGAAGCCCACTTAGTTAAAGTTTACATATGAACAAAAAACAAACGATAGACCTTGATTTTGATCGTCAGCACATTTGGCACCCCTACACCTCAATGACTCAACCTATTCCGGTTTACCCCGTTACGCATGCAAATCACAACCTTATTTACTTAGAAACGGGTGAACAACTTATTGACGGTATGGCCTCATGGTGGAGTGCTATTCACGGCTATAACCATCCGGTTTTAAATGAAGCGATGCACGCCCAGATAGATAAAATGAGCCATGTAATGTTTGGTGGCATAACCCACCAGCCGGCAGTAGAGCTCTGTAAAAAGCTGGTAGCGATAACGCCAGAGGGATTAACAAAGGTGTTTTTAGCCGACAGTGGCTCAGTAAGTGTGGAAGTAGCGATAAAAATGGCGCTGCAATATTGGTTAAGCCAAGGGGTTACAACAAAACAAAAATTAATGACTCCGTTCAAAGGCTACCATGGCGATACGTTTGCAGCGATGAGTGTGTGCGATCCTATTAATTCTATGCATAATTTGTACGCTGGTTTTTTGCCTGAGCATATTTTTGTGCCTGCCCCTATTAGCCAATTTAATAGTGCGTTTAATCAAGCTGAGGCTGATGAACTCAAAAGCTATTTTTTAAAGTACCACCAGCACGTTGCCGCGTTTATTATTGAACCTATAGTGCAAAACGCCGGAGGAATGAATTTTTATCATCCTGAGTATTTAGCCTGTGTGCGTAAACTATGCACTCAATATAATGTGCTGCTTATTTGCGATGAAATTGCCACCGGATTTGGCCGCACCGGCAAATTGTTTGCTGTAGAGCATGCCAATATAGAGCCCGATATACTGTGTATAGGTAAAGCGCTGACTGGTGGCGCAATGACACTTTCGGCAACCATAACTAGCGAAAAAATAGCCACAGGGATCAGCGAAGGAGAAGCTGGGGTTTTGATGCACGGACCTACATTTATGGGAAATCCCCTTGCCTGTGCTGTTGCCTGTGCCAGTATTGATTTATTACTAAGCCAAAACTGGCAACACCATATCAGCGAAATAAATACTCAATTACAGCAGCTGCATAAATGCCAAGCGCTCAGCACCGTGGCGAATGTACGTACTTTAGGAGCTATTGGCGTAGTAGAGCTTACAGAAGAGGCTGGTAGCATTGATGTCGCTAAAATTCAGGCTTATTTTGTATCTCAAGGAGTATGGATACGCCCCTTTGGTAAGCTAATTTATCTAATGCCACCGTATATAAGTGACAAAAACAGTATTCGCGCTTTATGTGATGCTATTTATAACGCCATAAAAGGTAAACATTACGTATAGATAGGTTAACTATCATCAAGGATTACGTTAAAATTTATGCAAATAATTAGTTTGCTGCCTATTCGTCCCAAAACATTGGTATTTTTAGCCCTGACCTGTCATTTAGTGTGTTGATCTGAGTGATCTTTAGGGATATGATAATGCCTATCATTTACAATAACATTTATGGACTCACTTGCTATGAAAATATTACTTAAGCCTGCCAAGACATTAAGTGCAAGTTTTTTACTCGCCTCTGCGATTTTTGCACAACCGGCACTTGCTAATGGCCCTATTGGTGAGCATGTTAATCACCTTCAAGCTAATTTAAAAACTTACAATGAAGACGTTGAATGGATGATCTCTAAAGTCGATACCATGGTAAGCGATTACGAGAAAAAAGGCGCAAAAGCAGTCAATAGTGATGATTTGGTTGAGTACTGGGAGTCAGTTAAATTCCACAGCGCCATAGAAACTAATTACGTGCCTGTCTATGCCTCTATTTGGCAAGGTTTGTATGGCATAAAAATGGCTATCGATAATAAAAAACCAGCGTCAGAAGTACGCAAACAACAACAAGCAATGAATAATGCCCTATGGCAAGGATTAGGCGCAGTTAAACTGGCGGCTAAGTTTCAACAAAAAGGGTTATTAGATAGCGTTAAAGCAACAGCAACCAAAGAAATGACGCAAAGCGCGACTATCGACGAAATTAAACACAAATTAGACCGAGTGGTCGCTAAATACGCAGAACGTTTAAGCGATGAAGCCACCAACATAGTGCACGACACCTACCTACATTTATTCGAAGGTGTTGAAGGTACACTAATTGAGCAAGACGCGAAGTTAGTAGAAATCCTAGAAAAAGACTTTAACGTCACACTTCCACAAGCAATTTCTAATAATAAAAGTGTTGATGAAGTTCGTGATGTGGTTGTTGATATGCAAACCAAACTAAGCCGCGCTCAAACGCTGATTGAAAAAGCAGAAAAAGCACGTAAGGATGTATTTTAAGTGAAACGCAGAACCTTTATTCAAGGCTTAGCTGCGTTAGGGGTAGCGGGTGCTTTACCGCTATCGCTTTCACGCGCTTTTGCCGCTGATATTGCTATTGCAAACCCCGTGTCTGTTGATACATTGCCTAAACTAAAAGGTGCATTGACGCTTTATTTAGGCCGTGGTGAAGGTGGCTTATACGAAAACGTATTACAAGCCATTCAAAAAAAGAACCCTGAACTTGACCTTGCCATTCGTCGCGGCCCTACCGCAGCGCTTGCCAACACCATTGTTGCCGAAGCAAATGCAGGGGTTAAACGTGCCGACTTATTTTGGGCAGTCGACTCTGGGGCAATTGGTTTAGTTACCGATGCCGGTCTTGCCAAGCCCATGCCGAGTGATTTATCAGCGCAATTACAGCCACAATTTAGATATGATGAATGGGCACCTGTTACTGGCCGTATTCGTACTTTACCTTTTAATACCGATCGCTTAACCAAAGAGCAAATTCCAACGAGCATTATGGACATTGCCGACAGTGATTTAAGTATTGGTTGGGCGCCTGCTTATGCTTCTTTTCAATCGTTTATTACTGCTATGCGGCTTTTAGAAGGTGATGATAAAACGGCTAAGTGGCTCAAAAAAGTTAAAAAACGATCTAAAACCTACGCCGGTGAACTCGGTGTGGTAATGGGCGTTGAACGTGGTGAAGTAGACATTGGTTTTGCTAATCATTACTACACGCTGCGCTTAAAATCAGGTAAGCCCGATGCAAAACTTGATTTAGCCTTTACGCAAAATGATGCTGGCTGTTTAGTTAACGCTTCAGGTATTTTATCGTTATCTGACGACCCACTGGCAATCAACTTTATGCGCTATTTACTTAGCATTGAAGTGCAAAGTTATTTAGCAAGCGAAGCCTATGAAATCCCACTGGTTAATGGCATTACTCAACCCGATGGATTGCCAAAGTTAACCAGTATTTCGCCACCTAAAATTGATTTAACCCAGTTGGCTGATTTACGCCCAACTATAGATTTAATGCGCAGCAGCGGCGTTTTATAATGCGAATACCTACATCTTACCCAATGGCGCTGCTTGCAGCGCTAGTGACCCTGACCCCTATTTTTGTTTTAATTACGCTTGCCTCTGACGCAAGCTCTTTTTTTGATAGCCATAATTTAACTATTTTAGGCAATACCCTGTCGTTAATGGGATTAACTGTATTAGGTTCAATTTTAATTGGTGTGCCCTTAGCATTCATTAGCGCCTATGTGCAGTTACCGTTTAAAAAGTTTTGGCTGGTGGTGTTTGCAGCCCCGCTTGCTATTCCCAGTTACATTGGCGCTTTTACGCTTTATGCTGCATTTGGTCCTGGCGGTGAAATAAACAACTTACTTGGTTTTGAAACCCCTTCTATGTATGGCTTAACGGGAGCCGCCATTGTCATGACCTTGTATACTTTTCCGTTTGTTATGATGACTACCCGTTCGTCTTTACTTAGTTTAGATGCCAGTATGGTCAACGCTGCTCGAACGCTGGGTATGTCGATGACGCAAAGCGTATTTAAAGTTATTTTACCCCGCGTAGTAAATGGCATTGCTGCAGGGTCGTTATTGGTTGCACTATATACCTTATCTGACTTTGGTACTCCCGCAATGATGCGCTTAGATACGTTTACCCGTGTTATTTATGTGGAATATAATGCTTTTGCCTTAAGCCGTGCGGCTATGTTGTCACTGCAACTGATGGTAATTGTTGGCTTTTTATTAATGATTGAATCACAAATAAAAACCGCCTCAGAGCGTCAAGGTCGTTCGCTTATTTTATTCCCTAAAAAATGGCAACTAGGCGCTATGTTTGCCACCTTTGCACCTATTTTGTTACTCGCTATTGGCCTACCCTTAGCAGTATTTACTTTGTGGTTAGTGCGTGATGGCTTTAGCTCGTTTGATTTTAGTATTGCCTGGCATTCAACTTACGCTTCAGCCATTGCCGCTATTGTTACAGTTATTGTTGCCATTCCGGTTGCCCATGCGGCTTTAAGTGGTAAGGCTGGTAAAATAATGGAACGTGTTACTTACTTTGGTTTTGGTATTCCGGGTATTGTTATGGGCACAGCGCTTGTGTACGGCGGCTTACAACTACCCTTTTTATATCAAACGCTGGGCTTATTGATTATTGCTTATATGCTACGTTTTTTACCACTTGCGGTAGGTTCTGTGCGTACCAGCACCGAGCATCTTGACCCAAGCTTGGTAAAATCAGCGCGGGTACTAGGCGCAAGCCCGCGCGAAGCCTTTACGCGTATTACTTTACCCCTAACTATGCGTGGTATTATTGCAGGTGGCGCCTTGGTCTTTTTAGAGTCAATGCGTGAATTAGAAGCCACACTTTTACTAGGCCCCACAGGCTTTGAAACGCTATCTACCTACTTATGGCGTGTTTACGAAGCCGGTTATTTTGGCCGTGCTGCTATTCCTGGCTTATTGTTGGTAGTGATTTCTGCGGGTGCTTTAGCTATTATGATGTCTGGCGAAAAACGCAACCAGTTTGAACATTAAGGATTTATAAAAAATGCTATCTGTAAGTCAGTTGTCTATAGATTATGGCAGTAACCGTGTTGTTAGCGATTTAAATTTCACCTTAGGTGAAAGCGAAATATTAATGCTTGTTGGTCCAACAGGTTGCGGAAAAAGTACTATTTTACAAGCGTTAGCGGGGCTTTTACCAATTAGTGAGGGTGAAATTAAAGTAGCTAAATGGACAGCGACACCAAAGCATACTGTGGCGCCTGAAAAACGCAGCGTAGGTATGGTGTTTCAAGACTTTGCGTTGTTCCCTCATTTAACAGTTGAGCAAAACGTATGTTTTAAACTTAAAGACACCAGCCCTGCCGATCACTGGCTAAAACTTCTTGGTTTAGATGCATTTAGGCATAAAAAACCAGCCACACTGTCAGGCGGGCAAAAGCAACGCGTAGCATTAGCGCGTACCCTTGCCCACCAACCTGACTTTGTATTACTTGATGAGCCGTTATCTAACCTTGATGCTGCCTTAAAAGATATGTTGCGTTGGGATATCCGCAACGCATTAAAAGAAGCTGGTGTACCGGCAATTTGGGTAACGCACGATCAAGAAGAAGCGCTTTCGGTGGGCGATCGTGTGGGTGTTTTAAAAGGCGGTAAAATACAACAAATTGACACCCCAGAGCAGTGTTTTAGTACCCCAAACAACCGCTTTGTTGCGCGCTTTTTAGGTGAAGCCAGCTTTATAAAAGGAACCCTAAATAACGGCCAAGCGCTTACCGACATTGGTAATGTGCCTGCAAACGGCATTGATTGTGACACTGGTGAGGTAGAAGTTTTACTTCGTCCAGATGATGTATTATTAGTACAAAGCAGTATTGGTAATAATGGTGAAGTAATTTGGGTACGCTTTGAAGGCGGTAGCCGTTTATGCGCGGTTAAACTTGCATGCGAAACCGTAGTAACTAGCCGAGTAAGCCATGAGGTGGTTGTACACCCAGGTGACAAGGTACATGTTTCGCTCAGTACATCTCACCCATTGGCGGCATTTAAAAGCTAGTAGCGTATTTATCTTACTTGAGAGGAAACCATGAACGGACCAAATCCAAACAATCCATCACCTATGGACGGTTTTCCTTAAGTAGGTTATTTAAAAAACTTTATTAAGTCACCTAATATAGAAGTGGGTGATTACACCTATTACGACGACCCTGATGGGCCTGAACATTTTGAAAAAATGTCCTTTATCATTTCGATTTTATTGGGGATCGTCTCATCATAGGTAAGTTTTGCGCCATAGCTAAAGACGTTACTTTTATAATGAATGGGGCTAACCATCAAACCTCCGGCTTTTCTTCTTATCCATTTTTTATATTTGGTAACGGTTAGGAAAAGTCTGCACTTCAACAAATTGACTTACCTTTCAAGGGCAATACTGAAATAGGTAATGATGTATGGATTGGTTACAACGCCACTATTATGCCGGGGGTAAAAATTGGCAGCGGCGCCATCATAGCGAGTAAATCTGTGGTAACCAATGATGTACCTGCCTATAGCATTGTTGGCGGTAACCCTGCAAAAGTAATAAAAAAGCGTTTTGATGAAACAACTATCAATCAACTTTTAGCAATTGCATGGTAGGGCTGGAGCAGTGAAAAAATTACCGCTCATTTAGATGCCATTACCCACGCTGATATAGACGTTTTAGCTGAAATTTAATAATTACCACTCAAACATGTAGGCCATTTTACTAATGGTTTTAAGCGGTATGTTATGACTATTGCGCTTGGCATATAAGTGTTGCATTGATTTGTCTTTTACTTCACCAACAATCACTTCTTTTACTTGATACCCTAAAGCTATCGCTGCTTGCGAATAGGCAATGAATTCCCATTTTTTAATATTAGTGTTATCAACAATAACCAGTTCAATACCTTGTGCTAACGCGTTAATAAAACGTGCTAGGTTTAGGTTATGATATTGCGATAATTTAAACTTATCGAAATGATATTCACCCTGCTCGTTTACAAAGTAATCATCTGTTGAGCAAATAAAATAATTGCTTTCATCTGCGCCCGATAATTCGTCAGCGAGATTTTGCGCATAATATGACTTACCACTGCCTGGCAGTCCTCGTAAAATAAAAACTTGTTTCATAGCATCCATTTTTTATTAATGGTAAACGTTAATTCGGTTTGATTACTAATAATGCCACAAATTGATGAATTTTCAGAGTAACAAATGGTAATAGTAGCCATTTAACTCTAAAAACTGGTTAAAAAAACCGCGCGTGACTAAAAACTTTTAAAGAGTTGCCCACAACAGTTTTTTTATTTTACTTTACTGGTATTATACAAGGTTCAAGTGCAGTGACCTTACATACATAAATGCATGAGTAACGCACAATTAATTTATATAGTTAGGCAACTTATATCATTGGAGTGAAGATGAGCCATTTAGCGATTTCAGAGCTATTAAAAGGCAATGTTGCGGTAGACAGCCAAGTAACCATTAAAGGCTGGATCCGTACACGCCGCGATTCAAAAGCAGGAATATCATTTTTAGCCGTTCATGACGGTTCGTGTTTTGATCCTATTCAAGCGGTAGTTCCTAATTCACTGAATAATTATGATGAAGTTACAAGCTTAACAGCAGGCTGTTCTGTGTCGGTCACCGGTGTATTAGTGCAATCTGCAGGACAAGGTCAATCTTTCGAAATTCAAGCTAATTCAGTGACTGTGTTAGGTTGGGTTGAAAATCCAGATACTTACCCAATGTCGGCTAAGCGCCACAGCATTGAATATTTACGTGAGCACGCTCACCTTCGCCCGCGCACCAATATGATTGGCGCAGTAACGCGTGTACGTAACTGTTTAGCGCAAGCGATTCATCGTTTTTACCATGAGCAAGGCTTTTACTGGATCAGTACACCAATCATCACAGCCAGTGACTGTGAAGGTGCGGGTGAAATGTTCCGCGTATCAACCCTTGATATGCAAAACCTGCCAATGACAGATAAAGGCGAAATTGATTACAGCGAAGACTTTTTTGGTAAAGAAGCATTCCTAACGGTATCTGGCCAGCTAAACGGTGAAACATATGCATCAGCTATGTCTAAAATTTACACCTTTGGCCCTACGTTCCGTGCAGAGAATTCAAATACATCTCGCCATTTAGCTGAATTTTGGATGGTAGAGCCAGAAGTTGCGTTTGCTGATTTAGAAGATATCGCAAAATTGGCTGAAAACATGCTTAAGTACGTGTTTAAAGCGGTATTAGAAGAACGCCGTGACGACATGGAGTTTTTTGCTCAACGTATCGAAAAAACTGCGATTAGCCGTTTAGAAGAATTTGTTGAAAAAGACTTCGCACAAGTTGATTACACAGACGCTGTAGAAATTCTAAAAGCATGTGGCAAGAAATTTGAGTACGCTGTTGAATGGGGTGTAGATTTACAGTCTGAGCACGAGCGTTACCTAGCAGAAGAACACTTTAAAGCACCGGTTGTTATTAAAAACTACCCGCGAGATATTAAAGCATTTTACATGCGTCAAAACGAAGACGGTAAAACCGTTGCGGCTATGGACGTAGTGGCACCTGGTATTGGTGAGATCATTGGTGGTTCACAACGTGAAGAGCGTCTTGATGTATTAGATGCACGCCTTGACGAAATGGGCTTAAATAAAGAAGACTACAGCTGGTACCGCGACCTACGTAAATACGGTAGCGTGCCACACTCTGGCTTTGGTTTAGGGTTTGAGCGCTTAGTTGCTTATGTTACCGGTATGGGTAACGTACGTGATGTGATTGCATTCCCACGTACTAAAGGCAGCGCAACGTACTAAGCCACGCTTTGTAACGTTAAATAAAAAACCAACCTAAGGGTTGGTTTTTTATTGTCTTTATCTAAATCTTTATAAATATCTTGCGTTTATAAAGCATATTTGACATTAACTAAAAGCCCATAACATGTAATAAAGCAAAGGTGAACTATGCCAATTTAGCACTCATAACTAAAGCGAGTTGCTCATACATCCACCCCCCAAGTTTAGCTCGCCAATATTAACTAGTGAATAGCTCAGTACCCACACACCCGATAACACATAAAAAAACAAAGGATTCGAGCCATACACAATTAATGGATTAACAAGACGTTCGGGTTTTACTATGTCGCAAAGCCACAAAAAAAGGCCAGTACAATACAGGCAATCCCTGAGGTGTAAATAACAAAGGTACTGGTCAAAAGCGATTTATTAATTGGCATAATCAGCGAGCCTAATTGCCCTAGTGCAATACCGACAACCCCGATTAACAACAAACGCTTAATACTTGTCCATTGACTGCTAGAGCTGGTAAGTAGGCGGGTAACCTAAAAGCCAAATAAAACACTCACGATACTAGGTAAGGTGCTCAAAAGCCCTTCTGGATCAAACGCTAATCCTTTATTTCACCACAAATGCGGTTCACCTAACACCGCTATATAAACCGTTCTATCCAGGTTATTCTCTAGTGCATAGGCATTATTAGAACCAACACTTAAAAGCTGTAACCAATATGCAATTAAAATAACAACCAATAAGCTGATCACCCCTCGCCTATTGAGTAACAATACACAGATAGACGCTAAAATATAGGCAATGCCTATTCGCTGTAATACGCCCAGTATTCTCAAGTTTTCAATGCTCGTGGTAAAGGGGTAAATAGTTAACGCTAAGCCAATAGCAAAAATAATTGCTGCTCGTTTTATCAGCCGTAACACTTGGCTTGCATTAGCTGTGCTGTTGGTTTTTTTAATGAAAAAAGCCGCAGAATCAATAATGAAACGGCGGCTTTAAATCAGAATATTTAACTTTATATTATGCTGTGATTATTAAACTTTATAAAGCTTGTTCAAGCTCAGGTAATACATCAAATAAATCAGCAACTAAACCGTAATCAGCCACTTGGAATATTGGCGCATCTGGGTCTTTATTAATGGCCACAATAATTTTTGAATCTTTCATGCCAGCTAAATGCTGAATAGCACCACTTATACCTACGGCTATGTATAAATTAGGCGCAACAATTTTACCTGTTTGACCTACTTGCATATCGTTAGGGACAAAGCCTGCGTCAACCGCTGCACGTGAAGCGCCAATTGCAGCCCCCAGCTTATCGGCAATACCATTAAGAAGTGCAAAGTTTTCACCATTTTGCATACCTCGACCACCTGAAATAACCACATCAGCTGCAGTGAGCTCTGGGCGTTCAGATTCGGTTTGCTCAACACTAACAAAGCTACTTAACTGTGAATCAGAGACCGTATCTAAGGTTGTGACATTAGCTGGCGCTTGTTCGCCTTGTAAATCAAAGCTACTTGCACGCACGGTGATCACTTTTTTATTATCGAGTGATTTAACCGTTGCTATGGCATTTCCCGCATAGATTGGGCGTTTAAACGTGTCTGCGTCAATAACAGCAATAATTTCTGAAATTTGTGCAACATCTAATAATGCGGCAACACGCGGCATAAAGTTTTTACCTGTCGTTGTGGCACTTGCCACAATATGGCTGTACTCATCTGCAAGTGATAACACTAAATCTGTCATGCTTTCGGCAAGTTGATGCTCGTACACCGCGTTATCTGCAAGTAATACATTTGTAACACCCTCAATGCTCGCAAGTGACTCACTCATGGCACCTAAGTTTATGCCAGCTAACAATACATCGACATCAAAGCCTAATTTTTTAGCGGCGTTAATGGTTTTTGAGGTTTCTGGTTTTAAGGCACCGTTATCGTGCTCTGCAATTACAAGAGTTTTCATTTAAATCACCTTTGCCTCTGTTTTAAGTTTTTCCACAAGCTGTGCAACGTCTTCAACAATAATGCCGCCGCTGCGTTTTGCTGGTTCTTCTACACGAACGACTTCAATACGCGGTGTTAAATCGACACCTAACGAATCAGCCGCAATAACTTCTAGCGGTTTACGTTTGGCTTTCATGATATTAGGTAGCGACGCATAACGTGGCTCGTTTAAACGTAAATCGGTGGTTACAATCGCTGGTAAATTAAGTGCAACAGTTTGCAAACCGCCATCAACTTCGCGGGTTACATTCACTTTGCCATTTTCAATAACCACTTTTGAAGCAAATGTACCTTGGCCGCGATTAGTTAATGCAGCGAGCATTTGGCCCGTTTGATTATTATCAGAATCGATAGATTGCTTGCCTAAAATAACGAGCTCAGGAGATTCTTGCTCAACCACTTTCGCAAGTAACTTTGCAATATGAAGAGATTCTAGGTTTTGCTCGGTTTCAACATGAATCGCTTTATCAGCGCCAAGGGCAAGTGCTGTGCGTAATTGCTCTTGTGATGCTTTAGCGCCAATAGTCACAACAACCACTTCGCTTGCAGTACCCGCTTCTTTTAAACGAATCGCTTCTTCTACCGCAATTTCACAAAATGGGTTCATTGCCATTTTTACGTTTGTTAAATCAACACCGCTGTTATCAGGTTTAACGCGAGCTTTTACGTTGTAATCAATCACTCTTTTTATTGGTACGAGAACTTTCATAGGGACTCCATAATTATTTAAACCTATAAGCTAACGTATACGTCAACCTATTTATTTTATGAAATCAGACTACTTCCTGTTGACGTAAACGTCAACCTAAAATAACCTTAAACTATTCACAACCTGTAACGTTTAATTTGCATCACAAAATAACAGGTTGCTTAGCTTACTTTTTGCCTATAGGGCAAGAGTAAGTCCGTCATAGATAAAGAGGTTATTATGATTGAACGCGAAACCATGGAATTTGATGTTGTTGTTGTAGGGGCAGGCCCTGCTGGGCTCTCAACAGCAATTAAACTCGCGCAGCAAGCACAAGAAAAACAACAAGAGTGCATGATTTGTGTGGTTGAAAAAGGCTCTGAAGTGGGCGCGCATGTATTATCAGGTGCTGTTTTTGAAACCAAAGCATTGGATGAACTACTGCCAAACTGGCAAGAATTGGGCGCGCCTGTTACGACTAAAGTCCAAAGCGATGAAATTTATTGGTTTAATAACGAACAAAAGGCAACCTCTATACCTCATTTTGCAACCCCTAACACATTTCATAATAACGGTAACTACATTGTTTCTATGGGGAATGTATGTCGTTGGCTTGCTGAGCAAGCAGAAAACTTGGGCGTTGAAATATTTCCAGGCTTTAGTGCTCATTCACTTATTATTGAAGATGATGTTGTTAAAGGCATTATTACCGGTGATATGGGGCTGGATAAAAACGGCGACGAAAAAGACGGTTACATGCCGGGTATGGAGTTACGTGCTAAATACACGGTATTTGCTGAAGGCTGTCGCGGCCATTTAGGTAAGCAACTGATCAATCAGTTTGCTTTAGACGATGAAAGCTCGCCACAGCATTACGGTTTAGGCTTTAAAGAAATTTGGCAAGTAGATGAATCTAAACATCAGCTTGGTAAAGTAGTTCACGGAACCGGTTGGCCATTGAGTGGCGATACTGGCGGTGGTGCTTTTATGTATCATAGCGAAAACAACCAAGTGGTGGTTGGTTTAATTGTTGATTTAAATTATTCAAATCCACATTTAAGCCCATTTGATGAGTTTCAGCGTTTAAAACACCACCCGGTATTTAAAAAAACCCTTGAAGGGGGTGAGCGTATTGCTTATGGTGCGCGCGCCATTGCCAAAGGCGGTTTACACTCTTTGCCTAAAATGCATTTCCCGGGTGGCTTGTTAGTGGGCTGTGATGCAGGCACCCTAAATTTTGCAAAGATTAAAGGTAATCATACGGCTATGAAGTCAGGCATGATAGCCGCTGAGGTGATTTTTAATGCGCTACAAAACGATTTAGCTAACACGGATTTAACCCAGTACACCGCTGAGTTTAAAAAATCATGGGTGTATAAAGAGCTGTATCAATCTCGTAACTTTGGCCCCGCTATGCATACCTTAGGCAAATTTGCAGGCGGTGCGTATAACACCCTTGATCAAAACATATTTAAGGGTGCCCTACCGTTTAGTTTTAAAGATAACGTACCCGATCACGCCACTTTGAAAGACGCTGATCAAGCTCAAAAGATTGCCTATCCGAAGCCTGATGGCAAACTCAGCTTTGATAAGCTTTCTTCGGTATTTTTATCAAACACTAATCATGAAGAATCGCAGCCGTGTCATTTGAAACTCAAAGATGCATCAGTTCCGATTAAGGTAAATTTAGTTAAATTTGATGAACCTGCACAGCGATACTGCCCTGCCGGCGTTTATGAAGTACAAGAAGTCGAAGGCGAGCAAGCCTTTGTGATCAATGCGCAAAACTGTGTGCATTGTAAAACCTGTGATATTAAAGATCCGAGCCAAAATATCACCTGGGTCACTCCTGAAGGTGCCGGCGGTCCTAACTACCCCAATATGTAACAACCTTTCTAAAGAAATTATAAACTTATCCTAAATTGCAGGGGCTTCGGCCCCTTTTTTGCGCTATGCTGTTAAGTAATATGAATAAATGAGAGTATGTTATGGCGTCGTCGAGTGTAATTTTTCGTTTTTTAGCAGAGCCTACCGATGTAAATTTTGGTGGTAAGGTGCATGGTGGTGTGGTCATGAAGTGGATTGACCAAGCAGGCTATGCCTGTGCTGCAGGTTGGAGCGGTCATTACTGCGTAACCGTATCGGTTGCGGGCGTTAAGTTTAGCCGTCCTATTTTGGTTGGCCAGATTGTTGAAGTGGAAGCCAAAATTGCACACACAGGTAAAACCAGTATGCAAATTTTCATACAAGTACGCTGTGGCGACCCTAAAACCCAAAACTTAGTTGAAACTAATCATTGTGTAATAAGTTTTGTTGCTATGGATGAGACCGGTTACCCTGTTGCCGTTCCTGAATTCACATCTGTTACTGACGAAGATAAAAAGCTAGAAAATTATGCCATTAAAATGAAACAAATAGCGATAGAAACAGAAAACTTACTTTATCAAGTCTAATTCGGTACCTTTTGCAGGTATGTATAAACTACAGCAAGCTGTAAATTCTACAATTTTTATTTTTTTACAAATTAACAGTACGCTTAACAGCTGGATGTTTTGCGTACTTAAACCACCAAAAAAGTTCAATAAATACACTTTAAGAGCAAATATTAACAAAAAAATTATTGGCATGTTCACTGCAATAAGTAAATCGACGTTTGATGAATCTATCGAACATTAGATATTATTTTTTAAAGGAGCTATACAATGATTAAAACACTTTCTCTTTCTGCACTTGCTTTAGCAACACTGGGTTTTAATTCAGCAGCACAGGCAGATGTTACCGACATGGACTCTCCACGTATTTATACGGGTATTGGTTACGGCCAATATTCATTTCAGTTTGAAGATAGCGAAAACGACACCGATTTCGATGACGACGCGCAAATGTTAAAAGGTTATATCGGTACTCAATTTAATGAACATATAAGCCTTGAACTTGCCTATCAAAATTTTGATGAAGTGAGTGACATAGACAGTAAAGCAGAAATTGATGGGGTATCACTAGCAGCGCGTTTTGCAGCGCCAATCACTGAAAATTTTTCTATCTATGCAAAAGGCGGTTGGTTCGAATGGGATGCTGATTTAACTCAAGAACTACCAGTAGGCAGCGTTAGCGTATCACAAGACGGTGGTGACGTATTTTATGGTGCAGGTATTGAATATGCTTTCACAACCAATATGCAAGTGCGTTTAGAGTATGAGCGTTACGAATTAGATGATGATATCGACCCAGAAATGGACGTTGCGTCAGTATCTTTCCAATATATGTTTTAATAACAACTCAATAGTTGCAATGTAAGGGTAAGGCTAGGTTTAGCCTTGCCCTTTGTTATTCCACATTTAAACGAATCAGTCTAAACTCTCTTTATGCTGATTATATTAAGCTAATGCCACCAATGGTAATTACAGGTAGAATACCTCCCTATTTTATTTGTTAGCGAGCATTATGAGCGATTATCAGATTTCGGCTATTGGTCATATTCAATCACCGTATAAACAAAAGTTTGCCATTCCTAGACAACCTCGATTAGTGCCAGAAGCAAAAGCTAAACTTATTTTTGCTCCAGATTTTAATCGTGAAGAATTTGTTCGTGGTTTAGATGAATTTAGCCATATTTGGCTATTATTTCGTTTTCATGAAACCGCAGATAAAGGCTATTCAGCAATGGTGCGTCCGCCGCGCCTTGGTGGCAATGAGCGTAAAGGCGTTTTTGCCACACGCGCTACATTCAGACCTAACGCTATAGGGATGAGTGCTGTTAAGTTAGAGGGAATTGAATACAAAAAAGGGCAGTTAGCGTTATTGCTCGCCGGTATTGATTTACTTGATGGTACACCTATTGTTGATATTAAGCCTTATTTGCCCTATTCAGACGCTTTACCTGATGCCAGTGCAGGCTTTGCCGACACGCGCCCAGAAACTCACATGAGTGTTGAATTTAGTGAGCAAGCTTTGGAATTTATAAATAAACAAAGCCACTATCCTGAGCTACAAGCGTTTATCAGCAATGTGCTAAAACAAGATCCTCGCCCAGCGTATAAAAAGCAGAAACAAGGCATACAAAGTTATGGTATGAATTTGTATGAATACAACATTACCTGGCAAGTGACTGACTCTCATCATCTGGTTACTCATATAGAGCCCAGTTAAACTAACTTTAAAAACCTGCTATGGCTATAAAATGCGATAAAAAATCACTTAGCGCTTTAGTGTCAATGCATCCGCTGGTAAACTGAGCGCCTTAATTAAAAGAACATATTACTCTATTTCGGAAAAAACATGCGTACTAGTCAATATATACTCGCTACACTTAAAGAAACGCCATCAGATGCGGAAATTGTATCGCATCAATTAATGCTTAGAGCCGGAATGATCCGTCGCGTCGCTTCGGGTTTATACACTTGGCTACCCTCTGGTTTACGTGTGCTTAGAAAAGTAGAAAACATTGTACGCGAAGAAATGGATAAAGCAGGCGCAATTGAAATGCTAATGCCAGTAATTCAACCGGCTGACTTATGGGAAGAATCGGGCCGCTGGAGTGAGTTTGGTCCAGAGCTTATGCGCTTTACCGATCGTCACAATCGTGAATTTGCTATGGGTCCTACCCATGAAGAAGTGATCACCGATTTTGTCCGCAAAGAAATTAACAGCTACAAGCAACTGCCTATTACTTTGTACCAAGTACAAACTAAAGTACGTGACGAACGTCGTCCGCGCTTTGGTGTTATGCGTGCTCGTGAATTTACTATGAAAGATGCCTACTCATTCCATTTAACCGATGAATGTTTAGATGCAACTTATCAAGTTATGCACAAAGCCTACTGTAATATTTTTGAACGTTTAGGCCTTGATTTCCGCCCTGTTATTGCTGATACCGGCTCTATAGGTGGTAGTGTATCGCATGAGTTTCACGTACTTGCTGAATCTGGCGAAGACGCTATTGCCTTTAGTGATGCTAGTGACTACGCCGCTAATATTGAAAAAGCTGAAGCGCTAGCGCCAACTGAAGTGCGCCCTGAAGCAAGCAAAGAGCTAAAAGCATTCCCAACGCCAGATGCTAAAACAATTAATGAGCTGAAAAAACACTATGGTGTGAAACCACATCGCGGTGTTAAAACACTGATTGTTTATGGCGCCCCTAATGAAGACGGAAAACGTGGCTTAGTTGCACTAGTACTGCGTGGCGATCACGAGCTTAATGAACTTAAAGCTGAAAAACACCCTCTGGTTTCTTCACCACTAGAGATGGCAACCGAGGCAGATATTGTCGCTGCCATTGGCGCAAAACCGGGTTCTTTAGGCCCTGTTGGCTTAAACATGCCAATTATTGTTGATAGAGCGGCGAATGTAATGGCTGATTTTGTAGCTGGTGCCAACAAAGACGATGAGCACTTTAGTGGTATTAACTGGGACCGCGACGTAACAGACTACGAAGTTGCTGATATCCGTAATATTGTTGAGGGCGATCCTAGCCCGTGTGGCCAAGGCACGTTGCAAATTAAGCGCGGTATTGAAGTTGGTCATATTTTCCAACTAGGTACTAAGTACTCAGAAGCAATGAAAGCAGGTGTATTAAGCGAATCGGGTAAAAACCAAACAATGACTATGGGTTGTTATGGTATTGGTGTATCGCGTGTTGTTGCCGCTGCCATTGAGCAAAATAACGACCAATACGGTATTACCTGGCCTAAAGCCATCGCCCCTTTCGATTTAGCAATTGTGCCAATGAATATGCATAAATCGCATCGTATCCCTGATATTGCTAATAATCTATATCAAGGTTTGAAAGATGCAGGTTTAGATGTGCTATTTGATGACCGTAAAGAGCGCCCTGGTGTTATGTTTAACGACATGGAATTACTCGGTGTACCTTACACGCTTGTAATTGGTGAGCGTAACCTTGATGAAAACAAGGTAGAACTTAAAAACCGCCGCACTGGTGAAAAACTAATGATAGATATTGATAGCGCGATTGAAACAATCAAAAATCAATTTAATGCATAAGCTTAAAGTTAATTAAAAAACCGCTGTATGATTTTTTCATACAGCGGTTTTTTATGGCCGTGAATATGATGATTTAAGTTCAAAATGTGCGTCACTGATACTACTATTAATAATCAATTTAAAGCAGATGAAAATAGATTAAAACTACGTATCGTCCTTCTCTATGATGCCTTTTGCAATAGCCATGTCTTTAAGCTCATTTAAAAGCTCCCATATTTCTAGCGTTACATATCTACTAATTAACCTGAGCTGCACATAAGAAATGGAACTAAATGCCCTTGCGGTGATCAGATCTTTCGACCAAGAAACATAAGATTACCGAGGCAAGGGCATGAATAACTTAGATGCAATTTACCTAGATGTCGATGATTTTTGTTTATTGTTTGAACCTCAATGGCTTAAACACCTAATAGCGTCAGGTGAAAAGCAACGCATTAAGCCATCTCGACTATCTTCTAGCGAAGTGATGACTATATTAATTGCCTTTCATCAATCAGGTTATCGCGATTTTAAAACTTACTACACCAAATTTGTTTGTCAGTATTGGCGACATTATTTTCCTGATTTAGTCAGTTATACACGTATGTTGAAGTTACTTCAGGCCACGTTACCTGCTCTGTGTAGCTATCTGAAGCAACGCTTTGATAAATCAACAGGCATTGCATTTATCGATTCCACTCCACTCAAGGTGTGTCACAAAATGTGGAAATAGCCGAGCAAGACGCCTCCTTGTTGAAGGCGCGTACACTTATCGCTATGCAGCAAATATATCGACAGATATGCAAAAGCGACAAGAAGGTTTATCAAAGGACATTATTGATATTGCGTGGAAAGCACAACTTAGGCTCTGCAAGCGCTATAAAAAATGATAGCCAAAGGGAAGCACTACAACCTGGTTGTCACCGCAATTGCCCGAGAAATGATTGCGTACATATGGGCCATTGCTAAAGAAGTGGTGCTTACGCCAGTGAATACAAAACTTAGATTGGCAAGAGTACCCGCATGATAAACGAATTAGAGTTAATGCAATTGCCAGCTATAATTATTTCTTGCTACTAAATATAAGAAGAAAGTGCGCTCATTTTCTTGAATATGTGAGCAAAACAACTAGGCTGTATATTTATACAGCCCTCAACATTGGTGATGATATGAAAACGCGTTCCCCATTTTTAATTTATGTCGCTTATTATATGTTGGTACGTCAGTATTCATTACGTACCGTGGACACCTACCTGAGGTGGATTGCATCTTATATTCATTTTTATGATAAGCGCCATGACGCCAGAGGAAGTTAAGCGACTTATGACTCATTAAAATGCGCTATAAGTTGGGGGGATGCAATTAAAGCATATTCACTAAAGGGGCTAACGTATGTTAACCCCAATTTGTGTATATTTTATTTAGAGTGCGTTGTTTAGTAACAACAAACCATAGGCTGCGAGTTGCTCGTCATTGAGGTCGTGTTGCCAGCTAGGCGTTAACCCCTCACGTTTTATGCTACTGATGCTTTGCGGGTTAGCGGTTAAGTTAAGTATAAACATACTTTTACTGCCGTTTAACTCGCGGGTTATTTCGACAAGGCCGTTGTTGTGTTGCGTTAATTCATAACTACCTTTAATACCCAGTTCTGGGCGCTGTTTTTTCAATGTGATTAAGTGCTGGTATATACGCCACAGTGAATCAGATTGTGCTTGTTGCGTTTTTACATTGCGATCAGCAGCATTAATTTGCTGTGCTAAAAATTCTGGCCACCACTGGGTGTAGTTATCACCAAACAGTTCAGCCTGCTCAACCCAACTTGTTTGAGCTTGAGTAAAGCCAGCTTGATTGCTGTTATCCCATTGCATTGGCGCACGTTTATACACATCGTGACCTGTACCACCTTGTGTTAAGCCAATTTCTTCACCGTAATAAATATACGGCGTGCCAGGAGAGCTAAATAACATGGCGGCGGCAAGTTTTGCCTTATCGTCGTGCTCTGCAAGTTGATAAGCCACACGTTCTTGGTCGTGATTAGTTAAAAACGGTGCAAAAAAATCAAGTGGCGCAGTTGAATCTATACGCTGTTGTAAATTTTGTTTGAGCACATTGGCATCAACTTTACTGACTTGTTGGTTAGATTGCATGGTGCCAAATTGCGCTTCGCCACTGGCATCGGGTTTTAACAAACCCAGTATTTTATAGCCTACTTCAAAATCAAAGCCTTGGTCGAGGCCTTTACCTTCGCCAAAGTATTTTGCTGCAACGGGAATGTCAGCCCATGCTTCACCCACTAAATACGCCTCTGGATCAACGCTTTTTACGTATTGGTTAAAGTGCTGCCAATATGCAATGGTTTCGTCGGTATCGGCTTGCGCATCTGCGCCACCTTCCATGGCAAAACGTACTGCGTCTAATCTAAACCCTGCAACGCCTTTATCGAGCCAAAACTTAGCCATTTTTTCCATTTCGGCAACAACATCTGGGTGGCGTAAATTCAAGTCAGGTTGGCTTGCTCCAAACGCACCATAGTAATACTGCTGGCGAGTTTCATTCCAATGCCATACAGCATCGGGTTGGTCGTTATTACTCCATGCGTGGCCCCAGCCGCTTCCGGCTTTTGGCATATCGTCGCGCCAAATAAAGTAATCTGTATAAGGGGCTTGTTGTTTTGCTGAACGCTGAAACCATTCATGGTTACTTGATATATGATTTATAACTAAATCAAGTATGACTTTCATGCCTTTGTCGTCAGCAGCTTTTATAAAGGCTTCAAACTCGGCCATGCTGCCGTAGTCGTTTTCTACTTGGTAAAATTCAGTAAAATCATAACCATGATACGACGGCGCTTCAAACATCGGGGTTAACCACAATGCGTTAACGCCAAGCTCTTGTAGATACGGGAGCTTTTGGGTCATACCGTTAAAATCGCCATGGCCATCAGCATCGCTATCATAAAAACTGCGGGGCCAAATTTGGTAAAAAATGGCGCTTTCCCACCACGGGCTTGCTTGTTGTTTAGTATTTAATTGCGATGTTTCGGTATTATTCGTCTTGGTATTTAATGATGGTGCGTTCTGGCAGCCTGTTAGCATGATTGCTAATGCTAATGCGCTCAAGGTAAATGTTTTCATTTCAGCCTCGTTAAATGGTTTGCAGTTATTTTAGTGCTTTAGTAACAACTGGATAATGATCCCATACTTGCTTGTCACTTAATGAGCGCACTAGTTTCACGTATTCCGCATGCGTCCAAGCCAGTGGTGTGGCCGAGTTTGTACCCTCGCCTAACGTGTATCCTGCTTTATTTACGCCTACGCCATCCCATACTTGTTCTGGTAGCATCATACCTTCGTTAGCAAATTGCTCTAGCCCTTTTACATAGCTATTTTTAATAGCCTGCTGTTTTGTTGCATCTAAACTGTTATTGGCATTTGCAGCGGCAATTTCGTAATGACCACGTTCACCGGTAAAAAATGGCCAAACTCGCCCACGTTGCCCTGGGCTGTTTTTCCCACCTTCGGCGTAATTAGCGCCCGTTACTTCATCTTCACCGTACCCGTCGTTACCATAACGGCGGTAGCCTGCAAATGTGCCGCTGCCATCAGTAAACTCAAAGCTGTATTTAACTTGTAGGTTATCTGTTAGGGTTTCGTCATCATATTCTGGGAGGGTTTTTACTATGCTAGGCGCTAGTGCATCACGTACGCCATAGCGAACCAACTCTAAAAAGCCACCATCAAGTATTTGCTTTTTATTAAACCCGTCACGGCCATTATTAGCGTTAATTTTGGTATTTGAGTTAGCATCTTTGTCTTGGCCAATACGTATAAAATACTCGCCGTCTGATGCGTTTGATTCTAAATTACCTGCGGTGGTAAACATCATGCTTTCTATATCGGCGTTGTAACTTTTTGCTGTTGCAAGATAGCGTTTAGCATTCACCTCATCACCTGCCATTTTTGCAATATCAGCGGCGGTAATTAAACCAGCAACAACAGCGGCGGTGGTTGATGGCGAATACCCTTCTTGCTCCTCCCAGCGTTCTTGCTGAGTGGCTGGCGGCGTTATTTGTGTGTCGTTCCACAGAATGTTTGCACGGCCACCCTCAACTAAAAAGTCTGCCGCAGGCTTTAACATACGGCTATACCAATCGCTCAGCTCTGTATCTGTTAAAACATCAGCTTGATGGAGTTTCCATGCAAGCATGAGTGGCATTGCTGTTTGGTCAAGCTGTACACCTACCCATTCTAGTTCACCATCAACATGTGTTTTTTGTAAAAACCACCCTGTATCGCCTTTATTGCCAGGGGTTTTGCTGTTTACTTGAACTTTTTCAAGGTATTCGAATGCGGTTTTTGCGGTTGCATTATCGCCCATGGCCATAAACGCCATGGCAACTTGATAAAAGTCGCGCACCCATACGGCTTTGTAACCAGTAGAGCCGGTTTTAGCTGATACGGTTTCGCCCCATGGGTTAGATAATGAGGCAATAAGTGCGCCTGCATGAGTTTTGTCTTCTTGCGCTTTAAGTACCATGGCACTGGTGTAAAGTAATTTGCCGTTATCAGCGGTTTGTTCGCTCATGTTATTTAGCGGTGCAAGGCTTTGCAGGTAGTCTTGCCAACCAAGCGCTTCGCCTTTACCGTTGTAATTATCAAGCACCGCTTGGTAACCTTTGGCTAACGTAGCTTGGCCTTGTTTAAAGCTGGTTTGTTCGCTATTACCAAAGCTTAGGGTTAAATCGAACTGGCTGTTTTCACCAATTTCACCCAGCTCTGCTAGTAGGCTAACATTACCCGATTGTTCACCGGTATTTTTATAAACCTGAGTAAGCTGCTGAGTTATTTTAAGCTGGCTTAAACCATCGCTCACACCTGTAAAACCAACACTTGTTTGTTTAAATGGCTGAGCACCTTGCAAAGAAAGGTAGCTGCTGTCTTGCCATGCCAGCAGCCCTTGTTCTGTAGTTTTAGCAAAATCATCAAGGCCGTTATTATCAACATACGGGTTAACGCTGACGTAGGCCTTCACACCTTCAAGCTGGGTATTAAAAATACTGCGTACAAATAAGCTTTGCCCATCAGGATCGGTAAATATGTGTTTTTCGAGGCTAAAGCGGCCTTGTTTATCTTTGCTTACTACTTTGTAAGCTAATGATAACGGGCGGCCTTTATCGTCTTTGTATAAGTAATCAATGGTAACGTCTAAATCGTCAGCTTCGGTGACTGTAAAATCTTTTCCGACTACAACAAATTGCATGTCTTTAATTTGCGCTTGATGAATAAGCCCGAACATGGTTTCGGTGATCATCCCTTTGGCAATCGAAAACCATACTTTTGATACTTTACCTGTAGGGGCCTCATCACTGTAATGGCCATTTTGATATTGCTCAAAAGATGTGCCAATACCGGTTTTACCTGCATAAGCCCAAAATGGCTCTGCCCCAGGGGCACCCGGCGCCGATATTTGCATTATAGAGCTGTTTGAAGGCTCTTGCTGCGCGCCACAAGCTGTTAAACCAAGCATTAATAAACTGGTGGTAATTGTATTTAATTTTTTCATTCTAAAGCCTTAATTAATTTCAGTTTACTCGTTACTTTATTGAGTGTGCTTAACACGCAATACCGCAACCGCTGCAAGTACAAACGACACGGCGCCCAGTACTAATGCGTAAATAGGTTGGTTTTCAAAAAAGTGGCGTAATATTAATCCCAGTACGCTGGCGGCTAATAATTGTGGGATCACAATGAAAAAGTTGAAAATGCCCATGTAAACGCCCATTTTATGACTCGGTACCGAAGTACTTAACATTGCATAAGGTAATGACAAAATAGACGCCCAAGCAAAACCTACGCCTATCATTGGCCAAATAAGTAAACCTGGATCTTTTATAAACATAAAGCTTGCTAGGCCCAACGCACCTAAAATAAGGTTAAGTGCATGTGCTACTTTTAAGCCGACGCACTTAACGATGATCGGGATACATAAAGCAGCAATCGCGGCAAAGCCGTTGTAGGCTGCAAATAAAATACCCACCCAGTCTGCACCATTGTTATACGCCACTGAACTTGTATCGCTGCTACCATAATGAAAACTGGTTACCGCTGAGGTGCTGTAAATCCACATAGCAAATAACGCAAACCAACTAAAAAATTGTACCCATGCCAATTGCTTCATCGCCTCAGGCATAGTAAATACATCATTCACTACATTATAAAAACCGCCGCTAGTGTGCTGTTTAGCTTTTAATGCCGCTGCAATAAATTGAATAACACCAAAACTAACTAACCCAGCAGCCAGCAAGTAAAGTTCTTTTTCCAGATCCAGCCCTAATACAGTGGCTAAAACAAGCAAACCTAAGCCGCTAAAAATAACGCCGCCTTTGGTAAAATTAACGCTATTAGTAAGATTGGTTTGTGTTGTTTGTGATTCTTGTTGATTAAATTGTGCAAGCTGCTCGGGTGAGTACTCTTTTGTAGTGACAATAGTCCAGCCGACTGCAATAAATAAAATAACACCACCAAAGTAAAACGAATACTTTACAGAGTCAGGAATTTGACCAATCGGTGCGGTATTAGCAATATCAAACCAGTTGGTCATCATCCAAGGGAGTGCTGATGCAACCACCGCTCCCACACCAATAAAAAAGCTTTGCATGGCATAGCCTGTGGCGCGCTGCTTGTTTGGCAAGTTGTCACCTACTAAAGCACGAAACGGTTCCATGGTAACGTTAATTGAGGCATCCATAATCCACAGCATACCCGCAGCAATCCAAAGCGTGGGGGAATTTGGCATAATAAAAAGCGATAACGTGGTTAATATAGCGCCGTATAAAAAGAAAGGACGACGGCGGCCTAATTTGCCCCAAGTTTTATCACTCCAATAACCAATAATTGGTTGCACAATTAAGCCTGTGAGCGGCGCTGCAACCCATAAAATCGGAATATCGTCGACATTAGCGCCAAGTGTTTGAAATATACGGCTTACGTTACCGTTTTGCAGTGCAAAGCCAAATTGAATGCCTAAAAAGCCAAAGCACATATTCCATATTTGCCAAAAGCTTAAGGTTGGTTTGTTGTTATAATTCATGATCAGCCTTATTTGTTAAAACGGCACTACTGAGTGCATCAAGGGTCAGCGTAAAGGTTGTACTTTGTTTCTCATCGCTTACCAAAATACCGTTATGCGACTCTAGCAGGTCGTATAGCGTGGAGTTTGGTTTGAGCATGGTTGCTTGATTTGGCGTGAGCGTAACAGTGACTGTTTGCGCTTGCTGGCTAAAGTTACTTAGCACCCATAATGATTGCTGGCCTAAAGAGCGGACAAAACCTACCACTCTATCACTGTCTTTTACCAACAAGGGTGCCATATCACCGGCAACAACAGCAGGTAAACCATTAAGTGCCATAATTGAAATGTAATATTGACGTAACTGTGCTTGCTCAGGGGTTAAATTAGCGCCATCAAACTTGCCATTATTCATCCATGCTTGGTGCGCTGGTACGCCAATATAATCAAAAATACTGGTGCGTGTAGGCGAACCAAAGCCTGCGTTTTCTGACCCATCTTCACCGACATCTTGACCAAAATAAAGCAAGGTTGGCGAGCGACTAATTAAGTTAGAAACCACCATAGCCGGTTTACCCCATGCAGCGTCGCCGGCAAAGTCAGGACTTGCGATACGTTGTTCGTCATGGTTTTCTAAAAAGTGCAGCATGTGCTGCTCAATGTCTGCCACTTCAGCTTGCGCTTTAAATAGCGTGTTAGCGGGTTGTTTACCTTGCATAACCCCTTTTAGGGTGTCGTAAAAGCCGACCTTATCATACAAATAGTCCATTTTACCTTGGTGAATATAGGTGCGGTACATCAACGGGTTATATACTTCGGCGAGTAAAAACGCATCGGGTTTATGTATTTTTATTGATGAATTTAAAAAGCTCCAAAATTCAACGGGTACCATTTCAGCCATATCATAGCGAAAGCCATCAACCCCTTTATCTAACCAATAAAGGGCAATATTTCTAAATTTATACCAACTATTTGGCAGTTCTTTATCTTGCCAAAAGGCATAATGTGCACGGTAATCTTGGTTTTCAAGCGACTTAGGTAAAGTTGGAAACTCTAAACTGCCATCGGGTTTAACACCGTAGTTAACTTTTACCGTTTCGTACCAGTCGTTTATATCTGGATGTGGTGAGCGCGCTCCATTGCCAGTCCATTTTGCTGGCGTTTCACTAAATTGGCCATCGGCTAAAGGGTGTTTGTTGCCACCTAACACTTGGTAACTGTCGTTTGTTGGTACTTTAAATGATTCACCCGGTACATAGTAAAAATTATTATTTTTAGCATATGCCTTGCTGGTATCATCGTCTTCACCAAAGTCTTTCACGCCGTTAGGCTTTGCGATTGAGTGATAATCTCGAGCCACATGATTAGGAACAATATCAATAATTACTTTCATGTCATGCTCATGAGTACGCTCAATTAGCGCGCTGAACTCTTCAAGTCTATTGGTAACATTAATAGCTAAATCTGGATTTACATCGTAATAATCTTTTATTGCGTAAGGCGAGCCTGCACGCCCTTTTACCACATCAGGATCGTCTTGTTTTATACCATATGCAGTGTAATCACCCACCAAGGCATGATGCAAAACGCCGGTATACCAAACATGCGTGGTACCTAGCTCTTTAATGCCTTTTAAAGCCGCGTCGTTAAAATCAGCAAACTTACCAATTCCATTTTGTTCTTTGGTTCCCCATGGCACATTAGCGGTTTGAGTATTACCAAATAAACGAGTAAATACTTGATATACCACTGGCTTAACTGGGTCTGTTTGCTTAACTAACAAGTCTGTTTTTGTTTGTTTGTCATCACTGCAACCGTGCACCAGCAATGCGCTGCATATAAGCAATGGCGTATAAAATCTTTTTTTCATTGTGTGTGTCATTTTTATTTCAGTGTTGTTATAGGTTCATACTAAAGCTAAATAAGGCTTGGTTACAGTTGCTGCATACGTATTCACAGCCATATTCAGTGACAATTAACCCGCAACTAAAGCACCACGTTACGCCACTTAGTTTACTTTTAACTTAGCTAAAAACTCTCTATGAGTGGGCAGCTTATCTACCGTTGAATTTATTAGGGTTTTTAACGTTGCGAATAAATCTGTTAGCTGTTTACTGCTTAATGAGTCAACAATACTGTTATAGTCATCAGGTATTAGGCCTTGACCTATCATGACTTGTTGCCAAGCTACTTCTGCAAATAACTCATCGTTTTCGCGCACAACTTTGCCTGTTTGTTTAAATAAATCCATTTTATGCACTAACGATTGCGGAATTTCCATTTGCTTACATTGACGCCAAAATGGGGTGTCTTCTCGCTCAGTTAACTTATAGTGCAAAATAATGAAGTCACGAATATGCTCGATTTCACTGATGCTTTGCTTATTAAATTCAGTAACTAACGCATCACTAACGCCATTATGAGGAAACAACTTAATTAAACGTGTGACCGCACTTTGTATTAAGTGAATACTAGTAGACTCTAAGGGTTCTAAAAATCCACTAGAGAGCCCTACTGCGACTACATTTTTATGCCACTGCTTTAAACGTCGACCTGTTTTAAATTTAATTAAGCGCGGGCTTGTTGTTGGCTCACCCGGTAAGTTATTTAATAAAAGCGCGGTTGCTGACTCATCCGATAAATAACGGCTGCAATACACTAAGCCATTACCTGTTCGGTTTTGTAGCGGAATTTGCCACTGCCAACCTGCGTTATGGGCTATGGAGCGCGTATAGGGCTTTAATTCGTTGCTGCCTGTTGATTGCACTGCAACGGCACTATCGCAAGGTAAATAATGCGACCAATCAACAAACCCCGTATTGAGAGTTTGCTCAATTAAAAGTGCGCGCTGACCAGTACAATCTATAAATAAATCCCCTTGGATTTGGCTATTATCGTCAAGCATTAAGTTGGTGATATTACCTGTATCTTGGCATTGCTCAACGTGTTCTATTTTTGCATCAATGTGTTTAACGCCATGTGATAATGCAAGATTTTTTAAATATTCCGCATACAAAGTGGCGTCAAAGTGAAAAGCATAACTAAGCCCAGGTAATTGAGTATTAGGAATAGCATTTAGTGGCGTAAATTTGTTTTTTTTAGCAGCTTGATAGTTAAGAGAAAAATCCCATAAAGAGTCCTCGCTGCCATTAATGTGCCCTTTCACCCAAAAATTGTAAAAGTCACATAAAGGAAAATCTTTACCAAACGAGCCAAATGCATGCATGTAGCTATGCCCAGGTGTTTTCCAATTTTCAAACTCTATACCCAGTTTGATAGACGCATTAGTGGCATTGATAAAATCTTGCTCGTTTATACCCAGTGCGTTATTAAGTTGAATAATAGGCGGAATTGTTGCTTCACCAACGCCTATAGTACCAATGCTACTTGATTCAATAAGGGTAATATTAATTACTTTACCTAATACTTTATTAAGTAGTGCTGCGGTTATCCAACCGGCTGTTCCACCGCCTGCAATGACGACATGCTGTATTGGTTTCATATTATTGCTCACGTTCATAAAGGTTGATAAAACTTAGGTAAAGTAGCTATAAAAAAGCCCTTGTAAAACTAATTACAAGGGCTAATATCTTAACTAAATTTCAGTTAAAGCTTGTAGCTAAATCCAAGAATAAAGTTACGCCCATAATCTTGGTAATCACGCACTTGTAAGGCATTATCACCACTTAGTGTTGTAAATGGTTCTTCAGTGATATTTTGTACTTGGAATGTCACATTTAAGCCATCTAAGCTCTCAACACCTGCTTCGCCAAAATCGTAACCAACTTGTACGTCCCAAATTGTTTCACCTAAGATATTCACTTGCTGCGTTTCATAACCTGCATTGTAAATATCACCTTTAAAGTCGCTACGTTTACGCATACTAGTACGCGCTTGGAAGCCATAGTTTTCATAATAAAACGTTAAGCTTTGAATTTTATCCGACAAACCAGGTAGTTCGTATTCATTACCGTTTTGATCTTCAATATCTTGTTCAATCCCAGTATGGCTGGCAATTAAACCAAAACCTTCAAGTGAATCACTAAAGACGTTAAACGGTAGAGCAAGAGACAATTCATAACCCCAAAGGTCTCCACCACCGCCATTCACTTTACCTGACGCAGTACCGGTACTATTCTCTGGTATTTCTCCCGTTGAAGGATCAGCAACCCCTGACATATCAACTTCGTATACGCCATCAAATATCCATTGACTCAAGTCTTTATAAAATACAGCCGCTGAGAAGTAGCCTTCTGCACTAAAGTAGTTTTCATAAGTCAAATCAAAACCCGTTGCTTCTTTTGGTTCAAGTGTAGGGTTACCACCCGATACTGACCAATAGTTGCCATTTTCATCAGGACGCTCTGAATTATAGCTCGCATTAACAGAAGCATTCATTTCATCTAGGCGGGCTCGTGAGATAGTTTTAGCGGCACCAAAACGCACGGTTTGATCTTCATCTAGCGCCAAAGATAAATTAAGACTAGGTAAAACATGGCTATAATCGTGTGACACATTGTTAGGAACAGCTTCAACTAGACCAGTCACGTCATTCGGCACAGCCGCAAAACCTTGCGAAGATTGCTCAGTTCTAACATAGCGAACACCAACGTTACCAGAAAGCGGCAAATTACCTACTTCTGCATTAATATCTGCTTGTACAAAAAACGCCGTAACTTTTTCTTGAACTGTGTACGATTGCGTAGTGTGCTTTATATCCGTTAAGCTTTCTTGAATTGAGTTATAATATCCATCGTCAACTAGTGCACGGGTATCATAGGCAATCATATCCCCCATACCGATAAAGTCTAAGCTAGCTGTTCCAAGGCGATATTGCTCTGGAACGACAAGCGTACCAGGATTATCTAATGAGAAATCGCTTAATGTTAAGTAATACCCTTCAGACTTTTTACTCTTCTCGCGGTCGCGGTATGACATACCAAGACTTACTTTGCTTAAGTAATCGTTTTCTAATAGCTTGCTTGCTGCTAGTTTTAAAGTATGTAGTTCATCATTGACTTCAGGTGCATTAATAAAGCCATCTTGTGCAGTGTTTTGATAAGCCGTATCATTTAAGCCGTACTTATTATTTAGCGCTGAGCTGGTTCCCCATGACAAAGGGCTACCTAGCTGAATTAAAGCATAATCACTATAATCTAACTCGTGGCTAAATTTGGCGCCGGTATTGCCGCCATTAAGTGAATAGCCAATGTTGTCAGCAACACCATTCGCTTCACCGCGGCCTGTGCCAGAATAACTTTGTAAGCTCCAGTCCTTACGCTCAACTTCAGATAAGCTCGCATCAAACTCTACCGACCACGAATCGTCAATGTCATATTTAGTATTAAAACCAAATTGCGTTAATTCAGCATCACGTTCTTCAACATCATTACGAACTACAACGCGTTGACCTTGCGTTGTTGCACTGGTAATAAACCCAGATTCTTCATCTATAGTTAGACTATTTTGATCTATATTGCCTTGCCCACCCCAACCAGGAAAAAATGGAATTTCAATACCACGTAGGATTTTTTCATCGTTAAAATCTACATACAACGCATCAAATGTCATGTTTAAACGGTCGTTTGGTGCAGCTTCTACTACTAGCATCGCTGAATCACGTTCAAGTGTTGACGATCGTACGAAAGGTTTAGCGCCGCCTAAGATTGAATAATTCTGTCCATCAACGTCGAATTCAGGGTATCCCCAAGAATTCCAGCGTTTTTCTTGGTTTGGTGAGCTCATAGTATTGTAAGCAAATGCAACACCTATAGTGTCATCTGCAAACTGATCAATGTATGAAACCGTGCCACGAAAGCCTTTGTCATCACCATCTGGGTTTAGCTTATCAAAACCTGACTGCTCTAACTGACCATTAAACATGATCACGCGCTCGCCTTTACTTAAAGGTTTTACCGTTTGCATATCAATTACACCGGCAATACCTTCTGCTTCAATGCTAGCACTTGGCGTTTTATATACAGTAACACCACTCATAATTTCTGACGGGTAAAGGTCAAACTCAACACCACGGTTGTCACCAATAGATACCTGCTCACGGCCATTGAAGGTGGTTGCACTTTCGTTTTCACTAAAACCACGAACACTTACACGACTAGCACGACCATCAAGACGTTGTGCTGTTAAACCTGGTAAACGCGCGATTGATTCAGCAATAGATGTATCTGGAAGTTTACCAATGTCTTCTGCAGAAATTGACTCAACAACCTGTGTTGAAAAACGCTTAGTATTAATTGATTCAACAACACTACCGCGAAAACCTTTCACTTCGATGATTTCTACATCATCTTTTTTTATTGTTTCTTCTTGTGCCGCAGTAGTGGCAAAGCTTGATAGTCCGGCAGCAGTTAATGCTAGCGTTAATATACTTGGTTTGAACATAGCCATAATGTTTTCCCGTTACCCATAATGTGATACCCGCTTACTTGCTTAAGTGATAGTTAAGCCTGCGAGCTTATTTTGTTGTCAGGATGAATTCTAACGCTCGTATTATTTTATTAACAACTTTATGCATACGTATTCAAAGTTGCATTACACACATTAAATTAACATCAAGTTTACACACCACTTTATAAGTTACTGTTTTATTATGATTTATTTTAGTGCAATTAGCATTTGTAGCTTTAATGATAGTCATTACTTATTTTTTGATAAAATAAGTGCGTCATTAAACATAAATAAAATGACACGAGGCTATTTTATTTTCTAATTTATTATTATCGAGGACATTTATTTAAGTACAATTGGTAAGACCAATTTTAATAATCACCAATTTAGTGCATCCCCTTATTTTTAAGCACCTAAATAACGCAAACAATAAATTAACAAACCAAATTGGTAAAGAGATATTCAATAAACCGACGTTAAAATCGATGAAATAAGTGATTGATTTAACCTCTTTTAATGACCTTAAAACGGTGCATACGTATGCAGACTTTTTACAGTATGACCGGCTTCAAGTATGCTTTTTCAAATAAACGAGGATTAACACCTCAAAAAAAGAACAACACAAAGACAGTGTGAAAACGGAGAAAGGCATGACCCAAAAGCAATGGTATAAAGGTGCGGTTATTTATCAGGTTTATCCGCGTAGCTTTCAAGATAGCAACAACGATGGCATTGGTGACTTAAAAGGGATAATTAATCGCATTGATTACATTAAAAGCTTAGGGGTAGATGCTATCTGGATCTCACCTTTCTTTAAATCACCTATGAAAGATTTTGGTTATGATATTAGCGATTATCGCGATATCGACCCGCTTTTTGGTAACTTAGATGATTTTGATGAACTCATTGCGCAAGCACATCAACGCGATATTAAAATTATTATAGACCAAGTACTTAGCCACACCTCAGATCAACACCAATGGTTTATTGATAGCCGTGAAGATTTAACCAACGATAAAGCTGATTGGTATGTATGGGCCGATGCTAAAGAAGACGGAACAGCACCAAACAACTGGTTGTCTATTTTTGGTGGCGGTGCATGGCAATGGGAGCCGCGTCGTGGACAATACTACTTACATAACTTTTTCACGGAACAGCCTGATCTTAACTTTCATAACCCTGATGTTCGCCAAGCTGTACTAGACAATGTTGAGTTTTGGCTTAAAAAAGGCGTTGATGGTTTTAGGTTAGATGCAATTAACTTTTGTTACCATGACGCACTGCTTCGTGATAATCCTGCAAAACCAAAAGAAAAGCGTCAGGGCCGTGGTTTTAGTGAAGACAATCCGTATGCTTTTCAGTATCACTACTACAACAACACACAGCCAGAAAACATTGAGTTTATGCGTGATATTCGCACCTTACTCAATAAATACCCAGGAACCGTGTCACTGGGTGAAATTTCATCTGAAGATTCATTAGCCACCATGGCAGAATACACCCAAGGTGGCGATAAACTGCACATGGGCTATAGCTTTGAGCTATTAACGGATGATTACTCGAGCGAGTATATAAGAAATACCGTTACTACACTTGAGCAACGCATGACTGAAGGCTGGCCTTGTTGGGCATTTAGCAACCATGACGTAGAACGTGTTGCTAGCCGTTGGAGTGAAACGGGAGAGGTAAACCCAGCGCAATGTAAAATGTTGACCGCCCTACTCGCTTCACTTCGTGGCAGCGTATGTATGTATCAAGGTGAAGAACTCGGACTCGGTGAAGCCAGCGTTGCGTTTGAAGATTTACAAGACCCATACGGCATTACATTTTGGCCAAACTTTAAAGGTCGTGATGGCTGTCGTACCCCAATGCCTTGGGAAAACCTAGATAACTCACAACCAAATGCCCAAAATGCAGGCTTTAGTGAAGTAAAACCGTGGTTACCTGTTGATCAGCAACATAGGCTGCAAGCAGTTACTGAGCAAGAGAATGATTCAAACTCAATATTAAATGCGTACCGTGAATTTATGGCATGGCGTAAAAACCAGCCAGTCTTACTTGAAGGTGATATTGAGTTTTTACAAACCGAAGAACCAATCTTAGCGTTTTACCGTACTCTAAACGATGAAAAAATGTTGTGTGTATTCAATTTGAGTGCTTCACAAGCAAAACTTACTATTAATGCAAGTGTTGAAAATGAACATAACGACCTTTCTCATCACAACGCAAAACTTGATAATGAAACACTGACAGTTGAACCATTTGGTTGTTATTACGCCCACTGTAGTTAATATTTACATTATTATAAAAAACCCGAGCACTGCTCGGGTTTTCTTAGCATTTTTTAATGGCTAATTGTTTTACTATTTAACCTGAGCTGCACATAAGAAATGGAACTAAATGCCCTTGCGGTGATCAGATCTTTCGACCAAGAAACATAAGATTACCGAGGCAAGGGCATGAATAACTTAGATGCAATTTACGTAGATGTCGATGATTTTTGTTTATTGTTTGAACCTCAATGGCTTAAACACCTAATAGAATCAGGTGAAAAGCAACGCATTAAGCCATCTCGACTATCCTCTAGCGAAGTGATGACTATATTAATTGCTTTTCATCAATCAGGTTATCGCGATTTTAAAACTTACTACACCAAATTTGTTTGTCAGTATTGGCGACATTATTTCCCTGATTTAGTCAGTTATACACGTATGTTGAAGTTACTTCAGGCCACGTTACCTGCTCTGTGTAGCTATCTGAAGCAGCGCTTTGATAAACCAACAGGCATTGCATTTATCGATTCCACTTCTCTCAAGGTGTGTCACAACATGCGTATTCCTCGCCACCAAGTTTTTGCAGGAGAAGCCAAACGAGGCAAAGGAACAATGGGCTGGTTTTATGGTTTTAAACTTCACCTCATCATGAATGATGAAGGGGGTTTATTAGCTGTAAAAGTGACAGCTGGGAATGTTGATGATAGACAGCCGGTATTAGATATGGTCGATAATGTTGCAGGTAGTTTATACGCTGATAAAGGTTATGTATCTGCAAACTTAAAAGCGGAACTTGCTGAGCAAGGTATTGATTTTATTACAGGTCAAAGAAGTAATATGAAACGTCAGCCAATATCATCTTGGGATAGAGCGATGTTATCAAAGCGTTTCATCATCGAAACAGTTTTCGACCAGCTGAAAAATATGGCTCAAATAGACCACACAAGGCACCGCAGCTGCATCTCATTTATGGTTAATTTAATGGCTGGATTAATTGCCTATACTTTTCAGACTAAAAAGCCGAGTATAAAAGTGACTCGGCTTTAATTCTTATGCAGATCTGAGGTTATTTAAGTAATCAGTAAATGCAAACAGTACACCCGATACCACAAAGGTAACGTGTATCAGCACTTTCCAGAGTAATTCATCATTTGAATGAGATGCAGAGCTTATAAACACCTTTAGTAGCTCAACGGCTGAAATAGCGACTATCGCACTAATCAGTTTCATTTTTAAACCAGAAAACCCTACTTTTCCCATCCATACGGGACGGTCCTCATGATTGTCGATATTAAGCTTAGAGACAAAGTTTTCGTAGCCACTAAATATAATAATTAATAAAAGTCCAGCTAACAAAGCGGTATCAACCAAAGTTAGTATACCCACCAACAACTCTTGATTACTGGCAGTAAACGTTGCGATCCCCATCAAATACAGCTGTTTAGAAAATTTTATTAGTAATAAAACCACAGCAAATAGTAAACCGACAAAAAATGGGGCTAATAACCAGCGTCCTTTGAATATAAACGACTCAAGAGCATACTCTACTTTATGAACAGGTTGTATTTTTTTATTTATATTATTTGTGTGTGGCTCTGACATAAGAACACCTAAAAGTTAAAACGCGACATTAGCCTAAATTTAGCTGTAACACAATTAGTTAAGGTTAAACACTTTTACGCGATACGCTCATCTTAACGATAAAAATATTTCGTTTCCCTTTATTTTATATTCGATTAAAAATAAATATACCAACAGATATGTTCTGGCTTGGTTACACTTGTTTTATGTAGGCAGTGTATGCATACATAACTCGATTGTTACTCCATTTTTAGGAATAAGAAAATGAATAAAGCATTACTCGCGTTAATCGTTGCACCATTTTTCGTTTTATCTGCTGCTAATGCAGTGGCAAACGATGCTACAGACGCTTCAGCTGAGACGATTCAAGAATTCACAGAAATGTGTGTTAGTTGGGCTAAAGAAGACGACGTAAGCAATGAAGAGCTTTATAACTATGTTTTAAAGTGTGTGAATGATGAACTAACATCTGAAGGCTATAACAAAGTCACTGCTGTTAAAATTTAATGAATAATTGAGTGGATTGAACCTAAATTGGTTACATTTTTTAATCCTGTAAAGTAAAAAAACAGATTAGAAATGCCATTGCGATAGGTTTTATTTGACAAAAAAAACCGGAACTGTCACAGGCTGTGCATTCCGGTTTTTTATTACTTAAAACGGTGAATAATTAATTATTCATCGTCTTTTTTTACTTTTGCTTTCGCTTTACTTTTAGCAGGCGCTTTTTTAGCGGCGGCTTTCTTTTTAGGCGCGGCTTTTTTCTTAGCCTCTTCTACCCATTTACCACCTTCGTAGTGTGCCGTCCAACCAGTTGCTTTGCCATCAACTTCTGTCATCACATATTGGGCTTTATTTTTACGGCTATAACGTACTACCGCTAGGTTACCATCTGGATCTTTTTCTGGTGCATCCGCTAGGTAATAAAACTTAGGTGAAATACGGTCTCTAAAACGCTTTAGCTCAGCCACTTTAGGCGCGCGCGTCTCGCGTGATTTAGGGAAAGTGTTAGCCGCCAAGAAAATACCTGCAGCGCCATCACGTAAAACAAAATAAGCGTCAGATTTTTCACATTCAAGTTCAGGTATGTGCACAGGGTCTTCTTTTGGTGGCGCAGCTTCGCCGTTTTTAAGTAACTTACGCGTGTTTTTACACTCTTCGTTGTTACAACCAAAATACTTACCAAAACGGCCTGATTTGAGCTCCATGTCTGAGCCACATTTATCACACTCGATAATCGGACCATCATACCCTTTAATCTTAAAGGTACCTTGCTCAACGATGTACCCTTCACAAGCAGGGTTATTACCACAAACATGTAATTTACGGGTTTCGTCTATTAGGTAAGAGTCCATAGCTGTTTCACAGATTGGACAGCGCTTCATTTGCATTAATGTTTCTGTTTCAACGTCTTCAACATCAGCTGCAACCGCTTCATCACCCGACACTAAGTTCATAGTGGTAGTACAGCGCTCTTTAGGTGGCAGGTTATAACCAGTACACCCTAAGAATACGCCCGTTGAAGCAGTACGAATACCCATTTTTCTGCCACACGTTGGGCAGTCAATATCGGTTTCTACCATTTGATTAAGACGCATACCGCCTTCATCGGGTTCACCTTTGGCAATGTTTAACTGGGTTGAAAAATCGGCATAAAACTTATCAAGTACCTGCGTCCAAACACGCTTACCTTCGGCGATATCATCTAAACGGCCTTCCATTTTAGCGGTAAAATCGAAGTTCATTAAATCGGTAAAGTTTTCAACAAGGCGATCGGTGACAATCTCCCCCATTTTTTCAGCGAAAAAGCGACGACTTTCTACTCGTACATAACCACGTTCTTGTATCGTTGATATAATAGAGGCATACGTGGAAGGACGACCAATACCCCGTTTTTCAAGCTCTTTAACTAAGCTTGCTTCACTAAAACGAGCCGGTGGCTTGGTAAAGTGCTGCTTAGGAGCAAGCTCAACTAATGTAAGCACCTCGCCTTGCTTAACAGCAGGCAGCGATTGCTCTTCTTCATTCTTTTTACGTACTGCCGGTTGCACTTTAGTCCAACCATCAAAACGTAAAACACGTCCTTTTGCTTTCAATGTAAAATCGTTGGCAGCGACCGTTAAGGTGGTTAAATCGTACTCAGCTGGCACCATTTGACAGGCCACAAACTGACGCCAAATAAGCTCATAAAGCTTTTTCGCATCGGCATCCACACCTTCAACATGCCCAGAAAGCACTGATACGCTAGAAGGACGAATCGCTTCGTGCGCCTCTTGTGCATTACCTTTAGAGCTATAGTTAATCGGATCAGCAGGTAAATACTTGGCACCAAACTCATTGGTTACGTATTCGCGACACATTTCAACCGCATCTTTCGATAAATTAGTTGAATCGGTACGCATATAAGTAATATAACCCCCCTCGTATAAACGCTGGGCAAGCATCATGGTCTTTTTAACGCCATAACCTAATCGGGTACTTGCTGCTTGTTGCATTGTTGAAGTAATAAATGGCGCACTTGGACGGCTCTTACTTGGTTTCTCTTCAACGCTGACAACTTTATATTCGGCATTCTCAAGGCTTTTAACTGCTGCACTAGCCTGAGCTTCATTTACTGGCTTAAATGGCTTGTCTGCTTGTTTAGTGACTTCTAAACGTAGGTCAGACTCGCTATTTTTAACATCGGCATGAATGTCCCAAAATTCTTCAGGAATAAATGCTTTAATTTCACGTTCGCGTTCAACTAATAAACGCACTGCAACAGATTGCACTCGACCCGCTGATAAACCACGCGCTACTTTAGCCCATAATAGGGGCGATACCATAAAGCCAACAACACGGTCTAAGAAGCGACGGGTCTGCTGTGCATAAACCATGTCGGTGTTTAACTCACCTGGGGTTTCGAATGCTTGTTGTATTGCATTTTTAGTGATTTCATTAAAAACAACACGCTTATATTTTTCTGGCTCGCCACCAATAATTTCTTGAAGGTGCCAAGCAATAGCTTCCCCTTCTCTATCCAAATCCGTTGCGAGATAGATTTTATCAGCGTTTTGGGCAAGCTTTTGTAATTCTTGAACAACCTTTTCTTTACCCGGCAATATTTCGTAATGTGGCTCCCATCCTTTTTCAGGATCGATTCCCATTCGCGCGACTAAGTTAGTGTAGTCACGTTGCTGTTTATACGCTGCTTTCTCATCAGGTGGCATTTTACGCACTTCAGCAGGCGTTTTGCTTGCTGGTGCCTTGTTTTTGCCAGAACCTGAAGTAGGTAAATCTCGTACGTGTCCAATACTGGACTTTACGATAAAATCATTACCTAAGTATTTATTAATTGTTTTAGCCTTAGCAGGTGACTCTACAATTACTAGCGATTTGCCCATAGTTGCCTATTTCTAACCTAGTTTTTTAAATGTGTTTAGCCGACTCATGCGGCGCGAATATTTATAGGTATATCTACAAACACTAGTTCTTACAAGCTTTTAATACAAACTTTTCAGTATTTACTGAATAAACAAACAATTTCTGTTGTAAATTTAATCAAACCAGTGCTTTTTGAATAATTGATGTGGAATATATAGAATAGAAACAAAAATGCCAACCTTATTGGTTGGCATTTTTTATCCTTCACATATTTTAAACCTTAGGTTCGTCTTCTATTTCCATCACAGGTAACTGTGTTTTTACCCCACCAGGTGTTTCAAACTCAATGTATAAAAACCCAGAATCAACCTCATTAGGCTCAGCTTCTTTAGTAATATTTACCGAAACAGAATCAGGTACTCGTTGCGCAGTATTCACAACGGTGTAATCTGTTAACCCTCTTAACACACCATTGTCGGCAGTGACAGTAACTTTAGTACCTGCAGGCAATGGATTATTATGAATATCACTGAAGAAGATAGTCACTGAAATCGCGCTGTAAGGTGTGGAATTGCTAATATCAATAAGGTTTATGTCACACATACCCGCCATATCGGAAGCTTCTAAGCTAATACCATCACTTAAACTACAGTCATCTAAAGCCGTTACAGCTCTAATGTAAGGTGTACTTCCAGACATCACTAACTCTGAACGATCGCGTACATTTACTGTTTCACGCGTACATGCATTTGCAGCAAGCGCCTCGTCACTACATAACAAGCCATTGTAAATGCCATCGCCGGAATCAAACTGACCATTATTTAGTGCACCAGAGCGCTCCACATACCACTCATCCTCACCGCCATTAGAATTTACGGGGTTCGCAGGTGCGGGTAAATTTCCGTCAAAAATACCGTTTTCATTAAAATCTATAAAGGCTTCAGGTAAATCTTGTAATGTAGAATCAAACTCGTTTTGATTAAATTCACCGTTAGCAGATACATCGTTAAATGATTCTTCACCCACTGAGTATGCTAACAAGCTTACACGACCACCTAATGGATAATCTATTGGCGCATTACTTGGCGCATCCGCAAGTGATATCGGGTTACCACTACTATCAAGATAGGTAAGTAGATTGCCGTTTGTGTCTAGTTGTGACTCTCTGATACCTAATGTACAAGGTGCTGCTTGACCAAAAAAACGGTCACACTTATCAGCCACAGAGTTTTTATAAATGCTGTAATGATAAGGAATTGGGTTTTGGCTACGCCACTGCGCTTTACACACACCATCTATGGTGCGGCAAAGTAATAAAGGTGTAAATTGTTGATCATCTATTGTGCCTACTGCACCACCTTCGCTGGCTATATAAATTGCCGTGTTATCAGGAACAAAATTATTAAAGTGATCGGCTGCAAATACAGTTAAGTCTGTTGTCACCCCGGCTTCATTTAATGACTCGGTATTAAATGTTTGCACTGCAAGCGTAAAACTGTCTTGATCTGGCACACCTGTGGTAATGGTTATGTCATTTGACACAATAGAAATCACATTATTTTGTGATGCGTCGCCAGCCTCAACTTGATGTGATGCAATAACAGATAAAACTCCTGCGGCTCTTCCTGAGCGGACATTTACAGTCACTAAACCTTCATTATTGGTAAACTGAAATGCACTGTCTAGCAACGCGCCGCCGGGGTTTTGCGAAAGAGCAAAATCAATTTGCTTTTGACCAACAGGGTTACCATTAATATCTAAAAGTTTAAAGGTAAGCTCTGAATTTTCAGTAAGAGTCTGACCGCCAGCTCCTTTAATAGCTAACACTTGATTGGTCACACCCATAAACGCGATTGAACCCGTTTGAGCGGCAGCTACATTAATATTAATTGTTTTAGTAGCAACGTTGCCACCGGTAACCACGGTTGCTGTAATCGTATCTATACCATTACAACCATCCGCTTTATAAGTTGCGCTTGCCGTGCCGCCAATGCTAGTTACCACACTATCGATAGTGGCTCTAGGAGTAGATTCTTCAGCACATGCCGAGGTAAATTGTACTTCAAGTGGAGTGGTGAATAAGTTATTGCTGCCATCTACAATCTGAGCGGTAATAATAGTAGTAGAACCTGCAGACAACACATCACCAGTTGCAATACCCGCGCTTAAATTTACATTAACTTGAACAGCGTTAATTTCAAATAAAGCACTCGCAACGCCGCCCTGAGCGGTTAACTCAACTTGGCCAACACCTGAGCTACTGCCAGGCAATAAATTCAAAATAGCAACACCAAACGCATCCGTTTTAGCCGTTAAGCTTTCAGGTAATAAAATACCTAGCGTTGTTGTCGCTTGAACCAGTACATTACTTGCTGGCGTATTACTGCCAGGTTTGGTGATTTTTGCGTATACAATAGCTTGTTGCCCAAGTAAATTACTATTTTGAGAACAGTCAGATGGATCAAGCTCTATAGAATCTCTGTCTATATTTAACCAGCTATCAGGGCAGTTTTGTAAAATTTTAATGTCAATATTTGCGGTTGAGTCATTCGATTGAGGCTCATCACCTGCCGTGTAAAAGCCAAGTTTACTTGTTGCGTCTTCGTAGCTAGCAACAATGGTTCCTGCTCCTTCAACACTACCCGCGCTAAGCTCGATAGTTGCAACACCGCTGGAATTTGTTAAAGCGCTACCTGTAGCCGGTATAAAAGAACCCAGTGTTGTGGTAAAGCTTACCTCTTGACGCACAACAGGTTGACCATCACTTCCGGTTACCGTTGCAACCACCTCTAGCGGGTTATCGGCAGTAACAATTCTATCTTCAAAATCAAGTTCAACTTGAATTGCTTGTTCGATAGCGTCTCCACCGGTGCCTCCAGTATCACCGCCAACGGTTCCACTTTCTTTTTCCAGTGAGCCACCACCGCCACAGGCGATGAGTAATGTGCTGAGCCATATAATGCTGAGCAAACGAGTTAAAGGCATAGGTTTCTCCGTTGCGCTATTACTAAGTTAAACTTATCTACTTAATGTTAACCTATAACTTAGTCTAAAATCTCAGTTTTTTACTCCTTTTTTTGATAAAAATTTTTAAAAAGTTGACGTTTTTTCTGTAAAAAAAATTACATGCTGTTAGTCTATGCCAAATTTATAAAAAATAGATTGGAAATATGTCTAAAATCCGTTCAATGAGTTTAACTACTCGCATCATGATTGGTATGGTGCTTGGTGTTGCAGTAGGCTTTATATTTCAGGCTATATTAGCTGGTGAAGACGATTACCTAATCCCTCTTGGGTTATTCTCTTTGCCAATTAAAGCCTTTTTTGTTGATGGCCTTTTTCATGTAGGTGGGCAAATATTTATAGCCAGTTTGAAAATGCTGGTTGTGCCTTTAGTATTTGTATCACTGGTATGTGGTACCTGCAGTTTAAGCGATCCTAAAAAACTAGGTCGTTTAGGCGGTAAATCAATTGGTTTATACTTAGTTACAACGGCAATAGCGATTACAGTGGCAATTACACTCGCGTTACTATTTAACCCAGGTGAAGGCATTGGGTTACCTTCTCAAGCAAGCTATGATGCCAAAGAAGCGCCTACTTTAGCTCGCGTAATTATTGATATGTTCCCTACCAACCCTTTTGAAGCAATGGCAAAGGGCAACATGTTACAAGTAATTGTATTTGCTTTGTTATTCGGTATTGCAATGGCACTTAGCGGAAAAGCAGGTAAACGTGTCGCTACTGTATTTGAAGACTTAAACACCGTTATTTTAAAACTGGTTACTTTGCTAATGAATATTGCTCCTTACGGCGTATTTTTCTTAATGGCTAAATTGTTCACTACCATTGAACTTAACTTAATTGTGAGTTTAGCTAAGTACTTTGGCGTGGTTGTTTTAGCCTTATTATTACACGCATTTGTAAACTACACTCTACTGCTAAAAATACTCACGGGCCTAAACCCGCTCACTTTCTTAGCTAAAATGAAACACACCTGTTTATTTGCTTTTAGTACCTCAAGTTCAAGCGCAACTATGCCTATCACACTTGAAACGGCAACTAAAAAGCTTGGCGCTAATAATTCGGTCGCTTCATTTACTATTCCATTAGGCGCCACCATTAATATGGATGGCACTGCAATTATGCAGGGTGTGGCCACAGTATTTATTGCTCAAGTATTTAGTGTTGATTTAACTATTTCTGATTACTTAATGGTGATATTAACAGCAACGCTTGCCTCTGTTGGTACGGCGGGTGTTCCTGGCGTTGGCTTGATCATGCTGGCCATGGTATTAAACCAAGTAGGCCTACCGGTTGAAGGCATCGCAATTATAATAGGTGTTGATAGACTACTTGATATGACCCGTACCGCGGTAAACGTAACGGGTGACTGTATGGTAACCTGTGTCGTTGCTAAAAGTGAGGGTGAGCTAGATGAAAGTATCTTTAATGACCCTAATGCAGCTAAAGATTTAGAAGACTACCACAAATCTATTGATTAGTATTTCTGACAATAGTCATAAAAAAAGCCTTGCTACTTCGTTAAGTAACAAGGCTTTTTTGTTGGGTTTAAGTGATTAAATTATTAAGGGTGTAACGCCTTAAACTTTGACATTAAACTTACGCCCGCTTTATTCACACCATGGCTGAGCCCTATTGCAAGCTTTTCACTTAGCCCTTTTTTAATTTTGTATTGAACCTTGTATATTTGATACTGATGTTGCTGCTCTAACAATGCATCATCACTAGTTTTAATGGTATCAACTAAACCTTTTTCAATCGCTTGGGTTGCAAACCAATGCTCACCCGTTGCCACTAAGTCCATGTTCAAACTGGGACGCTGTGTACTTACAAACGTTTTAAACAAACCATGAGTTTGCTCTATCTCTTCACGAAACTTTTCACGGGCTTTATCGGTATTTTCACCAAATAAAGTTAACGTGCGTTTAAATTCACCCGCCGTAATTTGCTCAAACTCGACATCGTTCTTCTTTAATATTTTATTAAAGTTTGGAATTTGTGCAATAACACCAATAGAGCCAACAATTGCAAACGGTGCTGCAATAATATGATCAGCCACACAAGCCATCATGTAACCACCACTGGCGGCGACTTTATCTATTGATACAGTCAACTCAATACCAGCTGACTTAAACCGTTGTAGTTGTGATGCAGCTAAACCATAGCCATGTACCACGCCGCCACCACTTTCAAGGCGAACTAACACTTTGTCCTTTTCAGGGTCCGCGATTGAAATAATCGCAGTCACTTCTTCGCGTAAACTCTCTACTTCATGTGCATCCATGCTGCCGTTAAAGTCAATAACATAGAGTCGTGATTTAGGCGCTTCTTTGTCCGCTTTTTTTTGCTCTATTTTTTGTTGCTTTTGATAGGCTTTTAGCTCTTTTTTACCTAGCGTATTATTTAAAAAGCTTTCTTTTATATTAGTAAGCTGCTCTGATAAGTCATCTATTTCTATCTCACCTTTTTTTGCTTTTGGCTTAACAGCCGAGCTTACAATTAAGGTCAAAATGACAGCGATAGCAATAACAAAGGTAATGGTTTTAGCAAAAAACAAACCGTACTCGTATAAAAATTCCAACTGTGTTCTCCGTTTATAAATTTCAGTCAATTTAGCATGCTTTAAAATAAAAAAAAGCCACTATACAGTGGCTTTTAGTACTTAATTGAATGGTTGATTATTAATTCGTCACAACCTCAGTGTTTTGCACCATTAAAAGGCGCCCTCTTGAAGCTAGGTAAGTAGCAACCTGCAATTGCATTTCAGCATTCGCAGCTGCACTACCCGCAGCAGAAGAAGACTCTGCCTCATCCTGTTCAGGTGTTAATATTGACCCATGATGGCCGGTATTAAATTTAACTAAATAGCTAGCCCCCATCTCTGTTGGTGCTTGCGATGTACTTACTGTTTCTAACCCCATAAAGTTGGCTAAAGGGATTGTACCTGCAATTGGATTGTTAGCAGTCTTAGCAGTCATTGGCGGAATAACTTGGTCTGGCTTGTTATTATCTGTGCCATCACCAACAACAACATTCATATACACGGGTGTTTCTAGTGCTTTAACCGTTGCTGCATAGTTAGTCGGGTCGCCACTATCTAATGCTGTTTGTGCTGCAAATACAAACTGCGTCATCACGCTTTTGATATTAGCAAGTTTGTCAGCTTCGCCAGTCATGGTAAGTGCCGTTGCAAACTCATTAAAACCACAGCTTAAGAAGTCCTGCATGTCTGGTAACAAGGCGCCACAGTTCGATAACGCACCAGCATTTAAGAATGCATTAAACTCGTCAGCTTCAGCAGTTCCAGCTTTAGCAAGGACAGAGCCTTGAATAAATGGACCAAACGCGGCTGATTCTAACAAGAAGCTAGCAATACCGCCGCCGCCACTTGCTAATGCTACAGCGTTAACCTTAAACAATGGATCTACTTGGTCGTCTAATGGGCTATTAGCTTGTGCAATAAATGCAGGTGCTACAATTGAGCCCAGTGAATGGCCAATATAAGATACATCGGTATAACTGAGTGAACTATCACCGCTGAATCTTAAGCCTAAGCGTAAACCAAGTAAGTCAGCACTTGACTGACGCAAGCTGTCTCTGGCGACCAATAACGAGCTTAGGTTCATGTAACTAAGTACAGAGCCTTTTCCCGAAGTTGCATTAAAGTCATCAGTACCATCACCGTCTACATCTACACCACGCTCGCCATGACGAGGGTGGTCAATTGCAACTGTTGCAAAGCCTTGCAATGAAAGCTGCGCTGTTAGCGTTAACATGCTTTCTTTTTGTGTGGTTATACCATGTTGCATAATAACCACTGGCCAGCCATTTTCTGGCATAGCAGCAAAAGGCTCTAAACCTAAGCCTGTTCGGTACGCATTAACAACCGGTAAAATCGGTTTGGTAATTTGTACTGGCACAGTTGCCATGCTCTGCACTTTAGGAAGTGAGTTATATTTCGTTAGATGACGTGTAACGTCTAAGCCTACACCTAAATCACGCAACCGCCCATCACTTAACGCTGCACATTTTGCATCATTAACGCTAACAGGAACAGTAGGGAAACCTTCACCAGCTTGTGCTTTATAACCCATAACAGCTACTGCGTTATCACACATACCTTGCCAGTAAGTATCATTTAAATCATCAATACTTTTACCTTCAGGCGTGCCTAAATACATAGGTAGTTGAATACTCCCTTTTTGATATTGTGCCGCCTGAAATACGTTGGGGACTGCTCTACCTAAGTCCTCAAAGATATCCTGTACGTTTTGCATAGGCTGAGTTGGAATTTGCAACGCAGGGGTTGGAATTGTTGGCTCTGTTATACTTTTTGCTAAAATCTTTTTGATTGTGCCAAGCACAGGACCTGCTGATTGCATTGTCATGGCAGCCGAGTAAATAATATCGTCTTTAGTAATATCGCCAGAGCTTACCACTACGTTTTCGTAGCTATTTACAGCTCCTTGCAGCGCAAGTTGTGATGGCGTTACTAAAGGCGCTTCTTGTTTAACAGTGGCATACGTTGAAGATGGTTCAATTGAGCGCCCTTCTGAATCTTTCAGTCCAGTCGTTAACACATTAATGTATGAACTACCGGCCTTAAATGGCTTAAGTGGAATAATAGCAACCGCGTCTCCAGAGCCTTGTGTAACAAAATCAACACCAAAGGTCAGTTCACCTACTAGTTTACATGCTGTACCAGCTGGTGCTTGCGAGCATTCGGCATCTGTTAGGCTTGCACCCATGATCACTTCAAAAATACGTACTGAGCCTGGTGAAGCTGCAGACGTTTCATCTAGACTAATGCCCGGTGGAAACGTTAAATCTATTTTAAAAGGAACTTGCGTAGACCAGCCATCAAGTGCCCCTAGTGCAAGTTGCGGATCTGCATATTCAGCTCGAGAGATAGAAACATTCTCGTCATTTAATTCCCCAGGAATATTGAGTGTGCCATCGCGCGTACCGCTCATTAATAAATCATTAGGAACCGAAATTACACCATTTGCAGGGTCAAACTTTACCGTAGCTTTTGGAATAACTGTAACCGAATCGTTTTTAACATCTTCTAACGTTTCTCCGCCGCCACAGCCTGCTAATGCAGCTGCAACTGAGAGCGAGAGTAGCATTTTTTTCATAGTGTTCTCCGCACAAATCTTATTTTTATAGTGTGTTTATAGTCAGTGTAATTAAGTTAAAATAATGTAGCTAGTATATTAATGAGACATTAGACCAGTTAAACTTAACGTAAACTTTCTAGTTTCGCCACCTAAATTTGTAATAAATTCGATTACTTGTCGATTTGCTATGTTAAAATCAAAAAAAATTTAAACATTGGTACTTTTATGCATACCTATCAAGCAACTGAAAACGCACTTAAAGACAAAGTAATTTTGATCACAGGCGCAGGTGATGGTATCGGCCGTGTCGCAGCTATTACCTATGCTAAACATGGTGCAACCGTTATTTTATTAGGAAAAACAACTAATAAACTAGAATGTGTGTATGACGAAATCGTCAATGCAGGCTACCCACAGCCAGCGATTGTGCCTATGGACTTAAAAGGTGCAACTAAGCAGAACTATCGTGATTTAGCCGCAACGATCGAAAGTCAATTTGGCCGCCTTGATGGACTATTAAATAACGCGGGTATTTTAGGTACTTTAGGGCCGTTAGAGCATTTTTGTTCATCAACATTCGAAAACGTCATGAAAGTAAACGTCACTGCACAAGCGATGATCACTAAAGCGCTATTCCCTGTCATGCGTAAATCAAAAAGTGCCTCAGTGGTATTTACCTCATCGGGTGTCGGTCGTAAAGGAAGAGAGTTTTGGGGACCTTATGCAATTTCTAAATTTGCAGTAGAAGGTATGATGCAAACATGGGCGTGTGAAGTTGAAAAAACGCCAATCCGTGTTAACTGTATTAACCCAGGCGCAACCCGTACATCAATGCGTGCAAGTGCATTCCCAGGTGAAGATCGTGATTTACTCGCAACACCTGAAGATTTAATGCCAACTTACCTGTATTTAATGAGTGATGACTCAAAAGATATCAATGGCCAATCGTTAGACGCACAAGCTAAAAAGTAATATTTAGTTTTAAACATAATAAAGCCGCTATAAAAAGCGGCTTTATTATTTTATTAGTAGCTAATAGCATATTTACTTACGTTTAGTCGGTTTTACACGTTGATTGTGCTTTTTAACCGCCTTGCGAATTTGGTTTATTTTAGCGCGCTTGTCTTTACGCTTTTCAGGAATAACAGACAGCTTAGTTTGTGTTTCTTTGCCAAGCTTTACTGTTTTACGTAAATAGTTAACTGTATCTAAATCATACTCAATCCAGCCACCTTGCGGTACGCGCTTATCAAGCTCTAATTTACCGTAACGAATACGAATTAGGCGTGACACTTCCACATCTTGTGATTGCCATAAACGACGCACTTCACGGTTACGACCTTCGTTAAGCGTTACATTATACCAACGATTAATACCTTCACCGCCCATAGGCTTGATACCAGTGAACTTTGCGGGGCCATCTTCAAGTTCTACGCCACGCAGTAAGTTTTTTATTGTTTCGTTAGTGACTTCACCAAATACACGTGCTGAATATTCGCGTTCAACTTCATAGCTTGGGTGCATTAAGCGGTTTGCCAATTCACCGTCATTGGTAAACAGCATTAGGCCTGAGGTATTAACGTCTAATCGGCCTACTGCTATCCAGCGATCGCCATCAATACGAGGTAAGCGGTCAAAAACGGTTCTACGGCCTTCAGGATCTTTACGCGTACTTAACTCACCCTCTGGTTTGTTATACATAATTACACGACAAATTCTGTCTGCTTTTTCTTCTATTTTAACGGTATGGCCGTCAACACGAATTAAATCGGTTTCTTCAACCCTGTCGCCTAACTTAGCTACTTTACCATTTACACTCACACGATTTGCATCAATGTATTTTTCCATTTCACGGCGTGAGCCTACACCTGCACGGGCTAGGACTTTTTGTAACTTTTCACCTTGTATACTCATTTGGATGGTTCTCTCACAGAAGGATCACTTAATAACTGGGTAATTTTACTTTGCTGTTGCTCTGGCAATGCGGGTAAATCATGAAGTCCCGTTATCGAAAAATAATCTAAAAATTGTTTAGTCGTTGCATAAAGTGCCGGTTTACCGGGTACTTCTTTATGCCCAACTACTTTAATCCACTCTCTTTCAAGCAGAGTTTTAATAATATTTGAGCCAGTTGCTACACCCCGCACTTGCTCAATTTCACCACGGGTTATGGGTTGCTTGTATGCAATTAACGACAGGGTTTCGAGTAAAGCTCTCGAGTATTTAGGGGCACGTTCTTGCCATAAATTACTCAACCATGGGCTTAAACTACTGCACGCTTGAAAACGATAGCCACTGCCTACCTCAACTAAACGTATTCCACGCGTCTGATAGTGAACTTGAATGGCCTCTACAGCATCATTAATGCGCGCCATAGAAATTGCTAAGTCGTTTAAAACCGTGTTCTTAAGATGACGTTTTGATACGGGCTTGCCTGCCACAAAAATCGCCGCTTCAATGATTTCAATTAATTGTTCATCACTAATTCGCCGACCAACCATAATCACTCTAAAGTTAATAAACACACACAGCCATCTATTATGACAGAACAACGGCAAACTAGGAAAACATATTAATAAAATAACATTTTATAGGTATAAAAAAGCCAGTGAAAAACACTGGCTTGGTATCAAGTGTATTTAATAATGTAATTTAGCTATTTTTTAAATTGCTCAAGTGCATCGTCCTCTGCAACAGAATCACCATGCTTTTGGATATAGCTATTAAACTCTTTTTTACTTACTCGTTTATCTTTATTGCTGTCCATGTAACCAAAATGATTTGAAATATCATCATCGTCAGCTTCAGAAACTGAAATAAAACCGTTGCTATCATTATCTAAGCTTTTAAAGTCATTTTCTATTTTATCAAACTTCGCAATATCAGCCTTAAATGCAGACTCACTCACTTCACTATCTGTAGCAACTTTCCCAGCATTTAGCTGCATATAAGCGTCATATTCATTACGGCTTATTTGATTATCCATATTAGTATCTATATTCGAAAAGTGCTGCCAAATACTATCATCGTCGGCTTCTGTTTTAGAAATAAAGCCATCGCTATCGTTATCTAAGCTTGCAAAATCACTGTCGATTTTTTCTAAACCTTGATTAGAAGAACAAGCTGCTAAACTCAATGCGGCTAAAACAGTAGAAACTATCGTTAATTTTTTCATCAGACGTATCCTTGTATTAATAAATTTCAAATCTAGTAATACAAATACGATGCCAAAAAAAATAAACCATTAAAATCAAACAATTAACCAAAAACAACTTCTATTGCGATATTCAATAATGCAATTTTTGCAAGCTACTCTGGTAATTTTTGCAAAAAAAGCTCGGTAGGAACCGAGCTATTTATATCTAAAACGGTAATTTAGATTGCAGCGTTTTGGTAACGCTTAACAAAATCAGTAACACTTTGGCCATTACACTTTAATGAATTTAAGTTACCAATTTGCTTACGTACTGGTTGTAGGCCTTGCTTTACTGCAGTCATACATAACTGTGTTTCTTGGTGTGAATCTTTTGCAAATACTTCTACTTTAGACACAACTGATTGCGTTGCTTCTTCTTTTTTTGCAATGTCACGGATGTCTTGACCGTTACATAGGATACTTTTTGAATAACGTGATAAATATACACCGTGCTTTGCTGCCATTTTACGAGCAGCCGAAAACCCCTCATTGGCGCTTACTACACATAAGTTAGACTCTAATTTGTTGTCTTGGCTGTAATACGTATTGCTTTGCGCAGTAGCAGTTACAGAAACAAAAAGAGAGGCGGCTAAAAGTAATTGAGTTTTCATTAGGAGGTCCTATTTGAACGAGTTAAACATACGATTTTTGCGCATTATATAGACAAGTTTTAACATATTAATTGAATATTTTATTTATTTTATTGTTTAATATTGCATTTACAATGTTTAAACATCAAGCAAAATTGATCAATATTTGTGCAGTTATTTTCTCGTTTCAGTCATGTTATGTCGCTCCAAATACTGATACAATTTGGCCAACAATGAAAATAAATTTGAAGGTAAACTTTATGAAAGTGATTTCTTTTAATATCAATGGTCTGCGTGCTCGCCTACATCAGTTACAAGCTATTATTGATAAACACCAGCCAGATATTATTGGTCTTCAAGAGATCAAAGTGCACGATGAAGCATTTCCGCTAGACGATGTACAAAAAATGGGTTATCACGTTTATTTTCATGGACAAAAAGCGCATTACGGTGTGGCAATATTATGCAAAAAAGAGCCTAAGTCGGTATTAAAAGGCTTTTCCACCGACACAGATGAGTCGCAAAAGCGAATGATCAGCGTTACCGTAGAGCAAGAAAATGGCCGTGACCTGCATGTCATGAATGGCTACTTCCCGCAAGGCGATAACATCAACCACGAAACTAAATTCCCTTATAAACGTCAATTTTATCAAGACTTAATGACTCACCTAAATAGTCATTACACGCCTGATCAAGATGTAATTGTAATGGGCGATATTAATATCTCTCCAACCGATTTAGATATTGGTATTGGTGAGGTAAACGCAAAACGCTGGTTAAAAACCGGAAAATGTTCATTTCAACCCGTTGAGCGTGAATGGCTAGCAACGTTATTAAACTGGGGCTTTAAAGACACCTTTAGGGAGCAAAACCCAGAAACTAACGATCAATACTCGTGGTTTGACTACCGCTCTAAGGGTTTTGTTGATAATCGTGGACTAAGGATTGATGTGGTTCTGGCAACGCATGACTTAGCAGCTCGCTGTATCGACACCGGTATAGATTACGAATTACGTGCTATCGACAAGCCTTCAGATCATGCCCCTATTTGGTCTGAGTTTAATTAACGATTATGCTAAGCGTGCAATTACAGGCATTACTGTGGATTGGTGTTATTGTTATTGGCTTTTTAAGTGTTAATAAATCAACATACGCCAATTTATTTAATACGCCAGCAAGGCAAACCGGTGTGTTTGCCTGCGCGCTGGTGCTCGCTTTACTATGGCGTATAAAAGCCGGTATTTTACCTGGTCTTGATCTTCATATACTGGGCATTACTGCTGTTACGCTGATTTTAGGCTGGCGTCTGGCTATTTTAAGTTGTGTATTAGCAACAGCCCTGCTAACTGCTTTTGGACAAATAGCATTCGAGCTGATTGCGGTAAAATTACTAATAAGTGCGTTTATTCCAGTATTATTAAGCTACTTTGTATTTATGCTTTGTTACCACTACTTAGCGCGGCACTTTTTTGTCTATATATTTGTTTGTAGCTTTTTAACGGCTGGTGTCGTTGCTTGCGTTAACATTATACTTGGGGGTGTTTTTTATTACGCAATTGGCGAATATAATTGGCATCAGCTAACAGAAAACTACATTTATCTCAGTCCTATTTTAGCGTTTCCTGAAGCAATGCTAAACGGTATGGCAATAACTGTTATGATCACCTATCGCCCGCACTGGGTAAAAACTTTTTTTGATAAGGACTATTTAGGCTCATGAGTCTTCATTACCATTGCCCTATTTGCAAACTTCCATTGGCACTTAATGAAAAAACATTACGCTGTGATAATAACCACAGCTTTGATTTTGCCAAAGAAGGCTATGTAAACTTACTCCCCGTGCAAAATAAAAACTCTAAACAGCCCGGTGACTCTTTAGAAATGGTACAAGCAAGGCGTTCTTTTTTAGAGCAAGGCCATTATGCATTTTTACAGACGGCCTTAGCTAATTTAGTCAAACCGCTCAATGCAAATATAGTGATTGATTTAGGGTGTGGCGAGGGGTTTTACACCCATGCTATAGCAAATAACACGCAAGCTACTGTGTATGGTGTTGATATATCTAAGTCGGCGGTAAAATACGCAGCAAAACGATACAAACAATGTCAATTTAGCGTGGCATCAATAAGCCACGCGCCCTTTAATGATCACCTTGCTGATGTGTTAATTAGCGTGTTTGCCCCTTTGTTCGACGATGAACTTTCTCGCCTTGTGAAAGAGGATGGCTGTTTAGTGGTGGCAAGCCCTGGGCCTATGCACCTCAAAGAGTTGAAAAAATATATCTATAATACGGTAAATGAACATACTGAAGTTGCTACGCCAACAGGCTTTAAACAATCATCGCAACAGCTCATTACAGAGCAAGTGTCACTCACATTTAGCGACGTAAGAAATTTAATAATGATGACACCCTTTGCATGGAAGTTCAGACCCGAGCATTGGCAGGCACTTGAACAAAAACAGCATCATAAGGTTACCTTGTCATTTTATATTAGCCAGTTTGTTAAAACTGCTCTTTAGTAAAGGTTTTATCCATTTTATCAAACATGTCTTTTAACAATTCAGCAAGCTCCAAATAGCGGGGCTTGTTTTTCCCCATTTGTGCGTCGTAACCGTTGGCGACCATTTTTGCAAACAACTCGTTGTACCATTGCAGCATAGCGGGTTCTAATTCTGTTTGCGCACGTTTACCTAGCCATAAAAGTCCTTGTAACGGCAAGGAGATAAAAAATAGACTACTGGCAATAGCTTGAGGTAAAAAATCAGGGCCTAAATAATTAAGCTGAAAAAACAAAGTTAGCATGGCTAAAATAGGCATTACTGTAATCGCAAGCTCGGTTGCTCTGATCACTTTAAACTCGGCAAATAATGGCGCGACCTCTTTACGCATAGGCCATGTTTTAGCATAAGCGCGCCCTAATTGAACTTGTGATATCACACTTTTTTGCATTATAAATCCTCACAATCACGGCATTTAACACTTGTAAAAGCATCTTGCTTATAAAAGTGTAACACAACTCTCACTTTATCGGTAAAAATGCTTAATTTCATTAGTAAAACTCACAAAAAGCATAAATTATAGAAAGAATTCCACAAAGCCCTTTTAATAAAGTCAACTACACTTTAGTCTATACCCATTTAAGCCTACAATGCTTATATATCAACCAAGTGTACTGATTAATATTTAAATGGAAAATGATTCTATGCCAACTCTGCCAAAAAAACCAAACCATGTTTTGGTACTTAATTGTGGAAGCTCAAGTTTAAAGTTTGCAATTATTGATGCAAACACAGGAAAAGACATTATTTCAGGTTTAGCTGAGCGCCTAGGTGCAGATGCTCCCTCAATAAAATATAAATTTAAGGGAGAAAAGACCACCATTAAACTTGCTGCTAATCAGGCACACGCGCATGCCATTGATACGCTGGTTGATTTAATAAAAGATCACAATCTTGATGAGCAACTAGTTGCTGTTGGTCATCGTGTTGTGCATGGCGGTGAGCATTTTACCCAATCAGTATTAATTGATGAACGCGTTACTGCAGGTATCACGCAAGCAGCCACGCTAGCACCTTTGCATGGCCACGCTAACTTGCTGGGTATTTCATCAGCGCAAGCATCATTTAAAAACTTACCGCAAGTAGCCGTGTTCGATACAGCATTTCATCAAACAATGGATGAAGTCGCTTATCTTTATGCCCTTCCTTATCAGCTTTATAAAGACTTTGGTGTTAGGCGCTATGGTTTTCATGGCACCAGCCATTTATATGTGGCAGGACAAACTGCGAAGTTGTTGGCACTTCCTATTGAAAACAGTAACTTTATTAGCGCCCACTTAGGCAACGGCTGTTCAGTGTGTGCGATTAAAAATGGCAAAAGTGTTGATACCAGTATGGGGTTAACCCCGCTTGAAGGGCTTGTTATGGGTACGCGCTGTGGTGACATTGATCCGGGCCTATTTAACTTTTTAACCACGCAACTCGATTACACTGCTCAGCAAATTGATGACTTACTCAATCAAAAAAGTGGTTTATTAGGCATAAGCGAGTTGTCTAACGATTGTCGCACCATAGAAGAAGCCGCTATTGCAGGCAACCAGCAAGCTATGCTGGCTCTTAATATGTTTTGTTATCGCCTCGCAAAACAAATAGCCGCTTACATGGTCCCGCTGCAACAGCTAGACGCAGTTATTTTTACCGGCGGTATTGGCGAAAATTCCGATATTATCCGTGATAAAGTACTTAAACAATTGGCCTTTTTAGGTATTAATTTAGACCCACAAGCAAACCTTGATGCACGTTTTGGCCAAGCTGGGTTAATTAGTACAGCTGATTCACGTAGCAAAGCGGTCGTTATGCCCACTAACGAAGAATGGGTGATCGCACTTGATGCCGCAAACATTACCAAGGAGTTATAATATGGCTCGTCGTATTATGTTGATCCCCGTTTCTACTGGGGTTGGTTTAACCTCAGTATCGGTGGGTTTGGTAAGGGCGCTGGAACAGAAAACTGTTAAAGTTAATTTTTTTAAACCTATAGCTCAACCACGCGCGGGTGAAACAGGCCCAGAAAAGTCAACACAAATTGTTACCCAAGGCTCACCTATTGATCCACCTACGTCATTTGCGCTGGATTACGCCGAGCAAATGATTGGCGATGGCAAAGGCGATGACCTGCTAGAAGAAATTGTAGAGCGTTTTCAAAGTAAAATTAACGATGATGAAGTGGCTATTATTGAAGGCATGGTGCCTACCCGTCGCCAACCGTATGCGGGGAGAGTAAATCGAGAAATCGCACAAACTTTAGGGGCGGATATCATTTTTGTACTTACCCCTGGCAATTACAACATTACTCAAATTGAAGACCGACTAGAAATAGCCGCTGGTAACTATGGTGGCATTGACCATCCTCGCGTGCTTGGCTGTATTTTTAATAAAGTAAACGCCCCCCTTGATGAGGAAGGTCGTGCTCGCGCCGATTTAGTCGATACCTATAAGCCAGAAGCGCTTGATAACGAATTAAACCGCTTAGCTTCTTTACCTATTTTTAGAAAAAACCCGTTTATGTTACTCGGCGCTATTCCGTGGGATTTTGAACTGGTTGCCCCACGTGTTAAAGATTTAAGTGCCTATTTAAAAGCCACTATTATCAACGAAGGTGATATGGTACACCGCCGACTCAGACGAATTACATTTTGTGCCCGCACGGTATCCAATATTTTAAACTATTTTACGCCAGGTGCGTTATTGGTAACCCCTGGCGATCGCTCAGATATACTCGTTGCAGCTTGCTTATCGGCCATGAATGGCACAAAACTAGGTGCAATTTTACTTACCGGTGGTTTTGAGCCTGAGCCGCGTATTATGGCGCTATGTGAACAAGCTATGCAAACTGGCCTACCAATTTTGGCAACCGAGGGCGATACCTGGCGCACTTCTTTATTGTTGCATAACTTTAACCTAGAAGTGCCTAGCGACGATGAACAACGCATTGAAAAAGTAAAAGATCATAACGCTGCACATATCGATTCTGATTGGCTGGACACATTAGCAAAAAGTGTGGGAAAAACCCGCAAGTTATCCCCGCCGGCCTTTAGGTATTTATTAACCGATAAAGCACGTAAAGCGGATAAAACGATTGTACTGCCTGAGGGTAACGAGCCTAGAACCATTAAAGCCGCTGCTATTTGTGGCCAGCGCGGCATTGCTAAAACAATTTTACTTGGCGATCGCGATGAAATATTTCGAATCGCGGAGCAACAAGGGATTGAACTGAACGAGCATGTGACTGTAATAGAGCCAACTAGTATTATTAATGACTACGTAGCACCTATGGTCGAAATTCGTAAAAACAAAGGCTTAACTGACGTTATTGCAAAGGAACAACTGCAAGATAACGTGGTACTGGGCACCATGATGCTAGAGCAAGGAAAAGTAGATGGGCTGGTTTCAGGGGCAGTCAATACCACGGCTAATACCATTCGCCCGCCTTTACAGTTGATTAAAACCGCACCAGGTTCATCATTAGTCTCGTCGGTATTTTTTATGCTTTTGCCTGATCAAGTGCTTGTTTATGGTGACTGTGCTATTAACCCTGATCCTAATGCTGAACAACTAGCCGACATTGCAATTCAATCTGCCGATTCTGCTGCCGCATTTGGCATAGAACCTCGTGTAGCAATGATAAGTTACAGCACGGGTAATTCGGGCAGTGGCGCTGATGTAGAAAAAGTCCGCGAAGCAACAAAAATTGCCCAACAAAAGCGTCCTGATCTCATTATCGATGGGCCATTGCAATACGATGCGGCCATTATGGAAAGTGTAGCTATTAAAAAAGCGCCAGATAGCCCGGTTGCCGGTAAAGCAACCGTGTTTATTTTCCCTGATTTAAATACGGGTAATACCACCTACAAAGCAGTGCAACGAAGTGCTGATTTGACCAGTATTGGTCCTATGTTACAAGGCATGCGCAAACCTGTTAACGACTTAAGCCGTGGCGCATTAGTTGACGATATTGTGTATACCATTGCTTTAACAGCCATTCAGGCGGCGCAAGTAGAAGCGCTTAATTAAGGCCTGTAATTAACATGCCTTTTTTATAGCCTAGCCATTTTTTATTTAATAATCAACTGGTTAGGCTATTTATACCTCACAACCCCCAAGCTTATCCACAGAAATTGTGGACAATTATTTTTTAGCTAATAAAAATATAGCACGGCCTAAACTTGAGCCTTTAATTTAGCTTCAATACTCTATACTATAAAGCTATTATTTTGCTGCTGGCGATACGTTTAATGTCAAAACAAACATTACAATTACACAGCACCGTGTTATCTATTCATAGTTTAGCCCTTGATGCTGACATACCGCCTGCGCTGTTAAAGCAACCGTTATTTTTTATCTCAAAAACGCATGATGAACTGTCAGTTGTTTGCCCTGTCGACTTTATTATTGATAGCCAAGACACTGAATCTAATTGGCAAGCACTGGAAGTAATAGGCCCTTTAGGGTTTTCGTTAACTGGCATTATGGCAAACCTGTCAGGTGTATTAGCCAGAGCCGGCGTGTCCATTTTTTCGATATCGACCTACGATACCGACTATATTTTAGTAAAAAAACAAACGGTCACCAAAGCAATTACAGCCCTTAAAGCCGATGGCTACAACGTGGTAACTCAATAAATAATGAAATCTGAAGACGTTAGCTATTTAACTAAAAATAAAATTCCTCGAAACGCGATACAAATCACGAGTCCGTTCAGTGGTAAAGTAATGCCAATGGAAGAGCATCCACAACCCTTTTTTCGTTTTGGCACACTCGGCCCAGGTATTGTTGTTAGTTTATCGAGTCATAAAGTATTAGCGCCCTTCAATGGCACCTTACTGCAGGTAAAAAGTGCCGGTTGTGAATTTATTTTAAAAGCCAATAACGGCTTAAAAGTATTAATAAACCTAGCTGTTCCCGATTCACAAACACTTACGCATACTCATATTGCTCAGCTTAACGGCAGCAAAATAACCAAAGGCCAACGCCTTGCTTATTTTGATTTACGTGAGCTCGACTCGCCTATTTTAGCCAGCCTTATAATTCTCAATGGCCATAATTTAGGCACTTTTCATTATTCTCACCCGCAAGTTAATGCCGGTGTAGATACCTTATTAACTATTATTAAAAAGAAGTAGATTTATGATCACTCTCTATGGCATTAGCAACTGCGATACAATTAAAAAAGCAAAAAAATACCTAAGCGATAACGACATCGCATTCACTTTCCATGACTACCGCAAAGACGGCGTTAATAACGACATGGTAAGCGACTTTGCAGAACATATTGATTGGGAACAATTGGTTAATAAACGTGGCACAACGTACAGAGCGCTTACTGATGAGCAAAAACAAAGCTTGACTAAACAAACCGCTATAAATTTACTCGTTGAACAACCGGCGATGATCAAACGTCCTGTTCTTGTTAATAACGGGCAATATCACTTAGGCTTTAAAGCAGCACAATACGATGAGATTTTTAAATAATGACCCATCCAGTAATTACCCTAGCCCAAGCCTTAATTCAGCGAGAGTCGGTTACACCTGAAGATGCCGGGTGCCAACATATGATGAATGAACGTCTAAGCGCCATTGGCTTTGATATTGAATCGCTATTTTTTACCGATACCCTAAACACATGGGCACGCAAAGGGACCCAATCGCCCCATTTTTGTTTTGCCGGTCATACTGATGTAGTGCCCACTGGGCCTGAAAAAAACTGGCAGCACCCGCCTTTTGCAGGCCTAATTGAAGACGGCTTATTGCATGGCCGTGGCGCTGCCGACATGAAAGGCTCATTAGCAGCGATGATTGTGGCAACCGAACGCTTTGTGACTAAGCATCCAGATCACAAAGGTTCCATTTCGTTTTTAATTACCTCAGATGAAGAAGGCCCGTTTATTAACGGCACTACCCGCGTGATTGATACTTTAGAGGAGCGCGGTGAAAAAATAGACATGTGCCTTGTAGGTGAACCCTCTTCTCGCGATGTACTCGGTGATGTGGTTAAAAATGGCCGCCGTGGTTCACTCACGGGGTTTTTAACTATAAAAGGCGTGCAAGGTCATGTGGCCTATCCACATTTAGCACAAAACCCAATTCATTTAGCCACGCCAGCTTTAACCGAGTTAAGCCAAACTGTGTGGGATATGGGTAATGATTTTTTTCCAGCCACCAGCTTTCAAATCTCTAATATTAATGGCGGTACGGGCGCAAGCAATGTGATCCCTGGGGAACTAGAGGTACAATTTAATTTTAGATTTAGTACCGAAGTTACTCATCAACAACTACAACAAAAAGTAAATTCCATTTTACAAAAACACAATTTAAATTATGAACTCAATTGGATTGTGAATGGCTTGCCGTTTTTAACCGATCACGGCCCATTGGTTGATGCCACCGTAGCCGCAATTAAATCGGTAACGGGGTTAACCACTAACTTAGAAACAACAGGTGGCACCTCAGATGGTCGTTTTATCGCACAAACGGGTGCTAAAGTTATTGAATTAGGGCCACGTAATGCCACTATTCATAAAGTGGACGAGTGTGTTAGCACCGACGACCTAATCGCGCTGGCCGATATTTACGAACAAATATTAGAGCACCTGTTAACTTAATGACTGCAAATAAAGAACTCATACAATGCATCACTGGCCAAAGTGATGCACATTTAGTTGCCATACAAAATCACTCTTTGCATGCCGATATTGTAAATGACTTTATTGCACTGCAAACAGCGGCTGCATCAGCAGGCTTTGACTTATGTATTGCATCAAGTTTTCGGGATTTTAACCGTCAATCAGCTATTTGGAACGCTAAATTTTCCGCTAAGCGGCCGGTATTAAACAAAGCCCAGCAACACGTTGATATTAATTCGCTCAGTGATATTGATAAATGCATTGCCATTATGCTTTATTCTGCGCTACCGGGGGCGAGTCGCCATCATTTAGGGACTGATTTAGATATTTACGATAAAGGCGCAGTAAGTGACGATTATGTTTTGCAATTGAGCCCTAATGAATATCAGCAAGGTGGGCCTTTTGCTAAACTAAGCCAATGGCTAGACACTCATCTAGCAGAATTTGGGTTTTATCGACCTTACCAGTACGACTTGGGCGGGGTAGCTCCTGAGCTTTGGCATATTAGCCACATAGCGCAATCAGCACAGCTTATTCGCCACCTTACGCCAGAAGTGTTGCACGACTGCATTAAACACAGTGATTTATTAGGTAAAGATGCTATTTTAACCCACTTACCTGCATTGTATGAACGCTTTGTGATCAATGTAAGTCCACCAGCTAAGCAGTTTTAGTCTTTTTATTTAAAGTAAAAACCAATACCGCTAGTAAAATGATACTGCTGGGGAGCATAAATTGTACAGTTAATGTTTCAGATAAAAACACAGCCCCTGCAATAGCCGCCAAAACGGGTACGCATAACTGAACTATGGCTGCATGCGTGCTCTTTAATAGTGGCATAGCCACATACCAAATACTGTACCCTACGCCAGATGCGATGGCACCTGAGGCTATTGCAAGTAACGCTCCTTCGATACGTATATTTTTAAGCTGGCTCATTCCCACCACAATTAAAATAGGTAGCACTAATAAACTACGAATAAAATTAAAGGTAGTGGCTCTTAGCGGCGACACACACGCCTTGCCACGAATACTGTAAATTCCCCACGTAATGCCACTTATACTCATTAATAATGCAGCTATCAGCGGTGGTGCTGTCTGTGAGGGCAGCATTAAGTAAACAAATGCCGCAAACGCCACTATAAATGCAAGCCATTGCACAGCACTTAAACGCTCTTGTTTATATATGCCCCAGCCAATCATTGTAAATTGCACCGCTGAGAATAAAATAAGCGCCCCCATACCGGTATCAAGCTCGATATAAGCAACAGAAAAACACAGCGCATATATCAATAAGCTAGCACTGCTTCGCCAACTGCCAGTATCGTTAATAATAGGATTACTTAACTGCGCTTTTTTATTTAACTGCCTAGTGTAGAGCAGCATAATAATGGTCAAACACACTGCCCCACTCATTAACCTAATAACGGTAAAATTCCACGCATCAATGTAGCCTTGCGCCAACGCTAACCGACACAATAACGAGTTTGCAGCAAAAGCAACTAACGCGATAATGGTAAACAGTGTTGCTTTCAAATTAATTCCTAACGTATTGATAAATATGTACCTTATTTATATACCGATTAAATTAACGCCCAATGCTGTAAACGTTAACATGGTTATTTTTTAAATGATAAAGTTTTTGTTAAGGGTTTTTGTTCTATGTTTATACACTACGCTTTTTTACAATCTTTCACACTTGTATTTATTGGCAGTATGTTAACCTTACAGAATAAATAAGAAGGAGTGCGTGTGCGTCACATTTTAATTTTTAGTCTTTGCTTTATTGTAAGTGGTTGTAGCACCATTGGCTTTGACGATCTCTTTAATGATTACGCCACTAATACCACCCCTATTAGACAAGCCATTACGAATAATAATATTGAGAGTGCACGCTCCTTAATAAGCAAAAACAGCAAAACACACAGTAATTATTTACTGAGCCAATTAGAGCAAGGCCGCATCGCGGATTTAGCCAATAACCCCGATAACGCACAAGTTCATTTTGAAAATGTCTATCAACAAATGCAATCTAAGCGCCAAGCTGCAAAAATACAAGTAAGTGCTGGGCTTGAGCAAAGTAATGCGCTGTTAACCAACGACTCAGCTATTGGTTATACACCGCCCGCCTACGAAATGAGTATGTTGCATAGCTACAAAGCGCTCAATTATGTTTATAAACATGATATTGAAAGCGCCTTAGTTGAAATACGCCGTGCTAATAAAGTACAAGTTGATGAACTACTAAATAATCAAAGCGAATTTGATAATGCCGCTGCCCAAGCACAGCAACACTACCCTAATATGGATAACTTAATTCGCTCGGTTAAAAATGGCTTTCAAAATGCGTACACGTTTTATTTATCAGGCTTGCTATATGAAACGGCAAAGCAAGGAGATGATGCCTACATAGACTATAAAAAAGCGCTCGAAATACAACCTAACAATCCGTATTTACAACACGATGTACTGCGTCTTGCTAAGCAACAAGGTTTTGCTGATGACTTTAACCAATTTAAACGCCAGTTTGGCGAAGTTAACAGCTTAGAAAAAAACCAAGGTGAAGTGGTTATATTATTCGAACAAGGCCTGATACCAAAACAACACGAATTTAAATTACGATTACCCATTTATACTTCACAAGGAGACGCCCGCTTTTATAGTCTCGCCATGCCCATTTATATAAATAATGCTTATGAAAGCACCGTTAACAACGTCAAAATTAATGACCATGTATTATCACTAAGCCCGTTAGTACACTTAGAAGCACTGGCCGCTAAAACGTTAGAGCAGCAAGTTGCTGGACGCGTATCGAGACAAATATTTCGCTTAGTGGCGAAAGAAAAGCTGCGCGCTGAGCTTGCCCGCAGTGGCGGTGATGTGGGGAATATTTTAGCAAACTTATATAATCTTGCATCTGAGCAAGCCGATACTCGCAGCTGGCTTACCTTACCCAATCAAATTAGTCTTGCCCGCAGTGCAGTGGCTGCAGGCGAACATACCTTAAATGTTGGCTCACAACCGCCAATAAATTTTACCGTTAGTAAGCAAAGGTTAACGTTAATCTACCTAACCTCTGTTAATAACTATTTTAACTCCCATGTAGTGCAACTTTAGGAGCCATCATGAAATACATACTCCCCATTATTGCGTTGTTTATGCTTAGTGCATGTAGCAGCCGACCTGTAACCTCAGGCATTGGAGTTGAACAAACTACCAACGCCTACAAAGAGCAGCTCAATGTTAACAATCCACAGTTAGCAAAAAAGCTATTAATTAGTGATGTAAAAACCCGTCAAACAAATAACTTAACCGACGTGGTAGTCACCTTGGCGAGTACCTATAAAAAGTCACAATATTTACAGTATCAATTTAACTGGTTTGATAAAGATGGCTTTGTAATTAAAGGCAACCACTCGCCGTGGCAAGCCCTCACATTATTTGGCTTTGCTAAAACTCAGCTTGCAGGACTCGCGCCTAGCCCTAATGCCGTTACTTTCTCTTTAGCTGTAAGAGAAGTGTCTACTGAAGCTCAAAAATTTAAAGATTAAAGGAAACCATGATGATCAATAAACAATTCAAATCACTCTCTGGCTATGCAATTTTAGGCTTAGCCGCACTCACACTAACCGGCTGTGCTAATAAAGCAGTCGTTAGTTATGGTGATGCCCAAGCCGTAGAAACCACAGATATAAACTTTGGCTCTACCGACCTACAAAAAGTAGCCTCGCAAATGACCGACTCACTGCTCAGTTCGCCAGTGGTTGGTACTATGACTGCCAATACACGCCCTGTGGTATTTGTTGAGCGTATTAAAAACAAAACCAGTGAACACATAGACACTGAGTCAATTACCGACTCAATTTCGACTCAATTACTTCGCAGTGGAAAATTTAGATTTGTTGATATGACCCGTGTAGAAGCGGTTCGTGAACAACTTACATTTCAAAATGAAGATGCACTGATCAATCCAAGCACTGCGGTGGCCTTTGGTAAACAAATTGGTGCGCAATATATGCTGTACGGTAACCTATCGAGCATTGTTAAATCCAATGCTGATAAAGCAGATGTATACTACAAATTTACAATGCGCTTAATGGATATGCAAAGTGGCCTTGTTGAATGGGCTGACGAAACTGAAATTCGTAAAACCCGTGAAAAATCTACCTTTGGTTGGTAACTAACAGGAGCGAACCATGAAAACACTTAGCTTATTTTTATGCACTTTATTAATATTTAGCGCCCCCACTTTTGCCAAGTATGAACGCAATAAAGCCGTTCCTGTGCAGCAAGTACTATTTGGTAAAGTGAAGTCGGTGCGCAACATTACAGAGCAACAATTGGTTCACGATAAAAGTAACGGTTGGAAAACCTTTGGGGGTGCCCTATTAGGTGGTGTTATTGGTAACCAGTTTGGTGGTGGCAGCGGTCGCACAGTAGCGACTATTTTAGGATCAGTGATTGGTGGTAATGTTGCGCATAATCAGCAACAGACACAACGCTATGAAAACCTCCAATTAGTTGAACTACTAATACAAGTAGAAAGTGGTGAACAATTTATGGTGGTACAAGACAACGATCCCGCTATGCCTTTTCACCAAGGTGATAATGTGCGCCTTATTTATTTAACTAATAACACAGTCCGCGTAGATAGCGCTTATTAGAGTCTATTTATGTTTCGAGCTTAATTATTAAAGTTCCAACAAAAAACCTAACTTAGGTCGCTAAGTTAGGTTTTTTTAATGTATTCACTTTTATTTATTAAGCGGGTTCTTTTGCCCAAAGCTGCTCGTTTTCATGCATTTCATATAAACCATGTGCACGGTTAATCAGTAAATTTGCAAAATCAGCTTGGGTTTTATCTCGCGCACCCGCGGTAATAATTTGATCGGCCTTTAACTGCCACTGCAGTGAAAAATAACGCATTGCATCGCGTGCATCTTTTGCTGCAGACGCTTCAGCATGATCGGTTGGTAAACGACCGGTGATCACCCAGTAGCTTTTACCGTTTTGCGCTTTAAATTTCCAAAGCGCACATAAAGGCGCTAAAAAGCGACTTTCTTTTTCAAGCAATGTTTTGGGCATAATGCCTTTTTCAGCTAAATGCTTTTGCGCATTTTGAAAGCATTCGCGCTGCCATTGAATTTCTTGTTGCTGAAGTTCAGCTTGCTGCTCTGGTGTTAATGGTTTTTGTTCTTGTTGCTGCATTTTAATAACCTTTTTACTTCTTTGTTTACACTTTAAGGGCATAACAAATAAGGCGCAAGCATAAATAGCGTGCTTAACACCTTATTCGCAGCTGTTTGCTGGGTTTTTAAGCAAACCGATTATTTTATGTTGTGATCAAACGACCCCACATCACCGGGGAACACCACTGGCGATTCAACACCCTGTTTATTCACGCTAGCAACGCCAAAATAGTAGTTATCAATAACCACATTTTTAAGCGTAAACTCGCTTACATTATCAACCCATTGGCTGTATTGCCATTGTGGCTCACTCGTATAGCGCCAGTAAATTTTGTAACCGGCAATATTTTTATCTTCCGATGGTTGCCAAGAAAGTGTGGTACTGGCGCGTACGGCACCACTAATTTTCACTTCTTTCGGTGGCGCTGGTGCCCATGCCATTGACGCTAGGCTCACCGCATTCAATGACGTGAGTTTTGCGGCGTAATCAAAATCAACCCCATCGATGGTATCACCGTACACTATGCCATTTTCGGTGCGTAGGTCTTGATGTTGACGGTCGTAATGCTCGTTAGTTTCCATTATACGTACAGCCGCAAAGCCCGCATCATTAAATGGGCGATGATGCCCTCCTCGAGCAAATCGGTCGAGTCTGTATACCAGCATAGTGTCTAAATTTTCAATGTACTTATCGGCAATGGTGTCTATGTAACGCGCTAAATTACGACTCGCTGAGTCAACTTCGCCACCTGTAAAACGACGAGTACGCGCTTGCTCTTTGGTTTCAACCACTCGCGTCCCTTCTGAAAAAATGCGTGCAGTGGTGTTATCGGTTACGCCATTAATACCGGTAATATTACCAATCATGTCGTTATTTAAAACACCATGAACCTGCCAATTATTTTTTTGCGCATAAGCGGTTAAAATTTTACCGCCAAATAAACCTTGCTCTTCACCTGAGAGCGCCGCGTAAACAACCGAGCCATTAAATGTATATTTCGATAAAACACGCGCTGCCTCAATAACACCGGCAATCCCTGAAGCGTTATCGTTTGCACCTGGCGCATCGCTGGTAAAATCCATTACATCACTAACGCGCGAGTCTATATCACCCGACATCATCACCATACGATTAGGCTCAATGCTGCCGCGCTGAATCGCAATTATGTTAACCACTTCTACAGGGTTAGGAATGCGCTTTTCTCCCGAAATGGTTTGTTTTACCTCTATTATTTCTAAGCAGCCACCACATTGCGCCGAAATCGCTTCAAATTCTTTTTTAATCCAACGCCTTGCAGCGCCAATACCACGTGTATCAGACTTAGTCTCTGATAGCGTATGTCGCGTACCAAAACTCACCAGCGTTTGAATATCACTCTCAATACGCTGCGCCGAAATTTCTTGTGCAATTTTATGCAATGATGCTTGTTGTGTAGACTCGCCAGCAAAGCTTGTAAGCGTTACAGAGCATAATGATGCCAACACACCATACTTTATAAGTCGATTAACTAACTTTAAACCTAAATAAGACATCGCATTGTTATCCTCATAATAAATGCTACCAACATGACAGCAGAAACCAATAACCGCAAACCTTTTGAGATAGACACTAAAAATCACACGCTTAATTACAGATTATTAACACCTTGAATTTTACTTACAATTTAACCCTCACCAAACAAGTCCTCTGTTCAAGCACACTATTTTAATAAAAATAATCACTTATACTGTTTTGACCGTATTTAGCACTGGGTATATCGTATTGGCTGGTAAAAAATAAAACCGGCCACACTAAGCTATAAACGGTTAACTCAACTTAAGTTAACCGACGCACACCTCATTCCCACTGCGCCTTTGTGTTTTACAATGGTATAATGGGACATCTTTATAAAATATTTAATTAAGCAGTTAATATGTATCGACTATTTGAACGGATGACTAAACCGTTCCCAGAGCGTTCTCCATCTCAGCCTCCTAAAACCCTTTTTGCATTTTGTCGTCACTACACTAAAGGCATGGAACTGTCGTTAGTGCTTATGTCGCTCAGTGCCGCATTACTCGCTATTTTAGAGGTGTCTTTATTTAGTTATATGGGACAACTGGTTGACTGGCTTGGCGAGTACACACCTGAAGAGCTGTTTTCGCAGCAACAATCCGCGTTAATAAAAATGGGGTTAATGCTTTTAGTCGTCATGCCTGTAGTGGTGTTTTTTAGATCAGCTATTTTACACCAAGCGCTATTGGGGAATTACCCTATGTCGATTCGTTGGTTGGCACACCGTTATCTACTGCGTCAAAGTGTCAGCTTTTATCAAAACGAATTTGCTGGGCGTATCGCTACAAAAGTATTACAAACCTCATTAGCAGTACGTGAGTCAGTCACTAAGTTACTTGATGTACTGATGTACATTGCTGTTTACTTTAGCTCAATGGTGTTTTTAGTGGCCGCCTCAGACTGGCGTTTAATGTTGCCATTATTAGTGTGGTTAGCATTGTATATTTGCGTGCAAATTTACTTTGTACCCCGGTTAAAAAGTATTGCCAGCTCACAGGCTGATGCACGCTCAGAAATGACCGGGCGTATCGTCGACAGCTACACAAATATTTCAACCATTAAGCTGTTTTCTTACACTCAACGCGAAGAACAATACGCTAAACAAAGTATGGATGTATTTTTACAGCCTGTTTATAAACAAATGCGCTTGGTCACCAGCTTAAACGTGGTTATTCAAAGCTTAAACTATTTGTTAGTGTTTTCGGTAGCAGCTGTGTCTTTGTATTTATGGTCGTTAAGCGCCATTAGTGCAGGAGCGATTGCCGTGGCATTGAGTTTATCGTTAAGGCTCAATGGCATGGCCCAATGGATCATGTGGGAAATTAGCAGCTTATTTGAAAACATTGGCACCGTGGCTGATGGCATGCGCACCCTTTCTAATCCTATTGCGGTTGATGACAAACCAGAAGCCGAAACGTTAAAGGTCACCCAAGGGGCAATCGACTTTAATAATGTACATTTTAACTACGGTAAAGCCGCGAATGAAAATAACCGTGGCCCCGTAATAAACGGATTAAACTTAAACATTAAACCCGGTGAAAAAATCGGCTTAGTGGGTCGCTCTGGCGCGGGTAAATCCACATTAGTTAACTTGTTGCTGCGCTTTTACGACACCGACAAAGGCAGCATTAGTATTGATGGCCAAAATATTACGGATGTAAGCCAAGAAAGCCTTCGCCGCTATATTGCTATGGTTACCCAAGATACATCCCTACTACATCGCTCAGTAAAAGATAACATTTTATACGGCAGACCCGATGCCACAGAAGCCGAAATGCTCGATGCGACTAAGCAAGCCAAAGCCCTTGATTTTATAACCGATTTAGAAGACAGCAAAGGCAATAAAGGTTTTGATGCGCAAGTAGGCGAACGAGGGGTCACCCTATCAGGTGGTCAACGCCAACGTATTGCCATTGCACGCGTACTACTTAAAAACGCACCAATCCTCATACTTGATGAAGCCACCAGCGCTTTAGACTCAGAAGTCGAAGCGGCTATTCAAGCAAGCTTAGATGATTTAATGACAGGTAAAACAGTAATCGCCATTGCCCATCGATTATCGACCATTGCACAAATGGACAGACTCATCGTGCTTGATGAAGGCGGCGTTGTAGAGCAAGGCAGTCACGATGAATTAATTGCCCAAGGCGGCATTTATGCTGCTCTTTGGGCACATCAAACCGGCGGCTTTATTGGCGTTGAGTAATTAAACTAATTGAAGGCGGGCTATTATTATAGCCTGCTCTTGTTAACTAAAATTAAACTTATTCTTTGATTTTAAAGCTATTTATAGTTATTTAGTCGAATTTTATAGTCTACCTCTTGCCCCACTGTTTTTAAAATGTCACATTCGCGACTGACTTTTTATCATTCATCAAGCAATTCACCATGTCATTTTTAAGCAAACATAAATACACCCTCTATGGGGTGTTCGCTATTTTACTTTGGAGCAGTTTAACTGCCTTTATTCGTGATTTATCAGAGTTATTTAGCCCTATTGGCGGTGCTGCTTTAATTTACAGCGTCAGTGCGATTTTTTTAATACTAGTCATGGGTGTACCAAGGCTAAGCAATTACCCAAAACGCTATTTAGTCTTTGGTGGCAGCTTATTTGTTATTTACGAAATGTGTTTAGCGTTATCCCTCGGCTTTGCAAATAGTCGCCAGCAAGCGTTAGAAATGGCAATTATTAACTACCTTTGGCCAGCGTTAACCATATTATTATCAATTATTGTTAACCGCACTAAAGTAAGCGTATTAGTCTACCCGAGCATACTGATTGCATTTTTAGGCGTTGCATGGTGTATTGCAGGCAACAGTGGTTTATCTATGGCTGTATTAACCGCTAATATTAGCGACAACCCATTGCCCTACTCTATGGCGTTTGCAGCAGCGTTTATTTGGGCTGTGTATTGCAGTGTAACGGTTAAACTTAGCGAGGGTAAAAATGCCATTAGTGTATTTTTTGCAGCCACGGCAATCTCTTTATGGATAAGTTACGGACTGAGTAATGAACCCAGCTTTGAGTTTAACGTATATTCTAGTTTTACTTTATTGCTGGCAGGGGTGGTTATTGGTGGAGGTTACGCACTATGGAACCAAGCAATAATTGGCGGTAACCTAGTGTTGTTAGGCACCTTGTCTTACTTTATTCCTGTATTGTCTACGCTATTTGCCTCTATTTACTTATCACTATCGCTCACCAACGCATTTTGGCAAGGCGTAGTATTAGTTACATTAGGCTCATTAATGTGTTTTATGGTGACGCGAAAAACAAAGCCAGCCCAATAAAATAAGTAAGCGAAAAGCTAGGGACTGTCTGCTTTTCGCTTTAATCATTTAATTAGCTTGCTAATCGCAGTCCTAACAGCACTAACATCACAATGTTTGCAATCACACCGATTAAAAAGAAGTAACTACGCGGGCTGGGGTTTTTCTCTGTGGCAATGGCGTAATACAGTGCCATATGAATTAAACGTGCAATAACGTAAACCCAAATACAGATTGCAAAAACCGAACTGTGGTAATTCATCACAAAGGCAAATAAAACCGTTCCTATAAATAACGCACTGTTTTCTAATGTGTTATGAAAGGTGCGATGCGCTCTAAATATAAAACTCTCATGAGATAGGTCTTTATCAATTTTTCCTGGTACAGCCCCAGGCTGTTTGGCTTTACTAAACGTCGCCACTGCCCACTGAACTAACATCATAATTAAATAAAAATAAAATGCTATAAACGCTGAATGTGCTATATCGGTCATTGTTTAATCCTTTGTGTAGTTATTAGAGTAGTCGTTACAGCAACTATCAAGCCAAAGATAAGCCACTGATGTATATAGTAATTACTTTTTAGTAAAATAATTTTTTGTAATAGATTCATTCTTTATATAAAACTTACTCTATCACAGCGTCTTGGTATTTTTTTAGAGTCTGAGCGCAACTTAAAACCAGTACTAATTACATATTTTTATAATTTTTATTTTAGCATTTATTCTAAGTGTTGTTTTATGGTGTTACTGATAACGGAACGGTAAATGAATATGATGAATAAAATAACCAAATGCTTGGTAACCTTAGCGCTATTGAACTGTGTATCAGCGCCCGCTTTTTCAGCTCAATATGAAATCGAAAAAGGTGAAAACTTGGCTAAGTTGGCACAATACAAAGACGTAGCCACCATTAAACGCAATTTCGCAAAAAAATAGCGCTTAATTACAGTGTATTAAACGCTGATCTTATACAAACGCTAAGCCAATATAAACTGGTTTTGAATGCGGATCAGCTACCGTCTTTAGGTATGCACACACAACAAAAAACTCGTTTAGCAAACAACGCGTTACAACAACTGAAAGGTTTACCACTTAACCCAAGACTAAACTAAGTCAAACCCATTCGCTTAATAATTATTGCGGATGGTATCACTCCCCCATACTTCAATAGCCACCCATTAGCGCTTTAACGTTAACGGGTGGCTTTATCTTAAACAGCCACTTTTTTGAAAACACGCGTTATATTTTAATACCCTAACCTTGCGCCACTGATTTACGAAAGCGCATTAATGCAACAGTAAAAAACACACTGCCAATAACAGTTAATGCTAAAAAGTAAGGCCAAACTACATCCCACCCTGCTCCTCGGTATAAAATAGCTTGAGCAAATTTTACAAAATGCGTTGTTGGCGCCAATAACATAATATTTTGCACCACCTCAGGCATACTTTCTCGCGGCGTAACACCGCCAGAGAGCATTTGTAATGGTAATAAAATTAAAATCATCAGTAACCCGAGTTGCGGCATGGTGCGCGCCTGTGTGCCTAACAATATACCCAGCGATGTGGTCGCAAATAAATGAATAGCAACGCCAAATAAAAATAAGCCTGGCGAGCCATGAATAGGCACTTGTAACAAACCTTCGATCACAATAAATAATGAAAACGCAGTTAGTAATAAAATCACTACCCCATTGGCCCAAATTTTCGCCATCACTATTTCAAAGGGGCTTAATGGCATCACTAATAAATGCTCTAATGTGCCGTGTTCGCGTTCACGGATCACCGCGGCGCCAGTTAAAATAATCGAAATCATTGTGATCACGTTCATTAATTCCATCACGCTACCAAACCATACACTTGTCATGTTTGGATTAAACATAATGTGCGCCGATTGCTTTATTGGCAGTGAATAAACGGTTCGATAACCTTGCACAAACTCATTTACTTCGCCGTTAATAATGGTTTGAATATAGTTATCACCAATAAATGCTTGCGACATGCGCGTAGCATCTATATTTACTTGAATTGTAGGTTGCTTAGCTGCAAGTACATCACGCTCAAAATAAGGCGGGATATTAAGCACAAAAGTATAGCGGCCATTATCCATAGCTGAGTCAACATCGCTTAATGAAATACTGTCTGGCGTTTTAAAGTAAGGCTCATAAAAGGCATTAATAATACGCTTAGATAATTGCGATTGGTCGTGATCAACAACTGCAATCGGCGCATTATTTAACTCTATCGACGTGGCTGAAGCCACCACATAAATCAAACCAGTAAAAGCAAAAAAAACAAATAGCAGTAAAACCTTATCACGCCATAAACTACGCAACTCTTTAATACCTAAATTAACAATATTTCCGTGACGTTGCATGGCTATTTGTCCTGCTTTGGAAGTAAAAATACACTGGCCAGAGTCAGCACAGGTATAAAAGCGAATAAAGGCAGTAGCTGGGCTGATAAATCAGAAAAATTAAGCGCTTTATTAAAGACCCCTCGACACGCCTCTAAAAAGTAGGTGGTCGGAAACAGTTTACCAATAATAGCGCCAAACCCTTCTAAGGAAGAAACAGGGTCAATTAGCCCACAAAAGTTAACGGCAATCATTAACACAACCACCGTAGTGGCTGCCAATGCTGAAATTTGTGTTTTTGTAAAAGCCGAAATTAACAGCCCAACTCCGGTAGTCGCTGTAACGTATAATAATGCAGCCAAACTAAGCGCCCAAAAGCTGCCTTTTAGCGCCACACCAAACACAGTAATAGCAAGTGCGACTAAGCCAAAAAAGCTGAGCATACTCACTAAAATGTAAGGCAGCTGTTTGCCAATAATAAATTCCAGCCGGTTAACCGGTGTTACATATAAGTTTATGATTGAACCCAACTCTTTTTCCCGCACTACGCCAAGCGCCATCAATATCGCAGGAATAAATACTAATAGCAGTGGAATAACCGCCGGCACCATGGCCTCAATGCTTTTAAAATCTTGATTATAACGATAGCGAGATTCAATATTAGCTGGCACTAAGTTTGGTACTTGTGCATAAGTGCGCAAAGATAAGTTGGTTAAATAGCTGTAATACAAGCCGCTCATATAACCATTAATCGTTTCTGCCCTAAACGGCATAGAACCATCAATCCACACTACAATTTCAGGTTTACGGCCGCGTTTAAATTGCTGAGCAAAGTTAGGTGGAATTTCAACGGCCACGCTTAACTCACCACTTCGCATTCGTTTATCAAGTTCTTGTGGGCTTTTAATATCTGCTCTTTGAATAAAGTAACGTGAACCTGCCATATTTTGAATGTAGTTGCGGCTCTCGGGCGATTGGTCTTGATCTAGTACCGCAAAGCTTAAATCTTCAACATCAAATGTAATGCCGTAACCTAAAATAAACAGTAAAATTATCGAGCCCAGCAAAGCAAACGTTAGGCGAATAGGATCGCGCCATAACTCTAGCGTTTCGCGATGCGCATAACCAAATAACCGCAACAAACTAAATGCGGGGTTAATGTTATTTTTACAAGTAGCGGGCGCTGTAGCCAATGCTTTGGTTTTATCCGTTATCGATGCTTGTATCGCCGAGCTTGCTCCGGCTGCATTTACCGCCTCTTCTAAATATTCAATAAAGGCAGCTTCTAGTGTGTCGGTATTACGCGCTTGGCACAGTGCAGCTGGCGTATCGCTGGCAAGTATTTTACCTGCATGCATTAACGAAATTCTATCGCAACGTGCCGCTTCATCCATAAAGTGAGTCGAAATAAAAATAGTCACGCCTTGTTCGCGCGAAAGCTCAATGAGTAGCTGCCAAAAGTCATCCCTCGCAACGGGGTCGACCCCCGATGTGGGCTCATCAAGTATGAGCATTTCAGGGCTATGTACTACCGCAACAGCAAGCGATAAACGCTGGCGAATACCTAAGGGCAAATCGGTAGGAAAATCGTCACTGTATTTTTTAAGGTTAAACCGAGTAATTAAATCTTTAACGCGCGGCTCTATTTTCTCTGCAGGCAAGTGAAATAAACGCGCATGCAATACCAAGTTTTGCTTTACTGTAAGCTCGTTATAAAGCGAAAACGCTTGTGACATAAAACCAACGCGTTTGCGGCTTTCGATGTTATTGGCATCGACCTTTTCACCAAACAATTTTGCTTCGCCACTGGTTGCCGGTTGTAACCCCGTAAGCATTTTCATTGTGGTGGTTTTTCCACAGCCATTTGAGCCTAAAAAGCCAAAAATTTCACCTTGTTCAATACTCAAGCTCACCTTGTTAACGGCGGTAAAATCACCAAATGTTTTACATAATCCATTTGCTTCTATAGCGAACTGAGTTGTGTTTATGTCTTGTTTGCGAGGTGGCACAACTAACCGCTGATGATCATGGCGCTTTTCTTCAGGAAGTAATGCTATAAACGCCTCATCAAGCGATTCTTTATTCGTTTGCGTTTTTAGGTTTTGTGGGCTGCCCGTACCGATTACTTTTCCATCGTCCATAGCGACTAGCCAATCAAAATCATCGGCTTCTTCCATGTAGGCGGTCGCAACCAGTACGCTCATCTGTGTATTTTCAGCGCGAATACTGTTTATTAATTGCCAAAATTGACGACGCGATAACGGATCAACCCCGGTTGTTGGCTCATCTAAAATTAATAATTGAGGGTCATGGATCAGTGCGCAGCACAAACCGAGTTTTTGTTTCATCCCGCCAGAGAGCTTTTCTGCGGGGCGATCGGCAAATGCCTCTAAGCCTGTACTTTTTAAAAGGTTATTAATTCGTTGTTTTCGCTCGGCTTTATTTTGAGAAAATAGACGACCAAAAAAATCTATATTTTCAAACACAGAAAGTGTTGGATACACATTTTTGCCAAGTCCTTGAGGCATGTAAGCAATGCGTGGCGACACCGTATTACGAAAACCACTGCTGCGCATATTGCCGTTTAATACCTCAACCTCCCCTTCTTGAATCGTCCTTGCCCCTGCGATAAGTGCCAACAAGCTTGATTTTCCTACGCCATCAGGGCCTATAAACCCGACCATTTTCCCGGCAGGTAATGAAATACTAATGTTGTCAAGCACGCGATTATTAGCATAGCGATGGCTCACCTTAGTAAGCCTAACCACACTTTCACTTGATGGCTGTTGAATGTTTTTATCGTCGTTATCCATTATTCAGGCACTCGTACCTGTAATGACGTAGGCCAATTTTTTTCAGGCGCTAACAACACATAAGCAAGCCCTGGCACCCCTGTTTTTACTTGTTTGATATGATCTTTTAATAACTGCGAGTCGAGCTTTACCTTAACTCTAAACATCAGTTTATCGCGCTCGTTTCGGGTTTCTACCGATTTAGGGGTAAATTGCGCCTGTGCAGATACAAACGTCACTTTAGCCGGTAATGTATACTCGGCAATAGCATCAATAACAATGCGCGCTTGTGAGCCTATTGTTACCTTGCCCGCTTGCGCTGTTGGTAAATATATACTCATATAAACATCGGTTAAATCCAATAACGATAAAACCTTACCACCACTGCCAAGCACTTCGCCAGGTTCAGCTAATCGATACAATATGCGTCCATTGATTGGTGCTGTGAGCGTGCTGTCGGCTATGTTGCTTTGTAATCGCTCAATACGTGCCTGCGCTGCTTCTATTTCAGCATCCGACTGCACAACTTTTACGTTTGCCGCGGTTAAAGCAGCTTGCGCAATAGTAGAGGTGGTTCGTTGTTGATCAACCACTTCTTTTGAAATATGGCCTTTTTCCAATAATTTTGCAGAGCGGCGCAATTCAGTTTGTGCAAAATTAAGCTCACTTTTATGCTGCTCTACAATCGCTAATGCGTATTTACGAGACTCATTAGCAACACGAAGCCCCGCCTGAGCTTCACGTAACTGTGCATTTAAATCATCAGTGTCAATAACCGCTAACGTTTGACCCGCTTTGACCATATCGCCTTCTTGCACCATAACGTCAACTAAGCGGGCCCGGTAATTTTGTAACAATATCGTACTCAGTCGCTTCAATTCGCCCATTTCCATAGGCAACACTGTCAGGGAGTTGTTCAGCAAATGATGTAGGCTGCAAGGTTTGCCAAGCATACCAGCCAGCCCCCCCACAATGACCAAAACAGCGAGCTTACTCAAAGATTTGAACGTTGATTTAATTGTCATGTGCTAAAACTCCATGTATGTATAAAGTAATGTAAGTGAGGGTAGTCAAGGTAAAAATTTTTATGATACAGCACGCTATTTGTTATATTAAAGCAACCCTGCCTTGAAAGTACAACATGGGTAGTTGTAATAAGCAATTTAAACGAACTTAAAAATCCAGCGTCACTAATCTACCATCCTCACCGTTAATAAAGGTGATGTGGATCAATATAAATTAGAGTTAATGCACTATTTATTAGTGATTTTTTAAAACAGCAGGATAAAAGAAAGGGATAACATCAAGGCACCTACTGAGCGCCTTAATATTAATTATGTCAGCGGCAGATTAGCTTATAATTTTTAGTAACAAAACCCGTCACGACCTTAATGCTAAGCTAATCAATACCACGCCATGATCGGTGCTTAAATCATCACGCTCAAATTCAGGGTTAATTAAATGACGATCGTAAGTATGGTACTGGCTCACCTCAAAAAAGCTGTCGTCGTAACTTGAGTCAAACTCGCAAGATAGCAAAATATAGTCAAGCACTGAGCTGCTCGCGCCAATATAATGGGTAGGCTTTCGCTTTAAATCTACTGTATTTTCATTATTTTGATTAGCCGAATTTAATTGCGACCTTGTAAATAACTGCCACGCGTCGTTAAGGCAATATTTTGCAAGGTAAGTTTTACTGTCAAACGTCGGGGCAAAACGCAGCGTATTAGTTAACAAATGGCTTAATACACCATCGGCTAAGTTGTTATTAAAATCGCCCATTAAAACTATTGGGTTTTGTGCAGATTCGCGGCGTGCAATGATGTCTATCATCAGCAATGTAGCCTCACTGCCACGCTGAATTGTTGAGCCCCAACTCCCTGCTATATCGGCTTTTAATAGCTCGATAATGTTTTTTTCGGGTGTGAGATCTTGGTTTTGCTCATCGAGCTCTATCATTGAGCGCTTAGACTTAAAATGCACCACATAGCAATCGGTATTGCCGATATGCGGTAAGGTTATTGTAGCTCTAAGCACCTTTCGGCTAAATGTAAAATCCTCAGTTAAGCCAAGGGTTTTAGCAAGCTCATGGTCATGCTCAACACTCGCCACTTCAACGATGGGATATTTAGCAGCAAGCGCTACTACAGGGCGTTTGTAAATAAAGTCGTCGATTACCTGGGGCTCATCTACCACGGCAAAGTACGCATAACCTTGCTCTTTAACTAATTCTTTAAGCGACTTAATACTAAATACTTCTTGAAAGCCAATCACATCAGGCTGATGCTCGGTTAAGTAATTTACAAGCCAACGCTGCTTTTTAGCCCACTGCTCTGCAGTGTATATGCGTTCAAATTCATAATAGGCATTAGGCGGCTCGAGGTAATTAAACAAATTAAAAGTAGCAATTTTAAGGCTCGTATCAGTAATAACCGAATCGTCTGCTGTGGTGTTTAAAGGTGTTTTAGTGTGTGATTCAAGGTTGCTGATAAGGCTGCCCTACTTAAAATATTAAAAACGATCATAGTGGGTTATCGCTATAGTAATCTAAGCGGTGAAAATTTTTCAATATCAAATTCATAGTGTTAATTTACACTAACTTATCATTTTTTAAGGCACACGGTCATTATGGATTACTCAAACTTTGGCACTAAATTTACTCAACCTAATGGTATTACTCAGTTAATTGAAGATTTAGGCGATGCTAAAAACAGTAACAATCCAAATATTGTTATGCTCGGTGGTGGTAATCCGGCCTTAGTGCCTGAGGTTAATGATTTTTTATCAATGAGTTACAAAAGTTTGTTGTGAATAATACACTTTCCAACGTATTTAGACTTTACGATGGCCCTGCGGGTAATGGCAGCCAAGCCAATTTTTTTGTTATTCAATCTGTTAGCTGGCAGTATGCCTGATGGAAGCCATAAAAAGGTTTTATTTCCGCTGGCACCTGATATGTAGGCTATGCAGATCAAAGCTTAACAGACGATATGTTTGTAGCAACAAAGCCCGATATGGAAATTTTAAATACTGAAAGTGGCTCAAACCAATTTAAATATATCATTAAATTTAAAGCTGTTGAGCAAGTATTAGCAAGCGACAGCAGCATTAGCGTACTGTGTGTCTTGCCCTACTAACCCTATAGGTTATGTCATCACTGATGAAGAAGTACAGCATCTCGATTTATTAGCTAACCTGAGCTGCACATAAGAAATGGAACTAAATGCCCTTGCGGTGATCAGATCTTTCGACCAAGAAACATAAGATTACCGAGGCAAGGGCATGAATAATTTAGATGCAATTTACCTAGATGTCGATGATTTTTGTTTATTGTTTGAACCTCAATGGCTTAAACACCTAATAGAATCAGGTGAAAAGCAACGAATTAAGCCATCTCGACTATCCTCTAGCGAAGTGATGACTATATTAATTGCCTTTCATCAATCAGGTGTGTGTCACAACATGCGTATTCCTCGCAACCACGTTTTTGCGGGAGAAGCCAAACGAGGCAAAGGATCAATGGGCTGGTTTTATGGCTTTAAACTTCACCTCATCATAATGATGAAGGGGGTTTATTAGCTGTAAAAGTGACAGCTGGGAATGTTGATGATAGACAGCCGGTATTACTGTTATTTATTGATTGTATTAATTTTGTGCAAACGCGCCCCCCCCCTTTAAATTTATATATAAGTTGGTATCCTACGCGACCTTTTTTAACATATGATTATCATCAAACAAGGGTTTGCCAAGGGGCGGCTATCGCTGCAAGGCACTTTATATAAGTGGCAGCAATAATACAGGCATCGCGTTATAAAACGTTAGATGTAACTTTAAATAGCAATATGCAAAAGTACTATTAAGGTCAATTATGCGATTAGGACCAGGACTACTCGTCACCGCTGCCTTCATTGGACCAGGGACTATTACGACTGCCAGCGTGGCAGGTGCAAACTTTGGTTTTGCACTAATATGGACATTACTGTTTTCAGTTATTGCCACCATACTATTACAATCTATGGCGGCGCGCCTTGGCGTAGCCACCGGGCAAGATTTAGCGCAAGCGCTAAGAGCTCACATTGAAACGCCCCTATTTAAATCTCTCGCTATATTTTTAGTGATCAGCGCCATTGGAGTAGGTAGTGCCGCCTACGAGGCTGGCAACCTTAGCGGTGCCAGCATGGGATTAATTGAAATATTTCCTCATGTTAATGCCCAGCTTTGGACGCCACTCATTGCATTTTTAAGTGCGGTGTTACTTTACAGCGGTAAACACAAAGTTGTTGAAAACGCGCTTATTTTATTAGTGATTTTAATGAGCCTAGTGTTTATCTCTACGTTAGTTATGGCTGCTCCCTCGCTGAATGATGTGTTAGCAGGCTTTATTCCTAGTATGCCTGAGGGTTCAATTACCACGGTATTGGCATTAGTGGGCACCACCATAGTGCCGTATAACTTATTTTTGCACTCCGGCGTACTCGCTGCTAGACACGACAGTAACAGCGACATGCAAAAAGTGATTAAACAAACAAATGTTGATACAGGCCTATCAATCACTTTAGGCGGTGTGATCACTTTAGCTATTTTATCTACAGCTTCAGTTGCATTTTATGGCACCGATGCGGGGCAAATTAGTGCGGCTAACATGGCCGTGCAGCTAGAGCCATTGCTTGGCGACGCCGCTCATTACTTTTTTGCTATTGGTTTATTTGCTGCAGGTTTAACAAGTGCTATTACAGCGCCGCTTGCCGGTGCTTACGCCGTGTGTGGCATGTTAGGTTGGTCAAATAAAATGGATAACACCCGCTTTAAAAGTGTCGCCATTGTTATTTTATTATTTGGTGCAGCCGTGGCGTCTCTGGGTTTAGACCCTGTTGCCGTGATAATTTTTGCCCAAGCAGCTAATGGCCTATTACTGCCTATTGTCACCACTTACCTTGTGTGGCTGGTTAACCAAAAATCAGTAATGGGCAAATACACCAACTCAATGTTGGTAAACTTGCTTACTTTACCGGTGTTAGTGCTTATTTTTGGCTTAAGTGGTTACAAGCTGTTTAGTTTGATTTTTTGATATCAAGACGCAATTTATACACACAAAAGCCGCTATATTAATAGCGGCTTTTTACATTGCAGACCAATACTGACTTAAAAGCCGCGATGCGCTGCCTTGTGCTTATTTTCCTTAATGAATTTTGCAAATACATAACCCCCTACTGCACCTGCACATAATTGCGCATAAAAACCCCAACCTCTTGCGCCTGCAATAATAGTAATATTCATAATAGATTCAATCGCAATTAACGCCGTTGCAAACGCCACCACACCAGCAATAACAAATAGTTGTGTACCTTGCTTGTTCATTTTTTTAGCAATAAACCAAGTAACCAAAAACGCGATAGCAAGTGCAACCGCAATAATAGCGCCATAGGTCGGTAGCAAGCCGAGCCAATCTTCAAGGGTTAAGTTAACACGATCATTAAAGCCCACTACAACACCTACATTAACTAATTGATTGACAACGTATTGACTATGAAACAAGCTAGCAAGAGTGAATGTTAGTAACCAAGAAACTAAAAATGACGGGAGTATACGTGTTAAAAACTGCATGGTTATCTCAACTTAAAATAAAACTTTTTCCTTACACTAGCAAAGGCTTGCAGGGTAAACAATCTCTATATTGTATTACGCTACTGTCACTTTTAGCGTTTTCTTGTCACGCCAGTGCCGAGTTACCAACACAGCAATATACTGCTAGTACTTTAGCAACAGGGCTCAATTCACCGTGGAGCATGGTTAAACTCCCAAACAATACCTGGTTAATCACCGAGCGTGATGGCCATGTTGTTATCATTAAAAACAACCAACAAACCCGAGTTAAAATAAACTTCGAGGGCTTATACGTTGCAGGGCAAGGTGGTTTACTTGATGTAGTGCTTTCGCCAAATTACAGTGAATCACAAGAAATTATATTCACTTACGCCCAAGGTGAGCTTGATGCAAACAGGCTAGTAATAGCCAAAGCCACGTTTGATGGTGCGCAATTTTCAACGCCAAAAATTATTTATAAAGTAGTCACCGATAAAGGCACACCGCAGCATTATTCTGGCCGCGCGCTTGTGCTGCCTGATCACACATTATTATTTTCAAGTGGCGATGGCTTTGACTACCGTGAGCAAGCACAGGTTATTACCAGTCAACTTGGCAAAACATTACGCATAAACTTAAACGGCACAACACCAAGCGATAACCCGTTTATTAGCCACAAAAACGCTAACGCGCATGCCATTTATTCACTCGGGCACCGTAACTTGCAAGGCTTGGTTTATGATTACGATACCAAGCAAATTATTAGTCACGAACACGGCCCTGCAGGCGGTGACGAGCTAAACTACTTAACCGCTGGGACTAATTACGGCTGGCCGGTAATCACCAACGGTGACGATTATTCACAAGCACGTATTTCCCCCTTTAGAGACTACCCCGGAATGGCTCAACCAACCGTAGATTGGACGCCCTCAATCGCCCCATCAGGCATGGCATATTATGGCGCTAACCATGCAGCCTTCCCTTCACTGCAACGTCACGTGCTTATTACTACATTGGTCGATAAAAAGCTCTACAGTGTAAATTTAGCGAATGGTGAATACACCCAGACTCATATTTTCCCAGAAGCCACAGGCAGGCTCAGAGATGTGTTTGTCACTGCTGAAGGTAATGTGGCGATTTTAACGGATGGAAAAGAGGCAAAGCTGATGTTGTTTAAAGCAAATTAATTTACAAAGAGGATAAGAGACGCTGCGCTTTTAGAGCACAATAGCGGCTTGAATTAAGCCGCTTTGAAAAATTTAAGTTCTGATATCTGAAGTCAAGATTTGCCCCCCATTGGTTCTAAAATGTTGAACAGAGTGAAAACAGCCAGTTGTAAATTTTCCCTCTTGAATAGCTTGTTATGAGCACTTTACACCAACTGCTCTCTTTTCGCGTTTGATAGAAAAGCAAGTTTTGAATTATTATTAGCTGGCTGAAAAGTATTAGTGGCTTTAGATTGTACTTTTATTGTTGAAATTAAAGCACCTGCAATGGTAGCAATAGGCAATGTCATTCCTGATGCAAAGAAGTCAATAATTGCCCCTGATGCAGCACCAACGGATATATCTTTACCACTTAAATTAAGTTCCGCTGATAAATCAAATTTACCTGTTTTGTTAAAACGCTCCTTAGTTACAGAATCTAAATCACCTATAGACTTAGCTAAATCTGAAATAGCTCTTTTAGATGCTAAATCTTGATCAACAGAGCTTAGGACTTGTTCATATAAGTCATCTAAATGTGCATGGAGGGAGCTTAGCTCATCCTTTCTTTTTTCCTTGAACTCTAATAATTCATAAATATCAACATTGCCAGTCGGAACTGGTAATGATGATGCAAGGTCAACGCGAATAATGTTTCTTCGTTGATTGAAACCGTTAGGAAATAGACATTCACCACCTAGCTGATGAACAACCCAGTCGGTAGTTTTATCTTTCACTAAATCCTTTGCAACCAAGCTTTGGCAAGACAATATAGCATTTGTAACTTGATCACCTTCAAATCGTCCATTAAACCCAACTCTTGGGCGCTCAAGCGCACCGGACTCAATTAACTTCTCCTCTTCAGGCAAGCCAATATAAACAAGGTTATTCCCGGGAATTACAACTTTATCCCAATAAAGTATGTAATAACGTAGTTCATCAATCGACAGACTGCGTTCCATTTGAAACCCTTTGGGTAATCTATGTATGATCCCAGGTGAAGCTATAACACCTCTATCCATTTTGTACACTCCTTGCCTGTGCTCATAACAATTTTGTATCCGACATTTGTCGTTTTATAAACCGACAAATGTCTAAATATTACAATTAATCTAATGTAACCAGCGAATAAGCACATGTAAACAATTAGTTAGCTCTCATCTAAATTTACTGAATGTAGAAAAACACCAAAATGGTGGAGATCAGTAATATTAGACAAAAGTGTTGTGCAAATAAACAATAGAGGCAGGTTTACTATTTTTAGTGACAAATAGCGTAACTTAGACTTTTACTTTCGCCTTTAACCTTTTCCCTTTAACCTTTTACCCACAAAAAAGCCGCTGTTCGTTAAAACAGCGGCTTTCTAAAGCTTATAGCTAAAAACTGACAGCTAGTACTTTAAGCTTTACCAATCACTTCAAGTCCACCCATGTATGGGCGTAATACTTCTGGTACTTCAACTGAGCCGTCGGCTTGTTGGTAGTTTTCTAGTATTGCTACAAGTGTACGGCCAACCGCTAAACCTGAGCCGTTTAGTGTGTGTAAAAGCTCTGGTTTTTTAGCGCCTTCACGACGAAAACGTGCTTGCATTCTACGCGCCTGAAAGTCAGCCATGTTTGAACATGATGAAATTTCGCGATAGGTGTCTTGTGCTGGTAACCATACTTCTAAATCGTATGTTTTTGCTGCGCCAAAGCCCATGTCGCCCATACATAAAATTACTTTGCGGTATGGCAATTCAAGCGCTTGTAAAATTTGCTCTGCGTGACCTGTTAGCTCTTCGAGTGCTTGCATTGAATCTTCTGGTTTTACAAGTTGTACTAGTTCAACTTTATCAAACTGGTGCTGACGGATTAAACCGCGGGTATCGCGACCGTAGCTGCCTGCTTCACTTCTAAAACATGGCGTGTGCGCTGTTAAGCGAATAGGTAAATCGCTTTCTTCGTAAATTTCATCACGTGCGCTGTTTGTAAGCGGTACTTCTGCCGTAGGAATAAGGCTAAAGCCAGCTTGCTGCTCGCCATCATCGTTCACTAGGCCTAACGTGTGGAATAAATCGCCCGCAAACTTAGGTAATTGGCTCGTACCGTAAAGGCTTGCACTATTAACCAAGTACGGTACATACATTTCTGTGTAGCCGTTTTTATCTATGTGGGTGTCTAGCATGTATTGGGTAAGTGCACGGTGCATACGCGCTACTTGGCCGCGCATTACGGTAAAACGTGCGCCACTAATTTTAACGCCCATTTCAAAGTCTAGGCCGTTTAGGTCTTGCCCTACATCAACGTGGTCTTTAACTTCAAAATCGTACTTTTTAGGTGTACCCCAAGTTAAAATTTCTACGTTATCGTCTTCGTCAGCGCCTTCTGGTACCGACTCGTCCGGTAAGTTTGGAATTGCTAAGGCAATTTGTTTAATTGCTTCTAACACTTCGTCTTGCTCAGCTTTAGCTGCGTCTAACTCGCTGCCTAAGTTAGCAACTGCGTCTAGCAATGGCTGTGCATCTTCGCCTTTTGCTTTTGCTTGACCAATGGCTTTAGCACTGGCGTTACGTTGACTTTGAAGTTCTTGCGTTTTTACTTGTAATGTTTTGCGTTTTTCTTCAAGTTCAGTCACTACCGCTACATCTAGCTCATAACCACGTGCGGCTAAACGTGCTGCAGTTTGTTCGACATCTTGACGTAAATATTTAGAATCTAACATGTTAGTTTTTTAACCTTTTTGCATTACTAGCTGAAGGCCCAGCCAAGCCATAAAAATACACACCATCACGTTTAAGATGATATTGAGGGCCATTTTAATAAAGTGACCTTGTTGTAATAACAACAACGAATCCATTGAGAATGTTGAAAAGGTGGTTAACGCACCTAAAAAGCCAATTCCGATGAGGGTTTTAGCAGGACTGACGGCAATAACTTGTTTATCTATTAAACCGTATAAAATGCCCATCAACAATGAACCCAGAATATTAACCGTCAACGTGCCAAAAGGGAATCCCCTACCGAGGAGTTTTAGCATGGTTTCGCTAATAAAAAACCGTAAACAAGCTCCTGACGCTCCGCCAAGGGCTATCATCATGTAAAGTTTAATCATGCTCATAACGTTTTATTGGGCTTTGTGCGTCGCGCTCTTTTAAATACTCGAGCTTTTGTTTAATTTTTTGCTCAAGTCCACGATCACTTGGCTGGTAGTATTGTTTGCCATCCATTTCTGGCGGTAGGTATTTTTCACCAGCAGCAAATGCGCCTTCTTCGTTATGCGCATAACGATACTCTGCACCATAGCCTAAGTCTTTCATTAAGTTGGTGGGGGCGTTTCGTAAATGCTCTGGTACGGGGTAGCTTGGCTCGTTTTTAGCGTCTTGTTTAGCTTGATTAAACGCCATATAAACCGCATTACTTTTAGGTGCACTAGCCAAGTACAAAGTGGCCTGTGCAATAGCGCGCTCACCTTCGCTTGGGCCAACACGTTGGAATATATCCCATGCGTTTAAAGCCACTTCCATAGCGCGCGGATCGGCGTTGCCAATGTCTTCTGTAGCAATTGCTAATAAGCGCCTTGCAACATAAAGCGGGTCGCCGCCACCGGCTAAAATACGGCAGTACCAGTAAAGCGCACCATCTGGCGAACTGCCTCGCACTGATTTATGAAACGCCGAAATTAAATCGTAAAATTCATCGCCGCCTTTATCGTATTTAGCTAAATGCGTAGGCAATACATGGCTGAGTACCTGTTCGTCAACATGAAATTGGCCGTTTTGCTCAGTGGTTAAATCCACTGCTTGCTCGAGTAAATTAAGCACTTTACGAGCATCGCCACCGCTTGCTTGGCACAGCGCTTGTTTAGCGTTATCTGCAATCACGATTTGCTTTTGGCTAAGTTGTTCGTCTTGTTTGAGTGCGCGCTCTATTACTGTGTATAAATCGCTTTCCTGCAAGGATTTTAAAACATACACCCTTGCACGAGACAAAATCGCATTATTAAGCGCAAACGAGGGGTTTTCGGTGGTGGCGCCTACAAATATAAAAGTGCCATCTTCAATATGCGGTAAAAACGCGTCTTGCTGAGATTTATTAAAGCGGTGTACCTCGTCAACAAACATCAAAGTGCGCTGACCACGGCTTTGTAAGTTATCGCGAGCTTGGGTTACGCTATCGCGAATATCTTTAACGCCAGCGGTTACTGCCGACATTTGAATTAATTCAGCGTCGGCATGGTTGGCAATAATTTGTGCCAACGTAGTTTTACCTACCCCCGGCGGCCCCCATAAAATTAAACTATGGCAGCGCCCTGCTACTATCGCTTGATGAAGAGGTTTATCAGCGCTGAGTAAATGTTGCTGCCCTATGTAATCGTTAAGCGACAAAGGGCGCATACGCGCAGCGAGTGGACGCACATCGGGCCCAAAGTTAAATCCTAAATTACTCACCGTTACTCTGATCGTCTATTTCTACACCCGCTGGCGGGGTAAATTCAAAAGTTGTTTTATCAAGCTCAGTATTAACCTGTGCATTACTAAATGTAAACGCAGACAGCTGGCCTGAGTTATCTTTAACTACCAGTTTTGCAAGCCCTTGCTCGTTATCAGCAAAAGTAATATCAAGCTGCTCTACTTGGCTTTCTACCCCTTTGTTTGGGGTAATGCTAAAGCCTAAATCGGTAGCGATCACGCTGTATTTTTCCCATTGCGCTGGGTCTTTAGAGGTGAGCAATATAAACGGCGTTGAGTCAATTAAACCGCTGGTTTTCATAATGGTTACTTGCTCAGCAAAGCTATCAAAGTAATAGGTTTTATCACCGTTTGATACAAATAAAGTGTCGTCTGGGTTAGTTTGCTGCCAGCGGATCATTAATGGCTGTTGCAACGCAATATTACCTTGGCCTTGCATTACCAGTTGGCCTTCACCGTCGGTTACGTTTTGTTTAAATTGTGCTTTAAAGCTTTTTAAAGTCGATAACTTATCTTGTAATGCTTGGCTGTCGTCAGCAAAGCTTGGCATCGCCACTAAACTACCAAGCACTAATAATAAACTACTTAATTTTTTCATTAATTTGCTCCATTAGGTACTAATACATCGCGCGCACCGTTATGTCCTGGTGCACTCACGATACCTGATGTTTCCATTTGTTCTACTAAACGTGCAGCACGGTTATAGCCTACACGTAATTTACGTTGCACTGATGATACCGACACTTTACCGGTTTCTATTACAAAGGCGACCGCTTCGTCGTATAACGGATCTGACTCTTCATCGCCATTTTCGCTGGCTTCCCCTGGTAATAAAATATCTTCAGTGGCATCGCCATTTAAAATTTCATCTATGTAATTTGGTTTAGCACGAGCTTTCCAATCGTTTACCACGGCATGTACTTCATGGTCGTCTACAAACGCGCCATGCACACGCTCTGGCACACTGGTGCCTGGCGGTAAATAAAGCATGTCACCCATGCCTAATAAATTCTCTGCGCCTTGTTGATCCAGTATGGTGCGCGAATCTATTTTACTTGATACCTGAAACGCCATACGTGTAGGTATATTCGCTTTAATTAAACCGGTTATTACATCAACCGACGGACGCTGCGTTGCCAATATTAAGTGAATACCCGCAGCACGCGCTTTTTGCGCAATACGAGCAATTAACTCTTCAACTTTTTTACCTACAATCATCATCATGTCGGCAAATTCGTCAATAACCACCACTATGCTAGGTAATTTATCTAGCTCATCTGGGCCGTCTTTCATGCCATCGGTATCTTTAAATAATGGATCCATAATTGGGTAGCCCGCTTCTTTGGCTTCCATTACTTTTTGATTGTACCCTTTTAAGTTACGTACCCCTAAAGCCGACATCAGCTTATAGCGGCGTTCCATTTCACCTACACACCAGCGCAGTGCGTTAGCCGCTTCTTTCATGTCGGTCACAACTTCACATAATAAATGCGGAATGCCTTCGTAAACAGAAAGTTCAAGCATTTTCGGGTCAATCATGATCATGCGAACATCTTCAGGGCCCGATTTATACAGTAAGCTTAATATCATTACATTAACGCCCACTGACTTACCTGAACCGGTTGTACCGGCCACTAATAAATGTGGCATTTTACCTAAGTCGGCACACACAGGTTGCCCTGCAATATCTTTACCTAGCACCATGGTTAACGGCGATGGGTTTTGCTCAAACTTAGGCGCGTTAATGACTTCTGATAAACGTACAATTTCACGGTATTTATTAGGCAGCTCAATACCGATATAGGTTTTACCCGGAATAACTTCTACCACGCGCACACTAATTGCCGAAAGTGAGCGCGCTAAATCTTTTGACAGCCCAGTAATTTTAGACACCTTAATACCCGGTGCTAAATCAAGCTCAAAACGAGTAACAACAGGCCCTGGATAAACCCCAACCACGGTTGCTTGTACGTTAAAATCAAGTAGTTTTGTTTCTACAAGGCGTGATACGCTATCAAGCTCTTCTTGCGAAATGGGGTTTTTAGCTTTGTCAGGTCTGTCGAGTAAATCCAATGATGGCAATGGCCCCGGAGGTGGCTCTTGCTCTAATAATTGCTCAAACTTCTCTTTTGCAGTTGGCGGCGGTTGAAACCCTTGTTTTGGCTTGTTAATTGGCCTTGCTGGTGAAACCACGGTTGTTGCTGGTTTTTCAGGTTCAACCACAGGGCTTTGATCCAGCGCGTTAAGTGCTGCTTCTGTGTCCATCGGTTCATCGTCTATGGCGCTAAAGCTAATTTCTTGATCGAGTATTTGGTCAAGTTCGTCAAACGGCATAAATTCGTCGTCTTGAGGGGCATTAACCTTAGTTGCTGGTTTATCAATTGCTTTTGGTTTGTCTGCTACTTTATTAGCAAGCTCAGGTTCTTGTTGGCGTGTATCGTTTTCAAAATAGGCATCAGGTTGATCGTCTTGTACTTTACCTGCAGTGCGTTCGCGTTGCATCCAGCCCCGGGCATAGGTCACCAAAAAGCGGTATAATCGAACAATTAAATCACCTAAGTAATCAACAAATTGTACCCACGACACACCCGTTAATAGCGTTAGCCCTGCAAAAAAGAAACACAGTAGTAAAATAGAGGTACCGGTAAAATTAAACGCTGGCATCATGGCTGATGCAATCACATCGCCCACTACCCCACCGGATGAAAAATTATAAATATCATCAAAATTAATACTGCTAATAGCAGTTGCTGAGGTAATAAACAGCGCAAAACCAATAATGCGTAATCCAAGTGTGGTGTAATCGAGTTGTAAAATACGGTGTGGCTGCTTAAACACCAAGTAACCTAGCAGCTGAATAGCCGCTGGCACAAAATAGGCAAGCCAGCCAAAGGTAAGTAATAGTATGTCGGCCACCCACGCGCCCGCTGTACCCGTTATATTTTGTACGTTGGTAAATTCACCCGTTTGCGACCAAGCAGGATCGGCAGGATGAAAACTAATTAAAGCACATAAAATAAATACCGCTGCAAAGGTGCTGACGATCAGCCCCGTTTCTAATAGTCTTTGCACACCGTTTAGGCGCATAATTACCTATCCCTCATTATTATTTTTTACACTCACTTGGCAATAGAATACCTTAGCAGGAAATGTATTTTGATGCACTCTATCTTAACCATGATGGCCTGATTATGAACAAGTTTTTATTATTTAATCGGCTTTTTCCAAGCCAAGCAAAATTGACTGCAACAATAAAAGTATTTTAAAGGCTGTTACTCTATCATTAAGCAACAAAAGGACGGATCACCACGCCCTCTTCACCTTTTACTTCTTCCATGACTACATAGGTGCGGCTTTCACTCACATTGGGCAGCTTTAATAGTATATCACCGAGCACGCCGCGATATTCTGACATATCGTTAACTCGGGTTTTTAATAAAAAGTCGAAATTACCCGAAACCAAATGACATTCTATAATTTCTTTGTGCTTTCTAACAGCAGCACTAAACTCTTCAAATACGTCGGGCGATGTTTTGGTAATGGTTACTTCTACATACACAGAAAGCCCTTGACCAAGCTTGGCGGGATCAACCACTGCTTTGTAGCCTAAAATATACCCTTCTCGTTCGAGCTTTTTCACTCGCTCTAAACAGGGCGTGGCGCTTAGGCCAACTCGTCGGGCCAGTTCAACATTTGACAGGCGGCCATCAAGTTGTAATTCGACTAAAATTTTGCGATCAATACGGTCTAATAAGTTATGCATGGCTTTTTAGTTTTTTATTCTAATAAAATTAATTTTACAGATACTAACACTGCAAAGAGATTAAAAAAAGGTGAGACACACTACCCTAGCATGAATATAATAGTGAAAAATTTTTATCCCGTTCTAACAAGGCAAAATTATGATTATTGGTGTACCTAAAGAAATTAAAAACCATGAGTACCGTGTAGGTATGGTTCCTGCGAGTGTTCGCGAACTTGTAAATCACGGCCACCAAGTGATTGTTGAAACTAACGCTGGTATGGGCATTGGTTTTACAAATGATGATTATGTTCAAGCAGGCGCTGAAATTTTAGAAACAGCTGCTGATGTTTTTGCAAAAGCAGAAATGATCATCAAGGTAAAAGAGCCACAAGCTGTTGAGCGTGCAATGTTACGTGAAGACCAAATTCTTTTCACTTACCTTCATCTTGCACCGGATCTTCCACAAACTGAAGACCTTGTTAAAAGTAAAGCAATCTGTATTGCTTATGAAACTGTGACTGATTCACGCGGTGGTTTACCACTTCTAGCGCCAATGAGTGAAGTTGCTGGCCGTATGTCTATTCAAGCAGGTGCACAAGCGCTAGAAAAAGCAAACCACGGTCGTGGTATGTTGCTAGGTGGTGTACCAGGTGTTGAGCCAGCTAAAGTAGTTGTTATTGGCGGCGGCATGGTTGGTCGAAGCGCTGCACAAATGGCCGTTGGCCTAGGTGCTGAGGTTGTTGTACTTGACCGTAACATCGACGTATTACGTGCACTAGACGCACAGTTTGGTAATAAAGTTAAAGCTATTTATTCAACAGCTGACGCGCTTGAAAAGCACGTACTTGAAGCTGATTTAGTAATTGGTGGCGTACTTATCCCGGGTGCTGCTGCACCTAAGCTAGTGACTGCTGAACACATTAAAGCAATGAAGCCAGGTGCTGCAATTGTTGATGTTGCCATTGACCAAGGTGGTTGTATTGCTACGTCTAAAGCAACTACGCACGCTGATCCTACTTTCATCGTTGATGAAGTTGTTCACTACTGTGTTGCTAACATGCCAGGTGCTGTTCCACGTACATCTACGTTTGCACTTAACAATGCAACATTGCCGTTCATTATTAACCTTGCAAACAAAGGTTACAAAAAGGCACTACTAGATGACGCTCACTTCTTAAAAGGCTTAAACGTAATTAAAGGCCAAGTAACTTACAAAGAAGTAGCTGAAGCGTTCAATATGGAATATGTTGACCCACGCACTGCAGTAGAAAACGCGTAACTATTATTGTTACCGCTTATACCTAAGCCATAATTTAGGTATAAGCATTAAAAAAGCAGCTAATTAGCTGCTTTTTTTGTATCTAAATTTTAGGGTCTGTGGTTAACAGACCTTAATGTTATATAAATCGTTTAATAATAAAGTCGACTTTTACGCGCTTAGCTTGACCAAGCAGTTTTTTCACTGGCTGTGGGTAATCGTCCATGGTTTCTAGATCATCTGGGCCCGTTAAACGACGACAATGCTTTAAAATTTCTTGGCGTTCATTATCAATATCGCGCATGATAGATTGTTCAGGATCTTCTATCAGAATGCCATTTTCGATATCCAGCCCCCACGCGCGCGGATTTAGGTTATGCCCACTAAGTAAATGCACTTTACGGTCGCAGCAAATCCCTTTTAGATGGAACGAGTTACTCTCGTGTTTCCAAAGGTATACGTTTAGGTTGCCATTATCTATGTGGCGTTTTTGCGATTTTACAAACTTGTGTAAAATAGTTTCGTATAAATACGGCAGTGCACCAATTTTACTAAATGGCTCGCTAGGTGGCAGATAAAAATCGTTTGCGGTTTTATCACCCACCACAATAGTAACTTGTTTACCTTGCTTTAATAACCTGCGTAAAGAGCGCATTAATGGCGCCGGAAAATTAAAATACGGCGTGTATAACACCAGCTCTTGCTCGGTGGTATCAAATAACGCTTTAATTAAGCGATTAAGCTCATTATTACGACGGCCTAATCCTAAAAATAAACGAATACCCATTGCATGAGTATTCAAGTGCTGCGCACTTTTATAGCTTGCCGATTTAAGCTCACGCATAAGTTGCTTTTGTTCAAGTTTAAAGTCAGCCATGCGTTTAAGCGGTCGTTGATCTATTCTTGGTACCGCTTCAGAGCTTAATAAAGTTGATTCAATAAAATCGACTACTGAGTCACATAATTCGCTTTGCAAGATTAAAAAGTAGCGATCGAGTCGGTATCGGTCGCTATATTGCAAATACACATTATTTAAACTGGCACCGCTGTAGAGCAATGTATCGTCTATAACAAAGCCTTTTAAATGCAATACCCCAAACAGTTCTTTTGCCTTTACGGGAACACCATACACTTGAACGTTTGAATTAAACTTCTCTAAGCTGTCGCAATATAAGCTTGCATTGCCCTCAGACTTTTCTGCACCAATTAAACCGCGCTGTGCGCGATGAAAATCAACCAGTACTTTAATTTCAAGCGAAGGGTTAGCTAACGATGCACTGTGTAGTGAGGCTAATATTTCACGACCCGCTTCATCATCTTGTAAGTAAAGTGTGGTGATATAAATTCGTTTTTTTGCGTTGGCAATTAAATCTAACAATTGCGTACGGTATTCTTGCGCATTGGTTAAGACGTTAACGTCTTTTGAAGTCAACCCAAATGCGGGTTTCTCTTGCCAAAATAACATAGTTGCCTATTCACTTAGGTCACATAATTAAGCAGTGACAAATCAAAATTAGTTAAAAGATAACAAAAAAAATCAGGCTGGTCATGAATTAACGTCGTTTTATTGGCTAACAGTCTATTTATTAGGCGGGCGCTGGCTTTAATGCATTTACTAGTACACATTAATGAACAGCTTTGTAATTTGCGAAAAAAAATAATCTCATCTTTTATTTACTTCCTGCTTGTTTTTCTTAGAATCGGGCGCATTGAAACCGTATTAAACGTTTAGGAAAAGATCATGACTGAAGCAAAACATTGTAAGTTACTTATTTTAGGTTCGGGCCCTGCTGGCTACACAGCCGCAGTTTACGCTGCACGTGCTAATTTAAACCCTGTTTTAATTACAGGTATTCAACAAGGTGGCCAGCTAACGACCACCACTGAAGTTGAAAACTGGCCTGGTGATGCACACGGTTTAACCGGCCCTGCATTAATGGATCGTATGAAAGAGCATGCAGAACGCTTTGAAACTGAAATTGTGTTCGACCACATCAACAAAGTTGACGTATCTAAGCGCCCTTTCACACTAACCGGTGACCAAGGTACTTACACATGTGATGCTTTAATTATTGCAACCGGTGCCTCTGCGAAATATTTAGGCTTAGAGTCTGAGACTAATTTCCAAGGCCGCGGTGTTTCTGCTTGTGCAACCTGTGACGGCTTTTTCTATAAAGGTCAAAAAGTAGCGGTTGTTGGTGGTGGTAACACAGCCGTTGAAGAAGCGTTATACCTGTCTAACATTGCTGATGAAGTTCATGTTATTCACCGTCGTGACAGTTTCCGTAGTGAAAAAATTCTTGCTGACCGCCTTGCTGAAAAAGCTGCGAACGGTAATGTTGTAATGCACTACAACCGTACACTTGATGAAGTACTTGGTGACCAAATGGGTGTGACCGGCGTTCGCATTAAAGATGTGGCGTCAGATGCTACTGAAGAACTTGATTTAGCGGGTGTGTTTATTGCCATTGGCCATAAGCCAAACACCGATATGTTTGAAGGTCAGCTAGAAATGAAAGACGGCTACCTAGTGGTTGAATCTGGTCTTAACGGTAATGCAACCCAAACCAGTGTGCCAGGTGTATTTGCTGCTGGTGATGTGTCTGATCATATTTACCGTCAGGCGATTACCTCTGCCGGTACTGGCTGTATGGCTGCACTTGATGCAGAACGCTTTTTAGATAACCTATAAGCATACATAGCATACTTTTGGGGCTGAATTTTCAGCCCTTTTTTGTGCCCAAACATAACTGTACACACACCAAAATTCATTGTATTTATAATTGAAATTAGTTTTATTTATACAATTAATGGCTTAGGTGCGATAGGATCTAAGGGTGAGCAACGAATACCGTCAAATTATAAAAGTAAAACTAGCTATAATTATCGTCAGGAATAAAAGCTTTATTCATTTAGGCATTACTAGAGACTGTAAAATCAGTTAAAATGCTTAACTTCATATCAAGTAAATTACCGAGAGTTTTCTATGAGTTTGTATACAAAATATATGGAAGAAATCCAAACCCGTAAAACGGAGCTTGGATTAAGCCCACAACCAATCGATAGCGCTGAACTAGTATCAGAAATAATTAATCAAATTAAAGATACTAATAACGAGCACCGTAAAGATTCACTGCATTTCTTTATTTATAATACTTTACCTGGAACAACCAGTGCTGCGAGCGTTAAAGCACAGTTTCTAAAAGAAATCATTTTAGGTGAAGAGCACGTTGCAGAAATCACTCCAGAATTTGCATTTGAACTGCTTTCACACATGAAAGGCGGCCCGTCAATTGAAATGCTAATTGATTTAGCATTTGGTGATGACGCAGCAATCGCAGCACAAGCGGCTGAAGTACTTAAAACTCAGGTATTCTTATACGATGCTGATATGGAGCGTATTAAAGCGGCCTACGAAGCAGGCAATGCAATTGCTAAAGAATTACTAGAGAGTTTCTCAAAAGCTGAATTCTTTACAAAACTACCTGACATCGAAGAAAAAATCGAAGTTGTAACTTACATTGCTGGTGAAGGCGACATCTCAACTGATTTACTGTCTCCGGGTAACCAAGCACACTCACGTGCTGACCGTGAATTACACGGTAAGTGTATGATCACTGAAGAAGCACAACAAGAAATCGTTGAACTTCAAAAGAAACACCCTAATGCTAAAGTAATGCTTATTGCTGAAAAAGGCACAATGGGCGTTGGTTCATCTCGTATGTCTGGTGTAAATAACGTTGCACTTTGGGCGGGTAAACAAGCAAGTCCATACGTTCCTTTCATCAACATTGCACCTGTTGTTGCAGGTACTAATGGTATCGCACCAATCTTCTTAACGACGGTTGATGTAACCGGCGGTATTGGTCTTGACCTTAAAAACTGGGTTAAGAAAGTAGATGCAGAAGGCAATACTGTAACTGATGAAAATGGCGATGCAGTGCTTGAAGAAGCTTATTCAGTTGCCACAGGTACTGTATTAACAATCAATACAAAAGAGAAAAAGCTTTATAACGGCGATAAAGAACTGGTTGATGTATCATCAGCGTTCACACCGCAAAAAGTTGAATTCATGAAAGCTGGTGGTTCTTACGCTGTTGTATTTGGTAAAAAACTACAAACGTTTGCTGCTGAAACGCTGGGCATTGAAACTCCTCTTGTGTATGCACCTTCAAAAGAAATTTCACATGAAGGCCAAGGCTTAACAGCGGTTGAAAAAATCTTTAACCGTAATGCGGTAGGTGTTCTATCAGATACGCCACTTCACGCAGGCTCAAATGTTCGTGTTAAAGTGAACATCGTTGGTTCGCAAGATACAACCGGTCCAATGACAGCACAAGAATTAGAAGCGATGGCTGCTTCAACGATTTCACCACTTGTTGATGGTGCTTATCAGTCTGGTTGTCACACTGCATCAGTATGGGATAGCAAAGCACAAGCTAACATTCCTAAACTAATGGCGTTTATGAATAAGTTTGGTTTGATCACTGCACGTGACCCGAAAGGCGTTTATCATGCAATGACTGACGTTATACACAAAGTATTGAACGACATTACCATTGATGATCGCGCTATCATCATCGGTGGTGACTCGCATACACGTATGTCTAAAGGCGTTGCCTTTGGTGCCGATTCAGGCACCGTTGCTGTTGCACTTGCAACCGGTGAATCAGCGATGCCGATTCCTGATTCAGTTAAAGTGACGTTTAAAGGCAAAATGGCTAAGCACATGGATTTCCGCGATGTTGTTCATGCAACGCAAGCGCAAATGCTTAAGCAATTTGGCGGCGAAAACGTGTTCCAAGGTCGTATCATTGAAGTTCATATTGGTACCCTAATGGCTGACCAAGCGTTTACTTTCACTGACTGGACTGCAGAAATGAAAGCGAAAGCGTCAATCTGTATTTCAAATGATGAAACGCTAATTAAGTCAATTGAACTTGCTAAATCACGTATCCAAATCATGATCAACAAAGGTATGGATAACGAAGCGCAAACGCTACAAGGTCTAATCGACTTAGCTGACAAGCGTATTGCAGGTATTCAATCTGGTGAAGAGCCAGCACTTTCTCCAGACGACAACGCTAAATACCACGCAGAAGTTGTGGTTGATTTGGACCAAATCGTTGAGCCAATGATTGCCGATCCAGACGTGAACAACGATGATGTTTCTAAACGTTATACTCACGATGTGATCCGCCCTGTTTCTTTTTACAACGATAAACCTGTTGATTTAGGTTTCGTTGGTTCGTGTATGGTTCACAAAGGCGATATGAAAATTATTGCTCACATGCTACGTAACCTTGAAAAGAAAAACGGTTCTATCACATTCAAAGCACCATTAGTTGTTGCGCCACCAACATACAACATTGTTGATGAGCTTAAAGCGGAAGGCGACTGGGATATTCTTGCTAAATACGCTGGTTTTGAATTTGACGATGAAAAACCAAAAACAGCGGCACGTACTAAGTATGAAAATATCCTATACCTAGAACGCCCTGGTTGTAACTTATGTATGGGTAACCAAGAAAAAGCAGAACCTGGTGACACTGTTATCGCAACATCAACTCGTCTGTTCCAAGGCCGTGTAGTAGCCGATACATCTGAGAAAAAAGGTGAGTCACTATTAGGTTCTACGCCGGTTGTAGTACTTTCTACTGTACTTGGTCGTTTCCCGACTATCGAAGAGTATAAGTCTGCGGTTGAAGGTATTGACCTTACCTCGTTTACGCCTGTTGAAGAAGCAATGACAACTAAGTTTAACGCAGGTGAAGCAGTACCAGTAAAAGTGGTTAGCTAATTCGATTAGTTAGCACTTTTTAAGCTAATAATTAAAAGCGCGTTTTAAACGCGCTTTTTTTTGCCTAACAAAAATAGCGCTTAGAAAGTAAATCCTATGTAGTGACACAATAATTTGTAGTTTGTGATTTTAAAGCAACAGGTTACACTTTATCTTGACCATGCAGTTATTCAATCGGTGTTATGACTAAACAACTCTATCAACTCGCTCAAAGCCACTTTGCTTTTCCTGATCCCAACCATGCATTAGATGATCCCGATGGTTTACTTGCCATTGGTGGATGCTTATCAGTATCGCGATTAAAAAATGCCTACAGCCAAGGTATCTTTCCGTGGTTTAGTGAACACGAGCCAATTATGTGGTGGTCGCCTAGTGAACGCGGTATTGTTGAGCTCAATGACTTTCATGTTAGTAAAAGTCTACGTAAGCATTTAAAAAAACACCCGGTCACCGTAACCATAAACCATGCCTTTGAAGAAGTGATAGAAGCATGTCGCGATCAACGCATTGATACCGATGGCACCTGGATCACTTTGCAAATGCAACAGGCGTACATTAATGCCCATCACAATGGCCTAGCTCATAGTTTAGAGGTTTGGCGCGAGGGAGAGCTTGCAGGTGGCTTATATGGCATCATGCAAACAGGTGTTTTTTGTGGTGAATCAATGTTTCATCATCAAACAAATTGTTCCAAACTGGCTATGTGGGCGCTGGTTAATTGGCTTAAACGCCACAATGCGCATTTTATTGATTGCCAATTAGAAAATCCTTATTTAATGTCGTTAGGTGCCAGCGTGATTCCACGTGAAGAATTTTTAACTAAACTTAATAAAGCACAGTGTTACACCCCAGCTGCCAGTATGTGGCAGCCACAGGAGCTAATCGCGATATATGAATGAACAACTTCCGGCTCGTATTGGCCTAAGCCAACCATTTGAGTGCAGTTATTTACCTGATCGCCAAGAGCAATTGCTGGTGATACTCGATCCAAGTTGTTACAGCAGCAATAAGTTTGAGTCATTATTAGCATTAGGCTTTCGTCGCAGCGGTAACCAAATTTACCGTCCGCACTGCCCTATTTGCAGCGCGTGTAGTTCTGTGCGCGTTTTAGCTGATAAGTTTATACCGACAAAATCGCAAAAACGTAAACTTAACAAAGCAAAAAACCGCTTTGAGGTAAAATATTCTCAAGTTGAACGCGAACAATACTATCCACTTTACAGTAAATACATTAGCTTGCGCCACCAAGACGGTAGTATGTATCCGCCTGATAAATCACAATTTCACAGCTTTTTGTTTTGTAGTTGGTTAACCATTACTTTTATTGAGCTTTGGGATCAAGAAAACTTAGTAGCTGTTGCTGTAACTGATTGTATGGACAACGCTATTTCGGCCATTTATACATTTTTTGATCCTGACTACGAACACTTTAGTTTAGGCACTGTAATGATATTACAGCAGCTTAAATTTGCTAAACAGCAGCGCAAACAGTTTGTTTATTTAGGCTATCAAATAGATGAATGCGACAAAATGAACTATAAAACGCAGTTTTTACCTGCTCAAAAACAGTGCAATGACCAGTGGCTGGCTATTTAATTTACAAAAATAGCCCCTGCGCCTTTACTTATTGGCGTATTTTGGGCAAAATCTGCAGCGTTTAACTATTAAAGAGGTGTTACGCTAAACATGGCGAAAGAAGACGTAATCGAAATGCAAGGGACAGTCCTTGATACTTTACCAAATACAATGTTCCGAGTTGAGCTAGAAAATGGTCACGTAGTTGTAGCTCATATTTCAGGTAAAATGCGCAAAAACTATATCCGTATTTTAACCGGCGATAAAGTAACGGTAGAAATGACTCCTTACGATTTATCGAAAGGTCGTATCGTATTCCGTGCTCGCTAAGTAAGTGCGTAAACGAGATTTAGTTTTTGGCTAGTGCAAACTAGCTTTAAGCGTTTATTAAATGTAATTAATGCTAGGGTCTGTTGACCTTTGCGGATTAAAATTTGTTCAAACTAAGGGCGGTTTAATCGCGGCGCGAGGTTTGTAACCTAGTGGGCTAAGTAAAAACCGAGCAACAAAGAGTAAATCGCCCCTAGGCAGAACCCTTCGGGCAGCGCCTGTTTGGCATTGATGCTGCGTTATCGCCTATTTATGGGGAATAACCACACCACATAGGCTCTGCCTTGCCTAAATACCAAACAGACTGCTGCAAATTTAACCTTGAAAGGTCAACAGACCCTAGTAGCCAGTAATTACATTTAATAAACAAAAAACCCAGCCTTTGCTGGGTTTTTTGTTGCCTGTTTCTTTGGCAAATAAAAAAGCCTGCACAAAGCAGACTTTTTAAAATCGCTAACCTTTTAGGTTAGGCTGGCGTTAAGTCACTCTCGTAATCAAAACGTAGTTTTTTATCTTTAACCGATACTTTTACCGTACCGCCAGAAATTAGCTCACCAAACAGTATTTCGTTTGCTAATTGCTTTTTAAGGTCTTCCTGAATAACACGTGCCATAGGGCGTGCGCCCATTGCTTTGTCATAGCCTTTGTCAGCCAACCATTCACGTGCTTTAGAGGTAAGCTCAAGATTAACTGATTTCTTGTCTAGTTGCGCTTGAAGCTCCACAACAAATTTATCAACCACTTGTAAAATAACCTCTTTCTCAAGGTGATTAAACCAAATAATGTTATCTAAGCGGTTTCTAAATTCAGGTGAAAATACTTTGTTAATTTCACCCATTGCATCGTGTGTGTGATCTTGCTCACTAAAACCAATCGACTTACGTGTAGTTTCTTGTACGCCGGCATTGGTGGTCATCACCACGACGACGTTTCTAAAGTCAGCTTTTCGGCCGTTATTATCTGTTAGCGTACCGTGATCCATAACTTGTAATAAAATGTTGTAGATATCAGGATGGGCTTTTTCAATTTCATCCAGCAATACCACTGCATGTGGATTTTTTATAACCGCTTCTGTTAATAAGCCGCCTTGTTCAAAACCTACATAACCCGGAGGCGCACCGATTAAACGGCTCACCGCATGGCGCTCAACGTATTCAGACATATCAAAACGAATAAACTCAACACCCATGCATTTAGCTAATTGCTTGGTAACCTCAGTTTTACCGACCCCCGTTGGGCCTGCAAATAAGAACGAACCAACCGGTTTGTTCTCGTTTGCTAAACCTGAGCGCGATAAGCGAATAGCAGAAGTTAATGCATCAATTGATTGATCTTGTCCAAACACCAACATTTTTAAATTACGGTCTAAATTTTTCAGCGTTTCTTTATCAGAAGACGACACATTTTGTGGTGGAATGCGCGCCATTTTAGACACAATCATCTCAATATCAGATACACCAATCGTTTTTTTACGCTTAGAGGTAGGTAACAAACGTTGGTTTGCGCCCGCTTCATCAATAACATCAATCGCTTTATCAGGCAGGTGACGTTCATTAATATACTTTGCGCTAAGCTCGGCTGCCGCCTTTAACGCTTTTTGCGTGTAACGAATACCATGGTGTGCTTCATAACGCTCTTTTAAGCCGTTAAGAATTTTAGTTGTATCTTCAACGCTAGGTTCAAGCACATCAATTTTTTGAAAGCGACGTACCAAGGCACGATCTTTCTCAAAAATGTTTTTGTACTCACCGTAAGTCGTTGAACCCATACAACGTAATTGCCCACTTGAAAGTAGCGGTTTAATTAAGTTTGAGGCATCCATTACCCCACCCGACGCAGCACCTGCACCGATAATGGTATGAATTTCATCAATAAATAAAATTGAACCCGGTTTTGCTTGTAGCTCTTTTAATAAGCTTTTAAAGCGCTTCTCAAAATCGCCTCGGTATTTGGTACCGGCAAGTAACGCGCCCATATCTAAAGAGTACACAACCGCATCTGCAATAACTTCAGGTACTTGTTCATTAACAATACGATACGCTAAACCCTCGGCAATGGCTGTTTTACCCACGCCAGCTTCACCAACCAGTAATGGGTTATTTTTTTTACGACGACACAACACTTGCACTGTGCGCTCTACTTCGCTGTCACGACCAACAAGCGGGTCAATGTTGCCCTCTTTGGCTTGTATGTTGAGATTAGTGGTGAAGCTGTCGAGCTTACTCGCTTCTTCACTGTCAACTTCTTGCACTTCTTCATGTATATCGTCAGTGTCATCGCCTAATTCGTCATCACCTTTAGCAATCCCATGAGAAATAAAATTAACAATATCAAGGCGAGAAATATCATTCTTTTTAAGTAAATAAACTGCCTGGCTTTCTTGCTCAGAAAAAATAGCCACCAGTACATTTACACCTGTCACTTCATTTTTTCCCGAAGATTGCACATGAAATACCGCGCGCTGTAATACCCGCTGAAAACCAAGCGTCGGTTGAGTTTCGCGTTCTTCTTCTAAATCAGGAATAACCGGTGTGGTTTCATCAATAAATTCAAGTAACTCTGTTTTTAATCCAGAAATGTCAACACCACACGCATTAAGCGCTTCTCCAGCTGATGGATTATCGAGTAGAGCTAATAAAAGATGCTCTACAGTCATAAACTCATGACGACGTGTACGCGCTTCACGAAACGCGGTGTTCAAAGTTAGTTCTAAGTCTTTATTTAGCATTGGCAACCCCTTACAGAGATAATAATTTTATACCGCACTTCAAAGATGAAAGTTCACCTTTGTGGTATTTATTCCTGCTCACAACTACATAGCAGTGGATGCTCGTTATCCCTTGAGTAGCGGTTAACTTGCTCAGCCTTGGTATGTGCTACATCTGCGCTGTAAACACCACAAATGCCCTTACCTTGCTGATGTATTTGCAGCATCACATCAGTTGCTCTATCGCTATCCATATTAAAAAACGTCATCAAGATCTCAATTACAAAATCCATCGGCGTGTAATCATCGTTGTTTAACACAACTTTATATTTTCGCGGTGGCTGCAACTTTTGCTTTTCACTATCGCGAACGGTGTCGATAACACCAGAATCTTTCATACCACTCATAATTAAATATAGTCTTGTCTTTGTAACTCAAGCAAACTTGAATAAAAAAATAAATAAAATGTTAAAAAATAACCCAAAACACTTGACTGGTTGCTTAAATAAACTACAGTCAAATGGTGATTGATTAAACCTTAGTCAGTCTAACAAACAATACAGTTTAGGATAACTAAATTAGTCAACTTATAGAAGGATGTAGAAGTATGGCTTGTGGTAAAGTCAAATGGTTCAACAACGCCAAAGGTTTTGGTTTCATCGTAGAAGACGGTTGCGAGAACGACATTTTTGCTCATTACTCCACTATTGTAATGGACGGATACAAGACACTTAAAGCTGGTCAAGATGTTACCTTCGAATTACAACAAGGCCCTAAAGGTCTACACGCTACTAATATTGCCCCTAACGGCGATATTTTAGAGTGATTGTAAATATGAGACTAAAGCGAGCGACCTATTTAGATCCTCGCTTAATTCCCTAAAACCCCTAACCACTTCTATATTAATTGCTTCATTGTTCGTTAATTCAACCCCACTCCTTGATTTTATTTTATCTACCCCAATAATTTCACTATTAGATGTTTAACTGCTGGCGTTTGGCGCGTAATCCTAGCCCTTTTTAGCCAAGCTTGTTACACTCTTTATCCTGTAAAGCGTAATTACTTTAGCCTAATGGCTAGTTTAGATTTACATAAATTTTAGTTATAAAAGACACTAGTCCGTCAGGTGTGATTATTCTTACCTTGTTTAGGTTATACGAGTACCAACACCTAACAGACTACTCATTGCATACATTAATACTTTATTTATAAGGTATTAGGCGATGATTTCTTTGCATTGTTGAATTTGGCCAATGCGGCCTACTATCTAGGAATGATGATGACATCAAAAATTATCTATACAAAAACGGACGAAGCTCCGGCATTAGCAACGTATTCGTTGTTACCAATTATCCAAGCGTACACAAATGCGGCAGGTGTTGAAGTTGAAACACGCGACATCTCACTCGCTGGTCGTGTAATTGCGAGCTTCCCGGATTACCTAACAGAAGAACAACGCATTGGTGATGCACTTGCAGAACTTGGCGAAATGGCAAAAACACCAGAAGCTAACATCATTAAATTACCAAACATCAGTGCCTCAGTTCCACAACTTCGCGCTGTAATTAAAGAGCTTCAAGAAAAAGGTTATGCACTTCCAGAATACCCTGTAGAACCTAAAAACGATGAAGAAAAAGCAATTCAAGCCGCCTATGACAAAATTAAAGGCAGTGCAGTAAATCCTGTACTTCGTGAAGGTAACTCTGACCGTCGCGCACCAAGTTCAGTAAAAAAATATGCACGTAATAACCCACATTCTATGGGTGCATGGAGCAAAGATTCGCAGTCTTATGTTGCAAGTATGGAAGAAGGTGACTTCTTTGGTTCAGAGCAGTCACTAACTGTTGATGAAGCAACGGATGTTCGTATTGAACACGTAGCGGCTAATGGCGATATCACTGTACTTAAGCAAAGCACACCGCTACTTGCTGGTGAAGTTATTGATGCATCACGTATAAGTGCTGCAAAATTACAAGCATTCCTGGAAAATGAAATTAATGCAGCTAAAGAAAAAGGCGTGTTATTTTCGCTTCATATGAAAGCGACCATGATGAAAGTATCTGATCCAATCATCTTTGGTCACGCTGTAAAAGTATTTTACAAAGACGTTTTTGCAAAACACGGTGCACTTTTTGAAGAGCTAGGTGTTGATGTAAATAACGGTTTAGGCGATGTGTACTCTAAAATTCAAACTTTAGATGACGCTAAGCGCGAAGAAATTGAAGCTGACATTCAAGCTGTTTACGCTGACCGCCCTGCTATCGCAATGGTTGATTCTCATCGCGGTATTACAAACTTACACGTACCAAGTGATGTGATCATCGATGCCTCTATGCCTGCTGCAATTCGTTCAAGCGGTCAAATGTGGAATAAAGACGATAAATTACAAGACACAAGCTTTGTAATTCCAGATCGTTGTTACTCTGGCGTTTACCAAGCAACGATTGATTTTTGTAAAGAGCACGGTGCATTTGATCCTACTACTATGGGTAGCGTACCAAACGTTGGCCTTATGGCTCAAAAAGCTGAAGAGTACGGCTCACACGATAAAACATTTGAAGCAAAAGCTGACGGTACTATCCGTGTTGTAGACACAAACGGTAATACGTTACTTGAGCACAGTGTTGAGAAAGGCGATATCTGGCGCATGTGTCAGGTTAAAGATGCACCTATTCAAGATTGGGTTAAACTTGCAGTAAACCGCGCTCGCGCAACAGGTAATCCGGCTATTTTCTGGTTAGATGCAGAACGTGCACACGATGCTGAGCTAATCAAAAAAGTAAATAAATACCTACCAGATCACGACACTGCTGGCCTAGATATTCAAATTTTATCGCCAATGGATGCAACCTTGTTCTCACTAGCACGCATCAAAGAAGGTAAAGACACAATTTCTGTAACGGGTAACGTGTTACGTGATTACTTAACAGATTTATTCCCAATTTTAGAATTGGGTACCAGTGCTAAAATGCTTTCAATTGTGCCACTAATGAATGGCGGTGGTTTATTTGAAACTGGTGCAGGTGGCTCTGCTCCTAAGCACGTTCAACAATTTGAAAAAGAAAACCACTTACGTTGGGATTCTTTAGGTGAATTCTTAGCACTTGCTGCGTCACTTGAGCACCTAAGCACAACAACAGGTAACAAAAAAGCACAAGTACTTGCAGATACACTTGATAAAGCTACCGGCACATTCTTAGCTGAAAACAAGTCGCCTTCACGTAAAGTAAAAGAGATTGATAACCGTGGTTCTCATTTCTTCTTATCTTTATTCTGGGCACAAGAACTTGCTAAGCAAAATGATGACAGCGAGCTTAAAGCGCAATTTACGCAAATTGCTAGCGACCTTGAAACTAACAAAGAGCAAATTGTTAGCGAGCTAAACGATGCACAGGGCCGAGCAATGGACATTGGCGGATACTTCCAGCCAAATGACGATGCAGCTTTTAAAGCAATGCGCCCAAGCACAACATTTAACGAGATTTTATCTAAACTAGTATAAATCAGTTAAATGAACGAAAAGGCGCTCATAGAGCGCCTTTTTTGTGTCTAAGAAAAAGGTATTCGTAAAAAAGGCCGCTAATGCGGCCTTTTCAATTCAACTTTAAAAGTTTATTTTGTGTACGCGCGTGGCATGTTCGACTCTGTTGTATAGCGCTCACGCAGTTTATCTTGGCGAGATTCAGTACTTACCTCAACCCCATTAATAAACATTTTATTTACGTGGCTGCTCAGCTCAAACGGATCATTACTCCACATTACAACATCAGCGGCTTTACCTACTTCTAGGCTACCGGCATTAATACCAAATACATCAGCCACATTTGAAGTCATCGCTTTTAATGCGCCTTGCTGGCTCATACCATAAGACACTGCATTACCGGCATCATAGCGGAGCTGGTAAACATTATGACTGGCATCGCCACCCACAGTTAAAAGTACTTTAACACCTGCTTTTTCTAGTATGCCGGCATTATTTAGGCTTGCATGTAATGAATCAAAACTGCCTGGTAAGTTATCCATTGCACTGATGATCACAGGAATACCCGCTTTTGCGATACGATCTTTAACTACAACGGCATCTTGCGCACCATTAAGAACAATATTTACCCCAAACTGCTGTTTCACTTTTATAAGTTCAACAATATCCGATGCACGCGACACACTAATTAGTAATGGCATATCGCCTTTTAGTACTTTAGCCATTATTTTATCTTCAGCACTTTGCTTAGCATCGTCTTTTCTAGCTTCTTTGCTTGCTTTGGTTTGGTGCTCATCTAACTTATTGATCAGTGTTTGCAATGTAAATGCACGAGAGCCTTTGCTTCGCTCACCCAAATGAACCACTAATGCCGCTTGTTTTTTAAGTACGCTTTCAAAGCTGCCACTTAAATCCACCACACTGGCAAGGCCCGCAAATATGCTGTCACCGCCGTACGGGGTGATTAAGTCACGGGTAACACCGCCTTTACGTGCATAAGGGATTAGGCTTGAACGAGGGTTAAATGCCAAGCTTACATCAAAATCAATACCTGCTTTTTCTTCTCCCGCATCGCGAGAGCCCGCAACCGCACCGACTTCAACTAAACCAAGTTGATTTACAGTGGCAATAAAACCAGGGGTCACGATTTGACCTTTGGCATCGATAATTTTATCTGCTTTGACATCGCTAGGATTGATTGCAGTAATTTTGCCATCATTCATTACGATGCTGGCAGACTCTAATACGCCTTGATCTGAGGATGTATGCAGTGTTGCATTAATAATAGCAAGAGATTGAGCGCTCACCGCACCCGATGCTAGTAACCCTGCAGCAACCAGAGAAAGCGAAAACGAACGTGATAATTTTTTCATTCTGGGTGCTCCTTATTGTTGACCTAACATAAAATCACTTTGTGCTTGGAACGCGCTATCGTTTCTATCGTAAACTTTTGCACCATCAACAAACACTTGCTCTGCTTTTGCGTAAACGCTAAATGGGCTTTGATTCCAAATAACCACATCAGCTTGTTTACCTGCTTCAAGTGAGCCTGTTTTATCTTCAATGCCGAGTGATTTAGCGGCATTAGCCGTGATCCACTTAATTGCATGCTGCTCAGAAATATCAAAACCATTTTGGTTTGCACTGTACATTACTTTTGCGGCTTCTTGATTTAAGCGCTGAATCGTCGTGTCTGAGTCTGAATGCACAACGGCACATGAGTTTTTAACTGCATCAACAATCGCTACGTTCTCTTGTACCATATCGTAGGCTTCCATTTTAAAGCCCCACCAGTCTGGCCAAAGTGCTGCACACGAGCCATTTTCAGCCAGTAAATCTGCGATTTTATAGGCTTCAATACCGTGATGGAATGTACCCGCGTGATAATTAAACTCTTTAGAAAGGTCGATCATCATCGCCATTTCTTCAGCTTTATAACAGTGATTGTGAATACGAACCTCACCTTCTAAAACACCACGTAGGGTATCGTATTTAATATCGCGGTGTGGAGCTTCTGGGTTTTTACCCGCAGCGTAATCAGCATCGTATTTGTCCCAAGCACGCTTGTACTCTTGCGCCCCAATCCAAGCTGTGCGATAGCCTGCCATATTACCCATACGTGTCATCGGTAATTCACCTTTACGGCCATAAACGCGTTTAGGGTTTTCACCACACGCCATTTTTAAACCGTATGGTGCATCAGGAAACTTCATCCCTTGCATGGTGTGAGCCGGTACATTTTTAAGGGTAACGCCACGTCCACCAAATAAATTAGCTGAACCTGGTAAAATTTGTAACGAGGTAATACCGCCTTCACGTGCGCGATTAAAGCCTGGATCTTGTGGCCAAATTGAATGCTCAACCCATACTTCTGCTGTATTTGGGCTAGTCATTTCGTTGCCATCTTGGTGAGACTCAACCGACGGATTTGGATAAGCACCTAAATGAGAGTGAACATCAATAATACCTGGTGTTACCCATTTGCCTTGCGCATCTATAGTGGTGTCTGCGTTAGCGGTTAAATCTTTACCAACTTGCTGTACTTTACCATCAACAAGTAATACATCGGCTTCATCTAAACGCTCACCCGTGCCTGTTAATACAGTGGCATTGGTAATTAATGTGCTTGATGTAGCAACGGGTTGATAAGTACTTGGGTATGGGTTTTTATTAATGGTTACTTTTGCATCTTGCGGGCCGCTTTCTTGGCAACCAACAAGAGCCGCTGCTAAACTAACAGCTAACAATGAGGGAGCAAATTTTTGCATGTTTTTAGGTTCTCCTGTTTTTTTACTACTTTAGCGAAAGCAAACGCATAAAGCTAAAAAAACAGGTGAAAAGGCCGTTATTTAAGGTGAGTTTCTGTAATTATTTTTTTATATAATTGTTATAAAGCTTATCCAGTGCCCCTTCTGTGGTGAGCGATGGATCTTTACTAATAAAGTGTTTAACCGTTCGGGTTACAAAATCCGAATTTTGCTTATGTAATTTTGAAAAATCTTTAATTAATGTATTACCATCTTTTGCGGCGGTGACTTTATCATGACGATGCCTGTATTGGCTCAATGCCTTATTAAAATCGCCTTGATAATCCTCGACTAAAATTTTATAAAAATCACTTTTTTGTACTTTTAATACAGTAATGCAATAGTTAAGCGCTTCTTTGAAGTCGGTAAATACGGTGCCTTCTACATCAAACTCTTTGGTTTTTTCGCGCACCGTAACGCGCGCTTCTTCAGTGGCATAACTAAACCCTGTAAAGGCGAGTCGCTCAGCCGCTTCTTTACCGAGTTTCATGCCTGCTTTAATGCTGTGCGCAAATTCATCGCTCATGTCGCCAAGCTCGCTTTCTTCCCACATGTTGTACACACGTAAGGGCTTTGCGTATTTATTTGATAGTTTCTTTTTAAGCTTACTAAAACGCTCATCAATGGTCATTAAGCGTTCATTATGAAGTAATGCATGGCATTCATAACAAGCCGCAATAGCAACAAAATCTGCTTCTTCGCCTAAATCAATAATACTTTGTAGCATGTGTAATGGCGGGCAATGATCGCGCTCTGTTGCCTCACAGCCGCAATAAAAACATTGGTTAAAATGCTGTTGCTCACATGCATAAGCTTGCTGGTAGTAACTGGCTAACGTTTTATTCACAATTGCGCTCCAAAAATATAAAATGCCACAAATTTAGGGCGCGATAATAACAGTCTGAAAAAATATTTCAGTATGAAAACGCTAAAGTGTGTCAAAAATAAATTACTTAACCTGAACTCTGGTTAAGAGATTTACTAACATATTGAATTATATTAATAACTTGGTTTGTTTTCCCCAGCTAGAAATTTACAGTGAAAACAAGGCGAATTTTCGTGTCAATAGCGGGCCTATTGCAAGTAAATTCAACGCAGTTAGCGCTGAAAATAGCTGCTTGAGATAGATTCATTATTCATAGTTCAGGTTACTTATGAACAACTTTTCATACACCTACAAAATTGCATAATTTATATACACATCTTATTACAGCTTGCCCCATTTAGTTAACAAGATTTCGGCTACATTAAGCAATACTTGAGTTGCACATAAACAAAGATGCAACTACTATGATTTCTTTCAAAGCAACTCTATATTCAACTGTATTATTGGGCGCAGCAACATTAACAGCGCCTCTAATGGCAACCACTTTTGTTGCCACTGATTCATCACCCGGTACACAAGTTTGCATGGCCGTTGCATCTAACAAACAACTGACACTGCACAAAACAATTAAAGAGCTCCATACCAACAAGCATGTAATTGGCAAAAAATTACGCTGCAATAATTTATCAGTGAATGATTTTGTAGCGCTTTATAATTTAGACAAATCTGCACGCTTTTTCAATATTGAGGCTACCACCAACACATCAATAAGGGATTTGGCAAAGGTAAATAAACCGATGGTGGTTATTATGGCGGGATCTAAATAACCTAAATTATGACTAGGAAATCGGTTTTTAATACGTTCAATTTACGCGAATCAAACACGTTAAGCAGGCCTTAGTACCTGCTTAACGTGTATTTATTATTAAATAAGCGCTGCCAACAAACCAAACAAGCCACCAAATACCCCACCCCATACAACGAGCCAGCCTAAGTGTTCGCGGATCATAGTTTGAATTATTTCTTTTACCATTTTAGGGGTGAGTTCATCTAAGCGTTCATCCACTAATTTGAGTACTGTATTATGTAAACTTTCCGCGTTATTGCCTTGAGTAAGCATATCGCTTAGTAGCATTTTAAAATCGTCGGTGCCGCTTATTTGCACCAGTGATAATTGCATTTTTTCGATAAATTTTTCTCGCATTGGCTCTACCGCCTCTGTACCGCCAAACATTGCCAGCATGCTGCCAAATTGTGATTGCTCTATCACCACTAACAAATTATCGAAAGCGGGATTTAAATCTACCTTTTCAATTACCGATTCAAAGTCTATCGTTGGCTGCGCCTTGCTTAGAAGCTTGTCTATTTTATGCTCAGAAAAGAACTCCGTAAGTATTAAATTTCTTATAGCTACTTTAAAGCTTTCAAACTTGAGCGCAATCACCCCCGATCCATATAAAAACGGGACTTTTTCAAATAGCATATGAATAGCGAGTAAGTTTGTAACCGCACCAGAGAGTGCAAATAAGCCCACCGAAAGTACAATGGCTTGATCAAATACAAAACCAATAACAACACAACACGCTGCCAATAAGTTAGTGATAAAACTTTTATTCATTTTTATTCCATTTCAGTGATTTGTATCAGAAATTGATAGTCTTAATTTTACACCGATTAATTTGTTTATTTAATCCCTTTTTGCCATAGTTTATTTATAGGTTTAAAAGGTGAGCAATTGTTATGTGGAAAACAATCAATCAACAGATCAGTCAGGCTATCCATTACGATTTTAAACACACCCATAAACGTCAGTTGCAAAACACATCAACCGATAAGCTTTTCCATATAAGTGATGGCAAGCACAATTATTTAGTTAAAATTGCGCAAAAAAATGAGCTTGATCGCTTTGAAGCACAAGCACAGGGCTTAAAACAACTCACTCAAAACAGTATATTTATGGTGCCCGACTGTATTACAACTGGCGCCAATATAGAATATGCGTTTATCGTATTAGAGTGGCTTACACTTGATGACCTTCCCCACACGCATTGGTCAACGATGGGTGAACACCTTGCCATGTTACATCAAAAACACGAGCAAGCGATGTTTGGTTTTGATACAGACAATTATTTAAGCTCTACGCCTCAACCAAATCAATGGCATAAAAAATGGGATGTATTTTTTGCAGAAGAACGTATTGGTTGGCAATTACAGCTATTAGCTGAAAAAGATATTGTGCTGGCAGACCCCGAACAACTGATAAATTTAGTAAAAGAGCAACTGCATAATCATCATGTTTTGCCCTCGTTATTACATGGCGACTTTTGGCGCGGAAACATGGGATTTGTAAATAATATTCCGACCCTATTTGACCCTGCTTGCTATTACGGTGATCGGGAGGTCGATATTGCTATGAGTGAGCTTTTTGCCCCATTACCCGATGAATTTTATAGCGCCTATAATCATCATTATCCACTCTCTCAGAACTACCAACATCGTAAGCTTATTTATCAGCTTTACCCTATTTTAAACCATGCCAATATTTATGCAGGCCATTACTTAAATCAGGCTAAAGAACACGTTGAAAAACTACTAAACTTAAATAAATGAGTAAACAAAATATAAGCACTATACTTATACTTGAACTCTAAAAAATAAATCTATTCGAGTGTTATTTTTAACGCTAATTGCATTGAATTTACTTGTAATAAGTGACTGTTGATAGCTCAATATAAGTAAATCATTTAGTCAGAGTTTAAGCTACCTAGTGTTAAGCCGTTATGTGCTATCTAGGTAAAATAACTTAATTTTTAAGGGGGTGTTATGAAAGACTTTTTATCACAACGTATCGCCTGCCCACATTGTGGACACCATATTCATTTAGACCTTGATGCCAGTATGGGCGACCAAGACTACTACGAAGAATGCAGTGCCTGCTGTAATCTAATTCATTTAAATATGCATATAGACTATGCACGTAATAAATTAGAGTTACACGTGGACAGCGATGACGAACAAATATTTTAGCTATGTTGGCGCATGTAGTTTTCGACGGTGTTTATAATAGTGTATGTTTGCTGATCAACTTCTATATTAAACTCATCACCTACAACGGCTGCACCTAAATTAGTAATATCGAGTGTTTCTGGTATTAAATGCAGCCAAAAGCCATGCTCATCAACATTGCCAACCGTTAAACTGGCGCCATTAATAGATACAAAACCTTTGTATAACACATATTTTTGCCATTTTTGTGGCAGGCTGAGCTGTATTTTATAGTTGTTTTCTAGTTTAACTATTTGCACTATTTTGGCAGTACAATGAATATGACCAGAGACTATGTGCCCACCCAGCTCAGTACCAAACGACACAGAACGCTCGTAATTGACTAAACTACCCAATTCCAGTTGTCCAAGGTTAGTAAGCTGCAAAGTTTCGTCAATAACATCAAAATGCACTTGAGCCACTACATCTTGATTACTAAGCTCTACTTTAACAACCGTTAAGCAGCAACCATTTATAGCGATGCTAGCACCTAAGTCTAAATGCTTTACGTATTGCTCATTAACAGAAACGACTAAACGTAATACACCCTGCGTATGGGTTCTAGAGACTACTGTTGCTTGAGTTTGAATAATACCGGTAAACATAAAAATCGCTTCTCTTTCTAACAAAGTGCTAGTTTAACGCATCAATCGCTAAAATAATTCACTTAAGAGCACTTTTATTCGCAACAAAAGTAAGCTTATGCAGCAATTAAATAGATTCGCTGATTGTCTACATAGATAGAGCAATCACAATAGATTACAATGCGCCCATATTTTTCTGAATAGCTGTTTTTTATGACTTTTTGTAGTTGGGAAGCTAAACGTTTACTTTCCCTCGCCTTTCCCGTTTTTTTAGCACAAGTGACCTTAGTATTAATGTCAGTGGTTGATACCATTATGGCCGGACAAGTGAGCCCTACCGATCTTGCCGCCCTCTCAATTGCTACAGGAATATGGAACCCAATTTTATTAGCAATACAAGGTATTCTATTAGCCCTAACGGGAGTCATTGCTCAATTTGCGGGTGCTAAAGACCGCAACGGCATTAGCCATTATTTTCAGCAAGCGCTTTATTTAACGCTCCTTTTAAGTATTGCAGGTTTTTGTGCTGCCCAGCTTGCCAACACCGTTATTTTACAGCTTGATACTAGCCCGGCGATTGCGGGACTTGCTTTTGATTACATTCATTTTGTTAAATGGGGTGTATTTGGTTTTTTAATTTTTACCGTGTATAGAAATATGACCGAAGGCATGGGGATGACCAAGCCTGCGTTTTATATCAGCCTACTCGGACTTGCGGTAAATATCCCACTCAATTATATTTTTATTAAGGGCTTCTTTGGTCTGCCCGCATTTGGGGGCGCTGGCTGTGGTATTGCCACCGCACTGGTATTTACTGTAATGGCTATTGCGCAAGTTACTTATTGCCAGCTGAGTAAAAAAATAGATGCCAAAGGCCTATTAACTGGCTTTGAAAAACCCAATTTTAAAACCATAGGTATTATTACCAAACTCGGTATTCCTATTTCACTCGCTACTTTTTTTGAAGTGACCTTGTTTGCCTGTATTCCCTTGTTTATTGCGCATTTGGGTGCGGTGGCTGTGTCTGGCCATCAAATTGCAGCCAGTGTTACGGCACTATTATTTATGATGCCTCTGAGCCTCTCAATTGCCATTAGCATACGAATTGGTAATTTATTTGGGCAGAATCATTTAGATCAATTAAAAGTTGCAGTATCAACAAGTTATATTATGGCGGCTATGGTTGCGTTGTTTATCGCTTTTATTACATTTATAGGGCGTGATGTGATTAGCCAATTATATAGCGATAGCCCTGCGGTACTTGCGCTTGCTTCATCAATTATGATTTTAGCCTGTATTTACCAACTTCCTGATGCATTACAAGTAGCTGCAAACGGTATTTTACGTGGTTTAAAACACACAGCGCCGATTTCGTATATTACTTTTATTTCTTATTGGTTAATCGGCTTTAGTTTAGGCTACGTATTAGCAAGAACAGACATGATAGTGCCAGCAATGGGCCCGCATGGTTTTTGGATAGGCATTATCGTTGGCTTATCAGTTGCAGCTATACTACTGATGCTGACCGTTCATAGGCGATTTAAACGTGAACCATTTATTCTCACTTAAACAATCAATCTATACCAAACTGCCGGTTAATTGGTTATTGGCGGCATGTTGTATGGTGCTTTTGGGCTGCTCAGAGCAGCCCAGTGAGGCAAATAAAACCTATTTGTCTCGCTTAAGTAATACCTTACAAACGCCTGAGCCACACACAAAGCCACTGCAACAATTAGCCTTAGTAAAGCCAGTTGAAGCGTTGCAACCTGCCATTAAAATTGGCATAACTGAACTAGCTGGTATTAGCCAATGTAAACTTAACATTCTGATAAGCGAGCATAATAATCAATTAGGCAAAACCGCCACCGCTGCTAGCCAATTGAAGTACCAAATAGATTTTATTCAAAGCGCGCAAAACTGTTTAAACACCTTAGATAAACAAAGCAACGTTCACAGTAAAATTACAGCGGCAAAAAACCAAAAACAAACTCAACTCACTTATTATTTTAATAATGTTTTATATAGTGAACCTGAACTAAGCAGCACTTGGCAGCTAACTGGCCAAGAACTCAGCAGCCAACCGGCTGGGTTTAGTGACACGGTTGAGGCGCTTAAAAAGCTAACGACCATTAAACACCAAATAGAAACTAAAGGGAGTATGGCAATAAACAGCGATGATATTTTGTCAGCGCTTGAAACGCTCAACAAATACAAATTTGACCAACAGCTTATTCAAGCTGCGCGAGAACAAATTAGCTTAAATCATACAGCAACCCAGTTTGTAAATTCATTAGTAGTAGAAGATATTTGCCCTAAAGGTAAAAACAAGCAGCAAGCTAAAATTGTCAGTAATATATTTAATAAATATTATTTAAAACAAATACAGCCTTATCAAGCACAGCTGAGCGGGTATTTAGAAACATTGCAGCCGCTTTATATGCAGCTATGGTTTAATCAAGCAGTGAGTAGCGAAGCGGTAAATGCCCTACTTGACCCAAATTCTAACAACTTACTCGCTCAGCTAAAAGCGTCAGCAAAAGAGCATGTTATCTGGTGGCAAAAATTTTATAAAACGTGCGAAATCAGTCCAATATGAATAAAAAAACGGCAAATAAACTCAAATAACATAAACATGCTTGATTCACCACTCATCACGCTATATATTAGCGACCGTTGTTAAGCAATTAACAATTCTTAAATACAGAAGTACGACTGTAGTTCAGTTGGGCGAGATTAGACCGAAGCGAAGCTTCGCAGCCGAACGAGGTGGAGGCAGGACGCCGACAGGATGAAGCTTCATGGATGAATTAAATAGTACGTAAACTCATAGTACGACTGTAGCTCAGTTGGTTAGAGCGCTACCTTGACATGGTAGAGGTCGGTGGTTCGAATCCACTCAGTCGTACCAACATTTAAGAATCCTAAAAAAATTGTACGACCGTAGCTCAGCTGGTTAGAGCGCTACCTTGACATGGTAGAGGTCGGTGGTTCGAATCCACTCGGTCGTACCAATTCAAAAAGAACGTAGGTCGGTTAAGTGGCGAAGCCGCGCCACCCGACATGGGTGAAACACCCGACATTAGGTAACATTCCAATACCAAACGCCACCCAACATAAAGCAAGGCCTGCACCGGTAATAACCAATACCAAAATCGTCGGATGACGCCTTTGAATTATCCAACATCGTCGGATGACGCCTCCGAATTATCCAACCTACGTTAATTGTTGGGAACGTAGGTCGGTTAAGTGGCGAAGCCGCGCCACCCGACATTGTGTAACCTACCACCATCAAGCAACGCCCAACATCAAAAAACATTCCAAGAAAAAACACTCACGCTCTAAACTTCCTTAATAAATATCAGGTAACATCCATTTAATCACGTTGCAAAGTCAGAATTTATTGCTTGAAAATTAATACTATGTTAACAAGTAGGCTATCTTATAAGGTTAAATATCAGAAAGTATTCTAGGAAAGGATTTACCTGTGAAGTCTGCCGCACTCATTACATTACTATTGCTATTTATTTTTGCTGGGCAAGTTCAAGCTAAAACTCTGGTCAAAGTGGGTGGCTATGAATTTCCTCCCTACGTAGAGATTGTTGACGGCCGAGCTTCAGGTCTCACCGTAGAGCTAATTAGCGAACTCAATAAAATACAATCTGACTATCATTTTGAGCTTGTGCTCACCACACCTATTCGGCGCTTTAAAGATTATCAGCAAGGTTTGTTCGATGCGGTATTTTTTGAAGATCCAAACTGGGGGTGGCTGCAAGGCAACCATATAATCAGTAACTCCCCTGTGATAGCAACAGACAGCGAAGTATTTATTGCTTTAAAGCAATTTGCAAAGTCACAAGCTTGGTTTGATAACTTAGACGATAAAACCCTCATTGGGATTTTAGGCTATCATTATCAGTTAGCAAACTTTGAAAACAATCCATCAATACTTGAAAACGAATATAAAATGACGTTACTGAGCAGTCATAAAAAAAGTATTGAATTAGTATTAAAAAAACGCAGCGATATGGCGATTGTTACCCGTTCTTACTTAAATCAATACCTCAATAAATACCCAGAAAGTAAAAAAAAGCTGCTTATATCTGAACGCGTCGCGCAAACGTATAAAAACCAGTTATTAATTCGTCCAACACAGCAACTTGGTATAAACACGCTTTATAAATTAGTAAAAAAAGCACTCTCACAAAATACTTTTGCAACTAGATTAGAGCAGCTTGGCTTATCATTTAATGGCAATAACTAGAAAATTTGCTATTTTCATCGTGTGTCGCAAACTCAACTAAAGTCATCAATAAATCACTGTGTTTATGGGTAAAACCAGTACTAGAAAGGCGTTTTTCTAAATAGGACGTAAAGTTTTTTCGTTGCAGATGTTGGCTATGTAATTTTATTAACAGCTCTGACTGCTTTTGGTTAATTAATCGCGTCTCGTAAATCGGGTCTTCATCTGGCCAATTTTCTACAGGCGAGCCCTTTTGCTTAAACACAAAATCACTAAGTGAACGCTCGATTTGATTATAATCTTGCTCCCCTAGCAGTTTTTCTATTTCCTTTAATAAGCTTGAGTACAAAACACGCGGGAAAAGCTTGTAAAAATCATGATTTTTAAAGGGCTCTCCTTGTGGAGTTTGCTGCCAATTTTCAAAACTTGCTCGCAAAGCCTGGACTAATATACGTCCTACATAATGGCTTTTTTGGAATGAGGCTCCTTGCGATTCTAGCTTTGAAAGTACGTGATTTAAGCGTTGCTTTAAGCTACGTACTTCTAATTGCAGCTCGCTTTTTTCTGTCTCTAATAATTGTATTTCTTGAGCACTGGTTGTTATTTTTTGCTCTAGTATATTTATTTTAACTTGCGCGCCATAAAACAAATCACGGGTATCATTAAGCTCAGCCATAACACTGGCATTTTTTAATTTAATACTCGAATTCCCCTCAATAGCATAAGTAGTAAGCTGTTTGCTCTGAGAGAATGCTTTATTTAAAGTACTTTCTAACTTACTCTCAATAATTTGCCCAGACTTACTGCCTCTAAGTAAAGAATGTAAAGTTGAAGAAATATGCTTTTGGTACCAATTTTGGATCTGCTCACACTGTACATCAGATAAATTAGCAAATGGATTGTCTTCACTTATTGGCTTGTTAGCCATAAAAATTCCCTCTAGTAAAAAAGACTTTTAGTTGTTATGTCGTATTAAAGTGAAATTACTTACCTTTGCATGTTAATAGCTATCGCTTTTTAAGGCTATATTTAATTGTTCTAGAAGAACCTCACTATTTAAGTTGTTTATTCCAAATAACGCACTAAACTTAAAATTAAAGATAAAATGCATTACCCTCATGAGAATATTTTTAATCGCTGCCTTAGTCTAGTGCTATCATTTTTCACTTACGCACAACCTGCGCCAGTAACCTATACGGTCGACAATAAAAACATCACGCTTCCCGGAAAGAAATACAAAAGCGGCTATGGTGTACATATGGAGTTTTACCCTTGGACGCGTGCCGTTCGTGAAGCTGAATTAGGTAAAGCTGATATTTTATTTCCTGAGTATTTTATTAGTGACGATGTAATGTCAGAAAACACTTTAACCAAAACACGTAATCCGTTATTGGCGTTATCTGAGCCCATTCCTAGTGGCGACTTATCATTTGTAGCACTTTAAGATCACAGCATAGATTACGATGGCAGTATTGAGTCTGTAAAAAAAACAGGGTTATGGGGTGGTACGCTCATATACAAATAGTAAATAATTAGATGAACTTATTGAACAAGGCGAAATAAAAACCATCGTTGCTAACAGTGAGTATCAGCTTATTCATTTGCTTTTAAATGGTCGGGTTGAGCTTATTGTTGCCGACTTAGAAGTGCTAAAAGCCAGTATTTATAAATCACTATTATCAGCTAGAGAAAAAAGAGGATGCTTAGTGCGCAAGTTGCATTAACGCCAAGCATAGAATACAAAGCCCTGTGTTATGAAATCAGTAAAAGTACGCCTAATTGGCAATTTATCTTAGATGATATCAACGCAGAAATAGCGAATGTACGTGCAAATAATGAATTTGAGCGCTTTATAAAAATAAAAAACAGCAGTGTTATAACCTTGGATAATTAACGATTTATTTTAAACTCCATGGTAACTATAAAGCTGATGCTCTCATAGCCATCAGCTATTATATAATGTTTAAAAATCAAATGGCGCTCTTACCCAGCCTTCCATTAATACACGTGCGCTGCGGCTCATACTCGCTTTAGTCACTTGCCATTGGCCATTTGTAACAACCGCCTCGGCACCTACTTTAAGTGTGCCCGATGGATGACCAAAATTAACCTCGTTAATAGCACCGCCACCAGCGGCCAAATTAACTAATGTTCCGTCAATTGCGGCTGCTGTGCCAATAGCCACGGCGGCTGTGCCCATCATGGCATGGTGTAACTTACCCATTGACATTGCACGTACTAACAAATCTATATCGCTGGCATTAACCTGCTTACCACTTGAGGCTGTGTAGTCTTTTGCTGGAGCAACAAAAGCCACTTTAGGCGTATGTTGGCGTGCTTGCGCTTCATTAATAGTATTAATTAAGCCCATTTTTACTGCGCCATGGGCACGAATGCTTTCAAGCATAGTTAACGCCGCATTATCGCTATTAATATCATCTTGCAGCTCAGTACCGGAATAACCAATATCGCTTGCATTTACAAAAATAGTCGGAATACCTGCGTTGATCATGGTTGCTTTTAACGTGCCCACGCCTGGCACTTCTAAGTCATCCACCACATTACCTGTTGGGAATAACGCGCCATCACCATCAGCAGGGTCAATAAATTCCAGCTTTACTTCAGCGGCAGGAAAGGTAACACCATCTAACTCAAAGTCACCGGTTTCTTGTACTTGAGCGTTGGCCATAGGTACATGCACTAAAATGCTTTTTTTAATGTTAGCCTGCCATACACACACAATAGCAATGCCATTATCTGGCACTCTGCTTTTATCAACTAAACCATTGCTGATGGCAAATGCGCCCACAGCAGAGGTTAAATTGCCGCAGTTACCACTCCAATCAACAAACGCTTTATCAATGGCGACTTGACCAAATAAATAATCAACATCGTGATCGGGCTGTTCACTCTTACTCAAAATAACCGTTTTACTGGTACTTGAGGTTGCGCCACCCATACCATCGGTTTGTTTACCGTACGCATCTGGGCTACCAATAACGCGCAGTAATAAGTTATCGCGCGCCTCGCCTGCCACTTGGGCAGGCTCAGGTAAATCAGTTAAATTAAAAAACACGCCTTTACTGGTGCCGCCACGCATATAGGTCGCTGGCACTTTAATTTGTGGTTTAAACATCTTTTTTATATCCTTATGATGCTTGCGTTGCTTCTAAAAAGTCTTGTGCAAAGCGTTGCAATACACCGCCTGCCGCATAAATAGAAAGCTCTTCTTGCGTATCTAATCGGCATTTCATTGGCACAGTGACTACTTCACCATTTTTACGAGTGATCACTAATTCTAAAGTTGCCCCTGGTGCTGGTTCGCCTTTTACATCATAGCTTTCGCTACCATCTAGGTTAAGTGTTTTGCGGGTTGTACCTGCAGCAAATTCCAGTGGTAGCACACCCATACCAATGAGATTAGTACGATGAATACGTTCAAACCCTTCAGCTGCAATAACCTGAACACCTGCAAGCCTTACACCTTTTGCCGCCCAATCGCGCGACGAGCCTTGGCCGTAATCAGCGCCTGCTACAATAATGAGTGGCTGTTTACGCTGCATGTAGGTTTCGATTGCTTCCCACATGCGTGTGTTTTTACCCTCTGGCTCTATGCGCGCATATGAGCCTTGCTTCACTTCGCCGTTTTCATCCAATACCATTTCGTTCAATAGTTTAGGGTTTGCAAACGTGGCGCGCTGCGCAGTTAAGTGATCGCCTCGGTGCGTTGCATACGAGTTAAAGTCTTCTTCTGGCACGTTCATTTTAGTTAAGTATTCACCTGCCGCGCTGCTTGCCATAATCGCATTAGAGGGTGATAAATGATCGGTTGTAATGTTATCGCCAAGCACTGCCAACGCGCGCATACCACTCATGCTGCGCTCACCTGCTAGTGCCCCTTCCCAATAAGGTGGGCGGCGAATATAGGTACTTTCTGGACGCCAATCGTATAATGGGTCGTTATCTTCGCCGTAATCAACGGTTAAATTAAACATTGGCTCGTATACTTTTCTAAACTGCTCAGGTTTTACGCTTTGTTTGATAACCGCATCTATTTCTTCATCAGATGGCCATAAATCTTTTAAGGTTACATCGTTACCTTGTTGATCTTTACCGAGGATGTCTTTTTCTATATCAAAACGAATGGTACCGGCAATTGCATAAGCAACCACAAGTGGTGGTGACGCTAAAAACGCTTGCTTAGCATACGGATGAATACGACCATCAAAGTTACGATTGCCCGAAAGCACTGCTGTTGCATATAAATCGCGATCAATCACTTCTTGTTGAATTTTAGGGTCTAGTGCACCACTCATGCCGTTACAGGTAGTACAGGCAAAACCAACAATACCAAAACCAAGTTGCTCTAGCTCTGGTAATAATTTTGCATCCTCAAGATACGATTGCACTGCTTTAGAGCCCGGTGCCAATGAGGTTTTAACCCAAGGTTTACGCATTAAACCTTTTGCATTGGCGTTACGCGCCAATAAACCTGCAGCAATTACATTGCGTGGGTTACTGGTATTAGTACAGCTGGTAATCGCGGCGATAATACAGGCGCCATCTGGCATTAAGCCTTCTTCGTTCTCAACAACACCCGAAATACCTTGCGCTGCTAAATCGCTGGTAGATACACGACGATGCGGATTTGAAGGGCCTGCAATGTTGCGCCCTACACTTGATAGGTCAAATTTAAGTACGCGATCATATTGAGCAGTTTTTAAGCTATCGCTCCATAAACCCGCTGTTTTAGCGTAGTTTTCTACTAGGGCAATTTGCTCTTCATCACGGCCTGTTAAACGCAAGTAATCAATGGTTTTATCGTCAATGTAGAACATAGCCGCGGTGGCGCCAAATTCTGGGGTCATGTTCGAAATGGTGGCTCTATCACCTAGGGTTAGTGCATCAGCCCCTTCACCGTAAAACTCAAGGTAAGTCGATACCACACGTTGCTCGCGTAAAAATTCGGTAATAGCCAATACAATATCGGTTGCAGTAATGCCGGGTTGGCGTTTACCGGTAAGCTCCACGCCCACAATATCGGGTAAACGAATATATGATGCGCGCCCAAGCATTACGCTTTCGGCTTCAAGGCCACCTACGCCAACAGCAATAACACCTAAAGCATCAACATGTGGGGTATGGCTGTCGGTACCTACTAAGGTATCTGGGAATGCAATGCCATCGCGGTTTTGAATCACCGGCGACATTTTTTCAAGGTTAATTTGATGCATGATGCCATTTCCCGGTGGGATCACATCAATATTTTTAAACGCGGTTTTGGTCCAGTTTATAAAATGAAAACGGTCATCGTTGCGTCTATCTTCAATGGCGCGGTTTTTTTCAAATGCATCGGGATCAAAACCTGCGTGCTCAACAGCTAATGAGTGGTCAACAATCAGTTGAGTCGGTACAACCGGATTTACTTTTGCAGGATCGCCACCTTTTGCAGCAATAGCATCACGCAGGCCCGCTAAATCAACCAGTGCGGTTTGCCCTAAAATATCGTGACATACAACGCGTGCCGGATACCACGGAAAGTCTAAGTCTTGTTTACGCTCAATTATTTGGCTCAGTGCATCGGTTAGCATTTCGGGCTCACAGCGACGCACTAAGTTTTCGGCAAATACACGCGAACTGTAAGGTAGTGTAGCGTATGCGCCAGGTTTAATGGCATCGACGGCGGCTTGGGTATCGTAGTAATCAACATTTGAGCCCGGTAAAGGCTTACGGTATTGGGTATTATTAATAATGGTCATAATAAATTCGCTAATTTGGTGACGGAGGAGAGTACGCTAAAGCGCTATAATGAGTAATCATCAGCGCTATAAACAATAAAAGGTGAGCTAGGCTCACCTTAAACGCTAACTAATTAGCCTCTTGATTCAATTGGCGTGTAGCTACGCGCATCTGGCCCGGTGTAATCAGCACTTGGGCGAATAATACGGTTATTTGCACGTTGCTCTTTTACGTGAGCTGTCCAACCAGTTACACGGCTCATTACGAAGATAGGCGTAAATAACTTAGTAGGAATACCCATAAAGTGGTACGCCGATGCATGGAAAAAGTCAGCATTACAGAATAACTTCTTCTCACGCCACATAACTTCTTCACAGCGAACTGACACTGGGTAAAGCACCTCATCACCCACTTCTGCGGCTAATTTTTCAGACCATTTTTTAATAATAACATTACGTGGATCTGACTCGCGGTAAATAGCGTGGCCAAAGCCCATAATTTTATCTTTACGCTCAAGCATCCCCATCAGTGCATCTTCTGCTTGATCGGCGCTGGTAAAGCCTTCAATCATATCCATGGCGGCTTCGTTGGCACCACCATGCAGTGGACCACGTAAGGTACCAATTGCACCAGTAACACATGAGTGAATATCAGAAAGCGTTGATGCACACACGCGACCGGTAAAGGTAGAGGCATTAAATTCATGCTCTGCGTACAAAATTAGTGATACATTCATTACTTGTGCAAATAATTCACTTGGCGCTTTATCGTGTAATAGCGTTAAAAAGTGTGCACCAACTGAGTCATCATCAGTTTGTGTTTCAATACGAACACCGTCATGAGTAAAACGATACCAGTAACAAATAATACTTGGGAAAATTGCCACCATACGGTCAATCGCATCGTTTGCTTCGCTAAAGTCATTTTCCATTTCAAGGTTACCTAGCATAGAACACCCTGTGCGCATTACATCCATTGGGTGTGCGTCTTTAGGGATGTTCTCAAGCACTGTTTTTAGTGCCTTTGGTAAACCGCGTAAACTTTTAAGTTTAGCTTTGTACTCTGCCAGTTCGCTTGATGTTGGTAGCTCGCCGCGTGAAAGTAAAAACGACACTTCTTCAAACTGCGCTTTTTCAGCCAATTCGCTAATGTCGTAACCACAGTAAGTTAAACCTGAGCCTGTTTGCCCTACTGTACATAATGCGGTTTGTCCTGCTACTTGGCCACGTAAGCCTGCGCCACCTAATGCTTTATCTACCATGATGTGTCTCCTGTTGAATTTTTATTATTTGTCAGATTTTGCTGAAAAAAGGTTATCGAGCGTGTTTTCGTATGAGTGATAATCTAAAAAGTCGTAAAGCTCTGCACGCGTTTGCATGTTTTCAATTTGGCTTTGTTGCGACCCTTCATTCAAAATAGCCGAGTACACATTAAGTGCCGCTTTGTTCATTGCTCTAAATGCACTTAATGGGTAAAGCACCATTTCTACGCCCACATCGCTTAGTTGCTCTTTGGTGTAAATTGGGGTTTGGCCAAATTCAGTAATGTTGGCCAAAATAGGCACATTAATCGCTTTGGTAAATGCTTGATAATCTGCAAGGTCATGAACGGCTTCTGCAAAAATGGCATCGGCACCGGCTTCAACACAAGCTGCTGCACGGTCTATTGCTGCGTTTAAGCCTTCTTTTTGAAACGCATCGGTACGTGCCATAATGTAAAAATCGCTATCGGTTTTTGCATCTACTGCGGCTTTAATACGGTCTACCATTTCAGCTTGGGTAACTATTTCTTTATTAGGACGATGGCCACAACGCTTTTGCGCTACTTGGTCTTCAATATGAAAGCCTGCTGCACCTGCTTTAGTCATTTCTTTAACGGTACGGGCAATATTAAACGCCCCACCCCAACCTGTATCGGCATCCACTAACAAAGGTAAATCGCTAGCACCGGTAATACGGCGAATATCTTCAAGCACGTTATCAAGGCTGGTCATACCTAAATCTGGCATACCAAATGAGGCATTAGCCACACCCGCACCCGATAAATAAATAGCCTGATGGCCCATTTTTTCAGCCATCATCGCGGTGTACGCGTTAATAGTACCTACCACTTGTAACGGATGGTTATTTGCAATTGCCTGTTTAAATTTTAATCCTGCTGACATTACCTTCTCCTAACTTTGAACGGGGCTGCTCTTTGGCAACTTAGTATTTTTTAAACATCTGTACTAGTTAGCCATTTCATTTTGAGTGGCTTGTACTGATTGTTGATATCTATCAAATTTTGTTTGTATATTTGCTTGTGATGCACTGATATGGCGCTTCATTAACATTTCGGCAAGCTCTCCATCATGGTTTTCTATGGCGTTTATAATGGCTAAATGCTCATCAAACGCTTTAGATACCCGCGGCCCTACCATACCCATTTGTACACGATACATTCTTATTAATTGGTACAGGTCGTGGCATAACAAATGAATTAAGTGCGCGTTTTTACTGCCTTTGATTATTCTGTAATGAAAATCTAAGTCGCCTGCTTCTTGATAGTACGACTCACCTTCTTTAACACGCTGAGTTTGCAAATGCTGATTAAGTAATTGTTTCAAGCCTTGTACTTCATCTGGTTCCATATTGTCGGCAGCTAACCTACATGCAAGTCCTTCAAGGGCACTACGTACTTGATACACTTCAATTAAACGTTCTGCGGTTAATGCCACAACACGGCAACCTATGTTGGCTTTACGCTCAACCAAGTAACAGCTCTCTAAACGGTTTAATGCTTCTCTAAGCGTTGCACGGCTTACACCATAACGCTTTGCAAGCTCCGGCTCTGATATTTTGCTGCCTTGTGCAATACTGCCTTCTACTATCTCGCGGCGCATATCTACAAACACTTTATCGGAAGCGGTTGTAACTGCGGTGTCGTTTAACAAGTGCTGTGTCATAAAGTACTTTTATATTGTCGACAATTTATGGATTAACTATGTGCTTATTAACCTACAGTGTCAACCCTGAAAACATTAAAAATGAATAAAAAACCACCACATTGTCGACAGCATTAGCTAAAAGTATAATAAAAAATAGTGTTTAAGCTATTTTTCTCAACAAGATGTCGACACCTTTTAAGGGTTACTATTTCATTTTTAACACTGAAAAAAATCGTTAAAAATGCTATTATCCGGCTTTAATTTTTATTGTATGAGCCAAATCGTGGACGCTAACACTTATATCCCAGAACAATTTATTGACGACGTAAAAACTTATCTGCCTGATCACCTTACGTTAGATGATTTTTTAAATGCGTGTCGTCGACCTTTACGTAAATCTGTTCGCGTTAATACATTAAAAATGAGTGTTGAAGAATTTAAGCAACAAGCGGCTAAAAAAAACTGGCAACTTACCGCTATTCCTTGGTGTGATGAAGGTTTTTGGTTAGAGCGCCCAAATGATGAAGAGCAAAACCTAGCGCTGGGTAATACCGATTTACATTTAAGCGGGGCTATGTACGTGCAAGAGGCAAGCTCAATGTTGCCGCCGATGGCACTAAAGCAAAGCTTACAAACCAGCCAAACGGTTCTTGATATGGCCTCGGCACCGGGCTCTAAAACCTCACAACTTGCCGCGTTAATGGACAATCAAGGCGTTTTAGTTGCAAATGAGCTGTCGTCGTCACGGTTAAAAGTGCTTAGTGCCACGCTAAAGCGTATGGGTGTAGGTAATTGTGCGCTATCGCATTTTGATGGCGTGGTATTTGGTAATTACATGTTTGAGTGCTTTGACAGCATTTTACTTGATGCGCCCTGCTCGGGTGAAGGCACGGTACGTAAAGATAGTGACGCACTAAAAAATTGGTCTATCGAATCAAACATTACCATTGCCCAAGTACAAAAAGATCTGATTAAAAGCGCATTTTATGCACTTAAACCTGGCGGTACACTGGTGTATTCAACCTGTACGTTAACCCCACTCGAAAACCAACAAGTATGCAGCGCATTATTAGATGAGTTTGGCGAATATATAAGCCCTGAGTCATTAAGCGATTTATTCCCAGGGGCTGATAAAGCCACCACCACAGAGGGCTACTTACATGTTTGGCCGCAAACGTTCGACAGCGAAGGCTTTTTTATTGCCAAATTTAAAAAGCACAGCAGCTGCGAAAACCAAACATTAAAAGTTAAAAAAGGCGCGTTCCCGTTTAGTGACTTTGATAGTAAACAAAGAGCTGCGTTTATGAGCTCCCTCAAAAAGCAATTTGGTTTAACAAGCCTGCCAGGTACTTTAATGCAGCGCGACAAAGAGCTTTGGCTGTTCCCTGATGAATTTGAAGCAATACAAAATAAAATAAAATACGCGCGATTAGGGATACAAGTAGGCGTTATTCATAAAAATGGCGTACGCTTAACGCACGAATTTGCATCGGTATTTGGTAAGCAGTGTAAAAGTAATGTACTGGCATTAACCAATCAGCAGGCTAACGATTACTTTAATGGTAAAGATATACGCCTAGAAGAGGTAACCAAAGCCAGCGGCGAGGTGATCCTAACTTTATGTGGTTGCCCTATTGGGTTAGGAAAATGGCAAAAAAATAAAGTTAAAAACTCTTTACCAAGAGATTTAGTACAAAATACGCAGTTAATAAACTGGGCGTAAATTCTAACTTAAATGTAACAAAGGTGTGTATAACAAATGTAACTTGCTATAATTACAACAGTATAAAAAACGAACAAGAATGTGTATTTTTAGCACTTTTGACTATACTTAAATAACTTTCTTCTTCTCCCTAAGAATCTGAAAGTGTCTTTAGTTAGCGCAGGGCTCACATATGAGCCCCTCTATAACCCAGAGTTCCTTATAGCTCTGGGTCTTTTTTTTCTTACGAGGTGCGAGGTTCAAGGCCCGTTACCCGAAACCCGTGGCTCGAAGCCCGCAACCCAGAGCTCGCCACTCGAAGCTCGTGGCTCGTGTTTTAACCACAGTATTTATTAAACATCCAACTGCCTCTAATAGCCTCATAATGAGAACCAAATTGCAGCGATAAACACACTATTGGCAAACGATTCATTTGCTCAGCCATACTAAACACATCATAAAATTTATAACCATATTTAGAGGCTAACTTTAGCTCATTCACATAAAGGGCTTTGTAGGTAGGTGGTAGTTCATTCCAGTGCATTAACGCAATTTGGATGATACCTAAGTGAACATCTAACTTATACGGCCCAACTTTTTTAGCTTGCTGAATATAATCATATACCCGCTTGGTAGGCCCCTCTTGATAACTTACTACTTGTGCCAAGCTTATCCAGGTTAGTGCCCAAGTTTGTCTAAGCTCAACCGACTTTAATAACGCTTGCTCAGCTTGTTGGTATGTTTGCTTAACTTTATCTGACTGCTCACTTGATGTGGTATCAATACCGGCTAAACCTAGCATTTTTATATGGGCTAAAAAGTGCCAATAATGAGGATGGTCAGGATCCATATTCGTAGCCAACGTAATCGCATTTTCTGCAGCTTGAAGCGATGAACCAGACAAAGCACCATCCGACTCTTTCACAATATTAAGCGCATGAAAGTACCATGCATTTGCACGCATACTTTGCATGCTGGTATAAGCGATAACAAGTACTATCAAGGCTAAAATAACTGCAGGCACTACCTTGGCCATGTTTAATTTAGTCATTAAATAAGCACTCGGTTAGTTGCAGCGGGTTAGTTACAAAAAGCGTTGTGGCCTGCTCTTCACCTAATAATTGCGCTACTGTTTTTCTAGCTTGGCTTAAAATAGGCGGTCGGCGCTTTACAGAATGAGCATCAGAGGCAACATAGTTCACTAAACCATCTTTTAACATTTGCAACGATATTGCTTGAGCGCTTTCGCCCCACTCGCCTTCAATGCTCGATGCTGTTAATTGAAAATCACAGCCTAATTGGTTTAAGTGTTGAATATAATAAAGGTTGGACTGAATATCGCGATTGCGCTCAGGGTGCGGAATAATAACGCGTATATTTTTTTTGGCGAGCCACTGAATAAACTTATCGTAACCTTGTGGCATGTGTGAATGCGGTAGCTCTAATAACAACACATTTTTGTCTGCTATTTTACCAATAAAAGGCAGTTTATTAGCCATCACCATTGCCATAAGCTCTATGTCCAAGCGTACTTCAGCAGCGGCAGCCAACTTTACATTAATCCCTTCATTTTTTGCATTAAGCCGTAAGTTTGCCAAATTATCATAAATATGAGAAATCGAATTATTAAATCGGCCTATATGTATATGTGGCGTTGCCACCATATGAGTAATGCCGTCGTTTTCAGCCAATTTTAAAAGCGCTAAAGATTCAGTTAAATCTTTAGCGCCATCATCAATACCCGGCAAAATATGCGTATGAATATCAATCATAAATTAACTTAATTACGCTTGGGGCTTTTCAGGTTGCTGTGAGTAATCGTAATAATCATAGTAGCCATGACTATGCTCATCTTTAGATTTACTCATATCTACCTGGTTTAGTACCACACCAGCAACGTGGGCTTTTACCTCAAATAAACGCTCAAGGCCGGCTGTAATCGGTTTAATACGAGTAATGTCTGACTTAACAACATAAACAACTGAATCAACACTTTGTGCAATTACCAATGCATCACTTACTGCTTGTGTAGGTGGTGTATCAACAATAATATGATCGTACTGCGCTTTTAACTCACTGAGCAATTGTGCAAAGCGTGGGCTTGACAACAACTCAAGTGGATTAGATGGTATTTGCCCACTTGGCATAATTGTTACACCCGATTGCTTGTCAACATGAACACACTCAGCTAGTTGCTCAGTACCTATCATTAAATTACTTAAACCTGGGTGAAATACCGGTATATCAAAACGTTTAGCTAATGTTGGTTTACGTAAATCGGCATCAATTAGTAGTACTTTGCCCATTTGTGCCAACGACATCGCTAAGTTTGCAGAGGTGGTGGTTTTACCCTCTCCTGGGGAGGTAGAGGTAACCGCAATAACCTGATGCGCTCTGTCAAGGTGAGTTAACAATAAACTAGTACGCAAGGTACGTACCGACTCAGCAAAGCGGCGGTAAGTATCTTCTAAATAAGCATGAATCGGAAAATAGCTCTTCTTAGGAACTGCAACATGCGGCAATAATCCTAACATTCGTTGTGCGAGTTTATTTTCTACATCATTTTTATTTTTAACTGTGTCGTTTAGGGCATCAAAAACAAAGGTCATTACTACAGCAAAACCAAAACTAGCTACAAAAGCTAAAATAACAATTAATTTTTTGTTAGGTTTGCTAGGTTGATTTGGTGCATAAGCTCGGTCTGTAAAGCGCGCAGCAGCTGAGCTAAAGTCACTGGTTACTTCAGTTTCTTTAGAACGAGATAAAAAGGTGTTAAAAATATTACGGTTTGTTTCAACTTCACGTTTAAGCTGATTATATTTTGTTTCTTTGCGGGTAATATCTTGATATTCAGCACGAATTTTAGCTAAGTCGCGCTCAAGCGCATTTACAGTTCGGGTTGTTCTATTAAGCTCTTTTTCTATACCGGTAATTAACCCTTTAATTTGCTTATTAAGGTTAGTTTTAACGGTGGCAAGCTCAGATTTAGCTGAAATCATTTTAGGATGTTTAGGGCCGTAAACCTCACTAAGCTCACTCACCTTACGCTCAACTAAGACCACTTCGCGTTTAACATCTTGTACTACACGATGTGAGGTAATTTCAGGCATACTGCCAAGTAATTCTATGTTGTCGTTACCATATTCGTTAATAACACGGTTAATGCTTTCAAGGTTATTTTTAGTCGCACGCGCATCAACTAACTGCTTTGAAGTTTGCTCAAGCTCTTGAGTAACCAGCCCAGCTATGCCTTCTATATCAACCAGTTTTTGTTCTTCTCGGTAAGCTTGTAAGCGCACTTCAGAGCTATCTAGTTGTATACGCAATTCAGATAAACGCGTATTTAACCAACTTGACGCCTGCTGTGTAATACCCATTTTAGCGCGCATTTGGCTTTCAATGTAAACTTCACCCACCGTATTTGCTACCAAAGCAGCTAACTTAGGGTCACTTGACTCAAAACTTACACGCACTAATTGCGTTTTCATTATAGGAGAGACACTCAAACGCGATTTGAATGCAGCAAGCAAACCTAACATTTCTCGCTCTGCTTGCTCTTCTTCGCTAAGCGCTGAGCTTTCTTTTTTATTTAAAAAAGGTAACAGCTGCTTAACCATGCCTTTTAACTCACCTGTAAGTGAAGGTTTAGCAATAAAGTCGGTATGCTCTTTTAAGTTGAGTTTAGTAATAACCTCACGAGCAATACTGTTTGACTTAATCACTTCAAATTGAGTTAAGTAATATTCTTTTTTAGTAGAATCTAAGCCATATATTTCGTCAAAACTCACCGCCTTGGTTTGCTCCGACTCAATCAATAAAGTGGCTGTAGCTACATATTTAGGCACTAAAGTTAACGCAACCATTATAGTTAGTAATGTAACTACAATAGCAAAACCTAAAATCTTCCATTTACTTTGCTTAATAACATTAAGATAAGCACCTAAATCAATAACTTCCTCGTTGTTGCTAGGCTTTTCAGATAGTGTATTCATTTTATTATTACTGCCTTAAACTGCTTAAAACAAGCGCTGTTCTATTTTTATGGTGTCACCCGCTGCAATTTGGCTATTTAAACTACCTTTTTGTTGCTGCTGTTTGGTTTGCTCTTTAAAAATAAATATTTTATCAACCGAGGCGCGTTCAGTTAATCCACCGGCCAATGCTATTGCTTGATTTACCGTCATAGCAGGTTGATAAGGATAGCCACCTGGTTTTTTAACTTCACCATGTATATAAAAAGGGCGGTATTCTATAACTTGCGCATACACATTAGGGTTTACTAAGTAATCAGGCTGCAGCCCTTCGCTTATTGTTCGCTCAACTTGCGCAATATTTAAACCCACAAGTTTAACCTTGCCTAAAAACGGGTAGTTTATCTCACCACTATTGCCAAGTAGTGAGGTTACGTCTAAATCGGGCTGACCAAACACTTTTATTTCTATTTTGTCGCCTGCGCCTAATATGTAGTTTTGCGAATCACTCGCAAAACTACAAAAGCTGAGTAACAATATAAAGCCAGTTAAAATTTTAACCTTCATTCATTACCCTTTAGTGCAAATGTAAAGTTAAGGCCTACAATTACGCGGTCAAACTCAATGTTAGTTTGAGTTGAATTACGGTCAATAAATTCAACATAGCCTGTTAGCATACCAAAGTTGCTTGCTAAATAATTTAAGCCTAGGCGGGCATTTTTAACTTTATCTTTTCGGTTAAAATTACCAGAGTATTGCTGGTCAACGTAATTAGCACTTACTACAGAGCTTAAGTAGTCGCTCCAATCATGCTGCCATGTTGCACCATAAACGCTTTCACGAATGTAATCGCCTTGCACTAATGGATCTTTGGCTGCACGGCTAGTAACTAATTGTAGTGATGAATAAGAAAGCGGCTTCCAAACAGCGGCTGCTTCCCAGCTTAAACCACTAAAGTTATCGCGTACGTTAGACTCAAAGTCTTTGTTTTGGTAACCCAATTTAAAAGAGCCTGAAGTAACAGCTGTTGCTTCCCACTCCATTCCTAATAATACTTTAACGTCATTTGAATCACGTGAAATACCGTTTGAATCAATTACATCGTATTGATAGTTTTCTTGCTTTACTTCTAAAAAAGCACGGGTACCAGCTTGGGTATTATAATAACCTGTAATGCCTAACATAGGCTTATCATAATCACGAAATTGCGACACGGCCGTAAAATTTTGATAATTTTTATTATAATAGCCTGCAGTAAAAGCAATCATTGCTTTAGAGCTAACAGCGCCATATTCATATCGAGCTTTTAGGTTTTGTTGTTGGTAATGAACGAGCTCATCAACAACATTACCTTGACCTTCGGTTAAACCCGCACCGCGTGGCTCGTATAACCAATCGGCGTCACCAGTAACATCTAAACGGTGTTGGCTAGTAAACTCTTTGTGTACACCTGCGCCCAAGTTTACTTGAGTGAAATTATCGGTAGTGTCTTTATTATGAAACGACGTGCTTGATGCAATATCAAATTTATAACTGTCAGGGCCATCTTCAATAAGCGCATTTAAACTCGGCGCTATATTCCATATTAAACGCGACTCGGTGTTTTCTGGAGTGCTAAAAAAGTTGTCGTTGCTACTTACACCCAGCTGCAGCATAGGTGTAACCTCAGCGCCATCTTTGGTCATTACACTGCCTGGCTTTAATTCTACTGCCAAAGCTGGTGCTGATAAGCCTAACGCAACGAGTAAAGTGGTAATTGTATTAGTACGCATTTTCACTTTTAAATCCCTTAAAAATTGTCATAAAAATTATTTTTACATCAAACCATAAAGACCAATGTTTAATGTAATGTAGGTCGTATTCAACTCGCTTGGCCATTTTATCTAAAGTATCGGTTTCGCCGCGCCAGCCGTTAATTTGTGCCCAACCGGTAATACCCGGTTTGGTTTTATGCCTAAACATATAAAACTCTACTTTTTTTCGGTATTCTTCGTTGTGGGCAACCGCATGGGGCCTTGGGCCAACAATAGACATATCGCCTTTTAAAACGTTTATAAACTGCGGCAGTTCGTCAAGGCTAGTGCGGCGCAAAAAACCACCTAAAGGGGTAATTCTGGCATCGTTCTTGGTTGCCTGAGTCACCACATCGCTGTTTTCGGTCACCGTCATCGAGCGGAACTTCCACACTTTTATTTTGCGGCCATCTAAGCCATAGCGATCTTGCTTAAATATAATAGGCCCTTTAGATGTCAGCTTTATTGCGGCAGCAATAGTCAATAATAGTGGGGTGATTAAAGTAACAATAATAGCCGAAACAACTATATCTTCTGTGCGTTTTATAAATTCATGAGCACCAATACACGGTGCTTCAAACACGCTTAATGTATCAACATCACCCACGTGCTCAATGCGAGCATGTATTAAGTTTGAGAGTAAAAAGTCAGGCACTATGTGCACATCAACGGTGGTATCGCCTAACTGTAATAAAATATCAGCTATGCGCTTTTGTGCTTTCATGGGGAGCGCAATATACAGTATATCTATTTCGCCATTACGCGCTGCATCTACCGCATTTTGAATGCGCCCTTCAACACCTTGTTGTTCGAGTTGTTCAAACAGGCGCTCTGGGCTTCTGTCATCGTAAAAACCTTTAAAATTAAAGCCTAGTTCATCATGTTTAACTATTTCAGCATGTAAATAAGCTGCAGACTCAGTGGCACCAATAATGGCCACATTGCGTTGCGATAGCCCTAATTTACGGCGGCTACGTTTATACCAAAAAACCCCTAAACGCCAAATGTACAAATAAGCCACACTTAGCGTAAACCAAATCGCGATTCCCACGCGAGAAAGCGACTCTGTAAACTTAAATACAAAAGACACGACTAATAAAAACGCAAAAGCAATTAAAACACTACCCCATGCACACATTACCATTGTTCTAAACTTACCAGCTCGCCATGAGCGATAAGTAGAAAACAGCTCAGCACTGTACAAGTAGCTAAGTGCAACGGTTAGTGCAGAAGTAGCATAAATAGGGGTAAGTTTAAAATTGTAAAGAAGGGCTGCGCACTGAAAAGCTAAAAACAACGCAAATATATCAAATAATCGGTAAAAATTGGCATCAGAGGAACCTGAAGGTTTAAAAGTCCTTGAAGATGTCATTTTGCTTAATTCCTTATAGCTAATTCAGTGTGAGTAAAGCCCCAAAAAATCCACAGGGATAATATAGTATTAGCCAATTTTGTTCAATTACTGATTCCGACAAAAGTACTAAAATTAATGTTTAAACCTTTTAGCTAACTCTTGCTTTTTTAATAAGTATTAAAGTAAATACTCGCATTTTACTTAGGTTTAATTAAATAACCCCTTAAACCAACTCCAAACACCAAACGAATATCCTTCAAAAATATCAATTCCCAATGCAGATTTAATCAAATATAAAACCAGCAATGTAAGTAAAATAGTAAACGTGACTGCCAAGCTTAAAAATACTGCTTGAGTAAACCTTGCTATTTTTTGCTCTTTAGCACTGAGCTCTCGCCTATTTCGCCCTGCTAAAAAAACATAGTAATAACGGTATTTAAAAAACTTAACTACGCCTCTGCAATCAACAGTATGGTTACCCCACTGCCTAGCGCCAATGGCTATTTTTAAATGCGCTAACTGTTCATCAGTAAATGTAGTTTGAATGTTTTTAGGCATTCGCTCTAGTAAACTTCTAATAGCTGGATCTTGCTGTAAGTTAGACAAAAAAACCTCAGATTAAACAATAACTAATTAACTTAAAAATACTTTTTACAGGTTTCAATAATAAAAAGCCAATTAAAAATAATTGGCTTTTTAGGGAGGTGTTGTTATTTATTTAAGGTTAGCCGAACGGAAAGTATTAGACTTTTCCCAGCTATTCTCTTGTTGTAATGGAAGTGACCCGTTTTGGTTTATATTAGCACCTGAGTAAGAATGCTGATTCCATATACGTGTTGCAGAAGCCCATTTACAACTACCTGAAGTTTTAACATGCACGCCATTAGTCGGCTGTTTATCTCCTAATAGAAGTCTATTAGATACAGAAATAATTTCACCAGAACCATCACCATCTAAATCAACTACAATTGGGTATTCCCATAAAGTACCTGATGACTGAATAGTAGAGTAAATAACTTGGTTTAAATTAAAATCAAAAACCTTTAACTTTTCTTCATCTTGGTAAATAACTTCAGATTTTCCATCATTATTAAAATCATAAGCCACTGTACCCACTCGCATGCTGGACATGTCATTCATAGGTGTTGTTGATAAAATAACACCGTTAGAGTTAATAACTCTGACTTCGTTTTCACCAGCATTAATAATTTCTGGAACACCATCACCATTAATGTCAGCCAGTGAGCTTACACCTGCTCCCTCTGATGCTGCTTTTACGCTCCACAATTGATAACCTTCATGATCGTATAAGGTTATGGTACCGTCTAGGTCTGTTTGGACTATTTCAGGATAAGCATCGTTATCAAAATTAACTGGTAATGCGAATGTCTCACCATTATCTGTGCCTTTTGACCAAATAACTTCTCCATATTGGTTATACAAAATACCATTGGCGAGAATTTCTTGAACTCCATCCAAGTCAACATCAACAACTGTAGACTCAACAACACGTATAAAAGAATGACTACTCGGTGTCTGTAACGCAGTGACAGAATCATCATATAAATCCCAAATAACTTTTCCAAACAATATTTCAGGGTAACCATCTGCATCTAAGTCGGCGATTGTAGTACTGCCGTATAGTAAACCTTCAACTTGTTGAGGTATTGATTTTTTGAGTAAACCTTCATTGCTGTATATGTTTAATGTTTCATTTACAGAGTCATAAGCAAATATATCAACTAGTCCATCATTATCTAGATCAGCTACGGCAATAGAATAATACTGGTGAGTGTTAACATGATTGTAACTCACAGACCCGTCTTGAGCCTTAGTTAACCATAGTTCTGAGCCATCAACACCACTAAGAGCTCTTACAATTCCACGTTTTCTGAACTGCGCAGAGTCAAAAGTAACAGCAATAATATCAACTACATCAAGCTCATTTATTAAACCATCACCGTTATCATCATTTAATTGAGCTGCTAATGGCGTAGAAATTACATCAACATAAGTTGGTTCATATTCACTGGCAGTCCAATTCCATTTATCAACGATATTAATTTCGTTACAAACTGGTGCTACTGTACTAGGTAAGTTACCATCAAATTCACCACCTAACAGCGCCATTGAACCGTAAAAGCTTTGGCCAATAATAGGCATTTTAGCTGTACCATATACACCTCTAATATCAGCATATGGTGCTAATACAACGCCTTCCCAGCGGTTGCCCTTAATGTCTAGCTTTTGAGCATTAGTAAAGTTGAACACGGTTTTACTCGCATGGTGGCGTAAACGTGCAAAACTCTTGCCTTTTACAACTACGTTGTCATCACCTGTAATATTAAAAATTACAGTGGCATCCGCAGGAATACCCCATACTTTAAAAGTATGCGCTTTAGCAAAGTCACGAGCATCTAAATTAAATACTTGTCTATCAGAGCTTCCATCACCTTGTAAATAAAGGCCACCCCATTTACGGTACACTGTACCTGTTTCATTCAGTTCACTTAATTGTGTACTTAAATCTTTGTAATATTGCTCTTGCTCATCAAAGTTAAATGGTAACGCCGATTCATCTTGGTTAGAAAGTATTTTAGAGCCCCACTCCATACCCCAACGAACACTCCAGTGAACATCAGTACCACCACCGGCGATCATACTACCTACATATTGGCGACCATATTTAAAGTCGATAGTAGATTCACTAATTAAGTAATATTCTTCAGGGCTGTATGGGCGAGTGTAGCCTACACTATAACCTTTAAGATCAATTTCACCGGCAGCAATTGCGCCATCAGCTCGGCCAAAATTCGATTTAAAATCATTAAAAACAAATGCAGAAAAATCATTGGCAACGCCTAAATCTGCAGCCAGTGTTGTAGAACTAGCTAAAGAAAGTGCGATCACTGCACTTATCTTTTTAAATTTAAGTAATGAGTTAGTCATTTTTTCCCTCGAAAATGAAAAGTGCATTTATAGGCACTAAGTTTGCGTCATTTGTTTAATGAAAGTTAATTCATCAAGCGCTTTGTGATCATTATATACACAAATAAAATCAAAAGGAATAAAAAACACTACGAAAGTACTAATTTTTATTACCTAAAAGAACACAAAAACATAATATCAATGAGTTACAGTAATAAAAAATCAAAATTAATTTAAAAAAAACATAAAACACATCTTAAAGAACTGCAATTTGTTAATTTTTTGTTAAAGGTTAAGGGTTACATAAGAGCATAAGAGTTACTCTGTTGTAACTCTTATATTATTATATTGTCAGCTTGAAATTTGATGTCTAAAAGTGATTTGCGAGGGAGGGGGGTTTAGTCAATGTTAAAAAATTAGCTACTAAACTTATTCTTTATTAATAAGTATGCAAATTTAGAATTTGTAATTAAGTAACGTTTCCACATTCTGCCGGGTTCCTGTATAACCCTGTAAAGCCATTCGAACCCTGCTTTTTGCATCCACTGTGGTGCGCGCTTTACTTTGCCTGCTACAACATCAAACGTACCACCAACTCCCATTACAAAATCAACGCCGAGTTTGTCTTGCCATTTATTAATAAAGTTTTCTTTTTTTGGGGAGGTTATAGCTACAAATAATAATTTTGCGCCCGATTCCCGTATTTTAGTGACCACAGCCTCTTCATCCTGCCAAAAATAACCATCATGATAGCCAGCAATATTTAAATTTGGGTTTTGTGCTTTAACGACTTCGGCTGTTTTGTTCACTACTTCTTCGGTGGCACCCAATAAAAACACAGGAAAGTCTCGTTTAGCACTCATGGCTAATAATTCATGAAATAAATCAACTCCTGCTACACGCTCTGGCACATCGTGCCCTAAAAAACGTGCACCAAAAACAACGCCCATACCATCAATATTAATTACCTCACACGCTTTAACCGACTCAGCTAAAACAGGATCTTTTTGCATATTAACTATTTTGGCTACATTAACCACAACATGCTGTAAAAATTGCTTTTGCTCAATTCTACTTTCAATAAAAGTCACCGTCTCTTGCATGGTGGCAATATCCATGGGGGCTTTTAAAAATTCAATACGTTTCATTGTTGAGTCCGTTTTTTAATGTTGTTCAATAACTGCACTTTTAGCGCTGTTCATTTTTTGTCGATTAAAATAAGCACACGAATAATATACCCATGCTTGTGTCCAACGCACATAGTCAACCTTATTTGTAAGAAACTTATTTTTTTGATAAATAAAACGCTGCTTTTTAGGCATATACAAGGTTTGAATAGCGCGGTTTATTACTTTTTCGGCCATTATAAAGTCATCTGGCGTTTTACCTACTTTTAATAGCGTAAAAATAGCCTGCGACACACTATGCATATCGAGTGGGTAACGATTGTTGTTGTAATATTTTGCGGTGCCATCTTGCTCAAACAAATGTGTTTTATAATAAGTAAGACCTTTTGCAATTGCAGATTCAAACTCATCAATCTGCAACTCATCACTCAATAAGCGTAGCGCTTCTAGGTTATAACCGGTATGAAAGCCATCAATAAACTGGTGATGATGGCGAGCACCATATACCCACGAGCCATCAGCCCCCTGCTCGCTTACAGACTGTCGAGCCGCATTTAAAGCAAGCTGTTTGTAGTGTTGGTTATTAGTCAGTACAGCAACTTTTGCAACCCATGCTGCGCCCCAAAGGCTAGCATTATGCACAAAAGCAGTTTCACCTGGAATATAACCAAAAAATTGCCTACCATCACATTCTTTGTATAACGTTTTTACAATAAAGTGGGCACTATCAATTGCTGGCTCTGAGTATTTTTTATCATTCGTAACTTCGCTTAACGCATATAAAGCCTGTGCTACATATATAGTAGTAATAACATTCGGCTTACCTTTAGGTACAAAAAACGCACGGGCATTCCAATCAAAATGGTAGCCCCAGCAACTATGCTGCCAAATAGTTTTATCACTTTGCTGAGTTAGCAACCAATCAGCTAGCTCTATGGCCTCATCTAAGTATGTTTGTTCATTTGTAACTTTATAGTCTTCTAATAAACCTAAAATAAATAAGCCAATGCCTTTTGGGTTGCGCTTTTTAGGTACCCCAAATAAAGGCCTTAAATTCACGGCTAAGCGTTTATGTAATTGAATCCACGCAAGGCCAATAACACCTTTTTTCAAACGAGGGAAAAGCTCAAATAACTTGCTATTTAGGCCGTCAAATGGATCAGCTCCACTGTAATTGTTGGTTATGGCTTGCTGAAGTAATAACTTATTTAATTTATGTAATTTCATTATAAACTTTTTCTAATGAAGGAATGACAACATCAAATGAAAATTCAGTATTAAATTTTTCAAATGCATTTATTTTAACTGCGTTTTTAAGCTTTTCATTAGAGAGGTAATTGTCTAGGTGCTGTACTAACTGCTCTCGGTCGCCGGCTTTAAACAATAGGCCTGTAACATTATGTTCGATGGCATCTGATATTCCTCCAACGTCAGAGGCTATAACAGCTAAATGGCTTGACATAGCCTCTATTACACCCATAGGAAAGCCTTCTTTGTAGCTAGGTAGACAATAAATATCAGAAGAGCGAAATAATGCTTTTTTAGCCTCGCCACTTACCCAACCAGCAAAAACAATCTTATTTTCAACACCTAACTCAGTGGCTAGTGACTTATAAAAATCGAGATTGCCTGTACCGCCTAAAGTTAGAGTTATAGTAGGATAAGTATGGCTCACTTTTGCAAATGCATAAATTAGATCACTTACGCCTTTAGCTTCCTCTAAACGACCTAGAAATAAAATATGGCCAGCGGTAGGATCTGGATTTTCACAAACCTGCTCTGTTGCATTATAAACAATCGAAAGTTTTGTTGAATTACCTAGGATATCGTTTAACCATGCGTACCAACTCTTAGACAAAACAATAATTTTATCTGCTTTAATAAAGGTATTTAAAATATGGCGTTTGTTCCCTGCGGTCGATGCATCATAAAATAGCTTAAACCCCCCACCATGTAAGTGAATAATAACCTTGCCACCTAAAAGTTTAATAAGCCTAACAAGTAAAGATTTACGCTTAAAACTACCATTTGATGCCATATGAATATGCACAAAGCCAATATCACGACTTAATAAATAAAAGCATACTACAATTAAACACTTTAAAAATAGAAACATAGATGTAGCAATATTAACTTTTTCTTTATGGCTTACAATCAGTTTAATATTCCATTTGTCCAATAAACCGTATTGTCGATACTGTTGGAGTACAGAGGCAATACCACCTTGCCCCTCTATGCTAGTCCCTATCATTAAGTTCATTGAGTTCCCTTTATATGGCAAATTGCTTGAATTGACTTTCCACTTTTTGTCTTTTTTAATTCTTTAACAAAGTTAAAAACAACGAGCATTTCTAGACCAAGACGCGATTTAACTGCTTTTTCTATTATTGTTTTTTGTTTCTCATTAAATTCATCATTAATAATAAGGTGAATGGTTATTTCACCATACTTAAATTGCTCAAATTGACTGCCAATTATTCCTTTTGCTTCTTTTACACATTGATCTAAAGCAAATACTTTATCTTTATTCGTATTATAAACATGCTGCACCTGCCGACCTTTAATCTCTTTTACAATAGGATAAACTCGCCCGCAAGGGCACTCTTTTTCATCACTCAAAACCACTTGATCGCCTGTTTTATAGCGAATAAGCGGGTAATATTTATTGTTAAAATTAGTCCCAACTATTTCGTATACCTCATCCGATACATGCTCAAGCTCAACATACGAATAATCGGTAAGTAAATGATAACGTCCATGTTCACAATTAGAAATTGCAGCAACACGTTCAAATAAACCATACCAGTCAAATACTTTACATTTAAAACGCTCTTCTATTAACGCCCTATCATCTTTCGTTAACTGCTCAGAAGAGGTGATAATTGACTTTAGCCTTGAAGGATAATAATCATTATTTTCTTTTAAAAATTTTGCTAATAACACTATTGATGAGGGATACGCTTGAATTATATCAACTTTATAACTTACCATTTTATCAATGTACTGCTGCATTGTTTCTGTTGATAAATGAAAAGTGGATAACATCAACATTTTTTCAAAAAAAGAATATCGCCATAAAGCACCCGTTTTTTGCTCTAATGGTACAATTAAGTCACCACGTAACCAGGCCCTTTTATCTCCTTTTTTATAACCCGCCCATTCGAGCAAACGTTTAACAAAAGCAAATTCTTTAACCACCGACTCCAAAGATTGTGGAATCATCAAGGGCGAACCTGTAGTCCCACTCGTTGAACCATTCACTATCACTTTGGGTTTATTTTTAGAACGTAACCCAGACGGATCTGCTTTTATGCTTTCTTTCGTTAATCGAGGAAAAGACTCTAAATCACTTGCATCATATTCCTCGTAGAACGTGGTGTTTTCAACAGCATTAATTAATACGCTATTTAATTCACTTTCAACATAACTATCTAATGTATTCTTGTTGTATTCGTTATTTTCAATTCTTTTTAAAAAGCATTTGCTTTCTGTATTATCTCGTAATCTCAATCTGATTATTGCGCGAGTAGATATCAATAAGTTTTGAATTAGTATTGGCGAATTTTTATAAATTATTTTTTGAAACATAATATTAATTTGCTTTTTAATGAACAATACGTGCAGGTATTCCTACCGCAGTTTTGTTATCAGGTATATCTATTAAAACAACAGCGTTAGCACCTATTTTAACATTATCACCAATGTGTATACCTCCTAATATTTTAGCACCGGTTGCTATGTATACATTATTACCTATTACTGGAACACCACTTCCTTCTCTACCACCTATTGTCACACAAGAACCAATAACACAATCATTACCAATCGTTGCATTCTTATGAATTACAATCGCAATTCCTCCATATCCAAATATAGTACCTTTCCCTATCTTTGTTTCAGAAAATACGGCACTGTTATGAACTAGCCTAATAAATAAATTAATTACCTTGGGAAATAAGGGAATCTTACTTCTATAAAACCAATTTCCAATTCGGTATAGCATCATGATTAATCTCCTTGATTCTAAAATATTATTGATTAAACATTTCACATAAAAGATTTTTCTTATTAGCTTCACCTTTTAGGTGAAGTCCTTGAGATAAGCATTGATCTTTGTAATCACTTAACTCCTTTACCTTTCTAGCGGGTATACCTGCATAGATACTTTCTGAATCAATTATACCTTTAACTACACTACCTGCACCGATTACCACATTATTTCCAATTATAGTTCCTGGTAAAATAATACAGCCTGTACCTATAAATACATTATTACCAATTTTAATAGGCGCAATTACGTCAAGCTTTGGGTTTTCTTTGCGCATAACCCAAACTCCACCATCATGTGTAACAAAACTAGATGTCGTAATACTTACATGCTTACCTATTTCTATAAGGTAAGGCTCCGAGCCAAAATCAACTTTACCTATTAGGCGACAGTCTTCACCAATTTTTACGCCTAGTTTTCTAGCAAGGCTTACACTGCCAAAGAGTTTTTTATAAATAAACAAATATAATTTTATTAATATGTTATTCATTGATGTACGCCTCATATTTTTTATACATACAATCGCTAGAGAAATTTTTATTTATTTTATTAATCGCACTTAAACCAAGATTTTTGCGACGTTGTTCATTCAATATTAAACCTTCTATTTTATCTGCTAAATCGGTCTGGTTCATAAAGTCATATAACAAACCATCATTTGAATCACTAATAATTTCTGGCGACCCCCCTACATTAGCACCAAGCACAGGTAGGCCTGCAGCCATAGCTTCGAGCAACGCATTTGAAAACGTATCGTTAGAAGGTAAAACAAATGCATCGTAATTTGGCAATAACTGCCTTACATTATTTTTTTCACCTAAAAAATTAACATGCTTTTGTAAACTTAAATCTTCCACTACGTGTTTTAACTGCTCTTCTTGGCCATCTAAAACTTGGCTACCAATACAATCAAGTTCGATTTTAAAGCTTTTATCTAATAATATTTTTACTGCTTTAAAAATATCTGCATGTCTTTTTTCTGGGCGGAGCCTTGCAACAACCACCAACCTAAATACATCGTTTACTTGATAGCATTCCTTAACAGGGTAATTAGTATCTATCCCATTTTGTAACACCTCTATTCGTGTATTTTTAAGCTGATTAAAACGTTTAAACTCCTCAGCTAATTCGCTATTCCCCATTACAATAGCGTTAGCAAACTTCATTTTTTTTATAGCCATTTTTTGCTTAACTTTACTCATAAAGCCAAGTAAATGGGTTGTATTAATAAATACAACTTGTTTGATAAGTTTTGAAGATACAAATAAGGCTGGGTAATAATTAAAATAAAAAATAGCCGGGATAATTCCAGCACTAGCTTGCTGTTTTTTTAAATAATTAAAAACACATTTCTTAGCACTCAAACGCGCTTTTATATTACTGTTAGTATCGATAATGGTAAGTTTAACCTCACTATTAAGCTTCTCTTTTTGTGAATTGTTTAAAGAGAGCGATAATACTTCTACATCTTTTCCCTGTGCTGCAAAATAATTAGCTAAGCGAATAACTTTTTGCTCTGTACCGCCAACTCCTAAGCTAGCGATAACTAATACAACGTTCATTTATTCTCCTCCATGCTGGATAAATAATGGCCACACAATAAAATAAAAACAATAAATTATTTTGTTTTAAAAACGAACTACCGCTTATTGAATAAAACGTTAAAAACGTTAAAACGACTAAGGGTAATGTATATGTTAAATCTCCCAAAAATAATCTTTTAATAGATGTAAAATAAGGAATTAAAATAACGATTGGATATGTAAGAAGCCCTACATAACCCATATCAATAAGTGCATCGATCATACCATTATGTGCGTGGCCTAAATGGTAATAAAGCCGACCAATGGTGAATTCTGCGGGCTGGTTTTCTCCCCAAAACACACCACCAAAACCATAACCAAAAAGCTTATAGTCAATATTATTTAAGACGATATTCCACATTTCGGAGCGACCAGAGCCAGTTAAATCTTTATCAAAAACATCAGTAATAATAAAAGTAATAATAGAGAACCCAATAAACCCAAGAGAAATAATTACTGGAATGCTAATTAATCTAGCGGCAACTGTAATTCTCTTATAAAAATTCAAGATATAAATCGATGACAAAACAACAAAGAAGCATATTAATGGTGTTGTTGATTTACTCATTAGTAAACAAACAATAGGGATTAACCAAACAAACCATTTATATTTATAACCCTTAAAGTGGCTAAATAACATAAATAACATAGTAAATACGGCTGTCCTGCCGAGATTGTTTTTAAAACCAAAAATTCCTTGCCATAAACCAAGATGTGCAGGATCGTTGCTACCGTCATCAATACCAATAGAAGGGATAAAAATTGCGAATAATATACTTACTGATAAAGCCCATAGTAAGGGAGTAACGACTACTTTGACTAAAGCCTCTTCATCGTTACAAACAACTAAAGCCGCTGCAAATAAAAACGTACCTGCTAAAGCGCTTGATGCTATAAGTGACTGCCCAGCATACATAGAGAAAAAACTGGAAATAAACGCAACCAAGCAAATAAGCAAAGGAAATAGCGAAGATTTTAAAAGGCTCTTTAAGTTACTCTTATACTTAACTTTATTAATAATAATAAATAAAGAAATGAGATAAAAGACTAAACTTATTGGTGTAAATAGTTTACTTGCAGTTCCTGCAGGCATCATCTCAAACAAAAAAGTGAGGGCTCGACTGAAAAACAAGATGCCTAAAGAAAAAAATAATGATAAGTAAGAGAATCTTATTAACATTTACTGTTCTCCTTTTAATAGTGAGCGATATAAAAAAGCACTCACTGTGCAGTAATAAATAACAACGTATATAGAAGCTATGCTAATAAATTCATATATGCTTAACTCTGCAGTAATTGAATAAAATGCTAGTAAAATCTTAATTGTCAAATCAGCCTTTTCGAGATGAGCCATAATATTTATTTTATCTATTGCAAGGTAAAGCGAGGTGCTTGGGATATTAATTATTTGCATAACCATAATAAAAATATAGGCGTTCAATAATAAAGTAACTTCGTTCCAACCATCACCTAGAATAAAGCTGATCAAATCATTACCAAAAACGTATAAAAAGGCTCCTGTTGAAATTGCAACAAAGCACAAAAAGCTTTGAGCAGTTATATAGCTCTTTAATAACTTACTTTTATTACTTTTATTATCTACAAAATGTTTATAAATAACTTGGCGTAAGCTGCTTGCCAGTAAGTTTAGAGGCGCATTCAAAATCTTTTCCATAAAAAAATATGACGCTATAATTTTTTTAGATTCAAAAGCAATCACATAAAAGACGAAAAATTGTAAGTTAACAACATTAAACATTGCTTGTATTGCAGCGTGATAATTATTAAATAACTCATCTCTTAATAGCTTTAACTTGCCCTTAACATCAGTGAAAACACCTCTAATCTCTTGTGAATAAATATAAAAATAGAAAAATAAAGGCAGTAATACCGAGATCACTAAAGACCAAATAATCCCAAATACTTGTAGTGTATTAAGCAGGTACATCATTACAAGTAACACAGAGGCCCTTGCAACTTTTAAGAGTGCCAATTGATGAAAACGTCCCGTTTTAGTTACTGAAAATGTAACTATATTTTGCCAAAAAGCACCTATCAGATAAGGTAATAATAAAAAATAACTATACCAAGAGAGTTCGATCCCTTTATAAACCAAGTATCCAAGCAAAAAAAATGAATAAATAATCGCAGCAAAAGCAGTTAAAAGAAAAAGGCTTTGAGTAAAACGGGCTACTAATGCTTCATCTTTTTTTACTATAAAAAATTCAAGTCTAAAAGAACTAAATATTAGAAAGAGGGTCAATACTGACGTTATAATACCTAGAGAAGATATTGCAGATTCATCGTACTGCCTTGAAATATACGGTAAGGTTATTAGATTTATTAACTGAGTTAAAATTGTCGCAGTAAAAACCCATGCAACACCTTTGATGACACTCATTTTATTGTTCACTCGAAAGAGTGTTATTTATGTAAATAAACGACCCTTTACGTGAAATTATTTTTGCAGGAACGCCACAAACAGACCAATCACTAGGAATATCTTTGGTTACAACTGCATTAGCTCCGATAGCAACATTATCCCCTACACTCACCCCACCAAAAACTTTAGCGCCAGGGCCAATGTATACATTATTTCCTATTGAGGGAGCGCCTTTATTTACACCGCGCGAAACCTGACCAACCGTAACACCTTGAGATATATTGCAATTTTCACCAATAACAGCTTTAGGTGAAAAAAATATACTACCAAAATGACCAATGTAAAAGCCTTTACCAATAGTCGTTTTGTCGGGAATACAAATTGTAAACTTATACTTGTAATGCCTTAATATAATTTTAGAAATAAAGTATACAATCTTATTTTTTCCATTTAAATAAGCACAAACTCTTAACCAAAAGACATATTTAAAAGACTCACCAAAGAATAAACTTTTAAAAACGCTAAGTTTAGATGCAGTTTTATAAATTCTATAATAATCATGTTTTATATAGTCTTTAAGTTCAAAAAAAGAGTTTATCATTTGCTATAAAATTCCGAGTACCATTTTACAAACTTATTAATACCATCTTGAAGATTAGTTTCTGGTTTGAAACCTATTTGTTTATTAAGCTCTTCTATGTCAGCGTATGTGCGAACAACATCACCATCTTGCATTGGTAAATACTTTTTATTCGCTTTTTTAGCAAGGGCATTTTCAATCGTGTTAATAAAAGACTCAAGCTGTACTGGTTGATTGTTGCCAATATTAAATAAACGATAATATTGTGAGCCTTCTTTTGTATTACCAGACTCAACACATGGAACATGATCTTGAATACGAATAATGCCTTCAACAATATCGTCTATATAAGTAAAGTCTCTTTGCATCTCACCATTATTAAATACTTTAATTTCTCTATCGTTAGCTATAGCATCGGTGAATAAAAATGGGGCCATATCAGGTCGTCCCCAAGGTCCGTAGACTGTAAAAAACCGAAGTCCTGTTGTAGCCAATGAATATAAGTGACTATAAGTGTGCGCCATAAGCTCATTAGATTTTTTAGTTGCTGCATACAGAGATACTGGGTGATCAACTCTATCTTCTTCTGCAAAAGGTATTTTAGTATTTGCACCATATACAGAGCTTGAAGAAGCATAAACCAGATGTTTCACGTTGTTATGGCGACAACCCTCTAATATTGTTGCCATGCCTACTACGTTTGAATCAATATAAGCCATCGGGTTTTCTATTGAATACCTTACACCCGCTTGCGCTGCTAAATGGATCACTCTTTCGAACTTTTCGTTTGCAAATAGATCTGCAATAGCCTCTCTATCAGCAAGCTCCATTTTTATAAAACTAAAGTTATTAAAGTGTTCTATACGCTTTAAACGAGCAAGTTTTAATGCAGGATCGTAATAATCATTTAAGTTATCGAGCCCTATAACTTCATGACCTAATTGGCATAAACGCTCAGCCACAAAGTTACCAATAAAACCTGCTGCTCCTGTTACAAGATATTTCATAGATTAAACTCTGTTACCGATAGTCCACGGCCAATACTATAATATTTAATGTCTTTTTTGTTTATTCTATTTGGCTCAAATAAGTTTCGTCCATCAAATATTACTGCACTACTTAGTTTCGATTTTATCAAATCAAAATCTGGCGCTCTAAAGTTCTGCCATTCGGTACAAATAACTAATGCGTCAGCTTTGTTTAAAGCAGACTCTTTGGTACCCATTAAGCTTAAATCGTCTCGGCTACCGTAAATTCGTTGGGTTTCTTCCATTGCTTCAGGGTCATATGCTTGTACTTTAGCCCCTGACTCCCATAGCTGTTCCATTAAAATACGACTTGGTGCTTCTCGCATGTCATCTGTATTAGGTTTAAAGCTTAAACCCCACAACGCAAAAGTCTTACCTTTAATTGCATCTGGATTTTTTTCTAAGTCATAGTGTTTTGTGATGTACTCAAATAACTTATGCTTTTGAGCATAATTTACGGCTTCGACTGCTTTGAGTATTTTTGATTCGTAGCCTATGCTGTCAGTCGTACGAACAAGTGCTTGCACATCTTTGGGAAAACATGAGCCTCCATAGCCGCAACCGGGGTAAATAAACTGATAACCGATTCGTGGGTCTGAACCTATGCCATGGCGAACATGTTCTATGTCGGCCCCTACTCGTTCAGCAATATTTGCCATTTCGTTCATAAAGCTAATTTTAGTAGCTAACATGCAGTTGGCAGCATATTTAGTAAGTTCAGCACTTTTAATATCCATTACGATAATTTTTTCGTGATTTCGATTAAATGGTGCATAAAGTTCACGCATTTGGTCTTCTGCATCTGTCGAGTCTGTACCAATAATTATACGATCAGGACGCTTACAGTCACTAACAGCAGCCCCCTCTTTTAAAAACTCAGGATTTGATACCACCGAGAAAGTTAAATCACTTTTTCGGCTATCAAGAATTGACTGCACTGTTGCTTTAACTTTATCTGCAGTGCCCACAGGTACCGTTGACTTATCGATAATAACTTTTGGCTTTTGCATATGCGTAGCAATAGTTTCGGCTACTTTTAATACGTACTTTAAATCTGCCGAGCCATCTTCATCTGGTGGCGTACCGACTGCAATAAACTGAAGCTCACCAAATTCAACCCCAAACTGGGCATCTGTTGTAAATATTAAACGACCTTCCGCAAAGTTTTTTTCTACCAAATGCGTTAGCCCGGGCTCGTAAATTGGAATAATACCTTTTTTTAAGTTTTCTATCCGTGTTTCATCAATATCAACACAGCATACATTGTGACCTGCATCAGCAAGAACTGCAGCTTGAACCAAGCCGACATAACCTATACCGTAAAAAGTAACTTTCATAATAATTCCTTACAAAATACCGCGGGTATCGATAACAACTTTTGATGCAAACTCTGTTTTATCTGCAGCTTTAAATTGTTTATGATCAACTAATACAACAACGACATTTGCTTGCTCTAGTGCGCTTTCTAACGACACTAAGCTAACATTTTTATCTGCTAGGTTGGCCGGTAACTCTGAAATATTTGGCTCTACAGCAAGTATTTCACCTATATTTTTTGCTGCTAATTCTTCAACAATATTTAATGCCGGGCTCTCGCGAAGATCGTCAATATCGGCTTTAAATGAAAGGCCTAAACACGCAATAACTGGACGTTTAAATTCATCAGCGGCTTTTGCTACTTTTTCAATTACGTAAAATGGTTTTGCGTCGTTAGTTAAGCGTGCTTGTTTAATTATTTTTGCTTCGTCTGGGCAACTTGCAACAATAAACCAAGGATCAACCGCAATACAGTGGCCGCCAACACCTGGGCCTGGGTTTAAAATATTTACACGCGGGTGACGATTAGCAAGCTTAATAAGCTCCCACACATTAATTTTTAATTTGTCACAAATGACTGACAATTCATTGGCAAAGGCAATATTTACATCGCGAAATGAGTTTTCGGTTAACTTAGCCATTTCAGCAGTACGGGCATTGGTAATAATACACTCGCCGCGCACGAAAGTTTCGTATAACTTAACGGCTTTTTCGCTACATGCTTTGCTCATACCGCCTATTACACGGTCGTTCGACACAAGCTCTTGTAATACATAACCCGGTAATACACGCTCAGGGCAATGCGCAACGTTGATGTCGGCGGCATCACCTTTATCTTGTGGGAACGTTAAGTCAGGGCGCGCTTCACTTAACCAAGCGGCTAATTGCTCTGTTGCACCAACCGGTGAGGTGCTTTCTAAAATAACGAGGTTGCCTTTTTCAAGTACCGGGGCAATCATTTTTGCTGCCGATTCAATATAACTTAAGTCGGCGCTGTGGTTACCACTTTCGCTGTGAATAAACGGTGTAGGTACTGCAACCATAAACGCGTCGGCTTTTTCTGGCGTTGTAGTTGCTCTTAAGTTACCAGTAGATACTACGCCACGAACTATTATGTCGAGATCAGGCTCTACTATGTGTATTTCACCGGCATTAATGGTATTAACTGCTTTTTCGCTTACGTCTAAACCTATTACTTGCATGCCACGCGATGCAATAACCGCCGCAGTGGGTAAACCTATGTAGCCTAAACCAACAACAGAAACTGTTTTAATTGTCATTACTAAATCCTTGAAAAAGTTTTAAACTTTATTTTAATCTTTATTTTAATCTTTAAAGTGTTGCTTAATTTTAGCCACAATGCGTTCACACGCTTTACCATCACCATAAGGGTTATGTGCACGGCTCATTGATTGATATTCTTGAGCGTTAGTGAGTAAGTTATTTACTTCACTCACAATGCGAGCTTTATCTGTACCCACTAATTTAACTGTACCTGCTTCTACCGCCTCAGGGCGTTCTGTAGTGTCACGCATAACAAGTACAGGCTTACCAAGGCTTGGCGCTTCTTCTTGTACGCCACCTGAGTCGGTTACGATTATGTGAGCTTGATTCATTAAGTACACAAATGGGAGATAGTCTTGCGGCTCGATTAAATGCACATTATCAACATTTTTTAATATGCGATTTACTGGTTCGCGTACATTAGGATTTAAATGCATTGGGTATAAAATTTGTGTATCTGGGTGGGCAGTTGCAATTTCTACCAATGCCTCACAAATTCGCTCAAAACCGCCACCAAAGCTCTCACGGCGGTGCCCTGTAACTAAAATAAGCTTTTTAGTTTCATCGAGTTCTGGGAATTTAGCTTTTAGAGTTGAAATTAAAGCGGTGTCGGTTTTTACCTTATCAACCACTTGTAATAATGCGTCAATAACGGTGTTACCAGTAATTACGATATCGTCAGCACTTACTGCTTCATTGAGTAAGTTTTGCTGCGATGTTTGCGTTGGTGCAAAATGCAGCTTTGTAATAGCACCAGTGAGCTTGCGGTTACCCTCTTCTGGCCATGGTGAACTTAAGTTGCCTGTGCGTAAACCTGCTTCTACGTGCCCCACTGGAATTTGCTGATAAAACGCCGCTAAACTTGCAGATAAAGTAGTGCTGGTATCGCCATGAACAAGCACTAAATCTGGTTTAAACTCTTCAAGAATAGGTTTTAGACCTAACAAAATATTTGTTGTTACATCGTATAAGCTTTGACCCGGTTTCATAATGTTCAAATCGTACTCTGGTACAATTTCAAAAAGGTCTAAAACTTGGTCAAGCATTTCACGATGCTGAGCAGTAACACATACTTTTGCATCAATACCGTCTGCTGCATTTAGCGCTTTAACTAGCGGCGCCATTTTTATTGCTTCAGGTCGCGTACCAAAAATACTTAATACTTTAATAGCCATGATTTCCCTTAATTTTTTCTAACCGGTTTTGCATAACTTTTTGCATTTGCCATTAATTGCTTAACACGCTTGGTAAATTCTTCACCCAATAGGTTTGATTGCATTGCGTATTCTACGTTTGCAAGCATGTAACCTAATTTTGAGCCGCAGTCGTGTGACTTACCTTTTAAATGATACGCTTCAATTGTTTCAAGATGACGTAACTGTAGTAATGCATCTGTTAATTGTATTTCGCCGCCAGCCCCTGGAGGTGTAAACTCGAGCAAGTCCCAAATAGCTGGCGATACAACATAACGCCCTGTTATGGCTAAATTACTGGGCGCTTCGTCATTATTTGGTTTTTCAACCATATTGGTAATGGCTGCATTTTCGCCAGGCGCAATATTTTTACCCGCCAAATCAACCACACCATAGTTGTGCACTTCTGCCTGTGGGACGGGCTCAACCATAATTTGGTTATGTTGCGTGCGTTCAAATTGGGCGATCATTTGCGCTAAGTTATCAACCTTAAGGTTTGACTTATATTGATCGATAATTACATCGGGCAATAAAATAGCGAATGGGTTGTTGCCAATGATTGGCCGGGTTTCAAGTATTGCATGGCCTAGGCCTAACGGCGCCGATTGACGAACCGAAATAATACTTACATCTCGCGGGATTATTGAACGCACCTCTTCTAATAAGCTGCGTTTTACGCGGGCTTCTAGAGTTGCCTCTAGTTCAAAGCTAGTATCAAAATGGTTTTCTATCGCGTTTTTAGAAGCATGAGTAACCAGTACAATTTCTTTAATACCGGCTTTTACTGCTTCGTTTACAACGTATTGAATGAGAGGTTTGTCTACTAGTGGAAGCATTTCCTTTGGCGTTGCTTTGGTAGCTGGTAACATACGTGTACCCAAGCCTGCAACAGGCAAGACTGCTTTTAATACTTTCACTTCAATTCCTTTTATAGTTACTTTTGGTTTTAACGTAGCTGTTTATAAATGTCGCTGCGAATAGCGAGTTTTAAGCACTACTACCATATGGGCGGTTATTATACACAACACATATAATCGCTCAATATAAAAAGCAGCCTTTTTGATTGTTTTGTGTTAATTTTATGTTAACTAGTTATTTTTGCCTTTTTTGTAATCTATCAATTTACTTTCAATGGGAATATAATAGTGCGGTTAACTTTTAAGGGATGGGATTTGTGCGCGTAGGAATTTGCATAATTATATTAGTGTCTTTTTTTGCTTGTGCACAAGACATGCTTTTACATTTGCGTAATAGCGATATAATTACCCGTGCAAAGCAGTTTTACGGCGATGCAGGCCACCAACGAATAAAAACATGGCTGAGTTTTATAGATGACTCTGCCGACAAAAGCGAATGGCAAAAAATTCATTTGGTTAATGACTTTTTTAATAAGCATATAAAGTACAAAACCGATGACGATCTTTGGCAAAAAAAAGATTACTGGGCCACCCCGCTAGAAAGCCTAGGTGTTGGCATGGGTGACTGTGAAGATTATGTTATTGCTAAATATTTTACTTTAATCGCTTTAGGTATCCCCGAAGATAAAATACGCTTTATGTATGTACGCCAGCGTACGGTTAATCAACCACACATGGTGCTTATATACTTTGAACAGCCTAACCAAATACCGTTGGTGCTTGATAACTTTAATACAAAATTAGTGCCTGCAAGCAATCGGGGCGATTTAAAACCTATATACAGTTTTAATGGCCAAGGTTTATGGTTAGCCAAATCGAAAGGGTTAGGTAATAAGGTTAAAAATAGCCGTGGGGTTTCTGCTTGGAACACTATGCTAGAACGAATTGAACAAGGTGAGCTTGCCCCCGCCGCTGGTAACAATAAAGGAACTAGTAGTTATGTCTCGAATATTTAAATATGGATTGAGTTTAAAAACTCAAGTATATGGCTTGATCATATTAATTTCGGTTATTTCATTTTGTGTACGCGTTATTACCGATGTGGATACAACCCGTAATTATTTACAAACACAAATGGCCAGCCATGCGCAAGACACCGCTACCAGTTTAGGGCTTTCTATATCTCCCTATTTAGAAGACGATAACCTAATGATTGCTGAAACTATGGCAACCGCTATTTTTGACTCTGGTTACTACAGTGAAATTAAGTTTACTGATGTGCAAAATAATACTGTATTTGAGTTACAAAACCCTAAACGCGTTGAATCAGTTCCTAGTTGGTTTATTAGTGCTTTTGAACTGAGTGCGCCCACTATGCATTCTGAAATAAACAATGGTTGGATGATGGCAGGTACACTTGATGTAACCAGCCATACTGGGCAATCTTACCTTACCTTATGGCAACACACACTTCGCAGCTTATATAGCTCATTTTTGCTATTAGCAGCATCGCTGGCTATTGCATTTTTAATTTTACGCGCCGTATTTAAGCCGTTAAAAGCCGTAGAAAATCAAGCCACTTTAGTGACTCGAAAACGCTTTACCTTAAATAAAGAAATACCAGTAGCACGGGAGCTTCGTACTGTTACACAAGCCATCAATAACATGGTTATGAATTTACAAAGTACGTTTGATTCACTGACCAAACAAACACAAGCGCTTACTGAAGAAGTATACATAGATTCGTTAACGGGGTTGGGTAACCGTAAGTCGTTTGAAAACCACTTTAATTCTGTGGTCAATAACATTTCTGACGATGCGCCCATTACTGCAATGATGCTGACCCTACCCTCGTTAAATAATATAAACCAAATAGTAAGCTACCAAGATGGTGACCAGCATGTATTAGATGCAGCTAAAATACTTAAGCATGTTGCCGATGAGTTACCAAATTCAACCGTTTTTAGGTTAAACGGCGGCACGTTTGTATTACTCGCCCCGTATGACGTTTTATTTTTAAATAAAGCCCGCCTAGACCTCATTGATAATTTAAGTCAAAAAGAAAACAGCTTACATATAAACGGTTACGCTAATTTAGCGATTGTTGGCGTTGAGCAAGGAGCGAGTTTAGGTGAAGTGTTATCGCTACTTGATACTGGTTGCACTATAGGTGAAGACACTACGTTTGATAAAAACGATAAAGAATCCTTATTTAGTGTTAACCAATGGCGTAAGCTTATTAAGTCTATTATAAATGCTGGCGAAGTGAGTTTTTCGGTGCAACCTGTTAAACAAGCTAATAAAACTGATTCTCAATGTTACTTTGAAGTGTTTGCACACTTTATTCATGAAGGCGAAAAAGTAAATAACGGCCACTTATTTGCCATGGCCGAAAAGTTAAATTTAACTGAAGAACTCGATAAAAAAATTATACGCAATTTTGTGGATATTAAAGAACAATATCCCAATGAAGTGTTTGCCCTGAATATTAGTAAGGCATCCTTGTATTCAGCCAACTTTATACAATGGCTTACGCTTTACTCGCACACTAAACCAGTAATTAAAACAAACTTAGTGTTTGAACTACATGAAATAAGCTTATTGTATAACGTGCATATTGCGTCTTTACATATAGATGCAATTAAAGAGCTGGGTATTAATGTGTGTATTGAACACTTTGGTACTAGCTTAACGTCGTTTAGGTATTTACAAGGCCTTGATATTGAGTACGTTAAAATTGATGGTAGTTATATTCAAGACTTAGTGGCCAACCCGCAAAGCCAATTTTATATTCAAACAGTTAATAATATTTGTCATGGCTTTGGTATTAAAGTTTTAGCCTGTTTAATTGAAAAAACCGAGACTTTAGAAATACTTGAATACCTAGGATGTGATGGGGTACAAGGTAATTTAATATTGCCACCATCAAAAATCATTAAATCTAATGAAAATGGCGTAAATAAAGAGTTTACTTTTTGCACCGATGCGCTAAAATTTTGCAATTAGTACTCAACCAAGGGACGAGAAATGAAAAAATTACTTTTAGCTGGCTTAGTCGCTAGCGCAACGGCTCTTACTGCTCTTCCAACCTATGCACAAACGGACAATGCTGCAGTGGTTCAAGAAGTGGACATAAATAGCATAATTGATATTCTTAACAACGTAACAGCAGATACTACAACAGAGCAGTTACGCGAAGATTTAGTTGAAGCTATTAAACGTATTTGTAAAAATAAAGAAAAAATCAAGCTAGACGAAAAGCTACTAAATGGCGCATGTGGCGCTGCAGACATTGATGCAATGGTTGCTGCTGTTGTGGCACGTTTTGGTGCAGATAACCCATTAATTTCTGACTTTTTAGCTGCACTTACAGCTGCAGGCTTAGATACTGATGCAATTACACTGGCAGCAATTACTGCGGGTGTTGATGCTACAACCGCTTCTGAAGCAACTGCTGCAGGTCCGGGTACTGGCCAGCCAGCTCCGCCAGTAGGCAGCTTACCAACATTACCAACACCTCCAGGTTCTGGTGGTACAGGCGGTGATAACGGTATATCTGAAGTCGGTAACTAGTTTTTACTATTAGTATATTTAAACGCAGCCAATTGGCTGCGTTTTTACTTTGTTTGAGTTTATTTTGAATCGTTTTATATTTTTTCTTATTTGTCTGATCCTTTTTTTGCTTCCCCTTCCTTTAGGTAGTTACAGGCCTTGGGCAATTTTAGCTATTGGTATTTTAACTAGCTTTACCTTTATTACTCACTTGGCAAACAGTGTTTTAAATAACCAACAAGCGCTTTTCCCTCCTCGATATACTTGGCCATTATTTGCTACCTTAGGCATTGTTGCTTTAGTGTGTGGAGTTCAGTTATTTGGCGTGAGTGTTGATGCTTTTCAAACCAAACAAATGTTATTAAAAACCAGCTTTTTAATAATGTTGAGCTGGTTAATATTTAATTACTGTAATAATGTAAATCGTATTAAAAAATTAATTTACGCCGTCATTTGTGCCGGTGTTTTTCAAGCTTTGTATGCTAGTTACTTAAACTTATCGCCCGATATTGTTAGCCCTTTATTTGGCTACAAACACACCGACCGCGCGATTGGTACCTTTACCTATTCTAACTTTTTAGCTAATTACTTAGCGCTGTGTTTATGTTTAGGCATTGGCGTTTTAATCAGCGAATTAAAACGCACTAACAATGGCTATAAACCTACTTTAAAACAAACGCTACGCGCCTGGGCCGAGGTATTATTAAGTTCTAAAATAATCTTACGTATTTCGTTAATTATTATTATTGTGGCGCTTATTTTAACTCGCAGCCGTATGGGTAACTCGGCGTTTTTTATTGCCTTAATTATAGTGAGCTTACTGGCGCTGTTTGTTTATAAGCAAAAGCCTAAAGCATTTAAGTTACTGATTGTGAGCTTTTTTATTATCGATTTAATCATCATTGGTGCCATTTTCGATGTAGAAAAGGTAAAACAACGTATTAGCGAAACCAGTTTACAATCGGAAACTCGCGATGAAGTTGTACGCGACTCAATCCCGTTGATTTTAGATAACCCGTTATTAGGCTCGGGCGGCGGTACTTTTTACACTGCGTTTCCTGCGTATCAGTCTGAGCCCTACTCTGGCTACTACGACAATGCGCATAACGATTATGTGCAATTTGCAGTTGAGCTGGGTATTCCTGCAACGGCATTATTGGGACTACTGTTGCTTTATTGTTTATGGTTGTGTATTAATACTATGCGAACGCGCAAAACGGCCCTTTATCAGGGGGTGGCGTTTGGTTGTGCTACAGCTATTGTAGCAATGATGCTGCATTCGTCGGTTGATTATTCGCTGCAAGCGGGGGCTAATTCGATGTTATTTATAGTGGTGTTATGTTTAGCTTTATTAACCAACAAGTTACCGGCACCAAAACGGATTAAAAAACGGCGCAGCGAAAGTTAACGGGCTGCGGGGAGCGGGAAGCGGGTTACGAGCCTAATCCCGAAACCCGTAGTTCGCAACCCTCCGTCAGCAAGCTCTAACACCTAACACTTCATCCAGTTATATCATTACAATAAGATCTTAAGAAAATTATGCACAAAGAGGGCTATGAGACGCTGCGCTTTTAGAGGTTAAAGTCGAAAGTTACCTGGCTGCGGGGAGCGAGTCACGAGCTGTATCCTAACATCTTTTTGGCCTTCTCATTTGTTCCTCATTCACTTCTCTTAGTTCAATAAGATCTTTAAGAAAAGTATGCACAAAGAGGGCTAAGAGACGCTGCGCTTCTAGAGGTTAAAGGTTCAAATTATCGGGCTGCGGGGGGCGGGTTACGAGCTGTATCCTGATATCTTTTTGGCCTTCTCATTTGTTCCTCATTCACTTCTCTTAGTTCAATAAGATCTTTAAGAAAAGTATGCACAAAGAGGGTTAAGAGTCGCTGCGCTTTTAGATATTTAGCCCGCAACTCGAAGCTCGTCGCCCGCCGCTCACGACATTAAAAATGACGCGGCATGAAGTCGCTGCTACACGTAGGCAATAATAGCGACCTAATTCTTGTATTTAAATCACTGCTCTTCTAAATCAAATTCGGTGGTGTGGCCGTCGCCGTGTATGAGCTGGTAGCGGACTAAATTACCGCCTTTAAGGGAAACCAAACTAATAGCCGAATCACTTACTAGGTACTTTTGCCCTTTGCCTTTAGTTTGGTGTTTGTCGACTTCCATGTGCCAGCGTTTGGTAAAAAAGTTAAGCGGACTTTTAGGGCCATATAAAATGGAGTCGAGCTTATCAAGCACATTTATTAGCTTACGCGGGAACTCGTTTTTAATGCCACTGGCCGTGAGCTGCCAAATTCTATTATGATGATCGCCAAAACGCTTTTGCACTGAAAAACAAAACGAATAATGCACGTCGCCTGATAAAATCAGCGTTTCATTTGGGGTGTCGGTTCGTCTGAATGTGTCGAGCAGTTTTTTAGCTGAGCCTTCGTGCGCCATCCAGTTTTCTACATCAACCATAAGCGGTTGCCCACACATATTAAACACCGCTTGAATCGCCTCTATTGATTTAACCCCAAACACCGGAGCGGGCGATACAATAATGACTTGGTCATGACTGAGTAGGCTTTCTTCAAGCTCAGTAAGACGCTCCCAATCTAACAAGCCTGAGGGTTCATTAAAGTTCTGCTCGTTACGCCAGCGGTGTGTTCGGGTATCAAGCACCACCACTTTAGGAATAGTTGTTAGCTCATAATGCCAATGGTTAAAATCATTTAGATGTTTATCAAATGCTTTGAATTGCCATTGCTTATCCCCAGCTAGACTTGTTGAAAATGGAGTAAGTAGCGCACCGGTTTTTTGTAGTGCGTCGTTACCCATTCCCTGAAACAGCCAATAGCTTGCTAAGCCATTATTTACAATACGTTTGCTACTGGGGTTTTGATTAATGGCTTGCTCCCACCCGGCGGTGAGGTTCCAATCATCAGTGACATCGTGATCGTCAAACATCATTAAAGTAGACACATTGGCACATAATCGCTCTACCTCAGCTAAGCCTTTGGCGTAATCAATGAGTGTGGCTTTTTCTGTGCTAAACAATGCTTGGCTTTTTTCGTTACCGCCTGAGTAATTTAGCTTTGATAAGTCAACATATTGCCACGCGGTACTACTAAAATTAAGTAAATACAGCGCTACAAACTCTTCAAAATGAATAAGGTGGTTATACGCTTTTACGCTAGAAAAATGTGGCTCGTCTTTTTTTAACCAATAACCTATGCCTAATTTAGAGCGCTTTTTCCACGAGGTGGTGGGTAATAAATGATGGCGGCCATAAAGCTGTTGGCTAATATCGTCGGGTAAATCCAGTGCAAGCGGTTGCTCTTTGTAAATGCCTAGATGCTCAATGAGTTGATGGATAGCTAATAACATAGGCCCTGCTACATCGTCAGCATATACCTGATCGCCCGAGAGCAATAGCAACTGCGCCCCTTGCTGATTATTACTGCGTTGAGTAGCTTGCCACTGACTTGAACTAACTAGGCTGTCTTTTGCGGCATGATGTGCATTGCGACACGAGCCATGTAATATTTGCGTCAGTCTTTTGGGGATCACAAACGCAGGTAACGCACCATCATTAAAACTAAACGCTGATAAATCAACGGGGCTGTCATCAAAAAATAACTGATATTGTAGTAATATATCGCGCGGGAACTGGCTGTTTATTGGTTTAATAACTATGAACTGTAAAAATAAATGTTCACCCAGTCTAACGCTGTTTTGTTCGCTATAGCATTCGTAGCCCATTAGCTCTATACGGCCGTTTACCTGCTTTGAGGTAGCAAACTGAATACAGACTGTGGTTTTTTCTGCTCGGCGCACCATGGGCCCCATAAGTAACAGAGGATGTTGCACCGAGAGAGTCGTCATGAGGTTAGCCTTTAGCTGCTAATTTAAATAAAGAATAAAAATTATCGGTGGTGGCCTTTGCCAATTCGTTAAAGCTAATGCCTTTTAGTTCACTAATATAATAAGCAACATCTTCCACATACGCTGGCTGATTAGTTTTGCCACGGTACGGTACTGGCGCTAAATACGGCGAGTCGGTTTCAATAAGCAGCCGTTCAAGTGGGATTTGTTTTACCACTTCTTTAAGCTCTACCGCATTTTTAAAGGTCACAATACCTGAAATAGAAATATAAAAACCCATATCAATGGCTTTTTTGGCCATATCCCAATCTTCGGTGAAACAATGTAGCACCCCACCACAATTTTCTGCTTTGTGTTCACGCATTAAGTTAATGGTGTCTGCACGGGCGTCACGGGTATGAATAATAAGCGGCTTTTGTAATTCATTTGCCACCTCAATATGGCCAACAAAACTGGCTTGTTGTACGGCATGGGTGTCTTTTGCATAGTAATAATCGAGCCCAGTTTCGCCAATCGCCACTACTTTGTGGTGCGAGGCTAAATCAATTAATTGCTGTTTATTAAGCGCGTCTTTTTGATCAAGCGGATGTACACCACATGACGCTGATACGTCGTCGTAATGCTTAATTTGCTCTAGCATATTAGGGAACTGATCAAGTGTGACGCTCACACATAAAAAGTGTTCTACTTTTTTGGCGCGAGCGTTATCAAGTACTTGGTCTAGGTTTAAATCGAGTTTATCAAAATCAAGACGGTCTAAATGGCAATGAGAATCTACAATCAAAATAAGGCCTGTTTTTACTACATGGTATAAGTTGGATTGCCGGAGTTTAACATAGTCCCCAGCAGTTTTTCGATCTTCGCGTTTAGGTTTGTTTTATCATCTAAAAAGCTAATGCCGATCCCCGGAGGGTTTGAGCTTTGTGCACCTTGCGGAGTGATCCACGTGACTTTGCCGGTGACCACATCGTCTTCTAAGGCATCAGGTAAGGTTACTCGTAAAGCGAGTGAATACCCAGGCTCATAACGCATATTGGTGCGTACAAATAGCCCCCCTTTTTTTAAAAAAGGCATGTAGCAGCGATATAGTTCGTCAAGGTCATCTATATCAACTAATAGCTCTTGCATATCTAATCCTTTTTATTGGTTGCGTAATGTATACGCTAGTCGTGATACCGCAAGCGGTAAGTTTAGCCCAAGAATTTGTATGTTATTTTGTAAAAAATCATTCAAGGCTTGCTGTGCAACTTGGTAGGCTTCAAAACTCATGCCATTTAAAAGCTGCTGTTTTAACTGCTCACTTAAAAATAAGGTAAAAATACGAACAAGCTCAGGCTGTTTATTTATTATATCGACTAACGCATTGAAATTATGGCTTTGTTTAAACTCAGTTGCAAATTTATAGAGTGTATCAATGCTTTCTAGCTGATTTTGCTGTTGCCACTGCTTTACTTGCAGGGGTTGACTGTAAAACAATGATAACCATGGGTAGTTAGGCACATCTAAAGAGCTTAGCCACTGCTGTGCTAGCTGGCTATTGGTTACTTTGACCTCAGTTTTAGCACAGCGGCTTAAAATAGTCGCTGGTAATTGTGCCACTTGGCTGGTTGTAAGAATTAAAAACCGGCTGTTACTGGGCTCTTCTAAGGTTTTTAATAATGCATTTGCTGCCGCCGTTGTCATTTTTTCGCAGTTTTCAATAATCGCCACTTTGTTGCCATTTTGCGCCGCCGACTGGTGCATAAAGTCGCTTATGCCGCGTATGTCGTCTACACCTATGCTTTGCCCTTCTACTTGAGTAACGCGTTTATCTGGGTGCGTCCCAGCTAGGTTTAACGAGCAGCTTTTACACTGCCCACACGGCGTTAGCACGCTATTAGGTGCACTTAACTGCGATTGTGTATTGTGACATAACAAACTGTTAGCTAATTGATCGCTTAGCTCAAACTTGCCTACCCCAATAGGCCCGCAAAATAGCTGCGCGTGATGAAAGCGCTGCGCTTTATAGCTTTGAGCTAAACGTTGCTCTACATCGTTAAGCCATGGCAATGCCATATTATTTTAACCCTGAAAAAAACGTACGCAGTACATTGGTGATATCACGGTGTACTTTATCAATACTTTGGTTAGCATCAACGGTTTTAATGCTTTCATCATCGTTTGCCAGTTCTATGTAACGCATACGGGTGCGCTGAAAAAACTCAATGGCTTCTTGTTCAATTCTATCGAGTTCACCACGCCCTTTTGCCCGTTCAAGACCAATAACAGGGTCAATATCAAGGTAAATGGTTAAATCGGGTTTTAATCCTTTTAACACCATAGAGGATAACGACGCTAACGTGTTTGCACTAATTCCGCGTCCACCGCCTTGATACGCCTGTGACGATAAGTCGTGACGATCAGCCAATACCCATTGCCCTTGCTCAAGTGCAGGGTTTATTACATTGTGCATTAGCTGTGAGCGAGCTGCGTACATGATAAGTAGCTCAGTTTCAAAGGCGATTTCTTCTTGATGCTCTGCTTTTACTAAGGTACGCAACGATTCAGCCAGTGGTGTGCCACCGGGTTCACGGACATTAATAAAATCAATATGATGATGATTTAAAAAGTCTTGGCACAGGGCAATAGCGGTTGATTTACCCGCGCCCTCTAGGCCTTCTATCACTATAAATTTTGGTTTCATAAACACTAATTCTTTTTATTTAAAATATACCGGTTAACCGCCGCATTATGTTGCTTTAATGTGGTTGAAAACTGATGGCTGCCATCGCCTTTTGCTACAAAGTAAACATACTCGCTTTTAGGCGGGTTTACCGCGGCTAAAATTGCTTCTTTGGATGGCATGGCAATTGGCGTGGGCGGTAATCCGTTAATACGATAGGTATTATACGGTGTGTAATTTATCAAGTCTTTACGTTTAATATCACCGTCAAAATCTTCGCCTAGCCCATATATTACGGTTGGATCGGTTTGTAAGCGCATATTGGTGTTTAATCTATTTATAAACGCCGATGCAATTAACGGACGCTCACTGGCAAGCGCGGTTTCTTTTTCGATAATAGAGGCCATGATCAGTGCTTCATAAGCGGTATCGTAAGGTAAATCGCTTGCCCGTTGTTGCCAAGCATCAGCCAACGTTTGCTGCATTTTTTGCGCAGCACGTTTTAGTAAACTGCTGGCAGTATCATTGCTATGGTAATGATAGGTATCGGGGAATAACCAACCTTCTAGATGGGTTTGCCTACCTATTATTTGCTCGCCAAGTTGTTCGAGTTTTAAATCGTTTTGTAAGTGTGGTGCCGTACTTAGTGCATTTAATATATCTCTAAGTGCTTGGCCTTCAATAATGGTAAAACTAAAACTAACTTGCTCGCCTTGGTTTATTTTTTTTATATTGTTGATCACGCTATCTGCGCTTAACTCGTACAAACCCGCTTTTAAATCGGTCAAGGTTGGGTCGAGTTTAGCTAATATTTGAAACCGCCAACAGTCTTCTACCCACTGTTGCTGCTGCCATTGACGGCACAACTTATTAAATCCGGTGCCTTTTTTAACTTCAAATTGGGTGTTATCGGCTATCTGTAATGGCGTTTGAATTGTTGCCTGTAATTGCTGATAGCCAATCACTGAGCTAAAAAAAGCCAGCAATAATACTGATACAATAACTTTTAACACTAAGCCTCCTTGGCTACTGTTAGTAATGACCGACTGTGAGCAATATCAAAACAGTGCTCGCCTATGCTTTTTACGGGCACAATTTTCATTAAACTATTACATACAAATACCGCGTCTGCTTGGGTAAGCTCATCAACGCTGATAGTTTTAAATTCAATTGCTAATTTATCACATAAAGATTGCAGAAAAACACCTTTAATGCCGCACTCATCAAGCCTGGGGCTAATTACTTTATTATTTTTTATTGCAAAAATATTAGCCGCCGAGGTTTCAATTACATTGTTGTTGTAGTCAAGTACAAGTGCATCATCACTTTGCTCGGTTTGTAGGGCATTTTTGATCAATACTTGCTCAAGTCTATTTAAGGTTTTAAGCCCTGCTAAGTGCGGTTGTAAAGCCAGTTTAATTGGACTGATGACTAAACTAATTCCTGTCTCGTGTAAGCTGTTATAATGCGCTGGATAAGGTAAAACACTCACAATAATGTTTAAATTACATTCGCTTAGTGGCGCATAGCCTCGCCCGCCCTCGCCGCGTGTTACCACTATTTTAACAACCGCTTGAACCTTTGATGCTATTTGCTGAGTAATGTGCGACTCAAGTGCGCTAAACTCAAGCGCCGGAAACCCTAAACGCTGCGCGCATTCAATTAAACGCGCTTTATGATAAGACCAATGTTCAACCTGTCCATCAGTAATAATCGCGGTTGTAAAAAAGCCATCGCCATAGTTTAAGCCTCTATCGCGGGTACTTACGCTACTGGTTTCACTTGCTGTTATTATTGTTTGCATATTTTTTTACACATAAAAAAACCCAGTTAAACAACTGGGTTCTTATTGTCGTTCGTTGTTAAAAAAGATTATACCTTTTTAAACAGTAACGAGCCATTAGTACCACCAAAACCAAATGAGTTACACAACGCGTAATCAAGTTTGGCGTCTCGTGCTGTGTGCGGCACGTAATCTAAATCACAGCCTTCATCTGGGTTGTCTAGGTTTATTGTGGGTGTTACTTTTTGCTCGGTCAACGATAAGATAGACACTATCGACTCAACAGAGCCCGCTGCACCTAGTAAATGACCCATCATCGATTTAGATGAGCTTACCATCACATCTTTCGCTGAATCACCAAAAATGGTTTTAACCGCTGACGTTTCGGCTTTGTCGCCCGCATGAGTAGACGTACCATGTGCGTTAATGTAGCCAACTTGCTCAGCATTTACTTGCGCATCGTTTAATGCGTTTTCCATAGCCAGAGCCGCACCTGCGCCATCTTCTGGTGGTGAGGTCATGTGGTAGGCATCGCCACTCATGCCAAAGCCAACAAGCTCTGCATAAATTTTAGCGCCACGGGCTTTAGCGTGTTCGTATTCTTCAACAACAACCACACCAGCACCATCTGAAAGCACAAAGCCATCACGGTCTTTATCCCAAGGACGAGACGCTGCTTGAGGGTCGTCGTTACGTGTTGAAAGCGCACGTGCGGCATTAAAGCCACCCATACCAATTGGCGTACACGCTTTTTCTGCGCCACCGGCAACCATTGCATCGGCATCGCCGTAGGCAATCATTCGCGCTGCATGGCCAATATTATGCAGGCCTGTAGTACATGCCGTCACAATTGAAATATTAGGACCACGCAAGCCGTGCATTATTGATAAATGACCTGAGATCATATTAATAATGGTAGACGGTACATAAAACGGCGATAACTTTCGTGGGCCGCTGTTTAGTAATTTAATGTGGTTTTCTTCGATTAGGGTTAAGCCACCAATACCTGAACCTACCGCTACACCAATACGGGTTGCGTTTTGCTCAGTGACTTCGAGGCCTGAATCTTGAAAAGCTTGAACACCCGCTGCAATGCCATACTGGATAAATAAATCCATTTTTTTAGCATCTTTTGGCGACATATAAGCCGATGCATCAAAATCATTGATTAAACCAGCGAAATGAGTACCAAATTTTGATGTATCAAAGTGGGTAATATTTTGAATACCACTTTTACCATCTAATAAGCCTTGCCAGGTTGATTGCACATCATTGCCTAGCGGCGTCAACATTCCTAAGCCAGTTACGACGACACGACGTTTAGCCACGGTTTGCCTCCAATAAGGAATTATTATTATACCAATTAACTTAGCTCAGTTTATTTCAGCGTTAACGCTGTTGCTAATTATGTTATTAGTATTGGGGATGATCATACCCAAGCTACCTCAAAGTGCGAGTCTCAAACCAATAACCAACGCTGAGCAATAACAATTTAATTGCTGATGATGAGTGAGGGTTTGGAATTGAATCATGGACTTTGAGGTGGTTTGGATATAAAGATTAAAGGCAGCGAATGCTGCCCTTAATTTGCGATTAATTACTCAGCGTGAGCTGTAACGTAATCGATTGCAGATTGTACTGTAGTGATCTTTTCAGCTTCTTCATCTGGGATCTCAGTGTCGAACTCTTCTTCAAGAGCCATTACTAATTCAACAGTATCAAGAGAGTCTGCACCTAGGTCATCAACGAATGAAGCTTCGTTTTTAACTTCTTCTTCTTTAACACCTAGCTGTTCGATGATAATTTTCTTTACGCGTTCTTGGATATCGCTCATTCTTCTTTCCTTTATTAAAAACGCCAATGCGTTATTTTCAGATTGCGGCGTAGTTTACGTCCGATAATTCTCTGATTCAATCTTTTGACCATAAATAATTTGCTGGTCAAACCTGTTGAGTGTTTATTTTATCTTTTATCGCTTATTTTCACAGCGATTTCAAGTATGTTTAAAGCAAGTTTGCGAAAAATTCAATGTTTTTTAGCAAACTCATTGGTAATTTGTGGTTTAACTATTTCGCATTGCGAAGCTAAACCATGTACATCGCACCATTTACATGCAAAGTTTCACCTGATACGTACGCAGCGGCGTCAGATGCTAAATAACACACAGCTGCTGCAATCTCATCTGGCTGGCCTAAACGACCCGCAGGTACGTTTGCAAGCGTTGCTGCTTTTTGCTCATCTGTCAAATCGTCCGTCATGTCTGTTTGGATAAATCCCGGTGCAACCACGTTGACAGTAATACCACGAGAAGCAACTTCACGCGCTAATGATTTAGAAAAACCGATAACACCCGCTTTAGCTGCCGCGTAGTTCGCTTGGCCAGCGTTACCCATAGTGCCCACTACTGAGCCAATATTGATAATACGGCCGTTCTTTTTCTTCATCATTGGGCGAAGTACCGCTTTAGATAAACGGAAAATAGAGCTTAAGTTGGTGTCGATAATATCGTCCCACTCGCTGTCTTTCATGCGCATTAATAAATTATCGCGCGTAATACCAGCATTATTTACTAAAACATCAATATCACCCAAATCGGCTTTAATTGCTGCTAATGTAGCCTCAATTGACCCAGGATCGGTGACGTTAAGCGCATAACCTTTACCGTTATCACCTAAGTATTCGCTAATTTTAGCCGCACCTGACTCGCTTGTCGCTGTGCCCGCTACCTTTGCGCCTTGTGCCACTAAGGTGTTTGCAATCGCTTTACCAATACCACGGCTAGCGCCGGTGATCAGGACAACTTTGCCCTCTAAAGAAAATAAATTACTCATATAATATACTCTTATTTAGCTGTATCGATTGATGCAAGGTCGTTAACTGAGCCACACACCATCGCTTTATCAATGCGTTTTGCAAGCCCGGTTAGTACTTTACCAGGACCAAATTCATAACTTTGCGTTACGCCTTGTGCAACTAATGCTTGCACTGTTTCAGTCCAACGAACTGGGCTGTATAACTGACGTACTAATGCGTCTTTAATTGCATCGGCTGAACCTTCAGCTTTTACATCAACATTATTAATTACATCACACTTAGGTGAATTAAATGTTAAAGCCGCTAAATCAGCGGCTAATTTTTCAGCCGCAGGTTTCATAAGTTCACAATGCGACGGTACGCTGACCGATAATGGTAGCGCACGTTTTGCGCCAGCTTCTTTACAGGCGACTGATGCTCTATCTACTGCATCTTTATGACCGGCAATAACCACTTGGCCTGGCGAGTTGTAATTAACCGGTGAAACAACCTCACCTTGTGCAGATGCTTCACATGCTGCTTTAATTTCGTCATCACCTAAACCAATAATAGCGGCCATAGAACCCACACCCGCAGGGACGGCTTCTTGCATGTATAAACCGCGATTTTCAACCAGTTTTACGGCTTCACTTAAACTGATCACATCGCTACATACCAGTGCTGAGTATTCGCCTAGGCTATGACCTGCCATGACAACGTCTGCATCTGGATTTGCAGCTAACCAATGACGGTAAATAGCAACGCTTGCTGTTAATAAAGCAGGTTGAGTACGGTGAGTTTGATTTAGTTTTTCTTCTGGACCGTTAAGAACGAGATCTGCTAGGTCGTATCCTAATGCGGTTGATGCTTCTGCAAATGTGGCTTTTACTATGTCTGAGCTTTCAAGTAGCTCGTTTAACATACCCACAGTTTGCGAGCCTTGACCTGGAAAAAGAAGTGCAATTTTTTGTGCCATAGTTTGCTCTTTTAATTAAACAAAATAAATAATGTGTAACACGGCACGTTAACTGTTATTCAACCGCCGTGTCTTTAGAATGTGTTTTTTCGAAGATAGCAGCAATTTTATCCGGAAGTTGACGTTCTACTTCTTTCACTGCTTCGTCGATTGCGGCATGAAATGCTTTAGCTGAGGCATTTCCATGGCTTTTAACAACAATACCGCGCAATCCTACCAGAGAAGCGCCGTTATACTGGTCGGGGTTCACTCTTTTATAGAGTTTTTTTATGATTGGCGCCAACATAAACGCCATGCACTTGTAAACGACGTGCTTTTCGAGAGCGCGAGTGAATTTTTTCATGATAAGTTTAGCAATGCCTTCACAGGTTTTAAGTGCAACATTGCCAACAAACCCCTCACAGACAATAACATCGGCTTTGCCAGAAAAAATATCGCTACCTTCACTGTAGCCAATATAATTAATCAGCTCGCTTTGCTGCATTAACTGCGCGGCTTGCTTAATTTCTTCATGGCCTTTTATATCTTCAGCGCCAATATTTAATAAACTGACTTTTGGGTTATCGCAGCCAAGTGCTTGGCCTGCAACCACTGAGCCCATAATGCCAAACTGATACAGCATTTGCGCATCACAATGCACATTAGCGCCTAAGTCGAGTAAGTAAACAGGATTTTTTCGTTCAGTAGGTACAGCAGAGATAAGTGCGGGACGTTTCACCCCTGGAAGCATTTTTAATACGTAATGCGCCATAAAAAATAGCGCCCCTGTATTGCCAGAACTAACACAGGCTTGCGCTTCACCCGATTTAACTAAATCAAGGGCAACACGCATTGAGGAATCTTTTTTTGAGCGTATAGCAACAGCGGGTTCGCAGGCATTGGTGACAACATCATTACAATGGCGAATTATTAATCTAGGATGAGAAAGTGAATCGAGTGATTCTAATTGTTTAGCTATTACTTGCTCGTTGCCACATAAAATGAGTTTTAAGTTGGCATTAGCATTTACCGCGGAAACGGCTGCGGGGATAGATGAACGGGGGCCATAATCGCCCCCCATCATATCTAACGCTATGGTTAGATTGGTCAGCATATAAGCAATCTCTTAGTTAGAAATTACTTGAACGCCTTTGTAGTAACCATCTGCAGTCACATGGTGACGACGATGAGTCTCACCAGATGTTTGGTCTACAGTTAAAGTTGGACCACTGATCGCATCGTGTGAACGGCGCATGCCGCGTCTTGCACGAGACTTTTTGCTTTTTTGTACAGCCATAGTCTTCTCCTAAGAATCTTTCTTAAGTTGTTTCAAAATATCAAATGGATTTGGTTTATCATCTTCCGCCTTTAAAACACCAAAGCTGGCAGGCTCTGCTGTATAACTGCATGAAGCTTCGTTGTGGGTAGGCACTAATGGCACAGCTAAAATAAGCTCGTCTTCGATTAACTCAAACACGTCTATTTCACCATTTTCATCAAGTGTTACTTCGTCGTAGCTTTCTGGAAGATCATCTGACTCTGCATCCAAACCGACTGGCGAATACACAAAGTCTTGATCCAAATCCAACCCTAAATCACCATTACAACGTTGACAAGTGACAGTTACGTGTGTGGACAAATTGCCACTAATCACAACTAAACCTTGCTCATCGTTTTTGCAATGAATTTTTACCGCTATTTCACCTACTTCTTCCTGGATAACCCCTCGTAAACGAGGAAGTTTCTCAAGCGGTACAATGCCGTCATACTTTAAACGGTGTTGCGCTGCTTTGCCCGGATGAAGGGTGATGGGAATTTTCACCTTTTGCATAGGGGCTGCATCATATAGATAGTTAGTGGGTTAGTCAAAGTAAAAAACCAATTTTACATTGTTTTTCACGTGTTTTACTCACGGATCTGATTTATCCTAACTCAATCTGATTTACGCTAGGAAAACATGCCATGAAGCACTCTCTTATATTAGCCTCAAGCTCGCCTTTTAGGCAGTCTTTATTACAAAAATTTAATCTGCCTTTTGAAACGTTTTCGCCCGATGTTGACGAAACGCCTCACAGCAACGAAACACCTAACGATCTTGTTAAGCGTTTAAGCGAACTAAAAGCCGCAGCTGCGGTCGAGCATTTTGACCAAGGCTTAGCGATTGGCTCCGATCAGGTTGCTGTATTTAATGGCCAAATATTAGGTAAACCACACAATAAAGAAAACGCCATGAAACAACTCAGCTTATTTAGTGGGCAAACGATCACTTTTTTAACTGGCTTGTGTGTGTACGATATACACACTAAGCAAAGCAAAACCCTTGTTGAGCCCTTTAATGTAACCTTTAAAACGTTAACAACGGCGCAAATAAGTGCTTATTGCGATGCAGAGCAACCTTATAATTGTGCAGGAAGTTTTAAAAGTGAAGGCTTGGGTATTTGTTTATTTGAAAAGCTCAGTGGTGATGACCCAAATAATTTAATTGGTTTACCACTCATTAAACTCAGCCAGTTATTGGCTGAGTTTGGCTTAGATGTATTAAGCGCTCAAACTAACTAAGTAAAAGTTGTTGCAACTGCTGATAGTTGTCAGCGGTTGCAATAGGCGTAAACTCGTTTAATTGCGCAGCGTTGTGCACGCCCATGGTTACCCCTAGTCTATCCATACCTGCAGCTTTTGCCATTGCCATGTCGATTTGCGTGTCGCCTATCATCAATGCTTCGTCGGCGCTAATAGCCAGCTCTTCAAGTAGTTGATAGAGCATATCGGGAGCGGGTTTTGATTTAGCGTCGTCGCTGGTACGCGTGGCACTAAAAAAGTGACGCAACTGGCTTTCATCCAATAAACGCTCCAACCCTACCCGACTTTTACCTGTGGCAACCGCCAATATTACGCCTTGATTTTTTAACGCAGTGAGTACCTGTGCAACGTGATCAAACACCGGTGTTGGGGTGGTATCAAGCGCATACTGCTGTTTATAACCTGCAATAAGCGCTTCGTGATGCTCACTGTAATCAGGAAACAAGGTCGCTATTGCGTTTTCAAGCGACAAACCAATAATATTTTTACTGGCCGTATCGCTCGGCGGTTCAATATTGAGTAACTGTGCACTTTTGCGGATACAATTAACTATTTTGCTAATTGAATCCATAATGGTGCCGTCCCAATCAAAAATCACCAGCTTATAGTTTTTCATGGTGGGTGAGATCACGCTTTTGCTGCTCTAAGTTTAACTAAACAACTTGATAGTGCTTTGTCTAGTGGTGCTTCTACTCGCATGGTGGTTTCGTTTTTAGGGTGGTAAAAACTTAAATCATGGGCGTGTAAAAATAAGCGGTTTAAACCACGTTTACGCATTGACTCGTCAAACCCTTGATCGCCATATTTGTCATCACAAGCAATAGCATGACCCTGACACTGAGTATGCACACGAATTTGGTGAGTACGACCGGTTACAGGGGATGCTTGTACTAATGAGCAATCGTTAAAACGCTCAAGCACTTTAAAGCGGGTATGCGACGGTTTGCCCTCAGAGTTATCAACACGTACTACGCGCTCACCCGATTTTAGGGTGTTTTTGCGCAAGCCTTCAGTCACATTTTTTGTTTTAGAGTCCCATTGCCCCTCAACAAGTGCCCAATAATTTTTTTCCATGGTTTTTTCGCGTAATTGCTCATGCAAGGCAGTCAGCACAGAGCGGCGCTTAGCAATGAGTAAACAACCTGAGGTATCACGGTCTAAACGATGCACAAGCTCAAGGCTACGCTCTTCTGGCCGTAAAACACGTAATGCTTCAATAAGGCCATAGCTTAGGCCACTGCCGCCATGCACAGCCATACCCGATGGCTTGTTAATAACCATCAGGTATTTGTCTTCAAATAGAATATCGTCTTCAAGGCGCGTTACTTTATCGAGTTTCGAAGGGACAAACTCTTCACGCTCTGACACTCTGATTGGTGGTATACGAATAACGTCGTCTAGCTGCAATTTATACACAGGTTTAATGCGTTTTTTGTTTACACGCACCTCACCTTTACGAAGAATTTTGTAAACTGCGCTTTTAGGCACCCCTTTTAAATGGGTAATAAGAAAGTTATCAATACGCTGACCTAGGTGGTCTTCGTTGATAGTGACAAAAGTTACTTGTAAGCCGGTTTTTTCTGACATTGCCTAATCACTGATTTAAGTAAAATAATTTAGTTGCTAACACAGTTATAATAGTGGGATAATCAGCAGCGCAAATATTTCGTATTTGCAAATAACAACGGTGCTTTTTAACACATTAAAACATTCGTGATGCACATTCTGGGTAACCGATCATACAGATCCGAGTTAAGTTTTCCAAAGCTTTTATACATACCCAGTTAACACGTGCGCACAACTAACGGCAATGCGCGTAATATATTGCTGCTTAAGTTTGAACATGAATTGATTTTTAAAGTGATAACAAAAGCAATGAACAGATAATTTGTCTGATAGTGGCGGCGTAAAAAAACGCCGTTCAGAATTCGCTCAAATATTGTAGTACCGTACAGCAGCTTATTTAGAACTAAAAAAATCTAATAAATAAGCGTTCATTAACATCGGTAGCGATTTTTGCTCATAAAAACGATAACGGTAGTTTAAAAACAAAACTATGGTTTGAAGCTAAAGAGCCCTACGTACCTAATATGAATGCATTTAATAAGATTGTTATGACAGGCCAACTTCTGGATAAAACGAGTATTGAGCTAAACAGCCGACACGTTTGTATCCTCTTAGAATTTAATAGCGTGATTACACCCTATTGTTTGCCGGCATTTAAAATACTGCTTACTAAATACAGAGCCGTTCCGTTAAAGACCCAGTCGTGAGACTGCACATTCTAAAAATAGGAACACCTGAACAGGCGAGAAAACATCGTCATGTCAGCGACACAAACTAGTAGAGTAACATTATGAAACGTATGCTAATCAATGCAACGCAGCAAGAAGAAATGCGCGTAGCACTGGTTGACGGCCAGCGCCTATATGATTTAGATATAGAAAGCCCAGGTCATGAACAGAAAAAAGCCAATATTTACAAAGGTAAAATCACACGTATTGAACCATCTTTAGAAGCAGCATTTGTTGATTACGGTGCTGATCGTCATGGTTTCCTTCCTTTAAAAGAAATTGCCCGTACTTACTTCCCGCAAGGTTACACCTTTCATGGTCGTCCAAATATTCGCGACGTGATCAAAGAAGGTCAAGAAGTTATTGTACAAGTTGATAAAGAAGAGCGCGGCCAAAAAGGGGCAGCACTGACTACCTTTATCAGCGTGGCAGGTAGTTATTTAGTACTTATGCCTAACAACCCTCGCGCTGGCGGTATTTCTCGTCGTATTGAGGGTGATGAGCGTACTGAACTTAAAGAGTCGCTAAGCCGCTTAGAACTACCTAAAGGTATGGGCTTAATTGTACGTACCGCGGGTGTTGGTAAATCGTTTGAAGAACTAAACTACGATTTAAAAGCATTATTAGTCCACTGGGAAGCCATTCAACAAGCGGCAGACAGTGCTAAAGCACCATTTTTAATTCACCAAGAAAGCAACGTAATCTTCCGTGCAATTCGCGATTATTTACGTCGTGACATTGGCGAAATTTTAATTGATAAGCCTCGTGTTTTTGAAGAAGCTAAAGCGCACATAGAGCGCTTTCGTCCTGATTTCATGAGTCGCGTTAAGCTTTATCAAGGTGACACACCGTTATTTACGCATTACCAAATTGAAAGCCAAATTGAGTCTGCGTTCCAACGTGAAGTGCGCTTACCTTCAGGTGGTTCTATTGTAATTGACCCTACTGAAGCACTTACCTCTATCGATATCAACTCGTCTAAAGCAACAAAAGGCGGCGATATTGAAGAAACAGCGCTTAACACCAACCTAGAAGCGGCAGATGAAATTGCACGTCAACTTCGTTTACGTGATTTAGGTGGCTTAATTGTTATCGACTTTATTGATATGACACCTCCACGTCATCAACGTGAAGTAGAAAACCGCTTAAAAGATGCTGCTCGCCCAGATCGTGCGCGCGTACAAATTGGTAAAATTTCTCGCTTTGGCTTACTTGAAATGTCGCGCCAACGCCTACGCCCTTCACTAGGTGAAGCAAGCCAAGGTGTTTGTCCACGTTGTAGTGGTCAAGGTACTATTCGTTCTAACGAATCAATCGCATTGTCTATTCTTCGTTTAATTGAAGAAGAAGCGATTAAAGACAACACCGCTCAAGTTAATGCTCAAGTGCCTGTTGCTGTTGCCGCTTATTTATTGAATGAGCAACGTCGTAGCGTTCACCGTATTGAAAAGGATCATAAATGTGATGTAGTGATTATTCCTAATCAACACATGGAAACACCTCACTACGAAGTAATGCGTTTACGTAAAGATGAAACGCTTGAAACTGTAAGCTACGAGCAAGTTATTGCGCCTGAGCCTGAAGCATTTGAAATGTCTAAATCGCAAGCGGCAACTGTTCGTGAAGAGCCGAAGCTTAAAGGCGTCGTTATGCCTTCAACGCCTGCTCCACAAGCGGCAGCAAAAGCTGCGCCGGTAGTAGAAGCAAAAGCTGAAATTGGTTTATTTGCCGCATTAGGTAAATGGATTAAGTCTTTATTTGGGTCTGATACTGAGCAAAAATCAGAAAAACAGACTGAAAAGCAATCGCAAGATCGCCCTAGTAATAACCGTGGTAATGATAATCGTCGTCGTAATAACAACCAACGTCGTCGTAATAATAACCCTCGTAATAAACCGCGTAACGAACGTACTGCAGACACTGAAGCTAAAAATGAGTCGGCGCCTGTAAATGATACGCAAGAAAAGAATGAGAATCGCAATAAGCGCCGTCGTAATTCAAATACGCGTAAACGTCCTGAGCATAAAACTGAAGATAAAACGCAAGTAAAAGCAGAGGCAACTCAAAATGCGAATACTGCAGTTAAATCTGATAAGAATGCTGAGCCAAAAGAGCAAAAGCCTAAGGTACGTCGTCAACGTCGTAATTTACGTAAAAAAGTTCGCGTACAAGACGAAAGCACAGAGCAAGTTCAAACTACTGAACAAGCTGTTGAGCAACCAGTGGTTAAAGAAGACAAGCCACAAGTGAAAGAGCAAGCACCTGTTGTTGAAAAGCAAGCGCCGGTATCAGATGAAAAAGCACCTGCACCTGCTAAAGAACAAACAGAAGCTGTTGTTGATGCAAACGATAACGTGGCTAAACAAGATGAAGAGCAAGAGCAAACACGTACTCGCTCACGTCGTTCACCACGCCATCTTCGTGCATCAGGTCAACGTCGTCGTCGTCCTGAAGGTGAAGGCACGCAAGAGAAGTCTGATGAAGCGCCTGCTTTCATTCCAGTTGCGGATCAAGCCGCTGCTGAATACGAGGCAGAGCTAAAAGCAAAAGCACATAAAACGGCCGTTGATGCCTCTGATGTAGTTGAACAAAACGTTGTTGAAGAAGACTTAGCGAAAGCTGAAGAACCAGTAAAAACTGAAGAACCAGTAAAAACTGAAGAACTAGTAAAAGCTGAAGAACCAGTAAAAGCTGAAGAGCCAGTGAAAGCTGAAGAACCAGCAAAAGCTGAAGAACCAGTGAAAGCTGAAGAACCAGTGAAAACTGAAGAACCAGTGAAAACTGAAGAACCAGTGAAAACTGAAGAACCAGTAAAAGCTGAAGAATCAGTAAAAGCTGAAGAACCAGTAAAAGCTGAAGAACCAGTAAAAGCTGAAGAACTAGTAAAAGCTGAAGAAGTTGCTGTTGAAGCTGAAACAACACCGGTTAGCGCTACTGAAACACCTGTAGAAGCGAAAGATGCGCCTGTGGTTGAAAATAAACCTAAGACAGTTTCGCAAGCGAGTTCAGCTAATGCAAACGCTAAAACTGTGATTACAGCAGGACATGCAAGTGCGCCAATGGCACAGCCTACGCCTGTAGCCGATAGTGAAATCAAGCATATATCGGTTGCAATGGCACATGACAAACGTGAGTTAATCCCTGACAGCGGCCTTCGCCCTGGCTCGGTAAAACCTGCCAGTCGTGCAAGCTCAGCAATGACTAAAACGCTGAGTGCTGAATAAGCACTGAGTTTAGCTCAAAGCATAAAAAAGCCGCGTTAATTTATTTTAACGCGGTTTTTTTGTCTGGCATTTATGTAACTGGCAACGGGGTTCGGGTTGCGAGGATCGGGTAAGGATTAAAGACTGAAGGTTAAAGGTTAAAGGTTAAAGGTTAAAACTACCCTGACACAGGGGGATATTAGTTTTTGTTTTGTATTCTCAGTGCAGTTCGGAGCGTCTCGGTGTTCTCTGTGATTAAAAATCAAAGACTAGAGGCAAAAAAGCTAGCGGGCTACGGGGATCGGGTTACGAGCCTGATCCCGAAACCCATAGCTCGCAGCCCGCTGTGAGTTTAATCTTGCTGTTGTTCCATAAAGCGCTGTAGTTGATCTTTTAGATTTGGTGGAATACCTTTGATCACTAACGTATCAGTGGCTTCATTATAAGTTACACGCTCGCCTAAATGCTTACGCTCAAAACTGATACTGACTCCACCGCCTAAGCCTGAAAATTTAACCATACTGGTTAGCGTTTTTTTATCAACCGGGAATGACTCTTCTAAATCATAGCTTTGCTCTTTACAAAAGCTTTCAAATGGGTTGTCGTCGCCTTTGGTAAGCGTTGCTGAAAGTTCACTCACATTAGCTTCTTCACCCGTGGTAACACAGTCGTTACAGTAATCGAATACTTGCTTACGTAACTCGTCTTTTTCAGATTTATCAAACTCTTGCTCTGATAAGTAGTCTTCTACCGCATTGAGCATCACTTGACTTTGCTGCTTAGGATCAATGCCCTCTTCACAACCTAAAAAGTCTAAGAAAAAGTCAGCGACTTTACGCCCTGCACGACCTTTAATAAATGAAATATAACGATTGTCTTCTGCTTGAGTATCCCATGCGGTTAAATCAATACGAGCAGCCAATTGCATACGCGAAATATCTAAATGACGCGATGCGGCTAAATCAAGCTCAGAGGTCATTGAGTAATGCTCTTTAATATTGATCATAGCAATCAACATATAATCAGTCGCCACGTACTGATAATGACAAAATACTAAATAGCCGGTTTCGTTAAAGGCGTATTTATCTAACTCTTCTTTTAACACCGTTGATGCCTGCTCGGTCATGTGCCAAAAGCCAAGCTCATTATTACGATAGCTTTGCATGGTAGAGGCTACAATACTGTTTTTTTCGCCACTGAATGCACAAAACCCTTTACCTGGCTTGCCATTGTAGGCATGGTGTAATTGCTCAATGAATACAGCCACTTTATCGTTGATAGTCATTTCGTCGTTACGAAGGTGAATTTGAGTGTTGTCATCTTTTTTGTCTACATAGTGTACGACTAATTTTTTAACATCTATTGCCATCTTTGTTTTTCACGCCTCTGGTGTTAAAATACGAGAATATAACTCTTTTTATTGAACCAACTGATGCCAATCTTATCAAAATACTCTAATGAAGAAGTAGAACAAATCGTCGATCAGCTTATTGATGTTTTATCAAAACACAATGCGCCGGTTGATTTAAGTCTTATGTGTTTAGGAAATTCTATCACGCATATCTTAAAAGAGCATGTACCTACAGGGAAAAGACAAGCCGTTACCGAGAACTTTGCCAAAGCACTCGCGCAGTCGGTTAAGTAAACTCTATGAATTTATCGCAGCACAACCAGTTTTCATCGAAAGCGAGTCAATTATTAAGTTGGGGCCATTGGTTTACATTTGCCAATATTGGCTTAGCGCTTTTAATTAGCTTAAGCTATTTATTTGCCGATTCGCCACCGACCACTTATATGGGTATAACCTATATGATGGTTACTTGGCTAAGCCACACTAGCTTTATTGCATTTTTAGCGTTTGTGCTGACGGTTTTCCCTTTGAGTTTAGTATTCCCCTACCCACGGCATATACGCGGTATGGCAGCAGTGATTGCAACTATCGGGGCCTCAATACTGACTTTAGACGCTTACGTCTACTTTAACTTAGGTTATCACTTAAATGCCTCTGCACTGCCTGAAATTATTTCACTGTTGTGGCATCGTGTAACAAACTCTCCCGCACTTACCACCTTGCTTGCAGGCAGCATAGTGTTAGCAATATTAGCGTTTCAATTGACTGTTAGTAATTTTACTTGGCATCATTTGGGGCGTTTAAAACAGTTTAAATTTGCCCGTTATGCCGGTTCATTTTTAGTGATTTGTTTTGCGCTAAGCCACAGCATTCATATTTGGGCTGATGCCAATTTAAAATTTGATATCACTAAACAAGATAATGTACTACCGCTTTCATACCCGACTACGGCAAAAAGCTTACTCGCTAAAAACGATTTGCTGGATGTTGAAAGCTACGAGCAAGCGCACAACGTTAAAATTAATAACCAAGGTATTAATTATCAAGCACCTGCTCCATTAGAAAAATGTGAAGATTACAGCGCAGCAAAAGTTGATATATTGGTGTTTGATAATGACGAGCAGCTAGCAAAGTTTGTTGCCATCCAACAAAGTATTTATAAAAACACGCAATTTTTACAACCCACAGATCATAGTGATATGTTATTTGGGCTTGTGTACGGCTTGCCAGCATTTTACAAAACGAACATTATTGAGCAGCAAACTTTACCCGTTTGGCAAAGCCAACGCCGTAGTGTGGAAGTGGCCGGTATTGATGAGCTGAGCTTTATTAACGAGCAAGCACATAAAGACAGTGCAATAAGAATTGTTAAAGGGGCTGAAAACGCCACTGTACGTGATGACGCCACCGAATTTTTTGCTTTTAGTATCTCGCAAGATAGCAATGAAATTGTAACCACGTCAACATTGTATAGCTCCGATAAATTTATTTCTAAGGTGAACGGTTTGATTCAGCCTAGCGATATTATCGCTACAAGCCTTGGTCAATACTTAAACTGTAATGCGATTGCGAAGCAAACTATGCTGGGCGAAAACTTGTACAGTAAAAGTAATAATATTGGGGTTAATTACTCGCAAGGCGTGGTGATTGCTTACAAAAAAGATAGAATCACGCTTATTGATCGTGATGGAAATTTTAGAAATATCTCTGCCGCTGAAGGATTTTCAATTGAACAAGGGCTTGATATTCCATTTTTAGTGCATGGTATTAAAAAGCTTAAAACATTCAGCCAATAGCACCTCATAATACGAGCGAGTCATTAAAACTGACTCGCTTAGTTTCTGTTATTAGTCCTTTGCACTTGCTATCCCAACAACCTAGGTTATAGTTTTTAGCATCAATTATTTTTAAGCTCAGTAGCGCATGTTAAGGATAACTGTTATGTGTAAAATTATTAACCTGATCGTTACCGCCTGTCTTTTTTGTTTAAGTACATATACTTCAGCGCAAGCCACCTACTTTAAGTGCGTCACTCCCAAAGGTACCACTTTCTCTCAGTTTCCTTGTAGTGATAATGCTACCTCACACACAATAATCGCCACTGAGCCTAAGCAAACGGGTAAAGAAATAAACTATACCAAACAGTTAAACGAGCTGGAACGAGATACGATTATTTCTAACCTAGAAGCAGAGCTGCGCAGTAATCAGCATAAGTTAGCAATACTTTTACGAGAAAAAGACAGGGCTGATTTTAAACAACAGCAGCGTTTAAATCATATATTGAGCGCAGATGATAAAAAGCGTATTAGCAAAGATATTAGAAACGCACAGAAAACATTAGATAAGCAATATAAAAAAGATAAAGCATTGATTGAAAAGCGTATTAAAAATTTACAAAAAAAGATTGATGCCTATCAACCTTGATCAGGCTAACTTCAATAAATATCATCTTAATTAGCTTGGTTTTAAATATAAAATAACATACCCTTTACATCCATAGAGCATAAACTCTATTGTGTGTTTAGTGGTGTAATTTCCTTTGACCCGCTTTTACAAATTAAATGGTATCCACCGGCATTATCCTAAACACCTAAAGGCGTCTATTAAGGAGTACTGATGCAACCACGCCAAATTGCTGAATTAATTTTAACCGGTTTTAAAAAGCATTATTTGCTGTTTCAAAGAACGACAGCCAAGGCTCCCTTCGCTTTTGCTAAAAGAGACTGGCAAGCTATTAATGATATAAGTCGCCTGCGTATAAGCTATTATGATGATCGGGTGAACGAAACAACAAAAACACTACGAGAACGCCAGCAAACAGACGCGCTAAACGAAAACTTATGGCTTGAAGTGAAAAAGCTTTACCAACACTTTTTATGTTTTCACCCGCAAGCAGAACTTGCTGAAACATTTTATAATTCAGTATTCTGCCGCTTGTACCACCGCCGCTATTTTCACAATGACTTTATTTTTGTAGAAGCCACGCTCAAAGATGCGCCTCCAGTGCCCGTTGAAGCTGAATACCGTAGTTATTTTCCTGTTGTAGATGGTTTAAAGCCCACCATTAAACGCATTATTAATCACTTTGATTTTAAAGCCGACTTTGTCAATCTAGAACGCGATATTCGTTTATTAGTTAAAGCCTTTTATAAACAAGCACCCGATACACACCACCAACATTGGCAAATGCGTTTTGATATATTACATACCCCGTTTTATCGTAATAAAGCCGCTTACATTGTGGGGCGCGTTGTATCGCAAAGTGGCGTTCAGCCTTTTATTATTGCCGTGTTACACCATGAAGATAAAGGCCTTTATTTAGATGCCTTACTTACAAAGTCGTCGCAAATGCGCGTTATTTTTGGCTTTGCGCGTGCCTATTTTATGGTAGAAACTCACGCTCCTTCAGCGTTAGTGCGGTTTTTAAATCAACTTATGCCTAATAAAACCCTCGCCGAGCTTTACAACGCCATAGGCTTTCATAAACAAGGTAAAACCGAGTTTTATCGCGAGTTTTTGAATCATTTAATCCATTCTAATGACGAATTTACCATTGCTCCCGGTACACCGGGTATGGTGATGATGGTATTTACCCTACCCTCGTTTGGTTATGTATTTAAAGTTATTAAAGATAAATTTGGCGAAAGTAAGCCGTTTGGTCGCGATACGGTATTAAAACGCTATCAACTGGTTAAAAGTCATGACCGTGTTGGCCGAATGGCTGACACCATAGAGTATTCAAACGTCGTATTTCCTTTGGCACGATTTGATAGTAACTTGTTAGCACAGTTGCACAAAACCATTGGCTCATCGATGGTGATTGAGGGTGAGTGGTTAATCATAAAACATTTGTATATTGAACGGCGAATGACACCGCTTAATCTTTTTTTAGAAAATGCAGACGAAAAAAGTGCCGCCGATGCCATTGAAGAGTATGGCCAGGCGCTTAAAGAAATGATTGCCGTGAATATTTTCCCTGGCGATATGCTGTTAAAGAACTTTGGTGTAAGTAAGCACAAACGTATTATTTTTTATGATTACGATGAAGTGCAATATTTAACAGACATGAACTTTAGAGCACTACCCAAAGCAAAAAGTTATGATGATTATTTGATGGATGAACAAAGTTACTCGGTTGCTCCGCAAGATGTATTTCCAGAGCAATTATGTACCTTTGTAATGCCTAACCCAACATATAAACAATTTTTAACCAGTACGCACCCAGAACTACTTGATGTGAGCTTTTGGAAACAAGCACAACAAAATATAAAAAATGGAAAGGTGAGTCATATTTATCCCTATCCTACAGCACAGCGTTTTATCCATTACTGGTAAACGTTAAGGACACACAATGAATATAAGTAAAATAGATTTAAATTTACTGGTTTATCTCGATACATTACTGCGCGAATGTAACGTTACTCGTGCCGCTAACCAGCTTAGTATTACTCAACCGGCAATGAGTAATGGACTGAAACGCCTACGTAACCTTTTTAACGATCCTATTTTAGTGCGTACCAGCGATGGTATGGTGCCGACCGAGCGCGCTATTGAGTTACAGCCTGTTATTCGCGGCATTTTGATGACGCTTGAGGAAACGCTAGCACCTAATCGCGAATTTGAAGCTAAACAAAGTAAACGCGTGTTTAGAATTATGGCCAGTGACTATGCAGCCAGTACTATGGCACCGCGTTTGTTAGGGAAATTACATGAAGAAGCCCCAGACACCACATTAGATATTTTAACGCCCAGCGATGTAACCTTTCATGATGTAGAAAACGGTAAAGTAGACATGGCAATTAACCGCTTTGAGAACTTACCGCAATCGTTTCATCATAAGCGAATTTGGAAAGATAGCTTTTGCTGTTTAGTAAGATCCGACAACCCTATTATTGAAAACTTTAGCCTAGATAGCTATTTAAAAGCCCGTCATATTTGGGTAAGTAAAACAGGCTTTGGTGTTGGGGTTGGCATGGACCCTAAAGATGTGCAAAAGCTGGGTTGGGTTGACGAAGCGCTCGCCCATTTTGGGAAGCATCGAAATATTGCCACCTTTACTCGTAACTACCATGTTGCGATTCATTTAGCGAAAGAAAAAAACCTCGTGGCGACTTTACCCTCAAAAGCGGCCAATATTTATGTAGACGATCCAGGGCTTAAAATACTTGAGCCACCTTTTCCTATTCCACCATTTGAACTTGATATGATATGGAGCCCTTTGTTACACAGAGATGCTAGCCATATTTGGTTACGTCAAAAAGTAGCCGAAGTAGCTGAAGAGCTTAAATAACCTTCTTACATGCTTTTATGTAAATTTTGCTTGCTAGCAGCATGTTAGCAAGCTTGCCTAGACATCCCCACAATAATAAAACGATGAAAAACAATTAGTTAAAAATAAAACCGCGTTGGAATGCCGCTTGCTTAGTTATCTATGTATTTTAAATTAACAGAGGTCATTATTATGAGCACTCATCAAGGACAAGAGATAAATCATATCACCGACATTATCCAAGTAATGAATAGCGGTATCGACTTTTACGAAAAAGCACAAGATAAAGTACAAGATCCTAGCTTAAGTGCATTATTTCAGCGCATGATTGACGCCCGCAAAGTAAGTGTTGAAAGCTTACAACCCTATGCAATTAATCAACAAGGTGCACGTGAAGATGGCTCTTCGTTCGCGGTAGAAGCACGCAGAGCATTTACCGCTTTGCTCAGTACATTCACTAGCGATAACGACCAAACCTACATTAAAGAGCTTGAAGAAGTAGAAGATAAAACCTTAGAAGAAATCAAAACAGCGTTGAAAAAGCCTCAATCACATGATTGTGAAGCGGCGCTGTCAAAGGTATTGCTTACCATGCAAAGCTGTCATGCTGAAATGAGTAAAATGCAAAAACATTAAGTTTAAAAACTATAAAAGGGCCTTACGGCCCTTTGGTTGTTAAATAACAATAGGAGAGTTATTAGGGTCTGTTGACCTTTTAAGGTTGAATTTGCAGCAGTCTGTTTGGTATTTAGGCAAGACAGAGCCTATGTGGTGTGGTTATTCCCCATAAATAGGCGATAACGCCGCATCAATACCAAACAGGCGCTGCCCGAAGGGTTCTGCCTAGGGGCGATTTACTCTTTGTTGCCTACATGGATGTAGGTAAGGGGCGTGAGCAGGACGCGGAAGCTTTGCTCGGTTTTTACTTAGCCCACTAGGTTACAAACCTCGCGCCGCGATTAAACCGCTCCTAGTTTGAACAAATTTTAATCCAAAAAGGTCAACAGACCCTTATTAAAAGCGGTATTCTGCACCTACGTAGTAGTAAGCACCGTTAAAACCAAATGGCGCTGAACGACGAGAGTACTTAAATACCCCATCACTGCTGACAATGGTATTACCTTGAGCATCTACAATAGTACCTGAACGTGAATTACCTATGGTGTTTTCATCAGGGTAAACATCAAATAAGTTATTTGCGCCAATGTTTACCGATAAATTATCAGTTACAAAGTAATTAACTTTAATGTCAGTTAAAATTTCAGCACCGTAAGTCTGGCGGCCGCCATCTTCAACTGTGTACTCACCAAAACGATTAAGTGATAAATTAACAGTCCAATCGTCACGGCGATAAAGCGCACTTAAGTTAATGCGATCTTCTGGTTGCCATTCTTCAATGATAGAAATTTCTTGATCAGAAAACACATCATCGACTGGCACGGTTTCAAGACCAGAACCTGCAGGTGTAAATAACGACACGACATCGGTTTCGGTAAAGTTGGCCGCTAATGTAAAATCAAGCGTGCCGCCTAGGCCTTCTGTATTCCATGTAGCTACAAAGTCGATACCTTGCGTTTCTGTGTCAGCGCCATTTAAGAAAAACTGTCCTGCACCAGCACCCGAGCTCAGTAACGCGGCATCAAGACTGTTTGATAAACCTTTGCCTAAGCGATTACTAATTACAATACGGTCGTCAATATCGATTGAGTAGTAATCAAGCGTTACATTAATATTATCGCTTACGTTATAAACAATACCTAAACTGCGGTTTTGTGATTTCTCTTCTGTTAACTTAGGAATACCTAAACTTTGCGCCAGTGTTGAATCGTTTCTAAACGTGCCCACTTCTTCAGCCACTAAATTGCCATTAGGACCAACAACAAACTGCGTGCTGATATTGTTAAAGTACAACTGCTGCATTGAAGGGGCTCTAAATCCTGAGCTTAATGCACCACGAAGTGAAATATCTTCGGTTAGTGACCAGTTACCCGCGAGTTTAAAGTTAACTGTATCGCCAAATCCTTTGTAATTATCGTAACGTAACGCCCCTGAGATAATCACATCTTCAATAACGTAAGCCTCAGCGTCTAAATAAAACGAGATCACATCGCGCGACTCATCAACCGACGATGCTGGCGATGAACCACCAAAGCCTTGTGTGCCACCTGATGCATTTTCGCTACCAATACCACCGCTCAGTCCATTATAAATATTAACACCATTGTTGGTATCGTAATCGCGGTATGCGTATTCGCTGCCCTCTAAAATACGGTACTCATCGGTGCGTATTTCTGCGCCCATTGCTAATGAGTAATCATCAAAATTTTGTGTAAAATCAAGATTAATCGTTTGCAGTGATAACTCCATACCATACGCGTAACCTTCACGTGGAATAGTGGCGCGAATATCTGCGGCGCTCAAGCCTTGGTCGTAACGTAAGAAGTTGGCATAAGAGGCATTAATCGTATCGCTAGTGGTGTAATCAATGCTGTTTTCACCATAGGTGTACGATAAGTCTAAGCTTGAGTCGTTATCAAACTGCGTTTTATAACCAAAGTTATATGAAATATCGTCAATCGTAGTGTTTATTTTTGGTAAAAAGCCAGCCGGAACTGTCGCATCACCATCTTGTAATACTGGGTTACCACCGGCATTGGCATTATGACGGAAAAATGCTGCTGATTCGTTATCACGCGTTGAATAGGTAATAAAACCGTATAGTTCACCCGCCCCTAATTCGTAGCCGGTGTTAACGGTTAAACCAAATTGTTGAGAGTCGGCATCACCAATTCTAAATGTATCGCGTGGCGCGGTTAGTTCACGCGGGTCGCCTGCCAGTAACGTGCCGTCACTGAGCTCAGTACAACCATAAAATTGACATGAACCATGAAGCCCTGCACGGTTAGTTGGCGCGCGGTCACGGTAGTTTATAGTTGTATTTAAATAACCATTGTCACCTAAAGCAAAGCCTTTATTAAAGTCGATGTTAACAGTTTCGCCATCACCTTCTGAATACTCACCGTAGTTAATAGCGGCTTTACCACCTTCGCTGCCATCTTTGAGCACAATATTTATAACACCGGCAATTGCATCAGAACCATATTGAGCCGCAGCGCCATCACGCAGTACTTCAATACGTTTAATTGCTGAGGCTGGAATGGCGTTCATATCGGTACCCGCCGTACCACGCCCCACCGAAGTATTAATATGAATAATACTGGCTTGGTGACGACGCTTACCATTGATCAATACCAACGTTTGATCTGGCCCTAGGCCACGTAGCGTTGCTGGTCTTAATGCGTCAGTACCATCACTAATAGATGAACTTGAAAAGTTAAAAGAAGGTGCGATAGCTTGAAGCATGCGACCAACTTCTGTTTGGCCGGTATTTTCGAGTGCTTCTGCACTTAAAATATCAACGGGGACAGGTAAGTCTTCAACTGAGCGCCCTGCCACACGACTACCTACAATAGCAATTTTTTCGATGTTTTGTTCTGCGCTTTGTTCAGCGGCATTTATTCCTTGTGAATTAACTGCAAGTAAAGCAGGTAATACAGCTGCACTAACTCCTGAAAGCTTCATCATGTTGTTATCTTTCCTATTGATTTGTTTGAGTTTAATACTCAGTAAACCATTTTGATCAACAACCGCATCGAGCGGTGTCTCAGCCAGTAATGCTTTTAGTGCATCAAGTTGAGAATAAAATCCATACAACGAATTTGCTTTGTATTGCTTGGCAAGTTCATACGAAAAAACCACAGTTTGTTCTGTTTGCTTAGCAAATTCTATTAAAGCTTTGTCTGCTCGTTGCGCTTTTATATCAAATTGCATCATTTGCCCTTCGGTTTGACTTGCATACACACTGATACTAAAAAACAGCGGTGCAACAAGGCCAAATTGAGTTAAATGGCACGTATGGTTACTGCGCAACTTATATAAACAGTTAGCAAACAAAAATCCTCTATAGTTTTTTATCATTTTTATAATCTTTAAATTACTTTTTACACTCTTATGAGCAACATTGATTAACAATGATGTGATTTTCATTACGATTACCTATGATTTTTTTTGATATTTTAGGCTAACAACATGCTCGCCTAAACGTTCATGTTCAATCGAAAAATTAGTTTGCAAGCTCTCTAACAGCCCTGCCACATCACCCGCTTTAAAAACACCGGCCACTTTTATAAGGGCTAACTCATCAGATGATAGTTCAAACCGCGTAGCGGTATAACGGCTGACTTCGTTTAAGGCATCAACCAGTTGCTCACCATTAAATATCAACATGCCATTTTGCCAAGCTAAGTCACGCTGTACATCATCAACCGATAACTGTGTGATTGGTTTGGTAACGCTTTGTTCAATAATTACTTTTTCACCGGAAATCACAATATTGGCATTAATTTGACGAATTTCATGATTGTTATTATCAGCTTGTTGATACGCTTTAAAATCATCAGCATTAACAGCAACGCTAGGATCGGTGATCATCACTTTACCCTCAGTAACAACCAGCTCGAGATCTGACGAAGTATTGCGCTGCACATTAAATACAGTACCGAGAGCGGTAAAGCTTTTATCACCGGCCATCACGCTGAATGGGCGTGATGCATCTTTAGCAACATTAAAACGGCCCTCGCCACGACTTAGTAACAATTGCCTACGACCTTGGCTATAAGCGACTTCCAATGAGCTATTGGTATTAAGTTGTACAATTGTGCCATCTGGTAAAACATAGGTTGCTTGCTCGCCAACTTTTGTTTTATAAATTTTTGTATAATTTACCTTGGCTAAATTTTTGTTGAAATTGCTATCTATATTTAGCAATAAATAGCTGCACATCATTAATGCAGCAACAATACTTGCTGCCATGCCAAATACATACGCAAGCTTTGTTTTGCTATTAGCCGGTTGTTTATTTGGAAATAATACGCTGAGTTCGTTAAGCACACTCAGGTCATCCCAAAGCTGAGCTAATTCATACACCGCATTTTGATGAGCAGTACTTTGTAGCATCCACAGTTTAAATTGTTCTTGCTCTTCTTTTGTAAGGCCACGGTCAATAGCACTGATCCATTGCGATGCTTTTTCTAATATTAATTCTTTTGAGGTAAATTGATGGATGATATTCATTTTGCTGCCCTCATTATGTCCGCACTTTGTTGGCAATGGTCGCTCTCATAGTGTGACTGTTCGCGCATATATAGCATGGTATTTAATAACCCTTTGGCAATGTGTTTTTCTACCGTACTTTGACTTAGCTGCATTTGCTGTGCGATCTCTTTTTGGCTCATTCCATAGACTTTTTTTAAAATAAAGCACTTTCTTACAACAGGACTTAATTGCTCAGTCGCCCGACAAAATAATAAAAAACGCTCTTTAGAGGTGTATTCGTCTTCTAATTGCATTGATTTAAGCAATTTAGGGAGTTCAGTTTCGTGGTTTAAAGGGGTACTAAATTTATTATCCCATTTAGCTATATGATTAAGTGCTAGGTGTTTAGCTGTTTTTAACATGTAGCTACGGGTGTATTGAATATCTTGCTTTAATTCAGCTTCATAACTTTTAACAAAGGTCTCTTGAACAATATCATCAACATCGTCAGGCAACACAATTTTAGACACGAAGCGCCGCAGTTGCGTGGATATGTCTGATAATGTACTGGCTAATCTAAGTCCTTGAGCCACGTGGGTCGTCTCTTGTTATTATTTCCGTAAGATTACGGGTTTTAGGGCTAATTACAAGGAATTTTGTTAATTATTGGTTATTTATTAGTTACTAACATAGATAGTGCAATGTAAACGTATTACCTTTTATAACTTTTTTAATGATTATGCCTGTTTGGTAAATATTGAAAGTTACCGCAATTTTAGTTGATTAGGCTTTTTATAATGAGGGCAAACAGATATTTAGCTTAATTTTATTGGCGTGTTGTGTAGTAATTTAGTAGTGGCAACGCTACTATTAACGGATAGGAGTTACATATGAATAATCAAAAATTATCAGATTTTGAGCTTTATTTTCAAATTGATGAAAGTAATCGCGTCAATCTGTTTGCCGTAGATGATTCGGCTGTGCCAAAAAGTTTAGCTGAACTTGACGCTGATATTCCGCCTTTATTTAAACTTGCTAACGAAGTAAGCAGTTTAGAGCAAAGCGCCTTAGGCCCTTTGCGTAATTTAGGTGATATTGCCCAAGAACTAACTACTTTTTTACAAGCTCAGTCGCGCAAAATAGATTTGATCATGAGTCATATTTTAGCTTCTGAACAACCAGAAGATAACTCTATCTATTGCGACAGTTACGGCGGTGGCGGCATTAAGTTTACCAGTGAACATTTGTATACATTAGAGCAAAAGTTTCGTACTAAACTTTTTTTACAACACGAGGCCTCTGCGGTGTATTGTTATAGCGAAGTGGTTGCCATTGAAAAACAAGATAATGAGCACTACCAATATACCCTGTTATTTGTATCAATAAGAGACAGCGACCAAGAGTTGGTTGTAAGAGCCAGCTTACATGCGCAAACTCGCCAGCTTAAAAAGCGCCAGCAACTTGAAAAAGCCAAAGAGAGTACAAACGATAAAAGCTAGCGTTTATTTACTTCTCAAATCGCTTTAAAATTGTGAGCCAAACACTCATTTAGAAGTGACTTAGCAGTAATTGAACTGCTAAACTAGCCCCATCTTTATTTGTATTAAAAATCCATGAACTTTAGACTTTTACCTGAATGGGCCGAGCAAGACGCTGTTATGCTTACATGGCCGCATAAAGACACAGATTGGGCTGATAACTTAGCCCGTGTAGAACCTGTATATATTGAGCTTGCTAAGCATATAACAACGCAGCAAAAGCTTGTTATTGTGGCGCATAATAGTGCCTTAAAAATGCATATTACAGCATTGCTAAATAGCGCTAACATCTCTTTGAATCGTGTTCATTTTGTAGTAACCCCTACCAACGATACGTGGGCGCGCGATCATGGCCCGCTTACTTGTGGCGCTATTGACTCACCCGAGCAACTAAAAGTATATGATTTTACTTTCAATGGTTGGGGCAATAAATTTGAAAGCGCATTAGATAATGAAATTAATCGTACTTTGGTAAAAGAGTTAAGTAGCAAAAACAACCACTATCAAGCGCTCGATATGGTACTTGAAGGTGGCGGTATTGAAATAAACGAGCATGGTGTGTTGCTAACAACCAGCGAATGTTTGCTTAATAAAAACCGTAACCCAAATTTAAACCCAAGTGACATAGAAGCGCTTTTAAAAGCGCACTTGGGCGCAACAGATTTTTTATGGGTTGATCATGGCTATTTAGCAGGTGACGACACCGACAGCCACATTGATACCTTAGTGCGTTTTGCACCAAATAATACCCTAGTGTATGTGCAATGTGACGATGAAAGCGATGAGCACTTCAGCGCGCTTAATGCCATGCAAAAGCAACTACAAAGCTTTAAAACTGCCGATCGCACCCCATATAAGCTAATTGAGTTGCCATGGCCAAAAGCCGTGTACGATGATGAAAACACGCGCTTACCCGCCACCTATGCAAATTACTTAATTATTAACAATGCGGTATTAGTGCCTACTTATAACGATATAAACGATCAACGCGCGTTAGCACAGGTTCAAAAAGCATACCCAGAGCACACAATTATTGGGGTAAATTGTTTATCTATTATTGAGCAATTTGGCAGTCTTCACTGCATTACAATGCAATTACCTCGTGGATTTTTAGCTGGAGCAGCACAATGACAAGCCCTGCAAATTTATCAGTTGCCTTAGTGCAACAAAGCAACAGTGACAACGCTGAACACAATATTGAAAAATCAATTGCTGGCATTCGCGATGCAGCCAGTCAAGGTGCACAACTTGTTGTGCTACAAGAATTACACCGTAGTTTATATTTTTGCCAAACTGAAGATGTCGACGTCTTTGATTTAGCCGAAACAATACCTGGGCCGAGTAGTAACACGTTAGGTGAACTTGCTAAAGAGCTTGGTATTGTAATTGTCGCGTCTTTATTTGAAAAGCGCGCTACAGGCCTTTACCACAATACCGCAGTGGTGCTCGAAAAAGACGGCAGTATTGCCGGTAAATACCGTAAAATGCATATACCGGATGACCCTGGCTTTTACGAAAAGTTTTACTTTACTCCTGGCGACTTAGGCTTTGAGCCTATTCAAACCTCAGTGGGCAAACTTGGCGTACTGGTGTGTTGGGATCAGTGGTTTCCTGAAGCGGCGCGTTTAATGGCGATGGCCGGTGCAGAGCTTTTAATTTATCCAACAGCAATTGGCTGGGATCCACGCGATGATAAAGACGAGCAAACCCGTCAAAAAGATGCTTGGGTTATTAGCCAACGAGCCCATGCGGTAGCCAATGGCGTTCCAGTGATTAGCTGTAATCGTGTTGGTCTTGAGCGCGACCCGAGTGGACAAAGTGACGGCATTCAATTTTGGGGTAACTCGTTTATTGCAGGTCCTCAAGGCGAAATATTGGCAGAGGCCGATAATCAAAGTGAACAAATATTAATGGTTGAACTTGATCAAAAACGCAGCGAAAACGTAAGACGTATCTGGCCGTATTTACGCGACCGCAGAATAGATCATTATCAAGATTTAACAAAAATCTATCGCGACTAAATAATAGTATGGCTCTTAGCAGCTAAGAGCCTAATTTAATGGAGTAATTAATGGCGTTTGAGCAATGGGCAGCCTTGCCTTGGGTAAAATCTCAAAAAGATAAAATTCAATGGGGCGAGCTTTTAGGCAGTGGCTTGAGCATTGCCATTGCACAAGGTGTAAAACAACAAGATAACTTAGTGTTAATAGTTACGCCAGATACACCAAGTGCTTTGCGCCTTGAAACCGAATTAGAGTATTTGCTTCCGGATAACCCGGTAATGATATTTCCGGATTGGGAGACATTGCCTTACGATCATTTTTCTCCCCATCAAGATATTATTTCCGCGCGCTTAGCAACGCTTAATACCCTGAAAAACGAGCAACAAAGCGTGCTCATTATGCCTGTATCAACGCTGATGCTGCGCACGGCCCCTGCTTCGTTTATATACGGTTCAACGCTTAATTTTAAAGTGGGCGATAGATTAGACACCCACGCTTTACGTGAAAACTTAGAGCAAGCGGGTTACATGCACGTGCAACAAGTTATGGAGCATGGCGAATATGCAATACGTGGCTCTATTGTTGATTTATACCCGATGGGCAGTAAACACCCATTTAGGCTCGATTTTTTTGATGACGAGCTTGATACCATTCGCTTATTTGATGTGGAAACACAACGCTCAGACGAAAAAGTTGAAAAAATTGAGTTACTTCCTGCCCATGAATTCCCCACTAACGACACAGATATTGAACGCTTTAGAATAAACTATCGTGAAAAGTTTGGCGCAAGCGCAGAGCAAGACTCTGTCTATATGCAAGTTAGTAAAGGTAATTGGCCTGGAGGTATTGAATACTACATGCCATTATTTTTTGATGGCTTGGCGACTATTTTTGACTATTTGCCTGAATCAACGACCGTGATGCAATTAGGCGATTTAGAACATGCGGCGGATAATTTTTGGCACGATGTTAATGTACGCTATGAAAACCGCCGTGTGGACCCCTTGCGCCCACTTTTACCACCGGATGAATTGTACCAGCCAATCAATGAGCTATTTTCAAACTTAGGTAATTATGGCCGCATTCGTTTATCGCAAGCAAAATTGGGCACTAAAGCCGGCAATAAAAACCTTGCCGTTAATGAATTACCCAATGTCCGCATTGATCATAAACAACATGAACCCTACAACGCATTCATTAGCTATGTGGCAGAGCAAAAAAAGAAAAAAGGCCGAGTTGTCATTAGTGTTGAGTCGGATGGTCGACGTGAATCATTACTGAGTATATTAAAACCCAGCGGCTTAAAATTTAAAGAATTTGATACTTTTGAGCAATTTATCAACAGCAGTAGTGACGTTGGTTTAATTGTAAGCCCACTGGAACAAAGTGTTGTGCTTAGCACAAGACCTAGCCTGAGCATTATTACTGAGCAAGAATTGCTTGGAATTAAAGTATCACAACGCAGACGCCGTAAGCACAAGTATGAAGCAAGCCAAGATGCGCTAATTCGTAACTTAGCAGAGTTAAAAGAAGGCCAACCGGTTGTGCACCTTGACCATGGTGTTGGCCGTTATCAAGGACTGCAAACAATTGATGCCGCCGGTGTGGTTACTGAATTTGTAACCATTATTTATGCCGGTGAAGCAAAGCTCTATGTGCCGGTATCAGCGCTTCATATGCTTAGCCGTTACTCTGGCGGTGAAGAAGCTAGTGCCCCACTGCACAAGCTCGGCTCTGATGCGTGGGATAAGGCAAAAAAACGCGCCGCTGAAAAAGTACGTGATGTCGCTGCTGAATTGCTCGATATTTACGCTCAGCGCCAAGCAAAGCCGGGTAATAAATTTACGCTTGATGGCCAAGCTTATCGTCAATTTAGTGATAGCTTCCCGTTTGAAGAAACGGATGATCAACGTAACGCTATTGAAGCTGTACTGGGTGATATGCAATCAAAACAAGCCATGGATCGCTTAGTCTGTGGTGATGTAGGCTTTGGTAAAACCGAAGTAGCAATGCGTGCAGCGTTTGTCGCGGTTAACGATAATAAGCAAGTTGCTATTTTAGTCCCTACCACCCTACTTGCTCAACAACACTACGATAACTTTAAAGACCGCTTTGCTGATTTTCCAATTGAAGTGGGTGTGCTGTCGCGTTTTAATTCGACCAAAGAGCAAAAAGAAACCCTTGAAAAAATGAGTAATGGCAAGCTTGATGTGGTTATTGGCACGCATAAACTAATTCAACAAGACATCAATTTTAAAGACTTAGGCCTGTTAATTGTTGATGAAGAACACCGATTTGGGGTGCGCCAAAAAGAAAAAATTAAAGCCCTGAGAGCGGATGTTGACATACTCACCCTGACCGCAACCCCTATCCCCCGTACTTTAAATATGGCCATGAGTGGTATGCGCGATTTATCTATTATTGCTACCCCACCGGCTAAACGCTTAGCTGTTAAAACTTTTGTGCGCCAACGCGACGAAGAGCTTATTCGCGAAGCGGTTTTACGTGAGATTAAACGCGGCGGCCAGGTGTACTTTTTACACAACAATGTAGAAACCATTGAGCGTGTTGCTCAAGAAATTAGCGAATGGGTGCCTGAGGCAACAGTTACCTCAGCCCACGGGCAAATGCGAGAGCAAGAGCTTGAGCAGATTATGACCGATTTTTATCATCAAAAATACAATGTACTGGTATGTACTACGATTATTGAAACCGGCATTGATGTACCCACAGCAAATACCATTATTATGGACAGAGCCGATAAACTCGGTCTTGCTCAGCTGCATCAATTACGCGGGCGTGTTGGTAGAAGCCATCACCAAGCCTATGCTTATTTACTTACAGGTAACCCTAAAGCGCTCTCTAAAGATGCGAAAAAGCGTTTGGATGCCATTGCCTCATTAGAAGATTTAGGCGCGGGCTTTGCCTTGGCAACCCACGATTTAGAAATTCGTGGTGCCGGTGAGCTATTAGGAGATGATCAATCTGGACAAATGCAGACCATTGGTTTTAATTTGTATATGGAAATGCTTGAACAGGCCGTTAACGCACTTAAAAATGGTCAAGAGCCAACTCTTGAAAATCTATTACAAAAACAAACAGAAGTAGACTTAAAGCTACCTGCTTTGTTACCAGATGATTATATTCATGATGTTAACGCGCGTTTAGGTATGTACAAGCGAGTAGCAAGTTGTGCTAACCTTGCTGATATTGATGAGCTGCAAGTTGAATTAATAGACCGCTTTGGTTTATTACCTGATGCAGCTAAAAACCTATTTAGTTTACAACAACTAAAAATGCAGGCGAGCAATTTGGGCATAACCAAAATAGAAGCTAACCCGAAAGGAGGCTACTTTGAGTTTAGTCAAAATACCAAGGTTAATCCTAGCTTCATTATTGGTTTGATACAAAGTGCGCCACATATTTATAAGATGGATGGCGCAAATAAATTACGCTTTGCCATTAGCGAGGCGAATGCCCGTGAACGCTTAAAAATGATCACTGCTATGATTGCAGATTTCGAAAAAAAGGTTAGCCATTAATGTTGCTGAAAAAATCGCTGGTTGTTTTATGCTGCTTGTTTAGTAGTACTGCATTTGCAGAGCGTTGGTTTGAAGTAGAAGTGTTGATATTTAAACAACGCCCTGCTCCATACCTACAAGAAGACTTTAGCTTAAAGCACGACGCCATAGAAGATAAAAACACCTTAGATTTACTAAGCCCTGTTTATAAAAAACAAGCAATGGACGCGTGTATAAATGGCGATCCGCGTTTTCAAAAACGTACCTTTGCTGACACTTTAGTCAACTCAAATCCTCAGTCAGCAGCGTGTAACGACAGCATTGATTATGTAAAAAGTTACGATGTGTTACCAGTAATACCTCAAGCACCTGCCCAAGAGACGATGGAGCAAACTTACCTGTTAGCCCCTGAGCAATTGCAGTTTCAATCACAACGCCAAGCTTTAGACCGCAAAGGACTAACTCCTTTATTGCATACCGGGTGGCGATTTGAGGGTGCGAGCAAGTCACGCTCGCCTAGCATTCATTTGTTTGCAGGCAGCCAATTAAAAAACAATATGAACACCGGTTTTAGTTACGCTAATTCCGACTTTATTAGCTTAATAAATACGCCTGAACCACTATTTGACGAAGCTCAATCTTCTGACATGAAATGGGAGTTAGATGGGCTATTTAAAATACACTTGCGCCATTACTTATTTATTAATGCACACTTTGATATAAGTGAAAAACGTGACAATGGTGAGCTAGAATCAGCCCGCTTTTCACAGTTTAGGCGAGTGTTCAGTGAAGACATTCATTATTTTGATCACCCTCGTATGGGGATGATTGTGCAAATTCGAAAATTTAATCATTAACGGTATTATTCAAGGAAAATAACAATGAAAAAATTACTTATTATTGCAGCGGCACTGAGTCTTGCTGCTTGTTCAAAAGTAAACTTAGAAAATTATGAAAAGATTAAAATCGGTATGGACAAAACAGAAGTTGAAGCTCTTTTAGGCAGTGCTGATAATTGTGTAGAAAAAACACTGCATACTAGTTGTACTTGGGGTAATGACGCTAAAAATATCGAAATTACCTTAGTATCAGACAAAGTAACGCTATACAGCAAAAAAGGGCTAACGGATAAATAAAGACAACAAAGGAATAACGTATGTTATTCCTCTTTTTTTACATCGCTGGTGTAAATAAGCTCTATGTTGACTATTTTACTGCGGTTTAAGGTTATTTTGTAACGCTGATAGAGTGTTTTATCCGGTTCGGTTAGAACCAACACCATGTTTAACTGATAGCGCCTTTCTACTCCCTGTTTAGAAATTTTATTGTTTTCTAAATGGTAGAGCTTCCCTTCCCCCTTTTTTAAATAACGTGCAAATGGTGCAAGATTAAATTGCAATGTTTGTTGTAAGCTATCGTAGCCCGGCAAAAATTCTTTGGCACTTACCCGGGTTTCACTAGCAAAGTGCAACCATTGTGCCGCTTGTTTGTTTTGCTGACGACGCTTAGAAAAAATCTTCCTCACTTCTTTAGGGATTTTTTTAAAGCGCGTGTACTCTAACCAAATAAACTGACTCGCCACTTTATCTTTTGTGATACTGTTTTTAAAAATAAAGCGCCATTTTGGCCGCCCTCGCACAATAGCACGCCAAATAATACGGGTAATATCTTCTTTAAATATTTCTCTCAGCCCGTAAATAACCCCTAAAATTAGAATTAATGAAGCGGTTATTTCAGTAAAGGTAGAACGCGCATTGAGTATTACCACCATCACAAAAGCCATTATAACAGCTGTTACAGAGCCTTTTACTAACCGCTTTAAATAGCTATTAAGATAGCGTGTTTGGCGCTGTAAAATCACTCCATGCTCTATTAAACGCTGGAGTAAACGCATCTTATTAGTAATTCTGTTGGCGTCTTTAAGTGTTGAATCAGAATTATATTGCTGCTCTTCTCGATACTCACTCTCTGACTTACAAAAGTTTAATAAGTCATTTCGCTCTTTAGCGTAATCGCTACTACGCGGGCCTTCATCAAGTAGCTTTAAAAACGTTTGTTCAATTTGCCAGCTTAGGTAGTTATCAGCATTGGTATAAAACGGGATCAGCTTTTCGTTATCTGGGGTGTAACGTCTGAGTTTTCTAAGTAGGCTTTGGCTTTGCTCGCAAAGCTCCATGGCTCGTTGATAAAACTCATCGCTTTCTTGAATTTTTAACGCATCTTTAATATCAGCATCAATTGCCAGACGCACTTGATAACAATATAGATTTAAATTTTGTCGGTAATCTTGCTGTTCGCCTTTGTTTTTACTCACAAAGCGGCTTCGTACCAATGGAAGATGAATGTTATTCGCGTTATAGGCTACAAAAGATTTAAATTGGTTATTAAAGTAAGACTCTTCGCTGAGTGTTTGCGCGTTAATACCCATTTCATTTGGGATAGAAAAATAAAGATCGAGACGCTGCTCTGCACGCGGTGATAATTGCGGTTCAATAACAAACGATAAATTTTCGTCTTGCTTTAACAATGATGCCTCCTTTGGTTATCTGCCTGAGTTTACGTGCCTCTTTAATTTTGTTCAACAAAAAAGGCCTAGTAAAAACTAGGCCTTTTAATAGTTCTAATGAATTAAAATTAGAATTTAACGTTTACGCCAGCGAATAAACGACGACCTAACGTATCAAACGTGTACGGGTCAGTGTTTGAATCGTTATTACCTGAGTAATACGGTGGCTCTTTATCAAATAAGTTATTAACACCTGCAGACAATGTCACTGTATCATTAATTAAGTAAGATCCACTAATGTCATGGTACACAACTGAAGGCGTTGAAGGTGCATAACATGTCTCACCATCAATACATGCGAAGCTATCTAGGCCAGCAATGTAGCGTGCTTCATAAGTTGCATCCCAGTTATCTCCTTTAACTGTTAAGTTAAAGTTTGATTTGATATCTGCGTAACTACCAGCGCCACCCGTAATGTAACCAGCGTAATCTACAACAGCACCCGTATCAACAACGTATTCATCTAAATATGTTGTATCAAGGCCAGCTCTCCAGCTTAGGCCTAATGCATCAAATGAATACTTCAGATTTAAGTCAATGCCAGATGTTTTTTCAGAACCAATATTACGAAGCTGATTATTGAACACAATTCGACCATCAGCTTGTAAAATTGCACCTGTGCTTGCACAAAGTTCGTTTGAACTGCTGTTTGAATTACCAATACATTGATCAACAACGAATTGGTTGTTGTATGTTGAAATAGCATTTTCGATTTCAATGTCGTAGTAATCTACGGTCATTGAGAAACCTTCAAACCATTGTGGTTCGTACACCACACCAAACGTTAAAGTATCAGCTTCTTCTGGTGTTAGATTTTGATTACCGCCCACAGTTACTTCTGCCTGGCTATCAGCACCTGGGTATTTTACTTGCTCATAAGATGGCGCATTACCTGAGTAAAGCTCATCTACCGTTGGAGCACGGAATGCGGTTGAACGTACGCCACGGAACATCAATTCATCATTTGCTTTCCAAGTAAAACCAAGTTTCCATGTTTCATCAGAACCAAAAGTGCTGTAATCAAACGCGCGGATTGCCGCACTTAATTCAACATATTCTGCAAATGGAAGCTCAGATAGTAAGGGTAATGCAAACTCAACATAAGCCTCATTCACATCAAACCCACCACTTGTTGGATCTACACGTGGATCGTTACCTAGACCTTGAGCAGCAATTGAATCAGGGTTATACCATGCCTTTTCTTGGCGACGCTCTACACCCGCTGCAAATGCAGCATAACCTGCAGGTAACTCAAACATTTCACCAGATAATGAGGCTGCCAAAATAAATAACTGGCTTCCACCTGAGTTTTGCTCTGTGTATATATAATCTTGAATGTTTTCTTGTGACCAAGATGCCTCATTTAAGGGCTTAAATGTACCTGCAGCTAAGTCTTCTGTGATTGCAGAAACGTTGTGCAGATTACTCATTTTATCAACAGAATCATTGCGACCAAAGTTTGCTGATGCATCCCATGAATAATCACCAATAATACCTTCAGCACCCACAACAACACGAACAGTATCAACTGTTTGCGATAAGTCACGAGTACCACTTTCAGCCATGCGACGACGGTAGCTTATTTCATCACCATAGGCGTAATTAGTCGGTGTTGTAACGTAATTATCATTAGCATCTTTTACAAATGCACCGTTAACGACTTGTCGCTTATCATAAGTTTGTGACAGTAAGCTGTCACCCATATCTTCGGTATATTTAAAGCCAAAGTTGATAGGCTGTGGTGCTAACTTTTGCTCTGACCAGCGCTTAGTATAGGTAAACTCGCTGAAAAGCATTGTGTCATCATTTAGTTCATAATTACCTAAACCTGTGATGTTTAAGCGTTCCATAGGTGTGTATAGGTAGCTTTTAGACGCATAGTTGTATGCATCGTTTTCATCGGTATAGCGGTGTAAGTTACCGCCAAGGCCACTTAAACCAGCATCGTCAGCAACACCCTGCTTCTCGATTTCACCTTTATCGTTGATGATATTAGCTGTATTAACATTGTAAATATGGCCGCCTTCGCTGAATGAAGAACCGCCACAGAAAAGTCCATTTTCGCCTTCAAATAAAGGACATGATGAGAAACCACGATCACCTTGACTTGCTTCACCACGATCAGTGTATTGAATACCAAAAACCATATTACCTTTGTCAAATGTTGTACCTAAGGTAAAGTCGATTGATGTTTCTGACGCATCATGTTTTGAAGTCATGGCTGTGTTGACGTTTAAATCTAAACCTTCAAAGTCATTTTTAAGGATAATATTTACAACACCAGCTACAGCATCTGTGCCGTATACTGCAGAAGCACCGTCTTTAAGTACTTCAATTTGTTTGATCATTGATACTGGAATAGTATTTAAATCAACCGTTGAAGCCGCACCAGTACCTGAATTGATCATACGACGACCATTAACAAGTACTAAAGTACGTTGTGAACCTAAACCACGTAAATCTATAGATGCACCACCGCCAGAGCCATTATTAACGCCAGGGTTTGTCATTGCACCACCCGTAGCCGTCATTTGTTGTAATACGCTATCTACAGATGTTGCACCTGATGCTTTAATTTCATCGGCACCGATAAGTGTAACTGGGCTAGCCGTTTCCATATCTGAACGCTTAATACGAGAACCCGTTACTTGAATTTTTTCAATTGACTTTGCTGCTTCGTCTGCAGCTAAAACTTGAACACTTGAGAACATTGGGATTGCTGCAATTACAGCTAAACCAAGAGTTGATTTTTTCATGGATGAACCCTACTTGTTGGAAATTTACCTAAATTGGTAATGCTCACTTTTATGAGAATTTTGAGTGAGCGGGAGCAACTTAGGCGTCTTTAACTGAATGAAAACTTAATGAGCGATCACGGTACAATCAATAAAAATTAAGACGTCCCGCGAAAGGAACAAAGGTTACAGTATGTTTCATTGTTAATTAATAAAAACACTTTATAATCAATAATTAAAGACCAAGCAATCACATAAAAAACACAGCTGAAATCAAATGAGTAGAGTTTGTAATCAAATGTAATTATTACATTAATGTGCCCTAAACAGGAAAATTAACATGTTAATCACAGCTCGTTATTAAAACGGTAAAACTAGGTGTTAATTACTAACCATATTTATGCAAGTAGATTGTTTATTTAGTCTGAATTTTTTTGTTATAAGTTTTAATCATGCAAATTCTATGTGTATTGAAGGTTTAAGACGGGCTGCCAATCAAACTAAAAACGGCTATTAAAGTGGGTCCATTAGATAAATCTACATACAAATGATATAGGTGCTTTATTGCACGTATGAGCACAATTGAAAAAGTAAGCCAAGCAGAGCTTAAGTTATAAACTTGGAAGGTAAATAGGTATGTAAAGCTTTATTAAGAATGGTTATTTTATCAGATGTACTTTAATTGCAAATAACTATTAAATGTGAGGCATTTGGTTTTGCCGCTATAATTTTACGGGAATGGCGCAGTTAAAAACCACGCCTGAGTAGAAAGCCTTTAATAGGTAACGTTAAAAAAATATTCAACATTTTCACTTATGCCAGTGTTTGTATCGACAGTAGTAAGAATAAGCTTCCACACCATGTTTTTTTCCGAGCAAATCCCTACCATAGTATTAGCTACCCAAACGCTGCCCTGATTTCTAAATTGTACGGGAATGTAACCCATATACATAGTTACCCCCTCCAATTTAGCCGCTGTTATTGTTACACCAGTCGGTAACTGAGTGTAAATTGAAAACGGTGTCTCTGGTGATAGGGTTTCTTCGTTTAGCCAAACTTTAACTTGATTTGGAAAAATACACGGGTTGTTATTTTTACACTCTGTTTGTGATTGATTTACTTTTGATGCTGATGTTGATGTTGATCCAGAAAAGTCACAACCTAGTAAGAATAGTAAAAAAGAAAGTAAACATACTCTATATATATACATGCAGGTTCTCAAAGTATCTAATGTATTAGTCCAACATTTGGGCACGTTGGTTGATTATCGGTTTTAATGAGTTAGTAAAGTACAAATCACCTCAAAAAATAGACAGCAACTTAATAAAGTTTGATTGATGTCATATTATTACGCAATTGGCCTATCTTTTTAAAGCCAAAAAATTTATCATTTCAACTGCAAAAAAAACAAGTAATTCTCGAGATTATTATCTGTAACAACCATATATTGTGGGTTTTAGATAGTATACTTTGGAATAATAGTAGGTCCTACTTTTACAAGTAGGTAATTCATTTCTAAACGCATTTATTGCAGCGGAAGCCAGAAAATGAGCCAAACAGTAGCATCACAAACTGAGTACAATTATAAAGTTGTACGCCAATTCGCTATTATGACAGTGATTTGGGGCATCGTTGGCATGGGTATTGGGGTTCTGATAGCTGCCCAATTAGCTTGGCCAGCTCTTAACTTTGACACACCATGGTTAACTTACTCTCGACTTCGTCCGTTACACACGAACGCAGTAATTTTCGCATTTGGTACAAGTGCACTTTTTGCGACGTCTTATTACGTCGTACAACGTACATGTCAAACGCGCCTTCTTTCAGATAAATTAGCCGCCTTCACCTTTTGGGGTTGGCAGTTAGTGATTGTTCTAGCAGCAATTACTTTACCTATGGGTATTTCAAGTTCTAAAGAGTATGCAGAACTTGAGTGGCCTATCGATATCTTAATTGCTGTTGTTTGGGTAACGTACGCTGTTGTATTTATGGGCACTATTGCAAAACGCAAAGTAGCGCATATTTATGTAGCTAACTGGTTCTATGCTGGTTTCATTATTACTGTTGCTGTTCTACATATTGTTAACAGCATGGCAGTCCCAGTTTCATTGACTAAATCATATTCAATCTATGCAGGTGCCGTAGATGCAATGGTTCAGTGGTGGTATGGCCACAACGCAGTAGGCTTCCTTCTTACTGCTGGCTTCTTAGGTATGATGTATTACTTTGTACCAAAGCAAGCGGGTCGCCCTGTTTACTCATACCGTTTGTCGGTTGTTCACTTTTGGGCACTTATTTCTCTTTACATTTGGGCAGGTCCTCACCACCTTCACTACACTGCGCTTCCTGATTGGACGCAAAGCTTAGGTATGGTGATGTCTATTATCTTATTCGTACCGTCTTGGGGTGGTATGATCAACGGAATTATGACGCTCTCAGGTGCATGGCATAAGCTACGTACTGACCCTGTTTTACGTTTCTTAGTGGTTTCATTGTCTTTCTACGGTATGTCGACGTTTGAAGGCCCGATGATGGCAATTAAATCTGTTAATGCGTTATCGCACTACACAGATTGGACTGTAGGTCACGTTCACTCAGGTGCATTAGGTTGGGTTGCGATGATTTCTATCGGTGCTATTTACCACCTTATCCCTGCGTTATTCTCGCAAGGTCGTATGTACAGCATTAAATTAATCAATACACACTTCTGGTTACACACAGTGGGTGTTGTTTTATACATTGTTGCAATGTGGATTTCAGGTGTAATGCAAGGTCTAATGTGGCGTGCAGTTAACTCTGACGGTACATTAATGTACAGCTTTGTACAATCGTTAGAAGCCTCTCATCCTTTCTATGTTATGCGTTTCTTAGGCGGTGTATTCATCGTTACAGGTATGCTGGTTATGGCTTATAACGTTTATCGTACAGTTTCAGCGAAAAATAACTCGTTAGAACTTGATGAACAAGCGCAGTTAGCATAACGGAGTTAGATAATGAGCAATAAAAATTCACAAAACAAACACGAAATTATCGAGAAAAACATTGGCCTCATGGCCATCTTGACTGTTTTCGCAATCAGCTTCGGTGCATTAGTAGAAATTACGCCGCTAATGTTCCAAGACGATACAACCAAGCCAGTGGATGGGTTACGCCCGTTAAATGCACTCGAGTTTGAAGGTCGCGACATTTATGTGCGTGAAGGTTGTGCTAACTGTCACTCTCAAATGATCCGTCCATTTCGTGATGAAGTTGAGCGTTACGGTCACTACTCTGTAGCAGGCGAGTCAGTATGGGATCACCCTTTCCTTTGGGGTTCTAAACGTACTGGCCCTGACTTAGCACGAGTAGGTAAACGTTACTCAGATGATTGGCATTATGCGCACTTAATGGATCCACGTGCCGTGGTTCCTGAGTCTAATATGCCAAGTTTCCCTTGGTTAGCAGAGAACACGCTTGATACAAGTCTGACTCTGAAAAAACTACAAATTTTCCGTGACACGTTTGCTATTAATCCAGAAAACCCAAAACACCAGGGTCTAGGTTATGGCAGTGACGAGGAATTAATCGCTGACATTGCTAAAGTTGATGCAATGAATGACGGTAAAGGTGCAACAGAAATGCAAGCCCTTATTGCTTATTTGCAACAACTTGGCACACATTTGAAGTAGATTATTATGGACTACGGGACATACAGAGGCATTTTGACTCTGGTAATTTTAGTATTATTTATTGTGATTGTTGGATGGGCATATAGCAAGCGTAGTAAAAGTCGTTTTAAAGACGCTGCTAATGTCATATTTGAAGATGAAAAAAAACACAACAATACACTCTCTAACGAGGAAAAGGGGTCTGAGAAATGACTAGCTTTTGGAGTATATGGGTTATTGTATTAACCCTTGCATGCTTAATCATTATCTTTGGTCTACTAGTTTGGAACTTAAAAAACTATGTAGGCGTAAAAGAAGGTGAAAGCTGTGGACATGAGTTTGACGGCATTGAAGAATTAAACAATCCACTACCAAAATGGTGGACTTACATGTTCTTCGCAACCTTTGTGTGGTCTGTTTATTACTTAGCAGCCTACCCAGGTTTAGGTAACTGGGAAGGTTTAGCAAAATGGACAAGCTCAAACCAAGGTATTACCTCTTTAACTGAATCGAAAGAAGCAGTCATTGAAGCTAAAGAAGATGGCCGTTTTGTAAAGCTAGATGCTGAATACCGCACTGCTGAAGAACGTTTTGGTCCTATTTTTAATGAATTGGCTCAAATACCTGTTCTAGATTTAGTAGAGTCTAAATTTGCTGGTGATGCAGCACAGCAAGTTGCGCTAGAAAACGGCACTACGCATGAGCAAACGCAAGGCCAACTCGCTGTTGAAATTGGTCAACGTTTGTTCTCACAAAACTGTGCACAATGTCATGGCTCTGATGCTCGTGGTGGTACTGGCTTCCCTAACCTTACTGACAACGATTGGTTGTACGGTGGTTCTCCTGACAAGATCAGAGAAACATTACTTTTAGGTCGTGTTGCAGCAATGCCACCTTGGGGTGATGCATTAGGTGAGCAAGGCGTTAAAGAAATGACGGCTTACGTACTTAGCCTATCTGGCCGTACTGTTAACCAAAAAGATGCCGATGCAGGTAAAGCAAAATTTGCTATGTGTGCTGCGTGTCATGGTCCAGATGGTAAAGGTTCAGTTGCCCATAACCTACCGTTTGGTGCACCAAACTTAACTGATAACATTTGGTTATACGGTGGCTCTCAACGCGCTGTTGAAGAAACACTTAACCATGGCCGTGCTGGTGTAATGCCTGCATGGAAAGAGATTTTAGGCGAAGATAAAATTCACCTATTAACTGCTTACGTTTACAGCTTATCGCAAGATAAATGACGATAAAGTTAACAAAACGTTTCAGTTTTAATCTTTTTATTTCAGTAGATTAATTCAGATCAAAAAAGCCTCCACTCGGAGGCTTTTTTTTAGTCTTTTCATTCTATTTATTATAATATAGCCGCACATTAATTAATTTTAGAGCGACTATGCAACCGACTCCGTGGTATAAAAATTTTTGGCCTTGGTTTTTAATCTTCTTTCCTTTAGCTGCAATTATTGGCTGCATTAGTTTATTTATTACAGCCATTGGTAACGGCCCAGATATGGTTGTAGATGATTACTATAAAAAAGGCAAAGCAATCAACTTAGAACTCGTTAAGTTTGATAAAGCAAAAGCGTTGTATTTACATGGCGACCTAAATGTATCAGATAAGCGTGTAAGCTTTAAATTTACCAAAGGCGATACCAGTAATATACACGCATTAAGATTGTCGTTTTTTCACCGAACTATAAAAGCACAAGATTTTGAAGCTACCCTCACTCCAAATGCTAATCAAGAGTTCACTGCATTATTAGAAAGCTATAAACCAGGCGCATATTCGGTATTTATTGAACCCGTTGATAACAGTTGGAAAATGAAAGAAAACGTTAGTTTACCAACCACCGCCACCGTTTTAGTGACTCCTAACTATAAGTAGTATTTAGTATGTCTAAAAATTGCTTTCATTGTCTTGAAAGTGTGCCTGCTGGATTTAGCGCACATGTTGTTATAGACAATACCGCTGAGCCAATGTGTTGCATTGGCTGCCAAGCTGTTGCACAAAATATCATTGACCAAGGGATGACCGACTACTACAAATATCGCACTGTTAGTGCCGGTAAAGTAGAGCAACTCGTCCCAGAACAACTCGCTTTTATTAAAAGCTATGACAATGAAGATATTCAAGATGAGTTTATCAGTACGCATAACGACAACTCTGAGGTGCTTCTCAGTGTTGAGGGCATTACCTGCGCAGCCTGTGCCTGGCTTATTGAAAAGCAATTACTTAACCTTAAATCGGTAAAGCGCGTTGATGTAAACACCTCAACAAATCGCGCTATGATCCAATGGGATAAAAGCGCAACCCCTTTAAGTGAGCTAATCACCTCACTGGCTGAAATAGGCTACAAAGCCTATCCATTCCAATCAGATTTAGAAGCCCAGCAAAAACAACAAACAGCCAAAGCGTATATTCGCCGCCTCGGCGTGGCAGGCTTAATGACCATGCAAGTGATGATGTTTGCCTTTGCTATGTACTTTGGCATGTTCTCTGGGATGGACAGTAATTTTGAACAATACTTTAGATGGATCAGCTTGATCCTTGCAACGCCCGTAATTTTATACAGTGCCCTGCCCTTTCTAAGTAACGCAATTAACGGCTTAAAAGCAAAACAACTGAATATGGATTTACCGGTATCATTGGCGATTTTTGGTGCCTATGGTGCAAGCTGTTACGCCACGGTAATGGAAGTCGGTGAAGTTTACTTTGAATCTATTTGTATGTTTACCTTTTTACTCTTATTAGGTAAATACTTAGAATTTAGAGCGCGTTTAAAGGCCAGTGAATTTACAGCCAACTTACAAAAGCTACTGCCACTGACTGCCCGTACACTCGATGAAAACGGCAAAGAGCACATAATTGCCGCTAAAAAGCTCAAGCTTAACGATATCGTTTTAATAAAAGCAGGCGAAACTATCCCTGCCGATGGCATCTTAGTCAAAGGCAGCACCAGTGTTGATGAGTCTATGATGACTGGTGAACATCAGCCAGTACGAAAGTATATTGATCATAACGTATATGCGGGCACGGTTAATCATGATGGTATTATTGAAATAAAAATCAATAAGCTTGGCCAAAATACCCTGCTTAATCAAATTATTCGCCTGCAACATAATGCCCTAACAAAACGCCCACGGTTAGTAGAAATTACCGACAAAGTAGCGCAGTGGTTTGTCGCGGTATTACTGGTATTTGCCTCTCTAACCGCCATTGGCTGGTATCAAATTGACCCTGATGTTGCTTTTTGGATCACTATATCGGTGTTAGTGGCCACCTGCCCGTGCGCATTAAGTTTAGCTATTCCAACCGCGTTAACCTGTGCTGTGGCTACCTTAACTCGTAAAGGAATATTAATTAAGCAAGCACATGTGTTAGAAACCCTATCAAAGCTTACTTTAGTTGCTTTTGATAAAACAGGTACGCTTACGCAAGGTAAATTTAGCCTCGACGTTGTTGACATACTTGATGATAACTACAGCAAAGAGCAAATTCTTGATATTGCAGCACAGCTTGAGAGCTATTCTGAGCATCCTATTGCTAGTGCCTTTAAAGAGTTTAAAGGTCAGCGTAAATTTGACGGTGTACAACTCCATCCCGGGGTTGGGATCAGTGCTCAATACGATAATACGCATTACGCCATTGGTAAAAGTGGCTGGTTTGATACCAAAAAAACCAATGCGCAAGCTACCCTTTACATAAACAAGCAACCTGTTGCACGCTTTTACTTTATTGATAAAGTAAAAACAGATGCCGATAAACTCATTAACTCGTTAAAAGCTGCCAATCTAAGTTGTCATATGCTAACAGGTGACGCCTCAGCTGCCGGTGCCAAGGTGGCTAAAAAATTAAAGCTTGATTCAGTACAAGTCAGTTGTAGTCCAAAAGATAAACAAGTCGCAGTTGAACGCTGGTCAACTCAAGGTGAAGTTGTTGCTATGGTTGGCGATGGCGTAAACGACAGCCCAGTCTTTGCCAGCGCCCATTTATCTATCGCCATGGAAACCGGTGCCGATATATCTAAAAACAGTGCTGATGTTGTATTGCTTAACAGTGATTTAGTCTCTATTGATCATTTGTTGACGATTGCTAAGCAAACACGGCGTATAATTAAGCAAAACCTAGCGCTTTCTTTATTATATAATGGCTCTATATTGCCGCTTGCTGCTATGGGTTTAGTTGCGCCTTGGATGGCGGTAATTGGTATGTCTGCCAGCTCTATTATTGTGATATGTAATTCACTAAGGCTATTAAAGTTATGAGCATAATTTATATTTTAGTTCCTATCGCTATCTTGTTTGTACTAATTGCCATTGGCGTGTTTTTTTGGGCAGTAAAAGGCGAGCAATTCTCTGATTTAAACAAGCAAGGCCACAGTATTTTGTTTGAAGACGATAAAGAGCAACATAATAAAAGTAATGATTGACCCGATTTTTGTTAGTGCTTTTTTAATGGGGTTGATTGGCAGTGGCCATTGCATTGCTATGTGCGGCGGCATTGCCAGCTCATTACAGTTAGCCAGTAACAAGCGCCAAACTTGGTTATACTCTCTAGCCTATAATAGCGGTAGAGCGCTAAGTTATATGCTAGCTGGTGCCCTTGTTGCCGGTATTAGTAGTCAATTTGCCACACAAAACTCGGCCTTTGCGCTGTTTTTATCATTTTTAGCGGGCGTGTTTATGTTACTGGTCGGCGTTTATATCATGCGCTTAGCCGCGACATTACAATGGCTCGAAAAACTTGGCAAAACCCTCATTTGGCAGCACTTAATTAAACTTAATAAATATTTAATGCCCATTGATTCTCCACTAAAAGCGCTTGGTTATGGCGCGCTATGGGGCTGGTTACCGTGCGGCTTAGTATATTCTGCGCTCACATGGGCGATGACCAGTGGCACTGCCATAAATGGTGCTCTGGTTATGCTGGCATTTGCCCTAGGTACGTTCCCTGCCATGATCACCTTAGGTGTGGCTGCACAAAAGCTCAATACGCTTTATAATCACCCTTGGACGCGAATAATATTAGGCAGTGTTATCATTTGGTATGGTATCTACCTTCTGATCATTGCAACAGACAAGCTAGTGCATTAACATTGGTAAACGTTGTGCATAAAAATTTAACGGATTGAACTTATGGATTTTTCTCAAAGTCGTGCTAAAGGTAATTGTGCCATTAGCTGTAATAACTGCAGTATTAGCCAGTTATGTTTACCATTTTCTTTAAATGGCCAAGAAATGGATAAACTTGATGAGATCATTGAGCGAAAAAAACCATTACACAAGGGTGACTACTTATTTGAATCGGGCGCACCTTTAAATGCAATTTATGCAGTTCGTTCGGGGTCGTTTAAGTCGTATACCTTGTCAGAGCAAGGAGATGAACAAATTACAGGCTTTCATTTAGCGGGCGACCTTGTTGGTTTTGACGCCATCAATAAAATGCAACATCAAAGTTTTTCTCAAGCACTAGAAACCTCAATGGTATGTGAAATTCCCTTTGTAACTCTTGACGAACTAGCCGGTAAACTGCCTAAATTGCGCCAACAGATAATGCGTTTAATGAGTAGCGAAATAACCTACGATCAAGAAATGCTATTATTACTTAATAAAAAGTCTGCTGAAGAACGTCTTGCTAGCTTTATTTATAACTTATCAGAGCGTTTTGGTGAGCGTGGTTTTTCACGAAAAGAATTTAGATTTACTATGACTCGCGGCGAAATTGGTAACTACTTAGGTTTAACAGTAGAAACTATCAGCCGTTTATTAAGCCGTTTTCAAAAAGCCGACTTAATTAAAGTAGAAGGTAAATTTATTACTATTTTAGATAATGACGCTTTAGCTAAAACGGCTGCGATTGTTAAGCCTCGTTAATAATCGCTTCTCATTTTAAAATTAATCCTACCCTGAATTGGAGCGTAATTATTGCAATTATGCTCTATCTCTACTAACACTTTGAGTAGAGGTATTAACCATTCACTTTTAATACTCGATGAATGAATTGTCTGGCTCATTTTTTAATATAAAAGCAAAAACGAGTGGATTCACTGTAGAAGACAACACTTTAATAAAACCTGAGAATAATTAAATTTTTATAAAGCCGTACATGCTTTTATACAAGATAAAGAGTTTTAAAATTAGAGAAACTTTATTTCTTGATATAGAACAAGAATATTAGTGCTACCCCTTTAACTGTTGTGTATTTGCGTTACACTCAAGGTATAACTGTTAAGTGAATGGAGTAGCACAATGGAAACGATTAAACGTATTATCGCGGTTATTGACCCAACTAAAGACGATCAAAATGCCCTCGCGCGATCAATAGATTTAGCCAAAAAATCAGGGGCTAGCATTACCGCCTTTATGACGGTATACGATTTCTCTTACGAAATGACTACTATGCTCTCTGGTGATGAACGTGAAGCAATGCGTAAAGCGGTGTTAAAAGATCGCGAACTATGGTTAAAAGATCTTGTCTCTCCTTATCAAAACATTAATATTAATACCCAAGTCATTTGGCATAACCGCCCTTACGAAGCCATTATTAATACCGTTATTAATGATAAATATGACCTAGTGATCAAAGGTACTCATCAGCATGGTGCGCTTAAAGCGGTTATTTTCACGCCAACAGACTGGCACTTAGTCAGAAAGTGCCCAACCCCTGTATTATTTGTAAAAGATATGGCGTGGCCAGCACATGGGAATATTTTAGCGGCTGTTAATGCAGTCAGTGAAAATGATCAGCACCTGTCACTTAATAAACGCATAATTAAAGATGCACAATTTTTATGTGAACTGGCTAATGCTAAACTTAACTTAGTCAATGCATACCCTGCTACACCGGTTAATATAGCCATAGAGATCCCTGAGTTTAACCCAGGGTTATATAACGAATCAGTTAAAAAACATCATATTGAATCAACCAATGAACTCGCTAATGAGTTTAACCTAACCTCTGATCAATGCTTTATTGAAGAGGGATTGCCAGAAGATGTGATACCGGATGTTGCAAAACGCTTAAACAGCGAATTAGTGGTTATTGGCACGGTCGGACGGACTGGCTTAAGCGCTGCCTTAGTAGGCAACACTGCTGAGCATGTTATTGACAGCCTTGATTGTGATGTACTTGCACTTAAACCTGATGGGTACGTAAGCCCGCTCGCAGAAAGTTAGCGTTTGCAGTAGCTCCCATATTACATATGGCATATAATACGTCCCTTTATTTTTAGCAATTAATTTTGCCGTACTATTTATAAGGGGGCGTAGTGTCTCATTCTGCTCAAGCCAAAGCTCAATACAACTTAAATAAGCTTCAAAAGCGTTTACGCCGCCTCACAGGTCAAGCTGTCATGGACTTTAACATGATTGAAGAAGGCGACCGCATTATGGTGTGCTTATCGGGTGGCAAAGACAGCTACACTATGCTCGACATGTTGCAACATTTACAACGTGTTGCACCTATCAAATTTGATTTATTTGCAGTAAATCTCGACCAAAAACAACCTGGTTTTCCTGAGCATGTGCTTCCTGAGTATCTTGATAATTTAAATATTGAATACAAAATTGTAGAAGAAGATACCTACAGTATTGTTACTGATATTATTCCTGAGGGTAAAACAACCTGCTCGCTTTGCTCTCGCTTGCGCCGTGGTATTTTATATCGCACGGCTAAAGAGTTAGGTGCGACTAAAATTGCACTGGGCCATCACCGCGATGACATGATAGAAACCTTGTTTTTAAATATGTTTTATGGCGGAAAACTAAAAAGTATGCCGGCTAAACTAATGAGCGATAACGGTGAGCATATGGTTATTCGCCCACTGGCTTATTGTAAAGAAGCCGATATAAGCAAATATGCGTTCAGCCAAGACTACCCTATTATTCCGTGTAATTTATGTGGCTCACAAGAAAACTTACAGCGTAAACACACTAAAAATATGCTGGAGCAATGGAATAAAGAGCACCCAGGTCGTGTAGAGAGTATTTTCACCGCCATGCAAAACGTTGTGCCTTCACACTTAGCTGATAATCAATTATTTGATTTTACCAACTTGCAAACGGGTGACATTATTGATGGGGGCGATATCGCGCTCGATAAACCAGATATTCCAAAAGCGCCAGTTAATCATGAACAAAATGAAACAAACCAAGCCGACGTGGTTACCATTAATTTAAGCTAATTTTTAAGGGTTTGCAGTAATGCAAACCCTTCTCTTTGTTCTATGCTGCTACTGACCAGCAGCTAATCCTTGTAAAAACTCTAAACTCTGCATTTCTTGTTTGTTTGCCTGATAAGGCAACTGTTGTAAGCTGTCGTAAGCAAAATCATCAATAGTAAACTCGCTAATTTCACTTTCACCAAAACTGTTAAGCTCACCTGAGCTTGGCGACATACGTTCAATAACAAAGTCCCTCAACCGTAAGTCATTCGTTTGCTTGGGCAAAACAGACCAATGCGCTTTAAAGTCAATTTGCTGACTGCCCTCATTTAAACGTGCTTTAGCAACTAAATGTGCTAATGGCGAGGTGCCACTGTATAAGTTAGCTCTTAAACGGTATAAGCCACTTTTTATCGAAATTTTCCGAGAAAACCCATTGTTCGACGCGAAGCGGCGTCGATGGGATGAATCGGAATAGTCAGCCCTGCTCTTGAATGTATTTTCGAATTGTATCAGCAGCCGCATTTCCAACAGAGCAAACAAAACATCCGTCAGACCAAACTGTCTTTTTAACCCAGAATTGCTTTTTAAACCATTTAAATCTCGACCATAGACTTTGCGTTGTAGATTGTTTAATTCTCCTAACGTAACTCGCAACGCTGATATTGGGAGAAATCGTTAGCAATATGTGTATATGATCTTTGTCCACCTCCATCTCTTCGATATTAAATTCTGAGCGCTCTGCAATTTCAGTGATTTTTTGTTTTACAAAATCACCTACATCACCTTTTAACAATTGTTTTCTATATTTAACTACAAGAATTAAATGTAGCGCTATTAAATATTTACAGTGAGATTTAGTTCATATTCCATCTTGACAACTCATTTCCATACAGTAGTCTATACAGTATATGAAAAAGACGCTTAGATACAACTACAGGCTAAATCCTACGGCAGAGCAAGAAGCTAAACTCGTTGAGTTTGGCGCGACAGCGCGTGGCATTTGGAACTTATTGTTGTCTGAGAACATGCGTCGATACGAGCACGATAAAACGTTTTTGTTTTACAAAGACATGGCCTCACTACTTAAAGATATCAAGACGTTCGAAGAGTTTAACTGGATCAAAGCATTCGATTCTGCGGCAGCTCAACAAATTGCCCGCGACCTGGAATTAGCGCTCAAGAATGCTTTTACTAAAGGTCGCTTGCAACGCTTTCCAAAGCACAAGATCTCATATAAAAAGAAAAAACTTCACAACGATAGTTTTCGAGCGGTCAATAACTCGAACTGTATCCGCATTGAAAATGGCGCTATCAGTATCCCAAAGGTAGGCAAGATACCCATTATCTTGCATCGCAAACTAGCAAGTAAAATCAAGACTGTTACTATCCAGTATCACCACGGAAAATGGGGATGCAGCATCACTCAGGAAGTTGAGTGCAAAACAGCTAAACAAGTTTTAAAAACAATCACAGGTTTTGACATTAACTCAAAGCAAACTGTTGTTGGCTCAGATGGTTTTGTGGTCGATAACCCCAAGTTTTTAAAGCAGTCAAAAACAAAGTTAAATCAATTGCAACGCCAGCTTGCACGCCGAACTAAAGGTTCAAATCGCTGGCAAAAAACCAAACAACGCATCAACAAATTACACGGCAAAATCTCACGGCAAAGGCTCGACTTTGCACACAAAATTTCACGCCAGATAACCAATGAAAATGACATTTTAGTGTTCGAAGATTTAAACGTAAAAGGGATGCAAAAGTTCAATGGCAGCATGGTTGCCGACAATATGATGGGCTTAATTACTCAGCTTTCAAAATACAAAACTGAGCTTGAAGGTAAACTCTATCACGAGATTGACAGGTTTGAAAAATCCACAGGGGTTTGTTCTGAATGCGGCCAACATCATGTTTTAACATTGAACGACAGATATTTCACATGTACGGCTTGTGAAACTTACCAAAGCCGAGACTTGTCAGCGGCTAAAAGCATAGCAAAAACAGGTGAATTAGATTTGATTGCGGCTGGGATCGTCGCAAGGGTTACCCCCACATCTCAGCAGAAATCAGCCATTAAAACGAAAGTCTTCGAGCTATCGAAGTTTGCTGTTGGAACTGAGAAAAAAGAAGCAGCCTAGTCTCTAAGTCAAGGCTGTAGAAGCCCATTGATCGACACGGAGTGGCGTCGATGGGTAGTTCACAACTGTTAAATTGGCCGGTACTATCATGTTTTCATTACGTGGATGGGCGTTTTCAAAACCAGTTAAGGTTGCACTAGGCGGCATATAATGTATTTGTGCCACCACCGGGACTATTTTACCCGCGATATCGGCTTCAACTAATAATTGTAAATTACGTGGATAGTCTTCTTCACCTTTAAATATCATTGCCAGCTCGTTTTGACGAGCCACACCGCTTTGCGTTTTTAGCGACTTTTTGGTGTCTGTATCACTGAGTGTTAATACCACCTTACCTAAATTTGGGGCACTTACGGTTAGCTCTATAGCTTGTGGATACACATACCGATATTTAGACAAGCTCACTGTTAACTCCCCGCCTTGCTCACCCACTGGGCTGCTAACAGGAAAGAACTGATTTGGCTTAAGTCTGTCCTCATCATATACCGTTAATGGTTGTGAATAAGGCGGAAACGCCAAACTTTTCTGATACTGATCAGCAACCACAGAGGCGGCTTTGGCTAAGTCTTCATCAAATGCTGACTGAATTACTGAGCTGGTTTTTGTTGTTGCCTTTGTCACAGGTTGGCTTAGCGTGCGCTGCTGAGCAGGAGGTGCCGATATCGGCTTTTTATCATTGAGAGGGGGGTGCAAAAGCCGATGTGCATATAGATCACGGCTACCCTGTCACAGTAAACAATGTAGCACTCACCCCAAAAATGACCCCAACGCTTGTCCGTATTGCTGGTGCTGACAATATTATTACCACCGATTTAATTACCGGCGCAGAAGACTTTAGCTACTATGCGCTTGAAACCCCCGGGCTGTTTTACTTTTTAGGCGTCACTCCAAAAGATCAAAACGCTAAAACAGCAGCAAGTAATCATTCACCTCAGTTTTATGTTGACGAAAATGCCTTACAACTTGGCGTAGAATCACTATCACAACTGGTTGTTGACTACTTACAATAACAACTCAACATAACAAACACAGGGCTAATAACCCTGTGCTTGTTTTATTAGAGAGTGTTATTCAGCTAATATAAATCCCCAATCGCTTACCTTTAATTATAAATTCTCAAATTGGAAAGGACGCCTTAGTGACAGCAGAATATTTTAATTTTTTAAGCCTTATTGGCGTGGCATTCTTTGCAATTTCAGGTGCGTTATTAGGCCATGATAAAGATATTGGCGGATTTGGAGTGGTGGTTGTTGGCTCAGTCACTGCGCTTGGCGGTGGCACGCTCAGAGACATACTTCTTAACCAACCCGTTTTTTGGATAGCCAACCCCGATTTTTTATATGTCACCTATGTGGCTATTTTTGTCACTGTTATGTTTATTAGCCACTTACCCGATGTGTCTAACTATTACATGTTGTTGGTTGATGCAATTGGTATGGCTATTTTTAATGTGGTCGGTATCGAAAAAGCATTAATTGAAGGCACCACCATGATGGTTGCACTTACAATGGGCATGACTACGGGGATATTTGGTGGCTTAATACGCGACGTGATCTGTCGAGAAGTGCCGTTGGTGATGCGAGAAGAGCTCTACTCCACCGCCTGTTTTGCAGGAGGCTTGACCTATGCAGCGCTATTTTTATTAGAAGCCCCTTATTTATGGTGCATTCTTGGTTCGCTGTTGGTCAGTGTTTTTTTAAGATTGGGCGCGCTCCATTTTGACTGGCAGCCCAATCTATTTAGAAAAAGAACACCAAAAATAAACGATTAGTATAAGTATTGCGTTACACTAATCGCTCATAGAGTCCTGATGCCCGTGACACACTTTTACCCATCGCCAGTTGCAGCACTTTTTTATCTGCTACCAGCTCAAAGGTCTGCTTTGCACGGGTAATACCGGTATACACTAATTGCCGGTTAATACCGACGTTTGCTTGTTTAAGTGGTGGCAATACCATAGCAGTGTAACTAAACTCTGAGCCTTGCGATTTATGAATGGTCATAACATACACTTTATCGTGCGCTGGGAGTCGTGCAGGTGAAAATGCACGTTCATTACCCTGCTCATCAATAAACAGTGCTTTGAGTTGGCCACTGTCATCAGGCATCAAAATACCTATATCGCCGTTAAAAAGTTTAAGTTGATAATCGTTTTGGCTAATCATAATAGGCATACCCGTGTAATGTCGCTGATTAGGGTTAACGCTAATTAACCCTTGCTGTTGCAATACACGCTCAATACGCTGATTTAAACTATTAACGCCGTAATCGCCCTCACGCACTGCTGCAAGTAATTGATAGCGGGCAAAAGCCTCATGCACTTTGGCAACACTCGCTCCTTGGGCAATCAGTGTTAAATAATCACCGTAGTGACTTGCCGCGCTGTTTATAAGCTTTTCAATCGGGGTAGAGACAAAATCGTAGTCTAAAATAACATCGCTAAAATGCCCTTGCGTACTGTGTTGTTCAACATAATTTAATATTCCTCGATCATTGGTATTAACAGCCAAAGCCAACTGGCCTATACCACTTTGGGCATCAAAGCGATAACTATGTTGTAAAAAGGCAATGCAGTCAGCCAGTTTAAACTCACTCTGAGTTTGCACGCCAAGTTTAGCAGTGCCATTAAAACACACCTTATTTAATTGCTCACAGCGTGCTTTTGAATACTGCGGTGTTTGTCCAAGCACTAAACCTTGGCATAAATCACTCATTACACTGCCGGTATCAACCGAGGCGAGTTGGTCTTTATCGCCAAGTAAAATCAATCGGGCATGCGCTGGTAGAGCCTCAATTAATTTGGCCATGAGCGATAAATCGACCATACTGGCCTCATCAATAATCAATACATCAACATGCAACGGATTGCTTTTATCGTGCCTGAATTTATTGGTAAATGGCTTAACTCCTAACAAACGATGAATAGTTTGCGCACTTTGCGGGATCAACGCATTAATATCAGCCGGTATTTCTGTGAGCTTATTTTTAGCCCCTAAAATTGACTCTGTTAGTCGTGCCGCTGCTTTACCGGTCGGTGCCACTAATTTTATGCTCAATGGTGCAGCCTGATATAACGACTGTAAAATGGCTAACAGCTTTGTCACCGTGGTGGTTTTACCTGTGCCAGGCCCACCGGTGATCACACTAAAGCCCTTTGTTGCAGCAATGGCACAAGCGACCTTTTGCCAATCAATATCAAGCGTTGGATCATCAGGAAAGTAGCGAGTTAATAACTCAGTAAGGACTTCATCATCAATATTGAGTTGTCGCTCACTCATTGCCAGTAATCGTTGCGCTAAGGTTTGCTCATACCCTGCTAAACGGGAAAAATACAACCGCTGATTAAACAATTGCAGCGGCTTGTGATCCCCCACACTGTTATGCGCGTGTAAGTAATTTATTGCCGCCTCAGTCGTAAAATCGTCACTAAATGGGGTGAGAGTGTCAGGTACGGTACCTTCTAACTTAGTAAAGTCGCTTTGGCGTAAATTAAACGGATTAGCCCAATCAACCTCTGTTAGAGTTAAACAACTATGCTGGCTTTGCTGCGATAAACACAGCATTAAAATAATATAAAATAGCTCGTCATAATCATGTTCAGTATTGTTACCACTGACTAATTCAGCCAGCTTTACATCCACAACACGTACGCGGTGCTGCTCAGTTAAATAGCTAAGCAGCGGCACAACTTTAGGTGTTTGAGTTACAGGGTCCGCTAGTTGTTCATTGAGTAACGCCGACTCATCAACAGGCGCGTTGTCAAAGTCATCAAACAAACCGGGTTGTTGGTTTAAATCACTCATAGCATCGCTCCTTGGCTAAACAAACCATCTAAAATAATAACTTGCTCTGCACTTAACTGTTTAAAGTACACCCCTTCACCCGCTGGCATACCGCGTAAAAAGGTATAATACACGCCGCCTAAATGCGTCTCTATGGCATAATCAGGAATACGCTGTTTAAGCAATCGATGCAGCGCTACGGTATAAATTAAATACTGTAAATGGTATTGGTGGCTGGTCATGGCTTGCTCAAGCTGCTCTGGCTCATAATCTGCGGGGGTACTGCCCAAATAATTCGATTTATAATCTAAAATATAATACTTGCCTTGGTAACAAAAAATTAAATCTATAAAGCCTTTTAGTAAGCCTTTTACATGGGCAAATTCAAGTTTGCTTTGGCTAAAAGCAAAGTGTTTAATCAGCATTTCGTTGAGTTTAGGCGCACTTAGGCTAGCAAGCGGTAAGTTAAACTCCATTTCAACAAGACAATCTCTCGGTGATAATTGACTCAAGCTTAAATTATTTTCACTATTTAATGGGCAATTAAGCGCATCGAGTATCCATTGTTCGGTTATTGGCTGCCATTGTTCACTAATGTGGTATTTTTCAAAAGCACGTTTAATTACTGCCGATAAGTTTTGCTCTGGATTTGAGGGGTGAACAAGCGGGCTGGTAAAATCAAGTTGCTCGAATATTTCGTGTAAGCAACTTCCTGGTTTTGCACCTTTTGGAAAATTATACGGTGAGAGAAGTTCATCTTGTTGCACCGCAAACTCATCTCTTTGATGATCTTCATCGCTGCGCCCAGGTGCCAGTTGGTCAGTATGCTTTTTAAAGCTTAAAGCACTAAAACTGGTTGCCCGCCAATCGCGTTCAATCTGCGTGGTTACAGTATTAATACTCAGCGCCTGCTTTTTAACGTGTTCATTATTAAAGCGAAGTATGCCCTGCTCGAGTAATTCACCCGAGGTAAATTGCAAATATTCCATCGAATCATTGGCATCACAAAACTCACTTAAATGAGTGCGCCATGTTTGGCTGCTGGTTAACGCTAACCCTGAGAACAACACATGCCCAAGCGCACTACTTTGAATCGCTAAGCGGCTACTTTGCCCTTGCCCGATGTTATATACACCCAAGGCACAAAAATGCACTGCACGGGTCAATGCGACATACAATAGGCGTAAATCTTCGGCTAGGCGCTCTTGCTCTGCTTGTTGCAAGGCGTCTTCGCCTTTACTTAAATCAAAAATTAACTTGCCGTTATGGTGATAAAGCGCGTCTTTAGTTTCACGATAGCCACTGGCAAAGGGCATAAATACCAATGGATATTCAAGCCCCTTTGAGGCATGCATAGTGACAATTTTAACCAAGTTTGCGTCGCTCTCTAAACGTACTTGCACTGTTTCGCCATCTTGCTGGCTCACCTTTTGCGCAAACCAACGCAACAAACGAAGTGTCCCTTCAAGCTCTATTTGTTTTTGCTGCAGTATTTCGCCAAGGTGTCTAAAATCGGTAAGCCAACGTTCTACGTTATAGCCCAAGCCTTGCCATTTGGCACTGAGTTGATTATGACTTAGTAAGCGCTCAAGCATCGCCATAGCCCCTTGCTTATGCCAAATATGGCTAAGTTGAGCAAAAAAGTTTAAATGTTCTTGCCATGCATTTTCATCATCGGCCAAAGCAAAAATATCGTTATAACTTAAACAGAATAATGGCCCTGCGAGTACACCACGTAGAAGTGACTCGTCGTACTGGCCGTGCAATGCGGTTAAAAAGTTGAGTAAATGGTGGCTTAGCTCTTGGCTAAATACACTATCACGAGACAAATACACGCTGGCAATATTGGCTTTGCTCAAGGCCTGCTTCATTATTTGCGCTTCAACGCGGTCGCGCACCAAAATACAAATATCAGCAGCGCTTACCGGCGTACTGCCAATACAGGCTATTCCTTGGTTTGCCTGCTCAAGTAAAGTAACTATTTTATTAGCAAAATGGGTGGCTAAATGTGCTTGCCCTACGCCTTTACTGGTCGGCTTGGCTTTTTCATCGCCGGCTTCATCCACAAACACATTAAATTCAAAGGCGGTGGCCGGTTTGCCATCAATTAAAAATGTATCTTCGGCTTTTTTACCCTTGGCTTTCACTTTATTAAAAGGAATGGCATCGTTATAAATAAAGCTGTTGTCGTATTTACCAAACAAGCTATTTACACTGTTGACGATATCACTGCTGGAGCGAAAATTAGTGCCCAATGTAAATTGTTGCGACTGCTCTACGGCCTCTTTGGCACCAATGTAGGTAAATATATCTGCGCCCCTAAAGCCATAAATAGCTTGTTTGGGATCGCCTATCATGGCTAAAGTGGTATTGCTTTGAGCATAAATTTTACTAAAAATACCGTACTGAATAGGGTCGGTGTCTTGAAACTCATCAATCATTGCCACCGGAAATAACTGCGCAATTTTTTGCGACAATACGTCACCCTGCTCACTATTAAGGGCTGTATGTAAATTAGTGAGTAGGTCATCAGGCGTGATCACGCTTTGTTCTTGTTTGCGTTTAACTATGGCCGCTTTTACCCAACTCGCCGCATATTGCACTATCGCAATTTTTAGCCCTTGTTTAATGGTATTGTTAAGTGCGGCTAAGGCATCGAATTGGCTAATAAGTGGATGCGTCAGTAATGTGCCATTTTTTTTATAATTAGCGGTATTACTTAAATTCTCGCTGCTCCAAACCTCAAACGAATATTTGTTAGTACCAAATTCAAAAAAGTCATCATTGCCTAAGCAAAATGCTTCAAGCGCCGCTAAACTGCCTTTTCGCCCGGGTGTTTTTGAGCCACTTAAATCGGATGCTTTAACAGCACCAATAAACTCTTGCTCTAGGCACGTTTTTTTAAAAGCGGGTATAAGCTCTAAATATTCATCTCGCGCTTGCCACACATCCTCTAAATTTATTTGCGGCGTTATTTCGGCGTTAGCTTTATTTAAAATACTGCTTACTTGGCTAAATAATGATTCAGGTGCGGCAAACACCTCTAAAATCGCATCTGTTCTTTGCTTATTAAGCGGGTAGACAAACGCGCGCCAAAAATCTTTTATGGTCTCAAGCAGTATCTCGCGCTCATCTAAAATAAACTCTAAGTTAAACGCGACCCCCGACTCAAACGCATGTTGTTTTAGCATCCGCTGACAAAAACCATGAATGGTAAAAATAGCCGCCTCATCCATTGATTTAGCTGCTGCATCGAGTAAGTCAAACGCACGATGTTTATCATCTACTGCGGCTATTACACCTTCTATTAATTCATCGTTTGGCTGTTGCCCCAATAAGGCATCGCGCGCGGCAATAATACGGCTGCGTACCCGGTCTTTAATTTCTTGTGTTGCAGCATCGGTAAAGGTAACCACCAAAATTTGCTCAACACTCAATGGCGTACTCAGCTCACCGGGTATTTGCATGCCTAATAAATAGCGTAAATACAAACCCGTGATCGTGTAGGTTTTACCTGTACCCGCACTGGCTTCTATCAAACTTTGGCCTGATAAAGGCATAGTGAGTGGGTTAAGCGCTTGCATAGTCACTCTCCTTGGCATGCTCAAATAACGGGGCGAGTAATTTTTCGCTCCACTTAATAAACTCCTCTTGGCAATCATTGAGCGATTGCACCGTTAAACGAATATAGGGATTCTCCCCTTCACCTGGGCCAATATACTGTGGGCTAAATTTACTGTTAGCTTTTGCCATGTCGCCACCGCTTTTCACGTATTCATAACCGCTCACCGGAAAAAACGCCACCGGCGCATTTCGCAGTGCTTTGTATAGTTCAAACCAATCTGCAAGCAGCAAGTCAGCATTGGCTTTGCTCATAGGGGCAAAGCTAATTTGTTTATCTAAACCCAGTAATAAGGTTTCAACCTCTTGTTGCATGCTTTGAGCTGCCAGGTGATAAAGAAAGCCTTTTATTAAATCTTTGGCTTTAATACTGGCACTGCGGTAAAACACTTGTTTTTGCATATACACATGGTTAAGCCAGCCTTCAATGGTGGTATTTTCAAGCGCAAGTAACACTTCTATCGGTTCGCTTTTACCGGCTTTTATTTGCTCTTTTACTTGCCCTGCAAGCGCATCAACTCGGTGCTGCATACCCTCATAAATTAAGCTGCCTACATTGGCTTGGGGCAACTCACCGCGCTGCAGGATTTGCTTGGTACTGAGCGGCGTATTGTTAATGTTTGCTTCAAGTATTTCGTCAAGGTAAAAATAACGGCGCAGCGCATCTAAGCTAAACGGTTCTTCGTCTTTCGCTATATCGTTAAATTGCGGCAAGCGTAACCCTAAACTTTGTTGATAAAAGCTCTCTTGGGCATGGCATACACTACGAATAAACACATCAAGATCAAGTAGCTCTGGGGGCGTTACATCAAGCGCAGTGATTGCTTTAGGCTCAATAGCCTCGCTAGGCAGCCAAATTGGGTTATAGCTGTGATTATTTACTCCCGCCTGTTCAGTGCTAGCTGGCAAATAATACTGACTATTAAAAGGTTGTAAATGTTGTTGGCTAATAAGGCAATCTGGCAAGGATTTATCACTGGGTTCGCTAAGTTTAAAACTGCGGCCTATGTATTCTAAAAGCTCACTGACAAGCGTTGATGGCATGCGCGGCTGGTTGTCAAAACATGAGCGACCAATGTAGCTCATATATAAATTATCTCGAGCACTTAAGAGCGCTTCTAAAAAGAGGTAACGGTCATCGAGTTTACGTGAACGGTCACCTTTTTGCTTTTTAGAATACGGCACTAAATCAAATCCGATTGGCTGCACCGTGCGCGGGTAATCGGCATCGTTTAAGCCTAGCATACACACCACTTTAAAAGGGACGGCGCGCATGGGCATGAGAGTACAAAAGTTCACTTGTCCTACTAAAAAGCGCTGACCTACACCTTTTTCTTGTATACCTTGTTTTATTAGATAGCTCACTATGCGCTGCGAAACGGCTTTACTGTAGTCGCCGTTGTCGTGGTGCTTCGCAATGTCTTCGAGCACCTTTTGCAGCAGTAATAAATCCCAGCTATCATCGCTTTCGCTCTCATACACAGCATTGAGTAGCTCACTTAGTATATGGGCTTTATTAGAAAGCGTATCATCAGGGGTGAGTTTCGCTTTAAAGTCTTGAAGCACATCAATAAAATGCACCAGCTTATTGAGAGTATCAAGCGCCATACCTTCTACTTCATCGGCGCTGTAAATACCATTAAATGGGCACTGTTCGTCGCGCATGGCAATCCCCAGTAATAAACGGTTCAAGCCATGTTGCCAGGTATTTAAATCAATGGCGGGTAAATCAAAGCTTTGTTTATGCTCAGCGTTTATACCCCACTTTACCCCTACTCGCTCAAGCCAATAATGTATTTGCTCGTATTCATGGGCTTCTAGGCCAAATTTTTCGGCAATTTGCGTAACCTGTAATAAATCAAGAATATCCGACACGCCAAAGCGCGAAAACGGTAAATTAGCTAAACTGGCAAACGAGCTCAGTACTGGTTTTTCTTGCTCTATGGCTAAATCGGCAAGGGCGTATGGTATAAATCGGCTGCCCTGCGCACCACCAAAAACGGCCTCAATGTAAGGGCTATAAGTACCTACATCAGGCATCATCACAATGATATCTTTGGGGGTAAGCGTTGGGTTTTGATTAAACAAATTGAGTAAGTAGTCGTGCAGGCGCTCGACTTCCCTTAATGGTGTGTGGCAGTCACTTAACGTAATGCTGGTATCGTGTGCACTTATGGGCAGTTTACCCTCATCGTTTATAAACCATTCTTTGTTATCGGTAAGCGATTCACCTTTAAAGGCAAGTTGGTATATTTCGCTTTGCACTTGCCCAAGTAAGGTATCGTCAAACGCATCAATAAAACCATCAATCCAACGGGCATCAAGCTGCACCAGTTGCTCAAAATAATCGCGGCCGAGTTTACCCCACGACGACAACAACGGATTACCAATAAAATAGTATTCTTCATCAGGATTCGTTTGCTTTTTTTGCTGCGCTTCCACCAGCGGCATTTTGGCGTATTTAGCGTTTATTTTAGCCGCTGTTTTTTCATCGATTATATCGCCCCAATAATGCTCGCTGGGGTTAAAAAAGAATAAAAACACCTCAGTTTTTTTACTCAAGGCTTCAAACACATCAAGCTGTGAGCTGGCAATAGCAGATATACCAAATAGGCTAATACGCTTTGGCAATAAGCTGCTATCCATACTCTCAAGGGCGCTGAGTAATTGTCCTTGCATGTTGGCGCGGTGAAATTGACTTTGCCCTAGCTGTTTGCTTAATTTGACAAGGCGGCGCCACAAATCGGGTTGCCAAGGAGCAATGCTTACATCAACATCGTCAAGCGTATCAACACCGCTATCCCATTTGGCTATCCAATGGGGGCGATACATTAAATATTGGTCGTACACATCGGCTATTTTTTCACATAGGGCAAAGGTTTTTTGGCCGTCAATATCCCCCTCTAAATAGGTTTTTAGGGGTAAATACAGTGGCTCGTCAATACAAGTAGGTAAAATTGCAAACAGTTTCCAAGCAAGGTTCGGTTTATTAAACGCCGACTCTTTAGGCACGTTTGGCAATAGTTGCTGGTACAACTGCCAAATAAAGCTCGACGGCAGCGGAAAGTCTACCTGCGCAGCCACGCCTAAATTTTCACTTAAACCAATTTTTAGCCACTGCGACATACCCGGCGATTGCACTAACACCACTTCTTTATCAAATGGGCTTTGCAATGGGTTTATTTTTAATAGCTGATGAAACTGCGCTTGCAGGGCTTCCATACGGTTTGATTGAAAAATATTGAGCATACGATACCAGCCTTAATTGAGATAAAGCCAGTGTATGATATTTTCAATTTAAGCGGTAGCGCTAAGAAGACATTGGCGTTAATAAATCAGCAAGTTAGCCCGCCGATAGATGAACTTTTAAACGCACAGCTTTAACCGCAGTGCGTTTATTATTTAACCTGAACTGTGGATAATAAATCCATCTCAAGCAGCTATTTTCAGCGCTAACTGCGTTGAATTTACTTGCAATAGGCTAGCTATTGACGCGTAATTTCGCCTTGTTTTCACTAAAAATCTCTAGCTAGAGAAAATAAACATAAATATCATTTTGATTCAATATGTTAGTAAATCTCTTAACCAGAGTTCAGGTTATTTAAATGGTGATGCTATTTATAAGGACTAATACTTGAAAGACTAAAGTCACTTTGCATAATAACTTGCCCATCAATGCCTTTAAGCTTTAATGAAATAGCAGGTTTCTAATTATAAAAGGTAATGATGAAAGCGGGCACAGTCTATTTTTTAAATATGACAACGAGGGGCAATTTTATTGACAGCAAGATTAAACAATTATGAGTAAATTATGGCAAATAAATGTATAAAAAAAGACACTCAAAGTTGTCCATGAGTGTCCTATGGTTTTTACTAAATTAGCTGCTATTTCAATTCAGCTAGCATTTCATCACTGTAAGCTGTGACTTCTTCGCCGTTTTTAATTTTGCTAATGTAATCTGGGTTAGCAATTAGCGGGCGACCAATAGCAATTAAATCAAATTTATTGTCGTTAATCGCTTCTTTGGCAGTTTCAAAACTATAACTACCTACCCCCACAAAGGTACTTGCATAACCAGCTCGTAAAAATTCAGAGGTTGATTTACCTTCTAGTGAATCAAAACGCATGCTGTCGTCAAAAATACCGCCATGTAAATAAGCTAACTTGCGGTTTTCAAGCTCTGGTAATAAGTAGTCAAATACTGCTTTATCGCGATTGTCTTCGCTCATATTAAAATAAGCACCTGGCGTTAAACGTATTGCGGTGCGTTCATTGCCTACTACATTAATAACTGCATCGGTTACTTCCAGTGCAAAGCGCGACATGTTTTCTGGTGTTTGGCCGTACTCGTCATCACGTTTATTTGCCGCATAATGTAAAAATTGGTCAATTAAATAGCCATTAGCACCATGAATTTCCACGCCGTCAAAACCCGCTTCCATCGCATTTTCTGCGGCTTTAGCGTAATCGGCCACTAAGCCTTTAATATCATCTTTAGTGGCAGCTTTTGGCGTAATATAAGTTAGCTCGCGCATACGCGGTACTGAACCTTCAACCCCTATTGCAGATGGCGCCAAAACATCACCACCAAAAAAGTGAGGGTGAGCAACACGGCCAACATGCCATAGTTGTGCAAACATTTTTCCGCCATTGGCATGTACTGCATCAGTGACTTTTTTCCAACCTTGAATTTGTTCGCTAGTGAAAAGCCCAGGTGTATTTGGATAACCTTGAGCATCAGCACGGATAATAATGCCTTCACTAATAATTAAGCCTACATCAGCACGGCGAGCGTAGTAATCAACCATGGCTTGTGTTGGCACTAAATTGTCATCTGCCATACAACGGGTCATTGGTGCCATAAGTACGCGGTTTTGCAGTTCTATGCTGTTATTTAATTTAAAAGGTGAAAGTAAGTCAATCGACATAATGTTTATCCTTTATTGAATGTACATTCAAGATAAGGTCACTTGAATGAATATTCAAGTATAATTTTGAAACTTTGTTTAAGATTGCGTAAACTCCACCTAAGCCTAAGAAAAATAAATTTATTCATTACTACTCTCTCCACTAAAAGAGTCATTATGAGAACTGCAGAATTTGATACAGAGTTTGTACTGCGCCAAGCTATGGCCATGTTTATGCTTCATGGCTATGCAAAAACCAGTATGCAAAAACTGACTCAAGCCACCCATTTACATCCGGGCTCGTTATACGCGGCATTTGGAAGTAAAAAAGGCATTTTTTTAGCCGCTACTGAGCAATACCAAACCGATCGCAATACACAGTTTACGGCGCTGTTTGAGCACAGCAGTTGTATTTTAGATACGCTGAAACAATACCTTAATATCATTGTGCAAGAATGCGTTGACGGTGAAGCAACCAAAGTGTGCCTACTCACAAAAAGCATTAGCGAGGTAGAGGGTAACGAACCACAAATTTGCCACGTATTGCGTACTAATTTAACTGCATATGAGCATGCCTTTGCGCAGCAGTTACAAAAAGCAATTGATAATAAAGAAATTACCAATGGCCGAAGTGCCATAGAGCTGGCACGATTTTGTGTTATGGGTATATATGGATTACGCACCTACGCATTAACAAACCAAGACCCCGACGCACTAAACCAACTAGCCAATGAGCTACTAGCAGCCATCAGCTAAACTAAATTTTAAAGCGCAGCAGCTCGCTGCTCTTTGTATACTCCACAGTGAGAGAGAGCCAAAAATGACCACTGACAATTTATCAAAGCAAGACGACGTAATTTTAGGCCTTGGCGCAAAAAAACGACTCGCATACATGTACGAAACCGTGCAGCAATTTAAGCAAGTGTGGATTTTAAACGATGACGACGGCTGCGTAATGCTCACTAACGAGGACGACGATTGCGTGCCGGTATGGCCAACACGAGAATTCGCACAAGCCTGGGCAACCGGCGAATGGCAAGGATGTACACCTAAAGCAATTCCAACTGCAGATTGGTTTAGCCGCTGGACACCTGGTCTTGAAGAAGACGACTTACTGGTGGCCGTGTTCCCTACCGAAGAAGACGACGGCACAATTTTATTCCCTGATGAGTTTCAAGCCCAGTTGAGTAAATCAATTAGGAAGTATTAAATTTTAGGGCCTGTTAACCTTTCAGGATTAAAATTTGTTCAATCTAGGGGCCATTTAATCGCGGCGCGAGGTTTGTAACCTAGTGGGCTAAGTAAAAACCGAGCAACAAAGAGTAAATGACCCCTAGGCAGAAACCCTTCGGGCAGCGCCTGTTTGGCATTTACGCTACGTTATCGCCTATTTATGGGGAACAACCACACTACATAGGCTCTGCCTTGCCTAATTACCAAACAGACTGCTGAAAATTCAACCTCGAAAGATAAACAGGCCCTTAAGCATTAAAAGAAAAGTTTATTTACCAAAAGGTTATAAAGCATTTATTATAGTGTTGTAACTTACTTTTATAAAAATCGACTTGGGTGGACGTCAATTCCACCCCTGTAAAAAATCGAATAAAGTAATCAATGTTCAGGTAAATTTAATAAAAAATATACGTTTATTTTCTGTGTTTAAATTGGGGTCTACATGCTGTTCAATTCAAAATATAAAAACAAAATTAATGAGTTAAATAACGAGTTAATGCAATTAAAAAAAACCAATGAAAAACTTGAGGCGCAATTGTTAGCAGCAAACAGCGAGCAATCACAACTAAACGACAATGAAATAGCAAACAATACAGCCTTTGTAAAACAGCGTGAATTAAACACCTTATCATTACAGTCATCTTATTTAATGAGTGACATCAGAGAAAGCTTAGCCTCAACTTCACATAAACTAATTAATGATATTACGTCATTTAAGTCATCCCAAGAATTACTTGATACAATTTTAGATATGTTAGCAACGACTTCATCGTCAACACATAATATCTCAAGAGATACAAAATCAGCCACTAAATCCGTTAAAGAATTGCAGTCAGTAACAACCGGAATTAATGATTTTGTAAACATAATTAAAGGGATTTCTGATCAAACAAATTTACTTGCACTTAATGCGGCCATCGAGGCCGCTAGAGCCGGAGAACAAGGACGAGGCTTTGCTGTTGTGGCAGATGAAGTAAGAACGCTCGCTCAGCGCTCTTCTGATGCATCTAACGAGATCTCTAATTTAATAGCTAAGGTCAATGAGCAAATGCAAAGCGTTGTAACTAACATTACTAGCGTTAGCGAAGAAAGTAATGGCATTGCAAATAGCTCATCAGAAATTGATGCTACCGCTAAAAAGGTGGTTGAACTATCACAAAATATGTATAGCGTTATTGTTAATTCAAGTGCCGATGCATTTATTCAAACAGTAAAAATGGATCACATTGTATGGAAATACGATATTTATAAAGTCATTTTAGGCCAATCAAATAAGACTGCAGAAGACTTTTCTGATCATACCATGTGTCGTTTAGGTAAATGGTATTACCAAGGTGAAGGTGCATTAAAATATTCAAGCATTAACGACTTTAAAGCATTAGAGCAACCACATGAAGATGTCCATAAGAATGGCTTTGCTGCTTTAGAAGCATTCCAATTAGGCGATATCAATACTGCTGTAGAAAAAGTATCTCTTATGGAGCAAGCAAGTTTTAAAGTAGCGGACATACTTAGCGCTTTATCACACAAAATTATGGATTATAACTGTAAATAAAATAGTCAAAAAAACCTCACTTTGCATAGCGTTATGATTCATAATCATTTGGCTATGCATACCAAACTTATATAAATTAATCACAAACTAATGACACCTCCACCTAAGCAATGCTGTTCAATAATCAAAAGTCGGATTTAATTCGTTATGGGCGCTTATTAATTATTGATACCTATAAACAACTTCCCAATAACGTAAATAATAAGCTCAATTGTAGCACTTACCATCTTAATGAAGGGCGTGTAGCCAAAGCCGCGCCTTATGTGGGCATGAATGTGGTATATCCAAAGTATCGTTCACGTAATGCAAAAATAAACACCATTGAAGACAGAATTAATGGCTGTTTTCAACGCTCAATGAAAGGTCAGCCACTGTAAAGCGGATGACTGGCCAAAAGGTGGCGCACCAAAAGACGTGCGTCGATAAATAACTAGATAAGTAAATAAATTAAGCATCGCTGGCGTATTTAAGTCACTCAACGCCCCTCCTATTTACTGCTTTATATTTTACTCGCTCGTCAAAAAATGTACTATGGGGCATATAAATTAACAGCTCGTCGCAGTTAATTAAGACTTTATCGCAACCTAAGTGTAGTTACATTTAAGTCAACGTACTCTTACATGATTAATGACAAGGTAACGACAGGTTACAATAATAAGAGAATGTAAATATGAAAACTTTACTCGCCACGGCAATCAGCTCTGCGTTATTACTTTCGGGCTGCTCTGAGCCAAATGTAAACGCTGACAACAAACAGCAAACTACTGCGCAAAGTATTTCAGCGCAAGCACAACAAGCTACCAACCCATTATTAGAAAAAAGCACACTACAGTACGAAACCCCTGACTTTGCAGTCATCAAAGATGAGCATTTTTTACCTGCCTTTAATCAAGGTATGGCGCAGCAAATGGCGCAAGTACAAGACATTATTAATAATACAGCCCCTACGACTTTTGAAAACACCATCGTGGCACTTGAGCAAAGTGGCGAGTTATTAACGCGTGCAAGCAGCATTTTTTACAACCTTGCAGGCTCTAGCTCAAACCCAGCGCGTCGTGAGCTTCAAAAAGAACTTGCACCAAAGCTTGCAGCGCACAGAGACAACATCTTTTTAAATGATGCGTTATTTAAAAAAGTAGCCACACTTTTTGAAAAAACAGACTCTTTAGCATTAACAGCGCAAGAAACACGACTATTAGACGTTTACTATAAACGTTTTGTACGCTCAGGCGCTCAGCTTAATGATGAACAAAAGCAGCAAATACGTGATATTAACTCATCGCTATCAACTTTAACGACACAGTTTTCACAAAACTTACTTGCGCTAAGTAAAAGTAATGTTGTCATCGTAAAAGACCAAAAAGAGTTAGCTGGCTTATCGGCAGGTCAAATTGAACAATTTGCTAATGCAGCCACAGAAGCCGGCCACGAAGGGCAGTATTTAATTAAAATCACCAATACCACTCGCCAGCCTGTTTTAGCTTCATTACAAAACCGTGATTTACGCGAGAAAGTGTGGCGTGCATCTTCAGAACGCGCGCTAGATGGTGAATTTAGTAATCGCGACATTGTTGCGCAACTAGTTAAATTAAGAGCACAAAAAGCAAAGCTACTTGGCTACAACAGCTGGGCTGAATTTAGTTTAGAGTCGCAAATGGCTAAAAAACCACAAGCTGTATTTGATATGTTTGCTAGCATGGTGCCAAGGCTAACTCAAAATGTAGCGTTAGAAGCTGCCGATATTCAAGAAAAAATAAATGCATCTGCAGAGCAGTTCGAACTTAAACCATGGGATTGGTTATATTATGCTGAGCAAGTACGTCAAGATAAGTACAACCTTGATGAAAAAGCAGTAAAAGAATATTTTGAGTTTAACCGTGTATTAGAAGACGGTGTATTCTTTACCATGAATCGTTTGTATGGCATTACATTTAAGCCACGTAACGATCTACCTGTGTATCACCCAGATGTAAAAGCATATGAAGTATTTGACGCAAATGGTGAAAGCCTAGCTATCTTTTTTGCTGATTATTTTGCGCGTGAAGGTAAACGTGGCGGCGCATGGATGAGCTCGTTTGTTAAACAGTCTGGTTTGCATGGGCAAAAACCTGTTGTCGTGAATGTTATGAACATTCAAAAAGGCGCCAAAGGTGAGCCAACACTTATTAGCTACGATGAAACAACCACTATGTTCCATGAGCTTGGCCATGGTCTGCACGGTATGCTTTCAAAAGTAAAATACCCAACCTTATCTGGTACGTCAGTATCAAGAGACTTTGTTGAATTCCCGTCTACGTTTGAAGAAGATTGGGCAATGCACTCTGAAGTAATTGCTAACTATGCTAAACATTATCAAACAAGCGAGCCGATTCCGGATGAATTACTTGAAAAAGTAATTAAATCAAGAAGCTTTAACCAAGGTTTTGATACATTAGAATATGTATCTGCCGCTTTATTAGATATGGAATGGCATTCATTACCGGCAGATGCCCCACTGCAAGATATTGAAAAATTTGAGCAAGATGTTTTAACAAAACACGGCGTTAACGTGCCATTTGTGCCGCCGCGTTATAAGTCTGCATTCTTTTCTCATTCAATGGGTGGCGGTTACTCTGCAGGCTACTATGCCTACATGTGGAGTGAAATTTTAGCAGCTGACGCTTTTGCTTATGTACAAGAGCAAGGTGGCTTAAAACGTGAACTAGGTGACAAATACCGTAAAGAAATTTTAGAAGTCGGTAACTCGCGTGACCTGATGGAATCGTTTAAAGCATTTCGTGGCCAAGAGCCAGACACATCAGCCTTACTTAAACGTCGTGGTTTAACAGCCACGGTTGAATAACAAGCTGTTAGTAGAGCTTGATGGCTACATAGCCATTAAGCTCTGCTTTATGCTATTACATTAAACTTCAAACGCCCCTCAGCCATTTTTATGGGTATTAATAATTGCCCAGCAGCAAAACGCCCCCCACTTACCCAACCTGTTTAACCTTAGCCGAGCATGTATACGTTAAAACATCGGCATAAAAATAATCGAGTCGCGCAAGCGATAGGCTAACAGGCTAAACTTTATTACAGGCACAAAAAAAGGACGCTTAAAAGCGTCCTAATATAGAATAATGGTGAAGATTTAATACTCTTTATTAATCAAGCCAGCTATCAATAGCGACCAATTCAGTAATACTTGCATTTTTTGGATTATATATCCATTCCTGATCAAATACTTCTCCGAGGCGTTTACTTAAGTAACAATCACCCACTACCAAAGAAAAGAACTTATTTCCGTTAAGCTTTAAAGCAGATATAGCATCTATTTGCGAAGTTGGTAGCCCATCCATTATAAAATCAGAAACGATAAGTAAATCAGCTTTGTTGTATGTATTTTCTGTCATTAAATTAACTGCATGGCTAATAGCTGGACCTACATCAGTTCCACCATAAAACGACATTGATAAAAAGTCTGTCAACTTTTCTAAACTAAATCCTTTGGATAGATCCAAGGTATTAATCGAAGTAGAAAAGTTGATAATATAGCAATCTCTATTTTTAGCTTGCGCTTTTAGTGACATAACTAGGGCAACGGCTTTTGCAACAGTTTCAGGTGTTCCTCGCATTGAACCACTGGTATCAATACAAATAATTACAGGACCTTTTTGTTCATCTTCATCAACTGTCAACTCCTCCTCTATTTCAAATTCCTCATCAACAAATTGCTGCCCCGACATTTCAAAGCACATCAAAGAAGATTCAACATACTTAAGATCAAATAATATTGATGTATCCTCGTCACTTAATAGCGCTAATTCAGAAGGTAGTGCATGCTCAATATCTTTAGATAATTTAATACCTACTATTTCTTCTTTAGAGTTAATATCAATTATGGGAGATTTTTGTATATAAGAATGAGTAACTGTTTCTATTCTTTCACTTTTTTTAACTTGGTTAATACGACCTAATAAGTCTAATAGCTTTTTAATTCCTTCATCACTATGAATTCGTTCCATTAAGCTTTTAACTTTAGCTAAATTATTTAGCTTTAAAGAACCACTCGAAAGATCTAGTAAAATGCCTGGCTCAAGACCTAGCGTACATAATAAAGTAAGCATTTCGTCAATAAGCTTTAGTTTTTTAGCTAAGCTTTTTAAAAACTTTTCTCTCAATAAAATTATTTGCTCTAGCTCCCATTGCTCATATAGTGAGCGTAGTAATTTTTGCCACTCCTTTGCCAATAAATTAGCAGAAGTGGCTAAATCACTAGCAGCTTTAACGTTCTTACTTTTTGACGCAACAGCCTCATTTTTGAGGTGAACTAAATCTGTATCCCAAAAGTCTTTGTTGTAATTAACGTTACTTTTTAAACACAAAGCTTTGTATTTTTTTAACGCAAGCTCATATTTTTTTGTGGTTATGCTATCAAAGTCTAAACCAGTAAACGCATCCAATTCATTTTGATCATCGTAATAAGGGTACTCTAATAAGCAATGCCGGTACGTTTTATCGGCCCAATTTTTTAAGCGCTCTTCTACTTGTAATGTTAAGTTGGGCGCTTGCTCAAATACATGCTGGTAATCGTTATGTATTTCAGACAGCATAGTGGTTGTATACTCATCAACTTTACGCACTACATAACCCTTTTAAACGGTCACAATCTTTAATTCTTAACTTCAAATCACTTATTTGCTGATTAATGCCTTTTAGCGCTATATTACATGATTGTTCAGATACAAACGGTGAGTACAAGCTAGACACATACTCTGCTTGCTTAGCCTCACATAATTCTAAAGTTGTCCTCAAGCTCTGTGTAAGCTTGTTAACTTCAGCTTTTAAAGCATTAATTAGGCGGTTATTTACGTTTTGTTTCTTTTGCCCTTTTTTGTATAAAATTTTTGGAGTAAAAACACCTTCCGCGCTCCATCGAGTTCGATTTATTCTTGTGACTTTAATTGAACAGCTTCCTTGTTTATTAAAACATCCCTCATAACCATCCAGTTCAACCGCTTGAGTATTTACTGGAATAAAAGTTTCTTCACTATTCATATTATTTTTTGGGATATAGAGTGTTTTTTGTGCCCTTTCTCTGCCCCAATGGTCGCCAAACTCGAAATTCATAACTGCTTTAAAAAACTCTTTTCCATCAATATTCACAGTATCGTAAACATCTTTTTCATGAAAAATTTCATGAGTAATTTCTTTATCAAGTGCATCTTTCTTTCTATCAAGCTCAGCTAAGCTTAGCTCTGGTGAAAAACCAGATTTTTCTATGGCATTATTTACTATGCTCTCAACATCTTCGCGATTATTCTCGGTGGTCCAAAGGCAATAGCGTAATAATAAAGCATCACTGTGGTTAGTTTGTTTGCGGTTATTAAAAAATGCCGAGGCTTTTAGCAATTGAGCTGCTTTTTGCCAACGTCTGTCTGATACATAAACACCAAGCTCTTCAAATTGTTCCGACAGCTCTTTTCTTATTAAATGAATAATTGTTAACGTATCTTGTGAAAGTTCAACCGTATCAATCTTTTTAAGCCAACTAGCCCATTCGTTATTCTTAATGACTACATCATCAGTAATTCTCACTTCAGCATGAGTTGGCTTACTACTAATTAAGCTTTCAAAGTTTTCTTTTATTTCAATTGGGCCAACCATTAACCTAATAATAAAGCGATCATACAGAGCATCTAACCCTTGGTTTTCTTCCGGCGTTTCGTTTGATGCCGCAATTAAGGCCTTTAAGGGCGCTTTTTCAAGCTCTTGCCCGTTTTTGTAAATACCCTCATTTATGAGTGTTAATAAACTATTTAATATTGCAGGGCTCGACTTCCAAATTTCATCTAAAAATGCAAACTCTGCTTTAGGTAAATAATTTTCAGTTTTACGTGTATATTGATCTTCTTTTAACGCTTTAATCGATACCGGCCCAAATACCTCTTCTGGTGTACTAAAACGGTTCATTAAATATTCAAAATAAGGCGGTTTATCAAATGCTTTAGCAATACGTCGCGATATCAAACTTTTAGCTGTGCCTGGTGGCCCATATAAAAATGTATTTTGCCCAGTGAGTGCACCAAGTAATGCAATAGGGATTATCTCCTCACGCTCATGCATACCTACCGAAATTTGATCAATTAATTTTTTTATTCTTGTTTGTAAACTCATTGGTTATTCCTTTAAATTACTTCTAATGCTTTGTCTGTTGCTTGTGCAAGTGCTTTAAAAAAGCGCAAACACTTTTCAAGCTCATCTTTTTTAATTATTTGTGGTTGAGTAGTATCAAACTGCGCACGGTGTACGGCCTCGCCCCGTTTAGAAATCCACTTGTTTAGCTGTTCTCTGGCATCTTTTGGCAACACGTTTGGCCATATCCACTGCTCAGTAACATCTACACCAAAAAACTCTTCAAATAGCTTTTTGGTTTTATTTGAATTCGGGTTATGAAAAAACTTTAAGCGTTCGTTTAATTGCTTTTCTGCAAAGTGACCAAATTGAGAGCCTTTAATTAAGCTAAACTTAGCCTCAAAAATTTCAGTTACCACATCTTCAACATAGGTTTCCCATGCTGTTAGCGTCATTATTAAGCTCGCTTTTTTTAAAACATCATACGAGCATAATTCTGGATGGTTATTTAACGTTTCAAAGCATGCTAAGAGTTGTTCTGCTTCAGATAGGGCTCTATTAAAATTTTGTAATGAGAGGGTCATTTTCTTCCTTAAATATTTAACTAACAATTAGGTGTTTGTTAGTACTGCTTTATTTTTTGTAATGCTATACAAAGTTTTATAAAAATATAGTTTCACAAGCTTGTGAAAATTTAATCTAGCTGGCTTTAATCTTTTTTATAATCACTAAAATTAATGATATTACTGGTATCTGTTATTTCGTTTGATGGACCATCATCATGTTGTTGATCAGTGACAAGCGATTGGCAATAAGTTAATAAACGCTCTATGGGTATAAACTTTTCTTTGCGGCCAGTTGTTTTATTAGTAATACGTTTAGGTTGGGTGTTTAAGTGAATAGCTAACTCAATGGCAAGCTCTTTAGGTAAATCATAAAGTCCCTCTTCTTGTAGTGTTTGAGTAACCCAAAGTGCAGCGTCGCTAATATGCCCACTTATACTCAAATCGGTATTTTTAACCCAGTGTGGAGTAAACTCTGTTTTAGATAGTTCACTCAACAGCACCGCTATATCGCTGCGTGGTATTAGCTGATACACCTCAAGCGTTTCTGCCATCATTAATTGCCACTCATATTGTAGGCACTGCGTTAACTCTTCTTGCGATAGCTTTAAACTAACCGGTATAAAAAACGTAAAACGGCTATTCGCCTCACAAACAATGATTGTTTTTTCACGAGATTTATAGCTGTTATCAATAATCTGTAATTGCCAGTTAAAGCAATTTTTATCGCTTATGCGGGTATTTACCCCCGCTTGTTTTCCTGGTTCATGTGGCAGGCGAGGTAAATCAGCTTTTAGGTATTTGTTAAGTGCGTTTGAGGCGTTTAGACAAAATAACATTTATTTTTTAACTCTTTTATTTTTGAGATTGATTAATTACAGTGATATTTCAACTAACTATTCCCCACACCAATAGCGAAAATAGACCTGATCCAACCGACTTTTGAAAACTTGAATAAAGCCAATCACTCCTCCAACTAACCCATGCTTAAGGGAATTAAAGTGGGCATAATTCACTGGCTGCCAATAATCATGCTTATCACGAATGGTATGAACCCAAAACGACGGATGACGCCTGCGACTTATCCAACCTACATAATTGAGTTAAAAACGTAGGTTGTTTAAGTGGCGAAGCCACACCACCCAACATTAACAAATAACCCGACGTACGGCCGTTTATTTGTGCCTGCATTTTTTATTTATCCTTACGTACAAGGTAAACAGCTTGTTTTAAAAGCTGAACGTCGGTTATGTTTTTATTTAATTCACGTTCGGTTATTTAACTTCCTTGTTCTTATTTTTATAAATTACGTTATAATTCACCAGCGAAAGCTTTTTGGCTTAGTGAGTGAAACAACTCATTACTTCCAGTTGTATTTGCTGAAAATTTAGTTTTGCTTTCATTTACTGCTTCAAAAACATTTTTAAATTTTATTACCAACTCAATCGGTGGAAGTATAAGTTTAAAATCGCTTAAAAAGTCTTTTGGTACTCGTTTGTGACCAACAGCACCGGAAAAGTTGCTAGCAGCAACTTTTCTAAAAAGAGGCAAATGTATCAAGCTATATATGAATGGGGCGTAGTTGTTGTTATCAGGTCTAAATACATGGAACTCCGTTGAGCCAAACCCTATTCCGTTTTTCAGTCCTGTTGCAATCGCAGCTTTTCCGTTTTCCATACACGGAGTAATCTTAGCGAAAAGCACATCACCTTCTTTAAAAGCTGTAAAACCTTTTTTAACATCTGAATAAACTCGAATATCTGAAGAATCCAAAACATGCGAATCTTCGGAAACACTTGGCATTGGGACAAATGAAACTGGAAGTTCATCATCATATTTTTCGGCTTTTGGGTTTATGACGCTAATATCGCTAAAACTCCCTTGTTTCCACCCTTTAGGGTTAGTCACCGGATCGCCGAACATATCTAGGAAGACGCTACGGAGGAAGTCGTCGGCGAGGTCGATGGCTTGTTGGCGTTTTCGGCGCACGCTGTCGGCTTTAGCTAAAATCGCGGCGATGCGTTTTTGTTCTTCAAGTGGTGGTAAAAGCATTGGATAAGCTTTCAATGCATCCATATCAACACCACTTTGACCTGCTGTCCTCTGCGACAACCCATCGATTAAGCGAAACAGCTTTTCTTGTTTTAAAAAATAAAATAAGTAGTCTCGATCTACTTTTTCACTTGGCTGCGCTTTCATGAGTGCCACATTATATGCGCCCTCTAATCCCCTTAATATCTGGAAGACAGGAGGGCCATAACGCCCAATCATTACATCATCTTTGGAGCAAAACTTCTTAGTCGAATTCTCTGGAATATAAGTTAAATTGTCGTCCGATTTATAATCTCTAATCTGTAACAATCGAACATATCCATCTTCCAATTCATATTTAAAAGTCGATTTAGGTGGTTGCGATCCGCCAATAAACGATACAACAGAACCCAGTTCTACAACAGGCCAACTCACAGCATTGCCTCCAGCTCTTTTAAATCAGCCAATATCTCATTTTCCAATGAAACTAACTTGCCTAAGATTTCTTTTGGTGGATCGTAGTGCTCTTCTTCATAAACCACTTCTTTGTAGCGGTTTATCGACAAGTCGTATTTATTGGCTACGATATCGGCTTTGCTTACCCAAAATGCTTTTTGGGTTTTGTCGTTTGCAGCACTTGCGGCCACTGCTTTATCACGGGCTTTAAACTGCGCGACTAAATCTGGTAGGTCGTTACCTTTGATTGGTGTGCGTTTATCGTCTAGCGAAAAGCCATCGGCTTGTACGTCATAAAACCACACATGGTCGGTACTACCGCCTTTGGTGAAAATTAAAATCGCGGTTGATACACCTGCATAGGGTTTAAATACCCCGCTAGGCAAGGATATAACTGCTTCAAGCTGGTTATTATCAACCAGTAATTTACGCAATTGTTGATGCGCTTTTGATGAGCCAAACAATACACCGTCTGGCACGATAGTCGCAGAGCGACCTCCAATACGTAACATGCGCTCAATCAACGCTACAAACAGCAGCTCAGTCTTTTTAGTTTTTACTTTACGTAAAATTTCTGGGCAAACGTCCTCTTCATCCAATGAGCCTTTGAATGGCGGGTTGGCGAGTATTATGTCAAAGCCTTCTTTGGCCTTTTGCGGGTAATGCTCTTTAAAGTTTTGGCTTAGGGTATCTTGATAATGTATGCCCGGTTGTTTAATGCCGTGCATTACTAAGTTCATGGCGGCTACGCGTAACATGGTTGCGTCAAAGTCAAAGCCGTTGAACATGTGAGCATCTATGTGGCTGCGCTGCTCTGGGGTTATTAAATCGCCTGAGTAAAGCAGGTTTTCGAGCGGTTTACCGCTGTCATCAAGCTGTATATTACCATTTACGTCAAGCACGGGTTCACGGTCGATGCCCTCGGCTGATGTGTATTTTTGTAAAAGGTATTCGTAACTTACTGATAAAAAGCCACCGGTGCCGGTTGATGGGTCGCAAATTTGACTGGTAACATCTGGGTCCATCATTTCGACCATAGCGCGTATAATGTGGCGCGGGGTTCTAAATTGGCCGTTTATGCCTGCGGTGGTGAGTTTGCTAAGCAAGTATTCGTACAAATCGCCTTTGGTGTCTGAGTTTTCAAGCGGTAGGTCGTTGACCATTTCAACCGCTTTTACCAATAAGCTTTGCTTTTGGATCATCAATTGCGCGTCTTTCATAAACTCGTTAAATATCGCGCCTTCTGGCGATACGTCGTCTGAGGTTTTTGAAAAGTACGGAAACAGCTCATCTTTAACCAGTTTGTATAACTCTTCGGCTCCTAAATGGCGCAGGTTTTGCCAACGAATGTGTTGTTCACTGTCGCTAAAGCGGCGATTAAATGGCTGCTTAGTACGGGCGCTGCGTTTTTCGTCGGCTTGCTCGTTCATGTCGAGCATACGGGCGTACATTAAAAAAGTAATTTGCTCTACTACGGTCAGCGGGTTAGTTATGCCGCCTGTCCAAAATTCTTCCCATAGTTTGTCGATTTTACTTTTTAAAGGTCCGGTTATCATAGTTTTCCTAGTGTGAGCGGTTTATTGCGCTCATTGTGTTAATTAATTTTTTATATGGCATTGTTGGATGGCGCTTTGGCTTATCCAACATCGTCGGATGGCGCTTTGCTTATCCAACACCGTCGGATGGCGCTTTGCCTTATCCAACACCGTCGGATGGCGCTTTGCCTTATCCAACACCGTCGGATGGCGCTTTGCCTTATCCAACACCGTCGGATGGCGCTTTGCTTATCCGACCTACGTTTTGTGCTATTTAATTTTGGCTTAATAAATTTTCGATTAATTGCACCTAGGCCGCTGTTACGCTCTTGTGCAAATAGCTTGGTAGCTTCGCCTTTGTTTATAAGGTTTTGCTTAAGCTGAGTAATTGCGGCTTTTGCATCATTAAGTGGCGTAAGTGTACCGCCTAACTCACCTTTTGGTGAATTAAGCAGTCCTTCATCATACTGTTGTAGCCATAAAAAGGTTTGCGTGTAACTGGCAATTATATCTACTAGCCCTGCACCAAACTCACTGTTTTGTGGCAATAGCAATACGTTTAACGAGTTGCAATGCATTATCTAGCTCTGTTGCGTTTTGTGCTAATCGCTCTTGATTTAAGGTGTAACCTTTTAATAAATGCTGCTTTAACGTTTTAGTTGCCCACTGGCGAAAGCGTGTTGCTTGAGTTGAGTTAACGCGGTAGTCCACAGATATTATTGCATCAAGGTTGTAGTGTTTTAATTTACGTTTTACTTGGCGTTTACCCTCTTGGCGAACTACCGAGTAATCCTCGATAGTTGCGTTTTCATCAAGTTCACCTGATTGATATATGTTTTTTAGGTGTAAACTAATGTTGTCGGTTGATGTTTTAAACAGCTCAGCAAGCTGAGATTGCGATAACCAGATACTTTCTTGCTGCACTTGCACTGCTAACTGTAGGCTACCATCTTCATTTTGAAACACTTCTACTTGATTAGCCATTTACACTATCACTTCTTTATCTACCGTTTGGTTTTTATCACCCAATTGTACATCAAACTGCTTAATAAATTGCTCTATTACGTCGGCTTGTTGCTGGCTAAATACGCCATCGAGTCCCATGTCGTGTATTTGTGTAAAAGGCGCATCGTAAAGCTGGGCTATTTCGATAGCGCCGTGGCGAATTAGGTGGTTTTTTAACATACCAATAAAGCGCTGTTGCTTGGCATTTACATGGGTGTGTATTTGCTGCACAAAGGTTGTAAAGCTCTGCTCTATGGCGTTTTTATCCATGCCGACTATGGTACGCAATATTTTGTCTAAGCTAGCGGTTGATTCGGGAAAAAACTCTTTTAATGTATTTAAATCAACACTTGGGTTTTGCGTATGTACTAACGAGCTTAATTGCGCTAAGTCGGCTTCGGTTACTGGTTCGCCGTTGCGAATTTTTTTAAGTACGCTGTCGGTTTCAAATAACGGGGTGAGCGTTTTTTCAACCTCTTGACGATATATTTGATAATCTATAGAGACTATTTTTGTAAGCCTATCAGCCTCTTTAATTTGGTTTGTGTCTTCTTTTATGTCGAGCACAAAATCACTTGTTGGCGGCTTCACGCTTTTATTACGTAGGTGAATAATACTGCGCAAATTAATACGGCTTTGCTCAAGCGCTGCATGGGTTAAATATTGCCAATATTGCTCGGTTTGTATGTCAGCTATAGCTGGTGCTTTGCTACGCACTTCGTTTAAGTGCATTTGTAGCGATTCAACCTTGTTCATTATGCTTTGTTTAGCTAAATCGATTTGGCTGGCGTCGGTAAGTAATAGGGTTTGAATAGTGGTAAGCTCAGAATCAAATTTATAGGCTTCACTTTGCCCCATTATGTTACGCCATTGCATAAGCGGCGCAACTTTTTCGAGCAAGTCGCTTACTGTTTGCGGTGCAAATTGATTAAGACGTTTAAGGTCTTTATAGGTTTCGACCACTTGCCAATTGTCGCGTACCGATATCGACTCCATTGGCAGTAAGCAAATATCGTCGTGAATTAATTTTATTGTTTGGTCAAATACATCCATATTGGCTTTTTTAAGGGCGGTTTGTGCAAGGGTTACCCGCGCTTCAAATAGCTTTTGCAGTAACGATTTGGCTTGTTTTACGTCTTCTTCTTCTGGGTTTTCATCAAAGTATTCAAAGTTTGCCCAGTGGTCGAATATTAAAAAGTGAGTTTTGTGCTTGCCAGGGCCATAAAGGTTTTCGCATAAGCGTGTACCACGGCCAATCATTTGCCAAAACTTTACTTTTGATTTTATGGGTTTTGCAAAAACCAGGTTTACACATTCAGGTACGTCTATACCGGTGTCGAGCATATCGACCGACACCGCAATACGCATACTGGTTTCGTCGCTTGATTTAAAGTCGTCTATTAGCTCTTCGGCGCGTTCGTACTTTGAGTGAATAACGCGGCAAAAATTAGCACCATGTTGTGGGTAAAGCTCGCTAAATAGCTGCGCTAATAATTCAGCGTGGGCTATGTTACGGGCAAATATAATTGTTTTACCTGGCAGCTGGCCGTCTTTATCGCGCAGGCCTTTTTCCATTAAATTACGTAGTATTAGCCTGTTGGTGTCTTTATTTTTAATAGCTTCGTCTATTTGTTTGGCGTCAAAGTCGAGCTCGTTCGGATCAATCCCTTGCTCTTCTAATTGGGCTATTTGCTCATCGGTGAGGTTATCTTTTTTAATGCCTTCGCGTAAAAACTGCGTGGTGTAACTTACAATTTTGTAAGGCACTAAGTTGCCTTGTTCTATGGCGTCTTCGAGTGGGTAATTGGCTGTGGGCATTTTGTAGTCGCAGCCAAATAAATCACAGGTTGAGCGCGATACCATTTCTACCGGTGTGGCGGTTAAGCCTACTTCGAGTGCGTCAAAGTATTTAAAAATATCGCCATAAATATTGTAAATTGAACGGTGCGATTCATCGGCTACTATTAGGTCAAAATGGCCTACGTCGTACGTGTTCATTATGCGTAGCATGCCTGGGTAGGTTGCTATAAATACACGGGCACTGGCTGCGGTGTTTTTAGCGCTTTTGCCTACAATATGCACTGGCTCTTTGGTGTGTTCGCTAAAGGCGTTACCCGCTTGTTTACGCAGCTCTTTTCGGTCACATAAAAACAGTACCCGCTTTGCCCAACCGGCATCGAGCAGGCGCTTTGCAAGGGCAATAGATACGCGTGTTTTACCCGTGCCGGTGGCTTGCACAATAAGCGCCTTGCGGTGTTTATCGCTAAAGCGCTCACACACACGGGTTATGGTTTCCATTTGATACAAACGCCCAGCTACTGCGGTATCTATCGGCGTTTTATTTAAATCTTTTTTAAGTGTGCGCTGTTTTATTAAATACTGCAGGGAGTCTTTTGAGTAGTAACCGTATAAACCGCGGCTATTATAGCCTTGCGCGTCGTCGAGTATTTTTATATCCCAGCCGTTAGAATAAAAAATAACGGGGCGTTGCCCATATTGTTTTTCGAGCGCGTTGGCATAAAGCGTTGCTTGCTGGCGGCCTTTTTCGATATTTTCGCGGGTGCGTTTTGCCTCTATTACGGCAAGTGGTTTGCCGTCGTCATCCCATAACACGTAGTCAACATAGCCTACGCCTGTTGTTGTAGGTTGGTCGGTTACTTTTACTTCTTTGCCTACGTCTTCTGTTGATTCGTCGCCAAGTGCTACGTTCCAACCTGCATTGCGTAAATCTAAGTCGATAATGCGTTTACGGGTTTCGTGTTCGTTAAAGTTAAAGCTTGAGTTAACAATTTGCTCATTTCGGGTTTTAACCTGAGTAAGCTTTTCTGCATCAATCGTTTGTTTTAGTTTTGCAGCTTGCTGCTGCGCTTGTTTTTGTGCAAGTTCTGCGGCTTCTAGTTCGTCAAGTGCGTGTTTTAAACGGGCTTGGTTTTCGGCTAGCTGCTGAGTGAGTTGTTTGTTCTTTTTAGCAAACTGAGCATCACTTTGATTAGTTGGCTGTGTTTGCTCAGGTGCTTTAAACTCTGGGCATTCTTGTTGCGTGCCATTGGCATAAGCCATAAACAAATAAGAGGCTACAAAGTAGCTTTCTTTTAATATCCAAATAGCTTGTTGTTGATCTACTTTGCCTTCGTGAGCCGCTTGGTTACCGCTTTTACGTATGGCGTGGAGCTTATCGGTAATTAAACGCGGCACGGCACTGGTAAAGTCGTCGGCGGTAAGTTTATCAAAAATATTAGAAGTGGGTAAAACAGGTAAACTAAGTTCTTTGTATAGGTAGCCTACTACTTTTTCAGCAAAGCAACGTAATTTCACCAATGCGCTTTGCGGATCGCTAATAGCATACTCTTCTGCAAAAGCGGCTAATTGGTGTAGCTCTGGCCACTTAGATTGAATGTGTTCAAAGTTCATTGATTGCTTCATTCCTGATTACTTCCTTATCAACTAATTTACCATGCGTTATTATTTTTATGCGTTTGCAAGCTTGCGAATATTAAGCCGTTATATTTATTTTTATATTATGTGTTACTGCACTTATCCAGTAGCTTGTTTCAAAGCTTTGGTTATTGGAGTCAATCGCTATTTTTTTAGCAAGCTCGTTGGGTAACACCTTATTTATTTTATTATTTATGCGACTACGCGTTTGCTGCACAAAGGTTTTTTCCATTACCTTTAAATTACTGTGTAGACCGTCTCTAAAATCTTCGGGCTCTATGCCAAACGTATCACGGAATATACGTAAATCACTGCTATTTTGCTGTAAAAGCATGAGGTATTCTTTGCTGTAACGCAAAGACTTTTCAAAATCACGACTTACCACTAACTGTTTATTCTCACTTTGGCTGTATTGATTTAACCATAAATAAAAGGCGGTTTCTTTTGCGGTAAGTTTAATTTCGATACCTGCAAAGGTGAGTGTTTTTGCTTTTGCGTTTACCTCTAGGGTTAAATCTTTTTTATGGGCTGAGTTTAAGCTTGCGACTGTTTGGCTAAACGATGCACTTTGCATATTGGCAATGAGGGTTTCGTCGATAGATTGGCGCATTCGTACAAATGGGATCTCGGCAAGGGTTACCTTTGCATTAATACAATCAACCTGTTTACCATTTTTACCTTTAATAACTTGGCTGTATGGTGTTGGATAGTAAAAGTCTTTTACAAATTCAAATTCATCATTAACGAATACATGACTGAGAGAGTCTTGCTCGCGCCCCAATAAAGACATGGCATAGCCTAAATAAAACGCCATTGTTTTACGTCCACCCGCTATAGATGCATGAATACTAATATCGTTTTTATTGGTAAGTTCAAACACTTTACGCGTAATAAAGTCGGCCATGTAGGTTTGTTCTATTTCAGATTTAGCATCATTAATAGCTTGGCCTTTATCATCTTCTATTAGCCATATGTTTTCATCGGGGAGTTCAATATTAGGAAGTTTATAATCTGCTATTAGTTTAGCTAAATGGCCCTGCTCAAATAGTCCATCGGTGAGCATGGCCTTGGTGCTTTTTGTAGTTATAACAAATACTTCTTTAGGCATGGGTTTACCCTGCTGATAAAGCGCAAAAAGCGTTTCGGTTAATACTTGTGGGCTGGCACCGGTAACTATTAGTAGTACATACTTCATCAACGATCCTTTTGTATGAGGGATCTGCATAATACATAAATTACATAGTTAATGAAACTTGTTTGAGCTCAGTGGATTAAGTGAAATAAAGTGAAGTGATAAAACGCCCGAATACTTGCAAAAAAAAGTTTAATTTAGGGCACAAAAAAAGGACGCTAAAAAGCGTCCTAATATTGAATAATGGTGGAGGAAGAGGGATTCGAACCCTCGTTAGGGATTAACCTAAACACACTTTCCAGGCGTGCGCCTTCAGCCACTCAGCCATTCCTCCACGGTGTTGCATTGCAACAGCGCGTTATAGTATGAAATAGGTTACATAGGTGCAAGGCATTTTTAAATTTGTGCTGCTAAGTGCCTAATAATCAATCAGCAATTTACTTTAGGCATAAAAAAACGGCTAACCCAGTAGGATTAGCCGTTTTTATACGAAGTGATGTTTACTTTGCCATGTTGGCTGTAAAGTCTAACATGCGATTAAGTGACTTGAGCGCGCCTTCGCGTAAGTCCATATCTACAAATACTTCTTTACCGCTGGCATCAATCAGTGCTTCCTCAATCGCTTGTAAGCCGTTCATTGCCATCCAAGGGCAGTGAGCGCAAGTTTTACACGTAGCGCCGCTACCAGCCGTTGGCGCTTCAAAAAACTCTTTCTCTGGGCATAGTTGCTGCATTTTATAAAAAATACCGCGATCGGTGGCTACAATAAACTTTTTATTAGGCATAGTTTGCGCAGCTTTAATTAGCTGGCTTGTTGAACCCACCGCATCTGCCAGTGCTACTATTTCGGCAGGTGACTCTGGGTGAACCAATACACCTGCGTCTGGGTGTAGGGCTTTCATATCTTTAAGCGCTTTGGTTTTAAATTCATCGTGTACGATACATGCGCCGTTCCACATGATCATATCGGCGCCGGTATTTTTTTGAATGTAGCTACCTAAATGCTTATCTGGGCCCCAAATAATTTTTTCGCCTTGCTCATCTAAGTGCTCTACTATTTCAAGTGCACACGATGAGGTAACTATCCAATCAGCACGCGCTTTAACCGCGGTAGAGGTGTTAGCGTATACCACCACTTTGCGATCTGGGTGTTGATCACAAAATGCTGAAAACTCATCCACAGGGCAACCAATATCTAACGAACAGGTTGCTTCTAGCGTTGGCATGACCACAGTTTTATTAGGCGTTAAAATTTTAGCGGTTTCACCCATAAAACGTACGCCTGCGACGATGATCATGTCGGCATCGTGGCGAGCACCAAAACGTGCCATTTCTAGTGAATCGGCTACACAGCCCCCTGTTTCTTCGGCAAGTGCCTGAATTTCAGGATCTGTGTAGTAATGGGCTACAAGCACTGCATTTTTATCTTGCAGTAGTTGCTTAATACGTGCTTTATATTCGCCTTGCTCGTCTTTAGTTAACGGCGCTGGCTTAGGAGGAAAGATATAACCTTCAGGCATAATAGTTTGAGCTAGACTCATGTTCTCGACCACTTCATCTACAGTGCATTAATTACGGCAAATTATACGAGAATACGCAGGTAAATAACAGCTATCTGGGCATGCTGTTTATAAATAAAAATAACAAACTAATTTAAATATAATAAGAGGAATGTTGAGATTTTTTAGAAGTGGTGGGTCATGATGGACTTGAACCATCGACCAATGGATTAAAAGTCCACTGCTCTACCAACTGAGCTAATGACCCGCTCTGTGTCTAACTGCCATTAATTCATCCTGAAGCTTGGGACCGGCTCGTCGTCCTGACTCGCGTTCATAAGACTGCGAAACTTCGTTTCGGTTTTTATTCACCCAACTGAGCTAATGACCCGCTCTGTGTCTAACTGCCATTAATTCATCCTGAAGCTTGGGACCGGCTCGTCGTCCTGACTCGCGTTCATAAGACTGCGAAACTTCGTTTCGGTTTTTATTCACCCAACTGAGCTAATGACCCGCTCTAAATTCTGTGTAGAATTAACATGCTGCGTAAATCCGCCGATTAAACCAATCTTTACTTAAATAAAGAATGGTGGGTCATGATGGACTTGAACCATCGACCAATGGATTAAAAGTCCACTGCTCTACCAACTGAGCTAATGACCCGCTCTAAATTCTGTGTAGAATTAACACGCTGCGTAAATCCGCCGATTAAACCAATCTTTACCTAAATAAAGAATGGTGGGTCATGATGGACTTGAACCATCGACCAATGGATTAAAAGTCCACTGCTCTACCAACTGAGCTAATGACCCGCTCTGTGTGCTTACTATTTAAGTGAGCTGCGTAAATCCGCCGATTAAACCAAACTTTATCTTGATAAAGAATGGTGGGTCATGATGGACTTGAACCATCGACCAATGGATTAAAAGTCCACTGCTCTACCAACTGAGCTAATGACCCGCTCTAAATTCTGTGTAGAATTAACACGCTGCGTAAACCCGCCGATTAAACCAATCTTTACCTAAATAAAGAATGGTGGGTCATGATGGACTTGAACCATCGACCAATGGATTAAAAGTCCACTGCTCTACCAACTGAGCTAATGACCCGCTCTGGTTTACTTATAAAAAGTAAGTGCGCGTAAATCCGCCGATTATAACCATTCAATAGAGAATGGTGGGTCATGATGGACTTGAACCATCGACCAATGGATTAAAAGTCCACTGCTCTACCAACTGAGCTAATGACCCGCTCTGGTTTACTTATAAAAAGTAAGTACGCGTAAATCCGCCGATTAGACCATTCTAAATATAAAAAAGAATGGTGGGTCATGATGGACTTGAACCATCGACCAATGGATTAAAAGTCCACTGCTCTACCAACTGAGCTAATGACCCGCTCTTTTTGCCGCATTTCGAGTGGGGTTACCATTCGTTTGCTGCGGGCGCTTATAATACTTATTTATAAAATGAGTGCAACCGAAATTGTCTCTTTTTTTAAGTTTTTATGTCTAGTTGAGCAATTTTAGACCGCTTATGACAAAAAGCAGTCTAATCAAGCATCAACATTTATTTTGATAAGCGTTCTGTGGCTAATTTAGCAGCAGTTGTACTTGGGTACTGATTGATAAGCTCATTCAGTATTTTTTGTGCTTCTGCCTTCAAACCTTGCTCTTGTAAAAGTGTACCAAGCTTTAACATCGCATCTGGGCGTTTATTTGAATTTGGAAATTCGTTAACAACTACTTTAAAGTGCTCGGCTGCTTTTACACCGTCATTTTTAATCGTTAATAGTTGTCCCAGCCAATAATGTGCGTTTGAGGTGTACACTGAATTTGGATACGTTGTTAAGAACGCTTGAAATTCTGGAATAGCTTGGTCGTAGCGTTTATCTTTCATTATAAGCGCAACAGCACGTTCGTACGCTTCGTTTTCAGATAAATCGCTGCTGTAGCTCTGCTCGTTACTAGGCTGTGTGTAGTCTGTTGTAGGCGCTGGAGCGGTCGGCTTTGCATACGCTTGGCTAACACGGTTCTCAATTTCTTGATAAAGCTCGCGTTGACGCTGGAGTACTTTTTCAAGCTTATAGCTTTGCTCTTCTGTTACTCCGCGTATTTGACTAACTTCATCTTGCAGTAAATTGAGCTGTTGCTGTAACTCTACTTGTAAAAAATTACGCTGTTGCATCATACTTTCAAGTGTTGCTAAACGCTTTTCAATGCTTGACTGTGAACTTGCAGCTTCTGAAACAGGAGCGGGAGCAGCCAAAACTTGGGTGCTCCCGCTCAATATCATGGCTGCCAAAATAATTTTCGGCTTCATAATATCTCTTATCTTAGTAAACTAGTACCGCACGGCGGTTTTTAGCGAAAGCAGACTCAGTGCGAGATTTAACCATTGGCTTTTCTTCGCCGTAGCTAACTACTGACATTTGGCTTGCAGAAACACCTAAGCTTTGTAGGTATTTTTCAACTGCTTGTCCACGGTGCTCACCAAGTGCAATGTTGTACTCTGGCGTACCGCGCTCATCTGCGTGGCCTTCAATTAATACTTTAACAGAAGGATTTTTAACTAAAAACTCAGCGTGTGCACGAAGTAAGTCTGCATATTTGCTTTCAACTGTGGCTTTATCAAAGTCAAAGTAGATAATTTGCTCTTGACGAAGCGCTTCGTACTTTTGACGAAGTTGCTCTTCTGCTTGTTGCTCTGGCGTCATTGTGGCTACTTCAACTGTATCCGTTGTTGTTTGCTCAACAGTTGCTTGGTTTGACTGGTTAGCTGCATTTTCGTCGATATCTGAAGATGAGCTACAAGCTGCTAGTGTCATTACTGGCACAGCAATTAGCAGGCCTTTAAGTATTTTGTTAAGTTGCATTGAGTAGATTCCTATTTTGAGTAAACCAGCAATTATTACTGTAAATATGGCGACCAAGCAGGTGCCTTTACTTGTCCATCAAGCACAGGTAAACGTGCTTTAAAACGACCGTCCATCGATACTAGCGCAAGTACCTGTTTATTATTGTGGAGCGTGCTGTATATAATCATCGAGCCATTTGGCGCTATGCTCGGTGATTCGTCAAGGCGAGTTCGTGTTAAAACTTGAAACGCACCTGTAGCCAACTCTTTCTTAGCAAGATGATACTGTCCGTTAGTACGGTTTACCATCACTAATTCTTTTCCGTCTGGCGAAATAGAACCCGCTAGGTTCATGTCACCGTCAAAGGTTAATCTTTGCGTTCTGCCAGTTTTTAAATTTAACTTATAAATCTGAGCATTACCACCCCTTTCCGACGTAAATACTATATCTTCACCATTTGGGTACCACGAAGGTTCGGTATCTATACTACGATGGCGTGTTAATCGCGTCTCTTTACGTGTTAGTAAGTCTAATAAGTAAACCTCAGTTGCACCAGTTTTATCTTTTGACAGCACGAGCAGTAACTTTTTACCATCTGGCGAGAATTGCGGCGCGCCGTTAATTCCCTTGTAGCTGGTGATCAATTCGCGTTTACCCGTATAAATGTCTTGAATGTAAATTTGGCTCTGGCGATTTTCAAAGGTTACATACGCTAACTTAGTACCGTCAGGTGACCAAACCGGCGACATTAATGGCTCTTTTGAACGCAATAATACTTGTTCATTAAAACCATCGTAATCAGCAACGACTAACTGATAAGGCTTTTCTTCGGTATCACGTACAATAACATAGGCTATTTTTGTTAAAAACGCGCCTTTTTCGCCAGTTAGCTTTTCATAAATAACATCACTAATGCGGTGCGAGTATCGACGAAATCCAGTTTCACCAATTACGCTTTGACGTGCTTCTAAAATATGGTCTTGGCTTTGAACAAGCTTACCGTTGCTCATCATTTGTGTTTCACCGCCAGTAATTTGGCCGCGAATAACATCAACAAGCTCATAACGTACTAAGTAACGTCCGTTGGTTTGCTGTTCTACTTCACCCACTAAAACCGCTTCAACGCCTTTATTAACCCAAGCGCCGTAATCAATATCGCCGTCTTTATGTGGTTGTTGAGGCATTTGTGAAACGCTAACTGGCTTAAATTTGCCACTGCGCATTAAATCAGCAGCAATAACATCGCTAAGCTGCTCTGGAATAGGGCCAATACCTTGATATTTAAAAGGCACAATCGCAATCGGTCTTGCACCGTCTATACCTTCAGTAATAACAATTTCAAGTGCCGCGTGTGCAACACCCTGAAACCCTAATATTAAAACTAAACAGGCTATTTTAATTTTGTTAAACATGTCATCCCTTAAAACTCTGGCGCGATGGTTATATTAATATTCTTTAATTGTTCGAATACGTCTTTATCTTTCGATACCGGTAATGTGTCGGCCATGCGAACCGCTCTTAAAGCAGCTTCACACACTAACTTATCACCACCTAACGACTTAACCTGCGTAACCAAGCCATTAAACCCAAGACGGAGATTAATGCGGCATTGCTGGTTTTTCATTTTTTCATCAATTAATAAGTTTTGCTGAATACGCGCCATAATTAATGCACGGTATTTATCAACTTCACTCACTACTTGCTGTTGACGTATTTTATTGCGTGCAGCCTGCTCTTTGGCAAGTTGCTCTTGCAGTATTTGTTCTTGTAATGCTTGCTGACGTTTACGCTCAGCTTCTTCAGCACGTTTTTTACGCTCTTCTTCGGCTTTTTTAAGCGCGGCTTCTTCGGCTTTGCGTTTGTCGGCAGCCGCTTTAGCAGCATCTTCAGCCTCTTGCTTTTGCTTTTGCGCTTGTTTGGCTTTTGCTCGCTCACGTTGTTCTATTTCGCGGGCTTTTTTAGCTTGAGCTTCGGCTTCGGCTCTTTCTTTCTCTTTAGCTTTGCGCTGCTGCTCTAGCTTTTTAATGCGTCTTGCTTCAGATTCACTTTGCTTACGTGCTTCTGCTGCGCGGCGCTCTAAATCACGAATGCGTTTATCTTCAGCGCGCTTTTTATCTTCTTCTTTTTTGCGTAACTCAGCAATTTTTTGCTCAACCTGCTGTTGATCCACGGTCACAGCAGACACCGCATTTTCTGGCTCAGGAATGGCGGCATTAAGCGTCACTTCCATTACTTTAGGTTTAGGTGGATGAATGTTTGCTGATGCATACAAAAATCCCCCTAATGCTAAATGCAGTATTACTGATTTGATTAACGACGTATTCATATGACTACTTGGTCCCCTCAAAGGATTCGGTCATTAAGCCTACCGATGGTACACCTGCATTCTTCAAAAAATCCATGAGCAGTAACACTTCTTGATACGACACTTTACCTGAGCCTTTAATCATTACTGGGGTATCAGGGTTTTTCATTAGTTGTAGTTTAATTACAGCGGCTACATCTAATGCTTCCATTGGCTCTTCCGGATCAGTACCTATGCTTACATAATACTTACCTTGCGAATCAATAGAGGCAATAATGGGCGGCGTATCTTTGGTATCAACTAAGTCTGACTCTTCCATTTTTGGTAGGTCTACTTTTACGCCATGGGTTATTAATGGCGCAGTGGCCATAAATATAATAAGCAACACCAACATTACATCAATGTATGGTACTACATTAATTTCTGCGACTGGGCGACGCTTTTTACGCTGGTACATTCGCTTGAGCCTCTATTTGGGTAGCTGCTTGACGGTGTAAAATATTGGCAAATTCTTCCATAAAGTTAATGTAATGAGATTCTAACTTTTCAACTTTATTAGCAAATCGGTTATAGGCAATAACGGCAGGAATAGCCGCAAATAAACCCATTGCTGTTGCAATCAAAGCTTCTGCTATACCTGGTGCAACCATTTGTAAGGTTGCTTGTTTTACTTCACCTAAGGCAATAAAGGCATTCATAATACCCCATACTGTACCAAACAAACCTATGTAGGGGCTAATTGAGCCAACGGTTGCTAAAAACGATAAGCTTGATTCTAGTTTTTCTATTTCACGAGAAAGCGCAACCCGCATTGAACGATGCGTGCCTTCCATAACAATGCCTGCACTTTGAAAGGTATTTTTTTTGTGGCGTGCAAACTCTTTGAAACCTGAGGTGAATAACGCTTCAATACCCGTTGATTGACCACCGCGTGATGAAATTTCGTTATATAGCTTACTTAGGTCAACACCAGACCAAAAACGATGCTCAAATTTTTTGGCATTTGCTAAGGCGTCAGAGATGGCTTTTTTACGTTGGAAAATAATAGCCCACGACATAACCGACATAGCAACCAACGCTAGCATTACTAATTGCACAAGCAAACTGGCCTCTAGAATTAGATCTAAAAAATTAAGCCCTGATCCCACGTTAAACTCCTAAATAATTAAAAACATCAAATTGATTTATTTGAGTAAGGTAACTTTGTAACACATTAGCCACCATTAAAGTTCAGCTAGTGTATCTAGTGTATTTCCTGCTGACAACGATATTGCTGTGAATAGCCAACAAAAAACGTTAAAAAAATAATTTTACTACTTAACTCTTGTTTTACTGTATAAATAAATAACAACAAGACTATCTATAAGCCCGCTTAATTTCACTAAAGAGTCACAAAAATACGCTGTTTATTCAAAATTAATGCATAAGCACTCATAAACACTACACGCTTACCTTAACGTAATAGTAAAACTAATACCGAACGTTTATATGTTAATACACATAAACAAAGCATTTCATTAACTTATAGAATTAATGGTTAATTAACATGCAACATTAAGTAAAAACAGAAAACCCCTGCTATTAGTTTTTTTAATCTGAAAATATAAATTTTCTAGTTTGAACAAATTCTGCCGCTTCGGTATTATTCTCCTATACCGAGCTAGCGCATTAAATGAAAGCTATTTCATTGAATCCAGTTCTTCGTAATATGATTTATTTCGTATTACTTTTTTACTTCTTGGGGTATGACCTCAACAAGTAAAACGTAGTTCCCTAGATTACTTCCTTAAACTTGTTGTTTGCCCGCATTATTTGCGGGCTTTTTTTTGCCCGCAATTTGTAAAATTAGTTACACTCGGGCTCAATACCATTACTGCAGCCGCACAATAGCCTGATGTGTCTTAACGCTCAGTGAATTATTGGCAAAGTAAAATACGTCCAAATTTAGCCTTTGCTTATACTAAAAAGCCACTGTCGTTAAAATGACAGTGGCTTTAGAAAGAGTCTCGTTATTCTGGTTATTTAATCTTTTTTAGGTAACAAGCCAAAATGGTGATACGCATTATCAGAGACAATTCGCCCTCGCGGCGTGCGCTGAATAAATCCTTGTTGAATTAAAAACGGTTCGATCACATCTTCTATGGTTTCTTTCTCTTCGCCTATTGCCGCGGCTAGGTTGTCAAGGCCAACAGGGCCACCCATAAACTTTTCGATGATGGCGAGTAAATATTTACGATCCATGTAATCAAAACCGCTTTTATCAACGTCAATCATGTCGAGGGCTTGTTGGGCTACCTCAGCATTAACCGTACCGTCTGACTTTACTTGGGTGTAATCGCGCACTCGACGCAATAATCGATTTGCAATACGTGGCGTACCGCGCGAACGTTTGGCTATTTCGGCGGCGCCATCGTCACACATTTCTAAACTAAGATAATGCGCTGAGCGCCCCACAATGTGTGATAAGTCTTCCACAGAGTAAAACTCTAAGCGTTGAACAATACCAAAACGGTCACGCAGTGGTGAGGTTAATGATCCTGCACGGGTAGTTGCACCAATGAGTGTAAACGCGGGTAAATCAAGCTTAATAGAGCGTGCTGCTGGCCCTTCACCTATCATAATATCGAGCTGGTAATCTTCCATTGCCGGGTAGAGTATTTCTTCAACTTGCGGGCTCAAACGGTGAATTTCATCAATAAACAGTACATCACCTTCTTCAAGGTTAGTAAGCAATGCGGCTAAGTCGCCCGCTTTTTCAAGCACAGGGCCCGAGGTGGTTTTAATATTTACATTTAATTCGTTGGCTACAATATTGGCAAGCGTGGTTTTACCTAAGCCTGGCGGACCGAATATTAATAAATGATCCAACGCTTCGCTGCGGCTACGCGCGGCTTCAATAAATATTTCCATTTGTTGCTTAACATGCGGCTGACCACGATAGTCGGCCAGTAACTTAGGCCTAATAGCGCGATCTATGGTGTCTTCGTTGGTTTTTTCAGCAGCATCTATTAAGCGATCAGCTTCGATCATAATTTACTCACAGCATTGATTTCAAAGATTCTTTAATTAGAACCTCAGTCGACATATCGGGTTTGCTTATTGATTTTACTGCTTTTTGCGCTTGTGGCAATTTATAACCGAGCGCCACTAACGCCGAAACCGCATCATCGGCTGCATTATTGGCTATAGTTGCATCGCTCGCAGGCTCTATTACGGCGCTATCGCTAAATGGGGTAAATAAGTCATTACCCCAATTTTTTAATCTGTCTTTCATTTCGAGCACTAAGCGCTCTGCGGTCTTTTTGCCCACCCCTGGCAGTTTAACCAAGGCAGTGGCATCTTCATTATTTACACAACTTACAAACTGCTGCGCCGACATGCCCGACAAAATGGCTAAGCCTAATTTAGGCCCTACTCCATTGGCTTTTAACAGCTCTCTAAATAACGCACGTTCGGTTTTATTATTAAAGCCAAACAATAACTGTGCGTCTTCGCGTACTACAAAATGAGTGTACACAATGGCGTTGTCGCCCACTTTAGGCAAATCGTAAAAACAGGTCATTGGCATTTGTACTTCGTAGCCAACGCCGCTCACTTCTAATAGTATTTCTGGGGGCTGTTTTTCAACTAACACGCCGTTTAAGCGACCTATCATTGTTATTTCCTTAGACGTCCTCTAACGGTTTTGCTTGCGCTACCCGCTAGTTTTATTAAATTTTGTTCAGAGTGGGCATGGCAAATTGCAATTGCAAGCGCATCCGCCGCATCGGCTTGCGGCGTACCTGGCAGTTTAAGTATGTTTTTAACCATATGTTGAACTTGCGATTTATCTGCCCCACCGTTACCCACAACGGCTTGCTTTATTTGCCGTGCTGAGTATTCAAAAACCGGTAAGTCGGCCATAGAGGCACCGACAATCGCAGCGCCACGAGCTTGACCTAGCTTTAAAGCAGAATCAGGGTTATGCGCCATAAATACTTTTTCTATAGCAAATGTTTCAGGCGAAAATTGCTCTATAAGTTGCGTAATGCCCTGGTAAATCATTTTAAGTCGGGTGGGAAAGTCATGATCGGCTAATTTAATACAGCCACTGCCTAAGTAAGTAAACTTAGCCCCTTGGTGCGCAACCACACCGTAACCCGTTAAACGCGAGCCCGGATCGATCCCTAAAATTATGGCCAAACAGCACTCCCATTATTGTTATTTATTAATAGTGCTAATAATGCCAGAGCACTGTATAAATTACCAGTACCAAGCCAAAACAAAAATGCCTACATAAAAAGTAGGCATTTAAACGCTATTTGGCTGAAAAGTTTACGCCAATGCGCGTACTAAGCCTTGGGTATTTTGTTTAAGCGTACGGGCAATCATAAAATAGCCTAACCCTGCTACAAACACGCCACCAGCAACGGGGCCAATAATCCAAATATTAGGATGCAGCTTACCCGCTAAATCAAACATTTGCTGCTGAACAATCAATAACGCAATATCGCTGAAAAATGCAGCCACCAGTCCGGCTAAACCGCCCAGTAATAAAAATTCATACAAGGTGGCATTTTTGATTAATCGGCTTTTAGCGCCCAAAGTACGCAGTATCACAATTTCTTGCATCCGCTCACCTAAGCTTGCTTGCACCTGCGATATAAGTACCAACGCGCCACATAACACCACAATAGCCAGTACAAAGCCAATAGCTAACGACACTTGCTCAATAGTCGATTGAATTTGTTTAACAAAGTTGTCTACATCAATTGCTGTAATCGTAGGATATGTACGTAATAACTGGCTAAAGTCGCGCTTTTGCTCAGGCTCAATACGTACTGATGAAATATACGTGGCCGGAAAGCTGCTCAACACATCAGGGCTTAAAATAATGAAAAAGTTAGGTTTAAGCGTGGCCCAATTAACTTTACGTACACTGGTAATTTTAGCGTCGAACGACTGCGCACCAATTAAAAACGTGAGGGTATCGCCCATTTTCACATCAAGGCGCTTCATCATCGACTCTTCAAGTGAGGCCTCAGCTACTGCGTCATCGCCAAACCACTGGCCATCGATAATGTCATTTTGTGAGGGGACTTCGTTAAGCCAAGTTAAGTTAAGCTCGCGGCCAATACCTGAGCGGGCTTCTTCGTCTTTTTTCTCGTTGTCTTGCAATGACACTTCACGTGCTACTGCTTCGCCATTTACTGCATTTACGCGGCCACGAATCGTTGGGTAAAACTCCGACACTTGAATGCCTTTTTGCGCTAAGTATTCATTTACCGGATCCAGCTCATTTTGCGTAATATTAACCAAAAAGGCATTAGGTGCATCGCTTGGTAACTGAGACTGCCAATCCGAAATAATGTCGTTTTTTAGCACAATTAAAAGCAACAGTAATTTAATCGCTAGCGAAAAACTAATTAGCTGCACCGCATTAACGTTGGCGCGCTTTTGAATAGACGCAATAGCCAACGACCAGCTGTTACCTGGCTTTAAGCCAAGCTTTCGGCCACCGCCAAATATTAATTTAGAAATTAAAAACAACACTAAAATAAGCGCAAGCGTTGAGGCAAATAAAATAAGGGTAATTTTAATATTGTTACTAAATAACCACATTAATAAAAATACCGTTAAGGCGCTAAGCCCTAAATGGATTTTACTTACCGCAAGGCGGTCGCCTAAATTACGGCGAAGCACTCTAAGTGGTGGAATATCAAATAAATCTAACAATGGCTTAATAGAAAACATAACCGCACAAATAACCCCGGTGCTAATGGCGACTAACCACGGTTTAAACCCTGCCATGGGCAGTTCGGTTCCCATGCTTTTTGCAAGGTAACCAGTTGCAACTTCTTGTAAGCCGTAACCAATAGCAAGGCCAACGACTACCGCCATGGTACACACCATTAATAAGTGCATAAGGTAAATTTTGCGGATCATATCGCGGCTGCCACCTAAGGTTTTCATCATCGCGACGGGATCGTATTGACGCTCACAATAGCGCTTAGCCGATACCGCAATAGCAACTGCGGCTAATATAATGCCCAGCAAACCTGCTAACAATAAAAAGCTTTCGGCTCTGTTTAAGCTATTTGAAATGGGCGATTGACGGTCTTTTACACCATACCAGTTTTGGTTTTCTTTAAGTTGCGGTTTTAACCAATCGTAAAAACTATTGATGTCGCTTTCATCACCTGCATACAACTGGCGGTAAAATACACGGCTACCGGGCTGTATTACTTCAGTTTTTGGTACATCATCAATATTAATAAGTACTCTGCGACTGCTAGAGAACACATTAAATGGCGCATCGGGTTCTTCTACAATCACTTTTTCCACATTGAATAACGCGGCACCTAATTCAACTTGGTCGCCTACGTTTATGTTTAAACTGTAAAAAACCGATTCACTTAACCATACGTTACCAGGGCTTGGAGCACCGGGTGCAACCTCAGTTTGAGCATTCAAACCCGACTTAACTTTCAATTGGCCTTTAAGCGGGTAACTGTTTGATGCAGCCTTTACCGAGCTAAATTGCATTTCATCGTTTGCAAACAGCATAGTGTCAAAGTACACCATTTGTGCAGTTTGTAAGTTTTGTTGTTCTGCTTTGGTTATAAAGGCGGTATCTATGGCGTGATTGCTGGCAAGAACACGATCTGCTGCTATAAAGGCACTGCTTTTTTGGGCAATACTTTGTGCGATTCGCTCAGTTACCATAGATAAAGTAAGCACGGTTAATACTGCCAGTGCAATGGCTGCGCTTATTACGGTTAGTTCACCACGGCGAAACTCACGAGAAAATAGTTTAAGCGCTAATTTAGCCCACATTTGCCATTTCCTCTGTTGAATTGTGTACCAGCTCACCGGCTTCAATCTGAATAATGCGTTCACACTTTTGCGCCAGTGCTTCATCGTGGGTAACTAAAATAAGCGTAGTGCCATTTTGTTTATTTAAATCAAATAATAACGCTTCTATCATGTGGCCGTTTTTGCTATCTAGGTTAGCTGATGGCTCGTCGGCAAACAGTATTTTAGGCGAACCCACGAATGCGCGAGCAATGGCAACACGTTGTTGCTCACCACCAGATAACTGCGACGGGTAATGATCAACACGGTGACTCAAGCCGACTTTTTCAAGTAATGCGAGCGCTTGTTCTTTGGCGTCTTCTTTACCTGCAAGCTCTGCCGGTAGCATGACGTTCTCAAGTGCAGTTAAACTTTGTACCAACATAAAAGACTGAAATACAAAGCCAACTTTTGCAGCTCTGAGTGCTGCACGTGCTTCTTCGTCTAATTCGTGCAGCGGCTCCCCATCTAACATTACTTCGCCGCTGCTGGCCGTATCAAGCCCTGCTAATAAACTTAATAAAGTGGATTTACCTGAGCCCGACGTGCCAACAACAGCAACAGACTCACCATGCTTGACATTAAAGCTGATGTCGCTGAGGATGGACAACTCACCTTCAAGGGTAGATACAACTTTAGATAAACCATTTACTTGAATTATATTTAATTGAGAAAGCGCTGACATATGACCCATTCAATCCTACGTTGTGTATTCATTTTATTTTTAGTTATTAACCCACTACACGCGGTAGCTAACAACACGATTTTAATACTTGGTGATAGTTTAAGCGCAGCCTATGGCTTAAAACAAGAACAAGGCTGGGTGCAATTGTTACAAGATAAATACGATAACGAGCAACGCCCTATCAACTTAGTAAATGCCAGTATTAGCGGCGAAACCACCGGCGGTGCATTGCGCCGATTAGACGCGCTACTTGAGCAATACCAACCAACTCACGTGCTCATTGAGCTTGGTGCTAATGATGGCCTGCGCGGTTTTCCAATCACAAAAATGCAAACTAACTTAACGGCTTTAATTGAAAAAAGCCAAGCTGCAAATGCACAAACCGCACTTATGGAAATTTATATTCCACCTAACTATGGCCCACGTTACAGTAAAATGTTCACCGATAGTTTTGCCAGTGTTAGCAAAGCCACAGGCTCTTATTTAATGCCGTTTTTTGTACTTAAAGTAGCAGGAAAAAACGAGCTAATGCAAAACGATAACTTACACCCTAACAAAACTGCGCAACCAATACTACGAGATGAAATGTATAACACGATCAACCAGTGGTTAAATAAAGAGTAAAGCCGTGTAAAACTTCTGGCGCAAGCGCTTAATATTAAACGCTTGCGCAATAAATATCCAAACAAACAAAAGCTTATTGATTTTTTTATAAATACACGTACTATTGCAATCGAAGTCGGTATGTGGCGCAGCTTGGTAGCGCACTGTCATGGGGTGGCAGGGGTCGAGAGTTCGAATCTCTCCATACCGACCAATTAATTTTGTTAACTTCAATTAGTTATAAATTAAAACATCCTCTTTATCGCACTATAAAATTTGCCTTTCTAAATATTTATCGCACCCTTTTTAATCTAATTTATTTTCTACTTTCTGATTCTGATTGGGGGGGATATATAGGAAGAGAGCTAATGGCACCCTCCTAAACCAGCTTTCTCATTATTTTAAAAAATAAACACATTTAACTTGTCTCCATGTTTTTCAAATTGTAATTTGAGTCTAAAAATACAATAGAGAATGTTATGCAGATCGATCAAAAAAGAAAAACCACTTTACCCTTATTGTTTGATGAAATTATTTGCAATTGTGTTTGGCTCAATACCATGCCTTTTAGTATTACAATTTTCAGGTGTAGAGGGTCTAGTTAATCTCAGATCTGCATAAGAATTAAAGCCGAGTCACTTTTATACTCGGCTTTTTAGTCTGAAAAGTATAGGCAATTAATCCAGCCATTAAAATTAAATTAGCCATAAATGAGATGCAGCTGCGGTGCCTTGTGTGGTCTATTTGAGCCATATTTTTCAGCTGGTCGAAAACTGTTTCAATGATGAAACGCGTTGATAACATCGCTCTATCCCAAGATGATATTGGCTGACGTTTCATATTACGTCGTTGACCTGTAATAAAATCAATCCCTTGCTCAGCAAGTTCCGCTTTTAGGTTTGCAGATACATAACCTTTATCTGCGTATAAACTACCTGTAACATTATCGACCATATCTAATAATAAACAAAAATCATCGACATCTACGTAAATTGCATTTAAGTTATTCATGCCCTTGCCTCGGTAATCTTATGTTTCTTGGTCGAAAGATCTGATCACCGCAAGGGCATTTAGTTCCATTTCTTATGTGCAGCTCAGGTTAGCTAGCATAACAACGACAACAAGAATGAGTTCAATAGACATCTTCAACGCTGGCGAGAGTGTTTTATCTTCTTGTAACTGAATTTTAGTTTGCTCAACTATTTCAGTGATATTTATGCTGTTTAAATTCATTAAAGCTAGAGCGATAGGGTAATCGCTCTAGCTTGGCACACTGGCAGGATCAGCCAATAGCTAAAAAAGATCCTTAGAAAATAGTTTGTCTTGGTGAATAATTACCATTTATTTTATATTTAACACCTGTTTAAAATAAACCACAAAAAAAGCGCCATTTGGCGCTTTTTAAATTAGTAGTAAGGTATTAGTGTTTACGCCCTACGCCGTTGCGCACCATATCTTGGCCGCTTTGAAAAATCTCTTCGGTAATTTCACGGGCTAATAAAAGCTGTTGCTTGTCATCAAACACCGCGACAAAACGGCTGCCGTCGGCATTATTAGTTGCCATGCCGACGCCTGCTACGCCAGTTAAACCTAAACCGCCGTTTTCCACTTGCAGTAAAAAGCTTTCAAGTTCCGCGAGAGTGTCGATTGCGGTTAGTTTATTTTCCATTATGGTTACTCTGTATGTTGCTCGCCACGGCGAGTCTGTAAAAAATATGCAGTTATTTTACAGCACACAGTAAAAACTTAAACCACCTTATGGCAAAACAATAACAACGCGCTATAAAGCATCGGCATCATAAATTAAAAACCCCGCAAATGCGGGGTTTATGTATTAGCTTTGCTTCATTGTGCCTTGTTGTTCAAGGCGGGTATGCCAGCTGAATGCTTCTTCTAAAATATGAGGCGTATGGCCGCCACGTACACAAGCACGCTCGTAGTAATCAAGCATAGCGTTGCGATAATCTGGGTGTACACAGTGTTTAATTACTTCAACAGCACGTTCGCGTGGCGCTAAACCACGTAAATCAGCTAGGCCTTGCTCGGTTACTAAAATATCAACATCGTGCTCGGTATGATCGACGTGGCTTACCATAGGTACCACGCTTGAAATAGCGCCGCCTTTAGCAATTGATTTAGTTACAAACACCGATACATGCGCATTACGTGCAAAGTCGCCTGAGCCACCAATGCCGTTCATCATTTTAGTACCACACACATGAGTTGAGTTAACGTTGCCATATATATCAAACTCAAGTGCCGTGTTAATTGCAATAATACCTAAACGACGCACAATTTCAGGGTGATTCGACATTTCTTGTGGGCGAAGTACTAGCTTATCGCGGTACTTTTCAAGGTTATTAAATACTTGTGCGTTACAACGCTCTGATAAAATAATTGAACACCCAGAGGCAAAATTAAGTTTACCCGCATCAATTAAGTCAAAGGTAGAATCTTGTAATACCTCTGAGTACATAGTGAGGTCTTTAAAATCTGAGTCTAATAAACCCATCATGACTGCATTGGCTATGTTACCAATACCCGCTTGTAATGGGCCTAAATTTGCAGGCATGCGCTGTTGCGCTACTTCTTCTTTAAAAAAGTTAACTAAATGGCGTGCAATAGAGGCGGTATCTGCATCTGGGTCGGTTACTGTTGAAAATGAGTCACTTTGATTGGTAAATACAATACCCACAATTTTAGCCGGATCGATTGGAATAGCAGTACTACCGATACGGTCATCTACTTTCACGAGCGGCACTGGAGTACGCGTAGGACGATACGAAGGGATGTAAATATCATGCAGCCCTTCAAGCTCTGGCTGATGTAACATGTTAATTTCTACAATTACCTGTTTGGCAAAAATAGCAAAACTTGCTGAGTTACCTACTGACGTAGTTGGTACTATGTGGCCTTCTTCTGTAATAGCAACGGCTTCAATCACCGCTACATCAGGCATAGTTAACTGATGATTACGTAACTGTTCAACAGTTTCAGATAAATGCTGGTCAATAAACATGACCTCACCGTTGTTAATTGCTTTACGTAATGTGCTGTCTACCTGAAATGGCATACGACGCGCTAACGCACCTGATTCAGTAAGTAGCTTATCTAAGTCGTTACCTAATGACGCGCCCGTCATTAGGTTAATTTTCATTGGGTTTTCACGTACTCGCTCGGCAAGCGCACGTGGTACAGCTTTCGCTTCACCGGCACGAGTAAAACCACTCATACCTACGGTCATGCCGTCTTTAATAAATAAACTGGCCTGCTGTGCAGACATCACTTTGTTGTGTAAATCACTATGACGAATTCGTTCTAATTGCATTTGGAACCCCTTAAACCCCATTATTATTTGGGCGCTATTTTAAGTATTTCCTTATGCTTCGTAAGCTAGACCTAAGTCTCATTTACGCATAGTTGGTATAAAAACGTTGCAGAGCGCTTTAATTTTGTACACTTCATTACTTAACTTATTGCTGTTATTGGGGGGTAGAATACCAAAAAATCTATTCAATCATTTAACTAAATAAGCTTAAAAACAAATATAATTACTTTAAATCAAGTGCTTATATTTTTAGCCAGAAAAGCTAAAATTATAAATTGTATAAAAATAAAGCCGTACAGGCTAAATCCTACAAAATAATAAACGGGTCATTCATTGGGCAGAAACCTTGTAAGGAATAGAATCTACGATTTAGGTATTAAGGAAAATACATAGATTTGTCTGACGAAGAAATTAACTTTTTATCTGGGTTGTTTGAACCTAGTCAAAGTACAGCATTAATTAATGAAACAAAACTAACAGTACAAACATCAATACCAGATGGTATTGCGCATTTACTTGGTCAGGCTAAATTAACCCTATTAGCAGAAGTAGCTCATTACCAACTGTGATTTCCACTTCAATTTAAAACTGATGAATTAGGCCATTTCAGTACTGTGTTAGCAGCCCCAGAAGTGATTGATACTAAAGGCACTCAACGTAGCTGGCGATTAAGTGAATTAAATATTCAAAGCCAAGGTTTTTGCATTGAATCTATCTCAAGCACAGGAATATTTTTAAAATCCACATCAATAAACAGTGAGCTTGATGAGTTACAAAATATGCAATTTATTTTACCCAATGAAGCGGCTATATCATTAGACATAGAACCCGTTAGGCACAGTGAGTGTGGCATAGCAGCTAAAATAAAGCATATTCACCATGGTAAAGAGCAACTGAGAGCGTATTTATTTGAAGTTCATAAACGTGAATATTCAAGCTTATATCAACTTGAGCATAGGCAAGAACTGGGGCTATCAAACTAAAAAGCCACACTAATTAAGTGTGGCTTTACGGATTAAATAAACTTAATTTAGGTCATTTTTACTTTAATCGTTTTGCTATTTCAGCAACGCGCTCACCGTATAAACGAGCCGTTTCTAAATCGCCTGATGGAATAGCCGTTTCGTCAGCATCAGTAGGTGATTGTACTAATACGCCAACCGAACCGCCTAAGTTATTGATGTCTTGACGGGTTGATTCCAATTTATTGGCGGGTGGTAACCCTAGGCTTACCCAAATTCCACCATGCTGTGAAGCTAACGTTTGCATACTAATTAGGGTGACTTGTTTGTCGCCATTTAGGCTGCCGCTATTAGTAAAACCGCCAAACACTTTATCTTTCCAACCCATGGTAAACCACACTTTAGAGGTGGCATCAACAAACTTTTTAAACTGCCAAGGGTATGAGCCCATATAGGTAGGTGCACCAAAAATAATGGCGTCTGCATTGTTTAATGCATCCCAATCGGTGTCTTTAATATCACCATTTTCATCGATTGCAATAAGCTGAGCGTTTGCTCCATCAGCCACAAATTCCGCCACTTTTTTGGTATGGCCATATCCAGAAAAATAAATAACCGCTACTTTACTCATGAACCTTCCTTTTGTTGTGATTTAATAACACGCTTTAAATATAGTATGGCCGCTTAATCTAAAATCAACTAAGCAGCGTGTTTAATTAAATTAAAAGGTACTCACTGAAATTTCTAAATTACTCACCGCACAGCCATACTGCTCAGCACTAATACGGTGATAAACCGACTCAGGCTTAGTTGATAGACTAATAATAAACGCATCTTGCTGACCAACAGCGGTTTGTTCTTGGCTCAAGCACATGGCTTGCGTTAAAGAGCGCAATTTGGCATCCGTTAAAATACTGCCGAAACGCTGAACCGGTAAAGGCGGTATTTTAATTGCTGGTAATGCTTGGCTAATACTGCGCTGACTTAAGGTAAAATCATTATTTTTAATATCAATCACACTGCCAGCAGGCCAGTACGAGTAACTGTAGGTTTTAGTTTCAGCCTGAGCCTGCCCTGTTGATTTAACCATCACCACACCATTTTTACCAATTACGGTCATTAAATTCCCTGATTCAGATTTAATAACCACTAAGGCGGTGGTTTCGTCTACACCAAAACCAAATGCGGGTTGAGCTTGATTTGCACTGAAGCTGTCGAGCAAGGTGCCTAGTCTTAATGTACGGTTTCGCTCACTAAAGTGTGTATCGAGTACACCGTAACTAAATGTGCCTAAACCCCCAAAGCGGTTGTAAGTTAAACTATCGCTGTTTGAGCGCTCACTGGGTGCATCAATGGCTTGCGCGCCTTCTTTCAATGCCGATAAACTTGTGCCATTAGTGATCATAACCACATTACCACCGTGCGCTTGCCCGCCACTTTGCACTGCGGTGCCTGCACTTGTACCTACAACAACAGGGCGAGACTGTAACGCTTTTGTCCATGGATATGGCTGATTATTTTCATCAAACAATACCTTGCGCGTTAAGCTTTGATCGCCGCCATTAAACATAACACCGGTACTATTTTTGATTAGCTGCACTAGAGCGTCTGTGCCGTTTTTACACAGCAAATATTCTGCTTGAGTGCGATCAGGGTAAATATATTCACGTTGATATAGCCCCATTTCAGAGTGCCTAAGCGTGTTTAAATCATCACATTTATTGGTAGTTATTGCTTTAGCAAGCGCAGGAGTTAATGCAAGCCATTGTGAATTTATATTGGGAAAACGAAGTAATCCTTCGTAAAAATCAGCAGATTCATAAGGGTCTCTGCTTGAGGCGGTAATGGCTAGTATGCTCGGGTTAGTACTTTTTACTTTTAAACTGCCCGATATAAATTGCAAAATATCTGTCGCGGCGGATTCGCTATTAAGCGCGGTATTGACCTGCTCTTTTAGTCGCGTATTGTCGCTCTGCAGCTGCGCTACTTCAAGCATATCTATTACAAAATTGTATTCTTGATCCGTTAAACTATTGAGCTGTTTACTATCAATATCGCGCCATAACCATAACAGCTCTTTTTTTGACAATGTGGGTGATGATTTAGCCTGCATTGTTGCTAAATTTTTAATAGTTTTGTTTTTAGCTTGCGTATTTTTACTTGGCCATTGTAGCTTTATTTGACTAATTTTAGCGTGGGAGAGCGCAAATACATTATGTATTTTACCCGGAATTTGTGTGTTTTTTTCACAATTTTTAGGGCTTAAACTAGCACACGTTGTGAGTGCACCGCCGACTAATACTAACGTTTGTTCAGATTCTTTTGCGCTTAACTGCAGCGAAAAAGCAATAAAAAACGAAAAAACAGCCGTTACTGTACGCGATTTAGCTAACCGTTTGTTTGGTAAATATATTCGTTCCATTATGTTATACTCATGTAAAAAATTATAAGAAATAACTTGCGAGAGCGTCTCTCACTTGCTGTGAAAAAAGGAACTTTAAAACGCGAGTAAGCTAGCACCCCTTTGCTGGCTTTGTCAAAAACCTTTTGGAATGAGAGTTATGTTTAAAAAAGCACGTTTGCTTACAACATATTTCTACTCACCACACTACCTTTCGGAGTGGTTTGACGAGTAGCCCACCACCTCACTTTTTCACAGTGAGGGGCTTAGCGTGTCATTTCACCACTGCCCTGTCTAAAAATATAACAATTAAAAGCCACAGATCTGTTTGTATGTTTTTGTGCGCTTAAAAAGACAAAAGGTATTTAAGATGTTTCGTCAACTAACAATTGCGGCCACAGTAAGCGCATTACTGAACCCGATCACTTTTGCACATGCACAAGAAACCAACACCGACACCAACATTGAACGAGTAGAAGCACGCCGTGAAGAGCTAAGAGACATTCCTTCGCTTGATTCACAAGCTCAAGCAGATAAAGACTATCTTGTTGATGTATTTGGCTTTGGCTCTAGTTTATCAGAAGCCGATCTCACTCAATATGCAGCGTTTGCTGAATTAAGTATTTCACTCACAGAGCAAATAGAGCTGCAAGCAGCAGGTCGATACGATCATTACGATGATTTTGGTGGCACCTTTAATCCTAAAATAGGTTTGAGCTATCGTCCAACTGATTCGTTGGTTGTTCGTGGTTCATGGTCAACCTCGTTTAGAGCACCATCATTAACGCAGGCTGGCGTTAAATTAAGAACCACACAATCTACTTTTGACTGTGGTGCAAACCAAGCTGTAGCCGATTTATACTGTATGGGTGATGGCACCCAAGTGAGTGTTAATTCGTTAGAGTTAGGTAACCCAAATCTAAATGCAGAAGAATCTGAGGCTATTAGTGTTGGTTTTGCATGGAGTCCCTCGGCTAATACTAATTTAACCATTGATTATTGGCAGTTTGATCATGAAGAAGTAATCGATACCAACATGACCGCAGTGCTCGACCGCGCCATAACCGATGCGTCACTTCGTCACTGTGGCATTGTACCACCGGGCGAGCAAGGCATATCGTACGATGAAGCATTATGTGATGTCACCGACAACAGTAATATAAACATAGAGCAAGACGGCGCTAATTTAACTGAGATTTTAAGCAATTATATAGGTGAATTTAACCCACGTGATGACGAGCTATTTTTACCGCTGTTTCGCGATCATGCAATCCCACTTGAAAACACTGGGTCACAAACATTAGCTGGCATAGACTTTAAGTTTGACCATAGGTTTGTATTACCAAGCGGCGATTTAACCTTTGCGTTTGACGGCACTCATTACCTTGAGTTTGAACGTAATAAACCGGGGTCTGACTAGTTAGAGAAGCTGGTGGGAACTTATCGTTATCCTGAAAATATTGCGCGTATGTCAATAGATTGGGAAGCGCAAAGTTACTACCTTAATTAGGTGCAAACTACACCAGCAGCTACGAAGATGATATAGAAGGCCTGCGTAGCCGTGAAATTGATGAGCTAGATTCACTTGGCGTACTAGACTCAAAAGGTGAGCATCAGGTTGATGACTGGCTCGTTTGGGATTTATCTGCGGGTTACTATGTTAATAAATCGCTGACTTTGCGCGCGCATCAATAATATTTTTGATAAAGAGCCACCCACACTTTATGGTTCAAGCCGTGGCTTTGATTCAATCAACCATAATGCCCTAGGTGCTAATTACAAATTAAGTATTAGCTACCGTTTTTAACCGCTTAGCCGCAAAGCAAACGCTTTGCGGCATTCCTTTTATTACAGGTCATGGCTACAGTGACACTGCCTATTAAGTGCTAAAGTACGTTTAAGCGTTTATTTACGCATCAACACAATGACCTTTTATTAAAGTGAAATTATGAAACAAAAACAATTTTCTATGCCCGATGCAAGCATCATTTTGCTTTGCGTGGCAGTGATTGCCTATATGGCCACGGTATTTATTACCTCTGGGGTATTTAATGCAGAGCCTGACAGCCATACTGTGCAGCTTTCACAATATCAAGCAGTTAACGACCAACAATCACCACCTGTTTTTGCACAAGGTGGCGAGGCTGGATTTGCCAGCCGCACCCCTGAAATGAACCTAACCGATGCAACCTTATCGGGCACCACCACGGTGGTGGCCGCACTGGGTACCGATTCAAGCTCACGTACACTGACCAACTTGGTTGCCAAAGCAAAAGGCCTAAAAGAGCAAGGGCTGAATGTATTTTGCCATACCGGTTCGTATCATTTACCCGCGAAAACACTCACCCACTCAATTACTGACGACATCATGTATATAGAGGAGTTTATAGGTGTTGGCGAAGTGGCGATTTCTGATCATCGCAGGAGCCAACCTACGGTACAGCAATTAGCAGAATTGGCAGCAGAGGCCAAAGTAGCCGGTATGCTCAGTGGTAAAAAAGGCACTGTGAGTATTCATGTTGGCCCTGTTGATAGCCATTTAACTATTTTACATCAGGTGGCTGAGCAAAGTGATATTAAGCTTAAACAGTTTTACCCTACGCATATGAACCGCAATAAAGCACTTCTTGATGCCGGTATTCACTTTTGTGATCAGGGCGGTACTATCGACTTTACCACCAGCACAACCGACTATGATTTAGCCCATGGTGAATATGCAGCAGCCCATGCTCTTGCTTACTGCTTAGAACAAGGTGTAGCACCAAATCAACTTACTATGAGCTCAGATGGCCATGCCAGCTTACCTATTTTTGATAAAGACTTTAATTTATTGGGGCTTGAGGTAGGCAAAGAGGCATCACTACTGAGTTCGTTTCAGCAAGCAGTCAAAGAATACAACGTCCCTATAGAGCACGCTTTAATGAGCATAACAAGTAACCCTGCCGATATTTTAGGACTTGATAAAGGCCGCCTTAAAGCAACAAGCGACGCGGATGTTGTCCTTCTCGATAAAGAGACCCTAACCCCTGAGTATGTATGGGCTAACGGCACTTTAATGGTGCAAAACACCCATGCAGTCATAAAAGGAGTGTTCGAGTAACACGCAATGCTGCTGAGAATGCTCAGCAGCATAAAATGCTAGATACTGAGTTATCCTAAGTGCCCACTTTCATAAATTGGGGTTACCCAATATTTTAACGGCGTGTACTTACAAACAGGGCTTAACGCCGTTTTTACTATGGCAAGTTCAGGTAATAATATATGCACCTCAAACTGATAAAAGCTGCGATGCCCTTCTACTTGCTCGGCAATGTCAAATTCACTGTGCTCTTTACTGTAGCCTTCAATGTTTTTTAAGTTAAAGCCGGTAATGCAGTCTATGCCAATTAATATATCAACCACGTCATCTTTTATGTTTGTGGGTACATTTAGGGTAAAAAGTAACTGTTCAGCCATGTTTTTTCTCCAACCAACCATAAAAGATAGGTAATAAATAAAGTGTTGTAATTGTTGAGGTAATTAACCCGCCAATAACCACAATTGCCAATGGTTTTTGAATCTCAGCGCCAGGGCCGGTGGCAAATACCAGTGGCAGTAAACCAAACATGGCGGTTGTGGCTGTCATTAACACTGGGCGAAGGCGTCTGCTTGCGCCATCTAAAATGCGCTGCGTTACATTGGCAGAAAACATTTTCATTTGCTCAAAGTAGCTGATCATCACAATACCATTGAGTACCGCTACGCCAAGTAAAGCAACAAAACCAACCGATGCAGGCACCGACAGGTATTCATTACTAATAAACAGGGCAATCACTCCCCCCATTAACGCAAACGGAATATTAGCAATTATCAGCGTTGATTTAGATAAGGATTTAAACGTGGTAAATAAAATAATGAAAATCAGTATTAATGCCACCGGAATAAGCACCAGCAAGTTTTGTGTTGCACGTTGCTGGCTTTCAAATTCGCCACCAAACGACAAGGTAAAACCACTGGGTAATTTTATGCTGCTATTAATTTTAGCTTCCAGTTCATTTACATAACTAACCACATCGCGGTTATCCACATTAACGCTTACAGAAGCAAAGCGCTTTGCTTTTTCTCGCTCTATTAACAATGGCCCCGTTTTAAAGCTAATATTAGCCACCTCTTCAAGTGGTAGTAGGCTGTTGTCGGGCATTAAAATTAGCTTTTGTTTTAATGCGCTCATTGACGATAACTCAAAGTGTGCTGCGCTTTCGCCTTTTTGTGCATTAAACACAATTGGGATCACGCGGTTTCCTTCTTGCAGTGCCGATACCTGTAGGCCTTCTAATTGCGACTTTAAATAATCACTTAATCCTTCGGTGGTTAAACCAAACTGACTAGCAACCTCAGGAATAAGTTTAATATTTACGTATTTACCCCCTTCGATAAGCGCCATTTGCACATCACTTGCGCCGTCAATGTTAGTGGCAAGTGCCGTGATTTTTTCAGCTAATGAGGAAAGTGTCGCAATGTCATTACCGAATACTTTAATCGAAATATCACCGGTGCCACCGGTGAGCATTTCTGATACCCGCATTTGTATTGGTTGAGTAAAGCCAATATTTACCCCAGGAAATTGCGCAAGTGTTTGTCGAATATCCTCGATTAGCCGCGCTTTGGAGTCAAAACGCCACGTATCTTTTGGCGCTAATTCCATAAACACATCGGTTTCGTTTAATCCCATAGGATCAAGCCCGAGTTCATCGGATCCGGTACGGGCAACAATTTGTACGATTTCAGGGGTGTTTTTTAACAGTGTGGCTTCAATTTGTTTATCTATATCCAACGAGGCTTGCAAGGAAATACTCGGCGATTTTTCCAGTTGCACAATAATGTCGCCTTCATCTAAAACGGGCATAAAGCTTTTACCAAGTCCCTGAAATAACACCCCACTGAGCACTAAAACAGCAACTGATATAACACTAATAGCCACCGGCTTTTTAATTGCTTGGGCAAGTGTTTTAGTATAAAAACCTTGTAATAGCGTGACCATTTTAGGCTGGGTTACGGGTTCATTTTTTAATAACAACGAGGCTAAAATTGGAATAACCGTTAACGATAACAACAGCGCACTAAGCATGGCAAACACGATAGTGAGCGCCACTGGGGTAAATAACTTGCCTTCTAACCCTGTTAGCATTAATAGCGGTGAAAACACGATAATTATAATGATTGTGCCTGAGAACACTGGCGCCGCGACTTCTTTACAGGCGCGATAAATAACATGCAGCCGAGGGAGGTGCTGATTATTAGCCAACCGATTCACTATGTTTTCAACAATAACTACCGATGAGTCCACCAGCATACCAATGGCAATCACTAAGCCACCTAAACTCATTAAATTAGCCGATAAATCAAACTGCTTCATCATTATAAATGTCAGCAATGCCGACATAGGTAAAGACAAAGACACCACCAATGAAGAGCGAATATCACCTAAAAACAAGGCAAGTAGCACTATCACTAAAATAATCGCTTGGCCTAGTGCGCTAGTAATGGTGCTAATTGCGGTATTTATTAAGTTAGAACGGTCGTAAAACACATTAATTTTTGTGCCTTGCGGTAATGACGCTTCAATGGTGCGAAGTTTATCTTTTACATCTTCAACAACTTGCGCTGTATTACTATTTTTAAGCGCAATTATAAGCCCTTGTACCGCCTCTTCACTGTTTTTAGTAACTGCGCCATAACGGGTTAAACTGCCAACGTGTACCGTGGCAATATCACTTAACCGAATAACCTTATTTTGAGTGGACTTAATCACGGTATTTTCAATGGCGGTTATATCGGTGTATTTGCCCTCAGTGCGCAAAATTAAGGTGTCGTTGCCTTTTTCTAAGCGCCCTATGCCACCGTTTTGATTCGTTTGCGTGATTGCTAACTTCATTTCATCAAAGCTGACTTGATGCTGTTGCATCAATAAAGTATTGGGAAGTATTTCATAGGTTTTTGAAAAGCCGCCAAGGCTATTTACATCTGCAACACCGGTTACAGTGCGCAGTAATGGACGAATTTGCCAATCTAAAAGCTCTCTTTTTTCAATCAGCGATAAGTGAGTACTTTCTATAGTAAACATGAACACCTCGCTCAAAGGCGTGCTCATTGGCGCCATGCCGCCACTAATATTACTGGGCAAGGTGGGCAAAATATTTAATAAACGCTCATTCACTTGCTGACGCGCCCAATAAATGTCGGTGCCCTCTTCAAAGTCAATGGTAATATCGGTAATAGAATACTTAGTGGTAGAGCGCAGCATTTGCTGTGACGGAATACCCAGTAATTCGGTTTCAATCACCCGTGTTACTTGCGATTCTATTTCAAGGGCGTTCATGCCGGGTAATTTGTAAACTATTTTAACTTGGGTGGGCGATATTTCTGGAAAAGCATCCACCGGAATACTTAACCAAGATTTAGCACCAATGGCCATAGCAACAATAACAAAAATACTAACAAACAAACGCTGAGTAAGTGAAAACTTAATAAGCTGGTTTAACATTTACTCTCTCCCTAAGTGAAGCAACATACCCTGTAGCGCACTTACCGAGCTTATTAGTACCTGCTGATCATCTAGGTTTTTGTTAGCAGTAAATACATAGTCTTTGCCTTGTGTACCCTTGAGCTCAATCGGCAGTAACTCAAGCTTATCGCCAGACTTTAAAGCAATATAATTAACATCTTCAAATTCAAACACCGCTGACTTTGCTATTTTAAAGCCCGTTAATTTATTTACCGGTGTGACTTTGATAGTTTGCCCCAGTCTAAGCTGGCACTCATTTGAGCTTGGCGACGCCCACACTATTTGATGGTATTTATCTGCAATACTGTCATAGCTCTCAATATTTAAGCTGCAACTTTCTGACAGCTTGAAATGCGCTAACGTGTTGGAAAAACTAAGAGGGACTTTAATCTTAACGCGAATACTACTTGCATCGATAATATCAAACGCGGTGTCACCCATCACACGGTTTCCCGACTCATTAGTGAGTTTTAAAATGCCCGTTTTTGGACTCACTAAGGTCACGTTTTCATTATCATCAATGTTTAAAAATGCCATTTGATGTTGCATATGTTCAAAATTTAGCTTGGCTTCAAAATAGCTTTTTGTGATTTCAACCCATTCAGAACTTCTTATTATTTTGTTTTTTAAGTGTTGTTGGTTTATGTCGTAATGGCTTTTAGCAATAGCGAGCATGTCTTTTGCTGATTGATAGGCATCTAAAAAATGGTGTACATCACTGCCCTCAACGCTTGCAATAGTGGCGCCCTTTTCAACCATGCTGCCGTTAGGGTATAAGTAACGAACCTGCTGTACATCAAACGCAAACAGCACCGTATAATTGACCCCAGGTTTGAAATTAACTTCACCAATTAAACTTTGCCTGTTAATAAACTCTGTTTTTTGAATCGGCGCAAATTCAACATCAAAACCACTGAGTGAAGAAAGCCCTACAGGTGCTAAATTTTGCGAAGCAAACACAGGATTAAATGTTAATAAAGTCACCGTAAAGAAGAAAAATAACGTATATTGAATACGCAAAAAATGACGCATTTTTTTTGTAAAATTTAACAGCATTTAGTTTGTTCACATTTGATTAATTTTATAGAATCAACCATGACTTTTTTAGACTGTTAAATCATCAGGCAAACGCCTTAATATGCTTATAAACCCTGATTTTGGCAGTACAGTACATATGTCCATTGCAAATTTAACCTACTGATATTAGAGAACTTAATGAGAGATAAAATAATCGCAGCAACGCTATTGGTGATCATGGTGTTAAATTTTTTTGACGTGATCATGGATTTAAAATTAGGGGTGCCGCAGTGGCATATTTTTACTGAGAGCTTAATTGTGATTATTTCTGCCTTGGGTGCTCTGTATTTAATTAAAGATATTAACACGCGAACTAAAAAAATTATTAACCTTAAGCGCGAATTACACAGTTCTGTGACTCAGTTAAACAACATATCGCAGGAAATGAAAGACGCGCGTCATGAATACAGTGGTGTTATTCAAACCCAATTTTCACAATGGACATTGACTCGCAGTGAGCAAGAAGTCGCGATGTTATTACTTAAAGGCTTAAGCTTTAAAGAAATAAGCGCACTAAGAAACACTAAAGAAAAAACAGTACGCCAACAAGCATCAGACATCTATAGTAAAGCCGATGTAGAGGGCAGACATGAGTTTGCCGCATGGTTTTTAGAAGACTTTATGCAACAAAGGCACTATCCGCATTCAAGCTCAGCCATTAACTAATGCAGTGACTATCGCATATACTTGCGCGCTATTTTAGTCAGCGTTAAGCTAACGCTTTATTTTCGTCATTATGGTCTATGTGCTCTATAGCCCGCAGAGATAATTCAACGTAAAGGTTTAATATGAATAACAGTACCTACCCTATTGGCAACCCTGGTGAAAAATGGAATAACAATCATAAACTCCAATGGCTTGAAGCCCAGAAAATTAAACGCAGCTATAACGATGAAGTATTAACGCTAATTAATGAGCTAAAAGATACGCTTATTGTAGAGCAATATGGTGAACTTAATTATGCTCAAAACAGTTACCCTTTGTTTGCATTAAAAACCCAAAACTTTGATAAAAATAAACACACAGTGCTAATCACTGGCGGCGTACATGGTTACGAAACCAGCGGAGTACACGGTGCGTTAAGGTTTGCAAAAACATTGGCAACTCAATACGCAGAGAAATTTAATCTGGTGATTACTCCCTGCATTAGCCCATGGGGTTATGAAACAATAAACCGCTGGAACCCAGAAGCAATTGATCCAAACCGTTCTTTTTATGAAGGCAGCCCAGCGCAAGAATCTGCATTGGTAATGAATTATGTGCAATCTTTAAATACTGATTTAATCGCGCATATCGATTTGCATGAAACCACTGATTCAGATAACAGTGAATTTCGCCCTGCACTTGCAGCGCGCGAAGGTAAAGTAAATACTAATTGGAATATTCCAGACGGTTTTTATTTAGTCGCTGACAGCAACAAACCAGAGCCTGCTTTTCAAAAAGCTATTATTGAATGTGTTGAAAAGGTCACACACATCGCTCCAAGCGATGAAAATAAACAATTAATTGGTGTACCTCAAGAACAATTTGGGGTAATAAACTATGCAGCAAAAGAGTTAGGTTTATGCATGGGGTTATCTGATGCGACCTACGTTACAACCACGGAAGTTTACCCAGATAGTGCAACGGCCACCCCTGAAGAATGCATATTAGCGCAAGTTGCGGCAATTTCGGGTGCGTTGGACTACATTATTAATAAGTAATAGTTATGGTATCCATCAGCACATAATAAGGTCTAGACAAAGGAGCGGCTATTGAAATTTAAAAATAATTACGGCAGTTACAGTTTTTATGTTGAGGGTAATATTGTTATTGCGCAATTTAAAGGCAACTTAAACCCTGAGTTATTAAATCACTTTAAAGCCGCTCTGTTAGACACCATTGCAACGTTTAAACATCAACCTTGGGGCTATATTAGCCACTCGCCTGACGTTGTGGCCGCCACCCCTGACGCTGAAAAAAATATGATCGATGTTAGCCAAACAATGGGGATAAATAATTGCATAATGAGTGCCTTTATACTCACCTCTCCCATAGCCATAAGGCAACTAAAACGTATTATGCACAGCTCAGGTCGTGACGCTCATTTACAAGATTGCTTATTTGATGACTTGCCAAGCGCTAAAGCGTTTATAAAAAGTCAGCTTACCTCAGCCGAGTAAATCAATGACACGACCGAGGCATAGTCAACGAAAAACCAAATGGGCTAGTTTTTATAAAACTGACTCTCTTTAGTAATAGAAATGCTATTGTCCTCTTGTGCGGTGATTTTAAACTGCAGCTTACTCACCTTCGTGGGTATATCATATCCATCGGCAGTAACCGTTACAGGAACACTTTTCATCAACCCTGGCTCTACCAACACGGCGTTAGGACTTTGCAAGCTCGCACCTTCTAACCCACTAATTGAAATAGAATAATGCAAAGGTTGCTGCGTTTTGTTAATGATGGTGAGTGTATAAGGGTTTTCGACTAACCCTTCATAATTTACCCGATACAGTGCGTTTCTGTCTCTAAGGACAGAGGCTTCGATAGGCGTACGTTGTAGCATCCAAGCAAACATAGAAATAATTAACAGCGCAGTTAAAGCGCCATAGCCCACTAACTTGAGCCTAAATGGATTAGTTTTTTGCCCCGCCATTTGCTTTTCACTGGCGTATTTAATTAAGCCTTTTTCGTAGCCAAACTTATCCATGGTATCGTCACAGGCATCAATACATAAGCCACAGTTAATACATTCATATTGCAGTCCATTGCGAATATCAATCCCAGCAGGGCACACTTCAACACATAAGTTACAGTCTACACAGTCACCTAAATTAAGCGCTTTAGGATCGGCTTTACGTTTACGTGGGCCGCGGTTTTCACCTCGTTCGCTATCATAGGTTACCACCAGCGTGTCTTTATCAAACATCACAGATTGAAAGCGCGAATACGGACACGCCACTGTACACATTTTTTCTCGTAAAAAACCTGCGTTGCCATAGGTACAAAATGCAAATAAAAACACCCAAAAACTAGTGATCCCAGACCATTCAAAATTAACCATTTCTAGGTATAAGGTTTTAGCTGGAATAAAATACGCTAAAAAAGAAGTGGCAGTTAAGAGTGAAATAACCAGCCATGCACTGTGCTTAGTAATTTTTTTACGCCACTTGGTAATATCCCATGGGCTTTTATCAAGCTTAATACGTTGGTTACGCGTCCCCTCAATACGTTGTTCCACCCAAGAGAACATCAACATCCAAATTGTTTGCGGGCAAGTATAGCCGCACCACACACGGCCAAGCCAATTGGTCACAAAAAATAACGCAAACGCCCCCACCATAAATAGCATGGCGAGAATCATAAAGTCTTGAGGTAATAAGGTTAGGCCAAAAATAGTAAACTTTTGGGTGGCCACATCCAATAAAACCGCTTGCTGACCGTTATATTGAATCCAAGGAATGGCGATAAAGCTGAGCATTAGCAGCCAGCCTAAATTACGGCGTATACGCTGAAAAAACCCTTTTTGCTCGCGTATATAAATCGGCCCTTCTTCTTTGTAGGGCTTAATGATCATGTCTTCTTCTTTAATATCAAACTTCATGCTACTTACTTAATAGTGACGGGTATTAAGTATGCTTTTGCAACTTTCAGACCACAGTGAAAGCTAATTTAACTTATTGATATTTTTTGATTTTACACAAATTACCCAAGCAAAAATTCGCGACATTTAACGACATGCACGATATATCGCGAGTTAAGGTGTGCGTTGCACTGCCAATTTTCGCATTTTTGAGCGAAGCGTACTCTCAGGTAAGCCCAGCTTATTTGCCGCGCCTTGTTCGCCTGCAATTTTCCAGTTACATAACATCAGTACGGAGATAATATGCTGCCTTTGCGCCTCATCTAGTGTAAGCGTTGGGTTAACAGTACTCGCATCACCCGCTTTTAGCGGCTGACTTAACTGCAGCGTGGGCTGTGTAGACAAAATAGCTTCTCGCTCCAACACATTTTGCAGCTCTCTGATATTACCGGGCCAGTCATAGGCCTGTAGTTGCCTAATAGCTTTGTTACTTAACCCCTGTAATTGCTTACCTAGCCGCTTGTTTATTTGCACAATTAAGTTTTGACATAAAAAAGGTATATCTTCTTTTCGCTCTTTTAGTGCTGGCACTTTGATAGGGAACACGTTTAAACGATAATATAAGTCCATTCTAAACTGCCCTGCTTGTACCATTTCCCACAAGTTACGATTGGTTGCAGCAATGATACGAATATCGACTTTTAGGGTTTGGCTGCCCCCTACTCGCTCAAATTCGCGCTCTTGTAATACTCGTAATAATTTACTTTGTGACTCTAACGGCAGCTCTGCCACTTCATCTAAAAATAAAGTGCCCTTATCAGCAAGTTCAAAACGCCCTTTACGTCGCTCATTTGCGCCGGTAAACGAGCCTCGTTCGTGTCCAAACAACTCCGATTCTAATAAGCTAGGGGTAAACGCCGCACAATTAACTTTTATAAACGCCTGCTCATTGCGCTTGCTTAATCTATGTAAGTTACGCGCCACCAGCTCTTTACCAGTACCGTTTTCGCCAAGTATCAACACCGTACTGTCGGTTTCGCTCACTAACTGTATTTGCTGCAACATACGTTGAAATACATCACTGCGCCCTACAAGCCCTGAGTCTTGCCAATCCTGATTTAGCTCGGCAGTAAGGTAGTCGTTTTCATCTTTGAGCTGCTCGCTTAAATGCTTTACTTGCGCTAAAGCATCTTGGAGCGCGGTTTGGGTTCGCTGCTGCGCTGATATATCGCGAAAAACGGCCACGGCACCAATAAGCTGGCTATTTTTATAAACAGGCGTGGAGGTATATTCAACAGCAAAGGCGCTGCCATCTTTACGCCAAAATACTTCGTTTTTAACCTCGCGGCGTTTGCCATCAAACATGGTGCAGTAAATTTGGCATTCATCGGCAGGATAAGGCGTGCCATCGGCATGGCTATGATGATGATATTGATGTATTTTTTTACCCAGCAATTCTTCGGCCGTCCAACCCGTCATTCGCTCTGCGGCTGGGTTTACAAATACCGCATTACCAGATAAATCAAATCCGTATATGCCCTCACCTACCGCATTAAGTAATAAAGTAGGATCGTTTAAAAAGTTTTTTATCATTGCAGACCTCGCGAAATATCGCGAGTATTATGCCAATTCTCTCCTGCTTTAGCACCTAGTAATGGCTAAATAATGCCTTAATATCTATTTTTGCTTCTAGCCGTGCTGCAATTAAATACAAGCCCGCTAGCTTACGGTGAATAAACAACGCATCAACAGGAGGCGTATGCCATTGCTGTGACTGTGCGCTTAACTGCAAGCCAGCATCTTTAATATTGCTAGCAAGCTCGCTGTTTTTAAAATCAAACTCACCGTGATAACGCAGTGGCTCGCAGGCCATTAAAAACAAATCAATCACTTTTTCTTTGTAATTGTCTTTGAGCGAATCTTTAAAATAACCAATATCGGTGGCAGCATTGAGCACCCCTTCACGATCATTATTACTACCAGCTTTAAATAAAGCTAGGTAGGCATTACTTAGTGCTGGGGTAATTTCGCGTGTGGCACCAAAGTCAAATAATACTATTTTTTGTGATTCAGGTTGGTAATGAAAATTTGCAAAGTTAGGGTCGGTTTGGATTAAATTAAAGACAAACATTTCTTTAAAAAATAAATCAATCAGTTGTTCAGCAACTCGGCTTCGCTCTGATTGTGGTAAATATGTAATGCCCTCTATAGGCTTGGCATCTACATACTCCATGGTTAGCACTTGCGCAGTACTGTGCTGAGGATACACGCTAGGGACTTTGAAATGCGCGTTATCTGCTAACAGGTTTTTGTAACGTGCTAAATACTGTGCTTCTAGGGTGTAATCAGCCTCAGCTAATAGCTGTGCCTTAGCTTCTTCAACTAAGGGTTTTATATCCAATTCTTTAGGTAATAATCGCGATAAAGTAAGTAAAGTGATCACATTATCCACATCGCTTACCACACTTTTAGCAATACCTGGATATTGAATTTTAACGGCTAATTGATCACCATTTTCTATATAAGCTAAATGAACCTGCCCAATTGATGCAGCTGCAAACGGTCTTAGTTCAATATGAGAAAAACGCGATAACCAGTCATCCCCCCATTGCTCTTTTAGCACGCTCACTAATTGCTTATGTGGCATTGGGTTGGCATCGGCACGTAACAAAGACAGTAACTGCGCAAGCTCGGGAGTTAATAAGTCGCCAGCATCCATTGAAAGTAACTGCCCAAGCTTCATTGCCGCACCGCGAAGATGCGACAGCTGAGTGGCTAAGTTTTCAATATTTTTCGGCTGGAGTAATAAGCTCTTATTATCCCAACCTTTACCACTAAGCGCACTTTTGGCACCGCCCACTAACATATTTGTGGCAACGCCGGTGGCCAATGAGCCTAACTTTGCAAATCGTGAAAGTCGAGAGGTGGGAACGGATCGCTCATTAGCCATAATTAACCTAATCTATTAATAATAAGGTCAATTAATACGTTTTATTACGCTTATTAGATCTAAATTATAACCGAGGGACTAGCTTAATAGCGCCTTCTACTACTTTTAAATCTAAAGGTAAATTACTTAATAATGCCATTTTAGGATCGTTCATATTTAACTTATAAACGGGGTTAACGGCTAAAAAGGCATTCATTACATCCATGGCCTCGTTATCCAGCACTTCTAAATTACCTTTAAAGCCACCCGCATCAATGCTTGAGTCGAGTAACTTAACATTACGTAAAAATACCGCTTTTTTCTCGCTGTCATAAAAAGGGGTGCCCTGTATTTGCAGCTTTAAGCGCACTGGGTACTTTAACGCAAAAGCATTAATTTCGGCGCTAGAATCAGCACCTAATAAAACATAATCACTATTATCTGGGCCAATATTAACGCTTAAATCATTCACATCAAACTGCACAGGTAAGCCCATCAGGCTAACTTTTTCACTTAATTTAGGTAACTCTTTATTTAGTAACGACTCAACCTCTGAATTTGTAAATGAATAAACCGAAATACCCTGCGTACTGTTACAGGCAGTTAAAAATAATAGTGAAATAAAAACAAAAATTTTCATGCAAAACCCTATTTATTAATCGTCTTGGCAGTAAGTAGCCATAATAAAAAACCGCTTGAATAGCGGTTTTTTTTTATTTTAGTTGATAAAAGTAATTGCGCTTACTTTACAGCAAAAATAACTTTTAATCTTGCTAGTGTGTCAGCTGTAACTGAACCCTCGCTGAGTGCTAATAACTGCTTTAAATAATAATTTAAATCAGCGTGTTCGCCACGGTGCTTATCATCAAGCATGGCTACTTGCTCTACCATTCTTTGCGCTGAGTTGTGCGAACTTACGCTCGCAAGTATTTCCATACGCGTTAGCAGCTGCTCACAGCTCAATGCTGTTTTAACTGTATCATTAAATTGGCTCGGGACTGGCTCGTTGTTCTCAAGTGCAACAAATAAAGCATCTAAATTAGCTTGCTCATTTTTAGCCGCTAAGCCTGTCAGCTTTTCATCTATGGCTGATAACAAAGCAGACACTTTAGGGGTTAACGATTTAAACTGTGTATACCCTTTAACTTTGGTTTGTAAATCAAGTAATTGGGCTTTACCTTCTACACTATTTAATGCTGCTTCAAGCTCATTCAGCTCAGTTGTTGCCAGCTTATCTGACTCGCTTTGTTCGCGCTTTTGCTGTTCAAACTCTTCGCTTCGTTTAGTGAATGTTGCATCATTAAACTCACGGAATTTTTGCCACAATGCGTTTTCAGCTTTTAAACCTGCAAATCCTATGGTTTGCCACTGTTGCTGTAACTGTTTTAGCTGTTGGCAAGCATCTGCTAAATTATCGCTTTGTGATAATTGCTGTGCTTGTTCAACGATCTCATTTTTAAGTGCAGCATTGCCTTTATGAAACGCGTTAAGTGACGCTACAACCTGTTGCTGCTCTGCCTTATAACGCTCGTTCAACACGCGGTATGTTTTCGGGTCAACTTTACCCACACTTCGCCATGCCTTTTGCAAACGATTATAGTTGCTTTCTAGTTGTTTCCAATCTAAATCAGCATCCCCTGTCGCTTGTAAATGCAATGCATGCATATCAGCAATCAATTGCTCGCGCTCTGCTTTTGCTGCCTCACGTTGCACTTCTTGCTCAGCGAAGTAGCTGCGACAAGGAGCAAATAAAAGCTCAATTTTTTCATCGAACTCGTTGCCCTGTTGTTTCTCTTGCTCTGTATCAAGGCGTCCAAGTTCGTTCCAACGCTTGCGAAGTACTTTAACGTGATCAGCGCGCTGTTGCGGATCGTTACACGGCTCATCAACTAACGCTGTTACTTCTTCTAAAAGTGCTGCACGTTTTGGTGCGGCCGCATATTTTTGCCAATCTTTAGCATCGGCTAATTGCGCTTCTAGGTCTGCTTTTAAATTAACCAGCGGTTGTTGATATTTCTCGGTCAATTCGTTAAATAACTCTTCAAAGCCTTTAAACACACCAAATGCAACATTAAAGCGCCCTTCTTCAATTAAACGTTTAACATCACGTGCCTTACGTTTAGCTTGGCTTTGCGTTTTTTCAAGCGGCTTAGTGAGTTCGCTCATTGCAGCTAAAAATTGCTTTTTATGGGCATTAAGTTGGGTTTTAAACGACGCTTGTAAATCATTGCTAAGTACAGCTAAATGGCCGCGTGCCTCTTTAAATGTATGATTAAAAGCACTAAGTTGTTGATCGTAATCACTGAGCTGCTCGGCGGGTTTTATTTCGCATAGCGCATTGTAAGCAATTTTATATTCTTTAATCGCCGCGGTTAGCTCAGGTAACTTGGCAACTTGTAAAAATAGTTGCTCAAGCTTATTAATCACTTGTTTTGATTGCTGATCAGCCATTAGTTGCGTTTTATCTAATGTGTCTTTTGCTTGTGCTACTTTTGCATTAAGCCAATCTTGCTGAATTTGCTCTGGGGTTTCTAATCCAAGTTGCAATGCATTTTCAATTTCTTCACTCAGCGCTTCTAACGTTGCTAATGCTAACACTTGACGTTGTTGCTGCACTAAACGCTGCTGCTCTATTTCGTGTTGCGCTTTTAAAGTTGCAATGTGAGCATCAAGCTTATCGGTAATTGATATATATTTGGCATCAAGGGTTTTTACATGTTCTTCACTTAGCCATTTTAATTCAAGAGCTTGCCACTGCGCTATGAGTTCTGCAGCCTGTGAGTTAACAATGGCGTAGTCATTTTTATCACGCAATGCATTAAGCTTTGCTAAAATTACACGGGTTGCGTTTTCAACTTGCGATGGCATTTCAAGCGCTAAACGCTCGTTTTCAAGATGACTTTCTAGCACAACTTTGGCTTCACCTTGAGCATGCTTTAACAGTGCTTTAGTTAGCTGCTGAGTAATGACTAAATCAACTAACTGTTTTTGCAGCTCTTCGTTTGCTTCTTTAAAGGCTTTTTCAATCAGCTTTGGGTTAGCTAGGCGTTTTAATAGCTTAACTCTCACTTGCAGTTCTTTTTCAGCAAATGCTAGTTTTTCAAGGGTTTTAACCGGTGCAAAGCGTTCAATATACTCATTTTTAATCTGCGCCGATAAGCTACTTTCACTGTTTAATACAGCCGATGAGATTTGTTGTTCAGCAACATCTTTCAATGCCTGATCTTGTTTGTAAGCTTTCCACCACAGTGGTAAGTCGTTTACTTTTTGCAGTGCTTTACGACGGATTTCAGCCGATGAGTCTTCAAGGGCTAAGGTGCTTAAAATTGTTACGTCACGTACCACATCAAGTTTTTCAATCGCATCTAAACGAACTTGTTGCTTCGGGTGTTTCCATTTTGGTGTAAAAAGGTGTTTAAAGATCATTTTCACTGAACCTAGCTATTTCGTTATCTGATTTGAATTCTTTTTGTAGTTGCGCTTTGGTTTTTTGGATCATTTCTCCATTTGCACCAATGGTAAACTGCTCGTTTGATTGTGCTACTTTTGCTTGGTACAACATCACTAGTTGCACTGTTTGTTGCTTTTGCTCATCTGATAAAGGCGTGCCATCTGGCCACTTTCCCGTTGCCGCGCCATACTGTAAGCGCTCAAATAATTCTGGAGTAATATTCTGTACTAGGTTGTCAATATTCATGTCATTTTTTCTTTTTCAGAGTCACTAAAATAATACGGTTAATAAGGTACCAAATACAGCCGATGCCAATGGCCGAGGTATACGCATACCACTGAAGTGTTTTTTCTTGAGGTTGTAGGAAGTACAAACAAAAGAAGCCACCTAAAAATAAGATCAGCGCTAAAAAGGAGTGGTTCATAAACATTTGCTGCTTTTTAATTCGCTGCTCACGTTGAAGTTGTTGAACTTGCTCGGCATTTAATTCAGCAACGTTACTTTGGCAATGTGGACACTGCGAATGTTTATCTGAAATTGATTTTGCACATTTGGGGCAACGAATAATCGCCATACATCTCTCTCCATACTACGCATAAAAAAAGCGCCTTTCGGCGCTTTTCATTGTACTTGTTTTATTGCTCTTTGTCTTTTTTGAATTTAACCCAATAGATGATATTAGGTTATTGGGAACTGTTTATTCAGCGTCTTTTGATTGCTTTTCAAGGCGCTTTTCCCAGAAGGTAGCATTTTTAATCCCTAACTTAACTGGGTCAAATGTGATTTTGCCACCTTTTTTCTTCTGGTCTTCATAATCACTCAAACATGTTAAGGCCGGTTTAGCGACAAAGAAAATGGCTAATATACCCAATATGTTGATCCACGCCATTAAGCCAACGCCTATGTCGCCAATAGTCCATATATAACCGGAACTGTTAACCATGCCGTAGGCTACCATAAACATAATCATAAGTTTTACCACTACAAGCGGAATACTTCCTTTAAAGTAGCGATTTAAGTACGCGATATTCGTCTCAGCAATGAAGTAATAGGCCAGTATGGTGGTAAAAGCAAAGAAGAATAAAGCGATACCTACAAACGCTTCTCCAAAGCTTCCAAATACACTAAACAACGCCATTTGGGTGAATGCTGCTGATCCCACTTCAGTTGCCGCATCGACATTTTGTATAATGAATTGCCCTTCTGGCAAAGTGCCGACTACATTGTATTGCTGCGTCATTAAGATCATTAATGCCGTTGCTGTACATACAAAAAGTGTATCAACATAAACAGAAAAAGCTTGCACTAACCCTTGCTGTGCAGGGTGATCAACTTCTGCCGCAGCCGCCGCATGAGGACCTGTACCTTGACCGGCTTCATTAGAATAGATACCACGCTTAACACCCCAACCAATTGCAGCGCCAAAGCCTGCTTGAGCTGTAAATGCATCACCAATAATGAGCGAGAAAATGCCTGGTACTTTGTCTATATTTAAAAATACGATAATTAAGGCCAGTACGATGTAACCAAGCGCCATAAATGGCACTACAATTTGCGTAAAATTAGCAATGCGCTTTATACCACCGAAGATAATAAAGGCTAAAACAATAAGAATAATGGCCAACGCAACCAGTTTAAAACTGCCTACGTCACCAAAACTTGTAGACACCATAGTGCCATCGCCAAATACTTGAGTAAATGCATTGCCCACAGCATTTGCTTGCACGCCCGGCAGGAAAACCCCACACGCTATAATTGCCGACACAGCAAATAATACAGCTAGCCACTTTTGCCCTAAACAACGGTCAAAATAATACGCTGGGCCACCGCGGTATTGGCCGTCTTCTTCTAATTTATAAATTTGACCTAATGTTGACTCCGCGTATGCAGTACTTGCACCTAAAAAAGCAACAACCCACATCCAAAAAATAGCGCCAGGGCCACCAAAACCAATTGCGGCTGCCACACCGGCAATATTACCAACCCCTACTCGGCCAGATAATGAAACAGCAAGAGCTTGAAAAGATGAGATGCCTTTTTCTGAGGTGTTAGGGCTAAATAATAGCTTACACATTTCTTTAAAATGTCTAACTTGAGCAAATCGAGTTAATACGGAGTAAAATAAGCCTGCGCCTAGGCATAAATAGATGAGTGCATCACTCCAAACAACATCATTAACGGCGCTTACAAAAGCTTCCATGAACATCCTCACAGTTATATTTATTATTATTAATTACCATACTCTGCCACTCAGAATACCTGTCATAAGCTTTACGAAATAAGGGGGTAATCTTTTCCGTTTTTCTTATTGCTCAATCGATATTAACTTAAGTACCCAATGTTGTTAACAGTTAATTTTCAAAACAACTCATTGTTGATTTATATTGAGCCTGCTAAGACAAGGTTTAACTGAGTGGGAATTGATTTAGACTATATGGTATTAAATCTGTCGAGAAGGTATATTGAAACGTTTTAGTGTTGTGGTGGGAAATGATTTTTATTTTTTAATACAGTTGGTTTAGCCTAAAATAAAAAGGGTATCAATATTTATTGATACCCTTAAAGCAAACGTTTTATCTTAAGTCGTCTACAACATTAACAATGGCTGCTAAGGTATCTTGACCAAATTGATAAGAACGACGATCTGACCAACCATAATCTGGATCGGGTAAGTCATTATTATCTTTAAATGGCATTTCAACTGTGTAAGTTAGTGCTTTAAATTCTTCTGCTGTGGCTGATGAACCTACTGTTAAATTAGCTTGACCTGGTTCGTCTTTATCGTAGCCATGCGTATCTTGAAATTCTGGAGTAATAGTTAAAAGCGCGGCTTTAAAGCTATCCTCTAGGCCTTTTAGGCGTGCATCATAGCTTGGTATGCCTTCGCTACCGGCAACAAAATTATATGGAATGGCTTCATCACCATGAATGTCTAGGTGCATGTCTAAGCCGGCTTCGCGCATTTTATTAAGCACTAAGTAAACTTCTGGGCTGTTTTCCATGCTGGGTGTTTGCCATTCACGGTTTAAATTAACCCCTTTAGCATTAGTACGTAAGTGACCACGTGCACTGCCATCTGGATTCATGTTTGGCACTACATAGAATACCGCTTTTGATAGTAACGCTGCTGCATGTGGGTCTTCATCATCAAGTAGCTTGTGTACTAAGCCTTCTACAAACCACTCTGCCATTGTTTCACCTGGGTGTTGACGAGCAGTGATCCAAATTACTTTTTTATCGGCGCTTGGCTGACCAATTTTAAGCACGCTCATGTCACGCCCATCAAGCGTTTGACCTAGTGTTTCTAGTTGGCAAATTTCTTGACTTTGCGCCCATGCTAATAAGTCTAAATGACGATCGTAGCTGTAAGGTGCAAAGTAGGCGAAGTAAACGCTGCTGCACTCAGGCTCAAGCTCAAATGTTAATGTGCCATTTTCATACGAAGACGGTACACGGAACCATGTTTGACGGTCGTATGAGGCAACAGCTTGGTAGTCTACCCAACCATCAGGGTATGCAGACTTATCAAGATTATTAATATTTAACTGATGAAGTTGATAAGGCGTTGTCTCAAGACGAAAGTGAAACCACTGATAAAACTCAGACTGATGATCTTTATTAATTTCTAGCTGAATATTTAACGGATCGGTGGCTTCAATAACTTTAATATTACCACTGTCGAAATTGCTACTGATTTTCATTACAACAAACCTATTAGTTAACTGTGTGTCTTTGACTAAGGCATTTAGCCAAGAGGTAAATACGTGTTACTGCACTTTATAAGTGTATAAACGCGTACCCAATTTAATAAAGCGTACCATAACCGCTTCACTTTAAAAATCTTCAGACCTAAAAAAGCCAGCAAGTGCTGGCTTTTCTTAATTGCTCATGTGTTTATCGAGGTAAACTTGGGAATGAGACTTCTGCCATGTCGCGCATACAGCGAACTACTTGGCAGCTATAACCAAACTCATTGTCGTACCATACGTAAAGTACTACGCGGTTATCATCAACAATCGTTGCTTGAGAATCAACAACACCTGCGTAACGGCTACCCACTAAATCGGTAGAGACGATTTCAGTTGATGCTGTGTAATCAATTTGATCACGTAGGTCTGAGTGAAGTGCTGTTTCACGTAAAAACGCATTAAGCTCTTCAACCGTTGTACTCTTTTCAAGGTTCAAGTTTAAGATAGCTAACGATACGTTTGGTGTAGGTACACGGATTGCGTTACCTGTTAGTTTACCTTCAAGCTCTGGTAATGCTTTAGAAACCGCTTTCGCTGCACCTGTTTCAGTGATAACCATGTTTAGTGCCGCAGCACGACCACGACGTTCTGCTTTGTGGTAATTATCAATTAAGTTTTGGTCATTAGTGTACGAGTGAACCGTTTCAACGTGACCATTCTTAATACCAAACTGATCGTTTAATGCTTTAAGTGTTGGCGTAATTGCATTGGTTGTACAACTTGCTGCACAGACAATTTTGTCTTCCGGTAAAATATCTTGGTTGTTTACACCGTAAACAATATTTTTAATATTACCTTTAGCAGGCGCTGTTAATAATACTTTTACAGCCCCTTTAGATTCTAAATGCTGACCAAGGCCGGCTTCATCTTTCCAGATACCTGTGTTATCAACGACTAATGCGTTTTCGATACCGTAGGCGCTGTAATCAACTTCACTTGGCGAGTTAGCGTAGATAACTTGAATGTAGCTACCGTTTGCTTTAATTGCATTACGCTCTTTATCGATGGTGATAGAACCATTAAATGGACCATGGATAGAGTCACGACGTAATAAGCTTGCACGTTTCTCTAAATCGCCATCTTTACCGCCACGCACAACAATAGCGCGAAGGTTTAAATCGGCATACGGGCCTGATTTTTCAATTAATAAACGCGCTAATAAGCGACCGATACGACCAAAACCGTAAAGTACAACGTCACGTGGTGCTTTTGGTTTAGAGTCAACAATTTCAGCAAGTTCATCTTTAACAAACTCTTCTACTGAACGACCATTCGCTGCATCTGTGTATAAATAGCTGTATGCTAATTTACCAATATCGATACGGGCAGAATTTAATTCCATTTTGCTGATAGCTTCTAAGAATGGGAAGCTTTCACGTAGGCGCAGTTTAGTCCCTTCAAATTGAGCTACTGATTTGTGAGACTTGATAATATCAATAGTGCTTGAATTTACTAATGGACGGCCGTAAACAGCGATTTCAATACCACGATTACGATACAATTTACCAATAATAGGCTGCATGCTTTCTGCGTAATCTTGACGTTCTTGCCAGCTACTTGTGTATTCTAACTCGTGAGATGAGGTCATTTTTTTTACCTAATTAAACAATTTTGAACGGATAGCCTAAGAGTGCATCGAATTTTGAGAGCAATGCATTCCTTCGGGCAGGCCTATTCTAATTTAATCTCATTTTATTCTCTACTGTTAGAGACTAAAGTTTAGGCTAGAATAATACTATATGAGGGTCTGTTGACCTTTGTGGATTAAAATTTGTTCAAACTAGGGACAATTTAATCGCGGCGCGAGGTTTGTAACCTAGTGGGCTCGATAACTGCTCCTGCGTTATTCTACTGGCTTACATCCATGTAAGAATAAGTAAAAACCGAGCAAAGCTTCCGCGTTCTGCTCACGCCCCTTACCTACATCCATGTAGGCAACATTCAGCACATTAAATTAAAAAGCAAAACCACGGCTCGCCAACGTGCCCACTTAACGAGTATGAGGGAAATGGCGCGGATTTATCAACAGACAAAACACACCAGCCATCCGGGCTTGCTTTATTATCATTGGTCAAGAAACAATGACGAAAGTGCATTAACACGTTTGCTCGCTTTAGAACATACTGCAGAAGTTGAACAAAGTGCTGAGATGCAATTTTACTTAGCGTCTTATTACATTAAGGTTGATGAAGAAAAAGCGATTAATTTTTTATACAACACGCTAGCGCGGAATAAAGCCAAGCATGAACCGAATCCTGAAATATATATGTCTTTGATCAGCCTGTTTTATAAACACCAATAATATAAACATGCTTATATTTTTGCCAAAATAGCTCAGCTCTCTGGTATTGAACATATTGATATACTGTTAAATGAGCAGCAGTTAATAGCACAAGGAAAGAATTTAGAGAGTTTAGATAGGTTAGCCGAGTAGACTTTGCAACAAATAGATCAAGGAACGTTTATTTCCCCCCGGAAATAATAAAACAGATACAAAAAAGGCAGCTTACGCTGCCTTTTTGTTTTATTTTTTGCTTGTGCCTACTTCGACACGGGTTTTTAACTTTTGCCCCGGTCTAAAGGTAACCACGCGACGTGCTGAAATTGGGATATCTTCTCCCGTTTTCGGGTTACGTCCCGGCCTTTCTTTCTTATCTCGAAGATCAAAGTTACCAAATCCAGAGAGCTTAATCTGCTCGCCTTTTTCAAGCGCTGAGCGGATTTCTTCAAAAAACGCTTCAACTAAATCTTTGGCATCTTTTTTATTGATCCCGAGCTTTTCAAATAGGTGTTCAGCTATGTCGGCTTTAGTAAGCGCCATATCTAGTCCCTCAACGATGCATTAAACTGTTCGGCCAGTGCGGCCACCACGTTATCAACTACCTGATTGATATCTTTCTCTTCGAGTGTTCTATCAACCGCTTGCAGTGTTAGAGCAATCGCCAAACTCTTATAATTTGGCTCAATACCTTTGCCCTTATACACATCGAATAAGTTTAGGTCAACCAATTGATTTCCGCCAACTTTTCCGATGACGTTTAAAATATCACCTATTTTAACGCTGTCTTGTACTAAAATCGCGATGTCGCGGCGATTTGATGGGAATTTAGACACCCCTACAGCCTGCGGTAAATTTCTTTTTTCTAACGCTGACATTTCAATTTCAAACACAAAAGTAGCGTTATTGATATCTAACGATTTTTGCGCCTGAGGGTGTAATGCACCAAAGAAACCTACTTTTTTACCATCAACATAAATAACGGCTGATTGACCAGGATGAAGGCCATCTGATTGCTCGGCTTTAATTTCAAAGCGGCTAACATCGTTGGTAATTGCAAGTAATGCTTCAACATCCCCTTTTAGGTCGTAAAAATCAACGTTACGTTTTTCTTCAACCCAATGTTCGCCATGCACAAGCCCGGTAATAACACCACCAATAACCGGCACTTGGTAAACGCCATTTTCTGCGCTTTCATCGCTGATAAACTTAAGGCCGTGTTCAAATAAGCGAATACGTGGTTGCTGGCGGTTTTGGTTATAGGCAACAGAAGCTAATAAGCCAGGCATTAAACTTACACGCATCGCTGACATTTCAATTGAAATTGGGTGCGGCAATACCAATGCGTTACACTCTGGATGTAAAATAGCTTGCGCTTTAGGATCAACAAAACTGTAAGTAATGGCTTCTTGATAGCCACGAGTTACTAGCGCATTACGAAAACGGCTCAGGGCAACAGTTGACTCATCATGTGTGGTCATTTTAAGTTTTGCAGTTGGTGCCACATTAGGAATACTGTTATAACCGTAAACACGTGCTACTTCTTCAATTAAATCTTCTTCAATACGAATATCAAAACGGTAGCTTGGTACATCAGCGCTCCAGCTATCATTATCAAATTTAACATCAAGACCTAAACGCGTAAGTATATCGGTTACTTTAGCATCGTCAATGTGATGACCAATAACACGGTCTAAACGTGAACGACGTAAACGCACTTCAGTTACTTTTGGTAACTTATCAGCAGCAACCGCTTCAACGATTGGACCTGCGTTACCACCTACAATCTCCAGAAGTAACGCTGTAGCGCGCTCCATGGCATCGTGTTGTAGTGCAAAGTCGACCCCACGCTCATAGCGATGAGATGCATCAGTGTGCAAACCATAGCTACGTGCTTGTCCTGCAATAGCCACTGGGTTGAAGAATGCGCTTTCTAGTAAAATATCTGCTGTTTTTTCAGTAACACCCGATTGCTCACCGCCAAAAATACCAGCAATGGCTAGCGCTTTATGATGATCGGCAATCACTAATGTCGATTCATTTAATTTAGCCGTATTACCGTCTAATAAAACCAGCTCTTCACCTGGGGATGCACTACGTACTTTAATTCCACCTTCAATTGCATTTAAATCAAATGCATGCATTGGGTGACCAAGCTCTAGTAATACAAAGTTAGTCACATCAACAACCGGATCGATTGAACGTACACCACTACGACGTAGCTTTTCAACCATCCATAATGGCGTCTCAGCGTCTAGGTTAATGCCTTTGATAACACGCCCTAAATAGCGAGGACAGGCATCATCGTTAACCAACTCAATAGATACTTTGTCTTCAATTGTCGGGGTTACCGCTGGAATGCTTAATGTATTTACATCAATACTGTTAAGTACGCCGACTTCGCGGGCAAGCCCTTTGATACCTAAACAGTCGCCACGGTTAGGTGTTAAATCTACGTCAATAATGTTGTCATCAAGCGCTAAATATTCGCGTAAATCGGCACCAATAGGCGCATCAAGTGGCAATTCCATAATGCCATCGCCTTCTTCACTAATACCTAGCTCATCAAACGCACATAACATGCCGTGTGAAGGCTGACCACGAAGTTTGGCTTTTTTAATTTTGAAATCGCCTGGTAACACTGCGCCAACAGTGGCAACTGCAACTTTAATACCTTGGCGACAATTTGGTGCACCACATACGATATCCAGTAGCTCATCATCACCAACATTAATTTTTGTTACACGTAGTTTATCTGCATCTGGGTGCTGGCCACACTCAACCACTTCACCTACCACAACGCCATTAAATTTGGCTGCTGCCGGCTCAACGCCATCTACTTCTAAACCAGCCATTGAAAGCTGTTCCGAAAGAGCTTGCGTATCAATTGCAGGATTTACCCACTCTCTTAACCACTTTTCACTAAATTTCATTTTATCTCTTCACTCTTAACGGAACTGGTTTAGGAATTTTAAGTCATTTTCGAAAAACGCACGTAAATCGTTTACGCCGTAACGCAACATGGTTAAGCGCTCAACACCCATACCAAAAGCGAAACCTGTGTATTTTTCAGGATCGATGCCTACAGACTTAAGTACGTTAGGATGAACCATGCCGCAGCCTAATACTTCTAACCATTTACCGTCTTTACCCATCACGTCCACTTCTGCTGAAGGCTCTGTAAACGGGAAGAATGAAGGACGAAAACGAATTTCCATGTCTTCTTCAAAAAAGTTACGTAAAAAGTCATGTAAAATACCTTTAAGCTCAGTGAAGCTTACATCAGTATCAACCATCAACCCTTCCACCTGATGGAACATAGGCGTGTGTGTTTGGTCGTAATCGTTACGGTATACACGCCCTGGCGAAATAATACGCAGTGGCGGTTGCTCAGTTTCCATAGTACGAATTTGTACACCACTGGTTTGAGTACGTAAAACCAACTTAGGATTAAAGTAAAAGGTATCGTGATCGGCGCGAGCAGGGTGATGCTCTGGTATATTTAACGCATCAAAGTTATGAAAATCATCTTCAACTTCAGGGCCTGATTTAACAGCAAACCCAAGTTCACCAAAGAAGCTTTCAATACGCTCAATGGTGCGAGTCACTGGGTGCAAACCACCCGATGGCATAACACGCCCTGGTAAAGTTACATCGATTGTTTCTGCCGCTAGTTTTTCTTCTAATGCTTTACTTGCTAACAATTCACGCTTGTCATTAATCGCAACTTGCACGTCTTGCTTAGCTTGGTTAATTACTTGGCCTGCTTCTTTACGTTCTTCAGGGGCAATTTTACCTAACGTTTTAAGTAAGCTGGTAATTTCGCCTTTTTTACCAAGATAGTTAACCCTGATCTCTTCTAGCTGCGCGATTTCACTGGCACTGGCTACCGCCTCAAGTGCTTGCGCTAATATGTTTTCTAAGTTCATTCGATACCTGATCTTTCACAGAAGGTGATTACAATTTAGTTAGCTAATGATAACTGAAAGCAGGGTCTAGATTCTAGACCTACTACAGCTTTAGCGTTGATTTTATAAAAGGAATAGTCAATTTTCGTTGTGCAGCCATGGATGCGTGATCTAATTTGTCTAATACATCCAATAAAGCACGCATATCACGACTCAAACGGGTTAATAAAAATCGCGCACATTCATCGCTCAATTCAAGCCCACGCATATTTGCCCGCTTAACCAGCGCTTGTGCTTTATCATCGTCACTCATAGAACGAATTTGAAACGTAGTGCCCCACTTTAAACGTGATTCTAAGTCGGGCAAGCTAATATTAAGCATGTTTGGCAGTAAATCGGCAGTCACTACCAGCATTTTATTGGGCTCATTAAAGCGATTAAAAAAGTTAAATAACGCTTTTTCCCATGCATCATTGCCTGCTACCAAGTGCACATCATCAATACACAATACATCCAATGCTTCAAGCCCATCTAAAACCATTGGTCCAAAATGAATGACCTCGCGCATGGAAAGCAGCATATTAGATAAGCCACGCTCTTGTGCCTGAATACAAGTGGCATATAGTAAGTGAGATTTACCAGAATCTCCTAAGCCACACAAATAGGTATACTGAAAAGAGTGAACAAGCTTAGAAAAGCTATCTTTGAGATGATTTACCTCGAGTGAGTCCTCACCGCCAAAGTAGGATGCAAATGTTTCATCGTCCGGTAAAGTAACCGGCAATGCCATTTGTATTGGCTCTTGAGTCAGCATTAATCTACAACCCATTGATACTCTAGGCTTTGCTCATCAACTATGTGATAAAAAGCACGAGGATCAACATAGTCTTTAAAGGCGTTATCCAGGCCAAGGGCTTTTTTAAGGTCACTCACAGTCCCCGTATGATGAAGCTCAAACTCAACCGAATCGGGTGTTTTGCGTAAAATAACAGCTTGAGTTACTACGCTTAGATTCATTAAGCGGCGCTTAGCCAACTCAATATCAACAAAGCTCTCAGTCCCTTTTAAAGTTAAATTGGCAGTACGCTGCTCATAATAAGCATTAGGATCAATCGCATATTCACCAGCTAAACCTTGTGCTAAATCATCAATCATTTGCGCAACTATTTGCTGTCTATAGCCTGTGATACGGTTAGATTCAAACATCTCATCATTGGTAAAGCGCCAATCTAGTACCCAATTATCAGAGTTAAACGCTTGATACATTCTAGCAGTAATACTTCGCTCAGCACTGTAGCGTTTAGATGCCTCTTCTACAGGCCCAGAAAAATTTCCCCAAACTTCAGGGACACCAACAAGCCGTCTGTCTTGTAAATCGAGTAGAGGCACAACAACCGGCAAACCGCGGCGACTTGCTTTGTCGTAAATCAGTTGCTCTAATTGCGGATAACTCTCTTGAGTAACCAGCTCTCGCTGCCTGTTATCTTCAATGCCTAACCAGATAGCAACCAGTGGACGTTGAGCTCCCCACAACGGCAAATTAAGATCTTTTATTAGTGCATTGATCTTTCGCGCTTCAAATTTAACTAGTAACTTAAGCGTTCCGGGAATACGCTCATCGTATTCAAATTTCAGCATATAATCAGATATATCTTTGGTGCGTTGCTGTGCTATCTGATTTTCATCTGCACTTTTATCACCACTCACTTTTACTAGTACGTTAAGAAGCGCTTTGCGACTAGCGTCTAAACGCGCATCACGAGATTTATCTTCTACAACCAAAATATCTTGATATAGATCAGTTACTTCAACTGCAGATACAGAAACACAAAAGAAAATGGATAAGGCGCTAATTAATAATCTATACACAGGCAAATCATTCTTGGTTTTAAACTGTTTTGATCCTAAATCAAAGCCACTAACAAAGCAAAATTATATTTTTACAGTGAATAAAGCTGCTGGTTAAGTCGAACTTTCTTGTATTAAGAGTCGCTGCGCTACTTCGTAGCGACAACGCAGTAGAATGTCGTAGTGCCCACAGCGGTAGAGAGCCACATAGCAAATGTATAGAGTCGTCATTAGGCGCTTATTATTTTCCTTTTACCTGATGCCTTTTACCTTTCACCTTTCACCTGCGTTTTTACTTTTCTGCAGACGTAAAAAACCCGCTACATTGCTGTAACGGGTTTCTCTTATTTGGAGCCTGGTAATGTCGTGGTGCCCACAGCGGTAGAGAGCCACATAGCAAATGTATAGAGTCGACATTAGGCGCTTATTATTTTCCTTTTACCTGATGCCCTTTACCTTTCACCTGCGCTTTTACTTTCCTGCAGACGTAAAAAAGCCCGACTATTGCTAGTCGGGCTTTCTCTTATTTGGAGCCTGGTAATGTCCTACTTTCACATAGCAAATGCTACACTATCATCGGCGCTGTTTCGTTTCACTACTGAGTTCGGCATGGGGTCAGGTGGGTCCAAAACGCTATTGTCACCAAGCAAATATGGTGCAAAGGATTAATGACAAAGCACGTAGTGCTTACATTTCCTTTGCGCAAGGTGCCTCAATGTTAACGCTACGCGCTAAGAGCCACCTCATAAATTTGGAATTTCTGATAATAAAGTTTTCAGTAATCTACTTTAGTTATATTAACTTCTTGCTTAAACTGTCACATAAAACGCGTTTGGCGTTGTATGGTTAAGCCTCACGGGTAATTAGTACAAGTTAGCTTAATGGCTCACACCACTTCCACATCTTGCCTATCAACGTTGTAGTCTTCAACGGCCCTTCAGAGACTTTAAAAGTCTAGTGAGAACTCATCTCGAGGCCTGCTTCGCGCTTAGATGCTTTCAGCGCTTATCAGTTCCGAACGTAGCTACCGGGCAATGCCATTGGCATGACAACCCGAACACCAGCGGTTCGTTCACTCCGGTCCTCTCGTACTAGGAGCAACCCCTCTCAATTCTCAAACGCCCACGGCAGATAGGGACCGAACTGTCTCACGACGTTCTAAACCCAGCTCGCGTACCACTTTAAATGGCGAACAGCCATACCCTTGGGACCGACTTCAGCCCCAGGATGTGATGAGCCGACATCGAGGTGCCAAACACCGCCGTCGATATGAACTCTTGGGCGGTATCAGCCTGTTATCCCCGGAGTACCTTTTATCCGTTGAGCGATGGCCCTTCCATTCAGAACCACCGGATCACTATGACCTACTTTCGTACCTGCTCGACGTGTCTGTCTCGCAGTTAAGCTGGCTTCTACCATTACACTAACCGTACGATGTCCGACCGTACTTAGCCAACCTTCGTGCTCCTCCGTTACTCTTTGGGAGGAGACCGCCCCAGTCAAACTACCCACCAGGCACTGTCCGTAACCCCGATTCAGGGGCCAACGTTAGAACATCAAAACTACAAGGGTGGTATTTCAAGGACGACTCCACAAAAACTAGCGTCTCTGCTTCTAAGTCTCCCACCTATCCTACACATGTAGGTTCAATGTTCAGTGCCAAGCTGTAGTAAAGGTTCACGGGGTCTTTCCGTCTAGCCGCGGGTACACAGCATCTTCACTGCGATTTCAATTTCACTGAGTCTCGGGTGGAGACAGCGTGGCCATGGTTACACCATTCGTGCAGGTCGGAACTTACCCGACAAGGAATTTCGCTACCTTAGGACCGTTATAGTTACGGCCGCCGTTTACCGGGGCTTCGATCAAGAGCTTCTCCGAAGATAACCCCATCAATTAACCTTCCGGCACCGGGCAGGTGTCACACCGTATACGTCATCTTGCGATTTTGCACAGTGCTGTGTTTTTAATAAACAGTCCCAGCCACCTGGTCACTGCGGCTCCCGTCCGCTTAGAGAGCAAGTCTCATCACAGATAGGAGCGTACCTTCTCCCGAAGTTACGGTACGATTTTGCCTAGTTCCTTCACCCGAGTTCTCTCAAGCGCCTTAGTATTCTCTACCTGACCACCTGTGTCGGTTTGGGGTACGATTCGGTATAATCTGAAGCTTAGAGGCTTTTCCTGGAAGTATGGCATCAGCAACTTCATCACCGTGGTGACTCGTCTCGTGTCTCAGCCTAACAGCAACCCGGATTTACCTAAGTCACTAGCCTACACACTTTCACATGGACTACCATCGCCATGCTTGCTTAGCCTGCTCCGTCCCCCCATCGCAATTATACCAAGTACGGAAATATTAATCCGTTTCCCATCGACTACGCCTTTCGGCCTCGCCTTAGGGGTCGACTTACCCTACCCTGATTAACATGGGATAGGAACCCTTGGTCTTCCGGCGTGCGGGTTTTTCACCCGCATTATCGTTACTCATGTCAGCATTCGCACTTCTGATACCTCCAGCATGCCTCCCGGCACACCTTCAACGGCTTACAGAACGCTCCCCTACCACTCAAAATAAATTTTGAATCCGCAGCTTCGGTGCATAGTTTAGCCCCGTTACATCTTCCGCGCAGACCGACTCGACCAGTGAGCTATTACGCTTTCTTTAAAGGATGGCTGCTTCTAAGCCAACCTCCTGGCTGTCTGGGCCTTTCCACATCGTTTCCCACTTAACTATGACTTTGGGACCTTAGCTGGCGGTCTGGGTTGTTTCCCTCTTCACGACGGACGTTAGCACCCGCCGTGTGTCTCCCGGATAGTACTTTACGGTATTCGGAGTTTGCAAAGGGTTGGTAAGTCGGGATGACCCCCTAGCCTTAACAGTGCTCTACCCCCGTAAGTATTCGTCCGAGGCTCTACCTAAATAGATTTCGGGGAGAACCAGCTATCTCCCGGTTTGATTAGCCTTTCACTCCTAACCACAGGTCATCCCCTAACTTTTCAACGTTAGTGGGTTCGGTCCTCCAGTTGATGTTACTCAACCTTCAACCTGCCCATGGCTAGATCACCGGGTTTCGGGTCTATACCTTGCAACTATTCGCCCAGTTAAGACTCGGTTTCCCTACGGCTACCCTAATCGGTTAACCTCGCTACAAAATATAAGTCGCTGACCCATTATACAAAAGGTACGCAGTCACAGAACAAGTCTGCTCCTACTGCTTGTACGTACACGGTTTCAGGTTCTATTTCACTCCCCTCACAGGGGTTCTTTTCGCCTTTCCCTCACGGTACTGGTTCACTATCGGTCAGTTGGGAGTATTTAGCCTTAGATGATGGTCCACCTATATTCAGTCAAAGTTTCACGTGCTCCGACCTACTCGATTTCACTTAAAATGCGTTTTCATGTACGGGACTATCACCCTGTATCGTGGCACTTTCCAGAGCCTTCCATTAACACATAATAAGCTTAAGGGCTGTTCCGATTTCGCTCGCCGCTACTCTCGGAATCTCGGTTGATTTCTTTTCCTACGGGTACTTAGATGTTTCAGTTCTCCGCGTTCGCCTCGTTAACCTATGTATTCAGTTAACGATACCTGCAAGCAGGTGGGTTTCCCCATTCGGAAATCCTAGTCTCAAGTGCTTTTTACTAGCTTGACTAGGCTTATCGCAAGTTAATACGTCCTTCATCGCCTCCAACTGCCAAGGCATCCACCGTGTACGCTTAGTCACTTAACCATACAACCCAAACGGGTCTTTGTTTTGTGACAGTTTAACTTCGCCAGAAGTTAATATTGAATACTAAAGTAGATACCAATTAATCATAAATGATTAAATTGGCACTGAATGATACTGCTATCATTCTTTTTTACTTTTGAAAACTCTGTACAAATAACACTGTTATTCATACGAATTTTATTATCAGCTTTTCCAAATTTTTAAAGAGCATATTAATTAGTTAAGCCAGTGGCTTAGCTAACTAACAATCATCTGTGTGGACACTACGAACAAATAAGTTCTAAATCGTATAAGGAGGTGATCCAGCCCCAGGTTCCCCTAGGGCTACCTTGTTACGACTTCACCCCAGTCATGAATCACTCCGTGGTAAACGTCCTCCCGAGGGTTAGACTATCTACTTCTGGAGCAACCCACTCCCATGGTGTGACGGGCGGTGTGTACAAGGCCCGGGAACGTATTCACCGCGTCATTCTGATACGCGATTACTAGCGATTCCGACTTCATGGAGTCGAGTTGCAGACTCCAATCCGGACTACGACGCACTTTAAGTGATTCGCTTACTCTCGCGAGTTCGCAGCACTCTGTATGCGCCATTGTAGCACGTGTGTAGCCCTACACGTAAGGGCCATGATGACTTGACGTCGTCCCCACCTTCCTCCGGTTTATCACCGGCAGTCTCCTTAGAGTTCTCAGCATTACCTGCTAGCAACTAAGGATAGGGGTTGCGCTCGTTGCGGGACTTAACCCAACATCTCACAACACGAGCTGACGACAGCCATGCAGCACCTGTATCAGAGTTCCCGAAGGCACCAAACTATCTCTAGTAAGTTCTCTGTATGTCAAGTGTAGGTAAGGTTCTTCGCGTTGCATCGAATTAAACCACATGCTCCACCGCTTGTGCGGGCCCCCGTCAATTCATTTGAGTTTTAACCTTGCGGCCGTACTCCCCAGGCGGTCTACTTAATGCGTTAGCTTTGAAAAACAGAACCGAGGTTCCGAGCTTCTAGTAGACATCGTTTACGGCGTGGACTACCAGGGTATCTAATCCTGTTTGCTCCCCACGCTTTCGTACATGAGCGTCAGTGTTGACCCAGGTGGCTGCCTTCGCCATCGGTATTCCTTCAGATCTCTACGCATTTCACCGCTACACCTGAAATTCTACCACCCTCTATCACACTCTAGTTTGCCAGTTCGAAATGCAGTTCCCAGGTTGAGCCCGGGGCTTTCACATCTCGCTTAACAAACCGCCTGCGTACGCTTTACGCCCAGTAATTCCGATTAACGCTCGCACCCTCCGTATTACCGCGGCTGCTGGCACGGAGTTAGCCGGTGCTTCTTCTGTCAGTAACGTCACAGGATGCAGGTATTAACTACATCCCTTTCCTCCTGACTGAAAGTGCTTTACAACCCGAAGGCCTTCTTCACACACGCGGCATGGCTGCATCAGGCTTGCGCCCATTGTGCAATATTCCCCACTGCTGCCTCCCGTAGGAGTCTGGGCCGTGTCTCAGTCCCAGTGTGGCTGATCATCCTCTCAAACCAGCTAGGGATCGTCGCCTTGGTGAGCCATTACCTCACCAACTAGCTAATCCCACTTGGGCCAATCTAAAGGCGAGAGCCGAAGCCCCCTTTGGTCCGTAGACATTATGCGGTATTAGCAGTCGTTTCCAACTGTTGTCCCCCACCTCAAGGCATGTTCCCAAGCATTACTCACCCGTCCGCCGCTCGTCAGCAAAGTAGCAAGCTACTTTCTGTTACCGCTCGACTTGCATGTGTTAGGCCTGCCGCCAGCGTTCAATCTGAGCCATGATCAAACTCTTCAATTAAAAAGTTTTATGTCTTTCGACAGCTCAATGAATTCTGAATTTATTTAATATCTTTCGATATTGAATTGACTGTGCTGAATAATTACTAAAAGTAACTATTCTGTTGGTCACTCAGTTTCTCTTTCGAGAAATCACATTGAGACTCTAAATTTGCTTGCCTCGTTACTTGCTCAATAAAGAACGAAGTAGCTTGGCTGTTAGAACTCAATCTGTACGAGTGCCCACACAGATGATTGCTTTATATTGTTAAAGAACGTTGCGATTAAAGCGTTTAACTTTACCTCGCTAGGGCTGCGCATATTACGCTTTCCTATTTTTTTGTCAACACTTAATTTTGTTAAACTTGAAAGTTTTCTAAACTAAGTTTTACTCAACTCACTGATTAGCTCGTGCCTCGCTATGCGTTGGCGTTACCCGTCTCAGTGGGGTCGCATTATAGGGAGAATCAATTTTAACGCAAGCGTTTTTAAACGCTTTTTTGCATTTAATTTTTACCCCAAAGATACCCGACCTAGACACACATGATACCCACAAAACCCTGTGGATAACTCATTTTTTTATGCTGTTTACTAAACTATTTACTGTGCTTATGGTAAGTTGCGCCCGATATTTACAACTCGTTCACTAGGTAACGCACATGACAGATATAATAAATAGTATAAGTGGTCTCTTATGGGGTCATATTTTAGTGTACTTATTAATAGCAGCAGGGTTATTTTTTACCATACGCCTTGGTTTCATCCAATTTGTACAATTCCCACACATGATTAAAGTTATGTTTCAGAGTCGCCAAGGGTCAGATGGCGGTATTTCCTCTTTCCAAGCATTTTGTACTTCTTTAGCAGCCCGTGTCGGTACTGGTAATATGGCAGGTGTTGCCGTTGCGCTTTATTTAGGTGGTGCAGGTGCTATTTTTTGGATGTGGTTAATTGCTTTAATTGGTATGGCTACTAGCTTTGCTGAAAGTACATTGGCACAAGTTTATAAAACTCGAGATGAAGAAGGTAACTTCCGTGGTGGTCCGGCCTATTATATGGAGTACGGACTTGGCAAGCGTTGGATGGGTGTTGTCTTTTCATTGTGCTTAATTTTAGCCTTTGGTTTAGTTTTTAACGCAGTACAGTCAAATTCTATTGCTGCGGCTTTTGAAGTCGCCTTTGGTATCCCTAACTATATAGTCGGTATCGCTCTTGTAATTGGTTCAGGTATTATTATATTTGGCGGTCTGAAAACAATTTCTCGATTTGCTGAATTAGCCGTTCCATTTATGGCTGCTGCTTACCTTATGGTTGCACTTTATATATGTGCTGTAAATTACACTGAATTACCTGATGTATTTATGCATGTGATTAGAAGTGCCTTTGGTCTTGAACAAGCTGGTGCCGGTGCAATTGGTTATGGGGTGATGCAGGCGATGATCCAAGGGATCAAACGCGGCTTGTTCTCAAACGAAGCCGGTATGGGTAGTGCTGCGAATGCTGCAGCAACGGCAACGCCAAACCCACCTCACCCTGCTTCACAGGGGTATGTACAAATGCTGGGTGTATTTGTAGATACTATTATTATTTGTACTGCAACTGCTGCTCTTATTTTATTATCAGAACAGTTAGTACCAGGCTCTGATGTAACGGGTATAGCACTTACACAAGCAGCGCTTGAGGAGCATGTTGGTAGCTGGGGCGCAATATTTGTTGCAGTCGCTATTTTGTTTTTTGCTTTTACATCAATAGTAGCTAACTATTCTTATGCAGAAACGAACTTATTATTCTTAGAGCATAACCACGCATCTGGCATGTTGATCTTCAGGTTATTAGTGTTAGGTATGGTAATGTTTGGTGCATTGGGCGAATTACCACTAGTGTGGACATTAGCTGATGTATCTATGGGCTTAATGGCAATAGTGAACGTAATCGCATTATTTATGCTCTCAGGTGTTGTCGTGTGGCTTGCTAAAGATTATAACGCTCAGCGACGCGTCGGAAAGTTACCGACGTTTGATCCAAGTAAGAACGACAAACTCAATAAAACTATTCCAAAAGGTATTTGGCATAAATAATTAGTTTTTATACTTCAAGTTAAAACCCGAAACGGCCATTGTTATTTCGGGTTTTTTATTGATTTAACTTTAATCTTAAAGTTACTGATAACAGTAGCCACTTATAAATTACTAATGCGAAGATAGACGTTATTAAAGCCGCCCAACCTGCCTATAAGCTCACCTTATCCAAACATTATAAGCATCCTACAAGTAAATTTAATAACCTATGTAGTAGGTCTCATGCTTATAACGACATCCCTGCTTAGGTTTATATACATTACTGCATAACCATAATAACTAACACTGCGCTTATTATACCAATCCGCAATAATACTCAATCATTTTGCGGGGCTAAACGTGTCGCTATCTGTGTTAAAAAATTCTCATTTAGAACAACTAAATAGCGAATTTTTTGCCTAGCTATCAACCCGTTTTTCCTGCCTCAAAATAGACCGCTTAATTAAGCGAATTGGTATTAAAGAGTCTAGTTTATGATTTAGCTAACGAGCTACACTCTGGGTTAATTTGTAAAAAGTCTGAAGTGATCAGTGACAGTCTATTGATGAGCCAAGAGTATGTATCAGCCCTTGCAACAAAACACGAGCTCTTAAGGTGTTGAACAAAAAGTTATTGCTAACAACAGGGGGTGGTAAATTAGTGTGCTTAGTGGGGTTTAGTAATAAAAATGTGATGATTTAATTGGGTGTTATAGAAATAACGTAAAGTGGTGCCCGAGGCCGGACTTGAACCGGCACGACTTGTTAGTCGAGGGATTTTAAATCCCTTGTGTCTACCAATTCCACCACTCGGGCATCGAGTTTGCTAATTAAAGCGTGTGGAGTCATTATTTGGAGGCGGAACCCGGAGTCGAACCGGGGTAAACGGATTTGCAATCCGGTGCATGGCCACTCTGCCATTCCGCCTAAACATATCAAATAATTTGGAGCGGCACACGAGGCTCGAACTCGTGACCTCGACCTTGGCAAGGTCGCGCTCTACCAACTGAGCTAGTGCCGCATAATATTAATTCTAAATAATTTTTTCATAAGTTACATATTGGTGTATGTAACCAAACCACAAAGTGGTGCCCGAGGCCGGACTTGAACCGGCACGACTTGTTAGTCGAGGGATTTTAAATCCCTTGTGTCTACCAATTCCACCACTCGGGCATCGAGTTTGCTATTTAAAGCAAGTGGATAAAACTAATATGGAGCGGCACACGAGGCTCGAACTCGTGACCTCGACCTTGGCAAGGTCGCGCTCTACCAACTGAGCTAGTGCCGCATCATATTAATTCTAAATAAGATTTTTTATAAGTTACATATTGGTGTATGTAACCAAACCACAACGTGGTGCCCGAGGCCGGACTTGAACCGGCACGACTTGTTAGTCGAGGGATTTTAAATCCCTTGTGTCTACCAATTCCACCACTCGGGCATCGAGTTTGCTAATTAAAGCGTGTGGAGTGTTGATTGGAGGCGGAACCCGGAGTCGAACCGGGGTAAACGGATTTGCAATCCGGTGCATGGCCACTCTGCCATTCCGCCTCAATACTAGGTTAGCTTTGAGATAAACTGGAGCGGCACACGAGGCTCGAACTCGTGACCTCGACCTTGGCAAGGTCGCGCTCTACCAACTGAGCTAGTGCCGCTTTGTTTATCTAGGGGCTATGCCCTCTCAACACGGACGCATTCTACAGAGATTATTAAACGCGTCAACACAAAAAATGCTACTTTTGAACTGTTTGATTATTTTTTATCTAAAATGGTGCGTTATTAGACGTTTACAATCAATTTTTGGTCAATTCTGCCCATGCTGCAACTAAATATTGCACCATAGAGCTAAGCGTTAAAAACGTCGCTATGTAAAGTAAGCCATAGCTTAAATACATCATCCAGGTATCGTACTGCCAAATTAGGCCAATAATGGCTAACATTTGCGCTGCGGTTTTTAATTTACCCATATCGGACACAGCTACATTGCCGCGTTTGCCTTGCTCAGCCATCCATTCTCGTAGCGCCGATATAACAATTTCACGGCTTATAATAATAAGCGCAGGAATAGTCATATACAAAGATTGATAATGCTCAGATAAAGCAACCAAGGCAGCGCACACCATTACTTTATCAGCAACAGGGTCTAAAAACGCACCAAAAGGCGTTGATTGTTCAAGCTTACGCGCTAAATAGCCATCGAGTATGTCTGTGATTGAAGCAAGCCAAAAAATAAAGGCAGCAACAAAGAATGCCCATGAATAAGGCATATAAAATATCACCAAAAAAATGGGGATAAGAAAGAGTCTAAACGTTGTGAGTGTGTTTGGAATATTCCACATAACTACTTGGATATGTCTTTTTTTCTATATTCGCACATAGGGCTAGCCCTTGTCATGCAAATGGTTAAATATCTTCTCAGCCATGTCAGGACTGATCCCAGGAACTTTCTTTAGCTGTTCTATATTAGCAGCTTTTACGCCTTGCATGCCCCCTAAATATTTTAATAATGTTTGTCGACGCTTGGAACCAACGCCATCTATTTCTTCTAATAACGACTGAGTACGTTGTTTTTGGCGCTTGTTACGGTGCCCTGCAATTGCAAAACGATGGGATTCATCGCGAATATGCTGAATCAAATGCAGTGCGGGTGCATCAGAATCCATAGGTATAGTTTTACGCCCGCCGTCAATAAGTAAAGTTTCAAGGCCTGGTTTACGGCTAGTGCCTTTTGCAACCCCAACTAATAGTGGCATTTTTGCATGCGGCCAGTTTTCAAAGTATTGTTCTGCCCTACCTAATTGGCCTTTACCACCATCAATAAAAATAACATCAGGAATTTTCTCCTCATCAACCAACTTGTTGTAACGTTTGTTTAGTGCAAACTCCATAGCGGCGTAATCATCACCACCGGTAATACCGGTCACGTTATAACGACGATACTCTTTATTGTTAGGGCCTTGAGAATCAAATACAACACAACTGGCCACGGTGTTTTCACCCATGGTGTGACTGATATCAAAACATTCCATGCGATTAATGTCATCAAGACGCAAGGTAGCCTTTAATTGCGCATAACGCTTGTTTATAGAGTCTTGAGTGCTTTGCTTAACCGTAATACTATTTAATGCGTTTTTATTGGCTAACTGTAAGTACTGTGCTCGCTCACCACGAGTAACCACTTTAAGCGATACTTTACGTTCACTAATTTGAGTTAGTGCTTCGCTGAGCGCATCACTTTCTTCTATTTCAAATGGTAAGATGATTTCTTTGGCAATGCGCCCTGTTGCTCCCGGTGCTAAGTAATATTGGCCTAAGAAAGAGGTTAAGATTTCCTGCTCCTGTGAGTCTTTAGGCACCTTTGGAAAATAAGTTTTACTACCCAGCACTTTATGATCACGGATCATTAATAGATGAATCCCATTTAAGCCATTTAAATGAGCAAAACCTACAACATCCATTTCAGCAAAATTACCTGAGATAGACTGCTGCTCCTGCATTTTACGCAATAGCATAATTTGGTCGCGAACTTTAGCTGCGAGTTCAAAATTAAGCTGCTCACTGGCTTTTTCCATTTTAGCGATAAGATCAGCTATTACTTCATGGGATTTACCGGTTAAAAATTTACGGACATAATCAACTTGCTGCGCGTATTCATCTTCAGAGACTTTATTAACACACGGCGCAGAGCAACGTTTTAATTGGTATTGCAAGCATGGCCGACTACGCGCACGGTAGTAGGCGTCTTCACATTGGCGTACCGGAAATATTTTTTGCATTAAGCGCAAACTTTCTGAAACCGCCCCCGCGCTTGGAAACGGACCAAAATATTCACCTTTTACTTTTCTGCTACCACGATGAAAGGCTAAGCGAGGATGCTTATGATTAGTGAGCAGTATATAAGGGTACGACTTATCATCACGTAACAGAATATTATAACGTGGCTGATATTTTTTAATCAGGTTGTTTTCGAGCAGTAAAGCTTCTGTCTCTGTATTAGTAAGTGTGACTTCAATATTACAAATATTACTCACTAAAACACGGGTTTTACTGTCGGTAATGTTGCTGCGAAAGTAACTGCTCACCCGCTTTTTTAAACTTTTAGCTTTACCGACATAGATAACTTGGTTGTCATTATCGAGCATGCGATAAACGCCAGGCTCACTCGATAATGTTTTTAAAAACTGGGCATGATCAAATTCAGACATATATATCGACTAGTAAGAGATATCTATATCAATCATTTTGTAACGTATGGCTAAATGAGTAAGCTCTACATCGCCTCCTACGTTAAGCTTTTCAAACATACGATAACGATAACTGTTTACTGTTTTAGAGCTTAAATTTAAGCGCTCAGCAATATCCTGTGCTTTTTCACCTTTGGTGATCATTAGCATTATTTGTAGTTCACGCTCAGACAAACTTTGAAATGGGTTTTCATCGGTACGCCCGGTTACCTGTGCAAGTGCAATCTGTTGCGCTATTTCTGGCGCAATATAACGTTGCCCTGCATGCACGCAACGTATAGCACGCACCATTTCATCAGATCCTGCCCCCTTGGTTAAAAAACCATGAGCACCAATTTGCATAACCTTACTTGGAAATGGGTCTTCACAATTAACTGTAAGCACAATAATTTTTACATCGGGACAATAACGGCAAACCTTTTTAGTTGCCTCAAGCCCGCCCATACCAGGCATGTTCATATCCATTAATACTATATTTGGCGCATGTTGACGACAAAACTGCACAGCCTCTTCGCCTGTTTTAGCTTCACCTATTACTTTAAAACCACGTATATCATCAAGAATACGTCTGATCCCTGTGCGCACAAGTTCATGGTCATCAACTAAAAGTACGTTAATCAATGGAACACCCTCACTAGCCTAATAAGATGCAAGTTAACAAAATTAATTCTCAACATTAGCATAGATACGACGAAACCATAACTAATATTATGCTTTCGTAATCGGTCTTTATGACCGATATGATTAAAAGCGTATTTACCTACAGCAGGTAAATACGCCCCAATGATTTATGCTGACGCCTTTTCACTAAAACGGTCTACCCATAAAGCAATAATACCATCGCCAGTTACATTACACGCAGTGCCGAAGCTATCTTGCGCTAGGTAAAGTGCAATCATTAGTGCCACCGCACCTTCATTGAAACCAAGCATGCTAGTTAATAAACCTAACGCCGACATTACCGCACCACCTGGGGCGCCTGGCGCTGCAATCATCACTACACCTAACATCATAATGAATGGCAACATAGCCATTAGTGAAGGTACTTCCATGCTAGGCGATAAAAACATTACAGCCATAGCACAGGTAACTATTGTAATTGTTGAACCTGACAAATGAATAGTGGCGCATAATGGCACTGTAAAGTTAGCTACATCCTCTTTAACGTTATTTGCTTTACTTGATTGCAAAGATACTGGAATGGTTGCCACGCTCGACATGGTTCCTAATGCAGTAAAGTACGCAGGTAACATATTTTTAATTAGCTCAATAGGATTACGCTTAAGTAATAGGCCTGAGGTAATGTATAAAACACTCAACCATAACCAATGCATCACTAACGCAGCAATAAGTACTACACCAAATGCTTGTAATGTATCAACAACGGTGCCTGCTACGGTCATTTCAGCAAATACACCTGCAATGTAAAATGGTAATGCCGGAATAATTACTTTTGAAAGTAAACCATCAATAATATCGCGCCCCTGATCCGACACAGTTTTTAATGTGTCTAAGCCAAGCTGGCTCATACCAATACCAAATACAAATGCTGTGACTAAAGCAGTCATTACACCCATTAATGGTGGAATTTCTAAGTCAATAAAGCTACCTACTTCGGTCACTGCTTCAGCTTCAAATGAAATACCGCCGCTTAAAAACGGAATAACCGCCGTCACTAATAAAAACGCTAAAGTACCAGCTATAATTGTTGAGCCATACGCAAAACCCACCGTTTTTCCCAGTAGATGCCCTGATCCTTTAGGAAGCCCGGCAATTCCAGAGGCAATAAAAAATAAAATAATCAGTGGAATTGTAAAACTAATAAGCTGGCCGATAAGTTCTTTTACTGTATATAAAAGCTCAACGCCAGTTAAGGGAATATAGAGCCCGACTAAGATACCGGCCACAATACCGGTAATTAATTTTAAAATTAACTTCATGGTGATTACTTTATTGAATTTAGATAATGTGTTTTTACCATGTTTTGAATAGTTTGTGTCAATAAACTGTTCAACCGCAGTTCATTTGCACAATTAACCGACAAAATATAAGTGTGTTGTGTTGATTTGTTTAAATAACGACTACATAAAGAAAAGATAAAGTACAAAGTTAAAAACGAACAAATGATTTCAAGTTCGCCTTTTTAATAACTAAAAAATTAACAGATTGAGTTTTTAGTTCAATCCGTTATAAGCGTAATTAATATATGTTATAGCCAAAGCTTACTTTAACTTTTTTTATCTCACAGTAAAGTAGGCTTATAAAGTTAACAGAATAGCTGTTAACGTGTTGATCAGATTGTACCTAAAGGAACATTATGTCTACTATTTTTGAAGATAACTCACTAAGCATCGGTAACACACCGTTGGTAAAACTTAACCGTGTTACAGGTGGGAATGTATACGCTAAAGTTGAATCACGAAATCCTAGCTTTAGTATTAAATGCCGTATTGGTGCATCAATGATTTGGGAAGCTGAAAAATCAGGTCAACTTACCAAAGACAAAGAACTTATAGAGCCAACATCAGGCAATACCGGTATTGCATTGGCATTTGTAGCTGCTTCTCGCGGTTACAAGTTAACGCTTACAATGCCAAACACCATGAGCTTAGAACGTCGTAAACTATTAAAGGCACTCGGTGCTAACCTAGTGCTCACCGATGGCGCTAAAGGCATGAATGGCGCTATTGCAAAGGCCAAAGAAATTCAAGCAGCAGACCCTGATAAGTTTATTTTGCTACAACAATTCGAAAACCCTGCAAACCCTAAAATTCACTTTGAAACAACAGGCCCAGAAATCTTTGATGCACTTGATGGCAAAATCGATTTCTTTGTTGCAGGTGTTGGTACAGGCGGAACTATCACAGGTGTAAGCCGTTATCTTAAAAAAGAAAAAGGCTTAAATGTAAAATCAATCGCTGTAGAGCCAAGCCACTCTCCGGTAATTAGCCAAACACTTGCTGGTGAAGAAGTAAAACCTGGGCCACATAAGATTCAAGGTATTGGTGCAGGCTTTATTCCTGGGAATTTAGACCTATCAATAATTGATGGTGTAGAGCAAGTCTCTAATGAAGAATGTATAGCAATGTGTCACGAACTAATGAAAAAAGAAGGGATTTTAGTTGGTATTTCATCAGGTGCGGCTGTGGTTGCAGCGAAACGTATTGCTGAGCGTCCTGAAAATGCAGATAAAAATATTGTGGTTATTTTGCCAAGTGCAACAGAGCGTTACTTATCAAGCCCGATGTTTGACGAAGAGTTTAGCGAACAAGAGCTTGTGCAATAATCAAGCGAACTGATTAAAAAAGGATGTTTTTTAACATCCTTTTTTATTGCTTTTTTAATAAGTTACTATCTATTTGGTCTACTCCTCTTTACATCTTCTCCATTCCATCACACACTTTATGTATAAGTAATCAACCTGACCAAATATGAAAACAATTTTAACCATTTTTGTACTCATATTTAGTATTTTGATCGTTGGCTGTAATGAAAATACTAGACCTAAAGAGCAGTACATTGACAATGATCGTCCAGGCGACACTGCTACTGTGTATTTTGATGCGCTTTATAACCAGCATAATTTGCAAAAAGCCTGCGATTTCGCAACGCCTAAATTAGCCCGCATAATGAAATCGTATGGGACGGCAAAACAATTTGCCCGTAGTCTTATTAATTTACAATTCGATGAAGTGGTAATTGAAATTGATATGTCAAATTCAAGCCTGCGAGAACAGTATGGCAATCAGGCTAAAATAAACATTGTATTTACCGGTTACTTAAATGGTAAAAAAATCGATGATTTCCGTAGTATCGAAATGCTTAAAATAAAAGGTAAGTGGTACGTAGATAAAATCATCGCCGATCCTTACGGGCGCTGATCAGTCATTCAGAGCCTTAGTAACGATAACCGTATATTCGAGCTTAAAAAATACAAAACATAAAAAAGCCTTAAATCATAAATTTAAGGCTTTTTTATTATCTACTTTATTATAATCCAGTGTTAAATGTCTTCAGGTTTAAAGTTATCAACCGCAATAGCCTGCATTCTTAGCTTATTGGCATGATGCATTGCTTCACCATCAACCTTCGTTACGAGCTCGTGTTCAAGTGCGTAATCAATCGCTTGTTCAATATCATAGGTGGCAGGTACCTTGCCTTTTCGTTGCCACTGTTTTAACTGTTTAAATTGATTTTGCATATCGTGCATTGCTAAAAAAGCATTTTCCATCACTCCTGTGCCTGCATTCTCATCAACGTAACACAAATGGGTAAGCCTATTTCTAAATACGCCTGGTTGAGTCATGTGTTCACAAATACTTTGTGAAGTGGCATCACTTGGTTTGTGATAATGATTACCTAATGGAAAAACAATACGCTTAAGTGCAAAGTTAACCACCGGGTTAGAGAAATTTTTAAAGAAGCCGTCAAATGCTTGACCTATTTCATACAATGACGTCTCTATTGCATACTTAACAAAAGGTAAATCAGCTTGTTGGCGCCCTTCATCTTCAAAACGTTTTAACACGGTAGAAGCAATATACAAATGACTTAATACATCGCCTAAACGTGCCGATATCATTTCTTTGCGTTTAAGTTCACCACCTAACATCAACATTGCAACATCCGTTGTAAACGCCAATCCTCGGCTCATTCTACCTAATTGTTTATAATAGTCGGCCGTCTCTCCACACACAGGCGCTTTAGCAAAGTGGCTGCGAGTTAAACCATGCACCAAGGCCATACTTGCATTACTCAGTGCAAATACAATGTGCTTCATTAATAAGCCATCAAATTGCTCAAGTGCAGCATCATCGTCATCCATTGCTGCCGCTTCCATCTCTTTTAATACAAACGGATGGCAACGAGTTGCACCTTGGCCAAATATCATAAGGTTACGGGTAAGAATATTAGCGCCCTCTACGGTAATAGAGACGGGAATACCCATATAACCGTGTGCTAAATAGTTATTAGGCCCAACCTGAATCCCTTTACCTGCATGAATGTCCATTGCATCATTCATTACCATTCGACCCATTTCGGTCATGTGGTACTTTGCAATAGCAGTCACTACTGACGGGCTAAGTTTTAAATCAATTGCACCTGCGGTCATTAACCGGCATGATTCCAATGCATAAGTTAGCCCGCCAATACGTGCTAACCCTTCTTGTACGCCTTCAAATTGCCCAATTGACACGCCAAACTGTTGGCGAACAACAGAGTAAGCCGAGGTCATTTTAGCCGCTAAATGCCCTGTTGCAGTGCTTAATGCCGGTAACGAAATACCACGCCCTGCGCTTAAACACTCTACTAGCATGCGCCAACCGCGCCCTGCCCCTTGCTGGCCGCCAATAATCCAATCAAGCGGAATAAATACATCCTTACCGTACGTTGTGCCATTCATAAACGCCATGTTAAGTGGGTAATGACGCTCTCCTGCTTTAACACCTGGGTGATCAGTTGGAATAAGTGCACACGTTATTCCGAGCTCTTTTTCATCGCCTAACAATCCATCTGGATCGTACATTTTAAATGCAAGCCCTAACACAGTCGCCACAGGCGCAAGGGTAATGTAACGTTTTGACCAATTTAAACGCAGTCCCAACACTTCCTTACCATCATGCTCGCCTTTGCACACCACGCCAGAATCAGGAATACTGCCAGCATCTGAGCCAGCCTCAGGGCCCGTTAATGCAAAACAAGGTACATCGTCACCTTTTGCAAGGCTAGGTAACCAACGATTTTGTTGCTCAGTTGTTCCGTAATGCAGTAATAACTCACCAGGACCTAAGCTATTGGGTACCATGACCGTCACAGCGGCCGTTAAGCTTTTAGTCGCAATTTTTGACACTATGGTGGAATTAGCAATAGCAGAGAATTCAAGACCCCCAAATTTTTCAGGGATGATCATTGCAAAAAACCCTTCGGTTTTTAAAAAGTCCCACACCTCTTTAGGTAAATCTTTGTCTTTTTGTACAATTTTATAGTCATCAAGCATGGCTAATAAAGTTTCAACTTGATTATCTAAAAATGCAGTTTCTTTTTCACTTAACTGCGGACGCGGATAGTTGTGTAATTTTTGCCAATCAGGCTCACCACTAAATAACTCGCCATCCCACCAAATATCGCCCGCTTCCATGGCTTCTCGCTCTGTTTGCGATAATGGCGGTAATACTTTTTTAAACATTTTAAAAGTGGGTCGAGTAATTAAATTAAGGCGGATATCTTTAATAGCAAATACCACGATCACCACAACCAGTAATATAATAAATACTGACATGAGCACATTCCTTTTATAGTTATAAAAACACTGATTTAATTATGACCGATCTTAATTTAAATACAATGGGGTGTCAGAGGAGTGCCACTAAATGATGAGCCGATTCTATTGTAATTAAAATATAACGATAAAGTAGAGTTACGCATTTATTAGGCACAGCAAAAAGCCCACAAAATGCGTAATGCCAGTCAGTTAAGAACTGACTGGCATTTTCTTTTATAGGGGTACTTATTCGGCTTCTTTCTTATCACCCTTGGATAATGCCTATCTGGTAACCTATCGGGTAAGATAAACAATCTAAGTGTTGTCAGTAACTCATCGTAATGAATAGGCAACTTACTTGCACTATGTATTGGCGTAAACATAAAGAAAGCGATAACCTGTCGCATAGATTGGCTAAAGCTTAGCTGTGTAGGCAAAATATCCTCATCTTTAGTTGCATCAAGCATGACGATACGTATTAAATTGTAAGCGAGTAATAACCCCCATAACTCTTGACGTACCATGTCTGGTTTCTTACTACGTAACGTGTGTTTGCTATGATTCAATCCCTGCTTTATTTCTCTAAACGCCAGCTCAATTTCCCAGCGTTGAGTATAAACCTCTGTTAATTCTTCATATGGAAATCGTAAAGGGTCAATGAGAGAGCTAAGTACACGATAGCTTTTTCCATCCACTTTATAGGTGGTTAATCTTGCCATCAAGGTCTCTGGTAATGACTCAAATTTCTTTCTGGCTTGAGGACTTGTGGACAAAATCACTATTTTATCATTGTCATTTATACTATGTTCAACTTGATACTGTAAATCCTTCCTCGCGGGTAACATCCAGTGACTGTTATCTCCTTGGTTTTGCCACTGATGCAACAGTCCTAATGAGTAATAGCCGCGGTCAAACAAGGTAAGAGAATTATCTGGTACGGCTGGTAATAGTCGTTGAGCTAAGCTCATTTCACCTATGCGACGGGAGTCAAAGCTGCTATCTAACAGTAAATGGCTAGATACTTCCATAAGGCTACACATTCGTACTTGTGGGTAGCTTACTTCTCCATGTTGATTACTGTCACTGCCAAATGCTTCTCTGTTATCTTGATTATCATGAGTTCGAAAACTAACGCCATCAACAGCGAGTAAATTAAGTCCGCACCATTGTTCAAAAGACTGGGTGGAAAAGGTTTTGTGTGCAAGTAATTGAAATGTATGTTGGACTGACTCATAGCCTAACCTTTGCCGGCCTTGAACTAGCGCACTTGGCGCTACTAATTTGTTTTTTCCGGGTAAAGAGATGTCGAGTCTATTAGCGATATCCCAAACGGTTTCGTTTCGGAATAAACTCATTCCAATTACAGACCACATAATAGCTTCTAGCGGTAATCGCCTTTTACGCACAGTAGCAACACCTGCATGTTTAAATGCTTGTTCAAGAATATCAGGGTCAAGAACCTGTTTAAGTTTATCTAGTGTATGTACATCATTTAAAAATGAAGACATGTTATCGAAGTGCTGAATGAGAGACATAAAAAAATCCGATATTATTTCTAATATCGGATTTTGAAGCCATGGAAAGATCAGTCAAGTGATCATAAAAATATTCTTAACTGATCTGCATTACACAAAATGCGGGCTTTTTACTACTTAACTGGTTTTAATTATTTAATTAAAACTGAAAACGCATGTTAGCAAAGTAAGCATCGTTATCTGAGTCATCTGCGTTGTTGCCGTAACCCACTTTTAAACCAATGTTTTTATTGATGAAGTGTTGAGCACCAAAGCTGTAGTTGTCTTCTTTATCGTAAGATGCAAATACAGAAGTCGCTTTAGAGAAGTAGTAGTTTGTTTCTACGTTCCATTGGTCATCTGCTTCGTCAAGGCTTACAAATGTACCTTCTACTGTTAAGTAGTTACCTTGTTGTAAATCAACAAAGTATTTAGCAGCTATTGAACGAGAATCAAAATCATCATCTGATTCTACAGTGATACCTACGTAATCTGTATCGTTTAGCATGTGGTTGTATGCTAAAGAAAAGAATGTAACGTTATCACCATCTTTTTGATCTACAAATCTTACTTTTGCAAGTAAATCTGGGTTAAAGAAATAACCAGCAGAAAGTGTGTATGACTCGTTGTTAGAACCAAAATCAGCATTTTGGTAAGACGCACCAACAACAAAATCTTCAACGAAGTATTCACCGCCAATAGCAGTCACATCGCCAAAATCGTTATCAGCGTAGCCACCAAATACGTTGCTTTGCTTATTGATGTATTCGAATTGATCGTATGGACCTAGTGTGCTTTTTGGAGAGAAGTAGTAAGTAGAGTCCACGCTGATAGTATCGTTGTTATCAGTATCTGTGTAGTTTAAGTTACTGATTGATTGATAGCTATCTGCAGCGTGTGCAGCACTTGATAATAAAAGACCTGAAATAATAATTGCTAATTTTTTCATAATGAAACATCCCTATGTACATTGTTTTTGTACTTTAACTACATTGCTAAAGTGGGGGTATGCTAACGCCACGAAACTGAACAAAAACTGAATCAAGCAATTGTATTTGTTAGGGAATTTGTAAGAAAGTGTTGGAGTAATTTATGTTAAAGTAATCGCAACAAGCTGTAAACAATTACTTTAATTTTACACCGATTTTGTTTGTTTCTATAATGAATACTGGCTAATTATCCGATAAACATCATTTATGTTATCACCAGCTTTAAAGTCCTTGCTAATTGGCGTTGGATCTGAACCTACCCATATTTTTAACTCAGCGTCTAAATCAAAGTGCCCAGCACTCTCTTTACTGAACTTAGTTATCTTAGAGTAAGCAATACTGATCATTTCCATTTTAGAACCTGTCACACCTTGTTTATCTAATAAAATTAGTCGCTTATTAGTAAAGATAAACATATCACGGACAACTTTATACGCCTTTTCAACTCGTTCACCTTCAATAAGGGTATTTGCCAATACTTTTTCTAAATCGGCGTCATCCACTTCACTGGCGTTACCCATTAAACCACTAAATAATCCCATTATAGTTTCTCCTGTTTAAATATTTGATTTTCTAGCGTATGACCATTTACTAACTGCCTATACTGCCAATTATGTTGGTGGCAAAATTGCAATAGCGCGATGTCGAGTGAATCGCTAGTTGGTTGATACTCAATCACATACTCTTTATGTTGGCTCATATAAACACGGCTCACACCCTCAATTGCTTGGAGTTGTTGCTCCACATTTTGATACACTTCACTGAGCATTAAAGTGTAAAAATGCTTATCGGTGTTCACTGCTTTAGTTTGGTGCTCGCTTAATACGCCTTTATCTAAATGTAGTACTTGAGAACATAATCGTTCAAGTTCCGTTAAATCATGAGAGCTTAAAATAAACGTCGCTTGAGACGATAGCTCAGACACCAGCTCCCTGACTTCTCTGGCATGAATCGGATCAAGCCCTGCGGTGGCCTCATCTAACATCACAATTTGCGGTGAGCCAATTAATGCTTGTGCTATGGTTACGCGCTTGCGCATACCGTGAGATAAGTCCCCTGCGCGGTTTTTTGCAACCTCGCTAAGACCCACTAAATCTAATACTCGAAGTGCCTCTATTTGGCTTTGCTTGGTGCCCATACCTTGTAGCTTGGCATAAAAGCTAAGTTGTTTATCTATATTAAAACGCGGATCTAGCTGTGCATCTTGTGGTAACGCACTCACTTTATTAAATAAAGCCGCGCTGCCTGGTTTATGGCCGAGTATTTCAAGCTCACCCATGCTAGGTGCGATATAGCCACACAACAAACTAAATAAAGTGGTCTTCCCTGCGCCATTAGGGCCAACTAATGCAACTGGCGCGCCTTTTTGAATCTCGAAATTCACATTATTTAGAGCCAGTTTTGAGCCGTACGATTTACTTAAGTTACGCCCTGTTATTAATGATTTCATAGTGAGCTCCTTGCAAAAATACGTTGAGCAACCACAAGTAGCACCGCTGTTTGCACAAGTGGAATAGCTAATGCGCTCAGTAACGGTAAGTTTTGTCCCGATAATAGCTCTATTTGCACACCAGGGAATAAATAATCAAGCACACTTAATGCGGGTATTTGCCACTCTAGTAATCCAACAATAATGCCACCGGCTGTAAAATATAAAATGGCTAACACAATAGATAAGCGAGATGAGCTCGCAAAAGTATTAATTAAGCTCATTAAGGCTACAAACGGCGAAAAAGTAACTATGAGTATTAAAAATATTGAAACAGCACGACTAAGGCCACCAGCAAGTAAGCTCGGCTCGCGAAACCCGAGCACCCCCAATGTCGCTATAAGCGTGATGCCAACTAAACAGGTTAGTACTGCTAACTGCCCTAAAAAACGACCAAAGAGTATTTCAAAGCGAGTTGAGCGTAATGATAAAAATCTTAGCGTACCGCGCTCTCTATCACCCACAGTTTGATCACTACAAATAAATAAGCTAAAAACAGGAAAACTATACAAAGCAATAAGCCAATACATAGCAAATTCTGCTTCAGGCCAATCAAGTAACTTACTTAATCCAATAGAGCCGGAAATATCACGGGCTATTTGTTCAAAATCGGGGGAGCTGATAATGCCCACTGCCTGCCCTATGGGGTAACGTAAAATAACAAGCCACACTAGCCCAAAAGCCGCCAGTGCAATAAGTCCTCGTTTAGTTAAAAACATACGTACCAGCTCAAAACCCGCGATTTGGGTTAAGCGCCCTACGTTAACAGGTGATGGTGTTGCCATTGACTATCCTTAATGACGTTGTTCGTGCTTTACAATAAGTGTTATTCAACAACACTAAGTGTAAACACGTTGAATTGCTAGCAAAAAAAAGCCTACTCAGAGATAGGCTTTGTAACAAATAATGTAATTTAACCAATTAGTAATTATAAATGTTGCTCATAAATAACTAATGCTTGCTGTAAGTCGGCAATTAAATCTTCAACATCTTCCAAACCAATGTGCAAACGAATAACAGGTCCATGCTCCCATCCTGTTTGCGAGCGCAGCCCTTTCATTGATAGGTTTGCCGTTACTAAGCTCTCAAAGCCTCCCCAAGAAAAGCCCATTTTAAAATGCTGCAAGCTATCTAAAAAAGCATCAATGGCCTTTTGGTTACCGGTTTTCATTACAAACGAAAACAAACCATTACTACCGTCAAAATCGCGTTTGAAAAATTCATGCCCAGGACACGTTTCAAATGCTGGATGGCGAATATGATCAACCAACGCATGTTGCTCAAGCCATTTTGCTACTTCTAGCGCGGCTTTTTCATGCTGATTTAATCGCACTGCCATGGTACGCAAGCCTCGTAGTGCTAAATACGCATCATCTGCACTGGTGCATTGCCCGAGTAAATAAGAATGTTCACGAAGTGTTGGCCAATATGTTTTATTCGCTACAGCTACGCCCATCATCACATCTGAATGACCTACAATATATTTGGTTGCCGCTTGAATACTAATATCAACACCGTGTTCAAGTGGACGATAGTGCAAACCATTACCATAAGTGTTATCAAGCACCGTCATTACATTATGATCATTTGCCACTTGCACCATAGCGGGAACATCTTGAATTTCCATGGTAATTGAACCCGGAGATTCTAAAAACAACATTTTGGTATTGTCTTGAATGTACTCTTTTATATCTGAGCCAATCATGGGCGGATAATAGGTCGCAGTAATGCCCAGCCCTGCTAAAATCTTGTCGCAAAAATCACGGGTTGGCTCGTAAACAGTGTCCACTATTAAAATATGATCACCGGACTTTAAAAACGATAACAATGTTTGGCTTATCGCCGCAGCGCCACATGGGTATAAGGCACAGCCCTCACCGCCTTCGAGTTCGGTAATTGCCTCTTGCAAAGCAAAATGCGTAGTGGTGCCACGACGGCCATAAAATAACGTTTTATCACCGCGTGTTTTAGCCGCTTCTTTAAGCTCGCTTACAGAATCAAACACAATCGTTGAAGCGCGCTGTATCACAGGATTGACTACGCCATGGGTGTACGCTTTTTTGCGCCCTGATGACACTAATTGGGTATTTTTATTTTTGCTCGACATGATTCATCCTTCTATCTGAGTACGCCAATATTCAATTAAATAACGCGAAATCGAATCAGCTCTAGGTAGTTTTAAATGCTCCCCTTGATGGTGCCAATCTTTAAATTGCGCAAGTTCTTCGCGAGAAAACCACTTTGCATCTTCAAGTTCATCTTGCTCTGTGCTTATTTCATCACTGCTTGCTGTGGCAATAAAACCCAGCATAATTGACGAAGGAAACGGCCAAGGTTGCGAAGCAATATACTCTGCTTTTTCCACAGTAATACCCGCCTCTTCTTTTACTTCTCGGACCACGGTTTGTTCAAGGGTTTCACCAGGGTCAACAAAGCCTGCAAGCGATGAATACAATCCTTTTGGCCAAGTTGCTTGGCGACCCAATAAGCAGCGTTCAATCCCATCAGAAAATGTTTTAGTTACTACCATAATAACCGCAGGATCGGTACGCGGAAAAGTCTGGTGCAAACACGCAGGATTGTCGCATAATCGAGAGTGACCCGCTTCAACTAAGTGATTTTTGGTACCACAACGGCCACAAAAACTATGAGTGGCATGCCAGTAACATAACCCTCGGGCAAGCGCTGCATTTGAGCCATCTTCAAGCGCCACCTGTGTACCAAACTGGCGAATATCTGCAAACTGGGCATCACCAATAATCGTTGCTAATAACGACTCGTCGAGTGCGGTTACATCTAGCGCAAATACGGCTTTATCCTGTTTATTTGAACCTAAAAAAATAGCCTGCGTTAAATCTAAATGTGCCACCTGTAGGTAAGCCAAATACACCACCTCAGGGCTACTGTTAGCAAATAAGGTGTGATTGCCTTTAACTAAAAGCCATAAGCTGTCTGCTGTTTTTTTTGCGTCTACCCAAGTAGGGTCTTTGCGCGCATTTGAGCCTCTGTCTAATGGCATATTACTGTAGTTAAGCATGTAATTCCTTGATACTAATTGATTCTTAAAATTACCATAATCATCCACTAAACCCAATTTATTACCGCCATAAAAAAAGCCTAAATTAGGCTTAATTAATCTATGTACCCGTTGTATTAAAAATGCTCATGTTGAAGGTGGGCATTCTGCTCAAAAATACACCGAACCAACGCAGCGCTTAGACTTTTTAAAGTAGTAACTGATTGTCAATTAAATGAAATTGCTCAGCACTTTGCTTAAGTACCTCTGCGGTTAATTTATCAGCACCGTATACATCACACGGAACATTGTATTGATTTTTTAAGTGCCCCAGTAATAACGCAAAGTCACCGTCACCCGAGAGTAAAATAACCTTATCAAGCTGCTTTCCCTGCTCTAGCATATCTATGGTTATACCTACATCCCAATCGCCTTTGGCACTGCCGTCACGGCGTTGAATAAAGGGTTTTAGTTTTACTTCAAAGCCAATAGCGCGCAAAATATTTTGAAACTGATTTTGCTTTTCATCACCTCGGTATATTGCATAAGCAAACGCACATTTAATATCGTATTGTTGCTTTATCATTCGCCAAAAGGCATTGTAATCAAAGTTTTTACCGTGGCTTTCGCGACAGGTGTAATAAATATTTTGTACATCGACAAAAATACCTACACGAGGTTTACTGCTTTGTTGTGAGGTCATTATTATGTCCTAATGAGTGATACTTGCAATTGCGTGTTAAGTAACCTAAATTAGTTACCAAACCCAACGTAACCAATTATAGTTACATTTAACAATGTAACCTAATTTAGTTACATGTAAATGATTTATCTGGATTTTTATGATTGGTGTGATCAGCGGCGATATTATTAAATCGCAAAAAATACCTAAACAACAATACGATGCCATGCTTTATCAGCTAGAGCAAAGTTTACGTGCAAATTGTAATAAAACAACATCTTGGGATATTTACCGTGGGGATGCATTTCAGCTGCAAGTAGAAAAAAGTGAACAGTTAGTTACCACCGCTATTCTTATCTACCTACAGCTAAAATCTGCCGGCTATGAACTGCGCCAAAGCATGGCGTTGGGGCACATAGATAACCCTGGTAAGAGTATAAAAACGGCCACAGGCTCTGCGTTTACTCTCTCTGGTCATGAGCTAGATAAAATGACAAACCAGCGTTTTACATTTGCTATTGCAAAGCAACCAGTTGATGAGAGCTTTAAGCTAAACCTAGCGTTTGTTGATGTATTGCTGTGTAAAATAACTCAAAAACAAGCAAACGCTTTGTATGTATATTTAACCCATACTAATAACAACCATGCAGCATTAGCTAAAGAGCTCAATACCAGCCGCGAAAACGTTACTAAGCTGCTTAATCTTGCTAACTATCAGCTGATAGAACGATTTATTTTACATGCACAACAACAGCTTAAAAGCATACAGCAAGGACATGACTAATGGAATTTTCACTATTACTCGTTGCACTGATTATTGGCCACTTACTCGCTGATTTTTATTGGCAACCCATGAGCTGGGTAAACGACAGAAACACCCGTCATTTTAAAGCAAAAAAACTTTACTACCATGTATTGGTTCACGGAATTACCAGTGCAGTCGTTGTGGCGCTTTGGGAATATAGTTTTGGCTGGCAACAATTAGGCAGCGTATTACTGGCGACCGGCATTATTATGATCAGTCACTACTTTATTGATATTGCTAAATCGTATTCAAATAAAGGCGTAGTGCCTTTTTTATTAGACCAAATTGCCCATATCACCGTCCTTATTGTGATAAGCATTTGGCTCACTGATAATCAGCAATTTACTAACAATTTTATGGCGTTATTGTTCAACGAAAAAGTGCTGTGGGTTATAACTGGTTACCTTATTATTTTAAGTCCCAGTGCGGTATTTATAAGAATGATGTTAGAGCGTTTAACTAATCACTTTTCTAGTGATGGTAGTCTCCCTTTAGCAGGACAAAGTATTGGTATGCTCGAACGAGTACTTATGCTGACATTTATTTTATTAGATCAGTTTGCTGGGCTTGGGTTTTTAATTGCCGCCAAATCCGTGTTTAGATTTGGCGACTTAAGTGCCAGCAAAGATAAACAACTCACGGAATATGTGATGCTAGGCACGTTACTAAGTGTTAGCGTTACGCTGTTTGTTGGCCTAGGCATTAATTACTTACTGATAAATTAAAAACAAAAAAAGCGCTAACCTTAAAGCTAGCGCTTTTTTTGCAGCTGCGTTTAACTAAACGCAGTGACAATTAGTCGTTATTTGCTGGACGACGACGGCGTTGACCACTACCCCCAACCGATTGACGCTTTGCCCATGGGTTTTGTGCATTTTCATCGGTTTTAGCTGCTGGCTTTTTAGAGCCACCACGACGTGGGCCCGTACCATTGCCACCATTGTTAGGCTTTTTGCTATTAGGCTTGCTGCTATCTGATTTAGGCTTATTAAATGGTTGTTTTTTCTTTGGCTTTTTAGCAGGCAGTGGGCGAGCATCGAGTGCGCGCTCAGCAACAGGGTTAGCCGGTTCAAAGCCTTCTTCTTCAGCACGAGGAATTAACTCGCCAATAAAGCGTTCAATACCGTATAAATCTACTGCATCGTCGACCGTTACAAACGAAATGGCATGCCCTGATGCACCCGCACGACCAGTTCGGCCAATACGGTGGACATAATCTTCATATACATTAGGTAAGTCGTAGTTAACTACGTGTGGAAGCTCAACAATATCTAAACCACGAGCAACAATATCAGTTGCCACTAATACGCGCACTTCACCGCTTTTAAAGCCTTCCAATGCTTTAACACGTGCGCCCTGAGATTTATTACCATGGATTGCTGCGCCAACAATATCATCGCGTTCAAGTTGCTTAACTAAACGATTAGCTCCATGTTTAGTACGGCTAAATACCAGTACTTGTTGCCAATCATTGCTACGAATTAAATGGCTTAATAAGGCCGTTTTACGCGCTTTATCGACAGCGTACACGCATTGAGTCACGCTTTTAGCAGTGGTGTTTTTGGCAGCGACTGAAATTTCAACCGGATCGTTAATTAACCCTTTGGCCAATGCACGAATGTCGTCAGAAAAGGTTGCTGAGAACATTAAGTTTTGACGTTTTTCAGGCATTTTTGCAATTAAGCGTTTAATGTCGTGGATAAAGCCCATGTCTAACATACGGTCGGCTTCATCTAAAACCAGTACTTCAACGCTATCAAATTTAACCGCGTTTTGATTGTGTAAATCAATTAAACGCCCTGGTGTCGCCACTAAAATATCAACCCCTTTGCGCAGGCGCTGCATTTGTGGGTTAATTTTTACACCACCGTAAACAACAAACGAACTCACGTTTGAATGCTTAGCGTACTCTTCAACGTTTTCGCTTACTTGCAACGCAAGCTCACGGGTTGGCGTTAAAATAAGCGCACGAACATGATTACTTTTTGCTTTAGTGCCCGACGATAAACGCTCAATTAGTGGCAAAGTAAAACCAGCGGTTTTACCTGTACCTGTTTGTGCTGCGGCCATTACATCGCGACGCGCAATAATTGCTGGGATAGCTTGAGCCTGAATAGGCGTTGGCGTTTCATAGCCCTTTTCTAAAACCGCATTAACTAAAGACTGTGATAAACCTAAACCATCAAAACTCATATAAACTCTCTATTTCAAATTAGGCCAAAGTGGCCAGTTGCGCGCATTATACCTTTAGTGGCTCAGAATGCATGCCATTATTTACTTTGTGCCAAATCAATACACACAAATACTAAAAAAGCGGCTAAACAGCCGCTTTTTATTTACCTGAGCATTACAAACGCTAAAAGATTATTTTACACCTAACTCACGTAAACGCTCTTGTAAGTAGCTATCTGCTGTGTAGCGATCAGATAACACCACATCTGGACGAGGGTGTAAAAACAATGGTAATGAAATACGTGATTTGGTTGTTGCTTTACCCGATGGATTAATTACACGGTGAATCGTTGATGGGAAGTAGCCACCCGATGCTTCTTGTAACATGTCACCAATATTAATAATTAGACTACCAAAATCACATGGCACGTCTAACCAATCGCCATCGGTTTTTTGTACTTGTAAACCCGGCTCGTTTGACGCTGGTAATACGGTTAATAAGTTAATATCACCGTGCGCAGCAGCACGAATAGCACCAGGCTCTTCATCACCTGTCATTGGCGGGTAATGTAAAATACGTAACAACGTTTGCTCAGATTGGGCAATCATATCTTTTAAATCGATAGAGAACTTAGCACGGACTTCTTCAGGCGCTTCAGCCTGAACCCAGCTTAATAATGTTGCCGCAAATTCATTGGCTAAACGGTAGTACTCACGCACATCAGCTTCTAATTGTGCAGGAACACGGCCTTTAGGGTAAACATGAAAGTACTCTTTAATGTCTTTTACTGTATGGCCTTTAGCAACTTCTGATACCGACGGTGGAAAATAGCCATCTTGCGTTTCTTTTGAAAATAAAAACTCATGCTTTTGCTCTGAGTTAAAAAAGTCTTGCCAATTTTTATAAATAGACTCAACTAAAGATTGCGGAATAGGATGGTTTTTTAATACGCCAAAACCAGTATTTCTCAACGATTCAACAAATTGCGCAGCCGCATCGTCCGCTTTATAATCAACTGTAGGTAATTGCATGGTACATTCCAGTAAGTAGGTTGTTAGAAGCCATTTACCAATTCGCTTGAGTAAAGATCCACTAAATTAACTAAATATTACATGCTAACTACGCAAAAAAAATTATATCTACTTGTTCTAGATAAAGTTTTTTAAACGCCGATAAACAACGACTTAATACATTAAATTAATCATAGGTTTATGCAAATTGGTATTACATTCAAATATAGCTTAACTACTTAATTCAAGTAATAAAGGCTGCATTTTTATGCTGTGCGAGGATAGACAAACCCCTTTGAAATTATAAGGACATATGTCCGCACTCAATTGGCAAGCCCTTTCTAGCTTGATCGAGATCAAAATAATGCCAATATTGAATTTTCATCCCATCGTACCAATCTCTTATTTATCAGCACCACACACTTTATCAATTAGTTAAGGTATTCTCATGCGACAAAAAGTCTCTTTTATAAGCGGTGAATTAAAACTTGCTGGACAACTTGAACAGCCCTCTGGTGAGGTGAAATTTTATGCCTTATTTGCCCACTGTTTTACCTGCTCTAAAGATGTAGCGGCTGCAACACGAATAAGCCGCGCACTCACTCAGCAAGGCATTGCCGTATTACGCTTTGATTTTACAGGGCTTGGTAATAGCGACGGTGACTTTGCTAACAGTAACTTTTCATCAAACATTCAAGACTTAGTGGCTGCTGCCAATCATTTAAGAACACACTTTAAAGCACCTCAGTTATTAATAGGTCACAGCTTAGGTGGTGCTGCGGTGCTTGCAGCAGCAGAGCACATACCCGAAGTGTCAGCTATTACGACTATAGGCGCGCCATCAGATGCCCAGCATGTTACCCATAATTTTGCTGCTCATTTAGATGAAATAAACCAATCGGGTGAAGCAAAAGTGTGTTTAGCTGGGCGTGAGTTTACGATTAAAAAGCAATTTATAGATGACATCGCCAAATACGATAACAGCCATATAGGCAAGCTTAAGCGTGCTTTGTTGGTTATGCACTCTCCTATTGATGCCACCGTGAATATTAGTGAAGCCGAAAAAATTTACGCCGCTGCCAAGCATCCAAAAAGCTTTATAAGTTTAGATAATGCCGATCACTTACTTAGCAATAAAGAAGACGCTAACTACACAGCCGATGTCATTGCTACGTGGGCTAATCGCTATGTTAAATACGAGAAAACACCCTATAGTGCAAAATTAACTAACGGCAGTGTATTAGTTGAAGAAAAAGATCATCAATTCACTCAGCACGTGAGTACTAAAAACCATACATGGCTTGCTGATGAGCCTACTGATGTTGGTGGTAAAAACTTAGGCCCAGACCCTTATGATCATTTACTCGCTGGGCTTGGAGCGTGTACTGCAATGACACTTCGCATGTATGCAAGTCGCAAAGAGTTACCGTTAGAGCATGTAAAAGTAGAACTCAACCATACCCGCAATTACAACCAAGATTGTGATGATTGCGAAAAAACCGGGAATTTAGAGGCTATTACTCGCAAAATAACCTTACAAGGTGATTTAACTGACGCTCAGCGAAATCGATTACTCGAAATAGCCGATAAATGCCCCGTGCATAAAACGCTACATAATAGCCCTTTGGTGGTGAGTGAACTGGTAGAGTAACTTAAAACTAAAATAGCGCAGTAGGCCTGCGCTATTTTTAGGATTTTAATTTAAAAAGCTGACTGTATCGTTTAATTTTCTAAAAACGCCGCTACCTCTTTACTCATTCTATCCACCAGCCATTTAGGCCCGCCATCGTACATATCGTTATGACGTGATTCTGATATCAACGTTTGTGTAAAAGGATAAACAGTTAACTCTTGGTCGGTTAAAAGCACGTTCACATCGGTTAGGTAATCACTACCTCGAAGTGTGAGCACATGTATGTTTTTATTGCGTGGCAATAACATGCGGCGGTGATCGAGCGTAGTTAGTTGGCTTACTTCACTTGGGTAAATAGCTGTATACAAGGCTGAGATATCTCCACCATTTGAGTGGCCAAATAAAGTGAGTTTTGTAAAATCATACTCAGGGTATTTAACACTTAGCTCATTAACTAAAAATTTGAGGGTTACAACACCCCGGTGCCAATTTTCCATACGGGTAGTCAAATAAGGCTGCGCACCATTAAGCGCAGGGTCACTTTTAAGCTCATGTGCTACCGCAATGCTTAAATAGCTTACTTACAAAGGTGTATTCATTGTGGCTAATGCCATATCCCGCATTTACAAATACCACTGGGCATTTGACTTGCGCGCTGCACTTAAGGTGGTTAGTTGGTAGGGTAATATTTACAGGTATAGAGCGATTACGACTATCATCAATCACTACATCGTCTTGGGCATAACTTTATGATGCAAATAGCGAAGCACTTAAAGTAAGCGCACTTAATATTAAACGCTCTTTTATAATTTTTAAAATGCATTTCATTGTATTATCGATATATTTTTAAGTAGTATTAGTTTTTATTATAAAGGTTAGCGCGCGCCTTTGCTAATTTGTGCGATAATAGCGATTATTGTTTTACTATTATCGCAAAAGAATCCATTCATGAAATCATATAGCAGCATTGAACAACGCATCGACATTCTACAAAGCAGAATTGAAGCCTACCAAGAAGAAATTAAAGTGTTACAAGCCGAGCCGAAAAGTAACAACGAACGCATTATTTTTAAGTTTATTGAAACCGGCAGTACAGGTAAAACCAAAGACTTTGTGAGAGAGCTTGGGATTAAATCACCGCGTGATAGCTTATATTCATCAGGTGATGTAACTAAACTGATTAAAGATGGCGCTGATGATATTTCGCCTGAGCTACTGAGCATAGCCCGCGCACTTGCTAGTGCACGTAACAAAAATGGCCCTGCTTGCTAATAGTAAATACACGTATTAGCCGTAAGCTCTTGCGGCTAATCAACCAGCTCGATATCAAGTCCTGTTAATAGATTTAACGCTTCAAGCCGTTCAAACTTTGCATTACTCACATCATTGTTTGTTATGTCAATATTAAATTGCGTTGCGCCAACAAAATTTGCTTTTCTCACATTAGTTTGATGAAACAGGCTGTCTCTAAAATCAGTATCCGAGAAGTTGCTTTGAGCTAAGTTAGCGTGTCTAAAATCGACATCTTTGGCAAAACAGTTCGTCATTGTTAAGGCTTTTAACTGTAATTCAAAAAACGAACTATGGCTCAGCTCACACTGTTTAAAACTCACCGGTGACGTTAGCGCTAATTGCGGCCAATTTACTTGCCCCCACACTATGCTATTGAGTTTACAATTTGCAAAGCTCACCTCTTCTAGCGAGCTGTAATTCCAGTTAAGCTCACTCAAATTACAGTTTATAAACTCACACTCTATAAACCGACAGGCACTAAATTGACTGTGACTAAAATCGCAATCAATAAACTGACATTGTTCAAACTCAATATCGCTAAAGCGCTTTGCATTTGCTGTAAAGTTTGAAAATGACTGATCAAAATAATGACTTTCTTTAAATAGCTCGCTCATAAAAATAAAGCACCTAAATTGGGTTTTGCCGAACAAAAAACCCCTTAGGGATTTAGCCTAAGGGGTTTTTATCTAACTAAAAACTAGCTTTATTCTGCGCTTGGTAATTCTTTCTCAACTACACTAATTGCAAGCTCTGTCAGCGAATCGTTGTTAGCTTTGCTTGGTGCATCGGTTAATAAACACGATGCTTGTGTGGTTTTAGGGAAAGCAATAACGTCACGAATGTTATCAGTACCACATAACAACATAACTAAACGGTCTAAACCGAACGCTAAACCTGCATGCGGCGGTGTGCCGTATTTAAGTGCGTCAAGTAAGAAACCAAATTTATCTTGCTGCTCTTGCGCTTCAATACCTAAAATTCTAAATGCCGCTTCTTGCATATCTGCATTGTGAATACGTACCGAGCCACCGCCCACTTCGTAGCCGTTTAATACCATATCGTAAGCATCTGAAATAGCCGCTGCTGGGTTTGCTTCAAGCTCACTGGCACTAATATCTTTTGGTGCAGTAAATGGATGGTGTACAGCGTGTAATGTGCCTTCGTCATCTTCTTCAAACATTGGGAAGTCAACAACCCAAAGTGGTGCCCAGCTATCTAAATTAGTGATTTCTAAATCAATACCAATTTTTAAACGAAGTGCGCCCATGGCTTCATTTACGGTGTTACGTTTATCCGCACCAAATAAAATGATATCGCCTGTTTGTGCATTAGTACGTTCAAGTAACTGCGTGATCACATCTTCATTTAAGAATTTAGCGATTGGCGATTGTACGCCCTCAACGCCTGCATCGCGGTCATTTACTTTCATCCATGCTAAACCTTTAGCACCGTAAATACCGATAAACTTAGTGTAGTCATCTAGTTGCTTACGAGAAAGTGATGCACCACCTGGTACCGTTAGTACTGCAACACGGCCTTTTTCATCATTTGCTGGACCTGAGAATACTTTAAACTCTACGTCTTTTACTAAATCGGCTACATCAATTAGCTTCATTGGGTTACGTAAGTCTGGCTTATCAGAACCATATAAGCTCATTGCTTCAGAGTAAGGCATAACTGGGAAATCACCTAAATCAACATTTAGTAATGACTGCCACATTTCACGAATCATTTTTTCAGTTATACCGCGTACTTGATCAGAGCTCATGAACGAGGTTTCTAAATCTATTTGAGTAAATTCTGGCTGGCGATCAGCACGTAAATCTTCATCACGGAAACATTTAACAATTTGGTAGTAACGGTCAAAACCCGACATCATCAACAATTGCTTAAATAACTGTGGCGACTGCGGTAATGCGTAAAAGCTACCTTTGTGTACTCGACTTGGCACTAAGTAATCACGCGCACCTTCTGGCGTTGCTTTAGTTAGTACTGGCGTTTCGATATCTAAAAAGCCATTTTCATCTAAAAAGCGACGTACAAAGCTGCTTGCTTTAGCACGTAATTTAATACGGTCGCTCATTTCTAAACGACGTAAATCTAAGTAACGATATTTTAAACGACGCTCTTCTGAGTTTGTTTGATTAAAATCAAGCGGAAGCGGCTCAGAGCGGTTGATAATAGTTAGCTCAGTACCTAAAATTTCTACTTCGCCGGTTGCCATGTCTTTATTTACTTGGCTGTCTGGGCGTGCACGAACAACCCCTTTTAACTGCACACAAAATTCTTGACGAAGTTTGTTAGCTGTTTCCATTAATCCTTCAACTTCCGGATCGAATACAACTTGTACTAAACCTTCTCTATCGCGTAAATCGACAAAGATAAGTCCACCAAGGTCACGTCGTTTGTTGATCCAGCCACATAGTTCAACTTCCTGATCTACGTGAGTTTTATTTAGCTGTCCGCAGTATATAGAGCGCATAGTTTTCCTGTCAGATAAAAGGCATATAGCGGTTAAACACTGTTGTTTTAAAAGTTTTTATAAACACCAAAATGAAAATAAAGCCGCTAGCAATTCAAAATAATCAAATTAAGCCCTGCATTATACCCAAGTAGGTTGAAGATGCTAGGGCGTGTTTACCTTTCGGGGTGGAATTTACAGCGCACTGTTTTGTTATTTGTTACACTACCGGCACTTTATATCAAGGCTTTTGTTTGTATGCTATATATTGGATGCCCGCAGTGGTCGAGCAGCGCATGGAAAGGAAATTTATTTTCACGCCAGTGTAAAAATGCCGATATGCTTAGCGAATATGCGCAGCATTTTAATTCGGTAGAAGGTAACACCAGTTTTTATGCCGATCCCTCGCCTGACACCGTATTACGATGGGCTGCCAGTGTACCCGATGAGTTTAAATTTACCTTTAAGTTTCATCAGCGCTTTAGTCACGAACTCCAACTTACTAACGTGCAAAATGAGCTAACTAATTGGCTTAATTTATTCGCCCCTCTATTTGAAAAAACAGGGCAAATAATGCTGCAATTACCTAAAGCGTTTGCGCCACAACATTTAACTAAGCTTGCCGCTTTTATTGAGTTACTTCCTAAAGAGCTAAACTATGGGGTTGAGGTACGCCACCCTGATTTTTTCAAAAAAGGTGAGGCCGAAATCGCACTTAATCAGCTTTTAATGGCAAATAATATAAACCGTATTGCTATGGATACTCGGGCACTCTTTGCAGTAAAGCCAACCACCGAAGCGCTAATAGACGCCCAACAAAAAAAGCCCCACTTACCAGTTCACGCTATTGCTACGGGCTCGCAGCCTATGGCGCGCTTCGTTATTGCTAACTTAGAAAACGATTATAAGACCTTTTATCAGCCTTGGCTTAGCAAAGTAACCCAGTGGCTTAATGAGGGCAAAAGCCCCTATGTATTTTTTCATACGGCTGATAACCGCGAAGCGCCTTTACTGGCTCGCCAGTTTTGCCAAGATTTGGGGTATAATCACAACGTACTCAATCCATTTAGTGGCGAGAAAGAAGCCCACCAGCAAGCACTTTTTTAAAAATAAATTCAAAATACAGAGACAATAATGAGTGAATACGCACGTTACTTTACCGGCTACCCTGCCAATATCGTTGAGCAAGTATTAGGACTAATAAAAGCAGGAAAGGTAAGTGAGTATTTACTTAAAAAGTACCCGCAGGCGCATCGCATTACCAGTGATAAGTTACTGTATAGCTACGCCACTGAGCTTAAAAAACAGTATTTAAAAAATGCACCGCCGTTTGGCCGCGCAGCATTTAAAAAACAAGGCGATATGGTCACCAATGCACTCGGAACACACACGTATCGTATGCAAGGTAAAACCCGTAAGCACGATTTAGCTATCAACAGCGATTTACTACGCGCACCGGAACCATTATTAAAAGCATTAGTGGTGCACGAACTCGCGCATTTTAAAGAAAAAGATCATAACAAAGGCTTTTATAAATTATGCTGCCATATGGAGCCGCAGTACCATCAGCTAGAACTAGATTTGCGTATGTTTTGCGTGTTAGTTGAGCAAAATAACAACCCTTATTCACCCTAATGTATTTAAAGCCTATCAATTATGAACCCACTGTAAATTTAGCTAATCCTATTAGTTGCCCTGATTCAGTAACAACCTGTACTTGCCATTTCCCAGCTGGATCTGCTGGAAAGTTCATTTTGTGGGTCCATGCTCTATAGCCTTGCTCTCGTCCACCTGTAATATTTAATGCAATTCGATCTACGACTTGGTTATTAAGGGTCCAAACATGAAAAATCTTTTCGTTTAACCCTCTTGGCGCTTTTACCGCTGTCCAACTATATAAACCTTCACGTCTTAATGTATCTACATCTAACACCTTAACGTTACCGATGGGCTTGCGTTGCTGAATATCGACTTCATGGGATAACGTGATATCAGTTAAGCGCAACGCTGCTGGCGGTACCCAGCTACGTAGCTGCCATAAACCAACACTAAGTGCACTCAATAATACAACTAACAAAGGAAAACGCCACCAACGCGCGTTAGGCATTAAGTTACCTAAGCTAGGAATGGTAAAAATAATGGCAGTGATCAAGGCTATCTCTATGCTTTGGCTTGTCGTAAGGTTAAGTAAAATTGGTAAAGTGACTGAAATGGCCACAAACAATGCAAAGTTATGAAATACCGTAAAGAGAACACTGTGTTTAGCTAATTTTTTATAATACAGTGGATCAACAACTGATATAAACGCACAGAGAATAATTAACGAAGTAAATATAGCTTGCGGATGATTCCAAGAAGTCGCCGCGAGAAAAAATGGCAGCGCAAAAAAAAGGCTTTCCTGTTGCACCATTTGCAGAGCAAAGCGCATAACATTAGGAGAAATAGCCACGCCAAAACGTTGCTCAACTTTATCACGTAGCCAGTTATCAACAATCAACCATAGCCAACTAACTATCAACAATATGGCAATAATTTGCGAGAATGACTCTTTACGTTCAACCAATACATAACTTGCGACCCCACTACAAAACGCAAATACTGCCAATAAACCTGGCCGCTGTTGCATCATAATTATAAATTTTGTTATTAAATTCTTAAAATAGCTCATTCAGTAAAGAGTCCGCATAAATCTGTAATAATTGTAGCTTTAAAGCCACCAGCACTGCACCTTAATATATGCATGAAAACTTTACACTTTTTGTTGTGAAAATTAACTAATACCGCTTGTTAGCGATAACTACGTGAGATCTCTTCACTCACCCAATGTAGCAATTGTTTTATCGCTTTTGACAGCACCTGATTTTGCCGCACAATGTAGCCTAGACTGGTGGTTGGAAACTTGGGTAAGGCGGTGACTGTAGTGGTTAAATTTGCTTTACTGCGCAGTGAAAACTCCGGCACAATCGCAACACCAAAGCCCGCTTCAGCCCAATCAATTTGTGCATCCACACTGCCCACTTCCATTACCCGATAATTCGGTAAGTTTAAAGACGGTAATGCGCTATCAAGTAACTCTCTTGTACGCGTATCATGGCCGAGTAAAATTAATGTTGGCGGCTCAGTCAGCGTTATAGTGTTGTTATTTTTAGCTTGCTGCCATAGCTGTAAATGATTACCTAGCGCACACCACTTTATCTGCTGCAATTGCGTAAAATGCAGTGGTTCACTTTCTTTTTGCGCAATAACAAAACCAAGATCAGCCTCCGCACTTTTCACCAACGCCGATGCTTGTGATGAGGTAGTATTGAGCAAAGTAAAGTCAATTCCTGGAAACTGACGTTTAAATAGCTGGAACGGCTCAATCAACAACAACCGAGAAATAATATCACTTGCAGCAATCGTTAGGGTGCCTTGGCGTAGATCATTTATCGCATTTAAATCAGACTGGCAAACCTGTAATTCCCACAAAGTTTTTTGCCCAGACTGCAATAGCCGTAAACCTGCTTGCGTCAAACTAAACGGATTACGCTCGATCAGTTTCGCCCGTGTCATTTTTTCTAGTTGCTTAATGTGCAAGCTAACATTGGGCTGTGTCATATGCAGCGCATTGGCGGTTTTACCAAAATGCTTTAGTTGTGCTAATGTGACAAAGGTTTTTAACCAATGAATATCTAACATTTTGATGACCTTAACTATCTAAAATCGATATGAAATTCTTATCAGGATAATAATTATAATTAATTTCTCTTATTTAGATAGTGCGCATACCATATTCATTCAATCAATTTGGAGAGAAATTTATGCCGTCAATTGTTGTTGTAGGTGCAAACTGGGGTGATGAAGGCAAGGGCCGCATCGTCGATTTTTTAGCAGAGGATGCATCTGCAAGTATTCGCTTTCAAGGTGGTAACAACGCCGGTCATACCGTTGTGAATGAGTTTGGTACGTTTAAATTACACCAATTACCAAGTGGTATTTTTAATCCTGATTGTATTGCCGTATTAGGCCCTGGCATGGTGATAAGCCCTGGCGCATTAAGCGAAGAAATCGCTGAAGTTAAAACCGCTGGCGTTGAGGTAAAACTGTGTATTTCTGATCGTGCAACCCTGTGTTTACCGCTACACGCTCTTGAAGACACACTTGAAGAAGTACGTTTAGGTGATGCCGCTTACGGCTCAACTCGCCAAGGTATTGCCCCTGCATACGGCGACCGAGTAATGAAAAAAGGCATTTTAGTTGGTTGGTTAAATCAACCAGAGGTTTTATTAGAGCGTATTCAATTTATGCTTGATTGGAAAATGCCACAGCTAAAAGCCCTTTACCCAAGCTGTGATTTTTCACAAACAGCTGAACAAATGACTGAGTGGTTATTAGCTGTCAGCGCTCCTTGGCGTGAATTTATTTGTAATGTAACAGAGCCTTTAAAAGCGCTACAAAAGCAAGATGCAAACTTATTATTTGAAGCGCAACTAGGCGCTGGCCGCGATTTAGTTTATGGCGAATACCCTTATACTACATCATCAAACGTCACTGCCGCCTATGCAGGAATTGGCAGCGGTTTACCGGCACTGAGACCTGAACGTGTTATTGCAGTAGCTAAATCGTTTAGTTCATCTGTTGGCACAGGTACACTCGTTACCGCAATGGCGGAGCAAGAGAATTTTCGCGAAAGCGCCAATGAGTATGGTGCAGTAACTGGTCGCCCACGTGATATGGGTTATTTTGATGCTGTTGCCACGCGTAATGGAGTTGAACTACAAGCTGCTACTGAAATTGCATTAACTAAAATTGATTGCCTATCGGGCATGACGGATTTAAAAATCTGTGTTGGTTATGCAGGCGATCACAGCGAAAATCCTATTTGGCCACAAACAGCCGCTTTAACGCCAATCTATGAAAGCATGCCAGCGTGGGATGAAGATATTACCGGTTGTCGTACTTTTGACAGTCTGCCTGCGGCCGCTCAGCACTATGTTGAACGCATCGAAGCACTGATGGGCGTGCCTGTGAGTATGGTATCTGTAGGCCCTGAGCGTGAGCAAATGATTATCCGCTAAACACTCAATGACTATAACCCAAGTGCTTATATAAACGGCTTGGGTTAGACGCTAGGCAATTGCAGCTCCTCATCCACTATCTAAAAATTTTTTGAGTTCGTTATTCAAAAATATAAATCATTTCATCATAAAGTAATTGATTATCACCACAAGTGTATTTAAAGCACATTTAAACTCGATTTAACGCGTTCTAGTACAACGGTGGTTCTAAATGATTTGATATTATCGTTTTCATGAAAAAAATTATCACAAATATCTTCTATATACCGACTATGCAAAGCTCTAATAAAACTTCATTAGGCGTTACTTTAAATATAATTTCATCAGCACTTTTTGCACTAATGTTTGCTTACACTTCACTGTTAAATGAACTTCAAGGTCACGAAACATATGGTTGGCGGGTTTTATTTACGGTGCCATTTTTAACTGTTTTTATTCTACTAAAAGGTTACTGGCCACTTGTACTCGGCATATAAACGAGGGTGCGATATGAAAAGTATTTTTGGCTAACACGGCTCCTTTCATCTTTTTTAGTTGGTGCACAATTATGGCTATTCATGTGGGCACCCGTAAATGGATATGGTCTAGCGGTTTCACTAGGTTACTTTATCATGCCAATTACGATGGTAATTATCGGACGGCTTGCTTTTCAAGAGCGTTTAACCCCGCATCAAAAAGTAGCGTGTTTATTTGCTCTGATAGCTATTATAAATCTATTAATTGTTTCTCAATCATTTTTGTGGCCGGTTTGGGTTGTATGCATAGGTTACCCTATTTATTTTTGGCTACGAAAAAAAAACCAACACTAATAACATTGGTTGCACATGGGTTGATATGCTCTTGAGCTTTCCTATAGCCTGTTATTTTATCTTTGCCAATGGACAAGTTGTCACGGAGTTAACCGTAAATTTAACATTGCTTTATTTAGTAGTAGGACTTGGGGGGATTAGTGCTCTAGCGCTTTCGTTTCAATCCCTATCTGCCCCCTATTTAAATTTAAGCCTTTTTGGTTTACTCGTTTATGTTGAGCCTGTGCTGCTATTAATAGTGGCGATTCTTTTAGGCGAGACTATCAGCCAAAAAGATTGGCTTACTTACATAGCTATTTTACTTGCGGTCGTCACATTAATTATTGAAGGTATAAGAAAGTTACATTTAACTCATTATCGCTAACATTGCTTACTTCTTATATTGCAACGAGATTTACCAAAAATTACTTAAGGCAATAACCCTCATAAACCAAAAAGCGCAAGATGAACTCGCGCTTTTATTGTTTTACTTAAAGCTGTAAAGCTCCGTAGATTTACAAACCAAGCTCGGCCATAAAGTCGTCATCTGCATCACTGGCTTTTGCATTGTCCGCAGCTTTTTGTTTTTCTGCTTTATGCTTTGCTTCGTTTTCGATGATGTCATCTGGGTCTACTGCTTCGATAATATCAAAGTCATGTAGCTTGATGAACTCTGTTTTATCCATCGCTAACTCTAAATAGAAGATATTTTGCTTGCTCGTGGTGAAGGTTACACGACGTGCTTGTGGTCTATCCATAGTGGTATCAACCGATATTTGCACTTGTTTATTAATAGCCATCATTTTTGGCTGATTTTGGGTAATAGAGGTATGCAGCTGTTCACGCACTTTTGACGTGAAGTCGCCCACTATTTGGTTCATTAGCTCGCCCATTACATTTGAAACGTCATCTGATAAATGACTGTGGGCAATTTCTTCTTCTGGCATGCCCATGTTGCGCATGTAATCGCCGTAAATTTCCATTGCGGCTTGCGCTGTAAAATTGGTCACTACCAACCCTGTAAAGCCACCATCAAATAATACAAAACAGCCAATATCTGGGCGCATACAAGTGCGCGTTATTTTTTGCACCATAGCCGAGTAGCTAATTTCGTTACCACTGGCTGATGATAGTACCTCCGTCACTGAATGACATAGGGTTGCTAATATATCGTCTGTGCTAATTACCTTACTTTTGCTCATTTAACGTTCTCTTTTATACTTATTATTCATAATTCTAGCCAAGCTACTGAATTTATCACTGACTATCCAGTATAAAATGTTAAAATAGTGCCATTATTTTTAAAGAGACTGCCTTAGTGAGTATAAAAGACAGTATTTACGCCTCTGAGCAACAAGTAAAAGATTTTAGCTTTGACCAAAATGTGGTTGAGGTTTTTCCGGATATGATCCAGCGCTCTGTGCCTGGATACGCCACCATTGTCAGCACTATGGGTAAATTGGCGGGAGAATATGCGCAAAGTAATTCAAACCTTTACGACTTAGGTTGCTCGCTTGGTGCGGTTACTCTAAGTATGCGCCGTAATATTCGTACCGACAACTGCCATATTATTGCTGTAGATAACTCACAAGCTATGGTTGAGCGCTGCAAGGTTCATTTACAAGGCTTTAAGTCAGACGTGCCGGTTACAGTAACTTTGGGCGATATTAACGAGCTTGAGATTCAAAATGCGTCGGTTGTGGCCATGAACTTTACCTTGCAATTTATTCCGCCTTTACAGCGCCAAGCCGTGCTTGAAAAAATTTACGCTAACTTAAAACCCGGTGGCGTACTACTCCTTAGCGAAAAAATTAAAGCCGAAAACGAGCAGTGCGATAACCTATTAATTGATTTGCACCACGACTTTAAACGTCACAATGGCTACTCAGAGCTTGAAATAAGCCAAAAACGTACAGCCATTGAAAACGTAATGCGCCCCGATACGCTGAGCACGCACTTTAATCGTTTAAGCGACATTGGTTTTAGCCAAACGCAGGTGTGGTATCAATGTTTTAATTTTTGCTCAATGGTAGCAATTAAATAAAAAGAGTAATGTATGTCTCAATGGTTTAACCAATTTTACGCAGCAATTGCACAAAGCCCGCTTAGCCACTGGCTAGAAACCCTGCCCGGTCAATTAAAACATTGGCAAAACGAGGCAAGCCATGGTGATTTACCAAAATGGCAAAAAGTACTTAAAAATTTGCCTGAAGTAAAAACAACCCACGTTGATATTGCTACTAAAGTAGAAATTGGCGCATCGGGTGAGATGAGCGAAGGCGAGCAAAAACAAGCTACGCATTTATTAAAACGCATGATGCCATGGCGAAAAGGTCCCTTTACTGTACATGGTATTGAAATAAACACCGAATGGCGCAGTGACTGGAAATGGGATCGACTTCTGCCGCATATTGAGCCATTAAAAGGCCGTACTGTATTAGATATTGGTTGTGGCTCTGGGTATCACCTATGGCGTATGCGCGGTGAAGGTGCTCAGTTTGTAGTGGGTATTGACCCATCTGACTTATTTTTATGTCAGTTTCAGGCAATTAAACACTTTAACCCAGATGAAAACGTGCATTTGTTACCATTAGGTGTAGAAGCCCTGCCAGAACTCAAAGCGTTTGATACGGTATTTTCAATGGGGGTGCTTTATCATCGTCGTTCCCCTATCGACTTTTTAGCGCAATTAAAAGCACAGCTTCGCCCAGGCGGAGAACTCGTACTTGAAACATTAGTGATTGAAGGCGATGAAAACACCGTATTAGTACCAACCGACCGCTACGCGAAAATGCGTAATGTATGGTTTATTCCAAGCACTGCGGCATTAAAATTGTGGATGGAACGTGTTGGCTTTAAAGATGTGCAGATTAAAGATTGTGCTATTACAACGCTCGACGAGCAGCGTAAAACTGACTGGATGGAAAACGAATCTTTAGTTGACTTTTTAGACCCCGCTGACACCAGTAAAACCATTGAAGGCTACCCTGCACCGCTTAGAGCGATACTTACAGCTAAAGCCTAATTCGTAGTATTAATTTTTTATTTCCATATTAAAAAGTGCCATTGGGCGCTTTTTTTGTTTACTAATACAGCAACTAGCGGACAACTGTCCTTGTCTTTAAAATCAAATCCAGATTTCAACTAGCCGCGCCCTTGCAATTGTTGTAAAATACGCGCGTTTCTAAGTAAGCATCAAAACAACTATTTTGAGGAAAACCTGTGAGCGAACAAAAACAGTCTCTAAGCTATAAAGACGCGGGCGTAGATATCGACGCTGGTAATGCTCTTGTTGAGCGTATTAAAGGCGTAGTTAAAAAAACTCGTCGTCCTGAAGTGATGGGCGGAATTGGTGGTTTTGGCGCACTTTGCGAAATTCCTGAAGGTTATAAGCAACCCGTACTTGTAGCAGGCACCGATGGTGTAGGCACTAAGTTACGTTTAGCAATTGACCTTAAAAAGCACGATACTGTAGGTATCGACTTAGTTGCGATGTGTGTAAATGATTTAATAGTACAAGGCGCGGAACCCCTGTTTTTTCTAGATTACTATGCAACGGGTAAACTAGATGTAGACACAGCAGCCGACGTAGTAACCGGTATTGGTAAAGGTTGTGAAATTTCAGGTTGTGCCCTAATTGGTGGCGAAACAGCTGAAATGCCAGGTATGTATGATGGTGAAGACTACGACATGGCAGGCTTTTGTACAGGTGTGGTAGAAAAATCAAAAATTATTGATGGCACTAAAGTAGCTGCAGGCGATCAACTTATTGCCCTTGCATCTAGCGGTCCTCATTCAAATGGTTTCTCTTTAATTCGTAAAGTTTTAGAAGTCTCTAACGCTGATACTAATCAAGTGATTGATGGCAAAACCTTAGGTGAGCACCTTTTAGAACCAACACGTATTTACGTTAAACCATTACTTGAGTTGTTCAAGCAAGTAGACGTGCATGCCCTTTCGCATATTACTGGTGGCGGTTTTTGGGAAAATATCCCACGCGTATTACCTGAATCTGCTAAAGCGGTTGTTAAAGGTGATAGCTGGCAATGGCCAAGTGTGTTTAGCTGGTTGCAAGAAAACGGCAACATTACAACACACGAAATGTACCGCACATTTAACTGTGGTGTAGGCATGGTGTTAGTTGTACCTGCGGATGAGCTTGAAAATAGCTTAAATATCTTAAAAGATCTTGGCGAGAACGCATGGCACCTTGGTGAAATCCAAGATGCAGTTGCTGGCGAAGAGCAAGTTGAAATTGTAGGTGGTGCTGCGTAATGGCACCCACTCGTCTAGTAGTTTTGATCTCAGGCAGTGGCTCAAATTTACAAGCCATTATAGACGCCTGTGAAAGCGGCGAGATAAACGCCCATATAGCGGCTGTTATTAGTAACAAAGCAGACGCTTATGGGTTAGAGCGTGCAAAAAATGCAGGTATTGCCACACACGTGCTGAGTCATAAAGAGTTTGACTCACGCGAAGCTTACGATGCCCAGTTAATGCATATAATTGACTCTTTTGAACCAAATCTAGTTGTATTAGCTGGGTTTATGCGTATTCTAACTCCTAGCTTAGTGCAAAAATATGTTGGAAAAATGTTGAACATTCATCCATCTTTGTTGCCTAAGTACCAGGGGCTGAATACCCACCAAAGAGCAATTGATGCAAAAGACGACGTTCACGGCGTTAGTGTTCACTTTGTAACTGAAGAATTAGATGGCGGACCCGTTATTCTTCAAGCTAAAGTGCCTGTATTAGCAAACGATACAGCAGACACGCTCGCTAAACGTGTGCATGCGCAAGAGCACATAATTTATCCTTTGGTGGTCAAGTGGTTCAGTGAACAACGACTTACGATGGAAGCAGATTATGCAGTTCTTGACGAAAAACAACTTCCTGCACACGGCGCGCACTACCCAAAATAAAAAATTAAGTGCTTGGCTACTATGTGCGGGCACTTTATTACTTCCTACCAGCCTGATTGCAGGCGAGTTAACCCAGTATCAAGCCAGCTACGATATTTTGCGCAAAGGCACTAATCATGGCAAAGCCGAGCGTGAACTAAAAAAACTCGATAATAATAACTACCAAGTCACTTACCACAGCGATATTGAATGGATGATTTTCTCTGACTCACGTCAAGAGTCATCAACTTTTAGCTTTGCTAACGATAAAGTAGAGCCTATTCAGTACGCTATGATCCGCACGGGGACTGGGCCTGACAAAAAGTATGAAATTAACTTTGATCGTCAAACACAAACTGTCAACAGTAACACCAGCGATTACCCGTTAAAATGCCAATGGCATGATAACTTCCAAGATGGTATTTCTTATCAAGTACAAGTTCGTGAAGGTCTTAAAAAAGGCAAAACCAACTTCTCGTTTCCGTTGGTTGATAAAAAAGGTAATTGCCGTGACTACGACTTTGAAGTGGTAGAAACCGAAATGATTTCTCTGCCTATAGGTAATGTAGAAGCAGTGAAAGTTAAACGCTTATACGATAACGATAAACGCCAAGCTTTAGCCTGGTTTGCCCCAGAAATGGATTACATGCTAGTGCGCATGTGGAAAGGTGAAAAAGGTGTGGAACAGTTTGAAGTGCAGATGAAATCGTTTACCGTGATCAATCCACCGGCTTTACCTGCACAAGTTAAAAACGAAATAACCCCCAAATAAATTACTTACAAGATGCAATACGAAACGCCCAAGTGTGATAACCATAACTTGGGCTTTTCATTTTAATACTTTAATTTAAAACTTTAAGCTGGGTTTCATTTCACTCTACCCAAGCTACATTAATTCACCCATTTTAAATAACGCAAACTCTCCTGGCTGCATTTTTTGCCAGCGTTCATCGTTGGTTAGCGGCCTTGTTGCTATCACCGTTACCACATCGTTTGGCGTGGTTTCTTGTTGAAAGTCGACCACCATATCAGCATCAATAAGTGTTGCTTTACCAAATGGCGCACGGCGCGTTATATAATGTAAATTATTAGTACAATACGCTAAAACAAATACACCATCGGTCAATAACATATTAAACACGCCTTTTTCACGTAGCGTATGCGAAAGCTTAGCCGCATATCTAAAAACCGACGCCATATTACTTGGTCGCTGCGGGTACTTTTCACGAATTTTGTCAAGCAACCAGCAAAATGCCAACTCGCTATCGGTATTACCCACAGGTCGATAATATTCAGGTTTTAAATCATGATAATTTGAAAGCTGCCCGTTATGAGCATAGGTTATTTCACGCCCCCACAACTCACGAGTAAACGGATGAGTATTTTCAAGACATACCCGACCTCGATTTCCTTGGCGAATGTGGCTAATAACTGATACGCTTTTAATCGGATAAGCTTTAACTAATTTAGCTATTTCTGACTGGTAACTTGGCTCGGGATCTTTAAAGGTTCTACAACCTTTGCCTTCATAAAAAGTAATGCCCCAGCCGTCTTTATGTGGCCCCGTATTTCCCCCACGCTCCAACAACCCTGAAAAACTAAAACAAATATCCGTTGGCACATTGGCTGACATGCCAAGTAATTCACACATAAAATAAATAAACCTTTAAAAAGCTAAACATAGAATATCGTTCTATTTTTAATAAGCGTACACTGATCATCATAAGTATATTTACTTAATTAAACTTATATTACTACTAGATTAATTGATTTTTTTAACGCTTATATTTTTTATGATAAGCCAAAATAAACCATTACCGTTAAACTGTTCGTATAACATACAACACATTGTAATAATCGTACCGATAACTACACTTTAATCTAAGTAATGTACTTGAAACTTAGCGTTACTAGCGCTACTCTAAACGAGGTGGTCTGACCTCTATTAAGGAATTAGCAATGACACTCATATTTACACTCGGTTTAATCGCACTGCTCAGCATTGCGCTTTACCACAGAGCGAGTTGGAACACAGCACTTGGTGTTTCTGCCGCAACATTATTAATTGGTACCTTTGCTGGTGCTTTTGGTTTAATTAGCTGGGTGATTTTTTTAATCATCGCAGTGCCTCTTTCTGTTACTGGCATTCGTCAGCAATATATTATCAAGCCTATTTTCAAGGTCTTCAAAAAAGTTACACCGAGCATGTCTGACACCGAAAAGTCAGCTATTGATGCCGGTACAACTTGGTGGGAAGCTGATTTATTTTGTGGTAACCCAGATTGGAAAAAGCTTCACCAGTATCCAGTTCCAAAACTTACTATTGAAGAGCAGGCATTTATCGACGGCCCTGTTGAAGTTGTATGTAGTATGCTGGACGATTGGGAAGCTACGCATGAGCTAACTGATTTACCTCAGGACGTATGGCAATATCTAAAAGATAATAAATTCTTTGCCATGATCATTAAAAAGGAATACGGCGGCTTAGAATTCTCTGCATTTGCACAATCGTGTGTACTGCAAAAACTAACCAGTAAATCAACATTGCTTTCGTCAATTGTTGGTGTACCTAACTCGTTAGGCCCGGGTGAGTTATTACAGCACTACGGTACTGAAGATCAAAAAAATCATTACTTACCGCGTTTAGCAAGCGGTCAAGAAATTCCATGTTTTGCTCTTACTTCGCCAGAGGCAGGTTCTGATGCAAGCTCAATTCCAGACTACGGTGTAGTATGTAAAGGGCAATGGAATGGCGAAGAAGTGGTGGGTGTAAGCCTTACATGGAACAAGCGTTACATTACCCTTGCTCCTGTGGCCACTGTACTTGGTCTTGCCTTTAAACTACAAGATCCAGATGGTTTACTAAGCGACAACAAAGAGCCGGGCATTACCTGTGCACTTATTCCAACTAACACGCCTGGTGTTGAAATTGGTCGTCGTCACTTCCCGCTTAATGTGCCGTTCCAAAATGGCCCTACTCGCGGTAAAGACATATTTGTACCCCTGGATTACATTATTGGTGGCCCAGAAATGGCTGGCCAAGGCTGGCGTATGCTGGTTGAATGTTTATCGGTGGGCCGTGCAATTACATTGCCGTCAAACTCTGCCGGTGGCATTAAAACAATTGCAACAGCAACAGGTGCATACAGCCGTATTCGTCGTCAGTTCCGCTTACCAATTGGTAAAATGGAAGGTGTTGAAGAGTCACTGGCGAAGCTTGCCGGTTACGCTTACAGCTCTGATGCAGCAGTTAGCATGTCTACGGGGGCCGTAGATTTAGGTGAAAAACCATCGGTTGTTTCAGCTATTATTAAATATCACCTTACTGAGCAAATGCGCGAGTCGACCATTCATGCAATGGACGTGCTAGGCGGTAAAGGGATTATGCTTGGGCCAAATAACTATTTAGGTCGTGGCTATCAAGGTGCACCTATTGCCATTACCGTTGAAGGTGCGAACATCTTGACCCGTAATATGATTATTTATGGTCAAGGTGCTATTCGTTGTCATCCATTTGTACTTACCGAGCTAAGTGCGTGTGAAATTGAAGACCGCGAAGAAGCGCTTAACGTATTTGATAAAGCGCTAATGGGCCACATTGGCTTTACCATGTCTAACCTTGTACGTACTAAGTGGCTTGCACTTACTGGCGCTCGCTTTACTAGCGTACCGTACAAAGACGAAACGGCAGAGTTTTACCGTATAGCGTCACGCTTTAGTGCATCACTTGCACTTATGTCTGATATAAGTATGGCAGTATTTGGTGGTTCACTTAAACGTAAAGAACGTATTTCAGCACGTTTAGGTGACTTATTAAGCTACCTTTACTTAGTGTCTGCAACGCTTAAACGTTATAACGACGAAGGCCGTAAAAAAGAAGATTTTGCACTGGTTCAGTGGAGCTGTCAGGATCACCTTTACCACTGTCAACGTGCGCTTGCTGATTTAATCAACAATATGCCATCTGCACCACTTCGTGGCGTATTAAAAGTATTGTTATTCCCGTTTGGTCGCCCGGTTCGTAAACCTACCGACAAACTTGAGCATAAGCTAGCGCAATTACTGCAAGTGCCTAGCGAAACGCGTAATCGTTTAGCAAGCTATGTATACCTTACAAACGAGCCGCTTAACCTTGTAGGTCGTCAAGAACAAACGCTTAAAGACGTACTAGAGGTAGAGCCTTTATTTGAACGCGTATGTAAAGAGAAAGGCGTTAAATTGCCATTCTTCCAACTTGATAAAGTGGCGCAAATGGGCTTAGAAGCCGGCATTTTAAGCCAAGCTGAAGCTGATAAGTTAGCAGCTGTTGAGCAAGCTCGCTTAGACGTTATTAACGTTGACGACTTTGACCCTGCCGATTTACTTGCCGGCAAAGCAGCGCGTAATAGCAAAGCTAAATCTAAAAAGGCAGATGCCGCTTAACTAATTTAGTAAAGCTAGCAGCAACCCTGTTGAAATTAGCCAAACCAGCGCATAATGCGCTGGTTTTTTTTGTGCAAGGTAAACCTGTAATACACACCACATATTTCCAATGACAAATAATACAATATGAGTGTAACCAAAAATAACGCTATAACTTATTGTGGATAATAAAAACAGCAATATGCTAGGTAAAAACTGGCTAATATAAAAGGCGCGTTCTTGCTCGCATGTTTTAAAAAATAATCGATACTGCTCATACACCCTACCGCAATCAAATTGCAATGAACTACTAAAGAGTACAATAAAAGCCATGGCTAATATCACAAGTATAGGTACTAAATCAGCACGTTCGTTTATTAGCGCAGCTGATGCCATGAATACACATAAAAGTAACGACACGCGCCAAACAAGTGTCCAACAATGGTTTAATAAATAACAAAACCAAAAGCCCAATAATGAACTTACTGCAATACGCCCGTTAACATTAACCACGGGGACAAAAAGGCTCAGCGCAAACAATAAAGCAAAGCCCATATGATAAGTGAGCGGCTGCATATGAATAGGAACCAGCACTAATATCGTGCTAAATAAAAAACCATATATCAGTGCGCTGGGTTTGTATAAACACAAAACGCCCAAGCTAAACTGTAGCAACATAAATACAATAAAATGCGGTACTTTAACCCATTGTGACAGTGTTAAATCCAGCGCAATTAATACACTGGCTATTAGCCAACCATTACTTAAAGTTAATAGTTTAATATCGACTAAATATAACCAAACTGATCGTGCAATAGTTTGCTGAAATAACCGCTGCTTACTATTTTTAATTGCTGACTTCATTGCGCTGAGCATCACACTTTGTAGTAACAAATAAAATAAAGCCATTTGTGCACCGTATTGGGGTGCTGCGCTGCTGTCTATAATTTTTCCAAGGCCTAAAAAAAGTAGTAATATCAAACCCAACACTGACGAGCCTAACACCACTAAAAATAACAACCCAAAGCTTTTTAGTTGTAACAATAATTGCGTGAGTTCAGTTTTGTAAGCCTGATAACGATAATCCATAAAAGAGCGATATTGCCCGATTGATTGTTTTAAATTTGCAATCATAACGGTATAGACTCAAAGCCACGCTCAATAAATGGCGCTGGTTCATGGCAGGTGATGACTATTTGCCCATTGGGCTTATTTATTAGATATTCATCAAGCAGTACTAATAAATACTGAATACTGGCTTGATCAAGTGCTGCGCTGGGTTCGTCTAGAAGTAAATAAGGTGCATCACGCATAAGCGCTAAAATTAACTGGCATTTCTTTTGATTACCTGACGACAGCGCATCAAAACGAGTATTTAAAAATTCATTGAAATTAAACCCATTTATTATTGTCGTTGGCCAATCACAACCCAGCGTATTCACGGACAAGTTAATAATTTGCTTTGCCGTAAGAAAGTCAGGTAAAGCAATACAGTCTGAGGCTATAGCAACTTGTTTATGCGGTTCGGTTAATGCTTTTTTAGAAAATAAAATCTGCCCACTTTGGCGCGTTTCGAGCTCTGCCAACATCATCAACAACGTTGTTTTACCTTGGCCATTAGGTGCATCAATACACACTTTTTGGCTGCTAAACACCTTATTGTAATCATTGTAAACAACGTTGGCAGCAAACTGCTTATTTAAGCCCTTCACTTCAATCATAAAATATCCCTATAAGTAAGCGTGATATTATAAATAAACTTTTATGAGAAACAAAACCCATCACCACAGCTTTAAAACAACACTAATGGGAAAGTAACGTCGCTTTCTAATAGCGACAAATCTTTTAGCAAAGTGAAACAGTATCAGAAGCTCTGAAAAAGCTTGTGGCATCAACAGCGTTCCTCTCTAACACTTCACTATAAAGATAAGCTTTTTACATCTGCGGCGCTATGACTTAGCCTCAAGCCATATAAACGACTTTAAAGGACAATTTGAATTTTGATAACACGTAAAGCTATGACTAAACTAAAAATTAAGCTATGTGTTTTTAATTCAAATCTACTACGGTTTACGTATAAATTATGACTGATAGCTGATAGCTGATAGCTGATAGCTGATAGCTGATAGGAAAATATATTAGCTGTTATTAATTAGGAAAGTATTTTTTAACTTGTTATTGAGGAAATAACAAGTGGCGGAGTGGACGGGACTCGAACCCGCGACCCCCGGCGTGACAGGCCGGTATTCTAACCAACTGAACTACCACTCCGCAGTGGTATGTGCATGGGGTAATGCACTTACTAATTTTGTTACGATATCAAATGGCGGAGTGGACGGGACTCGAACCCGCGACCCCCGGCGTGACAGGCCGGTATTCTAACCAACTGAACTACCACTCCGCAGAGATATCTTTTTACTTGTCATTACTTAATTTATTGGCGGAGTGGACGGGACTCGAACCCGCGACCCCCGGCGTGACAGGCCGGTATTCTAACCAACTGAACTACCACTCCAGCATACAAATTTTGTAATATAACAATGTTTAAATAGTTGGCGGAGTGGACGGGACTCGAACCCGCGACCCCCGGCGTGACAGGCCGGTATTCTAACCAACTGAACTACCACTCCAGCATACAAATTTTGTAATATAACAATGTTTAAATAGTTGGCGGAGTGGACGGGACTCGAACCCGCGACCCCCGGCGTGACAGGCCGGTATTCTAACCAACTGAACTACCACTCCAGCGCGTATTTAAACTGTTATTTTTTCTTATTGGCGGAGTGGACGGGACTCGAACCCGCGACCCCCGGCGTGACAGGCCGGTATTCTAACCAACTGAACTACCACTCCATAATAAGAATATGTTTTACAACCATATGTTGTGTAAGTGTTGGCGGAGTGGACGGGACTCGAACCCGCGACCCCCGGCGTGACAGGCCGGTATTCTAACCAACTGAACTACCACTCCAGCTTTTACTTACAAATTGTCGAAAATTGGCGGAGTGGACGGGACTCGAACCCGCGACCCCCGGCGTGACAGGCCGGTATTCTAACCAACTGAACTACCACTCCGCATTTTCGTTGCTGTCTGAGTCTCCCCTAACAGCGGCGTGAATAATACGAACCAGCCCCTACTTCGTCAAGGGCTTTTTTGTTTTTTTACAGGTTTTTTAGTCATCTGACATCGAAAGGTTTAAAATTTCACCTGTTTTGTCATTTTTTGAGCCATTTTTTGCATCAGTTGTTTTTTGCTGATCTGATTTTTTTGCCTCGGTTGCTTTCTTTTTCTTTAAAAAAGCAAAATTCAATTTAAGTTTTATTGGTTTATTCTGCACAAAAACACGAATACATAACCAACCAATAAATAATATGACCAAATTCCCACCAATAATTAAACTAGCTATTAATCCCGTGGCCATTACTTTTGGTTTTATAACAGGCTCTGGAATATTTTCTTCCTTAATGATGCTCGCTTTTGGAATTTCTGGGATAACTTCTATCGGTCTTTCTATTTCAAATAAATAGGTTGGCAACGTAGCCATAAACTCTCTGTCATTTACTGTTGAGCCAAACACAGAAATTTCAATGTTGTAACGTCCCCATCCGTAATCTTGTAAAGCCAGTTCTCTTACTGCGGTGTTATTAGTGTCTAAGTAAAATACTTGCTCTTCATTATTGGGATAATAAATTTTCCCTTGCATGATCACGGTTTCAGGCTTTAGTAACTTTTCATCAATATTTATAGTAATACGGTGATCGTCCCCCTCATCGGTTGCTTCAACTGAGGTAAAACTAAAAGGCGGCTCATGCACAACAATAGGATCTTGAACCACCCGCCTCTCTAATACATCAGTGGTAATATAAAGCTCAGGGCGCCACTCGCCAGGTGTGAAATTTAAGGTAAACTCACCCGTAAACACACCGTCTTTTGCACTTTCATCAAATCCGTAGCCATCGTCTTTAAATTCAGTAACTTGCTGTATGCCCGCTCCAAAATTTTCAAAATTTTCATTATTAGTACTCACAAAACTCACATTGAGCGATACCGCATCTTTGAAAAGATTAGCGCGAATGGGCTCGCCATCATTTAAAATCTCACCGGTTACCTTTACAGTTTCACCCTGAAAAAGAATCTTAGGGAGTGGATCAACCTTAAGAAATAGCTCACCAATTACAACAATACGGCTCTGTGGCATTATTTGGCCAATAACTTGCCATGGCCCAGGCATAGGGTTGCGAATAACCACTAGATCGTAATTTAATTCGTCGTACCAATCTAGGCTGGTGTTTCCTACCGCATTGGTTGCAAAGTATTTAGTACCATCGGGTCTAACTAAAATAACGGCAGGCGACCCAGGACGTCTAAAAAATATTAATTTTATTTCATCAATTTTGTCATCTATACGAAAACGGTTATCCAGTAACGGTATTTCATTTTGTTTACCGCTGCCTTTTAACTCTTCAACTTGTTTAACGCTGTGTGCATCGGGAATGAAGCACGCGGCGATTAAACACAGTGAAACTACTAATAGCGTTTTCATAATAGTGCCTTATTCAGCGCGCCATAAACAATGGCCGCCCTCCTTTTGTACAATGTCTAAACGTGATTGATGTGCGCTTTGCTCTGCTTCGCTTGCTGCTACAACAACCAATGGGGCTCTATCGCTGTTTAAGCGCCTAATGCCGCCCTTTTGATCTTCACTTGTGTCATCTTTATTTTGATTTAGATTTAGCTTTACTTGTCCCCCGGTCATTGCCAGGTAAACATCGGCTAAAATCTCAGAATCCAGTAAGGCGCCGTGTAACGTCCGCTTAGTGTTATCAACATCGTAGCGACGGCAAAGCGCATCCAGGTTGTTCTTTTGTCCTGGATGCAAGTCACGCGCCATTTTAAGGGTATCAAGTACCCCACAAAAACTATGGGTGTTTTGATAACCTTGATTTAATAACGCAAATTCATTATCCATATGGCCAATATCGAACGGCGCGTTATGAATAACGAGTTCTGCGCCTTTAATATAGTCAAAAAACTCTTGGGCAATATCTCGAAAAAGCGGTTTGTCACTTAAAAATTCGTTGGTAATACCGTGAACATCGATTGCTTCTTCTTCAATGCTGCGTTGTGGATTTATGTAAACGTGAAAATTATTGCCGGTTAACCGACGATTCATTAGCTCCACACAGCCTATCTCAATAATACGATGCCCTTGTTTAGGGTCGATGCCGGTGGTTTCTGTATCTAAAACTATTTGTCTGCGTGCCATATCGAATTAAGCCTGACTCTGGTATCTTTCTATAATCACTTTATTGTACATAATATCAAGGTAAAACAGTGCAAAAAACCGTAGAGATTTACACCGATGGTTCGTGTTTAGGTAATCCAGGCCCCGGTGGTTATGGTATTTTTATGATTTATGAAGCCCATGAAAAAAAATTAAGTCAAGGTTACAAACTCACAACAAACAACCGCATGGAAATGCTAGCTGCCATTGTTGCGCTAGAATCACTTAATCGTTCATGCCCTGTTACCCTGACTACCGATAGCCAATACGTAAAACAAGGCATTGAGTCGTGGATCACCAATTGGAAAAAACGCGGTTGGCAAACCTCTGCTAAAAAGCCGGTTAAAAATGTCGACTTATGGAAACGTCTCGATAAAGCCTGCGCCGAGCACGATGTTACTTGGAAATGGGTAAAAGGTCACAGTGGCCATAAATATAATGAAATTGTTGACGACCTTGCCCGTGATGCGGCCAGCGGCAACAACTTAATTGATGATGAAGGTTACCAACCGTAACCCTCAATATCGCTCTATTTTTTATTTTGCTGATAATGTTGCTTTGAGGTCTGCCTAAGCCCTACCCCTTTTATTGGCGCAAATTGTGGCCGTGCATGCCACTTAGGTTTTATTGGCGTAAGTGGCGCAACACGCTTTCGTGCCACCAGCAAATATACACTGCCCATAGGTTTTAAATATTGCTTGGTAAAGCTGCGCCAAAACGCAAACCGCGACAACCGGTTACCGCGTGCCAACGATGAATAAATAAATCGCTCATCGGCCACAATTTCAAATCCGAGTAAATTAAGCCAGTCTTTAACGCGTGCAGGGGTAAAAAAGCGCCCTGTCCACGGTAGTTTTTGACCACTAAATGGCAGTAACTGCGCCAAGCCACAAAAGCTAAACGGATTAAACCCCGTAATGGCGATATAACCGCCGGGAATAAGCGTACGATGAGCCTCACGTAATATATGATGCGGATCTGAGTGATACTCTAAACAATGGCTCATAATGCACGCATCTATACTGTGCTCATAAAAAGGCAGTTCGTCTATGTCAGCCACCACTCCGGTATAAGGGCCAGGCTCTGCAACGCATACTTGATGCTTAATGGAACTTTTGCTGGTATCTAACTCACCACTTAAATTACCCAATTTAAGCATATGATAGCCAAACATACGCGGTAGCCACGGCGACAATTTGCGTTCTATATCACAACGTAAATGATCACCATGCGGAAACTGCTGCCATGACAACGGTTTGGGTCCTTCTTGAAAACTAAAGGCTGGTTTCATTATATAAGCTCGTTATAATATTAATTAAATACCACTTTATAGAGCAACGATACATGGTGCAAGTCAAAGCAATTAAAGCCTTTTCTGATAACTACATTTGGTGCTTAACCACCGAGCATAATAACCAAGCGTGGGTGGTTGACCCTGGCCAATCAGAGCCGGTCACTGAGCATTTAGCACAGTATAATTTAACCCTAGGCGGTATTTTAATAACGCATCATCATTATGATCACACTGATGGCGTTGCCCAATTAGTAAAACAGTATCCAAACGTTGAGGTTTACGGCCCAAGTAACAGTCCATTTAAAGGAATTACACGCCCTTTAAATGAAGACCAAACGATTACCGTTTTAGGCACCTCATTTAATATTATCACCACGCCTGGCCACACACTCGATCATATTTGTTATGTTAATGATGCACTTGCCTTTACTGGCGACACATTATTTAGCGGTGGTTGTGGGCGCTTATTTGAAGGCACTCCAGAACAAATGTGGCATTCATTTAATAAACTTAGTGCACTACCGAGTGATTGCAAAGTGTATTGCACTCATGAATACACCCAGGCGAATTTGGCGTTTGCAAAAGCGGTTGAGCCACGAAACCCCGAGTTACTCGCTTACAGCCAGCAAGTGGATGAATTGCGTAATAAAGATGAAATAACGTTGCCAAGTACCATAGGCCATGAGCTGAAAATTAATCCTTTTATGCGTAGCAATTTGCCAAACATTACAGAATTAATACCAAAAAAATATTGTTTAGTTACAAAAAGCAATGAACCTTGGGAAAACTTTGCTAGTCTGAGAAAATTCAAAGATCATTTTTAATTAGGGCCTGTTGCTCTGTTAAGGTTAAATGTGTCTTAATAACAAGAATAAAAAACGATTAGTTAATAAACAACAAGTTAACATTTTCTAATCATATTTGTTTGGAACTTTTAACGGTCATAAGTGGCAATGTTGACTCATTATGGGTAGTATTCGCCGAGTTTTTTACCCTAAGTATTGGTATTTATGAATAAATCTCCTCTTTTATTGGTCTTAGCGATGGCGCTAAGCGGCTGTCAAACTCTGACAACGTTAAACACAGATTCACAAAATCAGGCACAAGACCAACTTGAAGGCGCAAGCCCAAACGATATTAACACGGCGCTGATGATGAACGCGCAATATCAACAAGTGAACGATATCGAAGAGGAAGCCCCTGTGTTTGACGATGTTTGGGAGCGTATTCGTTACCAATTATCTATCGATATTCCCCAAAATCGCCCAGTGGTCGCTGAACGTAACTATTATGCGCGCCATCAAGCATACTTAGATCGTATCTCTAAACGTGCTGAGCCGTATTTGCACTTTATTGTTGAAGAAATTGAAAAGCGTGAAATGCCAATCGAAATTGCGCTTTTACCTATAGTAGAAAGTGCTTTTGACCCTTATGGCTACTCGCATCGCACCGCATCGGGTATTTGGCAATTTATGCCAGCAACCGGCGAGCGTTTTGATTTAAAACAAAACTGGTGGTATGACGGGCGTCGCGACATTGTGCAATCAACTCGCGCAGCGCTTGATTATCTCTCATACTTACACAAAACCCTTGAGGGTGACTGGCTGAACGCAATTGCAGCTTATAACTCAGGTGAAGGCCGCTTACTGCGTGCGATTAAAAAGAATCGTAAAAAGCATTTACCTACCGATTTTTGGTCACTTGATTTACCTCGTGAAACCACTGCCTACGTGCCTAAATTATTAGCATTAGCCGATTTATTAAAGCGCGCTGATGATTTTAATGTGTCATGGAAGCCTATTATTAACGCGCAAGTAGTTGAAGTGGTCAATATTGAGTCACAAATTGATTTAGCGCTGGCAGCCGACATGGCTGACATGACCCTCACCGAGCTACACAGACTAAACCCTGGATTTAACCGCTGGGCAACAGACCCTGATGGTCCACACTTTTTATTAATACCCACCGATAAAGTAGAGCAATTTACAGAAAAATTGGCTGCAACTGACATTAAAAGTCGTCTTCGCTGGCAACAATACAAAGTTAAAAAAGGTGATAGCCTGTCGGTAATTGCCAGTAAATTTGCCACTAGCACCAATGCAATAAAGTCATTAAATAAGCTTAATTCAAACGTAATTCGTGTTGGCCAACAAATTTTAGTGCCGCTAACAGATGGTAAAATTAACAGTGAACATTTACCTCAGCAAGTACGAGCGGCCGCTAATAAAAGTTTGCGTACTAAGCTATCACACACGGTAAAAAGTGGCGACACATTATGGGACATAAGCCGCGAATACGATGTCACTATGGGTGAATTAGCTAAGTGGAATAAGCTGAAGAAAAATACAGTGCTGCGTTTAAATCAAAAATTGGTTGTTTATAAATCAGCAAATCAGCCTAAAGAGGCAGCTAATAACACCAACCGCACTATTACTTATAAAGTGCGTCGGGGTGATTCATTAGCGCGAATAGCCTCTAAGTTTAATTTAACCGTGAGCGAGATAATTAAATGGAATGACTTGGCTGGGCAAAAATACTTACAGCCAGGTCAAAAGCTTAAACTCAAGGTTAATGTGAGAAGTAGCTAATAAACATAACCAATAAATAAAAAAAGAGCGCATGCGCTCTTTTTTTATTTGGCTTAGCTTACAATGCCCAAAGGCTGTGCGGTTTGCCATGCCCCGCGAGTAAAATCGGGAATATCTATTGAGCGGCTACGCTCACTCACAGACTGGGCTGATAACGGCGAAATAACCGACCATGCCGCCCCGTCATAAACGTCTTGATCTAGCGGTTCGCCATTTTTTAAGCAGTAAATCATCCGCCAAAACATTAAAAAGTCCATGCCACCGTGGCCACTATTGCGCTGCGCCTCTTCACCCATTTTTGTCCATAAGGGATGGTCGTACTGCTCATACCATGCGCTCATATCATAATCCCACTCATGAAAATTTTTTGAGCCACCAGTTTCAAGGGCAATTCGACTAGGGAAACCTGCAAACACGCCATTCGTGCCTTGTATTAAGTTATGTCGTGAGTACGGCCGAGGGGTTATCGTATCGTGCTACACCATAATACTGCGCCCTTTTAGAGTTTTAATCAGCGTCGTGTTCATGTCACCGGCAATATAATTGAGCTGGTTACGGGGATGTTCGGCAGCAAACTCACGTTGCGCATAGGCGCGCTAGTATGAACACTGCCACTAGATGCACAGCTACTAACCACACCAGCAGCGGCAGCTAAACTGACTGCCTTTAAAAATCCCGACGAGTAAATTGCTTCATTACTTATCCCTTTTGTTATTATTTTTAACTTACTTAATGGCGGTTAATGGGTAAAGGGCCAAAGAGGTAAGCTGAATAAAAATAGGTTTAAAAGGGATAAAAATTCGCATTGTGTTACTGTTTGGGGTTATAGTCGAAAAAAATATTATTTCCTAACTTATTATGTCTTATATAAAAACCATCACATTTTTTTTAGTTATTGTACTAACGGGTTGCTCAGAGTCTGCAACCCCCACTTCCTCGCTCGAAAACAGTCCGGGCGTTAGTTTAAATAATATAAAACAGCATATTAAAACCCTTGCCTCTGATGACTTTGAAGGCCGCGGTCCATTAACATTGGGTGAAGTAAAAACCGTTGGCTATTTGAGTGAACAATACAAAGCCATAGGGTTAACTGGTGCCTATAACGGTGATTTTTTACATCCGGTTAAAATGGCCATGATCACCGCAGATCAAAACATGCAATTGACCATGGGTGATTTAAGCTTTAAAGCGGGTAAAGACTTTACTGCTCGTACTAAACAATTGCAGCCTGTTATTGATGTTCGCAATTCTGATGTGGTCTTTGTCGGTTATGGTATAAATGCCCCTGAATATAACTGGAACGACTACGCCAATATTGATGTAACCGGTAAAACCGTTATTGTGCTGGTAAACGATCCGGGCTTTGCCACTCAAGACGATACGTTATTTACTGGTAATGCCATGACTTATTATGGTCGTTGGACTTATAAATATGAAGAAGCCGCGCGCCAAGGCGCTAAAGCGGTATTTATTGTTCACGAAACAGCTCCTGCCGCATACCCTTGGGGGGTAGTTGAAAGCTCAAATACCGGCACTAAATACAGTCTAATAGATAACAACCTCAATGCATCTGAATTGCCCGTTATGGGCTGGCTAACACTCGATGCCACCGAGCAAATATTTGCATCAGCACACTTAAACTACCAACAATTAAAACAACAAGCACTCGGTGAGCAATTTCAAGCTAAAGCGTTGAATTTAGAAGCGACCCTTGCATTTAAAAACGAAGTGTCACATGCAAAATCACATAATGTGGTCGCAAAAATCACAGGCAGTGAAAGCCCAGATGAATACATCGTTATTAGTGCCCATTGGGATCACTTTGGCACTAAACAAACCGACAGCGGTCCTAAAATTTATAATGGCGCCGTTGATAACGCATCAGGCACAGCGGCCACCCTTGAGATTGCTCGTATAATGCAAAAAATGCATCAGCAAACACCGTTTAAACGCTCGATTATTTTTGCCAACTTCACCGCCGAAGAAACCGGTTTAATTGGTTCAGCCCAGTTTGCCTCTGGTGACGTGATCCCAACAAAGAATATGGTTGCCCTACTAAATATTGATGGGATGAACGTACTCGATAGCACCGACTATATTTTACAGTACGGTAAAGACCTCTCGACTATGGAGCACTATTTAGCTAAAGCCGCAAACGCGCAAGGACGTCAAGTTAAACTGGATCCTCGTGCGCAAAATGGCTTATTTTTTAGATCGGATCATTTTTCACTCGCCAAACAAGGTGTGCCAAGCTTACTGTTTATGAGCTTAGGTGATACCGATCCTGACTACATCACTCATAAATACCATAAAGAAGCTGACGATTACTCAGCTGATTGGTCATTAGGTGGGGTAAAACAAGATGTAGAACTGATTGTTGATATAGCCTCACAACTGGCGAATAACGGTGATTGGCCAAAATGGACAAGCGAGTCTGACTTTAAAGCTAAACGCACCGCTGACAAACAATAAATACAATTAAACATCACTACTTAAAATCCTCCTACTCGGAGGATTTTAGTTTTACCCGTGCCTGTGTAAGCAATGTTTCAGCTTTTGCCCCTAAATACACATATATCGCTAAAGCAATTAAAAGTCCCACCACTGCAAGCATCATCGCTATAGCTGGCATTAAATACTCTGATTGCCCTAATGCGGCTTTAAACATAGTGAGTAGTGCTTCAATTGATATAGCAATTAACACGGTAGAGATAAACCGGGTAATGGTTCGTCGTGTTGATGAGTGTCTAAAAATATCTTTATGCATGAGGATTTCTTCCTCAAGAATTGTTTTGCCAAGATCAAAAACAGCCAATGCTAACGTGATATAAATAATGATGCTAAAGGGTTCTAGGGGATCGGACGAACTATTTACGTGAGTTATTAATTCATAGATGTCGATAAATACGATGTTGAGTAAAAAAAGCACCAAACTAAATAAGCACGCCACAATAATCCCATAACCTGCTTTAAAATAAGGTGATATAGTCGCACGAGCGGTATCACCCATCACAAACTCAATAAGCTGCGTTAAACTTACATCAACAACTAAATAATGTTGATTATTGATAGGTTTGTTTAATTCTTTAATCGCAGATATACATAAATGGTTGGTCGCAATAGAAATATAAGGCGCAGTAAAACAAATAGCATTACAGGCTTTTACATTTAAAAAATAAGGTCGCTCACTTAAATCCTGATTATTGCCTCTCTGTGCCAATTTTTTATTGTAGGCACGTTTAAAGCAAACGTTATTGCCCTGTTGTGAGCCCTTCTCGTCTAAACAGTATTGTAATTCTAAAAAAGGATAATGCTTTGTTAAATAGCGCATATCACGATTATTAGCGATGCCGTCATCTATACTCATTAAAATTGATTCTAATAAGCTATGTATTATCTGCTCATATTCGTTATAGCGCTCAACACTACTTATATAACTCATTCTCGCCATAATTAGGCTCCTTAAATACCCTAATCAACAGCTAAGCAAGTTTAAAACCAAAAATTAAAGAACCTAAAAATCAATAACTTAATTTAAATTCATTGACGCCATTGCACTATTTTAGTGACAACTGCACACATTATTTCCCGCCACGCACAAAAAAGCAGCTGAGTATTTACTACTTAGCTGCTTTTTATGTCTCGTTTACAAATTACATAAACGCTTTCATCCGTAATATAACTACTGAATTCTTGCGAACTCTTCTTTTGAAAGCTCACCGTTGCTATCAACATCTAAATCATCAAATAATTGGGCTAGTTGTGAGTTAGCTTGTGCTTCAGACTGGCTAATAACGCCGTCGCCATCAGTATCGAAAGAATCAAAGTCAACCGCAGCAAAAGCCGCTGAAGATGAAGCAAGTGCAATTAAAGCGAGTGTTTTAGTAAATGTTTTCATAATTAATCCTTAGGCTAAATGCCTTAATTAAAATGGTAAGAAGTCCTTTTCAAAGATCCTTAAGGGAAACTAATACGCTGAAAATTCGTCTTTAGAAAGTTCACCATTACCATCTACATCTAGCTCTGCAAACTGCTCCATAAGCTCAGCAGCAACCGATGCCTCTGCTTGGCTGATGGTGCCACTGCCATCTACATCAAGCGTTTCAAAGTCTGTGCTTGCAAATACGGCAGATGAAGAAGCAAGCGCCATTAATACCAGTGTTGATTGTAACTTTTTCATAATATAATCCTTCAAAGTGTGCAATGTTCGTCAAATAAAAAATAATTGGCTCAAAACTATCAACCTCATATCCTTGCGATTCTTTGTCATAGGCTCCCTTGCCTATTTAGGTTGTCTTGGGCAACTCAGAATCAGTAATAGTATTGAGCACTAAAGCTGGTTACGCCTTAGAAAACTCTGCTTTAGATAACTCACCGTTTTGGTCAGTATCAAGCTCAGTAAACTGGCTCATAAGTGAGGCGTCAACTGATGCTTCAGCTTGGCTAATAGCGCCGTTGCCATCCACATCGAGTGTGTCAAAATCGGTTGCTGCAAAAGCCGCTGATGAAGAAGCTAAAGCCATTAATACCAGTGTTGATTTAAGTGTTTTCATAATGTAATTCCTTCATTAGGTTGTGCGATGAAGCGATGTGCTTTATCACGTTTTTGCTAAATACAGCTTAGGTATTACAACTTCGATGCCATGTTTTTAAAGTTATTTAAAAACATGCAGTTAGAATGATTTTGAAGCATTTTAATAAAAATAAACCATGATTTTGTTGCTTTTTAGCAACAACCACTGAGGCTTAAATAAATAAACATTTAAAATCAATAAGTTAAATTATAATAAAAAGAGACATGGGAATGAGAAAACCGGAAAAATCATGTTTAGAGCAGTTATGAGAATAAACCGACTCTGAACACATGCGCCATGCTTACTTTAATGGTATAAAATAGTACGTATAACGCATTGAAATATAAAAATAAAATAATATTTAGATTATTTTTATAAAAACGTTTGAAGAACGATTTAAAAACTCTCGTTTTGTTGCCAAATGGCGAATTGGGATGAAAACAAGCTGTAATAGAGGAGAGTCGCTAGCAATGTGTTGTTCTAAAAAACAATAAACTAGTCGCTCATGCTCATAAGGGCTATGAGCGTGAGCAATGTGTTTTAAACAGCCTGCTTTATTTCCAACCTTGCAGCCATTTTTGTTGATCTTTTAAATCGCGCCACTGGATTGGGTATTGGTTTTTTGACATTACCGCTTCAGTGATACATTCAACGACGTTGCCGTCTTCATCAAACTCAACCTCAACAATAATAAAATGTTTTTCCTTATTAATTGCTGGGATCGCTGTCCATTTACTATTAAACAGTTTTTTAGGGTTTAATTTATTCATACTACGCCTTCTCAGTTTTCTGCTTGAACAAACGCATCGGCCATTTTTAGTTTTATTAATCTAGGGTCTGTTGACCTTTCAAGGTTAAATTTGCAGCAGTCTGTTTGGTATTTAGGCAAGGCAGAGCCTATGTGGTGTGGTTATTCCCCATAAATAGGCGATAACGCAGCATCAATGCCAAACAGGCGCTGCCCTTCGGATTCTGCCTAGGGGCGATTTACTCTTTGTTGCCTACATGGATGTAGGTAAGGGGCGTGAGCAGGACGCGGAAGCTTTGCTCGGTTCTTATTTAGTCCACTAGGTTACAAACCTCGCGCCGCGATTAAACCGCTCCTAGTTTGAACAAATTGTAATCCGCAAAGGTCAACAGACCCTAATATTCAAGACACTAATAACGTGCCTTTATACATTTGCATTTGGCAATGAAAAGCATATTCACCCACTTTAAGTGCCGGCAGCTCAACAGTGTTATTCTCACCCATAGCGAGCGTTTTACTGATATCGAGTGAAGGAAACACCACCGTTTCGGCGCATGGAGCGCTGTCTTGTCGATTAAACGTCAGCGTTACTTTTTTATCAGCAGCCACTTTAATATGGGCAGGATAATAAACGCCGTTATTAACCACTATCGTTATTTTGTTGTTATTACTCTGCACTTGCTTAGGTTTATATAGCCAAAACCAGTAAATAATAACCGCAATTAACAATGCGCCGAGTATATTGAACATCAACATAATGCTACTCCTATTTATAAAATTACGATTTACTGGGTTTAAAAAAGCGCAGGCGATTGGCGTTTGTGACCACAGTTAGTGATGACAGCGCCATAGCAGCACCTGCAACAATTGGGTTGAGTAATATACCAAAGAATGGATATAACAGCCCCGCAGCAATTGGAATACCTGCCACATTGTAAATAAATGCACCAAATAAATTTTGCTTAATATTGACTATAGTGGCGCTACTAACCGCAATGGCATCGCCAAGACTCTGTAATGAACCACGCATTAAGGTGATATCAGCGCTCTCAATCGCCACATCGGTGCCAGTGCCAATAGCAAACCCAACATCGGCCTGTGCCAGTGCCGGCGCATCGTTTATACCATCACCCGTCATACCGACTATTTCACCTTTAGCTTGGCGCTTAGTTACTTCACTGGCTTTGTCATCAGGCATTACTTGGGCAATAAAGTCCTTAATACCTACTTTGTTAGCGACGGCTCTGGCGGTAGCTTGGTTATCACCGGTCAGCATAACAACATGGATACCTTTTTTTTGTAGACGTTTAATAGCCTCTGCTGAATCGTCTTTTATCGGATCTGCCACCGCTATAATGGCTTGTAGTTGGGTATCAATTGCAAAATACATTGGCGTTTTAGCGGCGCTGGCTAATTGCTCAGCTTGCTCCTTTGCCTCTGCAATACTGATATTGTGTTGGCTCATAAGCGCTTCATTGCCAAACAATAAAGTTTGCCCATTTAATCTGCCTGTAACACCTTGCCCCGTCACAGCGTTAAAATCGCTGACTTTTTCAATCGTGATATCTTCATTTTCAGCATAACTTACAATGGCTTGCGCTAAAGGATGTTCAGAGCCGCTTTCAAGACTAGCGGCAAGCTTTAGCACCTGTACTTTATCGCTGTCATTAAAATTAATGATATCGGTAACGGTGGGTTTTCCTTCTGTGATCGTGCCGGTTTTATCTAAAATCATGGTGGTAATTTTAGAGGTGGTTTGCAGCGCTTCTCCATTACGAATAAGTATTCCCGATTCAGCGGCTTTACCTATCCCAACCATAATTGACATAGGGGTTGCTAAACCCAGCGCACACGGACAGGCAATGATAAGCACCGTGGTCACGGCCACTACCGCATAAGCAATGCTCGGCTCGGGGCCAAAATTAAGCCATGCAAGGCCCGCGAGCACTGCAATAATCATTACCGTAGGAACAAATACGCCGGATATTACATCGGCTAAACGCCCTATGGAGGGTTTAGAATTTTGTGCTCGTTTAACCATATTAATAATACTGGCAAGTGTGGTTTCACTGCCAATATGGGTGGCTTTAAATAGCAACGTGCCACTTTTATTAATACTGCCTGCAACAACGGTATCGCCCTCACTTTTGTTCACTGGCATAGGCTCACCCGTGAGCATTGACTCATCCACTGAGCTGCTACCTTCAATGACTTCACCATCTACAGGGATTTTTTCACCGGGGCGTACACGCACAGTCTCGTTTTTTAGTACCTCACTAATAGCTATATCTTGCTCTTTGTTATCACGCACTACCCGAGCGGTTTTTGGCTGCAAACCGATTAAGCGTTTTATCGCCTCAGATGTGCGACCGCGGGCTTTTACTTCAAAGGCAAGGCCTAGGCTAATTAAACCGATGATCATCGCTGAGGCTTCAAAATAAACATGCCTGGCCACCTCGGGTAGCACGCTTGGCGCAATGACTACCACCATAGAATACAACCACGCGGTACCTGTGCCCAACGCAATCAGTGTATCCATATTGGCGGTGTGGTTTTTAAATGACTGCCATGCGCCGTTATAAAACTGTTTACCCGCAATGGCCATAACCACTAAAGTGACTATACCAACAATAAACCAGCCAATGCGCTGCGCGTTAGTGGTGACACTCATATCAAAAATAAGCCCATAAAGCATAAGCGGAGCGCCAACGCCTAGCGCTAATACCATATTACGCATTAGCTTTTTATAGTGTGCGTTATCGGCTTTGGCTTTTTCATCTAGCGCGTCTTGCTCCGACTCACTATTCATTGGCTTAGCCTTGTAGCCTATATTTTCGACTGCTTCAATCAGCTCTGCTGATGGCGCATTGCCTTCAACTTGCACACTGCGATCAGCAAAGTTCATTTCAACACGCTGCGCACCTGATACACTTTTTAGCGCTTTTTCTATTTTTGCGACGCAGCTCCCGCAATTAGCACCTTCAATTATAAAATTTTGCACTGTGTCTTTATTGTTGCTCATTTTGCTTCCTCGGAACTAACTTGTTCGTTAAGGGGATCTACAAAGGTCTCAATTAAACTACATATATCAGCACTTACAGCACCATCGCTTGAGTTTTCCCACTGTTTTACCGCAGCTTGCATACGCGTTCTTAGTTTGAGTGTTTCTTGAAATAGCCGCTCTGTTTCTTCGAGCCGTTTAGTTATTAATTGTCGTGTCAGTGGGCATGGGCAATTCCCTTGCTCCGATTGAGCAACTATTTGCTGAATATCTTTAATAGAAAAACCGAGTTGCCGTGCACTAATAATAAACTTTAAACGTTGTTGATCGTCTTTGGTATACACCTGATAGCCATTGTTTTGGCTACGAATGGGTTTAAGTAGCTTTATACGCGTGTAGTGCCGCACTGTATCTTGGGTCACTCCCATGATTTTAGCTAACTGTTTAACATACATAACTCACTCCATCGGCTTTTAGTAGTGACATAATAAACCTATGTGTAACACACAGGTCAACCGCTATTTTAAAACTCAGGGAATGCGTTATCGACACTTTAAATAAGTGATTACGTTTACTTAAGGAAGAGGAAGAATACAGCAGTCACAAAATAGTGACTGCTAGAAAATGTAGACGTTATTTTGCTACGACTCAGGTTAACTATAGTTTAGTTTGCTTCACTACGCGATTGTTTAAGTGCTTCACCTAGCTGCCCAGCAATTGCTTGGATCTCTGGCATAGCGTCTTGCACTAATGCTTGTGACATTTGCATAGACTGTTGCATCACCTGTGGCATTTTTTTCAAAATTGCTTGCCCCGATTCTGTTTTATAAAAGACAAGCATATCGTTAATTTCTTGCTCACTAAAATGTTTGTCGTATACCTGAATCATCATGGGCTGCATTTTTTTCCAGCTCATTTTAGTTTTTAGTACTTCAGTCATATCGGCATAATATTTATCGAAAATTGCTTTTTCATCTGGTTTAACACCCATTTGCACCGACATATTTTGCATCATGCCCTCAACTTGAGAATACATAGAGTCAACCATAGCGTCCATATTCATCACCTCTACCAGCTCATCAATTTTTTGTTGCTTAGTAGTTTGCGCTGCATATAAGTTAGTTGAAAAAATAAGTAGTGATAAAAGTAATACCTTACCCATATTAATATCCTTTTTGTATTAGAATTTACGCCATACTCACATGTTCAATAAGTGTTGTAAATGGGAACAACCAAAAAAACAAAAAGCCGAATAACTACCATTATTCGGCTTTTTGTCGTTTTTTAGGGTTAATCTTTTTCGATATTATCGAGTCCTTTCGTTCCATCTTTGGCTTTTAACTTATGATGAATAGCGGTTTTAATTAGCATATAACCACTAATGGGCGCCGTGATTAATAAAAATATAGTGATTAATATTTCTTTTAAGCTTAAGCCACTAGCTGAATTGGCAAAAAATACCATCGCAGCCGTGAGTATACTTGCCATCCCTAAAGTGGTTGCTTTAGTTGGCCCATGTAAACGCATAAAAAAGTCCGGCAGTTTAATTAAGCCAATAGAGCCAATTAAAATAAAGAGCCCACCAAACAACAGCAATATTGATACGATCCATTCACTTATCATTTTAATACCTTACTCAATTATATCGCCACGAAGTAAATACTTACATACTGCCACAGTACTTATAAAACCTAACATTGCGATAAGCAAAGCGGCTTCAAAATATAAACCTGTTCCCATACTGATGCTATATAAAATAATCAATGCAATAACGTTAATGTACATTGTATCGAGCGCCAAAATACGATCTGGTACTGATGGACCAATAATAAGTCGCCATAGATTTAGTAGTAATGACAATCCAACCATTGAAAAAACAATCAGTAATACTGTATCTAACATTGAAATATCTCCTTTAGGGGAGCTTCGTAGCGTGCTTTAATTTGTTTGATAAGTGCTTGCTCATCATCTAAATCCAACACGTGAATTAATAAATATCGCTGCGCAGGTTCATCGTCTTCATTAAGTGACTTAATGAGAGGATAAACCTCAGCACTTACTGTACCCGGCGTTAAAGACACACAACTAGCTAAAATAGTAATTGGCATTTCATGCATTAAATCGATAGGCACTTTAACAAAACCTGGACGTAAATTTTTTGAAGGGCCCATTATTAATAAGGCCACTTGTAAATTAGCCACAATAATATCGTAAAGCACAATAAGTAACTGCTTAAACGCCAAGCCAGGCTTTAATATGAGTGGTTGTGGATCTCTAAATGACATACTAAATAAAGGAATAAGCAGTGCTAACAATGCACCCAATATAATATGCCCTACAGACACACTGTTATTTAATAATAGCCATACTATAAATAAAAATAGACTACGAAACGGTGTGGGTAACCAACGAAAACGAGCTTCTAAGCGCATTACAGACCTCCCTTGAGTACCGCATTGATACCACCACTAATATCGTGAAGTTGTGTTGCTGTTTCAAGTGCATATTGCGTTGCCAAATCACCAAAAACAACCAACAGTATTGAGCTTGTGAGCAGGCCAACAAGTACGATAACTTGCAACGGATGTGCATTAGCAACATCACCAGCCTCACCGCCTTTGTCTTTATGCTCCCAAAACAAACTCGTGCCTGCACGTGATATAGCAACAATTAACGCTAAGCTCATAATTAAGTAAACAGGCCAAAATACTAGTGCTTGCTCACTGTTTAAGGTGGTTTTTAAAATCCAAATTTTACCTACAAAACCTGAAAGTGGCGGCATACCTATGACGGTTAGTCCAGCGATAATAAAACACGCTCCCAACAAGAATGGTTGCTTAACTGCGCGTCCACCAACTAATCTGTCGCCGACCTTACCTCGCTGAGTTGCAATTAAATCAGCGAGTAAAAATAGTGCTGCAGTCACTAGCGTTGAGTGTACTAAATAATACAATAGTGCAGCTGTGGCGTTTATATTTTGAAGTGCAACCAGTGCCACTAAAGTACCCACAGAAACCAGTACTAAGTTTGCGGTAAGCTTACGTAAATCTTGCGCTGCCAACACCCCAATTGCCCCAATCACTATGGTAGCAATGGCCAACGCCCATAACCAAGACTGCGCCATATGCTCAAGTTCACCGGCTTGCTCACCAAATACCACTGTATATACGCGTAAAGTGGCGTAAACACCTACTTTGGTCATAATCGCGAATAATGCAGCAACTACAGGTGTCGCACTTGAATAGGCATTTGGGAGCCATAAATGCAGTGGTAATAGTGCACTTTTAAGGGCAAATACCACAAGCAATAGTAACCCGCCCGCTTTAGCTAAATAAACATCATCACCGATTAACTGCGGTACTTTATTAGCCATATCAGCAATGTTTAGGGTACCCAATACCCCATATAAAATACCTAAGCCGATTAAAAATACACTTGAGCCAACTAAGTTTAAAATAACGTAATGCAGTGCTGCACGTGTTTTTGGTTTACCGCCGCCGTGCATTAATAGCGCATAAGAAGCAATTAGTAACACTTCAAAAAAGACAAAGACGTTAAATAAATCGCCCGTTAAAAACGCACCATTTACCCCTAATATTAAAAAATGAACCAAGGGATGGAAAAAGCTGCCTTGCTCGTCATCGCCGGCACACCCATATAAAACCACACCAAGACCTAAAAAGGCGGTTAAAGTAACCAGTAAAGTTGAGAGCATATCTGCTACCAGTACAATACCAAACGGCGCTGACCAGTTACCGATTGCATAAACAATAACCCCGTTATCTTTAACCTGAACCAGCAGTAATACTGTAATTACAAAGGTTAAAATAGCCATTAGGCTTGAAGTTAATCGCCGTGCAAATAAACTTTTGCCACACGGTGGCAGTAGCAGAATGATTGCCGCTAGCATAGGCATTAAAACAGGCAAAGATGCTAAATGCTGAATCATTTTCTCTCCTTGCGTTTACTTCTGGTTAGGGTGCCATCAACATGATCATTCCCTAAATCTGCTCGCCCTCGTATCGATAAAATAACCACAAACGCAGTCATGGCAAATCCTATTACAATAGCTGTTAATACTAAGGCTTGTGGCAGCGGATCGGCGTAATCAGCGCCAGTTCCAAGTACCACCGCTTTATTGATAGTTAAGCGCCCTGATGAGAATAAAAACAAATTAACCGCGTAAGAAATCATTGTCAGCCCCAGTACCACTGGGAATGTGCGCGCTCTTAATAATAAGAACACACCACAGGTGACTAGCACGCCAACGCAAGATGCGTATAACAGTTCCATTAAATATTTACCTCTTCTTTCTCTGCGTTCGCTGTCATATTACCTAAGCTCGCAAGGATCATTAGCGTCGCGCCAACAACGGTTAAGTACACGCCCAAGTCAAATACAATGGCGCTGGCAAGCTCTGTTTTACCAACAAACGGAATATCAAAGTAATCAAACCAGGTAGTTAAGAATGGTTTATCGAAGAACCAACTTCCTAGACCCGTAAACATGGCGATAGCGATACCTGATGCAATAATTTTTCGATAGTTAACATCAAAACGTTCATTAATCCACGCAGTACCATGGGCCATATATTGTAAAATAAAGGCAATAGAGGTCACGAGGCCGGCAATAAATCCACCGCCCGGTAAGTTATGACCACGTAAGAAAATATAAGCAGATACTAATAGCGCCAATGGTAATAAGCTTTGTGAAATACAAGCCAATAAAATAGGATGACGGTCTTTAGACCATGGGCGCCCTTCACTGTCGCTTGCTGGCATATAAAGCGGAATTCTTGATAACAGTTTAAATATACCCAGTGCTGCAATCCCTAACACGGTGATTTCACCTAAGGTATCAAAGCCCCTAAAATCAACTAAAATAACGTTAACAACGTTAGTACCCCCACCGCCTGTTTTAGCATTAGCTACAAAGAATTCAGAAATTGAATTAAGAGGACGGGTCAGTAATGCATAACAAATACTAGCAATAATTACCCCCACCGTAGAGGAAATAACCACATCACGTAAAATACGCAACGAGCTTGACTCTCTTGGTGTACTTTGCGGTAAGAAAAACAGTGCCAACATTAATAATATGATAGTTGCAACTTCTACTGTAAGTTGCGTTAAGGCCAAGTCAGGCGCTGAAAAACGTGTAAACGCCACCGACACCATTAATCCCACAATCGACAGCATTAATAACGACACCATCCGAATTCGATGCCAAATAACGGTAGCAATAGCACCAATAATCAGTAGCCCTGTACCTATAGCATTTTGAATATCAATTGGGGTATTAGGCACACTGCCAGCTAGCTGTTTCATTTCAAATAATGGCCAACCTGAGGCAAGTAATACAACGCCTAACATAATAAATACATAGCGTTGTAATGAGCCATTTTCTGTTGATTGGATTTTGTTTTGACACCAATTAACCACAACCGCTAAAAAACGCTCGAATATTTTTTTAGCATTAAAAGGGGGTAACGACGCTTGGAACTGAAATAAGTACTTACGATTGACGTAAATAAATAAACCACCAATTACCGCCATACCACTCATAAGTAGAGGTAAATTAAAACCGTGCCAAATAGTTAGCTTGTACTCAGGCATAGCTTGGCCAAGCACCGCCAATGAGGCAGCCGATAAAATACCATCTACTACAAAGTGCGGAAAAATACCCACTAAAATACACAGCACCACTAAGATTTCTATAGGCACACGCATATAACGTGGCGCCTCATGAGGGGTGCGTGGTAAGTCTATCGGTTCACCATTAAAGAACACGTCATGAATAAAGCGAGATGAGTACGCTACCGACAGCGCACCTGCAACGGTTGCCAGCACAGGAATTAACCACGACATAGAGCCCAGTACTTGCTGATGCAGTGTTTCAGCAAAAAACATTTCTTTAGATAAGAAACCATTTAATAGCGGTACACCGGCCATTGCAGCTGCGGCCACCATCGCCAATGTAGCTGTATAAGGTAAGTAGCGCCACATGCCATTGAGTTTGCGCATATCACGCGTGCCGGTTTCATGGTCAATAATACCCGCGGCCATAAATAACGACGCTTTAAACGTAGCATGGTTAATAATATGAAAAATAGCGGCTACAGTTGCAAGTTGTGTGTCTAGGCCGAGTAATAGAGTAATTAGGCCTAAATGACTAATTGTTGAATAGGCTAATAAACCTTTTAAATCATGTTTGAATAGCGCGATGTAAGCGCCAAATAAAAGTGTAGTTAAACCCGTCAAACCGACTAATAAAAACCAAGTGTCGGTTCCCGCCAGTGCTGGATAAAAACGTGCAAGTAAAAAGATACCCGCTTTTACCATAGTGGCAGAGTGTAAATAGGCACTAACCGGTGTAGGTGCTGCCATGGCATGGGGTAACCAAAAATGAAACGGAAATTGTGCAGACTTGGTAAAGGCGCCTAGTAATACTAGCACCAGCGCTAATTCGTATAAATCATGTGATTGAATAATCGCTTTGCTAGCTAAAATAGTGTCTAGGTCGTAGCTTCCAACAATATCACCTAGCAGCATTAAGCCGCCCAGTAATGCTAACCCACCCGCACCGGTTACCGCCAGTGCCATACGCGCCCCCTTGCGCGCCTCTGATTTATGCCACCAGTAACTAATCAACAAGAACGAGCTAATACTGGTTAGCTCCCAAAACACCCATAACTGAATCACATTGTTTGACATAACAATGCCCAGCATGGCGGTCATAAATAACATTAAGTAACTAAATAGCTTTGGCAGTGAATCGTTTTGACTTAGGTAATAACGGGCATACAAAATAACCAGCAGCCCTATTCCTAAAATCATAAATAAAAACAGTAAACTCAAGCCATCTAAGCGTAAGGAAATATCCAGCCCTAAAGCAGGTATCCACTGCGCGCTAAAACGAATGGTTTCTCCCGCGAGAACAGCAGGCGCATGATAAAGTGTAATTGCAAGCGCGGCTAAAGGCGCAATAGCCGTTAGGCTCGTTGCCTGATTTCGAGAAAGTTTGCCGGTGCATGCAGAAATAACACTGCCTAATAAGGATAACAGGGGTATCCAGAGCAAAGTCATAATGAAGGGCCTTTTTGAATCATAAAGTTTATCAATTCGCTACTTGTTATTATTAAATACCAAAGTGACTTGGGTATACGTTTTATATCTGTTTTTTAACAACATTAATACGTACAGTTATACTGATAAACATGGTTTTTGTCTATAGAAAGCGCTTCTAGCGGGGCAACAATCAAGCAAAAAAGTCTATAAATTAATGAACTGAGATAAAACCGGCTCAGCTTTTAAGCCGTTTTAATAGGATCGTATAATCATTGGTTAAACAACCTAAAAGCACTCTATTTAATGATTAAAAGCGCGGGAATAAATCTGCATGTTGCTCTATATGAGTTTGCCACAAAACCCGATATTGATCTGAAAGTCCAACCTGTTGATATTGCATAATAGACCACTGTGCGCTTGGCTTATAAGCAACACCTCCTTGCTGACAGCTTTTGCTTTTGTGCCATCCTTTTGGCGCATCAGTGTTATGAGCAATAAACAAGTTAGGGGCAACCAACCCCTCAAGCTGACAAAGCCAAGCTTGTTTTTTTGCTGGTAAAGCGTATTCATCTTCAAAACCATTAAAGTGCATTAATTCATGTAAAAAGACCGCATAATTAGCCTGCGAGTTAATATGCATTAAGCCCTGATGTACATTGGCAGTACCTTGCTTTGGCATCATAATCGCAAAATCGAATCCTTTAGGAAGCTGCTGCTTAAGTGATGACTGTTGCCAATCGCACTGCGCAAGCGTTGCTTTAGTGCTGTTACAAGCAATTGCATTACCAACATATATAGGCTTTGAAAAACAAAATGCATTACTACTAGGCTCTGGGTGTTGTGCGTATTTTTTCACAAAGTGGTTGAGCCTATATAAACCATCACGGTGATCGCTCAGCATTAGCACATTAAATGTGCATTGCTTTTGTATCTCAATTTGCTCGCTCGCTACCAAAAACCCTAATTTATTCATAAAGGAGTGGTTTAATGCATCGAAAGGAGCACGCTGTTGTAACTGTAAATGATAAAAGGCATCCCCTTTAGGTAACTTATTGTGAGCTTTTAATAACGCTAAATCTTGCCAACGCTGTTGAGCAAGCAATGAAGCTGCGAGATGTTTTTGTTGTTTAATTGTTATCTCATCGAGGCTTGCTTGCCAAAAGAGCTTGGCGGTTTCAGTTTGATTATTGGCTATTAATGATAACCCATATCCGTATTGTGCCTGGGCTATTTTATTGCGTGCTAAGGTAGCTAATGAGGTCGGGGGGAGTTGTAAAATATGCGATGCAAAGTAACCAGGGAATTGCCAATAACTATCAATCACATTGGCTTTGGCGTGCAATACTTGCCAAAAGCCAATGCTATTTTGTTTATTACTGGAGCCACTAATTAAGCTAGCGCACAGTAATAAAATACTTAATTTAAAAAAGTTAGCCCGCGCTTTCACTAGCCATCAACTCAAGCTCTAAACGTGCATATTTATATTCTATAAATTCATGAACGTTCGTTGCTAGCGCCAACTTAAAGTAATCTGTTGCAATTGAAAGCTCACCTGCGGCTTGGTGCTGTTTAGCTAAGTAAAAATAAGCTTCACATAAACGTTGAGCATATTCTTGTTGTGAACTCACACCATCGGCTATCCCTGAAAAAAATGCTTTTTCACTCATATCACCTACATACAAAGCAATAAGCTGATATGCCCATTCGTTTTCATCAAGGGCCGCCGCATTAGCTTTTAACGAAGCGAGTGCCTGAGTTTTATCTTGTGCGGCCTGCGCTAAATAAAGCCACAGCACACGATAAGGATCGTTAGGAGAGCGCTCCAAAAACGTTTTAAAGTCATCCTTTGCAAGCGTGGCTCTATCACCATAGTACAAAGCAATACCACGATTTAAATACGCATATTCATGTTCTTCATTTAACTCTATGGCTGAATCAAAGTACTCGTATGCTTTTTCGTATTGCTGCATCAAGGTATGTTGAATCCCCAAAAAGTTATACACTTCAGCCAAATCAGGTTTCAGTTTAACAGCTCGGTTAAAATCAATTCGCGATAAAGTGGTCATGCCTAAGCTATCAAACAGCACACCACGGTCATAATAGAGCTTTGCTTGTTGCTCTGTACTTAAGTCTGCTCTATTTAATAGCTCTGAAAAACGAGCAATGGCAATTTCATTTCTAAAGTCTGATGCAAGTGGCGCAGTAAATGGCACATTAATAATAGCAGCGGGTTTAGTAGTAGCCTGACAAGCGCTTAAAGACAAAATAGCAAAAGATGCCAAGGCTAAATGTTTAAGTCTCATTAAAATCCTTAATACCGAGGTAAGTAGCAAATAGATAAGACATAAGCTGTCTTGTAAGGTTCATTCTTGTTATATGTTACTTAACGTCTTGAACATAATAGGTTGCTAACATTAAAGCATAAAAAAAGGGGCTAAACAGCCCCTTTTTATACTATCCAGTAATTATCTGGATGAAAGATTAGCAATTACGCGTCTTTAGACTCGTCAGCTGCAGGTGCTGCTGATTCCATTGCTTCTTTAATACTTAGACGTACACGGCCTTGGCGGTCTACTTCTAGTACTTTAACTTTAACTTCTTGACCTTCACTAAGGTGATCAGCAACGTTGTTAACACGCTCTGTGCTGATTTGTGAGATATGCACTAGGCCATCTTTACCAGGAAGAATGTTTACAAACGCACCAAAATCAACGATACGTACAACTTTACCTTCGTAGATAGTCCCAACTTCAAGCTCAGCAGTTAATTGCTCAATACGGCTAATTGCATTTGCAGCACTTTCACCATCTGTAGCAGCAATCTTAATTGTGCCATCATCACCGATTTCAATCGTAGTACCTGTTTCTTCAGTAAGTTGACGGATAGTTGCGCCACCTTTACCGATTACATCAGCAATTTTCTTCTGTGGAATTTGCATCGTGTAAATACGCGGTGCAAACATAGATAACTCTTCAGAAGGTGCAGAAATCGCTTCGTCCATCACACCTAGAATGTGTAAACGAGCTGCTTTAGCTTGCTTAAGCGCGATTTGCATGATTTCTTGCGTGATACCTTCAATCTTGATATCCATTTGTAGTGCAGTGATACCGCTAGTTGTACCCGCTACTTTAAAGTCCATGTCACCTAAGTGATCTTCATCACCTAAGATATCTGAAAGTACTACAAAGTTTTCTTCTTCTTTAACTAGGCCCATCGCGATACCGGCAACAGAAGCTTTAATTGGTACACCCGCGTTCATAAGCGCTAGAGACGTACCACAAACCGATGCCATTGAAGATGAACCATTTGATTCAGTGATCTCAGATACAACACGAATTGAGTAAGGGAACTCAGTCAATGTTGGCATTACAGCTTGGATACCACGTTTAGCTAGGTTACCGTGGCCGATTTCACGACGCTTAGGAGAACCTACAAAACCCGTTTCACCTACACAGAATGGAGGGAAGTTGTAGTTAAGCATAAAGTGGTTTTTATGCGTGCCAGTTAAATCGTCGATTAACTGTGAATCACGTTCTGTACCAAGTGTTGCTGTTACTAATGCTTGTGTTTCACCACGAGTGAAGATTGCAGAGCCGTGAGTACGTGGAAGTACGCCCGTCATTACATCTAGTGCACGGATCATATCTGGTTCACGACCATCGATACGTTTTTCGCCAGCAGCGATACGGCCACGAACGATTTTCTTCTCAAGTGAACCGAATACTTTACCTACTTCTTGCTTATCAAGCGTTTCGCCTTCAGCAAGCTCGCTTGTTAGTGCTTCAACAACCGCATCTTTTGCAGCAGTCAATGCTTCTTTACGCGCTACTTTATCAGTAATACGGTAAGCTTCGCCTACTTTATCAGCAGCAAGTGTTGCTACTTTCTCTTCTAATGCAACGTTTTTCTCAGGTGCAGTCCAATCCCAAGTAGGTTTGCCTGCTTCTGCTTTAAATTCGTTAATTGCATTGATGATAGACTGTGATTGCTCATGGCCGTATACAACCGCACCTAGCATTACGTCTTCAGCAAGAACGTCTGCTTCTGATTCAACCATAAGTACAGCGTTATCAGTACCCGCAACAACTAAATCAAGTTGGCTTTCTTCAAGCTCTTTTAGTGTCGGGTTAAGTACGTATTCACCGTTGATGTAACCAACACGTGATGCACCAATTGGACCGCTGAACGGGATACCAGAGATAGCAAGTGCTGCTGATGTACCAATCATCGCAACCATATCAGGTTGGATTTCAGGGTTTACAGAAACAACTGTCGCGATAACTTGTACTTCGTTTACAAAACCATTAGGGAAAAGTGGACGAATTGGACGGTCAATAAGACGTGCAATTAGCGTTTCGCCATCGTTAGGACGACCTTCACGCTTGAGGAAACCACCTGGGATACGACCAGCAGCGTACATACGCTCTTGGTAGTTAACTGTTAGTGGGAAGAAATCTTGACCTGGTTGAGCTTCACGCTTACCAACAACCGTTACTAGTACTGACGTGTCGCCAATGCTTGCTAGTACTGCGCCGTCTGCTTGACGAGCGATAGCACCTGTTTCTAGCGTCACTGTGTGTTGACCTAGTTGAAATTCTTTTATAATTGCTTGCACTTAAAATATTCCTTAAATGTATTTTTAGTATTAATTAAGTTTTCATCAAAGTACCAATTACAGTACATAATTGTATTCAGTTGGAAATCAATTAAGTACTACAATTGGCAATGATGTAAATAACCGTAAATAAACCTTTTTATCTACGCGCCATAGTATATAACAAAGTCAGGTGAAATTGCGAGCTTAGCACCGAGATAAAATAGTGCTTACAGCAATGCCAAAAACATTCGCTTTGTGAATGATAACAGAATGGCTTTTATTCGATATTTCAAGGGGTTTACTGAGAAGTACTGGTGAAGACGAGAAAATGTGAGCACAAAAAAAGGAGCTAAAAAGCTCCCTTTTTGATAATCAAGTTCTTAGCGACGTAGGCCAAGCTCTTTGATTAACGCAGTGTAACGCGAGATATCTTTACCTTTAAGGTAATCAAGCAGTTTACGGCGAGTGCTTACTTTACGAAGCAGACCACGACGTGAGTGGAAGTCATGCTTGTGATCAGCAAAGTGACCTTGAAGCTTGTTGATATCAAAAGTAAGTAATGCTACTTGTACTTCAGGTGAACCAGTGTCGCCTTCAGCGCGTGCGAATTTAGCAATGATATCGATTTTTTCTTGATTGCTTAGTGACATAATAACTCCAAAAGTTAAATTTAACAGGTGCTTTAGCCGATCACTAATTCAGCCAAAACGATTAAGCGGGCGTATTCTACCAATTATCAGCATAACTACAAGTTAAACTTTACTCTGGTTGCTGATTAGACAAGCCACGTTTTGATTTTAGATGGCCATCAGGATTACGTTCACCAGTACCAATAAAAATTCCGTCAGCCAGAACTTTTATTGCACCTTCAGGTAACTCTTTACCTAGCACCACAGCTTGACCATGGCTAAATGCTATTCCCTGCTCTTTAGTAATTTCCACAACAGGTAAATCAACTAACGCGGTATCCATTGGCAATAATAGTTCGTCAAGGTAAGTAGAAGGCGCAACGTCTTGTTCTTTCGCTTGATTTAATAACGTTTCTAACTGCTCAAGTGTGACCATTTTATCTGCTGGGTAATGCCCTACAGCACTACGATGCAGCATAATCACATGCGCGCCGCAGCCCAGGTTTTCACCTAAGTCATCAACAATAGTACGAATATACGTGCCTTTAGATACATGGGCAGTCATTTGTATTTCGTTGGCTTGCTCATCAAACTCATCAAGCGTTAAGCTAAATACGTTAATTTTTCGACATTTGCGAGGAACTTCTATGCCTTCACGCGCATATTTATATAAAGGCTTGCCTTCATATTTAAGCGCTGAATACATTGATGGATATTGGTCTGACTCACCTAAAAATTTAGCAATTTCCTGTGTAAGCAGTTCAGCAGTAACATTAACATCACGCGTTTCGACCACTTCGCCATCAGAGTCTGACGTGGTAGTACGTTCACCCAGTTTTGCTCGAACAACATAGGTTTTATCTGTATCGAGTAAAAACTGGGTAAACTTTGTGGCTTCACCAAAACAAATAGGCAGCATACCGGTCGCAAGCGGATCAAGCGCACCTGTGTGCCCCGCTTTTTGAGCAAAATAAATACCTTTCGCTTGCTGCAGTGCTTTGTTTGATGAAATACCTTCTGGTTTGTTTAACAACAAAATACCATCAACTGGACGGCCTTTACTGCGTCTTGCCATTAGTCTTTAGTGCCTTCTTCGCTATCTGTTTCATCATCAACATGCTTAGCGTTATCTTCACGAATGATAGAGTCCACTAAGTTAGAGATGCGCATCCCTTCCATTAATGAATTATCAACCACAAATTTAAGCTCAGGCATGATTCGCGCACGAATACGTTTCCCTAGCAACGAACGGATATAACCGGTTGCTTCGTTAAGTACTTTGGCACTTTGCTTGGCTGCATTTTCATCTTCGGTGTTAAACACGGTAATGAAAACTTTGGCATAAGATAAATCGCGCGATACTTCTACCGCAGACACTGTCACCATGCCCAAGCGCGGATCTTTAATTTCGCGTTGTAAAATCACCGCAATTTCTTTTTGAATTTGCTGAGCAACACGATCAGTGCGAGAAAATTCTCTCATTTCACTTTCCTAAAATTATAACTTATTGAAAAATAATAATAAGCTAACTAAATAATGGATACACAAATGGGGGCTGAGCCCCCATTTAAAATCTTAGCATAGGTTATGTTGGGCTATCGAGGTACAACCTTGAATGTCCAACACCACCTAATAACAATTAAAGACTACGTTGTACTTCAACTGTTTCAAATACTTCGATTTGGTCACCAACGCGAACGTCATTGTAGTTCTTAACGCCGATACCACATTCCATGCCGTTACGAACATCAGCAACGTCATCTTTAAAGCGACGTAGTGACTCAAGCTCACCTTCGTAAATAACCACGTTATCACGAAGTACACGAATTGGTGCGCTACGCTTGATAGTACCTTCAGTAACCATACAACCAGCAATTGCGCCAATTTTTGGTGATTTAAATACATCACGTACTTCAGCAAGACCAATGATCTCTTGTTTAAACTCAGGAGCAAGCATACCTGACATAGCTTGCTTAACTTCCTCGATTAAGCTGTAGATTACGCTGTAGTAACGAAGGTCTAAGTTTTCAGCATCAATTACTTTACGCGCAGATGCATCAGCACGTACGTTAAAGCCAACTACGATTGCATTTGATGCCGCAGCAAGTGTTGCGTCTGTTTCGGTGATACCACCTACACCTGAACCAACAATCTTCACTTTTACTTCATCAGTAGAAAGTTTAGTTAGTGAGTCTGAAATAGCTTCAATTGAACCTTGAACATCGGCTTTAAGTACGATGTTAACTTCAGACACATCACCTTCAGCCATGTTAGAGAACATGTTTTCAAGTTTCGCTTTTTGCTGACGCGCTAATTTAACATCGCGGAACTTACCTTGACGGTAAAGTGCAACTTCACGTGCTTTACGCTCATCTTTAACTACTGTGGCTTCATCACCTGCAGCTGGAATACCAGAAAGACCTAAAATCTCAACTGGAATAGAAGGACCGGCAGACTTAATGTCTTTACCGTTTTCATCGCGCATTGCACGAACACGGCCATATTCAAGACCACATAATACAATGTCACCTTGATTAAGCGTACCTGACTGAACAAGAATAGACGCAACAGGACCACGGCCTTTATCAAGACGTGATTCAATAACAACACCTGCTGCCATACCTTCGGTCGGCGCACTTAGTTCTAATAGCTCTGATTGCATTAGTACAGCTTCTAGTAGGTCATCAATACCTAAACCAGTTTTAGCCGAGATATGAACATACTGTGTATCGCCGCCCCACTCTTCTGGGATAACGTCTAGCTGAGCTAGCTCATTTTTAACACGATCTGGATCTGCGCCTTCTTTATCCATTTTGTTTACAGCAATAATTAAAGGAACGCCAGCTGCGCGAGCATGCTGTACCGCTTCTTTAGTTTGTGGCATTACGCCATCATCAGCTGCAACCACTAGGATTACGATATCAGTCGCTTTTGCACCACGAGCACGCATTGATGTAAATGCGGCGTGACCCGGAGTATCTAAGAAAGTGATCATATTGCCGTTAGTTTCAACGTGGTATGCACCAATGTGCTGTGTAATACCACCGGCTTCGCCTGATGCAACTTTAGCTGAACGAATGTAATCAAGCGTCGATGTTTTACCGTGGTCAACGTGACCCATAACAGTTACTACTGGCGCACGTGGCTCTGACTTACCATCTTCATGGCGGTCATTAAGTACTGTTTGCTCTAATTCGTTTTCTTTTACGATGATAACTTTATGGCCCATTTCTTCTGCTACAAGTTGCGCAGTTTCTTGGTCAATAACTTGGTTAATAGTAACCATGTCACCCATTTTCATCATAGTTTTTACAACTTCAGCGCCTTTAACCGCCATGCGTGATGCAAGCTCAGCAACTGTAATTGTTTCACTAATACGCACTTCATTTTTAACATCAGCCGTTGGTTTTTGGAAACCGTGCTGTAATGACGCTGGCGCTTTTAGCTTACCTTTTTTACCTTTAGACGCTGCAAATTTATCTTTTGCTGGCGCTTTTTTCTTTTTCTTCGCACGGCGCGAGCCTTGCTCTTCGCGAGCATCAGCTACATCTTCTGCTTCACGTGCGTAAGTTGAAGTCGTAAGGTGGTGATCCGCGGTTTCTTCGCGTTTCTTACGTTCTTCTTCTTCTTTCTTCCAGCGTGCTGAGTTCTCTTCAGCTAGCTTTCTTGCCTCTTCTGCTTGACGTTTCGCTTCTTCTTCAGCTTTCTTCAATGCGGCCTCTTCTGCTTCTTTTTGCAGACGCTCAGCTTCGATGCGATCTTTCTCAGACTTAGCACTTTGCTCAGGGGTCATCTGCTGTTGTTTCGCTTTACGCTCAGCATCTGCTTTGCGTTTAGCTTCTTCTTTGGCTTTACGATCAGCGTCTTCTTTTGCTTTACGTTCTGCCTCTTGTTTTGCCTTTAATTCAGCAGCGGCTTGTTCAGCTTTTTGCTGCTCTTCAAGACGTGCTTTTTCTTCAGCGGCTAGACGTTGCTGTTCTTGCTCTTGCTCAACAGCACTTTTTTTCACATAAGTGCGTGTTTTACGAACTTCAACTTGCACAGCTTTTGCTTTACCCGTAGAGCCCGTCACACTTAATGTGCTTTTGCTTTTACGTTGCAATGTCATGCGAGCAGGGCCTTCAGAGCCCGTGCCACCATGTTGCTTACTTAGGTGATCAAGTAACGTCGCTTTTTCAGCTTCAGTTACATTGTCGCCTGCTTGTTTAGTAATACCGGCTTGTGAAAACTGCTGTAGTAATTTATCAACAGTTGTACCTATATCACCGGCTAGTTTTTCAACATTTACTTCTGCCATAGTCTCTAATACCTCCGTTAATAAATTACTCGTCTGCAAACCAACAAATATTACGTGCAGCCATAATTAGCTCGCCCGCTTTCTCTGAAGATAGCTCTGTAATATCTACAAGCTCATCAATGCCTTGCTCAGCTAAGTCTTCAAGTGTTACTACACCCTTACTTGCCATAACAAATGCTAAATGACGCTCTAAGCCTTCAAGCGCAAGTAAGTCTTCAGCAGGCTCAGCGCCTTCTAAGCTTTCTTCCGTTTTAAGCGCTTTCGTTGTTAATGCATCTTTTGCACGTGAACGTAATACGTCCACTGTTTCTTCATCTAAGCCGTCGATTTCTAAAAACTCTGAAGCCGGAACATAAGCAACTTCTTCAAGTGTTGAGAAACCTTCGTTGATAAGTAATGATGCAAATTCGTCATCAATATCTAAGTTTTCAGTAAATAAGTTAATTAACTTATCTGACTCAGCTTCGTTCTTAGCGCGCATTTCATCAACGGTCATTACGTTTAATTCCCAGCCAGTTAATTGGCTTGCTAAACGTACGTTTTGACCATTACGACCAATAGCTTGTGCTAAGTTATCAGCTTCAACAGCAATATCCATTGAGTGTGTATCTTCATCCATTACGATTGAAGCCACTTCTGCTGGTGCCATTGCGTTAATAACAAACTGTGCAGGGTTGTCATCGTAAAGCACGATATCAACACGCTCACCGCCAAGTTCTGACGATACCGCTTGAACACGTGCACCACGCATACCAACACACGCACCAACAGGGTCAATACGCTTGTCGTTAGATTTAACCGCGATTTTAGCGCGTGAACCTGGATCACGTGCTGCAGCGCGTAATTCAATCATTTCTTCGCCAATTTCTGGCACCTCAATGCGGAATAATTCCATCAGCATTTCTGGTTTAGAACGAGTTACAAATAATTGTGCACCGCGTGCTTCAGGCTTCACTTCATATAAAAGACCACGGATACGATCACCCGGGCGGAAGTTTTCACGTGGCAGCATGTCGTCACGATAAATAACCGCTTCTGCGTTGTTACCTAAATCAAGTACGATTGCATCACGGGTTGCTTTTTTAACAACACCCGTTACCAGCTCGCCTTCTTGATCTTTATATGCTTCAACGACTAAGGCGCGCTCTGCTTCACGTACTTTTTGTACGATCACTTGCTTAGCCATCTGTGTTGTTATGCGGTCAAATTTAATTGATTCAATCTGCTCTTCTACGTAGTCGCCCATTTTCAAGTCAGGTTCTTCAACTTGAGCAGCTTCTAACGTGATTTCGCTGTATGGATTCTCTAAAGAACCATCTTCTAAAACTTCAGCTATTTGCCAGCGACGGAATGTATCGTAATCGCCGGTTTTACGGTCAATTGCAACACGTACATCAATCTCACCATCATGCTTTTTCTTTGTCGCTGTCGCTAATGCGAACTCTAGAGCTTCAAAAATCTTTTCTTTTGGAACCGCTTTCTCATTGGAAACGGCTTCAGCAACCAATAATATCTCTTTTGCCATGGGTAATGCCTCGCTTGCCCTATTCCTTCGCACTCGAATTAAAACTTTGCGATTATGTTCGCACGTTCAATGTTACTAAGCATGATTAAATGCTCTGCACCATCGCTAGATAGTGTGATCATATCGCTGCTAACTGCTATTAAATCGCCTTTAAAATTACGGCGACCGTCTTGTGGAAGCTTAGTACGCACGCGTACTTCCTCTCCTTGCGCCTGCTCGTAGTGATCTTGTTTGAATAATGGACGATCAACACCAGGAGACGACACTTCCAAATCATATTCGTTTGTAATCGGGTCTTCGACGTCTAAAATCGCACTAATTTGACGACTTGCATCTGCGCAGTTGTCAACTGAAATTCCATCCTCATGAGCAATGTATACTCTTAAGGTAGAATGGCGACCCGCTTGTACAAACTCAAGACCATGTAATTCAAAGCCTAGCATTTCTACTGCAGGCGTTAACATGGTTACTAAATCTTGTTCAAGTTTTGTCACGAAAATCCTCCATACAAACAAAAAAAGGGCTTATAGCCCTAAAATACTGAGTTTAAATTTTGATTTAATCGATAAACATTAAATCAAACGGTGCAGATACAACAACGCCCCGAACCAAGCGGGGCGTCACACCAAAAAACGCAAAACTGTGTGGCCTAGGGCCAAGCTTGGTTGCGAGTCAGTACCCTGACCAAATTAAACTTCATTAGCTTAAACGCAAAACGCGCATTACTTAGAATGCGCGATATAAAGTAGTAAGTTTAAACCTACTATTAAGATTGGTTGCGGGAGCCGGATTTGAACCAACGACCTTCGGGTTATGAGCCCGACGAGCTACCAGACTGCTCCATCCCGCGCCAATAGATAAAAAGTTAAAAACTTAATATCGCTGTTAGTAAATTTTATAATCTACTAAACAATGGCCACTATTATAAGGATGTGCCACTAAATTAGCAACCATAATAAGTAATAAGTTGATAAAAAAAGCAATGCTGTTTATTGCTTTGCTCTATGATTAAAACGACATGTAGAAATCGATCGCTTTTTAAAATACTGCGTATAAAAATAATTTTGGCTCATTATGAAAAAATTCAAAACCTTAAAACTAATTTTAGGTGACCAGCTAAACCCCGCTCATTCTTGGTTTAAAGATAAATCCGATGACACCGTGTTTGTTATTGCCGAGCTCATGCAAGAAGCGCAGTACGTAAAGCATCACGTACAAAAAATATCAGCCTTTTTTAAAGCCATGGAAAACTTCGCTAACGCCTTAAAAGATGCTGGCTTTAACGTTTTGCATTTAACGTTAGATGACACCAAAGACGATGATAACTTACCCGCTCTTTTAACTCGATTAGCTAAGCAGCATGAATGCACCTCAATTGAATATCAATACCCAGATGAGTACCGTTTAAAAACACAACTGCACAACTTTGCCACTAACAGCGAATTAGCTGTGACTGCCTGTGACAGCGAGCATTTTTTATTAGCATTTAACGATATAGACAAACGCTTTAAAAAAGATAAACACGTCACTATGGAGCATTTTTATCGGGCAATGCGTAAGCAGTTTGATATTTTAATGGATGATGACAAACCTCATGGCGGTCAATGGAATTTTGATGCTAATAACCGTAATAAGTTTTCAAAAAGCGATTTAGCCGATATCCCCAAACCCAAATTATTTAAAAATGATGTTAGCACCATCATTGAGCGTTTAGATAAACATAAAATAAAATACTTTGGGCAAATAGAAACCCAATTAAGCTGGCCAACAACCCGTAAACAAGCAATAAGCGCACTTGATCACTTTTGTGCACATTTACTTCCCCGTTTTGGTCAATTTCAAGATGCGATGACAGATCAATGCCCTGATAAAGATACCTTTTATCACAGCCGGTTATCATTTGCGTTAAATGCCAAAATTTTACATCCTCGCTATGTTATCGACCGTGTGGTCAAAGAATACCAACAACGCCAAGATGAAATATCTATTTCTCAGGTTGAAGGCTTTATTCGTCAAGTACTGGGTTGGCGCGAATATGTGCGTGGCGTGTATTGGAAAAACATGCCCGATTACGCTAACAAAAACCAGCTTAATGCAACCCGTGCACTGCCACGTTATTTTTGGAATGGTAAAACAAAAATGAACTGCTTAAGCCACTCATTAACACAAAGCTTAGACAGCGCGTATGCCCATCATATTCAACGTTTAATGGTAATAGGTAATTTTTGTTTACTAACCGCTATTAACCCTGATGAAGTGGATGAATGGTATTTGGGTGTTTATATCGATGCTATTGAATGGGTAGAAATGCCTAACGCACGAGGGATGAGCCAATTTGCTGACGATGGCATCATTGCTACCAAGCCTTATGCGGCTAGCGGCAACTATATAAATAAAATGAGCGACTACTGTAAAAGCTGCCAATATAAGGTGAAAGAAAAAGTAGGAAAAGACGCTTGCCCGTTAAATAGCCTCTATTGGCAATTTATGCAAACACACCGAGAGCGGCTGGAAAAAAATCCACGAATAGGCATGATTTATCGCAATTGGGATAAACAAGATGAATCATTACGCCAAGAAACTTTAGATCAAGCTAGCCACTATTTAAATAGTATTGAAGAGCTATAAATACAAATGCCGTCAATTGGCGGCAACACCCTTGATAGTTAATATTAAAGCACCGAATACAGGAAATATTGTTAATTAAATGTTTAATCTGTTTATCATGTCAGTGTAATGAGCTTATTTTTTAATTGCATCTCTTACTCCAGACTATGATGAGAATAAAATGAAAAAACAATTAATTGCAGCGACACTTTTACTACTGAGTACAAGCCAAGCTCAAGCTTTTAGTCAAGAAACTCACAAACGTATTGTTCTTGATGCTGTTAACTATATGCAGCAGCACCCAACTAGTACTGAATATGCAGCCCTACGACAGTACGCTGCACAAAACAATCTGACAATCTCTGAATTAGCCGAGCTGCTTGGACAAGCTGCTTATGATGTAGATGACTTTGAATACACTTTTTTCTGTGGTGCAATCACAGGTTCGTGTGTTCAAGCGCCTGTATGGGGAGCAGCGCAAAGCATAGTTAAATATACAAGCTATTGGTATTTTCAAAATCATACTCAAGGTGCAGACCAACATGGTAACGATTTTGGTGGTTATAATTATGACAAGCTCACTGTTTGGGGCACGATTGATAATCTTGCGTCTGCTTGGCTTAAAGGTGACTACCTTGATGATGGTGAAGGGGGTGAAACAGGTTGGTTTAATGCCGATTCTTCAAAATAAAACAGTTATGGTGTAACAGAATCTCACTATAGAATCGATAGTAACTCAACCTATTCTATGTACGACGACTTTGAAGAAATGCCATTTCAACCTATCGATAATTTAGGGCAATATTGGTATCAAAGTTACTTACAAAGCGGCAATCCGCAGGTATTAGGGTTTGTGTTCCATACTACTGATTTATTACAACCTCACCACACATGGACTACATCAGATCTAAATCATTCTAGCTGGGAAAGTTGGGTAAACGATTACTATGACCAAGAGCAGCTCAACAATTTATCACTCGTTACTCAAGCAATGCAAACGTTCTCGCCTTTAGATAAAAATAGCCAAGATGTTCGCCCATTATTAACTCAAGGCGGTTCATTTTCTTATGCACAAGGTGGGATTGTACTCAACTCAGAAGATCATTTTGATCGCCCTCAATATAGCTAAGCAGGTCGTGCCCCATGCAATAGCAATGGTGGTGCACTTATTAAACCACGCCATGGTTGCTCGCTAATGAAAAAAATGGCTATTTTAGTGATTACATTACTAGGTGTGTTTTACCACTCCCTAGTAATGGCATCATTTACACAATACAGCAATGATGAAATTAACTTTATGCATCGTGCTTATTTAAAGCACAACCCTGATATTACAATCAATGAAGTTAGAACTCGTCTGTATGAAAATCAGTTTTTATTACAACAAGCTGCGCTAAAAAAACCTGCGATAATAAAACGACAATCTGCTGTTGATTTTAGGACTCAATACCATGTTGAACGTTACTTAAAAAATCTGTTCGATTCACAATTAGCTATAAGCGCACAGTCAAGCCCAATAAAGCTTGAGATTTATGATAACCAATGGCTTAAACGCACATTAGGGCCCTACCCTAAAAATGGCCAGTATGTGCAAAGCGCCATCAAAAAAATGCAGCAGTTTGATTTAACTCCTCTTTTGTATAACGCTATTAATTTATATGAATTTGTCGATGCATTAGCAATGCAGGTACGCTTTAAACTCCACAAAGGAGATAGTGAACTATTCAAAAGTGGATTAATAAAAAAGCGGCAATTCAATATAGCGTTTTCAAAAGCCAAACCGATTTTGGCAAAACAAAATATTGATATTGAACATCTGTATGAAATAGCTCAAGGAGATATTTTGCGCCCCTCCATTCAAAGCTGGCTAGGCATAAATACAATGATGCATATGCAAAGCCCCGTTCTTGAAAAACTAGAGAAACAAGTAAACAAGTAAACAAGTAAACAAGTAAACAAAAGCGAAATTAAAGCATTTTATCAAGCCAATAAATCGCAGTTTAAATTTTTAAGCCACGTAAAAGCCCATGGAGCTCAATTTGCTCATCGAGCCAATGCTGTAAGTTTTCGCACCTTGGCCGGTAACAAAACGCTCAAACAAGCATTAGTAATATTAGGAAAACAAGATATATATGCTCAATACACCAGTGAATTAAACCGTAAAAACAAAAGTAGCTGGGTTGTACAACTTGCGTTCACAACTAAAGAAAACACCATTTCTCCTATTATACGTACACCCAGTGATGAATGGGTGGTGATACACAGTTATGAGCATCAGTTTGAGTACTTTTCGCCAGAAGATGAAACCGTTCGATACCAAGCAACAAAGGTCATCGCAAAACAAAAAGCGGTACAACAGTATGAGGATACTTGGCTCAAGTGGCAAAATAAGACAGGAGTAATTTTATGAGTAAAAAAGTTTTCGTTTCTGTTGTTGTAACTTGTGTTGGTATGTACGCACTTTTTACTCAATATACTAGTAAACCAACGATAAAGAATATTGATTCCCTTAACCAAGCTAAAAGTGTCAAGCAAATAACGTCACTTGAGCTGACTACTGCTGACATGACCCAAGAGCTGAAAAGCACGCAATTAAACACGGTTACAACTAATAATACGAGCCCTCAGCCTTTGCTACCAATAACCTCTCCTGCCTATTTACCCAACATAGTAAAAAATACTCAGCCAATTGCTCAGTACGGTGGTGGTTTAAATAATCACCAGGCATATCAAGATTTCCACCTTGAACAGCAAAGACAGCTAGAGCAACGTTTTGTTATTGCTGCACAAGCCAAAATATTAAAACTTGAAGAATTACTGGCTAAAGGCCGACAAATAAAGCTTTTACAAGAACAACTACAAATAAACTTAAAAGACAAACAACGCAAAAAGCCGCCAAATGGCGGCTTTTCACAGGGAAAATACGTGTGCTAGCTTAACTATTTGCTTTCTAGCATATTGCCTGAGCCAATCTCGATTTTACGTGGCTTAAGCGCTTCTGGGATCTCACGTTCAAGGTCGATGCTTAGTAAGCCATTGGCTAAGTCTGCACCAAGTACTTTAACGTGGTCGCCTAACTGGAACTTACGCTCAAAGTTACGCTCGGCAATCCCTTGATGAATAAATTTACGCTCATCATTTTGCTCTTTACCTGCTTTAGTGCCTGATACAACCAAAGTGTTGTTTTCAGATTGCAAGGTTAACTCGTCTTCACTAAATCCAGCGACTGCCATAGTGATACGGTACTTGTCTTTATCAAGCGCTTCGATGTTATAAGGAGGAAAACTTGGCTGCTTGTCAGTTTGCGCAGCAGCATCCATTAATGATGCTAAATGATCGAAGCCAATGAATGAACGGTATAGGGGTGATAAATCTACTGTACGCATAATAATATCCTCATATTTAAGCGATATATTGCTGCTACTTTTCGTTTGAACAAGTAACGGCAAAAGTTAATTAATAATATAATTTTCAAATAGTTCTGATTTACTGAAGACCCATAAGGCGTCCTCAAATAACTATTTATAGGCGGGCAATTTTATTTCAAGATTTTTTTATAAAATATTTTTATTTTTTTACAGGCCCTAAAAAAAGCGAACGCAATAATCGTTTTTTTGCACTGTAATAAAAAATGAAATTAGTTACACTAGGGTCAACTAATCTGAGGAGAGCGTTATGTTAACAGTAATTTTTGGCCGTGAAGGCTGCCCTTTTTGTGTTCGCGCTAAAGATGTTGCAGAGCAACTTGCTAATGATCGCGATGATTTTAAATACCGCTACATCGACATCATCAAAGAAGGTATCAGTAAAGAAGATTTAGAGAAGTCTGCAGGCAAACCATGCCCAACCGTACCGCAGATTTTTGTAGACCAAACTCATATTGGTGGATTCACTGAATTTGAAGCCTATGCTAAAGAAAACCTAGGCCTTTACCAGTAATTTTGTAGACAGAGTGTTAACCAGCTCAATTAACGCACAATTGAAGCTGGTTAAATTTCGACCAACATCAAACACATATAAATTAGTTGTAATTTATACAAGCATTTGCCTCGCATTTCCTATACAATGCGCGCCTCTTTAAATTCGTTGAGGCGTATTAATGTCAGAACCAGTCACGTTTGAATCTCTAAATCTTTCTCCTGCAATTTTAAAGGCAGTTGAAGAGTTGGGTTACAAGACACCATCTGAAATCCAAGCTCAATGTATACCGTTATTGCTAGAAAGAAAGGACGTACTGGGACTAGCACAAACGGGTACAGGTAAAACAGCAGCATTTGCACTGCCATTACTAAATAATATTGACCCGTCTGTGAAACAGCCACAGATCCTTGTACTCACACCTACCCGTGAGCTTGCGATCCAAGTAGCTGAGGCATTTGAACAATATGCAAAACACACTCGTGGTGTTGAAGTATTGGCACTTTATGGTGGCCAGAGCTACAGCATCCAGCTGAGCGCACTTCGTCGTGGCGCACAGATTATCGTTGCTACACCAGGTCGCTTAATCGATCACATAAACCGTGGCACTATCAAGTTTGATGCTTTACAAGCACTTGTACTTGATGAAGCCGATGAAATGCTACGTATGGGCTTTATCGATGATGTAGAAAGCATCATGGAAAAAACACCGCGTGAAAAGCAAACATGTCTTTTCTCTGCGACTATGCCTAAGCAAATTCAAAACATCAGCAGCAAATATATGAATAACCCTGAACAGATTCATATTTCTGCGCGCAACTCAACTGTATCATCAGTTGAGCAAGTGTTTTGGAATGCCCATGTTCATAAAAATAAAGCGATTGTTCGTTTCTTAGAAGCTGAACAATATGAAGGTGCTATTGTTTTCGTACGTACGCGTAACGACACAGTGCAACTTGCTGAGTTATTAGAGCGCGAAGGTTTCTCTGCAGCGCCACTTAACGGTGACATGAACCAGCAAGCGCGTGAGCGCACGGTTGATCGTTTAAAAAGCGGCATGCTAAACGTTGTTATTGCAACAGACGTAGCGGCACGTGGTCTTGATGTAGACCGTTTAAGCTTAGTTATCAACTACGACATTCCACAAGACTCTGAAGCCTACGTTCACCGTATCGGCCGTACAGGTCGTGCTGGTCGTACTGGTAAAGCGATTCTTTTCGTTAAGCATAACGAGCGTTATTTACTTAAAAATATCATTCGTCATACTAAATCTGAAATCGCACAAGTTGAATTACCTACAGCTAAAGTTGTTGAAGAAAAACGTATCAATGCCTTACAAGAAAAGCTTACGCTTGCTCTTGAAAACAAAGATATTACTTTCTTCAATGAAGTGGCTGCCAACATGGCACAAAAACTTGAGCTTGCTCCTGAAGACTTAGCGGGTGCGTTACTGTGTTTAGCACAGCAACAATCACCAATTAAAGTTGAAGAAGTTAAGATTCAACCGCGTGAGCGTAACGAACGTAATGATCGTAATCCTCGTAGCAATGACCGTGGTCGTCGTAACGAACGTGGTGGTGAGCGCGCTGAGCGTAAACCACGCGAGCGTAACAGCCGTGATGCAGGCCCTATGGATACATACCGTATCGAAGTAGGTCGTGAACATGGTGTTCAGGTTAAGAACATTGTTGGCGCAATTGCTAACGAAGCAGACATTTCAAGCAAGTTTATTGGTGACATTCGTCTTCACGATAATCACAGTACGGTACAATTACCGCAAAACATGCCTAAAGATGTGCTTGATCACTTCCAAAAAGTGTTTATTTGTAAACGCCCAATGGGTATGACACTAACACAAGATCAAGGCCCTTCTGAGCCACGCGGCGAGCGTTCTGAACGCCCTGCTGGTGGTGACAAGAAGCGTAGCTTTAATAAAGATGGTCAACGCCCTGATAAGCGTAGCGGCCCTCGTAAAGAACGTCGCCCAGTTAGCTTTACCGCTAAGTAAGCAACGACTCTTTAGAAAAAAGCCTTGGCATGAAAGTGCCAAGGCTTTTTTGTGTCTGGAATTCAGGTATCAGCTTAATTTCCCTAACTCGAAGCCGCAAGCCAGTATTAGGTACTTAACTAACATATTGAATTAAAATATATTTTGTTTGCTTTCTCTAACCAGAGATTGCAGTGAAAACAAGGCTAAATTACGCGTCAATAGCTAGCCTATTGTAAGTAAATTCAACGCAATTAGCGTTGAAAAAGCTGCTTGAGATAGCTTTATTACCCAATAACTCAGATTACTTAATGTGTATAAACATGTTTTCTTTGATTTTTAAAACAATAAAATTTATGTAAACTAAGCAAAGGCTATAATTCATGGACGAATTAAAAATTGAAAAGAAATTACGACAACTTACTCTTTGTAGCAATAATGTTCCCTATTTTATTATGCATCATTATTCCTATCTTAATGGACTTTACAGATCCACCATTTATCACAAATGAAATATACGACGTTATTTTCTTTATAACACTCCCTATTATTTGTGGCGCATCATTCATCTATTTAAATATACTTGTATTCAATAAATATAGACGCTGCAGTAAATACAGAGAGCATCTTAAATCTAGTTTCTCAGATACAAAAACGAAATTATCATTAATATTCACGTATCCATTAATCCCTTTTTTAATCTATGGAACACTCTATATTTTTATCTCTGAGCCCATAAAGTTATGGGCTTACTACACGCAAGGCGACTATTGGTATAAGGAATATATCCTAACTGATGTACAAAAGTGTGGTTCTGATTATGAAGATAGTTGTACTCATTTATATTTTAAAGATCCTAAAACAAACGAAACTCATGATTTTAGATGGTACGACGATAAGTCTACAATAATGAATAACAAAAACGATTATGTTTATATTCTTGGTGAGGCCAGTTTGTTTGGCTATATAGTGAGAGATTTAGAAAGGTAACTTAGACTTACTTTGAATATTACAGCACTTTTATATAAACCTCACTCGAGTGAGTGAGGTTTATGAATCAAAATTAAGTTAAGGCGCTACTGCTGGGTACACGTAGCTGGCATCAAGTCCTAATGGGAGACCGAGTGCCCAATACCCCAGCAAGAAGATACTCCAGCCAATCATAAAGGCGATTGAATACGGTAGCATCATCGCGATAAGCGTACCTATGCCTGTACCTTTAACGTATTTTTGACAGTACACCACAACTAGTGGGAAGTATGGCATGAGCGGAGTGATAATATTAGAGCTAGAATCTCCCACGCGGTACGCCGCTTGCGTTAAGTCTGGCGAAATACCGAGTTGCATTAGCATAGGTACAAATACCGGGCCTAACAGTGCCCACTTAGCCGAGCTTGAACCAACAAATAAGTTTACAAAACCAGTTAGGAAAATAATCCCTACTACCGTTACTGAGCTCGGTAACTCCATTGCTTTTAATACTTGAGCCCCTTCAATTGCCAGTAAAGCACCTAGGTTTGATTTACTAAATGCAGCAATAAATAATGAACAAAAGAATGCCATAACAATGTAATACGCCATACCATTCATGGCTTTGCTCATCGCATCTATCATGTCTTTAGAGGTTTTAAAGGTCCCTACAGTAAAACCATATACTGCACCTGGGATCCAAAATAACAAAAATATCAGTGGCACTATTGATTGCATTAGTGGTGAACTAAAATTTGTTAACGAGCCATCGCTGCTGCGCATCGCTGAATCAGCCGGTGCAGATACATACGCTAATAATGCAATACCTGCAATCATTACACTACTTGCAATAAGAAAGGCGCGCTTTTCGTCGCTACGCGCATCTTCAAATGCTGGTAGGTCTTGAGTTTCGCCATCTACTGGTGAATTTTTTAAACGTGGTTCAATAATTTTATCGGTGATATACCAACCTAACAGCACAATAAATAAACTTGATGCTGAAGCAAAGCCCCAGTTATTAAGCGGGTTAATGCTCATTGTCGGATTAATAATTTGTGCTGCACTTTGGGTAAAGCTTTGCAATAGTGGGTCAATTCCAGATGGAATAAAGTTAGCACCAAAGCCACCACTCACCCCAGCAAATGCCGCTGCAATACCGGCAAGCGGATGACGACCGGCGGCAAAAAATATTACCCCAGCAAGAGGTATAACTAACACATACCCTGCATCGGTAGCCGTATGGCTCACAATAGCCACCAAAATAATTGAGGGTGTTAGTAATTTTCTAGGCGTTACTTTGAGCATTAATTTAAGGCCGGTATTAATAAAGCCCGAATGCTCTGCAACGCCCACACCTAGCATTGCAACCAGCACTACACCCAGTGGCGCAAAACCGGTGAATGTTTTTACCATAGAAGATAAAAAAGTGGCCAACGAATCGCTGGCAAGCATGTTATTAATGATAATGGCTTCGCCAGTACGAGGGTCTATTGCATCAAATGTGACGCTTGAAAACCACCAAGACAAAAACCAGATTAATAACATGGCAAACAAAAAGATAATTGCTGGATCAGGCAGCTTATTACCTACCCGTTCAACAAAATTTAAAAATCGCGCAACTATGCCCGTTGGCATTGTCGCATTATTATTGTTATTCATTTCACTTATTCCCTAGAATTTAGACTACGCTACTTTAGCGTATCTAAGGAATGAGGTAAATTTTAACTGAGTAAACAAGTTCTTTTTTAGCCACAAAAAAACGCGGCTCAGTGGCCGCGCAGTTATAAATGAATAAAAAAGCTTATGCGAGTGCTTTTACTTCATCCCATATTCTTACTACGAGTGCTTTATCGTCTTCATTAAGTTCGCCATTGCGATAGGCTTTTACTAGGCTTTTTTCAACGGTGTCGTTTAGCTCAGTAATTTCTAAATTTAGCTCCTCAACTTGGGCATACCCTACCGCTAAATCAAAGTGACCACGTAAATAACCGCCGGCAAATAGCTCATCATCAGTGGCTTTTATCACTAAATCATCAAAATATTGCTGCGCAGCATCTATGTAATTTACTAAACTCATGTGTTACTTCTCCTCAAGGTGCAGCCCATCTTGATGACCTACTGCATACATAATATGGTCGTTAAACCCACTGGTTACACGTATATAACCGCTTAATTCATCATCTAACTCGCTATCGCCGGTGTCACAAATTAGCGGTCGGCCATTTAAAGCCTGTAATTTAGTTTTTGTTGCCACTACAATAATATTGTCGCGGCCTATCGCTTTAATTAACGCAGGACTGAGTTGTTGATTACCTCGACCAAAAATATGCCCTTGACCGCCAATCAAGGTGATCACTAATTTTGTCTCACGTCCTGTCGTAAGTTCAAGTAATTGTTGAGCTGTTAAGTCTTGGCCTACTAAAGCTTGATCTTCAACTAAATCAACACCGAGCAGTGTATTCTCAAGCCCCATTTCTTCCATCACCGCGCCAACGGTAGAGCCACTGCCCATGACATAGAGGGTATCGGCATCCATTTCACTGACCACATAAGCGGCAATATCAGCAAGTACCAATTCATCGGTTTCTTTACCGCCATTTTTAACCGCTTGTACATAGCGCACTTCACTGGGTACTTGCATTTCGCCATAACGTTTTGCTTTTACTGTTCCTTGGCGAAAGGCGACTTCATCAATGTCCATCACATCAGCATCGCTTAGCGTTACCAGCTCACCTTTAACTAACATTTCAACTACGCGACCTGCAGCTTTTGGCGTTATGGCATATACTCCAGAGTGAATTTTACACCCCGCAGGAATACCCAACACAGGTACAGAGTCTTCTACAGCATGGCAAATGTTGCGCGCCGTTCCGTCGCCACCAGCAAATAAGATTAAATCTACACCTTGCTGCTGTAATAAACGAGCTGCCGCTTCAGTATCGTCACTGGTTGTGGGTGAGCTACTTTGATAAACCACTTGCGTATTAAAGCCGAGCGATTTTGCTGTGTGCTCCCCCATTTCATCATTAACAGTATAAATAGTAATATTTGACTGATAAGGTACCAGCACTTCAAGTGCAGCTTTAGTGCGGCTATTTGATTTAGGCTCAGCGCCTAATGCAATGGCTTTAGCGGCGGTGTCTTCGCCGTCACTGCCTTTTAACGCCACACTACCGCCCAATCCTGCAACCGGGTTTACAATCAGCCCTAACTTAAACTGCATCTTTTAGCTCCTTGGGAGAATGCCATGAAAACTGCGCAGCATTTAAAGGCCACATGGTGTTATAAAATTTACACAGTGCTTTTAATAATAAGGTTGTTCGCGGGTTAAACCCGTTTTGCAACAACTCTAATAACTTTGCATGAACACGCGATTGAAACGCAAATCGACAAGTTTGCTCACCATTTAAATTATCTATCGATACGTTAAAATCGAACCCAGCAGCCACACTCAATGCCCACTCTATTGCTTGAGGTTTTACCTCTACTGACTCAAACTCTGCTTGCTGTGTAGCATCGCGCCCATCAGGGCAATACCAATAACCATAATCTTCACTTAAACGGCGTTGCGCACCTGCCACTAACCAATGGGCTATTTCATGCAATGCACTGGCATAAAAACCATGGGCAAACACAATTTGATGATACGGGGTTGTATCATTTGCGGGAATATAAATAGGCTCATGCTCACCTTTTACCAAACGCGTGTTATAGCTTTGGTAAAAAGTGTGTTCGAAAATAGAAATTAGATCAGCTACTTGGTGCATAAATACTTCGTATACTCGTTTGAACCCGATGCTTTAAAGACAGATGAAATTAGTATAAAGCACACTAAAAACGAAGCGAATTGTACGTACTTTTATCTACAAAGTAAAAAATTAGCGATGCATTAATTAAGGCTTCCTTACCATACTTTATTTACTGAACGCTTAATTACGCTTACCATACACCAACAAAAAACCTGAATTGACTCACTCTTATGGTTAAACAACACAGCTTTTTATCGTGGCTATTTATCTCTTTTACTTTTTTAACACTCTTGGCTGCTTCTGCCAGCAGTTATGCAAAAAGTATAAGTATTAACGTATTTGCTATTCCTTCTAAGCCTATTGTTGAGTTAGTCGCTAACACCAGCGATGAATTGGCTACGCACCAAATTATTACGTTTTACCAACAAGGGTTACCCGTACACGCCACCTTGTATTTAACGGATTATCCCGTTGACGCACAAAACGAAATTAAGAAAGTGGTAGAGCGTATTGTAAAAGAGCATCAGTCGTTTGAGATAAAAGCCAATGGGTTTAATGTGTCACCAAGTAATTGGGCATTTATAAAATTAGAAAAATCATATCAGTTACAACGCTTAGCCGACGAGGTTACCCTTAATCTTGAGCCGCTTCGCGATCATCAAGCGCTAGTGCCAAGTTGGGTAAAGCATTACCCTAATAAACTTGTGGCTTTTGAACGTTATGGCAGCCCTAATGTATTTCAGAATTTTCAGCCGCATTTAACCCTACTCGCGAATGAACAAAGCCCAGCATTAGCGTTAGTACAAAAAGCACTGCACGCTGAGCCGCCCCAGGCACAAGGTGAAATAATTGGGATTGGAATTGGAGTGTCTGATCAGTTTGGTCAACAAAAAGAAATACTCGCTAAGTACTTTTTTGATGCCAAATAAATAGTTAACCTCAGATCTGCATAAGAATTAAAGCCGAGTCACTTTTATACTCGGCTTTTTAGCCTGAAAAGTATAGGCAATTAATCCAGCCATTAAATTAACCATAAATGAGATGCAGCTGCGGTGCCTTGTGTGGTCTATTTGAGCCATATTTTTCAGCTGGTCGAACACTGTTTCGATGATGAAACGCTTTGATAACATCGCTCTATCCCAAGATGATATTGGCTGACGCTTCATATTACGTCGTTGACCTGTAATAAAATCAATACCTTGCTCAGCAAGTTCCGCTTTTAAGTTTGCAGATACATAACCTTTATCAGCGTATAAACTACCTGCAACATTATCGACCATATCTAATACTGGCTGTCTATCATCAACATTCCCAGCTGTCACTTTTACAGCTAATAAACCCCCTTCATCATTCATGATGAGGTGAAGTTTAAAACCATAAAACCAGCCCATTGTTCCTTTGCCTCGTTTGGCTTCTCCTGCAAAAACTTGGTGGCGAGGAATACGCATGTTGTGACACACCTTGAGAGAAGTGGAATCGATAAATGCAATGCCTGTTGGTTTATCAAAGCGCTGCTTCAGATAGCTACACAGAGCAGGTAACGTGGCCTGAAGTAACTTCAACATACGTGTATAACTGACTAAATCAGGGAAATAATGTCGCCAATACTGACAAACAAATTTGGTGTAGTAAGTTTTAAAATCGCGATAACCTGATTGATGAAAAGCAATTAATATAGTCATCACTTCGCTAGAGGATAGTCGAGATGGCTTAATGCGTTGCTTTTCACCTGATTCTATTAGGTGTTTAAGCCATTGAGGTTCAAACAATAAACAAAAATCATCGACATCTACGTAAATTGCATCTAAGTTATTCATGCCCTTGCCTCGGTAATCTTATGTTTCTTGGTCGAAAGATCTGATCACCGCAAGGGCATTTAGTTCCATTTCTTATGTGCAGCTCAGGTTAGTTAATAACAGGGCTAATTACACACTTTATGACTAATAATATTTATGGGTTTGTGGTTAGCTTATCTGTTAAATGTTTTTTAAGTATGCGGGTGTTACGCGTATTTGCTTTGAACATGGCATCAAAAATATCTCCAAAAAATGGAATGAGCCCGCCAACAAAATCAATCAACATATTTATAATAATACGGCTTTTTACTCGCTTGCTAACATCTAAGCGCTGCGCTTCAATTAGTACATAGCCAGACAAAATAAGTCCCGCTAAATCACCTATTACAGGTAAAAGCCCAATCAGCGACTCAACACCAAATTTAAATTTAGTAAACGGAATACCAATACTGCTATCGGTAAAGCGGCTAAACTCTTCGAGTCGTTTTATGGTGGCTTTATATTCAGCTTGTGTAACGTGAGATTGATTGTTTTTTTGCATACTAACAGCTCTCTTATTTTTAGGTGCGCTGAGCACATTTAAATTATTGAGCGGCAATTAAGATGTATAGCTTGTACATAATAAACGCGCTGGTGCGCGTTTATTATTAATTTATAGTAAATCGCGCTTAGATAGCGCCTTTAATTGGCCCATGTTCGTGATTTACATGCGGGTTTTGACCGCGTTGACGTAGTAAATGATCCATTAAAGTAATGGCCATCATTGCCTCAGCTATCGGAATAGCACGAATGCCTACGCAAGGATCGTGACGACCTTTAGTGATCATCTCAACCGCTTCATTACTCGTGTTAATACTATTACCGGGAATGGTAATACTTGATGTTGGCTTAAGCGCAATGGATGCGATTATATCTTGCCCTGTAGAAATACCTGCCAATACGCCGCCGGCATGATTTGAGGTAAAACCATCAGGGGTTAACTCATCACGATGCTCTGAGCCTTTTTGCTCAACCACATCAAAGCCATCGCCAATTTCAACGCCTTTTACAGCGTTAATACTCATTAATGAATGGGCAAGTTCGGCATCTAGCCTATCAAATACCGGCTCACCTAAGCCAACAGGCACATTTTTAGCTACTACTTTTACTTTAGCGCCAACTGAGTCACCTTGTTTTTTAAGGTCACGCATATATTCATCGAGTGCTTCAAGCTTGCTAACGTCTGGGAAAAAGAATAAGTTATTTTCCACTTCATCCCAATCGTAATTTTCGGCTTTAATTGGCCCTAGTTGGCTCAAACACGCACGTACTTCAATACCATGAAATTGCTTTAAATACTTTTTAGCAATAGCGCCTGCGGCAACCCGAATAGCGGTTTCGCGCGCAGATGAACGGCCACCACCACGGTAATCGCGAAGGCCGTATTTGTGCCAGTAGGTATAGTCACCGTGGCCTGGGCGAAATACATCTTTAATTTTGCCATAATCTTGTGAACGTTGATCGGTATTTTCAATTAATAAACCAATGCTGGTACCAGTGGTTTTACCTTCAAAAACGCCCGCTAAAATTTTGATTTGGTCGCTCTCACGACGCTGCGTGGTATAGCGACTTTGCCCAGGTTTGCGTCTGTCTAAATCGTGTTGTATGTCGGCCTCAGTGATTTCAAGGCCTGCGGGCGTGCCATCCACTACGCCGCCTAATGCAACGCCGTGGCTTTCGCCAAAGGTGGACACTTTAAATAACTGCCCTATGCTATTACCTGCCATTAACTTTCCTCATTCCTAATGACTTATAGCCGAGAATTAACTCGGCTATTGTTTTGCCCAGCCATTTCGGATGAATGGCTAGTACTAATTATTACTGTGCAAAGTAGGCATCTAGTTGTTGTTTGCTAATAACAAACACCCCTAATCCGCCTTGTTCAAACTCAATCCATTCAAATGGTGCACCTGGATACAGTGCATCCATATGTACCATAGAGTTACCTACTTCGACAAATAACAAACCGTTATCTGTTAGATGCTCACTAGCTTGATCTAAAATAGTACGTGTTACATCAAGGCCATCGTGTCCCGATGCTAATCCAAGCTCTGGTTCATGGTGGAATTCACGTGGTAAATCAGCCATATCTTCAGCGTCAACGTACGGTGGATTTGCTACGATTAGGTCGTATTTTTGCCCAGGTACACCACTGAATACGTCAGACTGAATAGGCAGTACGCGGTCACTTAGTTGATAGTCAGTGATGTTAATATCAGCCACTTCAAGCGCTTCATAGGATATATCAACCGCATCAACTTGCGCATTCTCGAACGCTTGTGCCAAGGCAATAGCAATACAACCTGAGCCTGTACATAAATCTAAAATACGCCCTACTGACTCTGGTTTTTCTAACCAAGGGGTGAAGCGATTATTAATAAGCTCAGCAAAAGGTGAGCGAGGAATTAATACGCGTTCATCCACATAAAATGGCATGTTAGCAAACCATGCAATGTTGGTAAGGTAAGGTACTGGGGTAAAATCGTTAATGCGCTCGGCAATTAAGCCCGCTAAACGATTTTTTTCAGTACTGGTTAAACGCGCATGCATCAGCTCTTTGGGTGCATCGATAGGCAAACTAAGCGCCGGTAATAACAAACTTACCGCTTCATCCCATGCGTTATCGGTGCCATGACCAAAGAAAATACCGCTACTTGCAAATTGACTAGTTGTCCAACGAAGCCAATCGTGTAAGGTTGAAAGTTCTGCAACAGCTTCATCTAGGGTTGCTTCTTCTATTAGTAATTCACTCATCAGTGTTATCTGCCTGCTACTTTCAAAAAAAATAAACTCAATCGGGGCGCATCATTGGCCCCATGATTACCCTATTGTATACCCAAGCCACCTTTAGGTGCGAGCGCAGTTAGTGTTAAAAGCGATTTAGGTAAGGCTTTGATTGCAAATAATAGTCACTCTATTGTGCAAATCAATAACGCAGTATAAATCGCTTTTAAACTAACCTTAATGGCGCTGTACTATGTACCTCAAAGCTGCTTGGGTATCACACCTTTTTACTCGATTTTTACCGCTTTTTTGTTTAAACTGCCGCTATGAAAAAAGATCCCCACTCAAACAGCCTAATTAGTCCTGACGACATTGACTTGTTTCGTCAAAGTATCAGTGGTGCGCGTGTATTTAAACAAGACACTCACCGTTTTAGCAATAAACCTAAAGTGTCACAAGCGAAGCAATTTGCCCAGCAAAAAAAGCAACAACAGTCAGAATTTTTCTTTTCTGATGAATATGTGCCCGATATAGACACGCATGGTACCGTTAATTATGTACAACAGGGTCAGGATCGTTTTTTAGCCAAACAACTTCGTCGAGGGGATTTTATTCCTGATTTAACCCTCGACCTGCATGGCTTAAATAAAGAGATAGCCAAAGATGAACTCGCAGGGCTTATTCATGAGTGCAAAAAAAAGCATTACTATTGTGCCTGTGTTGTACACGGAATTGGCGGCCATATCCTCAGGCATAAAGTACCGCAATATTTAGTGCAACACCCCGACGTTATTGCTATGCACCAAGCTCCGCTTGAGTATGGCGGTAAAGGGGCGGTACTCATATTAATTAACTTACCGCAAAGTGATGAGTTTAGACGCTGAGCACTAGAGCCAATCAATAAGAGCCTTTTTTAGTGCATATATTTTCGATTATATTTCCGCTTATTTTTATTGTGTTATGCGGCTACATAGCAAGCCGAAGTCAGTTTTTAGAACGCATTCATATAACGGGGCTCAGTAAATTTACTTTTTACATTAGTGTACCGAGTTTTTTATTTTTAAATATGGCCCAGGCAGACTTAAAAACCAGCGTGAGCTTAAATGGCTTTTTAAGCTTTTATATTCCCGTTATTTTAATTTATTTTTTTGCGCTCATTATTGACCGCTACACTCTCTCTAAGCATCCTCAATATGAACGTCACAGTGTATTTGCCCTTGGCAGTAGTTATTCAAATACCGTATTGGTGGGCTTGCCCATTATTATTGCAGCATTGGGTGAGCAAATGATGGGCATTATTTTTATGATCATCACCTTTCATAGCGCGCTATTGTTCACCCTTACCTTTTTAATTAGTGCAAACAGTGCCAGTCATGTGTTTTCTTGGTCAACATTTGCCAAAAATATGTTACTCAATCCTGTCGTATTGAGTATTAGCATGGGTTTATTGGTAAATTTAGCAGGGATTACTTTATTTGCTGATTTAAGTAATGGCTTAGCGCTTTTAGCTAAACCTGCCATTGCCTGTGCGTTATTTGTATTAGGTGCAAATTTAGCTTTTTATAAAATTAGCGATAACTGGCAAGCGGCAGCTATTGCCAGCCTGTTAAAGCTAGTTATATTGCCCGCCTTGGTATTAGTGTTAGGCTCACATGTATTTGCTATTAATGAGTCGCTGTTAAAAGTACTCGTATTATTGAGCGCATCGCCCTTGGGAGTTAATGCGTACTTAATTGCATGCCAAATAAAACAACATCAAGATACGTTAGCCAGTGCGGTTGTTTTATCGACAGTTTTGAGTGTGGTGAGTTTTAGTATGTGGTTAACAATTCTACTGTAGACAAATACCTAAAAGTAGTAGCATTTACCTAACAGAAAGTGGCTTAGCTAAATGCTAATTTACACGCTATGTATCTACATTCGCTGGTGCATTGATGGTGATATAATCACTTTTATGGCGAGTTTCATCATAACTAATTTGTGCAACAGCGCCGGTATTAAAAATAGGCATGTGCCCAGCACACAACTGATCAACCAAATAGCTCACCATAGGCATATGGGCAACCACAAGCCAGGTATCGCATTCTGGATGAAGCGCGATTAACGTTTCTAAATAATCTGCAGCAACCTGCGGGTTACCTTCAGGAATAATATCTTGGCAGGTCTCTTCAAATAAAAAGGTATTATTTTTTTTAACACCCTCAGCTGTTTGCTGCGCTCTTACATAAGGACTCACTAATAACCCCGTTGGAGCATGCTTTTTTTGTAACCACAGCCCCATTTTTTCTACCTGCTGATGGCCCAAAGGAGTCAAATTTCTACTGACATCATCAGAGTGCATCGGTATTGCTTCACCATGACGCATTATCAAGATTGTTTTCATAAAAAATCAACCAATTAAAGAATATAAAACAGTAGCCAGTTTGCTCGAATTTCCGCTATATTAATAACTCAAACCTATTTATTTTCTTAAAATAGTTCTTTCATGATGTTCAGGTAAATAGCATTGCATTCCTGAAGTTATCATCTGTTGTTAACAATTATACGTTTAGTTTCAGGAGCATCATTTGAAAATCAGCACTAATGATAACAGAGCTTACCGCACACTAACACTGGACAATGGTCTAAAAGTACTTTTAGTGCACGATCAAGACTCAGCAAAAGCTGCCGCATCCATGGCTGTTAACGCTGGTCACTTTGATGATCCGCTTGATAGACAAGGCCTAGCGCACTTTTTAGAGCATATGTTGTTTTTAGGCACTGACCTTTATCCTGAATCAGGAAGTTTTAATAATTTTGTCTCGCAGTCTGGTGGCAATACCAACGCGTGGACTGGCACAGAGCATACCTGCTATTTCTTTGATATTAATAACCATCATATTGAAACAGCATTAGCGCAATTTAGTCGGTTTTTTATAGCGCCCAGACTAAACCCCGCTGAAACAGAAAAAGAACGTAATGCTATTGAGGCTGAGTTTAAATTAAAAATTAAAGACGATGGCCGTCGAATTTATCAAGTGCATAAAGAAACGGTTAACCCAAAACATCCTTTTGCTAAGTTCTCAGTGGGAAACTTGCAAACATTAGCAGATAGAAAGCGCTGTATTAGTGATGAATTACGTGACTTTTTTAATCAGCATTACCAAGCTCAGTGGATGACTTTAGTGATTTGTGCCAATGAGTCATTAGATACACTTGAGGCATGGGCAACCCAGTATTTCGCCCAGATAAAGGGAGATAAACACCAATTAAAGCCACCTATAGAAGCGCCGCTTTATCGCAGCCAAGACTTGGGTAAGTTGCTTCATATTGAACCACACAAACACGTACAAAAGTTGATTATTAGCTTTGCCATGCCAAACATTGACGATTTTTATCGTCATAAAACGGTCAGCTTTATTGCGCACTTACTAGGTTATGAGGGGCAAGGCTCGTTATATTCTGTGCTTAAAGAGCAAGGTTGGATCAATGCCCTCTCTGCAGGTGGCGGAATTAATGGCAGTAATTTTAAAGACTTTAATATTAGTATGGCGCTGACCGATGAAGGCATTGAATACTACGAAGATATTATTGAGATGGTGTTTGAATACATTTGTTTAATCAATAACAACACCAGCAAATTACCTCGCCTATATCAAGATAAGCAAAAACTATTACAAATCGCATTTGATAACCAAGAAAAGTCTCGCCTAATTGATTGGGTCAGTAATTTAAGTATTAACATGCAACACTACGATGAAGTTAATTACTTACAGGGTGACTATTTAATGGAGGGCTTTAAAGCCAGCGCGCATGAAATGGCTATGCAGTGGTTAACTCCGCACAACATGCGTTTAGTGCTTATTCATCCTGATGTAGAGCCTGAACACACAGCTGCTTGGTATAACACCCCCTATAAAATTGAAAAATTGTCGCTACATTGGCTCAAAGCACTTGCACAGATTAGCCAGCCACAAAGTGAAATGCTATTGCCCACGGCTAATCCTTATTTAGCTAAAGATGTCATTTTATATCCGGTTGAATCACAGCAACGACATCCAACATTACTGGTAAAAGAAGCAGGCTTTGACTTTTGGTTTAAACAAGACGCCACCTTTAGAGTCGCCAAAGGGCATTTTTATTTAGCCATGGACTCTGACTTTGCAGTAAAAGACGTGAAACATATGGCACTGACGCGGTTATTCTCAGATTTATTCATGGACAGTGTTGGCGAACAGTTTTACCCAGCGGAACTTGCGGGCTTAAGTTATCACTTAACCTCTCATCAAGGTGGCTTAACGCTTCACACTGCGGGGCTTTCTTCAAGCCAACTCGAATTAGTCGATCAGCTGATTGATGCACTATTTAACGTAAAAATTTGTGCCAAACGCTTTGCAGAATATAAAAAGCAATTAGTTAGACATTGGCGAAATAGCAATCAAAACAAACCCGTTAGTGAGCTATTTAGTATTTTAGGCGCTAAAATAATGCCGTGGAATCCTAAGCCTGACGAGTTAGCAAATGCACTCAAAGACACCTGTTTCCATCAGTTTAATGAATTTAGACAAGCGTTTTTTAATGCCCTTCATGTTGAGTCTTTTTTACATGGTAATTGGCAGCAAAATGATGCGCTTGAGTTTCAAAAGAAGGTCGCTCAGCACCTTAAAAAATCAGCCGTTATCAACGATTTAAAGCGCCCACTTTATGAAATTACTAAAGTGACTCGCTACGAGCTTGAACTTGCCTGCAGCGATAATGCCATGGTGATTTACTACCAAGCACAAAGCGATGACGTTATTGAAAAAGTGAAAATGATGGCGCTAAATCATTTAATTAATCAAGATTACTTTAATGAACTCAGAACCACGCAACAACTCGGTTATTTAGTAGGCGCAGGATACGCTCCTTTTAATACCCGTGCTGGTATTGCCTTTTATATACAATCACCAAAATTTGAGCCCACCACGTTACTGCACAGACATAATTTATTTATTAGCCAGTATTTAGCAATAATTAATGAACTAACAGAACAAGACTGGCTGCAACAAAAACATGGATTAACAACCCATATTGCTGAAAAAGACAAAAATTTGCGTTTACGTTCACAACGTTTATGGCTTGCTATAGGTAATGGCGATCATCGGTTTAATATGCAGCAACGCCTGCTGGATTCTTTAAACGCATTAACGCTTGAAGATTTAAAAGCCTACGCCGCTGAAATTTTTAATGCAGATCGCCCAAGATATGAGCTTTTAAGTGCCAAATCTGTGAATTCGTCTGAGAAACTACCACTTCATTCGCATTCTCTTTGACTCTTGCTCGCGCTTGATTTAGATTGTCTTTTGTTAATAAGAAGTAAGACAATGAAAAAAATAAAAATAATAAAATATATTCTATTGTTGGCCTCTTTGGCCACAGCCTACTCTGCGAGTGCATTCGAGTCATCGTTTAACTTGAATTTAAATGCGTTGGTCGTGAGCGTGTGCGCAATAATGTTGTTAGTTGTAGTTTATTTGTTAACGATTGTTCACTCACTCAAGCGTTCACACTCTCAATTACAGCTTTCTGAAAAACGATTAAAAAGTACCGTAGAAGGCAGTGGTGACACTCTATGGGATTGGAATATCAAAACCGGTAAAGTTATTCGTATCAATGACAAATACGTGATGAATAGTAATAACCTAGTAGAATTTCCACCGAATAAAAGCTTGATCCATCCCCGCGATTTAACCCATGTTGATTACCTACTAAAAAAACACTTTGCCGAAGAAAGTACTTTTTTTGAAGCAACTTATCGTATTAAAGACAGCTTTGGTAAATGGCACTGGGTGCTCGACCGCGGAAAAATCATTGAAAAAGACGCTAACCTAAGCCCACTGCGAATGACTGGCATAGTCAGAGATATCTCGCAGTTAAAATCAACGGAAGATCGACTTAACTTATTTGCAAAATGTGTTGAGTCACTCACTGATGCGCTGGCCATTTATGATAAAGACTTTAGGCTGGTGGATATTAACCCAAGCTTTTTAACTTTGTTTGGCGGCGTACGCGAGCAATACCTAAAGAAAGAGTTTCATTTAGCCGGTTACGACAAAAGCTATATAGAATCCATAAAAAACACCGTTAGAAAGCACGAACATATTCAAGAAGAAGTAAAGCTTCGCAATAGCGATCATGCTCTGCTGCCATTTGAAATTTCAATAGATGAAATTAAAAACGCACAAAATCAAATAACCAATTATGTGGTGGTGTATTCAGATTTAACCGAGCGTAAAAAAACCGAGTCTGAGCTCAATAATTTATCTAATCGAGATCGCACCACCAGCTTACCTAACCGTAATTTGTTTTTTTCTGACTTACAAAAACTCGCAAAGCAGCATTCTCATCATGCATTACTCGTATTTGATTTAGATAACTTTAAAAAGATAAACGACTCATTAGGCCATCAATTAGGTGATAGTTTACTGGCAAAGCTTGCTATGCGTTTAAATAAGCTCACCCGTGAAAATGACGTATTTTATCGCCTTGGCGGCGATGAATTTGCGCTAGTTATGTCAAACACCAACGATATTCTCACTATCACTCGCATGGCTAAACAGTTTTTGGCGGCCATAGCTACACCATTTAAAATGGCAGGCCATGAACTTGCTATCACCTCAAGCGTTGGTATAGTACTGTTCCCCGAAGATGGTAACACCCCCGAAATACTATTAAAGAACGCCGATACTGCGATGTATCATGCTAAAAAGAAAGGCAATAGCTACCTGTTTTTTAATGACACCATGAACCGCCAAGCAGTAAAACGACTGCAAATAGAAAACCTAATGCGCTTTGGCTTAAAAGAAGATCATTTTGAGGTGTATTACCAGCCTAAAATGAATATTCGTACTGGTAAGCTTGCTGGAATGGAAGCGTTGGTGCGTTTTATTACCCCGAAAAAGGGGGTTATTAGCCCAGGGGTATTTATTCCAATTGCCGAAGAAACAGGGCAAATTATTGAAATTGGTGAAGTAGTTTTAAACAAAGCTTGTCGCGATGTAAAACAGTGGCTAGATGCAGGTTTATTTAATGCCCGTGTTGCTGTTAACTTATCAGCAAAACAATTTAGCCTACCCGATTTAACCTCGCGCATAGATGTGATTTTACAAAAAAATGAACTACCCTCGTACTTTTTAGAGCTTGAGATAACTGAAGGCACCGTAATGGACGATCCACAAGAAGCCATTGCGATTATGCGCTCTTTAAGTGCCCGTGGAATTCACTTAGCAATGGATGACTTTGGTACCGGCTATTCATCACTTGCGTATTTAAAGCAGTTTCCACTCAATACGCTTAAGGTAGATAAAGCCTTTATCGATGATATGAAGACTGAACGTGGCCGCAATATGGTGGACTCTATCGTCACTATTGCGCATAACCTTGATTTGCATGTAGTTGCCGAAGGGGTGGAGCAAGCGTCGCAAATAAGCATACTTGAAGAGCTAAACTGTGAAACACTGCAGGGTTATTACTACTCTAAGCCACTGTCAAAAGATGAATTTACTGCGTTTTTAAAACAACAAAAAAGCCAATCAAAACTCAGTTTAATTAGAGCGACCAGTTAAGCACGCCATAGACACGCATTTACACCTATATTGCGTATCAATGCACGTCGATAATGCATATTAAACAAGCACCAAGCAACAGGACCAAACACGCCACCTAAAAATAACCAGCGTTTAACAGGCATGCCCTTTTTAATGGTTTCTAAATACATAAGCGCTATAAATACACCGCTAAGCAAAACAAATAACACCACCACCTCAACCAGTTCAAAAATAAGGCGCGTATAATAGCGTTAAACTGGCGAAAATTAAAGCAACACATTATTTGACCGTTACTCAGACACAAAAAAGCCGAGCAACTTAAATACTCGGCTAATCAATATAGATTTATAGCGGCTTACTTGTCAGCACGGCCCATAAACTTATGCTCTGCAGTATTAATACGGATGCGATCGCCCGTAGAAATATGCTCTGGCACTTGAATAGTTAAGCCGGTTGATAAACGAGCAGGCTTTGAACGCGCGCTGGCTGAAGCACCTTTAATTGAAGGGTCGGTTTCCTCAACTACAAGCTCAACACTTGAAGGAAGATCAAGCCCAACTGGCGCACCATCAATCACAATAACATGCACGCCCTGGGTCTCTTCGTTAACAAACTGAATCTCTTCAGCTATCGCGTCTTTAGCCAAGTTGTAAGGCGTATAATCTTCGTTATCCATAAAGACATACTCATCGCCATCAATGTACGACAGCATCGCTTCACGACGGGTTAAATCTGCAAGGTTAAGCATGTCGCTGTCTTTGAATGTTTCGTCAACTTTGCTACCCGTTACTACATCGTATAAACGCATACGGTATAAACTACCACCGGCACGACCTTGTGGTACAGAACGTACGATATCTTTTACTACTAATACACGGCCATTAAAGTCAATAGCCGTCCCTTTTTTAACATCACTTGCCTTTGGCATGGGTGAATTCCTATTGTTTTTTTGATTGCGAGAAACATACCACGAAACTGATTTTGTTCAACAATAAAGTGATATGATTAGCTTCTTACTTCGTACTGACTCATAAATCTGTAATTTAGACTTAAACTCATGTTATTTAGTAGCAAAAAGCTGCTATGGTAAAGTTATCGATTATGACCTCAAGGAATGGCTCATGAACCAACAAACTGTACATACCTATTTAATGAACAAGCCGTTAGTTAAACTAACCCAGCCTTTTGCTAAAGATGTTGATGTGTATAAAGTAAACCATAAGATGTTCGCCACCCTAGCACTGAGCAATGAAGGTGAAACCGATGAAAACGGCGAACCTATTTGGTGGCTAAACTTAAAGTGCGACCCTGATGAAGCGCAATCATTACGAGATATTTTCCCTGCCGTTATTCCTGGTTATCATATGAATAAACGCCTTTGGAATACCGTGATTTTAGATGGCTCAGTACCACAGGGTGAAATTGAGCGTATGATTGATAACTCGTTTAATTTGGTGGTCGACAATATGCCTGATAAAGATAAAAAGGCCATTGAAGCGTTACTGTAAATAAGCGTCTATATCTCTATATTTACTGATAATCAAACATAAAAAAAGCCGCATAATTTGCGGCTTTTTTACGTTAACTTAAAACATTAATCTTTGTGCTCAGTTTTCTCATTTTGAGTATCAGTCGATTTATCATCTGCCTGCTCTAACTCAACTTCAGCTGTTTTAGCGGCTGTAGTGTAAAACTTATCGCCTTTATCAGCCATTGCAACCAGTGATTCACAGGGTGCAAAAATCGCATTGCTGTTAGCCAGAGTAGACATATCAGAGCTAATTTTACCTGCGCCTAATTTATCCATATAGCTAAACGGGCCACCTAAGAACGGTGGGAAACCAATACCAAAAATAGCACCAATATCACCATCACGCGGGCTGGCAATAATATCGTCATCTAAACAGCGAACGGCCTCATTAAGCATTTGTGAGATACAACGCTTAGCAATTTCGTTTTTATTTAGACGTGGAGCTGGGGTTACACCTAGTAACTCATAGACTGACTCATCAACCTTTTTGCCTTTCTTGTCGTATTCATAAAAACCACGACCCGTTTTACGGCCTAAGCGTTTTGAATCAATCATGCGCGAGAAAGCATCTGGGCCTTTAAAACGCTCACCCAATTCTTTTTCAAGAATTGGCGCGATTTTAGAACCAATATCAATACCGACTTCATCAAGCAGTGCCAACGGCCCTACTGGAAAACCAAACTCAACTAAGGCTGCGTCAATTTTTTCAATTGGCTCACCGGCAAGCATTAAGTTTGCCGCCTCATTCAGGTATGGCGCTAAAATACGGTTTACGTAAAAACCGGCCATGTCTTTTACCACAATTGGCGTTTTACCTTGCTTACGCGCAAAGTTAACTACACGAGCAATCGTTTCTTTTGAGGTGCCTTCGTGAGGAATAATTTCTACCAGTGGCATTTTCTCTACTGGTGAGAAATAATGTAAACCAATTACATTTTCAGGGCGTTCTGCTTTTGCTGCAATTTGCGAAATAGGTAATGACGAAGTATTACTTGCGAAAATAGTATTCGCTTGGCAATGCTGCTCTACATCAGCAACCATACCTTGCTTCAGTTCTAAATCTTCAAATACGGCTTCTATCACTAAATCTATGTGTTTAAAACCGCTGTAATCGGTAGTGCCGGTAATGCGGTTCATCGTTAACTGCATATCGGCTTTAGACATAATACGGCGTTTAAGACGCTTATCTAAAATTTTGTATGTGTAGTTCATGGCATTACTTATGCCCTGCTCTGCCACATCTTTAATACGCACCGGCAATTTAGCTTTAACCGCACTCACATGGGCAATACCTGCGCCCATTAAGCCACCACCTAACACGGCAGTTTTACTAATCGCGGGAGCATCATCATTGCGCCATTCTTTTTTCATTTCAGTGGTTGCAAAGAAAATGCCGCGCAGTGCTTTAGACTCATCACTCATTACCAATGTGGCAAAACCTTCTGCTTCGGTTTTATACGCTTTCATTTCGTCAAGCTCTACGCTTGCACGTACCGCTTTAATAATTGCAAGCGGCGCAGGGTAATGACCACCGGTTTTTTTAAGAACGTTTTCTTTAGCTTTTTTAAAGATAAAGTTACGGCCAAACGGGTTTGATTCTAATAACTTACTGATCTTATCAAGTTTAGGCTCTTTAGCTTGTGGCTTTTTCTTCGCCGCAAACTCTTTAGCCACTTTTAACAGTACGCTTTGTGGTACACAATCATCCAATACACCGGCTTTTTTAGCTTGTTTAGGACGAATTTGTTTACCGGTTAGCATCCACTCGAGGGCTTTTTGAATGCCCACGATTTTAGTTAAGCGCTGTGTACCACCACCGCCAGGTAATAAACCTAGTTGTACTTCTGGTAAACCAATTTTAGTTAAATCGCTATCTGTACCTACGCGGTAATCACAGGCTAAAGCAAATTCTAAACCGCCACCAAGTGCTGCGCCATGTATAGCACTAACTGTGGTGTACGGAAGCTTTTTCATATCAAAAAATGCTTGATGGCATAATTCGCTAATAGCTAATGCATCTTCACGCTTTTGCACGTTGTCTAGCATTTTAACATCGGCACCAGCAATAAAGTTATCGCTTTTACCACTAATAAATACCATACCTTTAACTGCGTGCTCTTTAGCTTGTGCTAATAATGCTTTTAAATCATCAGCAAAGCTATCTCGCAGGGTGTTCATTTTTTCACCCGGTACATCAATTGTCACTACGGCTATTTTGTTATCATCAACCGTTAAATTAAATACTGAATCTGTCATTACGCACTCTCCAATACAAAGGCTGCACCTAAACCACCCGCAGCACAGGCAGTCGTTAACGCTAAACCACCGCCACGACGCTTAAGCTCGTATAAACTTTGTGTAATTAAACGCGCGCCGGTTGCCGCAAATGGATGACCATATGCAAGCGAGCCGCCGTTCACGTTAAACTTATCCATGTTAATTTCACCTATGGCTTTATTACGCCCTAAGTGCTCTTGTGCAAATTTATCTGAAGCAAACATTTTCATATTCGCTAAGGTTTGCGATGCAAACGCTTCATGCATTTCAATAAGGTCTAAATCAGCTAACGTAATACCCGCTCTATCAAGTGCGATAGGCGTTGAGTGAGCCGGCCCCATTAGCATGTCTTTTTCTACGCCAATGGCTGAGAACGCAAAACTACGCACATAACCTAAAATTTCATAACCCAAAGCTTTGGCTTTGCTTTCGCTCATCATTAACACTGCGGCTGCGCCATCAGTTAGTGGGGTTGCATTGGCAGCAGTGACTGAGCCGTGTTGACGGTCAAATACAGGCTTAAGCTTGGCGTAACCTTCAACCGTTGAGTTTTTACGGATATTATTATCTTCTTCAATAAAGCTTTTATAAGGCGGTAAATGAGCCGTCATTACTTCATCTTTTAACTTGCCATCAGCCCAAGCTTGCGTTGCCAGTGAGTGAGAACGATGCGCTAAAGCATCTTGATCTTCACGGCTAATGTTATGGGTTTTAGCCATTTGCTCGGCTGTTTGTCCCATTGATAAACCCGTTGAGTACTCAGCAACCGCTGGCGGCACTGGCAATAAATCTTTTAAACGTAGTTTTGAGAATATTTTTAAACGCTGACCAAGCGTACGTGCTTTGTTTAAATCAACTAAGCTACCCGCTAATTTTTTACTTACACCAATTGGCAATACAGACGATGAATCGGCACCACCGGCAATTCCTACGCTTACAGAGCCTGCCATAATTGATTCGGCAACGTTTGCTATCGCTTGAAAACTCGTCGCACAAGCACGCGATACAGAGTATGCATCAACCGATACTGGCATCCCAGTACCCAATACAATTTCACGCGCAATATTTGGCGCTTCTGGCATTTGTACTACTTGCCCAAAAACCAATTGATCGATTTCTGACTTGTCGAAATTTAATCGCTCAAGCATTTCATTAACCACTAGCTTACCCATATCCAATGCTGGTACATGGTGGAACGCAGTCGCTTGCTTAGCAAAAGGAGTACGTAAGCCGCTTACAATGGCAATACGGTCGCCTTTTGGTGTTTTAAGTATGTTTTGCTCAGACATTTATTATTCTCTCCCGCTGACAGGTCAGACCTGTATGTTTTCTCCGATTCTAAACAACCCGTGTGATAAAGCCAATAGATAAAGGTAAATAAATACAAAAGCGCCATTGTATATCACTACATACATTGTATGAGGGTAATACAATAGGCTTTTTTAGCTGGTTTTACAAAGTTTTATGTTAGGCTAAAAAATCGTTAAAAAATAACGAACTATTTTTAAAAAATCAGTCTAACTCTTGAGTTATCCACTTATAAACCTTATAACTAGCTCAGTATTTGTTACCTAACCAATTTAGGTATTATTTAAGCTGACGAGGACAGTCCACTTATTATGGCAGCTAACGCATTTTCACAATTAAAAACGTACTTAGATACACAAATCATTGGCCAGCCAGCGCTTACTCAAGCTCTTTTAATTGCTATATTAGCCGATGGCCACTTACTTGTTGAAGGCCCTCCAGGGCTTGCAAAAACACGTGCCGTAAATGCGCTTGCAAAAGGTATTGAAGGGTCGTTTCAGCGTGTTCAGTTTACCCCTGATTTATTACCAGCCGATGTGACCGGCACCGATATTTATCGCCAACAAACCAGTGAGTTTGTGTTTGAAAAAGGCCCTTTATTTCATAACCTTATTTTAGCGGATGAAATAAACCGAGCACCAGCAAAAGTACAATCGGCATTATTAGAAGCGATGGCCGAGCGCCAAGTCACGGTAGGCAAAAACACCTATCCACTCAGTGACCTGTTTTTAGTGATGGCAACACAAAATCCGCTTGAGCAAGAAGGTACTTACCCGCTACCAGAAGCGCAATTAGACCGTTTTTTAATGCACCTAAATATTAATTACCCAGGTGCTGAGCATGAGCTTGATATTTTACGTTTGACCCGTGGTGAAGCACTTAATGATGAAGCCCCAGTGCTTGAGCAAATTTCACAACCCGATTTGTTTGCTGCGCGAAAAGCAATTTTAGGTCTGTATTTGGCCGAGCCATTAGAGCAGTACTTAGTTCAGTTGATTATTGCTACTCGAGAAGGCGCAAACTTAGATGAGCAACTTGGCCGCTGGATTGAATACGGCGCAAGCCCTCGCGCTACTATCGCTCTTGATAAATGTGCCCGCGCTCATGCGTGGCTAAGTGGCCGTGATTTTGTATCACCTGACGATATACAAGCTGTTGTACATAATGTATTGCGCCATCGTATTATTTTAAGTTACGAAGCACAGGCCGATGGTATTACAAAAGATCAGGTCATTAGCCGTATTGTTGAACTAGTCGCAGTACCTTAAGTTATGCAAACACACTTTGATTCTCAGGCATGGCTTAAATTAAGTCATAGCCATGGTGTTAATTTATCGCTTAAAGAGCTGATGTATTATAAAGCTAAGGCACAACTGCTTGAGCTGGCACCTAAAGTTAGAATAAAAAATACCTTAGCAGGGCAATACCTTGCGCCCCACAAAGGCCGGGGTATGGAGTTTGCCGAAGTGCGTCATTATCAAAACGGTGACGATATACGCTCTATTGATTGGCGCGTTACCGCACGCACAGGCGAAACCCACACCAAACTTTTTCAAGAAGAAAAAGAGCGCCCGGTATTTGTGTTTACTGACTTTTCAAACTCAATGCTATTTGGCTCGCAATTACTGTTAAAATCGGTGCAAGCAGCACATATTAGCGCCTTAGTTGCGTGGTCAGCGTGTCAGCGTGGCGACAGAATTGGCGGTATTGTGTTTAATCAGCACTCGCATTTAGAGCTAAAACCCAGCGCTCGTGAAAAAGCGGTATTAAAACTATGCCATAATTTATGCGACGCTCATCAGCAGGCACTTGAAAATATTGATAAACCCGCCAGCAATAACTTTAGTGATAACCTCAAACGTTTAAATCACTTAGCTAAGCCTGGTAGTTTGGTTTATATCGTGTCTGATTTTAACGCCTTGGATGACGCCAGCTTCAAGCAACTGGAACTTTTGGCGCGTCATTGCGAACTGATTGGGTGTCATATTAGCGACCCCTTTGAACATCAATTACCTGCTTTTAAACAAACGGTAACCGTCAGTGCTAATAATCAGCAATTTGCCCTGCCCTTAATGGACAAGAGCTTTAGACAACGATTTGCTAAAAATGCCGAGCACGCATTTAGCGCGCGTATTAATCGCTTAACAAAGTCTGGACTCACCCTATTATCATTTAATGCAGCCACTGCGCTGGAACTGCAATTAGTGAGAAAATAAATCATGCAAACCTCTCCACTTGATGGTCTACACGATATTATTGCTCCCACCCAAGTCGACTGGTGGCCACTCGCTCCTGCTTGGTGGGTTGTTATTGCAATTGCTGTGTGTTTATTGTGTAGCTTAATTGTCATAATTTATAAAAATTATCGCTTTAAAAAGCCAAAACGTGATGCCATTGCATTAGCTAATCAACAACAGTCAGCGCAGCAATTACATGTCATTTTAAAGCGTTTAGTGATCACCTATTACGATCCGCGTTTAGCCGCGCAGTCAACAACGCATTGGTGCAACACATTGAACCAACTTTCAGCGATTGGCTTTAAAGAAGAAGAAATTTTAAGCCTATATAACGCTAATCAAACACAGGCAGCACTTAGTGATAAATTTCGCCAAGCCATTAAACAATTTAAACTAAAGGAGCCGCTGCATGTTTGAATTTAGCTGGCCATGGCTGTTTTTATTACTGCCGCTACCTTTAATATTGTTACTATTAAAACCCGCCGCCAATAATGCCAACACGCATCTGCGCATTCCAAGTTTTGCATCACATAATTTAAGCAATCAAAGCATAGAGCCAAGTGCGCGTAAATTGAATATTATCGAGTGGTTGCTGTGGTTATTATTAGTGACCGCATCAGCAAATCCAACGTGGTTAGATGAGCCCATATCGCTACCCAACGAAGGCCGCGATATAATGCTCGCTGTGGATTTGTCAGGGTCAATGACCGAACAAGACATGGCTTACAATGGCCAATATGTTGACCGTTTAACCATGGTCAAAGCAGTGCTAAGTGACTTTATAGAGCAGCGCCAAGGCGACAGACTCGGCCTTATATTGTTTGGTGATACCGCTTTTTTACAAACCCCATTGACGCGTGATGTGAAAACCGTCAGTAAAATGCTCTCTGAGGCGCAAATTGGTTTAGTAGGACGCGCCACGGCGATTGGTGACGCTTTAGGTTTATCGGTAAAACGCTTTGCCAGTAAAAAAGAAAGTAACCGTATTGTGGTGTTGCTTACAGATGGGCAAAACACTGCAGGTAACCTTGACCCAGAAGATGCGCTGTTACTTGCCCGTGAAGAAGGTATAAAAGTGTACACCATTGGAGTCGGTTCAGATAACCCGCGCGGCTTTAGTTTATTTAATATGGGCTCTGGGGGCAGTAACCTAGATGAGGGCTTATTGAAAAAAATTGCTGAGCAAACAGGCGGTCTGTATTTTAGAGCAAAAGATGTCGCTGGCCTGCAACAAATTTACGCTGAGCTTGATAAGCTTGAACCAATTAGTGCCGATGAGCAAACCTTTCGCCCACAAACAGCCTTGTTCTATTATCCGTTATTACTGGCCATTTTACTCATAAGTGCAATGGCATTGATAAAAACGGTGCGCGCAATGAAGGAGCCAAACTAATGGATTTTGAATTTATTCGTCCTGCTATTTTATGGCTGTTACTCCCTGCCTCAGGGTTATTTTTTATCGCCTTACTAAAACATAAAAAAAACCAGTCAGCGCCACTTATTGCGCCGCATTTGGCACCATTTGTAATGAGTGAATCAAACAATAAAGCTCGCCAGCCGCTGTGGCTGGTTGCGTTATTTTGCAATTTAGCAATTATATTTAGTGCAGGGCCAAGCTTTGAAGAGAAGCAAGTACCCGTGTTTCAAAGTAAAAGTGCCCGCGTTATTGTCATGGATATGTCCTACTCTATGTATAGCACCGACATTGCTCCCAATCGATTAATGCAATCACGTTTTAAAGCCCTCGATATGGTTGAGCTATTTAAAGAAGGCGATACCGCGTTAGTGGCTTACGCAGGCACTGCCTATACCATTTCACCACTGACCAACGACGCTAAGACTCTTGCCAACCTTATTCCTAGTTTAAGCCCTGAAATTATGCCAGATAAAGGCTCAAACGTACTCGCTGGCTTAGATATGGCACAAGAGCTACTAAGCCAAGCCGGCTACCTCGATGGCGATATTATTTTGATCACCGATGGTATTGAGCAACAACAGCAAAGCGATGTAAGCCGTTTTACCAACAGTAGTCAATATCGACTTAATATTTACGGCGTAGGCACCGCACAAGGAGCCCCTATAAAGTTACCTGAAGGCGGATTTTTAAAAGATAATTATGGTCAAATTGTGGTGCCAACCCTCAATGCGTCATTACTTGAAGGACTTGCAAAAAATAGCGGTGGGCACTTTGCCGATTACCAGCCAAGCAATAGTGATATTGCCGTTTTTTCACCGCAAGCAAACAGTGAAGTATTAAAAAGTGAAAAACCAAATTTAGCCTTATGGCGAATTGACGCCGGTATTTATGGTTTGCTTATTTTACTGCCTTTAGCTTTGTATTTATTTAGACGTTCTGCATTAGTTAGCGCAGTACTATTACTTAGCTTTTTACCTCAACAAAATGCGCATGCCGCAGAGCTGCCAACCCTGTTTAAAAATAGGGATCAACGGGCATTAGAGGCATACAACAACAAAGAGTATCAACAAGCAGCTCAGGCTCGCTCAAGCGCCCTCAAAGGGGCTGCACTGTATCAGCAAGGGCAATTTGATGCTGCCTTGAATGAGTTTAGCCAAGATAAGTCAGCAACCGGTTATTATAACTATGGCAACGCCTTGGCTAAAGCAGGACAATTAGAGGCTGCCATTGACGCGTATAAACAAGCGCAAGTAAAGCAAGATAACTTTAGAGAAGCCGCTGAGAATCAAGCGCTTGTTGAGCAGTTACTGAATCAACAACAACAGCAAGATCAACAAAATCAGCAAGGCAATGATTCGCAAAATCAAGATGAGCAAAGTCAAGAGGATGCAGATAAATCAAAACAAGATCAGCAAAAAAATGGCGAGAAAAACAACGCAGATAAAAGCGAAGAGGACAGCCAAAATAGTGAGCAACAGCAATCAGATCAGTCCTCGCAGCAATCAAAAGATCAGCAAGGACAATCTGGTGAGCAATCAGACAAACAGAATGAGCCTGACATGCAAGCTCAATCACAAAGCCAACAAAATGAAAATAAAGACGAGAATACACCGCAGCAAGATGAGCCGCAAAATCAACCTAATGAGATGAGTGAGCAACCGCCCTCTGATGAGCAAAAACAGCAGGCACAGCAACAAGCCATGCAGGCACAAGCCGCTGAGCTCACTAATGAAGAAAAAGAAAAAGCACAGCAACTAAATCAGTTATTAAGAAAAGTGCCCGACGATCCCGCTATTTTATTAAGAAACAAAATGCAATTAGAAGCCCAAAAAAGACAATATCAACGTCGTCCAACAGGAGTAGAAAAATCATGGTAATGCGATTATTTTGCTGTTTATTGCTATTAACTGCCATGCCATTAATGGCCGCCACCACTTTGGAGGCAAGCGTTGATAAAAACCCAGTATTAGCGGGTGAATTTTTTATGCTTAATATTAGCATTGATGATTCAATAAAAGGGCAACAACCCGACACCTCAGCATTATTAAAAGATTTTGTAGTCGGCCCTATGAGCTTAAGTAGCCGCACTAACATTATTAATGGCAGTATAAAAAAACAAACCTCTTGGTCTGTTAAACTAATGACCCGCAAGGCGGGTGAATACACCATTCCCAGTTTTAGTGTTGCAGGGCTAAACTCGCAACCAATTAGTTTATCGGTTAAAGAGCGCAGCAGCGACGCAGATAAAAATAACGATATATTTTTAAAAACCTCGCTTTCAAACAACAGCTTATTTGTACAAGAGGCTGGCGTTTACACCATTAAACTTTACTTAGCCAAAGAGCTTCTTGATGGCAGCTTAAGTGCGCCAAGTATGGAAGATGCCCAACTTACCCAACTCGGTAAACAAAGCGAAGATTATGAACTGGTTAACGGTAAACGTTATTTAGTGATCACCCGTAATTATTTAATTCAGCCCCAAAAAAGTGGCGCCTACACTATTGCAGCTCCCGTTTTTCAGGGGCGTATTCAGCAAAACTATCGTCAATTGGAAGTGTCAGCGCTTGGCGATGAGCAGCAAATTGAAATTAAACCTATCCCTGAAAACTATCAAGGAGACTGGTTACCCAGTGAACTGGTGAGCTTAACCGAGCAATGGCAGCCAGAGGATAATACTGTTGAAGCCGGCACGCCAATAACACGTACAATTATGCTCACCGCGCTAGGGGTGACTAAAGAGCAGTTACCCGAAATTGATATACCTATTATTAATGGTATTCGCAGCTATCCTGATGAAAAAGAAACCAATAATGCGGTACGTGATGGTCGAGTGGTATCGCAGCAAAGCGCCTCATTTGCGCTACTGCCACAAACACCTGGCACTTACACATTGCCAGAAATTAGCTTGCCTTGGTATAACACCAAAATGAATCGAATTAGTTATGCGACCTTACCTGAGCGTACTATTACAGTCACCCCCAGTACAACAGCGCCAGTGCAAACGCTTAATCCGCCAGCTGAAAACAACCTAAATAACACTATGGCAGAGTCAACGGAGCAAGCAGTTATAGTGCAACAGCAAACTGCCACACCACTGTGGCTAATTATTGTGGCCGCGCTTGGTTATGTTTTATGGATTGCGACGCTGATTTTTTACTTTAATAAACGCCCAGCTAAAGAAGTGCAACAAGCGGCTCAAACAACTAATAAAACAAATCAACAACCATCTTTAAAAGCCCTGCTGGTATTAGCTAAAAGCCATGACGAAAAAGCATTTTACGATGCGCTTAATCAGTATGCGCTAACCCTTACAGGTAAAAAGGTAGGGGCGCTATCCCATTTATGCGCTATGATAAACAACCCAGAGTTCACCGCGCAGGTAAACAATTTACAAGCACAGTTGTACAGTAAGCAAACGGCTAGCGCCAATTTAGACGCTATAGTTAGCATGTTAAAGGCACATCAATCGCAAACAGCTAAGCCTTCATCACCTGCGTTAAAAGAGCTGTATTCTTGATCTCAATTGTATTTTGCTTTTTTGACCTATAATAATTTTAACTAAAAAGAGTTTGTGTTTGGAAATAAAAAATCGAATGATCGGGTCTTACTAAATATGGCTGAAAAACAACAACGCTACGAAGCCCTGGTTCACGTTTATCATAAGGAACTCTATCGCTTCGCTTACTGGTTATGTAACGATCCGAATATTGCAGATGACTTAGTGCAAGAAACCTTTTTACGTGCTTGGCGCTCGCTTGACTCGTTACTCGATCAAAAAGCAGCTAAGCCATGGTTGCTAACAATTTTAAGACGCGAAAATGCGAGGCGCTTTGAGCGCAAGCAATTTGATTACAGTGATGTAGATAACGACACGCTAGTGGATCAAACCAGTCATTCTTTAGATGATGAAATGGAGCAAACCGTTATTCAACGGCAAATTTCGTTGTTGGCCGATGAATACAAAGAGCCGCTACTATTACAAGTGGTTATGGGCTGCTCTGGGGATGAAATTGCAGACATACTCGATTTAAACAAAAATACGGTTATGACACGTTTATTTCGAGCAAAAAATCAACTTAAAGTGGCACTAAGCCGTGATGATGAACAACTTAAAGGGGCATCAAAATAATGGATGAACTTGAGTTTCGTCGCCGCACGATTGCACAGCCAAACGAGCTAGACAAAGAACTACTGGAATTTGCAAACAGCAGTCCCGATAGACAACAATTTTTAAATGAAAACAAAACATTTGATAAGCAACTCAATGATGCGCTTGATATTCCTGTGCCTGACAACCTTGCTGAACGGATTATTTTAAACACCTCGTTAAAAGAAAAAGCCAGAAAAGATGAGCTTGAACAAAAAAACAACGTTATTGATTCACGCTCACGCTTTAAGTTTGACCGCGTATATTTGGCGTTCGCTGCTTCATTTGTGATTGCGGTAAGTGCGTTTATGTTTAGCACAGAGCAAAACTTGAATCATGCTGCTGGCGAGCATGCATTGGCACATGTTTATCATGAACTTAACGCGTTAAATAAAACTCAACCTATCAGCTTACAAACAGTCAATGAAAAGCTGGCTTTACTTGGCGGTCAACTTAATGATTTACCTGGGAAAGTTACTTATGTTAACTTTTGCGATTTTCAAGGCGAGAAAGGCATCCATTTAGTGTTTGAATCGGACTTTGGCCCTATGACCGTGTTTATTGTCCCTAGTGATAACAAAGTCTTTGAAATTGGCTCGGGTGACTTTAGTGACTCTCGCTATGTAGGCCATATAAGCCGAGGAAAACAAGCTGATACTGTACTAATAGCAAGCCTAGGCTCACCGGTTAATATGTATAATGAACGTATTGCAGGCGCTATTCGCTGGCTGTAATACCAACTTGTATAAATATTTGAACAATTTAACGAATTAAACTCCCTTATATCTAAGCAGATATATATAAGGGGATGGGTATTACAAACAATAAAAAACCGCAACGAGTGTGCGGTTTTTTTATTGCTAATAAGCTAAAACTTATTATTGGTTACTTACATACATCAGCAACAGCGTTAGCAAAGTAATCGATGTTTGCTTGACTAATTCCCGCTACGTTTACACGGCTAGAGCCTACAATATAAATACCGTAGTCTTTTTGTAGACGCTCGATTTGCTCTTTATTAATACCTAAGAAAGAGAACATACCGTGTTGGCGGTCTATAAATGAGAAGTCTTGAGCAATGTCTTTGGCTGCAAGGCTGTCTTTAATTAAACTACGTAAACCATTAATACGGTTACGCATTTCATCAAGTTCACTGTGCCATAACTGCGTTAACTCTGTGCTGCTTAAAATAGTGTTTACAATGTCTGCACCGTGCGCTGGCGGCATAGAATAAATGCTACGTACCACACTTAATAATACCGAGTTTGAAATATCAGCGGTTGCACTGTCTTTTGCAATAATTGAACAAGCACCAATACGCTCACGGTATAAGCCAAAGTTTTTAGAACATGATGAACAAATTATCAACTCTTCAACCGCATTGGCTAAAATACGTAAACCATTCGCATCTTCTTCTAAAGAAGAACCAAAACCTTGGTATGCAATATCAATCAATGGCGTAAAGCCCACATCTTTTGCAAGTTCAGCAATGGTATTCCATTGTGTTTCGTTTAAATCCATACCACTTGGGTTGTGACAACATGCATGTAATAACACAACATCGCCCTTAGGCACCTGTGTTAATGTTTCAACCATTTCATCAAACAATAAATCTTTGTTTTCGTAGTCGTAGTATGGGTATTCTTTAACCGTTAAGCCTGCAGCTTCAAATAAGCTAATGTGGTTAGCCCACGTTGGGTTAGTAACCCATACAGTAGCGTTTGGGTTACAACGTACAATAAATTCTGCTGCAACACGAAGTGCGCCTGTACCACCAGGTGCTTGTGCTGTGCGTACGCGATTAGCTAATAATGCCGGGTGCTCACCAAGAAGAAGATTTTCCATTTGTTGACAGTAATCTAAGTTACCAGCAAGACCAATGTAAGATTTGCTCATTTCATTTTCTAAACGAAACGCTTCTGCTTTTTTTACTGACTTTAATACCGGGGTATTCCCCTGCTCGTCTTTATATACACCAACCCCTAAGTCAATCTTATTAGGGTTAGTATCTTGCTTATAGGCCGCCATAAGGCCAAGAATAGGGTCTGTTGGTAATGGTTTTAATACTGAGAACATTGACTATCTCTTCGTTATTTAGGGGTTAGCTGTTGCGCTAAGCTTAACATAAAAAGTCACTCGATTGACCAGTGTTATTTACACTAAAAAGTGAGGAATTTTAATACAGCATGCAATTAATAAGGCGAGTGTCGTATTATCAAAAAAATCCGTGCTAAAGGCTTCGCCATCGACAATGCCAATGCACTGCTTTTGCGCATTAAATAGTGGTAAACAGGCCTCTGCTTTTACTTTCGGATCGCAGGTGTAATACTCACCACCCGCGGCTAAATATTGCTCAACATTATTAATAACACGTCCTTTACCACTGAGTGCCACTTGCACATTATTACTGCCGGTTGCAAATTCAGCTGTGATCGGAAATAAAGGGCGGCTCGGTGCACCAAAATAAGCGAGCTTTAATAACTGCTCGCCTTCAGGGGTGGCTGTATTTTGATAGATGCCATACCAATCTAACTGGGTGTTTTCGATTACATAGTCAACAATCAACTGAAGTTGCGCTAACTTTGCTGTTGTTTGCGCATTTTGGCTAACGTAATCGTTTAAATTAAACGGCTCATCTTGCAAGTAGCCGAACAAACTACATGCGCCACCTTCACCGAGTTCTGGAATTTGATACTGCCAACGCACGGCCGGTGCAGCATTGCTATTTAAGTACTGCTCAAGCTTTTCTAGCTCAGCGTTAATTAACTGTTGCTCTACATTAAGCTGAGCTTGCTCTAAATAAAAATTTATCATTTGGCCATCCATACATCTATAATGCCGAAATAGTAGCATGGATATTTTTATAGCGCGAGCCAATTTAAAGCGCTTTTTAAAATCCTTAAGCACTTTTATTCATAGATATAATTGCGGTATTTAAACTGGTCGCTTTATCTTTGGGCATTAAAAGGTGTTCAGCTTAGGCGCAAAAATTACGCCTTTGCGTCACAAATTTGTTATTATTTACTCCAATATTAGATTCAATCTTAGATAGGTTAATTATGAGTGATAATCACTTAGTGTATTCAACAGCAACAGGGCGAATTGACCAGCCAAAGCCAGAAAAAGAACTGGATGTAAAACTATTTAAAGACGGGTCTATTCGCATAGAGCGTCAAAGCAAAGGTCGAAAAGGTAAAGGCGTAATGCTAGTTGTAGGATTAGATCCCCAACAGCACGATTTAAAAAAGTTAGCAAAAACAATAAAAAGTAAAATGGGCCAAGGTGGCGCAGTAAAAGAAGGAGTTATTGAAGTACAAGGTGATGATCGCGATAAGTTAAAGGCGATTTTAGAAGGATTAAAGTTTAAGGTAAAAATTGCGGGTGGTTAACCCGCAATTTTTGTTTTATTCAGGGACTTTTAACACAGCTAATTGATCAAACAACACTGGGATATCGGCTTCGGCAACGGGCTTACTAAAGTAATAGCCTTGCACAATAAAACAATTATTATTTTGTAAAAATTCAACTTGCTCTATTGTTTCAACCCCTTCAGCAACCACATCAAGCTTAAGCTTTTGTGCCATCGCAATAATCGCAGCGGTGATCTCCATATCATTATCATCTTCAGGAATATCTTTAACAAACGAGCGGTCAATTTTAAGAATATCGACAGGAAAACGTTTAAGGTAACTCAACGAAGAATAGCCCGTACCAAAATCGTCAATAGAAATTGAAATACCCAGCTTTTTCAATTGATGTAACTGATCAATAGCCGCCTCAACATTACCCATTAGCATGCTCTCAGTCAGCTCAAGGTGCAGGCTTTTAGCTTTAATTTGCGTCTCTATGATTATTTTTTTCAGCATAGGTACTAAGCTTGCGTCTTTAAACTGCCTTGCTGACAGGTTTATCGACATGTTGCTCGCTCTACCTTGTTGCTCTAGTCGTTTAGTAAACTCACATGCTTGTTGTAACACCCACTTACCTAGTTCCACAATTAAACCCGTTGCCTCAGCAATAGGAATAAATTTGGTGGGTGGAATGAATCCCTGCGTAGGATGGAACCAGCGAAGCAATGCTTCATACCCTACTACACTATTATCGCGACAATCAACTTGTGGCTGATAATGCAGTGTGAGTTGTTTTTCTTTAATTGCATGGCGCAACTCATTTTCAAGGAATAATCGCTCATTGGCGGCTGCATTTAGATCTTGGCTGTAAAAGTGGAACGTATTACGCCCTTTCGCTTTTGCTTCATACATGGCTAAATCGGCATGTTTTAATAACTGATCTTCCTCTAGGCTATCAAATGGCGCCAAGGTAATACCAATACTGGCAGTAACAATCACTTCGTTACTACCTAATTTTATTGGCTGATTTAACGTTTTTTGAATGGTGTCAGCGACTTCCGATGCTTCTTTTTGATGCTCAATACCACTGAGTAATACCGCAAACTCATCACCGCCTAAACGAGCTATAGTATCTTCTGCTCGTAAGCGCTGCTTTAAGCGCGTTGCCACTTCAACCAATAGTTGATCGCCTGCATCGTGACCTAAAGTATCGTTAATACGCTTAAATTCATCCAAATCAAAGTAAAATAAAGCAAACGAGTAACGCCCTCTTTCAGCAAGCGCCATCGACTTTCTAAGCTGCATTCTAAAGAATGTACGATTAGCAAGCCCGGTTAATGTGTCGAAGTAAGCGAGCTGTTCCATTTTGCGTTGGCTTTCTTTTACAAATGAAATATCTTGCGCTGAAGCAACGTAACTGGTGATTTTTCCACCATCTTCACGAATAGGTGACACACTCAGCGATACCCATATGGGTGGCTTGTTTTGCGCTTCAATAAGGGTATCCCCTCGCCAGTAATTACGGTTGCGCAAATCAATGTCAATGTCCTCTACCAACATGGTCATTTCATTAGCAATAATAGTCAGAAGTGGCTGGCGCAGGAAATCACTTTCTGCAAAGTCGGTCATTTCCAGCATTTTTGGATTAACATATTCAATCACAAAGTTTTCATCGGTGATCACCACACCCGTGCCCGAGAAGGCAACCGCTTTAGACAAGCGAATTGCAGCCTTTTCTGCAATTTCTTTTTCTATTATGCGCTGGTTTAAGCCATCGATGAGTTTGCGGATTTCAATGGTCATATCTTTGAATGAACCATTAAGCGTACCGATTTCATCTTTATTTTCTTTTGGAAAATCAATTTCTAACTGGCCTTTACCAAAGTTAGTAACCGCATAAACCAATGAATGCAGGCGTCTTAAAACTAGTTGATAAAGTGCTTGGTGTAACAACAAAGCAACTAAAATGGCATACAGAATAAACAAGCCAAAAAACTTCAGTTTTAAGTCTTTCAGTGCCAATAGTGTAGAAGAGCGCTTTTTATATACGCCTACGTACCAGTTTACACCTTCAACTTTATGGATATTTATAATGTAGTCTTCACCATTTAATGAAAACGAGTCGGCATATTCCGGCAATTGTATTTGCCTTGCATTATCAATAACTCGCTTTAGCTCAGGAGAAATAAAATCGCCATATAGCAACTTTTTACCCGCCTCTCCGTATTGGGTATAACTATCGGCTCCTAAATTAGGGTGCGCCAATAGCTGCCCTTGCTTATCGAACACCACTAACTGTTTTTCTTTTCCGCCAACGGGCAATTGCGATATGAGAGAGTCGAGAGAAATATCACTACCCGTAACTCCTAAAAACTCATCATTTTTATAAATAGGTACAATTAAACTAACGACCCACTTATTCCAAACGCCATCGTAATACACTCGTGACCACAGCGGCTCGCGTTGTGGATTTGTTAACGATTTTGCGTAATTAAAACTTTTGCTTTGATTAAAGGTGTAATCTCCGGGGACATTGAGTGCCCAATTTGGTGGCGCAACACGGATAAAATTATCTTTGGTGATCAGGTAAAAATTATAAAAATCTTGAATTAACGTGGGGGAAATCACTTTCCAAAGCGATTCAGAATCTGCAATTAACTGTTTATAAAAAGGAGAATAAGCATTTTCGGGAATGAACGCCGCAGATAAGCCATCGGCAGATGCGCTGCGCACAGAACCATCATTGGTGACTTGCATAGTCGGGGCATTGTTATTCTTAAATGATAATTGCCCCTCAAATAACTGCTCGCTAACAACAATATTAGCTTGCTCAGCTATTTTAACTTTGGTCGCTATCAAATTATTAAACTGGTTTATTAATAATTCATTTGATTGCTTTAATACCTCATGCTCTTCAAATACAAGCTGTTTCTCTTCTGATTTGAGCATTAATGCAGCCGCACAAATACCTGCAACTAAACAAATGCCAGAGATCAACAGTGATAACTTGACACTGAGTGAGTTTATTCCGAATCGAGATGGAGGGCGTCGATACACAAAAGGCCAACCTTATTTATAATTATTATTTTTGCGAGTAGTAGAAATATACCAGAACTTAAATCAGAATTATAAATTATTTATAAACGTTTAAAAAACAACACCTTTTGTACACATATTAGGTAAAAAAGCCACATCAGGTAAGTGCTTGTTGACATTAGAGGTTACTCTTCATACATTAAGGGCATGAATATAAAATACTCACTTATTTTCTTATCTTTTTTTAGCTTCTTTATATAGAAGAGGCTTCCCTGTTTGTGAGATAAAATCAATCGAATAGTAAAGCCTCCCAACTGGGAGGCTTTTTTGTTTACGCTGTTAAATACAGTGACGTTTTTGGAATGAGGAAAACCAAATGAGCAATGATGTTTTAGACACGCTTAGGCACGATATAAATGAAATCGATTCTGACCTACTTGTGTTATTAGCGAAGCGACGCCGTATTAGCCATGGTGTTGTTGAATATAAGATAGCGAATAATAAACCAATTCGTGATGAAGCACGTGAATTAGCATTACTCGAAAAATTAATCGGTTATGGTAAATCTCTTGGTTTAGATGCCTACTATGTAAATAATGTTTTTCAAACCATATTGGAAGACTCTGTATTACATCAACAAGCCATGCTTCAAAAGAATTTAAACCCCGATGCACTGAGCGAAACCCATCGCGTAACCTATTTAGGCGGACAAGGATCTTACAGTCAACTTGCGTGTCATAAGTACTTTAGTCGCCGACCAGGCAAATTAATTGAAATTGGCTGTAGTTCTTTTGATGAGATCACCGGTAAAGTAGAAAATGGTCAAGCCGACTTTGGCTTACTGCCTATCGAAAACACTAGCTCAGGTAGTATTAATGAAGTATTTGATTTGCTGCAGCATGCACAAGTCTCTATTGTAGGTGAAGTTACTCATAGCGTTGAGCATTGTTTATTAGCCGCCCCAGGAACTGAGCTGTACCAATTAACTAAAGTCTTTGCGCATCCGCAACCCTTTGCCCAGTGTAGCCGCTTTTTACAGGGCCTTGGCGAACTTCAGCATGAAACCTGCGATTCAACATCGAGTGCATTAAAATCAGCTCTTGAAACACCTAACAGTGCGGCTATTGGCTCTGCACAAGCAGGTAAAAATGTAGGGCTTGAAGTGATCAAGGCGAATCTTGCTAATCAAAAAGAAAACCATAGTCGCTTCATTGTGGTTGCACGTAAACCGCTACATGTATCTAAACAAATCCCCACTAAAACCAGTTTAATTATGGCAACTAAGCAACAAGCAGGCTCACTCGCCGATGCGCTGATGATTTTTAAACAGCATAATATAAATCTAGTAAAATTAGAGTCTCGCCCTGTACCAGGAAATCCATGGGAAGAAGTATTCTATGTAGATTTAGAAGCGAACCTTGCTGATAGCCAAGTGAAACATGCGTTAGAAGAGCTTAAAGAGCATACCCAATATGTGCGCGTATTAGGTTGTTATCAAAGCGAGTCTTTACAAGCTGTAAGTGTAGATAGTTAAGTATTACGTCTGAGTGTAAATGGATTCACACTCAGATACTAACTATGCCAAGCGGTCGAAATTTGTACTTTAAGTTAAGTTAAGTTGACATCTATTATAAGGAAATAAAACAATGCAAACAAAATTTATAGCTCTTCTTTTACTACTTACTCCCCTGCTTACGCCTGCCGCTCCTATGCCAACAGGGAAATCTGATGGACTTATTTGTTCTTCATATATTGGTGGTAAAGTTAAGGCTTGCCCTGAAAATATTCACGACTATATCAATAATAAAACTGGTATTCCTATTTACCATGCTTGCGACAATGGCGAAGCTTTATGTATTGGTGAAGGTTATCCATACAATGACTTTCGTGAACTTCATACTATTTATGATATTGATAATAACCAAACAAAAAAAATACAAGTAACTATTACCCCAACGTTACTCGATTCTCTTGGGCGCAGCACCTTACAACAGGGCCGAAAAATCATTTCTGAGATTGCTCCTACCCCACAAGAAAAACAGTTCACCAATGAATTATTCTTAGCAGTAAACTCTAAACAGAAACTAGCAAAACAATTAACACTTACTGTGCAAGGAAGTTATGCAACTGATGCCTCAGGAGTAACCACTGATATACTGACAAGTTCATTACTATCTTGCAAAACAGCACTCAACTACCTTAACAATGACGTTAATTGCATGGGTGATTTAAACAAAGATATTGATTTATCAGTTCAAGATAATGCGGTATTTAATTCCTTTATTTCAGCTTTACAAAAAGCCCAAGGGTTAATAAATGTTGTGACTGTTGGCAGCATTGATTATTCTGATTTACAAAAGTTGAATCAGTTTATTGTTATTTTGTATTACGATGACGGTTCTAAATTAGCTATTAATGTCGAGTTCAAAGAAGGGGCGATAGAAATTAAATTAAATAAAGACGCATCGCGTACATCTAAAGGGCTAACTTTTTTACAATTTATAGAAGGTAACACCAATAAAGCCACCTCATATGGTGAAGCAAAATCTATGGCTAATTCAAAGTATAATAGTGGTTTTGGCTGTGCACCAACGCGATTTGATAATGACGTCACCGCAAAATTAGTAAATACAATAATAATCAAAAAACCCGATGGAACGGAGCGTCATATAAATATTTATAAGCTAGTTAATGAATTTGTAGTATTTAATCAGTGCTAAGTATGAAACTTTGCAAGGCTGGACATAAACCTCCAGCCTTCATTTATTATTAATCTAGAACCTTAGCGTCGTTCGCTTTATTTAATAAACTACGGCTTTGGGTTAAAAAGTGCGCCGTTGAATCCGAGAAATAAGACTTTGCATCAGCAAAAGCATCAATTAATGCGGGCTTATCCCCAGCTTTTAGCTTTTCAAGCGTTTGCGAAAACAAAGACTGATACTGCGCCAATAAGCTTTCGACATTATCAAATTGCGCTAACATAATATCGGTGTATAGCTCTGGCGATTGTGCAAATAAACGGCCAACCATCATTAGCTCTAACTGATATATAGGTGATGAACAACTTCTTAGCTCGGCGAGTGTGTGCCCCTGTTTTGCTAAAAACTGACCATACACAAAGGTGGTTAAATGGCGCATCACCTGAATAATTTGCATCGCTTCATCGTGTTTTTTAGCATCAAGTTCAACCAACTGACAACCCCATATTTGTAGCTGTTTTAATAACCCTTGTGCCATTTCAGGATTACGCCCTTCACATACCACCACCGTTTGTTTCACCCAATGAGAAATATCAGGACCAAACATGGGGTGTAAGCCAACAACAGCGCCATTGTGAACTTTTTTGAGCACATTTAACGGCGCTTGTTTAACCGATGTAATATCAACCAGCAAACAATCATCATCGAGTTTAGGTAACGCGTTAACAACCGTTTCAAGAGCATTTATTGGTACACTGATCATCACCAGTTTTGCACCTTTTAGAATATCCGCAGTCTGTGATTGCTGCGCCTTATCTAAAATTTTGACTTCGTAACCCGAGCGCTGAAATTGTTTTGCAAATAACTGCCCCATTGCCCCTTCACCACCAACAATAACAATTGGCGATAGTTGTGGGTCGGCACAGGCTAATTTGGCTTGTTGATTTTGATAAGCTTCACGCATCATGCGTCTGAGAATGTCTTCGACTAAATCAGGATTTACACCTTGATTAATAGCCTCTTGACGTCGTGCAGCTAATAAATCAGCTTCTCTATCGGGTGCATGTAGTGGCGCACCAGTTTGTTGTTTTATTGCGCCAATTTGTTGAGTAATACCATTGCGCTTTGCAAGTAAGGCAACCAGTTGCGCGTCGCATTCATCTATACTTGTTCTTAGCTGCACTAAATCACTTATCTCTGCCACGTTCTCATTCCATCCAAAAAAGCAAAATCGTAAATTAAATCTTACAAAAAAGTAAACTAATCAATACGATAAATACTAACAGGATACGTTAGGGGTTAAAAGGCAAATTATTGAAAAGATCACTATCAGTTGTTCAACTAAAACCAAGGTGGAAACGGTAGTAAGTAACCTAAACGCTAGATAATAAATCTATCTCAAGCAGCTATTTCAGCGCTAACTACATTGAATTTACGTAGGGTCATTAAGTAGAGAATCTTAAAAAGTGGCTCAAGCCACTTCTATTAAGTAACCGGCGAGCGGTTAAGGAGAACTATTAGTATTCTAATGCCATAGCCGCAAGCGACATAACACTGTCGAATGATTCTGCGCCAGCGATAAATAGGCCATTATGGCAAAACATAGCATCATCGATACCGGTTACCGCTTGAAATTCATCATCCGATAATCCTGCCCATGGTGCAGGTAATGACTTTCTGTCTTCAAAAGAGCCTAATTCTGCAGGCACCGTTTGCACTATCCACTTGCCTGAATGAGATGGGTAAACGACAAATAATGCCTCATCAGATAAACTATGTACGGTTTTTTTCCACGGAGTATAGCGCTCTAATACGATTAATCGAGGATCATCAGCTTGTTTTATTGCTTGAGCAACAATCTTTTTAGCATTTAAACCACCTCGGGCAGAAGCTACAAAACGAATCAGTAAAGTGTGTGCAAATTCAACCGCTTGATCAAAAGCAGCATCAAAATCACTTTCCTCTTCCCATGTTGGGTTAAACATAGAAATTGTTTGGCTTAAGCTAATGCCTGTAGCAACCCCTTCAACATGACCACAATCAATGGCATCAACAGTTGATACAAGCCCTGCATCCACCGCATTCGCCACATCTTGGTTATCATCACATATTGCTAAGCCATATTTCTTCCACACCAAGCCAAATGACGAAAAAGGAATCCCATTTTCGCGAGCACCGGCACCGCCGCGCTGATGGTGATCAAATCGGTCAGTTTCTGGGTCATATTGACCACCAACATCAATAACCACATCGGCGTCATTAATAATCGAATTATCGCGTGTGCGGATCAGGGTAAAAGAAGGGAAAATAATTTTAAGCGCAGCGATACTAAAAACATCATCTGCGTGAAAATTGCCGTTGTGTGTAACTATCGTTTTATCATTCATTTTTGTACATCATTTTTGCAAGAAGTGAGAAGATATTGTGATTTGAAGTGAACCACACTTTAACGCATGCAGGTTAAGGTGTGTATTGGTTTTTGAATGTAGCGATATAAAAACCGCAATAGTATTAAAACCAAAACGGGTTGCAACCCAAAGGTTGCAACCCGTTTTTTTGCGTTGATAAACAGCGCGTATTAGTTAAGTTTTTCTCTAATACGTGCAGATTTACCAGAACGCTCACGTAGATAGTAAAGCTTAGCACGACGAACCGCACCGCGACGCTTAACTGTTACGCTATCAATAAGAGGGCTGTGCGTTTGGAATACACGCTCAACACCTTCACCGTTCGAGATTTTACGAACTGTGAATGCTGAGTGAAGACCACGATTACGCTTAGCGATTACAACACCTTCAAAGGCCTGTAGACGCTCTTTAGCACCTTCTTTTACTTTTACCTGTACAACTACTGTATCACCAGCGCCGAATGCAGGTACGTCTGTTTTAAGCTGCTCTTCTTCAAGCGCTTTAATAATATTTTGGTTTACTTTTGCCATTATGTTTCTCACTTTCCTAGGTGTAACTGTCTTCTAGCCACAAGCTTTTTGGTACTCTTGCTGAAATTTCGCGAGTAATACCGCTTGCTCCTCAGTCAGAGCTAGGTTATGCAACAAGTCAGGACGGCGAAGCCAAGTTCTACCTAATGACTGCATAAGCCGCCATTTTGCTATCTCTTGGTGGTTTCCGCTGAGTAATACAGCAGGCACCTGTTTGTCGTCCAATGTTTCTGGCCGTGTATAGTGAGGACAATCTAGCAAGCCATCCGAAAATGAATCTTGCTCTGCTGACTGGTTGTGTCCTAAAACCCCTGGCACTAATCGCGCTACTGCGTCAATTAATGTCATGGCAGGTAGTTCACCTCCACTCAAAATAAAATCACCAATTGACCATTCTTCGTCAACGTACGATTCTATTATTCTCTCGTCTATACCTTCATAGCGACCGGCAATTAAAATCAGTTTTTCAGAGTTTGCGAGTTCGCTAGCCCCTTGCTGATCTAATTTGCGCCCTTGTGGCGACATATAAATTACTTTTGCACCATCACCTGCAGCCTGTTTGGCTTCAAGAATGGCTTGTTTTAATGGTTCAACCATCATTAACATGCCTGGCCCGCCCCCGTAAGGACGATCATCTACGGTTCTATGCTTATCAGTTGCATAGTCACGTGGATTCCAGCTGTTAAAATCGATTAAGCCATTTTTAACAGCACGACCGGTTACACCTTGCGTTGTAATTGCATCAAACATATCCGGGAAAAGGCTGATAACCCCTACCCACAACGAACTTGTTTGATTCATTAAAAGCTTGGATCCCAATCTACAGTAATTTCTTTCGCATCATATTTAACTTCTTGAATAACTGAATCAGTTAAAAAAGGAATTAAACGTTCTGCTTGGCCAAATGCATCTTTACTGTTTGCTTTCACAACTAGTACATCATTTGAGCCTGTCTCCATAAGGTCATCAACAATGCCTAAGTTATAACCTTTATCAGTTACAACCGACATGCCGATGAGATCTCGCCAATAGAATTCACCTTGCGGTAATTCTGGTAGCTGCGCCGAATCAACAGAAATTTCTACATTGGTATAAGCCATTGCTTGGTCTCTGTCATTTACTTGCGCAAACTTAGCGATAAAGCCTTTGTTGTGGCGACGCCAGTCGACCACTTCTAAGGATTGCCATTTACCTTGCTGCCCTATCAACCACGGGCTGAAATCGAAGATCCCTTGGGGATCATCAGTAAATGAATGCACCTTAAGCCAGCCCTTTATACCATATGGGGCGCCGAGCTTTCCTACGACAATTATTGATGAGGTGTTCTCTTGACTCATGGTTACACTTACGCCTATTAAGCCGCTTTACGAGCGTCTTTAACTAATTTAGCTACACGATCTGAAAGACCTGCGCCTTGACCTAACCAGTGTTCAACACGTGGTAAATCTAAACGAAGTTTTTCTTCTTGACCTGAAGCAATTGGGTTAAAGAAACCTACTTTCTCGATGAAGCGACCGTCACGCGAGAAACGGCTATCCGCAACCACAATTTGATAGAAAGGGCGTTTTTTAGCGCCACCACGTTGCAAACGAATAGTTACCATACCGTCCTCTAAATAGATTGACTGTTTTCATTAATAAGATTTACTCCCCAGTATGGGGAGCCGGTGAATTGTACGAGTTTTTAGCAACAATGCAAGTAAGAAGTGATGCAAAAAGCCAGTTTAGTAGATTAAACCGTGATCCAAGATGAAAAAGTATATGAATAAGCTATTCTGTGCATAGTTTATCCAACAATAAAGAGGCATTTTGCCTCTTTATTGATTACTTTTTATCTCGTATTGGAGGTGTTGAAGGTTAAATTATTAAAATTTTGGACCACCGCCACCCATCATGCCAGGTGGTAACATCCCTTTCATGCCACGCATCATTTTTTGCATGCCACCTTTACCTTTCATCTTCTTCATCATTTTTTGCATTTGCGTAAATTGCTTAAGCAGTTTATTGATCTCTTGTACTTGAGTACCAGAGCCCGCAGCAATACGCTTTTTACGCGAACCTTTGATGATTTCTGGGCGTGCACGCTCTTTTTTGGTCATAGAGCTAATAATCGCTTCCATTTGAATAAAGGTTTTATCACCCATTTGCCCTTTAACCGCATCTGGGATGTTTTGCATGCCAGGCAGTTTATCGAGCATCGACATCATGCCACCCATGTTTTTCATTTGCTTTAGTTGATCAGCAAAGTCATCCAGCGTAAAGCCATCACCTTTAAATACTTTTTGTGCTACTTTTGCCGCTTGTTCTTTGTCTACTTTCATCTCGACTTCTTCGATTAATGAAAGTACATCACCCATGCCTAAAATACGTGAAGCAATTCGGTCTGGGTGGAAAGGCTCAAGGGCATCAGTACGCTCACCCACACCCATAAACTTAATTGGCTTACCAGTAATATGACGAATAGATAAAGCAGCACCACCTCGGGCATCACCATCTGTTTTAGTCAGTATCACACCGGTCAGCGGTAAAGCTTCGTCAAATGCTTTTGCTGTATTTGCCGCATCTTGACCTGTCATTGCATCAACAACGAATAGCGTTTCGATTGGATTAATTGCATGATGCAAGGCTTTAATTTCATCCATCATGTCGCTATCAACATGCAAACGACCCGCAGTATCGACTAATACAACATCAATAAATTTCTTTTTCGCATGAGAAATGGCGGCAGTTGCAATATCAACTGGTTTTTGCGAAATATCACTTGGGAAAAATTCTACATCAACTTCTGTTGCTAAGGTTTCTAATTGCTTAATTGCTGCTGGACGATACACATCGGCACTCACCACTAGCACAGACTTCTTCTTGCGCTCTTTTAAAAACTTAGCCAGCTTACCTACACTGGTGGTTTTACCCGCACCTTGAAGACCAGCCATCATCACTACCGCCGGTGGCTGTGCGTTAAGGCTTAGCTCTTCGTTAGCTTCACCCATGGCTTTTTCAAGTTCTTCACGAACAATTTTTATAAATACTTGGCCAGGGCTCAAGCTTTTGGTGACTTCAACACCAACCGCACGCTCTTTAACTTGCTTTACAAACTCGCGAACAACAGGCAACGCCACATCGGCTTCTAAAAATGCCATTCGCACTTCACGAAGTGTATCTTTAATGTTGTCTTCAGTTAAGCGACCACGGCCACTAATATTTTTTAGGGTTTTACCTAATCGTTCTTGGAGGTTCTCAAACATGTAACGGTTCCGAAAAGACGTTTATATCAACTCTATTAATAAGGTCGATGTTATTAAAATTCAATTGAGAATAGTATACCGTAAATGATGGCATACAATACAGTGCTGAAATGCGGCTTATTGAGTTTCTTTTTACAGGGTCTATGCATTTGCGTTGCTATAAAATACAATGCCCAGATAACGAACACGAATTATTTGACTTCAATTAAGTGGCCAAAGCAAAATGCTGATTATTAGTTTAACTATTATTGCCAGTTTATTTTATGTGTTAGCAACGTCTCACGTGCTTTCGCGATTGTTTCATCGTCAGGGACCAAGCCAAAAAATTACCATAATACTGAGCACTGTCGCTATTTTGGCGCATATGCTGCTTTTAGTAAACTCGGTGTTTAGAGTCGATGGCCAAGATTTAAGTATTGTTAATGTTGCATTACTGACTTGTTGGGTAATAGTGCTTTGTGTCACCACCGTCTCTTTAAAGTTCCCTGCAACACTGCTATTACCTGTTGTATACGGCTTTGCTGCCCTGTTAACTATTGCTAGCCTGTTTATTCCTCATCACGTTTTACTTCATAGCATTAATGTAGAGCTTGCGTTAGTTGCGCATATTTCACTGTCGTTATTAGCCTACTGCACCTTAATTATTGCCACCCTTTACGGCGTACAATTTTACTTTATTGATAAACGTTTGAAACGTAAAGATTTAGCAATAGTACATAGCCATTTACCGCCACTAATGGTGGTAGAGCGTCAACTTTATCAACTATTAAATTTAGGCACAGTATTATTAAGCGTGGCGCTGATTACAGGGTTTGTATTTCTTGATGGCATGTTTGCCAAAGAGTTTATTCATAAAACAATCTTATCTTTAGTTGCTTGGGCTATTTTTGCTACGATTGCCGTTGGCCATATAAAACGAGGTTGGCGAGGGAAAATGGTGGTAGTGAGTATTATGATGGCCGCATTTACACTCACACTCGCTTATTTTGGCAGCCGTTTTATACAAGAAGTGATTCTAAATAAGTTTTAACTTGACTCTGAAAGCTCACTCTAGCTTAATACGCATTGGTTTATAAAAAAAGGATCCATCGTTGGACGACATATCGACAAGTACGCTGTTTATCATTTTAGGTTTATTAGTACTTTTTTCTGCTTACTTCTCCGGGTCAGAAACCGGAATCATGTCAATCAACCGTATTCGTTTACGACACCTCGCTAAAGAGAATCATCGTGCTGCGAAACGCGTTAGTAAATTACTCAGTCGACCTGACAGGTTGATAGGTCTTATCCTCATTGGCAATAACCTTGTCAATATTGCGGCTGCCCAAGTTGCCACCATTATTGGTATTCGTTTGTATGGTGATTTAGGTATTGCTATAGCAACAGGTGCATTAACACTTGTGGTGCTGATTTTTGCTGAGGTAACGCCAAAAACACTGGCCGCCCTCTATCCTGAGCGAGTCGCTTTTCCAAGTTCGGTGATACTCAAAGGGTTACTAAAAATTCTCTTCCCATTTGTTGTCGTTGTTAACTGGATGACCAATGGTATATTGCGCTTATTTGGTATTAGCGCTGCACAAATAGATGAGCACAGCATGAGTAAAGAAGAATTAAAAACCGTGCTAAATGAATCGGGGGCGCTGATCCCCGCTCGTCATCAAAGTATGTTGACCTCTATTTTAGATTTAGAACAAGTTACCGTCGAAGATATTATGATCCCTCGCAATGAAATTGTGGCGATTGATATTAATGACGATTGGAAAATAATCAGTAAACAACTTACTCACGCTCAACATACTCGAGTGCTTTTATACCGCGACAATATTGATGATGCTGTTGGCTTTATTCACTCTCGTGATGCACTTCGCCTTTTAACTAAAGAGCAATTTGATAAGCCTTCGCTATTGCGTGCGGTACGTGAAATTTACTTTATCCCTGAGGGCACCTCGCTTAACACTCAGCTACTAAAATTTCAGTTATCAAAAGAACGAATTGGTATTGTTGTTGATGAATATGGCGACATTCAGGGCTTAGTCACTCTTGAAGATATTCTTGAAGAAGTTGTGGGTGATTTTACTACCACTCAAACTCGGACACCGAGTGAAGAAGTAAACACACAAAACGATGGCTCTTATATTGTCGACGGCGGTGCTAACGTTCGCGACTTAAATAAAGAAATGGGCTGGGAATTCCCATTAGACGGCCCTAAAACATTAAGTGGCTTGATTGTGGAGTACTTAGAAGATATCCCTGATGCTAATTTAAGTATTCGTATTGCAGGCTATCCGGTTGAAGTACTTGAGGTAAAAGAAAACATGATTAAACAAGTCAAAATTCAACCAAACAAACGTAAAAAATAAACCAATAAAAAAGGAGCCTACTGGCTCCTTTTTAATCTAATCTAAAAGAACAATCGCTCTAACCAACCTTTATCTAAATCATCTTCGCAGCGTCTTAGCTGTGCGCCATAACGGCTTGCCCGATGTTTTACTTTATTGGCAACGCTCATTAGCCATTTTTTCTTACGATAGGTGCCTCGTTTATAACCGCCCCATCCCTCATGATAATTTAAATACTGTGCGTAGGCGTCCCACTTAGACACACCATTAACTTTATGGGTTTTATAAACAAACCACGCCATAAAATCAATCGCATCTTCAAATTCGTCTCTGTCGGCGCCACTGTTACCTGTTTCACGAATATAATCAGACCAAGTAGGTGTTTTAGCTTGAGAATAGCCATAGGCATCGCTTGCACGACCAGTAGGAATTATCCATAAGAAGTATTCCATAGGCGGTGCTGCATCGTGGCGAAAAGAACTTTCTTGATACATCATGCTCATTAACACATGTTTTGGGGAGCCCCACTTTTCCTGCGCGTCTTTGGCATCAAAATACCAGTCAGATTTCTCTTCGAAAATTTTACAAATATCTTCTGGTTGCTTTGGGGGAGCTGTTGCACACCCAGCTATAGTGAGCAACAAAGATAAGGTAATAATATTTTTTTTCATTTTTTAAGATCTCACTGAACTTTTTAAAAAAGTGTGGGTCTGAATCTATGAATGCAGCAGTACAGCATTGTTTCATCCCTAAAGAATATTTACGCAGCTACTATGAGCTGCGTTTTTTTTGCCTGCTACTTACTTGGGTCTGTTGACCTTTCAAGGTTGAATTTTCAGTAGCTTGTTTGGTATTTAGGCAAGGCAAAGCCTATGTGGTGTGGTTATTCCCCATAAACAGGCGATAACGCAGCATCAATGCCAAACAGGTGCTGCCCTTCGGGTTCTGCCTAGGAGCGATTCACTCTTTGTTGCCTACATGGATGTAGGTAAGGGGCGTGAGCAGGACGCGGAAGCTTTGCTCGGTTTTTACTTAGCCCACTAGGTTACAAACCTCGCGCCGCGATTAAACCGCTCCTAGTTTGAACAAATTGTAATTTGAAAAGGTCAACAGACCCTGAAGTATGTATCTAAAAATGCAGTAAATGATTGTTTATCAGCTTGTTCAATTGCCTTTTGAGCTTGGTACGACTCTGCAGCTTGTTGCTCTAGCCACGATTTTGAAAATTCAGTATAACTTGCTGTTTCATGGCTTTGTTTGTACTTCTGAGCAAGTGAGAGTGCAAAGTGGCCATTATCTAACCCTGATGCTTTTAACTGCTCAACATAACGACCAGAATACGTTAATGCCGGATCATGAATCCAAGTCGCCATGCGCTTAATGGTGTTTGAGTAGTAGTCAACATCGTAAGCCGTATCCATCCACTGAGCAACATCACTCAACTGACTAAATATTTCATCACCCCAAGATTCTAGGCTGCGCTGCTCATTATTAAAATTAAGCATCAAGCCTTGTTCTCGACCTTGGTTAACCACAGTATCAAGATTTTCAGTGCTACGAGTTTGCTCTTTCCAATCCATAGGCGCTGAATCTTTTAATAAACAATAAGTTAAAAACACATCTAAAAAGTGTATTTGCTCTAAGTCAATGCCAACTTCACTAAACGGGTTAACATCCAATGCACGAATTTCAATATATTCTATACCCGCTCTTAGCAATGCATCAGTGGGCGTTTCACCATTTTTTGCATTACGTTTAGGACGAATTGGCGAGTAAAACTCGTTCTCTATTTGCAAAATGTTTTTATTTAATTGCTTTGGCGTAGCACTGGTGTAATCGTCAATACTGCCGTAAATATCTGAAGGCGTATTTATGGCTTTTTTAAGTCCTGCGACATATTCATCTAATGAGTTATACATTACTCGTAATGACGATTGTGCGCTATTGGTATAGCCTAAGTTGCCTAAACGCAATGCGGTACCCACTTCCAAATATAAAGTGCCTTTACCGAGTTTTTTAAACGGTAAATCGCTTTTACGCCCTTGTAAAAAAGAGCTACATAATGCCGGCGATGCGCCAAACATGTAGCTAATTAACCACAGTTCACGTTTAAAGTTACGAATTAACGCCAAGTAACTATCCGATATAAAATCTTCAAGTTTCGCATTACTTTGCTTTAATGAATGCAGTGACTGCCATAGCGTTTGTGGAAAAGAAATATTGAAATGTACGCCAGCAATCGCTTGCATCATACTGCCGTAACGGTTCTTCAAGCCTTCGCGATATAGGGTTTTCATTTTACCGACATTAGAGTCGCCAAATTGTGCCAATACAATATCGTCTTGATGATTTATAAAGCACGGCATACTAATTGGCCACAACAATTCATCGCCCATATGTTCTAGGGTGAACTTTTGTAAATCTTTTAGCTGCTGTAAGGTTTGCGTTGATGACTCGCTAACCGGTGTAATGAACTCAAGTAAAGATTCAGAAAAATCAGTGGTAATATGCCCATTGGTGAGCGCACAGCCCACCCCTTGAGGATGAGCCTGTTTTGAAATGGAACCATCGTGATTAATTCTTAATGATTCTCTCTCAATACCGCGCATAATGCCTTTAATAGCCTGTTGATTATCTGCATTAGATAGCGCGTTGAGCGTGTTCTTTAAATTATAAGTTGTCAAAAAAAGTTTCCTCGAGCCAAGTGGCTTAATCATAAGGTTATGGGGTCTTTTTACCTTTACTCAAGATTAAACGATGAAAAAACTATATGAATTTATTAGATATAGTTTTTACTGGATTTTAAACACGCTTTGTTTCACGCTATAAAAGATAATCTTGCCATTGCCACTACGAATATACAATTTCTTTTACATATTATTTGCCATAATCCGCCGCTGACAACATGGCGTTTTAAAACGCTTTGACAAGATAGAATTAAACCCTAAAAGTTTGTCATAACTGAAAAATTCAATTACCCTTAATATTGATAAAGATCATATAAATATCAAAAAAATGTCTTATTCCTGCTATTTTACACATATCACTAACGTACATTAGTTTTAGTAATTACAATAGCCGCCACAATAAAGAATGATAAAGAGTCACTATGCGTCGTAATCAAAGCTTAATAGATGAAGAAGTTAACTTCGAAGAACACCAAGAGTTGGTTTCAACCACTGACTTACGCGGTGTTATTACTTATGCCAATCATGAGTTTTGTAGTATCGCAGGCTACGAGATGGATGAACTGATAAATAAAAATCACAATATCGTTCGCCACCCTGATATGCCAAAAGCTGCATTTAAAGAAATGTGGGACACCTTAAAACAAGGCCATTCGTGGCGTGGCGCAGTAAAAAACTTATGTAAAGACGGCCGCTATTATTGGGTTGATGCATTTGTAACGCCTATTTTTGAGCATGGCCAACTGATTGGTTATCAGTCTGTGCGAATAAAACTAGAGCAACGCGCAAAACGCAGAGCACAAAAGCTCTATGCCAAAATTAACGCTAATAAATCATTATTCAGCTGGCGCGAACGCACATCATTAAGACAAGGTTTGAGCATTGCGGGTATTTTAATTTGGTTAGCCAGTGTCGCAATGTGGGGCTCTCTTTCGCTTGCCGCGATTAACTTATTAGTATGTATTGTTATTTTAGTTTTAAATTATGATGAGCTGGTAATCACACCTGCAACCCTCAAACAACAAAAAAACCAAGCAGACTCTGTATCTCGTTATGTGTATAGTGGCTCGCACCCACACAGCATTAGTGATTATAGAGTGCAGATGCTCAGTGCTAAATTAAGAACGGTACTAGGGCGGGTAAAAGATTCAACCTTGAGTTTTAATACGATTGCCCAAGGGTTAGATCAACAATCGACGTTGACCGAGCAAGGTATTTCTTCTCAAGGCACTCAGCTAGAACAAATTGCTTCAGCCATGTCACAAATGAGTACCACGATTGGTGAAATCTCTAATAATACCAATAACACGGCTGATAAAGTGGGCATTACTTATCAAAGCTGCTCTGATATCAAGAATCATATTGCAGATAACAGTAAAATGGTGTCTGACTTAGCTGTACAAGTTGAGCAAGCGGCCGCCACAGCAACGGGGCTTGCCTCTGAAGCGGATAAAATTGGCCAAGTCATGAGTGAAATAGAAGGGATTGCTGAACAAACTAACTTATTGGCACTCAATGCGGCTATTGAAGCGGCACGCGCCGGTGAGCATGGGCGTGGTTTTGCAGTCGTTGCCGATGAAGTAAGAGCGCTGTCGTCACGAACTCAAAACGCCACGGCACAAATTCACAGCTCAATTAAAGAAATTCAAGATACCTTGTTTAGCTGGTCTAAAATCATGCAGAGCACAAAACAACAAGCCGATGACTGTGTTAATACAACAGGACAAACACAACAAGAGCTTGATAGTATTTTTATTCAAATTAGTGAAATTTCACAGCTCGCCACGGATATTTCAGCCGCAGCAGAACAGCAACAGGTTGTAAGTAAAGACATTGGTAGCAATGTTGAAAAGATTAAAGGCTTAGGGGATGACAATTTACAATTGAGTTTTAGCGTAGCACGTGGTGCGGCTGAACTAGTGGAAGGCTCAAGAAAAGTGAATGATTTATTACTGACTTTTAAAGTTTAACAAACGCCCTAAAATAGAAACAAAAAAGCCGCTGTGAACAGCGGCTTTTTGCTGTGCTCAGATTATCGACTCGTAAACACTAAGCCGTCTTCGTTAGCATCAATGACAATGATACAACCTGGTTGAAATTCATTATTAAGCAGTTTTTGTGCTAATGGGTTTTCAATGGTTTGCTGTATTGCCCGTTTAAGTGGACGAGCGCCATAGACAGGATCAAAGCCACTGGCAGCAATTCGCTCAAGAGCAGCATCTGTCAACTCAAGTAAATACCCCATCTCTGTCAATCGTTGACGTAATTTGCTTAACTGAATATCTGCAATTTCTTTAATATGACTATGTGAAAGTGAGTGAAATACCACAGTTTCATCAATACGGTTAATGAACTCGGGTCTAAATTCATTATGTAAAACACCCATAACTTTTGCTTTAAGCTCGTCATAATCATTACTTCCCGCTTGCTCTTGAATGATATCTGAGCCCAAGTTGGAGGTCATAATGATAACCGTGTTTTTAAAATCAACCGTACGCCCTTGGCCATCCGTTAAACGACCGTCATCAAGGACTTGTAATAAAATATTAAACACATCTGGATGCGCTTTTTCTATTTCATCAAGCAAAATAACCGAATAAGGTTTACGACGAACAGCTTCGGTTAAATAACCACCTTCTTCGTAACCGACGTACCCTGGAGGCGCACCGACTAGACGTGCGACTGAGTGTTTTTCCATAAACTCAGACATATCTATACGCACCATGGCACTTTCGGTATCAAACATATAGCCCGCTAGTGCCTTGGTCAGTTCTGTTTTACCAACCCCTGTAGGCCCTAAAAATAAGAACGAGCCAATTGGACGATTGGGATCAGCAAGCCCTGCACGCGAACGACGAATGGCATTAGCCACCGCAACGACGGCCTCATCTTGACCAATGACTTTGTTATGTAACTGCTCTTCCATTTGTAATAGTTTTTCACGTTCACCTTGGAGCATACGCGCCACTGGGATCCCGGTCCAACGTGATAAAATTTCTGCAATTTCATCTTCGCCCACCTGATTTTTAAGCAAGCTCATTTCTTGCATTTCTGCTTGTGATGCTAAATCGAGTTTGCGCTCAAGCTCAGGTATACGTCCATATTGCAGTTCAGACATACGCTGCAAGTCACTTGCTCTGCGAGCCACTTCTAAATCAAGTCGTGCCTGCTCTAGCTCAGCTTTAATAACCTGCGTGCCTTGTAAAGACGCTTTTTCTGCATTCCATACTTCATCTAGTTCACGGTATTGCCCTTCAAGCTCAGTGATCAGCTCGAGCATTTCTGTACGGCGCTTTTGACTTGCTTCATCTTTCTCTTTGGCCAATGCGTTATCTTCAATTTTTAATTGGATAATGCGACGCTCTAATTTATCTAAAGCTTCTGGCTTTGAATCAATTTGCAAGCGAATAGAAGAGCCCGCTTCGTCAATTAAATCGATTGCTTTATCGGGTAATTGGCGATCACTAATATAACGATGCGATAACTGCGCTGCGGCAACGATTGCAGGGTCGGTGATCTCCACTGAATGGTGTAACTCGTAACGCTCTTTCAAGCCACGCAGAATAGCAATGGTGTCTTCTACTGAAGGTTCTTCTATTAATACCTTTTGGAACCGGCGCTCAAGCGCAGCATCTTTTTCAATGTATTTACGGTATTCATCTAAAGTGGTTGCGCCTACGCAATGGAGTTCACCGCGTGCTAAGGCAGGTTTTAACATGTTACCCGCATCCATAGCGCCATCACTTTTACCAGCACCAACAATGGTATGAATTTCATCAATAAATAAAATAACTTGGCCTTCTTCTTTAGCCAACTCATTAAGTACTGATTTTAAACGCTCTTCAAATTCACCTCGGTATTTTGCACCAGCAACTAATGCGCCTAAATCAAGTGATAATACGCGCTTGTTTTTTAAGCCCTCAGGCACTTCACCATTAATAATACGCTGTGCAAGCCCTTCAGCTATGGCTGTTTTACCCACCCCTGGCTCACCAATTAACACAGGGTTATTTTTGGAACGGCGTTGTAATACTTGTATAGTGCGGCGAATTTCATCATCACGACCGATTACAGGGTCAAGCTTACCTTGCTCTGCACGCTCAGTTAAATCGATGGTGTACTTTTCAAGTGCTTGACGTGTTTCTTCCGCATTAGGATCGTCAACTTTTTGACCACCACGAATCGCTTCAATTGCCGTTTCAACCTTACTCGCAGTAATGTTAAGTGCTTTAAAAACACTGCCAAGCGGGCCTTTATCTTCACACGCAACTAATACAAACAACTCACTTGAAATGTATTTATCTTTACGTTTTTGGGCGTACTTATCACATAAGTTTATCAGTGAAACCATGTTATTTGACAACTGTACATCGCCACCAACACCTTCCACTTTAAATAACTTTTCTATCTCTTGTGATAACTTAGTGTTGAGTTCATCAACGCTGATGCTCATTTGTGCAAATAGTGCACGCACACTTGAGCCGCTTTGTTTTAACAAAGCGTACATTAGATGCACAGGTTCAATAAATTGATGATCGCGACCTAGGGCTAATGATTGCGCATCTGAAAGCGCAGACTGAAATTTACTTGTAAATCTATCTAAACGCATGGGGGTTTACCTATAAAAAAAAGAATTACTTAATAGATGGGTATATTAGCGGGTTTGTTCAAGGTATTAAGGGAAAAATAATCACCTAATGATTATTTACTTGCGCCAGATCAAACTTGCCATACGACCGGTTTGGCCATCGCGCCGATAAGAAAAAAACAAGTTAGCTTGAGAAACCGTGCAATGCTCACCCCCGCTAATGTTTATAACGCCCTGTTGATTAAGTAAAATAGTTGCTATTAGATAAATATTAGCTAAATACTTTTCATTATTTTGAGCTTTGAACGCGCTGTGCATTAGGGGGTTATTTGCTGTAAATAACTCGACTACCTCTTGACCGACATGAAATTGATTAGCCCCTATTGCAGGACCTAACCAAGCATGTACATTCGCCGAGGCATTTTTAAAACAAGCCAGCGCATTGTTTATCACCCCTTGCTCTAACCCTCGCCAACCGGCATGAATTGCGGCCACTTCTTGCCCGTCACTCGATGAGAGTAAAATAGGTAAACAATCAGCGGTCATTATGGCTAAAGGTTGATTGCGTAATTGCGTATATAACGCATCGCCTGTGAGTATTTGATTGGGGTCAAATCGCTCATCCACTGTAATTACATCAGCGCTATGAACCTGATTTAACCAAATTGCCGGTTTAGGCAAATGAGCATTTACACGTGCTCTGTTATTTAATACATCTTGGCTGTTATCACCTACATGCAACCCTAAATTCAAACTACCGAATGGAGGCTGAGATACGCCCCCTTCACGTGTAGTACTCAATGTATCTACACCATGAAGAGATTGCCATGTAGCTGATAAGCCAAACATTGTTAACTCGCTATATCAGGGTTTGCTTTTGTGTCTTCGCGCAATGCTTGAGTCATTTGGACCATATCATCAGGGATAGGCGCTTGCCAGGTCATCATTTCACCGGTGATTGGATGCGCAATACTTAATTTAACGGCATGAAGCGCTTGGCGTTTAAAGCTACGCAGTAACTCAAATAACTCAGGCGTTGCCCCTTTTGGTGGACGAGGACGACCGCCATAAGATTGATCGCCAATTAATGGATGGTTTAAGTACGCCATATGCACACGAATTTGGTGTGTACGCCCTGTTTCAAGACGTAAACGCAAACGTGTATGGGCGCGGAATTTTTCGGCAACACGGTAATGCGTAATAGCTGGTTTACCCATTTCATGAACTGCCATATGCGTACGCTGCGTTGCATGACGACCAATTGGTTTTTCAACCATACCACCGGCTGTCATAGTGCCATTACATAACGCTTCATATTCACGTGTGAAGTTTTCGCGCTTTTGCAGTGCTTTAACTAAATGTGTTTGTGCCTGAATCGTTTTAGCGACAACCATTAAACCTGTTGTATCTTTGTCTAAACGATGCACAATACCCGCTCGTGGCACATTAATAATTTCTGGGTAGTAGTGTAATAAAGCATTTAACACCGTACCGTCAGGGTTACCTGCGCCAGGATGAACCACTAATCCCATTGGTTTGTTGATCACTAAAATATCATCGTCTTCATAAACGATGTTTAATTTGATATCTTGTGCTTCGTATTCACGAGGTGCTTCTATTGTTGTTTCAACAGCTACAACTTCACCACCGAGTAGTTTTTCACGCGGGGTGTTGAAAATTTCACCATCAACGGTGATTTTATCATCTAAAATCCACGTTTTTATCCGTGATCGTGAATAATCAGGGAACAATTGTGCTAATACTTGGTCTAGACGTTTACCACCTAAGTCTGTTGGGACCTCGGCTTGGAGAGATATTTGCTCTGACATTAGTAACTTTACCCAATTTACCAGTGCAAGCTTTGCTTGACTGGGTTAGAATCGCTTTTAATAAAAGCATAACATAATACGCATAGTTTACTCGGTTTTACCCACTTGGCCTAGCCGAAGACATCGAAGGTAACAAATAAAATGATAAATAAAATAGGGAAACGTGCATTCGCCATTGTTTTTTCAGTTTCAATGCTTAGTTTAGGGGCCTGCTCGTCTGCACCTGACCAAGAAGATATTCAACGCGTACCCAACAGATCGGCACAAGCACTATACGAAGATGCAAAACAAACGCTTGATTCTGGTTTATACGCTCGTGCAATTGAATTATTAACGGCAATTGACTCTCGCTATCCGTTTGGTCCGTTTTCAAAACAAGTCCAAATGGATTTAGTGTATGCACATTACCAATCAGGTAATACAGAGCAAGCACTTGCTACAATCGACCGTTTTATTCGCTTAAACCCAAACCACAAAGATTTAGATTACATGTACTACATGCGTGGCTTGGTTAATATTAAGGCGGATAAAAATGCTTTCCAAGAATACTTTGGTGTAGACAGAGCCGACAGAGATGCTAAACGCACCCGTGTTGCTTATACCGACTTATCAACTTTGGTTAAACGTTTTCCAGAAAGTGATTATGCGCCAGAAGCAAAACGTCGTTTAGTTTGGTTATTAAACCGCATGGCACGTTATGAGCTAAAAGTGGCAACTTACTATTACGAACGTGAAGCCTATTTAGCAGCCGCAAATCGCGGTAAATATGTGGTAGAGCACTACTCACAAAGTAGTTATCTTGATGCGGCACTCGCCATGATGGAAAAAAGTTACGAGAAGCTTGGCTTGACTGAACTAAGTCAGCATGCAGAGCAAACGCGTAAATTTAATAGCAGAAATAAATAACACGAAAAAGGCGCTAGTTATAAAATTAGCGCCTTTTTTTACGAGGTTTACTCGACTATATAGCCTCTTCATCCTCTTCTGCAGTACGAATTCGAACCACACGTTCTACGTCAGTGACAAATATTTTACCATCACCAATTTTGCCTGTTTGTGCTGTTTTAACAATAACATCAATAGCACGTTCTACGTCTTCATCACCGAGCACAATATCTAGTTTTACTTTAGGTAAAAAGTCAACCATGTACTCAGCACCACGGTATAGCTCTGTGTGGCCTTTTTGACGCCCAAACCCTTTTACTTCACTTACTGTCATACCCGTAATGCCTACATCAGATAATGCTTCACGCACATCATCGAGCTTAAACGGTTTAATGATTGCTTCTATTTTTTTCATAGTAATTACTTTTGAAAGCTTCAGTTGCCTCGATTTTAGACAATCATGAGGTTCATAGCAAACAAAGCGATTGAATTACGGTGATAAAACAATCTGTCATGCTATGATTATGCTAATAAAAATAGCTATACTAAAACATCACCGAGTTAATGAGATTTATATGAAAACTAAGCACCGTGGATTTACCCTATTAGAGTTAATGGTCACCGTGGCCATTGTTAGCATTATAGCCACTATTGCGTTGTGGAACAGTAGCGATATGCTGGAAGAAAACCGAGGTGAAAATTTTTTATTAGAACTTAAACGTAATATTAGCTTTGCACGCTCACAAGCAGCTAGTACCGATGAGATCGTAATTGTATGCGCTGCTCCAGGTACAAAAGTAAAAAGTAGTGATAAAACCCTAACTTGCTCAAGTAAATGGGATGTTGATCAAATAATTATTACCTTTATTGATGCTAATAATAATGGCCAATATAATAATGAAACAGATAGCTTGATCAGAGTCATGGAGGAAATTAGTCCTAATGATCGCGTTTCATTTACAGATACCCGTATACGATTTAATACCAGCGGACGTATAACTACAAATCCTGGGAACTTCATATTTTGTCCTAACGGCGAAAGCAAAAACCAAAAAGCGTTAACATTAACGCAATCAGGCACCGCTTTTTATTTAGGGGATACCACAGAGAGCTGTAGTTAAAGCCATTTCATACTTTGTCGTTTTTTTGATTGTTTACTAAACTAATATAATGAACTGTTCAATGAAAGGCTTCAGGGATGAAGTTAATTATAAGTGCTCACAAAAATGGTGGCGTTACATTATTAGAACTACTAGTAACCATTTCAGTCATAGCGATACTAAGCCAACTCTCTTTATGGTTTTTTCCTGATTTCTTGGCGCTCAATCGCGCAGATAACCAGATTAATCTATTACACAGAAACATCAATTATGCACGTCTTTATGCAATAGAAAATAATAGCTACGTCACTCTATGTGCCTTGAAAAATAATGAGTGTATAGAAGATGATTGGGACAATCAGGTGTCACTTTTTATTGATAACGACAAGTCAACCTCTTTGAATGATGACGAGCGCCTTATTAGTACCTTTGAACATACCCATCCCTCTGATAGCTTAGAGTATCCTCGGGATGCCATCACTTTTAGACCCGACGGCTCTTTAAACGGCTTTCAAAACGGTACTTTTATCTATTGCCCAAATAACGAAAAAGCAAGCCTTGAGGGGCTTGCTCTGTCAATAAGTCAAACTGGGCGAATACGAATAAAATCTACCAACAAATGCCAAAAATAGCTAATGTTATCTACCCCAGCAATAGTTGATGTCGGTATTGCCTTTACTACCCGTTGCTCCTTTTAAGCCAACGTCATTAATGGTTAATGACGTGCAATCAGCATCCCCTTTCACAGCACCAGCAATGGGTTTCGCAGTGATTGTAAACTCATTGCTATTAACCACATTAATTGATAGCTCAAAATGACCGTTTTCAGTTTTACTTTGAATACCTAAGTCGCTAAACGAAGTTGAATATGCTCGGTTATCCACAAAGTACTGCTCTTGTTTGTTAGCAGCGTCTAAAAGTGCAGATGCCGCTTCTGCGCGTGATGCCCTTTTTATATATTCACTGTAATTAGGCACTGCAATGGCGGCAATGATGCCAACAATCGCAACGGTGATCATTAACTCAATTAATGTAAATCCTTGTTGTGTCTTATTCATATACAGCCCTTAATTGTTGATCTCATCGTTTTCTTCACGCTTATAAATATATGTTTGCTGGGTTTTAAAACCAAAGCCAATGGGTTGTTTATCATTCACTAGCTTAATTTTACCATCTACCACTTTTAAGCCAGGTCCTGTAATTTCTACAGGTTTGAGAGGATTTTCGGCTTGCTCGCCTTTTATTCCTGGGCCAATTAGAAAAAACTGGCTCTCTTCGATAACATCTTCCTCTGGATTGTCATCACATTTTCCATCATTGTTAGAATCAACACAGGAATTAGTCGCGCCAAAATAAAGCTGTGGTGTATCTGGCACATCATAACTGGTTGCAAATTTTAGTTGTTCATACACTTTAGTACCGTAATGCAAATGAAAAGCATAAAGTGCGCCGCTACCGCCACTTAAAGAACATTGATTCTCTACAACTTCATCAGATGCTGGCGTGAAAGAGGTAAAATAAGCAACCCCACCAACAACGGTAGCTGCAGCTAATGACTTTTCACCTTTCGCTAGCTCATAACGCCACCCTTTCTTTTTCGCCAGTTCAGCTTCAACAAGGGTGAAACCATCTAAGTCATCTAAAGTATTACCAAAGGGGTCACTATTCATCACCATTAAATCTGCAGGCACAATTGGCGCAGGAGCATTAGTTTTAAATGAACGCGTCAGAGTATTCTCATCACGGATCATAAACAATTGATCTTGCTCGTTTGTATTCGTTGGTTTTGAACGGTTACCGCTGCCAATGACAACCGCATCATAAGGAGTATCTAAACGAGTAATGACTTTATCACCATTAACCGTGGTCTCTGTTACTTTACTAAACAAAGTACGCGCAACCAATGGTTTATAAAAGAATCGTCTATCCTGAGTATCTTGATTACTACCTAGCTCTGCAAGTTTGAAATGGCTAAACTCACTGCTATCTTCTCCAGGCATATCAATTCGCCAAATATTACCACCGGTATCTGAAGCATATATTCTATCAATGTAGCCATCATAATCTGAATCAAGCGTAGTTAAATCAGCAGCAATACTGTGTTTACCTTTAAAGCCATTACTGTCTGGAGTTAACGCCCAAACTAAGCTGCCTGTTTTTGCCTCAACAATATAAATACCACGCCCTTTTGAGTCCTCTGCTCTTATTGCCGCATCTTTATTTGTATCGTAACCCGCGCCAAACAAAAGCAAAGGCTTATTACCAAAAGCTTTAATATAAGCTATTTGTGGCTTTGACCACGTTTGTGCCAATTCAGTAAAGTCGCCTTTACCCCCTTCAATTGGTTTGCTCCAAAGACGTTTTGGCTGATTAGGATTTGTAATATCTAAACCATAGTAGTTTTTACCACCACGGCGCATTCCAGCAAAAGCCCATACCTCGTCTCCTTTGCTAGCATCTATAATACCGTCATTCAAACCTTCACTATTTAAGCTTTTATTACTAAAGTAGACACTGATAGGGCCATCCATACCATATACTTTACTATCTGCTTGTTTATTTCTAAGTGGTTTAATAATGTCAAACAGTGCTGAAGGTATAAATGCCCAACTTTCACTTACAGTCTCACCGGCATCTTTAAACATATGTAAGAAGCCAGCATTTGTCCCTATGAGGATGCGAATATCATCATTACCATAATCAATTGCAATTGGTTTTGAATGCAAAGGATCACCAAATATATCAGCGCGTTGGTCTTGTGATGAGCCATCTTTATCCTCATCATCAACATCTACTCCTCTTGCCCAATTAACATCTTGAGTGGATAAGGTCAGCGGGTTATTAACAATACCACTGAGAATGTCACTAACAGCCGAAGTATCAAAACTAACAATCGAGCCTTGATTCTCAGTAAATAAATTACGAGCACGTGGATCTATGGTGCTTAAATAATGGTTTACCCCCCCCTGCGCAACCGCGTTACCATCCGCGGGTTGGCCCGCAGGTAACCAAAATGTTTTTGCCTCTTTTGAAATTAAACCGTCACTATTAAGGGCTTGTTTGTTGGTTGCATCGACTATTTGGCTGCCCGATACCTTTAACTTTTTTAGGTTACCACGCCAGCGCGCCCCGGTTTCTGGATAAAACATAGCAAAATAAATAGCATCACGACTTCGAGTTTGATCTACATTGTTACTCGCCACCGACGGCGATGAAAAACTGTCATTTACTTCACGAATACGAGAAATCGTATTTTTAAGTGCATCAGATAGTTGTGCGGCTGTATTCGCATGTAAGTATTGCCCACCACCGTAATCTGCAGTCTCAGCAAGTAAGTTTTTACCTGAGTCACTCATACCCGTACCAAAACCGATAGGAAATACACGTCCTATGTCAAGTACGTTCTTAGTTTTGCTATACAAGTCAACTTTAACATCATCTGTACCGTGAATAATTTTTGCTAGCGCCGCCAAATAGCTGTTACTAACAACGGGTGCATTTTCAGAAAAATAGTCATCATGAAGGTTATATATATCATTATCTCTATTTAAATCGTTGGTTGGATCGCCATCTGTCATTAAAATAATATTAATACTGTTATCACACCTAAGTGGCTCGCCAGTAACAGGCGCAAAGGGTGATTTATATATCCCTGATGACTCTGCCGTAAAATCTCGCTTATCAGTATTTCCCCCATAATATACGTTTTGTCCCGTGATATACAGGTAGGCTTCCCAGAGTGTTTCTGTTAATGGAGTTGAACCACTAGCAGGTAACTCTTCTACTTTATTTAGTAAAAATGACTTTTCAGCACCAACTCTGGCTAAAACATACCCGCCATTGCTACCATTAAAGCGCATTAAACCAAATTCAATATCATCATTATCGTTCACTAGTTGCGTAATAGCATTTTGTGCAACTCGTAAACGACTATCTTCACAGATAGCTTGCGCATAACCATTTACAGATTTATAACACTGCTGGTATGCACTATAGCTATCTTTACTTTTGAAGCATTCACTTTCGTAAAAGCCATTCCTATTTCTTTTGTAACACTTTTCTCCATCGACCACATCCCAGGCCATACTTCCCGAGGTATCAAAAATCATAATAACACGTGGCTTTTCATTGGTTTGTACATTATGATTAACATACAGCTCTATATCTTCAGCGCCTGCTGACATGCTAAGCATTATTCCTATTAAAGAAATGAGTACTTTATTTAGTATCAGTTTCATTTTAAATCCCCTTGCTTAGGCTAGCCATCTCTTGGGCTACACCTGTCACAATTGTTAGTTGGTGCTTACTTTTAGATCCATACTCAATAGTTGTTGAAACTTGTACCATGTTGCATGAAATCCCAGCTGTAAAACTAAAACGACGAGGACATTCTAAATCAAGCACGCCTTTATTTAAGTTAATCATTCTACTTTGCATATCATCACGTTCAGCCATAACAATACCCTTGTCTGAAACTTCTTCAGGGGTCAAAAAGAACTGATTACCAGCTCCTTTACTGACTTCGTCAGCAATTATGCGCTGCACTTCACCAATTAGTTGATTCTCTGCAACCTCGCGCTCTTGGGCTGCGTTGGTAATTTTAATATCAATACTACTACTACTCATTAAAGTAACCGCAATTCCTGTCACTGCTATGACCATAATAAGCGCTGTAATAAGTACAACGCCCTGTTGTTTATTTTTCATCTGCGTTAAATACGCCATAAATTTGCTCCCACGTTATTTAAACGAATAGTCGTCGTGAAAACAGTTCGTCTGAAACTATCAGAAAAAGTGAGAGTGCGTTTATTAGCGTCTTCCCCTAATACATAGGTTTGGTTTTTGAGTGTAATACCTGGGTCCGGTTGCAGTGCTCTAATCAATAAAAAAACTTGTACCGTTAAAATACCTTTGCGGTTTTCCCAGTCTGTGGCTGTCATGTTATTAATGCTTTTGTAGGTATCAACACGGCTGTCGCTGGTGGTATCTAAACCAAATACAAAACGCATATTTTCGACTCCTTCCATTATCGTTTCTGTATTCATAGAACCAGCCACTAAACGTTTTCGCATGAGTGCGGGTACAGTAATACTTTTATTGTTGACTGTATAAGTTTGCTCAGCAATATAATAACTATGATGGCTGTAAGGCCAAACACTGGCATTAACATTTAAACTATCAGGGTCGATAACACCTCGAACAAAGCGTGCATTTTCTTGCTCAGCAATAAAGTAATTCTCATCACTTTGCGTTTCATTAACACCTGCCGCATCAACTTCTAGTTGGTGACCTTGTAAAAACTTAACCTGTAAAATATCAGTACCCGCTAAAGGGTTATTAACACAATTAAGTTCACTTGAACTGGTCGCTGTTTTTGCATAAAGGGTTTTAAAATTACTGCTGCTGGTTAAATCAGGAAAACTACCGTTATTGAGCCCCTCAAAACAATCACCTGCAGGATTTGTTAATGATGATGTATTTATTGCAGTAAACGAATCATCATAAAATGTTCCCCAAAAACCAACCTGCTCAATATCTCGTTGCATAATATTAATGGCTAATCGACCAGACTCTTGCAGCTCACCTATTGTCATCGTATCGCGGGTCGTCACTTTCATACCAATATAGGTAAACATTACGCCACCCAAAATTAATCCCCCTATAAATAAAGAGATCATCATTTCAATGAGTGTAAAACCGGCTTGCTTCATCTCAGCTCCTAACGTAAATATAGCTAGTAAGTACTACTAAACGGCGCCTTTTATCTGCTACACCACAGCTAATTTTGCCTGTTGTCTCACTCGCCTTAAATTCTTGACGACCCTGCCAAGAAACAATGACCTCAATATTAAACGCCTTACCGCCAGAGCCTGCTACCGCTTCGGGATTAATACACACGGTGGCACCATCAAGTGATCCCGTATTTTCGCGGGCACGAATAGCACGTTTCCACTGCTCTATATCTAAACTCGCAATTTGTGCATTACTGCATGAACTTGTAAAACAGGTTGTAGAGGAATTAATACTTGTCTCGCTGGTAAACTCAAGGTCGTATAATGTAGCTAGTTGCGATGTATCGTTAGCCCGAATACGTTGAATAATATCATTACCAAGCGCAACAGCAGCAGCACGTTGCATTGAATCAAAGCTTGCCTGCTTTGCTTTTGCTTGCAGGGCTACAGCCCCCAATAAACCAAAGCTTAATATAATAAACGCAATCAGGACCTCAATAAGGGTAAAACCTTTTTGCAATTTAAACGTGCTCAAAGACATAGTAAAACCAAATAATAATTATCTGATATTAAGTGTATGCAATAAAAAAATAGATTCAACTAAGACCACGACCAACGGTTAATTATCTTGATAAGCGGTTAATAGGTTGGTGTGCTAAAGTACGCTTTTTACGCTTTTGAGCGCTCGACGACTAACAGCTAAAAAAGGTGTACACCCTTTGAGTTCAATAACATGCTGATGGTTTTTAAGTGTATGGAGTGCCAAAATTTTATTTTTATTCACTAAGGTATTTCGATGAATTCGCAATAAGTGACGAGGATATTGCATTTCAAGTTGCTTTAAACTGTCTTCAATTAGAGCCTCTCCACCATCGAACACGACTTTGGTGTACTTTTCCTGTGCATAAAAATAGAAAATACTTTCTATTTTTATGCTTCTTACGGTGCCTGCCAATTGATACGTTACTTTTTCTGTTTGTTGCTGTTGCAGGTGTACTCTATTTAAACGTCCTAGCTGTTGTAATGCATGTTGCAAACTTTTTTCTGATATAGGTTTTACCAAATATCCGGCTGCATTTAACTGCATCGCATCAAGTGCATGCTCAGGATGAGCGGTTATAAAAATAATCGCTGGAGGTACCGCAAGATCATTGAGTTGATTGGCCACTTCGATGCCATTTAAACCTGGCATATCAATATCTAAAAACACTAAGTCAGGCTGAAGCTCTTCTATTTTCATTAAAGCGTCATTGCCATTACCGGCCTCTCCTTGCACATGAATGGATGTATGGTTCTCAGCAAGTAAACGCTTCAAGCGTGCTCTTGCTAAGGGTTCATCATCTACAATCAGTACATTCATAACGTATTCTCTGCTTGTTTTGGGATAACCACTTTAACTCTAAATTGATTATCTTTATTAGTTATTGTCAGTTGCGCCCGACCTTTGTAATAAATACTTAAACGAGAACGAATATTATCAAGAGCCATACCGTTATGCTCTCTAGTATTTTCAGTTTCAGTAGGTACAGGATTAGTTACAATTAAGATTAAATAATGTGTTGTCACATGCAGTTCAATACTTATAGTAGCACCACTTTGGCTTGGCTCAATGCCATGACATACTGCGTTCTCTACCAAAGGTTGTAATGTTAGATATGGAATATATAGCGCAGGGAGATGTTCTGGTAATAACCACTCAACCTTTAAGCGCTCTGCAAATCGCCATGATTCAAGCGCAATATACTGTTTAGTTAATGTTATTTCATCACTGAGCAATACACTTTGACCTGAACGCATTGCGGCTTGAGACAGCGCTGCCAGTGCTAAAATTGCATGCTCTGCAGCCTCAACGTCATGATGCGTTAATTCTGCCGCCGTATTCAAACTATTATATAAAAAGTGGGGTCGGATCCGTGCCTGCAAAGCATCAAGTTCTGCACGAGAAAGTGCTTTGGTTTGCTGCTCTTTTTCAAAATGAATAAGCAAAAATTGTACAAACAGTAAGGTAAGCAAAAATACAATAATGCAATTACGCAGCACAAATAACGTCAGTTGTTTTTCGTTTTCAATATCAAAAGCAATATGAGAAAACACCAGACTAAATACAGCAGTACTGAGACTATATGAAGCAATAAAAAAACTGATCTGAATAAACTGAGTCTGTTTTGCAAGAAATCGACGGCAAAGATATAAAAAAGAGGTACTGACCAGCACAGTTACATGAAGAAACAAACTGATCCCCCCCAAATGCAGCCATATATCACCGCCAGCATTAGGAGCAAAAGCTAATATAATAGCCATAACCTGTGTTACTACGAGGGATGCAAGCACACCACGCTCATTAAAAAGGGCCGAAAAAAGTAACGCATCTGGTGACAGTTGCTTACCCATTCCAACCCTCCTTTTATGATTTATCTCTAAATTAACGCAGCTCTACTGGTACAGCAAAAACAATGTTTTCTTCTTCACCAGGGTTTTCTGTTACTTGGTTACCACCGAGCTCTTTTAAGCGGGTAATCACTTGCTGAACTAGCACTTCAGGTGCTGACGCGCCTGCGGTAACCCCCACACTATTGATACCATCAAACCATGGCGCTTCAACATTGCTGGCATCATCAATTAAGTACGCACGCGTGCCCATTTTATCAGCTAGTTCTCGTAAACGATTGGAGTTAGAGCTGTTTTTTGCCCCCACAACTAATAGCACATCAACTTTATCTGCTAAATCACGTACAGCATCTTGGCGATTTTGTGTGGCATAACAAATATCATCTTTACGCGGGCCATCAATTGCGGGGAATTTTTCGCGCAACGCATCAATTACATCTGCAGTGTCATCAACCGAAAGCGTGGTTTGGCTACAATAAAATAGGTTATTAGCATTTTTAACGTTAAGTTTGGCAACATCTTCTGCGGTCTCTACAAGGTAAATACCACCGTCGTTATTGTCATACTGGCCCATAGTCCCCTCTACTTCTGGGTGACCATGGTGACCAATTAAAATACATTCAATGCCTTTACGGCTTGCGCGCGTTACTTCCATATGCACTTTAGTCACTAATGGGCATGTTGCGTCAAATACTTTTAAATCACGACGCTTCGCTTCAGAACGAACTGCTTGCGATACTCCATGGGCGCTAAAAATAACAATGCTGTCATCAGGTACTTGGTCTAGCTCTTCAACAAATACGGCACCACGATTTTTTAAACCATCTACTACATAGCGGTTATGAACGACCTCGTGGCGTACGTAAATTGGCTTTTCAAAAATATCTAAAGCGCGCTCAACAATGCTAATTGCGCGGTCTACCCCTGCACAAAAGCCTCGTGGATTAGCTAATAAAATCTCCATTAGCCTTGCACCTCAATAATGTCTACTTCAAACGTTAAACGTTGCCCTGCTAACGGATGATTAAAATCGATAGTAACTGACTCGCCTTGCACTTCACGAACCAATCCTGGCAGCTCAGTACCATCTGGCTGAGTAAAGGCAATAATAGCGCCGACTTTAGCGGGTGTTTCTGCACCAAATTTACTGCGTTCTACATAGTAAATATTATCTGGATTAGGTTGGCCAAAGGCGTCTTCTGGCTCAAGCTCAAACGTTTTGCTTTCGCCTGCACTTAAACCTAGTAAGCACTTTTCAAAATTAGCCGTTAAGCTGCCATCACCCATAGTGAGCTTAGCCGGCTTGTTATGCACCTTGGTTGAGTCTGCGGCAGAGCCATCTTCTAGTTTAATAGAAAAGTGAAAAATAACCTCTGAGTTTTCACCAATTACAGCTTGGCTCATGCTTTATGCTCCTTCGGACTTTTGCCTGTAAAGGCGTCAAATAGTAATAATGCAGCACCAATACAAATAGCGCAGTCTGCAATATTAAATACGGGAAAATGTGAGTCTTCGTAAAACACATGTAAAAAATCAATAACGTAACCATAGGCAATGCGGTCGTACAAGTTACCAATAGCACCGGCTAAAACTAACGAGTAAGCACCACATAATACTTTATTAGACGCTGGAAGACGTTTTAACCACCACACCAACAAACAACTAATCGCGATTGCTATTGCACTTAAAAACCAACGCTGCCAGCCTCCTGCTTCGCTTAAAAAGCTATAGGCTGCACCGTAGTTATGCACATAAGTAATGCTAAAAACAGGCAGCAAATTAATTGACTCGCCATAGGCCATGGTGTTAACAACCAGTGTTTTACTGGCAAAGTCTATTACAAGCAGTAATAGACTTAACCAAAGCCACACTAAACCACTTTTTTGGGCTAGTTTGCTCACTAAAAACAACTCCTAAGCGAATTGACGTTTCTCACCTTCACCGTCAACATTACTTACACAGCGACCACAAATTTCAGGATGAGCTGGCTCAACACCTACATCTTCACTGTAATGCCAACAACGCTCACACTTTTTAGCATCTGTTGCTGATACGCTAATGTATAAACCATCAATTTCAGTAGTTTGTGAATCTGCAGGTTGACTATCTACCTCGGTAACGTTAACCGCAGAGGTTAACAACACAAAACGTAGCTCATCGCCTAACGCCGCAAGTTTTGCTGCAAGCTCTTTGCTGGCAAACAGGTTTACGGTTGCTTGTAATGTTGCGCCAATCACTTCTTCTTTACGTGCAGCTTCTAACAGACGGTTCACTTCGTCACGCACATTTAAAATAGCTTGCCAGTCTTCATTACTAAACTTGGTCGTTGTTGGTGCTTGTAATCCCTCATACCATGTTGAAGTAAATACATAGTCACTGCGCTCACCCGGCAGTGCTTCCCAAATTTCTTGAGCAGTAAAGCTCATGATTGGCGCCATCCAACGCGTCATTGCTTCAGCAATATGATAAAGCGCTGTTTGACAAGAACGACGTGCATGGCTGTCGCTTTTTGCCGTGTACTGACGGTCTTTTATAACGTCTAAGTAGAACGAACCAAGCTCACCGGTACAGAAGTTCATTAGCTTTTGCGTTACTAATAGCATTTGGTAGCTATCGTAAGCCGCTAAAATATCATCTTGTAACTGTGCTGCGCGCCCTACAATCCACTTATCCAGCTCAACCATATCATCAACAGCAACTTGATCCGTTTTTGGATCAAAACCACTTAGGTTAGCAAGTAAGTAACGGCTGGTGTTACGAATACGACGGTAACGATCTGCCGAACGTTTGAATATTTCATCGGATACGGTCATTTCTGCCGTGTAATCAGTTGATGCTACCCATAAACGTAAAATATCAGCGCCCAATTTATTCATCACATTTTGTGGCGAAATAACATTGCCTAATGACTTAGACATTTTGCGGCCGTTTTCATCAACCGTAAAGCCATGCGTAAGCACTTGCTTGTATGGTGCATGACCATTAATTGCCACTGAAGTCATCATTGATGACATAAACCAACCACGGTGTTGATCAGAACCTTCAAGGTATAAATCTGCAGGACCAACTAAATCTTCACGCGCATCAACAACACAGGCATGAGTCACACCTGAGTCAAACCACACATCTAGCGTGTCTTGTACTTTCATGTACTGTTTAGCGTCTTCTTCACCTAGCAAAGTAGCAGGCTCTAGGTCATACCATGCTTGAATACCTGATTTTTCCACAAGTACTGCAGCTTGTTCAATCAGCTCTTGAGTATTTGGGTGTAATGCACCCGTGTCTTTATCAACAAACAATGCAATAGGTACACCCCACGTACGTTGACGCGAAATACACCAATCAGGGCGGCCTTCAACCATGTTGGCAATACGGCTTTCGCCCCATTCAGGTAACCATTGAGTATTTTTAATTTCAGCCAGTGAATCTTTGCGTAAGTTAGCCTGATCCATGCTAACAAACCATTGTGGTGTGGCACGGAAGATAATAGGCGTTTTATGGCGCCAACAATGTGGGTAGCTATGAGTTAATGCATGATGATGCATTAAGGCATTATTTTCTTTTAATACCTCAATTACACTCGCATTGGCTTTAAACACATGTTGACCGGCAAATAATTCAGTGTCAGGTAAGTACACTCCGTTTGCGCCAACTGGGTTAGCTACTTCAAGATTATACTCAAGGCCTGCCACGAAATCTTCTTGACCATGACCAGGTGCAGTATGTACAACACCCGTACCAGAATCTGTGGTTACGTGTTCAGCTACAATAACCGGTACGTTAAAGTCATAAAATGGGTGTGCAACGTTTAAGTTTTCAAGTGCTGCACCTTTAACATAGCCAAGGATATGGAAGTGGTTAAAGCCAAAACGATCCATCGCATCTTTAACAAGCTCAGAACCTAAAATCAGACGCTGCTGAGCACCTTCATCGTCTACTTGTACTAGCGCGTATTCTAAATCAGCATGCACAGCAACCGCACGGTTAGCTGGCAAAGTCCACGGTGTCGTAGTCCAAATAACAGTCCCTACACTGCCAGTGCCTTGATGGCCATCAGCTAAGTTAAACGCATTTACTACTGCGTCTTGATCAGCAAAAGTAAAACGTACATCGATAGCTGGCGATTGTTTATCTTGGTATTCAACTTCTGCTTCTGCTAATGCAGAGCCACAATCTGTACACCAATGCACAGGTTTTGCGCCTTTATGTAGATGGCCATTTTTTATAATGCGACCTAATACACGAATTGCATTGGCTTCAAAGTCAAAGTTCATGGTTAGGTAAGGCTTATCCCAATCACCAAAAACACCTAAACGTTTAAAGTCTACTTTTTGGCCTTCCACTTGCTTTTTAGCATAGGCACGACATTTTTCGCGAAATTCTGCAGCAGTTACCTTAACACCGGGTTTACCGACTTTTTTCTCAACCATTAACTCGATTGGTAAACCATGACAGTCCCAACCCGGTACGTATGGCGCATCGAAGTCTGATAAGGTTTTAGACTTAACAATAATATCTTTTAATATTTTATTTACTGAATGGCCTAAATGGATATCGCCGTTTGCATACGGAGGGCCGTCATGCAAAATGAAAGTTTTTTTACCTTTCTTTGCGCTGCGAATTTGACCATACAGGTCGTCTTCATACCATGCTTTAAGCATTTTTGGTTCACGTTGTGCCAAATTGCCACGCATTGGAAACATTGTTTCCGGTAAATTCAAAGTATGTTTGTAGTCGCTCATTAATCCTACTTTCCGTCTCTATCGGCTACCTAATTTAAACCAAAACACTGCTTAGCGGCGGCAACATCGGTTGCTATTTGTGCCGTCAGTTGTGTTAATGTCTCGAATTTTTTCTCGTTGCGGAGTTTTTCAATCAACTCCACATGCATAAATTGTCCATAAATATCTTGTGCAAAATCAAAAAGGTGTACTTCTAATAAGGCACGAGTTCCATTAAATGTGGGTTTGTTTCCAATGTTAGCTACCCCAAAAACGTGTTTTCCTGCGATCATTACTTGAACCGCAAATACGCCATTAACCGGACAAACTTGACGCTTTAGCGCAATATTTGCCGTTCTAAAACCTAGTTCTCGGCCTTTTTTCCAGCCGTGAATAACTCGCCCAGATATCGCATAATTATGCCCAAGCATGACTTTTGCACTAACCAAGTCACCCTCAGCAAGCGCTTCTCGTATTAAGGTACTGCTTACTCTAGCATTTAATTGCCTAAAGCTGGCAGTGCTTTTAACACTCATTCCCGCTTGAGTACCCATATTAGCCAATAGGCTAAAATTTCCTTGGCGCTGTTTACCAAATCTAAAATCATCGCCAACCGTTAATGCTTTAACGCCCAGCTTTTTAATTAAAATATCGCTCACAAACTGCTCTGCATGCATATTTGCAAACGCTTGATTAAAGCTAATACAAATAACGCGCTCAATCCCCAAGTTACTCAATAGACGAAGTTTATCACGCAGTCGAGTAAGCCTAGCCGGGGCATTGTTTTTTGCAAAAAACTCTTGTGGCTGAGGCTCAAATAACATTACAGTGCTGGGTAAATTATTTTCTTTGGCATCCGCTAACAGCCCTTTTAATACGGCAGCATGACCCAAATGAACACCATCAAAATTACCAATGGTTAGCACACAACCAAAATGTTGTGGGCGTATATTGTGTATACCTCTAATTAACTCCATGCCACCTAATGCCTTTTTCAGCGAGCGATAAAATGCGACCTTGGGTCGCAGAGTGTCCGATTATAATCTTTTTTTTAATTTGATTCAGTAATTGCTACACTTTTTATCGTATTTAGTCTAACGCCCATCAAAAACAACATAAAAAAGTAACTAACAACCGCAATAATTAATAACACAACCAACAACATAACTTGTTCACTAAAGTGCCAACTAGGCCAATCATAGTGTCTACTGGTAAACCACACTAGTGCGCCCATCGTCACACTCGCCAGCAAACACTTCAAAGTGAAGTAGCCACTCATGCTGGAGAACTGGTAAACATTCTCTTTTTTAAGCTGTCGGTACAGTAAGTAGGCATTACAACTAGCCGACATAGAGGTTGCCAGTGCTAAGCCTAAATAGCCAAGAAAGGGGGCCAGCATAATATTAAACACCATGTTAAGCACCAAAGTGACAATGCCAATGCGCACCGGTGTTTTCGTATCTTGGCGAGAATAAAACCCAGGCGCCAACACTTTAATTAACATAAAGCTGACTAATCCCACCGAGTAGGCAACCACCCCTAAGCTCACTGCCTTAACGTGATCAATGCCAGCCCCTTTAAATGCGCCGTGATCAAACAGCACAGTAATAATCAACGGGCTAATAATCATCAACCCTATCATGGCCGGGAGCCCTAAAAAAATCACAAATCGCACTCCCCAATCTAGGGTATGTTGAAAGTCGCTACTTTTTTTACTGCTGTGTAATTTTGATAGCGCAGGTAAAATAACCGTCGCAATACCAATACCAAATAAACCAAGTGGGAATTCAATCAGTCTATCTGAGTAATACAGCCAAGCGATAGAGCCTGTCATCAATAATGAAGCTATTACCGTATCGAGTAATAAGTTAATTTGACTAATTGATACACCAAATAACGCTGGGAGCATTAATTTACGCACTTTTTTAACATTTTCGTCTTGCCACGCCCAACGCGGGCGCGCCAACATTTTTGCTTTGTATAAAAACGGCAGTTGAAATAATAGCTGTACCACGCCCCCTAAAAATACGCCTATTGCTAATGCATATGCACCAACAGAAAATTGGTCATGCAATAAAATGGCACAACCAATAATAGAAACATTAAGTAATACAGGAGTAAATGCGGCAACTGCAAAACGGTTGTACACATTCATTACTGCGCCACTAAGCGCCACTAAGCTTACAAAAAATAAATAAGGAAAGGTCAGCTTTAATAGTGAACTGGCAAGCTCAAACTTTTCTGCGTCAGGGCCACCTTGCCACCAATCAATAAACCAACCAGTACCAAATAAAGCGGCGATAACGGGGGATGCCACAACACCAAAAAGCGTAACGAGTAGTAAAATTGTGCCGAGTGTACCTGCCGCCTGCGCAACAAATATTCTGACTTTATCATCGCCTTGTTGTTCTTTGATTTCACTTAATACAGGTACAAACGCCTGTGCAAAAGCCCCTTCAGCAAATAAACGGCGTAAAAAATTAGGAATACGGTTTGCAAATAAAAACACATCGGCAGCAGCCCCTGCCCCCAACAAGTTAGCAACAACAGCATCACGCACTAGCCCTAAAATACGCGAGATCATTGTCATTGCACTTACAATCATCCCGGAACGAAACAAACCTTTTGACACTATAAATCCATATTAAAAATCAGCAATTAAGTTAATTATGCCATAGTCTTTTTTATAAATCGCTTTAAAGCACTAGGCTGGAACCCCTTGCTTTGTTACAATAGCGCCATTAACTGCTAAAGCGGCAAATTGATGTTCGTTATAAGGAGCAGTTTTTCTTGGATTGTTAAAATTAAATTGACATTCATGATAAAAACAGGCATATTCCACGGCCTTTAATTTAAGCTTTATTTAAGATTGTTAGGAGCAAACCTTGGCTAACATCAAGTCTGCAAAAAAACGCGCTATCACAAGCGAAAAAAATCGTCAGCACAACGCAAGCCGTCGTTCAATGATGCGTACTTACTTCAAAAAAGTAATCGTAGCTATTGAAGCTGGCGATAAAGAAGCTGCACAGCAAGCTTTTTCTGTTGCTACACCTATCCTAGACCGTTACGCAACTAAGGGTCTAATCCACAAAAACAAAGCTGCTCGTCATAAGAGCCGTTTAGCTGCTAAAATCAAAGCGCTATAATTGTTTTTGCAAGATTAAAAAAACCGGCTTTTGCCGGTTTTTTTTTGCCCAAAATAAATACGCTTTTTAAACGTTATCGAGCTCTGGATAAAACTTTTTCAGCATCGCCGCAATTTTCTTCGGAGAAAATGGCTTAACCACAAATCCTTTTGCCCCTCTATCTATTGCATCCTTCACATTTTCAACGCCTGAATGCGCCGACACCATCACCACGTTTGTCTCTGGTGATAACTCATTTATCTGCGCAATAAGCTCTTTACCATCGCCGTCAGGTAGCTCTATATCTAAAAATATAATGTTAAAGTTTGCTGCACGGCATTCACTTATGCACTGCGCGGCCGTAGACGCTTCTTTTACATTCTCTATCCCTAAATGCATCAATGTTTGACTTAGAAAGCTGCGCACCGTGCTAACATCATCAACTATTAAAATAGATAGCTGCGTATTCATATATAATCCTTATAGGCTAAAAGCCGTGTCTGCGAAATTGGTGATTTGCTTAAAATACAAATATTTACTTTATTATAGAGAGCTAAGCCAAAAAGACCAGATTTGCTTTATGTCGAAAAACACAAAAAAGAGTCGTCGCAAAAAAAATAAAGCCGCTACTGTTAAACAAAGATCCAGTAATAAGCTTGCAAACCCTGGTTCACAATTAAAATCACACTCAAGTAGCACAAAGCGTGGCATCAAGTTGACCATGCTTTTTATTTTCGCGATATTATTATTTATACTTGTTTTAATATCAAAGCCAAGTTTACTTACTTATAAAAAATCATCTATGGTAAGCAAAAGTGTGTATTGGCCAGGGATATTTGCCAATAAACCAAAGCTACTGGATTCAACGCTGCACCCTAGACTAGATAAGCATCGCAGAACACTATACCTCTGTGTAGATCTTCAGCAACCACAAAGCTGTCAAAAATATCATGTTATTGTTGAAGAGGGATTATTTTCGGTATTAATAACCTACTTTTAGCATTAAAAAAACTAATCTGAAAATTTAAAATTACTTGGTTGAAAGCTGTGCAAAAGATCAACATAATGGCGCTCCTTTTTTCAACAACTGAACTATTGAAACGACCATGCTAAACGAGCTAGATTGGCTTTTAAATACATTACTACTTGCACTAGGTTTAGGTGCATTTTTTATCAACCAGCTGACACTGCTTCGCGTTGCTGCGATTAGTGCGTGTGGTTTGTTATTCCTATCATTTAGCTTAGATCTTATGTCGTCGAGTATTATTTCAAATATGAGTTTAGTGTTGATCAACACATTTTACTTGTTCAAAGTTTATACGTTTGGGCAATTTAGCGTATCTCAGCATTAATTACTTCCCCTTAGAATATTTTATAGCCCAGTTTTTCTGGGCTTTTTTATATCTCACTGTTAAAAATCTTGGGTCTGGGTTTGAACTAAGTTAAAATTTATCTCGTATTAGCCTAATTTGAGATAAGCCCATGCCATTGTCAGATTTCGATTTATTCTTATCTTCTATGGAAGATGTTACCCCCATAACGCATGACACTGTGACCTTACCACCTAAAAACCATAAAGTGGTCATCGCCCAGCAAGAAAAAAATAAAGCAGCACAATCAGGTTTAGTCTCTGAACAGTTCAATCCGTTGGATGAACCACTTGAATTACTCGATCCACTTGCCATATTAAGCTTTAAAAAAGAGGGCGTACAAAGCGCGGTTTTTAAAAATGTAAGATTAGCGAAATATCAGCTTGATGCGACGCTTGATTTACATGGGCAACTTTTAAAAAATGCACACGCATCATTATTAGCCTTTGTTCAAGACTGCCATCAGCGCAATATAAGAATGGTACTCGTTCGCCATGGCATAGGTATTAAAAATAAAACCAAGCCAGGGATATTAAAAAGTTACGTAAATCAGTGGTTACAAACAATTCCATGCGTTTTAGCGTTTCATACTGCACTTAGGCAGCATGGGGGAAGTGGTGCGACGTATGTTTTATTGAAGAAAAGTGATGATAAAAAGCATCAAAACAGAGAAATACACAGCAAGCGTAGCTAAATCTTGCTGTGAAAATAAGGGTCAGATCAGCAGCGCTGCCGCATTGGCTTGATTAAACCAGGCAGATATTCCTAATATAATGATAGATACAACCACGATGCTGATTTTTGCGCCCCCTTGATTGGGTTTCATAATTCATCCTATTTTTTATTATTGTTAGAACTGTTTTTAACAATAATAAAAATTACAAATGTTAACAAGCTGTTTCTGTTAAAAATTAAACAAATTTTAATCCTTGAAGGCCAACAACTGCTAATTAATAACCTTGCTGCTTATTAATGCAATTTATTAATGGCTGTTTCGCTTTTAAACGCAAAATGTTTTCTGCTATTTGTTCAATAACACTATCCAGATCTGACAACGCAGCACAGTGCGGTGTTAAAGTAATACTTGGATGCAACCAATAAGAGTGTTCGCTTGGCAGTGGTTCACTGGCAAACACATCAAGCACTGCTGCGCGTATACGTGTATTGTTAAGTGCATCAAGTAAATCAGCTTCTACTATATGCCCACCTCTGGCCACATTAATCACCACAGCATGTTCAGGCAGTTGCTCAAGTAACTGTTTATTAATAATGCTTTGGGTACTGCTGGTAAGCGGTAATAAACATACTAAATAATCGGTTTGCGCAAGCATCTGTGTTAAGCCGTCATCACCATGATAGAGTGTCGCAATGTTTGATGTTTTAGGGCTTCGGCTCCAAGCATTTACGTTAAAACCGTTATTAACCAGCCTATGTGCACATGCTTGACCTAGTTCGCCAAACCCTAAAATGCTTACTTGATTATGTTTATGCGCTCTTTTAGGTTTCCATATACTTTGCTGTTGCTTTATTGCATATTCTTTTAATCGCAATTTTTGTGCTAATACATGGGTAAGTACGTATTCTGCCATATCGTTGGCTAAATGTTTATCAACAATACGCACGACCTCTACATCCGCAGGTAATAAACTTAAATCAATGCTATCAACGCCAGCGCCAAACGATGACACAGCCTTTAGGTTTGGTAACGTGGGCCACAGTGATGCAGGCGCATTCCACGCTAAAACGAACTCTACACTCTCTAAATTTTGGCAATCATTAAGTTCTTCAATTCGAATACTAGGCAATCGTGATTTCATTTTTGCTATTAATTTTGTGTTGTCTCGACCTGTTATAGCCACCAAAACTGACATGATGATTCCTTAAAAAGTAACCCTAAATAATAGTACTGGTATGGTTCAATTCAATAGTATGTAAACGGTTTTAAAAAGTCACACAACTGACCGCGTATTGTCATATCCGCACTCTAAGCTAAACATATTGGCTTTAGCCTAGTATAAAAAAGAGGTGCGTATGATCAGTGTAGATAAAGTAATTGCGACTAACTTACCACAGTTAACTAACTCATTTAAAATAAAAAAACTGGTAAAAAAGAGCCTTAGCTACTTATTACATGAACAAGAGTTTACAAACTTTGCAACAACTTATCCCCATCTTCAAGGAATAGAATTTGTCGAGCAAGTACTTGATGAACTTGATTTTGACACTCGATACAAAGCAAAACAAATAGAAAATATTCCCAGTGAAGGGAAAATTGTCATTATTGCTAATCATCCAATTGGATCCTTAGATGCGCTTGCATTAATTAATGTGTTATCGACGGTGCGTGCCGATTTAAAAGTCGTGGCTAACCGAATGCTAATGACCGTTGATGCAATGCATTCATTATTACTACCCGTTGATAATTTGTCGGGGCAAAGTAAAAAACAAGAGTTGAGTAATATCCACCAGCATTTAAAAAATGAAGGAGCATTACTTATTTTCCCAGCGGGTGAAGTTTCTCGACTTCGACCAACAGGGATCAAAGACTGTAAATGGAACAGCGGGTTTTTACGTATCGCTAAAAAAGCTAATAGCCCAATTTTACCCATACATATAAAAGCTAGAAACAGCCCGCTTTTTTACGGAGCCTCTATGCTATATAAACCGCTTGCTAGTTTATTATTAGTCAAAGAAATGTTTAAACAGCGCCAAAAATCGCTCGAATTTGAAATAGGCGCCTCCATTGCTCCTGAATCTTATTTAATACCCGATTTAAAAGACAAGGAAGTGGTCGAGCTTATACGAAAACAGCTGTACCGTTTAACCACTAAAAAAACACTGCCACTAAAAACTCATGCTCCTATTGCCTCACCAGAGTGTAAAAAAGAATTAAAAAAAGCCATCGAAAGCTGCGAACATTTAGGTAAAACCAGTGATGGCATGGTTATTTACTTATACCAATACCAAGGCAGCTCACCGTTATTTCGTGAACTGGGTCGCCTGCGGGAAATTGCCTTTCGTGCAGTAGGTGAAGGCAGTGGCAATCGCCGTGATATAGACAAATACGATATGCATTATCAACACTTAGTCTTATGGGATGCACAATCACTCGAACTAGTTGGCGCTTACAGGTTAGCCTGCGCGCAGGATGTGATTGAACAGCACTCTCAACGTGGGCTTTATACCGATAGCTTATTTAATTATACCCAAGAGATGACGCCATACTTCAAGCAAGGCATAGAATTAGGCCGTAGTTTTGTACAACCCAAATACTGGGGCAGAAAAAGCCTCGACTACTTATGGTATGGCATTGGTGCATTTATTAACCGCTACCCTCAGTATCGTTACTTATTTGGTGCAGTGAGTGTGTCAAACGCACTGCCAGAGCAAGCAAAATCCTTACTGGTACATTATTATCAGCACTATTATGGCTCTGAAAAGTCACTCGCAACGCCTAACAATGCATTTCGTCACACCCGTGAGCAGCAGATTCAATGCACTAATTTGTTTATGGGTAACAACATCAAAGAAGACTTTGTAGAACTTAAACACATACTGGCTAATATGGGCACCCATGTACCCACACTATTTAAACAATACACCGAGCTATGTGAGCCAAATGGGGTAACGTTTTTAAGTTTTAGTATTGATCCGCAATTTAATAATTGTATTGATGGATTGGTATTGGTCGACCTTGAGAAAGTAAAACCGAGTAAAGCAAAACGCTATTTGGGAGCACAAAACACCGCCTCAATAAACTAAGCTTTGCCGTTAAAATATTAACTTAAGCGCCTAAACTTGGGCGCTTAAACTTAGGCAATTTAATATTTATCTAATCTCCTCATTATTAGATTGGCTAAATATATGTACTAATAGTTGGGTGTATATTTTCTCTATTTGTAACAAGTCGCTAATGGGCACATGTTCATTAACTTGATGAATGGTCTGGTTTAAAACCCCGCACTCTATCACTTGCGTGTTTTTACTTGCAAAAAACCGCCCATCTGAAGTCCCGCCACTGGTACTAAGTACCGGATAGCTTCCGGTCACGTTAAATATTGCCTGCTCTAGCTGGGCGAGTAAGCAGCGCTCTGCCCTATGGCTTGTATAATAAGGTTCACATGGACGCTCCCATTGCACCGTTAAATATTCGTTTAAATCATTCAGTGCAGTAAGTACCAGGTGTTTCACATCTGTACTTTTATACCCATGGCTGTAGCGAATATTAAACGTAATATTACATTGAGCAGGCACTAAATTATCCAGCACGTTATCAATATTAATACCGGTTACTTGCAAGCTTGTTTTTGAGCTTGGCTCATCTAAAAGCCAATCAATTTGGGTTAATCTATTCACTATTTCAGCGCTGATATGCGCAGCATTGATGGTATTTTCAGGATAGGCCACGTGTCCTGCTTTTCCTTGAATGGTTAAACGCGCTGACACCGCGCCACGTCGGCCATTTTTTATGGTGTCGCCCACTTGCAAATGACTTGTTGGCTCACCAACAATACAGCCATCAAGTACAACACCTTGTTGTGCTAGGCGTTTCGCAATCAACACTGAGCCATGCTCTGCCTCACCTTCTTCATCAGAGGTGATCAACCAATACAAGGTGCCCTGCTTTTGCTGCGCACTATGTATTAGCGACTGCGTTGCACTGAGCATGGCTGCAATGCCTCCTTTCATATCGGCGGCACCACGCCCATAAATCGCATCATTAATTATTTTTCCGTCAAACGGATCAGCTAACCAGCCACCTTGCGCAGCAGGGACCACATCAATATGACCAGAAAATGCCACCACAGGGCCTGCTCCAAAAGATATTTTAGCAATTAAATTAGTGACATTATGGGCACTAAACAGCTCAATGCTAAAACCTAAATCAGTTAGCTGATGTGCCAGCCACTCGATACCACCTGCTGAATTAGGCGTAATTGACTTAAATCGGACCAGCGTTTGTAAGTGACTGAGCGTTTTTAACTGTGGAATAGTTAAGTACGGCGCGGGTACTTTTTTGTTGATAGCTTTTGTCATAAAAAACACACCTCGTTTTAGCAGTGTATTTATTACAACGACTTTTTATGACCGCATTATGAAAATACAGGCTAACGTGTGCCCTCTTCTATTAATGTTTCTCGTGTCACCTGCACAATGTGTTTATCTTCTTTGGTTAATCTGGTTTTTATCCATGCGCCACGCATAAACCAAGCGAACGCTATCAGTGCGATGGTTATGTTCGTAATTGCAAACGAATACCATATTCCCTGATCGCCAAGCAAAGTGTGATTAGAAAGAATATAAGCGGCAGGAAACTGCACCACGCATTGTGATAATAACGCGATAATCATGGCATTAAGCATATTTCCAGAGGCACGAAAAGCAGCAACAATACAAAGCTGAACACCAATTCCCCCCCAGCTTAAACACATCACTTGAACAAACTGCGCGCCTTTATTTATTACACTGCTATCTTCGGGAATAAAAAATGCCACCAGCGTATCTGCATACAAATAAGCAATGCCCCCAACAAAAGAAAGGCCTATTAATCCCCACATACTGGCAAGCTTCGTTATTTGCTCAGCCCGTTTAATATTTCCGGCACCCATATTTTGCCCCACCAAAGTTGATACCGCCATTGATAAACCCATGGCAGGGATCATCACCATTTGCAAAATATTAGAACCCACGCCATAAGCCGCAATAGTAACGGTTCCAAAGCTTGCCACTAAAAATGACATGATGATCAAGCCAAAAGCACGTGTTGATAATTCAATAGAGCCAGGCGCTCCTAAGAAAAAAGCCCGTTTCATATATTGCCAATCGGGATAGAAGCTTTTTAGCTGTAATTGAATACCATGGCGACCACGTAAAAATATAATAATGCCCGCCAGTGCCGCTAAACTTTGTGTAACCAAAGTCGCCAGCGCAGCGCCCATAACGCCAAGCCCTTCAAAGCGGCCATAACCAAAAATAAATAGCGGATCGAGAATAAAATTAAGTAACACGGTGGTGCTAACTATGATTAAAGGTACTTTAGTTTGCCCAATGCCCCGCATTAGCGATTGGAACATGGCGTAAATAAACACAAAAATAACGCCAATAAAGGACACATGCATAAACTTAAGCGCATCACTGTAAACCGCCTGCTCAACGCCTAGCAGTTTTAAAAAGTATGGGGAAAGTACATAACCTAGAAGCCCTAACACTAAGGCGGTAAATGCAACCATTAACACCGTTTGCGCTGCAACATGGTTCACTTTATCTTGCTGACCTGCGCCCATGTATTGCGCCGATAATATAGCACCGGCCATTGCAAGCCCAGAGCCTATAGCAATGACTAAAAAAGTGATCGGGGTACTAATAGACACTGCGGCGACTTGAGTTGCTCCTAATCGCCCAACCCAAAATGCATCCGTAAGCTGATAAGCCGACTGCAATATATTAATGAGGATAATAGGAATACCTAATTTCAACAGCGCTTTAGCAATGGAGCCTTGAAGAAATAGTTGACCAGAGGGAGTCATGAGGTCGCTTACTTTTATTAAACCGTGAACATAGCCTTAGTTTAACAAAACTAGCTGATTATATTATGAATACTTCTTTTGCGGCTTGTATTTAAGTGATCAGTCAATAATTTTTAAGCACTAATTAAGTAAAAGTTTAATCTAAATCAATAAATAGAGGCTCTTTACTCATCCGCTTTTGAAACTTTGATCTAGAACAGGTTTTTATTTTTAACCTCGAGCAATAATAGCCTCAATCAACAAATAGTCACACAGTAGTTCACGGAGAACAACATGAAAACTAAACTAAGCATTGCAATACTTACTTCTTTACTGGCTCTTTCTCCTGCAGCACACGCAAACTTTAGTGTTAATGTTGGTGCAATTAATGTTAATCCAGATAACGATGGTTCAAAAATTAACGAAGCACCCACTCTAGGCTTAAAAGGCGACTCAGATACTCAGTTAGGTATTACTGTAGATTACGCATTTAACGACCAATGGGTATTAGAGCTTATTGCAGCAACGCCGTTTTCTCATGATGTAGAAGGTACTGGTGGTTTAGCTGGTAATAAAATTGCTGATATTAAACATTTACCACCATCACTGGTTGCACAATACCACTTTTTAGATAGCAGCTATGCACTTCGTCCGTTTGTAGGTGTGGGAATTAACTATACGACGTTCTTTGACGAACAGCCTTCTGCAGCACTTAAAGCAACGTTAGAAACTAACGATGTAGAAGTAAAACTAGATGATTCATTTGGTTTTGTTGCTCAAGTAGGTGCTAACTACAAGATTGATGAAAAATGGGGCCTACACGCTATGGTATCTATCATGGATATTGATACTGATGCGACTGTTTATGCTAATGGTGCAAAAGCATTAACTTCAACCGTGTCACTTGACCCTGTTGTAGCTATGTTTGGTCTTAAATACTCGTTCTAATAACGTTTATGTGTGTGTTAAAAAGGCCGTTAGGCCTTTTTTTTTGCCTGTGTTTAGCGAGGTAAGTTATTTACTTTTTTTTGCTCAAGCATTTCTTTCCAGTGAATTATTTCAGCCGGTAAAATGGGGGCAACCCCGTCAAAGCCTGCAACCTCGAGCATATGCTCAACGCTTACCACCCCTTTTTTACTTTTAAACACGCCGCGCACATAAGCAATGGCATGTAAGCCCCGCTCAGAATGAAACTTTTGTTCAATGTAAAAGTATTTATGATCCCAGCCAACCAAACGCGTACTAATAGTAAAACGTTGCATTGGCTTAATATCGCGGATGTAGGTAATAGCTGTCGCATTAACAATAGGAAACCAACGACGTTTCATTATTTGCTTAAGCAAACCAACCCGTTCAGTCATCCAGGTACGCGACAAGTCCATCATCGCTAAATAGCGTGAATTGGTTAAATGCAAATTAATATCGCAGTCACTTGGTAATGCTTTGTAGTCTATATCAACCGTCTCTAATAACGATTGGTAGTCACAATTACGTTTAATTTTAAAAAATAACAGCAGTAGTCTAAAATATAAGTTCACAGTAGAGGTCTTACCAGTTGAGTTTTTATCAGTGTATCATAGCGATTGACTCCTTTGGTTGTTTTTAAACCAAGGAATCAATCATTAAATGAGGATATTTGGGTATCTATCTTTAAACTTTAACCGTTTTGCGGTTAATTCCGTAATCACGCAATTTATTAGCCACTGCAGTATGACTTAGTCCCAAGCGTTTAGCTAACTGACGAGAGCTAGGATAGGCAGGATAAAGCTTACGCAGTAAGGTGGCTTCAAAACGCTTAACTGCTTGATCAAGCGAGCCCTCAAAATCAGACTCTAAATAGCCTAAATCATGGGTAAACGTGGGTAACTGTAAATGTTCAACGCGCAGTTCACTGTCTTCTAACAACGATACCGCCCGGTAAATCGCGTTTTCTAATTGGCGTACATTGCCAGGCCACGGGTAATCTTGTAAAAACGTTAAACATTCTTCAGATAACTCGGGGACTGTATGGCCATTTTGCTGCGCATATTTTTGAATAAAGTGTTCAGTAAGTGGCCCAACATCCGCTTTACGATCTCTAAGCGGCGCAATTTCCAGTGTTAATACATTAATTCGGTAGTATAAATCTTCTCTAAATACGCCCTCTTGCACCATTGCTGGTAAATCTTTTTGCGTGGCAGCAATAATACGCACGTTCACTTTAACTTCGTTTTCGTCGCCAACTTTTCTAAATGTACCGTCTTGTAAAAAACGTAGCAATTTAGTTTGTAGCTGCGTCGACATTTCACCTACTTCATCTAAAAATACCGTTCCACCATCCGCTTGTTCGAGTACACCACGTTTAGGCGCTGCATTTTCTTCATACCCGGCATAACCGAATAGTTCGGACTCAGCAACATCATCTGGTAACGAGGCGCACGATAGAGCAATAAATGGTTTTACTGAGCGGTTAGATGCATAGTGACAAGCTCGCGCTAGTAACTCTTTACCCGTCCCTGTTTCACCCGTAATAAGAATGGGGGCTTCAAGTTGCGCCATTTTTCGCGCTTCGCGAACAACACGGCGCATCGCCGTGCTAAAGTTATGAATAGTCGCAAAGCTTTCTTGGCCATAACGCCTAAAAGCACTCACTTGCTGGCCTAAACGGCTTTGCGATTTTATATTAATTACCGCGCCCGCTAGCACATCGCCTTCGCTGCCTTGAGGGACCGCAATAGGCAGAATATCAGCAATAAAATCTTCACCAGCTACTTCAACACGCGTGGTTTGCCCCAGTACTTCTTTGCCTTCTAACCAACGGGTAAAGTTAAAGCCTTTGAGCAAATTATTAATATTAGCACCGGTGACTTCTTTTTCTGTTAATTGTAAATCTTTGCAGGCTGCGTCGTTACACAGGCGTACCCACCCTTTAGCATCAATAGATATAACGCCATCAGGAAGTGCTCTTAATAAAGTGTTAAGTTCGTTGTGCTCACGTTCAGACGGTAAAAACGCGGTTGTTCGTACATCATGTACACCATCGATTAAGCGAATAGACGGCATAATTTTTTGAAATTGTTCAAATTCAATCTCAGGAAAACTCACATACATACGACAATTTACTGAGTCGACTTCAATCCCCTTTAAGTCAACATTGTAGCTAACTAAAATATTAAGAATCTCTTGAGCAATACCAACTCGGTCTGCACAGTGAATATCTAAACGCATACACCCTCAGGTAAGGAAAAACTAGTTGGCGTGAATAATACGCTAACTCTGTTTACGAGCATAGTTTATTGTAAAGAAATTTGGACGAAAAAATATTTTTTACTAACTAGAGGGCTTTTTCAAGCACTTAACGCATTCAAGCTTGGCTGTTCACTAAAAGTTGGGGTTGTTGCAACTCAATTTCGTCAAGCTGGCATTGTATAAATTATATGCTGCAATGAGCGAATCATTACTGTCCATACGCCAATATTCGCTCATGTTTAATCTAAGTGGTGATTATTAAATTAAAGTAGTAAAGGTTAACTATTATTGAAAAATTAGTAGCTGTAACTACCCGTAAAAGAAAGCTTTTATTTATTTTTCAAGCGGTATTCAAACAGTATTAAAGATAACGTTGGTATGACAATATTACCTATGATGTTAAAGATATTTTTTAATAAGTTTAGATGTTTACTACAGCAAATAGGGGTTCACACACTGGTATTTAACAATTACATAACCGATGTATGATAGCGCGCTCAACGCTTCCCCTAGCACAAAGGTCTATGTATACTTAGGCGCAATTGTAACTAGGATAAGGGTGTGACTCTTACCTAAACGTATAGCTGCGTTTAGCAAACCATTACCTTAGCTGCATAAAAAACACTGATGATCGAGCATTTATTATACTTTTTATAAGTAAAAATTTAGCTAAATAAAAAACCACAAGGTCATCAAAACAATAATGAATTAGGAAGTAAATATGAGTTCAAATTCTGACAGTGGCTGGTTTGGTCACCCTAAAGGACTTTCAACCCTGTTTTTCACAGAAATGTGGGAACGAATGAGTTACTACGGTATGCGAGCGATGCTCGTATTATTTATGACAGCAAGTTTACAACAAGAAGGCCTAGGATTTACCGTTGCTTCTGCTGCTGCAATTTATGGCTTATACACAGGTTCAGTATACTTTTTAGGTTTACCTGGTGGTTGGTTAGCAGATAGATTATTTGGTGGTCAAAAAGCAGTATGGTATGGCGGTATTATTATCATGTGTGGCCATATTATTTTAGCCGTGCCACATGAATATTCATTTTTTATTGGTTTGATCTTTGTTGCAACTGGTACTGGTTTACTTAAACCTAATATCAGTGCCATGGTTGGTCAGCTTTATACTGACGAAGATGAGCGCCGTGATGGTGGTTTCGCTATTTACTACATGGGTATTAACTTAGGTTCTTTAATTGGTTACTACGTGTGTGGTTACTTTATGGAAAACGTAGGTTGGCACTGGGCATTTGGTGCCGCGGCTGTCGGTATGGGTATTGGTTTAATTCAATACAAGCGTACACTTAAAAACTTACCAGATCACAGCGCCTTACCTGCTAACCCATTAAGTCCTAAAGGTACTTCGCGCGCATGGGGTGGTATTGCTGCATTTGTTATCGCGACCGCCGGTGTTACCGCTGCTGCGATGACAGGTGCTATTGTCATTAACCCATCGATTGTTGCAGGGTATACCGCAGTTATATTTACTGTTATCTTTTTCGTTTACTTTGGCCTTATATACTTCAAAGGCAAACTAACCGATGCTGAAAAACAAAGAATGTGGGCGCTATTTTTAGTCTGTGTCGCTTCAGCCTGTTTTTGGTCTGGCTTTGAACAAGCCGGTTCTTCATTAAATCTGTTTGCTCGTGACTACACAGACCGTCTGGTTGGCACATTTGAAATTCCAACGACTTGGTTCCAATCTCTAAATTCATTGTTCATTATTGCGCTATCGCCATTCTTTGCCGCTTTTTGGATTAATTTATCTAAAAAAATGGTCTCGCCTACTTACAGCGTAAAATGTGCGTTGGGCCTCGTTATTATGGCTTCAGGCTTTTTAGTAATGTTTATGGCAGCACACTATGCCGCTGAAGGCTTAAAAGTAGCACCTTATTGGCTTGTTACTACGTATTTCTTACACACAGTGGGTGAGCTTTGTTTAAGCCCAGTTGCATTGAGTGCTGTAAGTAAGTTATCGCCTCGTCGCTTTACTGGTCAAATGATGGGTGTATTTGTACTTACATACTCTATCGGTAACGTTATTTCAGGATTACTTGCTGGTAACTTTGATCCTAACAATGTTGAAGAAATCCCGAACCTTTACCTACAAATTGCCTTATTTAGTATCGGTGTAGGTATCATCTTAGTACTGATGAGTTTTAAAGCTAAAATATGGGAAAAACAAGGTTTAGAACAAACCGCACCAACACAATAATTTAGATTTATCACACGCATAATTATGAGCTTTGATAAATGATATCAAATACCTCCTGTAGTTAACTGCAGGGGGTATTTTTATGGCCGCTAGATTAAACCACACAATTTTTACATTCAGCCGTTTATTATTTATACCTCATCACTGTGCATAAACGAGTTTATAGCAGCAAAGCATCAATACTCTTTGTTTTTATATATATCGCAGCTAACCAAACTCATTAAAAGTGTAAATAATAAAATACAAAAACCGCACTTTTTTTAGCGAAAAAAAACTAAAAACACATATAAATAAATTAAATTAAACTATTAATAATCAATAGCTTAATAAGAAAGTCTGCACTTCTATCTCGCTTCCTAATTTTTACTTTCACCTGCTCGTATGTAAATAAACAACATACTTTGATAACCGTCTCGTAAAATTTACACACGCGCTATTTACTAAATAACAACACCCTCTTCCCCAAAACACCAATCTGGTTAATCATGAAGGCAATACGATAACTAATAATCGCAGTGCTTAATTGCGGGAGTAATGACAATGAGCGAAGTAAATAATCCGTTAGGCCTAATGGGCATTGAATTCACTGAATATGCAACACCGGATGCAGATTACATGGACAAAGTGTTTACTGATTTTGGCTTTTCTAAGCTAAAAAAATTCAAGGGTAAAGACATTGTTTATTACAACCAAAACGATATTCATTTTTTACTAAATAATGAGCGTGAAGGTTTTTCTGCTGAATTTGCTAAAAGCCACGGCCCAGCAATCTGTTCAATGGGTTGGCGTGTAGAGAATGCACAAAAAGCATTCGAGGTTGCTGTTGAACGTGGTGCAAAACCAGCAACAGACTCAACACATAAAAACTTACCATACCCTGCTATTTACGGTATCGGCGACAGCTTAATTTACTTTATTGAACAGTTTGGCGACAAAGGCTCTATCTATGAGTCAGATTTCGAAGACTTAAGCGAGCAAAACATTGTTGAAGACAAAGGCTTCATCCGTATCGACCATTTAACCAATAACGTATATAAAGGCACGATGGAAACATGGGCTAACTTCTATAAAGACGTATTTGGTTTTACAGAAGTTCGTTACTTCGACATTAAAGGTCAAAAAACAGCGTTATTATCTTACGCACTTAAATCTCCGTGCGGCACTTTCTCGATTCCAATCAATGAAGGTAAAGATAACAACAACAACCAAATCGATGAGTACTTAAATGAGTACAATGGTCCGGGTGTACAGCATTTAGCATTCCTAACTAATGACCTAGTAAGCTCACTTGATAAGTTAGATAAATCAACGATTGCCACTTTAGATATTATCCCTGAGTACTACGATACTATTTTTGACCGTGTACCATGGGTTAAAGAAGATAAAGAGAAGATCCGTGAGCATCAAATCCTTGTAGATAGCCAAAGCGAAAACTGTTATCTACTGCAAATTTTCTCGAAGAACCTATTTGGTCCTATCTTCATCGAGATGATCCAACGTGTTGACGATGGTGGCTTTGGTGAAGGTAACTTCCAAGCGCTGTTCGAATCAATCGAACGTGATCAAGAGCGTCGTGGTGTAATCTAAACCGCCATATTGCGCTTAAAAAGCAGCGTTTAACACGCTGCTTTTTGTCGTTTTAAATTCTGTTTTAAACTAACTGTTTAAATTGCGTTGATTGCCTCCATATAGATAACTAATAAATCAGCGCGAACCAATAAGGAAAGAGTATGAGCCTAATTAACGAAACCCACGATATTAATCTAAAAAGCTGGGTTGCATCTGCTAACGAAGCGAACTGTGACTTCCCAATTCAAAACCTTCCTTTTGCAGAAGTACGTCGTAAAAATTCAGATGAAGCGTTCCGTGGCGCTGTAGCTATTGGTGATCAGGTTATTGATTTAGCAAAAGTAAATGAACTTGGTTTATTCTCTGGTGATGCACAGATTGCCGTTAAAGCTGCAAGCCAAGCTACATTAAATGAATTTATGGGTCTGGGTGAGCAATATTGGTCAGCCCTACGTTTAGCATTATCGAAAGCATTACGTGAAGGTTCTGAGCATCAAGAACAACTTACACACGCACTTATTGCGCAAAGCGAGATTGAGTTTGCTCTGCCGTGTCGCATTGGCGATTACACTGACTTTTACACCTCGATTTATCATGCGACTGCCGTAGGTAGTTTATTCCGCCCTGATAACCCACTGCTACCGAATTACAAGTGGGTACCGATTGGTTATCACGGTCGTTCGTCATCTATTGGCGTGTCTGGTCAGCAGTTTCATCGCCCTAAAGGACAAACTAAAGCGCCAGATGCAGAAGTTCCTTCATTTGGTCCGTGTAAGCGCCTTGACTATGAGCTGGAACTAGGTATTTACCTAGGTAAAGGTAATGATCTGGGCGATGCAATCTCAATTGAAAATGCTGAAAAGCATGTATTCGGCTTTTGTGTTTTCAACGATTGGTCAGCACGTGATTTACAAGCATGGGAATACCAACCGCTTGGTCCATTTTTAGCGAAAAATTTCGCATCAACCGTGTCACCATGGATTGTAACTACCGAAGCACTTGCACCATTCAGAACAAGCTGGACGCGTGATGAAAATGATCCGCAACCATTAGAATATTTAGAATCAACGGCTAACCGTGATCAAGGTGCATTTGATATTCAAATGGATGTTAAAATTCAAACACAAAAAATGCGTGATGAAGGCTACAACCCAACTCAAGTGTCTAAGTCTAGCTTTAAGCACTCATACTGGACTGTAGCGCAAATGGTAACTCACCATACCGTAAACGGGTGTAACTTTATGCCAGGCGACATGCTGGGCTCTGGCACGCAATCAGGACCTACTCATGAAGAAGCGGGTTCATTACTTGAGCTTTCTCGTGGTGGTAAAGAAAAGATCACTTTAAGTAACGGCGAGCAGCGTAGCTTCTTGGAAGATGGCGACAACGTTATAATGCGTGGCTGGTGTGAAAAAGAAGGCTTTGCACGTATTGGCTTTGGCTTTGTAGAGAGCACCGTACTACCAGCAAAATAATATATAAAATCAATAAACTAGTAAAAAAGGGTTGCTGAATAAGCCGCCCTTTTCTATTAATTAAGCCGAAGTTACAATTTTTTTCTGGCTTTTTTAGTTCAAATTGCTATCTTGACCCCCTTAATAGCCAGTATTTATGTGACATGCCTTTATTTATAAAGTCTATTTTTAATAAACATTTCCCAGCTCGTCAGCTGCTCATTCGCCAAAATGGTGAAGTAAAACATGTTGTTTTGACGCCTTGGCTACAGGTTTCTGCGCTTGCTATTATTTTCATTGCTATTGTGTGGATGAGTGTCTCTAGTATTCGTGTGTATATGCAAACACACCAAATTTCTCATATCGAGCAAACTCAGCTTGATAAGCAAGTACAATGGCAACAAAAAGTAAAGCAACAGCAACAACGCTTCGCATTGCAGCAAGAGCAGTTAGCTGAACTCGAACAAAAACAAGCTTTATTACAAGGTATGATTGAATCACTCCCAGCTTCTATCAGCAAAGATGTAATAAAATTAGAGGGTGAGCTTGAATCTTCTCCTATTAATGAGAACGAAAGCGAATTTCATGAGCCGCTCGAAGAAGATAAAACACAAAATAAACACGCACAAAACAGTTTAACCAGTTTTGAGCAGCGCTACACTTTATTAAATCAGCAATACGATACTAATTTTACCTTATTAGCTGCGCAAATTAATCAACGCCACGACGCTATTTTAGAGATATTGCAAGACACAGGTCTCGAAAATGCACTTGCACAGCACCTCGCATTAGCGGCACAAACAACGGCGCAAGGTGGCCCGCTAGATATACTCGATGAAAGTAAAATTCCAAGTACTTTTCTTGCTATTGCCGATAAGCTACTACTGTTAAACCAGCTTGAGAGCTTTTTAACAGCACTGCCTAATACTCTACCTTTACCTGCTGCTAAGTATTATATTTCCAGTAATTTTGGACTTAGAAAAGACCCAATGAATAAAAGGCGCGCTTTTCATAAAGGCATTGATTTAGCTGGGTGGCATAAAACAGAAATTTTTGCCCCTGCCGATGGCACGGTTCGTCGAGCGGGCCGTAATGGCGGTTATGGTAACTTTATAGAGTTAGCGCATAAAAACGGTGTTGTAACGCGCTTTGGTCACTTAAACAAAGTTAATGTTAAAAAAGGCCAAGTTGTTGCAAAGCACGATGTCATTGGCTTAATGGGCAGTACCGGAAGAAGTACAAGTACTCATTTACACTATGAAGTATTAATCGACGACAAGCATGTCAATCCACTAAAAATAACAAAGGCGCTTTCTCGTGTTTGGTAAAAATAAACAAGCAAAAACGGACTCATCAATCAAGCGAGTAAGTCATACTCCCTCAATCATTTCTAATGATGTGCGTATAACGGGCTCTTTGGTAAGCCAAGGTGAAGTACAACTAGATGGACGAATAGACGGTGATATAAAGGCCGAACATTTAGTGATTGGCACTTCAGGTGTTGTTGAGGGCGTTGTTGAGGCAAGCAGTGTCGTTGTTAAAGGTAAAATCATCGGCTCTTTAAATGCAAGTGAAGTAAAGATCGAAAATAACGCTCATGTACTTGGCGATATATTTCATGACACCCTGAGCATAGAAGCCGGTGCGATTATTGAGGGTAGTTTAAAGCAGCGCTTTGAAAAAGAAGTCATTGAGCATGCTAAAGATAAACCAAAACCGGTTAACGATGTAAAAGCCATTATTGATAATGAAGACAATGGCCTTTCGTTTGTAAACAAGTCGTCTACTGCAAAAGGTTAAACCTAAACAAAAAATGGTTTAGTCAATAAACTAAACCATTGTTTTTAATACTTTATATAAAAATATAATTTAGCAATTACTTCTTCTTTGTGATGTACATGGTTATATCTGCAGTAAACACCAACTCATTTCGGGTATTGTAAAGCTTTACCGGCACCACTAAATCTTCTTTATCAGTCCATTGATGAGGTAACTCAATTTCAGCAATCGCAGTAACGTCTGTGTCTACTTTAGCTAAGTATTGTACTGTCATACCTTTAGGTATCCAACGGTGTGTTTTATGCGGTACCGTCGCATCCACCATCACTCCCGCACACAGCTCAGCCAAATTACATTGAGCAATAGCATGAATTGTTCCAATGTGATTATGTACACGGCGTGTGTTTTTAACCACAGCACTACAGTGCCCTGCTTTTAAATCTAAAATAGTGGGTTTCATAGAGCCAAAATATGGTGCCTTGAAACACACGGCTTTACTGAAAAGCCAGTTACCGCATGGCCACTTTTTAAATTTATGCCATGTTTTTATTAATGCAGACTCATTACTCATTATTATTTTTCCATTGTCTTTGCTTAAAAAGCAAATTAACACATCGGATCAGTTTAAAGAAGTGTGATACTTAAACAAAAATAATCATAATAAGGTTCAAAGTAGGTAACTTGGCTGATACATCGGCCATAAGCCCTTTCTTTTTCATCAGTCGCCACTTAAAATACCAACAAAAGGAGACCTGATGCATACACAGCCCGCTAAACCTAATTTTACTTTATTACTTATCTTAGCGTTACTCGTCATTTTTTGTCCGATGGGCATTGATATTTACCTGCCTGCCTTTCCCACTATCGCAGAGCAATTCTCAGTGAGCGAAAAGCAAGTACAGCAAACGGTGGCTATTTTTATGCTTACTGTTGGTTTGGGGCAATTAATTGCAGGTCCACTCGCTGATCGTTTTGGCAGAAAGCCCATCGCCTTAACTGGGGTCGCTTTGTATGGACTGGCGGCATTGGGGGCGTATTATACTCCTAGCTTTTTAGTACTGATGTTTGCTCGTACTATTCAAGGATTAGGCGCGTGCGCTACCTTTGTTGTCGCTTTTGCAATAGTAAGAGATAAGTTTGGTAGTGAGCGCAGTGGCCAAATAATTACCTATCTAAACGGTATAGTTTGCTTTATTCCAGCATTAGCGCCCATTTTAGGTGCTTGGCTAACCGTACAGTTTGGTTGGCAAATGAACTTTCTATTTTTAACCGGTTTTGCATTACTGGGGTTTATTGTCACCTTATTCTTGTTTAGGGAAACACGACCAGCAGACAGTCATTACCAGGGGCATATTTTAGATTTAAGACGCTTTCTCCCCATCATTTCAACTCCATTATTTTTATTTAATAGCCTGTTATGTATGGTCACTATGTCAGCTATATTGGTGTTTGTAACACTGGCTCCCGGTTGGCTCATTACTGAATTAGGTGGCAACGTAGCCGACTTTACCTTTTGGTTCTCGCTCAATGCAGTGCTTAGTATTCTTGCTAGTTTTATTATGCCTATTTACATTAAACGTCAACCTAAAAGAGCCTTAAAAATAGGCCTTTTAGTGCTAGTGAGTGCCGGCTTACTTATGGTGTTATTAAGCCAATTTAAAACGCCATTGGCATTAATGATCCCTATGTTCATTGCAGCATTTGGTTTTGCTTTAACACTTGGCTCTGCCGCCGGGCGTGCTTTGAGTTTATTTCCTAAACAAGCAGGCACCGCCTCTGCTCTTTTGGGAGCAATGCAAATGAGTGGAGCAAGTTTATTGGTGTTTATTACTCAATATTTAAATTTATCAACCCCAGAGCTTATAGGCACACACTTTTTATTATTAATTCCCTTTTCTTACTTACTGTTTCGTTATGCTAAATATGCCTAATAAAATGCACGTTTACTGAGCCTGTGAATTATAATCATCACAGGCAATTAGTACTGTAGTTAACACTCTTTACCAAGCGGGCAATATGCCCGCTTTTTATTTTTCTATATGCTTGATAACATTAACCACCAAACCCTTTTTGATTCAGAGCAATGATCAATCCTGATTTTTTACTTTCATTTTTACTCGCCAGCTTTTTAATGGCCGTCGCGCCTGGGCCATCAAACGCGTTCTTAATGGCACAAACATTTGCTAACGGGCGAAAAGCAGGTATGCAAAGTGCTTTTGGCTTTGCCTTAGGTGGCGTAGTACATACATTTTTTGCAGTTATTGGTTTAAGTGCTATTTTAAAAGCCTCTGAAACAGCCTATGCCAGCGTACAATATGCAGGTGCAGCCTATTTATGTTACTTAGGTTTTATGATGCTTAAAGGCACGTTTATGCCACCATCTTGTGAGCAAAGCGATAAACCGCATGTTACAACCAATAAAAACAAAAATGTCATGTTTCATGCTATGATGACAGAAGTGCTTAACCCTAAGGTGGCTTTGTTTTTTATTGCTTTTATCCCACAATTTGTTGACCATAGCTTGTCATCTGCAACCTTTCAGCTGGCGTTTTTTGGGCTACTGTATCCAATCTTTGCTTTTCCGATAGACTGCACGTATATTTATTTCGGCGATAAAATAGCTCAATTTTTTAGAAATCACCCAAATAGCCAGCTCTGGATTGATAGGTTCACAGGCATTGTATTTATTGCCTTGGCTATCAATTTATTACTCTAACTAATAAGAATCAGCATGGATCAAAAAATACAATCTCTACCTGCGCAAAAAAATATAGCCTTAGTAGCACATGACGGCAAAAAAGCCGCGCTTAAGTTATGGTGCGAAAAACATAAGGCCATTCTAAGTAAACACACTTTATATGGCACAGGGACTACTGGGCATTTAATTGAGAAAACAACAGGGCTTGATGTTATTCAATTATTAAGTGGCCCTATGGGCGGCGATCAACAACTCGGGGCGAAAATAGCGGAGCATGAAATACATGTATTAGTCTTTTTTTGGGACCCTTTAGCCTCGCAACCTCATGATCCCGATGTTAAAGCTCTGCTACGTTTAGCTGCTGTGTGGAATATTCCTGTGGCGTGTAATGAAGTGAGTGCCGATATGCTACTTAGCTCACCATTAATGGATGTAGAGCTTGAGCGAACATTGCCAGATTACGAAAAATACCTCGCAACCCGAAAAATACCTCTATAGCAGCTTACTTATAAAGCATGCTGGCCCATTTAGTAAGGCCAGCAGTTACACTACCAAAGTGATCACCGTTCACCATTTTTATGTTACCTAAATGCTCACTCAACGCCGCTTTAATTAATGGAGACTGTGCACTCCCTCCCGTTAAGTAAATCACATCGGGAGTGGTATTCGCATCAGTAATTGCCTGTTTAGCTAAGGTAACAATCTGACTAATGCTATCGTCAACAGCAAGCGCTAAATCAGCGACTGAAATATCTTTGCTTAATGAGTTATCTAAAAAGGCTAAATCACAATTAAAACTATTTGCGGATGTTAATGCAATTTTAGCCGCTTCAGCTTGTTGAACTAATTGGTGACCTTGCTTATTTTGCTGTAAGTGAATAAGTCGTTTATAAAGTTCAGGAGCGCTGACATCGCGTAACTGCGCACTGAGTTCACGATAATGCTGGGCACTATAAAACTGGCTCTGTAAATTCACATCGTTAATTTTACAAGCTTGCCAAAATGCTTGATTAGGTAGTGGTAAACCTGATTTAAACGTACTGCCAAGCCCGAGTAACGGCATTAAACCATGGTAGCTCAAAGCAATATCTAAATCGTTTCCGCCAACACGTTTACCACTATGAGATAAAAAATCACTATCTCGCTGGCTATTTCCTCTAAAGCTTGGCCCCATTTGTACAAATGAGCAGTCACTGGTACCACCGCCAATATCAATCACCAATACTTTTTGGTCTTGCGTTAAATCACTTTCATAATCAATACCAGCGGCGAGTGGCTCATATAAAAACTCAACATCTTTAAAGCCCGCTCGGTTTGCTGCGCGTGTTAGAATACCCACGGCTTGTTGGTTTGACTGCTGACCACCAACCGCTTGAAAATTCACTGGGCGCCCAATAACAGTTTGGCTCAGCGTATACCCTAATGATAATTCAGCACGTTGTTTTATTTTTAAAATCATTGCTGTGGCAATATCTTCAAAAAAATTGATTTGACCTTGCTTTAAGCCCGTTGCGCCAAAAAATGATTTAGGGGATTTTACAAAATAACCTTCTTCAGGAAATTGCACATATTCACTAATCGCCTCACGGCCAATGAATAAGGTGTCGTCGCCGGCTTGTAAGTCTAGGTCTGATTTAATTCGCGGGAGTGTATTAAGTAAGGGTTGGCGCGCGGTTTTATAGGCATGCTCATGCTCTGAGCCCTGCAAATGCTGCGCAACAAAATCAACGACTAAGGCGCTATGATGAGTGTATAAAGTTGATGGAAGATAATGTTTGCCTTGCTCTAAAGGGATAAGCTGAACACGCTCTTCGTTTAAAACACCCATAGCACAATTAGAACTACCATAATCAAAACCAACAAACATAGATCACCAAACATTACCAAAAAGGCCGCGCAATTTAGCATAATTGCTAAAAAATATATACTGAATTGGCCTACACTCTTTATTTTTCGGGTCTTTCTCGCAAAAAGCTAGCAAAACGCGGTAAACCATTTTTAGTGTATCCGTGGTATCGATAAGTGATTGTTGAACCAATGGCTGGCGGACGCTTGCGTTCTTCATCACTAAAGCCCGTGCCAATAGAAAAGGTTACGCCTTGCTTGGTTTGCACTCGCAATGCCCCGAGCATACCAGTGTATTTACCTTTACCTGGTAAATGTTCAATAACTAGCGCTTCAGCATCCAAATAAGGTTTGAGTTTTAACAATGCACTAGAGCGACCACTCGAATGCTTAGCCTCTGCTAAATGAAGCATAACGCCCTCCCCGCCTTGTTTGGTGACCTCATTAAAGTAATCACTTAGTTGTTGATTGTCGCTAAATTGATATTGCTTAACCGCCTTAATATGTGAGCTATTTAACTTAGTAATGAGTGACAGGTAATTTTGATAGCGACGATGAAAAGGCGTGCTTGTATCTGGCATATCAAATACTTGATAAGTCACTGTTTGCCAGAGTAAGTCGTTGGGTATTTTTGTTCTAACAATACCACTGAGAACAGAAAATTGACCCCGCTTGGTCCATAACTCACCGTCTAACCAAACATCAGGCAAAGGGGCGGTAAACCACTTAGGAGGATTAATTGGATTACCTTGGCGGGTAACAAATTGTTTCCCCGTCCATATTGCTCTAACGCCGTCAAACTTTTCACTCACCAAATATTGGCGAATATCGTTATGCTTAGTTTCATCATAAACATCAGCGAGTTGCACTTGTGGCAATTGCGCTAATAAACTCGCACTAAAAAGCGTTAAAAAAATAAATAGGTATCTTTGAATAGTAACCATAACTGCATCCTTGCAAATTTAAATATGGCTTAAACTATAGTTGAGATTGAAGCCATTGCCAAAATTCTTCAAGGTTATGCATTTGCTGTATTGCTTTACTGAAGTCGTGCTGCTCGGTGTGCTTATTAGCAATCGCTACAACGGCTAAGGCTGCATTATTTGCTGCTGTTACGCCAGTAAAGGTATCTTCAACGGCAATCGCATTTTTTGCAGCGACCTTTATATTTTTAAGTGCTAGTAAATAAGGATCACCGGCAGGCTTTGGATTGGTTACATCGTCTTTTGTAACCACCGTATCAAATAAATCATAAAACCCTAATCCTTTTAGTATTGGCTCAGCTTCATGGCGTGCGCTGCCTGTTACTAACGCCATTTTTAAGCCTTGCTCTTTAACCGCGAATAAAATATCTGCAGCATAAGGCATTAAAGGCGGTAAATTGGTTTTAACGTTTGCTAGGGTCTGTTGATCTTTCAAGGTTAAATTTGCAGCAGACTATTTGGTATTTAGGCAAGGCAGAGCCTATGTGGTGTGGTTACTCCCCATAAATAGGCGATAACGCAGCATCAATGCCAAATAGGCGTTGCCCGAAGGGTTCTGCCTAGGGGCGATTAACTCTTTGTTGCTCGGCTTTGACTTATTCTTACATGGATGTAAGCCAGTAGAATAACGCAGGAGCAGTTATCGAGCCCACTAGGTTACAAACCTCGCGCCGCGATTAAATCGCCCCTAGCTTGAACAAATTTAAATCTGCAAAGGTCAACAGACCCTTAAACAAACGGTATTTTTCATCCGCTAAATAGCGACTACTCACAGACAAGTTATGGGTTTGTTTTATTTCCTTTGCAGCGTCAATCGTGGGGCGCCCAGAAAAGCGCTGGCAAAAATCATCTTCGTCATAACGTACACCAAAAGGCGCAAGTAATTGGCTCCAACAGATATAATGCACACTTTCAGAATCAACTAACGTGCCATCCATATCAAATAATACCGCTTCAATAGACATACTTTCTCCTTGTTGTTTAGCTGTTTAGCTAATCAGCCTATGCTCTGAATAATAAAAAAGGTGCCTAAGCACCTTTTAATAATTTGTGTTACTCAGCCAAACCTGCTGGCGGCTCAGCATAAGCGTCTTCGCCGGTGTTTACATCAACTAACTCATAACCTCGGGCTTTGCGCATTACTTTAAGTATCGGCTTTTCGAAGGCGGTTTTTAAGCGCTCAGCATCATCTTTTAACGCATCTAATGTGGTTCCAAATGGTGCTGCCCCCGTTTCTGACCAGTTAGTTACTTTACCATTTAGGTTATATTCCACTTCATGTATTTGATATTGCGCCGCTTCATCTTTGGTTGCTTCACAAAAAATTACACGGTAATTCCAAAATCCAGCCATTACTTTTTCTCTTTAAATAAACGTATAAGCGCTACTTTAGCAGCTCTACAAAAATAGAAAAAGCCTACACATGGTAGGCTTTTGTCATTAAATACAATTTAACGTTAATTTAATCGATTAGAAGAAGTTAACTTTAAATTCAGCACCAATGTAACGCTCTTCGTTAACCATTGCTGTGTTGTTGTTGAAATCAACACCACCAATTGCTTGTTGCTCGTCAAATAGGTTACGCACGAATGCTGATACTTCATATTCGTAGTCGCCTTGCGCCCATGCATAACCGGCACGTAGACCAACTTCAGTTAGTGGCTTACCTTCAAACTCAACTGATTCATATAAGAAAAAGTCAATTTCACTGCGGTACGACACATCAGCGTAAGTGAAGAATTCACCTTCAGCGAGTTCTTTAGTGTAACGAAGTGTGATGTTAGAGATCCACTCTGGTGCATGCGGTAAGCTGTTACCATCTAAGATTGCTTGGCCGCCGTTATTGATAGGATCTGTAACTGTACACTGAGCACACACTGCAACTGATAAGTCTTTGTCTTTTAGCTCGGTTTTATTGTAGCTTAAATTAAACGTTGCATTTAGTTCATCTGTTAACACCCACTCAGAATCAATTTCGAAACCGTAGCCAGTTGTTTTATCAGCATTTAATAAACGGTTAAAGTTAGCACCACCACCTACAGCTGTTAGCTGTTGGTCATCCATAGTGTAATAAAATACGGTTGCGTTAACACGGCCTTGGCCATCTAACACATCAGATTTAATACCTGTCTCAAACGAAGTAACCGTTTCTGAATCTGCAACGGTTACTTCACTACCAAATAAGATACGACCTTGAAGACTTGGTGCGCGGAAACTGTTAGCAATACGGCCATACCAATTTACATCATCGTTGATTTTATAGTTAGCTGATAAATCCCAGCTTACGTGATCATCACTTACATCACGCTCAATAAATAACGGAGCACCTGCCTCACCTGGTAATGGACCAAATGTACGATTTGCTGAGAACTCTTTCTCATCATCTGAATAACGAAGACCCGCGGTTACTTTCAGAGCATCAGTAATGGTGTAATCAATTGAGCCAAACACAGCCCACGCTTTAGTGTCTTGCTGCTGGCTAACAAAACCATTTAATACGCCATTATTGGCTGTATCATAGCTAAAGTTTTCAATTGTTAATGCTTCGTCGAAGTAAAAAACACCCATCTGGTAATTTACATCACCGGCAAAGTTACTTGATAAGCGAAGTTCTTGCGTGTATTGGTCTTGGTCTGGAATACCATCAGCACTTTCTGAAGAAAAAGGAGTAGAACCTGGTCCCGTATAATTAGGAAGATTAGATGTATCCAAACCACCATCGATGTCAGCACGAGAGTAAATTTCTGCACTTTCCCAACCAGAAATTGACGTTACTGTATGATTAGCTAAGTCCCACTCAAGCTTAAGGCTTGCACCTTGCGATTCAACTTGCTGCGTCGCACGAGATGCGGCATCGTGATACACCACGTCATTTTCAAAACCATCAACTAAATCGTTAGTACCAGGTTTGATAGTGTTAGCACGAAAGGCAATTGGAGAGCCATCTAAATCACGAACATGGTAATTAAATAATCCAGTGAAATCGTCACCTTCATATAAAAATTGAATACGGGCTGCTTGTTCAGTGTAACCACCTAAGGCATCTTTTTGCTCAAAACCTGGTGCACGATTATCAATGTAATCGTCTTTATCTTGCCAAAGTACTGAAACACGTGTTGATAAACGATCTGTTAATGAACCACCAACAGCGCCTTCAAAGTCAACAGCACCACGACTACCGTAAGATACAGAACCATAGCCTTCAAATTCTTGGCTTGGTTTTACGGTATCAAATTTAACTAGACCAGCCGGTGTATTACGACCAAATAATGTACCTTGAGGACCACGAAGCACTTCAACACGTGCTACGTCAAATACAGGGAAACCTTTTAAGATTGCGTTTTCTTGTACAATTTCATCAACCACAAGCGACACTGGTTGCGAAGCATTCAAATCGAAATCAGTGTTACCAAGGCCACGTACATAAAAGCGTGGGAATGAACGGCCAAATGAAGATTCAATAGATAAACTTGGGATTTTCGCATTCATAAAACGAATATCCATACCAGCTGAGCTGTAAGCATCTAAGCTATCGCCTTGCAGGGCTGAAACAGCAACAGGCACTTCTTGAGCGTTTTCTACTCGTTTACGAGCAGTAACTTGAATAACTTCTAGTTGGTTCTTCTTAGCAGTAGTTTCTTGCTCAGCAGCTAGGGCTGAAATTGAAGTACCTGCTACGGCAGAGAACAACGTTGCATTAATAAGGGTTGCTAACGTAGATCTTTTCATTGCTTTCATGTCGGGGTTAACCTTTTTAGTGCACTCTTGTTCAACGGTTGATGTGTTGCGCAATTAAATAATTACGGATTCAGTCAATTTTTCGCGACTTGCTCTATGCGGCGCGGACCTTATTACCGAGAGTACAAAAACGGCATAAATAAGGCTGACTGAATGCACGAGATTATACCATGCTGTAATTAATTTACCGCATGCTGAGTGTTAAAAATATAAACTTATTTTTAACACTTAAGCGCACAATCCCGACTTTTAGTGTACTTTTAGCAACTAAATAACCGAAAAGCGGACATATGTCCTTACAATGAGTTGTTAAAAAATATAGAAAAATAACGCGGCACTTTTTTTAAATACTACTTTTTCACTAAAGAACGTGTGAGTGCAATTTCACCGTCAATATGAATATCTCGCTGCGGAAATGCAATAACCACATCGTGTTGTTCAAACACTTCATAAATACTAAAGCGAATATCACTGCGCACTTGTCTTAATCGAGTTTCTGATTCAGCGCAGACCCAAAAAATAGCATTAAAAACTAGCGAGCTGTCGGCAAAGTCATCAAACAATACGGTTGATTGAGGCGTTGCCAGTATTGCCTCATGCTCATCTAATACTTGCTGAATTAACTTTTTTACCAGTAATACATCAGAGCCATAAGCTACGCCTACGCTCACAGATGAGCGCGCATTACCGTCAATAAGCGTCCAGTTGGTAACTGTGTTTTCTAATAACTGGCTATTGGGTATTAGCATATGAACACCGTCGTTCCTGCGAATACGAGTAGAGCGAGTATTAATGGTTTCAACCACCCCTTTTGCAGTGCCAACCTCTAAAAAGTCGCCGATACGGATTGGCCGCTCCCACATTAATATCCAACCGCTAATAAAGTTATTAATAATATTTTGTGCACCGAACCCCACACCAATGGCAATGGCACCCGATACAAAGGCAAATGCGGTTAGTGGAATGTTGAGCACCTCAAGGGAGGTAAAAAGTAAAATCGCAATACTAAAAATGAAATAAAAACGCGTGAATAAATGCACTGCATCTGGGCTCATTTTTCGTGCAAGTAATGACTTTTTAATCAATTTACCAATACGTGTAACCACAAACCACATAGTAAATAAAATCAGTGGGACTTGAATGACTTTAGCAACCGTTATATGTACGTCGTTATAACTAAACAGCACAAAACCTAGTATGTCGTTAATTTGTTCTATATTCATGATTATTCCATATAAAAATAAGCTAGCAGTTAGTAAATCAGTTAATGCTAATAATTGAGTGAGTCTAGCATGTGGTTAAATTAAATAAGTAACAGTCTGTTTAAAATAATGACGGTAAAACAACCGTGATTGCCTCGTGTCGACATGCTTGCATTGACCTTGGGCTAATTTGGGCTGTTTATTGCTACTTTTATCTACTAAAGCTGTTTTTACAATCTAATTTGCGTTTAAATCCTGCTTTAAATCGATAAACTTTGTTGTATATAAGTCAAAATTTGGTAAGTTAACTGTGTTTTCGACTCACTAAGCCTGTTTCGGCTATTTTTTCCATGGAGTTATTATGCGTAAAACACTGATTGCCACTACGATTGCTAGTGCACTTTTATTATCTGCCTGCTCTTCTGAGAGCACTAAAGAAACAACACAAGAAACCGCAGCGCAAGTTCAAGACATTAACGCAAGCAATGTGTTGTTCAAACCAAGTCCACTTCAATACATGGCACCTGAGTTTGATAAGTTTGGTACGACTGAATACGAAGCCGCATTTGATGCAGGTATTGCACAGCACAATGCAGAAATACTGGCAATTGCCAACAACCCAGCGCCAGCCACTTTTGAAAACACCTTAGTTGAAATGGAGCTGGCAGGCGAGCTACTAAACCGCGCATCAGCTGCGTTTTATAACCTATCAGGCCTTATTTCAAACGATGAATACCAACGTATTGATAAAAAAATGGCGCCAGTTTTCTCGGCTCACTCTGATGACATTTATTTAAATGGTGCATTATTTAAACGTGTACAAACGGTATACGACAATAAAGATAAGTTAAGCGCTGAAGATCAACGCCTAGTCGATTTTTACTACAAACAGTTTGTTAAAGCCGGTGCAAAATTAAACGATGCTGAAAAAGCAAAAATGCGTGAAATCAACGCTGAGCTTGCAAAACTATCAACTGAGTTTTCTCAAAACGTATTAAAATCGTTTAAAGAAGATGTCATTTTAGTAACAGATAAAAGCAAATTAGCGGGTTTATCTGAAGGTGAAATTTCCGGTCTTGCAGCCGCTGCTGAAAAAGCAGGTAAAGATGGTTACATGATCACCTTAGTGAACACCACGCAACAACCTATTTTAGCAAGCCTTGAAAATCGCGAACTACGTGAGCAAATTTTTAAAGCATCAACCAATCGTGCTGCTAAAACAAATGGCCCTATCATTATTAAAGAAACTAACCTGCGCGCACAAAAAGCAGAACTGTTAGGCTTTAAAGATTGGGCTTCTTATGTAATGACTTCACGCATGGCGCAAACTACTGATAACGTGTACGGCATTTTAGATGACTTAGCGCCAAAAGCAGTTGAAAAAGCGAAAGCAGAAGCACAAGCAATTCAAAAAGTAATTAATGATTCGGGTGAAAACTTTGAACTTAAACCATGGGATTGGTCTTTCTACGCAGAAAAAGTACGCGCTGAAAAATACGACCTAGATCCAGCATTGGTTAAGCCTTATTTTGAAATGCAGTCGGTTATCCATAACGGCCTGTTCTTCGCTATGGAAAAACTTTACGGTATTACCTTTAAAGAGCGTAAAGACCTGCCGGTTTACCACGATGATGTAATGGCATTTGAAGTATTTAACGCCGATGGCAGCGCCATTGGTTTATTTTACATGGACCCATATGCACGTGAAGGTAAACGTGGCGGTGCATGGATGAGTGCATACGTAAGCCAAAGCGGCTTAAAAGGCACTAAACCTGTTATTTACAACGCACAAAACATTCCAAAGCCGGCTGAAGGCGAGCCAACGCTCATGACGTTTGATGAAGTATCAACTATGTTCCATGAGTTTGGTCATGCGGCACACGGGTTATTCTCTGACGTTAAATACCCAAGCCTAGCAGGTACTGCAACAGCGCGTGACTTTGTTGAATTTCCATCACAAGCACACGAAGATTGGATGATTGAACCAACGGTACTCGCTAACTACGCTAAACATTACAAAACAGGTGAGCCAATTCCTCAAGCATTACTTGATAAAGTACTTGAGTCGCAAAAGTTCAACCAAGGTTTTGGTACCACTGAATATTTAGCAGCAGCACTACTGGATATGGAATGGCACTCATTTGGTTCTGATAAGAAAATAACTGACGTACAGCAGTTTGAAAGTGACGCATTAAAGGCACATGGTATTGATTACTACCCAGTTCCACCGCGTTATAAATCAAACTACTTTAGCCATACGTTTGCAGGTGGTTACTCAGCGGGTTACTACGCCTACCTGTGGACTGAAGTATTTGCAGCCGATGCCTTTGCTCATATGGAAAACAACGGTGGCTTAACGCGCGAAAATGGCGATAAGTTCCGTAAAGAGATCCTATCAAAAGGTAATAGCCGTGACTTAATGCAAAGCTACATTGAGTTTAGAGGCCAAAAACCAACCACTGACGCCCTGCTTAAGCGCCGTGGTTTAGTTGATTAATTAATATTTTTAAGCAACTAATATAAAAGCCCGCTTGCGGGCTTTTATTGTTTATAGAACAATATATAACAGATAAACTGACACCATTACTTAAGACAAGATGAGTGTTATGGGCTATTTATTTGCAGTTACCCTTCTTTGGGCGTTTTCGTTTAGTTTAATTGGTGTGTACTTAGCAGGCCAAGTTGATGCATGGTTTAGTGTGTTAATTCGTGTGGCTTTAGCAGCGTTAGTATTTTTGCCTTTTTTAAAGAAAATCCCCACCCCGCTTGCGTGTAAACTCATGCTGATAGGCGCACTGCAACTGGGGGTTATGTATGGCTTTTATTACCACTCATTTTTGTTTTTAAGTGTGCCAGAGGTGCTGTTATTTACTGTAATGACCCCGCTTTACATTACGCTTTTAAACGATGCGCTAAATAAACAGTTTAATCCGCAGTTTTTTATCGTTGCGTTTATTGCCGTATTAGGCGCTATTACCATTCGTTATGAAAACTTAGACAGTAACTTTTTAGTCGGATTATTACTGGTTCAAGGCGCTAATATTAGTTTTGCCATCGGCCAAGTAACCTACAAACGATTAATGCTTAATAAACAACTCGATGATAAAACCGTATTTGGTTGGTTTTTTATTGGCGCATTAATTGTTGCAAGCGCCTGTTACGCCCTATTTGGCGATCTTAACAAATTACCAAGTACCTCAACTCAATGGGGCATACTTATTTATTTAGGTATTGTGGCCTCTGGTTTAGGCTACTTTATGTGGAATAAAGGCGCGACGCTTGTCAATGTTGGCGCGCTGGCGGTGATGAACAACTTGCTTATTCCTGCCGGTATTATTGTTAATGTGCTTATTTGGAATCGAGACGCAGACCTACTTAGATTAAGCATTGGCGCGGGAGTGATGCTGGTTGCATTAGTGGTAAACCAAATAATGGCTAAATCAGCAAATTAATCACTCTGTAGTGAAATTGTCATTAATAATTAGTAAGGTAGCGTTCACTTTTATTTTTAAGGACAAATAATGAAGCGCATACCTTTTCTAACAACTTTTTTATTATTAAGCTCACTCGCTGGCTGTGATGACGATGTAAAAATAATCGAAAAAGAAGTGGTTGTTACCAACACTGAGGTTGAAATTGTTGAAGTACCTACCCCGGTTATTGTTGAAGTAGCTCAAGGCACTAATTTTCAACTAGGTACTCGCCCAGACTACCTAGTTGACGATATGGCTAGCAGCGCACTAAAAACAAAATTAGAATCGTGCAAGGAAGGTCCTTTTTATCGTACTGATTTTTCTATTGGTCACCGCGGTGCTCCAATGCAATACCCAGAACACACTAAAGAATCTTATATTGCAGCCGCTCGCATGGGAGCAGGTGTTGTCGAATGCGATGTAACCTTTACCAATGATAAAGAGCTAGTATGTCGTCATTCTCAGTGCGACTTGCACACCACCACCAATATTTTAGCCATTCCAACATTGGCTGCTAAATGTAGTGAGCCATTTACTCCAGCAAACTCTAACAGTGACTCGCCTGCTTCAGCTAAATGTTGTACCAGTGATATTAGTTTGGCAGAATTTTTAACTCTTGAGGGTAAGATGGATGGCGCAAACACCAGTGCCACCAATGTTAGCGATTACATGAAAGGTACACCCGGTTGGCGCACTGACTTATACGCCACCTCTGGTACACTCATGACCCACAAACAAAGTATTGCACTCTTTAAAGAGCTGGGAGTAAAAATGACCCCAGAGCTTAAATCCCCTCAAGTGAGTATGCCCTTTAACGGTATGACCCAAACGCAATACGCACAAAAAATGCTGGATGAATACACGCAAATGGAAGTACCCGCCTCGCGAGTGTACCCGCAATCATTTAATTTAGCTGACGTAAAATATTGGATTAACACTAATCCTGAATTTGCAGCGCAGAGTGTCTATTTAGATGGACGCGACAGCAATACAGGGTTTGATCCAAACAACGCAGCAACATGGCAGCCATCTATGGCAGAGCTCGTAAACGACGGCGTTAAAATTATTGCGCCACCCATTTGGATGCTATTAAGCATAGATAACGACAGTAACATTGTCCCCTCACAGTACGCTATTGATGCTAAAGCCGCGGGGCTTAATATCATTGCATGGAGTCTTGAGCGCTCTGGCCCTCTAAATCAAGGCGGCGGTTATTATTATCAGTCAATTAGTGATGTTATAGATAACGATGGCGATATGTTCACTGTGGTTGATGTGTTAGCGCAAGACGTAGGTGTAATGGGTATCTTTTCCGATTGGCCTGCCACCGTAAGCTACTATGCTAGCTGTAATAACATGCCTGCAAGTATTTAGACTTTAAGACGTGTTTATTTTATCGCGCTCAGTTACCATATATTTTATATATTATTTAATTGAGCGCTTTTATGATCATCCAACACCACCATGCTGACTTGCCTACCCCAACGGGGTTAATGCGCACTACAGTTTATCGCCCACACGCTCACGGGCAATTCCCAGCCATTATTTTTTACTCTGAGATTTTTCAGCAAACCGCGCCTATTGCTCGCAGCGCTGCTATTTTAGCAAGCCATGGCTTTGTCGTACTTGTGCCAGAAGTATTTCATGAACTTAACCCTATCGGGACAGTGCTTCCTTATGACGATGCGGGTAAAGATAAAGGCAATAACGATAAATGGGCAAAACCGCTTGAATCCCACGACAGCGATACCCAAGCGTTAATCGACTTTGTACAAACACACGATTACTGTACTGGCTCTGTAGGTGCAATGGGTGTTTGTATTGGTGGGCATTTAGCTTATAGAGCCGCATTAAACCCCGCAATAAAAGCCGCTTTTTGCTTATATGCCACTGATATTCATAGCGACACACTTCCCGCACAAAAAGGGAATAATTCATTTGAACGTATGGCTGATATACAAGGTGAAATCCACTTTATTTGGGGAAAGCAAGACCCCCATGTGCCACAACAAGGTCGCGACAAAATTTATCAACAAGCGGTTAGTACGGGTATTAATTACCAATGGCAAGAAGTGAACGCGCAACATGCCTTTATGCGTGATGAAGGCGAGCGGTACGATGCAGCACTTGCTATCACCATGTATCAGCAAGCCGTTGCTTTGTTTAACCGAGTGCTTTAAGCGCTATTATTTAAGCATGCCTAATGCGGTATGTTGCTTTACAAAATACGCTTTTAAATAATCAATAAACAAACGCAGTTTTTTAGAGCCCGCCGCCCCAGGCGGGAACACCCCATAAAGTTCAATGTCTTTGCTTTTATAATCATCGAGTATAATTTGCAGCAAACCCGCTTGTACTTTTGGCCATGCATCGTAAAGTGGAATACGACCAATACCATGCCCCGCCTCTACAAACGCAGTGCGTGCAGCAGCGTTATTGGTGCTTAAACTACCTTGCATTGTAATATCGACCTTTTTGCCTTCTTTTTGTAAGGTCAGCGTCTTACTGCCTAATTGATAAACCACCCATTGATGCTTTGCCAACTCGTCGGCTGTGGTGGGTTTACCAAAATGCGCAAAATAATCGGGCGCACCACAAATACAGGTACTCATAGTAGTGAGCTTAGTGGCTTGTAAGTTCGAATCGCGCAGTGCAACCCCTCTAATTGCAAAATCAAACCCGTGCTTAATAATATCCACAACGTCATCCGTGAGCTGTAAATCTATATCAATTTTAGGGTACTGACGTTTAAAGGTATTTATTGCCGGTACAATTAACTGCATCCCTACATTTACTGGGCAACTTATTTTTAATAGCCCTTGAGGTTCACTTTTTATATTTTCTATTTGCTGATTAGCGGCATTAGCTTGCTCTGTAATAACACGGCAACGCTCATAATAGGCCATTCCGGCTTCGGTTAACGCCATGGTGCGGGTAGAACGGTTAAGTAGCGTCACTTCGAGCTGTGTTTCTAATTTTTTTAAGTGATAACTCGCTACAGCACGGGTCAGCCCTAATTGTTTTGCCGCTGCAGTTAAGCTGCCCTGCTCTACAATTTGTGCAAATACCACCATACTTTTTAACTGTTCAAACGAGACTTTCATGGGCGCTCCAGTGCGGTTTTAACTTCAACCCTCCAATTGTATCAATTATTGAACCAATTAAGTTAAATTTATCATCGTTGTTTAAAGCTCTCTTAGTGCATATAGTCTTTATCAAGCAAGATTAATTAATTTAAATCATCTTAAGGAATACCTTACATGGCTAAAAAAATACTTATGGTCCTTACATCACATGCAGAGCTTGGTAACACTGGCGAAAAAACTGGTTTTTGGGTAGAAGAATTTGCAGCCCCTTATTACGCATTTATTGATGCAGGTATTGAAGTAACATTGGCTTCTCCAAACGGCGGTCAGCCTCCGATTGACCCAACTAGTACACTTGCTGATTTTCAAACTGAGGCAACCAAACGTTACGATGCAGACAGTGGTGCACAAACACTGATGGCAAATACCAAAGTTTTAAGCGAAGTAAACTCTTCTGATTACGACGCCGTATTTTACCCTGGTGGTCACGGCCCTTTATGGGATTTAGTCGATAACATCGATTCTGTATCGCTCATTGAAAGCTTTATTAAAGAGCAAAAACCAGTCGCTGCCGTGTGTCATGCAAGTGCGGTATTTTTAAATGTTAAAGACGCTGATGGCAATGCATTAGTCGCCGGTAAAAAAGTAACGGGCTTTACTAACAGCGAAGAAGCTGCGGTACAACTTACTGAAATTGTTCCATTTTTAGTTGAAGACGAACTTATCAAAAAAGGTGGCGATTACCAAAAAACCGATGACTGGGGCGTACTTGCTCTAGAAGATGGTTTATTGATCACCGGTCAAAACCCAGCAAGCTCAGAACTTGCAGCTAAAAAGCTATTAACTAAACTAGGTTAATAGCAGCCAACAACTCAAATCAGCACAGCATTTTATGCTGTGCTTTTTTAATTGCTTTTCATTACCTTATACAATTCCTATACTGGCAACACTTTCGGTAAATTAGGATCACACTATGGCCACTAAACCAAACACGCTTTCACTTATTACCAGTACCCGTTTTGCTATTTTTAGTATTATTATTATTTGTTTTGTATTGCAGCTTATTAATAGCCTACCTGGCATTAATTTAAACGGTTTAGGTATTTATCCCAGAAGTATTCAAGGGCTGGTTGGTATTCTTTGTGCTCCCTTTTTACACGGTAGCTGGTGGCATTTTGCCAGTAATATGTTGCCATTTGCTGTATTAAGTTGGTTAATTTGCCAGTACAGCGTACAGCGCTTTTATAGTGTATTTATATTCACCGCTTTAGTAGGTGGCTTATTAGTTTGGATGTTTGCCCGCAGTAATATTCATGTAGGTCTAAGCGGTGTCATCTATGGTTTGTGGGGATTTATTTTATGCTATGGCATTGTAAGGCGTTCATTTAAATCGATTTTTATCGCTGTTATCGTAGCATTTTTATACAGCGGCTTTATCTGGGGCGTATTACCGCAGCATTTTCATATCTCGTTTGAGAGCCATTTTTTTGGTGCATTAAGTGGATTGTTTTTAGGTTATAAACTAGCAAAAGCAGATAAATTAAAAAATCAGCAAGCAACAACTAAAACACGCGTTTAATAAAGATAGAGGTTATTTATGAGTGAAAACAACGAATACATCCCGCCTAAAGTATGGACATGGGACAGTGAGAGTGGTGGTAAATTTGCTAGTATAAATCGCCCCATTGCAGGCGCCACTCATGACAAAACACTACCGATTGGCGAACATTCATTTCAGCTTTATTCGCTGGCAACACCCAATGGCCAAAAAGTTAGTATTATGTTTGAAGAGCTGTTAGAGCTTGGCTTAACCGATGCCGAATACGATGCGTATTTAATTAATATTGGTGAAGGCGATCAGTTTGGCTCTGACTTTGTTAATATAAACCCGAACTCAAAAATACCCGCGCTGATGGATCATTCAACCACACCGCCAACACGCATATTTGAGTCAGGTGCTATTTTACAATACTTAGGCGAAAAATTTGATGCCTTTATTCCTAACGATCTCAAAGCAAAAACAGAGTGTCGTAACTGGCTATTTTGGCAAATGGGCTCAGCACCTTACCTAGGCGGTGGGTTTGGCCACTTTTACAGTTATGCACCGAGTAAAATGCAATACCCGATTGACCGCTTTACCATGGAAACTAAGCGTCAGCTTGATGTATTAAACCGCCATTTAAGTGACAATGAATACATGGCAGGCAGTGAATATTCAATTGCCGACATTGCTATTTGGCCGTGGTATGGCTCACTGGTTTTAGGTGACTTATACGACGCAGCAGAGTTTTTAGATGTTGCATCTTATACGCATGTGGTTCGTTGGGCTAAACAAGTGGCTGCACGTCCAGGCGTAAAACGAGGTCGTCGCGTTAATCGTACGTGGGGCCCGGAAAAAGAGCAAATGGCAGAGCGCCACACGGCCCAAGACTTTAAATAAAAGTCAAAACAGTTCAATAAGCCAGCTGCTTAGCTGGCTTTTTTATGTCCATTAATAAAAAATATTGAATCATATTTCAGCTTCATATTTTATAAAAAATTAAATAATTTTCTTTAAGTGCACGCAGCGAAGGTGTAAAAACATTAACGCTCTACCATGACTTAGACTATTCAAACCATTACGAATCGGCCTATGCAATGAAGATGAAGGTGCTGACTGCTTTAGCAGAGATAATAATAACGTGCAAGATTATTAGCTCACACTGATTGAAAAAGACAACCGAGGTAATGCGAATCACAGCTTATTGCACATGCAGCAGTTTCTAAAAGACCCCAATGCACTGGTTTTTATTGGTGGATTGCACTACCCGCCGTATATAAAAACAGAGAGTTCATCAATAAAAACAAACTTTTACTATTACTGCCTTGGGCTGCCGGAGGGTCTATTACCCGATACCCTAGCGATGATAACTGGGTATTTAGGCTCTCGGTAGATGATACAAAAGCCGGCTATAGAATGGCCCAATTTGCAACGCAAACTCTAAATTGCAAAAATCCCCTCTTACTTTTAGAAGACACGCCATGGGGAAAATCAAATAACAACACCATGCTTAAGGCCTTCGTGATATAAAACCACAAGTAAAATGGTTTAACTGGAACACAAAAATAAATAACGCCAAATTAATACTGCATAAAATAAAAAATACACCTGCAGAGTGTATTTTATTTGTTGGAAATGCCATTGAGGGGGCTGTTTATAAATGCGATGGCAAGTTTTGCCAAAAATGAACGCCTTCCTATTGTGAGTCATTGGGGAATAACGGGTGGGGATTTTTTTGCCAACGTTGAGCAAGCCATAAAATCAAACTTGAGCTTACATTTTATACAAAGCTGTTTTTCATTTTTAAAAACGTCGCAAACCGCTTTAACTAAAAATGTTATAGCACAAAGCTTATCCCTGTAGCACTCACTGAGTTAATTTCTCCGGCTGGATTTATTCATGCCTACGACTTAACAAAAATATTGTTACAGGGCATATCACAAATAACTTTAACCAATAATACAGAGCAAAACAGAGCAAAAATCAAACATGCACTTGAGAGCTTAACCATCCCAGTTAATGGATTAATAAAACAATACCAACGTCCTGTTGCTGTGTGGTCAGCTAATAATTTACCGCCAATTTAATTGCTGCTAAAACTACTCGCTTCATAATCGATATTGCTATATCAATTATTGTAAGTATGGCTTTAAGTAAAACCCTTGATAAAGAGGTAGATCTTATGGCTGCGCATGTTGTTTTAATGACCAAGGATGAGCTAAATAAACAGCGCGATTTATATCAAGCGTCTCGGTTTTCAGCCATTGTTATAAAGCCCATAATCACACAAAATCTTTTTAAGATGCTATCGACCTGCTTTAAAAGTAATAGCAGCCTCATTACTGAGGATTTATCTGACACTCAGCCTTTGTCGAGCGATGATATTGTATGGGACAAAAACATTCGTATTTTACTGGTTGAAGATAACAACATTAATAAAATCGTCGCCTCTACCACGCTTAAAAAGATAGGAAGTAATAGCATTGATATTGCAGAAAATGGCCAGCACGCGCTCGAATATTTAAAACAAACAACTTCCCATAACCCGTACTCACTCATTTTAATGGATTGCCAAATGCCAGTAATGGATGGTTACCAAGCCACAACCCATATAAGAGTAAATGAAGCTGGGAGTAAAAATCCCCCAATTACTATTATTGCTACGACAGCAAACGCTATGGTGGGCGATAAAGCTAAGTGCTTACAGGTTGGAATGAATGACTATATTTCTAAGTCCATTGCGCAAGATATATTATTTAAAAAACTCCTAAAATGGTTGCCATATGAGCTTAAAAATAATGAGTAAAGTAGATATGTTAATCATATCATCTTAATATATATAAATATTTGTACTTATACAGCGGTAAAATAGAGTGAAAAAACTAACAAAAGAGCAAATTTATAAACGCTTAAATAACGAAGAAGATGCTCGCGCGTGTAAGGCCATTGACGATAACGCATGCCAAGAAGTCCCCGGTAATTTTATTACTTTACTGCTAAGCCAACTGTTTAGTAAGTTTGCTGATGCGCTACTCAATCCCAAAATAACGCTGCCGTGGTTAATGCAAAGCTTAAACGTGCCAGCGAGTTTTATTGCTTGGTTAGTACCTATTAGAGAGTCAGGTTCACTGCTGCCACAGTTAGCCATTGCAGGCTTTATCCGCCAATTGCCTATTCGTAAATGGGTGTGGGTTATTGGCGCTATTGTGCAGTCTTTATGTATTTTGGCTATGGTTGGTGTCGCGTTTACACTTGAGGGCAAGCTTGCGGGTTACGCCATTATTGGTTTATTAATTTTATTTAGCTTAGCTAGAGGTTTTAACTCGGTGGCCGCAAAAGATGTGCTTGGAAAAGTTATTCCTAAGCAACAGCGCGGTAATATTAGTGGCTTAGCTGCCAGTATTGCCGGTTTTGCCACCTTAACGTTTGGCTTGCTCATGTGGTTTTTTTCACAACAAAAAGATCAAAACACCGTCATTATAGCCTTAGCACTCGGTGCAGTAATGTGGGTGATCGCGGCTTTTTTTTACAGCCAAATAAATGAATATAAAGGGGCAACTGATGGCGGTAAAAATGGCTTGCTGCATGCATTTTCTAAACTTAAGCTGCTTTATAAAGATAAACAATTTGCCCATTTTGTTATTACGCGTGCGCTACTTTTATGCTCAGCTCTGAGTGCCCCTTTTTATATAGTTTTAGCCAGTAAACAGTCTTTTGAATTTTCTCTGCTTGCCACTTTTATTGCCGTTTCTGGCTTTGCTAGTTTAGTCTCGGCGCCTATTTGGGGCAGACTCAGTGACTTATCCAGCCAGCGTGTTTTAGTGCTTAGCGCTATATTAGTCACATTTAATGGCTTAGCCGTATTTGTTATTGCCACTTGGTATAGCGCACTACTGCTAAATTGGTGGGTTATGCCTATATTGTATTTTTTACTCTCAGTTGCACACCAAGGCGTGCGTTTAGGGCGAAAAACTTACCTTGTAGATATGGCTGAGGGCAATAAACGCACCGATTATGTATCGGTAAGTAACACGGTAATTGGGGGGTTATTACTACTTTTGGGTAGTATAGGTTTACTCGAGGCTTTTTTATCAACCGCTGAGCTAATTTTACTTTACAGCACCCTTGGTTTTTTAGGTGCTATAAGTGCATTCTTTTTGCCACAAACCGAATAATCGGTTACCCACATTGCTTTATAACTGTGGGCGCTTTAGTGCAAATTTGTCTTTCGTGGTACTAAAATAATCGCCGCCCATTTTACCCACCGCATCTAAACGCGTTGGATCAATATATCCGTTCACTAAAACGGTGTCGTCGAGGAAAATACCCACTACATCTAACAGCATCATTTGCCCACCGCTTGGCTCATCTGAAATAGTAATCACCTCTCGCAACTTACATTCGTAGCGGACTTTTGACGCCGCAACACTTGGCACACTGACTAATTGGCTGGGGGTACGCTGTATATTTGCAGCATCAAATTCACTCACGTCACGTGGATAGTTAGCGCAGCTTTGGGTCATTTGATCAACAAGCGAATGGCTAACAATATTAACCACGCACTCTTTGGTAGCGAGTAAATTATTTAACGTATCTTTATTTGCATTATCGCGAGGGTTTACCTGCGTGACGCTTAAAACCGGCGGGTTACAACTAGCAACAGTAAAAAACGAATAAGGCGCAATATTAGCAACCCCCTTCTCACTTAACGTGCTTACCCACGCAATCGGTCTTGGGCTTATACCGCCTACTAAGTAGCTATAAACAGAGTGGTTGCTATTATCGGTTAAATCTAAAAACATGGTTTCTCACTTTTAATCTTAAAAAACTAAATCGGAAAATCGCTACGCTGCGTACAAGTAAATAATTACTTCATAGCATTTTTAAATAGTACATTGGATCCATGCGCATAAAAATAAACATAGTCTGGTTTAAACGTGACTTACGCCTAAGCGATCATCAGCCTTTAAAAAATGCGTTTAGTAACGGCCTGCCTACCCTTTTAGTTTATAATTTCGAACCTTTACTGCTTGATGATGCGCATTACAACGAGCGGCATTGGCGCTTTGTATATCAATCTATTTGCGACTTAAACACTCAGTTGGCTCGCTTTAACAGCCGCGTGTATATATTTAATGAAGATATGCAAACCCTGCTTGAATCGCTTCACTCGCAGTTTGAAATCACAAACCTCTTTAGCCACCAAGAAATAGGGCTAAACAATACCTTTGAGCGTGACATAGCAATTAAAGCCTGGTGCCAACACCATCACATTAACTGGTTAGAGTCGCCAACGGGGGCTGTGATACGTGGCAAAAGAAATCGCAGTAATTGGAACGAGCGCTGGCAACAAACCATGCAAGCACCTATTGCTATACCTAATTGGAAGCAAATAAAACCACTTACCCTTACTGATTATCAAACACCTATACTGCCGAGCGCCTACACGCAAGATAATGAACATTTTCAGCAAGGGGGCCCTCGACTTGCCCGTGAAGTAATGCAAAGCTTTTTTGCTGAACGCGGTAAAGATTATCAAAAAGGAATATCCAGCCCAAGCTTAAGCCGTGCGCATTGCTCTAGGTTATCGCCCTATTTAGCGTGGGGAAATATCAGCTTGAGGCAAGTGTACCAAATGGCGATTGACGCATACCATAGCACTTCTGCTGATAAAAAGGGGTGGAAGCGCCCGCTTGCCGCGTTTGTATCGCGCTTGCATTGGCATTGCCATTTTATGCAAAAGTTTGAAAGCGAGTGTACCATGGAATTTAAGGCGCTAAACCCGGGGTATCATGCATTTCCGTATCGTGATGACGCCCAGGTTGCCAGCGATATTGAACGCTGGGCACAAGGGCAAACCGGTATTCCTATTATTGATGCCTGCATGCGCTGTTTAAAAGCCACCGGTTATATTAACTTTAGAATGCGCGCTATGCTGGTTAGCTTTGTAACGCATCATTTAAACATTAGCTGGCAACAGGCAAGTTTTCCGTTGGCTAATTACTTTTTAGACTTTGAACCGGGAATTCATTACCCGCAAATTCAAATGCAAGCCTCTGTCACCGGTATTAATACTATTCGTCATTACAACCCAATTAAGCAATCGGAAGATCAAGACCCAACCGGTGCGTTTATAAAAAAATGGTGCCCCGAACTTGAAAAGCTCCCCATTGAATATTTACATCAACCTTGGGAGCAAACGCCCATGGAAGCGCTATTTAACGACTTTAAACTAGGTGAAGACTACCCTGAGCCAATGCTTGATTTAACCACCGCCTCAAAAGAAGCCCGCGAACGGCTATGGCAATACCGAGAACGGCCCGATGTAAAACGCGCCATAGGTAAAATTCTTAAAAAACACGTGGCTCCGACTCAAAAGGTTACCCGCGTAAAACGCAAAACTCGCAGTAACAGCAATAAAGAGAACACCTAATTATGGCGCACAAAAAACTTAACTTACCGCAAAAAATTTGCCCAGTATGCAATAAGCCGTTTGCGTGGCGTAAAAAGTGGCAACGAGATTGGGATAACGTTATTTATTGCTCAGAGCGGTGCAAACGCAGTAAATAGCCGCTTATAAAAACCAATACACGCACATTCGCTTTAATCTCACTTTATATCTTACATAGCTGTTATAGTGGTTAACGTTTCAACTTGTTATTCAATGCAAGTTAACACTCTACCCTCTGCCTGCTCAACATTCATTACACCTAGCACAGCTAATTAAAAGAACCCCCTTTACCAAGCCTTATTTTTACAACCATGGCGTGAGCTTGCCTGTAAAACCCCTCTTTATTTGTTAGCGATGTAGCATTATTCGTTTATAAACTCAGCATACTTTAATCAAGGATATAGCATGAGAGAATTAACTATTGGCGTAATTGGAACATCACGTAAAACAGATGAAAAACGCTACCCTATTCATCCTGCGCATTTAATGCGTATACCTGAAAAACTCAGAAAAAAAATGATTTTTGAGCAAGGTTATAGCGCGGCATTTAATATGAACGACGAAGAAATTGCAGCACTGACAGGCGGCATTGCCACCCGCAGTGATATTTTAACCCAATTAGGCACCGTCATTATTGCCAAACCAGTGCTTGCTGATTTACAAGAACTTAAAGAAGGCGGCACAATTTCGGGCTATGTACATTGCGTACAACAACAAGCAATTACCCAAGCTGCCCTTGATAGAAAGCTCACTCTTATTGCCTTTGAAGACATGTTTGTATGGTCACCACAGAGAAATGTGGGCCGTCATACTTTTATAAAAACAATGAAATGGCAGGTTATTGTGCGGTGTTACATGCACTGCAACTAAAAGGCATTGAAGGCGAAGCTCGTATGATAGTGGTTGAGCACGATGGGTCGCAGCGCCCGCTTACTGAGCTTATTAGCGAAGCTGACATTATTGTTAATGGCACCTACCAAGAAACCGCAAAACCCGTCAATTTTGTGATTGAATCTGAAGCCGATTGCTTAAAACCCAATAGCCTTATAATAGATGTAAGCTGTGATGAAGGAATGGGATTCTTTTTTGCAAAGCCAACAACATTTAAACACCCAATGTTTAGCTATAAAACCACGGATTATTACGCGGTTGATCATACCCCTAGCTACTTATGGGAAAGTGCAACGCGCTCTATTTCTGCCGCGCTCATTGTATACTTGCCAACTGTTTTAGCCGGCCCAGAGCAATGGCAAAAAGACGAAACCATTCGCCGCGCTATCAATATTGAACACGGAATAATTAAAAACAACGCTATTTTAGCGTTTCAAAACCGTGAAAGCGCCCCGCCTTATCACCTGCAAATAGCTGACATAACCTAAATTCGGGATAATAAATAATCCCAAACATAACGTGAACCTTGTTTATTCAATTATTTGGCTTCTATTTTGCAACTATCTATGTAAATAACGCTTTTTAGCAGTTTTACCGTGTAGTGTTTACAACGTATTGCAAACACTACACGGTATGACTAATTAACCTAAAAAGCCTACACCCTCAACAAGGAGAACATAATGACGATTAAAAAATCTGCAAGTTCAACATGGTCTGGTGATATTAAAAAAGGGAAAGGTTATATCTCAACGCAAAGTGGCGCATTAGATAACCAGCCGTATGGGTTTAATACCCGCTTTGAAGATAAGCCAGGATCAAACCCTGAGGAATTAGTGGGTGCAGCACATAGTGCCTGTTTTGGTATGGCTTTATCGCTGGCACTTAGTGAAGCGGGCTTTACCGCTGAGAACATAAACACCGAAGCAGTGGTTAGTTTAGACGAAGTGGATGATGGCTTTGCCGTGACGCACATTGCCCTTGAAGTAAATGCAACCATTGCAGATATTTCAAATGAGCAATTTCAAGCATTGTGCGAACAAACCAAAAAAGGCTGCCCTATCTCAAAATTATTAAATACTGAGATTTCGCTTAACGCCACACTTAAGTAAATACCGAGTGTATTAAGCTAGGCGCAAAGCGCTTAAAGCTCATGAAAAGTAAGGTTATACGCATGTAAAAAAGCCATAACCTTATTGCTACTTTTTCATTAATCATAGAAATAAAGGCACTGTTTAATCGCGGTGAGTTACAAAAAGGTAAACAAAACAGTTAAATAGATTATGTAAAATATCAATACTTTGTTAGGGTTAAGGGCAGGCTTAACCACACCTTATTTTGTAGGTTAAAACAAAGGGTACGATGAATGAATGATAAATCACTAAATTGCGAAAAAGTCTCTTGTAGCAATTGCGCTGATTCGAATGAACTAGATTTTGACTTTACCATGGCATTTCAGCCTATTGTAAATTGTCAAAATAATACTATTTTTGGATATGAAGCACTTGTCCGTGGTTTAAATAATGAATCGGCCTACTCTATTATTTCTCGTGTTAACGATACTAACCGCTATACGTTTGATCAGTTATGCAGAATTAAAGCGATTGCACTTGCATCAAAGCTAGGTGTAGATTCGATACTCAGTATTAACTTTTTACCAAACGCTATCTACAAGCCAGAGCGTTGTATTCGTACCACCCTAGAAGCCGCTAAAAAGTATAACTTCCCTACAACAAATATTATGTTTGAATTTACAGAAGTCGAAAAAATAGAAGACAGCGCACATGTTAAACGTGTTGTGAGCTATTACCAAGAATTAGGCTTTAAAACAGCCACCGATGACTTTGGTTCAGGCTATTCTGGATTAAACCTATTAGCCGATTTTCAAACTGATATTATCAAGCTTGATATGGCGCTGATCAGAGATATCGACAAAGATAAAAACCGCCAGGCAATCGTTACCCACTGTTTAAACATGTTTAGCGCACTAAATGTTACAGCTCTGGCTGAAGGCATTGAAACCGTTGAAGAATATCAGTGGTTAAAACACGCAGGTATTGAGCTAATGCAAGGTTACTTATTTGCAAAACCTGGGTTTGAATGCTTGCCAAAAATTGATTTTCAATAGCACACCGTTGCTATAAAAAACCGCCGTTACGGCGGTTTTTTCGTATTAGATATAGGTTATATATCCAAAATTACATATTCCCCAGCTCTATCATCATTGCGGTGTACATACGTAAATTAAGTGCTAATTGCTCAAGGGTAATAAACTCATGTTCTGAGTGTCCGGTGTAGCGTTTGCCCGGCATAGATGGGCCAAACGACACGGCATTATCAAATAGTTTGGCATTTGTACCGCCCCCTATTGAAACAAAATCAGCGTTTTTATCACCCGTATAATACTTAAAAATATCAAGTAGCTTTTGCGCATGGGGTGCGCTATCTAAAAGCATGGGCTTACCAATGGTGATTTTAATGTTAGCTAACGTAACCTGATTAGCCGTTTGCCAATTAGCAAGCGCAGTATCAATTTGTTGTTTAAGTAACGTCTCATCTTTACCAACCGGACGGCGAGCATTGACCGCTAAAGTAAGCGCATTACCCTCACGTTCAATAACCGTAGGCGCTACGCTCATTGGCCCCATAAAGTCATGTTCATAAGCAATTTCGCCAAACTGTTTACCGTAAATATCTAAACCAATAAGCTGATTAACAAAATCAATGAGCTGGCCATCACTGTTGTTTTCAAGCTCAACGCCTTTAAATATTTCAGCTAAATAAGCAATGGCGTTAACGCCTGATTCCGGTTCAGATGAGTGAGCCGACATGCCTTTAACACTTATGGCCAGCGCGTTATTTTGCTCTGTAAAATTAAATTCAACTTGCTTAAGTGTGTTAGCTTTTGCTTTTAATTGATTAATTAATGTTTCGTTGGCGTTATGTAGTAATAGGCTGGCATCTTCAGGGATTTGACTGGCAAATGCGCCGCCGGTTACACCACTGACATACACACCGGTTTGTGGTGATGTTGCATCAAATGTTGGCGCAATTAAGCTCCAGCCTTTTTCAGCAACCACTACAGGGTAAGAGGCATCGATGGTTACCGCATACTTTGGTTGCTGATAAGTTTTCATAAACTCAGTTAACGGCCCCCAGTCAGACTCCTCCGCTAGGTAAATCATTAATTCAATACGGTTATCAAGCGCTATGCCTTTATCTTTTATCGCCTTCATGGCGTACATTGCAGTCGCAATAGCGCCTTTGTCGTCTTCGGTACCACGGCCAATTAATTTATCCGGCTCTGAGGTGTCAATAATAAATGGGCTTTGTTTCCATTTGCTGGCATTAGCGGGTTGCACATCGCCATGGGTTACTATGGTTACCTTTTCAGTTTGTTGCCCCATACTAATAAGTACGGTGTAACCTAAATCTTGATAATCAAAACCAAGCTCAGCCGCTTTCATTTTTAGTAACGCTTTAAAGCCAATAAAGTCGGGATTTTGTGGTGCGCTAACATCACTTTTATTGACCGTTGGAAAAGATACCAAATTTGTGAGTGTATGTACTTGCGCACTTTGGTAGGTATTTACAGCGTAATCAGCCACGCTTTCACTGTGTTTATTTAATTGTGCATGAGCGCTAAATGCACATAAGGCAATACTAGCTAAAGCTAACTTTTTCAAAACAAATCCCATTTAATTAACAACCAAGAGCCATAATTATAACGCCCTTGTGTAATAACAAACAACGCTTTGCGACAGAGCGTAAAACCGCCACTATATTTATCTAACAGCTTTACTAAAGATGCCTGTATAATGCGCACCTTAAAATTACGGGGTTAATCATGAATCGCAGAAAAAAGATCATTACAAAGTTTAATAACAAAGATAAGCGTGCTAATGCCAAGCTGCATAAAAGCAACAAACCGGCTTATGTTTCAAAAGCAGAACGCGCCAAGCTTGCTGAGCAAGATGCCGAACAAGCAATTGAGCACGGGGCTAACGAGGTAGTGCAAACAAGCGTTTAATCGTTATTGTGATAGGGTGAGAGGCTTAAATTGAGTGTTAAAAAACTTAAAATGAGCCAAATAACGAACCGCCACATAGCAAACTACCCCACTGGCCACAATCAATTCAAACGTTGCTAAATACTGTATTTGCTTAATAAACTGCAAATAAATTCCCACTGTATGCATCCATGCGGCAAGTTTAAATAACGCGGTAGCACCAATGACCACAGGGAAAGTAAACGCAGCGTAACCTGGGCAAAATGGACGGCGCAATAATTTAAAAAATGCGACATAAATTATAAAGGTCATCAATACTGCAATTCCAAATAACAAGCCAATAATAACCGGTGACGGCTCGCTGTTCACTGTAAAGTAACCAGCTAGCGATAAACTTGCTGGCGCAGCTAAAATAGCCAATGTAGGCTGTGCAGCATCAGGAATGTGCGCTGCAAAAATGATCCGGTAAATCATCATAGGCAACATAACTGCATACATCAGCATGCCAAAATAAAGCGCCCCTTGCGCTAAAAACAGCAGTGCCGGATTCCCTGAAAACGCGACATCGGCAACAATGATCCCAACCGGCGGTACAAACCAGCTTGGCACCATATGCTCAATTTTAAATTCAATCATGCGATGAGCAATAAAGCTGATTAAAAACACTACATGCAATAAAAATGCACCTACCCAAAGCACATCTCCCGCAAGGGAGTAAAACTGCCCTAAAGAATTAGACACCACTAAGGTAGCCATAGCAAAAGTAGGCACCACACTTCCCACAACTGGGTGGGCTAAATCGGCTTTAAGCAGTTGAGGATGTAATAAAAACTTAAGTGTTAACAATAGCAATAATACGCTCGCAATAGCGGCACCGGTATATTGTGCTACGCCATTTAGGTTAGCCATACTCTCCCAAGCCCAACCTAGGCTGGCAATACCTAATGCCAAACCACCCATTGGTGTTGGTGCACCTGATACTTTTGTTTTTATATGTTTAAACATCTCTATTCCACCCTGTGGTTGTAACTTACAGAGAAGTTTACGCTTGCATTTTGTTAAGTTAAATCTAATTATATAGAACACACGTTCAGTAAAATTAAACACAGCATAATGAATATTTCACTTAAGCAACTTAAAGTATTTGTAGGCATAACCCAGCACAGCACCCTTACAGCAGCGTCTGAATCATTGTTTCTATCTAAAGCGGCGGTGAGTATGGCGCTTAGCGAGCTTGAAAAACAATTAGGCCACCCACTGTTTGACCGAGTAAATCATCGCTTAATTTTAAATCAAGAAGGGCAAAAGTTACTGCCCTTGGCCGATGAATTACTGCACAGAGCAAATGATATTAATACGCTTTTTTCGTCCCACGCAAAAGCCAGTGGCACGTTAAAAATAGGTGCTAGCGATACCATTGGCAATCATGTTTTGCCCTCAATACTCAGTGGGTTTCGCCAACAACAGCAGCATTATTCTCAGCAGGTTTTTATTTCAAATTCTGAGCTTATTTGTCAAAAACTGCGCGACTTTGAACTCGACATTGCATTAATAGAAGGCCACGCCCAGCAAAGCGACTTAATCTCAACCGTGTTTAGCCAAGACACTATGTGTATTATTGCACCGCTATCCCATCCTTTAGCTAAAAAACCACAGCTTAGTTTTAATGACTTAGCAAACAGTCAATGGGTATTAAGGGAAGCTGGCTCTGGTTCACGCTCATTCTTTTTACAAAACCTTGCTACGCATATCGATAATTGGAGCCAAAGTTTTGAACTCAATACCACAGAGGCATTGATCAACAGCGTTGCAGAAGGGTTAGGGCTGGGATGCTTATCGTCACTCGCGGCACAGTACGCTTTAAACGATGGCCGCGTTACGCAGCTTAACTTAAACCACCCCATGCAAAGACAGTTTTGGTTAGTGATGCATAAAGACAAATACAAAAATCCGCTGTTAACGCAGTTTATAGATTTTTGCGTTCACAATTAATCTACTCTTTTGCGTGTGTTATAGTTTTTATCTTAAATCAAATACCACTTTCTGGGAGAAAGTCTATTAATAATGGGGATTGAAATCATCGGATAGTGCCTTTCAGATAAAGGCTACATTTATCTTTTTCACCTCCTTAACTTCAAAAAGGATAAATTGACTTTCCGTTTTAAGTGTCATTATTAAACAAACAAAACGCAAAAAAAATATTTGAGTTAAAATGGCTAAACCAAGTGTGAAAGAGCACCCAAATTTGAACTTTCGAATATAGACTACGAAAAAATAGGCAAATACATTAACAAATATGACGCTACAGATGAAAAAGGACATTATTTACATTGAAGTCTATTAAAATGGAGAGTCCCTCAAGCTCTAATAAAAAAGTAACTTTCTCAACTTAAACCGTCAGACTCGATTAACCTAAAATCGGATCTGACGGCTGATACTAACTTACTCTCTCACTTTAAAACGCGTAACTCATAGCTAAATTAATAGAGCGACCCTGCCCTGCTAATTGATTGAATCCCTGCGTTGAATCTTGTTTAAACTCAGCAATACTTACGCCGCCCAGTGGTAATTCATAATTCTCATCAAGCAGGTTGGTAATATCAACACTCACGGTCAATGCATCCCAACTGGCTTTAGAGCTTAGGTTTAGTAAATGATACTGCTCGGTTTGGTTTTCTAGGCGGTTGCTATCTACCCGGGTTTTACTATCGACCCACTGCCACGTGAGTGCGTTTTCAAAGCGGCCTATTTGCTGGTTAATCCCAAATTGGGTTTGCAGTGGCTTAATTTGATAAAGCGGCTGATTGGTATCGTCGCGCTTACCACGGGTATTGGTAATGTTAGCTTTTAATAACCAACTACCATACTGCTTAGACTCGTGCAGAGTAGCAACCGCATCTAGCTTTACGCCATAAAGCGTGGCATCTACATTATTAAACATAAGTACATTACGAGTATTGGCAGCAAGCGCTGTGCGGTTAAAGCTTCTTACTCTGTTGGCATCAATATAATCATTTACATCGCTCACCCACGCATTGGCACTGATACGCCAGCTATCGTCTTTTGCCATAGTGGTGTAAGTGGTACTTAGCGTGTGCGCGGTTTCAGGTTTAAGAGCAATGTTACCAATATAACCATTACCATCGCCGTACCAACCTATCATGGTGGTGGCCATATTGCCCACCCCCCAACTGTAACGTTCGTATAAATTAGGTGCGCGATTTTTACGAGCTAAACCAATTTGTAACTCGTCATTATTGCTTAGTTGATAGTTAATCAGCACGTTTGCATCGACTAAGTTGTCTGTTTGTTTTTTGTTCTGACCATTAAACTCTTTAGCGGCCATTGCATCGCTTGGCATCGCCATAGCCATCGCACTCATAGCGGCCATACCTGCGTTGTATGCTTGTACATCGTCGGTATTGGTTATTACATTTTCAAATCGAACGCCTGCATTTAACCACCAGCGAGTATCTAATTGGCTTTCATATTCAGCAAGCAGGGCAATACGCTGACGCCGGCCGTTATTAATATTGTTGTAGTCATTTGGCCCCATCATCATTGAGCCTTCAACCGCAGGCCACCAATCATCAATATTCATATAATGGTACTCTTGGGCGAGTAATAACTGGCTGTTGTTATCAAGCGCTAATTGCCATTTTAACTGAGTGCTTATATCTTCGGCGTCGGTTTTCATTGGCATTTTTCCGGTTTTTTCTGCGCTGAAAAAGCCCATTTCATGCTTTACGCTATGCCAATTTAACTGCGCTTCAAGCTCACTGTTTGTAAAAGCACGCTTATACTGGGCAACAGCGCCATAGCTGGTGTTATCTGTCATATCCATATATTGGTTAGCAAAGCCTTGATAGGGTATTTTTTGATGGCTTAGCTTAACAACTAATTGTTGCTTATCATCGCGCATGGCAGCACTTAAACTATGGTTTTGCGCGCGGTATAGGGTATCTAGCACTAAATCGCCGTTACCATCTTCATAACTGTTAGCATCGCTAAACGCACCTTGATAATTAAAACTGAATACGTCGCTGGCAATGCGCATGCCCGCGCCGACCTTTTTGCCGTTATCTAGTGTATTGTATTGGGCTGATACGTAGCCAGAGTGCCAGCCAAGTTGCTTGCTTTCACTGTACTGAGGTGAAATAGAATTAACCGCGATCACCCCTGCAATATTATCGCCTCCCGCGCTTACCGGAGAAATACCCGCAACCACTTTGTAACTACTAATTTGATTGGCTGAAATATACGACAGTGGCGGGTTCATTTGATTGGCACAGGCGGCTGTGATTTGCGCACCATCGACCAGTACCGCCACTCTATCGCCCATTAAACCATTTAAAACAGGTAAGTTAGCCATGCCACCGGCGGCTGAAAAGTCCACACCTAAATCAGTTAATAACGATTCAGATGAACCTAACGATAGGTGTTTGTTTTGTGCTTGACCGTGTACTTCAATAATTTCAATTGAGGCGTCATCTGCAAAGGCAACAGGCGATAATACGCCACTTACAACAAGTGCCAAAGGCGATAATAAATAGGAGGTTAAAGGATTTTTTTTATCAGTCATTATTGATTTACCACAAAAATTTTGTGGGTAAATTATACGTGCTGCGGCAAGTTAAAAAGCGCGACATATTGTCGCACTTTGTTAATTTTTAACCCTGTTCGTCATCAAAAATGTCTTCTATTTTAAGTTTAAACAACCTTGCGGCCTTAAAAGCCAGTGGCAAGCTGGGATCGAACTTGCCCTTTTCAATGGCATTAATCGTTTGGCGCGATACATCCAACAGCTCGGCCAACTTTGCTTGAGTGAAATTATGCTCGGCTCTTAACACTTTTAATCTATTTTTCATTCATCACCTGCGCAATAGTGTTTATTAAGCACATACACACTAATTAAATACACCGCCCCCATTAAAAACATTAAGTCGGGTATTTGCGCTTTAAAATCAATTAAACCACTCAATTGTAAATTGGTGTATGCCAGCCCGCCTACTAACACTGCACCTAAGGTAAACCCCATGGCACTGAGATGTATTTTTTGCATTAATTCATCCATGCCTTGCAAATAGCGCTTGTTGGCTAAAATCATCCCTACGCCAGCAGCCAAATTTATAATAATAAAAAAGCCACTAATTAGCGCTGAACGATCCCAGATTAAAGTGAGGCCAAAGCTGCAAATAGCTAAAGTAAAAAGCCATATTAAGGTCCATTTAGCTAGGTAACTGGTATTTTTAATTTGGCGTTGTTTTAAATTTAATTCTGCTTTCATTGCCTTTATCCTGTTTTTAAAAGTAATGTTTACTTTACAAATATCATTCATGCATTACAAAAAGTCAAGTTAACATTACATTTTAAGTTTAACACTGCTTATTTTTGATTGCGTTAAGACTTTGCTGAACTTACTTAACCATCCTTTGGTTGGCTTAAGTTAAATTTTATTCATCTTAAATTATGGTTTAGTCCATGACGAAAGAGAGCTTTTAATTTAAAATGCACGCCTCTTTACTCCTCATTTCCACATTCAACTAAATAAGCGTGTGTGCTTTATTTTTAAGCGCACTGGCGTTTAGTTTGTTATTAAATTTTATTTATTATCTTCAAGGATTTATATGGACGTTGATACTACATCGCCGTCGGATCAGCCCAATAGAACCGCTATTTTAATTGTGCTGGCGTTGGGTACTTTTATTTTGGGGTTATCTGAATTTTCTATGATGCCTATGTTGCCATTAATTAGTGAGGCTTTTGGCAGTACCCCGTCACAAAGTGGTTATGCTATTAGTGCTTATGCTCTTGGGGTGGTGGTTGGCGCACCCATTTTAATGTTGGCAACGGCAAATATGCGAAAACGACGAGCGCTATTATTATTTTTAAGCTTAATGTGTATTTCAAACAGTTTAAGTGCATTAGCGACCTCGTTAGAACAACTGGTGCTGTTTAGGTTTTTAAGTGGCCTTCCCCATGGTGCTTATTTTGGTGCCGCGTTATTACTGGCCTCTGATATAGCACCGCAAGGAAAACGCGCTAGCTTTATGTCAAAAGTGTTTATGGGCTTAACCATAGCCACTATCGTTGGTGTGCCGGTGGTGACATTGGTTGGGCAAAATCTTAGTTGGCGTTATTGCCTCGCTGCGGCTGGGGTGTTGGCGTTTATTGCCTTTATTTTTGTGTATAACGTGGTGCCTAATGTTAAAAACACCCATACCTCTAATATACTCAACGAATTAGGGGTGCTAAAAAACAAACTGGTTTGGTCAATATTAGGGATTGTTATTATTGGCTTTGGTGGCGTATTTTGTATTTATACCTATGTGGCCGATACGATCTTAGAGGTCACTCAGAGCGCGCCCTATACAATTTCAATTGCTATGGTGATGTTTGGTATTGGCTCTACGCTCGGTAATTACGTACTAGGTAAAGCTGCCGATAAATCAGCGATAAAAACCACCGGATTTACGCTTGCCTCTACCATTGTTTTTGCATTTGCATATGTCAGTGCCAGCTATAATATTTATCTGCTGTATGCGGTTATATTTTTTATTGGCTGCAGCTTAGGACTATCAACCTTAGTGCAAACGCTATTAATGGATGTATCACCTGACGGCCACGCCATGATTGGGGCATTAGTGCAGTGTGCGTTTAATATTGCAAATGCTATTGGCCCTTGGGTTGGCGGCATTGCTATTGCAAAAGGGGCAGCGCCAAATCAAACAGGCTATGTTGCTGCGGCTTTATTTTTAGGTGGGCTGTTAATGTGGCTGCTTAGTTACATACAAATTAGCGGCAACAAAACTAAACAGGCACAGCCTTGTTAATAAAAACAAAAAGAGCCGCTAAGCGGCTCTTTTTAAATTTTACTCTTTAGCATATTAAACGCTAATAGATGACATATCAATAACAAAACGGTATCGCACATCAGAGCGTTCCATACGCTCATAAGCGGTGTTAATTTCGTCTATGTTGATCATTTCACACTCTGGCAGTACGTTGTGTTCACCACAAAAATCAAGCATTTGCTGTGTTTCTGCAATGCCGCCAATTAACGAACCGGCTACACGACGACGCCCCATTAAAAGAGGAACTGTGTTTAGCTCATCTACTGGGCCTACTTGGCCAACAATAACCAAGGTACCATCAATATCAAGTAGCGGTGTGTAAATTGATAAGTCATGCTTTACAGGCACAGTATCAATAATGATATCAAACGCTGACTGCGCATTTTTCATTTCATCATCATTGTTTGATACTAAATAATGCTGTGCGCCGAGCTTAATTGCATCTTCTTTTTTAGACTCAGTACGACCAATAACAGTAACGGTTGCACCCATTGCTACTGCATTTTTAACCGCCATATGACCTAATCCACCAAGGCCTACCACTGCAACACGGCTACCTGTTTTTACACCCCATTTATGTAACGGTGAATAAGTAGTAATACCGGCGCAAAGTAACGGCGCCACGCGCGATAATTCTAAGTTTTCAGGCACTGATAATACAAACTCTTCGCGCACTACAACGTGTTTAGAGTAACCACCTTGAGTCATTTCGCCGTTAACTCTATCGGTCCCGCTGTAAGTACCGACCATGCCTTCACGACAAAATTGCTCTTGGTGATTATCACATTGGTCACAGCTTTGACACGAGTCAACCATACACCCTACGGCAACGGTATCGCCTTGTTTGTACTTTTTAACATCGCTACCGACTGATATTACTTTACCTACAATTTCGTGCCCAGGAACTAATGGGTAATTACTACCCCCCCAGTCGTTACGCACTGCATGTAAGTCTGAATGGCACACACCACAATATAAAATTTCTATTGCTACATCGTTATTTCGTAAATCGCGGCGCTCAAAAGAAAACTCTGTAAGCAAAGAACCTTGACTTTTTGCTGCATATCCGACTGTTTTCATAATAACTCCATAGTTTATTAAAAATCATCAACAGTATGCATTGTCAGCTATGAACATAAGCTGATCATGTGCAACTGCAAATAGCCCTGAAAAACGCAAGGGCTGTTTATTAGTATTCAATTATTCCACAACAACGGCATTTAACTCTTCAATCAGTGTTTTAATTAATTAAGTCGGTAGAAATATCATGAATTGGCGGAACACTTTTTGCTGTATTCATCATGTTAATCGGCATTGCAATCGCAACAGCTGCAAAAAAAACCGTGTTCACGCACTGGTTAGGCTCACTGTTTTACGCATGAATAGCACTTGAACTAATAATAAAACTAATGCTGCCCCACCTAGATAAACGCCTAATCTAAAACCAGAAAAGGCAGTACCTAGCTCAACCACATTAAATTTATAAAGGGGTCCCGGTAGTACCACCATTAAAAAAAGCGATAAGCCCAACTAAGGTCACTAAATGTTTCATTGCCTACTCCATTATTGTTATATGGTTATTGTTTTTTAAACAGCTTTATACTGTTAACACTCCAATTTAGATTACTATGACCGATAAGTATCTATAAAGTCATAATTTATTGCCCTTTTAAAGTAGATAACTTGACTCCTTGGTAAAAATCAACAAACTACGGGGGTAAAATTATCAGGGTATTATTATTTATGAAAACAGAGATTAGTTATCGATTTGGGTCATCACAAGTAGCAAACCGCTTTTTACACGAATTAAAAGATTGGCCAGTCAATGACGTAAAAACACGTCTTTTTAATGGCGGCGACAGCGTTAAAGTAAGCTACGAATACGACGAAAGCGGATTTGATTATACCGTTGCCGAACTTGATGATTTAGCCGAGCAACACGGCGGACAAGAAGTATCGAGTTAAAATACTTATACCTACGCTCAATAGCCACAACACACTTTGTAGCCATGCCTACATTGTAAACTTTAAGCTTACAAAGTTATGTAGCAATAGGTATTACACAACGTATTAAAGACCCCTTGCCCACTTCACTTTCTGCCTCTATAGTGCCGTTGTGCTCTTTGAGTATGTTGTAAACTATAGCCATTCCCATACCTGTGCCTTGGCCTACGGGTTTAGTGGTAAAGAAGGGATCGAACATTTGTTTAATGTGTATCAGCGTCCATTCCACAGCCGTTATCTGCCACTTCAATGTAAATATTATTTTTATTAGTGAATAACTTAATGGTTATTTTCCCTGCTGATCGTGCAAGTTATCACAGGCGTGTTTGGCATTAATTAATAAGTTTACAAACACTTGTTTCATAGATGAAATATTACACCGTGTTAGAGGTAACTTTTCAATGTGTAACTCTATAGCACACGTCCCTAGCTGGTTGTCGAGTAGTTTTAGTGTGCCATTGAGTGATTCTGTAATATCTGCCATTGCAGTTACATTGTCTTTTAGGCTTGCAAAGTCGACAAGGTTACTAACAATATGAGCTATGCGCTCTAATCCCTCTTGGGTATCATCAACTAAGTCATCAATATCCTCCACAATAAAGCTTAAATCGTTCTCTTGATTGAGCTGAACTAAAATAGACTCTAACTGCGATAGTGAAATTGATTTATCTACAAATTGTTGAGCCGCCGTTATTAACGAAACCAGGACGGGCTTTATAAATTTTATACTTTCTACATTACTGGTTATGTAAGCTAGCGGGTTATTTATTTCGTGGGCATCCCAGCTGAGAGTGTCCCTAGCGTGGCCATTTTTTCACTTTGCATTAAGGTTATTTGTTGGTTGTTGACCGTTTCAAGCTTTTCTTTTAGCTCTTAATTAACAATAAACAATGCCCGTGTTTTGTCTTCTAGTAGGGTTTCTAATTGATCTCTGGCTGATTTTTCGCGCAGATGCGCTTTTTTATAATTGTAGTCGTCTTCAGCCATGGGGAGTCTCATATTTTATTTCAATTAAACACGAATCAAACCCATCATGCATACACTGGGCATGATTAAGTTTAGCATCAAACCCATCATGCATACACTGGGCATGATTAAGTTTAACATCAACCCCATAATGAGCCGCAGCACCAAAAATAAGCCCTTCGGCGCACAAACCCGTCTTCAATAATTTGGGCGTCAATTTCAGGTAAATTAGGCTCATGAAAAAGCTTAACTACTTCAACATGAATTACTTTATCAATACCAATAATGAGATCAGCAAAACAATTAAAGTTAGCAACAATGCTTGGATGACGTGCCTTTAAGTGAGAAAATAAATACTCTCCAAAGGCCTTCAATACCTCTGGCATAAACATAGAAAGTGCAATTGCTACATCATTTGCATGGTCAACATTTAACACTAAGTAAAATTAACAAAGCGTGATCACATTCTGCTTTTTACTCTATTAGTGGCAACGCTATTGGCAGGATCGTCTGGCCAAAAATGTTTGGGGTAGCGCCCTTTCATCTCTTTTTGTACCTCGCGGTAACTACTATTCCAAAAATGTGCTAAGTCTTGGGTTAACTGTAGTGAACGCTTGCCTGGCGATAACAACTCTATTAGCAATGCTAATTTACCATTAGCTAGCATAGGTGTACTGGTTAAACCATATACTTCTTGCATGCGCACACTAAGCTTGGCGGGGCCATCAAGTTGGTATTCAATTTTTATGTTAGAGCCACTTGGTACTATTAGTCGCAGTGGGAGTAAAGATTTTAGCTCGCTTTGCTGTTGCCAATTAAAACAGTTTTGTAGTGCCTCAAAATAATTAAACTTTTTAAGTTGCTCAAGGGTTTTAATATCTTCAAGGTATACCCCTAACCAATCACCTGCTGTTTCAATGAGCTGCTGCTGATTAATAACAGGAAATTGTTCTGGCATCAATTTGCTGGCTAGGCACATTCTAATAAGTAACTGCTCACTTTCTTTTTGCTCGTTAAACAGTGAAAAGCCCTGTTTGGCAAACACACTAAGCCATGCCTTGGCACGCTCTGTTTTATCAAGCTTATGTTTACTTGGTTGGCTGCTAAGGGTGATTTCTCCAAGTTTTACTTCATCTTGATGAATAAACCGAGCAGCTTTTTCATCAAACTCGCAGCGGGTCAACTCAGTGAATAAATGCGGTAAATGCTCTTTAAGCGCTAATGGATTTAGCGCCGTGGCAGAAAAAATACGCTCGCCTTTGTGTCCGCCCATACTGGCAATAGCTATATATTCGTCAATATGCCAGTAGTCAGGGTTTAGCTCGGCCCCTGCGCCATTTGCTAATAAGTATCCATTGCCGCGTTTTTTAGCGATGCGATCTGGATAGCCAAGCGACACTAATAAGCTTAAATGATCGGTGTTTAAGTCTGTTTTGCTGTCGGTAAATTTTAAGCGTTTTAACCAATAATTTAATTGTTGCTTAAACACAGGATGCGGACGCTGCTGTTGACTATGCAGTGCTAGGTTGAGCTCATTGGCAGTGCTAACTCGGCTTTCTAGTAAGGCGACTAAATAAATAGCTAAACGATAAATTCCGCTTAACTGTGGTTCTAGCATTTGCGCTTTTAATAACATGTGCGCTAGGCGAATATCGGCACCAAAGCCCAACATTTTACTCCCCAGTGCGGTGAGCTTACCGTGGCTATCTATCGCTTCAAGCATAGATAATAAATTGGTAGCTTGGTTGCATTGTTGCTCACTCGGCGGGTCAAGTAAGGTGAGTTCACTAATGCTTGCGCCCCATTGCTTTGCCTCAAGCATCAGTTGGCTAATATCTGAGGTCAAAATATCAGGGTTATCGTGGCTGTTTCGTCGCTCAAAAGTTTGTTTTGAACCTAAACGATACACAACCCCTGGTTCTATTCGTCCTGCACGCCCTGCGCGTTGTACTGCCGATGAACGAGATATACTTTGAGTCGTCAGCTCAGTTACACCGGTTTTTAAATTAAAGCTGGCTGCACGGCGCTTGCCGCTATCAATCACAATTCGAATACCTTCAATGGTTAAGCTGGTTTCGGCAACATTGGTGGTCAGTACTACTTTTCGCATCCCTTGAGGCGCAGGTGCTATTGCAGCTTGTTGATTGGCTTTATCTTGCTCACCAAATAAAGTGGCGACTAGGCAGTTACTAGGTAAGTCGCTTAATGCTTGTTGCACGCGCAGTATTTCTCGTTGACCGGGTAAAAATACCAGCGCACTGCCGGTTTGCTCATTGAGTGCTTGTTTTATAATAGCGGGGATGGCATCAAGCCAGCGGCTTTCATCTTTTATTGGGCAATATATTTCGTCAATGGGGTAACTTCGCCCGCTTGACTCAATTACTGGGCAATTAAAAAATGCGGTATAACGATCGCTATCAAGGGTGGCCGACATCAGCATAATAGTTAAATCTTCACGCAGTGCCGCTTGCGATTCTAAAGCAAAAGCCAGCGCGGTATCTGCAGCGATGGAACGCTCATGAAACTCATCAAAAATCAGTAAATCAACATCACTGAGCTCAGGGTCATTTTGTAACATGCGTGTCAGCATACCTTCGGTGACTATTTCAAGGCGCGTGTTCGCACTTACTTTACTCTCACCTCGGACCCGTAAACCGACACTTTGCCCCAGCGTTTCGTTTTGGCATTGGGCTAGGTAATTGGCAATATTACGTGCAGCTAAGCGTCGAGGCTCCAACATCACTATGTGTTTATAATGCCCATCGCGCATAAGCTGTAATGGCAACCACGTTGATTTACCAGCACCAGGCGGCGCTTGCAGTAAGGTGATTGGGTTGGCTTTTAAAGCATCAATGAGTGAAGTATATATTTCTTGAACCGGCAGCACGCTATTTACCCTAAATTACTTTGCCGCCATTGTAGCAAAAATTAGCAGTTATTTATGCAGAGTACGACTATGCGCTTGGCTGATAATTTCGTCTAACATTTTAGCCTCTTGTTGCTGCGCTAACAAACCAAATAAAATGCGTTTCATCCCTGATAAATTTTGTAAGCTTATCGCCGAGCTCATTTTCTTATTTAGTCACTTTGCGCTATATTTTTACTTTACTCCTATTATTACCTTTCAAAACCCTATCTTGAGTCCAAAAATAGTCGTTCCGTTAAAGCTTAGTATTGTTAGCTTTTGTGCAACTTTGCGGCTAATTGTATTTATAATAAGCAAATAGTGGCTAACGCCACCTTTATTAGACTAAAGAATGATTGCTGCTGAATCTGCTGATTTTATGACCTTTTTGCTATTCTGCATGGCAAGAGCACACTGTAAAAACAAAAACATAAGACATTGAATTTAAATAACCTTTAGATTTAACAAGCCATTTACAACACATCCCTTTGCTATTTTTGTTAACACTTACAAAGCGTTAAACTGGGCTATGCACGACCTTTTGCCTAATTACAATCTGTAGCAAGCTGTTTTATCCTGCGCACTCAATGTTCATTTGCTTTGTAAAAGCTGTATTTTTATTTTGAGTTAGCAACTAAGTTGCAGGAGAAGTCATGACCACCAAGCCGCTAGATGATAATTCATCTGATGCTATACCAAGAGCGGATACTCAAACCGTGTCCGATAGCTATGAAAATCTTCATAAGCCCAGCTCTGAGTTTGAAAGCCGCGACGCTTACCTAGAGCACGAGCTGCAAATTATGCAGCCAAAACGCTGGCGTCCAAATTTACCATTTAGAGATTATCGCTTTGAATTTGAAGACACCATTCCAGCGATGGCCGCTACTATAGGTAAAATAGTCATGGTTGCAGCCATTGCTGCTACGTTTGCAGGCCCTTTGGGTTTAAGTGATGGCTTTGTACTTGAAAACGTACGCTACGAACTTTTAATTGTTTCGCTATTTATTTTACTATTTTCGGGCTTTATTTTACCGACTGCTAACTTAGCGGGTACTCATGGCCCACTCATTCCATTAATTCCTATTGTAGTTGCCGCAGGCGGACACCCTATGGCCTTTGGTTTACTCATAGGTGTCTTTGGATTGATATTAGCATTTAGTAAAGGCGGCAGCCTCATGGCCAAGCTCACCAGTAAAGGGGTGTGTGGTGGCCTACTCCTCTATTTAGGCTTTGTGGGTACCATCTCACAAGTTAAAAAGCTCTTTGCATGGGCTGAAGAAATTCAAATGACCCATATTGCCTTTATCGTAATCTTAGCCACAATTTTACTTTATGCTTTGTTGGAGCATTACAAAAAACGCTGGTTAGCCGTGCCACTGAGCTGTTTAATTGGTGGTTTTACTGCTTTTGCATTGGGCGCACCGTTTGAGTTTCATACCGCACCGGGCTTACCAAACATGAACCCTATGTATTGGTGGGGGGAAAACACTGGTTGGATGCTTGGTTTACCAACCGCTGAAAGCTTTGTAGTTGTACTTCCTTTTGCAGTTTTAGCGGTTGCTATGTGGTCGCCTGACTTTTTAGGCCATCAAGTATTTCAAAAAATTAGTTACCCAGAGCGTACTGAAAAAGTACAAATGAATATTGACGATACCATGCTTAGTGCATCAACAAGACAAACCTTTGGCTCGCTATTAGGCGGTGCTAACTTTGCGTCATCTTGGGGCACTTACATTGTTCCTGCTGCTATTGCAAAACGCCCTATTCCTGCAGGCGCAATTTTAACTGCGTTATTTTGTATTATCGCGGGTGTTTGGGGCTATCCAATGGACTTAGCTATTTGGCAGCCAGTATTGTGTGTTGCCTTAATTGTAGGGGTGTTTATTCCACTACTTGAAGCGGGTATGGAAATGACCCGTGAAGGTAAAACCACGCAATCAGCTGCCATTGTGGTGTTTGCCTCAAGCCTAGTAAACCCTGCATTTGGTTGGTCATTAACTATGCTACTTGATAACTTAGGCCTTATTGGCTGTAAAGAAAGAAGTGCTGATTTATCACGAATGAGCCGCTGGGTCATTCCACTTATTATGTTTGTGTTATTAACCAGTGTAATGGCACTGGTAGGTATGCTGCCAGGCATTCCTGCGCTAATGCCAAGCTTTAGACATTAATTCCTTTATTAAATAGTAAAGCGAGCTTTAATAGCTCGCTTTTTTATACTTATAAAAACCAGCACAGTGTACTTGCAATAATCCCCCTTAAAGTCACAGTCCCTGCAATAATTACAAGCCACCCTGCAGAATTTTTATAAAGCTCCCCACCAGCTAAAAAACCTTACGCATCAAAAAACCATAAACAGTTGATATATAAATAAAATTAAACGTTTTACTTTCTGGTATAGCCTTTGCAATTTTATAAGTGAACGTTAAAAATCATTTTATTAGTAACGCTTTTAAAATGAAAAATCATCACTCTTAATAAGGAGCTAATTATGAATAGCGATCGTATCGAAGGAAACTGGAAAGAACTTAAAGGTAAAGCGCAACAAAAATGGGGCGATCTTACCAACGATGATTTAGATAAAATTGAAGGTAGCCGTACCGAGCTTGTTGGTAAAATTCAGCAAAAATACGGTAAATCGAAAGAGGAAGCCGAGCGCGAAGTAAATGACTTTGAGAAAGGTCATTAATATAAAGCGTGTTAACAGCTTTACTTGCTAATAAAAACCGCCAATTGGCTAATGCCAGTCAGTTAAGAACTGACTGGCATTTTCTTATATAGGGTACTTATTCGGCTTCTTTCTTATCACCTTTTGTTATCTTGATTATCATGAGTTCAAAAACTAACGCCATCTACAGCGAGTAAATTAAGTCCGCACCATTGTTCAAAAGACTGGGTGGAAAAGGTTTTGTGTGCAAGTAATTGAAATGTATGTTGAACTGACTCATAGCCTAACCTTTGCCGGCCTTGAACTAGCGCACTTGGCGCTACTAATTTGTTTTTTCCGGGTAAAGAGATGTCGAGTCTATTAGCGATATCCCAAACGGTTTCGTTTCGGAATAAACTCATTCCAATTACAGACCACATAATAGCTTCTAGCGGTAATCGCCTTTTACGCACAGTAGCAACACCTGCATGTTTAAATGCTTGTTCAAGAATATCAGGGTCAAGAACCTGTTTAAGTTTATCTAGTGTATGTACATCATTTAAAAATGAAGACATGTTATCGAAGTGCTGAATGAGAGACATAAAAAAATCCGATATTATTTCTAATATCGGATTTTGAAGCCATGGAAAGATCAGTCAAGTGATCATAAAAATATTCTTAACTGATCTGCATTACGCCACTTTGGGCTCGTTTTTTTGTATTTACTGATAACTGACAGCTGCTTTTTTATTCCGGCTCATACCCCAAGTTAGGCGATAGCCATCTTTCAGCCTCTGCGAGTGTCATATTAGTTCGCTTGGCGTAATCTTCTACCTGATCCTTTTGCACCGCGGCTACGGCGTAGTATTTTGCCTCTGGGTGTGAGAAATACCAGCCCGAAACAGCAGCACCTGGCCACATGGCGTAGGAGCTGGTGAGCTGCATACCAATGCGCTTTTCGGTATCGAGTAGTTGCCAAATTTTCTTTTTCTCGGTGTGCTCTGGGCACGCTGGGTAACCCGGTGCCGGGCGAATACCTTGGTAGTTTTCGCGAATGAGTTCATCGTTAGGCAGGTTTTCATCTGGTGCATATCCCCAATACTCTTTACGCACTTGCTCGTGTAGGTATTCTGCAAAGGCTTCGGCGAGCCTGTCGGCAACCGCTTTTACCATTATTTTATTGTAGTCGTCTTGCTTGGCATCGAACGCATTGGCTAGGTCGTCCTCTTCTAGGCCGCCCGTTACCGCAAACGCACCAAAGTAATCAGGTATGCCTTTTGGCGCAATGTAGTCGGCTAAACAGTAATTAGCAAAGTCGGTTTTTTCGGTTTGCTGGCGTAAATGGCACGAGGTGGCTAACAACTCTTTGCGAGTTTCGTCGGTGTAAATTTCTATATCATCCCCCACGCGGTTTGCAGGGAATAAACCAATGACACCTAAAGGTTGCAAAGCACCTGACTTTTCAAGGTCGTCGAGCATATCGTTAGCGTCTTTAAATAAGCTACGTGCTTGTTCGCCCACTACTTCATCGGTCATTATGCGCGGATATTTACCGGCGATTGACCACGTCATAAAGTACGGGGTCCAGTCTATGTATTTACGTAAAGTCGAAATTGATACATTTTTAAATTCGGTCACACCCAGCTTGTTAGGCACAGGTGGCGTGTAGTTATCCCAATCAAGCTTTGCAGCATTATCGCGAGCGCGCTGTATGGTAACCGGTTTTGAGCGCGGCTTTTTGCGCGCTTGTTGTTCGCGTACTTTGTCGTATTCGGCTTTGGTTTTTTCTAAAAAGGCTGGTTTTAGCTCTTTAGATAACAAGCTCGATACCACACCCACAGCGCGGCTGGCGTTATTTACATACACCACGCCTTTGTCGTACTGCGGCTCTATTTTTACTGCGGTATGCGCTTTTGAGGTGGTTGCGCCGCCAATCATAAGGGGTAATTCAAAACCTCGGCGGGTCATTTCTTTGGCTACGTGTACCATTTCGTCAAGCGATGGGGTAATTAAGCCAGAAAGGCCTATAATATCGGCTTTTTCGTCGATAGCTGTTTGCAGTATTTTTTCGGCAGGTACCATTACGCCAAGGTCGATTACTTCGTAGTTATTACATTGCAGTACCACGCCTACAATATTTTTACCTATGTCGTGCACGTCACCTTTTACGGTGGCCATAACCACTTTACCATTAGTGGCGCCTTCTTCTTTTTCGGCTTCAATAAATGGGTCTAGGTAGGCCACTGCGCGCTTCATTACACGGGCTGATTTAACAACTTGGGGTAAAAACATTTTACCGGCACCAAATAAATCCCCTACCACGTTCATGCCATCCATCAATGGCCCTTCAATCACGTGAATAGGTTTATCGGCGCCAGCACGGCACTCTTCGGTGTCTTCATCTATAAAGGTGGTTATGCCTTTAACAAGCGCGTGTTCTAGACGTTTTTCAACAGGCCATGTGCGCCATTCTAAATCTTCTACGCGTTCGGCTTGTGCCATGCCTGAATATTTAGGCGCAAGTTCTACAAGGCGCTCACCTGCACCTGAATCGGTGTTAAGAATTACATCTTCTACGGCTTTACGAAGTTCTTCGGGGATGTCGTCGTAAACCGCAAGTTGCCCTGCGTTTACAATCCCCATATCCATCCCCGCTTTTATCGCGTGGTATAAAAATACCGAGTGAATCGCTTCGCGTACGGGGTTATTGCCTCTAAACGAAAACGATACATTTGACACCCCGCCCGACACTTTACAGTGCGGTAAGTTTTGCTTAATACGGCGGGTGCCTTCAATAAATTCCACAGCGTAGTTGTCGTGCTCTTCTATACCGGTGGCTACGGCAAATATATTAGGGTCGAATATAATATCTTCTGGCGGAAAGCCAATTTCGTCGACCAAAATACGGTAGCTGCGCTCACAAATTTCAAACTTACGATCGGCAGTATCGGCTTGGCCGTCGGTATCAAATGCCATTACAACAGCGGCGGCACCAAAGCGTTTAATAATTTTAGCTTGGCGCTTAAATGGCTCTTCGCCCTCTTTAAGTGAAATGGAGTTAACAATGCCCTTGCCTTGAATACATTTAAGTCCTGCCTCTATTACATCCCATTTAGAGGAGTCGACCATTATAGGCACTTTAGATATATCGGGCTCTGAGGCAATTAAGTTTAAAAACTTAACCATGGCCGCCTTTGAGTCCAACATGGCTTCGTCCATGTTTATATCAATAACTTGGGCGCCATTTTCTACTTGTTCGCGAGCAACATTAAGGGCAGTCTCGTAGTCTTCTTCCATGATTAAGCGTTTAAACATGGCAGAGCCGGTTACGTTGGTACGCTCACCAACATTGGTAAATACTGCAATTTGTTGGGTCATTGGCGGCTCCTAATTTAAGTTACAGGCTTCAAGGCCTGACAAACGCATGCGTACATCAAGCTCTGGTAATGGGCGAGGTTTAACCCCTTCAAGCCCTTTGGCAAACGCGCGAATATGCGCAGGCGTAGTGCCACAGCAACCACCAACAATATTTATAAAGCCCGATTTACCCCAATCTATAATCTCTTTCGCCATGTCCTCTGCTTCTAGGTCATACTCACCAAACTCATTGGGTAAACCCGCATTAGGGTGTACTGAGGTAAATGTTTCGCATACGCGCGAAAGCTCTTCTACGTATTGGCGAAGTAAATCGGGGCCAAGGGCGCAGTTAAGGCCAATCGAAATAGGTTTTATATGGCGAATAGAGTTATAAAATGCCTCAGTTGTTTGCCCCGAAAGCGTTCGCCCTGAGGCATCGGTAATGGTGCCCGAGATCATTACAGGTAATGTGCGCCCTGCTTGCTCAAACGCTTCTTCTACTGCGAATGAGGCTGCTTTTGCATTGAGGGTGTCGAAAATGGTTTCAATAAGTATTAAATCAGCGCCGCCTTCCATTAATGCAAGAGTAGACTCAACATACGCAGTAACCAGCTTATCAAAGGTAATATTACGATAGCCTGGGTCGTTTACATCTGGCGAGATAGAACAGGTTTTAGAGGTTGGCCCTAACACACCGGCTACATAGCGTGGCTTTTCTGGGTTTTTAGCAGTGAACTCGTCACATATTGCGCGTGCTAATTTAGCCGACTCTAGGTTTACCTCACGGCTTATGCTTGCCATGTCGTAATCTTCCATCGAAATGGTGGTCGAGTTAAACGTGTTGGTTTCAATAATATCCGCACCGGCGGCTAAAAAGCTGCGGTGTATATCAGCAATTAACTCGGGCTTGGTAAGGCTTAATAAATCGTTATTGCCTTTTATTAGCACGTGCCAGTCTTTAAAGCGCTCACCGCGGTAGTCTTCTTCTTCAAGCTTATGCGCTTGGATCATGGTTCCCATTGCACCATCTAAAATTAAAATACGCTGTTTTAGCGCAGCGCTTAATTCGCTTTGCTTATTTTTGTTTGGCACGTTATTCGGCATAGTTGTTAGTCCTCACATCTTGGCTAACTAAATTAATATCATAAGGGGTAGTTTGGTACACGTAGTAATTTAACCAGTTTGAAAACAGTAAAAAGGCGTGGCTTTGCCACGTTTTAGACGGCTTTTTACTTGCATCGTTATCTGGAAAATAGTTTTCGGGTTTTGGCGCGTCTGGGCTTTTTTGTAAATCGCGTTCGTACTCTGCTTTTAATGTGTCGGCATCGTATTCTGGGTGGCCGGTTATAAACACTTGGCTGCCCGACTTATTTTTCATTAAGTAAGCGCCTACTTTTTCAGAGCCTGCCAATACCACTATATCGTCGCAGGCATTAATTTTATTTATATCAATGTGGCCATAACGTGAGTGCGGCACTAAAAAGGTGTCGTCGAAGCCACGAGTAAGTGCTCCGTGATCAAAATAACACTGGTGGGTAAACACGCCACAGAGTTTATCTTTTTTTAAATCACGTTTTAAATTGTAACGATGATACAACGCCGCATGCGCCGCCCAGCATGAGTAAAGTGTGGAGGTAACGTGTTGCTCTGCCCAATCAATAATCACTTTGAATTCTTCCCAATACGCCACTTCTTCATACTCTAAATGTGCCAAAGGCGCACCGGTAACAATTAACGCATCGTAGTTATTATCTTTTACCTCAGAGAAATAACGGTAAAAGGTATCTAAGTGCTCTTCTGAGTTGCTACTGCTGCGGTGCGTATCTAAGCGCAATAGCTCTACATTTACTTGCAAAGGAGAATTAGCAAGCAAACGAATAAACTGTACTTCGGTTTCTACTTTATTAGGCATTAAATTTAAAATAGCCAAACGCATAGGACGAATTTCTTGCGTTTTTGCACGGCTTTTTGGCATTACAAACACGTTTTCTTCACGCAAACGGGCAATAGCCGGTAGCTCGTCTTTCACTGTGATTGGCATATTTTACTCCTACTCATAAAAACCGAGAATTTATACGCTCTTATTATGAACAGAATGCTAAAAATATCAACCTCTAGATGTATAGATGTCTAAATGAATTTATTCACCCAGTTTGTACAAATTGAATATGTACTTTAAAACAGCCCCATTCGTTGACTGTTTAACCCCTCAACAACTACAATACAGCATTGAAATTTTTATTATTATTTGAAGGCTTTCCTCCATGGTTTTACCTGATAAGTTTATATTCTCGATGAATCGAGTATCTAAAGTTGTGCCACCTAAGCGCACAATTTTAAAAGATATTTCGTTGCACTTTTTCCCTGGTGCTAAAATTGGTGTACTAGGTTTAAATGGTGCTGGTAAATCTACATTACTTCGCATTATGGCCGGTGTTGACCAAGACTTTGAAGGTGAAGCTCGCCCTCAACCTGGTACTAAAATTGGTTACTTACCGCAAGAGCCAGTACTGGATGAAAGCAAAACAGTACGCGAAATAGTTGAAGAAGCTGTTGGCGAAGTAAAGCATGCCCTTAACCGCCTTGACGAAGTGTACAACGAGTACGCAATGGAAGACGCTGACTTTGACGCCCTTGCAAAAGAGCAAGGTGAGCTTGAAGCGATTATTCAAGCGCACGATGGTCACAACATCGATAACGTTTTAGAGCGCGCTGCCGATGCACTTCGTTTACCTGAGTGGGATGCTAAAATTGAGCACTTATCAGGTGGTGAGCGCCGCCGTGTTGCTATTTGTCGTTTATTACTCGAAAAACCAGATATGCTTATTCTCGATGAGCCAACTAACCACTTAGATGCTGAGTCGGTTGCTTGGCTTGAGCGCTTCTTACATGACTACGAAGGCACTGTTGTGGCGGTAACGCATGACCGTTACTTCCTTGATAATGTGGCTGGCTGGATTTTAGAGCTTGACCGTGGTGAAGGTATTCCGTGGGAAGGTAACTACTCTTCTTGGCTTGAGCAAAAAGATGCCCGCTTACAACAAGAGCAAAAATCTGAAAAAGCACGTCAAAAATCAATTGCACAAGAACTTGAATGGGTGCGTTCAAACCCTAAAGGTCGTCAAGCTAAGTCAAAAGCGCGTATGGCACAGTTTAGCGAGCTACAGCAGTCTGATTACCAAAAACGTAACGAAACCAACGAATTGTTTATTCCACCTGGCCCACGTTTAGGTGACCAAGTATTAGAAGTAAACAACTTACGTAAAAGCTTTGGCGACCGTGTTTTAATTGATGATTTAAGCTTTAGCATGCCTAAAGGCGCTATTGTGGGTATTATTGGTGCCAATGGCGCGGGTAAATCAACCCTATTTAAAATGCTAAGTGGCGAAGAACAACCAGATAGCGGCAGCATTAGCGTAGGTGAAACTGTAGAGCTTGCAACCGTTGATCAGTTCCGTGGCAACATGGACGAAAGCAAAACTGTATTTGAAGAGATTTCTGACGGCCAAGACGTGCTAAAAATTGGTAACTTTGAGTTCCCAAGCCGTGCTTACGTTAGCCGTTTTAACTTTAAAGGTAACGATCAGCAAAAATTTGTTAAAGACTTATCTGGTGGTGAGCGTAACCGTTTACACCTTGCTAAGCTTTTAAAAGCCGGTGGTAACGTAGTACTACTGGATGAACCAACCAATGACCTTGATGTTGAAACACTTCGCGCCCTTGAGAACGCTATTTTAGAGTTCCCAGGCTGTGTAATGTGTATATCGCATGACCGTTGGTTCCTTGACCGTATTGCAACGCACATTTTAGATTACCGCGACGAAGGACAAATTAACTTCTTTGATGGTAACTACACTGAGTACGAAGAGTGGCTTAAAAAGACCCTTGGCGCAGAAGCTGCACAGCCTAAGCGCATAAAGTATAAAAAAATTGGCTAACAGCCACAGTGAATAAGTTAAAAGCCCTGCATTTAATGCGGGGCTTTTTTATGCGAGCTATTTTTATCTTTAAGCAAATTGGCGTGTTGGGCATTACCAGCTATGCTTATTATAAATAACAGCTTTATAAGATTATTATGCAAAACCGTCGGCAATTTTCTCGTATTATGTTCTCTACTGCAGCGCAATTAGTTATGGCTAGCAGCCAGTATAAATGCACTCTATTAGATATCTCTTTACATGGTGCGCTTATTACTAAAAGCGATACATTTACTGGGAACAAAAATGACGAAGCAGTACTACGTTTTACTTTGCCACAAAGCGATATTGAAATAAAAATGCCGGTGGTTATTCGTCACATAGAAGAAAACCATATTGGTCTTAAATGCCATAGTATTGATATAGACAGTATCACGCATTTAAAGCGTTTAGTTGAGCTAAACCTTGCTGATGAAACATTATTACACCGCGAGCTTGAAACGCTTATTCACCAAACATAAATAGACGCACTGCGTGAAGTTGATTACCATAATCAAAAATAATTAAACGACGCAGATATGAGTTTAAACCCCAATCTACCTTTAGTTTATCATCCTAACTACTCGTTTAGTTTTGATCCCAAGCATCGCTTTGTAATGAGTAAATTTGCTCAGCTACACCAGCATGTTAAAACCCTTGGACTTGCTGGCAGTAATATCATAGAGCCACCACATGGTAGTGTAGAAGAGCTAGAAATAGTACATTGTGAAAATTACATTCACGATTTATGGCATAACCGCCTAGACGAAAAAGCCATGCGCCGTATTGGCCTGCCTTGGTCACAAGCACTAATGAACCGCACATTTACCGCCCCGCTAGGAACACTGCAAACCGCGCGTTTAGCGCTTAAAAATGGGCTTGCGTGCCATTTAGCGGGCGGCACTCACCATGCCCACAGTGATTTTGGATCGGGTTTTTGTATGGTGAACGATTTAGCTTTTACCGCACAAACGTTAATTCAAAATCGTGAAGTGACCAACGTACTGATTTTTGATTTAGATGTTCACCAAGGCGATGGCACCGCAGCTATGCTGGCTCATCAACCTTATGCGTTTACCTGTTCAATACACTGTGAAAAAAACTTCCCGTTTAGAAAGTCCCCTAGCGATTTAGATATTGGTTTAACCAATAATATGCAAGACGCTGAATATTTAGGTATTGTTGACGATACGCTGCAATTTTTATTAAACGAGCTCAACCCGGATCTTGTTTTATACGATGCTGGCGTTGATATTTGGCAAGAGGATGGCTTAGGCAAACTGGATATTAGTTGGCAAGGGATAGAAAAGCGCGATCACTTAGTGCTTAAACGCTGCCTTGCAAATAATACTCCTGTTGCCACTGTGATTGGTGGAGGCTATGACAGAGATCATCAGCGCCTAGCAAAGCGCCATGGCATTGTTATAGAGCAAGCGGCTAGTTTTTAATTATATTTTTAACTGACTTGGCGTAATGCCGGTCCAACGCTTAAATGCTCGGCGAAAGTTAGGAATATCATAAAATGCAAGCCGATCAGCCACTCGTTCATTACCTTGCTGGCACACCCCCAGTAAATGCAGAGCTTTAAGTTTATTTTGCTCATCTTGTAATTGAGAGTAACTGACACCGTGTTGTTTTAACTTACGTTTAAACGTAGCAGAGCTCATGGCAAAATGCTCAGCACTGTTAGCAAGGCTGTTGTTTTTATCACGGTAAATGCGCTGGCACACAGCCTCAACAAAAGACTGTGATACATTCTTATGTAACTCACTTTGCGCTATGCACTGCTGCCATCTAAGCTGACTAGCCTCTGGGTTTGGGCACTTAAGTAGTTGTTTATTAAAGTGCCAACGGGTATAGGGTTGTTCAAACCGTATTCGTAAACCTAAGTGCTGCTCATATTCTTGGATATGCCGAGGGCGTTTACAGGTAAAGTCAAAATAACAATGTGGATACACATTACAGACTCGTTTTAGTAAGCTCATTAGCGCAGCGCTGTATATTTCAAAACAATAATTTTTTAATGACTCGTCCATACCGATACTCGGTTGCAAGTACAGATATAAATCGTCTTTAAATATATGCTTACGGGTAAATAATAAAGGGGCAATAACGGTACTAATTTGTTGTAATTGCTTTAAAGCCATACCTAAACTGGGGCTTAAACGCACACTTTGCACTGCTGAGCTAACGTCATTAACCAATTGATGACCCAGTAAAAAGCCACTATCATTACTCTTCATTAAGGCTTTAAAATGGCTAATTAAAGCCAATAATTGCGATAAACTAAAGCGCTGTGATAGATCATATAAATCTTGCTCAAAAATACCCGTACCACGCAGCAATTTATGCAGCGGGATCCCTCGTCCTTGAGCAAGCTCCACCAGCGCAGTGATCATTCCCTCCGCGCTGAGGTATTTATCATCTAGACTAATATACTGCTGCACCTACAAGCGCCTTTTCTTGTTGTAATTGTTGATGTAACAGACTGGTTTGCTGCACTGGATCTTGCGCTAAATCCATTGCCATGGTGGCGGTTAAAATATGCTGAAACTGTGCGCCTTTGCTTTTTGCGACTTTAAACGCACAATGGTTAAGCGCCGCTTTCATTTGCGCTAGTAATTCTTTGGCTTGGCTTTGGCTAGTATTCGGCATAAGCACAATAAAGCAATCTCCGGCATAGCGACAAAGCACATCATTCAAACGGCAATTCATTACTAATAAATCACTAATTTCTCGCAGTAACCTATCGCCTTCACTAAAACCAAACTGCGCATTAAACTTTGCAAAATCACGAATATCAATAACACCTAAAGTGCCGCCTTGCTGCTCTGTTTGTTGTTGCTGCATGAGTGAATGTAAGTAGTTAACTCGGTATAACCCTGTTACCGGACAGACCTTTTCATGTTCGCGAAGATGCGCTTCACGACGACGCAATTGTCGATTTAAAACAAACTGTTCTTGATGCCAATAATAAAGCCCTGCGCTGGTAAGCGACATACCAAACGGCGCTGGTAGTGACTCAAACCAGGTGAGCCATAATTGTGAAGGTTGCTTTAACCACTCATCGAGTAAATCGAGTGTGGCTGAGAACATAAACAAACCTAAACCCAGCACTAATAAGGTGGTTACTTTGCCTGGCGGGCGTGAGATAAGTAAAGCGATTATCCAGCTTAAAGTCATCAACACAATGCCGCCTTCACCGACAATATCGAGCCATGCAATTTCTTGCCATTGCTTAAGTTCGCCAAAGTAAGCGCATATTGCTACAGCAATAACCAATAATGAAATGATGATATTGGTTAATTTTACATGGCTGGTAAATGGGTTATATCGCATTGTTTAAGTCTTCTTCAGTTTTCATTAATGCTAATGCTAGCTTAGCTGCACTTTATAAGGCAGGGTCATTTTGGCTCATTGATGTGACATTGAGATTAAAATTTGCAAATAAACAAACTATAAGGTGCCATTTATAGCGGCTTGCAGCGCTGTTTTAAAAGCTCAAATAAGCATTTAACAATCTGCAAATAAGGTTATTTTCACTAGTTAACGATGTAACTGTCACATTAGCGTCATTAACTTTTTTTAGTTTGCTCACCAAACCAAGGACAACCGGAGCAAATCAATGAAACAATTTAAGTTAAATGCTGTTGTAGCGGCATTAGCACTGAGCCAATTTAGTGTTAGCGTGTATGCACAAGAACAAACATCACCAAGGGAACCTGAAGTAAAGGTTTCTGAAGAGCTTGTGGTATACGGCGAGATTGGTTATCGCAACCGCTCGCAAGAACTAGCGCCCACGCTTGAATACTCACAAGAATACTTTCAACGTTTTGAACCACTCACCGCCGGTGATGCACTAAAGCGTGTTCCTAGTGTGACTTTTTTATCTGACGTACTGGAATCTGACGGCGCACGTATGCGCGGCTTAAGCCCTGCTTACACAAAAGTACTTATTAATGGTGAGGAAGTACCGGGCGCTGGCGCTGATCGCTCATTTTTTGTTGACCGTATTCCAGCAGAATTAATCGAGCGTGTAGAAATAATTCGTTCATCAAGTGCCAACCGCTCTGCCGATGCAATTGCGGGAACCCTTAACATTGTACTTCGTGATGGCTACAGCTTAGACGGCGGTTACATTCGCGCTGGTGGTTTACGTTATGATGATGGCGAACTAAAAGAAAGCTTTGCGGGCGTTTACGGTACTGAGTTTGCAGGTGGGCGTTTACTCGTAGGTGCCAATTTACAAGGTCGTTATAACCCAAAACAAAAATCAAGCAGACGTTATGGCGGTAGCCCTGAAAATAACCCTAATTACGCAACAGACGATTTTGATAACCGTGAAGATCAATCTGATACCCGAGATGGCGATGACACCTCATTAAATGCCAGCTTTGAAAAGGTATTTGATAACGGCGGCAAGTTTGATATTAGTGCTATGTGGGTTGATACCGACCGCATCGAAGACGAGCGTTCTTTTGAGTATGATGAGGCATCTGCAACCTCAGGATCGCTTGTTGAAGGGGGCAACTTGCTCTCAGATAACGCAAACGTCGCTTATATTGATCAAACAAACTACAACATTAACTCAGGTTATGAATTACCGTTATTAGGCGGTACCAGCAAATTTAAAGTAGGCTATGCCAGCTTTGAAGAGTCAGTTTACGAGCAAGAAGTTGAGCTTGATACATCTGAGCTCCCAATGGTTTTTGAGGAAGCAGAAGAAACCGTTGATATTGACGATAAAGAATGGTCATTACAATGGCAACATAGCTTACTGCTAGGTGACTCAAAAGAAGTTCAGTTTGGTGCTTTTGTTCAAGGAAAAGAGCGTGATACAGCAATTTTTAAAGCTGAAGATGAAAGTGAGCAAACACCTACTGGCTGGGATCAATTTAGCCAGACGCCAATGTCGTTAGCGCAATTTAACAATGAATTTGAAGCAGTAGACGGAGGCGTTAATACGCTTGAAGAAGACCGCTTTGACTTATTTGCATTAATCAAACACGAAGCTGATGTGTTCTCATGGGAGATGGGTGTGCGCTGGGAGTCAACTGACTCAAGTATTACCGATACCAATGAAGGCGTTACAGCCAAAAATGAATATGACTTTTTCTTACCGTCGGCTCACTTTCGTTACAGCATCAGTGATAACGGACGAGTCAGCGCCTCTGTTGCTCGCAGCTTACGTCGCCCTGACTTTGACTACATGACCCCCGCCCTACTTGAAGAAGAGCTCGCTGATAATGACTTTTTAGGTAACCCAAACCTTAAGCCAGAATCTTCTTGGGGTATCGATTTGGGTTATGAATACCGTTTAGGTAAAAGTGGTGTTGTTGGTGTAAACGTATTTTACCGTAACGTTAGCGACCTGATTGAAATTGCCAGTACCGGTGTTGAAGGCTCTGAAGGTGAAGGCACATTTGTACTGCAACCACAAAATACTGGTGATGGCACAGTTCAAGGTGTTGAGTTTGATTTATCAACTCCTCTAAGCGCCTTGAACATGCCTAATACTGGAATCTTCTTAAATTACTCTTGGCTCGACAGTGAAGTTGAAGACAGTTTTGGCAAGCGCAAATTTAACGACCAATCAGATTATGTTTATAACGTAGGCTTTATCCAAGATTTACCAACCCTTCGTGCATCATTTGGTGCAACGTACCGTAATCAAGGTGATGCATACGGACGCTTTATCGGTGAAGAAGTGACAACCTCTTACGGTGCTGATTTAGAGCTTTTCGTTGAAAAACGCTGGGAAGACGTAACACTTCGCCTTGTTGGTTCAAACTTACTTGATGCCAGTAAAGATGAAGTGTTCAACAAGTTTGACTCGCTTGATGATCAAAATAATCGTGACTTTGATGAGTACGAGCTTGAATCTGAAGAAGCAGGTCCTGTGATTCAAGTAATGCTACGTTACGCATTTTAATCACACGTATTGTCATTTTAAGCACGTAATGGCAAACCATCGCGTGCTTTTTTGGAGTTAGAACATGTTTAAATTGTCTTTCATAATGGCCGCGCTACTGTGCTCATCATCGCTTAGTGCAAAAGAGCCTGTTATTTATAAAGATGCGCTATACCAGCAACAAAAAATAGCCAAGTTAACTACGTTGCCTAATAGCCTTAACTTTATGGTTATTGGTGATTGGGGACACAACGGCCACTTTTATCAAAAAGAAGTGGCCCATCAGCTAGAAATTGCCATGTACCAAACCGATGCCGATTTTGTTGTCTCAACCGGCGATAACTTTTACCCTAACGGGGTGGCAAGCGTGAACGATCCTCTTTGGCAATCAGCCTTTGAGAATATATACCACGGCCCGCACACATTTGAAGATTGGTATGTTGTGTTAGGTAATCACGATTACTTAGGTAATGCCCAAGCACAAATTGACTACACAGACAAAAGCCAGCGCTGGCAGTTACCTGCAAGGTACTACAGTAAAACATTTGCGCTTGAAAACAATGAGCAAGTGTTAATGGTTTTTTTAGATACCAACCCGATTCAACCTGAATATAAAACCCGTGAAAAATACCGCCCAACCCAAGGTCAAAGCTATCAAACACAATTGGCATGGCTTGAAACCCAACTAGCTGGCAGTAAAGCAAAATGGAAAATTGTGGTAGGCCATCACCCGCTTTATTCAAGTGGTAAACGCTTTGGCCGCAACCGAGGGCTTCGCGACATTTTAGAACCTATTTTGGAGCGTCATAACGTGCACGTTTATATCGCAGGGCACGAGCACGACTTGCAATACAATCAACCAAAAAATAGCAAGGTGGCTCACTTTGTCTCTGGTGGTGGCAGTGAAGCACGGTTTGTAGAACAACGTGAATTTACCCGCTACGCAGAAGCAACACCGGGTTTTTTAAGTATCTCAATCAATGGTGAAAGGCTAACAATGAGCGCGGTTAACCACCTTGGTGAAGTACGTTTTAGTACTGAAAAGCACCTAGATAAGTAAAGGATAAAATAATGAACTTTAAACTAAATACAATTTCAGCAGTGCTTAGCAGTGCTGTGCTTGTAACTGCGCTTGGCGGTTGTACAAGTAATGACGATACGCAAAACACGACAGAAATAGCAAAGCCGGCTGTTGAGGCTAAGTTATTTGGCCCACAACAAAATATGCAAGGCTCACAAGCTGCTGCACTTGGTAATAATCAATGGCTAATGGCGAGCGAAAGCCAAGGCTTATTACTTGCCGATAACGAGAAAAGCAGTGTGCTGCTCGCCGGTAACTTTGAGTCAATTTCACTGAAAAAAATAGCAGCGCAGCAATTTTTATTGGCAACTCTAGATAACAACCAAGATAATGTGGTTATTTTTAAGCTTATAAAAAATGGCCAAACTTGGCAGCTAAATGAACTCACTCGTATTAGTCCGCCTCAAGCTCAGCCTAATGCAGTGTGTTTATTTAAAAACAGCAATACCGAGACTGTATCAGCGTTTGTGCCAGATGTTCGCGGCCTGATCAGCGAAACGGTTATATATGATTTAGCCACTAACCAAGCTAAAAATATCGCAGTACGTGAGTTCTCTGCAGTCACAGAGGCTTCAGGTTGTGCAGTAAATGACGACACAAAAACCCTGTATGTGGGTGAGGCAAAGTTAGGTGTGTGGGCCATTAACGCGGATGCAGAATCTGATGCCAATAAGCAGCCTGTGGCTTTGGTACAACCCTACGGCGAATTAAACAGTGAAATTGGGGCCCTATCGGTATCACAAGACGGTACATTATGGCTCAGTGCCACTGATGGTAATGTGGTTTATGCTTACCAAGCTCAAACAGACAAGCTAAGTCAATGGTCACTGGCAGGTGAGCCCACAATAGAGTCTGTTGCAGCGAGCTTTATCAATGACAGTCAAGCCCAGCTGGTTTTAATTGATGATGAAACAGGCGCTTACATTCAAGCAAACATTAACTACACAGCGCAAACAGCGACTTCACAAAACAATGTCGCGATGACTCACCTTCATGCCAGCGCACAAACAACACCGGTTGCAGCATTTGGTGATGCAGCAGATGATCCGGCTATTTGGATAAATGAGCAAGACGCTAAAAACAGCTTAATTTTAGGCACTGATAAACGTCGCGGCTTGATGGTTTATGACCTTGCTGGCAACAAAGTACAATCGCTAAATATAGGGCGTTTAAATAATGTTGATGTGCGTCAACATCAAGGTATAAACAACGAAACTCACACTTGGATCACAGCCAGTAACCGTACTCTTAATAGCATTAGCGTATTTACTGTCGATAGTGATAACCAAGTAAACCATGTAACAGAAATAGCGACTAACCTACCTGAGATTTACGGTATGTGTATGTATTCCTCTGAGTCTGGCTATTACGTGTTTGTTAATGATAAATCAGGTTTATTTCAGCAGTATAAACTCACCGGTGAGCAAAGTAATTTAAGTGGTGAACTGGTTAGAGAGTTTACTCTACCAAGCCAACCTGAAGGCTGTAGTGCTGATGATAATCGAGGCCAACTATTTGCAGGTGAAGAAGATGCAGGCATTTGGTATATCGGTGCAGAGCCTACCGCTGGTAACAAAGCAGTAAAGCTACAAAGTGTTAATGAGCAACTGGTGGCAGATGTTGAAGGTATGGAAATTTATTATGCTAATGATGCTCGCTATTTAGTAGTATCAAGCCAAGGCGATAATAGCTATGTGCTTTATAAAATCTCAGATGACAAAGAGCCTACTCTAAGCTTTGCAGGTAAGTTTAATGTAATTGCAAACCTAGATAAAGGCATTGATGGCGTAGGTGAAACTGACGGTTTAACCGTTACAGCAACGGCTTTGCCAGGTTACCCCGAAGGCATGCTTATAGTACAAGATGGCTACAATCGCATGCCTCTACAACCACAAAACTTTAAAATTATTGACTGGCGCGAAGTGAAAAAAGCAATTAGATAATAGCTAACCCAAAATGTACTGATACACACTAAAGCTTTAGTGTGTATCACGTTTAAGCTTTACTAAAATATGAATGAAGATAATTATGTATAAATGTATACTACACTTTATATCTATAAATTAATTGAGGTTATTATGCGGCTACCCTACTTCGTATATTTATTTATCAGCATTATATTTTGTACCAGCTCGCTTGTTAATGCCGAAGAGCCACCAGAACTTCCGCCATTGAACCCCAAGTATGAAGCAGAGCATGCTATGGTGTTGGTTAATAAAGGTTCAAGTGTATACGCGATTAACATTCCAAGCTTTGAGCTTCCTTATGATGTGCATGTTATGTACAAGGTAGATGTATCTGATATTCCATTTTTAAATTTAGTACGCGATGCTGAGTTAGTTACAGTAAAACCAAAGCCGTTTAATATTCAACGCTTAATGCGAGGCGAAGAAGTCGCGATTACCGCAGATGTGTATCTTGGAGATTTTAGACAAGGAGGTAGCTTAGTTTATAGTGATAAATTAATAGAGCTTAGCGAGCAGTTATTTACTCGTGAGCTAACTGATTTAAGCCCAGCCTCAAAATGGCAACAGTACGATATGGTTACGCTAAAAAATAACGAGCGTATTTATATTCACCAAATAACTCAGCCACCAAGCTATCATCATATAATGTTTGTTAATTTAAGTGGTGCCTGTTTACAAAAGTTTCGCACCTCAACTGAAGTGCCCTCTGCTGATGAGCTCAATTATAAGTTTATAAATTGTGGCACATTGAAACCCATGTTTTATGATGCTGAAAGCTTAAGTAAATAATTTAGCTTTGTTTTAGGGACGAAAAAAGGCTCCTCGCAATGCTCAGAGCCTTTGGTTAACTTTGGGAATTAACTCGGTTCACTGATCAGATAAGATCAGTTTAGCGCCACTAATTGTGGCGCAATTGTTTGATAATCTACCGCCATCGCAATACTCAAAGCGGTAATATTAATAATAGAAAACGCAAACACTTGGCGTGCCCAACGGGTAGTATCTATGTTGTAGCGGTATCCTCTAAGTGCCATGAGTAACCACCAAAAACTCGTAATACAGGCAACGGCCATAAAGGCAGCACCGGTATAACCACTAATTGGCAATAGCATCACCACTAAAGCATATACCGCAATATAAAGCACAATATGGCGCTTAGCTTTATTAACACCTTGCGCCACGGGCAATACTGGAATATTAGCGGCTTGGTAATCTTTAAAGCGAAAAATAGCAATCGCATATGAGTGCGGCATTTGCCACAAACTAAACATCACCAGCAGTATTAATGCACCCATATCGAACACACCCGTAACGGCGCAATAGCCAACAACAGGAGGAACTGCGCCCGACAGACTACCAATAAAGGTGCCGTAAACAGAGTTGCGTTTCATGTAGAGGCTGTACACGCCGACATAAATCACATAGCCAAAGGCGGCAAAAAATACCGCTGCTTGAGTGGTAAAGCCGATTAATAAGCCAAAGCCAATTAGCCCTAATAACACGCCATGGCTTAAAGCGGCTTTTGCAGACATTTCGCCCGTTACAGTTACACGTGAGCGAGTACGCGCCATAGCAACATCAATGTCTCTATCTATAACATTGTTTATGGCACATCCCGATGCAACAACAAGCGATAAACCAACCAAGGTAACCAACATTAACCATGGGTCTATATCACCGCGGGCGGCAAGTAAAAAACCACCGGCAACGCTGATCAAATTCCCCATAATAATACCTGGCTTAGTAACAGCTAAATAACGACGAAACATATGAAACCTCTAGGGTCTGTTGACCTTTGCGGATTAAAATTTGTTCAAACTAGGGGCGGTTTAATCGCGGCGCGAGGTTTGTAACCTAGTGGGCTAAGTCAAAACCGAGCAACAAAGAGTAAATCGCCCCTAGGCAGAACCCTTCGGGCAGCGCCTGTTTGGCATTGATGCTGCGTTATCGCCTATTTATGGGAAATAACCACACTACATAGGCTCTGCCTTGCCTAAATACCAAACAGGCTGCTGCAGATTCAACCTTGAAAGGTCAACAGACCCTAGTACATCATCATTGCGTTTGATTCATAAATGATCCAAACAGACAGTCCAACCACCATGACGATGATCAACGCGCTAAACAAGAAGGTAAAGGTATTCGCTTTGCCTTCATCAGTGGTGAAATTAAGGTGTAAAAAGTATTTTAAATGCACCCAAATTTGCACGATTGCAAAAGTAACGATACTCCAAAGCGTGGTGACTTTTGAAAAATCGCCCTCCATCACCATCCAAAATGGAATGGCCGTTAAAATCACTGACAAGACAAAACCAATAAGATAGGTTTTAACACTGCCATGCGACTGATCATGATGTTGGCTTTGCATTTGCGCTAAAGCATGCGTTTCGCTATGGCTCATTACATTGCTCCCATTAAATAAACAACGGTAAATACACAAATCCACACAATATCTAAAAAGTGCCAAAATAAGCTTAAGCAACTTAAGCGCGTGACGGTTTGTTTACCTAAACCGCGCTTGATCACTTCTATCATCATTATGCTCATCCAAATAAGGCCTGCAGTTACATGTAAACCATGCAAACCCACTAATGAGAAAAACGATGTTAAAAAAGCACTTTGCTGTGGGCCATTGCCATGAATAATTAAATGATGGAACTCATAAATTTCCATGCCAATAAACACCGCGCCTAAACAAAAAGTAACCGCGAGCCAACCAAGCGTCAGCGTCTTTTTTTGCCCTTGAGCGGCAATCATGGCAAAACCAAAAGTGATACTACTAATAAGTAGCGCCGCAGTTTCTACGGCAACAAAATCAAGCTCAAAAATATCTTTGCCCGATACACCACCTGCGGTGTTCATATAAAGCACTGCGTAGGTTGCAAAAAATGAGGCAAATAAAAGGCAATCGGTCATTAAATAAAGCCAAAAGCCAAAGATTGTATCGCCAGAGGTATCGTGATGCTCATGCGTATGACTTACGCTATGAGGCTCTAAATTTACATGGCCTTGAGTTGCAGATAACGTACTCATGCGCTTACCTCCTTCGTATTACTGGCAATATGCGCGCCTTCAATTTGTAATATTTCATCGTTTTGCACGTAGTAATCTACATCGCTGGTGTAAGCGCGATTAATAAATAGCGCAATTGCACCAATAAAACCAAGCCCTGCTAGCCACCAAATATGCCAGATCATGGCAAAACAAAACGCCGTTAAACTCGCTGCAATAAGCACACCCGATGCCGTATTTTTTGGCATATGAATTGGGCTATAGCTAGATTTACCTTGATAAGCTAGGCCTTTTTCTTTCATATCAGTCCATGTATCAATATCATCAACATGCGGGATTTCAGCAAAGTTATAGTACTGCGGCGGTGATGACGTTGACCATTCAAGGGTGTGACCGTTCCAAGGATCGCCGGTGGTATCATCAAGCGCTTCGCGGTTTTTAAAGCTCACATAAAGCTGAATAACTTGGCAAATAATACCGAACATAATAATCACGGCACCCACTGCAGCAATATAAAGCCAGATATTCCAATCAGGATTATTAGAGTGATTTAAGCGACGTGTCATACCTAAAAAGCCGAGTACATACAATGGCATAAAGGCTACGAAGAAACCGATTAACCAACACCAAAATGATGCTTTACCCCAACGCTCATCGAGCTTAAAGCCCATTGCTTTTGGAAACCAAAAAACAAAGCCAGCTAAGTAGCCAAATACTGCGCCACCAATAATGGTGTTATGAAAATGAGCGATTAAGAATAAGCTGTTATGCAATACATAATCGGCACCAGGGATTGCTAGTAATACCCCCGTCATACCACCAATACTGAAGGTAACCATAAAACCAAGCGTCCACAGTACGGGCACTGTAATGCGCAAACGGCCACGGTAAATAGTAAACAACCAACTAAATAACTTAACCCCAGTAGGCACAGCTATGACCATGGTCATTACTCCAAAAAAGGCATTTACATTGGCACTTGAACCCATAGTAAAGAAGTGGTGTAACCATACAATAAAGCCAAGAATAGAAATGGCACCGCTTGCATACACCATCGATTTATAACCAAATAAACGTTTACCAGTGAAGGTCGACACTATTTCAGAGAAGATACCAAAAGCTGGTAATACTAAAATGTATACCTCTGGGTGGCCCCATGCCCAAAACAGGTTGATATACATCATGGCGTTACCGCCTGCTTCATTAGTGAAGAAGTGGAAATCTAAATAACGGTCTAGCGTTAGCATGGCGAGCACTGCGGTTAAAATTGGAAATGATGCTGCAATTAAGATATTTGCCCACGTACATGCCCAAGTGAAAATTGGCATTTTCATCAGAGTCATACCAGGAGCACGCATTTTAAATACTGTCACTAGAAAGTTAACAGCGGTTAATAGCGTACCGAGCCCCGATATTTGCAAGGCCCAAATATAATAATCGACCCCCACCCCAGGGCTAAAGGTCAACTCCGACAACGGTGGGTAAGCAACCCAGCCTGTTTTAGCAAATTCACCAAATATAAGTGATAAATTTATTAAAATGGCGCCACTAGCGGTAAACCAAAAACTTAAATTATTTAAAAATGGAAAAGCCACATCACGGGCACCAATTTGCAGTGGTACAACAATATTCATTAAACCAATCATAAATGGCATCGCCATAAAGATGATCATAATAACGCCATGAGCGGTGAATATTTGATCGTAATGCTCTGGCGGTAGATAGCCTGGCGCACCACTGGTAGCAAGCGCTAACTGCGCACGCATCATAATGGCATCAGAAAAACCACGAAACAGCATGATTAGTGCTAATAAAATGTACATAACGCCTAAGCGTTTATGATCAACCGAGGTGATCCAGTCACGCCAAAGCACACCCCATTTTTTATATTTTGTTATTAGCCCAGCTATAATAAGCCCGACAACAGCAATCACCGCCATAGTAACCATAATAATAGGTTCATGAAACGGAATTGCATCTATAGATAATTTACCTAAAAACGACATGATTATTCCTCGCCCTGGCTGTGTGATGATGGCATTGAATGATTACCCATTGCTTGATGCTCATTACTCATCTGCTGATGTTTACCCATAGCATGATGTTTTTTATTCATATCGCCATGCGCCTGCATGTATTTCATCACTATGGTATGAAATAAACCGTCATCAACCTTGCCATAATAAGCAACTGGGTTGTTCTCACTTGCTTTTGCAAGCTCAACATAATTGGCATGAGTAAGGTTATTAGCGTTGCTTTTTACTTGTTCAACCCACTGGTTGAAGTCAGCTTTTGTCGGCGTTGCGATAGCATTAAATTTCATACCGGTAAAACCTGCGCCACTGTAATTAGCCGAAAAGCCTTTAAATGTGCCTGGCTGATTAGCAATTAAATGCAGCTTAGTTTCCATGCCCGCCATTGAGTAGATTTGACTACCTAACTGAGGAATGAAAAACGAGTTCATGGTGCTTTCTGACGTGATTTTGTATTCAACCGGTACATTGGCTGGAAATACCAATTCATTCACCGTGGCAATACCTTGTTCAGGGTAAATAAATAGCCATTTCCAATTAAGTGACACCACTTCAACAGTAAGATGTTCACCTTTACCCTCTATCGGTTTATAGGGGTCAAGCTCTTGCGTTGACTGCCAGGTGATCACACCTAAAATAACAACAATAACAATAGGAACCGCCCATACAACAGCCTCAATCTTATTAGAGTGAGCCCATTTTGGTGCGTAAATTTCATGGTTTTGTGTGTCTCTGTATTTCCAAGCAAAATATAAAGTCATCACAATAACGGGGATCACAACTAACAACATAAGCACAGTGGCGATGATGATCAGATTTTTCTCATCAATACCTATCTGCCCTTTTGGGTCGAGTACCCCGCCATTACAGCCTGATAAAATCAGCGCCATACTAGCTAAAGCAATATTAAAAAGGTTACGAATTAACAAGGGACTATCCTAAAACCTAAAGAGTTTTTATTAGCTGCCAAAAATATTTAGCAACGATATTTGATAAAAACCCAAGTTAATTAAGATTGAATTACAAATAATGCAGAGCGAATGCAAGCATGAAGTATTGACCACTGGCTTAATAAAAAACACCTAGCAGAAACAACCCAGCTTTTTTTAAACACATTAATATAACGCAATAAAAAATTAACTTGGGTGAGGTGTGGTTGGCTGAGAGTGTGTAAAAACACTAAGCTACAATGAAAGTAATCGTTATTTACAGCAAGAATAAATAATTAGATACCACAGGTGTAACCTATACCCATAAAAATTAATGAGTAAACAGACAACCTGTAAAGCTAGGTGGAGCACGACAACCATGTGCAGCTTGCACGGGTTGCTGAACTTTAGCCTCGCTAAAAGCAAAGGCTGCTTTACGGAGGATTATTCCAGCACGACGCGCTGGAAACATGTGGAACAATAGCCAACAAAGGCCAATAAGTAACTGACACGATAAGATAGGATGAGCTAAAAATTCGGCAATAGTCAGTAATAATGGCTCTATAAAAAAGCCATCACTGATCAATGCTTCAAGCCTAAAGGCATCCTCAATAGCGCCACTAAGCAACATAACGGCATTAAAAACTAATAATGTTACAGCCACACTCACGCCTCTTTTCGCTTTATTAAAGCGCTCATGCAACACTGACTTACCTAAGGTAAGCAAAGCGCTGGTATGAAACAAAGAAAATGAGTTCAAAAACATTAACCTATTAAAATGACTAATAACAAAATTAGGTATACACCGTGGCAACAAAAAAGGTTGCAGCCGTAAAGCCTTATACAGTGACCTGAAATACAGTCTCAACGCATTAGCACTATTTTGCCAAGCTAGTTTTGATCCGCATCAATAGAACTTTCAAAACTTACTGAAAGTTCGGGCATGAGTATAACAAAGAGAATTTTCTGTTCAAGATAAAAACACGATTATTTTATCGGCTGGTGATTTATTTATGCCGATATAAATAAAAAACCTCCCGTAGTGAGCTACGAGAGGTTTTTTGTTTAAACAGAAATAAATCTATTTAAAGAATTTGGTTTTCTTTCCATACTTGCTCTTTGGCTAGACGCTTTTTGCGTTTATCACATGGATCATCGCAATCACATGCTTTATCAATACCTACAGAGCCTAGGCCTCCGCAGCTACTCGCCATCGATTTTCTTTGTACTATCATGCCTACCGCCATTGCAGCGACAATTAAAATAAGTAAGCCAAAGGTTAGAAAAAAAAGTGACATTGCTTAGCCCCTATTGTTCAGCAATAAAATGAGCCCAAACATCATATCTGAGCTCATTGCATTATATACCCTCATGATAAGGATATAAACCTAAAGACTATAAATAAGGCTTAAACGCAGGGCTTGAATAGGTGACTAACCCCTGTGCCGATTTCGCAATTAAATACACAGGTAAATCATGCTGCTGCGCATAACGTTGTGCCTTTTCCATGCCCATTACCGTTAAAGCAGTCGCTAAACCGTCCGCCGTCATTGCACTTGGGTGTAAAACAGTGACAGAGACTAAGTCGTGCTTAATCGGCATGCCTGACATTGGATCAATGAGATGCGTATAGGTTTCGCCATCCATAGTATAAAATATTCTATAATCGCCTGAGGTGGCAATGCCATTATTACCCGGTGTTAATACGCGGTGTACTTTGCGCTCGCCCGGATTTGCATCAGGTTGTTCAATTGCTATTCGCCATGCTTGATTATCTGGTTTTGTACCAGCAATACGTAGCTCCCCGCCAATTTCAACCATGTAATCTGTAATGCCTTTACTTTGTAATAGCTCAGCCACTTTATCAATACCGTAGCCTTTTGCTGTAGCTGAAAACGACAACTCTAAATCAGCAACTGTTTTAGCTAACCCTTGCTCATTAAGGACCAGCTTATCTATACCAATGTTACTGACCATATTTGCCAGTGCTTCATCCGTTGGGCGCTTTGTTGGTTTTTTATTAGGACCAAACCCCCATAAATCAATTAGCGGTCCCATAGTCACATCGAGTGTTTTAGTTGAATCACCAATTCGTATAGATTCTGCAATAACCGCTCTAAAATCATCACTAATTGGCATTACTTGATTAGCACCTAAACGGTTAAAGGTGTTTATTTCTGAATCCTCAATATAGGTCGACATAGACTGGTTAATATCAACTAAAACCGCATCTATTTCTGCTTGTACTGCTTGAGGGTCCACTTGATCAGCGTAAAACTTGATGTGGTAAGTTGTCCCCATCGTTTTACCTTCAAGGTAAGCTTCTTCGTTGTGTTGTGAATTGCCACAACCGGTAATAAGTAACGTGGATATGATTAAAAATAAGGCTACCACGCCTTTAACTGTGCTTAATCGATTCATAATAGCCTACTTATAAAGGTTAAATAGAGTATCAACTAAAATCAGCGGTAAAGCCAAACTCAGTCAGTTGATATAAAAAAGCCTCATAACACTTAGTGCTATGAGGCTGGTATTTTAACTAAATTTATTTAGTTTGGGTATTAGCCACCGAAATCATCTAATAAGATGTTTTCGTCTTCTACACCTAAATCTTTAAGCATAGAGATAACTGCCGCATTCATCATTGGAGGACCACACATGTAGAACTCACAATCTTCAGGCGCTTCGTGATCTTTAAGATAGTTCTCAAATAACACGTTATGGATAAAGCCTGTGTAGCCTTCCCAGTTATCTTCTGGTTGCGGATCTGAAAGCGCTGTGTGCCAAACGAAGTTTTCGTTTTGCTCAGCTAGGCCGTCAAAATCTTCAACATAGAACATTTCACGCTTAGAACGCGCACCATACCAGAAACTAATTTTACGCTTAGAGTTTAAACGCTTAAGTTGGTCAAAGATATGTGAACGCATTGGTGCCATACCTGCACCACCACCTACGAATACCATTTCAGCGTCTGTGTCTTTAGCGAAGAACTCACCAAATGGACCAGAAATAGTTACTTTATCGCCTTCTTTAAGTGACCAAATATACGAAGACATTTTACCACATGGTAGGCTCAAGTTTCTTGGCGGCGGCGTAGCGATACGCACGTTAAGCATAATAATGCCTTCTTCTTCTGGGTAGTTAGCCATTGAGTAAGCACGAATTGTTTCTTCGTCTACTTTTGACTCCAGGTCGAAGAAACCAAAATGGTTCCAATCGCCACGATACTCTTCAGGAATATCGAAATCAGCGTATTTAACATGGTGAGCTGGCGCTTCGATTTGGATGTAACCACCCGCACGGAACGGCACTGACTCGCCATCTGGAATTTGTAGCTTAAGTTCTTTGATGAACGTTGCTTTGTTATCGTTAGAGATAACTTCACAATCCCATTTTTTAACACCGAAAATTGACTCTTCAAGTTCAATTTCCATGTCATTTTTAACATTAACCTGACACGCTAAACGACAACCTTCACGTGCCTCACCTTTAGAGATGTGGTCAAGTTCAGTTGGCAGAATATCACCGCCACCTTCTTTAATGTGAACGCGACACTGACCACAAGAGCCACCGCCACCACATGCAGAAGATACGAAAATGCCTGATTCAGATAGTGCACCTAAAAGCTTACTACCCGCTGATGTTTTAATGGCTTTGTCTGGATCGCCATTAATACCGATGATGATGTCACCGCTTGCAACTAGCTTAGATTTAGCACCAATGATGATTAAAACTAGTATTACAACGATAGCGATGAAAACACCAACGCCTAAGAAAATATCCATGATTGACCTCGCTATTATTACAGTGAAATACCAGAGAATGACATAAAGCCAAGACCCATCAAGCCAACAGTGATAAAGGTAATACCTAGACCACGTAAACCATCTGGTACGTCTGAATACTTCATTTTCTCACGGATACCTGCAAGTAATGTAATTGCAAGCGCCCAACCCACACCAGCGCCAATACCATAAACAACAGACTCGCCGAAGTTATAGTTACGCTCAACCATGAATGATACCGCACCAAAAATTGCACAGTTAACTGTGATTAGTGGTAGGAAAATACCTAATGCGTTGTACAGCGGTGGGAAGAACTTATCTAATGCCATTTCAAGAATTTGCACCAGTGCAGCAATAACACCAATGAACGTTAAGAAACGTAAAAAGCTAAGATCCGCTTCTGGGTAACCAAGCCACTCTAATGCACCCGGTGCAAGTACCGCATGGTAAACCAAGTTATTAACCGGTACTGAAATACCTAATACAACAATAACCGCTACCCCTAGACCAATTGATGTAGTTACTTTTTTAGACACGGCTAAGAAAGTACACATACCTAGGAAGAAAGCTAACGCTAAGTTTTCAATAAAAACGGCTTTTACAAATAAACTAATATAATGTTCCACTTATCGCCCCTTACGCTTTAGCTTCTACTTGATCTTTCTTATAAGTACGAAGTACCCAAATGAATAAACCAATAATGAAGAATGCACTCGGTGGTAAGATCAATAGACCCATAGGTTGGTACCAACCACCATTTTGTACTAATGGAATAATATCAACACCGAATAGTGTTCCCTTACCAAATAGCTCACGAATGAAACCAACAGTAAGTAATACCACTGAGTAGCCTAAACCATTACCAATACCATCTAAGAATGACATAAGTGGTGGCGACTTCATTGCGTACGCTTCAGCACGACCCATTACAATACAGTTAGTAATGATTAGACCAACGAATACTGATAACTCTTTTGCCGTAGCGTAAGAGAAAGCTTGTAGTACTTGGTCAACCACGATTACTAATGATGCAATAATCGTCATCTGTACGATGATACGTACTGATGATGGGATATGGTTACGAATAGTCGAGATAAAAAGGCTAGAGAATGCAGTTACCAAGGTCAATGCGATTGACATGATTAATGCATTTTTTAAGCTAGACGTTACCGCTAGCGCAGAGCAAATACCAAGTACTTGTAATGCGATTGGGTTGTTAGCGAAAACTGGACCGAATAGGACCGCCTTCATTTCTTTAGTATCAGCCATTAGTTCAATGCTCCTTTACGTACTTTCGCAAGGAAAGGGCCAAAGCCATTTTCGCCAGTCCAAAAGTCAACTGCATGGTCAACACCATTAGACGTTAATGTAGCACCTGAAAGACCGTCGATCTTGTGCTCATCACCGGCTGCAGTCCCTTTAACGATTTGGATTGGTAACTCTTTACCTTCCCACGTTGCAGTCCACTGTGGGTTTTGAATTTCACCACCTAAACCAGGTGTTTCGTTATGTTTGTAGAAAATAATGTCTTTAATAGTTTCGCCATCGCTTTCAAGCGAGATAAAACCGTACATTAAACCCCATAAACCATAACCCTGAATAGGAAGGATGATTGCATCAGTAGAGCCATCGTCTTTTTTAGAGATGTAAACAGGCGCACGTTTGGTAATACGTTGAATACCTGCGATGTCCTTAATCCCATTCTCTTTTAAAGATTTACTTAAATCAGCATCGTATTTGCTTTTTTCAAAGTCGAAATCTTCTACCGGCTCAGCAAACTCACCACTTTGCATATCAACAAAGCGAGTTTCGATTTTAGCTTCAAACGTTTCGGCAACGTTATCAACTTTACCAATACCAGCAGCAGCTAAGATATTACTTTGAATATCTTTTGCTTTATTTGCTTTTTGCAGAGGGCGAAGTTGCACAGACGTTAGCGACACAATAACTGCACACACTAAACATAATGAGACAACAACAGCTAGCGTTTTGCCAATTGATTCGTTATTACTAGACATTACGTGCCAACCTCCGCTTGATATTAGCTTGCACTACAAAGTGATCGAATAAAGGTGCAAACAAGTTAGCAAACAAGATTGCTAGCATGATGCCCTCTGGGTATGCAGGGTTTACTACACGGATCATAACTACCATAAAGCCAATAAGCGCACCGTATGCTAATTTACCTTTATCAGTAAATGCAGCAGATACAGGGTCAGTTGCCATAAAGAACATACCGAATGCAAAACCACCTAATACCATATGCCAGTACCAAGGCATAGCAAACATAGCATTGGTTTCAGAACCAATAGTATTTAGTATTGATGAGGTTACTACCATACCTAGGAATACACCTAGCACGATACGCCAAGACGCGATACGTACATAAATTAGGAATAAACCACCAATAAGCACTGCTAGTGTAGACGTTTCGCCCATAGAACCTTGAATGAATCCGTAAAACGCATTCCACCAAAGCTCAATATCAGTCGCGTAATTTAACGTACCAGCAAACGCTTGACCAAGCATAGTCGCGCCAGAGAATGAATCTACGGCAGTCCATACTGTGTCACCTGAAATTTGTGCAGGGTATGCGAAGAATAAAAACGCACGACCAGCAAGCGCAGGGTTTAAGAAGTTACGACCTGTACCACCAAATATTTCTTTTGCGATAACTACACCAAAAGTAATACCTAGCGCAACTTGCCATAAAGGAATCGTTGCAGGCAGGATTAATGCAAATAATACAGAGGTTACGAAGAAACCTTCATTTACTTCATGCTTACGCACAGAAGCAAACAATACTTCCCAAAAACCACCGACAATAAAGGTTGTTGCATAAATAGGAAGGAAAAAACATGCTCCGTAGAACATTTTTGCGCCCCAACCAGCATCAACGGTTAACTCACCGCCTAATAACTGGAATAAACCTACTTGCCAAATGTTAGCTAGTTCAAAACCATTACCAAGCGCGATTGCCGCTTGATGACCAATATTGAACATACCAAAGAACATGGCAGGGAACGTCGCCATCCACACTAAAATCATCATGCGTTTTAGGTCGATGTTATCACGAACGTGAGTTGAACCTTTGTTTACGTAACCTGGCGTGTAAAAAATAGTCGCAGCGGCTTCATACAGCGCGTACCATTTCTCATGCTTACCACCTGGTTCAAAATGCGGTTCGATATCTTCTAAGAAAGTTTTTAAGCCCATTTTAGCCTTCCTTCTCGATCGTAGTTAAGCAATCGCGTAGGGCTGCGCCGTACTCGTATTTGCCAGGACAAACGAAGGTGCATAACGCTAAATCTTCTTCATCTAATTCAAGCGCACCTAATGAAATTGCACTATCTAAATCACGAGACAATAAGTCACGTAATAAAAGCGTTGGCAAAATATCAAGTGGCATAACACGCTCATAGCTTCCAAGTGGAACCATGGCACGTTTTGAACCGCCCGTAGACGTTGTCATTTTAAATAAACGACTCGGTGTAAGGTGAGACAAGAATGTACGCGTTACAGAGAATTTATCACTACCTGGTGCAATCCAGCCAAAAAATTCTTTTTCGCGACCTTCAAGTAAAACAGATACTTGAACATGGTAACGACCTAAGAATGCATGAACACCAGACGACGTAGCACCGGCAAGTACAGAACCAGAAATAACACGGTTATCACCGTCTTCTAATTCGCCTGCCACTAAGTCATCTAGTGAAGCACCTAATTGTGTTTTCACTAAACGAGGATTTTTAACGCGTGGACCTGCGAGAGAAACAACACGGTCTGTGTAAATTTCACCAGTAAGGAAAAGGTGACCATACGCAATAACGTCTTGGTAACCAATGTGCCAAACTTGCTTACTAGCAGATACTGGGTCAAGGTAATGGATATGAGTGCCAACAAGGCCAGCCGGATGCACGCCACCAAACTCATGTACTTCTACTTGAGCAATAGGTGAACTAGGAACTTGACTACCTGCTTGCTTACAAACAAATACTTTGCCATCGGTTAAACGTGACACAACAGCCAAACCTGCTTCAAATGCTTTCGCATTTTCAGCAATAATTACTGCAGGATCTGCAGCAAGTGGATTGGTATCGATAGCTGTCACAAAAATAGAGCTCGGATTTGCATCCAACGCTGCTACTTTACTAAATGGACGAGCACGAAGTGCTACCCATTGACCCGATTGGACTAGTACTTCTTTAGCTTTTTCACGATCTAAGCTGTTAAGCTCAGTTTCCGAGAAAGAACCAAAGGTGATTTGCTCACTGCCGTTTACTTCAATAACAACAGATTGCAGAACACGTTTAGCACCGCGATTAATTTCTTTTACTGTACCAGAAGCTGGTGCAGTAAATAATACGCCTGGGTTCTTTTTATCTTCAAAAAGTACCTGGCCTTTTTTGACTTGGTCATCCACACGAACATGCATGGTTGGACGCATACCGATAAACTCTTCACCTAGCACAGCTACACGTTTGACGGCAGAACCATCATGAATAACTTGCTGAGGTGCGCCCTCTAAGGGTAAATCCAGACCTTTTTTTATATTGATCATACGCACTTGCACTACATTAACGGAAAGAAACTGAAAAATCGTACTAACCACGCCGCTATTTGTATTATTGCAAGCTATATAAAATGACTCGCTAAAAATACCAAACAAGCAGCGCAGTAAAACTCCTCACATATTGCTTTGATTTTAACATTATTGTGGCTGACTATGCGAGTGTATTTATGAAAATTATACAAGAGAAACGTTTATTTAGTTTTGTAATTAACAATTAATAAAATACAAGCTAGACCAAAGTGGTAAATTAGCCAACAATTAGCAAATATTTTTTTAAATCAAAGCTAAAAAACAAAAAAGCCGCACAAGGCGACTTTTTCAAAAATGCGTTATCAGCGACAAGTTAGTCAATCATATTAGCAATAGGTGCAACAGGATTTACATCTTGTTCATAATCAACCGCGTCAATACCAAAACCAAACAAGCGTAAAAATTCATTATGGTAACCAATATAATCGGTTAACTCATCAATTGAGTTTGTATCTACACTATCCCAAATGGCTTGAACGCGAGATTGAACATCATCTTCCAGCTCTTTGTAGTTTTGGAATAAATGCCCGCCCTCATCAAAACGAGGTGAATCACCATATAAGTTCTCACTAAATAGCGCATGAATTTGCTCAATGGTGCCTTCATACGTGCCATCAGCCTTCATCACTTTAAATAAGGCAGAAATATAAAGTGGCATGATTGGAATTGCAGAGCTTGCTTGAGTAACAACCGCATTAAGCGATGAAACGTAGGCTTCACCATTTAAATCTTGGGTAGCAGCTTTAATAGCAGCAGTGGCACGGTCTAAATCTTCTTTGGCTTTACCAATTGTTGCATGACCGTAAATTGGCCACGTTAGTTCTTTACCAATATAAGTGTAAGCCGTGGTTTTAAAGTTATCTGCGAGTACATCAGCGTTCTTAAGTGCGTCAATCCACATTTCCCAATCTTCGCCACCCATTACTTTAATGGTGTTGTCGATATCGTCTTGGTTTGCCGCTTCAACAGTTACTTCATCAATTTCACGCTTTGACGTATTCAAGTTTTTAGTGGTTACCGCATTACCAATTGGCTTAAGCGTTGAAGAAAACACTTCGCCGGTATTTGGATCAGTACGACGAGGTGACGCTAAGCTGTAAATAATACAGTCAACTTTACCTAATTCAGCTTTAATGGTGTCGATTGCTTTTTGTTTAATTTCGTTAGAAAACGCATCACCATTAATATTTTTTGACCATAAACCTTCAGCTTCAGCGGCTGCTTGAAACGCCGCCGTATTATACCAACCCGCAGAGCCTGTTTTACGCTCAGTGCCTTCTTTTTCAAAGAACACACCTAATGTTTTAGCGCCACCACCAAATGCAGCGGTAATGCGAGACGCTAGGCCATAACCTGTAGACGCACCAATAACTAATACATTTTTAGGTGCATTTTTTAACGCCCCTTGCTGCTTAACATAATTAATTTGTTCTTGTACATGCTCTGCACAGCCTACTGGGTGTGCATTGGTGCAGATAAATCCGCGAATTTTAGGCTTAATGACCATTGATCATCCTATATCTTTTACAATAAAAATTAGCGCTAGTTTAAAGGCTAAAACAAAAAAAACTGATCTGATCAGTTACTCACTGCTCAAACCAATTCACTATACCTGTTATCCAACTTTTGAGCCGCCCATGCAATTAGGTGACTGCGGCGCTTCGCCGTCGTGCTCTGTAAATTCCTCAGGAGTATAAGTGTGCATCGCAAGCGCATGAATATGATTTGCCAGCTCATCTTTTAAAATTTCATTAATTTCACGATGACGCTGCAATAATCGCTTACCAGCAAATTCCTCACTAACTACAATCACTTTAAAGTGTGATTCAGTGCCTGCACTGTGCATATGGCTTTCGTTAATAACATTTAAATGCTTACACGCAATAGCATTTGCTAGCTTGTCACGTATTTGTTGTTGCATTGACATAAAACCACCCTCAAAATTCAGTTATATGGTTACTATAACAACTGCGGCTACACCATGGCTAATGCTATTTAACTGAAACCATTATTAATATAGCGAAACGTTAAACTGATCCGCGGGTGTTTAAGTGTTGTTTGTTTTGGTAGCGCATGCTGGTAATTTTGTTGGCTCTGTCCGCTCATTATTAAACAACTACCACTTTGTAATTTAATGTTAGTAATGCTGTTGCTTACTTTGTGTTTAAGTTTAAATAATCGCTCTGAGCCAAGCGATACACAGGCTATGGTAGGCTCAGGGCCAAGCTCAGCTTCGTCATCACTATGCCAACCCATACAATCGTGGCCATCCCGATAGTAATTAACCAAAATTGAATTAAACGGTTGCTGTAGGTGATTTTCTAAACGTGTTCGCATGGCAAGTAATACGTCTGGCCAAGGCTCTAAATCGAGTTTATGCCCAGAATAACCGTAATCAAGATTTTCTTCGCTGATAAAACATTGTAGCCTAGGTATTGGCCCCGTTTTACCAAACACTGTAATGTTTGGCTGTTGCCAATTTAGGTTTTGCTGCAAATAGTAAAATAAATCGAGGCTTTTTTGCGCACTAAGCACCTTACTTTGATAAGAAAAGCCATTTGGTAACAGTTGGGGGTTGGCGTTTGGCGGTTGCATGTTAGAATTTACCTATCATTTGATTACTGATCATTAAACTATTATGACTACGCAAGCTACGCTCGGCGATAACACCTTTACTCTTGAACGCTTTCCTTTGGATCAAAAAAACCGCAGCTTACAAGCGTGGGATTCAGCAGACGAATACCTCATTGACTATGTTAATGAACACTACCCTGATTGTCGCTCGTTACTGATCTTAAACGACAGCTTTGGTGCACTTAGCTGTTATTTTAGCAAACAACAGTTAACTGTTTGTTCAGTAAACGACTCTTATATTAGCCATCAGGCGGCGGCTCATAACTTAGCGCAAAACAAAATTGCAACAACCGCGTTTAGCCAGCTTGATAGTTTATCGGCTTTACCTGAGCAAGTAGACCTAGTGTTAGTAAAAGTACCACGCACGTTGGCTTTTTTACAGTATCAGTTATCTGAACTAAGCGAAGTGCTCGCGCCAGGTACACCGGTTATTGGTGCTGCAAAAACTAAAGACGTGCATAACTCTACTATTAAAGCATTTGAAAACTTTATTGGTGAGACGAAAACAAGTCTTGCAGTAAAAAAATCACGTTTAATTATTAGCCAAGCCGCTGGCGGTTATAAAGGTGCAGATTTCCCAGTGAGCTGGCCACTCGAAGGCACTGATTTTACAATAAGCAATCATGCCAATGTGTTTTCACGTGATTCACTTGATATAGGTGCGCGCTTCTTTTTTAATTATTTGCCACAAACAAATAAAGCCAAAAATATTATAGATTTAGGCTGTGGTAATGGCGTGGTTGGTTTAATGACATTAGCGCGCTGTCCTAATGCTCATATTAGCTTTGTTGATGAATCATATATGGCGGTTGAATCAGCTCGACTCAACATTGAATTAAACATGGAAGACAAGTTTGAACAATGTACTTTTATAGAGAATGATTGTTTAACTGACTTTGAACGTAAAAGTGCTGATATTGTATTGTGTAATCCGCCATTTCACCAAGCACAAGCGGTTACCGACCACATAGCATGGCAAATGTTCAAGCAAGCAAAAGACACATTAAAAGAAGGTGGCGAGTTGCGTATTATTGGCAATCGTCATTTAGATTATCATGGCAAACTAAACCGTATGTTTGGTAACTGTACTTTATTAGGCTCTAATAAAAAGTTTGTGGTACTCAGCGCAACTAAAAATAGTGGGACGTTATAAATGAAACTCATAAAGATATTATTGGGCTGTTGTACTTTAGTGGTTTTTTCGGGATGTGCCAATCAGCCTAATCAGCTTATTCTCAATCCCGTCTATAAAAGTGGACAAATAAGCTCAATCAATAACAGCTTAAACACCAGCGTGATTGATTTACGTGGTGACAGTGCAACCTTAAAGTTGATTGAATCGAGCAAAACAAAAACCATTGCCAGCACGGGTATTACTGAGTCTGTTAAAAGTGCACTAGACAGTGCGCTTAGTCGCAATGGCGCCAGCATTTCTAATTTAGCGCAATTGCGCTTTGAGTTAGATATTCACGCACTGCAAGCGGTAGTTACAGAAAAGCTAATGAGCCATACCAGTGATGCCAAGATTGAATTTGAAGTGCGGGTGATTCGCCCTACCAGTAATTTCAGTAAGCGTTATAGCGGTAATGCTAATTTATCTGGACCACTTGGTCATGATAGAGCAAAAATTGAAGGTCAGCTCAATAAGTTGACTGAGCAGTTAATTACCCGCATTGTATCTGACCCTGAATTAATTGCATTTTTAGAAGGTTAATAATGAAGCAACTTTTTTTAATCTGCGTAAGCTTATTTTTTAGCGTAAATAGTTTAGCGGCACAAGAAGGCCGCTTTGTGCAAAAAGATAATATTTTCCCTCGAGTAGAAATTGTGACATCGTTGGGCAGCATTGTGGTTGAGCTAGACCGCTCAAGAGCCCCTATTACGGTCAATAACTTTTTGACTTACGTGTCTGATAAAAGCTATCAAGGCAGCGTGTTTCATCGTGTAGAACGCGATGTAGAAAATGATCGTGACTTTGTAATTCAAGGCGGTGGTTATGATAAAGATTACGATGGCCTACATGAAAACGACCCTATTTTTAATGAAAGCGGTAACGGCTTAACAAACGATATGTATAGCATTGCGATGGCTTATCAAGACCGTGAACCACACTCAGGAACGCGTCAGTTCTTTTTTAATATGGATGATAACGATCATTTAAACCCTGGCCGTGATTGGGGATTTGCCGTGTTTGGCAGTGTGATGGAAGGCTATGAAACACTCGATAAAATCATGGCTGTAAAAACCGGATTTAATGACAAAATTGGCTACAACTTTGTACCCGAAAAACCGGTCGTTATATTAAATATTAAGGTGCTTGAGCAAGTTCCTTTATAACTTTTTTAATAAGAGCAGCCTTAGCTGCTCTTTGTATAAGCCAATGAGCCTCTATGAATAGCACACTTTCTGTTAGCGAATACTTTTCTTATTTTAAAGATAAACGTTTGATTAATGTTTTTATATTTGGAATGAGCAGTGGCTTTCCGTGGGTATTAATTGGCTCAGTAATGTCGGCATGGCTTAAAGATGAAGGTTTGAGCCGCAGCATGATTGGCCTATTTGGCATTGTGTTTGGTGCCTACAGCATCAACTTTTTATGGTCACCTTTAATAGACCGCACTAAACTGCCCTTTTTATATAATTGGCTTGGTCAGCGCCGTAGTTGGATCCTGTTTTGCCAAAGCTTTATTTTGCTTGGCACATTGCTACTTGCAGGACTTGATTTGAAAGCAAACCTAGCAGTTGCCGCCGCACTTTGCTTGTTAATCGCCATAGCCTCTGCCACGCAAGATATTGCAATTGACGCCTTTCGGATAGACACCCTTAGTGAAAATGAATCTCACAAAGCCACCGCGGCGGCTGCAATGGCCACCTCAGGTTGGTGGACTGGCTATGCTTTATTAGGAGCTGTGCCTTTTTACATGGCTGATATGCCAAATATTGACTGGCCACAGGTGTATTATTTTTTATCCGTGATTATGCTGTTATTAATTAGCTGTGTATTTTGGGCTAAAGAGCCACAATCAAATCGCGAAGCCGTACATGCCGAACTAGAACGTGTTTATCTTGAAAAACTCGCCGCAACTAAACAAACACCACTGACAAAAACGCTTGCATGGCTAGGCGTTACCGTGGTTGATCCGTTTAAAACCTTTTTTGCTAAAAATGGCGTTAAAACCGCGTTGGCGCTGCTGGCGTTTATTTTCTTATTTAAGATTGGTGAAGCATTTTTAGCGCGGATGTCGATTGTATTTTATAAAGAAGTTGGCTTCAGTAATACACAAATAGCAAATTACTCAAAACTCGGCACGGGGTTAATCACCATTTTATTTGCCTTTTTGGGCAGTATTTTTAACCATAAATATGGCATTGTGAAAGGCTTATTTATTAGTGGCGTAGCCATGGCAGCATCTAACTTAATGTTTTCTTGGATTGCCTTAGCTGGTCCACAAGAGCACTTATATGCAATGGCAATTGTAGTTGATGGCTTTACCCAAGCTTGGTCTTTAGTGGCAATGGTTGCTTTTATATCTATGTTGTGTGACAGAGCATTTAGCGCCACCCATTATGCACTACTAGCATCTCTGGGTAATTTAGGGCGTACGTTATTATCGAGTTACAGCGGTGTGGTTATTGATGATTGGCTAATGGGGAATTGGTCATTGTTCTTTGTATTAACTGCGCTTATGGTTTTACCCTCATTAGTGTTTTTATTTCTAATTAGGCACAAGCTATATGCACTAGAGCAAAATTATCATAAAAATACCTAATGCATCCCTGCACTAGTATTGGCTGTAGACGCTAATTTAACTTTACGATTAGAGCCAAAAAGAAAGCGTTAGTCAGCTTTAATTAAGCTTAATGCTTCATACGGGTCGACTTCTAATGCATTACAGTAGCGAACAAACTCAATTACATCTAAACGACGTTCCTGATTTTCAATTTTGCCAATAAAAGAATGTGGCGTACCCAAGATTTGCGCTAAGCTGCGCATGGTGTAGCCTTTTTCATGGCGTTTAGTTTTAAGCCACTTTGTTAATTTTGCATTTTCTTCCGAAGATACGGTTTTACCCATCATATACAACTCCTACTCGTTGTTTAAATATACATATAGCTAAGCGCTTAAAACCGCCAACACTGTAAAACTACAACCACTCACTAAAGCGCAGTGTAAACGCTTACAATTCAACCAATAAAAAACGCTCAAATATGTATTAACACTTTATTATTGTGAAAAATGAAACCTTGCCCGTTTCACTCTTGGATACATTATATACCATTCACCGTTGTTCTGAATGATTAATTAGTAATTATGCGATTAAAGTTTAGCAACAAATATTTACTAAGTCTGAATAAGGTTAAATATTTTATAACTTTTTTGTTTCATTTAAATATAAGCCGTTTATTATTAACTTATTATTTGCTTAAAAAGGCTAAATCATGTTTAGACTACTTTTTTTACTGCCTATTATTTTATGCTTGGGCTGGTACTTTTTTTTGCGCCATTATGCAATTCCAATCAAACAGGGTAAAAAAGGCTTTATCTATATTTTAGTCTTCTCTGCGTTTGTGCTTGGCTTTTTTGTGTTAATGATGCAAATAACAGAATACAGCCCAACTGAGTTATGATTTTTTAAGCACATAAAAAAACCGCTGATTAAGCGGTTTTTTTGGATAACGATATTTTTATACGCTAAAACTAGCGCCACAGCCACACGTTGTTGTGGCATTAGGGTTAGAGACAAAAAAGCGTGCCCCTTCTAATCCCTCGGTGTAATCAACTTCACCATCAACTAAATATTGGATACTCATAGGGTCAATGACTAAGGTAACCCCGTTTTTAACAATTTCTAAATCGCCAGGATTCGCTTTTTCATCAAAAGTAAAACCGTATTGAAAACCTGAACAACCACCGCCTGTGACATAAACACGCAGTTTTAGATCTGGGTTTTCTTCTTCGTCGATTAACTGTTTAACACGCACAGCGGCTGCGTCGCTAAACTTAATGGGTAATTCTTCAGACATTTTATAACCCTCAATACCTTTATACTAATGCATCAGATTATCTAATACCTGAGTGTTTTAATCAAGTATAGTAAGCTCGCGTTTATAAGCTTTAATTAAAACAATGCGCGTTTAATCTGTTCAGTGAATCAATATACTATAAATTTAATTTAAATTAATCGGTTGTTAAAAATCTCAAGGACTTCCCTAGACTATTTTGATAAACTTGACGCCTAAAAATGCTACGGGGAAATAAAGCATGTGGCTTGAGCGACTGAGACGTCGATTAGCAAAACCAAAAACATCCGTACAATTATGCTTATTGGGCGTAAGTGCCGGACTAATTGCTGCATTTTTCATTATACTGTTTCGCCTAACCATTTTATTTTTTCAAAGTTTATTTTTAGAAACCCCTGACGACTTTACTACTCTCCCTACCCTAGAACGGGTATTAATGCCTTTGATTGCTGCACTTCTGATAGCCACATTTGCGGCTTTTACCGGCTTTAAACATTACCGCTTGGGTATCCCCTTTGTAATACACAGAATAAAACGTCATTACGGGCAAATGCCACTTTATAATACGGTTAACCAGTTTGTAGGCGGCGCGTTTGCACTGATCAGCGGTTTTTCTGTTGGCCGCGAAGGCCCCTCAGTTCACATGGGAGCAGCAGGGGCAAGCATATTAGCAAATAAACTACACTTACCCCACAACGCTATGCGTACCCTCAGTGGTTGTGGCGTTGCCGCGGGCATTGCTGCGTCGTTCAATACCCCCCTGGCTGCGGTTATTTTTGTAATGGAAGTCGTGCTCAGAGAATACAAAGTGCATATTTTTGTGCCGATTATGCTCGCAGCCGTTACCGGCGCATTAGCAACACAGTTTGTATTTGGTGAAGGCTCAGAACTTGCGCTAATAAGCATTGCGCCTTTAAGTGGTTGGCATTACCCCTATTTAGTTTTGTGCGGCATGGGATTGGGCGCGGTGGCTTATGCTTTTAATCAAAACTTAATGCTGATTATTAAAACCTTTAAACCACTTAGTATGTTTCCACGTTTAATAATTGCAGGGTGTATTGCCAGTTTAATTGCTTACGCAGTTCCACAAGCAATGGGCTCGGGTATGAGTGCGATAACTATTGCGGTTGAGTCACCTGAAAATATACAACTACTCACCACTATTTTAATTGCTAAGTTATTAGCCACCTTATTTGCTATTGGCTTAGGTATTCCTGGTGGGTTGATAGGTCCGGTTATTGGGCTGGGCGTTTTAACCGGTACTTTAATGGCATTTTTTGCTCAATTTATTAGCCCCGGCACCGATATAGCCGGCACTTACGGGGTGCTGGGCATGGCAGGCTTATTAGCGGCCACACTACACTCCCCCTTAGCGGCACTGACCACCGTAATGGAGCTGACCTCGTCACCGGAAATTATTGTGCCAGCGATGATCGTCATTACTACCGCCTACGTTACAGCTTTACAGGTATTTGGTAACCGCTCAATATTTTTACAGCAATTAGACTTTCAAGGGCTTCCCTATCATGTCTCTCCCGCCACTGAAGCCTTACAAAAAGTAGGAGTGATGGATGACATGGATGAAGACTTTAAACTGCTCTACTCCGACGATAAAGAGCAAATAAAAAACAGTCTAGATGCCATGGACAGCCAAACACCATTAATTGTATTTGATGAAGAAAATGGTTATCGCCTAGCTGAATATGACTTAAGTTTAATGTCTGATCAGGCGGTCAATATAAAATACATTAGCTTACAAGGTATTAGCAGCCAAGCCACCCTTGCAGATGCATTTGAAATTTTGAATGATAAACGCAGTGGTGCACTTTATGTATATAACTTGCTAGATAATCAACAAATTATGGGATTACTAAGGTGGGATCAAATCCACCATATTTTAACCATACGTAACAGTTTACTTTAACAATAATGAGAACAATATGAGCGCATTATTAATTTACAAAACCTTGCACGTATTTTTTATGATTGCTTGGTTTGCCGGTATTTTTTACCTACCTCGACTTTTTGTTTATCACGCTATGAGTGAAGAAAAATCGTGTAACTCAATGCTAAAAGTAATGGAACGTCGGCTACTTTATTTTGTTACACCCTTTGCGGTGCTTACCGCAGTATTTGGCGTATTAACTATTGTTGAATACGGCCGCGAATGGTTTCGTTACAGCATGTGGCTGCATTACAAACTCGTGCTGGTGATTATTTTATATATTTATCATGGCTACTGTTTCAAATTGTTAGCTGATTTTAAACACGATAGAAATACTAAAAGCGATCGGTTTTATCGCATTTTCAACGAGCTACCAGTTTTAGCGCTACTCGTTATTGTCGCTTTGGCGATTATTAAGCCAAGCTTTTAGCAAAGGCTTATAAATTACGCTGCCAAGTCGCATACTAAGTTTGTATAATACGCGCGATTGCGTGCTCCTTTGTGGATTATCGCGCCTTTTTGAATAACTAGGAATAACCCCATGTTCAGTTTCCAAGGTGAAAATATACTCTCTGTTAATCAACTCGACCGAGACTGTATTGAACGCATATTTGCTGTAGCAAAAAAAATGGAGCCATATGCTAAAAAACAAAAGCGGACCAACGTGCTTGAAGGCGCTATTTTAGCAAATCTATTTTTTGAACCCAGTACACGTACTCGTGTTAGTTTTGGCACTGCGTTTAACTTACTCGGTGGACTGGTTCGTGAAACCACCGGCATGCAAAGCTCTGCGCTTGCTAAGGGCGAATCACTTTATGATACCGCACGCGTTATTTCAGCTTATGCTGATGCGGTTGCTATGCGCCATCCTGACTCAGGCTCGGTAGCTGAATTTGCAACAGGTTGCAGCGTACCAGTAATAAACGGTGGCGATGGCCCTAATGAGCACCCCACTCAAGCACTGCTTGATTTATTAACTATTGAGCGTGAACTTAACCGCTTCGATCAAAATATCGATGGTATGCATATTGCGCTAGTCGGCGATTTAAAATATGGCCGTACTGTTCACTCGCTATCAAAGTTATTATGCCATTACAAAGACATTAAGTTTTCGATGGTTGCCCCTAATGGCTTGCAAATGCCTGACTCGATTTTATCTGCGGTTGAAAATGCCGGTCATAAAATTGAACTGGTAGATAAAATGGAAGGTAACTTAGCAGCCGATATCGTTTATCAAACACGAATCCAAGAAGAGCGTTTTCCATCACAAGAAGAAGCTAATAAGTACCGTGGTGGATTTAGAATTAGCCAGTCTATTTATAATACTCATTGCAAACCTAATTCAGTATTAATGCACCCGCTTCCTCGCGATAGCCGTTTAGAGGCAAACGAACTTGATAACGACTTAAATGCTAACGACAATCTAGCGATATTCCGCCAAGTACAAAATGGCGTACTTATTCGTATGGCACTGTTTGCTTTAACCCTCGGCGTAGAAAACAAAGTCGAGCAGTATGAAGTAGACGTTCCTTGGTTTAGCCGCAAACGCGATAGCTAAGCTTTTAATTTTAAAGTGATAAAACAATAGGATTTTTCATGACAATTAGCCAAGACTTATTTAAACGAGCTCAAGACTCTATTCCTGGTGGCGTAAATTCACCAGTGCGTGCATTTAATGGTGTAGGTGGTACTCCGCTGTTTATTACTAAAGCACAGGGCGCGTTTACATTTGATGCTGATGGCAACCGTTACATCGATTATGTAGGCTCTTGGGGTCCAATGATTATGGGCCACAATCACCCTGAAATTAAACAAGCAGTGCATGACGCGGTAGAAAATGGTTTAAGCTACGGTGCACCTACTGAAGCTGAAATTTTAATGGCTGAAAAAGTAAAAGAGCTAGTCCCATCTATCGAAAAAGTACGTATGGTAAGCTCAGGTACAGAAGCAACAATGAGCGCAATTCGCTTAGCCCGTGGCTTTACTGGTCGTGACAAAATCTTAAAATTTGAAGGGTGTTACCACGGCCATGCAGATTCACTGCTAGTAAAAGCCGGCTCTGGCGCATTAACTATGGGTGTACCTAACTCTCCAGGCATTCCTGAAGATTTAGCTAAGCACACACTCACCGTTTCGTTTAACAATATTGAAGAAGTAAAAGCGATTTTTGCCAAGTACGCCGATGAAATCGCGTGTATTATTGTTGAACCAGTTGCCGGTAACATGAACTGTATTCCACCAGTACCCGGCTTTTTAGAAGGTCTGCGTGAAGTATGTGATCAGTACCAATCTGTGCTTATTTTTGACGAAGTAATGACAGGTTTTCGTGTCGCCCTTGGTGGCGCTCAAGCGTATTACAACATCAAGCCAGACCTAACCTGTTTAGGTAAAGTAATTGGTGGTGGCATGCCAGTTGGCGCATTTGGTGGTAAAACAGAAATAATGGATTACATAGCCCCTGTAGGCCCTGTTTATCAAGCGGGTACACTTTCAGGTAACCCTATTGCGATGGCAGCAGGCTTAAAATCACTTGAACTACTAAGCGCTCCTGGCGTTCACGAAAAACTAGAAGCCATTAGTAAAGCGATTTGTGAAGGCTTTGAAGCCGCAGCTAAAAAAGCAGGTATTGCCTTAACGACTAACTACGCTGGCGGCATGTATGGTTTTTTCTTCACCGATGCAGAAAAAGTAACTACTTACCAACAAGCTACTGAATGTGATTTAGAGCGCTTTAAAAAGTTCTTCCACTTAATGCTTGAAGAAGGGGTTTATTTAGCGCCTTCAGCGTTTGAAGCTGGTTTTGTGTGTGCTGCGCACACAGAGCAAGAAGTTCAGGCAACGATTGAAGCGGCAGAGCGCGCTTTTGCCAAGCTATAACGTTTAGCTCATAAGATCACTTACCCATAAAAAAAGCCCTTTCGGGCTTTTTTTGTTTTTACTATTTAACGAATACATTCTGGTCTTGGTTTAAACTCACTGGCTCTAAGCGGTAGCTGAATCACTTTGCCACAGCCCGGTGGTGCTTGCTTCCCGGTTTGCTCGTTTACAAATGCCCACCTAATTGAAGGCGGACGGGTATCGGCAATTGCTTGGGGGTTTAGCGGTTTTAAATAACGAATATAGGTTTCAAGCGCGCCAACACTGCCGGTTAAGCCGGTGCTTTTATTATCGTCACGGCCTATCCATGCAACCGTTACTGTATTTTGATCAAATCCAGCAAACCAGCTGTCGCGTAATTCATTACTGGTACCTGTTTTACCTGCCAACTGGATTGACGGAAAATGTAAGTTTAAGCGCTTAGCGGTGCCATCTTTAGTTACTCGCTTCATAGCATATTTGGTCATGTACATGGCATCTTTATCAAAGCGTTGCTCGTTAATTACTTTGTGCTTATAAAGTACTTTACCAACAGAGTCGGTTAACGCAGAAATAGACGTCAGCTCTCTGTATTCACCGTCTGCTGCAATCGTGGTATAAAGCTGTGCCACTTCAAAGCTCGACATTTCAATAGCCCCTAATAGCAGCGATGGGTATTCATTAATATAGCCTTTAGCTCCTAAGCCCCTGAGCGTGTTAGCCACTTTATCGACGCCTACATCAAGCCCTAAGTTAACTGCCGGTATATTAATACTGTGGCTAAATGCTTTATAAAGAGGCATGGCACCACGGTATTGATGATCAAAGTTTTCTGGCTGCCATACTTTTCCCTCTTCGTTGGTGACTTGCACGGGCGAGTCATCAAGTAACGTCGCTAAGTTATAATGAGGAAGCTGCAGTGCACTTAAATACACTGCCGGTTTAACTAATGAGCCAATATTGCGCTTGGTATCAAGCACCCGGTTAAACCCTGAGTAACGCACATCGCGTCCAGAGACTAACGCTGATACACCGGCTTTTTCAACATTAACGGAGATCATTGCCGCTTCTAATTCTTTGGTATTTGGACGCCTTTCCAAATAAGGTAAACTGGCCTGAATCGACTCTTCCATTGCGGTTTGTTTTTGCAAGTCGAAGTAGGTAAATACGCGCACCCCTGCATCTAACACTTCTTGATCAGGTAGCAGCTGTTTCAGCTCGCGATTAACCAACTCTAAGTAACCTGGGTAAGACTTTTGCAAGCTGGCTTTCATTGGTGCAATATCAATTGCGCGCTTTAACGAGGCTCTATACTCTTTAGTAGAAATAAGTTTGTTATCGACCATTAAACGCAGCACTAGGTCACGACGCTCCATAGCACGTTCTTTGTAACGTCTAGGATTGTAATAAGATGGGCCTTTAACCATAGCCACCAGCAAGGCAATTTGGTCGTACTCTAGTTCATCAACAGGTTTGGCAAAGTAAAACTCGGCGGCCAGCCCCATTCCATGTACCCCTTGGTTGTATGACTGACCTAAGTACACTTCGTTTAAATAGGCTTCGAGAATCTGATCTTTTGAGTAACGGTAATCAAGAATAAGCGCAATAAAGGCTTCATTAATTTTACGTACTAACGAACGCTCACGGGTAAGGTAAATATTTTTAGCCAGCTGCTGGGTTAATGTACTCCCCCCTTGTACGGTGCGGCCTGCGCGAATATTGGTATACAAAGCGCGTAAAATTGAAAATACCGATACACCGTGATGATCATAAAAATCGCGGTCTTCAACTACTAATAAGGTATTTTTAAGCATGTCAGGAAATTTATCTAATGGTACAAACTCTCTATCTTGTTTTGAGTCATTACCAATACGGGCTATTTGTACAGGCTCTAATCTGGCAGTGTTTAAACGACGTCCAAACTTATCTTTAATACTGGCTACCTTCTCTCCAGAGAAGCGCAATTCAATAACATGAGCGCTCTCTAAACCATCATAAAATTCAAAGTCACGGCGAAAAATCTTAATACTATTGGCTGTTTTAATATACTGCCCAGTCCGACTTAAGCGATTAACTGGCGTGTAGTTTAAGCGCTTAAGCTCCCATAAAACCTCTTGCTCTGATAAAAACTGGCCTGGAAAAAAAGTCATTGAGCGGGCATATACTTGTGCCGGAAGTTGCCATTTATTGCCTTCAAACTGGCGAGTTATTTTTGCATCAAGGTAAATAAAATAAAGTGCAATGGCGATAAAAGTCGCCAGACTCAGTTTCCAAAAAATAGAAAACAACGTTTTAAAAAGTGGCCGTTTTGCGGTGCTTGAAGTTTTTTTGGTCGCACTTTTTCGCGCCGATGATTTCGTTGACTTAGTAGCGCGCTTAGTCGAGGGTTTACTGGTCGATGTTTTCTTTTTTTCAGCCATTTAAGTGTAATATATTCCGAAGGTTAATTTAACGCGAGGAGCTTATCACATTACCTTAGCACCTGAAAAATTAACCTCCCCTGAAATCAAAAAAGCCCTAACAGAGTAGGGCTTTGATTGAACACACAATACTTTTAATTAATTACTTCTAACTGATACAAACTCTGGATAAGCATCAATACCACAATCGTGTTGATCCATACCGTTTAACTCTTCTTCTTCGGTAACACGAATACCCATAGTTTGCTTGAGGATTGCCCATACAATGAATGAAGCAATAAACACAAAACTAATAATACATAGTAGGCCAATCAACTGATTAACAATGCTGGCCTCAGCATTAGTAACCGGTACTAGCACGATACCTAGGATGCCACACACACCATGAACAGAAATAGCACCCACGGGATCATCTATCTTCGCTTTGTCCAGTGCGACAATACTAAGTATCACTAATGAGCCACCTAGTAAGCCAAATAAACACGCCATTAGTGGTGATGGTGATAATGGGTCTGCAGTAATAACCACTAAGCCTGCAAGTGCACCATTAAGTACCATGGTTAAATCGGCTTTGCCCCATAAAAGTTTACATAAGAACAAGGCTGAAATTGCCCCCATAGCTGCAGCAGCATTGGTATTAAGTAATATTTGACCTACCGCTGTTGCGTTTTCTTTGTCTGAAATTAATAACTGTGATCCGCCGTTAAAGCCAAACCAACCCATCCATAAAATAAACGTACCCAATGTAGCAAGTGGCAAGTTTGAACCTGGAATTGGGTAAATTTCACCATTTTTACCATATTTACCTTTACGTGCACCCAGTAGTATTACACCCGCAAGCGCTGCAGCCGCACCCGTTGCATGGACAATTGCAGAGCCTGCAAAATCAACAAAGCCTAATTCAGATAAGAAGCCGCCACCCCATGTCCAGTAACCTTCAATTGGGTAAATTAATCCTGTAAGTACTACTGTAAACACTAAGAAAGCCCATAACTTCATACGCTCTGCTACGGCGCCAGATACAATAGACATGGCCGTTGCAACAAACACTACTTGGAAGAAAAAGTCAGATTCTAGTGAATGATTAGCATCTGCCGCTTGGCTACCTATTAGCCCACCAAACGAAGGAATAACGCCGCCTTCAACATTATCTACGTACATAATGTTGTAGCCTATCAACAAAAACATAGTACACGCGATAGAATAAAGCGCGATATTTTTAGTTAGAATTTCTGTGGTATTTTTAGAGCGCACTAAACCCGCTTCTAACATTGCAAAACCGGCTGCCATCCACATGACTAAGATGCCAGACATTAAAAAGTAAAACGTATCGAGCGAAAACTTCAGCTCTATAATTGTATTTTCCATGTTGCCCCCTTAAATTGCATCATCATCAAGCTCGCCAGTACGAATACGGACGATTTGGTCTAGGTCGTAAACAAAAATTTTGCCGTCACCAATTTTGCCCGTTCCAGCGACTTTGGTAATGGTTTCTACAACGCGTTGGCAATTTTCACTACGAGTAGCAATTTCAAGTTTAATTTTAGGTATAAAGTCAACCTGATATTCAGCACCACGGTATAACTCAGTATGCCCTCTTTGACGTCCAAATCCCTTAACGTCAACCACTGTCATTCCTTCGATGCCTAAATCAGCGAGTGCTTCACGCACATCATCTAGTTTGAATGGCTTTATTATTGCACTGATCATTTTCACAAAGGCCCCCTTAGGACGCTAGCTTGTTATTGTATTTCCTCTATACAATCCAACCTTTGTGCCATTTTTAAATTAATAATAAAAACATAAACTTAAAAAAATAAATAATATATAAAACAAAAAAGCGCACCATTTAGGTGCGCTTTTTTTATGCAAAATACTGCATTGGTGCGATATCAATGAAATACAAAGAAGGCGTTTAAAAAAAGTCTAACTATTAAACAAAGTTTATTCTTAACAGAGGTGGTTACTCGCTAACTCAACGATTATTATCGGCAGCTAGTCTCAATACTTTTGTTTTTTACTCAAATATCGCTATAACTGCAGTACATAAAATAAAAAGGGTCACTTATGAAATTTAGTCGAAGTCTATTTTTACCCATTGCCGCTATTGCGCTCACCCTAAGTAGCGCCTCGTTTGCCGATAATCAACGTCGTATTGATATTGACAGTAAAGTGGTTACCCAGCACAAAGCAAAAATAAATAATGAACGATTTTCTTACACAGTAGCAACTGGCACACAACCGGTATGGGATGACAAGGGAGACGCCATCGCAACCCTTCAATACACTTACTACACGCGCGATAAGGTCGATGATAGAACAAAGCGCCCATTACTTATTTCATTCAATGGTGGCCCAGGCTCAGCGTCAGTTTGGATGCATTTAGCATACACCGGCCCACGCGTTTTAAAAATTGACGACGAAGGCTACCCTATTCAACCTTACGGTGTTAAAGATAACCCTTATTCGGTTTTAGACGTAGCAGACATCGTTTACGTAAACCCTGTAAACACGGGTTATTCGCGTGTCGTTGAAGATAAAGATGGTAACCTTCTACCAAAGGATAAACAAAAAGAGTTATTTTTTGGTGTGAATGCCGATATAAAATACCTAGCAGAATGGCTTAATACTTTTGTATCTCGAAATGAACGCTGGCGCTCTCCAAAATTTTTAATTGGTGAAAGCTATGGTACAACGCGTGTATCAGGCTTAGCGCATGAGCTACAAAATAGTCAGTGGATGTACATTAACGGTGTTGTACTCGTTTCACCTACCGATATTGGCATTAAGCGCGATGGCCCTGTAAAAGCCGCTAATCGCCTACCTTACTTTGCAGCTACAGCGTGGTATCACAAAGCACTAAACGCCGATTTACAAGCAAAAGACTTAGACGAGCTATTACCAGAAGTTGAACAGTTTACTGTTGATGAGCTTATTCCAGCGCTTGCAAAAGGCGGGTTTATTGCCCCAGATGAAAAACGTCGTATTATTAAAAAAATGGCCGAATATGCAGGTCTATCTGAAACATTTGTTAGCCAAAATAACTTAGACATCCCGACACAATTTTTTTGGAAAGAGCTATTACGTGAACGCGGAAAAATGGTTGGTCGTCTGGATTCTCGTTATTTAGGAATTGATAAACGCGATGCCGGTGAATCACCAGATTACTGGGCAGAGCTTACATCGTGGCTGCACTCTTTTACCCCTGCAATTAACTACTACCTGCGTGAAGAGCTTAATTACAAAACCGATATCAAATATAACTTATTTGGTAACGTTCACCCATGGGATAGAAGCGGAAACAATACAGGTGAAAACTTGCGTTTAGCTATGGCTCAAAATCCGTATTTAAATGTGATGGTTCAAGCTGGCTATTATGATGGCGCAACAAACTACTTTGATGCTAAATACACAATGTGGCAACTAGATCCAAGTGGCAAAATGCAAAATAGATTAAGCTTTAAAGGCTACCGTAGTGGTCATATGATGTACCTACGTCATGCAGATTTAGAAAGCTCTAACAACGATTTACGCGAGTTTATAAAACAGTCTATTCCTAAAGACGGTCAATCCGCTAAATACTAATGATTATGCGCTTATAACAATTAAAAAAGTGACCACTCAGGTCACTTTTTTTGTATATAACTGAGGTCATTAGCTATGCGTGCAATTACCGGTGCGAATGACGGTTGGCTTTGCTGCGTACTGCTTTGTCGTGAGTATTTCAGCTAGATTTTACACATTTGTAACAAAACACAAAAGCGATAGAATAATGCACTTTTGCAACAAGTTAAGCGTGCAAAAGTGCTTAGCCATCAAAGCCAATACGGTTCTGTATCAAATGAAGCGTGTCGACTTTGCTCCATGGCACTGACTAAAAAGTCAGACTTTTGTTCCAACCATAGTTGTATTTTTGCTAGTTGAGCATCTTCTTGTCCGCCACACAGCTGTTTTAAATAATCAAGCGTACTTAGCTCATACATGCCATGAGAAATATCGAGCCAAGGGAGTCTAAATTCTAATCGTTCATCTTTATCAAACAGTGCACCTAAACAGTTACCACTGAGTAAGCTATTTTCTAACTGAGTACGAAAATTTAAATAATCATTGCCCGATAAACTTTGCTCTTTAGGCAATAAGCGGTGTAAATTTTTCCAATCTTTATCAAATAAACGATGAGCAATATCAATAACGGGCTGCTCAGCGTTTTGAAGCTCTGCTTGGCTCCAGTCTTTACGCCACTGCTTATTTATCAGCCACGTTGTTAAGCTCAGCAATAAACGGTTGTAGCGCGCACTATGAAAAAGCGCAAAAATATCATCAATACTCGGTTGTAACTCTTTTAAATCGTTAATAACTTGAGCTAAGGCGGGCGCACTGTTTATTTTTTTATAAAAAGCATGACGCTTAGAAGTGTAAGTTTTTAACTGAATGGCATTTTCAACCCATGCTAATTCACTCAATAACCACTTTAGCTCCGTTCTGAGATGCTCGGTGCTGTCTTTACTGACAATATCATCAAATAACCAAAAGTTATGACGAATTAAACTAATACCGTCAGTCACACGTTTTAATGTTTTTAAACTTGGCTTATCAAAATAGCATTGCTCATGTTTTTGCACAAAGCGAATACCAAAGCCCATGGCTTCAATAAGTGCTTGCTCTTGAGTGGCTTGCTTAGTAAGTTTAACAAAACCGATAGATTTACTCGGTTGTAACGGTGTGTTATCCGCTAGGCGGTAGCCTCTTGCTGCTTTTGAATAAAGCCCCAAGCGCACACTGTTTTGGCTTATTAATTTATCTGCTAAAGCAAATAGCTCGTCTCGGCTACCTTCGACGAGCTCTATTTCAAGCTCGCTAATAATCTCCACTTTACTCGAAGCGGCCACTTCACCTTTATCTAATACCACTTCAATTTTGGCACCATTTTGCGTTTCAATTAACCACGTACGGCGGATAAAATTAGTACTAAATATAGGGTAGAGGTTTTGTGATATAACATCAATTTGCATGCCGTGTGGCCAAATTGATGAATCAAACGCCATTAAATTAGGCCGATTTGTTTCTATGGGTAGGTTATATTCTGGACGTTGATGTAATCCCCCCACCACGTCTCCTGCAAGCTTAATTGTTTGCTCACAGCGCTCGTCTGTACAACGCGTTCTAAAACCAATATCGAGTGCTCTCAGCTCTCTGCTTGGCGTATCAAAATAAGCATTTTGCAAACTTTTAGAAGGCTTGTTTGTGACTGTTTTTGCAAATTGAGTAATTAACGAGGGGATCAGTGGAATGACGTCATCTGATACCAAAAACTTCAGTTCTATCTCAGTATCCATTAGGCTTGCGGATTACCCTTAAAATTAATAAGTGCTCAAAATAAACAAAGCAGACCTATATTGCAAATTTTTTAGTCATAAACACGCAAGCAAAATGCCTTGGTTACAATATCTATCTTGCTATTAAACTATTAAATCCATACTATCTATATACTTATGCGAAATAAAAATCACGTTCACAACGGACACTGCTAGATTAACAAGGTAGATAAATGCTAAAACACTGTTTACTATGGCTGCTTTTAACAGCCGCCCCGTTTATGAGCCAAGCAGAGGAAGCTCAATCAACGCCGCCTACTAATGCTAAAACAGCTTATATAATCGATAACTTGTATACTTTTATGCGTTCAGGCGCCAGTAAAGACTATCGCTTACTCGGTTCTATAGATGCAGGCACGCAACTGACTTTATTATCTGATGAACAAAACGGTTTTATAAAAGTTAAAGATGATAAAGACCGTGAAGGCTGGGTAGAGGCTAAATTCATCAGCGAATCAGCTGGTTTAAAGCAGCAGTATCAAGCGCTTAACAGCGAAATTAGCGCTATGCAAAATAAATTACGCCAAGCGCAAGTAGAATTACCTGAACTACAAGAACAAAACTCACAGCTAACCGAACAAAATGCTCAGCTGTTAGCACAAATAAGTCAATTACAAGACTCGCTTACTCAAGAACAACAATTAAAGCAAGCAACCAGTGCTAAAGAAAAGCGTCAGCTACTCACTTATGGCGGTGCTATTGCATTTTTAGGCTTGTTCTTAGGAATTATTTTAACTATTGTGTTATCGCGCAGAAAACGCTATGAAGGTTGGGCGTAAGCGCCACCTATATTGCAGGCATAAAAAAAACATCAAAAAGATGCTTTTTTTATGCCTGCAATTTTTTATACCTGCAATAATGTACTCAAAGGTTACATCTCTAAACGCAGTCCAGAATCTTGTTTTATTTTTTCTATTACCATGTAAGTGTGGTGTGTACCCACTCCCGGAATATCGACCAAATCACCTAATACTTCTCTGTATTCATCCATATTAGAGACGCGAATTTTTAATAAATAGTCGTAACCACCCGCTACCATGTCACATTCAACAACCTGCTTAATTTTAAGAATGTGTTCGCGAAACACTTTAAATACCGCTGTATTTGAGGTGACTAACGATACCTGCACATGCGCCACTAAGCTTTGATTGAGCTTTTCTTCGCTTAACTTTGCAAAATATCCCTCAATGTAGCCTTCTTGCTCCAGACGTTTAACTCTATCTAAACAAGGACTAGGACTTAAATTCACTTGTTTTGCGAGGTTAACATTTGAAATTCTACCATTGCGCTGCAAAACGTCTAAAATTGATATATCGATACGATCAAGCAGGCGTAATCTATTCGGATTAGTCATATCAGTATTTTATATGGATAAGTTAATAATATGCCCTGTAAATTATCGTAAAACGACAAAATTAACCAGCATATTCTGCTGGATTTTAATTAGAATGCACGCTTTACACCAACAACATTTAGCGGTAATTAACAATTACCCTAAGTCTTAACACTCCTGAGGGTTGCTTATGTTATTCAATGGCGATTTAACAACGACTTGTCCGATCAGACAAAAGATCCGTGACTTTTACCGTATAGATGAAAATGCGGTTATTGATCACATTTTACCACTTGCAGAAGTCGGTGTTAAAGCACGAAGCCGTGCATGGGAAAGAGCTCGCCAAATAGTTTTAAACATTCGTAAAGACCAAGACGGTCAAAGCGGTGTTGATGCGCTATTAAATGAATTTTCACTATCGAGTGAAGAGGGTGTGGTATTAATGTGTTTAGCCGAAGCGCTGCTTCGAGTTCCTGATAAAGCAACTCAAGAAACATTAATACGTGATAAATTAGCAAACGGCGATTGGAGCTCTCACTTAGGTAGTAGTGACTCTTTATTCGTTAATGCCTCGTCTTGGGGGTTATTAGTAACCGGTAAAATGGTTAACTATAACGATAAGACTAAAGAGCAACAGTTTGGCATACTCAAAAAAACCATTGGTCGTTTAGGCGAGCCAGTTATACGTAAGTCTGTTAACTTTGCTATGAAGATAATGGGCAAACAGTTCGTAATGGGTCGTACCATTAACGAAGCGATTGAGCGTGCTGCTGAAAAAGAGCAAAAAGGCTATGTATATTCTTACGATATGCTAGGCGAAGGTGCTCGCACAATGAAAGACGCCAAGCGTTACTTTGATAGCTACATGAATGCGATTCATGCTATAGGTAAAGCCGCAAATGGCCGTGGCCCAATAAAAAGCCCTGGTATTTCTGTAAAGTTATCGGCTATTCATCCTCGATATGAGTTTACTCATAGAGAGCGTGTAATGGAAGAGATCGTTCCAAAACTAAAAGAGCTAGCCCTTGCCGCTAAAAAATACGATATCGGCTTTACTGTTGATGCAGAAGAAGCTGACCGTTTAGATATTTCTCTTGATGTTATTGAGGCAGTATTTAGCGATAACGATTTAGGCGATTGGCAAGGTTTTGGTTTAGCGGTTCAGGCTTATCAAAAACGCGCTATTTTTGTTATTGAATGGCTAACCGACCTAGCAACCCGTGTGGGTCGCAAAATGATGGTGCGTTTAGTAAAAGGCGCATACTGGGATACAGAAATCAAAACCACACAACAAGATGGTTTAGATCACTTCCCGGTGTTTACGCGTAAAGCAACCACGGATGTATCATATAAAGCGTGTGCGATTAAAATGCTTGAAGCACGTGATGTACTTTACCCGCAATTTGCAACTCACAACGCCTACACTGCAGCGACTATTTTAGAAGTGGCCAAAGGTGATAACCAAGGTTTTGAATTCCAACGTCTTCACGGTATGGGTGAATCTTTATTTGACCAAATCGTTAATGAAGAAAAAATTCAGTGCCGTGTATACGCACCGGTAGGCCAACACGAAGACCTACTTGCTTACCTTGTACGTCGTTTACTAGAAAATGGCGCTAACTCATCATTTGTAAATGCCATTGTGGATACCACAAAACCGGTTGAAGCGTTATTACCAGATCCTGTTGAAACACTGCAAGGTTTACGTAATAAATACAACACACAAATAAAAATGCCAATTGATTTATACGGTGAAGAACGTGCCAATTCAAAAGGTATGGACTTAACTGATATTAACGTGATCACCCCGTTTAAAGAAAATTTAGACACTTGGTTTGAAGAGCACTTAATTGATGAAAGCCAAGTACCAGAAGGCGCGCTGGCCGTTAAAAACCCTGCAAACCATAAAGAAATTATTGGCCATATAAAATTACAAAATAGCGATGAAATGAAAGTGTTGCTAGCCAACGCTGAAACCGCATTTGAATCATGGTCACAAACACCGGTAAAAGAGCGCGCCAATTTATTACGTCGCGTTGCTGATATTTTAGAGCGCCATCACGATGAGCTTGTAGCTATCTGTATTAAAGAAGCAGGTAAAGTAGCACAAGATGGTATTGATGAAGTACGTGAAGCCGTTGATTTTTGTCGTTACTACGCAGCCCGTGCTGAAGAGCTTGCGCAAGATGAGCGCTTTGAAGCCCGTGGTGTTATTTTATGTATTAGCCCATGGAACTTCCCGCTCGCTATTTTCTTGGGTCAAGTTGCAGCGGCCATTGTTACCGGTAACACGGTTATTGCAAAACCAGCAGAGCAAACCAGCTTAATCGCACTTCGTGCTATTGAATTAATGCTATCAGTTGGTTTACCTGAGCACGTTGTACAACCTGTCATTGCTCGCGGTAGCGAAGTGGGTAAAACCATTGTTCCTGATGAGCGTATTCAAGCTGTTATGTTTACAGGTTCAACTGAAACGGGCACGCTTATCTCGCAAACATTAGCGGCACGTAACGATATTCAGGTGCCTTTAATTGCAGAAACTGGCGGCCAAAACTGTATGATTGTTGACTCAACAGCGCTTCCTGAGCAAGTTGTTGATGATGTTATCAGTTCTGGTTTCCAAAGTGCGGGTCAACGTTGTTCAGCATTACGCGTACTCTTTATCCAAGAAGACGTAGCTGATGGCATTATCGATATGCTTAAAGGCGCACTTGCTGAATTGCATATTGGCGACCCATCATTACTCTCTACAGACGTAGGCCCAGTAATAGATGAAAAAGCGCTTAAAACACTCAACGACCATGTTGAATACCTAAAGGGTAATGCAACACTTCACTATGAGTGTAAAATTCCTGATAACAGCGAAAATGGCGCATTTTTCTTTGCACCACGTTTATACGAAATTAAAGACTTATCGGTATTAAAACGTGAAGTATTTGGCCCTTGTGTGCATGTTATCCGCTTTAAATCGAGTGAGCTTGATAATGTTGTCGACCAAATCAACAACACGGGTTACGGCTTAACAATGGGTATTCACTCTCGCATTGAAGAACGTTGTGAACATTTAGCGAAAATGTCGCGCGCAGGTAACGTATACATCAACCGTAATATGATTGGTGCCATTGTTGGCGTGCAACCGTTTGGTGGCCGTGGACTCTCTGGTACTGGCCCTAAAGCCGGTGGACCAAACTACCTACAACGCCTAATAAAAGAAAAAGCTTCACCAGATAACGTACAAATGACTAACCTAACGCCAGATGAGCTTGATTTACACCACTACAGTGGCGCAAATGAGCAAGTAGAAAAGCTAATGGTTAACTCTATGCGCGATGAAAAAATCTGGCGTGCAACGCCACTGAATGACCGTGTTTCTGCGGTACGTCAGTTATTAGCGAAAGTAGCGACTGTTGAAATTATTGACGACCTCGCGGACGATTTAGCGTTAACACTTGCCGATGCTCGCGCTCAGTTAAACCGCTTAGAAAAGCACATGCGTAAATATACAACATTGCCAGGGCCAACAGGTGAGTCGAATACACTTCACCTTGAAGCTCGTGGTTGTGTGGTTTGTTACGCAGATAAAAGCACCTCATTTAACTTTTGGGCACTGTCTATTATTACCGCACTAGCGGCTGGTAATACGGTAATTACTGTTGCATCTGAAATATTTTACGACGAAGCGGTTGCCTTTAGAGATAAGTTTATTGCAACCGGCGTTGCTGAAGGTGTTTTCCAAGTAGCTAAACCAAACCAGTTACAAGCTATATTGGCACACCCTCACCTAGCGGGTGCGGTAGTTGCTGCACGTTCTTCTCGCTTAGGCTACTTCAGCCAACAGCTTGCACAACGTAAAGGCGCAATACTGCCAGTGATCAGCTCAGAGTATTACGACACGCTAATTAAGCGCCTTATTACTGAAAAAACAATCAGTATTGATACAACGGCATCAGGCGGTAACACCTCGTTGATGACGCTTGTTGAAGATGATGAATAGATAATAGTCATCATTTAATTAAAAAGGCATCAATTTGATGCCTTTTTTTATTTCTAAATGTGAATTTATTTGTTACTTTCACTAATCATATTTGTTAATTAGAGTTCACTTTGAAAACCATTCCGACTACACAGCTAAAACCTGGTATGTTTGTACAAAAAGTTGTTAAGCAAACTGGCAATATTAGAATAAAAAACCAAGGCTGGGTTAAAACTCAAAGTGGAATTGATAAATTAATAAAATCTGGCATTTTAAAGGTTGAAATCGATCCTGATAAAATGCTCACCTCTGAAGAATCTGAAACACAACCAACGCCTGCAACTAAGTACGAAATCAAAAAGCGCGATCCATGGTTAATAACCCACAGCGCTGAGCAAGAAATGAATAAAGCTAAAAAGCTTTACGATGAAGCAAAAAACTTACAAACCAAAGCATTTGGCGATATAGAATCTGGCCGCACTGTTGATGTTGCTCCTTTTAGGGAGCTGGCTAGCGGGTTTATTGACTCCGTCTTTAGAAATCAAGATGCGCTGGCGTGCATTACGCAAATGCGCCAAAAAGATGCCTATTTATTAGAGCACTCGATAAATGTGTCTATTTTAATGAGTATTTTTGCAAAACATCTCAATATTGAAAAACCAATCATTGAAGAACTTGCAACAGGTGCCCTATTGCATGATATGGGAAAAATAAAAATACCTGACGCGATTCTCAACAAACCAGGTCGCTATAGTGACGAAGAATTTAAAGTGATGCAAAACCATGCGCGCTTTAGCAAAGAAATACTAGAAGACGCAGGATTAACGGGGATTGCTGTTGATATCGCAGGTATGCACCATGAGCGCTTAGATGGTAAAGGCTACCCCTTTGGTAAGAAAGGCGATGAAATAAGCAAATACGTTCGTATGGCCTCTATTGTTGATGTATATGATGCATTAACCGCTGAACGCGTTTATAAAGCGGGTATGGAGCCAATTAAGGCGTTTAAAATATTAAAACAAGGTTGCCCAGATAGCTTTGATGGCGTGCTGCTGAATAAGTTTATTCAATGCATTGGTATTCACCCTGTGGGCACGCTGGTAAAACTTTCCAGCCAAAAGGTGGGGCTGGTGACCCAAAGTAACCCTGCAACACCATTAAAACCAGTCGTAAAAACGTTTTTTAATGCCAAACATGGGCGTTACACTGAAGTTCAAGATATTGACTTATCAAGCAAAAGAACACAAGACACGCTTGAGTCAGCAATAAAACCCAAAGAGTATAATATAGATTTAGAGGGCTTTTATAAGCACTCTATCTTTAGTTAATTGGCCACTATTGTGGCCAATCTTGCAGGGCTTTTAAGCTAAACTCATAGCCATCAAAATCAAGTACGCTCTGATCCGGCGCTATTTCTAACACCTTCAACGCACCAATAGACTCCCCCTCATATAGCTCTCTGCCATTGAGCTTTATCCAGCGTTTATCTGCTGTCGACGAATAAATATGTGCCTGATATTTAATGCTTGGCAACATACTTTGTAGGCCATCAGGCAGTAGCTCAACGGGTTGTACCCGTGATGAATGACGAGAGCCTTGAGTTACTTCGTAGTCGGCTGTTGTTTCTGTATCATTAACGGCTTGCGCAAACGCATTTTTCAGCGTGTCGGGAACCGTATCTAGTTCAGCGGTTGATTCTGGCTGGGCAGGCACATTTTGATTAAGTGGTTTACCTAACACTTTGTATTTACTCAACTCATCGGCACTGAGTGTTCTTTTCGTTGATTGAGTTGGTACACTTTGAGGTTGGTTGCTCGGTGATTGAAAACTAGATGAAACGTTACTCTGCGCCGAGAAATTTTGCGTTTGCCCTTGAGACGCTTGATTAACGCTCATAGGTAAATATTGCCCTTGTGGCGTAAGCAACATTTGCTGTACACCCGTTGGGGTTTGTACATAAACCAATTGCCCTGCCAGTGGCACAGAATTGTTAGGCGCAGTTGTAACAAGGGGCGTTTGAGGGGTTGTTACTGTTTGAGCAACCGTTTTTTTTACTTCCTCTGGGCTTGTTGGTTTTTCTACTACTGCTGAGTCTTTTTGACTAAGGTCATTTTGAACAACCTCATTTTTTACGGCTACATTTTCTTGTTGCAGCCACTTACCGACAAAAAAGCCACTGGTCAATATACCCGTTGCCAATAAACTTCCTGCGAGTAAAAAACTAATTCGACGATAGGCCATCAACTGGCGTTGTTGTTTTAATTGTTGCGCTTGCAAGTCATATTGCTCTGCGCTCATGGTATCGTGCTTTGACTGCTTTAACGCATCTAATAAATAAGACATGAATCACCTAACTAAAGAATAAATGACAGGCCAATTCCTGCACCAAAAAGCATTAACGCAGCAGCACTATAAGGCCAAATAGAACCTGTTTTACTCACCTTATTATTTGTAACAATAAAGTCGATAGGTAAAGATTCACTCGCCGCTTGCTTAACAATATCACTGCCAACAATTTCTTGCTGTTTGGAAAATGCCCCTACTAATGCGCGTTCACACACCAGGTTCATTAATCGTGGCACGCCGCCTGTGAGCTGATGCACCATTTGCATCGCTTCCATTGAAAATATTTTCTTGTCACAACCTGCAATATGTAGCCGATGTTGAATATAAGCAATGGTTTGCCCTGGTGTTAGCGCTAACAAGTGATACCTAGCAGTAATACGCTGTGCCAGCTGTCTTAACTCATTTCGCTTTAGAAGTACCTGTAACTCAGGCTGCCCTACTAATACTATTTGTAATAACTTTTTATGGTCGGTTTCGATATTGGTTAATAAGCGAAGTTGTTCAAGCACATCGGGGGCAAGTAGCTGTGCTTCATCAATAATTAAAATAGTATGTCCCCCCGCTTTATTATTAAACTCGAGGTGCTTTTTAATCACATCCGTTAGACTCTTCAGCGTGGCATTTTTGGCGTCGTAAGTTATTTGTAATTCATCGCAAATACTGGCTAACAGTTCAAGTTCTGATAAGGCAGGATTATAGATCATGGCTACTTGGGTATTTTCAGGCAGTCGCTCTAACATACTACGTGTTATGGTGGTTTTACCCGTACCCACTTCACCAGTTAACAGCACAAAGCCACCGTCTTCACCTAGTCCATAGGTAAGGTGTGCTAATGCTTCTTTGTGGCGTTCACTTAAAAATAAGTAGTGGGGATTAGGCGAAATTGAGAATGGCTTTTCTTGTAAACCAAAATAGCTTAAATACACCTTTATAGTCCTTGGTCGTTAATTCACGGCCTATAATGGCAAAAAAATAGCCTAGGTGACAACTACAACCAGGCTTTATTATTAAAATAGTGTAAATAAAAAGGCTAACCGTAAATAAAAGAGCATTTTTAGATTCGCTAATATATTAATTAACTACTTCTCATAGCGTACTAGGCGTAAATATACGTTACTTGTTTTAGCATGTAAGCTATTTAAACCACTGGAAAATTGATAAACCCATGCCGAATTTATATTGCTAATACCCGAGGTATTAGACCAATAATTTTGCGACTGCGTTGCTAAAAAAATACCCGCATTAATACTTGGATCGGTACAACGGTGATCTACTATGCTAGCTAGCTCTTTAATACTCGGCACTTGCCAGTCGTTATAATTTGCCGTGGTGTCATTCAGTGCGCCTTTAAGTGAGGCCTGCCAGTTTAATGGTTGAGTATCACCATCGCAGCTAGTTGTTTCGCTATTATAAACTTGACCATAGTTACAGCGCTGCCACATTAGCCCTGTTTTAGTATCTGACACAGTGCCATCAATATTAATCACAAATCGGTCGGTATCATCGCTAGTCGCTACCTCTTCATAACACTGCTGCGCTGCAAGTGACTGGCATAACCCCAAGGCTAATAACATAGAGACTTTAATTAATTTCATAATGATCACCTTAACGATTTCTAACTAAGCGCACGTAAGCGGTATTATCTTTTGGATAGGCTAAATCATTGCCATCCATCATATCGATAGTGTAAGCCTGAGATAAACTGGCACCATCAACCGCGGTCTGTGAGGTCCAGTAACGTAAATGCCCTACACTGTTAGTCGATGGTGTATTAGGAAAAAATGCAGTATCTATCAATACATTTTGCCCTTGTTTACCGTAATCAATTAAGCCTAACAACTCAGTATAAGTAGGTAAACGCCAATTACTGCCGCCACAAAAATCAAGCGCATTAACTTCATCAATATAGGTTTGTAAGCCACAATCAGTATTGCTCGGACATGTGGTATTATCACTACCCGCTACATCGCCACTATTGACAGTCCCTTGCCAAATATAGCGGTTTTGTCCATCTCGTAAAGTGGTATTTGGTAACACACCGGAATAAGGGCTTTTCACTTCCCAAACAAGGCCGGTAGTATTATCACGAATACAGCTAAAGTTTTGCGCATCATCGAGAAGCTCATCGGCAAACTCATTAAGCTTGGTGTAATCAAAAGCCAGATTCCCTTTACCCACTTTACCTAAACGATTGGCAAAACTATCGCGCCCAAGATCAGCATCTTGAGCTGGAAATTCATCATTATTACAGTTAATTCGCTGAGTATTGTTATAACACTCTCCTACCCCTGTATCATTTATTAACCCAAGCGCTTTGGGTGTTACATCAATAAATACGGTATCTGTGTCGGTGCGCCCTTTTAAGTCCATAACTTGTACTTCAAAGCTAAGCGTTGCATTTAAATCAATATCAGAGGCAAAAAAGCTGGCAGTACATGACTGTGATTCAATCAGGGTTTCTGCATTACCGGTAAGTTGTTGCCACATACATTGATAAGATTGAGTTGCCGCTTCGCTTGCAGTGGCATCTAAAATAACCTTATCAAACTCTTCTACTGTTTGATTAGCGCCTGCATCGGCAATAATCACTTGAGCTGTTTTATTAAGGGTCATATCAAATTGTGATGCAGATACTCCGCCCTCATCATCTGTTACGGTGAGCTGCCATTTTAAGTTGGTGTTATTTTCTAATAATGGATGAGAAAAACTAAGCGTTGGATTGGTATAGCTATCAATTGTTAAATCCGGCCCTGACAATAATTGCCACAAATAACTGCTAATTTCGCCATTTTCATCTGGGTCTGTGGAAGTTAAACCACTAAGAGTTACAGTATCCTTATAAACTGAGGGCAAGTTTGCAGGAGCAACTTGAGTAACAACAGCAAGAGGAAGCTGATTATTAGAGGCAATGAAAACACTCAAGTCGTCATTCACTAAACTGCCATCTGAGGTTTGATAGCTAACTCTTAATACCAGTTCACTGTCAGACTTTACATCTGGTGCAGTAATGGTTTGTTCAGCCCCTTCAAGCGGAAACACATCTATAATAGGGCCACTTACACGCTGCCAAGTAAATGTACCATTTGCAGGAGAGCCTTTTGCAGAAATAGTAAACTCTGATTTTTCTACAACTTGAAGATCGTTACCTGCAAATACTGATGTTTTTATATCACTGTTATCAGCACCGCCTCCCCCTCCGCATGCAGCCAAAAGCAAACATGACATAAGTGGTATTAACGAAATTGCTTTCATACTCAGCACCTTTTTGTCTTAAAATTATCTAATAAAACTATTAAGCAAAAAAAATGCCATTATAAATTATAAATAACTATCTTGATGAATACGAACAAATAATTTAGTGCCAACTTTACTGTAATCTACTTTATATTCGCGGCCATCTAAGGATTGAATAAACAACAATTGTTTTTCTTCGCTAAATACATCAGCACTCGTAATATAAACAACATCGAGGTAACGCTCTTTTGCATCTCGGCGGTTTTTTGGCAGTTCTTCTTTAAATGGCTCAAGACCACTGCCTGTTACTTTAATTTTAGGGTGAGTCTCACCATTAACAATCACTAAATCTAGTTTTCTGTCTTTATGTATTATGGTGTTTCGACCACTTTTAATGAAAGATCTGTTTTGGCTCATAGTTATTCCTAATCCCGCAGTGAGTGCTTATATTATTATTCACACTGCGACTTTATAAACTGAGAGGGATCGCGCTTCCATTTATTTAAATTTGCGCTAAATTCCCAAATATCACTTTCTATTACACTCGCTGGTAACAGTAAGTCATACCCTGTTAAAAGCTGAAGATGCTTAGCCCTATTAGCAAACATCGCTATGAGCCCATTATAGTCAATTCCTTTTTTTGACCTATATTTATTATCTTCAACTAACCATTCTGATGGGCAATGCCCATTTTTGCAATTTTTTTGAACAACTTGCATAAAGAAGTGTCGCTGCTCTATCAACAATTTACCCGCAATTCTTGGAGCTAAAGCAGACAAGAATGAATCTATATCATTTAACTTAATACCAATCGCATTAAGCTCAAGGTAATCAATGCCATTATCAACATTAGGTATACCACAATGGTGCAAATTCTCTGGGTGTAAATGCCATTGTCCATACTTATGCTGATATATTAATTGCTGCTCAGTTAAAATAATACTATAAAAAGGTTCTTGTGTTTTAAAAAAGCCAATTAAAATTGCAGCAATACATAAACTTACTAAAAAAGTTTCGATAATACTTATTTCGCCTGGGCGTAATAAATTAAACAGCATGATAATAATCAAGCCAATGCTGCCGACCACTAATATTTCAATTCCATTTTTAGCGCCTTGCGCTCGGTATTTTAGTATTTGTTTATTTATATTAGCCATACTGAAAAAACGCCATATAAAATATAAACATAATAATAGCCCACAATACTAACTTTCTCAGCGTTAAACAGCGTTTGCATGATGTTTTAAAGCTCATCAATTAACTCCCATTATTACTGTTAAATATGCGCAATGACTAAGTATCAGTTATTTTTACGCTTAACGCACAAATTAATGAGATACATAACCGCCTTTTTTTGTCCTGATTTCGTACAATACTTATAATCTATTTTCAGGTATGAAAACAATGCACTCTAAACAATCAGGTAAAGCCTTATTTCCATTTATTATTTCGTTACTAATAATTTTTAGCGTTTATTTGTATTTTCCTGCATCACAGGGCGAGCAAGCCAATTACTCGGCAATGACAACGCAAGTCTCTGCCCACACGGTAAGATCGCAAGAAAACGCAATTATGATTGAAGCCATTGGCAGTGCTCGTGCTAATCAGGCTATCTACATTAAAAGCGCCCAAAACGATTATGTCACTAGCATTTACTTTGAAGATGGCGACTTGGTCAGCAAAGGACAAAAATTAGTACAACTGCAAAACCAACAAGAACAATTTGCAGTAAAAGAACTTAGCATTAATTTACAAGAAGAAAAACGTCAATTAGCCAGACTAACCGAGCTTTCTCGCTCGCAAGCGACGGCCAAGTCATTGCTTGAAGAACAACTCGCTCGCGTTGATGCCAGCGAAGCACAACTTGAAAGTGCTAAAACCAAACTCAATGAAATGGCCATCACCGCGCCTTTTTCTGGGTTACTGGGGAAGCGCGAAATATCGGTGGGTGCTTATGTCAATAACAGTACCGTGATCACAACCCTCGATGACATTAGTATTATAAAAGTTGATTTTAAAGTGCCTGAAAAGTATTTAGCTCAATTGAAAAACGGAATGATTGTTCGCACTCAAAACGATGCTTACCCTGATCAAACCTTCAGCGGTAAAGTAACCCATATAAGCTCACGTATCGACTCAATCACTCGCAGTGTAGAAGTAACAGCAAGTTTTGCTAATAAATCGGGTTTACTTCGCCCTGGTATGCTACTTAAAACAGCACTAGAGCTAAGCAGCAATCAAGCGCTGATGGTCCCTGAAAAGGCCATTATTCCTCTGCAAGATAAACATTACGTTTTTCAAATTGAAGATGGCATAGCAAATCGTAAAGAAGTACATGTTGCAAGTAGAAACAATGGCTGGGTAGCGATAGACAAAGGGTTAAGTAATGGCGAGCAGATTGTTACCGAGGGAATAATCAAAATCCGCTCTGGTAGTAAAGTAAGCGTTAAGGGGTAACACGTGAAAATTACCGATACTAGCGTCAAACGCCCCGTTTTTGCGATTGTTATTAACTTACTGTTACTCACTTTTGGCTTAGTTGCTTTTAGCATGTTGCCTTTGCGTGAGTATCCAGATATTGAAACACCGATTGTCAATATTAGTACTGAATATACCGGTGCATCTGCCGAAATTATTGAAACAAAAATAACCCAAGTTATCGAAAACCGTATTTCGGGTATTGAAGGTATTAAAAGTATTAACTCATCGAGTCGTAATGGCCGCTCAAACATTACCATTGAGTTTAATATTAGCCGCGACATAGATGATGCCTCCAACGATGTGCGTGAACGTGTTGCGCGTGCACTTGATAGCCTACCCGAACAAGTACGTCCTCCTGAAGTATCAAAATCAAATAGTGACGAAAGCCCTATCGCGTGGTTTGTACTTAACAGCGAAACCATGGATTCATTGCAACTTTCTGATTATGCACAGCGTTTTATTGTAGACCGATTAGCCGTTGTTGATGGCGTATCGAATGTGCGCATTGGGGGGGAGCGAAAGTATGCCATGAAAGTATGGCTTAACCGCCAAGCGATGGCCGCCCGTGGTATTACCTCCAGTGATATTGAGCAAACACTGCGTAGTGAAAATGTAGAACTTCCGGCCGGTGAAATTGAATCAGTTGATCGTGATTTTACCGTTCGCACTGCCCGCAGCTATAAAAACCAACGTGATTTTCAAAACCTAGTTATTAAACGAGGTGAAGATGGTTATTTAGTGCGTCTAGGCGAAGTGGCTGACGTAAAACTAGAAGCCGCCGATGATGAAAGTTTATTCCGAGGTAATGGCCGTAATATGATTGGTATGGGTATTGTTAAACAAGCCAAAGCCAATACCCTAACTGTGGTTGATAACGCCCGCAGTGAACTGGAAAAAATAAAACGTAATTTACCTGAAGGCACCACCATAGAAGACAGTTATGATTCTTCGGTATTTATTAAAGAGTCAATTAATGAGGTTTATAAAACTTTAGCAATTTCTATGGGGTTAGTCGTGCTTATTATCTTTATATTTTTAGGTAACATTCGCGCCACTCTTATTCCCGCGGTCACAGTACCGGTCGCTCTAGTCAGTAGTTTTATGTTTTTATTAGCAATGGGTTATTCAATTAACTTATTAACGCTACTAGCACTGGTGTTAGCAATAGGCTTAGTGGTCGATGATGCCATTGTAATGCTAGAGAACATTCACCGCCGCATAGAACTTGGGGAGCCGCCTTTATTGGCAGCTTATCGCGGCGCACGTGAGGTGGGCTTTGCAATTATAGCCACCACCTTAGTGCTTATATCCGTGTTTGTACCATTAGTGTTTATGGAAGGACGAATTGGCGCACTATTTACAGAGTTTGCTATGGCGGTAAGTGCTGCCGTGTTTTTCTCCAGCATTACTGCATTAACACTCTCTCCGGCGCTGTGTTCAAAAGTGTTAAAAGCATCTGAAAAAGAAAGTAAGTTTAGCCAAGTTATGGACCGTTTTTTTACTAAATTAGAAAATGGATACCGTAACGCTTTAGCGTCAAACATGACCCGTAAATGGGGCTTAATGCTGAGCTTAGTTTTGGCTGGGTTTGTTAGTTATTCATTATTTTTACAAATACCCTCAGAGCTCACGCCAAAAGAAGACCGTGGCACTTTCTTTGTGCTTATGAATGGCCCTGAAGGCGCTAGTTATGAGAATAATGCCGCCAATATGGCAAAAATTGAAGAGCGCTTAATGCCTTATTCTGAATCTGGCGAACTAAGTCGAGTGCTTGTACGAGTCCCTGGTTGGGGTGGCAGTGGCGGCGTGGCTATTGTTGGCATGGCTGATTGGGATAAACGCAAACGCTCAACATGGGAAGTCATGGATGAAATAAGCGGCAAAATGCAAGAGGTCACCGATGTCCGTGCATTTGCTATTATGCGCCGTGGTATTGGCGGAGGTGGTTCATCTCGCCCTATTGAATTTGTTTTGCAAGGTAATGATTATGCCCAACTTGCAGATTGGCGAGATAGAATTATTAAACGCGCTGAGAAAAACCCTGGATTAGTGCGTATTGATCATGATTATAAAGAAACCTTCCCTCAGTTTTTAGTCAGTATTGATAAAAATAAAGCCGCTGATTTAGGCGTATCAGTCTCTGATGTGGGTCGTACACTTGAAACCATGCTTGGCCAACGCCGTGTAACCACCTTTATTGACCGCGGTGAAGAATACGATGTAATTTTAAAGGGCACAAAACAAGACTTTGCCAACCCGACTGATATTTCAAATATATACCTAAAATCACGTAGCGGAGAACTTATTCCTCTTGATAGCCTTATTAGCTTAAAAGAAGAAGCCACCGCCTCGCGTTTAAACCGCTATAACCGAATGCGTGCAATTACTTTAAGTGCCAACCTCGCTGATGGTTACACGCTAGAACAAGCACTAAACTTTTTAAACAAGGTTGCCACAGAGGAAAACGACATTGATGGTGCCATTGACTATAAAGGTGAGTCGCAATTGTTTTATGAAGGTGCCTCAGCCATGACCTATGTGTTTGTGCTGGCATTGACCGTGACCTTTTTAGTGCTCGCTGCTCAGTTTGAAAGCTTTATGCATCCGCTTGTTATTATGCTCACCGTTCCACTTGGGTTAATGGGCGCTATGTTTGGCCTGTGGAGTATGGGCTTAACACTTAATATATACAGCCAAATAGGCATTGTTATGCTCATTGGGTTAAGTGCTAAAAACGGTATACTGATTGTTGAATTTATCAACCAGTTACGTGATAAAGGCGTAGAATTTAGTGAGGCTATTTTACAAGCGGCTACACAGCGTTTGCGCCCTATTATTATGACTTCCCTAACAACGGTTATGAGTGCCGTACCTTTGGTACTCGCCTCAGGGCCTGGCTCGGAAAGTAGAATGGTAATTGGTGTGGTGGTATTTACTGGCGTAACGGTTGCCACCATACTTACTCTGTTTGTAGTGCCAGCGGCCTATTACGCACTAGCGCGAAACACACAATCACCTGAGTTTTTACAACAAAAACTTGATAAGCAAGCCGCTGAAAAACCGCTTAAAGAGATCTAAGTCACTTAGAGCGTCGTAACTAGCTGTTACGGCGCTTTATTCAGTGCACATATCCCTAACAATTGAGGAAGTACTTATGAGTTCGACCACACAAGTAGCAACACTCGGCGGCGGCTGTTTTTGGTGTATTGATGCAGCATTTAGGCGTGTAAAAGGTGTACTCAGTGTTTGCTCTGGTTATACTGGTGGACATACCGATAACCCAACATACAAAACTATTTGCACTGGCAACAGTGGCCATGCAGAGGTAATTAAGGTTGAATTTGATGCCAGTGTTATCGGCTTTGAAACCTTACTCGCGATGTTTTTTACCCTACACGATGCCACACAACTAAATCGCCAAGGTAACGATATAGGCACTCAATACCGCAGCGTTGTGTATTATCATAATGAGCAACAACAAGTACAAACACAGGCAGTTATTGCAGAGCTGCAAAGTCATGTTAGCGAACCTATAGTAACTGAGGTGAGCCCAGCAACCACTTTTTACCCTGCTGAAAGTTTTCACCAAGACTACTACAATGAAAACCCAGAACAAGGCTACTGTAGTATTTTAATTGCGCAAAAATTGCACAAGTTTGAAACCGAATTTAGCGAGTTTTTAACGGAATAACACATTAAAAAGCCCGATTTAAATTCGGGCATTTATTATATGTGCTAATTCAGTAATTAAAACTCATAGCTTATACCAGCAAACAAGCGACGTTCTGGTGTATTATAGTAATACGCTTGAGCTGTTGTAGAACTTAGATGTGAATCAACGGCGTTGTACTGTTTATCGAACAGGTTTTCTACGCGAAGCGATACTTCAATATTTTGATTAACTTGATAATTACCCGCTAAATTCCATAGTGTGTAAGAGCCTAAGTGGGTTTGTGCACCTTGACGATCGCTGCGATACTGCATATCGATACGCGCATCAAAGTCACCAAACTGTTTTTTAAGCTCCCAATTAAATGTACGCTTAGCAACATTACGCAACTCTGCGCCTGTTTCTTTGTTCTGCGCACTTAAATATGCAAAATTAAGGTGACTATCAAAACCAAAAACCTGCTGAGAAAGACTAAATTCAACCCCTTCAAAGCGAGCCTCGTCAATATTAGCTAATGCAAAGTTTGCATCATAATCAATTTTATCCTCAATGTCGTTTCTAAAAATAGCGACATCAACTTGCGCAATATCAAAGTCTACATTTAAGCCAAGCTCACGGTTAACGGACTTTTCTGGTTGTAAATTAGGGTTACCAAAATCAGGGTAATATAAATCGTTAAAGGTAGGCGCTTTAAACCCTGTGCTCTGGCTTAAACGGAATGTTGCATTACTCGATAAATGATATCCCGCTGCCGCGGTATACGTTGTTTCATCACCAAACTGTTCATCATCATCTTGGCGAACAGTTAGATTAGCAAGTACCTTATCTGTATCGTAATAGGCACCTACAAATACTGCAAGCACGTCACGACTATCTTCAATAAATACTTGAGAGCTGCGCGACACATCGTCTTTATACCAGTTAATACCGCCACTAATATTTAAAGTATCATCTAAACGATATTGGCCATTGTAATCAATTTGAGTACGCTGAGTTATAAACGTACTTGTGACTGGCAGACCAGTGGAAAAATTAACATAAGTGTTATCTGAGTCATCAGTTACAAGTGCAATATCAACACCGTGAGACTGATTTTTATAGTTTTTATTCCAACCAGCAGACAATTGATAATTTTCAAAGTCATTGCGTTCAATCGTGCTATCGGCAGGACTAAAGCGACTATCGTAATCAGCAAAGCCTTCGCTGTATTGACCTAATAACTTAAAATCACCGTACTGTGCATCATTATAATTTACTTTAAAACCGAGGTTTTTGTTCTCATAACCATCTTCATCTGGCGCTACACCTTGCAATACATCAAAACCATCTGTTTTTTCAAAACCTGCATTAAATGCACTCCTCATATCGCCTGACTTTACAGAGCCTGCCATTTGATAATCTTGGTAAGCGTCTGAACCAAATGTTGCACTAACAGAAAGGTTATCTGACTCACGCGTAATAATGCTAATAACACCAGCAAGTGCATCAGAGCCATAGACAGCGGCACGTGACCCTTTAATTATTTCAATGCGTTCAATACTATTTAAAGGCACGTTACTCAATGCTTTTTGGCCAAGCGTTGCAGAACCGGTACGAACACCATCAATCAAAATTAACGTATCACCAGAGCCTGTACCACGCAAGGACACACCAGCGTTTTGACCAAAGCCGCCATTTGAGTTTATTTGAAAGCCTACCTGAGTACTTAGAAGTGTGGGTAAATCTCGGTAATTACCTTGCTCAATATCTATGCGTTCAATAACATTAACACTGGCAAGTACATTATTGATTGATTGTTCAAATTTATTTGCAGTAACGGTTATTCTTTCAATGGTTTGTTCTGCAGATGCAGAAAAAGACAGCGCAGCCGAAATAGCCACACCCAATGCAGTTTTATTTATCATGATGTTCCCTATCTCTGCCCACCGCAAAGATGTTAGTAAGTAAGATTAAATCAAGGCCGGTCTCCGGACTCAGTTACCATAATTTAATACAGCATAACTTTACCGTTGCGGGGGCAGTGTTGGGATTGACTTCATCAATGAAAACGCACCAACTTCCCGATTATCCTACTAAAAAAATCACATCATTGAAGTGTTTAGCAAGCACCTTGAAAATAGGCTGCTATTGTTATCTGTTTACTAAAAAAAGTCAACGGACGTCTAAACATCTAAAAACCCAAGGATTCAGGGTTCGGTGTTCGGTGTTCGGTGTTCGGTGTTCGGTGTTCGGTGTTCGGTGTTCGGTAATTATCATAGATTTAAAAATAAAAAAGCCAAACAATATAATTTGTTTGGCTTTATACGCATTCCTTTGAGCTTAGCACCTATACTGCCATGCTCGAGGCAATAAATTAATCGCGGAAGTTTTTAAACTGAAATGGTTGACCTAAATCAGCAGTGCGTACAACTTGCATAGCCGCTTGTAAGTCATCACGCTTTTTACCTGTTACGCGAACTTCTTCACCTTGAATGGCCGCTTGTACTTTTACTTTAGAATCTTTAATGGCTTTTACTACTTTTTTAGCCATGTCTTTTTCGATACCCTGTTTAAGTGCAACGTTACGAAAAACATTTTTGCCCGCACGAGAAATATCTTGTAGCTCTAAGCTTGCAACATCCATCCCACGCTTAGAGATTTTACTCGCTAAAATATCAAATAACTGCATTACCTGAGCATCTGCTTCAGCTTTTAATTTAATTGTTTTATCATTTAGTTCTATTGAGGCATCAACGCCTCTAAAATCAAATCGCGTTTCTAGTTCACGGTTGGCGTTATCAACCGCATTTTTTGCTTCGTTCATTTCTACTTCAGATACAATATCAAATGAAGGCATAGCGTTCTCCTAACTATCTAATCTTAATTTTATGCCGCAATTATAACGTTAAAATGATAAATCTTTACATTTTTCTGCATTTTGTTCAGGTGCGATACTAAATTAGTTTGATATACTGAGGCTTCTTTTTTATACGATTTTAGGAATTTTCGTGACAAGGCGTGTTTACCAAGCAATTTTTTTAATTAGTATTGTTGCGTTTACCTTCTTATTTGCTAAAGAGGTAAAGGGCGCGGCAAACTTATTTCCGCATGTTGATAAAGTAGCGCATTTTGGTATCTTCTTTTTACTTGCCATTATTATGGATAAAGCGTTTAAACTCCCATTATATGCACAAATACTATTACTCGCTGGTTACGGTGCAGCAATAGAAATTATGCAAGATAGCCTTCCTTACAGACAAGCATCACTGGCCGATTTTGTTGCCGATTTTATTGGTGCAGCGAGCTACTTTTTAGCTAAAGCCCTGTTAACACTGCGTAAAAAGAAGCATTATGGCTAACATACTTGTTGTAGGTGATGGCGCTATTGGCTTGTTATTTAGCCATTTTTTAGCCAAGCATCACGCTATATATATACTTACTCGAAAAGGGACAGTTAATACTCGCTTTTACAGCCACAGTAACGCTGCGTCTGAAAAAATTAACGCCACTTTTATCTCACAAGAGCAGTTATCTCAAACTCCTGAATTTGATATTGTTTTATTCACGGTAAAAGCGTTTGCAGTGCAACAAGCCTATGCTCAAGTAAAACCTTATCTTGGCAATAATACCCATATTATACTGAGTCATAATGGCATGGGTAATGTTGAGCAATTAAATGAACAGCTAACAAAGCAGCAGTCGTTGTACTTTTTAACCACCAGCATGGCTGGATTTAAGTCAAACCCTAATATTGTGCAACATACCGGAAACGGGCAAAGTGTATTAGGGGGCTGTAATCAACTAGCTATTCAAAATATTCAACAGCTTAGTGCGCAATTACACACTATTCCGCAATTAATTGTCAGTAACAATATTGAACAACTACGGTTTGAAAAGCTACTGGTTAATATTGCAATAAATCCATTAACCGCTCACCACAATATAAAAAATGGTCAGTTGCGTGCGCCGCAGTACAATAGCGAAATTATTAATTTATTAACTGAGGCTTGCCATATTGCAACCGCGCTTAAACTTAATATTAAGCTTATTGATGCCCTAGAGCGCGCCTACAAGGTAATGAGTTTAACTGCCGAAAATTACTCATCTATGCATCAAGACGTTATACATAATAGGCAAACTGAGATCATGGCGATTTGTGGCTATATAAGTGAGCAAGGAAAACTGCACCATATTGCAACACCTTATAATGACGCCTTACTTGCTAAAATTTTGGCAAAAAAAAGCGCGGACTAAATCCGCGCATCTAATATATTAAGCCATTAAGGACGATATACTCTAACAGTGGTAAAGCCTTCTTCGTGAAGAATAAGCGCTTGTAATTGGCTCATTACTCCTTTTTGGCAATATAAGTAATAATCTTTACCTTTAGGTAAATCGCCAAACTTTGTTGCTAAGCGGAAAAACGGTAAGTGGATAACTTCAATACCTTCAATTTCCAGCGGCGCCGCATCTTCTTCTTCAGGCGAGCGAATATCAACAACAACCGCTCCCTCTGGTAACTCTGTAACTGATTCTGCCTCTTTAAGCTCTTGCTTAGCCTCAACATCAATATCGCGCACATCCATAACACGGGCGTTATCAATAACGGTATCTAACACATCAAAGTCAAACTTTTCTTCTTCCGCTTTAATTACTTCTATTTTGGCTTTAACTGTCGGCTTTTTAGAGATCACACCGCAGTATTCGGGCATCGTCTCTGCCATTTCTGCAGTGCCTATTTGGCGCGCTATATTGATGATTTCTTGCTTATCATGCTGGATAAGTGGGCGTAAAATGAGCGTTTCGGTTACGCGGTCAATCACACTTAAGTTAGCTAAGGTTTGACTAGACACCTGACCTATACTTTCACCCGTAACCAATGCTTGAATATTTAGTTTTTCAGCGACGGCACTACCCGCTCGCATCATCATACGTTTAAGGACAACGCCCATTTGGCTGTTCTCAACATTTTCTAAGATTTCAGCAACCACTGGCTCAAAATCAACAGTAATAAACTTAACTTTATGCGTAGAGCTATATTGTTTCCATAGATAGTAACTCGCTTGTTTAACCCCAATTTCATGAGCAGCGCCACCTAAGTTAAAGAATAAAAAGTGCGTGCGAGCCCCTTTACGGATCATTTGATAACTAGCAACGCCAGAATCAAAACCACCAGACATAAGCGATAATACATCGTCTTGTGTTGGCAGTGGGAAGCCCGCCATCCCTAAATGGGTTTGCGTTACTATGTAGGCTTTTTCGTCTTTAATTTCTAAACGAATAGTCACTTCTGGGCGACTTAGCTTTACTCGAGCCCCTTCAACATGTTGATTAAGCCCACCACCGACGTAACGCTCTAGTTCAGTTGAAGTAAAATCATGTTGACCTATGCGCTTAGCACGCACACAAAAGGTTTTACCAATAATAGTGTGACCAACTAACGCAATGGTTTTTTGATAAATGTCATCAAGGGTTTTAAAGTCTGTTTCGGTCACTTCAATAAACTGTACGATGCCGGGAATCCGCTGCAAGCTATCAATAAAATCAATACGAGTTTGAGCATCGTCAAGTTTTGTAACAACTGAAATGTTATCCCAGTTATTACGCACTTGTACTTTTTCGTCAACACGACGCAATACAATTTTAATGTTATTTTCTAACACTTTGGTAAAGCGTTTACGGACTGAACGGCTTTTGATGGCTATTTCAGGGTGAAGTTTGACGATAAATTTAAGCATAGTTCAACTCTTAGACTGCGGGAATTCGCGCACCCAGGCATTGGGCGCGGCGGATTATAGCAAAAAATTTAACGCCTAGGAACTAACCAACCCGATGGGGCTAAGGATTCTGGGGGGCAGCATTTGCTAAAAGTGCGTATTTGTCTCTTAACTGATTAATTTTATTTGCGCTTTTTTCTGTACTGTAAGCCTTAAATAAAGTCAGTACTTTTACAATGCCAGGGTAAATATCTTGCTCAACCAGCACACCACTTAGTCTTCTTGCTTTCATATAGGGTGTCCAAAAGCTAACCGTTAATTTTAGCGTATGAGCAAGTTCAATGGCATCTTGTTCATCAATGGCAATAATTTCACTATCCCGCAAGGCCAAAATGATGTTACGTACCTGCTCAAGTAATTCCTGCTGAAAATCAATGTAACCCTGTTTTAAATGGCTATCGCGAGCAAGAATATCACCAAGGTTGTCGTAAAAAAAATGATAGCGCCACATTAATTCAAATAACGAATCTAAATAAGGACCTAGGCGTTCAAAAGCATCGTCGCCTTGATCGACCGGCTTAAAATGGGTGCTTAAATGATCACGATAAAGTGCAAATATATGACGAATAATGTCTTCTTTATTTTTAAAGTGGTAGTACAGATTACCCGGACTCATGCCTAAACTCGATGCGATATGATTAGTAGATATTGCTCTTTCACCATGTTCATTAAACAATGAAATACTGGTTTGAATTATTTTATCCTTGGTATTCATATACTCATTACTCAATTTTCGAAAATACGATGCTGCATTAAAATAATCCGCCTAGTATAAACAAATCATTGCATTTGTAACACTGCGCAGCTGCAGTTATATACAATTTACTTACAAGGCTGCTTTACACACTAAACACTGCTACACTACGGCTAAAAATAATAACACAGTAAATATTATGAAAGTGACCGCAATCTACCCAGGCACATTTGACCCTCTTACCAACGGCCACACTGATTTAATTCAGCGTGCGGCTAAGATGTTTGATACCGTTATTGTGGCTATTGCTCATAACCCAAGTAAAAAACCGTGTTTTACTTTAGAAGAACGCGTTGATTTAGCAAATGAAATTTTAAGCCATTTAGATAATGTAAAAGTCATTGGCTTTTCGGGGCTGCTAGCAGATCTGGCTCGTGACCATAACGCAAATGTATTGATTAGAGGTATAAGAGCGGTTTCTGATTTTGATTACGAGTTTCAGCTCGCGAATATGAACCGTCGTTTAAACCCTGATTTAGAAAGCGTATTTTTAACGCCCGCCGAGCGCAATACCTTTATATCATCTACACTAGTAAAAGAAGTAGCACGCCATAACGGGGATGTGAGTGAGTTTGTTGACACCATAGTAATGAAAGCCCTGCAATCAAGGCTTGGGAAAACTAAGCATTAAAGGTAACACCTAGCGTATCATTTCATCGCGCTAGGTAGCTTCACTCTTGCTGGAAACAGAACGTTCTTAAGCCTCACTAAACCCAAAAAATCTTTATTGATAAAGAAGATAGCTATCATCATGAAATCCATCAGATTAATTCCCAAAGAATAAAATGACCAGAACCACCATGGTGAGCTGTTACTAAAAACAAGTACATCTAGATGCATGCCAAAAAATAACAGTGAGTTTATGCTTAACCCTAATAATAGATAAGTAGATATAACATTTTTAGTTAAGAAGTTGCTTACAACCAAAATAACCAAAATTGTTACTAAATCAAAAAGTAATAATTTCATATAAGAAATATTTTGGATATCAATGAACAGGCTTGAAGAGTATGAAACCGACATTATTAGCGACAGCCATAAAGCCTCTTTTTTGGGTTTATTTATACTCGTGACTAATGAGTATAAAAAAGCCATTAAAAAGCCCCACTGAACAAATGCGCCGAGGTAAAGAGATACATATGGACTGAGCAAGAAGTCATCCATTTGAAAGACCGCTTATATCTATTAGTGTAATGGTCTTTCTATATCGATTTATATTTACGGGATCTATGTTTATTACCAAAGAAGCTATCATTAATATGTCAATTAAATTTATAGAAATAGAGTAAAAACTCCAAAACCACCACTCTTGAGTATTCCCTAAAATGTATAAATCATAATAAATAAAACCAACTAATACACTATTTATGGTTAAGCCTACAATGATGAAATATGCAGGTAAAGAGAGAGTGACGAAAGCTTTTTTAATCGCAAGAATAATAAAAGCAATAGTGAAAAAATCGTAAACTATCCAATTGAGATAAACATGTTTTACTATGTATAAATAATCACTTAATACATATGAGCACAGCATTATTGCAGCTAAATATAGGGAGGATTTATGTGGGATATTTATACTTTTTACAAAACAATACAGGAAAGCCATTAAAAAGCCCCACTGTATGAGTGCGCTTACATATTCACCAAGGGTATAGCTTATATACATGTTTATGAAGAGTTTTTTTCAGAGTTAATACCATGTTGGCCGAATAGTTTATTTTTTAGAATATGAATACCTAAAAAGTCTCTATCAACTATGAGCGCTACAATCATAATAAAATCTATACAGGTAACACCAAAAGTGTACACATCCCAGAAAAACCATGGATGAACATTTTTATTAATAAAAACATCAATATGCATTAAAAACAACAAATTCATGTTTATCGTAAGACCTAATATCAGATATAAAAATGAAGGTGTTGTTTTTCTTATTAATTTATAAATAATTGCAAGCGCGATAAGGGTAACTAGATCATATAATGCCCAGTCTAAATAAGTAATTTTATATATCGAGAACCATGTCAAAAAGTAATCTGAAGATGAATATGATATGAATAAAATAAAAGAACTGACTAATAAGGTTGTATTACGCTTTGTGCCAAGACTAAACACAAACACATTAAAGAAGAACGCCATCAGAAACCCCCACATTACTAGAGCTGACAGCGAAAAAAAACCAAAAAAATCAGTTATAAACATCAAATACCTTAAGCTTTACTTAGGACGAGGGTTTCCACCTGGCAAGATGATACCACCGCGTTGTAAATCAGTACTAGCAGCACTCATCGCCTCTTGAGAGATACTTACTGTATCAGATTGAAGGGTTTTAGGGCTAGCAGTTTGTTCCATTGCAGGCTTTAATTGTTGCGTTTTATTGTATGCTTGCATTTGTACTTGGCTATTAGCTGAAATTTGCATGTGATTAATCCTTATGAGTATTAAATTTTTATTATTGGCGTAAATTTAAATCACACCACCTGGAGCAGTTACTAAATAACTACGGTAACGTTTTGCCTTCGTTGATTAGTTGACTCAACAACACGCTACAAAATAATAAAAGCAAACGATATGCCAACTTTAAATTCATAGCATATTAATTTAAAACATCACTTTATTTTACTCAAAAAAAAACGCATCGGGGTCACCGTGCGTTTTTATCCTAGGGATTGCTCAAGCCACGTTTTTACAGGGGATCTCCATGCTATTACTTGGCTTTAACATATATTCCATTGCGACTTCATCACAGTTTTCTTTGCGTAAACATAGCTCGCAATCTTTCATTACTTTTTCAGGTAGACTCTCTTTATTACAGAAACTAAACCGCTGATTTTCGAAAAAGTCAGGTACACGAGTCAGAACGATGACACGGTTGAGTGCCAATTTTTTGGCTTTCACTAATAAGTGTTCAACCAGTTCTCGTCCCTGCCCCGTTACTGCGCTTTTAGGATCAATACCTAATGAACGTATTTCAGCTAATCCTGTGTCGTAAATATAAAGTGAAGCACAACCCGATACCTGACCGTCTATCTCGGTTACGGCAAACTCATTAATTGAGTGCACCATGTCACTTTTAGCGCGCGGTAAGTTTTCGCCGACTGTTGCCCAGTGTTGTACGAGTTTAGCGATTGCTTCCACGTCATCTAGGTTTGCATCACGAACTGTTATTTGCTGTTTTTTTTTCGCGTCTTTCACCGCTTTACTTACTTGTTCTAATGAGGTTCCACCAAGTGCTTGACGTGCTTTAATACAGGCATCAATTTCAAGTACCGGATACACATCATCTTCAAACACTGGATTTACTGATTTATACTGCTCAAGTGAAAGCTCCTCTAACGTTTTACCTTCACTAATAGCTAATTGCACCAACACCCCAACAATATGATGCCCTTCTCTGAACGGTACACCTTTAGCGACTAAGTAATCAGCAAGTTCGGTTGCATTAGCGTGGCCACCTTTTGCCGCTGCAAGGGTTTTATCTGCTTTCACTTTTATGCCTTTAATACACGCTTGTGCCATATGAATACACGCAAGCCATGTTGGCATGGCATCAAAAATGCCTTCTTTGTCTTCTTGCATGTCTTTATTATAAGCAAGAGGCAGTGCTTTTAAGGTCATCATCATTGCGCTAAACGCACCAAACACCCGGCCAGTTTTACCACGAATTAGCTCTAATGCATCTGGGTTTTTTTTCTGTGGCATCAAAGATGAGCCCGATGTAACATTATCGGCCAGTTCAATAAAGCCAGCTTCTCCCGAGTTATAAAAAATCAGGTCTTCAGACATGCGCGATAAGTGGATCATAGAGATAGACGCACAGCTTAATAGCTCAACCACAAAGTCACGATCAGATACGCCATCTAAACTATTTTTAGTCGCGCCTGTAAACCCTAACCCTTGTGCAAGTGCGTGACGGTCAATCGGGTATGCAGTGCCTGCAAGAGCGCCACTGCCGAGTGGGCAGTAGTTCATTCTTGCTTGGGCATCTTGTAATCGGCTTTCATCACGCTCAAGCATTTCTACATAAGCCATACACCAATGGCTAAATAACACCGGTTGTGCACGTTGTAAGTGGGTATAACCTGGTAATATTGTGCCAAGCTCACGTTCAGCCAAGCTAATAAATTCAGCTTTTAGTTGTGCAATCGCTTTTAAGATATGATCGGCAGTATCGCGACACCATAATCTAAAGTCGGTAGCAACTTGGTCGTTACGGCTTCGGCCTGTGTGTAATTTTTTAGCTAAATCACCCACTTTTTCAATTAGCGCGGCTTCAACATGTGAGTGAATATCCTCAGCACCTGAGGTGGCAACAGCGTGTGGATCTGCTTTTACCTCTTCAAGTAATTCATATAATGCCGATACCAGCTTTTGGTGTTCGTCATTAGATAACACGTTCACTTGTTCAAGTGCGCCAGCCCATGCAACAGAGCCAATAATATCTTGCTCTGCTAATTGATAATCGAAGGGAAGTGAATCGTTAAACTGTTTAAACGCTTCATCTGGACCCGTAGAAAAACGTCCGCCCCATAATGCCATGAAATTTCTCCAAACCCGATAATAGCCCCTTAATTCCAAGGGGCATAAAAAATTACTTTTTAGCTAATGCTGAAATTCTGCTTGATAGTGAGAATAAACGAATAAAGCCTTCTGCGTGCGATTGGTCATAAACATCGTCTTCACCAAAAGTAGCAAAATCTTCGCTGTATAAACTGTTAGGTGACTTTTTCTGAACCGCTGTTACTTGCCCTTTGTAAAGTTTAAGTACCACTTCACCTGTCGCTAACGTAGAAAGCGCTTCTGCACCGGCTAAAATAGAATCTTTAAGTGGCGTAAACCAACGACCGTCGTAGACTAAATGCGAAAATTCACCACCGAGCACCTCTTTCCATTTACGGCTCGCTTTATCAAGAACGAGCTCATCAATTGCTTGCAGCGCAGCCATGATCACTGTACCGCCTGGTGTTTCATAACAACCGCGTGATTTCATGCCCACTAAACGGTTTTCTACAATATCAACACGACCAACACCATGCGGGGCAGCTATGTCGTTTAGTTTAACTAAACAGTCGTAAGGCTTTAATTGTTCGCCGTTCACAGCAACCACTTCACCTTCTACAACTGATAAAGTGACATGCTCAGCTTTATCGGGCGCTTGCTCTGGTGAATTAGTCCAGGTCCATACTTGCTCACTTGGCTCACACCAAGGGTCTTCAAGCTCGCCGCCTTCGTGAGAGATATGCCATGCGTTAGCATCACGACTGTAAATTTTAGTTGCTGATGCAGAACACGGAATATCACGCTCGGCTAGGTAATCAAGCAATGATTCACGACTTGATAAATCCCACTCACGCCATGGCGCAATCACCTTTAAATCAGGAGCCAGTGCTGCAAAACATGACTCAAAACGTACTTGGTCGTTACCTTTACCCGTACAGCCATGAGAAAGTGCATCTGCCCCCACTTTACGGGCAATTTCAACTTGGGCTTTAGCGATGATTGGACGTGCCATAGAAGTACCTAGCAAGTAGGTTCCTTCGTATATAGAGCCTGTTTTAAGTGTTGGGTAAATGTAATCACTTACCATTTCATCTTTCAAATCAACCACGTAACACTCAGATGCACCCGATGCAATGGCTTTCGCTTCTACGCCTTCAAGTTCTTCTGCGCCCTGGCCAACATCGGCAACAAAGGCAATAACTTCACAGCCGTAGTTCTCTTTTAACCATGGCACGATAGCTGATGTATCAAGACCACCTGAATAGGCTAAAACGACTTTTTTAATTGAACTCATAGGTGTTCCTTAACAAAATTTGGATTTAACAATGTAACTAATAGCGCATTTTGCGCATGCATGCGGTTTTCTGCTTGCTGTATAATTTTTGATGCAGGGCCATCCATTACCTCAGAAGTAATTTCAAACTCACGGTGTGCCGGTTGGCAATGTAATACCGTAGTTGCACCGGTTTTTTCTAACAATGCCTGGTTTAATTGATAAGGCATGTATTTTTCTTTCACTTGCTCAAGAGGAGTTGTATCCCCCATAGATACCCAGGTATCGGCGTAAACAACATTAGCGCCTACTGCAGCCTCAACCCTGTCACTTACCATTACAGAAGCGCCATTCATAGCTGCTATTTGCTCTGCTTGTTTAAGTACTTGCGAATCAGGTGAGCTGCCTTTTGGTGTTACAGCGACAAAGTCTGTTCCTAAAGTAGCGGCTAATAGCATTAATGAGTGCGTTACATTATTGCCCTCACCTAGGTAGGCAAGCTTTAACTGGCTAACATCACCGTGTACTTCTTGTAGCGTTAAAAAATCAGCTAATGCTTGGCATGGATGATATAAATCACACAAACTATTAATCACAGGAACGGATGAATACTCACCGAGTATCGTTAACGTACTGTGCTGATTAACGCGGGCAACAATCCCATCGGCCCAAGTCGAAATATTTAAGGCAAAATCTTTTATTGATTCGCGGGCGCCCATTGCACCATTTTGTTGATCAAGATAAACCGCATGGCCCCCTAAACGGTTTATACCAATATCAAATGAAAGGCGAGTACGTAAACTTTGCTTTTCGAACAGAGTAACCACTGACTTACCAGCTAGTACTTGGTTATATTTACTCGGGCTTTCTTTAATATCTTGCGCTAACTTTAATAAATTTAGTGCGCCTTGTTGGTCTAATTCTAGACCCGTTATAAAATCTTTAAACATGTTCAACCTATGGTGTTACTTTAGTTCCGACATGCTCGCCTTGCAGCAAAGCAGTTAAGTTTTCTGGCTTTTGCCAGCTGGAAATGTACACACCGCGTCGTAAATGTTGGGCAGCGTGAAGACTGGTCTTAACTTTGACCTCCATCCCACCCACAATTACTCCCTCTGTAATTAAAGTATCAATGTGTTTTGTGTCAAGTTGATGTAAAGGCTGCTTATTGGCATCAAGTACCGCCTCTACGTCCGTCATAAAAATAAGTTCTGCATTTAAATTATTTGCCATTGCGGCGGCTGCTTCATCGGCATTAACGTTGTACCAAAGCCCTTGCTCATCAAAACCGATGGAGCTGACTATAGGTAAACGCCCGCCACTGAGTAATTCATTAATAATAGAATCATTATTACTATGGCATTGACCTACTTGCCCTAGCGCTTTTAATTTTTGTGATGCTGTTATTCCTGCTTCATATAAACTCAAGCCAACAGGTTTGTGCCCAGCAGTCATTGCTTGCGCCATTAATTGTTTGTTTGCTGCTCCCGCTAATGCTCCTACAATATAAGGCATCTGTTCTTTAGGGCTGATTCGCAAACCTTGGTGTTTAGCACTGGCAAAACCGGCTTCTGCTAGCCAATGGTCAACTAATGAGCCACCGCCATGAACAATGACAAATTGTGCATCATGTTGTTCATTAAGAACCTCAAAAAGCGCTTTAGCGGCATTTTCAGTATTGAGTACTGCGCCACCGAGTTTAATAACCCACGTTTTACTGCTCATTTAAACGCTCCTACTAGACCTGTAGTGTGAGGCAAGCCCATTGACAAATTAATACATTGCAGAGCCTGACCAGCCGCCCCTTTTAGTAAATTGTCAATCGCTGCCATCACTATTAATTGTGAGTCTTGCTGCTGCCACGCAATATCTACATAAGGTTGTTTGGCCACCCCTTTAATCGAGGGGATTTTGCTGCCAAGCAAACGAATTAATGGCTCATCCGCTAATACTTGATACGCTTTAGTTACTTGCTCACTAGTCACACCCGGTTTTAGCTGTACATAAATGGTTTCTAAAATACCGCGAGGAAAATTACCTAAATGAGGGGTAAATAATACGTTATGACCAAGATGCTGCTGTATTTCAGGCCCATGACGATGGTTAAACAAACCATAGGTTGCAAGTGATACCTCACAAAAATGCGTGCCAATATTTGCTTTACGACCAGCCCCAGTTACTCCCGATACAGCATTAATAATAATCCGCTCGTCACTAAGTAACCCAGCTTGCTGAAGAGGCTTTAATGCGTTTAATGCGGCAGTTGGGTAGCAGCCAGCTACAGCAACTAACTGCGCCTTTGCAATGGCCTCACTATTCCACTCTGCAAGGCCATATGCAGCTTCTTTGAGGAGCTCTGGATGCTGGTGTTCAAAACCATAATAAGTGACGTAATCTTCATTACTTTCAAGACGGTAACCACCAGAGAGGTCAAATACCTTTTTGCCCATCGCTAAAAACTGAGGGGCTAAATCAACACTTACTTTATGGTCAGTGCATAAACACACATAGTCTGCTGAATGAGCTATATCACTCAATGCACTCTCATTAAGTGGTTGCAAAGGTAAGTCAAGTAACCCTAAGTGCTCAGGGTATAATTCACTGAGCAGTTTATGTTTATCAAAGCTTTGCGCTGATACATAACATGCTGATAATGTTAATGCTGGATGTTTGGCAATTAAGCTAGCCAATTCTGCCCCGCTGTAACCGCTGGCACCTATAATTACTACGTTCATTATTTACTCTTTATCTAAAATTAGTGACTACATTCCATGTTATTTACTTACACTAGGTTGCAACCTAGCTAAACTGATTAAATTAATGAGTGATAACTATCGTCGTATTATTTTCATGGCGTAACTTTAATATATTTATGCTTAAAAAGTGAATTGATATTCATCATAAATACTTTTATATTGTTATGCAATTAAATTGAATACTTATTTTGGATTTTTTTATGTCTCTGCCGTCATTTATCTCGATGTATCAGCAATTGATTGCTGCCCCCTCAATTAGCGCTATTGAAGAGCATTTGTGTATGAGCAATAAAAGCGTTATTGAACTACTCGCTCAGTGGTGTGAAAGCTTAGGTTTTACCTGTGAAATAATAGAGTTAGAAGGTGGTAAAGGCCGCTACAACTTATTAGCAAAACGCGGACAAGGCGATGGCGGGTTAATGCTTGCGGGGCACACCGATACAGTGCCATTTGATGATAGCCGCTGGAATCAAAACCCATTTAAATTAACTGAACTTGATAACAAATTATATGGTTTAGGCAGTATTGATATGAAAGGCTTTTTTGCTTTTGTACTGCAAGCTATTAGTGAGCTTGATGAAAAGCAACAAACTCAACCTATTTTAATATTAGCGACCGCCGATGAAGAAACCACTATGGCTGGCGCACAGCAAATTTGTAAGCACCCAAATTTAAAGCCAAGTCGCTGTATTATTGGTGAGCCAACAGATATGACCCCCGTATTTACCCATAAAGGTCATATGAGTACAGCAATCAGAGTCGTTGGTCGCTCAGGACATAGCTCTGATCCCGAACGGGGTCTTAATGCCATCGAAGTAATGCATAAAGTGATTACAAAATTACTGATCTTAAAAGAACAACTCAAGAATAAATATTCAATAAACCACTTTGAAATTCCTTATCCAACACTCAACTTAGGCAATATTCATGGGGGTGACAATGCCAACCGAATTTGTGGCTGCTGTGAAATGCACATTGATATGCGCCCTCTTCCAGGTTTAAGCGTGCAAGAGCTTCAAGCACTGGTACTTGATGCAACTTACGATATAAACCAGCAATACCCTAACTCTGTGAGCGTAATTGATTTGCATGAGCCAATTCCAGCATTTACGGGAAGCACAGATAGCGCGTTAGTCAAATTAGCCGAAAATATAGCAGGGCAAAAAGCAGTGGCTGTTAACTACTGTACCGAAGCGCCATTTATACAGCAACTCGGTTGTGAAACCATCGTAATGGGACCAGGCTCTATTAACCAAGCGCATCAGCCCGATGAGTTTTTAGCAATGGAAAAAATCAAACCTTCTCAACAAATTATCAGCAACCTTATAAAGGCGAGTTGCTTTTAATCAGCAACAAAAAAGACGCTTAATCGCGTCTTTTTTATAGCATTTATGGTTACATATATTTTCGTAAATACTTTTTAAATACAGGGTCGGTTTGAGCTAGTTCTTTCTGCTCTTCTAATATCTCTTTTAATATTGCACCTGATGTAAGCGGATTCGCAAGTACCACTCTAAATACCACGGTTGGTTGGTTATCATATTGAACTGGCGTTAAACGTGTACGCGATACAAACGATCGACCTGATTCACGCTGACGTTTTTGCATGCTTGCAGTAAAACGATTAAGCGCGGCAAAAATGTCTAAACGGGTTTGTGCATCAGCTTGGGCTATCGCGTGTTTAATTTGTTTTGGTACATAGCGATAGGTCAGTAAGCAAAGTTCTGGCTCTGATATTAACTCAAAATCTTCATCTGCATTTATCAAATCAGCAAAGTAACGGGCTTTTTTAATACTGCGATCGATAAGCATTTCATAGCCTTTACGACCAATAACACGTAAGCAAGCATGCACTAACATCGCCATTCCAGGGCGACTCCCCTCAAGCGTATGGCTACCTAAGTCTTTAGAGCCTTTACGTAAAATATATTCAGCATGATGCTCTATGGCATCGGTAGCAGCAGGGTCTTTAAACAAGACTAAACCGGCCCCCATCGGCACATACATTTGCTTATGCGCATCAATGGTGATTGAATCTGCATGCTCAATACCTTTTAATAAATGCCTATGGGTATTAGACAGTAAGGTGGCTCCCCCCCATGCCGCATCAACATGAAAGTGACAATTAATTTCTTGTGCTAAATTAGCCATGTCTTCAAGTGGGTCAATATTACCGGTTTCTGTGGTTCCTGCGACCCCAACAATTGCCATCACTTTAATGCCTTGCGCTTCAAGCTCTAGCGCTTTTTCTCGCATAGCATCTACATCTACTTTATTATCAGCCGATGTTTTAATACCAATTAAATTCTCACGGCCAATACCTAGTAAATCTACCGATTTGCCTAACGAGTAATGACCTCGCTCAGAGATTAAAACCGCCAGTCCTTTGTAACCATAGTGAAGCATTCCTGCAACTAAACCTTGTGCAGCAATACCTTTAAAGTTGCCATTCGCTTTTAATAAGCGGTTGCGGGCTATCCAAAGTGCAGTAATATTCGCCACGGTGCCGCCAGAGCAAAATGCCCCTAACGAAGTTTTTGCACTGTGCATCCATTTAGAATAAAAACCATCACTTTGGCCATAAGCTAAATGATGCATCATCCCTAAAACTTGACGTTCTAATGGGGTAAACGCTTTCGAGGTTTCAATTTTTACTAGGTTTTGATTTAACCCAACCATTAATTTCGATAACGGTAGTAAAAAATGAGGCAGAGCCGATGTCATATGGCCAATAAAGCTTGGCGCTGCGGTATGAACAGAATGAGCAACCAGCTGCTCCATAATATCTTGAGCATAGCAAGACACAAACGTCGGTTCTTCAGGGATTGCCGCCGATTGAAAATCTTTTTCTATTTCATGTAATGGTTTTTCAATTGCCGCGATATTTTCGTTTAAGAAACCTGCTAAATTACTCGAAATTTCAAGCTCTATTTTGCTCAAAGTTGAGTCTGGCGCCTCTGGAACGGTGAATATCCGTTTAAGGCTTTCTTTAGAGGCGACGGCACAACGCTTTTGATCCATCTTCATACCTAGTGTGTGACTAAAACACCTGTTAGTTTGTAAAACACGCTAATATAAGTTGTTTTTAAGTAACGGCATTTCTAAAAAATTGCGCTAACTTTACTGCAATATGACAAAAATGTCTCGTTTTAAGCCATAAAAGACAATACTAAATAGGTAACATTTCACTATTTTTTAAATTTAGTACAAAGGGTAATTAAAATATTGGGCATTTATAATTTTTAAGTATAATAAAATCAACAAAAATAAGGATAATACATGCTCAAAGGAAATCTAAAATTAACACGGTTGGCACTTGGGACCGTCTTTTTTTTGGTCAGCTTAATCATTTATGGTTACTACACTTACTCTGCCATTCAAAGTGATGTAATGCGCAGCATTGACAATCGCTTAATAAATGCCGCCACCAGCGTAAAGTATATTTTAGGTAGTGATTACCACGACAAAACACCGCAAGAAATCAGCTTTGCAAGCTATCAAAATAAGGCCGAGCAACTTTCTGCTTTAGCCAATGATTTAAATATAAATTCTTTATATTCAATGATATTAATTGATGAAAATATTTATTTTACTGCCTCCAGTTACACCCAAGATGATCAAAATAACGGTAAAGTCACCCAGTATTTAGATCTTTACCCTGAAGCGACGCCAATTAATATGGCGGCATTTTTATCAACGGCCCCTATTTTTGAAGTGTCAACGGCGCATCGAGGTCCTTCTAAAACGGTGTATATTCCTCATATAGCAAAAAATGGCAGAACCTATTTAACTGCAGCTGATATTAGCGTCGATAAAATCAATACGGCTTTAATAACACGTTTGAATCAAGCCCTGCTTCATTTTAGTTGCGTACTATTCATATTGTTACTGGTTTATATTCTTTATTGTTTTGGGGTACGCCGCTCACTAATGAGGGATCATACTACGGGGTTTGAAAATCATATTGCCTTGGAAAAGCAGCTAAAAAAAAGTAATGAGCATCATCTACAAATCGCGATTATTTTGGTTAACGAAATTGATAATATCAGTCGCTTTTTTGGCACAAAAACAGCCGATGAAGTGATGAAAAAACTACTCAGTCACTTTAAGCAGCAAAACCGTCTGCAATCACGTATTTATCGTATTGCGACCAACAAGCTGGCCATTTTAACCAGTAAAGAAACACCTTTTGATGAGCTTTACAGCATTATTCAATCCCATAATAAAAATACACCTTTTATTACAGACCCATTTATTTATATTACGCTCAACGCTGGAGTGGCAAGAGGGAATAAGTCATTACTGCTTAAGAATGCCCACATTGCTTTGCTGCAATCAAGGCAAGGCGTTCAACCAATAGTTAACTACTCAGAAGCGATTAACGACGCTAAATCTCTGTATTTATACAATGTAGAAATAGCAAAAGAAATTTGTGAAGCATTTGATGCCCATCGCGTTGTTCCTTATTTTCAACCTGTTATAGATACCAATACCAATGCCATTATTAGGTATGACTGCTCACCAAGAATAGTGACCTCACATGGGGAGATTTTAACCCCTGATACCTTTTCTAATGCAGTAAATAGGCTGCGTATGGATGGGGTGTTAACACGTACCTTATTTACTCAATGCATTTCGCGCTTTCGCAAATCAGCAATCAGCTGGGGGTTAACTGTGTGCGCTGAAAATATTGCAGATCCCACTATTTATGATCACATAGCGTATGAGCTTCATCGCTACCCCAACCCTGAAAACATTACTATTTCAATATTGGAGTCGCAGGTCATTACACACTACTATGAAATAAAATCATTTATTGCGATGGTGAAAAGTAAAGGGGCAAAAATAGTGATGCATTGTTGGGGTAATGAGTTTATTAATACGCTCAATACGTTAAAGATTGAGGTAGATGGCATTAAACTCGATGGTGCGATCACCAAGCAGCTGGTGAATGATGAAAATACGTCGCTATTTATTGCCTATATTGCTGATATAGCCCAGCAGCTTGAACTTGAATTGGTTGTTGAAGCGGTAGAAAATAACACGGTTGCCGAACTACTTAATAAACTAAATGTGACGCTGATGCAAGGTAGTTACCTTGGTAAACCAACGCCACATGTGACTCACTTTAAACAGCAATTAGCTATTTAAGATTTATAACAAGCCGGTGGCTTTGCTGGCCACTGGCCCAGTACTTACGTTCAAAAGGAGTAATTGCTTCGTCTGACTCAAACAATCCGGTTTGACATGGATGCCCCGCTAATTCAAGCGCTCTGGCAAACTCTTTAACATAAATATCCCAATTACTGCGCACCTCAAGTAAACCGCCTAACTTTACAATAAATGGGAATATAGCCGCCCCATGCCAGCGCCTCTGTATGTGTTTAGACTTAGGCCAAGGGTTAGGGTAAAGCAAATAGTGATGCGTAGGCTGCCAATTAGCAGCCACCGCTAAACGCCAAAAGTCATTTAAGTCAGCTTGCACTAAAATGTATTGACCACTTTCACTTTGTTTATATTCAACATCATGCTTATCAAGTCGGTGAGATGACTTATCAATGCCTATGACTAACGCTTCAGGATGACGTTTTGCTAAATTAGCGGTGCTCTCCCCGACCCCACAACAGGAGTCTAAAATAAGCGGCCCATTAAAGGCTTGCACTTTAGCATTAACTTCATCAAATGCGGTTTGCGTATGCGTTGCAATTGGCTTTTTAAACTCAGCCTGTAAGTGTTTATTAACTATTTCATCAAGCTTTTCATGAAGTCCCGCTTGATTAGATACAATACTACGTGAATTTGCATCGCTCATTAGTGTCTTAGCCCCACACCTTTTTTAATTAGCGTCAGTGCTAAAGTAAATAGGACGCTGATAAACACCAACAACACACCCATTGCGACCGATAAATCTACATCCGAAACACCTAAAAACCCATATCTAAATGCGTTAACCATATAAATAATTGGGTTTATTTGCGACACCATTTGCCAAAAATCAGGCAGTAAAGTGATTGAATAAAACACCCCGCCTAAATAGGTCAACGGCGTTAAAATAAAGGTCGGGATAATACTTATGTCATCAAAGCTGTTTGCATAAATAGCGTTAATTAACCCGCCTAAGGCAAACACCGCCGAGGTAAGAATAACAGTGGCTATAATCACAAAAATATTATGTATTTGTATATCTACAAAAAATAAAGAAACGCACGTTACGATAAAACCAACCATAATGCCACGGGTCATACCTCCGCCCATATAACCCAGTACAATGATGTAATTAGGCACAGGTGCAACTAATAACTCTTCAATACTTTTTTGAAACTTAGTTGAGTAAAAGCTCGAAGCCACATTCGAGTAAGAGTTTGTTATAACTGACATCATAATAAGGCCAGGAACAATAAACTCCATGTAACTAAAGCCGCCCATATCGCCAATACGCGAGCCTATTAAATTCCCAAAAATAACAAAATATAAACTCATAGTAATCGCTGGCGGCACTAAGGTTTGCACCCAAATACGCAAAAAGCGAATACACTCTTTAATCCAAATACTTTTTAAGGCTACGCCATATTTAAACATTTATTCGCCCCGCCCTTGCTCTAATAAACCTACAAATAATTCTTCTAATCGATTCGCTTTATTACGCATGCTTAGCACAGTATTACCTTGTTCGGTTAACGCGCTAAATACAGCATTGAGCCCTTGTGATTTAGCCACCTCAACTTCAATGGTGTGATCATCAGTCATGGTGAAATTATACCCTTCAAGCGCCACCGGATTGGTAGGCTGTTTTAAATCCAATACAAAGGTTTCTTTGTCTAATTTAGCTAACAAGGCTTTTATGGTGGTATTTTCAACTATGCGACCGGTATCAATTATAGCGATGTTTTTACACAGTAATTCGGCTTCTTCAAGGTAGTGAGTGGTTAAAATAATGGTCACACCTTGTTCGTTAATTTGCCTTAAAAAGTCCCACATTGATCGGCGAAGCTCTATATCAACCCCCGCTGTTGGCTCATCTAAAATAAGTAATTTGGGCTCATGCATTAAGGCGCGTGCAATCATTAAACGGCGTTTCATACCACCAGACAAGGTACGCGCTTGCTTATCTTTTTTCTCGATTAATCCAAGCTGCGCTAAGTATTTATCTGCACGTTTATGTGCTTCGCCGCGAGGAACACCATAATAACCTGCTTGATTAACGAGTATTTGGCTTAGGGTTTCAAACTGGCTAAAGTTAAACTCTTGCGGCACTAAACCTAAATTGGCTTTCGCCGCTTCTAGGTCGGTATCAATATTGTGGCCAAATACTTCAACTTTGCCTTTGGTCTTATTTACCAGTGAAGAAATTACCCCAATAGTGGTTGATTTACCCGCCCCATTCGGGCCCAGTAATGCAAAAAAGTCACCTTCGTGAACTTGTAAATCAACCCCTTTAACTGCCTCTACCCCATTTTTGTAAACCTTGGTAAGGCCTTCAATATTTAAAGCAATATTTTGCTTATTCATTTTTTACCCTCACCATAACCCCAACGCTTTGTGAGGTTATGTTCAATATTTAAATGATCTAAAATTCGCGCCACCATAAAGTCAACCAAGTCTTCTATGCTTTGTGGTTGATGATAAAACCCAGGTGCTGCAGGCATAATTGTTACACCTAAACGCGATAATTTAAGCATGTTTTCTAAATGAATTTCGCTAAATGGCGTTTCGCGTGGCACTAAAATAAGCTGGCCTCGCTCCTTTATCACCACATCGGCGGCGCGCTCTAATAAATTATCTGATGCGCCGACTGCAATCGCAGACACAGATCCTGCGCTACATGGACATACTATCATTTTTTTCGGTGCTGCTGAGCCCGAAGCCACAGGACTAAACCAGTTATCTTTGCCAAATACCTTTAATTGCTCAGGCTTGGCGTTATATAACAGGCTTAATTGCTCTGTGGCCTTGTCTTCATTTGCTGATAGTTTAACATTTGATTCGGTATCAAAGACTACCCGCGCGGCACTTGAAATAAGCACATACACTTGAAACTGCTGCTCAAGCAACACTTCTAGCAACCTCAATCCATATGGAGCGCCTGATGCACCACTAAATGCTAAGGTGATTTTATCTTTAAATTGCACATTATTCTCCGCTGTATTTATCGGCCAAGCCATCAACAAGTTGTTGATGAAGGCCATTAAAACCACCATTACTCATAATTAAAACATGTTGATTTGGCTCAATACTTTCAAGCACTGTTTCGATAATGGCGATTGTAGAATCAAAACACTGCATACCGGCTTTTTCTGCTTGCTCCTTGAGCGACCAGCTTAAGTTTTCTGGTTCAAACAGTAGCACCTCATCCGCATCGCGTAATGAATCTAGCAATGTAAATTGATGAACTCCCATTTTCATGGTGTTAGAACGCGGCTCTAAAATCGCAATAATTTTGTCATTGCCCACTTTGGCGCGCAGCCCCGCAAGCGTTGTTTGTATCGCGGTAGGATGATGGGCAAAATCATCATACACTTTAATGTTATTTATATCCGCTTTAAGCTCCATACGCCTTTTTGGGCTGATAAATTCGCCTAAAGCCGCAATACTGTGCTCAATAGCAATTCCTACATGGCGCGCAGCGGCAATGGCCATCATGGCATTTTTAACGTTATGCTCACCAATTGCCTGCCAGTTAACTACACCTTGCAGTTGCGTGTTTAATAACACATTAAATTGAGAACCATCCGCTTTAAGTAGCTGATAATCCCAATCATCGCCTAATGTTTCACTCTCGCTCCACAGCCCTTTTGCTATAACATCGCTCAGAGCCTCATCATCTTTTGGCCACAATACTTTCCCGCTTTGCGGTAGTGTACGTATCAAATGGTGAAATTGTTTTTTAATCGCATTTAAATCTTCAAAAATATCAGCATGATCAAATTCTAAATTATTTAAAATCAGTGTACGCGGCAGGTAATGAACAAACTTACTGCGTTTATCAAAAAATGCAGTGTCGTATTCATCGGCTTCTATTACAAAAAATGGCGTTTCACCGACTCGAGCAGACAGGCCAAAATTTTGCACAATACCACCAATTAAAAACCCTGGCTTTAAGCCCGCATATTCTAATATCCATGCAAGCATACTTGCAGTGGTTGTTTTTCCATGAGTACCTGCTACAGCGAGTACCCAAGAGTCTTGTAATAAGTTATGTTTTAGCCACTCAGGTCCTGAAGTATAAGGCAGGCTCTTATCGAGTACATATTCAACACACGGGTTACCACGGCTCATAGCATTGCCTATGACGACGATGTCGGGTGCCGGTTCTAGTTGAGATACGTCATAGCCTTGGGTTAGCTCGATTCCCAACTCTTCTAATTGGGTACTCATTGGTGGGTAAACATTTTGATCTGAGCCTGTCACTTTATGACCAAGCGATTTAGCAATGGCCGCAATACCGCCCATAAAGGTGCCGCAAATGCCTAATATATGAATATGCATAACTTTTTAATCCTTTGGTACTTCGCACGTCTGTGAAGTTTAATGGCGTTATAATGCCAAATTTTAGGCTTGATGACTATGTGCGTCTCGTCAATTCATTGATGCTAAAACAGCGCTAAAAAATAAAAAAGCCCTCCTACCTAAGTAAGAGGGCTTGCTGGTAATAAGCTAAATTACAGCGTCAAAAATACAATTAAGCCAACACCAAGTAAAAGTCTGTAAATTACAAACGGCAGCATACCCATTCGTTCAATCACTTTTAAGAACATGAATATACAAGCGTACGCTGATAAAAATGAAAGGACGACACCTAAAATTAAAGTGTTCCAATCAACTACATGGTCGCCTAAAGCCAACTCTATTGTGTAGTAAAGACCCATCATAGAAATAATAGGGATTGCGAGTAAAAACGAAAAGCGCGCAGCGCTTTGTTTATTCATGCCCAGCAATAAGCCCGCTGTCATGGTAATGCCTGAGCGAGACGTTCCTGGGATCATAGCCACCGCTTGAGCAAAGCCAATAAGCAACGCTGTTTTCCAGTTAAGCTGGTAAATTGTTTTCATTTGCTTACCTTTGGCATCAGCGTACCAAAGTAATAAACCAAAAATAATAGTCGTAGCAGCTATAACCCAGGCACTGCGCAGGTACAACTCAACAACATCTTTTAGTAATAAGCCTAATAACGCTGCAGGTACAGTGCCCAGTATAATCCACCAGCCAAGTTTACTATCGTCGGTGGTGCCTTGAGCGCCAAACGATTTAAACCATGCGCTAAGAATATCAGACACTTCTTTACGAAAATAAATAACAACGGCTATTAAAGTACCAACATGAACAGCGACATCAAAAGCTAGTCCTTGATCTTGCCAACCTAAGATTTGTGAAGGAAGAATTAAGTGGGCTGAACTTGAAATAGGTAAAAACTCAGTAAATCCTTGTATCAAGGCTAAAACAATTATTTCTATAATACTCATGGGTTAGTAAACTCCACCTTCCATAGTTTTTGTTGAGGGTTGTTATATGCATTCCAAATTTGGGCAATCGTTTGTTTTGCTACCGGATGATAAAAATCAGGAGCCACCTCTGCTAAAGGCTGTAATACAAAGGCATTTTTGGTAATTTCGTCACGTGGTAGTTGAGCTGGGCTCTCGCAAATGACATCATCGTAAAAGAGTAAATCGAGATCCAAGGTGCGCGGGCTAAATTTTTTATCATTTGCTTTGCGACCATTATCGCGCTCTATTTGTTTTAATAACGCACACACATCTTCAAGCGCCATATCGGTAGTGGCAGCCAGTACGGAGTTGTAAAAGTTATTACCAGCAAAACCCACCGCTTCACTTTCAAATACCGAAGAATGTTGGGTATTTTTAAAGTGTTTATTTAACGCCACTAAAGCACGCCTGATATGCTCTGCTTTATTAATATTTGACCCTAAACTAATAAATATTTGCGCCATTTAAGCAATAGCCTTGTTACGCGTTATTTCTACACCGACGGTTTGCGCTTGTGCAACTGCAGCGGGCTTACTTACTTTTATTGTCACTTGCGGGGTATTAAATTCGGTTAAAATGATTTGCGTTAATTGCTCTACCAGTGTTTCTAAAAGCTCTACCGGTTTAGCCGTACTGTGTTCGATAACACGCTCACTTACCTTAGCGTAATCCAGTGCCAAGTTAATATCGTCGTTTTGCGCTGCGGGCTTGATGTCGCTTAGCATTTCAATATCAAAGTACAGGCTTTGTTTACTTTTCTTTTCAAAATCATACACCCCGATAATCGTTTCGACATGCAATTGTGATATAAATACCTTGTCCATTGATACTCCAAATGACTGTAACAAGTCACTGAGTTAATTACATATTGTATCAATCAAATTAATACTGTATATACTTTAATCAGTGTTTAAATATACTAAAATTACTTCTACAATAGAATAATTACAAAATTGCGAGTAATTTAAGAAGCCCGTAAATTTTGACGCCAATAATAGCTTAAAAGTAATGATTAAAAAATAAGGAAGCGCGTGTTAGTCATTTTAATGTTTGTTTTAGCCTATTTGCTCGGCTCGATTTCATCGGCCATTTTAGTGTCGCGGCTATTCAAACTCCCCGATCCACGCACGCATGGCTCCAATAATCCAGGGGCAACCAATGTTTACCGCTCAGGCGGGTCACTTCCTGCATGCTTAGTTTTAGTCTTCGATATTTTAAAGGGCACAATCCCTGTTTGGGGCGCTTATTTTTTAAAACTTGAGCCATTAGAGCTTGGTTTAATCGCCGTTGCAGCATGCTTAGGGCACATGTACCCGTTATTCTTTAGTTTTAAGGGCGGTAAGGCGGTTGCAACTGCATTTGGCTCGTTACTACCGATAGGGCTTTCTTTAGGAGGGTTATTGATTGGTACTTGGTTGCTGATTGTCGCAATTACTCGTTACTCATCACTTGCCGCGTTAGTGGCCGTTACGCTAGCCCCTTTATACACATGGTGGATAAAACCGTTATATACCTTACCGGTAACCTTTATTACGCTACTGATCATTATTAGGCATCGCACTAATATTGTGCGTTTATTTAAGGGGGAAGAACCAAAAGTAGGAACTAAACAAGCCCCTACAGATGATAAGAAGTAATAAATAACCTAAGTTCTGGTTAACTATATTGCTTCTAGGCTATCGATTGGCCAGCGCGGTTTAGTTTTCATATCAAGCGAAGCAAACTGCCCTGCTTTTAAACGCTGCATACCAGCATAAGCAATCATTGCACCATTGTCAGTACAAAACTCAGTGCGAGGGTAATACACTTCGCCCTTCATACCTTGCATCACACGCTCTAGTTGCAAACGTAGTTGCGTATTAGCACTTACACCACCGGCTATTACTAAGCGCTTAATACCGGTTTGTTTTAATGCGCGCTTACACTTAATTACTAAAGTATCTATAACGGCTGTTTGAAATGCATGAGCAATATCTGCTTTAGTTTGCTCGTCACTGTCGTTTTCACGAATAGCAATTGAAGCGGCGGTTTTTAGGCCACTAAAGCTAAAATCCAAGCCAGGTTTGTCTGTCATCGGACGCGGAAAAACAAATCGCTTAGCAACACCCTGTTCAGTCATTTTAGCTAAACGAGGACCGCCAGGGTAATCAAGCCCAAGTAATTTAGCCGTTTTATCAAACGCTTCACCTGCAGCATCATCTACCGACTCACCCAATACTTCGTATTGACCAATACCAGCAACTTTTACCATCATGGTATGACCGCCAGAAACCAGTAAGGCAATAAATGGAAACTCGGGGACGTTTTCCTCAAGCATTGGCGCTAATAAATGCCCTTCCATATGGTGCACTGCAACCGCTGGGATATCCCAGCCATATGCTAAAGAGCGACCAATTGAGGTACCTACTAACAAAGCCCCTACTAAACCTGGCCCTGCCGTGTAGGCAATACCGTCTAAATCTTCAGGTCCACAGCCAGCTTGTGCAAATGCCGCATCAATAAGCGGCAATGTTTTACGTACATGATCGCGAGATGCAAGCTCAGGTACTACACCACCGTAATCAGCATGTACTTTTACTTGGCTATATAATTGATGGGCTAGCAGCCCTTTTTCGTCATCATAAATAGCAATACCAGTTTCATCGCATGATGATTCAATGCCTAAAATTCGCATTGTTGATTCTCCTGCCACCTAACAAGGTGTTTAAAACAAATAACTTAAAGTGCTAAACCAATGTTAGTTTGGCCATCAGCAAGGACATGCTTTTTCAATGCTTTTACATTTTCAGCAGTAATACGCCCCATTGCCTCTACAAAATCAATTAGTTCACCTAATACCTCTATTTCGTATTGCATTAGTGGGTGTTCACGCACTGCTTTATTATCAGCAACATCCCCTTCAACCGTCATTTGATACTCAATAAAGCGAGCCACAGTAGCCTGCGATATTTTACTCACATTAACAAACTCTTGCTCATCTTGTGCTAAAAGGCCATGCATTAAGCTCAATAATGAAGTTGCAGCGTCAATGGCAGGGTAAGTACCAAACATATCAAAATCAGCAAGTTCAGGCACATTAGGCTCAATTTTTTCGACTTGCTTTTCTAAATCAATTTTACTTTTAGGAAAGAGTATTTTTTCCCAACATACATTTAAAGCATTGCGTAAAATAACCTCATCGCCAAAGCCGGTAGCCTCACTAAATAGCCCATAATTAGGCAACATACGCTCTATTAACGCACTGGCCAATACCGCTTTTTGTAGGTAATTTAATTCTCTAATACGCTGAAAATTATTCGCTTTTGTCATTCTTTAAAGTCCCACATGACCAACAAAAATCAAATGTTGATCCATTATGCTCATTACAGTTAGGGCACACCCAATCTGGAGCGGATTGTTTTACTTGCTGATAGTTTACCAATATTTCGCGTGCATGGCGCTCTTTTATCGCATAAACCTGCACACTTACTTGTGTTTGTTCAAATGGGATCTCGCCCATTGCGCCTTGCAGCATTTCACCTTTTATTTGGCACTCAATTCCCGCATTAAGAATCAGTCCTTTTATTATATTGGCCTCTAAACTATTTTCTGCGTTATAAAGCGTAACCCAATCAAATGATGTTATATTTGAATCGCTATTATTAATATTTTGCAATATCCACCTCATTTACTTTATGTGTACAATTTGCCTGCGTAACCTAAAGCAAATAATATGATTTAAGGACACATTATGACGCTAACTACCCCAGGTTTACTTTTTCCAGCAATCTCGTTGTTGTTACTCGCCTATACAAACCGATTTTTAGTGCTAGCGCAACTAATACGAGAACTGAATGCCCGTGAAGGTGAGTCTATTCGTCCTGTTGTGGTGGCGCAAATAACCAACCTTAGAAAGCGAATAAAACTAATAAGGACCATGCAAGTATACGGAGTGGCTGCTTTTTTATTATGTACGCTATCTATGTTTGCATTATTTATAGAATTTAATACCACGGGTATTATTTTATTTGGGGTCAGTTTAAGCTGCTTGAGCTTATCTTTGCTTACTTCATTATTTGAAATTCATATTTCTTGTGATGCCATAGAAATTGAATTACAAAACATTGAAAATAAGCCTTTAAGTAACCGAGTTAGTAAAAACTTTATTGAGCCTAACCCTAAAAGCAAAAACAGCAATTAACCAATCGAGACTTTAGTAAAGTTGTTATAAAATTGCATAAACTTGGTCAATAATAAAACCCTACAGTTATTTAACATTACCCAAAGGTATAACAACTTTTAGCAACTATTCTCTTTAAATACGATGAAAAGAAAGTTAATCTAAGGAGGTGGTTAAAAACATTATTTCAACTGATCTGTAGGGATATAAAGTCAGTATTTAATCTGCAATTCCCCTAGCTTACCTATAAAAAAGGACTGTATAGTGAGATTTGAACAATTAGAACAGTTTGTAGCGCTTGGCCTACTTCGTCATTTTAGGCAAGCTGCAGAACAAACCCAAATTAGCACATCTGCGTTAACTCGTAGTATTCAAACTCTTGAAACAGAGCTTGGCTACGAACTTGTTACCCGCTCTACTCGCTCGGTTAAATTAACTCAAGCAGGCGAACTTTTCCTCGACTTTGCAAAAAATACCCTCAATGAGCTAGAGCAAATAAAGCATCGCGCTTTTCAGTCAATTAATGGCACTGAAGAGAAAAAGCTAGTTATTGGTTACACCACAACAACCAGCAGCATAGTACCAATTACCTGCGGTGAATTTTTAAGCCAATATCCTCACATTAAAATCGAAATGCAGCTACAAAATAAAACTGAGCTTCATAGAAAGTTACTTCAAGGTGAAATAGACATTAGTGTATGCTCGCAAATAGTCAATAGTATTGGTAGCGACATACAATTACCTGATCAGCTTATTTTATTTTGTTCAAAACAACATCCTTTAGCAAATAAAAGCGATATTAGTAAAAAAGAGCTCGAAAGCTATCCAATGTTCAGTTGTTTTTCACAGTCAAAACAAGTGCAATCAATGCTTAATGAAGTAATAGACTCGCTAAATAAAGCTTCAACGATTAAAGTAGGTAGTATTGATCAGGTAATGGCTGGACTTGAAAAGTCAGATCATTTTGCCATTGCCGGTATTGAACACACCAGCTCTGTGGCAGAAAACCATAACTTAATCCAGCTTAAAACGAATAACGATATTAGCCATGAACAACTTGTGGTGCAAACAAGCCAGCAGATAGAGGCTGGTGAGCATGTTGACCACCTACTCTCGCTAATTAAGAAAGTTTCTAGAGCATAAAAAAATGACTCCATGCGTTTTATAACAACTATAAATTAGTGGCATTAAAGTTTTTTTTCACTACACTAACGCTCCCTTATATTATGACTAGCGTTAATGAAAAACTTTACAGCTGCTGAAATTTACCTAGAGCACATTGAAACGCATGGCTATGCCATTATTGAAAACGCAATTGATAGTGACTTAATATCCGAGTTGATGGCTGATTGCTATAGAATAAATCCTCACTTTAGCCTTGCCGGTATTGGACGATTAAACAATTTACAAATTGATGACTCCGTTCGTAAAGATAAAACCTACTGGTTTGATGGCAGCTCAAATGCACAGCTTAGCTATCAACAAATAATGGAAGCTGTTCGCACTACCCTTAATCGTAACTTTTTCATGGGCTTGTTTGATTATGAGTGTCACTATGCAAAGTATACGCAGGGTGATTTTTACAAAAAACATGTAGATGCGTTCAAAGGTCGTTCAAATCGAGTTTTTACCACCGTATTGTACTTAAACTCTCCTAAGAAAGGCGGGGAGCTGGTTATTTACAAGCCTAAAAGTAAAGACATAGAAGTGGTTATAAAACCCACTGCAGGCACTTTGGTATTATTTGAAAGCGAACGCTTTGTGCATGAAGTACTTCCTGCTGTTGATAACCGCTATTCGATTGCTGGTTGGTTCAGAAAAAATGCGTCAATTAGTGGTATTATCGACCCACCCCGTTAAGAAAAAACGGGGTAAGAAAATAATAAGCCTATAAATACAGTAAGTCCCACATAATGATTATTCAAAAACGCTTTAAAACAGGCATCTCGTTGACGTAAATGAATCAAACGCTGTTGATACAATAATAAAGCCGCAGCAACCGCTAACCCTAGCCAAAAGCTTGCTCCAACTTGGCTAATAAAGCCGATCAATGTCATTAATACTAAGAATATAATGTTAAGCAACCCAATAATATGGCGGTCATAACTGGCGAATAAAATAGCGGTTGATTTTACTCCTATTTTTAAATCATCATCTCTATCAACCATGGCGTACATAGTGTCGTAAGCCACCGTCCAGCAAATATTGGCAATAAATAGCAGCCATGCCTGCACAGGCAACGAGTTTGTTGATGCCATAAATGCCATAGGAATTGCCCAACCAAAAGCAGCCCCTAATACAACCTGTGGAAGTTGTGTGTAACGTTTCATAAAGGGATAACAAAACGCGAGCCCAAGCGCCCCAAACGATAACAAGATAGTATTGGTATTTAGCATTATTACTAAAATAAAAGCGATGCTAACCAGCAGCAAAAACAAACTAATTGCTTCCCCACTACTCACAGCCCCAGTTGCTAAAGGGCGCTGACAGGTTCGTTTTACTGAGCCATCTATTTTTCTGTCAGCAAAATCATTGATAACGCATCCTGCGCTGCGCATAACTATTACCCCAAGGGTAAACACAATGAAGTTTGTTAGGCTTGGTATCCCCTCATTTGCTATCCACAGCGCCCAATAAGTTGGCCAAAGTAATAATAAGGTGCCTATGGGCTTATCTATTCGCATTAACTGAACGTAATACGGTACATGGTTTACCGATAAAGGGGCTAGTTTCATGAGTATAAATAGGCTCCTGGTAAAAAAACTTCACAAACTAAAAATTTGTAGTCATGCAAAGAGAACACGCTTCGTCGCCCTAATAATATGTGTATGGGTAAATTAAGTTCGCTCACCAGTGATTGCAATGAGTGGTTATCATCAAAGCGAGCAATTTCAATATCAGTGCGCTTTAACGCAGGGTCTTGAAATATGACATCACCCAACGGACGTTCACCCATATTATGCAGCTGATTATTTGTATTGTTGTTTGATATTGGCAACCAGCTTTGAGCATATACAACCGGTTTGTCATCACACAACAATAAAACTTCACGGTTAAGTACAGTGTTCACCTCATTACTTAATAAAGCTTGCTGAGGTTGCGAGAGGTTAACTTTTTGCTCACTCAACACTTTTACAGCAAAACGCTGAGACTGGCTTTTTAATTTAGCCGTTAAAGAATGCGGTTCAAATAACCACTCTTGCTCAGCGCTAGATAAGCCACTGACTTGAGCGATACTCTGCCAATCAGCAGATAAAGAAAGAGGAAACGTAATCACAATAACTCTACTTGATAAAAATCAGCAAGATCATAACATTGCTAAGAGATTTGAAAAAGCGCGATTTACTTACTACCAAGCACACCCTGTTATTATAAAAAGCTAATCAACATTTGACTCTCGCTATTGCCTATCCCAAACTTGAGTACAGAGTGCCTTTACATAGCTCAACAAATAACAGCATCTTGCTGTATCTTATTTATTAATAAGTATAAACTATTTGTAACCAGTTTACGGAAACGCTTTTGAAATGAAAAAAACAGTATTTACAGGCCTTTTTATTCTTTTAGTCAGCCTAACTAGCTTATCAGCACGTGCTGAGTCTACTGTCGGTTATTTTGGGTTTGAGCCAGATATTATTACCAACTACATTGGCCCATCGAGTAAAAAAATGGGCTATGTACGTGTCACTGTTGATTTAATGCTTAATAAAACATCAGATATTGCAATCGTGGAACACCACACGCCGTTACTTCGTGATGCGTTAGTTGAGATATTATCTAAAGAGCATGAAAACAAAATAAAGTCTTTAACAGGACGCGAGCAAATACGCCTTAAAAGCGCAGAAAAACTAAAGAGCCTTCTTAAAGAAGAAACAGGACATGAGATCATCCGTGATCTCTTATTTACTAAATATTTATATCATTAGGCACTTTTTGTTTTAAAAAGCTGAGCGGTATAGGCAAAAGCCATACCGCTAACGAGCCCACCTAAGTGTGCCCAATTAGCCATTCCAACAAATAATACATCTGCAAAACCAAGTACTAACCATACCAGCATAAATCCAACAATTGCGGTTGTAACCAGTGCAGGCTGTTTAGGGTTAAGGGTGCTGTAAATCCAACAAAAGCCTAACAACCCATATACAACACCGCTAAGCCCACCAAAGTTAGGACCGACCATTAAGTACTGTGCCCAATTACTTATTAAAGCGGTAACTAAAAACAGCCCGATTAAACTCGATTTACCACATTGCTTTTCAATATTGTCACCCAGTGAAACCCACCAGATTAAGTTAAATACAATATGCATGGCGCTAAAATGCACAATAGCCGGGGTTAACCAAGTAAGTGGTGACGCAGGGTTAAACTGCAACGCCATATAAATAGGCTCAAACGCACCAAATAAAAAGGCAACATAAACAACAATACTGAGAATGCTAACACTTTGATTAAGCCAACTTAAGGCTTTAAAACGCGCGACTAAATTAAGCGACTGGCCTTGATATTTTAATGGTGATTGCGTGCTGCCTACTTGCCATGACGCTTGTTGATAACGTTCATGATTAGGGTTTTTAGCAAATTCATTCCATAAAGGCTGCACCGCATGAAAGTCCTCAGGTGCCACACTAATGACAAGCGTATGGCCATCCTCAGTACGAATTTGCCCTGAAAGCCCTTGGCTTTTTAGGTAATCTATAAAGCCCTGTGCAGCACGGGGGTTAGTTAGACTGCCTAGCTCTATCATCGTGCTACTTTATCCTTGTAAGCGGCTTCCCATGCAGTAAAACCACCATCCATGCTGTAAACATCTTCAAAGCCTTGCTCTACTAAGTAGCTGGCAGCACCTTGTGAACTCATGCCGTGATAACAAACAATAATAATCGGCTGGTCAAACTCTTTTTCCATCATAAATTGGGCGATATTTGCATTTGAAAGTGCTTCAGAACCTGGAATGTGCCCTGCCTGATACGAATTAGGATCGCGAATATCGGCAATCACCACATCTTCTTTGTCTAGTAGTTCGAGGGTTTGCGCGATTGATATATGTTTAAATGCCATAGTACTCTCTTATAATTACAAAAAAGGCGACAAATGCCGCCTTTAATTCTCTTAACAAGGGGATAATTAATCCCAGTTAAGAATTACTTTACCCGATTGGCCTGAAATCATCATATCAAAGCCAGCTTGGAAGTCATCAATTGAATACTGATGAGTAATAATTGGTTTTAAATCAAGCCCTGATTGAATCAAACTGGCCATTTTGTACCAAGTTTCAAACATCTCACGACCGTAAATACCTTTAATCACTAAGCCTTTAAAAATAACTTGATTCCAATCGACCGCCATATCTGAAGGTGGAATACCTAACATGGCAATTTTGCCGCCATGATTCATGTTATTTAGCATGGTATTAAATGCACTTGGTACACCTGACATCTCTAAGCCAATATCAAAGCCTTCGGTCATACCTAGGTCTTTAGCTACATCTTCGAGCTTTTCATTCGCGACGTTTACAGCACGCGTTGCGCCCATTTTGCGTGCTAAATCTAGGCGGTATTCATTTACGTCGGTAATAACCACATGGCGTGCACCCACATGTTTAGCTACAGCTGCAGCCATAATACCAATAGGGCCTGCACCGGTGATTAATACATCTTCACCCACTAAATCGAACGATAAAGCCGTGTGTACTGCATTACCAAACGGGTCAAAAATAGAGGCAAGTTCATCGCTAATGTTATCTGGAATTTTAAATGCATTAAATGCTGGGATCACTAAGTACTCAGCAAATGCACCTTCGCGATTAACACCCACACCGATTGTATTACGGCATAAGTGAACGCGTCCAGCACGACAGTTACGACAATGGCCACAGGTTATATGACCTTCACCCGAAACACGGTCGCCAACTTCAAAACCGCGAACTTCTTGGCCCATGTCAATTACTTCACCCACGTATTCGTGGCCAACCACCATAGGCGTAGGAATAGTGTTTTGTGCCCACTCATCCCACTTATAAATATGAACATCGGTACCACAAATGGCTGTTTTACGAATTTTAATTAACAGATCGTTATGACCCACTTCAGGCTTTGGCGCATCTGTCATCCAAATGCCCGGCTCTGCTTTTAACTTTGATAATGCTTTCATAATCCACACTCAATTAAAAAATCGCGACTTTAGCCGCGATTTAACAAGAAAATTAAATAACACCAATCTCTTTACCAATACGGGTAAAGGCTGCAATGGCTGTATCAAGCTGTTCCTTGCTATGCGCTGCAGAAATTTGGGTACGAATACGTGCCTGACCTTTTGGTACAACAGGGAATGAAAAGCCAGTTACATAAATCCCTTCGGCCAAAAGCTTATCAGCCATAAGTGACGCTACTTTGGCGTCTCCCAGCATCACAGGAATAATCGCATGATCTTTACCTGCACAAGTAAAGCCTGCCGCTTCCATCTGCTCGCGGAAGTATTTAGCGTTTGACCATAGCTTAGCGCGAAGCTCACCGCCATTTTCAAGCATTTCTAACACTTTGATTGACGCTGTTACGATTGAAGGCGCCAATGAATTTGAGAATAAGTATGGACGTGAACGCTGACGAAGCCACTCAACAATTTCTTTTTTACCTGAAGTGTAACCACCAGAAGCTCCACCAAGCGCTTTACCTAAGGTACCGGTAATAATATCGACACGGTCGAGTACATTACAGTACTCAGGTGTACCTTTACCATTTTCGCCAACAAAACCAACGGCATGTGAGTCATCAACCATAACAAGCGCGTCATATTTATCGGCTAAATCACACACGGCTTCTAAATTACAAATAACGCCATCCATTGAGAACACGCCATCAGTAGCAATTAGTTTAGTTTTAGCTCCAGCTTCATCGGCTGCAATTAATTGCTTTTCTAAATCTGCCATATCATTATTTGCATAACGGAAACGCTTTGCTTTACATAAACGTACACCATCAATAATAGAAGCATGATTTAATGAATCAGAAATAATCGCATCGTCTGCACCTAGAATAGTTTCAAACAAGCCCGTATTCGCATCAAAACATGATGAATACAAAATGGTGTCTTCAGTTTCTAAAAATTGACTGATTTTTTTCTCAAGCGTTTTATGAATATCTTGGGTACCACAAATAAAACGCACAGACGCAACACCAAAACCATGGTCATCTAAGCCTTGTTGGGCAGCTGCAATTAGCTCTGGGCTATTAGCTAAACCTAAGTAGTTGTTAGCACAAAAGTTAATAACCTTATCACCTGATGCCACTTCAATTTGAGCTTGCTGCTGTGAAGTGATAACACGTTCATTTTTGTACAAACCTTCCGCTTTAACGTCTTCGATTTGCTGTTGTAATTGGCTAAAAAAAGCAGATGCTCTCATCTGTGATCTCCATTTGGTTGAACGGGTTAAACAGCAGACACGTTGCTGCTATTTATAATGCGGGTATTGTAAAAGTTTAAGCGCCAAATTGCACTGTTTGTCATTGGTCGTAAATTAGCTAACTGGCAGAAAAAGCTGCCAGTTTACGGGCATGAGGTATGCACTAAATTAGACCAGCGAGCAGAACAGGAAGCTCCTTGATTGAATCACAAACATAGTCAGCAGACTTTACGGCTTGCTCATCAACTGTTTTCCCAGAACGTACCAATATTTTAGTACGGATATTAGCGCTCATAGCAGCTTGCATATCACCTCGCTTGTCCCCCACCATCACACTAAGTGCAGGGTCAATATGATGATCTTTTATTCCTTGCAGTAACATTCCTGGCGCTGGCTTTCTGCAATCGCACTCTTTTAAATAATCTGGTAATGCATTTTTAGGATGATGAGGACAAAAATAAACATCAGTAATTTCAATTTGATGATGACTAAACTGCGCTTTCATCCATGTGCTAAGGGCAAAAAAATCAGCTTCTGAGTAATAACCTCGACCAATACCTGATTGGTTGGTTACAACAATTATTTTATAGCCCGCGTCATAAAATACTTTACACGTTGAAAACACACCATCTATAAATTCAAACTCTTCGCTTTTAAATACATAGCCATGATCAACATTTACTACACCATCGCGGTCTAAAAAAAGCGCCTTATTTGTGTGTTTATCATTCATAATAACGACTCTTTTTTAACAACATGGTCAAACATTTCTTTTACTGCATCCGTAGTTATTTGACTCATTAAATCATCGCCCTTAACCCGAGTGCCCCAAGGTAATTGCTCGGCGGTTTTACCAGTTTGCTTTAATAAGTTTTGGTGATAAACCTCAACCACGTAATCTTGGTATAAATAGGGCCCCGTTCGCGCTGGGTTTGAATGCGCATATAAGCCAATAACCGGTGTGCCCACAGTCACCGCCATATGAGCTGGGCCTGTGTCAGGTGCCAGTACTAAGTCTGCACGCTTAAGTACGCACAATAATTCTTTGAGTTTTGTTTTACCCACCAAGTTCAGAATGGGTGAATCACTGTGTTTAATGATGTTATTTGCTAAATTAATTTCCAGCTCAGTAGGCCCACCGGTTAGCGCCACTTTAAAACCTTGCGCATTGGCATAATCCGCAAGCGCAGCATAGCGTTCGGCTAACCAGTTACGCTGTGCTTTACTTGCTGCTGGCGAAATAACAAATAGCTTAGTTGATAAATAATCGTCACCTAACAGCTCATCAGCTTTAGCTTGATCTTTGTCGGTGTAGGGCATATTCCAAACAGGGACATAATCATCAACACCAATCGCTTGAGCAAAGCCTTTAAAACCCTCTAAAACATGCGCCTGAGATTGGGCTTTAATACGTTTATTAATAAATAAACTATGCAGCTCTTTTGAGCGAGCCCAATCAAAACCAATTTTAACTTTGGCAGGAATACAGCGAGCGACAAAACCAGCTCTTAAAGCCACTTGCATGTTAAGCAGTACGTCAAAACACTGCCCTTTAAAGGTTTGCTTTAACTGTTTTAGTGCCGCCTTACCTTGTTTTTTATCAAATGCAACAAGCTCAACGCCAGGCAAATCTGCTAACAGCATCGCCTCGACCTTCCCTATCACCCAAGTGATCTTAGCATTTGGATGCGCTTTTTGAATTGCTTGTACCGCACTCACTGCATGGCATACATCACCAATAGCAGAAAGACGTAAAATACAAATTGATGTGTAAGTAGGCGCTGAAGTCACACGTTTCCTTGGGAGTAAAATAGTTAAACCCGATCTTAAATTATAATCGCGTCATTGCAAGTACTTATCCTTAGACTTAAAACACGTTAATATGTGCACATATTAAAGCGAATCCTATGAGCTATGTTTAATCAACACGTCAAAAATAACCATGTCATTTTGAGCCATCCTCAATATAGCACCGAAATAGAGTTAGATTGGTTTAACCCCGACTTCTGGCAGCAACAGCAAAAAATTGTTGGCGCTAAAAAGGGGCGTGCAACTGCTTGGTTTTTTAAACACGCAGATTTAACGGCTGTATTGCGCCATTATTGGCGTGGCGGCCTCATAGGCAAGCTACTTAGTGACCAATATTTATATTGGGGACTAGAGCATACGCGTGTTTATCAAGAATTTAGCTTAATGACGCAATTAATAGAGTTAGGTTTAAATGTACCAAAGCCCATTGCAGCTAAAGTGAGCCGACATGGTTTTATTTACCGAGGTGATATTATTACTGAAGCAGTAAGCGGCGCTAAAAGTGTATTAGATGTTCTGATTGAGCGCCCCTTAAGTGATATTGAGATAAAAAAAGTAGCACAAACCATTGCCCAGTTTCATAATAAAGGGGTGTATCACGCTGATTTAAATATTAATAATATTTTATTTGATGACTCTGGCGACGTTTATATTATCGACTTTGACCGTGGCGAAATAAAAGTGCCCAATAAAAAATGGCAACAAAGCAACATGTCTCGCTTACAACGCTCCTTTTTAAAAGAGCAAAGCCGCAATAGCCACTTTCATTGGCAGCAAAACGATTGGCAAACATTACGCAATCAATACAACCAAAAGCTCGAATTCTAAAAAACTTGTTAAATCAAGCTCCTAAAAACTAAATTATTAATAACTAATGAGTCTTATTAAACAACATGTTTTTCAAACCTTGTGTAATAATGTCAAAACTGTGGATTGTTTCTAAAGTAGAATACTTATCAATAATATATTTATAACGAGATTCTATAAGTAACGTTTGCACTTTTTCACTTATATCAACAATATCAAGCTGTGCCTGATAAGCCACTTCAGTGCGAGTACAACGGGTAAGACGCTCACCTTGATCTTTTGAAATAGCACACGCAATTGTGGGGGTTTGCAAGGCAATAGCTTGGAGTAAAGTATCACCCGCGCTTAATAATGCAACCTTGGCCTGACTTAGTAAGGCTAAAAATTCAGCTCCCCCTTGGCTTGGCAAACAAATTAACTCATCGCTTTTAGGTAACGACTTAGTGTAATTAGGACCAAATACCACTACACCTTTTAAGCCTGTTTGCTTAGCAATAATAAGCCCTGCTTGAAAATATAAATCTGCGCAATTCACGCCATTAACTGTATGCCCACCAGAGCCCGCGTTAACAATAAAGAATTCTTTCTCTTTCAAGTGATAACGGGTTAGTGCATCGGATTTTTGCTGTGCTGATGCAAACACTGTAAACGGCCCAACATTAGCAGGGTGAGCCAGGGGCAGCATGCTCAATTTTAGCTTTTCATACCACGAAAGAGGGTCAATACAGTAATCAGGCTGAACAACCCAATGAGTATCAATAAGGCCCGCTCTATTAAGCTTTAAACCTTTTGCTCGCTTTTTTGCATGCTGTGAAATAAAAACAACTTTAGCACCCACTTTTTTTGCCGCTTTCATTTGTTCGGCTCGTCCTGCGCAATCAAATAGCACCATATCTGGTTTGTATTGTTCAATGAACTGACATACATGCGTATTTTCTTTTGTTGCCGATTGATTTAACAATAAGGTAGGAAATGGGCAGTTTTTAGCATAAGCCGTGTGCTTATTTAAAATGAAATGAATATCTAACGAATTGCCATACTCCGAGGTAAGGGTATTAGCTAGCTGTAACGAGCGCATATATTCACCAATACCTTCGGGCGATGACACGGGAATAAATAAAAGTCGTTTGTTGCTCATTACTATCTCTTTTTTTTCTTTGCAACGAGTATATCAACGAGATCATTTTTCCGATAGAGCTACAATGTTTTAATCTATAGTGGTATTTTAAATTTATCTTGGCTGATTTAATTACTGCAATAAAGAGCGTAGATTGCTAAACTTGTTGGCAATTTCAATCATAAGGATCTGAGCTTTGCGAAACAAAATTTTTATACTTTCTTCGCTTTTTTGTGCCGTAACGACAACCGTAAATGCTGAACCTTGGGTAAAGCCTGATGACTATGCTCTTAGAGCAGATATACAACAGCTTGCCGATGCAGGTATAATTTTAGCGCCAGTAACAACATATCCATTAATGTGGAAAAGCTTTATTAATGATGTTAACAATACTTCGTTAGAACAATTACCCCCTCAACTGCAAGATGCGTTATTACGTGTAAAACATCGTTATAAGTCAGAAAATAGCGGTTCGCATAGTGTACAGCTTTCGGCATTTGCCAGCTCAGATCCTCTTGTAGCCACTAGCTTTGGTGCCACCAATAGCCAAGAATCAGAGTTAACTGCTGCCTACGCTTATTTAGGACATAACTTTGCAGCTAAAATAGCGATTAATCATCGTAATGATGGCAAAAACTGCTTAGTCGACGCTAAAACAACTGATGATATAGCTCAAAACGAGCAAGCACTAACTGACTGCAATGATACCTCTCTAGATGACAGCTATTTAGCATATCGTATGGGTAATTGGATTGTAAGAGCGGGCGCCGTTGAGCAATTCTGGGGGCCGGGTGTTGATAACAGCTTAATTATGTCTGGTAATTCAAAGCCACTTCCCGCAATAAGTCTCAGCAGAGAACAAAGTAGCGCGTTCGAAACGCCTTGGCTTAGCTGGATTGGTCAGTGGAGCTTTACTGCACAAATGGCTAAGCTTGAATCAACCCGAGTTGTACCTGATGCATTATTATGGAGTACTCGTTTAAACCTTCGTCCAATTCAACAATTAGAAATTGGCTTTAGTTGGTCAGCACAATGGGCTGGCAAGGGACAACCCAGTTCAGCAGGCGACTTTTTTGATTTAATAACCGGCGGAGGTGAATGTGTTGATGGTACCAATGATTGTGATGGTGAGCTCATTACTCGTTTAGGTAATCAACTCGCGGGTTTTGATATTCGTTGGTCGGACACTTTGTTTGATCAACCTTATGCGGTATATGCAAGCACGATTGGTGAAGATACCAGTGGCGGTATTAAGCCAGTAGACAGAGGTTATCTTGGTGGAATACAAACCACGACTCGCATTTATAATCAGAATATTTTATTTAACCTAGAATACACTGATACCGGCGTAGCGTGTTCTGCCACATCAGCAACTGAAAACTGCTTCTATGAGCACAGTATTTATAATTCAGGGTATCGTTATCATGGTCGCCCTATCGGCTCTTCCTATGATAATGATGCTCAATCACTGGTATTAACCGTACTTGGGCAACTCTCAAGCGGAACTGACTGGCAAGTAAAATTACGTGATATTGACTACAACAGCGACAACCGTGACCGTTACCCAAATAACCCAGACTTAGGTAACTCGGTTACCAAAACAGCATTTAGCTCTAAACAGCTTGAAGTACGTTACAGAATGCTTGCCATGGGGGGGCGCTTTACCCTTGGCGGATTTGCCTCTAATAACGATGGAGCAGAAAACGATACGTCTGCATTTGCAAAGTTCGAATATAACTTTTAGTTTTTTTATTTCACTAGGGCCTGTTGACCTTTGCGGATTAATATTTGTTCAAACTAGGGGCAGTTTAATCGCGGCGCGAGGTTTGTAACCTAACGGGCTAAGTAAAAACCGAGCAACAAAGAGTAAATTGCCCCTAGGCAGAACCCTTTGGGCAGCGCCTGTTTGGCATTAATGCTACGTTATCGCCTATTAATGGGGAATAACCACACCACATAGACTCTGCCTTGCCTAAATACCAAACAGACTGCTGCAAATTTAATCTTCAAAGATTAACAGGCCCTTAAACTAGCTTTTTATTTTGCTAATCACTTTTGATGTAGAGCAACCATCTAAAAACTCAAGCACTTCTACTTTTCCGCCATGACGCAACACATGCTCAGCACCAGCAATTTGCTCAACGGTGTAATCACCACCCTTAACAAGAATATCTGGGCTAATTTGTTCAATTAGCTTTGCTGGTGTGTCATTTTCATCCTCACTGCCAAACGGAATAACCCAATCAACAGAGGCTAATGCACTTAAAACCATAGCACGCTCATCTAATGGGTTAATTGGGCGCTCAGGACCTTTTAAACGGGCAATAGATTCATCGTTATTTAAACCAACCACTAATCTATCACCACGCGCTTTAGCTTGCGCTAAATAGCGCACATGGCCTGCATGCAAAATATCAAAACAACCATTAGTAAATACAATGGTTTCTCCATTTTGCTTTGCAAATTCAATATGCTGTAATACATCATCAAATGGGGTTTGATAATGCTCGCCAGTGGCTTGTAAGTATTGACCTAACTTGCGGCTCAACTCTTCAGGAGAAACGGTAGCCGCTCCCAATTTACTTACTGCAATACCGGCTGCTAAATTTGCAATTTCGACTGCATCTTTGGCGGTCATACCCGCACCTAACATAACGGCAAGGGTTGCAATAACAGTATCCCCAGCGCCAGTTACGTCACTGACCTCAAGCTCTTGAGCTGCAAAATCATATTTTTCAGTGGCATTTATAAGCGACATACCTTGCTCTGAACGGGTAAGTAACATCGCCTTTATACCCGCATCACTAATCAGGGTACGCGCGCTGCTAGCAAGCAACTCTTCTGAACCAACCTGACCACCCGCTAATTTAAACTCATTTAAATTAGGGGTTATGTAATCAGCTCCACGGTACAACTCTAAATCAGATGATTTAGGATCAACAAGCACGGTTTTTCCTGCTTTTTTAGCAACCGAAATCATTTTTTGGATTAGCGCGAGTGAGCCCTTGTTGTAATCAGAAAATACAATAAAGTCGTAATCACTCAGCACCAGCTCTAATCGATTTAATAACAACTGGCTATGAGACTCATTAAAAGCCTCTTCTAAATCTAAACGTACCACTTGCTGATGACGGCTAATTACACGCATTTTAGAAATAGTCGGCAAATCGCATACACTCACAAGCTGTGAATTTATTTTTTCACCCTCTAGAATGTTTTCTAAAATTTGTCCGCTTTCATCCTCGCCAATTAGGCCAAGTAAACCCACTTTGCCATCTAGTCGGGCTATATTTTTAGCTACATTAGCGGCACCACCAGCTTTGTCTTCAAATTTACTGACTTTTACAACGGGTACCGGTGCCTCCGGCGAAATACGGCCAGAATCACCATACCAGTAGCGGTCGAGCATAACGTCGCCAACCACTAAAATACGCGCTGCTGATAAGTTTTTTAATAGCGATAAATCCATTACTGCTGCTCCGCAACAACCATATCCATGGCTTCACACAGCCAATGGCCAATAAACATGTGCGCCTCTTGAATACGGGCTGTTTCATCATTTTTAATAATAATAGGTAACTTGGCGATGTCTTTTACCTTACCTCCATCGCGACCTGTAAATGCAACAGTGAATGCTCCTATTTTATTAGCGGCTTCTAACGCTAAATTAATATTATTACTGGTGCCCGATGTGGTTAAGCCAATTACAATATCTTCAGGTTTACATAGCGCCTGTACTTGGCGTTCAAATACTGTGTCAAAATGATAGTCATTACTGTGCGCTGTTAAAATAGAGGTGTCTGTGGTTAGAGCAATAGACGCTAACGGTCCTCGCTCTAACTTATAACGTACCACAAACTCTGCAGCCAAATGCTGAGCATCAGCTGCACTGCCGCCATTGCCAAACCAAACAACCTTACCACCAGCCTGTAAAGCACTATGACATGCTTCTAACAACTGCATTACCTCTTGATGATACGCCTCCATGGTTTCGAACAATACTTGGTGGCGATTTAAACTTTCTAGGTAGCTAGTTGCCACTGAATCTATAATTGACATGAGATATTCCTCTTGGAACTGAAATGGCAGGAAAAATTAATTTCATTATTCCATAATTTTATAGCCAAATCACCTCTATATAACTAAATTAAAGCACAGGCAGAAAGTTATTATTCAGATAAAGAAGGGTTTTAACGTTGTTACCTTTTTCAGGTAGCTATTTTATATTTGTGTATTTAGAAAAAAACGATTTCACGCTAAACTAGCGCCACTTTCATTTACATAAAGCAACAGTATGGCACGCATTTTTTATTCACTCGCATTAATTATTATTAGCCCACTGATTGTATTTTACTTATATGTACTAAGAGGTAAAAAAAACGCAGGATATCGCGCTCACTTTAAGGAACGTTTTGGCTTCATAAGTCGCGCTTTATTTTCAAATAGCAACAAACCGGTTGTATTTCATTGTGCTTCTGTGGGCGAGGTGTTAGCTGCTACCCCTTTAATTAAAGCCCTACAACATGAACAACCGCAGTTAAATATTTTAATTACCTGCAATACCCCAACCGGACGAGAGCAAGTTACCGCACAATTTAAACAAAGCGTTGCTGTTAGTTATTTACCCATTGATTTTCCTATGGCCACCACTCGCTTTTTAAAACGAGTAAAACCGCAATTACTCTGTATTTTAGAAACTGAACTCTGGCCGAACTTAATGGCTAATGCGCACAAACAAAATATACCTGTATTGGTAGTTAACGCACGACTATCTGAAAAGTCACAACAGGGCTACGAAAAAGTGGCCCAGCTAACTCGCAGTATCATGCAATCAATTACCGCACTTGCAAGTCATGACAAAACAGATGCAAATCGCTTTATTGAATTAGGACTACCCGCTGAAAAAAGCCATGTAACGGGATCTATAAAATTTGATATTACCCCAACCACTGCGCAACTCAATAAAGTCGCCTCTTTACAGCAAGATTATAAAAAAGCAGAACGCTTTATATGGGTTGCAGGTTCTACACACCCTATAGAGCATGAGTTTATTTTAGCAGCCCACCAGCAAATACTAAAAACACATCCTGACGCTTTACTGATCATTGCGCCACGTCATCCCGAACAATTTGATAAAGTTGCAGAGTTGCTGACTCACTCGAATCTAAGCTTTAGTCGTCGCAGTCAAAAAAGTTACAACAATGAACAAGTTGTATTAGCCGACACATTAGGTGAATTACAATATCTATATGGTGCCGCTAATATAAGTTTTATCGGTGGCAGTTTAATTCGTCGTGGTGGCCATAACCCATTAGAGTCGGCAGCTTTTTCAGTGGGTGTACTTACCGGCCCTCATACCTACAACTTTGACCATGTTTACCCTGAACTTATTAAACTCAAAGGCGCCCATGTGGTTGAAAATACTGACGAACTAGTGCTTGCATTGCTTCGCTTAATTAAAAACACCAAAGCGTGTGATATTCTTGGCAGTAAAGCAGCTCAGTGCGTTGCTAAAAACCAAGGCGCTATTGCCAAAACGCTTGCCATTATAACTCCTTATTTAGAGCCAAAATCGTGACCAACTTAGCTATATCTCAAACCCGTGAATGGGTAAGCGCTGTGATTGTAAAATACAATTTTTGTCCATTTGCTCGTAAAGAAGTTGAAAATAACTGTATTCACTACACTATTAGTAATGCCTCAAAAATTGATGATGCTGTAATGGATATGCTTGAGCAATGTACCCAGCTTGACCGGGATCCTCAGCGTGAAACCACTTTATTAATATTTGATAATGGCTTTACTGATTTTGAAGATTTTTTAGACCTTGTTGACTTAGCCAATGCGCTATTAGTTGCACAAGGATTTGAGGGAAAGTACCAAATTGCAAACTTTCATCCTGACTATGTTTTTGCTGATAGTGATGAAGATGACGCTGCAAATTATACTAACCGCTCGCCCTTTCCTACTTTACACTTAATACGTGAGGCAAGTATGAGCGCGGCACTAGATGAATACAATGAGCCAGAGTCAATTCCTGAACACAATATCAACTTAGCGCGCCGAAAAGGCATTCACTTTTGGCAGCAGCTACTTGAAAATTGCAAAAAACCGAGCGCATAAGCTCGGTTTCTGGTTTTTAATAATGCACAGAGTTATTTTTTTACCCACTCACCATTAACTTCAACGAAATGCCCTGCTTGGGTTTTTTCAATGGTTTTTGCCGCCGCTAATGCTTCTACTTGAGCAAGTGACAAATTGTTCTTTTTCGCAAGTTTTAAATATTGTGCTTTGCGCTTTGCGTTAATTTCATCAACAACCGCTTTAGCCTCTGCATTTTGTACAACCAAACCTAAATAACCTGAGCTATCTTCACCCACAAGCCCTTGGTTTTTAGCATCATCTAAACTGATTGCCCAAGCAGAAAATGACAATAAAGCGGCACTTAAAAGTGTGATCACGTTTAACTTTTTATTTTTTAATAAACTCATAATTGCTCCTTAGAATAACTCACTGTCATCGCTAAATAAATCATCTAGCTCTTTATCAACCTTTACGCGAATTTCATGATCAACCTTCACATTTAAATTAATGGTGATAGGCTCTTTCGCTGCCACTTCAACGCGGTGCGTACATGCACTAAGCAACCCCAGTGCTGTAAGTATTATCAGCCATTTAGTCATTTTTAGTTCCTTTTGTTGAATACTCTTGTTCAACTTTTTGAGTAATTTCATCACTTAAGCGCAATGCTCTTAAGAGTGTAAAAACATTTTCTTCATGGTTGTAATTAAAGTTAACTTGCTGCGCCTGTTCCTTATTGTATCCCTTTAAGTTTACACCTAAATAAAGCCAACCGTCAGGCTTTAAGTCAACACTACTGTTTAAGCTCTGAATGTCTAAATCCTCTAATAAGCTTAAAATCGGGCCCAGCTCTTGTTGCTGAGCTTTAACTGCATCAAAAGCAGCATTATCAGTAATAACTAGCTTACCTGTCCCTTGGTTAGATAACTCACCGGATTTTACCGAAATACCTTGTTGATCTATGTAAACGGGTAAGCGGCCATTCACTCGACCTGTTAGTGTAATGCCTGATTTATCATCTAAGGTAATAAGTTTACTCGCATCAATATTTTCAAATGTGGCCAATGAACGCTGAGCTTTTTCCGTCACTTTGTAGCTATCCAAAGCAAAACGACCACCCAGTACATCTGCCGTTATTCTTTCAGCGCGAGCAATAGAGTTCTCAACACTAAAATTACCGACAATGTTACTCACAACAGCACCTGCTCGTAACTCATTTAATTCAAATGTAGTAGGAGCCACATTAAGCTGCCCTGAATCATAAGAACCCGTTAAGCGACTGCTAAAATGCTTAGCTAAATAATCGTTGTATAAGCCACTTACCTGTTCTACTTGAAATGCAAACTCAGCCTGCTGTAAATTAACATCTCCGCGAACAACCCCATTAAAGCTACCGTCGGTCAGCGTGGCTAATGGTTCAAACTGCTGTAAAACAGGGTTAAATTTAGTCACAGCTTGCTCTGCAACTGTTATCTCAAATGGGTGTTCCACAGCAGATATGTGGTGACTGGCTACCAATTCAATACCATCAATAAATACATGATGTGAGGCTTGAAGCGCCCGACTTTGCAAGCCTTTAGAGCTTATGCGAATATTACTTAGGTTTAAAAAGTCACTGTTAAGTTGGGTAAGTTTAGTTTCACTGTTTAAATCGACAAATAATTCGCCAACAGCCAAACTAGAAAATGCTGATAATTGATTATTTACGCCACGCATTTGGTATTGCTCGTAAGCCACTGAGCGTAATTGGCTATTTAGGCTAGCGTTGAAATTTTGTTTATCATCAAGCTCAGCACTAAACTGCGCCTTGTAGCCCTTTACTGTTAATTTATCAAAACTAAGCTCAGCAAAAGTCACCTCACTAGTTATTTTTGCATTTTGCTGACGCTGTAAAACATTCTCTATTTGAAATAGGCCAGTGCTTGCTACCTTTTTAGCTGATGCGGGTAAAAAGTCTGGCAGCTCATCGACGTTTAATTGGTAGTTGCCATCTACAGCCAAATTATTTAAAGCTGCCTCTATTTCTATATGCTTAATACCTTCGCTGATAAACAATAACTTAATATTGCCTTTAGCATACTCTAACGGTTGCTGAACATTAATTGCTAGGTTTTTCAGGCTGAGCTTCGTTTGACTATTTTTAGTGTTTAATAGCATTGACGGCATAACAAGTTGTCCGTTTTCAAGCTTTACCGTATCACTGAGCATCAATTGCCACTTTAACGGCAGCTGCTTGGCTATAAATTCACGCTGTGATTGATTGTTTATAAGCGCCAAACAATCGCTATCAAACGTTACCAAACTGCTTAATTGCTGTGCATTTAACAAAGCTTTTTTATCGTTAAAATGATAGTACATATTCATATTACCAAAAGCATTTAGCGTTACTGGGCATTTACTAAACTGCTGTGTAAAATCAGCATCTATGTTTGATTTTATATCAACGGATAACCCATCGAAGATGAAGTCATGCTCACTGTTTAATGAAAGCGCGGGCATCGGCTTTATCTTTGTTAATATTCCATCAGCTACCTTAAAATGACCAGTAATTTTATGATTGCTGACTGTTATCTCGGCAATTGCATCACCTGAAACCACAAATGTATTTAACTTCTCTTCACCAATGCTAAAAACTAGTTCATCATGAAGTTGTGGGTGAGTAATTAACAATCTTTTGATATCAATTTTAGGCCGTTGCTTGGGTAAATTAAGTGCCAGCTTTTTGAAGGAATTATTACTTGCTGAGACACTCTCGCTATCATTTAAACGAAGATTAGCGCGGCCAACTGTTATTTTTTTTGTATCAGCCACAATGTCACCAAGCTCAATTTGATGGCCTTGGTAAGCCAAACATAATCGGTTTACGTCTAAGCTAATATTTGAGTTTAGTGACCAATCTAAACAATGTAGTTCAACACCAGATTGGCTCAAAGATGACGCTATAGCCCATTGAGTTATAGGCATACGAAATACATAACCCAGTGTTAAAACACTCAGAAATAAAAACACGATTCCCCATGCGATGCGTTTGATCATACTATCCTTAATTTGAACCTTGAACCTTGAACCTTGAACCTTGAACCTTGAACAGTCTAAACAAAAAAGGCTGCACAAGGCAGCCTTTTTTATTTTACATCCAGATCATGAATCTAGTGTGTATATTAACCTACATTTTTACGCGCATTACGGAACATACGCATCCATGGGCTATCCTCTTTCCACTCATCTGGGTGCCAAGAGTTAGCAACAGTACGAAATACACGCTCTGGATGTGGCATCATTACAGTTGCACGACCATCTGTTGATGTAATACCGGTGATACCTTCTGGCGAGCCGTTCGGGTTCGCTGGGTATTGCGTTGTAGGGTTGCCGTAGTTATCAACAAATTTAACCGCTACAGTACCACTTGCAAGTGCTGCTTTTGTTGCTGCTTCGTTTGCAAACTCTGCATGGCCTTCACCATGAGATACCGCAATTGGCATCCGCGAGCCCGCCATACCATTAAAGAATACCGATGGATTCTCTTGTATTTCAACTAAGCTAAAGCGTGCTTCAAAACGCTCTGACTTGTTCGTTACAAAGCGTGGCCAATGCTCAGTACCTGGGATCAACTCTTTTAATGTTGATAGCATTTGACAACCGTTACATACCCCTAAGCTAAAGGTGTCTTCACGGTGGAAGAAACTTTGGAATTGATCGCGTGCCATGTCATTAAACAATATTGACTTAGCCCAACCTTCACCCGCACCAAGCACATCACCGTAAGAGAAACCACCACACGCCACTAAACCTTTGAACTGTTCAAGCGTTAAACGACCTTCTAAAATGTCGCTCATGTGCACATCAACCGCTGCAAAGCCCGCACGGTTAAATGCAGCTGCCATTTCTAAATGAGAGTTTACACCTTGCTCACGTAAAATAGCCATTTGCGGTTTAGCACCAGTTGCAATATATGGAGCTGCAACATCTTCATTTAAATCAAAGTTAAGTTTTACATTTAAGCCAGGATCTTTTGCGTCAAACTTAGCGTCAAACTCTTGCTTAGCACAATCTGGGTTATCACGACGCGCTTGCATTTGATACGTTGTTTCGGCCCAAATTGTACGAAGTTCAGTACGAGTATGATTAAGTACTGTTTGCTCACCACGATTAAACACTATGTTATCGTCGTTATTTAGCGAGCCAATCACATGACTAATTGCGGCAACTCCATGCTGCTCAAATACCGCATTTACAGCCTCTAAATCGCTATTCGCTACTTGAATTACAGCACCTAGCTCTTCGTTATAAAGCGCTTCAATATCAGAGCCCGTCAAAGTCGCTAAATCAACGGTAACACCGGTGTGACCGGTAAACGCCATTTCAGCGATAGTGGTAAATAAGCCACCGTCTGAACGGTCATGGTACGCAAGCAACTTGCTATCAGCGACTAGCGCTTGCATTGCGTTGTAAAAACCTTTTAGTAGCTCTGGGCTATCTACATCAGGTGTTGTATCACCTAATTGCTTATAAACCTGAGCAAGGCTTGATGCGCCCAGTCGGTTTTTGCCCGCGCCTAAGTCAACTAAAATAAGCGATGTATCGCCTTTATCTGTTCGTAACTGTGGGGTCACTGTTTTACGTACGTCTTCAACACGACCAAACGCAGTGATAATAAGCGATAACGGGGATGTTACAGATTGCTCTGTAGCATCATCTTCGTTCTTCCATGTCGTTTTCATCGACATAGAATCTTTACCTACAGGAATTGTTAACCCAAGTGCCGGACATAACTCTTCACCCACCGCTTTTACTGCTTCGTATAAACCGGCATCTTCTCCTGGGTGTCCCGCTGCGGCCATCCAGTTTGCAGATAACTTAATATTTTCAAGAGAGCCAATGTTTGCACAGGCAATATTCGTTAACGATTCTGCCACGGCTAAACGCGCTGAAGCGCCATAGTTAAGTAGTGCTGCAGGCGTACGTTCACCCAGTGACATTGCTTCACCATGGTAAGTGTCATACGTTGCTGCGGTTACTGCACAGTTAGCTACTGGTACTTGCCATGGGCCTACCATTTGATCGCGTGCTACTAAACCTGTTACCGAGCGATCGCCAATAGTAATGAGGAAGGTTTTTTCAGCAATGGTTGGTAAACGTAATAAACGTTCTGCAGCATCAGCAGCACTGATATTTTCAACGTCGAGTGCTTTACCTAACACTTGTTGTGATGTTACATCACGATGCATTTTAGGTGCTTTCCCTAATAAAACATCGAGCGGTAAATCAACAGGATTATTTTCAAAGTGACTATCAGCAACCGTTAAATGAGGCTCTGCAGTTGCTTCACCAATAACCGCATATTGCGCTCTTTCACGCTTACAAATAGCTTCAAAACGATCAAAATCTTCAACAGCAACAGCGAGTACATAGCGCTCTTGCGATTCATTACACCAAATTTCGTGTGGTGCCATGCCCGGTTCATCATTTGGGATATTGCGAAGCTGAAATTTACCGCCACGTCCACCGTCACTAACAAGTTCAGGGAATGCGTTAGATAAACCACCTGCACCCACATCATGAATAAACGCAATTGGATTTGCATCACCTAGCTGCCAACACTTGTCGATGACTTCTTGGCAACGACGTTCCATTTCGGGGTTTTCACGCTGTACAGAGGCAAAATCTAAATCTTCATTTGATTGACCCGACGCCATACTTGATGCAGCGCCACCGCCTAAGCCAATGTTCATTGCAGGGCCGCCTAGTGCAATGAGTTTTGCACCAACTGGAATATCGCCTTTTTGAACATGATCAGCACGGATATTACCTAAACCACCGGCAAGCATAATTGGCTTGTGGTAACCACGCACCTCTTCACCATTGTGACTGGTCACTTTTTCTTCGTAAGTACGGAAATAACCTAATAAATTAGGACGTCCAAACTCGTTATTAAACGCAGCACCACCTAATGGGCCTTCAGTCATAATATCTAGGGCATTAACAATACGGCCTGGTTTACCAAAATCACTTTCCCAAGGTTGTTCAAAACCAGGAATACGTAAATTAGATACAGTAAAGCCCACTAAACCCGCTTTTGGTTTTGAACCACGACCAGTTGCGCCCTCATCGCGAATCTCACCGCCCGATCCTGTTGCCGCACCAGAGAAAGGAGCAATAGCCGTTGGGTGGTTATGGGTTTCAACCTTCATTAAAATTTCAATGTCTTCTTGGTGATACGCATATTCACCTTGTGCATTCGGGAAGAAGCGACCCGCCTTTGAGCCTTTCATTACGGCTGCATTATCTTTATAGGCAGATAATACATTCTCAGGGTTATGCTCAAAGGTGTTTTTAATCATTTTGAACAACGACTTTGGTTGTTCAATGCCATCGATAGTCCAATCAGCATTAAATATTTTATGACGACAATGCTCTGAGTTCGCTTGAGCAAACATAAACAGTTCAATATCGTTAGGGTTACGCCCTAACTTAATAAAGTTTTCAACTAAATAATCAATTTCATCATCAGCAAGCGCAAACCCTTGCTCTATATTTGCTGCGGCTAATGCTTCACGGCCGCCACCTAAAATATCAACTGATGACATTGGACGAGGTGCATCGCTGCGAAACAACTGCGCGGCATCTTCTAATTTACTATGAGTAGCTTCAGTCATGCGGTCATGAAGAAGTGCTGCAACTTGTGCTAACTGTTCTGCACTTAAATCACCTTCAATATAGTAAGCAATACCGCGCTCTACGCGATGAACTTGTTTAAGCCCACAGTTATGAGCGATATCTGTCGCTTTTGAAGCCCATGGCGAGATTGTACCAGGGCGAGGCGTTACTAATACCAACTGACCTACTGGCGCATGCTCAGCAATTGTTGGGCCGTAGGTTAATAACTTTTCAAGTTTGGTGTGCTCATCAGTGTTTAATGGCGATGTTAAATCGGCAAAGTGAGCGTATTCGGCATATACATTGGTGACAGGAAGTTGCGATTGTTGGCAACGCGCTAAAATTTTATTAACTCTGAACTCTGAAAGTGCTGGTGCACCACGAAGGATCAACATAAGTAATTTCACCCGGGGTTAGGGATTGAACGATATTTTAGGCGCGTATTATAGTCCAAATTACTCTCAGATTTAACTCAAAAATGCGCTTTTCATTAAATTAACTTTTTCTTTTTGTTTACACCTATTTTTTACTCACTGCGATTAAACGACAAGTGACGTAATCAGTAAGTTTTGTTATAACAGGAGATACGATGCTAAAGAGGCGAATATGTTGAAGATAAAGCTAATAACAATCATTACGTTAGTCATACTTTTGTGTGCATGTAATACACAAGAGCAATCAACACAGCTTGCCCAAATCAAATCTGAAAACAAAATTCGTATTGGTACACTTGCCAGTGCAAGTAATTACTATCAAGCCATTCAAGGGGAGCAAGGATTTGAATTTGAGCTCTCTCAAGCGTTTGCAGACTACTTAGGGGTAGAGCTTGAAATTGTACCCTTTTTTAATTTATCCGAAATGTTTGCGCGCTTAGACAGTGGTGACCTCGATTTAATTGCCTCAGGGCTTACCTACAATAAAGTACGTGCTGAGCGCTATCGCTATGGCCCTACATACAGAACAATTAGTCAAAAATTAGTCTTTAAACAAGGCCGTGAACGCCCTCGTGATTTTGATGATTTAACCGGAAACTTCACCGTTATCGCTAAAAGTAGCCATTCATTAACATTAGAAGAAATTCAACAAACCAACCCAAACTTAAGCTGGAATGAAACCGAAGAGTTTGATGAAGAAGAATTACTGCAAGCAGTTATTGACGGCGAAATAGATTACACCTTAGCGGATTCTCATACTTTAGCGCTATTTCGTCGCTATCACCCTAATTTAAGTATTGGCTTTTCAGTTACCCGAAATGATTCAATTGCATGGATACTAAGAAAGTCGAATGATGATTCCCTATACGCATTATTAGTCCCCTTTTTTGGTGAAGCAAAACAAAATAATCAACTTTATGTGCTCGAAGAAAAATACTTCGGTCATGTCCGCCAGTTTAATTACGTTAATACCTTGGCCTATATAGATGCAATTAAAGAAACACTGCCTAAATATCAACCTTGGTTTATGCAATATGCTGGTAGCCTAGATTGGCGCTTACTGGCGGCATTAAGTTATCAAGAGTCGATGTGGAACCCGCGTGCTAAGTCACCAACCGGTGTGCGTGGTATTATGATGCTAACAAGACGCACAGCAAAACAAGTCGGTGTAACAAACCGCTTAGAACCAGAGCAAAATATACGCGGTGGTGCACAATACTTAGCAAAATTAATTAAACGCGTCCCGGATCGAATCCCTCAACCGGATCGTACTTGGCTTGCACTTGCCGCCTATAATGTAGGTTGGGGACACGTTAACGATGCCCGTATTATTACCGAGCAACAGGGAGCTAGCCCTGATAAATGGGCTGACGTTAAAAAGCGCTTACCATTGTTAGTAAAAAAACGTCACTATCGTAATACCCGTTATGGCTATGCTCGCGGTGATGTAGCAGTGACTTACGTTGATAATATACGCCGCTATTACGACGCGCTTGTTTGGCTTGATGAAAATAATGCAATGGCGCCGATTACCTCAACAAATGATACAGAAGATAAAATCGTTAAACCAGATGATTCAGAGCAACGTACAAGTAATTCCGCTGAGGAAAAAAAATAAATACGCTGCTTAGTAATTAACTGAACATCAGAAAATCAAATAGTTGTTTACTTGTAATCAATTATTCAATAATCTGGCTTAATTGTATAAAATTTTGTGTCATTACCAAGCACATAAGGATAAGTCATGCTTAAACGTAGACGTACACATCAACTTAAACGTTGTATAAAGCACTCAACCGCCACTCGTCGTCGAGTGATGTTAAGAAATTTACATAAAAAAATAATTTGGCGCCGCCGCATGTTTGCTATGCAGCAAATGGCTGAATTAGACGCCTTAATAGCAGCAGCTGACTAATCGCTGTTACTATTACGAGCGGCTTGCTTTGCCGCCTTTATTTGTGCTCGGCGACGCTTAAAAAAACTAGAAATAGTCTCTGCACATTGTGTTTCTAATACCCCACCCGTTATTTCTACCTGATGGTTTAAACGAGGTTCTTGTAAAAGGTTCATAATAGAACCAGCAGAACCCGTTTTAGCATCGGCTGCACCAAATACTAAGCGTTTAATTCGGCTATGTACTAATAAACCTGCGCACATAGAGCATGGCTCTAATGTGACATAAAGAGTACAGTCAATTAAGCGGTAATTATTAAGTACTTTTCCTGCTTCACGTACCGCTATCATCTCAGCATGAGCCGACGGGTCGTTATCAGTAATTGAGCGATTATAGCCTGCGCTAATAAGCTGATTATCTTTAACAATTATAGCACCTACCGGGATCTCATCTAGCTGCTCCGCTTGTTTTGCATACACAAGCGCTTGTTCCATCCAATATTGGTCGTCAAATGGCTCTATCATTATTATTACTTAACTATTTTTTATGCCGTAATTATACCAACTTAGCGCAATAAAATGCGTCATTGATCACTTTATTGCAAAAATAAAACAAATTTAAGTGGTTTGTCATGGCTCATAAGGCAGGATTTACGCTATAATCTCACGCTTTTTTTATTTAGCTCACAACACGGGTAGCAAATGAAATTTCCTGGACGCCGCAGGCATAAACATTATTTTCCAGTGGAAGCCAAAGATCCACTGACCAATCAACTTAACGCCACTGAGCGATTACACCGCAGCTATATTACGGGGATCGATCAAATCGTTGTTGATATAGAAGCTAAGGTTGACCAAGCTTTTCTCGATGAATTTCAATTGCGCCGAGGGATGTCGCAAGTTATAGATAATGACATCACCAATGCTTTATACGATCGCTTAAAACTAAACGACATGGTCGATTACGAATTCGCAGGCGGAACCGTTGGCAACACGATGCACAACTATTCCGTACTTGCTGATGACCGTTCGGTGCTATTAGGTGTAATGAGTGAAAACATAAAAATAGGCAGTTATGCTTATCGCTTTTTATGTAATAACTCAAGTCGCGTAGACTTAGACTACTTACAGCCTGTAGATGGTCCTATAGGCCGCTGTTTCACATTGATTGATGAAACGGGTGAACGCACCTTTGCCATTAGTGCTGGCCTGATGAATTACCTAAAGCCTGAGTCAATTGATAAAGAGCTAATAGAAGGATCATCAGCATTAGTCATCAGTGCTTATTTAATGCGTACTCAAGGCGATGAAACCATGACCGAAGCGACCATGCAAGCAATCAAGTATGCTAACGATGCAGATGTACCGGTTGTATTAACACTCGGTACTAAGTTTCTTATCGAGCAGGATCCTACATGGTGGGCTAACTTTGTAGAAAAGCATGTTGATATCCTTGCTATGAACGAAGAAGAAGGCCAAGCAATTACTGGATTTGAAGATCCATTACTAGCTGCCGACAAAGCATTAGACTGGGTTGATTTAGTAATTTGTACTGCCGGTGAAAAAGGCTTATTTATGGCCGGTTTTGTTGATGACAGTTTCAAACGCGAAACAGAGTATCCACTTTTGCCTGGTGCTATCCCTGATTTTAATCGTTATGAGTTTTCACGTGCAATGCGTAAAGTTGACTGTGAAAACCCAATAAAGGCATATAGTCATACTGCTCCGTTTATGGGCGGGCCTGACTCGATTAAAAATACCAACGGCGCTGGTGATTGTGCTTTAGCCGCTGTATTACATGACTTATCAGCGAATGTTTATCATAAGCTGAACGTTGCTAATTCAGCAAAACATCAGCAACAAGCGATTACCTACTCTTCGCTCGCTCAAATCAGTAAATACGCCAACCGTGCAAGTTACGAAGTGCTGGTTCAGCATTCTCCACGCTTATCACGTGGCTTACCAGAGCGCGAAGATTGTTTAGAGCAAGTGTATTGGGATCAATAAAATCCCAAAGCACTCAGCGTACTAAAATATAGATATATCAAGCTTTTTAGATAGCAGCTCTAATGCTGCTATTCCTGCCACCGAGTTACCAAAAGAGTTTAATCCTGGGGAATACACTGCCACAGTAAACCTATTCGGTAATACCGCCAATATAGTCCCAGAAACCCCTGATTTTCCAGGCATCCCCACTCGATAACCAAAATCACCCGCCGCATCATATAAACCACTAGTAAATAACAACGAGTTTAGTTGCTTATTTTGACGGCTAGAAAGCACTCGTTTAGAAGAGCTGTAGTCTATCCCTTTATTAGCTAAAAAGTTGTACGCCTTAGCAAGTTCAATACAATTAAGTTCTATGGCACAAAAATTAAAGTATGACCAAAGCACATCATCCACTTCATTCTCAAAGTTGCCGAATGATTTCATTAAGTGTGCCATTGCCGCATTTCTATGCCGAAACTCATATTCTGAGTTAGCCACTTGCTTATCAATTACGATACTTCGATTACCTGATAAATCGCGAAATGTTTCAAGCATAGAGTGCATTGGAGCTGATAAACGACTATACAAAGCATCACAGGTAACAATCGCTCCCGCATTAATGAACGGGTTGCGTGGTATGCCTTTTTCAAACTCAAGCTGTGTCAGTGAATTAAACGCTGTTCCTGAGGGCTCTTTACCCACTCTACTCCATAATTCATCGCCATAACGTTGCAGCGCTAATGTCAGAGTCATTACTTTAGAAACAGATTGAATAGTAAAACGTTGTTCGCAATCACCCGCGCAAAATATCTCCCCCTCAGTGGTGTAAATGGCAATAGAAAACTGCTCAAGATCAACTTCAGCAAGAGCAGGGATATAATCAGCAACCTTACCTTGGCTCAATAAAGGTTTAACCTCTTGAGTTATCTCATTTAGCACTCGTTGATAATCACTGGTTGGCAATAGACACCTCAATAATATGCAAAGTTAAAATAAAATTTTAACACGTAGGATCTATAACTGCATGAGAATGTTAAGTCTATAAGTTATTAGTAATCTGATAGGAAGCATATACATGATGAGATTAGCGGACAGTCTATTTTTTAAGATATTGCGTAATTCATCTTCAAATTTAAAACAATAAAAAACCAGCATTTTGCTGTAACGTGGTTCTGTTATTTGAAGCTAGTGCGCTAATTTATAGCGACAATACAATAGAACATCCCACTATTCTGTTTAGATCCAAGCTGTTTTGTTTGATGTATAGGAATACGAATGCCATGGAGCACAGGATATGCAAGAGCGGCCACTACTAAGTTCCATATACAGTCTTGGCTTGATGTTTTACTTTATCTCAGACAACAAAAAACCCGTTACATTGCTGTAACGGATTTCTCTTATTTGGATCGTGGTAATGTCATGGTGCCCACAGCAGTAGAAAGTCACATAGCAAATGCAACAGTGGCCTTGTGCGGGGCTTGCCTTCGAGCTGTTTAGGAATACGAATGCCGTAGAGCACAGGATGTACGAGAAAGGCCACTACTGAGTTCGGCATGGGCTCTTGGCTATTTATTAAATCCCAGGCAGCAAAAAACCCGTCACATCGCTGTAACGGGCTTCTTTAATTGGATCGTGGTAATGTCATGGTGCCCACAGCAGTAGAAAGTCACATAGCAAATGCGACAGTGGCCTTGTGCGGGGCTTGCCTTCGAGCTGTTTAGGAATACGAATCCCGTGGAGCACAGGATGTACGAGAAAGTCCACCACTGAGTTCGGCATGGGCTCTTGGCTATTTATTAAATCCCAGGCAGCAAAAAACCCGTCACATCGCTGTAACGGGTTTCTCTTATTTGGATCGTGGTAATGTCATGGTGCCCACAGCAGTAGAAAGTCACATAGCAAATGCGACAGTGGCCTTGTGCGGGGCTTGCCTTCGAGCTGTTTAGGAATACGAATGCCGTGGAGCACAGGATGTACGAGAAAGGCCACCACTGAGTTCGGCATGGGCTCTTGGCTATTTATTAAATCCCAGACAGCAAAAAAAACTCGTCACATCGCTGTAACGGGTTTCTCTTATTTGGATCGTGGTAATGTCATGGTGCCCACAGCAGTAGAAAGTCACATAGCAAATGCGACAGTGGCCTTGTGCGGGGCTTGCCTTCGAGCTGTTTAGGAATATGAATGCCATGGAGCACAGGATATGCAAGAGCGGCCACTACTAAGTTCCATATACAGCCTTGGCTTGATGTTTTACTTTATCTCAGACAACAAAAAACCCGTTACATTGCTGTAACGGGTTTCTTTAATTAGATCCTGGTAATGTCCTACTTTCACATAGCAAATGCTACACTATCATCGGCGCTGTTTCGTTTCACTACTGAGTTCGGCATGGGGTCAGGTGGGTCCAAAACGCTATTGTCACCAAGAAAATTCTTTTCAATTTTCTTATTATTTATTCTTAAATTTAAAGTCTTTCGACTAAATTTGGAGCCTGGTAATGTCCTACTTTCACATAGCAAATGCTACACTATCATCGGCGCTGTTTCGTTTCACTACTGAGTTCGGCATGGGGTCAGGTGGGTCCAAAACGCTATTGTCACCAAGCAAATTTTGTCCAAAGGATTAATGACAAAGCACGTAGTGCTTACATTTCCTTTGCGTAAGGTGCCTCAATGTTAACGCTACGCGCTAAGAGTCACCTCATAAATTTGGAATTCTGATAATAAAGTCTTCAAGTATCTACTTTAGTCTATTAACTTCTTGCTTAAACTGTCGCATAAAACGCGTTTGGCGTTGTATGGTTAAGCCTCACGGGTAATTAGTACAAGTTAGCTTAATGGCTCACACCACTTCCACATCTTGCCTATCAACGTTGTCGTCTTCAACGGCCCTTCAGAGACTTTAAAAGTCTAGTGAGAACTCATCTCGAGGCCTGCTTCGCGCTTAGATGCTTTCAGCGCTTATCAGTTCCGAACGTAGCTACCGGGCAATGCCATTGGCATGACAACCCGAACACCAGCGGTTCGTTCACTCCGGTCCTCTCGTACTAGGAGCAACCCCTCTCAATTCTCAAACGCCCACGGCAGATAGGGACCGAACTGTCTCACGACGTTCTAAACCCAGCTCGCGTACCACTTTAAATGGCGAACAGCCATACCCTTGGGACCGACTTCAGCCCCAGGATGTGATGAGCCGACATCGAGGTGCCAAACACCGCCGTCGATATGAACTCTTGGGCGGTATCAGCCTGTTATCCCCGGAGTACCTTTTATCCGTTGAGCGATGGCCCTTCCATTCAGAACCACCGGATCACTATGACCTACTTTCGTACCTGCTCGACGTGTCTGTCTCGCAGTTAAGCTGGCTTCTACCATTACACTAACCGTACGATGTCCGACCGTACTTAGCCAACCTTCGTGCTCCTCCGTTACTCTTTGGGAGGAGACCGCCCCAGTCAAACTACCCACCAGGCACTGTCCGTAACCCCGATTCAGGGGCCAACGTTAGAACATCAAAACTACAAGGGTGGTATTTCAAGGACGACTCCACAAAAACTAGCGTCTCTGCTTCTAAGTCTCCCACCTATCCTACACATGTAGGTTCAATGTTCAGTGCCAAGCTGTAGTAAAGGTTCACGGGGTCTTTCCGTCTAGCCGCGGGTACACAGCATCTTCACTGCGATTTCAATTTCACTGAGTCTCGGGTGGAGACAGCGTGGCCATGGTTACACCATTCGTGCAGGTCGGAACTTACCCGACAAGGAATTTCGCTACCTTAGGACCGTTATAGTTACGGCCGCCGTTTACCGGGGCTTCGATCAAGAGCTTCTCCGAAGATAACCCCATCAATTAACCTTCCGGCACCGGGCAGGTGTCACACCGTATACGTCATCTTGCGATTTTGCACAGTGCTGTGTTTTTAATAAACAGTCCCAGCCACCTGGTCACTGCGGCTCCCGTCCGCTTAGAGAGCAAGTCTCATCACAGATAGGAGCGTACCTTCTCCCGAAGTTACGGTACGATTTTGCCTAGTTCCTTCACCCGAGTTCTCTCAAGCGCCTTAGTATTCTCTACCTGACCACCTGTGTCGGTTTGGGGTACGATTCGGTATAATCTGAAGCTTAGAGGCTTTTCCTGGAAGTATGGCATCAGCAACTTCATCACCTTGGTGACTCGTCTCGTGTCTCAGCCTAACAGCAACCCGGATTTACCTAAGTCACTAGCCTACACACTTTCACATGGACTACCATCGCCATGCTTGCTTAGCCTGCTCCGTCCCCCCATCGCAATTATACCAAGTACGGAAATATTAATCCGTTTCCCATCGACTACGCCTTTCGGCCTCGCCTTAGGGGTCGACTTACCCTACCCTGATTAACATGGGATAGGAACCCTTGGTCTTCCGGCGTGCGGGTTTTTCACCCGCATTATCGTTACTCATGTCAGCATTCGCACTTCTGATACCTCCAGCAAACCTCCCGGTTCACCTTCAACGGCTTACAGAACGCTCCCCTACCACTCAAAATAAATTTTGAATCCGCAGCTTCGGTGCATAGTTTAGCCCCGTTACATCTTCCGCGCAGACCGACTCGACCAGTGAGCTATTACGCTTTCTTTAAAGGATGGCTGCTTCTAAGCCAACCTCCTGGCTGTCTGGGCCTTTCCACATCGTTTCCCACTTAACTATGACTTTGGGACCTTAGCTGGCGGTCTGGGTTGTTTCCCTCTTCACGACGGACGTTAGCACCCGCCGTGTGTCTCCCGGATAGTACTTTACGGTATTCGGAGTTTGCAAAGGGTTGGTAAGTCGGGATGACCCCCTAGCCTTAACAGTGCTCTACCCCCGTAAGTATTCGTCCGAGGCTCTACCTAAATAGATTTCGGGGAGAACCAGCTATCTCCCGGTTTGATTAGCCTTTCACTCCTAACCACAGGTCATCCCCTAACTTTTCAACGTTAGTGGGTTCGGTCCTCCAGTTGATGTTACTCAACCTTCAACCTGCCCATGGCTAGATCACCGGGTTTCGGGTCTATACCTTGCAACTATTCGCCCAGTTAAGACTCGGTTTCCCTACGGCTACCCTAATCGGTTAACCTCGCTACAAAATATAAGTCGCTGACCCATTATACAAAAGGTACGCAGTCACAGAACAAGTCTGCTCCTACTGCTTGTACGTACACGGTTTCAGGTTCTATTTCACTCCCCTCACAGGGGTTCTTTTCGCCTTTCCCTCACGGTACTGGTTCACTATCGGTCAGTTGGGAGTATTTAGCCTTAGATGATGGTCCACCTATATTCAGTCAAAGTTTCACGTGCTCCGACCTACTCGATTTCACTTAAGATGCGTTTTCATGTACGGGACTATCACCCTGTATCGTGGCACTTTCCAGAGCCTTCCATTAACACATAATAAGCTTAAGGGCTGTTCCGATTTCGCTCGCCGCTACTCTCGGAATCTCGGTTGATTTCTTTTCCTACGGGTACTTAGATGTTTCAGTTCTCCGCGTTCGCCTCGTTAACCTATGTATTCAGTTAACGATACCTGCAAGCAGGTGGGTTTCCCCATTCGGAAATCCTAGTCTCAAGCGCTTTTTACTAGCTTGACTAGGCTTATCGCAAGTTAATACGTCCTTCATCGCCTCCAACTGCCAAGGCATCCACCGTGTACGCTTAGTCACTTAACCATACAACCCAAACGGGTCTTTGTTTTGTGACAGTTTAACTTCGCCAGAAGTTAATATTGAATACTAAAGTAGATACCAATTAATCATAAATGATTAAATTGGCACTGAATGATACTGCTATCATTCTTTTTTACTTTTGAAAACTCTGTACAAATAACAATGTTATTTATACGAATTTTATTATCAGCTTTTCCAAATTTTTAAAGAGCATATTAATCAGTTAACCCAAAGGGTAAAACTAACTAACAATCATCTGTGTGGACACTGCGAACAAATAAGTTCTAAATCGTATAAGGAGGTGATCCAGCCCCAGGTTCCCCTAGGGCTACCTTGTTACGACTTCACCCCAGTCATGAATCACTCCGTGGTAAACGTCCTCCCGAGGGTTAGACTATCTACTTCTGGAGCAACCCACTCCCATGGTGTGACGGGCGGTGTGTACAAGGCCCGGGAACGTATTCACCGCGTCATTCTGATACGCGATTACTAGCGATTCCGACTTCATGGAGTCGAGTTGCAGACTCCAATCCGGACTACGACGCACTTTAAGTGATTCGCTTACCCTCGCGAGTTCGCAGCACTCTGTATGCGCCATTGTAGCACGTGTGTAGCCCTACACGTAAGGGCCATGATGACTTGACGTCGTCCCCACCTTCCTCCGGTTTATCACCGGCAGTCTCCTTAGAGTTCTCAGCATTACCTGCTAGCAACTAAGGATAGGGGTTGCGCTCGTTGCGGGACTTAACCCAACATCTCACAACACGAGCTGACGACAGCCATGCAGCACCTGTATCAGAGTTCCCGAAGGCACCAAACCATCTCTGGTAAGTTCTCTGTATGTCAAGTGTAGGTAAGGTTCTTCGCGTTGCATCGAATTAAACCACATGCTCCACCGCTTGTGCGGGCCCCCGTCAATTCATTTGAGTTTTAACCTTGCGGCCGTACTCCCCAGGCGGTCTACTTAATGCGTTAGCTTTGAAAAACAGAACCGAGGTTCCGAGCTTCTAGTAGACATCGTTTACGGCGTGGACTACCAGGGTATCTAATCCTGTTTGCTCCCCACGCTTTCGTACATGAGCGTCAGTGTTGACCCAGGTGGCTGCCTTCGCCATCGGTATTCCTTCAGATCTCTACGCATTTCACCGCTACACCTGAAATTCTACCACCCTCTATCACACTCTAGTTTGCCAGTTCGAAATGCAGTTCCCAGGTTGAGCCCGGGGCTTTCACATCTCGCTTAACAAACCGCCTGCGTACGCTTTACGCCCAGTAATTCCGATTAACGCTCGCACCCTCCGTATTACCGCGGCTGCTGGCACGGAGTTAGCCGGTGCTTCTTCTGTCAGTAACGTCACAGGATGCAGGTATTAACTACATCCCTTTCCTCCTGACTGAAAGTGCTTTACAACCCGAAGGCCTTCTTCACACACGCGGCATGGCTGCATCAGGCTTGCGCCCATTGTGCAATATTCCCCACTGCTGCCTCCCGTAGGAGTCTGGGCCGTGTCTCAGTCCCAGTGTGGCTGATCATCCTCTCAAACCAGCTAGGGATCGTCGCCTTGGTGAGCCATTACCTCACCAACTAGCTAATCCCACTTGGGCCAATCTAAAGGCGAGAGCCGAAGCCCCCTTTGGTCCGTAGACATTATGCGGTATTAGCAGTCGTTTCCAACTGTTGTCCCCCACCTCAAGGCATGTTCCCAAGCATTACTCACCCGTCCGCCGCTCGTCAGCAAAGTAGCAAGCTACTTTCTGTTACCGCTCGACTTGCATGTGTTAGGCCTGCCGCCAGCGTTCAATCTGAGCCATGATCAAACTCTTCAATTAAAAAGTTTTATGTCTTTCGACAGCTCAATGAATTCTGAATTTATTTAATATCTTTCGATATTGAATTGACTGTGCTGAATAATTACTAAAAGTAACTATTCTGTTGGTCACTCAGTTTCTCTTTCGAGAAATCACATTGAGACTCTAAATTTGCTTGCCTCGTTACTTGCTCAATAAAGAACGAAGTAGCTTGGCTGTTAGAACTCAATCTGTACGAGTACCCACACAGATGATTGCTTTATATTGTTAAAGAACGTTGCGATTAAATCGTTAAACTTTATCTCGCTAGGGCTGCGCATATTACGCTTTCCTATTTTTTTGTCAACACTTAATTTTGTTAAACTTGAAAGTTTTCAGAACTAAGTTTTACTCGACTCACTGAGTAGCTCGTGCCTCGCTATGCGTTGGCGTTCCCCGTCTCAGTGGGGTCGCATTATAGGGAGAATCGATTTTAACGCAAGCGTTTTTAAAGGCTTTTTTGCATTTAATTGTTACCCCAAAGATACCCCACCTAGACACACACGTTACCCACAAAACCCTGTGGATAACCCTGCATTTATCCTCTTTTTAAATGTAGAAAACAAAAAAGCATCTTTAGTTAGATGCTTTTATAAAGGTTCTAATTAGCCGTTAATATAAAATACTATAGAGCTTGCGGCGATATTTAGCGGCTAATGCATCGCCGTCAGGTAAAGAGGCGATTATTGCTAAGAAGTTTGGTTTGGCTTCATCATAGTTAAGATCTTTTTTAAGGATAGTAAAGAGTGCTTCTAATGCTTCTTCTTTCCTTCCTGCTTCATTGAGTAGGTTACTAAGTTCCATTTGTAATTCAAGCTCATTGGGATGCTTGGCTACTCTTTCTTGCAATGCTTTTATTTCAGGTGAATCGGTTGCCTCTAATGCGGCCTCACATTTTGCCTTAATATTATTAAAGTATGCATCTTGCTCTTTTACATCTATTGTTTCTATTAACGCAGCGGCTTCATCTAGTTTGTGAATCTGTATACATATATCTGCAAGCACTAATTTAATTCTCGCATTACGACTATCTAATTCATATGCTTGCTTAGCATGATTAAACGCGGCATTTAAATCACTATTAATAAGTGCTTGCTTGGCTTGCTCTAATAAAAGGTCTTGTTGCGCAGGTAAATGTTTAGATAATGCATCACGAACTTGGCTTTCTGTTTGAGCACCCGCTAATACATCAACTGGAGCTGAGTCTTTTAATAACACTAAAGTAGGTAAGGTTTGCAATCCAACTTGTTGGGCAAGTTGAGAGGCAAGTGCCTGCTCTGCATCGCAGTCTAAGTTTGCGACTACTATATAGTTGCTGTATTCAGCAGCTAACTTATCTAAAATAGCTGCTTGGCTAATACACTCAGGGCTTTGTGGAGAAAAAAAGTTAAGTAGTACTAACTTTTGTTGTGATGTTTCACCCAATACTTGCTGAAGGTTTTGTGCGTTAAGACTAACTATATTACTCATTGAATTATTGCCATGTTCATCTATTTAAGTTTTTATATGGTGATGAAGATAATAATTACAAGTCATCTGTTTAAATCATTTAAATACAATAAAAGGTAGTGAGGGAAATATGAAATTAGCGTATGTAAGTGCATTGTGTTTATTAGTCAGCCCATTATTGAATGCGCAAGCACTTAAATTGGATCTTGATACCAGCATGCCGGCAATAGAAAAACTTTACTTAGACCTACATCAATCACCTGAATTGTCATATAAGGAAAAGCAAACAGGTAAAAAAATCGCTGAACGACTTCAGAAATTAGGGTTTGACGTAACCGATAATGTAGGTGGTTATGGTGTAGTCGGAATTTACAAAAATGGTCAAGGCCCTACCGTCATGATCAGAACTGATACTGATGGCCTGCCTATAACAGAGCAAACAGGCAAAACTTACGCATCAACTATTACCACAATTAATGATCAAGGTAGTGAAGTTGGCGTTATGCATGGCTGTGGTCATGATATTCATATGAGCTCTTTTATTGGCACTGCAGAGCAATTAATTATGCATAAAAATCAGTGGCAAGGTACTTTAATGATGGTTGCTCAACCCGCTGAAGAAGTAGGCGGTGGTGCAAAAGCAATGCTCAAGGAAGGATTATTTAGCAAATACGCTAAACCTGATCATATTATTGCTTTGCATGTAAGCGCTAATGTTGCTGCAGGTAAGGTGGCAATGAAAAATGAATACACCATGGCCAATGTTGATTCTGTCGATATTAGTATAAAAGGAAAAGGTGGCCACGGTGCTTACCCGCATACAACTATTGACCCTGTGATCATCGCAGCTCGAACAATACTTGCACTACAAACAATTACTAGTCGAGAGCTTTCTCCACTTGAACCTTCAGTGATAACGGTGGGTTCCATTCATGGTGGCTCTAAACACAATGTTATTTCTGATGAAGTTAAGTTGCAACTTACGCTACGCAGCTACAATCCAGATGTACGTAACGCACAAATAGCGGCAATTAAACGTATTACTGCAGGTATAGCACAAAGTGCAGGCCTTGAGGAATCTCTTTACCCTGTAGTGAAAGTTCATGAAGATGAATCAATTCCATCAACTTACAATAACCCAGTACAAACTAACCTTGTTCGAAACGCTATAAAAAGTGCGATAGGTGATGCAAACGTGCTCGAAACAGAAGCGGTAATGGCCGGTGAAGACTTTGGATTATACGGGCGCACCGACGAAAATATTCCTATCACCTTATTTTGGCTAGGTGGCGTTAACCAACAGCAGTACGCCAAGGCAATAAAAAATAACGAAACACTGCCCTCGTTACATTCAAGTAAATTTGCGCCTGATTATAAAGTAGCACTGCCTACAGGAATAAAGGCTATGAGTAACGCCGCTGTGGCACTATTCAATCAGTAACCTTCAACGCTATATGTAAGCCCTGCGATTAATTTACCGTAGGGCTTTTTTTATAACTCGACTTTTTATACGGCGCTTTTTTTGTACGTTTGGCAAAGCGCTTTTTAGGTGACGTTTTAGGTAACAGTGCAAATGCTTGACTATTACAGTTCGCCGCTTGACTTACAAAGTTAGTTAAATCGGCTAATAAAGGTTGTATAAACTGCTGATAACTCATTGCTTGCTGTGCAATATCACTTAAACTCGACTCCCATTTTGCAGTTAAGTCGGGGCTTGATAATCCCTCTGGTAATACACTAATTAATGCCAGACCTGTTTCAGTTGCTTTAATTGCTTTTCCCTCACGTTTTAAAAAGCGACGTTTAAATAACAGCTCAATAATGCCTGCACGCGTTGCTTCTGTACCGAGGCCATCTGTTTCTTTTAATATTTTTTTGATTTGCAGGTCTTTTACATAACGGCTAATTCCCGTCATAGCAGCAAGTAAGGTTGCATCGGTAAAATGAGCCGGAGGAGATGTATGCTTTTGCACCACTTCACCTTTAGTACAAGTAAGTGCCATGCCTTTTTCTAAATAAGGTAATGTAGCTTCTTCTTTAAGTTCCGACTTACCCATGAGCAATTTAAAACCTAAGCTTACATCTTGCTTTGCACTTGCTTTAAATAAACCACCGGCTATGGTTACCTCTACTTTGCTTTCGTTATATATGTAGTCGGGATAAAACTGAATTAAATAGTGTCGACTTATTAACTGATAAATTTTTGCTTCATCATTGGCTAAACTCACACTTTTTAACTGTTTAGCTGTCGGCACAATGGCGTGATGAGCGGCCACTTTTGCATCATTAAAACATTTACTACGTTGTTTTGCATTTGCCTCATTTACCAGCTCTACTGACTGCCCACCATTTACGGCTATCGCTTTTAAAATAGCAGGTGCATCTTGGTGATGCTCTCTCGGTAAGTAACGGTTATCTGAGCGTGGGTAGGTAATTAATTTATGACGTTCATATAAAACTTGGCAAATATCGAGTACTTTTTGTGCTGGCATCCCAAAAGCTTTAGCAGCATCTATTTGTAAAGCAGATAAGTTATAAGGAAGAGGCGCGGTTTGTTTTTTTTGCTTTTGCTCAAGCGCTGTTACATTTGCGGGCTGATTAGCAATGCGTGAAGTCACATTTTCGGCTAAGGCTTTATTAAGTACTCTGCCCTCTTCATCTTGATATGGTTCGCACGCTTTACTCGGTATCCACTTAGCAGTAAATGATTGCTGCTCAGGTGTAACAAGATGAGCAAGTACTTCATAAAATGGTTTGGATACAAAATTTGCGATTTCATTATCACGATTTACAACTAAACCTAAAATAGGTGTTTGTACTCGCCCAACCGACAACACATTACCAAAGCCCGCTTTTTGCCCAGCTAGCGTATAAGCTCGCGTTAAATTCATACCAAACAACCAATCAGCACGAGACCGTGCTAAAGCAGATACACTTAAAGAGATAAAATCACGGTTAGCACGCATACTATTTATTGACTTTTTAACTGCCGTTAAGTTTAAGTCACTGACCAATAAACGCTGAATATTTTGTTTTTTTGCTTGGCTGATTTTTGCTTGTTCTATAACTTCATCAACTAATAACTGGCCTTCACGGTCAGGATCGCCAGCATGTACAAGTGTTGTTGCTTTTTTGATTAGCTTTTTTAAAATAGTGAGTTGTTTACGAGTTTTAGGCTTTGCTTTAAGTTGCCAATGCTCAGGCACAATAGGTAAATGTTCAAACTGCCACTTTTTAAAACGCTCATCATAATCATCGGGTTCTGCTTGCTCAAGCAAATGACCTATGCACCAAGATACGCAATCACCATTTGCCACTTCAATATAGCCATCATGCTTTTTATGCGGTTTAGGAAGTGCGTCTGCAATAGCGCGACCCAAAGAGGGTTTTTCAGCAATATAAAGTTTCATAACATAGCTCTAACACTGTTCATATAAACAGTAGTCTAGCACATCATTTTAAACGAGGGGTATTTTTGTCGTTATAAGCTTAAAGCTTTATTTCGCTTATTAACAAAAATATATAAAAGCGGTAGATAACATATAACAACAGTAGCGATATTTATTAAGGGCATAAATGTTTGATACATAACAGTACTATACGATAAATCCCAAAGATGGCGATCTACTAAACGAAACAATTGCAGAATAGGGGCAGCAATAACCACAAGTTGGCCAAGTACACATTGCCACAAATGCACTTTATCTTTAAGACCCCAATAAGCAATAAGGGCCATCCAAGTAATATCTGTTAATGCCCATACAAGGTAACGGTATATATAAATACCATCATCAAACGCCATTAAACTTGAGTAGGTCACAGTGCCAAATAAGAAAAAAGCGGCGGTAATAACAACGAACCTAAGAGCTAAATAATCTTTGAGGATAAAGAATATAAAAATAGCCGGACTCAAAATAAGAACCCAGCTTTTACTTAATATACTTACAAAATACAAAAACCATTCAGGCAAACTAAATAACCTTACTTAACTTTTGTATCTTCATCAGTTCCATCGCCGTTACCAGGCATACTACAATACTTAGTCAACATATTCGCCCCATTACATTTGTTAATAATGTTGCACTCTACGCTAAAAAAGGTACATAGCCAAATCATTCTATCTTACATCAATTGGCGCTGACTCTTTTGCCTTACCTTGTAAAATAGATATTTCTACACGGCGATTGCGTCTGCGATCTTCGCGGGAATCATTAGGTACTAAAGGTCGTGTTTCTGCACGCCCTACCACCATCATTCTGGTTTTATCAAAACCTGGAACTTTTTGTAATTCACTCGCTACCGCAACTGCGCGTTTAGAGGATAAATCCCAGTTATTAATGTAAAGCTCGTTGGATACCTGAAAATCATCCGTATGACCAGACACTGTAATTTCACCGGGTACATCTTTAAGTAATCGGCCAATATCTTGAATGATAGGTTTAAATTGTGGTTGTAAAAATGCACTCCCCGATGGAAACGAGCCATTTTCTCTAATACGAATTATGATTTGCTGCCCTAAAGATTCAAGCTCAATAGCCCCATCAATAATTTGTTTTTCAAGCTGTTGCGCAATTTTTTTAACTAAGTCATTTATTTGCTCTTGATCAGCAGCAGACACTGCCGTAGCTGCAGCAACTTCCTCTGAGGTACTGCTTGATTCACCACCTCGCTTTTCACCACGTTGTTCTTGACGTCCACCTGCGGAGCTTTCATCTCCCGCCTGAAACTCAAGCATTTGTTGAGTCATTTCAACCGTTTGTTGCTGAATGGTTTCTATAGGAGTTGGCTCAGGTTTACCCGGCGTAAACTCCATAGCAATAACAGATGTCCCTTTTGGAATGTCTTTTACCTCTATTTTATTTTGTACACCAAAAGCAAACTTCATTGAGCCCGCAATTTGTTTAAATTTAAGTACATCCATTTCAGAAAATGCGAGTAAAAGTACAAAAAAGCACATTAATAGCGACATTAAATCGGCAAATGTCCCCATCCATGCAGGTAACCCTGGAGGAGGGCATTTGCACTCTTCATCTGACATAATTATTCCTCAGTATTGACTGTGCGTTTTGATTCAGCTAGATAATTTTTCAAAATCCCTTCAATTACTTTAGGATTTTGGCCATCTTGGATGCCTAATACCGCATCTAAAATTAAGCGCTGATTCATGGCCTCTTCGTCTTTACGCAGTTCAAGTTTTACCTGAATAGGAATGGCGACAACATTCGCCAAAAATGCCCCATACAACGTTGTTAACAAGGCTACCGCCATTGCAGGTCCGATTGCTTTTGGATCATCCATGTTCGAGAGCATAGCCACTAAGCCTATCAACGTACCGATCATCCCCATTGCGGGAGCAATATCACCTAGCGACTTAAATAAGCTTGCGCCCATTTCATGACGAGTCGTCGTCAGGGAAATATCTTTTTGTAATGTTGCACGCACTACATCCGCATCATGCCCATCCACGAGCATATCAACGCCTTTGCGCATGAATGGATTTGGAATTTCAGCTTCTTCTAAGGCTAAAAACCCGCCTTTTCGGGCAGAATCTGCTAGCTCAACCGCCTTTTCAATTAACGCTTCAGGGGGTTCAATTTTAAACATAAACGCTTTTGCACATACTTTACCAATGCCAAGAAATTGCGACATGGTAAAATTAGATAAAACGATAAAAAGGGAACCACCAAATACGATAACCACAGAAGGGGTATTGTAAAACATAGCGACTTCACCGCTACTACTCATAAACATGGACATGACAATTAAGCCAATTGCGCCAAGGATCCCAATAATGGTTGCTAAATCCACATTCCCTCCAAAGGTTTTATATTTTTTCTTCGCAAGCGTTGTTATTAATTGTTTATCGGCAAGATACTGAAATACTTAAGTGATTTTTATGATAAACGGTAAAATTACGATTAGTCCTATTTTAGATCAACATAGGTAATCAACCTAATTAATCAAAATTAATAATTTTAAAAAATAACGTTGAAACGCAATAAAACCCAATCAACAGCATTTATCTATCAAAAAACAATATCATTCTTTGACCTAGTTTAGCATTCCCCCTAAAATTGGCGTCTAAATTTATTATGTAAGTTGAAAATAAAGATGGCGACTAAAAAACCTGAAAATTTAAGTTTCGAACAAGCACTAGAAGAGCTAACAACAATTGTCAGTGAAATGGAACAAGGTGATTTATCGCTTGAACAGTCTTTAAAGCAATTTGAGCGAGGTATTGCACTTGCGAGCGCATCTTCAGGCAAACTTCAACAAGCTGAGCAAAAGGTGTCGATATTAATGGGTAATGACGAAAAAGCACCGCTTACTCAGTTTGATAACGATTTGGAATAATTGTGAGCATAAAAGAACAAATAAAGCTCGCTCAAGATGATGTAGTCAATACACTCAACATTTATTTCGAACAACCACTTGAAAGCGACAACACCATAAAAGAAGCCACACATTACAGTCTAATGAATGGCGGGAAGAGATTACGCCCTTTTTTGGTTTATACCACAGGCAAAATGCTCGGTGCTGAAAAACGTGATTTAGATGTGCTGGCAGCAGCCATTGAATGCATTCATAGTTATTCATTAGTGCATGACGATTTACCTGCGATGGATGATGACGACTTACGCCGTGGTCGCCCTACTTGCCATATTGTATACGGTGAAGCACAAGCGATTTTAGCTGGAGATGCACTGCAAACTTTAGCATTTGAACTTATTGCCAAGCATAAATTTAAATGCTCGACTGAAGCACAATTAAAAATGATCGCAGCATTAGCGCATGCTTCGGGGTTACAAGGTATGGTTGCCGGACAAGGCCGTGATATTGCAGCAACCGATAAGGTTATTACTGTTGATGAGTTAGAACGTATTCATAAACTTAAAACCGGTGCGCTAATAAATTGTGCGATTACTCTTGGTGCACTGTGTGCTCCTAATACGAGCCAACAAACTTTAGATAACTTATCAACTTTTGGATACGCTATAGGGCTTGCATTTCAGGTTCATGACGATATTTTAGATGTTGAGGGCGATACGCTTACTTTAGGCAAGCCACAAGGGTCAGATATTGCAGCGAATAAAGCGACATACCCCGCTTTATTAGGTATGCTAGGCGCTAAGCAAAAAGCACAAAATTTAATACAACAAGCCCATGAGGCATTAGCTAACATTGACGCAGACACAACAGATTTAGCGGCATTGGCAAACTATTTAATTGAACGTGACCATTAAACATGGCTAAACCGTATTAAATCTTAGAACAAAATTATTACTGAATATTAAGTCGCCTTTTAAACCTCGTTTGTTTTGAGGAGGGTTAATATTAGCGAAGGATATATAAAAAACCATGACACTTGATAGCAGCAAGTATCCATTACTTGATTTGGTGAACGAACCAGCCCACTTGCGAGAGTTAGCACAAGATAAGCTTCCTGCATTTAGCCATGAATTGCGTGACTATTTAGTCAATTCGGTATCGCAAAGTAGCGGTCATTTAGCGTCTGGTTTAGGAACCGTAGAACTTACCGTTGCATTACATTATGTATACAACACACCCGATGACCGTTTGGTCTGGGATGTGGGCCATCAAGCTTATCCGCATAAAATACTGACTGGCCGCCGTGACCAAATGCATACCATTCGCCAAAAAGACGGATTGCACCCTTTCCCTTTTAGAGATGAAAGTGAATACGATACCTTTAGTGTTGGCCATTCAAGTACCTCAATTTCTGCGGCGCTGGGTATGTCCATTGCTGCGCAAAAAGAAGGCAAAGGGCGTAAAACAGTCGCGGTAATCGGCGATGGCGCAATTACTGCGGGTATGGCCTTTGAAGCAATGAACCACCTTGGCGATGTTAAATCAGACATGCTGATCATTTTGAACGATAACGAAATGTCGATATCTGAAAACGTCGGTGCGTTAACCAATCATTTTGCGCGTATTTTATCAGGTAGCTTTTATACCAACATCCGTGAAGGCAGTAAAAAGCTGCTCTCTGGTGTACCGCCGGTAAAAGAGCTTGCCAGCCGTATGGAAGAACATATTAAAGGGATGATGATCCCGGGTACTTTTTTTGAAGAATTAGGTCTAAATTACATTGGCCCAATTGATGGACATGATGTGAATATGTTGGTTGATACGCTGCGCAATATGCGTAACTTAAAAGGCCCACAGCTTTTACATATAAAAACCCAAAAAGGCAAAGGTTATAAGCCTGCCGAAGCCGATCCGATTGGTTATCATGGCGTACCAAAATTTGATCCTGCAACATCAAGCTTACCAAAATCTAAGCCAGGTGCGGCGACTTTCTCAAATGTGTTTGGTGATTGGCTTTGTGACATGGCCGAGCAAGACAGTAAACTCATGGCAATCACACCAGCTATGCGTGAAGGTTCAGGTATGGTACGTTTTTCTAAAGTGTATCCAGAACAATACTTTGACGTAGCGATAGCAGAACAACACGCCGTTACTCTTGCTGCAGGTTTTGCCTGTGAGGGCTTAAAGCCCGTTGTGGCTATCTATTCTAGCTTTTTACAACGCGCGTACGATCAACTAATTCACGACGTTGCACTGCAAAACCTACCGGTATTATTTGCTATAGACCGCGCCGGTATTGTAGGAGCCGATGGTGAAACCCATCAAGGCGCCTACGACTTAAGCTTTATGCGCTGTATACCTAACATGGTCATTATGGCCCCAAGTGATACTAACGAATGCCGTCATATGCTTTATACAGGCTATCAAGCTAATTGTCCTGTTGCTGTTCGTTACCCGCGTGGTAGTGCAGGCTCAGCAGACATTCAAAGCACTATGCAAAAGCTAGAAATTGGTAAAGCGAATGTAATTAAAAAAGGTACTAAAGTGGCTATATTGTCATTTGGTACCTTGCTTGAAAACGCACAACTTGCCACTAATGAGCTCAATGCCACATTAGTAAACATGCGATTTATTAAGCCACTTGATACGGCATTAATTGATGAGCTGATTAATGATAACGATATTATTGTAACCCTTGAAGATAACGCGATTGCGGGCGGTGCAGGCTCTGCAGTTAATGAATATTTAGCGAGCATTAAAGCCGATGTAAAAGTGCTTAACTTAGGTATTCCTGATGAATTCATTAAACATGGCACACAACAGCAAATGCACGATGAAATGGGGTTGGGTGAACATGGTATTTTAACTTCAATTAAAGCATTTATGAGCTAATACTTATAGTGTTTAATAAAAAAGGAGCCATTGGCTCCTTTTTTATTGCTCATCTATAATCTCTAGCGCATCCACACCTTAATGTCGGCTAGACCATTGCTTTGTAACAAACCAATTTGCTGTTCAACATTGGGGTTTTGCTCAAACTCAAATGCATCTAATTGCTCGTCAAAGGTAATATTAGCGACGCCATCGCCGCCACGTTTTTTAACTTGATGTAATGCTATGTCAGCTAGATTAATTGATGTTTCCCAGCTAATAACTTGCCCACCTAAAAGAGGTAAAGGATAGAACGACCACCCGACTGACGCTGTTATATTGGTTGTTTCACCGTTAGGAAGCTGAAACGAATAATCAGCAATTGCTTGGCATAATTCAGATACATAGCTGTCGATTAAATTACATTTAAAATCGCGCAATAACAGTAAAAACTCATCACCACTCCAACGGGCAACATAATCAGAACCTTGGGTACGCGAGTTAAGTAATGCCGCTACTTGTTGTAAACAGCTATCTCCGGCAATAGGGCCATAGGCATCGTTAATGCGGCTAAAGTTATCTAAATTAATAATTAACAATACCAACGATTTACCTTGAGCCTGCAATGACTGCGAGTTACGCTGAAAATGCTCAATATCTTTTGGTAGTTGATCAAACAAAAAACGGCGACTTCTCAGCCCTGTTAGCTCATCAGAGTGACTAACAAGCTTAAGCTGAGAGTTTACTTGGTTTAATTTATCGTTTGCTTGGCGAAGCTCAAGAGTTCGCTCAGTAATAAGCCCCTCAAGAACTTGCTGCTTACGTCGCTCTTGAACTTTAAATACCCAAAACACCAAATAAAAGAGCAACACAAAACCACTGGTGATCAGTAATCTAAAATATATAGTTTCACCAAATCGTTCAGGCACCACAAAAGCGTATTCGGCCGATTGCGCTTTGCCCCAATCTTCACCTTGACGTTTTGTCTCTAATTCAAATAAAAACATACCTGCTGGTAAGTTAGTGTAAATTGCTTCTCGGCGGGTATTTGCATAGCGCCAATCATTATCAAGCCCATTGAGTTTATACCTAAACTCTATACTTGCAGGTGCATAGTAATCGATGGCGGTATAGGTAAGCGTTACATCACGCTCGTCAGTTTTAAGTACTGGCTTTTTACCTAACGCAGCCGCAGTAAGTTTTCGTGATGGCGTGGTTAAAGTTTCTATAGTTGGTTTAAGTGAACGCAGTCCAAATAATTCTACGTCTTTGGGAATTTCTACAACACCTTGCAAGCTGGGATACCAAATTGAATTATCCATATCAACCACCGCATCATGGCCTAAACCATTACAGCATTGACTTGCTTTACCATCGAGCTGTCGATCAAATGAAGAGATCACTTCCTCCACTTTTAGGCTTTCAATGTTGGCTTTGAATTGCTCAACCGGCATGCGATAAACCCCTTTCATGGTGCTTACCCAAATACGTTTTGTAGTATCGTCGTATTCAAGACTAAATATAGAACCGTATGGCAGCCCATTGGCGGCATCTAATTGCTGCCACTGCCCTTGTCCACTGCGATAAAACAAACCATCGTTAAGCGAGCCAATTAAAATCCCCACACCTTTAATGTGTAAAATGCTAGTCACGTACGCACTTTCCAAAGTGGTTTGGTCGCCTATTTTTTCTATCCCGCGTTCAGTAAAGTAATACGCCCCTTTACTGGTACCAATCACGCCAAAATTTGGTTTATCTAAAACATAGGTTACAAACTTACTGCCTAAAAAAGCATTGTACGCAAAAGGGTTTAAGCCATTGTAATTTAAACGATATAAGCCTCGCCCAGTGCCCACCCAAAAGCCGCCTTTAGTCGACGTACTAATAGCAAATACAGGATTATCACTCAACGCACGGGCAGGAAAACTATATAAGGTATTCGACTCGTAGAAAAACAAACCTCTACCAGTGGCAACATAAAGACGATTGCCGTCAAACTGTAAGTCATGTACTGAGGCGTTACCATACTTGGTACTGTTAATGACATTGATAAACGTTTTATCGGCATCGAAATAGCCTACGCCGCTTTTGTTGGCAATCCATAACTTACCATCTGGTGATTTACTAATGGCCATAACCGCTTCGGTCATTTTAGAAATGGCTGAATGGCGCTCTATTCGCCCTTCGTGAGCAAGCCAAAGTCCCTCACTAAAACTCGCTAACCATATATTATTTTCATCATCTCTAAATATATCGGCAAACCAAATACTTTGATCTAATTGACTGGGCTCAACCCATTGCCAATCATCCGATTTCCCTCTGAACAATAAGCGCCCATAAGTCGATACCCACAGGCCACCATTGCCATCACTCATAAACTTATAAACGGCTGAGTTGTTAGCGTTAGGCAGCGGAAATGGGCGTAGCTCATCATCTAAATCTAAAAAGTAAGCGCCTAGCTCAGAAGCAAGATATAAATTGCCATTTAAAAAGGATAAGTCGTGAACAATTGTTTGCGCTAAACGATCAGGCAAGGCCACTTTAGCGGTAAGCTCTAAGCGCAATTTAGAAAAATCAGACGCGCTTTGCGTCAAGCGCAATAAATTACGATCGTTAACCAGCCAAATTCCCTCTGGTGAGAGCGCCATTTTACTGACTGACCCTACTATTTGGGTGATCGCAGTGGCATTTACGATAGGGCTCGGATTGTTTAGCTGGTCGCGCAGCTCTATCTGGCCTCTGTCTATGTAATAAAGCCCATTAGCTGCTATCCAAATACTGCCTTTAGAGTCTTCAAGAATATCTCTAACAGGGCCTTTAATATTAAACTCTTGTGCGGTTAGCTTTTCTGGGTCTATAACAACGAGGCCGTTTTTCGTGCCTATCCATAATAGTCCTTGGCCATCAATCAGTAATTTATTGATGCCATTGCTGGGTAAAAACAGACTATTTTGAGTGTTGTAATTAGTAAAAGTGTTACCATCAAATCGGCTTAATCCGAATTGCGTACCAAGCCACATGTAGCCTTGGTTATCTTGCACCACACTTTTAAGGGATTGTGAGGGAAGTCCGTCTTTAATGTTCCATTGTTTAACTACGTAATCAGTAATTGAAGCCGTACTTGGCATGGCACACATCAAGAGTACACAAACCAATAAAAATCGCATCATAGTGCTGCCACCTAGTTAAACAAATAATAAATTAAAAGGGTAGTAAACCTACTTTTATCAATGCTTGCAAACAAATAAGCGAAAAAATACCTGCAAGTACATCATCGGCCATAATACCAAACCCACCATGAGCACGTTTATCAAGTATACGAATCGGCCCTGGCTTTGCTATATCAAAAAAGCGAAATAGTAAAAAGCCCACTAATAATGTTTGCCAATTCAGTGCTGCACCAATCATCGTTATATAGTAACCAGCGACTTCATCCCAAACAATAGCTGGATGATCATGAACTTGAAGGTCATCAGCTGTTTTTCCACATGCCCAAATACCAAATATACTGATCACCACCGCAAATACAATTTGTAACCATAACGGAAAATGCATGGTAATAAAAATAAATGGTAACGCCGCTAAAGTACCAAATGTACCAGGGGCTTTAGGCGCAAGCCCTGTACCAAAACCCAAACCAAAAAATTGATGTGGGCGTTTTAAATTAAATAATCGGTTTCTATTCAAACCTGCTCCTTGGAAAAGTGCTCAAAGCCTTTGTGCTCAAAAACAAACTTTTCACCTTGGTGTAATAATTCTATATTCCCGTCACCACTTTTGATTTGGCCGATACAGGTTGCTTCTACACCGTATTGGCGCAACTTAATATCGAGCATACTCTTATTACTGTCTGGGACAGTGTAAAGTAGTTCATAGTCATCGCCATAGTTGAGTATAAAAGGAAGCTGTTGCTCAAAATCAAGACTCGCTTGCATCGCATCAGAAGTAGGTACATTTTCAATATTGATTGTTGCACTGACCTGTGACAAATCCAAAATGTGCCCTAAGTCAGCAAGTAAACCGTCTGAAATATCAATCGCTGATGACGCTAAGCCACGCAAAGCTTGTCCGGCGGCCACGCGTGGCGTTGGAAAGTTTAAACATTTATTAATATGCTTTAAATGTTCAGGTGCAACTGGCAAACCTTGTTTTTTTGACTCAATTGCCAAACCAGCATCACCTAGCGGTCCGGTTACAAAAATCCAGTCGCCCACTTTTGCGCCACTTCGACGCAGTGCTTTACCTTCAGGAACCGTGCCTTTTGCACAAATAGTAATACTGAGTGGGCCTTGAGTCGTATCGCCACCAATAATTTGTACATTAAAGTACTCAGCAATTTCATGCATACCGTCAGTCAGTTCTGCAATCCATTGTGGATCGATACTTGGCAACGTGAGTGCAACCGATACCCATGTAGGCTCTGCACCCATGGCAGCTAAATCACTTAAATTTACTGCCAGAGCTCGATGCCCTAATGCGCGAGGAGAGATATCATGAAAAAAATGCACCCCAGCAACTAAGGTATCTGTTGTTACAGCAAGCTGACAGTTTGCTGGTACAGTGACAAGCGCACAGTCATCTCCAATCCCTAAATTAACATCGCGACGAGTGATACCGCGACCTTTAAAGTAGTGATTAATTAATTCAAATTCCTTCATACACAAAAAAGCCGACCTATGCCGGCTCTCCTTTTTAACGGTTATTTATAACAACTCACTGAAATTAATATGCAGCTTAAGTTGTTATGACTTGCGTAACTGTTTTACAGCTTTATCAAGTACACCGTTTACAAATTTATGGCTATCTTCAGCGCCAAACATTTTCGCTAATTCAATGCTTTCATTGATAGCCACTTTATAAGGAACATCTTCACGAAATTTAAGCTCGTAGCTGCTTAAACGTAAGATTGCACGTTCAACTTCGTCTAATTCATCAAATGGACGAGTTAAATGAGGCGATACAGCTTCGTCTAGTTGCTTATGATTTACGGCAACTCCACGTGCTAAATCTTTAAAATATTCAACATCAATTTTAGTCACATCGTTTTCGATCAACATTTGTTGTTCGATATCGGCAATCGCATTGCCGCTTAATTGCCATGAATACACGGCTTGAAGTGCTAAGATACGTGCTTTACGTCTTGCTGCTGGTTTCACAAAAATTCCTTAAACTTAAATTTTATCTAACACATTAACCATTTCAAGCGCACCTAAAGCAGCTTCGCCGCCTTTGTTACCCATTTTGGTACCTGCGCGCTCAATTGCTTGCTCAATGCTTTCAGTGGTTAATACGCCAAATGCAACCGGGATATCATACTCAAGCGATACTTGTGCAAGCCCTTTATTTGACTCGCCAGCGACGAGATCAAAGTGAGGCGTGCCCCCTCTGATCACTACACCTAAGGCGATAATTGCATCATATTCTTTTTTTGCTGCAACGCGTTTCGCTGCCAAAGGTAATTCAACCGCACCGGGTACGTAAATCACGGTAATATCGTCTTCTGATACTCCACCAGTACGTTTTAGCTCATCAACAGCACCTGCAAGCAAGCTACTACCAATAAAGTCATTAAAACGAGAAATGACAATGGCAAACTTTTTGCCTGGAGCGTATTTATTACCTTCAATAATTTTCATTTGATAACCCTAAAAATAAGTTTAAGCGATTTCGGTTGCGCAAAAATTGATGCGCATTATACCACATAAATAAAATAATAACCTAGCGCGTAATTATTGTGGCTCTACGTAGTCAACCACTTCTAAATGGAACCCTGATAATGCATGGTATTTTTTAGGTAAACTCATCAAACGCATTTTTTGAATACCTAAATCAGCCAGAATTTGCGAACCCACACCTACGGTGCGCGAAGTACCTTGAAATTTACGTGGCGTCACATTTTCACCCGCATCAGCTGCGGCAAACGCTTTTACTGTGGCTTCTAACTCTTCAGTGCTTTCTTGCTTACCTAAAATAACTAAGGCGCCATTATGCTCAGCAATATAAGCCATTGCTTGCGATAAACCCCAACTACGGTCAGCATTGCGATCAGAGAGTAAAATATCGTTAAAAGTACTTTGTAAATGCACACGTACTAAGGTCGGTTCTTGTTGTTTTATTTCACCTTTAAGCAATGCATAGTGTAACTGCCCATCAATGGTGTCTTTGTAAGTCACTAAGTCAAACTCACCATGTTCAGTTGGCAATTTACATTTTGCAACTTGCTCAATTGTGGTTTCGTTTAGGTTGCGGTACTCGATTAAATCAGCAATGGTGCCAATTTTAATATCATGTTGCTTAGCAAATACTTCTAAATCAGGACGACGCGCCATGGTGCCATCTTCATTTAGGATTTCTACAATCACTGATGATGGCTCAAGCCCTGCTAAACGCGCTAAGTCACACCCCGCTTCTGTATGCCCTGCACGTGTTAACACGCCGCCTGGTTGCGCCATAATAGGAAAAATATGACCTGGTTGTACAATATCGCTTGGCACAGCGCCTTTCGCAATGGCAGCTTGAACAGTGCGAGCACGATCCGCTGCAGAAATACCTGTGGTGACCCCTTTTGATGCTTCAATTGACATGGTGAAATTAGTTGAGAATGCGGCACCATTATTTTTTACCATTAATGGTAAATCAAGCTGCGAGCAACGCTCTTGAGTCATCGTTAAACAAATTAGTCCACGGCCATGAGTCGCCATAAAGTTAATCGCTTCTGCACTAATGTGTTCAGCAGCAATAATTAAATCGCCTTCATTTTCTCTGTCTTCATCATCCATTAAAATAACCATTTTACCGGCTTTAATGTCATCAATTATTTCTTGTGCGCTGTTTAAATTCATAAGTTGCTCGTATAAGTTGTCAATGTCGTTATTTTATAAAGCCCGCTTTAGCGAGTAAGCTCATCGAAATATCTGAACCCGAAGGTTGGTCAGCCCCTCTAACTAGGCGCTCTAAATAACGTGCTATTTGGTCGACCTCTAAATTAACCTGGGTGCCAACTTTAAAGTCAGCTATGGTCGTTTGCTCGCTGGTGTGGGGCACAATCGTCAGTTTAAATTTATTACCTTCAACCGCATTAACCGTCAGGCTAATACCATCAATACAAACCGACCCTTTGTAAGGAATGTATTTCATTAAATTTTCATCGGTGGCTAACCAATATTCTGTTGCTCGCGCATTGGCATTAATCGCTGTGATAGTAGCAATACCATCTACATGGCCAGATACTAAATGACCACCGAGGCGCGAAACAGGTTGCATCGCCTTTTCTAGATTAACGGTTTGCCCTAATGCGTAATGTGCAAATCCCGTTAAGCTAATCGTTTCATTTGATAAGTCAGCACTAAAGCCATCAATATGCTTATCAACAACCGTCAGGCAGACACCATTAGTTGCAATACTGTCACCTAACTTAACATCACTCATATCAAGGTTTTTACTTTGGATACGAATAGCTAAATCACCTTGTTTTTTTTGTAATAACGCAATTTTACCTGTCGCTTCAACTATTCCAGTAAACATAGTGCTACTCTTTATATAAAATGATTAATGAGCTTTTTTTAGTGCTGTGATACGTAAATCATCACCAATTGACACACACTCATTAAAAGTTAAATTAATGGTATTTTGCATACTCATTAACTCTGGGAAATTCAGTAAACTTTTAGCATCGCAGCCCATTAATTTAGGGGCAATGTAAAAAACAAACTCATCAATTAAATCAAGTTCTGTCATTTTGCCAGCCAGTGTTGCTCCGGCCTCTAGCCACACATTATTAAACTGCAATTGGGCTAGCGTGTTTAACACGGCCAGTAAATCTACTTTATTATTATTTTCAGGTACTTCAATCTGTTTAACAAAATGAGGCCACTGATGCGATTTATCAACCTTGGTGGTAAATATTATCACCTCACTTTGAATTGAAAATAAGGCAAGATCAGGGGTAAGTCTATTTTGTGAGTCAATAACAACGCGAACCGGTTGGCGCAGTGGTAAATCAGTTGGTAAAGAATACGGTAACTCTTCTGGGCGCACATTTAATTTTGCATCATCCATTAATACCGTATCAGCACCGGTTAAAATTGCACAGCTTTGTGCTCGGTATAGTTGCACATCTTGGCGCGCTGCGGGGCCAGTGATCCATTTACTTTGCCCGTTTTTAAGCGCCGTTTTACCATCTATACTTGCGGCCATTTTGCAAGTCACAAAGGGTAATCCCTGCTCCATGCGCTTAAAAAACCCAAGGTTTAATGCGCGAGCTTGCGCTTCAAGTAACCCGTAAGCGACTTCTATACCAGCATCCGCTAAAATTTTCAGACCTTTGCCTGCAACTTGCGGGTTGCTGTCAACCATAGCAGCAATCACTTTTTTAACACCTGCTGCTTTTAGCCCTTCAGCACATGGCGGTGTTCGACCATAATGACTGCAAGGCTCAAGTGTTACATAAGCGGTTGCGCCTTTTGCATTTTCACCAGCCATAGCCAGTGCGTTTACCTCTGCGTGACCTTGACCCGCTAACTGATGAAACCCTTCACCTATTACTTTATTATTTTTTACGAGTACGCAGCCAACATTAGGATTAGGAGTGGTGGTAAAGCGCCCTTTTTTTGCCAGTTCAATAGCGCGAGCCATGTAGCGTTTATCATCCTCTGAAAACGAACTTTGCATGCTCATTACTATTCTCCTAAGCGGGCTATTTCTTCACCAAATTCGCGTATATCTTCAAACGAGCGATATACAGAGGCAAATCTTACATAGGCCACTTTATCTAACTTTTTAAGCGCTTCCATAATGCACTCACCCACCAAATGGCTAGACACTTCGCGTTCGCCAGTGGCACGTAACTGCGACTTAATAATATTAACCACTTCGTCAACTTGCTCAGTGCTTACGGGGCGTTTTTCGAGGGCGCGAGTTAAGCCATTTAGTAACTTATCTTCATTAAACGGTTCGCGGCTGCCATCTTGCTTGATGACCCGTGGCATCACTAATTCAGCCCCTTCAAAGGTGGTAAATCGTTCGTGGCATTCATTACATTCACGACGTCTACGTACTTGGTGTCCTCCACCTACAAGGCGAGAATCAATAACTTTAGTATCTTTGGCGGTGCAAAAAGGGCAATGCATAACTGTGTGTTTCCGTTTTAAAAACAAAAAATGGCCGCTATCATAGCGGCCATTATCATATCAAAAATGTGTGCAGTTGTGATCTAAATTACTATTTTACTCTTGGATTAAGCGTAAACAGGTAATTTTGCACAAATTGCTTTCACTTTTTCTTTTACTTGCGCTTGTACTGACTCATCTTCGATGTTGTCTAGTACATCACAGATCCAGCCCGCTAACTCTTTTGATTCAGCTTCTTTAAAGCCACGACGAGTGATTGCTGGTGAACCAATACGCAGACCAGAGGTAACAAATGGTGAACGTGGATCGTTCGGTACTGAGTTTTTGTTAACCGTGATATTCGCATTACCTAGGGCAGCATCTGCATCTTTACCTGTGATATCTTTGTCGATTAAGTTAAGTAAGAATAAGTGGTTATCAGTTTTACCCGATACTACTTTGTAGCCGCGCTCTTGTAATACCGCAACCATTGCTTGTGCATTTTTAACAACTTGTGCTTGGTATGTTTTAAACTCAGGTTGAAGTGCTTCTTTAAATGCAACCGCTTTAGCAGCAATAACATGACATAAAGGACCACCTTGGCCACCTGGGAAAACAGCGCTGTTTAGCTTTTTGTAAATTTCTTCATCGCCACACGCAGAGATGATTAAACCACCGCGAGGACCCGCTAATGTTTTGTGTGTTGTGGTTGTTACAACGTGAGCAAATGGCACTGGGCTTGGGTAAACACCCGCAGCAATTAAACCTGCAACGTGCGCCATATCAACAAATAAGTAAGCACCTACTTTGTCTGCAATTTCACGGAACTTAGCCCAATCAACAATACCTGAGTATGCAGAAAAACCAGCAATGATCATTTTTGGTTTGTGCTCAAGTGCTAACGCTTCAACTTGTGCGTAATCAATTTCGCCAGTTTCTTCGTTAAGGCCATACTGAATTGCGTTGTATGTTTTACCAGAGAAGTTTACGTGTGAGCCATGTGTTAAGTGACCACCGTGCGCTAGGCTCATGCCTAATACAGTGTCAAGTGGGCTTAAAAGAGCTTGGAAAACAGCAGCATTCGCTTGTGAACCGGCATGAGGTTGCACATTTGCGTAATCTGTACCAAATAATTCATTTGCGCGGTCAATAGCAAGTTGCTCAACTACGTCTACGTGCTCACAGCCACCGTAGTAACGTTTGCCCGGGTAACCTTCAGCGTATTTGTTAGTCAGCTGAGAACCCTGCGCTTCAAGTACGCGTGGGCTACAGTAGTTTTCAGATGCAATTAACTCAATATGTTCTTCCTGACGTGATGTTTCTTTGCTCATCGCGTCAAATAACTCTGGATCAAAGTCCGAAATATTCATGCTACGTTCTAACATTGGGGTCTCCTGGGCAACGTGTATGGGTATTTTTTAGAGGCTTTATTGTACGCTTAAAACGACGTTTTGCCTACGCTCTTAAGTTGAGGATATTTAAACAGGGATTGAAACTATTTCACAGCATTTTGATGATGATATTTTTTTATAAACTAATAACAATTTTAAATGAATTTTATTTACTACATTTATATAGCTTATGCGTTATGTCTAAAGCGATGCACAAATAAACAAAAAAAGCGGCCTAAGCCGCTTTTATTATTTGCCTTTTTTAGGCTAGCTTTTTAAACAATTCTGTACGCAAAATACCATAATCGTTGTGCATATCAGTGGCTAAACACGGTTTTGCTAATGCGTCAGCTAACGGCTTTGGCATATCTAATTCAACATTAAGGATATCCTCAACGCTGTCTTTAAATTTGGCCGGATGCGCAGTCGCTAAAAAAATCCCCACAGCATCTGCCGCCTTATTTTCTACAAGACCTTGGTAAGCAATTGCGGTGTGAGGCTCTGCAATATAGCCAAGCTGTTGAATTTTTTTCATCACTGTTTGTGTTTGCTGCTCATCAACACTCACCGAATAAAAGTTATCATAACTAAACCAGTTATTATCTAACATTGATTGCACACGTGGCCAGTTATTAGGTTTACTCACATCCATTGCATTTGAAAGCGATTCAATTGTCGCATTAGGCGTCCACTTTTTATCAAGCATAAAGCGCGGTACTGTGTCGTTTTGATTTGTAGTCGCGCTTAGTTTACCTACAGGCATACCAATAACCGCACCAATCATAGCCGCACACACATTACCAAAGTTACCACTCGGTACTGAAATATGCGCTGTAGCACGCTTTTCTTTTGGCAGCTGTGCAATGGCTTCAAAGTAATAACACACCTGCGCGACTAAACGGCTAATGTTAATTGAATTTGCTGAGTTTAAACCTAACTTCGATTTTAGCTCTTCATCTAAAAATGATTTTTTAACCAATTCTTGGCAATCATCAAAACTACCCTCAATCGCATAACAGTGAATGTTGTCACCAAGCGTTGTAAATAACTTTTGCTGCGCTAATGAAATTTTACCTTTAGGATATAAAATAACGACATCAATATTTGGTTTGTTATAAAAAGCATGCGCTACGGCAGCCCCGGTATCACCCGATGTTGCAGTTAAAATAGTGACTTTTTCACCTTGATTAAATTGCGCCAAGCACTCGGCCATAAAACGGCCACCAAAATCTTTAAATGCCAGTGTTGGGCCGTGAAATAACTCTAAGCAATAGGTATTATCTTCAACTTCCACCAGCTTAACCGGAAAGTTAAACGCATTCTTAACCATCTGGGCAACAGTATCACTTGGTAGCTCGTCACCAATAAGGTGCGATAAAATTTTGCCGCTGCGAGTAACAAAGTCCATATCTAGTAATGCATCAACATCACTTAATGGCGCTAACGACTCTGGAAAAAACACACCTTGATTACGCCCTAGTCCTGTTTTTACAGCTTCAACAAACGACACTTTTTGTGAATATTCTTTTAAATTATGTAATTGCATGACTCTTTATCCTATAAAACATTTAATTGACGCGTGCCGTCGTTATCTAATTTACAAATATGGCAAAAGCCTTGCTCATTGATGTAATTTTCCTCTAGCCACTGCGCGCATTGCTCTGCCGCTTCAAGCGTTTTACATACACTAAACAAGGTTGGCCCTGCGCCTGAAATACTCACAACTTCAGCACCCAGTGCTGGTAAGCTTGCTTTGGCATCACTAAAGCCGCTTATAAGTGGCGCACGGTATGGCTCTGCTATTTCGTCTTTCATAATGCTTAATGCATCATCAAAACGCCCTGTTAACAGTAAGCTACTAAACGCCGATAAACGCTGAGCAAACTCAACCCCGGCATGCATACTGAGCTCTTTTGGTAAAACAGAGCGCGCTTTTGCGGTATTGAGCGAAAAGCCCGGAAATGCGGCGACGTAATACCAGTTTTCATCAACAGGTAAAGCAATAGATTTATCAGGAATTAAATCACCGGTTAGCTGTAAGCCGCCTAAATAACACGGTGTGATGTTATCGTAATGGCGCCCCCCACTTACAATGGCTTCAAAATCTGCCATAAGCTCAATGAGCTCTACTTGGCTTAAATTAGTTTTGGCAAATTTATCCAGTGCTGCAAATGTCGCCACCACAGAGCAGGCACTTGAGCCTAATCCCGAACCAATCGGCAAATTTTTCCTAAGTTCGAGCTTTACCGCAGGCATATCAGGCGCAACATGCGCTCTAAAGTGCACTAAACACTGATACGCTAAATTTTCTTGCGCATCACTAGGTAGCTTATGTGCGTAGTCGCCTGTACAAATAAATTCATCACTCGATGCGGCACTAACAATCGCCACATCACCTAATAAACCGCCATCAATGGGCGCAAGTGCGGCGCCCAGCGCATCAAAGCCAACGGCAAAATTACCAATAGACGCCGGAGCATATACTTCAATCATGACTGGCTCCTAGCGAGATAATGTTTTTAAGATGTCTGCAAATACACCCGCAGCCGTTACTGCAGAGCCTGCCCCATAACCACGAATTACAAACGGACGCGGTTGGTAGTATTGGCTTAAAATAGCCAGCGCATTTTCACCATCACGAATAACATTCAATGCATGTGATGAATCCACCGCTTCGATTCCGACTTTACAGTGACCATTTTTAATTGTGCCTACATAGCGAAGTACTTTACCTTCACTTGCTGCACTTTGAACACGGTCGTTAAAACCAGCATCTAAACTAGGTAATTTCGCCATAAACTGCTCAACATTGTCATCTTGGGCAAAACCCGGCGGTAAAACCGACTCCACTTCAATATCGCTAAGCTCCAATTTCATACCGGCTTCGCGTGCAATGATAAGTAGTTTACGTGCTACGTCAGTTCCCGATAAGTCATCGCGTGGGTCGGGCTCTGTAAACCCGCTTTCTTTGGCTTTAATTGTTGCCTCAGAAAGTGATAAACCATCTTCTAGTGCACCAAACATGTATGAAAGCGAGCCTGATAAAATACCACTAAACTCAAGTAACTCATCACCTGCACCAAACAACGATTGCAAGTTATCGATTACAGGTAAACCTGCACCTACGTTAGTTTCGTATAAAAACTTACGATTATTTTTATGTGTTGCTGCAATTAAATCTTGGTAATACGTATATGAGCTCGTGGTGGCTTTTTTATTGGCAGCCACAACATGAAAACCTGCATTTAAAAAATCTACATATTGTGCAGCCAAGGCATCTGATGAAGTACAGTCAACTAGCACTGGATTAACTAAATGATTTTGCTTAACAAACTGCTCGACCAGTTTTAAATCAAACGCTTGCTCTGACTGCGCCAGTTTTTGCTGCCAATCATCAAACGCAATCCCCTTACCATCAAGGTGTAATTGACGAGAGTTGGCAACACCATATAGGTTTAATTTAATATTACGCTTTTCAAGCCATGCTTGTTGACGCTCAAGCTGGTTAATTAGCTCTTGGCCGACTAAGCCACAGCCCAATAAAAACACATCAATTGATGGTACATGAGTAAAGAAGTTTTCATGGCAAATTTTAACCGCGTCATTACATAATTCACCGTCAATAACGGCTGAAATAGCACTTTCTGTTGAATCTTGCGCTATGGCAACAATGTTTACTTGCGCTTGTGCAAGCGATGCAAAAAACTTAGCCGCCAACCCTTTATGGGCACGCATGTTATCACCAACTAAGGTTACGATTGCTAAATTACGTTGCACATTTACCGGCTCAATGAGTCCCGCTTTTGACTCTAAATCAAAGGCTACTTGCAACGCACTTAACGCTAGATTTAAATCGCTTTCATGCACACAAAAGCTAATGCTAAATTCACATGATGACTGGGTAATAAGTACAATTGACACGTTATCATGGGCTAATGCATTAAATACTTTCGATGCCATGCCCACTTTGCCCTTCATACCTGGGCCTGAAACGGTCAACATAGCTAAGTTTTGCAAGCTTGAGAGTGCTTTTACTGGTTCATCAGATACCGTATCGTTACTAATTAGTGAGCCCTGTGCGTCTGGATTATGCGTGTTTTTAATTTCGCATGGCACCCCTGCTTTTGCACACGGTAGGATAGTTTTAGGGTGCAATACTTTAGCGCCAAAATAAGAAAGCTCCATCGCTTCTTTATAAGACAGGAAATCAACCTTAGTGGCTTTTTTGATATAGCGCGGATCGGCGCTATAAACACCATCAACGTCAGTCCAAATTTGACACACTTGTGCTTCTAAACACGCTGCAGCAATCGCTGCCGAGTAGTCAGACCCATTACGACCAAGCGTTGTGAGCTCCCCTTCATCATTACTTGCGGTAAAGCCCGGCATAATATAAACCGTCGCAGGGGATTCTTTTAACACGGCTTGAAAACGTGCCTTACTGGCCACTAAATCCGCTTCTGCGTCTATGTATCCGCCGGTTGAAACAATACAATCTGTTGCTTGTAAATAATGCGCGTTATGATCGGCTAATAGGCTTTGCATTAGCGATACGCTAACACGCTCACCAAAACTAATAATGAATGCTCTGACCTTATCAGGGCAGCACTTTATCAGTGCAATACCATCAAGCTTATTTTTAAGTTCGTTAAAGTCAGGCCAGTTTTGAACTGCTCCTTGCTTTTCCTCTACCGCCGCTTTAAGCATGTTGCATCGGCTAGTCAGTGAATGCCATTGTTCACTAAAGTCATGCCCCTGCTCTGCAGTACTAGCTAAATTAACTAACGAGTCCGTCATGCCACCTGGGGCTGACAGTACCAGTAACATTTCATCTTTTAATTGTGCCTTAGCGAGTGCAGCAACTTGCTCTAAACAGGCAAAATCAGCGAGCGATGAGCCACCAAATTTTAATACGCGCATTTTTTATGTTTCCTCATTCCATAAAACGAAAAAAGGCCTGTGTTCTAAGTGAACACAGGCCTTTAAATTTGTTGCACCGACCTATGCCACTATCCAGTAAGAATGGTGGTTGTAATAATAATGGTCGTTACAAGACTAAATGTTTTCATAAGCTTAAGACTGCCTTAACACAGGCTATTCTGTCAACCCTAAATTAGCAGATAAAACAGTCTTTTTTATCATGCATTTTATTAATAAATGCCAAACTTATGCAAAACTGCACTCAGTTGCGTTTTATTAATTGGTTTATGAATAAAATCAATTGCGCCCAGTTGTGCGACACGTGCTTGCATTTCTTGTTGGATATCAGCAGAGATCACTAATACATAAGACTCTATTTTAGAAATTTTGATTTGCTCAAGTACTTCAATACCGTCAACTTCAGGCATGGTTAAATCAAGACACAAAAGATCGAAATGCCTTTGACGCAATTGCTCCAAAGCGTCTTTACCGTTAGTTGCTTGCTGAATATCGGCATCAATACACTCTTTTAAACAGCGTATTACCTGTTTGCGAGCAACGGTGGAATCATCACAGACTAAAATAGAAAAACGCATTATAATGACTCATTAATTAAACTTATACAAAACACCTAAACCCACAGTAAAATTAGTTGGCTGCCCAATCCGCAACAGTCAAAATTATAACCAAATTAGCAACGAGCAGATTATTTATTGTAACTTCTATTAAAGTTATCAATAAAATGCTTAATTGCACAATACAAATTAGTAAATTAACTATTTCCAAGTAAAAAACAGCCTATCCAAACCAACGGTTCTCAAACAGAAACCCCATGCATATAAAACAGAATGATTGCTTATTTAACAACGCTAAATAGCAATATTATAAAATATATGTTTATTTTTAATCATTTATTAACTAATGTTTATAAGCGTACATTAACAGTTGAATAATTTAAGGAAATATAAGCCTCCCATGCCGCAAAAAAGTCTTTCAACAAAGTTACTCACTCGGGTTTTATCAGTTTATTTTATACTGACCTTTGTGGTGACCTGCGGGCAAATTTTCGCAGAGTACGTCAATACTAAAGATTACATACGCAATGAACTTGGCACATTACAAAAGACCTTTGGTAGAAGTTTAACCAGAGCAATTTGGGAGCTAAATATAAAGCAAACCATCACAACCGCCGAAGGATTACTCGATATACCTATGGTTGAGGGGGTTATTATTCGTGACGATAATGGCGCTATTATTTCTCAATTAGGCCGCGCGCTAAATATTCACAATCTTTACAGTCAGCAACTTGTGCAAGAAGATGTCATGGTAGAGGACACCAAAGCCGGTTTATTTGGCTATACATTCCCACTTATTTTTGAGTTTTCAGGACGAGCAACGCAAGTAGGCGATGTTACTTTATTTTCTAGTCGCGATGTAATTTTTAGTCGCATTATGCTCTCTATCTACTTTTTGATTGGTAATGCCATGATTAAAACAACCTTTTTAATCATCTTATTTTTAATTGCATTTAGAAAGTTACTCACCGAGCCCCTTACTCAATTAACCGAGCAAATTGAATACCTTGAGTTAGAAGAGCTTGATGGTCAACAGGTTAAAATAGTCACCGATGAAAATAACGAGCTTAAAGTAATGGAACGCTCTTTTAACAATCTGATTTCGAAGGTTGTTGAGTATAAAAAAGAGTTAAAACAAACTCAGCATGACCTAATTGAAAGCAATCAAAAACTGGATCAACAAAACTTACAACTTGAACAGGATGTTGCGCGTAAAACATCAAATTTAAGCCAAGCAATGATCGATCTGCAACAACAAAAATATGAACTAGAGCGACAAAAAGCAGTTTTAACAGAAGAAGTCGATTTACGAAAGCAAACCGAACAAGAACTGTTAAGCAAACAAACTCAGCTACAAAGCTCGCTCGATGAATTAAGCTTTGCGCAAGAGCAACTGGTTGGCTCAGAAAAAATGGCGGTATTAGGCGGCTTAGTGGCGGGGATCACTCATGAAATTAATACCCCTATTGGCATTGGCGTTACTGCCACCTCTTTTCTACAAGAGCGATTAACCGAAATAGAAACTGCGTATAAAAATAAATCATTATCGTCTGCGTCGTTAGAAGGCTTTATTAATGATGCAGCGCAAAGCGCTCAACTGCTCTCTCACAACTTAGAACGTGCCTCAGATTTAATAACCAGCTTTAAACAAATTGCGGTAGATCAGGCCAGTGAAGCCCTAAGAACAATTAACTTTAAAGACTACATCAACGAAGTTATACGCTCTTTGCACCCACAAATTAAAAAAACATCTCACAGCATTCGCCTACATTGCCCAGATGATTTAATTATTAACTTACCTGCGGGAGTCATTAGCCAAATATTTACGAACCTAATTATGAACTCATTAGTGCATGGTTTTGAAAATATAAACAGCGGCCAAATTACCATAGATGTGAATACTGATGAAAACGACCTCATCATTAATTATCAAGATAACGGTTTAGGTTTAAAACCGGCTCAACTAAAGCGTTTATTTGACCCATTTTTTACCACCAAGCGTGATGAGGGTGGCAGCGGCTTAGGTGCCCATATTATTTTTAATCTAGTAAAACAAGCGCTCAATGGTAAAATTGAAGTAAGTAGTGAGCCCGGGCAAGGGTTACACTACCGTATTTCGTTCCCTAAAAACATGTCATCTCCCCTGCCACTTTTTAAACTCGATTAAGCTAAATCAGCCGTTTCTAGAAGCGGCTTTTATTGCTATGATTGCACAAATTTTTTAAATGGATCATTCCCCTATGTGGTTTAGTAACCTTATATGCTATCGCTTTAAACAAGACGTTTCATACACACAAGAAGACTTTGATAAGGCATTAGAGCAAGATCTATTTCGTCCTTGTACTGGCCAAGAGTTGGCAACATTTGGTTGGACAAAAGCATTTGGTAAACATGGTGAAACTCTTTCTCATTTCTCACAAAAAAGTATTTTAGTGTGCGCTAAGCGTGAAGAAAAAGTATTACCAGCCTCGGTAATAAATGAGCTGGTAGCAGAAAAAGTTGATCAGATTGAAGCCGAAGAAAATCGCCCAGTAAAGAAAAAAGAAAAAGATGAATTAAAAGAAAACATCTTACACACCTTATTGCCACAAGCATTTAAAAAATCGAGCTTGCAGTTTGCTTTTATAGACCAAGAAAATGGGTGGGTGGTAGTTAATAGTGCAAGCTTTAATAAAGCAGAGGAACTACTTGCTCTATTACGTAAATCATTAGGGACATTACCCGTTGTTCCTGCGTTTGCTAATTATGATTTAGACGTATTTTTAACTGACTGGCTTACTAACTTTAGTACTCCAGAGGGCTTTGCAATTGGATCAGACGCTGAACTTGAAGAAGCTGATGACAGTGGCGCCCAGGTAAAGCTTAAAGGCCATGACCTATCGTGTGACGAAGTGAAGTCGCACCTTGAAAGTGGTAAGCGCGTTACTAAGCTTGCCCTTGATTGGCAAGAGCGCGTTAAATTTATGCTACAAAACGATGGCTCAATTAAACGTTTAAGCTATTCAGAAACACTTAAAGAAGAAAATGCCGATATTCCTAAAGAAGATATGGCGGTTAAACTAGATGCTGATTTTATTCTTGCATCTGAAGAAATTAAGCAATTGCTAGAAGAGCTTACACAGGGCTTAGGTGATGCTGAAGATTTAGCGTAAAAGCTTTATAAAATAGTATTACAACTAAAAAGCACGATTAAATCGTGCTTTTTATTGCTCAAAAATTTAGCTAAACATTTTTTTTACGTCTTCAACCATATGCCAGTATTCCTCACTCTCTAACATTTCTAATGAAAGAAAAATGCCTTTATCAATATAGGTTTGTAGCGCCGCAGATTTATCTGATACTTGTAGGGTTCCCTCAAGGATTGCACCAATGCGAATAAAGTCGATATAACTCACTTCAGCAGTACGATGATTCACATCTGCCCAGTGCTGTGCAACCTCTACAAACACATCAGGGAATTCCCATGCTTTCATTATTGAGCCACCAATTTTACCGCTTAAACGTTGAATTGCATGCGCCAAAAAACTCGGATTGGCAAACACTTCTGGGTGTCGCTCAGCCTCAGTTAAAATCGGTAACACCCCAATATTATAAACCAATGAAGCTAGTGTAATGGCATCACGGTTAAGCGAAGTGTGAGTATTTCTTTTTAAGTAAAACTCCATTAATGAAATAGAGTGCGAGGCCACATGCAGCGTTTTATGCCACGCCTTTCCCATGTAACCTTTTATTAACTCGTTGTTAGATACAAATAACTGCTCCATTGCAATGGCTGTAGCAATATTTTTTATTTGCCTAAGCCCAATGCGTGTAACAGCTTGGTGCAAGTTAGACACCTTTACAGCTCGGCCCATAATTGCACTATTTGCGACTTTGATCATCCGCGCTGACAATGCAGGATCATGTGCTATCACATCTGACATTTGCATCAAATTAACATCGGGGTTATCTGCGGCTTGGCGAACCTTAATCACTACCTCAGGTAACGTAGGCAACACCAGTGTGTCGTTGTTAATTCTGTCAACTAAAATAGTGAGTAAGGCATTTTCTGTAGACATAAAATATCCCTTTGCTTAATGACCTACACTTTACAGCAAGTCTTATATTATTAATTATTTCAAAGCTTAGTAGTATTAAACATATACCTAAAATAAAAAGAATTGTAGATAATTATTGATTATTTACCAGCGCCCCCTCATGAGTGCACTCTCGCCCCCTCATGAGTGCACTCTAACGTCTAATACTTGCTATTTGCTAGTATGTTTTGCTTTAATGCAAACATGCTAAGGCACACTAATACTCATTCAGTACCTTAATTTACAGTATACAAGTTATAAAATAGACTTTTTAAAGGCAAAATAATGAACTTAAATAAAATTAGCCAAGCAATACTGCTCTCTGGCATCGTTTTTCTTAGTGCCTGCTCTGAGCAAGCACCGTCTTCAAACAATACGCCGCAAAGCTCAGCGCCAACGGCTTCTCAAGCGCCTTCAGGGCCAACACTCGTTAATATTGACCGTCAACGCTTAGACATATACACAGACTTTAGCTTACAAAGCGATTTGTCACACTTATCTGATAACCAAAAAGCCATGGTTGCCAAGCTTATTGATGCTTCAAAAATTATGGACGATTTATTTTGGAAACAAGCATTTGGTGAAGATAAACAAAGCTTTTTAGCACAATTAGATGATGAAAAAGTACGTCAGTTTGCAGATATAAACTACGGCCCATGGGATCGCTTAAATGGCGATGAAGTATTTTTATCTGGCTATAAAGAAAAGCCGCTTGGGGCAGGTTTTTATCCGGCCGACATCACCAAAGAAGAGCTTAATAACGCTGATGTAAAAGATAAAACAGGGCTTTACTCACTTATTAAACGCGATGAACTAGGTAATTTATACAGCACGCCTTATTCAGAAGAATATGCCGTAGAACTTGCCCAAGCAGCTAAGTTACTTAGAGACGCTAGCAAATTAGCTGACGACAAAGAATTTGCCAACTACCTAAACTTACGAGCTGACGCAATACAAAGCGATGACTTCCAAGCCTCTGACTTTGCTTGGATGGATATGAAAAATAATCCTATCGATGTTGTTATTGGCCCAATTGAAAACTACGAAGACCAATTATTTGGTTACCGTGCTGCCTATGAATCGTATGTACTAATTAAAGATTTAAAATGGAGCGAGCGCCTGGCTAAATTTGCTGCCTTTTTACCTGAGCTGCAAAAAGGCTTACCTGTTGATAGCAAGTACAAGCAAGAAGTACCAGGATCAGATGCTGACTTAAATGCCTACGATGTTGTTTATTATGCTGGGCACTCAAATGCCGGCAGTAAAACCATTGCAATTAACTTACCCAATGATGAGCAAGTGCAGCTAGAAAAAGGCACACGTCGCTTACAGCTTAAAAATGCAATGCGAGCGAAGTTTGATAAAATTTTAGTCCCTATCGCAGAGCAGTTAATTGTGCCAGAGCAACGTAAACACATTACCTTTGATGCATTTTTTGCTAATACTATGTTCCATGAAGTAGCTCACGGTTTAGGAATTAAAAACACCATAACGGGTAAAGGTACTGTTCGCCAATCACTTCAAGAGCACGCTAGCGCCTTGGAAGAAGGTAAAGCCGATATTCTTGGTTTATACATGGTTGAACAGTTACTTAAAAAAGGTGAAATCACCGAAGGTACATTAGAAGATTACTACACCACTTTTATGGCGGGTATTTTCCGCTCAGTGCGCTTTGGTGCATCAAGTGCACATGGTAAAGCAAATATGATCCGCTTTAACTTTTTTGCTCAAGAAGGTGCCTTCTCTAAAAATGAAGACGGCTTGTATAGCATCAACATGGATAAAATGGGCGACGCTATGGCTAAATTATCGCGCCTTATTTTAACCCTACAAGGTGACGGTGATTACGAAAAAGTTGATCAACTGATTGCAACTCATGGCGATATTAAAGCGGAACTAGCTAAAGATTTAGAAAAGTTAAGCAAAGCGAACATCCCTGTAGATGTTACCTTCAAACAAGGTAAAGAGGTACTTGGCCTTAATTAATAAAAACCAACCACATAAAAAAAGCGTTACACTGTAACGCTTTTTTATTATTTAAATTATTTATCACTCATCACTTTACGAACAACCGGCTCAAGGCTTGCCATTCCCCACTGCTTACCGGTTTCAATCGCAGACTCTATATCAGCACCTTGTTGATGGGCTGAAATAGCCATTAGCGCACCAACACGATTACTGCTCGCACAATGAACAACCACTGACTCACCTTTAAGTTCTTCTAAAAGGCTAGCTAATCGTTTTGCATTGTCGATGTTTACATCTTGTGCACCTGCAATCTCAATTGCGTGATAGCTCATTCCTAAAGAATTGACTAATGCCCCTTCATCCCAGTCTTGCTCATCTGCTGCACGTAAATTAATAACATGCTTAACATTAGCTTGCGACAATTGCTTAAACTGTGCATCACTGGGCTGGGCTGCTGAAAAAACCAAGTTGTTATGTGCTGCAAAGTTTTTAATATTAGCGTTATTTACCACATCTATAACTACAGGTTGCTCACTGGCTATCACTGTTGATACTGCAACTGCAGCAATAAATACACTTGTACAGAGTTGTTTGATTAATTTCATACTATCCCCTCAAAGTAACTCATTTTGATTTTTAAAAATGCGCTTTTAATTGCTCTATCTGCTCATGAGTATAAGGCACACTCGGAAACTTGCCCCATACAGGCGCAGGCCATGCAATATCTGTTTTAAAACGCGCTATATGATGAATGTGTAATTGCGGCACCATATTACCCAATGCGGCTACATTTAACTTATCAGGATTAAACACCTCCATTAACAAATGACTGAGTTTCGCTGACTCGTGTAAATAAGTAATTTGTTGCTGCTCGGTTAAATCAATAATCTCTTTTAAGCCCGCTATTCTGGGGACCAATACAAACCAAGGATATTGGCTGTCGTTTAATAGCAACACCTTACAAAGTGGCCAATCAGCCAGTTCAATACAATCTCTTTTCAGTTCAGGTGCTAAGGTAAATGATGTTTTGCTCATGTTAAAGTCCTTAGATTATTTTACCGCACACTTTATAGCATTTAGTTGCAGTTGCACACGCTTGTGCTTTACCATCGAGATAATTTTATGTAAGTAAAGGCAATCCTGTGTTAAAAAAACTAAAACATCTCTCACTGGCAATTCCCCTACTCGCGGGCGCATTAAGCGCAGAAGCTGAGCCGCTAACGCTTGAGCGTATATTTGATGATCCGAGCTTAGCAGGCAAATCTCCGGTACAACTTAAGTTTTCGCCTGATGGTAGCCGAGTTACCTACTTACAAGGTAAAACCGATGACTATAACCGCTACGATTTATGGGAATATAATTTAAAAGATAATACCAACCGGTTGTTAGTTGATTCGGCGCAGTTATTTTCAGGCCCAGAAAATCTCTCCGATGAAGAAAAAGCACGCCGCGAACGCCAACGTATTTTTGGAAAAGGTATCCTTGAATATAAATGGTCAAAAGATGGGAAAGCACTGTTATTCCCTCTTAATGGCGATCTTTATTACTATGACTTAGATGCTAAAAATAGTAAAAAGCTGACTAACACAGACGCATTTGAAACCGATGCGCGTTTCTCTCCAAAAGGAAATTTCGTATCCTTTATCCGAGAGCAAAACCTATATGCACTAGAGCTGGCTTCAGGTAAAGAAATTCAGTTAAGTAAAGATGGCGGTGGCGTAATTAAAAACGGCATGGCCGAATTTGTGGCGCAAGAAGAAATGAGCCGTATGACCGGTTATTGGTGGGCAAATGATGAATCTAAAATCGCCTTTACTCGCGTTGATGAAAGCCCTGTTCAAGAAGCGATTCGTAACGAAATTTATGCTGATGAAGTAAAACTATTTAACCAGCGTTATCCATTTACTGGCACCAATAATGTTGACATTCAACTTGGGGTGGTAAAGCTTAATGATCAAGCAGTTGACTGGATTGACTTAGGCGACGATAAAGATATTTATATTGCCCGCGCTAAGTGGCTAAACGACAGCAATACGCTCTCTTATCAATGGCAAAACCGCTCGCAACATAGCTTAGAATTACGTTTTTACAACACTAAAACAAAACAGCAAACCGTTGCTTTAACTGAAAAAAGTGATACCTGGATCAACTTGCATTTTGACCTTGAATTTTTAAAAGATAAAAAGCATTTTGTATGGGCCTCAGAGCGCGATGGATTTAAGCACCTTTATTTATATCGTAATAACGGCCAACTTATCCGCCAGATTACCGCAGGTGATTGGGTCGTAGATAGCCTAAAAGGGATAGATGAAAAAAATGGCGTTGTTTACTTTGCTGCACGTAAAGATACCCCGCTAGAGAGCCATTTATACAGTGCGCCTTTATTTAAAAAAGGGGCTATGAAGCGCATTACTGAAAAAGGCCAATACCATAATGTCGTTCTAGCGAAAGATAATAAAACTTTCATTGATAATAGCTCATCGGTTAATAAGCCAAATTCAGCTGCACTGCGCAAAATTAATGGTGAGTTTATTACGTGGCTTGAAGAGAATAAGCTTGATGACTCTCACCCACTTACCCCGTATCTAACTGATTTAGCCCAGCCCGAATACGGAACAATTACCGCTGAAGACGGCCAAATTATGCATTACCGTTTATTTAAACCAGCAAATATGGCAAAAGGTAAAAAGCATCCGGTTATTGTCAACGTTTACGGTGGTCCTCATGCTCAGCGAGTAACCAATAGCTGGCGCAGTAAAAATTTATATTTTCAATACATGGCGCAACAAGGTTATGTAATTTTTCAACTTGATAACCGAGGCTCTTACAATCGCGGTAAGAAGTTTGAAGATGCAATTTATAAGCACTTAGGCGTTGTAGAGGTGGCGGATCAAATCAAAGGCGTTGAGTTTTTACGTACTCTTGATTACGTAGACCCTGCTCGCATAGGCATATACGGCCACAGCTACGGTGGTTATATGGCGCTAATGACCATGTTTAAAGCAGGCGATTACTTCAGCGCGGGTGTATCTGGTGCTCCGGTTACCGACTGGGCTCTATACGACACCCATTATACCGAGCGCTATTTGGGTCACCCTGATACTAATGCCCAAGGCTATATCGACAGTGCGGTGTTCCCATACGCTGAAGGCTTAAAAGGCCCATTAATGATTTACCATGGTATGGCCGATGACAACGTATTATTTACCCATGCCACTAAATTGTTTAAACAGCTGCAAGATAACAATCAACAGTTTGAAATGATGACTTACCCGGGCTCAAAACATAGCCTTCGCGGTAAACAAGTTCAAACTCATTTACATCAAACTATAACAAACTTCTTTAACCGTAATTTTAATACAAAGTAACTAAAATTGGGTTAATTATTCGACTAAAGGCTGATACAAGTATCAGCCTTTTTTTATGCAGATAAGCTATATTGAAACGTCAACAAACAATAATTAAATTCATTATAAGCACCCGTTAAATAAAAGTTCGGCCTATCCTTTTTATTGTATTTACGCAAACTAGTTAACAAAGAGAGTATTAAAAATACAATATAAGGAAAATAAAACCGTATTAGCCTATATTTTAACTATGCTTATTTAAGAGAAATAATGCTCTAATACGGGAACATGCATATGCCAAACCTCCGTCGTTTTACTATATTTCAACGTTTAGCCATTTTAGTAGGGATTGTAATTTTTGGTTTAATTGTATTGAGTATTTCGAGTTTAAGTAATCAATATAAATCGCTTAAAAATGAGCAATATCTAAAAACAAAAAATGTGGTGGAAACTGCTTATAGCATCATTACACACTACGCAGCGCTTGAACAAAGTCAAACACTCACTCGTGCACAAGCACAATCTCAAGCGATGGCCTCAATACGCTCATTGCGTTACGATGATACTAACTATTTTTGGATCAACAATTATCAGCCAACCATGGTAATGCATCCAATTAAACCAGCCCTTGAAGGGAAAGATTTAACGAATAATAAAGACCCTGATGGCACCCCTTTATTTGTTGAAATGGTTGATGTTGTTAAAAAATCAGGCGAAGGCTATGTGCCTTACAAGTGGCCAAAACCCGGCAGCGACAAACCCGTAGATAAAATTGCGTATGTAAAAGGCTTTAATCAGTGGCAATGGATCATCGGCTCGGGCGTTTACCTCGATACTATAGACAGTGCCTTTTCGCAGCAACGTACTATTATCGTTATCAATGTAATGATTATGCTCGTCGTTGTCGTACTTTTTAGCTACTTTATTGGTCACAGTATTTTAACGCCGACCCGTTTAGCAGCAGAAATGATGAAAGATATCTCTCAAGGTGAGGGGGATTTAACTCGTACTCTTAACGAAAATGGCAATGATGAAATATCTCAACTGTCGAGATCATTTAATTTATTTGTCTCTAAAATTAGGGAGTCTTTGGTGTTGGTTGCCAAAAGCGCAAACGATGTAAACGAGCATGCCCATGCAGTCGATGATTCTAGCAAAACCAGCCAGTCGTTTATTGAGCTTCAAAACGACAGTAGCAGCCAAGTAGCCGCGGCAATGGAGCAAATGACTCATCAAATTCATGATGTTAGCCGTAATGCCGAAGCTGCTGAGCAAGCCGCAAATGATGCTGCTAGTAATGCATCAACGGGTAAAAATGTAGTGTCGAAAACCATTACCGCCATTGAAACCCTCTCTAGTAATATAGAAACTGTCAGCAAAGTGACCGCCGAACTTGCTCAAGAGAGTAATAATATTGGCTCGGTACTTGATGTTATTAGAAGCATTGCTGAACAAACCAATCTGTTAGCGCTAAACGCAGCTATTGAAGCTGCAAGAGCAGGTGAACATGGAAGAGGCTTTGCAGTTGTAGCCGACGAAGTAAGAACACTTGCCAGCCGGACAGGTAAAAGCACGGATGAAATTCAAGCTATGATAGCTAAGCTGCAAGAAGGGGCTAAAGCTGCAGTTGAAGCGGTAAAATCTAGCCAAGAGATTTCTATTTCTACGGTTGAACAAGCCTCTTCTGCTAATGCATCACTTGATGAAATAGACAGGCTGGTATCGGTGATCACCGATATGAACGGCCAAATTGCTCGCGCCACAGAGCAGCAAACATCAGCCGCAGACGAGGTGAATTTAAGAATTAATGATTTATCACAATCTACAAAGCAATCATTGGGTAACACTAAAGATTTAACTCGCGCTAGCGACAAACTCAAACAAAGCAGTGTTGAGTTATCAAGCGTGGTATCGCGCTTTAAGCTTAGTTAACCTTAACTCCGGATAATAAATATCTTTGACCAATTAAAAAGCCCTGATTTTCAGGGCTTTTTAAGATTATTTATAGAAAATTATAAACAATAGCGGGCAAATAAACTGCTAACTGACGCTGCAGTTGGTTTACCATGTTGCCAGTCGCCGCCTTCAACGCCACTACCAGCAATATCCATATGTACATAAGGAAGTGGTAAAGTAGATTCATTACCATGCTTATCTAATCCACCTACCACAGCTAAAAATGCCATAGGGAATTGATGGCCGCGCGCTGTGACAGCAGAAGCCGCATTATTACTAGAAAGCACATCGTCAGCTAAAGTGCGTGGTTTTATAAAATCATAATCTTCACGGCGTGAACGCGACACTTCAGCACCGTCAGCCCATAAATCACCACAATCGGCCAATTGGCGTGAAATATTAGCACTACGCGCTGGTCCATTCTCAACATATGCGCCATATGGTCCCATCGCGCGCGCAGCATGCCCTGTTAAAGTAGCCACTGTAAACAACGTTGGATTTATTTCGTTTTTAGCTAAATCTTTCATTTCGCTAAGTAAATCACCCATAGCTAAACGCCCTTCGGCATCGGTATTACCAATACGTACTCGCACACCTTCACGGCTAGTAATTATTTCATCAGGGACAAAACAATCTGAACCAATGGAGTTGCGTACAACCGCTAAAAAGGCAATCACTTTAACGCCTTTAGGCTGATAATCTGCTACAGCTTTCATAAATCCAGCAACCGAGGCCGCACCGCCTTTATCGCGGCTCATGCCCGCCATAAAACCACCGACTTTTAAATCTGCACCGCCCGTGTCATAGACTAAACCTTTACCAACAAACATCAGTGTTCGGGTTACTTCACCCTCAGGCACGTATTCAAGTTTAACAACGCGTGGATGATGGCGCTCTACCGCATACGACGCACGAGCAACGGTACTTAGCATGGGGTAATGCTTATCAATGGCAGCTAAATCATCAATCACATCAACGCTCACCGCACTATTTTCAAATAACTCACTACAGTAATCGGCAAAACGTGGGGGGGCCATGCGCTCAGGCTCGGTGCCACATAAATCACGTGCGGCATATTGCCCGGCAGCTAACGCATTGACTGCTTTAATTGTTTGCTCATTGGCATCAATTAAGCCTATTTGAGTAATAGGCTCAATACCTTGACCATGAAATTCACGCGCTTCTAGGGGTTGCCATAATGCTTGGCATGCGCCTAAGTAAGCCACTTCAAGAGCGTGTTGATAACGGCCATTTGTATTTAAAGCGGGTAAATAAATAGCAGGGTTAACACTACCTGATGCTTTTGCCTCATTAATGGCTAATTTGGCTGCATCAAAATAACGACGAACGTCATCATAATCTCTATTTAAAGGGCCTGTTGGCGCTAACACGACACGTTTACCGGCAATCACTAACAAGGTGACTTGGTTGCCGATGCGAGAGTCTACTTGGGCTTGGTCTAAAATTGCATCACGCAGTGGCGTATTTGGTAAATGAAAAAAGTCGTTGCTGATAATAATAAGTGCATCATGCGATGTACAATCTAGGCTTGCACTTACCGGCTTTGCCAGTACTGCTTTTGGATATGCCATAAAAAAGGATCCTGTTAGAAAACGTAGTCCCTATTATTATTTATTTAGCAATTTATAACCAGTGTACTGCGATAACCTGCTTACTTACTGGCAACTTGGAGTTACGCGTTTTACACATCTAAAATACTAAGCTGTAAATTATGCTCTGGTTGGTTTTTAATACCCACGCCAATTCCTAATAAGCGCACCGGTTGTTGTAATCCACGTTGATAGGCTTTGGCGAGTAACTCTTTAAAAATAGCCGTGTTTAATTGATGCGCAGCTTGATCTGCTGAGGTCACTACAAAATTAGCAAATTTAACTTTAACACTTAATTTATTAATTTTATGTTGTAGTTGCTGTTTATTTAATCGAACCACGAGTTCATCTAACAGTTGCGGTAATTGTTCAAGGCATTCATCTAGGCTGTTTTTGTTGTATTCATAAGTATGTTCCACACTCAATGACTTACGTACCCGCTCAGTTGAAACTCGCCCTATATGTTCACCCATGCACTTTTGATATAACGACACACCAAAATTACCCACATGCTGTTGCATCCAATTAGCCCCTTTTTCGCGCACATCTTGCCCCGTGTATAACCCTTTTAAATTAAGCTTTTCTAGAGTTACTTTACCCACTCCTGGAATTTTACCTAATGGCAATTGGGCTAAAAACGAGTCAACCTGCTCAGGCAATACCACAAATTGCCCATTAGGCTTATTTTCATCACTGGCTATTTTGGCAATAAACTTTATTGGGGCAATACCTGCAGATGCAGTCAGTCCTGTGGTATTAAAAATATCGGTACGAATTTGCTCTGCAATTAACGTTGCACTGCCCTTAAAAGCAGTACTGTGGCTCACATCTAAATATGCTTCATCAAGCGAAAGAGGTTCTACTAGGTCAGTATAGCGGTTAAAAATGGCGCGGATCTGTGTTGATACTTGTTTATAAACAGCCATTCTGCCAGGCACAATAACTAAGTCAGGGCAAAGCTGTTTGGCATGATAGTTAGACATAGCAGAGCGCACCCCATACTCTCTGGCAATATAGTTAGCGGTAGAGAGCACTCCACGGCGACTATTTCCGCCAATTGCCAGTGGTACGCTGGCAAGCTTAGGATTGTCGCGCATTTCTACGGCCGCATAAAAGCAGTCCATATCTATATGAATAAACTTTTTCATCACACAATAATAACTGTTTATTTATACAGCCATTATTGTGGAATCACTTTTAATTAGCAAGCATGTTATTGCTTAAAAAGAGCGTTTACTTTTCTTTGGCTTATTAAAACAATACATCCAAAATAAAATTTCTAAAGAAAAGCCTAATAAAATCAAAACAATTGCCCCAGCCTCATTACCCATAGCGTAACAAGTAAACGACGCTATAAAAACGGTGCATGCCAATAACCAATTAATTATATCCTGCATAGTTATCTCCTTGTGTGTTAATAGTTACTATAGCCATGAATTTAAAGAGGTACAATTTTTACTCAAGGGTTTTTATTTAGCACTGTTGTTCTTTTAAGGTTAAGGTTTGTTCAATCTGAGGCAGTTTACCCGCGGCGCAAGGTTTATAGCCTAATGGTTTAAATAAAAAAGGCGCAAAGCTTCCATGTTCTGCTTACGTCCCTTATTTACATCCATGAGGGCAATACAGAGTAGCTCCCCCCCTAGTTATAATTCCCTTGAGCTCATCCGACCATATTGCTAATCTAAATGCTTTAAAACTAAGAGCAATAAATACATGGAAACGTTTAAACAACAACACCCTATTCATACCGACATTACTGTAGCATGGGGCGATATGGATGCCCTACAGCATGTTAATAACTGTGTTTATCTTCGTTATTTTGAAATAGCCAGAATCGACTTTTTAAATAAATTAAATTTATTTGATACTATCAATGCTAAAACCACAGGCCCTGTGATCAGTGAAAATAATATTCGTTATAAGCGTCCCGTTACCTTTCCCGACACATTAAGCGTAGGTATTACCATTAGTGATATTAAATCTGACCGCTTTGTAATGAACTACAGTGTGTTTAGTCATGCGCAAAACGCGATAACAACCACCGGCATGTCAAAAGTGGTGATGTTTGACTTTAAAACAGGCCAAAAAGCCACGATCACTGAGCCATTGTTATCGGCTTTAAAAGCAAACTCTCAAACCGAATAATTAGGATTAGCAATGCAATATAGTCAATTAGGCAGTAGTGGGGTTAGCGTTTCAAGAGTGTGTTTAGGTAGCATGACCTGGGGAGTACAAAACACCCAACATGATGCTGACCAACAGATAGCCTATGCGCTTGAGCAGGGTGTGAACTTTATTGACACAGCAGAAATGTATGCTGTTCCTCCCTCTCCCGATACTTACGGTAAAACAGAAGGAATTATAGGCAATTGGATAGCACGTAATTCACAAAAACGAAAAGACATTGTTATTGCAACTAAAATTGCCGGTAATGGGCTTTCATGGATCCGTGATGGCGGCAATATTACCCGCCAAGCTGTTATTGATGCGGTTGATCATTCTCTAAAACGCCTACAAACCGACTATATTGATTTATACCAGCTACACTGGCCAAATCGCCGTACCCCTCACTTTGCTAGGCAATGGCCTGGTATGCTTAAATTTACCGAGGTAGATGCAAAACAACACACCGCTGATATGCTTGATATTTTAGAGGGGTTAGATGCGTGTGTTAAAGCAGGAAAAATTAAACATTGTGGGCTTTCTGATGATACGCCTTGGGGAATTAGCCAATTTTTAAATTTATCAAAAGAGCATAACTTGCCAAAAATGGTGTCTATCCAAAACGAGTTTAGCCTAGTACATGCCAAAGATTGGCCTTATTTAATAGAACAATGTGTACATGAAGATATTGCTTATTTACCTTGGTCACCATTGGCCGCAGGGCTATTAACCGGTAAATACCTAAATGGATCGCGCCCTGAAGGCTCTCGCTGGACATTTATGCAGCGTAACGGTATTTTTCGTGATACGCCACAATCACAAAAGGCGACCAAAGAGTATGTTGAACTTGCCCATGCACACGCTATCACCCCAGCTCAATTAGCGCTGGCTTGGTGTAATCAAGTTGATGGAGTGACATCATCTATTATTGGTGCCACTACTATGGCGCAATTAAAGGAAGACATTGATGCGTTTGACCTAACACTGAGCGATGACGTGTTATCAGCGATTGATATCATATTTAGAAATAATCCAATGCCTTACTAATGAAATCAAGCAAAGGGTAAATGTTATTCAATAATGTTGATTCTTTGCTATTCTTTATGTTTATTTTTTAAGCGCCAAGGTATAATTAAATACAGTCATTTAATAAAGAATTATCAGCTTTTTATGGATACAGCTCGTTATTTCTGCCTGCTATTTTTAATATTCTCGAGTAACAGTATTAGCCAATCTAAAAATCAGCTCACTGAAATTTTATGGCTACAAAGCAACACACCGCCTTTTCACTTAAACTCAGAGAATACTCAAATGGGCTTGTGTGACAATTTAACTAAGCAACTAATCAGTAGTATAAAGGATGTAAAGCATACTCGATTATTTGTTCCACAAAAACGAATTAATAAATATATCAAAGAAGGCAAAAATGTCTGCTTTCCATGCGTAATCCATAAAAAGAGCACCAACGAAGTCTATACATACTCACGTCCTACCTCTATCTACCCTGAGTTTAGTATTATTACAACTAACCAAAAAGCAGAAACACTTACTAAAGCACATGGTAATCCTATAAATTTAATTAGTTTACTTAGCGATGAACGCTTTACCTATGGACAAGCCGCAGCACGACGTTTTTCACCACACATAAATATGATTATTGAAAACTCTTTGAGCCATCATAACGTGTCCTTAAGCTTAAGTAGTGATAATGAGAGTGGTGTTGTGATCGATAGGTTGAGGCATGGCTTTTTAGACTACTCGCTCGATTACCCTTTTATGGCCAGTTACTTTAACCAGCAACAACACCCTATAAAAATAGTTAGTATACCCATAGCTCAAAATACGCGCTCATTAATCAAAGGAGCTGTAGGCTGTGCGACTAATGCGCCTAATGATTTTGCTAATCAGGCAGTTAAGAAAATTAATGCGGCATTAGAAAGTACCATACTAGAATCAGCGGCTCATCAACTAAGCCAGCGACACTGGCTAAGTGAACATATCGATAATTTTGATAAACAATATTATCAACACATAATTAACTTTGACTCACAGACCAATGATGCTCCAATAAACACTGCTGACCAGAATAAAGAGCAACGTTAAACTCTCGCCCAGTACTAACCATCCCTACGCCAGCAGGCGTGCCAGTCATAATAATGTCGCCTTCTTCGAGGCTCATAAACTGACTAACCTCAGCCAATATTTGTGCAGGTTGGTGCAACATAAGTTGGCTATCACCATGTTGAACCGGCTTGCCATCAATATGTAATTCAAATAGAAACGATGTCATCTCTGGCGTTAATTCAATAAACTCACTAAATAAAACTGAACCGTCAAATGCTTTAGCACGCTCCCACGGCAGGCCTTTTTCTTTTAAGCTGCTTTGCAAAGCGCGTTTAGTCAAATCAAGTCCAATGCCCACGCCCACAAGTTGTTTATTTTTAACCGCAAAGCATAACTCTGTTTCGTAGTGCAATGTATCGCCAAGATGAGTAGCGAGTAAGGTATCAGTGATCGCGCTATTAGGCTTATTAAAAACCACCATTTGCTCTGGGTGTTCGTTGTTTAATTCAGCAATATGCGCACTGTAATTACGCCCCACACAGACTATTTTTGAAGGTTGTATGCTCTGCGAAGCCAGCTTTATTTGATTCATTCTATCACCTGTTAATTACACAACGCGTTTAATATTTTGGCATACTCTCAAATTATTAACGCAAAAGCGAATACAGTTTTATCATGCTTTTATGACTACTACTGAGCTAAATATAATCAATGATACAGACTGAAATAAAAGTAGACGTGTATAATTTGGTAGGTTTTTGTATACGCGTTTTTAAAGCAATAAGCAGGTACATTTAGTACCTGCTTATTGATAAATTATTAATAGGTTATTGACTACTTACAAGTAACACTACTTTGCTCGGCAGCATTTGCTGTAATAGCCAGCTTAGCAATAGATACATGCCAATCACCTTGCGAGCTTAACTGCCAAGGGGGGAACACTTGTGCTAAATCAACACCTTGCTCTGCAAAACAACTTAAGTTGATGTTTAATGTTTGCCATTGACCTGATTGCTCAAGGTTATCAGCAATATCAAACTTACCCTGACAACTCTCACCACACCCCATACCAACCCATAACGGACTAGCTGCGGCTTTATCTACTTTAATTTGCAGTTGGCCATTGTTTTCAACGTATGAACGTAAGTCAGATGGAAACGCAGCGGCTAAATTAACCCCAGCCATCGCTTGGCCATTAAAACGAATTGCACGGGCATCTTCTTGCACCTCTTTATCAAATGTTTGGGTGCTCACCGCACCTAATGACTCGCGACTGCTCGCCACCGTTTTTTGTTGCTCACCACTTTTTAAAACCAGTGACCACGGTGCTTTAATTGCACGCTCAAACAATACTAAATCATCCAGTTTTTCAGTCTGTTGAGTTTGCTCCACCAGGTCATCTTTTAAGACATTACTATCGTTGTAAGTTAAACCAAAACCATAAGGAAGTAATGGACTGTAACCTCCGTCGTTACGGTTTTCATTATCGATTGGATTATTAGGCCAGGAAAACGATAGCTTGCCTTTAAAGTCATGATTAATTGAACCGTCTGCATTTTTAAACAAGACATCACTAATTGCATCGCCTTCACTACCTAAAAGCCAAATAGCAACGAACGCATCACTGGCGTTAAGCTCAGCATTAACCCACATAGGGCGACCGCTTATAAATAATGAAACAACAGGGATTCCCGCATCTTTAAACTTACGCAGTAGCGCTAAGTCGCTTTGATTACCGCGCTGGTACTCGAGGTTATCAACATCACCATTAACTTCTGCGTATGGTAAACGTCCGGTGATCATCACCTAGATATTGACATTCCAAGGCAATAATTGTTCTATGTCTGGCTCAGACTGACAAAGCTCATCGAGGCAATGCATGATGTAATCAAATGGCGTTAAGCCGTTGGATCTTGCAGTTTCGATGATGCTGTATAGGTGAGCGCTTACTATTGCGCCGCGTGAGGTTTGGCTAAACATCCAGTTATTACGGCCGATAACAAATGGTTTGATAGCGCGCTCGGCGCGGTTATTGTCGATATTAAGCTGACCATTTTCAAGGTAAACTATAAGCTTATGCCATTGATTAGCGAGATAGGTTGCTGCCTCTGCTAACTTGGTTTTCCCGACTAAACGTGGCTGATTTTGCTCTAGCCATTTATGCAGTTTATCGATAATAGGTTTCGCTTGCTCTTGCCTTATTTCATGCTTTTGTGCTGGTGTTTTATCGTTGAGTTTTGATTCAATGCCGTACAGTTTTTGAATGAGACTCAAGACTACGTCGGCTTTGCCTGTCTTGTTTTTACCCTGCACGTGTTTTGCTTCTATAAATTTACGACGTGCATGGGCCTAGCAACCAACGAGTGTTGATTGCGTTTGTGCATACGCTTGATAACCATCAACCTGTAAATAGCCCGAATAGTCATCCAGATAATTAACCACACAGGAAGCTGCCCAACTGGTTTGATAGTCGTAAAGCACAATGTTTGGTATTGGGTTGTGTTTATTTATAGCCAATGGCGAATCCGTGCCGGTACAATATAGCCACATGTAACTTTTTACTTTGTCGGCGTTGAGCACATTGACCGTCGTTTCATCGGCATGTATCGCAGGCTGTTTAAGTAACGCGTGTTTCAGTCGTTGTATCAGCGGTTCTAACAAGGTAGTGGATGCAGTGGCAGTGCATATTGATATTGGCTGGTGATGATTTGACTTAACAAACTGGACGTGGCCATGCCTTTGTTGATGGCCATGTTTGGCATCTTGGCTTGTTTAATACTGTTATTCGACCCTGACTTATCACATTCACGACATGCGTACTTTGGGCGAATATGCTCAATGACTTTTATCTTTGCGGGGACGAAGTCGAGCTTTTCGCTGACGTCTTCACCCATTTTATGCAACTCATTACCACAGCAGTTACACACCTTGTCTTCTTCGGCAATGTCATGAATCACTTGCTCACGGGGTAAGTCTTTGGGTAATGGTTTGCGCTTTGGTGTTTTGCGAGTGTAGCTAATCTCTTGCGTAGCAAGCTCATCAGGTTGCTCAATGATGTCTTCGGCTTCATTGAACAATTCACCTTGTGCGTCAAAGACTTCGGCACTTTTACCAAATTGTTTTTGTTGCGCTAGGCGGAATTGTTGCTCTAGATACCGGTTTCTTGCAGTCGCTTGCGCTAATTTTTCAGCGTGCTCTGCCAACAGCTTTTTAAGCAAAGCCGGATCGTCTGCAAGGCAGTTAACATCAATATTCATCCTTTTATTTTATAATGTTTTTTACCGTAAACTAGCGTAATGCAATGGTTAATATTGATCCCGCGACGATCTAAATAATGCTAGCGTTTTCGATGTTGATTTGTTGATGCCCTATGACATCATACCCAGATAATAACTAGTGTAATTGTTGCTCGGTTAAGTTTAGGGTGTCGGCGCTGAGGTTTTTCGACCGTTTAAATTTGTGCTTATCGAGGCGTTTATACCACAGGGCAAAGCCTGTGTTATCCCAATACACTATCTTCAGCTTATCTCGGCTTTTATTACAAAAACAAACACGGCACCGGATAGCACTGACAGTTCGAGTTCACTTTCAACAATGGCCGCTAAGCCATTAATGGATTTTCTGAAGTCGACAAACTGATTGCAAAGGTACACGTCGGGCACATCAATAAACATGTTCATGCTTGCAGCGCCTTTATTAAATTAGCCACCCATGTAGGCTCAGATGAGGTTGGTATAGTTAAATGAGTTTCACCATGAGATAACGTGATTAAGGCATTCACTTTATGAGGAGTGGCTTTGTTTTTCACTTTCACCAATTTAGGTGCTTTTGCAGCGTCTTGTAACTAAGACCGATATTTATAAAAGTTTGAAGTGGGTAACATGTTTTCTTTACAAAATGCGACAATAGATCAGCCGCTGGTTTGTTGCTACTCAATCAATTTTTGCCAGTCATTAAGGGTTCTTTTTTGCATAATACCTCCAGTAGAAACTGACGGTATTTTCAATTAATTAAATCCACTCAGGTGTCGTTGCTCGGACGCTCACCTTACATTAGCGGTCCTTTATGAAAAAAAGACACTCAAGAGCGTTTAAACGGACATAAACAAGCACTTGCTGAACACGAGATTGAGTTTAATGAAAACAGTTTGTATGAAGGTGACTTTATAGAGGACAGCGGCTACGAAGGATTTACTGCTCTTTATAAAAAAAATCCCTCCATTACCGCCTTAGTGTGCGCCAATGACGAAATGGCAACGGGTGCAATGGTCAGTGCCAGAGATCATGGCATTGAACTACTCGCACAACTTTCAAGAATAGGCTACGATAACATGTTCTTTACCCGCCACGTATACCCCCTTTAAGCACTATAAATATGAAATGGGTAAAGTAGCTGCACAGTGGGTACTGAGCCATGTGTATCAAAAAGCGTACAGCCTATTCAAACTTTATTTCAGCCCGAATTAGTCATACGCCAATCGGTCGTTAATATTAATTAACTAACTAATTATTATATAAATTGGCAGATAGTGGCGTTAAACAAGTTTACTTAATAGCGCCAAGTTTATTGGTTTAAGCAAAACTTGCTCTATTTCTAGCTGCCTAATGTGTACGGCATCAGGCTCCATTCCACTAATAATAACTCGTTGAATATCGGGATAGTGTTCTTTAATAAACCCAGCAAGCTCTAAACCTGAACCATCGGGTAAATGCATATCGAGTAATACTTTGTCGTAATTACTGTCTTGTTTAAGCGCTGTACAACACGCCTCTATACTAGTTGCAATAGTGGTTTCTACATCCAAGCTTTCTAATAAAAGCTGAGTTATTTGTGCGGCATCAGCATCGTCTTCCACTAATAAAAAACGCTTTATATTAGTATTATGTTTTGGCGTTGGTTGTATCGATGAAACACGTTGTGTTTTTTTCCCCAGCGCTGACTCTAAGCATTGGTAAAGTAAGTTGGAATCCACAGGTTTAGCAATCATATCATCAAACCCTAGCGCGGTTAGTTCGTTATGAATACCTTTCATGGTGGCCGCGGTTAAAGCAATAATCGCCCCTTTAAACCCTAACTTTCTAAGTTCAATGGCAGCTTCTTTCCCACCCATCACCGGCATATGAATATCTAAAAATATAATATCGTAAGCGGCGCGCCCCTCTGCGAGTTGCTTTTTAACCTTATCAAGCGCTTGTTTGCCATTATCAGCATAATCTACTTCAGCACCCGCTGAGCCAATTAAATGGCCAACTAACACACGTAAATCGCGTAAATCATCCACCACCAACACTTTACCACTTACTTCGCATGGCGCTACTTTTTGCTGCATGTTGGGGGTTAAATCAAGTTTTAATAAATTGCGCTCTACCTGTCTGATATCACCAGGGTATAAGGAAATGGTAAACGTTGAGCCCTCACCTACATAAGAATCTAATGAAATAGTACCCTGCATACGACTAAGTAGCTCAGAACAAATAGCTAATCCCAAGCCCGCACCACCTACTGAGCGCGACTCTACATCTGCAATTTGCTCAAAAGGCTTAAAGATGAGTGCTTGTTTTTCTGGAGCAATACCCAAGCCTGAATCTTTAATGCTAAAAAAGAGCATTTCACGATCAGCCTCCGTCTCTGTCCATGCGTTAACGATAATTTCGCCTTGCTCGGTAAATTTTATCGCATTATTGATCAGGTTAATGAGAATTTGTCGAACCCGAGTAGCATCTACACGAATAACTAATGGCAAAGGCTCCAGTGATTCAAATTTTAATGATAAACCTTTATCAAGGGCTGATACACGCATTAGCGTAAACACGTCGGCCATTAGACTATCAAGATTAACATCCCCCAAGCTTAGCTCAAGCTTATCGACTGCAATTTTAGATAAATCTAAAACATCATTCAGTAAGCTCAATAAGTGCTTGCCATTACGATAAATAACACCCAACTCATTTTCAGCTTGCTTGCTAAAGTCACTGAGCATAAGTAGTTCGGTATAGCCTAAAATAGACGACAAGGGAGTTCGTAGTTCGTGGCTTAAATGCGCTAAAAAGCGGTCTTTTGAACGGTTTTCAGCCTCCGCTTTTAAACGTTCAACTCGCTCATCTTCTACATCGCGGCGCGCTAAAGCATAACGAATAGAACGGGCAAACCGGCTACCACTCATTTCACTTTTAACTAAGTAATCAACCGCACCAGCATCAAGCGCAGCCGAATCTAGCGCATCGTTAGATTGCCCCGTTAACATGATAATAGGCCCACAAAAGCCATTCTTAATCGCTTGCTTTAAAACACTTAAGCCATCTGAGGCACCTAAGCGATAGTCAAGCAGGCAAATATCATGCTCATTTTTACTTAGTACATGTATTGCCTGCTCAGGAGAGCTTATCCACTCTATGTTAAACGCATGGGAACTGAGCTGCTCTAAATAGTCACGAGTAAGAATATAATCATCTTCATCATCTTCAACCAATAGCAGTTTCGTTGCCTTTGCTAACATAGCGTCTCCTATTTTAATTATATGCTTAATCGTGAAACGTGCTTGGTAGCTCTACAAATTCAACCCAGTATTTACCTAACGTTTTCATCAACTCAACTAAACCATCAAAAGTTACTGGCTTGGTAATATATGACGCCGCACCTAAATCGTAACCTTTAACCATATCCTCTTCTTGCTTTGAAGTAGTTAAAATAACAACGGGAATACCTTTTAAATTAGGGTTGGCTTTAATCGCTTGAAGTGCTTCACGTCCATCCATTCTCGGCATGTTTAAGTCGAGTAAAATCAAGCCAGGTCTTGGTGACAGGGTTTTATCTTCAAACTTGCCTGTACGCTCTAAATACTCTAAAAGCTCTACACCGTCTTCAACAAAGTGTAATTCATTTAAAACGCGACTTTCAGCGAGGGCATCTTGGGTTAATAAACGATCATCTTCATCATCGTCTGCCATTAAAATGGTAATGGGTTTTACGTTTGTTAATGGCATATTATGCCTCTCCTTGTAATGTGAACAACTCTGCATCCACAGGTAGTTTAATAATGAAGGTTGCGCCTTCGTTAGGGGTGCTTATTGCTGTAATAGTTCCTCCATGTCGCTCTACAATTCTGCGACATACAGATAATCCAACGCCGGTTCCTTTATATTGAGAACGCCCATGTAAACGCTGAAATGGCACAAATATTTTATCTGCATACTCAGCTGAAAAGCCGATACCATTATCTTTTACAGTAATAACATGCCAACTTACTTTACTATTATGGTCTTCACTAAACTCGCTAATTCGTTCAAAGCTAATATCAATAACAGGGTTTACGTTAGGCGCTCTAAACTTAACAGCATTTGAAATTAAGTTTAAAAACAGCTGATGCATTTGACTCGGATCAGCCTGAATGATTGGCATATCAACCGTTATCACTTGCGCATTAGACTCGTTAATGGCTATTTCTAAATCGCTTAAAACATCATTAAGTATGCTATTTAGATTGGTGTCGGTAAAATCTTTACCTCGAGTTGTTACTCGAGAGAACTCTAATAAATCATTAATTAAATTAGACATGCGCTGCGCAGCATTTTTCATTCGAGCAATGTAGTCAGTTCCTTTTTCACCTAACTCGTCTTTAAACATGCTTTCAAGACGATCGCTAAATGCTTGAATTTTTCTCAGCGGCTCTTGCAAGTCATGACTGGCAACAAAAGCAAACTCTTCTAACTCACGGTTACTGCGACTTAACTCATCAGAATATAACGTAAGTTCTTGGGTACGTTCGGTCACTTTACTGGCTAAGGTTTCGTTTTGCATTTCGAGCTCAGCTCGATATACCGCCGCATTTTTTAAGTTAAGCCGCGCAAGTAAAAACATACCACCAATAAGTAAAGCACTCGTGATGGCTGTAATTGCAAAAGTGATTTTTGCCTCGTTTTTTATTTGCGCTAATTTAGAAAAGTGACTGACTTTAAATAACAGCTCTCGATCTTGAATATCATTAACAAGTACACGAATCTCTCGGTATAGGTCACGCCCTTTATGAGAGTTGAGTATGAGCATTGCACGTTCTTCTTTGTCATTTAATGCTAATTGAACTGTGCTTTTAAGCTCAGCAATTTTACTATCAACTAATAAGATTAACGTTGCAATACGCTCAGCTTGCCCCTCAATTTCAGAGTTTAAAGAGCGAACATAATCGGTTTGCGATTCAATTTGTGCAACCGCATCGTAATATGGAACTAAGTAATCATCGTCCTGCGTTAATAAATACCCGCGCTGCCCTGATTCAGCCTGCACTACAGAGAGATGCATTTGCTCAATGGCTGTACTTAGCATATTAGTATTATCTAAACTTTGCTGAGTACGCGTTAAGCCTTGTATGGTATTAACCGCTAAAAATGCATTACCTACAATAATGCATAGTATTATGGAGATAAATAACGCCCATATAACATTTGCTTTGCCTTGCTGTTTGCGTTTAATCATTTATCGTCCTGGTTTTTATTATTTTGAGTCTGAAATAAGCTGTAAACTGTCACTACATGCTTGGCAATTAACAATTATTTTATCGAGTGCCTCGAGTGCTTTTTCAACGGGCATATCGTTTTCAAGTACTAGCTTGATAAGCTCAGCATTCATTGAAATACGATTTAACGGTGCTCGCGCATCATGTACTAGTTCGTTTAAAGGCTTTATTTGTTTAGTTAATGCCATACTATCCTCATGTTATTTTATTTATATTCGCCAATGCCACCATATGCGTTAAGGCGGTTATAAAGCGTTTTAGTACTTATACCTAACATTTGTGCAGCCAATGTTTTATTACCTTGTACTTTATCGAGTGTTGCATGAATAAGCTCTTTTTCAACTTCTTCAATGGTTTGCCCTGCAGAAACCTGATTTTCCTGAGCTTGATTATTTACTCGTGAAAAAGGTGACTCTAGGTTATTTGGCAGTGCCACATCGCTTGTTTGTGGATCGCTCATAATAAAAGCGCGGTGAATAGCGTGACGAAGTTCGCGTACATTACCTGGCCAGTCGTACGTTTGCAGCTCTTTAAGTTGCTCGTTCGTCCAGCTAAAAGCAGTGCCATTTTCATCATTTAACTGCTCTAAAAAAACTTTCGCCAGTAATGGAATATCGTCTTTTCGTTCACGTAATGGCGGTATATCAATAGGAAATACGGCAAGCCTAAAGTAAATATCTTCACGTAAAATATTATTTTGGGCTAAATCGATTAAAGAACGGTTGGTTGCAGAAATAACGCGGCAGTTAGTTGGAATTTCTCGGTTGCCACCTACCCTTGTTACTTTTTTTGTTTCTAATACGCGCAATAAATTAGGCTGCATGCCAATGGGCATTTCAGTGACTTCATCTAAAAATAAGGTGCCATTATTTGCCTGTTCAAACACGCCCTCTTTGCGGGCTATCGCCCCTGTAAAGGCACCTTTTTCATGACCAAATAATTCACTGCCAATAAGCTCTTTTGAAAGGGCGCCACAGTTGCTAGCAACTAAAGGTCCTTCGCATTGACTGGCATTATGAATCGCTTGTGCAACCACTTCTTTACCGGCACCACTTTCACCTACTAACATTACGTTAGCCTGTGTTTTAGCAACACGTTCTATCATAGTATAGAGCTTTTGCATTGCCTCAGATTCACCAATTAAGGTATCAAAATGATGGGTGATAGCGTTTTTCTTAGCTTTTTTAACAGTTTTTTTAGAACCATTTAAAACCAGTTCTAAATCTTCTCGCTGCAGCGGCTTTAATAAATGCGTTACATTGGGCTCACACATATCGGCTAAAATCCCCTTAACCGATGGGTGCCCTGAAATAAGCGTGACTTTAGGAGATTGACCAATCATTTTCAAATGATCTAATAAGTGCAAGCCGCTACCATCGGGTAACATGAAATCCAGTAATATATGATCAAAGGAATTATTCTCAAACCACTGATGCGCTTCTTCTAAACTGGTTGCAGTTTGAATATTATGCCCAAGAAACTCAACAATGTGACAAATAACATCACTAAATTCGATGTCGTCATCAACTAAAAGTATATTTAACATGATTAATCCCTATGCTTTTTTATTATTCTACTCACCCCTTTCAACAAATGAAAGATATACAGAGCATGGTCAAAACAATGACATTTTATTTTTTTATAATTCGCTATTATAACTAAGATATATGTATAAGCGCTGAAATTAACAAGCTTTGCAGCTAATTACTTTTTAACAATGAAGTAATTAATATAACCAGCTGATATAATTTACCTTTATTGCTGGAGTCGTTATGCGCTTATTAAAAACCACTATTCACCCCACTATTAATATTACTCATGGTTGTCAGTTTACTCGCCCTACTGCTCGCGCAATTGTATTTAAACAACAGCATATTTTATTAATGTACACTCAGCGCTATGACGATTTCAGTTTACCCGGTGGTGGCATAGACTCAAATGAAAGCATTGAACAAGGACTTATCAGAGAGCTTAATGAAGAAACTGGCGCGCAAAATATAAAAATTTGCAGTGAGTTTGGCCTCTATGAAGAATATCGTCCTTGGTACAAAGATGACTTTGATATTATTCATATAAAGTCATACTGTTATGTATGCGAAATTAACGAACAACTCGGCCAAGCACAGCTTGAGCACTATGAGCAACAAAATGGTATGCAAGCTAAATGGGTAAATATTTTTGAGGCGATAGCTCACAACGAACGCACATTAGCTAATAGCGATAAACAAGGATTGTCGATTATTCGAGAAACCTTTTTATTAAAAGAAATTGCCAAACAGTTCTTTTAATAAGTTTACATTGCTGCATTTTACGTTCCTATTTGAGGTTCAGCAAGACTTTTTTTACTAATATAAAATCGATATAAACCAAATAAGTTACTACTTAAAAATAGGCTTTCCATAATTATTGCCACAGGGGAGCCTACAAAAATATTATGCGTTATCCAAAAAGAGGTTCCCACCACCATACATAACCTCAAGTGCAAGTCTCTATTTTGAAATGAAGCAATGGTTTGTATTAATGTCGCCACCAGCGCAAAACCACTAAACCAATCTTGCCATGTTAAATAAACGGCTAAACAACTCACTGCCATAAATCCAAACATGACCCAAGTATGCTTAAAGTATATGCAGTAAAAATAACGTAACGCGGCAATAAGCATTAAGCAGGCGGCACTGTTATAACCCAAAATAAAAAAGTGGACTGAGGTTAATAACACAGAGGTAAATAAACAACATAAGATAATACGTCGGGACTTAAACTGAAATGAAGCTAAGTCGAGTAAAGTCGCGACGGCAACCAATGATTGGGCAATTAAAAACATAACACTCCAAGGCACTTAAGGCATAAAAATGAGGAGTGTATAGTGCTTTATATAAACAGCACTTAACTTAAGTTAAGTCGCTTACGAATTCGTGATAACGAAATGGCCGAAATACCTATATACATAGCCACTTGGCTTAAACTTAACTGCGCCAACCAATGCGGTTTATGTTTAAGCAAGTAACAGTATCGCTGCTCGGGGCTGTTGAGTAATAAAAATGCTTCTTTGGCTTCTTTAAATATTAGTTGCTGCGCAATGAGCTGCTGCTTAATGAGTTGGTACTGTGCTTGCTCAAATAGTGTTAGCGGTACTTTAATTACACTTGCCTCATTAATTACTTTTAATTGATAAAAAGCGGGGCTTGAGGTCATCCAATTGGCAAACAGCAATGCAAACTCATTTTTAAAATAAAACTCTTTGCATTTTTGCCCGCCATCAATATCATCATGAATAGCACCTAAAACCCCCTCCATAATTAAATAGCCATAACGCTGTACATCGCCTTGGGGCAATAACACGGTATTGCGCGCGACAAGCTGTTGAGGGTAAATACCTGCCAATTGTGATTTAAGCTTATTTATAAGCACTTCGTAACTATCGCCAAGCGATAAAAGTGGGTTGTCAGACATTAAACATTACCATTTTTCCATTAAAATATGCGTAATATCCGCAGCTGATACCCCCACCCGAGGCACATACTTCTGACCACACCATAAAGGCGAAAAATCACTTTGGCCTGCTTTTTCAGCGCATGTTCTTAATGCTGTTATTGCGCTACTAGCATGAGGAAACGAAGGCACGCCCTCAGGCATAGTACCTAACTCGAGCATGACGCGGTTTTGAATACCCCGCGCGGCTCGACCAGAGAACAAAGTAGTAAGCGCGGTGCTATCTTGAGCCTGCTCTAAAATAGCTTGCTGATGTAAAGCAGATGTTTTTGCTTCTTTACATAATAAATAAGCGCTACCGACTTGAACTCCACTTACCCCCAGCGCTTTCATATGCTTTACATCATCTGGCATTGCAATACCTCCTGCAGCAATAATCGGTAATGATAAATGCTCAACACAACGCTTAACTAACTGCTCAGTGGTTTGTTGCAAGCTTAAATCCATTGATAAAAAATGCCCTCGATGCCCACCAGCTTCTAAACCTTGAGCAATAACAGCATCAGCGCCATTTTCACTGAGCCAAATAGCTTCATCTAAAGTGGTCGCCGTTGAAATTACTTTAGCGCCCCAGTTTTTTATTTGCGCCACAATAGCGTGCTCAGGTAAACCAAAATGAAAACTCACAACTGCAGGTTTATAGGGAGCAATAATATCTACAACGGCTTGGTTTATAGGCTGACGGGATGCCTCTGCGGTTAAACTTTGCGGGTCAATTTCATACTCTGCAAAATAAGGGGTCAGCATATTATGCCATTGCTGCTTTTGTTGGCTGGTGTAATCTGTAACCGTGTGACAAAAAAAGTTTAGATTAAATGGTTTATCTGTTTTTTGAGTAAGCAAGTCGAGCTGTTCAACTAACTGTGCTGGCGTTAACATAGCGCAAGGCAACGACCCTAGCCCGCCAGCTTCACAAACGCTTGCAGCCAACTCAACGCTTTGTACGCCCGCCATGGGCGCTTGAATAAGAGGTAAATCGATATTAAACAATGACTGTATCATCTAACTACTCCCTGTAACTTTTTCAACAACTTGCAGTATTTACAGAACCATAGCAAAAACAACGAACAAACAAAATCTAGATTTTTGTATAAAGTAATATAAAAACCATTATTAACAAAAAGTTATGAACTATTATAAACTATCGCCCAACTGGCTTTGGTTTTGCACCTACCCTATTACATAATTTGTTAGGAGGTAAAATGAGTAACACAGTAGATACGATCAATCCAGCAACTGAGCAAGTCATCAATAGCTATACGCTGCTTTCTCAAGCTCAAGCAGAACAAGTGATCGAAAAGTCTCATGAAACATACTTAACATGGCGATTAACCTCGTTTACTGAGCGCGCTAAATACCTGAATAAGCTAGCCTCTTTATTTGAAGAGCAAAAAGAAGCGCTTGCTAAACTGATGACCGAAGAAATGGGTAAAGTGTACGAACAAGGCTTTCAAGAAGTGCAGCTTTGTGCTGACATTTGCCGTTATACCGCAGAACATGGCGCCGATATGCTGAGCGACGAAGAACGCGATATGCAAGGCGGTCGTGCAATTATAAGTTATCGCCCCACTGGCGTGTTGCTAGGTATTCAGCCATGGAACTTCCCACTTTATCAAGTTATTAGATACAGCGCCGCAAATATTATGGCGGGTAATACCACGGTATTAAAACACGCGGGCAATGTGTTTGGTATGGCTGAAAAAATAGATACCTTATTTAAACAAGCTGGGTTCCCTGAGCATTGCTTTAGTAACTTACTAATTGACGGAAAAACAGCCAGCGCACTTATCTCTCATAAACACATTAGTGGCGTTACCTTCACAGGAAGTGATGGCACAGGCAAAAAAGTAGCTGAGCAGGCCGGTAAGCACGTTAAAAAAACCGTACTAGAACTGGGTAGTAATGACGCTTATGTTGTACTTGATGATGCTGACCTCGCACTGGCAGTTAAAACCTGTTTGCAGGGCCGCATTATTAACAATGGCCAAACCTGTGTGGCTGCCAAGCGTTTTGTGGTAGTTGACTCATTATACAATGACTTTAAAGAAGCACTGAGCCAGCAATTTAAAGCAATTAAAATGGGCGACCCTATGGATAAAGATACTGAACTGGGCCCTATGGCACGAGAAGATTTACGCGACAAAATTCATCAGCAAGTGCAAGACTCGGTAAATGCAGGCGCAAAAGTAATTGTAGGCGGCGAAATTCCGCAGCAAACAGGCTATTACTACCCACCTACAGTACTAGAAAATTTATCACCAGGGATGCCTGCATATGATGACGAATTATTTGGCCCTGTCGCATCTTTGATTAAAGCCAAAGATAATGACGACGCTATGCGTATTGCCAACGACTCCCGTTATGGACTAGGCGGCGGTATCTTTTCAAAAGATGAAAAAAAAGCCATTGAGCTGGCTAAAAAGCATTTTGATACCGGTATGATCAACATAAACGGTTACGGACTGGCACAACCGAACCTACCATTTGGCGGTGTTAAAGACAGTGGCTATGGCAGAGAACATGGCGGCTTTGGTATTCGCGAGTTTGTGAATGTTAAAAGCATCATGATTAATAGCTAATATCAGGTATCTGGTTAATAAAACTAAACACCGCGTTTGTAATAAGCGCGGTGTTTTTTTGCCTGATGAATCTAAAAACCTGAATTGGGCTGTTTTAAAAACTCGCGTTCTTCTTCTGTAGACTCCCGCCCCAGTATTTTATTACGATGCGGGTAACGATTAAATCTATCGATAATCGCTTTATGTTGATACTCAAAGTCTAAGTTATTTTGAATACCTAACGCCTTAAATAACCGGACTGCTTCCTTATGAATTAACTGCGATTCGCTGTGCATAAAAGGCATATACAAAAATACTCGCTGCTCATCCGTTAACTTCTTATCAAACCCTTTTGTAATGGCCGATTGTGCTAACGCTAAAGCCATTGAATCACAGGCGAATGATGCTGGCTTGTCACGATAAATATTTCGCGAGAACTGATCAAGCACGATAATTTCAGCTAGGCTGCCTAATGCACTCTCACGCCATTGAAATAACTCACTCGCACTCGCTTGCTGGTGTAATTGGCCAAAACGAGCCTGAATCATCAAATCAAACGCCTCGTCTTTTTGCCACCACTGCTTTGGCTCAAGCTCTGTAAACCAAAAGTCGATAATTTTATTAAACATAATGAATCTCTTTGTTAATTAACACTCAACTAAATAGCTCGCTATATAATCCCGCAAATTTAAAAGCACGACCCTAATGTATTAACTTTGCCTTTCGCCTAAAGCCTTTAACCTAACACCTGTACTTAATCTAGCCTTTTTCAAACCTAGGCACTTTACGTTTATCGGCTTTGCTCATAGCAAGCTCTTGTATGTCTTGCTGTTTAAGCTCGCTGGGCTTTGTTTCGAGTGATTGCTGATTAGCATCTTCATAAACAAGTTCGGTAAGCAGAGCAAAGTGATCGGAGCCATATTTAGCAAGACGTTTGATACGCTTTACGGTAAAACCTGTAGAGTGAAATAAGTGATCGAGCGGCCAGCGCATAAAAAAGTAACCAGCATGAAAAGTGTTATAAAAGCCCCGTCCTTTACGTGGGTCTAAAAAGCCACTGATTTGCATAAATAAACGGGTGCTGCGTGACCAAGCTACATCATTTAAATCGCCGGCGACTATCGTTGGGCGGCTTGGATTTTTAAGCGCTTTAGCCACCATTATTAGTTCGCTATCGCGCGGACGCGATGAATCTTTTTCTGTTGGGCTTGGTGGCGCGGGATGAATAAAATGCCCCTGCATTTTTAGCCCTTGATGGTTTTCAAATAAAATATGAATAGAGGGAATATTATCTTCTATGAGTTCACAAATTTGTGCATCGAGTATGTTAAATTTACTAAATACATGCATGCCGTAACGATTATCTTTTGGGCACTGTACTTGATAAGGGTAGTTTTTTTTAAGCACAGATAACTTATCTTGCCACCAGCTATCGCTTTCTAAGGTGATGAGTAAATCGGGCTGATATTTATCGACTAAGTTAATTAACTGCTCACTATGTCGATTCGACATCAGTACATTAGCGCATAAGATTCTGATGCTATGATCACTACTTTTTGGCGCTGTTAATACTTCTTTTTTAGCAAACCAAGTGTAGGGATAAATCCACTTAGCTTGCAAAACTAAAATAACAAAAGCGACCACCGCTACGAGTGAGTAAGCAATTAAGCCGCTTTGCCACATACCTATTAGTGCAACGATAATTACAGCGCTTGCTAGGTAGCACACCTGCAAGCGCACAAAGTCGCAACTACGTATCAAGTAATGCTGACTGTATGACAGGGGTAATAAGGTTATTAATAACAACAAGCCAGTAACTATGAACAATACAGTGAGCATTTATAAATCCTAATAGCGCTGTAAAATAGAGAGTATTTCACGAGTGTCGTGCACTAGGTGAATAATAGTGCGATCAATTTCAACTCGCACTGTGTCTCTTTCTCGGTCTATTACTCTAGCACGCTTATAAATGTCATGCCCAAGGATATCACCTTGATGATAAGATCTGTGCCACCCTGGTGGAGTCCACCCTTGACGAATTAACTGCTTGGCTTGTTTCTTAGAAAGCCATTTTTTATTATGGTATTGGTTATTTTTTTGCTTTTTCCAGTGATGCTTGTTTGCGTGTTTATTCGCATGCTTACCTGCATGTTTGTCTTTGTGTGGTACAGCAAATGCGTTTGTTGCCGTTAGCGCAAAAACCATTAATAAAATACTGATTAATGTTTTCATGGCTGTTCTCCAGTGTGGCTATTACTGAAGAGTATTAACGGCTAAGCCTGAACAACACATGAAACCCTAAAGTTAGCGCTGTTTGTACTGTGTTTTACAATGACTGCGCATAATCGCGGGGTCGCGCAACTTTAGGTGTTTAGTTTTACGCCCGGCATGGCGCTTACGCCACACTTTAAATGAGCCACTAGATATGTGGTCACGCATAAAATTAACTAATTGAGAGTAATTTAGCCCATAAAGATTTTCAATGGCTTCAAATGGCGTTCTGTCTTCCCATGCCATTTCTATAATGCGTGATTGCTGTTCTTGGTTAAACATATTAATTCCAAATTTGGTTAATACGCAAAAGTTAAATTTAGCGATCATCACTTGCTTGTGATGTTAAAAATATAACCTCTTTTCATTTATTAACTTTAATTAAGTGTATGATTAATCTACACACTGAAACCGGAGCTAAAAGGATGTTTACAAAACTACCTAAGTGGGTCGAATATGGTGCGTTTACCCTCGCTTTTATTGCCGGTATGGTAAACGCAGTAGGTTTATTAGGGTTTGAACAGCAAGCAATTTCTCATGTTTCGGGGTCGGTGACTTCATTAGCTATTGAACTTACTACCAACATCAATGCAGCGTTATTTTTAATTGCGATTGTACTGAGCTTTATATTTGGCTCGGCATTAACAGGCTTAATGCTCTCAGGCGGGTCACTTAAGTTAGGACGCCATTACGATACGCTCTTATTTATTGAGGGTATTTTACTACTGGTAAGCGCACAGCTACTTCAACATTCATATCCTTACGCACTTACACTCGCCTCTGCCGCCTGCGGCTTACAAAATGCTTTAGCCACTAACTACAGCGGTGCTGTAGTGCGTACCACTCATTTAACCGGTATTTTTACCGATTTGGGTTTGATGTTTGGTAAAGCCCTAAAAGGAGAAGCTTTTGACAATAGAAAATGCTTGGTCTTTGCATTAATTGTTGCCGGTTTTTTAACCGGTGGAGTGGTAGGCGTATTGCTATTTAAACATTACTCAGTGCTCACTTTAGTTTTTCCGGGGATTTTTTGTATTGTTTTATCGATTACTTATCGGGTTTATAGGTTGAGTGTGCTTTAACCAATTCACAAACTCCCCTACCCTAAACTTATCAACTTGCCGATGTGCTGGAATTTATGAAATATTACTATTTACCCTCTTTATTGTTATGCAGTCAGTTAAGTTTAATTAATAGTGCATGTGCTGAAGATACCGCGCAATCAATTGAACGTATCACCACCACAGCATCACGTAGTGAAGCGCTCTCCACCCCATTACCTTTGGTGATCAGTGTATTAAGCGAATCACAACTTGAGCTTATAGCCCCTACCCATGTAGAAGAAGCACTGCAACGCGTTGCAGGTGCCAATATACAACGTGGTAATGGTCAAGAATATTTACCCGCCCTGCGCTCGCAGGTGCTTTCTGGTACGGGGGCTTGTGGAGGAATTTTAACTGCTGAAGATGGTATTGCACTTCGTGCAGCTGGGTTTTGCAATATTAATGAGCTGTTTGAAGCACATAGCGAAATGGCACAGCGTATTGAGGTATTAAAAGGCCCAGGCTCTGCACTGTATGGCTCAAATGCAGTGCATGGCGTAATTAACGTCATTACACCAGACACGACCCAAGGTGGTGGTTTACTAGGCTTTGATTATGGCTCTTACGGTTATGCTCGCTATAAATTGCGTGCAGGCCATGCTATGGATAATTCAGGGTTCGGTATTAATGCCAGCTTTACCGATGATGGCGGTTACCGAGATGATGAAAGCGTTAAACAACAAAAAATAAATGTGCGACATCGGTACGCTAACAACAACTTAAGTTTAATATCGGGGTTGACCTATACCGACTTAGACCAACAAACCGCAGGGTATATTAGTGGCTTTCAAAGCTATAAAAATGAAGATATTGCACAGCAAAATTTTGATCCTGACGCCTTTAGAAAAGCCCGTTCGCTTAGGGCTTGGAGTAAAGCAAGCTGGCAATTAGGTGAGAACACACTGGTTGTTACTCCTTATATTCGTGACCAAAGCATGGACTTTTTCAAACACTTTTTACCCGGTACTCCGCTCGAAAAAAACAGTCAAATGGGGTTTGGCCTACAATCGCTTTATCAACATTATGTGAACGACAATACGAACTTAAAACTTGGCTTTGATGGTGAGTTTACCCAAGCCGATTTTTTACAAACCCAAGATAACCCCACCCAAGGCTCTGCGTTTTTAGTGGCCACTGTGCCGCAAGGTAAACATTACGATTACCAAGTCGATGCAACCTTATACGCTCCATTTGCCGCTATTGATTGGCAGCTTAATGACTGGCTTATTACCGCTGGGCTGCGTTATGAGCACATGCAATATGACTATCAAAATAATATGCTTGCAGGGCGTACAAAAGAGGATGGCAACGAATGTGGTTTTGGTGGCTGTCGTTATAGCCGCCCCGAAAGCACTAAAAACAGCTTTAGTAATCTTTCGCCAAAACTCGGGGTGAGCTATCAGCTTAATACTAACAATACATTATACGCTAATTTTTCAAGAGGCTATCGAGCCCCCCAAGCGGCTGAACTCTATCAATTACAACGCGAGCAAAGTACTGCCGACTTAGACGCAGAAATAGCTAATAATGCTGAGATGGGTATTAAAGGGATGTACAACAATACTCGCTATGGCTTATCGATGTATGCGATGAGCAAGCACAATACCATCTACCGCGACAGTGACTTTTTTACTGTTAATGACGGCCAAACTCGGCATCGCGGTATTGAGCTTGAATTAGCGCATAGCTTTAATCAGCATTTATCTGTTAATTTTGCAGGCACCTATGCCAAGCATACGTACTCGAATGAGCAAATTATTGGCAGCATTAATATTAAAGGTAACGATATTGATACCGCACCTCGAAAGATTGCTAATATCGATTTTAACTGGCAAGCCAACGAGAGTATTAGCCTTGCGTTGCAATGGCACTATGTGGGCCGCTACTTTACCGACCCTGAAAACTTACATAAATATCAAGGCCACGATATTTTAAGCTTGCGCGGCCAGTGGCAAATTAGCCCACATTTATTACTCAGTGCGCGAATAATAAATCTAACAGACACTGCTTACGCTGAGCGCGCCGATTACACCAGTTTTACTGGCGAGCGTTACTTCCCAGGAAAACCGCGTAATGCCATGATTTCGGCAACTTATAATTGGTAGGCAACTAGTTCGCTCATGTAACGCATGGGCGATTTTTTCATTACCTTTTTGAACATAGTAATAAACGCACTCACCGATTCATAACCTAATAACTCTGATACCTGTTGTACACTTTGCTGATTAGATAACGCCTGCAGTGCAATTATAATATGCAATTGAGTACGCCATTTACCAAAGGTCATGCCTGTTTCTTTTTTTATCAATCGCGCTAAAGTACGCTCAGTTAAAGCAAATTGCTGCGCCCATTGTGGTAATGTTTTGCGGCTATAAGGCTGACTAATAAGCTGATCACTCATGTTTTTAATCACACTATTTTTTGATAGTACAAAATCTAAAGGTTGAATTGGCATATCCACTAATTGATCAAATAATACTTGTGCAAGCCGCGCGGTTTTACCTATTAAGCTATAGTTTTGCTGGTTACCTGCCAAACTAAGCATTAATTCTTTTACAAGAGGACTGATAGTTAATGTACAGGCTGTAGCTGGCATTCCTTGTAAGTTTACATCAATAAATAAATGGCATAAATGCGCATTATCAGATGCCCTATTACTGTGCTCTACATTTGCTGGGATCCAAATAGCACTGTGGGTAGGTACCATCCACATTTTTGTTGCTACTTCACAAGTAACATAACCGTATAGAGCTAAAATTAACTGCCCTTTTGGGTGTGTATGCAGTGGAATTTCACGGCTAAGCTGGGCATATTCTATTTTTGCAATAACCGGCTGCGGCATGATTTCAAAGTTTATTATTTCATTCCAATCTTGGGAAAGCTGCATTTTGTCTGTTTTTAGTTATTTAATGTCTCTTTTACTAAATTATAGTGATGATTAAGCCTTTATACTAGGCTCAATTGCCTCTTGCTAAATAACTAACCTGCTAGGACATTTACCTTGTTAATCCAACAACCTCAATCTCGTTTATCTTTCGCATTATTAATACTGGGTATTTTACTTATTGCTAGTAACTTACGTGCGCCGGTGACTGGTTTAGCGCCTGTATTGGACCAAATAATTCTTAGTTTTAATTTAAGCGCATCACAAGCCGGTATGCTTACCACCTTACCTTTAATTGCATTTGCTGTAGCAAGCCCATTAGCAACTAGTATAGCTAAAAGACAAGGTTTAGAAGTATCGCTATTCATTGCTCTTATTTTGATTGGCCTAGGCTTAGCATCACGCATGATAGATTCTGTGCCGATACTCTATTTAGGCACCGTTGTCATCGGGGTAGGCATTGCAATAGGTAATGTACTGTTACCGAGTTTAATTAAGCGCGACTTTGCACATAAAGTAGCAGTAATGACCTCGGCGTATGTACTTGCTATGGGTATTTTTGGTGGTAGTTACTCAGCGTTAATTATTCCACTTGCAGAATATAAACAAATGGGTTGGCAAATCGCTTTGGCCAGTTATGCGTTAATTACTTTACTAAGTTTATTTATTTGGTTACCGCAATTAAAGCTACGCACCAAACCAACTAAAGATCTAGTTGAAAATACCGATGAGGTTAAAGTGTGGCACCAAGCGCTTGCGTGGCAAATTACCTTGCTACTTGGCTGTAATTCGTTATTTACTTATATAATTATTGGCTGGTTACCAAGTATATTAATTGACAGTGGCTTCAATGCACAGCAAGCGGGTGCATTACAAGGCTCATTTCAGGTGGCTTCGGCATTGCCTGGTATTATCTTAATTCCTTTATTAGCAAAACTGAAAGATCAGCGTGTACTCACCTTTGCCTTAGGAGTATTGGCAAGCCTATCTTCAATAGGACTACTGTATATGCCAGTACATGCGTTTGTGTGGTCAATTACTATGGGGTTTTGCTCGGGAGCATGCTTTATATTGGGCTTGTCGTTTATAAGTTTACGTACTCACGACTCACATCAAGCTGCTGCCCTTTCAGGTATGGCGCAGTGTATTGGTTATTTACTTGCCGCTACGGGGCCTATTATTGCAGGTGCACTACATAGTTATTTTGGTAACTGGACATCTACTTTGTGGTTTTGCGCGAGTGCGAGTGCACTAAGCGCTATGTTTGGCTATTTAGGCGGACGTAATATTACTATGCGCAACAAGGCCTAAGTGTAAATTAAAGGTGGGCCGTGCAATCATAAGCCCACTGTTTATACTTTAAACTAGTTTAATAAGCCTGAATTGCTTTTTGCCACGCTGCATTATCCAAAAGCGTTCAAACAACGAAATATCAAGCTGCGCATGCTCGTCAGTAACGACCATACTGTTAATTTTAATCGCATTAGCTGTTATTAATTCACGCGCCTGTCGCTTTGAGCTGGCCAGTTTACTTTTAACTAATAACTCAGCAATACTTATTTGCGTGTCGCTAATAGTGTTCACGGTTAGCCCATCTTGCTCTAACTGTTCAAGCTCTGCCAAGGTGAGTGTTTGCACCTGACCATTAAATAACAACTCAGTGATACGCTGCGCACTTGCCAAGCCTTCTTCAGCATGAACAAAACGTGTTAATTGCTCAGCTAAAATGCGCTGTGCTTGAGGCTTTTGGCCGCTTATCTTATCGTTTGCTTCTATGGCCTCGATTTCTTTAACTGATAAAAAAGTATAAAAACGCAAAAAGTTATACACATCAGCATCTTCACAATTTAACCAAAACTGATAAAAACGATACGGTGAGGTTTTTTTGGGGTCGAGCCAAATAGCACCGCCCTCGGTTTTTCCAAATTTTGTACCGTCTGACTTGGTAATAAGTGGCAGTGTTAAACCAAACACTGTTTGCTGGTTTAAACGGCGGGTTAAATCAATTCCACTGATAATATTACCCCACTGATCGTTACCACCTATCTGCAAAGTACAATTTAACTCACTATTGAGCTTAGCAAAGTCATAAGACTGCAATAAGGAGTAACTAAATTCAGTAAACGACAACCCTTGGTCTGGACGTTGCAAACGTTGTTTTACTGACTCGCGGTTGAACATGGTGTTAATTGAAAAGTGTTTACCTACATCACGAAAAAAGTCTAATACATCAATACAGCTAAACCAGTCAGCGTTATTTTTTATTTGCAGTGGCTGGTTTAAATGCGGACCAAGTACACTTTCAACTTGGTTTGCAAGCGCTGTCACCCATTGTGACACCGTTTGTTTGGTATTTAGGCTACGCTCAGTGGCTTTAAAACTCGGGTCACCAATCAACCCTGTAGCACCCCCAATTAATGCCACACCTTGATGCCCTGCATCCATAAAACGCTTTAGCATTATTAATGGTACTAAGTGCCCTATGTGTAAGCTACCTGCGGTAGGATCGAAGCCACAGTAAACCACCTGTGGAGTTTTAAGCTTATGGGTTAATTGCTCAATATTACTCACTTGAGAGACTAAACCACGCTGCGTAATGTCATTAAGTAAATGTGCTGTCATCGTATTTCTCAAAATTATCTATAAGAAAAATACTAATTAAACTCAGCGATGGGCACTATATCCCTAAAGGGACATAATCGCGTTTTATTTTGTGTGCATTAAATGATTTAAAAACAATCGAAAAAATTCACTCAGTGAAGCAACGTTTAACTGCGAATATATACGTTTGCGATGGTTTTTAACTGTACCTAGGGCAATCCCAAGCTGAGCAGCAATATCTGCGGAGTCGCAACCTTGCACAATTAAACAAGCCACTTGATGCTCTCGTTGAGTAAGTTGTAGGTTAGCGAATGATGTGAGGGCATTTTCTACAAGCTGCCCAGTAACTGAATTATTAAATTGATTTAATAGTAATTTTTGGCTACCCCAATGTTGGCTACACAGTGCTTTTATTAAATTAAAATGTGCTATTAATTGCTGCTTTTGCAACGCAATAAAGCGTTGGTTATTGGATAATAAACCAAGGTAAATAACAATCGAGCGACCGTTACCTATATTAGTACAAATACTTAGCTCATCAGTCCAGCCAGTGTGAGTATAAAACTGCTGTTGATATGCCTTAAAGGTCAGTTCATCTTGATAACGAGCTATATCAGCGAGCCGAAATACTCCTTCCTCAGCTTTACTAACCAGTTCAGTATAAAAAGGGTCGTTTACAAACGAGTTAGTAAGGTAGCGCTGAAATAAAAGTTCACGCTGTTTCTCGATAGAATCGAATAAATAAATGGGATGCTTATTTACTCTACAAGCCAATACAACCGCACAATCAAACTCAACAATAAGGGCAATGTAATTAACCAGCTTTTGCGCAAAACTGGTCCCCTTTATAGCTTGTACACATTGCGCTAACGCATCTTGCTGAGTTAATTGCTGCTGCGAGTCCGACTGCATTATGATGCCATTTTACACTGAGTATTACTGATACAAGTTTGCTTGCTTAATACTGGCAAAATCATTAAAACGCACGCCGTGTTGGCGCATCACTTCAAGGATTTTTTTACTGATCATTTGTCGTAAATAAAACGGCTGATTCGGCACAAAATGATGAATAGTATGAGTATGCCCAAAGTTAAAGCAAAATAAATTAAATGGCATAAACAAACGGCTGGTGATGACGTGAGTTTGTTCAAGCATATTATTAACACCGCCGTAATAATGCATACTTGAAGTAACAAAATTAAGTGAGCTCGAACGCACAATATTAGGCACAATCAGCACCACCATTAGAAATTCAAACACATTCATTACATCAAGCAGCAATACAGGTGAATTAGCAGCCAGTGGAGTGAACAAATTAACTAAGTGAAACACAATTACGCTATATAAAATGGCGAAATACGCAGTGGTAATTGGAAAACCTGCATTAAACACTTTAAAGAAGCTAAACCCATTAATTTCTTTACTAAAACGTTTTGCATTAATTAATAAACCGAGTAATCCATCAACAATTACCAAAGCACGTAAAAACGGATTTTTAATACCATTACCTACCAAACGTTCTTCTAAGTCTTGCTCAGTACCCGACGTTTTATGATGATGTAAATGCATCTTGCGACGGTACCATGGGCTTATGGTATTAGGACGCATCAGCCACACGGTTAACATCATAAAATTATGCAAAAATGGTTGGTTGCTAAAATACTGTTTGTGGATTAAGTCATGCTCAAGCTCATGGGAAATTGAGGTAGCAATCGCCGCTAAAATAATGCATAGCCAAGCGGGAATAATAGCAAAATAATACAGCGTGCCAATTCCGATTAATGCACTCAAAGAAAGTAATAAAATAGTCATTCCTAAGGTATTTTGATGCATTAATAGCGGGTGTTTTTTACGCAGTAATGCTTCTTCAGCCTTAATCGCTTTTACAATGGCTTGAATATTCTGTTTTGCGGTTAGTTGAGTCATGGTGTTTTATTCGCAACAAGAGGTTGAGGTATATAATACCCGAGTCAAAACACATTGCATAACTTGTCACACCCGTATCAATGAAAAATACGATTAAAGTAGGCACGTGTTTACTATATAACCATAGTTCTGGATAAGAAACCTATTTCAAGCAGAACTTAAGGTTAGGTAAACCAAAACGTTTACTGGGCAAGTTTAGATCAAAACCTACTGCTTATAAAAGTAGCAATGTTGGACACATTTTTTGTAATTAAAATCCGGCAACTCAAATTTAAGGCATAAAAAAACCCCTGCTAAATCTAGCAGGGGCTATAAAAAGTGGTACCAGCGGCCGGACTTGAACCGGCACGCCTTGCGGCAGGGGATTTTGAATCCCCCATGTATACCAATTTCATCACGCTGGCATCATTTTTCTTTAACCTTCTAAACACGAGAAGATAAAGAAAAACCACTTAAGAGTGAAAGATTATGTACCCTCTTCCATCTCATTGCCTAGCATTATACAAACAATGAGCAAAGCGGCAAGCGTTTTATGTATTAAGCGTGATCGACCGCTTAACATTTAGGCAACCATTAACATTTGAGCCAATATCGAGTTAAGCACGTAGCGTAATAGGTAGTATTTAATGGCTTATTTGCTAAACTATCGCGCACATTAACAGTGAGAGTATATTTATGTCGGCTGAGTTTCCACGAGCAGGGTTTTGGCGTCGTTTTGCGTCATTGGTGTACGACACATTAGCTATTATCGCTTTTGCGATGCTAGCGGTGGTATTGTATTTATTTGCTATCCAAGGACTTATTTCCCTTGATGTTATTGCCCTCAATGGCGCTGAAGATGTATCTGCACGAATTCAGGATTCACTATTACTTTCTGGTATTCGCAGCTCGCTGCTGGTGCTTGTTGGCTTGGTCTTTTTTGGCTATTTTTGGACAAAAAGCGGGCAAACAATTGGTATGCGCGCATGGCGCTTAAAAGTGCAAACCAGCCAAGGAAGTTTAATTAGCTGGCCACAAGCTATTATCCGCAGTATCAGCGCATTACTTGGTTTAGGGAATTTAATGGTATTAGTCGACTTTAAAAATAAAAAAGCACTGCAAGATTACTTATCAAAAACCGAAGTAGTTACGCTCACCAAAGAAGAAAATAAACGCGTGTATCGCGAACTATGATATCAATCCGCAATAATACTTAATTAAGCTAATTGGTATAACCTCAAGCTAAAGCATAAAAAACGCGGCGCTTTTTACAAAGGCCGCGTTTTTTAATAAAGCTACAAATTAAATTAAACCCGCTTATTCATCAAATAAGCTGCAAACCCAGTAAATAAAATGCTCGGCAGAACGGCGCCTACAATGGCTGGAATTTGATATACCATTACCACTGGGCCAAATATCTCATTGGTTAAGTGGAACACTATCCCCGTTACCACTCCCATAATAATTCGTGCCCCCATAGTTACAGTTCGCAGCGGACCAAATATAAACGATAAGGCAACCAACAACATCACAGCAATAGACACGGGCTGCATTAACTTACGCCATAACGCTAAATCATAGGTACTGGTGTCTTGTTCATTTTGCTGTAAATAAGCTAAATATGACCACAATCCGGAAAACGACAAAGACTCTGGTTTTACTGAAACCACGCCAAGTTTTTCCCCGGTAAGCTGCGACGGATAAAACTCTTCAGTAACTTGCTCCGTGGTAATAAGCTCTTCACTGATCAATACTTTATTCACATCGCGCAGTAACCAGCCATTATCACGCCCTACCGCTTCTTTTGCTTTAGTAATTTGTGTAAGTAGTAACGACTTATCAAAGTGGTACATATTTACGCCGCGGAGCATGCCGTTTTGGTCAACGTCTTCAATATTAATAAAGTTACTGCCATCTTTAGCCCACACGCCTTTTTGCGCATTAAATACATCCCCACCATGAATAGCTTGGTTACGCATTTCCTTAGCGTGCAATTGAGCTGCGGGCGCCCCCCACTCACCTAATGCCATTACGCACAGCGCCATAAAAATTGCGGTTTTCATTACCGAGCCAATAATTTGTAAACGCGACATACCCGCTGCTTGCATCACTACCAGCTCACTATTAGAGGCCAAAGCACCTAGCCCTGTTAAGCCACCGATAAGTGCTGCCATTGGAAAAAACACCACTAAATCGCCAGGCATACTATAAATGGTATATAGCAAGGCGGTCATAATATCGTAACTACCACGGCCAACCGATTTAAGCTGCTCTATAAATTTTATTAAAGTACTGATCCCCACCAATACCATTAGTGCAAATCCAGTGGTTTGCATAATGCTACGGCCTAAATACCAATCAAGCGTTTTCATCATATGTGTTGCTCCCGTTTAGTCACGACAGCTTTTAGCCAAACACCTAATGGGCGGCCTTTAATAATTAATAAACTACCTATAAATAATGCACTTAGGTGAATCCACCATAGGCCAATAGAGGGCGGAATTTTCCCATCTTCTACCGCAAATTTAGCCGCATTGAGTAAAATGAAATACCCTAAATATAAGCTCAAAGCAGGCACTAATTTAGCAAATTTACCTTGGCGTGGATTAACAACGCTAAGGGGTACTGCTAGTAAAGTTAATAATGGAATAGATAACGGAATAGCTAAACGCCATTGCCACTGTGCAATTGCTTCGGGAGTATTAATTGACATAAGTTCACGAGTTGGCACAGCTTCTAACTTACGCCGCTGATGTTCTATTTCTTGTTCGCGAATCTGTACGCTGTAGCCATCAAACTCAGTTAAGTTAAGTGAAGGCGCTTCACCATCAGTTTCGTAGCGTTTACCGTCAGTAAGTACTAACTGCTGCTCACCATTTTGTGCTTCAATTACAACGCCTTGCTCAGCGTATACTAAACGCGCTAAATCGCCTTTTTCACTATCTGGCAACTGTGCAACAAATACTTTATTAAGTTCTTTGCCGCCATTTTCAATATTATGAATAAATACCACGGCTTTTTCATTACCGGTTTGTTGAAAACGCCCAGCTCTAAGCGCCGATAATCCAGCATCCGCCTTTGCTTGCTCTTTTAATTGGTATTCTTGTTCGCTTGCCCACGGTGCAACATACAAAGTAAGTACCGCGGCCAACAACGCTAAGATGACACTTGAAATTAGCGTAATGCGCACCACATACCACTCACTCACGCCACAGGCTTTAAGTACTGTCATTTCACTGTCAGCGTAAATCCGGCTGTAAGCTAAAATAATTCCTAAAAATAAGCTCAGAGGCAAAATTAACGATGCCAACTGCGGCAATTTAAGCGCAATCATGGCAAACACAAGCTTTGCTGGGATGCTCCCCTCTGAGGCATCACCAAGAATAACAACAAACTTTTGCGACAAAAATATGGTCATTAAAGTTAAAAATACGGCGACCTGCGATTTTAAAACCTCAGTGGTCAAATAACGGAAAATTAGCAACATTCGCCCCTGTTAAACATGGAATTTCAATATAATAATAAAAAACGATGAGTGAACTAGTTAATTCACCCATTTTAAATGAGTATTAAGCACATATTATAAGCCATCAATATTAATTATCCTACCTAACATCACGATATAATGTTGCATTAGTAACCCTTAAGCATATAAAGTTCAAATACACAGTAAGAGTCGAGTAAAATCTACTAATATTAGCGCTAGACCTAAAAATTTAGGTAAAAAGACTAGAAAACACATTTTTAGTCCCAATTTAGCTTCTATAGATGACTCAAAATCAGGAGTGACAATGGAATTCAACGTAAAAAGTGGTAGCCCAGAAAAACAACGCAGTGCGTGTATCGTTGTGGGTGTATATGAACCACGCAGGTTATCCCCCATTGGTGAACAACTTGATAAAATCAGCGATGGTTATATCTCAAATTTATTACGTCGTGGCGACTTAGAAGGTAAGCCAGGGCAAGTATTACTATTACACCATGTACCTAATATTTTAAGCGAACGTATTCTACTCGTTGGCTGCGGTAAAGAACGCGAACTAGACGATAAACAATATAAACAAATTATTTCAAAAACTATCAACACCTTAAATGAAACAGGCTCGATGGAAGCAGTGTGCTTTTTAACTGAGCAACACGTTAAAGGCCGTGATACCTATTGGAAAGTGCGTCAAGCGGTAGAAACAACCCAAGACTGTTTATACACCTTCAATCAGCTAAAAAGTAAGAAAGTAGACCCTCGTCGTCCACTGCGTAAAATGGTATTTAACGTTCCTACGCGCCGCGAACTGACTATAGGTGAAAGTGCCATTGAGCATGGCCTAGCGATTGCTGCTGGCAGCAAATTGTGCAAAGACGTTGCCAATATGCCGCCTAATATTTGTAATCCAGCGTACCTTGGCGAGCAAGCCAAAGAACTGGAAGCTAATTTTGACAACATCACTGTTGAGCTAATTGGCGAAGATAAAATGGCCGAACTAGGAATGAACTCATACCTAGCAGTTGGTCGTGGTAGTGATAACGAATCAGTTATGTCAGTAATTAACTATAAAGGCGCAGGCGATGACCAAGCGCCTATCGTATTAGTTGGTAAAGGCTTAACCTTTGACTCAGGCGGTATTTCATTAAAACCAGGCGAAAGCATGGATGAAATGAAATACGACATGGGAGGCGCAGCTGGTGTTATTGGCGCTATGCGCTCGCTTGCACAAATGCAGCTACCGATAAACGTAATTGGTGTTTTAGCCGGCTGTGAAAACATGCCAAGCTCAAACGCCTATCGCCCAGGTGATATTTTAACCACTATGTCTGGACAAACGGTTGAAGTACTTAATACTGATGCCGAAGGCCGTTTAGTGTTATGTGACGCGCTAACCTATGTTGAGCGTTTTGAACCAGAAACCGTGATTGATGTGGCTACATTAACCGGTGCGTGTATTGTTGCTTTAGGTGCCCACGCTACGGGTTTATTAGCAAACCATAATCCACTGGCGCATGATTTATTAAAAGCGTCGGAGCAAAGTGGCGATCGTGCATGGCAACTGCCATTATGGGATGATTATCAAGATCAACTAGAAAGCCCGTTTGCCGACTTTACTAACTTAGGTGGCCGAGCTGCAGGCACTATTACCGCGGCCTGTTTCTTATCTAAATTTACTAAAAAGTATAATTGGGCTCATTTAGATATTGCCGGTACGGCATGGCGCAGCGGCGCTAAAAAAGGCGCAACAGGTCGTCCTGTTCCTATGCTGACTCAGTATTTATTAAACCGAGCTGGTATTAGCGAAGCGACTCACGACTAACAAACCAACACAGGGCTTCACAGCTCAATGTAGAGTATTAAATAAGGCGCTTTTAAAGCGCCTTATTTATTGGGTATTAATTGAAGCAACCCCCGTTATATGGCAAAATCCCCTTCTTAATTTGTGTGTATTTAATAACAGCACAATCAATGTCATGGGAAATCCCGATACAATGAACATGAATGCCCAGTTTTTCATTTTAAAGCAACAAGATGAGTCATTAGCTAAAGCCGATGATCACTTTACTTTAGCAGCTCAAATAGCTGGGCAACAGTATCGGCTTGGTCAACGCGTATTTATTTTTGTAGATAGCGAAGAAACCGCCAACAGCATTGACGAAACTATTTGGACATTTGATGCCGACAGTTTTGTACCTCACAATTTACAAGGCGAAGGCCCAAAAGGCGGCGCACCTGTAGAAATAGGCACAACACCACCCGTTGGTAATCGTAAAGTATTAATTAACTTGGCCAATCACTTACCGGATTTTATTCGTCGGTTTAACCAAGTTTTTGATTTTGTACCCGTAGAGTCCGTAGCCAAACAAGCCGCTCGTGAGCGCTTTAAAAAACTACGCCAACTCGGTGCCAATATCACCACGCAAGATATTAATCGCTAACGCTCACTGCGTACAAAGCTAACTAACTCATTTAAGTACTTATTTAAGGTTCTGTGTAATGGATAAAACCTACAATCCGCAAGATATTGAACAGTCTCTCTATCAAGACTGGGAACAAAAAGGCTACTTTAAGCCATCTGGCCAAGGCACCCCATATTCAATTATGATCCCGCCGCCAAATGTCACAGGTAGCTTACACATGGGCCACGCTTTCCAAGATACCATCATGGATACCTTAACGCGCTTTAAACGTATGCAAGGTAACAATACGTTGTGGCAAGTAGGTACTGACCACGCAGGTATTGCCACACAAATGCTAGTAGAGCGTAAGCTTGCGGCAGAAGAAGGTAAAACACGCCATGATTTGGGCCGTGATGCATTCATCGAAAAAATTTGGGAATGGAAAAACGAGTCTGGTGGCACAATCACTAAACAACTTCGCCGCCTAGGTGCTTCTGTTGATTGGGACCGTGAACGTTTTACCATGGACGATGGCCTATCAGAAGCTGTTAAAGAAGTATTTGTACGCCTTCATAAAGAAAACCTAATTTACCGTGGTAAGCGCCTTGTAAACTGGGATCCAAAATTACACACGGCGATTTCTGATCTTGAAGTAGAAAATAAAGACAAACAAGGCCATATGTGGAACTTACGTTACCCACTAGCTGATGGCGTAAAAACGCAAGACGGTAAAGACTACATTGTTGTAGCCACTACGCGCCCAGAAACTATGCTGGGTGACTCAGGTGTGGCAGTAAACCCAGATGACGAGCGCTACCAAGACCTAATCGGTAAAGAGGTTTTACTACCGATTGTTAATCGTCGTATTAAAATTGTTGCCGATGAACATGCCGATAAAGACAAAGGCACGGGTTGTGTAAAAATCACGCCAGCGCACGACTTTAACGATAACGAAGTAGGCAAACGTCATCAAATGCCGATGATTAATATCTTCGATAAAGACGCGGCTATTTTAACTAAAGGTGAAACCTACACCTTTGATGGTAAAGAACTTGAATTTGACGCGCCAATTCCTGAGCACTTACATGGCCTTGACCGTTTTGACGCACGTAAAGCGATTGTGGCTGAATTTGAAGAGCTAGGCCTACTTGAAAAAATTGAAGACCATGGCCTAACTGTTCCTTACGGTGATCGCTCTGGTGTGGTTATTGAACCACTACTTACTGACCAATGGTATGTACGTGTTGCACCACTTGCTGAACCTGCAAAAGACGCAGTTAAAAACGGCGACATTCAGTTTGTACCTAAGCAATACGAAAACATGTACTTTTCGTGGATGAACGACATACAAGATTGGTGTATTTCACGCCAGCTTTGGTGGGGTCACCGTATTCCAGCTTGGTACGATAGCGAAGGCAACGTATACGTTGGTCGTGATGAAGCGGAAGTACGCCGCGATAACAATATTGCAGATAGCGTAGCGCTTAGCCAAGATGAAGACGTTCTTGATACTTGGTTCTCATCAGCACTGTGGACCTTCTCAACCCAAGGTTGGCCAGAAAATACTGATGACTTAAAAACTTTCCACCCATCTGACGTGTTGGTAACCGGTTTTGATATCATTTTCTTCTGGGTTGCACGTATGATCATGATGACGCTGCACTTTATAAAAGATGAAAATGGCAAACCACAAGTTCCATTTAAAACCGTGTATGTAACTGGCTTAATACGTGACGATAACGGCGATAAAATGTCGAAGTCAAAAGGTAACGTACTTGACCCACTTGATATGATTGACGGCATTGGCCTTGAAGACTTAGTACAAAAACGTACTGGTAATATGATGCAGCCTAAACTTGCCGCTAAAATTGAAAAAGATACCCGCAAAGTATTTGCAAACGGTATTGAAGCACACGGTACCGACGCACTGCGCTTTACCTTAGCAGCCATGGCTTCAACTGGTCGTGATATAAACTGGGATATGAACCGCCTTGAAGGCTACCGTAACTTCTGTAACAAGTTATGGAACGCAAGCCGTTACGTATTAATGAACACAGAAGAGCAAGACTGTGGTTTTAACGAGAGCGAAAAGCAGTACTCGTTAGCTGATCGCTGGATTTTAGGCCAATATGAAGCCACGGTTAAAACCTACACTGAGCACCTTGATAACTACCGTTTTGATTTAGCGGCGAACACATTATATGAATTCACCTGGAATCAGTTCTGTGATTGGTACTTAGAACTAACTAAGCCGGTACTATTTAAAGGCAATGAAGCTCAGCAACGTGGTACACGTCATACACTTATTACCGTACTTGAAAGCTTACTGCGTTTAATGCACCCAATGATGCCTTACATTACAGAAACAATTTGGCAACGTGTAGCACCACTTGCAGGGCTTGAAACAACAGGCACTAGCATTATGGTTCAAGGGTTTCCTGTTTATAACCAAGCCAATGTTGATTCACAAGCGATGGATGACTTAGAGTGGGTTAAGCAATTCATTTTAGCGATTCGTAATATTCGTGGTGAAATGGATATCAGCCCAAGCAAGCCGTTATCAGTGCTACTAGCCAATGCATCGAGCGACGATGTGCGCCGTATTAACGAAAATGAATCGTTTTTAGCGTCACTCGCTAAGCTTGAAGCATTTACTCTGCTTGAAAACAAAGACGATGCCCCTGCGTGTGCAACCTCTTATGTTGGCAACCTTGAGATTATGATCCCAATGGCGGGCTTAATTGATGTGGAAGCTGAGCTTGCACGTATCAACAAGCAACTTGAAAAAGCAGAGAAAGGCCTAGCGCAAGTGCAAAACAAACTGGCTAACGAAAAGTTTGTTAACAACGCACCTGAAGCGGTACTTGCTAAAGAAAATGCTAAGCTAGCTGAATTTACAGATGCTAAAACTAAGCTACTAGAGCAAAAAGTTAAAATAGAAAGCTTATAATTAAACCGTTACGGATGGCTTATGCCATTCGTAAACAGTTAATTTATAAGTATAAAAAAGCCGCTTACTTCATTTGAAGTAAACGGCTTTTTTGTGTCTAGGCTCTGTACTCTAGGCAGAATTAGAACGTGTAGTTATACTGAGCACCAATAAGTACGGCATGACCTTTTGATTCAAAAGACCATTGCTGAGGTAGCGTTTCGCTTTCTACTTTTTCAGTGAACTTTTGCGTTTTACCACGTAATACACTCACACCCAAATCAACATTTGAGTTTTGATCAATCGCGTAGTTACCACCAAACGAGAACCAAAAACGGTCTGTATCAGGAATAGAAATTGATAAATGCTGTTGTGACACTGGCGACTCATCAAACGCAAAGCCGGCACGTAGCATTAAGTTTTCGCTGTACTGGTAATCAGCACCGATTGAGTAGCGCATTGCATCAGAGAAATCTTCTGTTTTTTCGAAGGCACTGAACTTATCGCCTGTAGGCGCAGTAACTTGCGCTTCTAATGAGTCAAAGCTGCTCCAACCTGTCCATAATACGCTGTAGTGAACGCCTAGTTTCTCGTCTAACTGATGAGAGCCTGAGAACTCAGCAATTGCTGGTAATGTAATTTCAACAGAGCCCGGTAATTCAAGCTGTCCGTTTAATCCACCAGGAATAAATGAAGGTAGTTCATTCGAGTATTCACCTTCAAAAGTAATATCTGTTTCTGTGCGGTAATTAAAACCAAAGCGGCTATTTTCATCTAGCTGATACATTAAGCCAACGTTTAAGCCGTAACCCATATCATCACCTTCAAGGTTAACCGCATCAGCACTTGCAGGAATAGAAGCAATAGCAGGGTTTACAGGAGGTACGAAACCAAACTTACGGATAATCTTCGCTTCTGCATAAATTGCATTCAAACCAATACCAAAGCTAAACTGCTCTGATACTTTATAAGCAACACTTGCGTTCATGTTTACAGTAACAATTTCAGTTTCACCGGCAATTTGGCCAGCTGCGTAATCATCGTTAAACTCAGTGGCAAGGCCAAAGTTAGAAAAAGCACCAAATCCAACCGATACTTTATCGTTTACTGGCATAGTGAAATAGCCCGCAGGAATAATCGCGCTTGGTGCGATGCTGTCATCATTTAATACGCTGTTATCTAAACCATAGGCATTACCTGTGCCTGTTAGGCTCACATCAGGAATAACAGCAATAGCTGCAACGCTAAGTTGCTTCTCTTTAAACAACGTCATTAACGCTGGGTTACGTGCTACTACAGACGCATCATCTGCTACAGACGCCTCACCTGCGTATGCACGACCTAAACCAGATACATTTTGCTCAGCAAGTTGAAAAGCCGCTGCAAAGGTATCAGCTGAAACAAATGCCAGCGATGCAGCAATAAGAGTTTTAGTAAATTTCATTGTTGTGTCCTTAGCCAAACTTACTGTTTGGATAGCTATGTGTGTTGTTATTAGAGTTTCAAACCCGCGTACACTACCTTAATTTTTTATAAAAAACCCTACTAAAACGTTAAAAAAGGCCAAAAAACACGTTTTTTAACGACAATTTAACAACTATTTAAAACTCATCGGACAAGAAGTGTGGTATTAGAGTATATACTCTAATGATATTAATTCTCATTTGCATTGACTTGAAATACTTTGCAATTTACACTGCCAATAAAATCACCAAGGGAGAAAACAGTGATCATTTTACTTATTGTTACAGCGCTTACTTTTTGTGGCTTAAGTGTTTATTTCTTTTATAAAGCAAATTATTGCGCGTGTACGCAGGCAGGTAAATGTGACAACCCAGTTAATCTCTATTGGTTAGCAGCCATTAGCATGGCAATTATTTCTTTGGTTTTTTGCTGCTTAGCGCTGCATGTAGAATTAGGCACATTACTGTGGATAACGTTAATGGGTAATTGCTTTTTAGGTGGGTATATTTCTGCTAAAACAAACAGAAAAAGACGATGCAAAAATACTAAAGCAGTAAATGCTCTTTTAAAAGTCGAGGTAAGTTAATTTTATAATCAGCGGGGGATCTCTCAAGTAACATAGCGCTAAATTCTCAAAAAGGTGTTTGGCTTAGCAGCAGAGAAGCGATGAAGCACCTTAAAATATCAGGCTGTGAGCTAATGCAACTCCTTAGCTAGATGTAAAAATGTGCTAGTTAGAGTATTAGATTAACACTTTTAAAAATTAATGGTGCTTTTAAGTCAACGTTTTTAACTTGGTCACACTCAGGTCACCATTTACTTGGATGTTAGTATTTACTATCAATAAAAGCTAACGGATCAAATCGCACTCTCGGCAGGGATCGAACCTGCAACATAGCCTTCGTAAAAACCTATACCCTGATAATCGATTATAGGAATAAAATATGTCTAACCTTTAAATTATTAATTACAGGTATACCCTAAATATTTAATACTTATGATCTGAACCAATAGTTTTGGACACCTCATTAAGTGAGTAAACTAACTCATAGAGGTGAAACATGACAACTAAGACCAAACGTAAATCCTATTCAGAAGAATTCAAAGAAGAAGCACTAAAGCTGGCGAGTAAAGTAGGTTTTGCTCAAGCTGCCAGAGAATTAAGTGTCGCAGAGTCCCAGCTTTACTATTGGCGAACTGCTGCTCTGAAAAAGGCATCTACATCAGATAGAGAAAGTACGTTAGCTACCGAGAATGCTCGTTTGAAACGCCAACTAGCGGTGCAAGCAGAGGAGCTAGACATATTAAAAAAAGCCGCCACCTACTTCGCGAAAAATCAAAAATAACACGATTTGAATTTATGCAAAGCTACCGAAGCACATTCAGCGTTATCAGAATGGCTAAGGTACTTTGTGTATCGCCAAGTGGGTTTTATGCATGGATAAAATCATGTGAGCACGTGTGTAAGCGCAAACAACAACAGCAAATGTTAGATACTCAGGTCAAAGCCGTATTTGTTGACAGTAAAGAGCGAGACGGTGCGAGACGTATCCAAGTCGAGCTGGCGGAGCAAGGGAATAAACATGATGTAAAAACCATCAACAGAAGCATGGGACGTCAGGGTTTAGTAGCTAAAGCAGCTCGTAAATTCAAGTCGACCACCGACAGTAAACACAATTTACCTGTGGCCCCTAATTTACTTGAGCAGAACTTTACCGCCGATAAGCCCAACCAAAAATGGGCAGGTGATATCACGTATCTAATGACCAGCGAAGGATGGCTTTACCTCGCTGTGATTATCGACCTGTACTCGCGCTCAGTGATTGGTTGGTCAATGAGTACACGCATGACATCATCTTTGGTGTGTGACGCCCTGCAAATGGCTATCTGGCGCCGAGGTAGACCTAAAGATGTCATTGTACATAGTGATAGAGGCAGCCAATATGCTTCCCATGCTTATCGTGATTTATTAAGCGAACATCATTTAATGCAAAGTATGAGTCGTAAAGGCAACTGCTGGGATAATGCGTGTGTGGAAAGCTTCTTCCATTCACTCAAGGTCGAAGCCATCCAATATGAGCCTATTATGAACCGAGAAACTATGAGGCAGCATGTATTTGAATATATAGAAATTGATTACAACAAAAAGAGAAGGCATAGTGCGTTAGGCTATTTAAGCCCCGAGAAATTTGAACAACTAAATGTCGCTTAACGAAGTGTCCACTAATGATGGTTCAGATCACCTGTGATCACACCTGCAGCAGTGAGCATTTGCGGGCCGTGGCAAATAGAGGCAATTGGTTTATCCGCTGTAGCAAAGTGTTGAATTATTTCGATCACTTTCGCGTTCAAACGTAAATACTCAGGGGCACGGCCACCGGGTAAATACAAGGCATCGTAATCAGCGGCATTAATGTTGGCAAATGTCGCGTTAAGTGCAAAATTATGACCGCGTTTTTCGGTATAGGTTTGGTCGCCTTCAAAATCATGAATCGACGTTGCGATAGTGTCACCCGCTTTTTTATCAGGGCATACAGCATCAACCTGATGACCCATTGCCAATAATGCTTGAAAAGGCACCATGTTTTCATAGTCTTCAACAAAGTCACCGGTGATCATAAGTACTTTAGCCATGTTTTGCTCCAGATCTTAATTGTGCGTAAACGTATCAGAGTGGAAATTAAGTACACGCTAATACCGTGAGTGTTTAGTAAAGCACATACAAATCAGCAGCGGGTAGTATTCTAATACTACAATAGCGAGAGCTGCTGTGTTCCATTCCTTATTGTTTTTAATGACTTGAATAACCAGAAAGCTGATATATAACTTATCTCCAGTGGCTTTGTTGTTTTAAATAATACCTGCTGGAGCATGGTTAAAATATATGTTTTATATAACATAGTTAAAAACCCCAACCGATTCGAAGTCGAGTGCTATTTATTCGCTGCAATTGATTTTAATGAGAAACTAGCTTATTATCGCAATAACTTTTTTTGTGATAAGGCTCGTTATTTTGCGCATTACGCCGCCCTAGGTTTCCCCCCCCCTCTAAATTGCCATAATTTAAATGGCTATCAATTGCTGTTTTCAGCAGGTGCTTGTTTGCGCCATCAAAAAATATTTAAGCACCCTGTTCAACGCGTTAACTGTCGATACGCTAATGTATTGCTATGTTGAAACTGTGGTTTATCGAATTTTTATCAATTTAAATTGTGTTTTTACTTTTGGCTAAATGATTTACGTATCAAAGCAGAGCATTGCTTTGCGTGTGAGCGTGTTAAGTTAAAAGAATTTTGCATGATGAAATTGATAACACATAAAACAAGGTTTTCTATGTTCGAAAAATTTAAACTCGAATGGTTCGCTAACATTCGTGGCGACTTACTTGCGGGTATTGTGGTCGCATTAGCTTTGATCCCTGAGGCTATCGCGTTTTCTATTATTGCTGGTGTTGACCCTAAAGTCGGCCTCTATGCTTCATTTTGTATTGCGGTTGTGATTGCCTTTGTTGGTGGCAGGCCCGGTATGATCTCTGCGGCCACCGGCGCGATGGCACTGTTAATGGTAACGCTAGTAAAAGAGCATGGCCTTGAATACTTACTTGCCGCTACTTTACTCACCGGTGTATTGCAAATTATTGCCGGTTATTTAAAGCTTGGCAGCTTAATGCGTTTTGTCTCGCGCTCGGTGGTTACTGGCTTCGTTAATGCCTTGGGTATACTTATTTTTATGGCGCAGTTGCCAGAGCTTACCAATGTAACTTGGCATGTCTACGCAATGACCGCCGCTGGTTTAGGTATTATTTACTTATTCCCTTACTTACCAGTTATCGGTAAAAGTATTCCCTCGCCGTTAGTGTGTATTGTGGTACTGACTGCCATTGCCATGACTATGGGACTTGATATTCGTACCGTCGGTGATATGGGTGAACTACCCGATACCTTGCCTATCTTTTTATGGCCTGATGTGCCGCTAAACCTTGAAACGCTAATGATTATACTGCCTTATTCAATAGGTCTTGCCGTGGTAGGTCTATTAGAGTCAATGATGACGGCCACTATCGTTGATGACCTAACTGATACCTCAAGCGATAAAAACCGTGAGTGTAAAGGCCAAGGCGTTGCCAATATTGGCGCAGGTTTATTAGGTGGTATGGCTGGTTGTGCAATGATTGGTCAGTCAATTATTAATGTTAAATCGGGTGGCCGTGGCCGCTTATCGAGCTTTGCCGCAGGTGTGTATTTGCTGGTTATGGTGGTGTTTTTAGGCGAATGGTTAAAGCTCATACCTATGGCGGCATTGGTTGCAGTGATGATCATGGTGTCAATTGGCACCTTTGCGTGGGGTTCTATTCGCGACCTTAAAAAGCACCCACTTTCAACTAATATAGTTATGGTTGCTACTGTGGTTGTAGTCGTTGCAACCCATAATTTAGCAATGGGTGTGTTTGTTGGTGTATTACTGTCTGCGGTGTTCTTTGCTAATAAAATTAGCCGCTTTATGGTGGTGCAATCTGAGGCGTCTAATGGCGACAAAGTGTATACAGTGACTGGCCAAGTATTCTTTGCCACAGCCGATAAATTTGTTGATTCGTTTGATTTTAAAGACGCAGCCGACAATGTCACGATTGATTTAACCCATGCACATTTTTGGGATATCAGTGGTGTAGGCGCACTTGATAAAGTGGTGATTAAATTACGCCGAGAAGGTGCCGAAGTCACTATTAAGGGCATGAATGCAGCAACCCAAACCGTAGTTGATAAGTTTGCAATTCATGATGATCCCGCTGCCGTAGAAAAAATGATGGCAGGCCACTAAGGAGAACACAATGAAAAAAATAATAGCATGCGTAGATGGTTCACTCATGGCGCACTCAGTGTGCCAAGCGGGAGCGTGGTTATCGGAGCGTTTATCAGTGCCTTTAGTATTACTGCACAGTATTGAAAAGGACCGCTCAGCTGATATCAATTTAGCCGGTAATATTGGTCTAGGAGCTAACGAAGTATTGTTACAACAATTGGCTGATAATGACGCGCAAAAAAGTAAATTGCTTAAAGCACACAGTAAAGCGCTGCTTGAGCATTTACAGCAGTCATTGCCTGAGCTAAACAGCCCAGTTGCAACACTTGAGCGCTTTGGGGATGTAAACCACACCCTTAGCGATATTAAGGAGTCAATTCGTTGTTATGTGATGGGCCGCAGTGGTGAAAACCATGCCAGTGATTCAAACTTAGTGGGCTCGCACATTGAAAGCGCATTACGTTTGGTTGACCGCTCTATGCTATTGACCGTTGGTGAGTTTAAACAACCGCAATCGTTTTTACTTGCCTACGATGGCAGAGAGCAAGCTAACCTGGCGATTGAGCGGTTACTCGAAACCAAACTACTGGCTGACTGCGATTGCCATTTAGTGATGGTAGGTAACACCAGCCATGCCACTAAAGACGCGTTTGATAAAGAGCTAAGCCGTTTAGAGTCACAATTTGCATCCATCACTCCACACTTTGTTGATGGCGATAATATTGCTGAATCATTGTTAGCTAAACAGCTAGAGCTTAATGTTGACTTAACTGTGATGGGAGCGTTTTCGCACTCTAAAGTGAGGCAGTTCTTTGTGGGTAGTAATACGCTAAAACTAATTACTAATAGCCATACTTCATTATTAGTGATCAAGTAATACGCTGTTTTTAATATCAATGAGCCTAACGGGTTGACCTTAAAAGGTTAATACGTTGGGCCCATTTATGTGTTAATTAAATACAAGGCGGAAGATGAAAAATTTTAATTTACTTGCCGACTTAGTCGCATCGGCTGGAGTATCAATAGGTACAGATAAGCATAATGATATTGTAATAAATGATAAACACGCATTTTCCCAAGCGGTTTTACAACAAGGCACCCTTGGTTTAGGCGAAAGCTATATGGCAGGCATATGGGAAAGCGAACAATTAGACGATGTTTTTTATAAGTTTCTTCGAGCAGATATTGGGGGCAAAGTAAAACCACTTAAGCTGTTACCCTATGCTATAAAAACCCGTTTATTTAACTTACAAAAAACCAGTCGTGCATTTACAGTTGGCGAACAGCACTACGATTTAGGTAACGATTTATACCAAGCAATGCTAGATCCACGCATGACCTATACTTGTGGTTACTGGCAAGATGAGTCCCTTTTATTTGCATCACCGCTTTGAGAAAAAACTATAGTCAGCTAATATTTAAAAGAGAAAAAAGCTTTCCAGTTGTCGTAAGCCATTTTAACTTTTACAAAATAAGATACATTTTTTAAAAAGCTAAACTACACACTTTAAGCAAACACCTTAACCAGCTCTCTTATTTACCCAATTCAGATGTGGATTAAGAAACTTAAAGCTATAAGAATAATGCCCGAAAAAAACCAAACTCCACAGTATTTCACCCAGTAATTACTATTAAGATAAGTGACATTAGGATTGTTAGAGTCAATTAAAATTGTACAATCAATCCCATTTTTAAACTGGGCTATAAGCTGCTGATCAAAAGCAACAAAAACACTATAAAAATTACCTTTAAATTTATAGCTGACTAATATCCTCTTGTAGTGCAAAAGCTCTAAATTGCGCACGTTATTATCAATTACATTGTTAATGTTTACAATTTTGCAAACTCGCCAATGGTGCTTATCATAACGAATCCTGAGCCATCTTATAAATGTTAGTAAGCCCAACATAACGAAACAAAGCCCTAATAATAAAAGTAATAAGCTACTCATTTTTTAATGACTTATAAATATAATGTGCAGTTATAAGATCACTTAACGCTGTGCCAACAGACTTAAATACTGTTATATCGGATTCACATTTTCTCTCATAGTTATTTTTTTTAGCTAGCTCCGCAAGCTCGCCGGATATATTAGCTTCATCAAAAACTCCCTCAGAAATAGGAATCAACAATTCACCAGCTTCAGCAAGAACATTCTCCTTGCTATCTACATATACCTTACTTTGTGCGATAGTAATACTGTCACATTCGCGCGAGTCGCAGCGATGATTACCAATCAAATCAACATGCGTACCAGGCTTTAACCAACCACCTTTAAATAATGGCGTTGGTGAACCTGTTGCGCAGCTGATCACATCGGCACTTTTAATAACTTTTTCACAACTTTGTCCGATAACAAACTCAATATCAGTAAATGCACGCTGTAAGCTATTGTGTAAAACAGCAACTTTATCTTGATTACGCCCAATTAACGTTACACATTTAAAATCGCGCACACTCAAGTGTGCTCGAACCATATACTCAGCTAAATTGCCGCTGCCAAAAAACACTAAATGCTGGCTATCTTTTCGCGATAAATAGTAGCTTGCCAAAGCAGATACTACAGCTGTGCGCCAAAGTGTTACACGTGTACCATCAACCAGAGCAAGAGGTTCACCATGAGCGCGAGAGAACAGCATTATTTTTGAATAAAGTGACGCATACTCACTATCAGTATTACTTGGAAAGTAGGTAAATGCCTTTACTCCAATAACCTGTTCATTCCATGCTGGTAATACGGCAAATGCGTCATGGTTTGTGTCTGTTTTATCTAACTCATACACATGACGCTTGGGCATAGTAAACTGCTGAGCAAACCCTTTTTGTAAAGCAATGCGAAGCGAGTCAAAATCTAGGACAGCATCAATTTGCGTTTGATCTATTACTTTCATCCTACCCCTCCAATTCGAACGGCTTAGGGGCGTGGGTTAATACTTCATAACCATTTTGAGTTATTAAAATATCGTCTTCTATTCGCACACCACCAAAATTCGGAATGTAAATACCAGGTTCAATCGTGATCACATTACCTGCCTCTAATACATGACGGCAATTTTTATTAATAAAGGGCAACTCATGTAAAAACAAGCCAACTCCATGGCCCAACCCTTGCCCTGCCCATTTACCAAAACCAGAGTCATCGAGTACTTGCTGTGAGATGTTTTGTAAGTCTAGACAGTCAATACCTGCTTTGAGTAGGTTGATCGCTGCTTGCTGAGCATTGCTTACGCTTTGATAGATTGCTGATTGTTTCTTTGAAGCTTTACCAAGTACATAACTGCGAGTCATATCAGAGCGGTAACCATTCACCACTGCGCCAAAATCAAGAGTAATAAAATCACCTTTAGATAGAGTACGTTCACTCGGGCTGCCATGAGGCAGTGCACAACGCTCTCCAAACATTAAAATAGTGGCAAACGACATTCCTTCAGAGCCTAGTTTTTGCATTCTGAATTCAAGTTCCAGCGCTAGGTCTCGCTCTGTTACACCTTCTTTAAAATAGGGTAATGTTTGTCTAAGCGCTTCGTCAGCAATGGCCGCAGCCGCTTTTATTTGCTCGACTTCCCAATCATTTTTAACCATGCGTAAACGTTCAACCATACCGGTAACTTGTGTAACTGTATGACTAGTTAACTCACTTGCCACTTGCTGCCAAAGTGCAACATCAATAAAAGCGGCATCAAAACCTAATTGACTATTAGTCGTTAAAAAACGATTTATGCACTGACCTAATGTTTCACTATCACGATCACGGCTGACAACCTCAAAGCCAATAGACTCTTCTTGAGCTCGGCCAAAATAGCGATAATCGGTTATTAGTACACTTTCCTCCGAAGTTATTAACGCGTAAGCAGCATTACCGCTAAAGCCACTTAAGTAACGAATATTTTCATGGCCTAATACGAGTAGCGCTGTTAACCCATTTTTTTTTAATGCCTGCTTTAGTAATTGTTGGCGAGAGGTAAATTGATTTTTCATCGAAATATAAATCCTTGCTTTAGGGGATCATTTGGATCAATTAAAAAAGTATGTTTGCCAGTGACAAAGGCTTCACCGCTCACTCTAGGTATTACTGCATGGGTATCAGCTAACATGCGTTGCGCTTTTAGCTCAACTGAAAATATAGAGCCTAAAATACTCTCTATTTTTATTTGCTGTCCTAATTTAAGCCTGCCTTTTGCAAACTCTAATGCAGCTCTGGCACTCACGCCGGTACCCGTAGGGCTGCGATCTAATTCGCCCTCAGCAAAAATACAGACATGGCGGCTAAATACAGAATGACTTTTTTGTGAATTTGAATAGAAAATCACCCCATATAAAAAGCTTAATGTATCATCGGTCGGGTGTTTTGGTTGGTACTGGCTATTAACATGCTGCTTAATGATTTTTCCTAAGCTAATAATTTGTTCATGATTGTTGGGCGCCAAACTTACATCCAAAGTATCAGCATCTACAAAAGCATAATAAGCGCCGCCATAAGCAATATCACAATTGACGGCACCAAACAGAGGTATTTCTATTGGCATATCAAGTTTTTCTGCATAACTTGCAACATTATCAAAACAAACACTTATTAGTTGGTTATTTCGAAGAGTAATATACGCCTTGATAAGCCCTGCTGGTGTATCTATACGTAACTCATTAACGCCTTCAATAAAGTTGCAAATGCTGCTATCTTTAGCTGCTGTGGCAAGCGCTATGATAGCGTGACCACACATTGTGCTATAGCCTTCATTATGTAAAAACAGTACGCCAAAATGGCTATCTTTACGTTCAGGTTTTGTGATCAACGCGCCGTACATATCAGCATGACCTCGGGGTTCGAACATCAGTGCTTTACGTAGGTGATCGAATCTTGTTAGGCAATCAGCTCGCTTTTCAATCATGGTTTGCCCTTGTAGTTCAGCAAACCCATCAATGATTATGCGTAAAGGTTCACCGCCGGTATGCATATCAAGAGTATCCACTTGCAGCCAACCATCTTTAGGCTGTTGCCAATAAGAATATAAACTGTTCGTCATAGTTAACCTTAAAATTTATACGAAAAATGCCAAGCAGTTTCCTGCTCAGCATTAAGGCTGTATGGCTCAAATGAGCATGTGCTTAAACATCAAAACAACACACTAATATTACCCTCAGATAAATAGCTTAGTAGGTTGTTTTCAAACAGCTGTTTCACCAGGGAGTTAAAACTCTATACGTGCAACTAAAGACACATAACGCGCGCCTTGACGCCCCGTTACGAGTCCATAGTCTGGATTCAGTTCTAAGCCATTATCACCGTACTGCGCACGCTCTTCATTGATTGACATAGCACTATCACCATCAAATAAGTTATAGACGGTGCCTTTTAAAGTCATATCGGTACCAAAAAAGTCCGTGTTATAAGTCAAAGACATATCGACATTCGTTAACCAAGGTAGGTTTCCTTTGCTACCACGAGGAGCTGGATTACCATTTTCATCGTAATGTGATGCTTGATCATAGTATTGGCTAATACACGCATCCCAAGGATTCCCCTCTGCACAGCTATCTACGCCCGCTGGATGAACTGAGAAGTAACTTTTTGGACGGCCTGATGTAGTGCGGGCAACAAGGCCTATGGTCAGAGCTTCGGTGATGTTATATGCACCACTGAATTTAAATGCATGGCGGTGGTCGTTAGGTAAATTACCGTAGCCGTGATCCATCAAATCGCCATAGTCATAAGAGGTTGTCCAGCCTGGGTCGGCTTGATCGTTATCCGTTTTCACAAGCCCTTCGGTGTTACCATAACTATGTGACCAGGTATACGAGGTGTTAATACGTAAATCATCCGTCACATTACCATCTAGAGTAAACTCAAGTGCTAAGTACTTACGATGCGCCTCTGGTAAAGCAAGTTCATCAGCACTTAAATTAACCTCATCAACCTGACCATCACCGTCAAAATCATATGACATTTGAATAGCTTCACCTGGGTTATTCAGCACGTAATAAGAGCCTTGACCCACGTTATCGGTAATACCCATTTCAGCCAGTTTTTTAGCTAATACCGGGCCGACATCAGTGTCTTCAACACTGCGTCCAAGGTCACGATAAATCGCGCGTACACCCGCTGACATAGTATCGAACACTTCTTGCTGATAGCCGATAGTAAATTCATCACTGTACATTGGTTTTAATGAAGATGAAGCAATCAATCCTGGTTCAGTAATACCACGCTGACGCCAACGCCTATCTCGTAGCATATCTCCTCTGCTTGGCGAGCCATCAGCCATTAAACTTGGTGCACCGTTTGCGTCTAAATCATCTAACTCAAAGTACTCAAACCATTCAATTGAAGCTGATCCTTGGGTGATATTCATGTTCGCAGATACTGGTTGAAAATAGCGTCCATACGTAGCAAAAATTTTAGCGCTGCCGTCACCTGACACATCATAAATTGCTTGTAAACGCGGTGCTATTTGATTATCGATATCAACAAAGGCACGCCCATCTGATACTGTGTTTTCAAACTGGCTATAACGTAGCCCCATGTTAAGCACTAAACTATCGGTTGCTTGCCATGAGTCATTGATGTAAAAAGCGAGTGAAGTTGTATCTGAATCGACTTCGCGACTTCGAACTCGTCTTTCTATAAAATCACTTCCCAAAGGTGCACCTGATACATCATTTTCACCGGCAGTTTTGACCGTCCACCAGCCCTCTGCATCACCAATGCCGTTTTGGCCTTCAAAGTAATCAACTTTTACATTAGTGTAATCGACACCAAACTGGATTGAGTGCATATCTAAATCCCAGTTGAAATCAATTCTTGCTTGGTCGCGCGTGAATTCTTGTTCTGTCACCGATGAGTTTGTATGTTGACTCAAAGTGACAAAGCCATCACGCTCATCCCAAACACCTGGATTTGGTGATGCGACCACATTTTCAACGTTTTCTGTCACTCGGCCAACGACAGCTGAAACAGAAAAAGTATCAGTTAAGTAGCCATTATAATTTAAGCTATATACTTTACCGCCATCTTCCCCTGGTGCATCCACACCTTGTTGCTCACCAATCACATTCTCTTGCCAGCTGTAAGCAAAGGTTTTATCGGTCCAAGTGCGCTTATTGTTCATTGCTGAAAAGCCCACTGAGTGATCTTCATTTATAAACCAATCTACTTTTGTGAACCAGCGGTCTTCATCACGCTCAAAATCAGAAAAAGTTGTTTGTCCTGCGCCTGTAGACTCTTCACGGCGAGGTGCGAATAAGCCATAAAAAAACAGGGTATCTTCGATAATTGCACCACTAGCCCATAACTGTAGTTCTTTAAAGTCGTAACTACTTTGCTGTGTATTGGTGCTAATTGTGCCATTTTCTTGATAAATAGAATCGTGCTGGCTACGTAAACTATCAGGATCCCAACGTACTTCTGCCCCGAAGTTAAAGTCATTTTCACCGGATTTAGACACTGCATTAACAATACCGCCAAGTGCTCCACCAAATTTAGGACTAACCCCCCCTGTTTTCACTTGCGTTTGTGAAATAGCTTCCCATGGCAAGCGAATTGAACCCAGACCTGTACGAATACTGGTTACGTTTAAGCCATTAAAGTAATAACCATTTTCAGCTGCTGATGAACCACCAAAGCTCGATGCACCATTAAAATTTGCGCCGCCCGGTGCCGCAGTGCCTGGAGCTAGTAAAGCGATACTTTCAAATCCTGTGTTTACTGGCATTGCTTTTAATTCAGCATCACTGAATGTTAAACCCGAAGTAGACGAGGCCATATCAACACGGCGAATGGCTGATCCCGTAACAGCAATGCGCTCAATATCGCTACCGGCTTTATATAATTGTGCATCGAGAATAATGGATTGCCCAATCGTCACAGCGACATTTTCTTCTACTAACGGCTCAAAACCTTCTTTGCTTATAGTGACATCATATTTCCCAACGGGCACATTGCGCAGTAAATATTCACCATCATTATTGCTGATAATGGTATACACTAAACCTTTACTTTTATGCTTTAAAGTTATTGTTGCCCCAGTTAAATCGTTGCCAGCGTGGGCCACCACATGACCTTTAACAACACTACTACCATCAACTGCTTTTGCTGTAGGGGTCATTATTAATGCAGCTGTTACCGCCGTTGCTAACAGCGATTTAATGCCTATTCCCCGAGTTTGCTTTTTATTATTTGTAAACATGTGAATGTTCCCTTGTTCCTGTTGGTTTTTAATGCCTATCTAACTTAGACAACAAAAAATATACACCTATTACATATTGTATACAATATTAAATATACACAAAATTCACATTTAAAAATAACCAACTGATCTTAATAGTAAAAAAATTTATGAACTTTCGACCCAACAGAAAGGAGCTATTTATGGTGCTAATTGGAATAATAAAAAGAGGGGAAAGGCATCACTTCTTTATTATTGCTGCTGGAAAGCTAAAGCGATGCCTAAAGTTATAAATTAGAGTTTAGTAGCCTGTACTTATTGCCAGATATATTTTTAATTACTTTTTTCACCTTCTAATTTTATAAGTAATCTTTTTATATCGTTTTTAGCTTTAACAATATGATTTTTTAGAAATTCACAGGCATTTTGACAGTCTTTTTTTCTGCATAACTCGAGTAAAGTACGGTGCTCTTCAGGAGCTTTTGTTAAACCACCTGCCAATAAAATATGCATACGTACATAGCGCTCAGAGTTTTTACTATACATATCAACCAGCTCACGGGTTTGTGGGCGTGCGGCGCGGCTGTATAATTTAGCATGAAACTGACTGTTTAAATCTCCAGTAGCTAAATGAGTATCGCCAGCGTCCATAGCGCTTTCAAGCTCAGCTAAAATTAATTCTGCATCAATTAAATCCTGATCAGTTAAATTATTTATCGAATGTTTTAGTAGTTCCGCTTCGAGCAATGCTCTTAAATCAAAAATCTCATCAATTTGAGATGCCGAAAGCTGTGTAGCAGTCGCACCTTTATGAGCTTCAAAGTTGACTAACCCTTCAGCTTCGAGTTGAAGCAAAGCTTCACGTACTGGAATCCGACTTACGTTTAGCTCAGTGGCTAATGCTGCTTGACGTAATGGATCTCCCGCTTTGATTTCACCTGAAAGAATTTTTTCGCGGATAGCTTCTGCAACAAGCTGAGTTCGAGTTTTATGTTCTATGGCCATAGTAATTTCTATAAATTGCATTTAATATGCATTATACCTATGAAAACACGCATGCCAAGTTAGAATCCTTCATAATAAAGAGATAGCGGGAAATGCAATTTCCACTCCCGCTACAATTAACTAAGACTGATAGCAAATTGGTCGCAAAAATCTCAACATTGCATTTAACCCAACAGAAGTGCTGCGAACATCTGTGGAGCTTGGAAAAGGTCCACCATGGTTCATTGAGCTACACACTTCTACACCGGTTGGCATTTGATTGTGTATTAAACGCCCTACTTTGTATTGTAGCGCTTCAATGACTTTTTCTGCACTAACGAAATCATCACTACTTCCATGCACACTTGCTGTCAGCTGACCTTCAAGCGCTGCTACTAGTAAACTTAACTGCTCCATGCTTTCATACCGAACCAATAAAGCGGCTGGGCCAAATACTTCTTCGCGTAATGCAGGGGTTGCTAAATAGGTATCAACATTACAAGCAAATACATGGGCATTACCATGAAAGTCTTCTGTAAGTGCGCCTTTTGCAATAAGCTCTACGTTTTCGAGCTCACTGCGCTGGCTAACTTGCTTTTTAAAGGTCTTCACAATACCTGGGGTTAATAAAGTATCTGAGGCGGCTGCACTAATGCAGTTGGCTACCTCGGCTTCTAATTCATCACAGCCCGTTGGTACCAGCCATAAGCCAGGACTGGTACAAAATTGGCCATTACCCATTAGCATTGATTGGCAAAGAGCTTCAGCCATAGCTTTACCTTCATTTTGCGCTTTATTGGGTAAAACTATTTGTGGGTTTATGCTACCTAGCTCACCATAAAATGGAATTGGCTCTTGGCGTTTCGCTATAGTAGCTTGCAGTAAGTTAGCCACATTAAACGACCCAGTAAAACCGACTGCTTTAATGGCCGGAGCTGCGACTAATTGATGCGAAATATCGTAAACATCACTTTGCAGCACTGAAAATACGCCTAGCGGCATATCACATTCTTTAATCGCAGCAAGCGCTGCACGAGCCATTAGCTCCCCTGTGCCTGGATGCGCAGTATGATTTTTAACAACCACTGGGCAGCCTGCTGCAAGTGCGGCGGCGGTATCCCCCCGAGTGTTGAAAATGCATACGGAAAATTAGACGCACCAAATACAGCTACAGGCCCAAGCGGTAAGTAATTAAGCTCTGTACGAGGTTTAGGTAGTGGCGAGCGATTACTATCAGCTTCATCAATCAGCTTTAAACCTAGTGGTGAATCTGGGTTTTCACGCAGTGCACTGGCAAATGCTTTTAACTGATTAACCGTGCGCATTCGCTCACCTTGTAAGCGTGCCATAGGTAAATTGGTTTCTTGCGCGGTTTGCGTTAGTAAAACATCGCCAAGTGCTAAAATTTGCTCTGCAATACACTCTAAAAAATCTGCACGCTGACTAAAACTCGTTTTTCTGTACTCGATAAAAGCATTATCAGCAGCATCAACTGCCGTATTTAACTGAGTACTCGTTACATTAAAGTAGCGTGTCGATAATGGTTGATTTTTAGCCGGTGAAAAGGCTTGAAATTCACCTTGCTCAGCGCGACCTTGCCATTGTCCGGCAATTAGGCTTTGTCCTGTTAATGTCATGCTTTTCTCCTCGTTAAATTACTTGAAACCCATAGGCATATGGGTCGTCGTCATCTACTGTAATGGTGCTCGTTCCGGTTACCCGAGACCAGCCGCGAATGCTAGGTAAAATAGCAGTTTGACCTGCCACTTCAGACACCTGCTCTATACAGCCAATAAACTGGCTGCCAATATAACTTTCATGAATAAATGCATCGCCTTGCTGCAATAAGCCTTTACTAAACAACTGAGCCATGCGGGCGCTAGTGCCTGTTCCGCATGGTGAGCGGTCAATGGCTTTATCACCATAAAAAACCGCATTAGCCGCATCTGAGCTGGAATTTTTGGGTGAGCCAGTCCATAACACATGGCTAGCACCTTGAACGGTAGAATCAAGTGGATGTATACATTGTATTTTGGCGTTAATGGCATCGCGCACTAGGGGGCTGTACTTGAGTATTTGCCCCGCGCTTAAATGTTCAATGCCCTTAAAGTTACCCTGTGGCTCGACAATAATATAAAAGTTACCACCAAAAGCGATATCAACCTTTAACTCACCCAACTCTGTGATATTGATATAAATAGACTGATGCGCCAAATAAGCAGGCACATTATAAATTTTAACCCACTGTACTTTGCCATCCGTCATTTCATAATTGACCTGAACTCGTCCTGCTGGCGTATCCAGTTTTAAAGTACCGGGGGTTTTAGCATGTAGCAAACCATGCTCTAAGGCGAAGGTAACAATACCCATTGTACCGTGGCCACACATGGGTAAGCAGCCGGAAGTTTCTACAAATAAAATGGCTGCATCACCATCTTCGCTAGTAGGTGGGTATAAAAAACCGCCCGACATCATATCGTGACCTCTGGGCTCAAACATGAGCGCTTGACGGATCCAATCATGGTTAGCTAAAAAGTCTTGGCGCTTTTCACTCATGGTATTGCCCTGTAACAGAGGGTGGCCACTTGTTATAAGTCGCACAGGATTACCGCAAGTATGGCCGTCAATACAAAAAAAGGTGCCTTTTCGCATCACTTAATCCAATTTACATTTATTTAAATCAACACAATACGCTTTCGCAGTATCGTTAAGCGTTGATAAAGAAGTTTTTTCATTTACAACCAGTAGTTTAAAATCTGCTATAGCTTTTACTATAGCTTTTACTATAGCGCTGCCAGCTAGTTGCCATGTAGAGCTAACTAACTCATCACTATTAAACTGAGCGGCCATTGTTGGGTTTATGCCATGCCAATTGATTCTCATTTGCTTATTCCGAATTGATATTTATGCTTGATATGATAAGTATATTGTATACAATAATCAATATCCTATTTTAATATTAAACTTATAGATCTTTATACTTAAGAGCTTCCAAATAGAAAACCAAACATAAACAATTGAATTTATATATAAAAATAAAATTAGAAAGCGCATATAAATTTTATCTGGCTACTTCTCAGTAAATACAATATCGATTTAGTCCTTAAAAAAACGTATAGCGTTTCACTTTTATCATCAGGGGAAGGTAATTTTGGCCAATAAAAAAACACAAAGAGTCGCTGTGATCGGTGCTGGTGTAATTGGTATTTGCACAGCTTTACAGTTACAACAAGCTGGCTTTGCAGTGACGCTATACGATGAAAATGGCCTAGCGCAAGGCTGCTCAAAAGGTAATGCTGGGCACTTTGCCACCGAACAGGTATTTCCTCTAGCGCAGGTAGCATTATTAAAAAAATTACCTGCTATGCTTTTTAACCCATTAGGGCCATTGCGCATTGATTGGCGCTATGCAATAAAAGCTCTCCCTTGGTTTTGGCAGTTTATTAAAAATATGCCTACTGCCAGATTTATTGCACATACACACGCTCTCAAAGCCTTAAATGAACATGCAATTCATGCTTATGAAAGATTATTAGCAAACTATCAACTGGGCCACCTGCTTACTAAACAAGGGAGTTTACTTACCTTTGAAAAAACCCCATTGGTTGATGTGCAGCGCACCTTGGCTATGTATCAAGCGCAAGGAATTAAAGTAAAGCTACTTGATACAAAGCAAGTACATGCTCTAGAGCCCAGTTTATCCGACAAAATAAAACACGCTTTATTATTTGAAGACGTTGCTCATAGTATTGAACCACATTTATTTTGTATCCAATTAGCGCAAAAGTTCAGTTTATTAAAAGGGCAATTTCGTCAACAGAAAGTAGTTGCTATCACGCCTAAAAGTGAAGGTTTTATGGTGAGTGATGAACAAGATAGTCTCAATTTCGATAAAGTCGTGATCGCAGCGGGTGCTTGGAGTGCCTCTCTCATCGAGCCGCTTGGATACACAGCACCTTTAGATACCGAGCGTGGTTACCACTGTATGGTTAATATTAACCATGGCCTAACACGGCCCGTAGCTTCTGCTGAACGGAGTCTTATCATGACCCCGATGAGTCAAGGGTTAAGAGTGGCAGGCACAGTGGAGTTTGCGGGTATAAATAGAAAGGCTAATAATAAACGTGCATTAGCTTTACTGCCCCATGCACAAGCGTTATTAGCTAGCCAGCCTCTTAGTGCCACGACTACATGGATGGGCTGTAGGCCATCATTGCCTGACTCATTACCTATAATAGGCCAAGCCCCCAATCACAATAACCTGTACTTTGCCTTTGGTCATCAGCATTTAGGGTTGACACAAGGAGCCATAACTTCCGAGTTAATTACAGATTTGTGTCTCAATAAAGCCCCCTCCATAAATTTAGAGCCATATTCTATAAACCGGTTTATGCGCTAATTCTTTAAAAATTATAATTAAACAAATACATAGGAGAACCTAATGATGACCAAAGGTATTGGTACTCAAACGAAAGAACAAGCACTTGCTAGTCTTTCCAATATGACTCGCGATTTAATTCCCATTCAAGCTGATGAGCATCTAGCCCGTATTGCCCGTGCTCAAGAGTATATGCAAGCCAATAATATTGATGCAATTTACTTAAATGCAGGGACTAACCTTACTTACTTTACGGGTATGCGCTGGTACGCAAGTGAGCGCATGGTCGGTGCTATTTTACCCGCGAAGGGCGAAGTACAATATATAGCCCCTGATTTTGAAATTGGCTCTCTCAATGGCTTTAAAGTTATAGAAGGCCCAATTCGCGGCTGGCTTGAACACGAAAGTCCTTATGCATTATTTGTCAAAGTGCTCACCGAAATGGGCATTGCTGAGAGTGGCACTGTAGGGATTGACGAAAGCGCGCAGTTTTTCATTTTCGATGGCATAAATAAAGCGCAAACAGGCTTAAACCTCGTTAATGCACAGCCTGTTACAGCTCATTGCCGCATGCATAAGTCAGCCAATGAACTAATGCTAATACAGCGTGCGATGGATATGACCTTAAAAGTTCATCAGGCCACAGCCAGCATGCTATATGAGGGTATAAGCACAACTGAGGTAGAAGAATTTATTAAACAAGCGCACAAAAAAGTTGGCGCGCCTGGTAACTACTTTTGCATCGTTTTGTTTGGCCTCGCTACATCATTTCCTCATGGTGTCAAAGAGCCACAAATTCTTAAAAAAGGAGATATGGTTTTAATTGATACTGGCTGTAAAGTACACGACTACTTATCAGATATAACTCGCACTTACGTATTTGGTGAAGCTACAGACCGCCAACGCCAATTTTGGAATTATGAAAAAGCCGCACAAATGGCCGCTTTTGATGCAGCTCAAATAGGTCAAAGTTGTGAGAGTGTCGACAACGCTGCCCGCTCTTACTTAGCAGAGCAAGGCCTTGGCCCTGAGTATCAAACACCTGGCTGCCCACACCGTACCGGTCATGGTATAGGCTTAGACATCCATGAATGGCCTTATTTGGTCGGCGGTGACAAAACATCTCTAGCCGCTGGTATGTGCTTTAGTAATGAGCCAATGCTAGTTGTACCTGGTGAATTTGGTGTGCGTTTAGAGGATCACTTTTATATGACTGAGAATGGTCCAAAGTGGTTCACTGAACCCGCTCATAGCCTCGAAAACCCATTTGGGTTATAAGATAAATATACTCATTGCTGCACGGCGAATACTTACCGTGCAGCTAATTAGTACTTGAAAGAACTAGACAACGAATTAGCCTAACAAGTCCAAAGCTTTAAGCCTCTCTCGTGCTAAAAGATATCTTGCACGAACGTCATCAATTTGCTGTTGAGTTAATTTATTACCGAAAGTACGAAGTCCACCATCCTTATCGTCATGATGAATTCCAAATGCGCACTTAAGGTACTCCATAAGTAGCGGTTGAGCATCCAAGTAAGAGATGGAATTCATAGCCTGAGAAATTTTGTTAGCCTCAGCCCATTCCCCTTTATTTACATACTCCTGCATCGTCACACTCGCTTTTGGAAAGATACAACCTACACCTGTGATCCCGCCACATGCTCCTGCTAGTCCGGCATACACAGTGACAGTGTCTACACCTGCCAAAATTTTTGCATCTTTGTTTTCTAACATTATCGTCTCAATGATTGAAACATCTGACGTCGATATTTTTAACGCAGTTACTTCAGGAAGCGCAGCAAGTTTTTTAAGAAGCTCGGTTGAGAGCGCATGGTAGCCAGCTGCATCTGGGTTGTTATAAGGCATAATTGTAATGCCAACCTCTTTAGCGGCTGTTGCACAAAGCGCATAATATGCATACATATCTTCATCACTAGGTGCTTCTTTGGTTTTTGGTGGCATAACCATGACAGTATCTACGCCAACAGATGCAAGTTGCTTTACAATTTCAGCTATTTCTTCTTTCGTTTCTGCCGCAGCACCACTGATCAGTGGCACACTGTATTCTTTTGCAACATCAGAAAGAGCTTCAAGTAAAGAAAGACGCTGATCAACACTTAGATAACTATTTTCACCTAATGTGCCTGAGCCAACAAGCCCCCCCATTCTACTACCGCCTTTCCCTTGTACTTTTAAAATTTCTGCAGCGTATTTCTTTGTTGTATCAAAGTCTATTTCAAATGATCCAGATTCAGACTCTTTTAGCCATGTGAATACGGCCGGCATAACTGAAAAGCGCCAATCTGTGTTCGTTGTTTTCATCATATTTCCTGTGCTTAAAGGTAACTCCTATAAATATTAACACAAATAGAATATTGTATACAATATTCTATTTGTGTTAATTCTTTTGTAATTTGTGAAGCTTAAGCAGTGGTGATTAATTTATGCCATAGTGTGATTAGTCTGGTGAACTGAATTAAACAGTGCCAATTATTGGCACCATTTACCTTGCTTTTGAGCAATTAGTAATAAGTGTGCTGCGCTCCATGAAAAGTTAGGCGCTCCTTGTTGCTCACCATTAAGCGGATTATAGTTCTCACGTATTGGTGCATTAGAAAGCAAACCATTGGCATGATTTAATAGCTTTTCACTTAGTTGCTGAGCTTGTTTGCAATAACCGTAATGACTCATACCTACTAACCCAAAGTAAGCTTGATCAAGCCATACACGTCCACGCCAATAAATATCCGCACCGAAAGCCGGGTTAGTCAGCGCAGCACTGCCAAGCGGAACGTAAGTATTAAACTCATTGTTATCAAGCATTGTTTTTACCACATCACTGGCCTGTTCCATACTCGCTACTTGATTAAACAACGGTGACCACCCTTCAGGACCTTTGCCTCTTTTTACTAAAGCCCTCCCAGCGCAACCATTCGCTAAGGGGGTATCTGCTATTTCAATGTCGTAGTAGAAGCCTGTATTTTTATCAAACATGCACCGATTGATATAATCTCTTAACTGAGCGGCTTGCCTTAAAAAGTAACTTGCTTGGTGCGGTAATTTAAGCTGCTTCGCTATTTTACTTAAATAACGGTTATCAGCAGCCATATAAGAGGCTTGATCCACAGATTCTTGCAATAATGAATACCCAACTAATGTACCTGTATCATTACGATTTTCTGCAAAACCAACGTGCCAGTCACCACGAATCCCGCCGTTTTTTATATAACGATTTAACTGTTGATTATTTATAAAACCAAACACAGCAGCATCATCACGACCAGATTCCCAAGATGCGGCTGTTTGTGCCGGAACTTTAATTTCTAAGATTGCTTCATCGCTTAGGTAAGTCCTATAGTTTTTTAAGCCACTTCTTGTTCGCCAACCTGCCGAGGTTTTTACATTAAATAATAACTTGCCGTCACGAGTATTATGAGCTTTATCAACAGTGGCACCATACTCTGGCACACCGTTTTTATTATGATCACGATTGCGTAGCCACCATTCACGATAAGCAACTAGTTTAGGGTATATGTGCGCGAGCCACTGAGTATCGCCTGTATTTTCAAACACCTGCCACACAGCCCAAGCTGCCAAGCTTGGCTTAGTATTACGCTCATTCCAATTTGTGCCGTCACCACCGCGTTTTGCACTAAAATTATAGGCCACTAAGTCAGGTATAAATCCAGCATCCCATGGCCTGACAGCATCGTTTGGCGTTATTTGATGCTCAAACACAGCATTCAAATTTTGTTTAGCAAGCTCTGGATTAAATGTTACCAGTGCATATGCCTGCTTGTAGCTATCCCAAGGCCAAGTTTGATTACCTGAAAACCAGCGACCGGTCACGGCAGGACTAACGGTATCAAAACCTACTGCACCAGCTTTACTGCGCCAATTTCCAATTAACGTTTCAACACTTTTTACCGCAAGTTTTTGTAGAGCTGGTTGCTTGTTACTAATTGGCTGTGTGGCTTTATTTATATACTCTTGCCAACGTAATTTACTACGTGATAAATAGTGTTCGGGTTGCTTTAAAATTTCATCAATAATCTCTCTTTCACGTACCGCTTCTTGATTATTTAATAAATATGAATAGCTTGTGTAGAATGTACGATTGTTTTTTATGTGCGTTGCGCTTGAGTAACTTAGGTCGTCATGACGTGTTCTAACCGCTAACGTTTTTTTAAGCAATAACTGTGAGCTCCCCGAAGTGAGTATGTGTCCATGCGCCCTTACTTTGCCAAAACTAATCGCAATACTATTGTTGGTGACTTGCCATTGGGGATTTAATTCCGGATAAACCACAAATGGCGAACGCCCCGCTTTTTCAGTGCCATTGTTAGCACGTAAATGGTTTATAAGCTTTCCTGTGAAATGTAATGTAACAGGCTCAGTGGTTTTAATCTGTGTTTTGACTAATGAAGTGCGATTTGTCACAAAGCGCAAAGTAAGTATTATGTTTACCCCGTCACCGCTTAGCTCTTGCACTAACGCGCCGGGTTCGCTGTAAGCCCGCATTGCTAGTTTCACTTTATTGGCCTCGTCAATTTTCTGGCCTTTATAAACAGTCAGCTTTTCCAAATAAGGTGCTATAAAATTTAAATACTCCTCAGTAACAATAGCAGGCCCGGTGAACGCGCCGGCGTTTTCATCTGTTGGTAGCAAATGTCCATGCCATGCGCCTAGATCAAAAAGAGGGCTAAAACGTTGGTGGCCGCCTTGCTCAAAGTCCTGCATATAATATGGGCTTCCGGTTCTATCTATTAAGTTTTTATAATCAACCACCTCACTAGCAGCAGCCTCACAATGACTGATTAAAAGCACGGTGATTAAAATAAACAGATTTTTAAAAATCATTTATTTAGCCCTTTTTGTATCGCGCTAATAAATAAAAACCAAATCCGGTAACTAGTGCAATGCCTGCAAATAATAGCCACATGATTTCGGGGGATTTTATCTCTTTGACTAGGTAACCATAACTCCACCCAGACAAAAATCCAGCAAATAAAAAGCCTAATGCCATAGATACAAAGTAATAACCCATAAACATAGCAGCACTGCCTTTTGGAGCTATGCTGGCTACATACTCTTGGCTTTTTGGAGAGGTGAGCATTTCACCAAAAGCAATTAATAATATAACCGTTACCACTACTAAACCTCCCAATTGGCTTAGTAATACCCCCGCGCTCATTAATAACAACACTAAAAAAGCACCTGCTGTGACAAGTAAACCGCTTATTAGGACAGATATAACTTTAAAATGCTGGCATTTAACACTTACTATTATTTGTAACAGAACAATAGCTGCAAAATCTAAATTAATTAGGTATTCAGGGTTTACCTGTCGGTATTTAAGCCACTGCTGCGCCAATTGCATACTTTGCTCAGCCGAAAAGCTAGAAGCACTGGCTTGTTTAAAAAATAGCGCTATTTCAGCAACAGGAACATTAACTTTTAAGTGGACTAACTCTAGACGCACAGCCTCTAAATTTACCTCTTTGACTGGTGTTACACTCTGAGTAGCAGCCAGTGTTTGCAGTTTGTTACTTAAAGCTTGAATATCAACATAAGCAAAAAAATCCACTGCTGATTGACTAAAGTAGCTCAAGAGTGCAACTAAATCTTGAGTATCAATATAGTCACGTATAAACAGAGGTAGAGTATAGAAAAGTTGGTTATATACCGTCCAAAACCCCGTTAATATTGCTAAATATAGTGCAAAACTACGGTTGCTAACCCTCACCGGTTGTAGATACCATTTAGACGCTTTTTGCACGCTTACGCACTTATCCCATAACCAGTTCGCAGCTAACCAAATCGTAATTAGTGAAAAAGCTTGAGTGTATGTTAACCAGCTAACTCCCCCCGTCATTAAAATAATTACACTGGTAAACAGTAATAATGCGAAACGGCTGTTACCCAAAACATGTTGAGCTTGCTGTAAAACCGCTGCCGCCCCTATGCTGCTACGTAGTTTGCTGCTTGACTCACGGTAAAAGAGCAATGGAATAAAATTAACAACTATCCAAGATGCCGACATAATAAATACCGCATCCCAACTAATAGTCCGTAAATACCCAGCCACTAACGGGCCTATGAAGCCCCCCAAATTAACCATAGTGTAAAAAATACCAAAGCCTAAACCCCGGTTACTGTCGTTAGTGTTTTGACTTATAGTGCCAACTACCACAGGCTTAAAGCAGGATGCACCAAAAGCGACTAACATTAAAATCATAAAGAACGAATTAAAGTCTGTCACTTGACCCAAAAAGTAATAACTCGGCGCCATCACAATAAATGAGCATGTAAACATTTTTTTATAGCCATAGCGATCGGCAAAAGCCCCAGTGATCACAGGTAATAAATATAAAAAAAACGGAATTATCCCCTGTACTGCACCTCGCTCTGCATCACTAAATCCGACCCCCCCTTGTTCAATGGGTGTGGTCATATATACCGATGATACAGCAAAGAAACCATACCAAGCTAAACGCTCAAAAATTTCCATGGTATTAGCCAAATAGAAACCTAATCCAAAGCTACGCCAAGTTTGTTTATTTTTCTCGGTTCCCTGCTGTGCTGCTGATTGTAATTGTTGGTTATTATTCATAGTTTACTTTTTCAATTAAACACAGTATTTTATATTGCATACAATATACACTTAAAGCAAATAAAATGACAAAAATTATATCTCTCACATTATTAACTTTACTACTCACGGCCTGTCAGCCCACGCCTAATTCTAGTGCGAATAATAATAAGCCTAGTATTGGCAATATAAAAAGCAGCCCAAGTAAAATGCAAGCAAACATTACCGTGCAGGGCTATACCAGCACACTCAATAATATCGATATAGAGTTTTTAGGAAAAAAAATTCCATATACATACAGCGATGGCAAAATAGGAAATAGTCGGGGCTACAACTGGTGGGTAAGTAAGCACTTTGCGCTAAAAAGTGATCTACCTAAAGAAAAAGTCACGCTATACTTAGAGTTACTTGAAATGGCATACCCACATTATGTTGCTTTATTTGGTATGGCTCCCCCCAATATTGAGCGCCAACGCATTGCCGTTGTTTATGGTAGTAGTCGATCACGTGTACGAGAGGCCATGCTTGATGATGGTTTTTTACGTGGGGTACATAAAACTGCCGGTGGTGAAACCATGTTTTATAACCGTGCCGGATATAATTTCCCCAGCCACCGTGAGCACCACCAGCGCTATATAGTTATTCACGAAACCATGCATGCTTTTCATATGGCATTAAACGGCCATTCAACGTGGGCACCTAATTGGATCACCGAAGGTTTAGCGGATTCGATTGCTCACCATGTTTATGATCCTAAGCAAAAACAACTCACCGTCATGGTATTTGATCGCGCCCCAATGAATTACATTGAAACCGGTTTAAAACAATATTACAGCGCTAATAAACCTACAATTGAAGAAATAAATGACGATCCTGCACTAAAGCGTGGACTTAATTTTTTTATTATTCATTACCTTTTAAGCTCTCCTGAACGGGCACAGTACTTTACTCACTTTATTGAAGAGCTAAGACTAGCGAACCCACACAGCGAAGCCACACTTTCAACAGCTAACTCACTGCTTAAAAGTACTTTTAAAAATTGGTCGGAAATAGAACAAGGTTTTGCTGATTTTGTAGAAAATATCCAGCCTAGCTTCCATATTGTATCGGGCCCTTGGGAGCAAGACGGTAACGCTTACTGGCTACGTAATACTCAATCAACGGCGTTATCACGATTAGATATTAATCTCCCCTCAACTGCCAACCACCCAGTCATGGACTTTCCAGCGCCAAAGCCGAGTTCGCTCATTGATGTGGTAAATAAAAACCAAGTGGCCGCGTTAATCGAATTTGAAGCTGCTCAATTACATCGAGGAAACATTGGCATAGCATTACAAGGTAAGCGTAGCCAAAAAAACCAAAAATATCGCCGCACTTTTATTGGTGAAGAGCAAGCAAGTGATGAGCAATTACTGATGCTGCTTATTGAAGATGGCAGTCACTTAATTATAAATGCACAAAGCTACGATAACTTTAAAGCAAAGCAAATAGCCCTGACACCTGAGATAAAAGGTGCATTAATTGCAGATAAGAAACTTGCAATAAATCTAACGCTCGAGCAAACACAGTTACGCGTTAACTTACACGCTCAAAGTAATAGTCAAAAAGTAACCCAACAATTTTCTATTCCCCTGAATAAGCAAATGATTTCAACACTTAACAGCGAAAAGATCAGCTTATTAGGTCAAAATAACAACCATAAAATCACCCCGTACTTATTTAACCCTACCCCCACTCGCTTGGAGTCTGTCACAGCAGAGAATTCGCTTACAAACCCTTGGCTTTTTAAAAATTATGCTCTATTAAACCGAATGTTTAAAACCTGCCTGCAACACGAGAGATTTATACCACAATGCGATCTTGAATTGAGTAATATTTTGGCAAAACTCCCCTCTATAGAGCTGCACGATGAAGCCAGTTCTGAACTAGAGTTCTTGGAAAATCAATATATAGCCACATTAAATAATGCTGGTTTTAGTTCACTTTCAGGGATTAAATCTGATATTTATTATCACCAACAGAAGCCTTTTTTAAGAGTGGTCAATCCAACTGGTTCCCCTTTAGAAATTACTGCACAAGTGACACTCACAAATAGTGCGAATAAGCCAATCAAAACTCATCAGCTAAAACGCAGCTTGAGCTCAGGAACACATAATATCTCACTGCCAACAGAAATAAATGCTGATAAGATTACTATTGCGCAAACTCTCAAATGGAAGTCGTTAACGCACCAAACTACGCTCTCAAAACGAGTAACCCCGTTTAATGGCGTTGAGTTTAATGTAGTAAAAACGAAAGAGCATGAAGACCATTGGTTAGTAGCGTTTAATTTATCTGGTCCTTATTCTGGAGAAACAACTGGGGACATTATTCTAACCTCGACATCATTCGAGCAAGCCACTCCCGCAAAATCTCAACAGAAAAGTGTTGATTTAGCACCTTATGAACAAAAAACATACATCTTCAAAGTAACAAAAACTGACAAACCACAAAAGATTTCTGTAAAGGCCATTTTAAATGTTGATGGTGAGCCTATTCGTCTTATTCAAGAGCTAACTTTGTCCTAAGCTTAACAATAGGACAAACGCCACTTTCGAAAGAAAGTGGCTTTAAGCTTCTCTTTAAATAACCATTATTTAGTCCAGCGTTAACTGAGTTGCTTCCTTTCTCTTCATACTCAGCCACCTATGCCCTAATTTAATTACCTTTCAATGTACTCATCAATATTGAAGTTGTCAGCTTTATCGACACTTTTGCAACGTAAGTACAATTGAATGTTTATTTATCAACTTTACATCCAAGTAGTTCAATTTATAAAAAAGATAAAGGGGGGGTTTTGACCTTGAAGAAATGAACCTTTGCATTTGTTTCTTTATAAAAAAGAGCCACCAGAAAACTGATGACTCCATTATATAAAGTACGTGAGATCACGCTTTAAGTTTATATATAAACTAACGACACCCTTGACTGTTAAAGTCGACGACTAAGCTTGCACCAGTGCTATTACCAGCTACTTTTAGGTAGCCCCAGTATTCACTCTGGCCTGAAATATAAATACACTCTCCATTTCCGCTATTATTTGACTCAGCCACTTCATTGTTACCATTTGGCCAACCACTTGCAGCGTAGCTTAGACTTAAATCACCACTACCATTAGCGGTGGTGATCGCAATACCATTTTGGCCTTGAACATCTGCAATGCTAAACCACATAGGATCGCTATTACCTAGACAAATTACTTCGCCATCATTTAAGCGGCCACGGCTTCGGCTGCCTTGACTAGCACACACATCTGGCACGTTAGAAGTCACTTGGGTAAATGATGCTGTTAACTGAACGTTATCAAATGCATTATAACCTCTAACCATCACATGGTATCGGCCTACTTGTGCAGGGTTTATAGCACACGACTCTTCGTTACCACCAATGTAAGGGCGACAATCATATATAGCTTCACTCGGTGCTGCTTCAAAACTTACATATAAATCCGCATCACCTGTACCACCAGTTAAATTAAACATAAGGTCGCTGGCGCCTGAAGGAACATCAAAAGTGAAATATAAAAATTCATCTTGAGCGCCACTGATGTTAATTGGCTGGCTATTCAATAGCACACCATCATCAACACTACTGTCAGCTTCGATAGTTGCTACTGTAGTGACAGTTTGGCTTGCACCTTCATTGTCAACCACGGTTAATGTTATGGTGTATTCTCCTGCACTTGTGTAACTATGAGTAGGATTTGCCAGATTTGAACTGCTACCATCGCCAAAGTTCCATTGATAACTGGCGATACTACCATCGCTATCATTACTACCATTACTCGTGAAGCTAATATTGTTATTTTGCATGCCAGAATACGGGCCATTAATTTGTGCTATTGGTGGGGTATTAGTGCTCGTACCTGCAACTAAGTCATCGCACCACTGTACAAATTCATTCTCATAGTTATTGGCCCACTCTACAGTTTTTGATTTATAGGCACTCCAATTACCAGTGCGGGTATGAGCCAACATGGCATCAAGTTCGTTGTTGTGACGTTCAAACATAAAGCGAACAGCTAAGTAACCCCAGCGATAAATTCGATCTTGATCAAATCCATCATAGGTGGTGTCAAAAATTTGCGCTAGTGTATAGCGCGAGCCATCACTAATAGTGGCTTTTGCAGCATCGTTGTTATTTAAATTAGCAACATACTCTGCAACCCCCTCTGACCACCAGACAATATCTTCTGTGGGTGCGTTAAAGTCACCATATAAGTCGAAACGGCCATCTAAATAGTGAACATACTCGTGCTCTAAGTTCCATACATAGTGCTCTGCATTGGCATAACTTGCTTCATAAGCTATAAAATTAGCTTGGTTGCCAGCTACAGATGGGTCACCTTCTAAATACATACCGCCATTGTTCGTATCTATACCAAAGATAGCACCTGCGTACTTGCTATAATCGTCACTACTGTCAAAAATATTTACTTGTAAAAAGTTATTGTTGTCATCAGCAACAGGGGTGTTATTTGTGGCTAGCTTATTATGAAAAAGCCCTTCTTCAGTGCCCATAGCATCACATGCTGCTGCATGTTGAATAGCCGTCATATTTTGCGAGCGAATTTTTATAGTACTACTACAGCTATAACTTTGTGACAACACTTGTTGAGTTAGTTCATCAACAAAGCCACAAATACCGTAGTCATTACAATCTGCGTAATAACTTACAGAATCAGCTGCTGCAAGCCATACTGCATCACCATAACCAAAACTGTTATAGGTGCTAAAAATAGCTTTCAAACCAGTATCAACACTTGCTTGTATTGGCGTGCCTGAATATTGTTTTAAACGAGCTAGTTCACTGGCAGCGTTAACAATCAAGTATTGTGCATCTGAGTCTATCATCCACTGCTTTTGAGTAAATGCGCTTAGCTTAGCAACTAAGTCAGTATCAGTGCCGATAGCGGTTACAAATGCATCATTCCACTGGCCACGATAAAGTAGCGTGAAAATACCATTAACAGCACTACGCATATTCCATTTTGCAGCATAACTCTCATTGAAGCGCGTTAACCACTGCTTTACCACGTTTAAGTAACGATGCTGCTGCTCAGCACTATCCATAGTTATGATAACTTCAGCAAGTGTTTTACCGTGTCCATCATTATCATCATAAAAGTGGCTATTGTTTACAAATGCATCTATAGCATCAACTACTGCAGGCTGTACCCAAGAACTAAAATTCACGTTACCGTTGTAAAACTCAACATAAAAACCCGCACGCAAATATAAAAACAGCGCTTCTAAGTCAACATCTCCACCACCAGCATAAGTCTGTGAGAGTGACTTAGCATGATTTGCAACGGCATACATGTTATCTGAGCTGTAAACTTGACTCTGAATAGAGGATGGAGCACTAAATAGTTCATTAATACAACTAGTACCTTGGCTTTTAAGTTCAGTGATAATTGTACTAGTGCTTGCACTTGCCATCGCAGCTAAATCACAACTGACAACGGCGGCTTGGCTGCGCATCATAAATTGATTAAGTTGTTGTGGCTGCTTTTGCAACTCAGCTATAGGGGCTTTTTCATTATTTTGGTGATCTACACCGTGATGATGTGTGCGCTCAACTTCTGCATTTTTTGGTGTAAACAAGCGCTCTTGCAGGTTAGCTGATTGAGCTAAAGAGCTTGCTCCAAGTATAGGTAGCGCCAGAATTAATGTTTTAATTTTCATAATTTACCTTTGATAATTATTGTTTTCTCTATCCAACTCGAAAAGAGAAATACTTTTGTAACATTAAATTATCATTGTATACAATATATTTTATATTTAAATAACAGTGTAAGTAGCTCCTGTTGATGGTTTGACGAAAGAAATAAGGTCTGAAGTTAATCTATATTTCAACTAAGAAAACAAAGTCATTAAATATTTAGGATGAGAAGTATGGCTAGAAAGGACAAAGCTGTAGATATGCGTAAATGTAAATACACTCTAAATTTAAGATAAACTTTTATTACGCAAAAGTAACGAAATTGTCAGCTCTTAAAATTAAAATAGTTTTAAGTTGGCCACACTCAGGTCATCATTTGTTTAGATATTAGTATTTACTATCTAGAAAAGGAAAGGGACCAAATGGCGCTCTCGGTAGGGATCGAACCTACAACTTAGCCTCCGGAGGGCCACGTGATATCCATTTCACCACGAGAGCACATTTGTTGCTTCCACATCAACTCGCGATATCAATGCTTTAGCATGCGCAATAATAAAGGCATCTTTGTATAAATACCAGCATGATTCGTTTACATGTCTATAATTTGAGCTAATCACTTAACAAAAGGTAAAAAAAGCGCTATTTATTTACATCCTATAAAAAACAGTAACGCTTTAGACACATATTATCTATTATTGTCACTGGACGGAAAGATTAAATACGAGGAAGTAATTATGAAGTTAATGTTAACAGAACAAGTTGCTGAGTTTTTAGGAGTTAAAGTCGAGCGAGTTAAACGCCTTGCTCGAGAAAGCCTATTAATCGCTAAATCAGAAGATGATAACGGCGAAATGCAATTTGACGCTGATGAAGTAGCAAAATACAAAGAGCTTGCGGAACGCTTTGGCGGACTTTAACCCTCCATTAAAGCAATAAGCTCATCCAGTTGCGCGCGCAATACAACAACCTGATTGTTTATAGCGCGTTGCTCATACCAACCTATACATAACAGTAAATAAACTAACTGATAGCAATTGAGTTTGTGCATAGATAAATAAAATTGTTCTGATAGGGTGTGCGTTTTGTAATTGTTAAGCAGAGCCTGCTTGCCTGAAGCATCTAATTTAAAACTAACCGCTAACGCAGCAAGATCAAAATACACATCATTTGTTTGAGCATACTCAAAATCGATTAAATAAACACCTTGCGGGTTTACCACGATATTTTCTTTGACTAAGTCGTTATGGCAAAAGCCGCTATCTACGGGCATGTTGGCTATGCTTTTTAATGTCTTGTTTATGAGCTTTTCATATTGTTTAAACACTAATAAATGCTGATAGGCTTGCAATTCCAAAGCTATATTCATTGCCTCATTATTAGTTGTATACGCATGAAGCTTAACAAGTTTAGTCAGTAGCGGCATCGCCAAATAAGACTCTGCAACCTCTCCCTCTATATAGTTAAAAGCTGCGCGCTTATTTTGCTTATCGAGCCATATGGGAGCAGAGCAAACTTGTTGTTTACTGAGCTCATACTGAGCATGTAACCCTACTTGTGGCCAATACGATTTATAACACTTTAATAAATAAGCTTGGCTGTCAGTACGGATCAAAAAGTTATCGTTGCTTAGACCGTTAACCAAATACTCTGTTGCGGTTATTGTGCTCGGTACTAAAAACGCGCTACAAATATTAACTAACTGAGAATGCTGATTCATAGATTAAAGTTGCGCCATGGGCTTGGCTTGGCTTTGCTCGTATTCTTCGTACCACGTTTTAAACCCCCATGCTGCCATAACGGTATAAAATACAAATAAAACAAGGGTTGGGTAATAGCCTTTTTCATAGTACAAATACATAGAGGCCGCATCAATGACTATCCAATAGAGCCAATTTTCTAGTACTTTTTTAGCTACCAGATACGTAGTAACCACAGCAAAGCAAGTTGTGAAACTATCAAGATAGGCAAAATCTGCATGCGTATAGTTTTGCATTGCATAGCCAATTGCTAATGACACTAATGTAGTGAGTACAATTAAAATAATATGTCGGTTTACCGGCCAGGATGTAATTAGCCGCTGCGCTTGATTAGCCTTGCCTTTGCGCCACACGACCCAACCAAACACCGCCATATACATATAATAAAAGTTTAGTAACGACTCCATTAGCAGCGCGCCATTCCAATACATAATGGTATAAATAAGCGTACTAAAAAAAGCCGCAGGCCAGCACCATAAGTTCTCTTTAATGGCCAGTAATAAATACGCCACCGACAAAGCAACCGCAATATATTCCCAATGCGACATAGCAGTAAAACCACTGAGTATTTGCGTTACAAAATCCATCATTATAAAAACGACCGTGTTTGTTAAGAGGTTATTCGGGAGATAAATCGCCCGAAATAAATTTACACACAAATATAGCTTTACCAAATTGCTCATATGAATGTTTAATTTCTGTGCTGATCACTTGCATAACTAGATCATAATCACCAAATATTTGGGTTGACATCGTATTCGTGATCACTTTGAGTTCTTCGTAAGCATTAACTCTGTCGATAAAGCCTTTAATAAAAGGAATGTAATCTTGGTGGAGCGGGTATTTACTGATCTCTACTGATAATTTCATTTCAAACTCACCTTTTTAATTATTTGATTTCAACTAATCATTCAACGCAACTTAAATACAGTGTAAAATTACACTAACACTCAATTTAAATGAGCTCATTATGGCACGCAGAATTACCTACACTTTTAAAAATCAACCGCGCGAAATTAACTTCGCCAAAGATAAATACCACGATATGTATCAGGCTATTGCGGCTGCCGAAGGTATCGATTTAACTAACTACTTAAACATGGTACGCCAAATTGAAATGACCTCTAAAGGGTCATCGGCTGTGCGTAACTTTCGTGATCAAGAATTTGCTCGCATGGGCTTTAGCGATATTTACTTTATAAAAGAGTAACGATACCGATTAAGTGAGCATCACGATCATTCTAGCAATGTAAGCTTAATGGGTATTTTTAAAATAAATATTAGCGCTGGTACTCATAACTTACGCGCGGTGTAATATTACACAATAACTCGTAAGATATAGTATCAGCACATTGTGCAATTTCTTCTACCGGTAACTCGGGGCCCCACATCACCACCTCATCGCCTACTTTGATGCTATCAGCATTTTCACCAATATCAACACTGATCATATCCATAGAGATGTTGCCAGCAATACCATAACGTTTGCCAGCAATCACTACAGGGGTACCATGTTTAGCATGACGCGGATAGCCATCACCATAGCCCATAGCAACAACTGCAAGCTTAGTCGGCTGAGCACTTTGCCATCTACCACCATAACCAACACCTTGCGCAGCATCAACATCGCGAATTGCAATAACCTTAGTGGTTAAGCGCATCACCGGCTTAAGCTGATGATCTTTTCCAGAAGTGTTAAGCATTGGTGATACACCATACATCATCAAGCCTGGACGCACCCACTCGCCATGACCGGCAGGCCAAGCAATAATACCGGCCGAATTTGCTAAACAATGTGCTTGTTGTTTGCCTTGCACTAATGAATCAAACAAAGAAATTTGCTCTGCTGTTTTGGGATCATTAACATCATCGGCACTGGAAAAGTGCGTCATTAAATTGATTGCATCTTTAGCGTTATTAGTCGCTTGCAAGCGCTGATAAAAATCATTCAATTGCGTTGGTGCAACCCCTAAACGATGCATACCCGTATTGATTTTTAACCAGCAACTGATTGGTGCATCGAGCTTTGCATTTTCAAGTGCTCTGAGCTGGTTTTCATCATGGATTATGGTTTGAAAGTTATTGGCTAATAAAATCGGCAACTCATCTTGATGGAAAAAACCTTCCAGCAACACAATAGGCTTGGTCAGCCCGCCAGCTCGCAGTGCGAGCGCTTCATCTATTCGTGCCACTGCAAATGCGTCGGCATCATTAAGGTGCTGCGCTATTTTTACTAAACCATGGCCATAAGCATTGGCTTTTAATACCGCCATAACTTTACTGTTAGGCGCAAACTGTCGCACTTGCGCTAAATTATGAGCAAGTGCTTGTAAGTTAATTTCGGCAATAGCTAAGCGCATTAGTAATCATCATCTACAGCAGGCCCCGCGTAATTATCAAAGCGAGAGAATTGACCTTGGAAGGTTAGGCGCACTTTACCAATCGGACCGTTACGCTGTTTACCGATGATAATTTCTGCAACACCTTTATCAGTACTGTCTTCGTTGTATACTTCGTCACGATAAATAAACATGATTAAATCGGCATCTTGCTCAATAGAGCCCGACTCACGCAAATCTGAGTTAATTGGGCGTTTATCAGCACGTTGCTCTAGGGTACGGTTAAGCTGCGATAGTGCAACAACCGGACACTGTAATTCTTTTGCTAATGCTTTAAGTGAACGTGAAATTTCGGCAATTTCTAAGGTACGATTATCTGACAAGCTAGGTACGCGCATTAATTGTAGGTAATCGACCATGATCATACTTATCCCACCATGATCGCGGGCAATACGACGTGCACGTGAACGTACATCAGTGGGTGTTAAGCCTGAGGCGTCATCAACATACATTTTGCCTTTTTCCATGAGTAACCCCATGGTTGATGAAAGGCGCGCCCAGTCATCGTCATCTAGCTGACCAGTACGTACTTTGGTTTGGTTAATTCGGCCAAGGGACGCCAGCATCCTCATCATAATTTGTTCAGAGGGCATCTCTAGTGAGTAGATAAGTACAGGCTTGTCTTGGGTCATTGCTGCATGCTCAGCAAGGTTCATCGCAAAGGTAGTTTTACCCATCGATGGACGTGCTGCTACAATAATTAAATCAGAGGGCTGCAGACCAGTCGTCATTTTATCTAAATCAGCATAACCTGTGCTTACACCGGTAACACCATCTTGTGGTGACTGATAAAGCTCTTCTATTTTATCAACGGTTTTTTCAAGTATGTTGTGAATGCTTTGCGGGCCATCACTACTTTTTGTACGTTGCTCAGCAATTTTAAATACTTTGCTCTCAGCAAAGTCGAGTAAATCGTGACTTGTGCGCCCTTCTGGGTTAAAGCCTGCCTCAGCAATTTCATTGGCAACACCAATCATTTCACGCACAACTGCACGCTCGCGTACAATGCTAGCGTAAGCATCAATATTAGCAGCACTTGGGGTGTTTTTAGCTATTTCGGCTAAATACGCAAAGCCGCCAATCCCTGAAAGCTGATTATTTTTTTCTAAACTTTCAGAAATAGTAATTAAATCAATCGGATCGCCAATTTCAGCCAGTGCTGTCATTGCCTCAAAAATAAGCTTATGGGTACGGGTATAAAAGTCCTGTGACACAACAAGTTCAGCTACGCGATCAAATGCTTGATTATCAAGCATTAAACCACCTAAAACAGATTGTTCAGCTTCTATTGAATGGGGAGGAACTTTAAGAGTGTCGACTTGCTTATCTGGTTTGGCCATAACTTCACAGTACTAAAATTGAATGGCTCTATTCTATCGACTTGGCAGGGCTGTGCAAATAGCAAAGCAGGAAATCTTTCCTGCTTTTTGTAACTTAAAATAAAATGGATGATTATTGGCGCTTAAGTCCAATCGTCCCACTTATGGTATTCATTTCTACACTGGCATCGGTGCCATTAGCATTAAACTTAATTCCACTAGCTGGGCCATACTTGGCTTTTTGCACTTGGTCGCTCGTTAGCTGGTTGTCAATTTTACCGCCGGCATGGGCTTGCACTTCAAATTGTGCCGATAAATCAGCTGGAAAGTAAAACTCAGCATTGCCACTTACAGATTCAAAACTTACATCAGCATCACTTAAAAGGCGATTAATACGCACTTCAACTTCGCCATTTACAGTGCTTATTTGTAACTCTTTGATTGCATCGAAGGTAAGATTGATATCACCGTTTACGTTTTCTAAGCGAATATCATTAGCAGTCGAGTTTGATTTTATATTCCCATTAACCGCATTAAAACGAACTTCTCCGTTAGATTGCTGATCATCAATTGCGCCATTTACAGTTTCAAATTGCACTTTACCACTGAGGTTTTTTGCGTTGATGTCACCGTTAACACTAGTAAGCTTAATATCGCCGTTAAGATCATTTACTGTAATGGCGCCATTGACTACATCAATTTCAGTGCCTCTTTTTAACTCTTTTGCAGTTACCGAAGCGTTAACCCCAACATACTCCAGCGCACTGCTTTGAGGCATGAAAATAGTTAGCGTTGAGCCATTATTGTTATTATCCCAATTTGAAAGATCAGGCATTTTTACAATAAACTGAGTTTTATTACCCTGTGTTTTAAGAGTGTAGCCTTGTGCTTTATCGTCAAGCTCGCCGCTCACTTTAAATTGATTTTTCTCCCAGCCCATAATATTTACATTGCCGCGCTGATTTTCTATATGAATAACGCCACCGTTTGGTACTTCAATTTGTTGTTCTATTTTTTCACCGGCAAATACAGCCATTGGTAATAAAGCGATTCCAAGTATTATTGCTTTCATTTATTTCTCCTAGATTTGTTGCCAACGCGGTGCATGCACCTTGTTAATTAAGTCGAGTTGTTGTTGATATACTTGCGCTAACATGGACAGTAGCGCCTTATTTTGTGGTTCATTTTCAAGTGTTTGCTTTATAGCCTGCTCAGCATCTTCAAGTTCTTTTAGCTGCACTTGCCAGTTATCTGTTAGTGCCGCTTGGCTTTGGTATTGAACAAGTAAACTTTGTTTTTGCTTAGTAAAAAAATCACTCATCGCCACAGCGGTATTTGTCTCTGGAGATGTAAAAAACACCATAGTGCTAACCAAAGCAGCCACACAACATGCCGCAATAGCAGTTAGCTTCGGCCAAACTACACTCTTAACTATACTTGCCTGCTTATTAGTCATTATGGCGCGCTCAATCCCATCCCAGAGCTCTTTATCGGGTGTTATATTTTTATTTAATTGTGTTAGCGACTCATTTAAGTAGTCATCAAAATTTGTTTTACTCATTTTCGTACCACTGTTTTAATAATTGCCTTGCACGATGATATTGCGCCTTACTAGAGCCTACAGCCATGCCTAGCAAGGTTGCTATTTCTTCATGCCTATAACCTTCAACGGCATACAGTACAAATACCATTCTTGCACGCTCAGGCAGCCTAACGATTAATTTATCTAAGCCATTTAAGCCATTGCAGTCATTTGCAGATTGCTCATCCATACCGCTTTGTTCAAAGCTAATAACTTTATTAAGCCAATGTTTTTGCTTACGCACATAGCTAATAGCAATATTACTGGTGACACTGTAAAGCCAGGTAGAAAATTGCGAACGCCCATCAAATTGCGCTATTTTGTGCCATACCTGTACAAATACTTCTTGAGTTGCATCTTGCGCATGCCCCTCATCGGCTATTAGTCTCAGGCATAAGCCATAAACTTTTGCTTTATGCATGTCATAGAGCGCTTTATAGGCTAACTGGTCGCCGTTTTTAACTTGATCAATAAGCATTTGCTGCACTTGATCAGTTATTGGCTGATTAGCGTCCATTAACATCGCAAATTTTTCCTGTTTATAATTATGTAATTGCAATTTAACTTATTAGACGCGAGGAGAAATAGAAAGGTTTAAATGAAATAAATTTTTTTGAAAATAAAGGTTTAACTTAGAAAAGTGTTTGATTTAATCCACAGCAAACAATTTATTGTTTTGAATTACAAATTTTAGATACAAAAAAACCGTGCAAAGCACGGTTTTTTTTAACTTAATTTTAAAAATTAAGCTTCAGCAATAACGATTACTTTAATAGTAGCTGTTACGTCTGAGTGTACTGCGATTGCAACGTCAAATTCGCCAGTCTCACGGATAGTACCTAGAGGTAAACGAACTTCTGATTTAGCAACTTCAACACCAACAGCTGAGATAGCGTCAGCGATGTCACGAGTACCGATTGAACCGAATAATTTACCTTCGTCACCAGCTTTAGATACTAATGTAACTTCTGCTAATGCTTCAAGTTTGTCAGCGCGTGCTTGTGCTGCAGTTAACTGTTCAGCGATTTTTGCTTCTAGTTCTGCGCGACGTGCGTCAAACGTTTCAATGTTTGCTTTAGTTGCAGGAACTGCCTTACCTTGTGGGAAAAGGAAGTTACGTGCGAAGCCAGATTTAACAACAACCTGGTCACCTAGGCCACCTAGGTTAGCGATCTTATCTAGTAGAATAACTTGCATGTTTCTACACCTTTTAAAAACGTGTTAATCCGCTGCTTACTTATGTAAGTCAGTGTATGGAAGAAGGGCTAAGTAGCGAGCACGCTTAATAGCAGTTGCTAGCTGGCGCTGGTATTTAGCGCTAGTACCTGTGATACGGCTAGGTACGATTTTGCCACTTTCTGTAACATAGTTTCTAAGAGTAGCTAGATCTTTGTAATCGATTTGTTGTACGCCTTCCGCTTTAAAGCGGCAGAACTTACGACGTCTGAAATAACGTGCCATGAGATTAATTCCTCAAATAATTCTTTCTATATGCTGAGCATGCAAAACCAATTGGCTAAGGCCGTTACGACCTTCGTGGCGATTTAAAAAACCACTTACTTGCAATGCCTGCCCAACGTGCAAATGTTGAGTCTGTTGTTGCATTTGCTTACCACTGGCAACCACCTGAAGCCTCACATAACTATTACGGTTAAGATCTGCTTCAACTTGCATTGATTTATGTTCTACAACAAAAATACAATGCGGTATACCCGCGGGACTTTGGCTAAACTTGGGTGTTTTACAAACAACCCCCGATATAACCAGCTGATTCGTATATGGGCTAACCATTATAGTAACTGCTGACTACGTGCCATGCTAGGACTCAAAACAATTAAGCAGCTGGTGCTTCTTTCTTCTCTTCTCTTACAAGAGGAGACGCTTCAGTTACAGCGTTTTTAGTACGCATAACTAAGTTACGAAGCACTGCATCGTTGTAGCGGAAAGTAGTTTCTAGCTCGCTGATTACTTCAGTTGGTGCTTCAACGTTCATAAGAACATAATGAGCTTTATGAAGCTTGTTAATTGGGTAAGCCAGTTGACGACGGCCCCAGTCTTCAAGACGGTGGATAGTACCACCTGCTTCAGTGATAGAACCAGTATAACGTTCGATCATACCAGCAACTTGCTCACTCTGATCAGGGTGAACCATGAATACGATTTCGTAATGACGCATGGATATTCCTTACGGTTAATAGAGCCTTCTACCGTTTCGGCCGGTCGGTTTAAGGCAAGGAATTAATAGTTTAAAAGCCGAAATGAGCGCGCATTTTACGCCTAGTAGGATAATTAAGCAAGCAGGTTTTTAAGCTTTGATAGATAAGCGTTAAAGACTTCGGGCTTCGGGCTTCGGGCTTCGGGCTTCGGGCTTCGGGCTTCGGGCTTCGGGAAGATATTATTAGATGCTCCCTTTATATCAATAAGTAAAATAAAAATAAGTGTTAATATTTACTAGGTAGGCGTGAGCTTGCTCGCTTGAAAAGCGAAGCTTTTAATTACTTAAGCCCTACATTTTCCCCTAAAATATAAACATTTACTCAAATCTAAAGCCGTGCAATTATTAGACAACACATTATTTAATAAGGATATTTATGAAGCTCTTACTATCGTTTGTGTTAATAGTTACTTTTAGTACACCTTTTTTAAGCTATGCAAACACCGCTACAACCGACATAACCGTGGGTAAAAAGTCATTCTACAATCAAAAATACTTAACGAAGACAGACCTATCAGAATATTCATACCTGACAATGTAAAAGATGATCAGCCGCTCTATGTTATTTACTTGATGGTGTTGAGCACTTTCATACGGCATCTGGCGTTATAAATCCCTCATTGATTACGAGCAGATACCTAATGCAATGCTTGTTGCTATTGATACAACCAACCGCGTTCGTGATTACTTACTTAAAGTACAAGGTGAGCCTAAAACGGAGTTTTAAACCTTTGTTAAAAATAAATGGCCTGACGCAGGGCAAACCGATAATTTTTTAAAGTTTGCGTCTGATGCACTCATGCCCTATAAAAATAGCAACTACCCAACTAATGGTTACAACACCTTAATTGGTCATTCTAATGCTGGCACATTAGCGCTTTATACTTTAGTTAATCAACCGGCACTATTTAACAACTACATAGCTATAAGCCCAAATAGTTGGTGGAGTGATGAAGAGTTAAAAAGTAATATTATTAAATACACTAAAAACCCTAAAGGCGGTCAAGCGTTATTTATTAGTGTTGCAAGTGAAGGCGCACGCTTTTATAGCGGCATATTAAATACTTTAGTAAATTTAGAGCAACAAATGCCCACGCAGCTAAAATGGAAATATAAGCATTATCCCACTTTTACTCATATGGGCACCATACTTCCAGCACTAGCGATAGCCTAATTCACTTATTTAGCGACCTAATATTTAAAGTGACTGACGAGCACGGAAAATTTGCAGATGCATCATTGATTACCGGTTACTACCAAGCACTTAGTGATAAGTACGGATTTGAGCTTAAAATTCCACACGATGTGTACGTAGAATTTGCCCACAACTAGCAAGAGTTTGGTAACACTAAAAAAGCTACTTCAACACTTAAACACTTTACTAACAATTACCCTAATGCTGCTTACTCTCACATGCGATTATCGCAAGGCTACACTGCTAATAAACAGTTCAAAGAGGCATTCACTAGTATGAAATACGCACTAGAACTTGCTAAACAGAACTCGCGTGACCCGCTGTTAATCGATGCACTGCAAGATATGGTGAATGAATCACAAGAAAATTTGTAGCTCATTAATTTAAAAGCATTACGAGCTTTGCTCGTCGCGTCAGCAAGCTGTACGAATACACTAAAAAAAGCATTAGCCTATAAAAAAACCGATGCTTAAACTAAACATCGGTTTTTCTTTGGCTGAAAGCTGACAGCTAAAAACTGACCGCTTGTCTTTATCACTTCCCTATCGCTTCTTTAGCGAATAGGTGTTTGATTGGCCCAAGGTTATCAACGAGTGATAACCCTACTCCACGAATAAGCTTTTTAACTGGATTCGCACCTTCAAATAGCTCTTTTAGCCCTTGCATCATGGCAATGTGTTTTTGTGCATCGAGTTTACGGGTGCGCTCGTAATCACGCAGTGTGCGCGTACTTGCAAATTCTTTGGTGTCTTGACTTAGTAGCTCGATTAAATAAGCCGCATCTTTTAGACCTAGGTTCATACCCAGCCCTGCTAATGGATGAATGGTATGCGCTGCATCGCCCATTAGCACTACGTTGCCATTTACCCATTGCTGGGCATAACGCATTTTAAGTGGGAACGCGACGCGCTTACTTTGCACTTCACATAAACCGCATTGGCCATCTATTGCAGCCATAACTGCTTTATTAAAAGTGGTGTCGTCCATTGCTAACAATTCATCACAATGATTAGGGCTGGTAGACCACACAATTGAATGAGTATGCTCATCGCTCAATGGCAAGAACGCTAGCGGCCCTGTAGGTAAAAACACTTGGCGTGCGGTATTTGCATGTGACTCTTTAGTTTTAACTGTCGCTACTAACGCATGGTGATCGTAATCTTTAAAGCTCAGTGCCATATTAAACTGTTTACGAATCGCTGAATTTGCACCATCAGCCGCCACCAGCAACTTAGCAATAATAGGTTCGCCAGTTTTTAAATTAATAAATACATCAGACTCGCTTTGGTGTATTTGCTGATACTCGGTATTAAACATGAGTGTGGCATTACTTTGCTGCTCAAGCTCTTTTATTAGTGCAAAGCGAATAATGTCGTTTTCAACTATGTGGCCTAAATGGTCAAGCTCAAGTTGCTCGTTATTAAAGGCTATTTTTCCAAAGCTATCGGCATCGCGTACATCCATGTGCGTATAAGCACAAGCTCGCTCAGCTATTATGTGTGGCCATACATTTAACTGCTCGAGCAATGTTTGGCTGGCAATGCTTAGTGCACTAACTCGTAAGCCATAATCATCACTCGGTGGAGCTTGAGTTGGCGCTGCATCTAACACAACCACGCTGACATTTGCTTTAGCAAGCCCTAGCGCCAGCGTTAAACCTACGCAGCCACCACCCACTATACAAACCTGTACTTGTTTCATAAACGTGTACCTTGTTTAACTTGTCCCATTAACTGTTTAGCCAATGGGGCTTTGAATGCGGGGAATAAATCCATTGAAAATAGCCCAATACTACGACCAAGCGCTAACACCCGTGATGAGTTTGAAAAAAGTCGAACCAAGGCATCGGTCAATGTCATCACGGTGTTTATATCATCACTGCGCTTAATTGAATATTGACGAGTAAAGGCATAACTACCTAAATCGTGTTCACTGTTTGCTATTAAGTCACTAAGCACTTGTACGTCGCGCAGCCCTAAATTAAAGCCTTGACCTGCAATTGGGTGAATGGCATGTGCCGCGTTACCTATTACCACAGTACGGTGCGCTGTTAACGATTCTATTTGCCCATAAACCAGCGGATAACTGGCGCGCATACCGACTTTTATAAATTGCCCTGCACGATAACCAAAGGTGGTTTGCAGTACGCTTAAAAAGTCTGACTCACTTAATGCCATATGCTGCTCAATATGCTCTTGACGCATACACCATACTAACGAATAGCGGTTATTACTCATGGGTAATAAGGCCATTGGGCCGTTTTGAGTAAAACGCTCAAACGCCTGATGATGGTGTCCACCAGCCACTTCTATATTGGCAATAATCGCGCCTTGTTCATAAGGCTGGGTATTGAAACCTAAGCCTAGCAAGTGACGGGTTGGCGATTGTGCACCGTCGGCAATCACTAACAGCTTAGCGCTTAGTTTTTCACTACTTTGTAATGTCAGTTCATTACTTTCGGCATTTTGTTTTATCGCCGTTACGCTATTAGGGCAAAAAAGCGATATATTTGATTGCGTTAAACGTTGATGCAGCGCTCTGCCAAATGGGTTTACCTCTACCACATAGCCTAATGAGGGTTTTGCAAATTCATCACACTGTATGTGGGTTTTACCAAAGTGCCCTTTGTCTGACACACTGACTTTTTTTATGGCCGCCGCATAGGGAGCGTTTATTTCAAACAAATTGAGGCTTTGTAAATACTCCACCGACTGCTGTGCAAGTGCGATGCTTCTGTCGTCAAAACTTGGGTGATAATCTGTGGTTACTTGGTTTGCTTCAACCACGGCAATATGTAGGCTGGGATTTTTTTTACTTATACTCAGTGCGCAACTTGCGCCCACTAAACCACCGCCAATAACTACAACATCAAACTGCTTAGCCACTTTTATCTCCAAGCTTATGCGTTTTTAGCGCTTTGCATTAACGCTTCTATTTCGCTAATTTTTTTAGGCACGGTAATCGTTAAGTTTTCGTGACCAGACTCAGTTACTAATAAGTTATCTTCAATACGAATACCTATGCCTTGGTATTTTTTGGGTGCGTTTGAATCTTTATTAATATAAAGCCCAGGTTCAATGGTCAGTACCATACCCGGTTCAAAAGCACGCTCTTGGTTATTAACCTTGTAACCACCTACATCGTGAACATCGAGTCCTAACCAATGGCCAAGACCATGCATGTAGTATTCTTTACAGGCTCCTTGCGCCATTAGCTCATCAAAATCGCCGGTTAAAATACCTAAATCGAGTAACCCTTGGGTTAGCACTTGCATAGCTAATTTATTAGCCTGCGATAAGTAGCCACCGGGCTTTACTTCGCTAAATGCCACTTCTTGCGCTTTGAGTACAATATTATAAAGCGCAGCTTGCTCGGTGCTAAATTTACCATTAACGGGGAAAGTACGCGTTATATCGGCGGCGTAACCTTGTAGCTCACAACCTGAATCAATCAGTACTAAGTCGCCATTGTTTAATACGTCGCTATTTTGGGTGTAGTGCAAAATATTGGCGTTATCGCCACTGCCGACAATAGTGCCATAAGCAGGATGTGGCGCACCGTTCATTGCATAGTGATGATGAAGCTCTGCCTCTAGTTGAAACTCGGTTGCGCCAACGTGGGAAAAACGCATGGCTCGCATGTGTGCTCGAGCGCTTATTTCACAGCCCTCACGCATAATGTTAATTTCGCCTGGCGATTTAAATAAGCGCATTTCATGCAATAAAGGGCGAATATCTTTAATTGTACTCGGTGCTGTATCCCCTTTTTTAGGGGCACTGCGCAAAGTGTTAAGCATTGAAAATACTTTGCCATCAAAGGCAGGATACGTCCCTTGTGCATAAAATAAAATCTGTTGGCCGTTCACCAAATTCAATAATTGTTCGTTTAGTTCACTTAATGCATAAGTTTTGTCGAATAAGTATTCGCTTTGCGCTTTTTCAAAACCAATGCGCCTGCCGTGCCATACCTCTGCAAGTTTATCTTTATCTAAACAAAACAATATAGAAGGCGTATCACTGTCTTTGCATAACACCAATACCGCATCGGGTTCGTTAAAACCAGTTAAGTAAAAAAAGTCACTGTCTTGTCGAAACGGATAATGAGTATCTCGGCTACGTGTGAGCTCGGTTGCAGCAGGAATTATCGCAATACTGTTGCTATCCATTGCCGCCAATAAACGCTCGCGGCGCGCTTTAAACTCTGACTTTTGTATTTCAACCATTAATAACTAACCCATTACTTTTGTTGTATTACTAAATTAATGCAGTGTTTTTTTGTTGCTTTGTGGGTTTTGCTCTTTGCCAAGTTCAGCAAAACACAGTAACGCCGATACGCGTACGTACTCAATCACTTCATGTAGTGCTTGGCTATCTTCTTCGGTTTCTTCAAAGGTTGTATCAAGGCGCGTAATTTCGCTAAAGTCGCTAATCACTTCTTTTACATCTGCCGACAGCTTGCCATAGTCTTTTTGCTTTAAGCCAAAGCCCAGCATAAACCCAGCTACCCATGATACGAGCCCATTGGCTTGATCGATGAGTGTTTCGTCATCACTCGGTAAAAACAAATCAAATTGAAACTCTTCATTGTTAAAGCTTTCAACAACTTGTTGATAAACTTTACCAAAAAACTGTTTTAAATCGTTGCTAAACGACTCGCCATCATTAAATACGTCGCTCAGTAAGCCTAAGTATTCTTTATCGTCAATGCTTAGCCCACAAGCAAGTAAACCGCTAATAACGCCATGCGCTTCAGCAGGTGATACAAATATTTCGTTTTTCTCTAAAAGAAGTTGGGCTTTTTCGTAATCTGGTAAGTTATTCATAATGACGTCTTCGCTTTGCTAATTAAAGCAATGCTACCACTCGATAAAAAGCAACTCCAATGAATTCTATGACTGAGGTCAAAAGCAAGCGATTGAAAAGCTGATTAAGTTCAAAAAGCAATCTTAAAAGTAAATACAAGATTAAATTTGCAGGAAAACTGAGCGAACGGTTTAATTTTTTGCGTTTGGGGTTTAAGGATTGGAATATGTCTTATATACTGAATTTGTTCCCTGGGGTGCAGGAGCTTGGTTAAGTCCCTGAGCCGATAAATTTTATACCAGGATTTTTGTTCGTCTACTATTGTGCAAGCTCGGCATGTACCGAGAAGCCTACGGTAAACCGCAGATTTCCGCCCTGAAACCTCAAGGTTTCAGGACTGACACCGGGCACCGCATTCTCGGGGAACACCTCCAATAACTTAAATCCCTCAGCAATTACTTTTATACCCTTGTTTTATTAATCACCTAGTTATTATAAAAAAACACCGAACTGAATTTTTACAGTCCGATGCTTTACTTACTAGTACCTGAAACTTAGTGTCTGAGAACTCTACTTATCTATGTAGTCTGCACTTACTTAAACCAACCTTGAAAGCGCTCCATCAGCATATAGTTAACCGGAACGAGTAATAAAGTTATAAAGGTCGCAAATATAATCCCAAAACCTAGGCTTACTGCCATAGGAATTAAAAACTGAGCCTGAGTTGCCTTTTCAAACAGCAGCGGCATTAAGCCTATAAAAGTGGTTAAACTAGTTAGCATAACCGGGCGAAAACGCGCTACGCCGGCGGTTTTAACAGCTTCCATTAAATCGAGCCCTTCACTGCGCTTTTTATTAATGAAATCAACCAATACTAACGAGTCGTTCACCACGACCCCAATTAACGCGAGCATTCCCAGCAAACTCATAATGGTAAGCTCCATAGCCATGATCCAATGGCCAATTACTGCGCCAATCATGCCAAAAGGAATAATGCTCATCACCACCAGTGGTTGTAAGTACGATTTAAAGGGAATTGCGAGCAACCCATAAATTACAAAAAATACAAATACCATTCCCCACAGTAACGAACCAAACGATTCGCGCTGCTCTTTGGCTTCACCTTCTAATGAATGGCTTACACCTGGGTATTGTTGCACCAGTTCATCTAAGTAGGTTTTTAAATCAGCTTGAAGCACGGTCATATTGGTATCGGTTTTTTCTACATCCGCCGACACATTAAGTGTACGGTAACGATCAATACGGGTAATGGTTGATGGGCTTTGACCAGGTACTAAAGTGGCCACGTGTGACAGCGGCACTCGCCCACCATTAGGCGTTTGTATTAATATATCTTTTAAATCAGCAACTGAGCGCCTTTCATCTATAGGTAAGCGCACCATAACGCGCACATCATCACGCCCGCGTTGAATGCGCTGTACTTGTACACCAAAAAACGAGTTACGCACTTGTCTTGATACATCAACTCTATTTAATCCAAGTGCAAGCCCTTGCTCTGTTAGCTCTATTTGTAGCTCTTCTTTACCATCAGACATGCTATCGGCAATATCAAACACGCTTGGATAAGTGGCCAATCGTTGTTTAATTTGCTCAGCCACTGTTTGCAGTGTGGTTATGGAATTACCCGATAATTGAATATCAATTGGGTTTGAGCTTCTACCTATTTCTGCTCTAAATGTGAGACTTTCAGCCCCTGGGATCACCCCTATTAATTGCCGCCACTCTTTTACCAACTCACGCGAACCAATATCAGACTCTCGTTGTTCTGCTGGGGTGATTTCAAAGCGCACACTACCCGAATTAGCCGCACCGCCTCGCCCGCCAGTGCTGGCTAAAATATTAAGGATAATACTTTGCCCTGTTTCTTCATCTTGATACTTACGCTGAAGCTCTCTGGCTTTATCTGACATATCAATAATGTATTTATTCGTGACTTCAAACGGTGTTCCCGCAGGAAAAGTTAAATTAACCCGAACTGTTTCACTGGGAATACGTGGGAAGAAAATAAACTTAGTCCAACCACTGGTGAGCATGGTTAAAATAATTAAAAACACGCCCATAAATAAACTGACTGTGGCCAGTTTGTTGCGTAGCGCTAGCCCTAATACGGGTTGGTAATATTTTAAAATGGCATGCTCAAAACCATCTGCAAAACGTTGTTGGAGTTGCTCTAATTTAGAACCTTTGCCTTTTTGCTGGCGCAGTTTGATATATTTTAAATGCGCTGGCAGCACAAATTTAGATTCAATCAATGAAAACAATAATACCGGAATAACCACCACCGGAATTTGCGCAAAAATAGCGCCTCGTGCGCCTTCTATAAAACCTAACGGTAAAAAAGCGGCCACGGTGGTTAACACGCCAAATGTAACTGGCGTGGCTACTTCTTGAGTTCCTTTTATAGCAGCCTCTTCGCCCGATTTGGCAGTTTTTAAATGGGTATACACGTTTTCACCGGTAACAATGGCATCGTCCACCACAATCCCTAGCACCAATATAAAACCAAATAAGCTGATCACATTTATGGTCACGCCAAAGGCGGCCATTGCCATAAACGCGCCCATAAATGAAACCGGAATACCAATAAATACCCAAAACGCGATGGCAGGTCTTAAAAATAATGTCAGTAACCCCAGTACCAAAATACCGCCCTGTAAAGCATTGCTAGTTAGGGTAGCAATACGGCTTTTTACTACCTCAGAGTCATCATCCCAATAGCTTAAATAAAACCCTTGCGGTAAATTAGCTTGCTCACTGGTAATATAGTTTTTAACTGCATCGGCCACTTCTATCGCACTTTGCGGACCAATGCGGTACACATCAATAAATGCGGCTTGTTTGCCATTAAAGCGGGTGCGCACGGGGGTTTCTTCAAAATCATCGTTAATGGTTGCAATATCACTTAAGCGAATAATAGTGCCATCGGCTTGATTTTTTATCACAATGCTTGCAAATTCATCTTTGCGGTAAGCTTGCCCTTTAGAGCGAATAAGTACATCGCCGCCCTCTGTTTTAAGGTTTCCTGCTGAAATATCAGAACTTGAATTGGCAATGGCACTGGATATTTGCGCCAAGGTTAAATCGTATTGGCGCAGCGTATCTTGGCTTACTTCGATTGCCAGCTCATAATTACGTACGCCACTAAGTTCAACTTGGGTAATCGCCGGAATACGCAGCAATTCATCACGGACTTGCTCTGCATATTCTAGGGTTTCTTTTTCGTTGTAGTCACTTGAAACAGTGACTGCTATTACTTCACGCTTACGCTGGATTAACCCTATTACTGGTTTTTCTGCATCGGCTGGAAAGGTATTAATAGCATCGACACGGCTCTTTATATCCGCTAACAATTCACGCTCGTCGTAGCCAGTGTCAACCTCAACGCTCACTTGTGATGACCCCTCAGAAGAGCGGCTCGATATTTGTTTAATACCTTCGAGATCTTGTAATGCTTCTTCTATTCGTATGGTGACCCCTTTTTCAGCATCTTCTGGGGTTGAACCGCGTAAACTCACACTAATATTTATACGATCAGAAACAAACGAGGGAAACACCTCTAACGGTAACTTAGAAGACAGGCTGAATAGGCCGCCCAACACAATACTAATTAGCAGTAAGTTGGCAGCCACATGATTACGTGTAAACCAAGCGATCATGGCTGCTCTCCTGGTTTTTGTGCTTTAAGAGTCGCATCCATTATCTGCACTGGCGTACCTGAACTCACTTGACCCAGTGGCGTCAGCACTAATTGACTACCCGCTTCAAGACCTTTACTCACAATGCCTTGCAGCGCATTTTGCCACGCTAAAGCAATATTTTTACGCTGTAGTGTGCCATTTTCAACCACATAAACATAACTGCCTTGATATATCGCACTATTGGGAATAACGAGTACCTGAGAGGCGACTTTGCCATTAATTTTAGCTTTAACGTATTGCCCTATTTTTACTGGGTATTGATTATCACTGGTTGATTTATAAGGGTCATTAATTTTAGCCACCACATACAATTGCTGAGCACTTTCATCTATTGCGCCCTCAGTACGAATAAGTTGGCCTTGCCATTGTTGCTCGCCAATTAAATCTGAAGTGAAATTAACCGCTGAGCCACGCTGATTTTTAGCACCATCTCGATATTGCTCAGGTAAATTAATAAAAGGCAGATCTTTATTCTTTATCGGTAAGCGTATTTCAACACTGTCGGTTGCATAAATTGTCGCCAACTGCATATTGTTAGATACCACCTGACCTAAGTCAACGCTGCGGTTTAATACTCGCCCAGCATAAGGGGCTTTAATTTTAGTACGTTCAAGATTTAGTTGCGCTCTTTCCAATTGTGCTTGTGCTGACAAAACCTGTGCTTGCGCTGCAGCTAGCTGTGGCTTTCTAAGTACTAAAATACTCGGTTCAGACTCATTGCCTAAACGTTGCCAATCAGTAAGCGCTTGTCGGCCTCGCGCTTGCTCTTCTAATAAGTTTTGCTCGGCATTGAGCAAATTAGCTTGTGCTGATTTAACTTCTGCTTTTAAATCGCGATCATCTAACTGAAGTAACACATCGCCTTTTTCAAAAAAACCGCCTTCGCGGAACTGCTCATTTATATCAATAATCAGCCCAGAAACCTGAGCCACCAACATACTTTGAGTTCGTGGTTTAACCGTACCAAAGCTATCAATTTCAACGGGGTAGTCAATTAACTGCAATGGTTTTACCGCTACATTAATTTTTGCTTTTGGCGGTGCTGAAAAACGTGATGCTTTAGGCGGGTTTCCTTTAATAAACATCACCGAAAAAATGGTCGCTATAATGATAGCAGCGGGAACAATTATTTTTTGTTTGTTGAGTTTCATAGTGCTTGCTCATCCTGTGCGGATCTTGATTTTGCAAAGTCGCCCCCAAGAGCAACATGTAATTTAATGCGATTTGTGAGTAATTGGTTTTTAATTTCAATCAGTGAACTTTGTGCATCAAACGAGCGTGCTTGTGCATCTAATACGGTGGTGTAGCTCACTAAACCACTTTGATATTGTTCAAACGATAATTGCTCTGCTGCTAAGGCATTTTCTTGTGCCTGCAAGGTGCTTTGGTAGCGTGCCTTTAAAGATTGTTGTAGGGTAATAGCATTTTCAACATCACCAAATGCATCATATAAAGATTGCAGATAGGCTTGCTCTTGCTTTTGCGTTTGTAAACTGGCTATTTCCTCGTTCGCAGCAAGTCGCCCAGCGTCAAAAATAGGCGCTGAAATGCTACCAATAAGTGACCACGCAAGACTTGAAGCAGAAAATAAGTCGCTTACCCTGTTAGTGCTATCGCTTAAACCTGCCGCTAAATTTAAACTCGGAAAACGCTGTTTATGCGCATACGCAAGCGAAGCGTCGCTGGCTAATAACTGATACCAACTAGCACGCAACGCAGGTTTGCGAGTAATAAGCTCCGACGGTAAACCAAGGGGCATGTCGTCATTAATTACAGGTAGGTCGTTATTCGCTGCTATCAATCCTTTTGGATACTCCCCCAATAAACGCTCAAGGCTACGTGCAGCTTGAGTCAAATTTGCTTTTTGGGTTGCTATACGAGAGCGTTCATTGTTTAACTCATTGCGAGCTAAATAAACATCTAACGCTTCATTTAAACCTTGGCGATAACCCGACTCAATAATCTCGAGGTTTTGCTGGGCGTTAGCTTCTCTGCGCTTAAACAAATCAAGTAATTGCTCTGCACTGATTAAGTTAAACCAATTTGTTATAACATCTGCAATAAGCTGTTGTTTAGTTTGCTCATAGCGAGCTTGCTGAGCAAGGTAGTTGAGGTTGTCTCTACGCTTTGCATCCGAGAGTTTACCCCATAAATCAATTTCATAACCTAACTCTAACGATACAGAGCTTGAGTTATTATAACTAACCGGACGATTATCTTTGCTTCGCCCTACTCGCGTTGAAATATCTAAACTGGGCCATAAAGCGGCACCGGTGACAATTAATTGCTGTTTTTGTATTTCTACATCAAAACGGTTTTGCAATAGTTGCTGATTGTTTTTTAGCGCTTGAGTAACTAGCTGCTTTACTGTTGGTGAAGCAAGTTTATTAAACCATATGTCGTTGACAGCAACTACTGATTCAACAGCTGTTTGTTGCCACTGATCTGGGAGTGTATTCGGTGCTTGCTCACGTAGTTGCGGGTTTAAGTTACTCGTACAACCACTCAGCAGCATAATACTTATTGCCAATAAAGATGGCTTATATTGCCACATCATGTTTAAACCTGATTAATGCTATTTATGAATGTTATTCAAGCACTTTAGCAAACGTTGCTCAATTGACTTTACATAACATTACATACTTTGCGATGAAATTATAAATGCCGTAGATACGCCAATCATTAACATATTGATCACAAATCAATAAACAACCTAATTTTTAGCCAAAAAAGCTGAATAAAGTTCTCAAAGAGGTATGAAAAGGACAGAGGGACTTACTGTTTATGACGTGCTAGAAAAATAGAGCAGGATAGAAAAAACTTAGAAACAAAAAAGCCCCGCATATGCGAGGCTTTGTATAAATGGTGCCTCGACCCGGAATCGAACCAGGGACACGAGGATTTTCAATCCTCTGCTCTACCAACTGAGCTATCGAGGCACTAAACAGTGCAATAGTTAAATTAACTATTTAAATAAATGGTGCCGACTAACCGAGTCGAACGGTTGACCTACTGATTACAAGTCAGTTGCTCTACCAGCTGAGCTAAGTCGGCACACTAAACTGTGTGCTAAGGCACTTTATCAATTTTAAAGATTGATAACTTTTAATAAATGGTGCCTCGACCCGGAATCGAACCAGGGACACGAGGATTTTCAATCCTCTGCTCTACCAACTGAGCTATCGAGGCACTTAAACAGTGCTAGTGAACTGCTTTGAGCAATTTCACTTTTATAAATGGTGCCGACTAACCGAGTCGAACGGTTGACCTACTGATTACAAGTCAGTTGCTCTACCAGCTGAGCTAAGTCGGCACACTAAACTGTGTGCTAAGGCACGTGTAATAACGTTTAATCTTATGATTTGAAACACTATTACTTTAATAATGGTGCCTCGACCCGGAATCGAACCAGGGACACGAGGATTTTCAATCCTCTGCTCTACCAACTGAGCTATCGAGGCACTTAAACAGTGCTAATTAAAAATCTTAACTGATTTTTAATGCAATTCCCAGCTAGCTCTACTAACTGGCTATCTGGGCGTGCGGCGTATTAAACGAGTTTTGCCCCTACAAGTCAACTTTTTTTTTATTCTTTATAATCGTTTGAACGGTTTTCAAACAACTCGAGGCTATTTTCGTTAATACAGTGTATTTATCCAACAAAAGAGTTTAAAAAACGTAGTGAATTATTTTTTTTAGGTGTTACGATTGAATAATAACTTTCGGTACAGGCTTACCGTTTTAATAATAAGACCACAGGAAAACTCATGCAGAGCAAGCCCTCTTCAGCAATAAAAGGCCTACTACCTTTATTCTTAGTTAGTAACCTTATAATAACCGCATTATTTGTAGTCGCCTTTGTGCTTTATTCACAAGGCAATGCTGATAACAACGCATCTGCTCCAACCTCTACTTTATCGTTAACAAAACTTGCTGAGCGTCTTGATCAGCCTTTAGCAGAAGCATTAACAATATACGAGCAAGACAAGGTCACGCAATTACTCGATATGACCACCTTACTCAATGATGATTATAAATATACGCTCCACCGTTTTAATGCCAATAATCAAGCCGAGTTAGTTTATAGCAATAACAGTAAAGCAATTGCGCCTTTAGCTGTTAATAAATATATTAAAGAACAAAATACTCTTCATCATTTAATCTCATCAGAGGGGCAGATAATTGGAGAGCTTATTATTGAGCAAACACAGTCCTCAGTTACACCATCAAATCAACACTCACCACTAAATGCCTATATTGTAGCCTTTGCTGCACTGGTGGTGCTGTTTGTATTAGCATTCATGTTGAATAAATACATTAACAAGCGATTACATAAAAATACAGATTCACTTACTCAAGAACTAAAAGAAATTACGCAAAACGATAACTATCAAAGTACCCTAAATGAGCAACTAGAGGGTGGTTTAGAAACGGTAGCTCAACAAGTTAATTTGTTACTCAAAAAGGTGAGTAAGGTTCAAGCTGACGATCAAGCGGCGAAAAAAGAATTAAAAAAATTACAAACAAGCCTTGAAACAGAAGTACAAAACAGAACCTTTGAGTTAGAAAAACAAACGCAAAAAGCGCTAAAAGCCAGTGAAACTAAAACCACCTTTTTAGCCACTATGAGCCATGAAATAAGAACACCAATGAATGGCGTAATCGGTACCATTGATTTACTTCGTCAAACAGAACTTGATGGTGCACAGCAACGTTTAAGTACAATTATTCGTGAATCTGCATTCTCGCTGCTAAGTATCTTAGATGATATTTTGGATTTTTCTAAAATTGAAGCAGGAAAGCTCAATATAGACCCGACTCCCTTTTCTGTTGCAGATACACTAGAAGAAGTTGCAAAGGTGTTATCGTCAGTTGCAAAAAATCGTCACCTAGAACTCGATTTATCAATTGCACCCGATATTCCTAATAACCTCATGGGCGACTCAGTCAGAGTTCGCCAAGTACTCTATAACTTATGCAGTAATGCCATTAAATTTACCAGCACCAATGGCTCAACCCAAGGTAGGGTGAAAATATCGGTTGAAGTGGCACATAATACTGCCGATCATTTTACGCTACGTTTTTGTGTAGTTGATAACGGTAAAGGAATGAGTCAGTCTCAATTAAGGAAAATATTCAGCCCATTTACTCAAGCTGAAAGCTCAATTACCCGAGAATTTGGCGGTACAGGGCTTGGGCTTTCAATTTGTAAAAGCTTAACCGAGCTAATGCTTGGTACTATACATGTTACAAGCCATGAAGGGATTGGTAGTGAGTTTACCGTTGAACTGCCTTTTTCAACGGCAGGTAAAACTGAATTTGCCCATAAAAATACACTAAATGGTAAACATGTCGTTGTTGTTAGTGACAATGCTGAACGCGGCAAGGTAATTTATCGTTACTTATCATTTATGGGGGCCAAAATAACCTATACCCATGAGCAAAATGATATAGAAGCTCATCAAGACACAAAGGATATTATTTGGGTTGTTGATGGTATTGATGACATGAGTAGCATTAGCACTTTGCTGAGAAGTTTACTTTACTCACTAGAAGATAATAATCAGCAAATGGTGGTGTTAAGTAAGCTGGATGAAGCCGTTATTAATCATAAAAATATTTTTTATATTAATGCTTCACCACTGTGCAAATCTAACTTTATGCTTTCAATTTTGGTTGCGGCGGGCTTACATAAACCTAAGCAAATAAAAAAAGCTAAAAGCATGAATCATTATTTAAATTCAGAAGAAGCACTCGCTGCAAATAGGCTTGTTTTATTGGTAGAAGATAACTTACTAAACCAAGAGGTACTTACCGAACAGTTACACATACTAGGGTATAGTGTGGAAGTAGCGAATAATGGTGAGGAAGGCATAGAGATGTGGCGTAAAAACAGCTATTCGCTCATCCTAACCGATTTACATATGCCGAAAATGTCTGGCTACGATATGGTTGAAAAGATTAGAGAGGAAGCGGCACTGTTAGAAGCAATCGATGCCCAACCTTATATTATTGCTGTAACAGCCAATGCCTTAAAAGGCGAAAGAGAGCGCTGTTTAGCTGTGGGAATTAATGACTTTATAACTAAACCGATTGAGTTAAATGCGCTTGAAGACATATTAAATCAATGGAGCGATTTAGATAATAAACAGCCAAAACAAATTAGCTCAGCTGAAAAGCCAGCCATGCCTATTAACATGGAGTCTGCCAACAAATATATAAATGGCGATGATGCTAAAAAAATTCGCTTCTTTAAAATGTATTTAGAGCAAAGCCAAGAACAAATTAAATCAATCAACTTTGCGGTACTACAAAAGAGTCAAAGTGAAATTATAGCTGCCTGCCATCAATTGAAATCTATATCAAAAACAGTGGGGGCTAATATTGTGGCTGATCTAGCGCAGTCATTTGAGGATAAGTGTAAGGCTGATGAAATCAATGCCGATGAGTTAATTGAGATGAGAGATGAGCTCGAAATTGAATATTCAAGAGCAGCACAATTTTTAAAAGAACAAATTAGAAACCACGATCAACAAGATGACTTGATTTAACTAACTGCTCATAGGTATGCACAACAAAAAAGGGCTTTTTAGCCCTTTTTTAACGATTATTTTTCTACTGGCTTATAGCCTTCAATCTCAACCTCTTTTCCTTCAAATAAAAAGCCAACCATTTGCTCTTCTAAAAAGGTACGATGTTCTGGGTCCATCATATTTAAATGCTTTTCGTTGATCAGCATCGTTTGTTTATGCTGCCACTGTCCCCATGCTTCTTTAGATATATTATTAAAAATCTTTTCGCCAATTTCCCCAGGATAAAGTTGAAATCCAAGGCCTTCAGCTTCTTTTTGTAACTTTTGACAAAATACAGTACGTGCCATGATTTATTCTCTCTAACGCTAAATGCTGCTAGTTTAACCTATTGGGCTCATTTGTTTAACCAACTTTTTAGTCGGTGCAGCTAAACCCACCTCTATTGATTGATCAAGTGGATACCATATTAATTGCTTGTCGTTCACCACATCAGGGATTTGCTGAACATTGAGCACATGTGGGTTTATGGTTAGCTCAAAATGTGAGAACACATGGCTAAAAGGCGCTAATATCTCAAGCTCACTTTTTAGCCCTTGCTGTGCTAAAAAAGTATCGAGCTCACTGTGCTCATTAAATTCAAAAAACCCAAATAATCCCCCCCAAATGCCACTACTTGGGCGTTTTTCCATGAGTACTTTGTCGTTATGTTTAATGATTAACTGATGACAACTTTTTTTAGGCACTGCTTTTTTAGGTTTAGAATGTGGAAACTCTTTAACCTTACCCGCATTAAAAGCACCACATTGTGTTTTTAACGGGCATGCTTCACAGTCAAAACGACTTCGTGAACAAAGGCTTGCCCCTAAATCCATCATAGCTTGATTAAACTCAGTCACATTATTTTTAGGGGTGAGTTGTTCACTTAAATGCCACAGCTGATTTTCTACCTTTTTGACGCCATACCAACCTTCAACCATGAAAAATCGCGCAAGCACTCTTTTAACATTACCATCAAGAATAGGATGATGCTGCCCCAAAGATAAAGATAAAACAGCACCGGCAGTGGAGCGCCCTATTCCGGGTAAATTCATTACCTCTTCAAGTGTGCTGGGAAACTGGCCTTGATATTTGTCTCGCACTATTTTGGCCGTTTTATGTAAGTTGCGCGCGCGTGCATAGTAACCTAGACCAGTCCAGTGATGCAGAACCTGATCTTCATCAGCATTTGCTAAAGCAATAATATCGGGAAAGCTTTGCATAAACTTTTCGAAATAAGGAATAACAGTCACAACTTGGGTTTGCTGCAGCATCACCTCAGACACCCATACTTTATAAGGTGTTTTAGCTAATTGCCATGGCAATGTTTTGCGCCCATAGAGATGATACCAATCAACTACTTGGTTAGAAAACCAATCAGACTGCTGCTTTTTTAAATCCAACATATTTACTTTTTTACTAATGCTTAATGGCGGCTCAGTCTATTGTAGTTGTTGAAAAGATCAAGCTATAACGCCCTAGAGCTTGTCAACCCCGCGCGGGTCAGGGATAATACGCAACCATTTTTAAACACATTGTTTTGTCAGGCCAATAATATGAGTGAATCAAGTAACAACAACCTTGAGCAAGCTAAGCAAGAAGGTAAGTATATCCGCACTATTCGTAGTTTTGTAAAACGCGAAGGCCGATTAACCAAAGGCCAAGCCGCTGCAATCGAAAAATGCTGGCCAACAATGGGGCTTGAGCATAAAAACGGCCTACTTGATTTAAACGCAGTATTTGGAAATGACAATGATGTAGTGTTAGAAATTGGCTTTGGTATGGGCAAGTCATTGGTTGAAATGGCAAAAAATGCACCACATCTTAACTTTATCGGTATAGAAGTACATCGCCCAGGCGTTGGCGCGTGCTTAATGGATGCCGACGAAGCAGGCGTTACTAATCTTCGTGTATTTGAACACGACGCCGTTGAAGTCCTTGCAGATTGTATAAGTGATGAAAGCTTATCGACCTTACAATTGTTCTTCCCTGATCCATGGCACAAAAAGCGTCACCATAAGCGCCGTATTGTACAAACTGAGTTTGCAGAAAAACTACGCTCTAAATTAAAAATTGGCGGCGTTTTTCATATGGCAACCGATTGGGAAAACTATGCAGAGCATATGCTTGAAGTAATGCAAGCAGCACCTGGTTACAAAAACCAATCAGAGACTAACGACTATGTACCTCGTCCTGATTCACGCCCGCTGACTAAGTTTGAACAACGTGGCCATCGTTTAGGCCATGGCGTATGGGATTTAATGTTCGAACGTACTAAATAACCGTTAATTAAATAATCAAGTAAGGTAAAGCCATTTATGAGCGTATTAACCAATCCGAGCCTATTATTACTTCGCAACAGCGAGGAGCTAAAAGGTAAATCAATATTGGTGGTCAACTTTGTTCAAGATGGCTTTTTAAATGAGCTAAAAACGCTCAACCCACAAAGTAAAATAACGGCTTTTAGCTATAACCATGCAAATGGTGAATTTGCTAAAAACATATCGGGTATAAATGTAGAAGTTAATCACACGATTAGCGCCGGTGAATATGATTTAGTAATTCTTTATTACCCCAAGTCTAAGCCTGAGCTATTAATGGCATTAGACAACATACGCGCAGTGATAAGTAAAGAAGCTGAGCTGCTAGTCGTTGGCGAAAACAAAAGCGGTGTAAAATCAATTGAAAAGCAACTCGCCAATAAAACGGCGTTTAGTAATAAAATTGACTCTGCAAAACACTGCGTTTTATATTCATTTTCAGAAATAACCCTGAATTCAACATTTGATGTTAGTACTTACCACAAAGAGTTTGTGGTAAACGTAAGTGATATTGAGTTTACTGCTGTAAGTATTCCCGGCGTGTTTAACCATGGCGGCCTTGATGCAGGCACTAAAATGCTATTAGAAAATGCACCAAATATAAAACACGGTAACGTTCTTGACTTTGGTTGTGGCGCGGGGCTTATTGCTACGTTTTTAGGGCTAAAAAATCCGGCTCTTACATTTACATGTAGTGATGTAAGTGCACTAGCTACCTATGCAACAACACAAACGCTTAAACTTAATAACGTTAATGGTGAAGCCGTACTGAGCGATGGTTTAAACAGCATTGCAGGTAAGTTTGATTTAATTATTAGTAACCCACCATTTCATACCGGTATTGCGACCGATTACACAGTAGCCGAATCATTTTTAAATAATGCCAAACAGCACCTAACTAAAACAGGTAAGCTCACTATTGTTGCTAATAGCTTTTTAAAATATCCACCTATTTTAGAAGCCCAATTTGATAGTTATCAAACGGTGTTTAAGAATAATAAGTTTGCTGTATACAGTAGCTAAAACTAATTATTAATCCCCTATCAAAATATAGATATGCGGTATATTAGCCGCATATTTACTTTATGACGTAGATTAACTAAAAATAAATAGTGTAATTAAGCTAATCTTTTTGCTTCACTTTTTCCTGTTTTTGCTAAACTAGTATTTATTACATTCACAATTGACACGGATGACCCTCTCGCAATGCCTAAAACTGTAGAGCAAAATAGCATTCGTAGTATATTGTTTAAAACCATCATGCTTATAACAGCCATCTGTTTGCTATTATCTCTTTCTATTTCTACTTACTTAAGTACACAAGAGCAAAAAAAGCAGCTCATTAGTAAACTTGTGCTGGTGTCAGAGATCATTGCCTTTGATGCAATGCCGTCATTACTGAATAAAAATAGACCTGCAGAAGAAAGGCGGTTAAAGCTTCTTCAACAAGTCTCATCGGTCACAAACTTACATATTTATGCGCTAGATGAGCAAACAAATAAACCAGTATTTTTTACCAGTTTTAATGCTCAAAAATCGCCACCTGTACCAATCAAAACAGACAGTATTAACGACTTTATAGAACCCCAAGTAGGTGATGAGTTTATTGAGTACATTACTCCAATACTCAATAATGATCAGTTACTGGGTTATGTGTATATTAGGGGCAGCTTGGATAACTTAAATAAGTTTATCACTAAAAAAATTATAATTGATATTGCCATTATCGCTTTAATACTTATTTTTATCTCTTTGATTATTTTAAGGCTACAAAAAAGGATAGCCAGCCCAATAGAAAACTTAAGCTTGTTACTGCAAAACATAGCTAAAAATCATAACTACTACGCCCGGGCGCCTTTAACAAACTTAACTGAAATAACCAGGCTTTCTAACAGCTTAAATGTAATGCTGGCGCGAACACAAAGACAAATAAAGCGCCACGAAGAAGATAAAAAAGAAATTAAGCTACTAAACTCAAATCTTGAAGAAAAAGTAAGCCAACGAACCATCGCGCTCAGAGAAGCAAATAAAGAGTTGCTATCTACACTTGAAAAGATGCACCAATACCAAACTCAAATTGTCGAAAACAAAAAAATGGCTTCATTAGGGCAAATGGTGGCAGGTGTAGCTCATGAGGTAAATACCCCTATAGGGCTTGGGATCACCGGTTCTACTTTATTAAGGGATAAACTCGCGGAGCTACAAATTAACTTTCAAAATAAGTCATTGACTGCCAGTCAATTTGAGCAATTTACTAACGATGGCATTGAAAACTTAGACCTCATCTACAGTAGTTTAAACCGTGTCGCAGAGCTTATTTCTAACTTTAAAAAAGTGGCCGTGATCAAAGATGATGAAATCACTAGCACCGTTCACTTTCAGCAGCTCATAAACGATACATTATTGTCTATGGGGCAAGAGTTAAGAATAAAAAATCCTAAAGTTCTTATAAATTGTCCAGCAGATTTAACCGTTGAAAGTAAAAAAGGGCCACTGCAGCAAGTTTTCCATCAATTAATTTTAAACTCCCTACTACACGGATTTGTAGCTGGCGGTGACAATGTAGTGCAAATTGATATTGTGGCAACAAGCACAAAAACACAAATTACCTACACCGATAACGGCCTAGGTGTAGAGAGCAACATAAGAGCGAAAATTTTTGACCCTTTTGTTACTTCAAAACGCGGTCAAGGAGCCAGTGGATTAGGCATGCATTTAGTTTACAACTTAGTGACCCAGGCTTTGGCTGGAGAAATTGTATTAGATACTGAGTATCAATCAGGAGCACGATTTATTATTACGCTATTTTAAAAAGTGAAATAAATCCGTTCTCTGCTCTTGAATTACGACTTTATGACCATACTAAAACAGCACTCTTTGAACAGTTGTATCATTAATGCTGTATTTTCACACAATTAATGAACTTAATTGTGTTTAACATATCACATACATTGATGAAAAATTGTAAAGTGATATAATTTCGTTTTGAATTAGTCTGATTATTTTAAGTATCTTTAGGTGGTTGATGGATGTATCAATTATTAAAGGGAAATGGCTTCGACTTTATAATTCAAGTTATACATCCAACGTTAAGTATCAATTAAGCCGCGGTCTTTAATAATAGTTTGAGCGCGCAGCTGTTTTTATCTAATTTGTTTTTACTTGTTAACATTTAGATATAATCCTATAATTCCAGTAGTCGGTTTTGATGATCACACCGATTTTAAAATAAAACACTCTACAAAAAGGTTAATTAAAAATGCAAACGCCAGTCATTCTGATCGTAGAGGATGAAGACGTAACTAGACTAAACCTCGTTAGTTTATTTGAAGCCGAAGGTTACAAAGTTATTGAAGCCATTGATGGCGATGATATGCATGATAAGCTTACAAATAACGATGACGTCAATCTTGTAGTTATGGACATCAACCTGCCAGGTAAAAACGGGCTTATTTTAGCTCGCGAATTACGCCAAAAACGCAAAGTTGGTCTTATTTTCTTAACAGGGCCGTGACAACGATGTAGACCGTATTTTAGGTCTTGAAATTGGTGCTGATGACTATATTACTAAGCCTTTCAACCCGCGTGAATTAACTATTCGTGCTCGTAACTTAATTACGCGTACTGCATTAGGTGGTGAAGAGTCTGCTATTGAAACAAATGGCGTGATCACCTTTAACGGTTGGGAACTTGACGAAAATAGTCGCTGCCTTACTTCTCCAAACGGAGACGCGAAACGTCTACCTAAAGGCGAATACAGAGCACTGCGTTTAATGCTTGACTCTCCGGGTCGTATATTTAGCCGTGAGCAACTAATTAAACACATGACTGGCCGAGAGCTTCGCGCTAACGACCGTACGGTTGACGTAACAATTCGTCGTATCCGCAAACACTTTGAAAGCGACAACTCAACATCTGAGTTAATCAGCACCATCCATGGTGAAGGTTACCGTTTCATTGGTAAAATCGATAGCTAATTAGTTATTACTCTAATTGCTGTAAAAATAAATGAAGGGCCTGTTGTCCTTCATTTATTTTATCTGTTAACTCCTCAAGCCACACAGCTAACACTTCGTCACTTTGCTCCAGCGCCCCATGCTCCATTTGCTTTGCATGCAACTGAACATCATTAAGACCGACCGAACCAGCCGCACCTTTTAACTTATGCGCAACCGATTTGTACTCTTCTCTATCAGCAGCGTTTAACGAAGCTAACAGCTCTTGTTGGTACTGCGGATTTAGCTTTGCGAACAACTGGCTACTGCGTTTAAATACTTCAACGCCCATCGAATTTACAAAGTCTTCAATGGTTTCAACATCCAACAAGTCAGTATTAATTTGATTTAATAACGCTTGATTGACCACTCGTTGAGGAGCCTCGGTTTGCGCTTGCTTAATGCCAAAGAGTTCAGCGAGCATATTATCTAACTTGCTTGTGTTTATTGGTTTAGCTAGTGCGCCTTGAATAGAAATACCCTCAAGCTCCTCTTCAGCACTACGTACATTGGCCGTTAATGCCACTATTGGAAGCTGATCAAAATGACTTTGAGCGCGAATTTGTCTTGCCACTTCGTCACCATTAATATCAGGCAACTGCATATCAAGTAAGACTAAATCTAAGTCATCTTCAGTTTCGACAAACGATAAAGCATCTTCACCCGTTTCAGCCCACAGCACTTCGTGTCCACGTTGTTCTAGTAGGTTAGTAGCAATTTCAGCATTAAGTGGCACATCCTCCACTAATAAAATATATAAGCTACGCCCAACATAACTATGTTCGGTAGGAGCACTACATAAATTCAGCGGAATTTGTACCGTAAAGCAGCTGCCCTCTCCTGGGGTACTATTAACCGTTATTGTGCCTTTCATTGCGCTTACTAACGCTTTGGTGACAGCTAAGCCAATACCTGAACCAATGGCATTGGTGCCTTTAAGATCTGGCGCTTTATAGTACATGTCAAAAATGCGTGTTAGTTGCTCTTGTGGAATGCCTTCACCGGTATCGAGTATTTTAATAATAAGCCAAGGGCCATCTTCACGGTTTTCTCTGGCACAATCTAAGATTACGCTCCCTTGTTGAGTAAACTTAACAGCGTTATTAATTAAGTTCCACACCACTTGGCGTAAACGGGTCGGGTCAAGCAAAGCATATATGTCAAGCATGCCAGAACGCTTCACTTCAAACGAAAGCTCTTTTTGCTCAGCAATAAGGCCTGCAAAGTTAACTACATCGTTGATAAAGTCCGAAACATTAATTTCGTTGGCGGCAATATCTAACTGCTCACGGTCAATTTTATCTAAATCTATAATATCGTTAAATATATTACCTAGTGTTTCGGCGCTTGAAAACACGGTATTACACCAACTGCGTTGCTGTTTGTTTAATTCGGTATCCAGTAGCATGCGCGTTAAGCCCACAATACCATTAAGCGGTGTGCGTAACTCATGGCTTAATGTGGCAATAAATTTCCCTTTATCTTTATAAGCTGTTTCTAGTGCCTGCGCAGCTTCTTTACGACTGGTAATATCACGGCCAAACGCAAGTAAACCAATGTAATCCCCTTGTTCATTAATAAAGGGAAGTTTACGCAATTCAAACCACCTAATTTCACCGTTTACTGAGTACTCCACATCTATAGTTAAACCTTGGTGCGTACGCTCAACCTGCTCATCGGTTCTGAGTACTTCTGATAAAAAGTGGCTTGGGAATATTTCTTCTGCGGCTTTACCAATAAGTTCACCACTGGTTTTACCCATCACCTCTTCAAACATTTTATTACAACCAGCAAACACCCCGTTGTTATCGCGGTAATAAAATAAATCCGGCGAGGAGTCTACAATTGAGCGCAGTAACATGCCTTGCTGTGCGAGTTCTTGTTGTGTTTTTTTACGCTCTGCAATTTCACGCCTAAGCTCTTCTATTGCTCGGTGTTTAGCATGAAAAGCCATTTTACGTTCGTCAATTTCAATGTTTAAACGGTTAATATTGTCTTTGAGGGTTTGATTTAAAAGCTTCTCTTGTTTTGTGGCACTATCTAAATAAGCATAAGAGGCATCAAGTTGCCGAATAGAGTTTAATAATATGCTGATAACTAAAGGAGAAACAACCGAGGTAAAAAATACCACGGCGAGTATATCAACCAAGTTTACTTCGCCTATGGCAACGTAATAAAACATACTTGATAAAACCAGCGATATTGTCAGTAATAATGCATAGCAAATAGCTGCAGTTTTAAACTCACCAAAACGAGTTATTGAACTGGAAAGAACTCTAACCCACGGGTTCAAAGAAGAATCAGTCATATATCAGTTTTTCTCTTAGCTAAATGCTTAGGGTCTGTTGACCTTTCAAGGTTAAAGGCTAATTTTAGCATTTTCTATCAGCTATTTTCATGTTGTGCGACAAAAACAATAAAATTTCATGTTTGGTGTTATTTGCTGCATTTCAGCAAATCTTTATTTAGTGTAAAATGCGGCGTTTTAAATATTGCAAATAACGAGTAACGTATCATGCAAAAAACTATGCCAGATATTGCTAACACGGCTGCCGCATTACAAACAGGTAAATTAGACTGGGTAGGTATGGGCGATATAGAGCTGCCTTTTATTTTTGAATCTCTTGATTTAGCTCCAGTTACCGTTAATGCAAAAGCACGCGCCTTTGTTAATTTACACAAAGAAGATGCTAAAGGCATTCATATGTCGCGACTATTTTTAGCGTTGGATCACCTCTCAACTGAGCAACAGGTCAATCCAGAAACCTTAGCACAAGCCTTAGATACCTTTATCACCAGTCATGAAGGCTTAAGTGATAAAGCACACATTGAATTTAAATTTGAATTGCCGCTACGCCGTAAGTCATTACTTAGTGGTAAAGCAGGTTGGAAAAGCTATCCCATTGTACTTACCAGCACTATAAATCAAGGCGTTATTAGTTTTGAGCTCAGCGTTGATGTGACTTATTCATCAACTTGCCCCTGCTCTGCAGCACTGGCTCGCCAATTAATTCAAAACGCATTCAGCGAAAATTTTTCTCAAGAAACACTCACTCAATCAGAAGTTTTAGAGTGGCTTGGAACAACTCAAGGCATTGTAGCAACCCCGCATTCACAGCGTTCAATTGCTAATGTTAAAGTTAAATTAGCAAATAACATTAAACAGTTTGATGTGGTTAACTTAATAAACTTACTAGAAGATGAACTAAAAACACCAGTACAAGCTGCGGTAAAACGTGAAGACGAACAAGAGTTTGCTCGCTTAAACGGTCAAAATTTAATGTTTTGTGAAGACGCAGCACGAAAAATTAAAACGACGTTAGAGTCAAAAGAGTTTACCGATTACTTCCTGCAAATTAACCATTATGAGTCTTTACATGCTCATGATGCAGTTGCGATTGCCGTAAAAGGTATTGAAGGCGGCTATAAAGCATAATAGTGCTCATCCCCATTCGTTAATAAAACAACCATAACAACTATTTGGGCACATAAATTGCTTTAGACAAGCAGTGTCAATTTGTTGTTATGGAGTTACCGTATGGAATTCGCTTTATTATTAATATTAGTGCTAGTTGTTGGGGCATCTGTCGTTGCGTCAAAATTTAATGATGACGGCGGAAACCCTTATCCTTTTACTCGTAAGCAAAGTGTATTTACCCAAGTAGAAGGGGCGTTTCTGAATTTATTAGAGCGCGCTGTTGGCGATCAATATAAAATTGTTAGTCGCGTTAAACTAATCGATGTGATTGACTGTAAACAAGGCCTGTCTGTTAAATCTAAACGTGCGGCAATGGCTAAAGCAAAAAATAAGCAGCTCGACTTTGTTTTAGTAGATAAAGAAAAAATGACCATAGTGGCTGCGGTTGACTTAGTTAATAACGCCAATAAAGATGGCCACAAAGCACAGCGCGACTGGTTTGTTAATGGCGCATTGGAAGCCGCAGGTATTCCACATATTCGTATGAAAGTGAAGGCAGGCTACCGCCCAAGCGAAGTACGCGATGCAATTATGTTTAAATTAGGTAAGCCAGCGGCATCTAAATCTTCACGACCCACGCGTGTTAGAGTTCATAAACCTGCGGTATTGTCTCCTTCTCAAGCAAAGGCACAATCAACAGCCCTTGCTGAAATATAATCAATAAGTTTATAAAGTGCGGGCTTTTTAAGCTCGCATTTTTGTTTGTTTTACCCCACGTTATTTTTTGCAGTATAATCACCGTATTCAAACTCAGGAATTTAACACTATGAATGTTGGTATTATTGGCGCAATGGAGCCAGAAGTTAAAATTTTGCGCGAGGCGATGCAAAATCCACAAGTTTTAACCAAGGCTGGTTTTACTTTTTACACAGGCGAGCTTGCAGGCAATACCGTCACTTTAGTGCAATCAGGTATTGGTAAAGTCGCTTCGACAATCGCAACCACATTACTTATCGATAACTTCAATCCAGATTGTGTTATTAACACTGGCTCTGCCGGTGGATTCGACCCATCACTAAACGTTGGCGATGTAGTAATTTCATCTGAAGTACGTCATCACGATGTTGATGTAACAGCGTTTGGTTACGAAATTGGCCAAGTACCACAAATGCCAGCAGGTTTTACTGCTCACCCTAAACTTGTAGAAGCCGCCGAGCAAACAATTGCACAAATTAGTGAAGTAAAAACCCTTGTCGGTTTAATTTGCACCGGCGACTCGTTTATGTGCGACCCTGTTCGTATTGAAAAAGCACGCAGTGACTTCCCTACAATGCTAGCAGTAGAGATGGAAGGTGCATCAATTGCGCAAACGTGTTTTGCACTTAATACACCATTTGTTGTTATTCGCTCAATGTCTGATATTGCAGGCAAAGAGTCGCCGCAATCATTTGAAGAATACTTAGAAACAGCCTCTATAAATTCATCAAAAATGGTCGTAGCTTTACTTGAGAAATTAACGGCGGTTACGCTGTAAATGCTCAATAATATTGTTCAAAATCATTTGGACTTTATTGTATTTATTTGTGCGCTCCTTGCTGAGCGCTTTTTACCTTTAGTAAGTTGGTATCACCCTAACCACATACTCTCTGCTATTTTTAGCGCTATAAGCCAGCGTATTTATAAAAAAACAGACACCAAGCAATATCATTATTTAGCAGCCTCAATGGCAAGTACGCTTATACTTAGTACTGTGCTTATTATTGTAGTTTTACTGCTTCAGTTTGCCTTTTACCCCGAGCTGTTATCAGGTCTTATTTTATATTTATGCCTAGAAAACAGTAGCCTGAATAAAAAAGCGATACGCATAGCTAGGCTAGTCAAAAAAAATCAAAAATCGACAGCACGCGAATTATTAAAGCCACTAGTAGCCCGTGAAGTTATTGCACTTTCAAGCCCCGGGATCATTAAAGCCATTATGGAAAGTGTCATACTTAGAACGGCGCGTCATTACTTTGTGGTAATTTTCATATTTTTAGTATTGGGCCCCGTCGCCGCTTTAGCCTATCGTTTAATCACTTTAATTCAACAGGCGTGGCGAAGTGATATAGCCCCAAATAGCTCTTTTTTGATGCCGCTTAAACTGGTTCTTTTTATTGTTGAGTACATTCCCATACGTTTACTCGCGCTGACAATTGCCTCACTAAAGGCCAGTAAAAAAAGCATGCATTATATTAAGCATTATGGCCGACACTTCTATCAAACCAATACAGGCTGGTTACTTAGTGTATGTTCTGCATCTTTGGGGGTACAACTTGGTGGGCCTGCTATTTATAATACACAGCGTTTTAATAAAATGCGTGTCGGTGTAGAGCGTCTTCCCAACGCCGATGACGTACCACAACTACTCAATACACTTAACCAAACTCGCCTTTTTTGGTTTCTGATTATTATTAGCGTTGAAATTATTAAGGCTGTTCTCGTTTTTAAGTTCGCATAAAAAAACCAGCCGTAGCTGGTTTTTATAATGTCCGAAGTTTTAAGCTACGGTGATATTTGCAAATTTGCGTTTACCTACTTGGTAAATAGCCGTTGTGCCTTTTGCAATTTCCAATTTGGTATCTGTAATTTTGTCTTCGCCGTTAAGCTTTACTGCACCTTGTTTGATCATCCTCATGGCTTCTGAGGTACTCGCTACTAAGCCCGCTTCTTTAAGTAAGTTAGCGATTAAAATTGACTCTTCATCAATATTAACTGTCAGCTCAGGGATTTCATCTGGCAAAGCTTTTTTCTGAAAACGCTGGATGAAGTCATCATGAGCAGCTTGCGCATCAGCTTCACTGTGAAAACGCGCAATTAGCTCTTTAGCTAATTCAATTTTAATATCGCGCGGGTTAGTGCCCTGCTCTACACGCTGTTTTTGCGCTGCAATTTGCTCAATAGAAAGGCTACTTAGCAAATCGTAGTAACGCCACATGAGTACGTCACTAATTGACATGATTTTACCGAACATATCTGAAGGCGTATCAGTAATACCAATATAATTACCGAGTGACTTCGACATTTTCTGAACGCCGTCAGTTCCCTCAAGTAAAGGCATCATTAATACTGTTTGTGGTTTTTGACCTTCATCTTTTTGCAGCTCACGACCCATTAATAGGTTAAAACGCTGATCGGTGCCGCCTAGCTCAACATCTGACTCTAATGCGACTGAATCCCAGCCTTGCACCAGTGGATACAAAAACTCATGAATCGCAATCGATTGACCGCCAGCATAGCGCTTTTTAAAATCATCACGCTCAAGCATACGCGCCACAGTTTGACGCGCGGCTAATTTTATCATCCCCGCAGCGCCTAATTTCTCCATCCACGTAGAGTTAAAAGCGACGGTTGTTTTAGCCGGGTCTAAAATTTTGAACACCTGCTCTTTATAGGTTTCGGCGTTGGCAAGCACGTCATCACGTGTAAGTGGTTTACGGGTCACATTTTTGCCCGTTGGATCGCCAATCATACCGGTAAAATCACCAATTAAAAAAATAACCTCATGACCTAAATCTTGAAAGGTTTTCATTTTATTAATGAGTACAGTGTGACCTAGGTGTAAATCTGGAGCCGTAGGATCAAAACCAGCTTTAATTTTTAGCTTTTTCCCCGACTTTAATTTTTCAACCAACTCATCTTCAATTAATATCTCTTCTGCACCGCGTTTTATCTCTGCTAGAGCGGTTTGTAAATCCACTGTGTGTTACTCCAAAAATTCTGACAACGAAGGGGTGTAATATGCTCACGGTTTATTGCTAGCGCGTTATCACAAAGCAAATAAAACTATTTAGCTAACATAACAAATTTCCACCTAATTAGAACAACTTTTTTAACTAATCGCAGCACCAACTAAAATGCAGGGTGTACGTTCTAAAAGGGGATATAAACGAGCGATTAATAATACGCCAAAAGTGTTTATCACAAACTAAAAACAGTTTACAAATTAATCACTTCTCGTAATTAAACCGTTTTATAAACTAATATAACATTATGATGAAAAAGCAAAGTATCCAAGAATATAAAATAGTGTAACAGTTCAACTTTAAACACAAACAGCCTGAATACCCTACGATTTTAGCCTAATTTAACTCGAGTTTAAATCTACAAAATACTAGTATTCACAGATTATTCGTTATATCCTGCAATATAACCTATTTATTATCTTGACAGCAGAAAAAGGCACGTTATGGTTCACGTGGTTAACACGCTCCCCAAAAAACACAAAATGCTTATTCTAGGTTTGGTTTCTGCTATTGTTGCCTTAGCCTTTCTTCCTTCTGAAAAAGCCACTGCATCCAAAGACAATAGTGAAAACACACTAGAAATTGGTAAGCGCTATGAATTACAAATTAAAGTAGGTGAGAACGAAAAACTCACTGACCTAAATTCAGAGCAGGCAGCACAAAAACTTCCAGAATATGATTTTGTCGATCACCAAGTTAAAAATGGTGACAATTTAGCGATTATTTTTAAGCGCGCTGGTTTTTCTGCACAAACGCTGCATAAACTTGTAAACACCAACGCTGAAACACGTAAGCTAACTAAAATTCACCCAGGTGAAACGTTAAGCTTTGCTACCGCCGAAGACGGTTCATTAGCTCAATTACGCTACGTTATTTCTAAAACGGATACGCTATTCGTCACACTTAATGACGAAGGCCAATACGACACCTCAATTGACAGCAAAGAAATAGAAACACTGAGCAAAACAGCCGGTGGGGAAATTTCAAGTAGCTTTTGGACCTCTGCAATTGCAGCAGGTTTAAGTGAACGCCAAATCATGAACTTTGCCGATATATTTGGTTGGGACGTCGATTTTGCAAACGACATTCGCAAGGGTGACGAATTTGGCTTAATTTATGAGTCTCATTTTGTTGACGGTGAGTTTATTGGCACCGGTAAAATAATTGCCGCTGAATTTATAAACCAAGGTGAGCGTTACACCGCTATTCGTCACACAGACGGTAACTTTTACACCCCTGAAGGCCGTAGTATGAAAAAAGCCTTTTTGCGTGCGCCTGTTAATTTCAAATATATTAGTTCAAGCTTCAACCCTCGCCGCCTACACCCCGTTACAGGACAAGTGAAAGCACATCGCGGCATTGATTACGCTGCACGTACCGGTACGCCAGTTGTATCATCGGGTAATGGTAAAGTAATTAAAGCAGGCTATAGCAAATATAATGGTAATTACGTATTTATTAGCCATGGTACTCAATATGTTACTAAGTACTTACACCTTAACAAGCGCCTAGTCAGAACAGGGCAAAAGGTAAAACAGGGAGAAAAAATAGGTACTGTTGGCTCAACTGGTCGTGTAACCGGTGCGCATTTACATTATGAGTTTTTGGTTAACGGCGTTCACCGTAACCCTAAAACCGTAAAACTACCTAAGTCTGAACCATTACCTCGTTCAGAGCTTGCTAAATTTAAGCCTATTGCTGATAACTTTATCGCACAACTAGAGCGCAGTCGTGAGCTACAACTAGCACTTAGATAACCACTTCACTGATTAAATAAAAAAGCCTTTGCTGGGGTTACCCGCAAAGGCTTTTTTGTGTGTGATATTTAAGTTTCAAACTTAATTTACAAGTACGTAAATTAGCTGCACAACCAAAGATATCATGACTAATGGCCAAATATACTTGCTGTATTTGGTAGCACCCTCTAGCCCCATTCTACTTTGGTACTTTTCTAGCAAAGGAATAATGATCACCAAAGCAATCACTAAGCTAATTAAAATGACAAATATATTCATATCAACACCTTTGTATTATACCAATTTGTTCAAATAATATTGAAACGGGTATTAACTCACGGCAAAGCGCAGCCTTTCGCGCTAATATATAACTCATACCAATGCTCTCGACTTAAATTAATATTAATTGCATCACTCGATGCCTTAATACGATCTACATTAGTTGTGCCTATAATTGGCTGAATCGATGCAGGATGGCGAAGTAGCCATGTCAATACAATAGCTTCTGCACTTGTGCCATATAAAACAGCAAGCTTACTAACTAAAATACTCGTGTTTACATCCGCTTGTGACGCTTTTGACAGGTCACCGCCTGAGTATAAACCTTGGCACAAACTGCCCCAACTCTGAATTTGAATGTCATGCTCACGACAATACTCAACACACCCTGGGGTAAAGTTAATATCTTTGCCATCGGCATTACCCACATAAATGCCCTCATCAACCCACTGATGTTTTTGTAAACTGGCCTCTATTTGATTTGCCACAATTGGCATATCTAAAGCGCGCTGCAAAAACCTTATTTGATGTTGAGACATATTTGAAACTGCAAAATGACGCACTTTGCCACTTTCTTTTAAACAGCTAAATATTTGCGCAACTTCCTCCACCTCCATTAATGGATCGGGGCGATGCAACATAAGCACATCTAAGTAGTCGGTATTTAATCGTTTAAGTGAGCCCTCAACAGAACGCTCAATCCAATCAGCAGAAAAATCATAACGCTGCGGGTTTTTCTCATCAGCAAAGCGAATACCACACTTAGACTGAATATACATTTGTTCTCTAAGCTCAGGACGCTCAGCCAACGCTTTACCAAAAACGTGCTCAGCTTTGCCTAAAGTATAAATATCAGCATGATCAAAAAAGTTAATCCCGCTTTCCAATGCTGCGTCTATGCATGAATGGGCTTGCTTTAAGTGCCCACTGTTAATGGCGTCTTTATTCCAAGCACCTCCTAAACCCATACAACCAAATACAAGCTTACTAACCTTGGGTAAATATTTTGCCAGCGGTGTGTGTAACATTTGACAGCCCTTTAAAAAAATGAAGAGTGATTACTTTAAACAAAAAATCCTATACAAGAAACCGCTTAATCTAAAACATTAAATTTTAGGCAAAAAAAAGCGCAGTAAACTGCGCTAATGGTTGGATTAAATATTACTAGCCAACAAGTGCTAATAAAATACCTGCAGCAACAGCACTTCCCAGTACGCCAGCTACATTAGGCCCCATGGCATGCATCAGTAAAAAGTTGTGCGGGTTATTTTCAAGACCGACTTTATTAACTACACGAGCCGCCATAGGAACAGCCGATACACCCGCTGCACCAATTAATGGATTAATTGGGGTTTTTGATATTTTATTTAAGCCTTTTGCCATAAATACACCTGAGGCCGTACCAATAGCAAACGCCATTGCGCCCAGTACTAAAATACCAATGGTTTCCACTGTTAAGAACTGCTCGGCAGCAAGCTTAGAGCCTACCGCTAGTCCTAGAAATATGGTGGTTATATTAATAATTTCGTTTTGAGCACTGTTACTTAGCCTATCGACCACACCCGACTCACGCATTAAGTTACCTAAACAAAACATACCAACCAGTGGAATGGCGGCTGGTAAAAAGAGCGCAGTTAAAGTAAGTACCATCAGCGGAAAAATAATTTTTTCCTTTTTTGATACTTTACGCAGTTCTGGCATTTGAATTTTACGCTCTTCAGGCGTTGTAAACGCACGCATGATAGGCGGCTGAATAATAGGAACCAACGCCATGTATGAGTACGCAGCCACGGCTATAGCGCCTAATAAATCAGGCGCCAGTTTTGACGCTAAAAAGATAGCGGTTGGCCCATCAGCGCCACCAATAATGGCAATTGCTGACGCATCTTGTAAACTAAACTCAAACCCTGGGATAAAGTTAAGTAAAATAGCCCCAAATAAGGTAGCAAAAATACCAAACTGCGCCGCAGCACCTAATAACAACATACGCGGGTTGGCAATTAACGCACTAAAGTCAGTGAGCGCGCCCACTCCCATAAATATTAATAACGGAAAAATTCCGGTATCAATACCTACATAGTAAACATAATAAAGTAAGCCACCAGGGTCAGATAAACCTGCCACAGGAATATTAGTTAAAATAGCACCAAAACCAATGGGCAGTAATAGTAGCGGCTCAAAGTTTTTAACTATAGCTAAAAATAATAACAAACAACCAACGGCAATCATGATCAGCCCAGGAAATGTAAAGTTAGCAATGCCTGTGGCATGCCAGAGGTTTAAAATACCATCCATCCTCTAATTACTCCTTAAGCTAATGCAATCATTGCATCGCCGGTTGACACTGAATCACCTTCAGAGACAAGCACGTCTGCAATTGTACCGGTATGCATGGCGCGTACTTCGGTTTCCATTTTCATGGCTTCCATAATAATCACCACATCGCCTTCATTTACTACCTGACCTGGCTTTACTTTAATTTTAAAGATATTACCGGCAAGTGGCGCATTAAGAGTTTCACCTGAAGCAACTGATGCCGACTGCGGAATATGCTCTGAGTCTTTTAGCGTCACCTCTTTAAGCTCACCGCCTTGAGCAACCACGACATCGTATACTTTGCCATCTACTTTAACGCTGTATTGCTCAGCCTTAACGCCTTTATTGTTTGCCGCTGATTTTTCAGGTGCTTTATTTGAGCTATCATCAGCGCTGGGAACAGGTTCAAATGCGTCAGGGTTATTACGGTTTTTAATAAACTTCAAACCAATTTGTGGGAATAAGGCATACGTGAGCACATCATCAATTTGCTCATCAGCAAGCGTTAAGCCTTGCTCTTGCGCAAGTTTACTTAATTCAGCCTCAAGCGTTTCAAGTTCAGGTTTAATAATATCTGCAGGGCGACAGGTAATTGCTTCGCTGCCATCAAGTACACGCTCTTGTAGCTCTTTATTCATAGGAGCAGGTGTTGAACCATACTCACCTTTTAATACGCCAGCGGTTTCTTTGGTGATGGTTTTATAGCGCTCGCCAGTAAGCACATTAAGTACTGCCTGAGTACCAACAATTTGCGAGGTCGGTGTAACTAATGGAATAAAGCCCAAATCCTCACGCACCCGTGGAATTTCAAGTAATACTTCGTTTAGTTTATCAGCAGCGCCTTGCTCTTTAAGTTGATTTTCCATGTTAGTTAACATACCACCTGGCACTTGGGCTAATAAAATTCGGCCATCAACACCTTTTAAACTGCCTTCAAACGCAGCGTACTTTTTACGTACGTCTCTAAAGTAAGCTGCAATTTCTTCAAGGTGGTTTAAATCAAGCCCAGTATCACGCTCAGTACCTTCCACGATTGCAGCAATTGTTTCAGTTGCTGAATGACCATAAGTCATACTCATAGACGATACAGCCGTATCGAGCATATCAATACCGGCATCAATCGCTTTTTGATACGTTGCGGTACTTAAACCCGTTGTTGCATGACATTGCATAGCAATAGGAATTGAAACTGTTTCTTTTAAGCCTTTAATCAGTTTTTCTGCATCATAAGGCTTAAGCAATCCCGCCATATCTTTAATACAAATTGAATGACAACCTAATTCTTCAAGCTGCTTAGCAAGTGTTAGCCACATATCCAATGTGTGTACTGGGCTTACCGTGTAAGAAATCGTACCTTGGGCATGCGCGCCTACCTTAACCGCCGCTTTTATAGCAGTTTCTAAGTTACGTACATCATTCATGGCATCAAAAATGCGAAATACGTCTACGCCATTTTTGTGCGCGCGCTCAACAAACTTTTCAACAACGTCATCAGCATAATGGCGATACCCCAATAAGTTTTGACCGCGAAGTAACATTTGCTGGGGTGTATTTGGCATCGCCTTTTTAAGCGCGCGAATACGCTCCCAAGGATCTTCGCCTAAATAACGAATACATGAGTCAAAGGTAGCCCCACCCCAAGACTCTATAGACCAATAACCTGCGTCATCAATTTTTTTTGCAATAGGTAACATGTCGTCTAATCGCATGCGGGTAGCTAAAAGCGACTGATGGGCGTCTCGAAGTACGAGTTCTGTTATTTTTAATTTAGCCATTGGTATGCTCCTCTAATTATTATTTGTTTTGTACTGAGCAATGGCAGCACTAATTGCAGCGATGTGCTCATTTGGCACACCTTGAGATTTAAAAGATGGTGTTCTCTGTGATACTTCAAGTTCTGGCTGAGAAAATTTGCTAGCCAGCTTAGACATAACTGTCACTGCACCAATCAATAAAGAAAGAAATACAAACACACCCACCATACCGGTTAGCATTAAATTGCCTGCAGTTGTAAGCAAAGCCCCTATATCCATAATTCTCCCCTGTTCAAAACTGAATACATAAAAAGTCAGTTTATTTAAATAAATATTCACTAATAGTAACAAAAACTACTCTTTTGTCTACACATTGTAAATTGGTAAAACCAATTAATCTAAAAGTAACATATCACCAATAAGGTTAACACCACCTAAAATAGCTTATTTAACCTATATATATAGATGGTAAAAATGTTCGTTATAAATAAAGAATATATAAAAACCCTAATATTCTGTAAAAACACATAAAAATATACCAAATGAGCTAATCCACTAAAAACTGCCAAAGCAAATGCTAATTGGTCTTACCAAAATAACGACTGTAAAAACTATTTATTATCTCATCAGACACCACTGTGAATAAGTTACAGATAAAACCGTAAAAATTACCAACCTAATATAAAGCTAAACTCAAAAATATAAGTTAAACCATTGATTTGAAACAAAATAAAATGCTGGCATATTACTCGCTTATATAAAAACAACACTTTAACACTTAGATAAATCAAGGAGATGACAATGTTACGCTGGACAATTACATTTTTGGTGATCGCACTAATCGCAGCCGTTTTAGGATTTGGTGGTATTGCAGGAGCCGCAGCAGGAATTGCTAAGATCATATTTTTTATCTTTATAGTTTTACTGGTTATTTCACTTGTCTCTGGCGCTTTACGTGGTAAAAGCCCCAAGTAGATAAGAAACAACGAACTTTTTAAATTTATATACAAGGAATTACATTATGAAATCATCAACACTTAAAGCAGCAGCTATTGGCCTATTCGCAAGTGCATTTATTATGGGTTGTGAAGACAATCATGCAGAAGAAGCCGGTGAACGCATCGACGAAGCCGTGACAGATGTTCAAAATAAAGTAGAAGATGCCTGTGAAGAAGTAAAAGAAGGAGTCAACGCTGAAGAAACAAATTGCTAATTCAGCCCCCTTTTTAAAAAGCGACCATTTGGTCGCTTTTTTTGTGTTTAGTATTAGTTGCCAAGTTGCTACCCATTAATTACAAACTCTGAACTATTAATTCTTTTTAAGCTGCGCATTTGCCACATAGCTTGCTAAAATGATAAAAAATAGCTTTTAAGTATAGATGCATGGTATTTACGACAACCTATAAACTCGATAAACCTTACTTTTATGAATGCTTCGACCAATCGCTGCCTTATAGTAAACGCGCGCAACCTAAATATTTTTTATTAGCACTGCTTGTTGTATTGGGATTATTTGGTATTTATGGTTTAGGAGATCATTACCTAGGTACATTTTTGCTTATGTTAGCTTTACTTGAGTGCATCGCCTTTTACTATCGCCGCCCATGGTGGGTTACCAGGCAAATGCTAAGCAGAGCGTCTGGTTCTGAAGTCACTCTCACCTTCGACGAAGACGGAATAAAATCAACCAATCATTACAAAAATTACCAGTTAGCTTGGCACGACATTAACGAAATTATTACTACAGATTGTGGACTATTGTTAAAAAGTAAAAGCGGTATGCAATACATTTCTAAGGCAATACTCGACGAAGAAACGATTGATTTTATAAACAAAAAAGCCACTCAGTGAGTGGCTTTTACAAATGTCATAGTTATATTAACTAGCACATTTTATACTATGTTGATTAAGCATTGCCCGGATTAGGGTTAGACTTTTCAGCTTGTATGCGCATGTAAATTTCTTCACGATGAACTGATACGTCTTTAGGTGCGTTAACACCGATACGAACTTGATTTCCTTTAACACCCAGAACAGTAACGGTTACTTCGTCACCAATCATCAGGGTCTCGCCTACTCTACGAGTTAGTATTAGCATTCTCTTGCTCCCATGTTCCAATAAAATTATAAGATTCCGAACAAACATTTTAATTAAAATTAGACTAAAAAGTAAGTAAAAACCCTCAATCTATTCATTTTCTGTTAAAAATGTCTTATGTAATGCACGAACAGCCAGCTCGAGGTATTTTTCATCTATTAAAACTGAAATTTTGATCTCTGAGGTGGCAACAAACATCACATCAATGTTTTCTTGTGCCAACGAATCAAAAAATAAGCTCGCTACCCCGGAATGAGATTTCATCCCCATACCCACCGCTGACACTTTCGCCACATTGGTCGATCCGTCAATTGCCTGTGCATCAAATTGCTGTTGCTCAGCCGTTAACAAATCAAGTGCGTTTAAGTAATCATTTAAATGCACAGTAAAAACATAGTCGACTTTTTCAACTTTATGATTAATTTGATTAATCATATCTATTTCGATGCCATTATCAGCAAAAAGTTTCAAAACTTTTGCAAGATGTTTGGTGCCTTGCGGCATTCCATGCACCTTAATTAAGCACTCATCTCGATTAAATGCAATACCCGATACGACATTGCTTGTCACGTCGCACTCCTCAAAACTAATTAACGTGCCTTCATCGGGTTTAAAGCTAGATAACACCCGCAGAGGAACATTGTGTTTACCAGCAGATTCTACAGAGCGAATATGTAACACTTTAGCGCCTAAACTTGCCAGCTCAAGCATTTCGGCAAAGGTGACATGACTTAAACGTCGTGCGTTAGGTTCCACACGCGGGTCTGTAGTATATACGCCATCAACATCGGTATAGATCTGACACTCATCGGCTTTTATTGCACCCGCTATTTCAACCGCAGAGGTATCGGTACCACCACGCCCAAGTGTGGTCACATTACCCTCAATATCGCGCCCCTGAAAGCCGGCAATAATAGCAATGCGGTTGTGTTCAAGCTCATGTTTTAAACGCGTTGCAGCCACGTCTTCTACACGGGCTTTACCGAACATGTTATCGGTTAATATATTCACCTGATCGGCTAACAAGCTTACCGCAGAATGACCGCGTTTAATAATCGCCATCGCTAATAAAGCTATAGAGACTTGTTCACCGGTACTCAGTAATACATCGAGTTCACGACTACTCGGGCGAGAGTCGATTTGTTTGGCAAGATTAATTAAGCGATTGGTTTCTCCCGACATTGCCGAAAGCACCACAACCACTTGGTGGCCTTGTTGCTTAGTTTTAACAACAAGGTCGGCGACCGCTTCAATACGCTCTATTGAGCCTACCGAAGTGCCGCCAAATTTTTGAACTATAAGTGCCACTTAAGCTTAAGTACGCTCAGTTAACCAAGCTGTTACGCTATCAAGTGCTGCTGTTAAATTTTGTGGCTCAGAACCACCCGCTTGCGCCATATCTGGACGACCGCCGCCTTTACCACCGACTTGGCCTGCCATGTGATTAACTAACTCACCCGCTTTTACTTTGCCAGCTAAGTCTTTAGTTACACCCGCAATTAGGCTTACTTTGTCGCCGCTGGCAACACCTAAGGCAATAACACCTGAGCCAATTTTATTTTTAAGGTCGTCAACCATACCGCGAAGCGCTTTTGATTCTGTGCCCTCAACGTTGGCCACTAACAATTTAACCCCGTTAATTTCAACCACTGAATCAAGTAACGATGCACCTGCCGCACTGGCTAGTTTATCGTTAAGCTGGGCAACTTGTTTTTCAAGCCCTTTCGACTTTTCAAGCAAGGCAGTTACTTTTTCAAGCACTGACGTATTGTCACCTTTTACAAGCGCTGCAACATCAGCTAATTGTTGCTCTTGCTCGCTTACATAAGCAATTGCCTCTGCACCTGTTACCGCTTCAATACGACGAACACCGGCAGCAATACCGCTTTCAGATACAATTTTGAATAAACCAATATCACCCGCACGCTCTACGTGTGTACCACCACAAAGCTCAATTGAGTAATCACCTATGGTTACTACACGTACTTCGTCATCGTACTTTTCGCCAAACAATGCCATAGCACCTTTTGCTTTAGCATCATCAATTGCCATTAGCTCAGTATTAAGTGCAAAGTTACGACGAATTTGGTCATTTACTACACGTTCAATTTCGCGCAGTTCTTGTTTGGTCACAGCTTCAAAATGAGAGAAGTCAAAACGCAGACGATCTGGCTGCACAAGTGAGCCTTTTTGCGATACGTGCTCACCTAAAAGCTGACGCAGTGCTTCATGCAAAATATGTGTAGCGGTGTGGTTTTTCTTAATGCTTTCACGACGCGCATCGTCAATGGTCGCATCCACTTTATCGTTAACGCCAATACGTCCTTGAACTGTTCCATGATGAGCAAAAGCATTACCCAATTTAGTGGTATTCGTTACATTAAACTCACCACCGGCAACAGTAATTGTTCCGCTATCACCAATTTGGCCGCCTGATTCAGCGTAAAACGGAGTACGGTCTAAAACAATAATACCTTGCTGACCATCTTCTAATAACGATACCGATTCGCCACCGGCAAAAATTTCTACCACAGTGCCACGGTAATGATTACTATCATAGCCTTTAAAATCAGTGTGCTTATCTGATTTTAATTGTTCATTATAATCTGCACCAAATTTGCCTGCTTGCTGTGCTGTTTTACGTTGCACTGCCATACATGCTTCAAAACCTTGATGGTCAATGGTCATTTGGCGCTCTCGCGCTACATCGGCTGTTAAATCGGCAGGGAAACCATAGGTATCGTAAAGTTTAAATACTAAGTCACCTGGGATCACATCCCCGGTTAAATCACTCAAGCTTTCTTCTAAAATAGCTAAACCACGCTCAAGCGTTTTACCAAACTGCTCTTCTTCAATACGCAGTACTTTTTCAATAATTTCTTGTTGCTTAGCAAGTTCTGGGTACGCTTGACCCATTTGCTCAATAAGTGCAGCAACCAATTTATAGAAAAACGCGCCTTTAGCACCTAACTTATTACCGTGACGTACTGCACGACGAATAATACGACGCAATACATAACCACGGCCTTCATTTGATGGCATAACCCCATCTGAAATTAAAAACGCACACGAACGAATATGATCGGCTACCACGCGAAGCGATTTATCATCCATATCTTGTGCATTAGTAACGCTTGCTGCGGCCGCAATTAAGCCTTGGAATAAGTCGATTTCGTAGTTTGAATGCACACCTTGTAAAATAGCTGAAATACGCTCAAGGCCCATACCAGTATCAACAGATTGCTTAGGAAGTGGCAGCATAGTTCCGTCGCTTTGACGGTTGTATTGCATAAATACTAAGTTCCAAATTTCAATGAAACGGTCACCATCTTCTTCAGGTGTGCCAGGAGGACCGCCCCAAATATGCTCGCCATGATCATAAAATATTTCAGAACATGGACCACAAGGACCGGTATCACCCATAGACCAAAAGTTATCGCTCGTTGCAATACGAATAATACGATCTTCAGGTAAGCCTATATCGTTAGCCCAGTAGCCAAAGGCTTCTTCGTCATCATGATAAATAGTTACTAACAGCTTTTCTTTTGGTAGTTTTACAACCTCAGTTAAAAACTCCCACGCAAATTTAATTGCATCTTGCTTAAAGTAATCACCAAAGCTGAAATTACCTAGCATTTCAAAAAAGGTATGATGACGTGCTGTGTAACCTACGTTTTCTAAATCGTTATGTTTACCACCAGCGCGCACACAACGCTGCGAACTAGTTGCGCGTGTGTAAGGGCGGCTTTCAGCGCCTAAAAATACATCTTTAAATTGCACCATACCGGCATTATTAAATAACAACGTGGCATCGTTACCCGGTATAAGCGAACTAGAAGGAACAACTTGGTGTTGCTTGCTGGCAAAAAAGTCTAAAAACTGTTGCCTAATTTGTGCGGTAGTCATGTGCTGCATGTGAAAGTCTCACCTGTATTTACTGTGCTTGCATTGCAAAATTTATTTGATCATAGCTAAATCCTCGATACATTAAGTAGCGCACGCGCTTAGCTTTTTCTTTGTACTCGAGGTTTGCCGGTGTCGTTGAATATTTTTTGTTGTACGCTTCCTGCGCGAGCTCAAACCAATCTATTTCCAGCTCTTCAACCACTGTTTCAAGCAGTGCTCTATCAATCCCTTTACTCATGGCCTCACTTTGAATTCGCTTTAAGCCATGGCATTTAAATATGTGCTTTCTTACAAACCCTTCACAGTAACGCTGCTCGTTAATAAAATTGTGCTTTTCGCACCAATCAAGCAGGTTTTCTATGAACTCGTCGGTTGCTTCTCTTTGCTGTAACTTTTGGGTTAACTCACGGCGCGAATACTCTTGCCTTCCTAGTAACCAAAGCACATAGTTTTTTAACTTTTGTTTTAACGTATCATCCATTAAGCGTCAAAGCGTCCGCTTTGCTCGCTACTTAAAGGCTTAATGTTACTGTCATCACTTGGTGGCACAACGGGCATAAAAATAGCCTGATAAGAAACAAAGAAACTAATGTAGCAAATTGGCATTAAAATCAACAGCGGTAGTAGCGATAAGAACATCGACACCACAATTAATAATGCGCAAATAATACCATAAACACTCAATGGTAAAATATTATAATAAAACACCATAAACGAACTTTTTAAGGCATTTAAAATACGTTGCTCTTTATTAAAATAAACCAGCGGTACTGCGTAGGCAAACGAAGTAAAGTAAATTGAGAGCGCAATTAAAAACAATGCCACATTAGCAAGCGAAATACTCTCAAGCATTTGGCTAATTGCTGTATTAGGATCTAAGTCAGGCTGCGTCATAACCGCCATCGCATCGGCAAATAAACCATTGGCGAGCAGCGCAATTAAAATACCGGCACCCATTTGATAAAGCGCTAAGCGAAATAAGCCTAACCGATTTCCTTTGGCTGAAAAGGGCTTCAAAATGTCGGCTAACATAATTTTTCCGCCTTGCTGCTTGGTAAGCACGGCTTGATAAAAACCAGCGGTTAAAAATGGTGTAGCCAATGCTGCGACTATTTGTAATAACGGCAAAAATAAAGACAACAAGCCAACAATGCCAATAAACAAGTGCATAAAGATAAAGGTTAATGGCTGAGTTTTAAAAATTAGCCAACCCGCTTTAAACCATTTTAATGCCGCATCCGCTTTAAAAATTCGTAATTGTGTAGACATACTTGCTCTTAATTAAAACAAAACACGCCGAGTATAACTCGGCGTTGGTTGGTATTACAGAGGTGGCGGCGATAAATGCCGTTAATATTAGGGTCTGTTGCCCTTTACGGATTAAAATTTGTTCAAACTAGGGGCGATTTAATCGCGGCGCGAGGTTTGTAACCTAGTGGGCTCGATAACTGCTCCTGCGTTATTCTACTGGCTTACATCCATGTAAGAATAAGTAAAAACCGAGCAAAGCTTACGCGTCCTGCTCACGCCCCTTACCTACATCCATGTAGGCAACAAAGAGTAAATCGCCCCTAGGCAGAACCCTTCGGGCAGCGCCTGTTTGGCATTGATGCTGCGTTATCGCCTATTTATGGGGAATAACCACACCACATAGGCTCTGCCTTGCCTAAATACCAAACAGACTGCTGCAAATTCAACCTTGAAAGGTCAACAGACCCTAAGGTTTTTTAATTTTCTTAATATCAAGCATATGAGAGCCATGCTTAATTTTAGTCTCTAAATACGCCTTGTTACCTGAAAGCCCAGCTTTAATGTGTGCATGAGTGCCCACAACAGAGTCCACCTCTATGCCAGCATCTTTTAATGCGTTAAGCTTTTTAGGATTGTTAGTCATTAATTTTACATGCTTTAAATTGAGCGCATTGAGCATTAATACAGCATCCGAAAAATCACGTAAATCATCAGCAAAGCCCAAATGATTGTTGGCCTCGTAAGTGTTCATACCTTGTGACTGCAGTACATACGCATCAATTTTATTGTATAAACCAATACCACGCCCTTCTTGGCGTAAATAAAGTAAAATACCGCCTTGTTCGTGCATCATTTCAATACACTCATTTAACTGCTCACCGCAATCACAACGTGACGAGTGAAACACATCACCGGTTAAGCATTCAGAATGCATACGAATAAGCGGAACATCTTGCTCGGTATCGGCGTTTTTAAACACTAACGCAACATGCTCTTGGCCATCTTTTAAGCCACTAAAGGAAATAATTTCTGCAGGAATATCACTATTTTTGCCAACATTAAGCTGGACTCTTGCTCTTACTTGCGCCACGACCAATCCAAATATTAAAAAACTACGACACGATAAAGTGATAATATCACAAAATAGGTTAAATACACCGTAGTACAAGACTGTTTATGGCAAATATATGGCGACGGTAGCGACTATTTTCAATCTTTAACCGCAAATATATTACTAGCGAGCGTTTACCTTGATTTACCTAAAGTGATGACATATACATAAGGATTTGCTAATTTGTTATCGACAAATAATAGGGATCATTATGAAACTAAACAAACTTGCATTACTGATGGGCTTAAGTTTATCTTTATTAAGCACCACGTCATTTGCCGAGCAAGCAAATAACGCTCAAACCGTTTTCAACGACGCGTATCAAAATTATTTAAATGCGATTAAAACCAAAGAAAATGTGCAACAAGCCGCGGAGCAGGCTTACACATCAGGTAAAACTGTTTACGGTGAAAATGCTGATAACACCGCAAACTTAGCGATTAACTATGCAAAATCAATTAATCGATACGGTAAACAGTGGATTGAAAAGCGTTTTTCGCTATATCAACAAGCCTATACTATTTTAGCTACTAACCATGGTAAGCAATCGCCTGAAACCATTGATGCTTTAGTCGGTATGGCTAGTTTTGCCCCTTCTGCTCAAAAAGCGGATTATTATTTAGAGCAAGTGATAGCAATCGCAAACACACAAAACAACCCTAAGTTTGTGGCTGATATGAAACTAGAAGCGGCAACCATATTAGCTAATAAATTCAGCTATGAAAAATACCGAGAAGCTAAAAACTACCTAGAAGAGGCCGATGAGTATTACCAGGCTAACTTACCTAAAAACTCAGTTGAACAAATAAAAGCTGACTTTTTAATGGCGTCGTTTGCTGAGGGTAGAAAAAGATACGACCAAGCAATTGAACGGCTTAATCGTGTAGTAAAGGTCTTTGATGAAAACTTAAGTTACGATCACAGCGCTGAGCTTACCGCACACTCAAGATTAATTGGCTTGTATGAAAAACAAGGCAAAAGTGATGAAGCCACTAAGCACTGCATCGCGATTGCTAAAATGGTGCCGTGGAAAGAAAGCCAAGAGCAAACGCCGCTATACCGCGTTAACCCTAAATACCCTACAAACAAAGCGCGCTTTCGTAAAGATGGAAAAGTCGTTATGGAGTTTGAAGTGGATGAGTCTGGCTTTGTAAAAAATCCGCAAGTACTTAGCTCTGAGGGTGGCGTGGCCTTTGAAAAATCGGCAGTAGAAGCATTAGCGCAATGGCGCTATGCCCCTAAGTTTGAACATGGAAAAGCCGTTGCAGCAACTTCCAAAGTACAGCTCGACTTTAAAGTAAACCGTTAATAACATACCAAAGGCACGTTGAGCGCCTTTTTAGTTTATTCTACTTTAACTTAGCTAAAATGTTGTCGCTGGCGGCCTCTATTAAATCAAGTACCTTTTCAAAGCCATCATCACCGCCATAGTAAGGATCGGGAATTGCGCTTTGTGTTTGCTCGCCATACTCTAAAAACAACGCAAGCTTGTACTGCAAATGTTCAGGGCAACGTGCAGTTAAATCTGCGAGGTTTTGCGTATCGGCTGCTAAAATTAAATCAAACTCGCTAAAATCACTACTACGCACCTTGCGCGAAAAAATACCTTTAAAACTATAACCACGTTTTTCACCAGCCTGCATAGAGCGTTTATCTGGCGGATTACCTTCATGGTGTCCAATAGTCCCTGCCGAGTCCACTAGCAGATCAATGCCTAACTCTTTAGCGCGAGCTTTTAATACCGCCTCAGCCGTCGGTGAGCGACAAATATTACCCAAACAAACAATCAGTACTTTTTTCACTTATGGCTCCCTAAGCTTTGCAAAAAATCAGTGATAAACGTTATTTTAATGAGGCTAATATTTTTTGTTCGCCTTCAAGCATGCTCTGCATAGCGGTCCCCTGTTTTACACGGCAATGTAAAGCAGCAAGCTTAGGCCAGCGCGACTTATCAAGTTGCTCACCACCATGCTCCATATTCATTAACTGGCAGCTCACTGCAATGTCGGCAAGAGTTAAGCTGTTACCAACAAAAAATTCGTTATCCCCTAAATAACCTTCTAAATAATCAAATAAAGGCGGTAATTTTTCATTTAATGCACTTTGCACTAATACTTCATCGGTTTGCTTTTGCATTGTAGGAGCAATAATACGTTGCTGAAACACCGTAAATGTTGCAAAAGGAGCCAGCTCGTAATCTGCGTATTTTTCTAACCAGCGAACGGCTGCACGTTGCTCTATAGTATCACCGAGTAAGGACGCTGAATTAGGGTATTTTTCATCAAGATATTGGCAAATAACGCTAGAATCCGCCAAACTTAACTCGCCATCTTTTAGCGCCGGAATTCGCCCCAACGGGTTAATTTCTAAAAACCAGTCAGGCTGATTAAACGGCGAGACTATTTCGAGTTTATAGTCCAGTTGCTTAAGCGCTAAACATACACGTACTTTACGTACATAAGGAGAAAGCGGGACACCATAAAGAATTATGCTCATTATTATTCCTATAAATTAAAACTGCTTTAAAATTGCGTCATCGTAGTCATCGGCATTAAGGGTTAAGTTGAACTTGGCCGCAACGCTATCTAACTCGGCTTGTTTAATCGCTAAATCATCCATGGTGATGGTGTTATCGTCAAGCCGCCATAACAAGCGTGAGCCTGCATAACTATAGTGAATGGCTAATAGCGCATCAGGATTACCTTCACGTCCCGCCGCTTTAAGCTTTGCCATCTTGCGGGTAATTTTATTAAGCGCTTGTTTAAGCTCCCATACATACACCACCTCACTCATAAAAGGATGTGTACGGTATTTATTTAACAACCAACCTATGCCAATACTCGTAACAATTACGCCTAATAAGTTCCAATGAAAATGACTCCCACTTTCATCGGGAAATAATGCAATTAAGGTTTGTGAAATTGCTAAACTGCCCACAGCTAAACCTGCTGCACAGCCGACTATAACGCGGTTTAAATGTTTACGATAACGAGCTTTATCTATTTGAATAAGTTGCATAGTTGCCTAAAAGTAAAAAACTAAAAAATACACAGCCACCATTGTAGCTAAACCCACCACAGAGTTTCGACTCTTTTTAATAAAATACCCGTAGTTTTTGATTTAACGCCGGTTTTATACTTCTTGCAACATAAAACCAACCAACGATTTTATTTGCACCCACTTATTAGGCATAAGATAGTAGACAACAAATACGACTCAGTTTAGGACCATCATGATAAAAACACTGATTGCCACAAGTTTAATATTTTCTTCTTTTAATACTTTGGCCAATTTAAACACACCGCTAACCCCAGAAGAATTGCGAATTGAAAAAGCCAGCCAAGCGATGCCAGCCGTACTAAGCGCTTTTGCCAGCGAAGTTAATCAATTTGAGCAGCAATTCAAGTCACTATCAAGCTACGCACAAGCCGTAGATGCCGTAAATGACTACTCAAAACGATTATGGTTTAGTGCAAAAAAACGCATTGCTACAACGCAAAACTTAGATGATCGCGCGCTTTATTGGGCTCGCTTACAATCAAGTAAAATAATTCGCACCACAAAACCTGCATTTTCGCTGAGCACCGCGCAGCAAACAGTGTTATTAACGTTGCTAGAAAACGGAAGCCGAGGTCGCACAGACCTAAGCTACTCACAAAACACCACAAAAAAAATATTACTAACCGGGTTTGACCCATTTTTACTTGATAGAAATATAAACCAAAGCAACCCATCGGGCGTGGCTGCGTTACTTCTTGATGGCCAAGTCATTAACTATAAAGGGATTAGTGCTGAAATAAACACAGTGATGGTGCCTGTGCGTTATGAAGACTTTGATCAAGGCATTATAGAATCTTTACTTGCCCCTTATTACGCACTTAATAATGTTGATATGGTGGTTACCGTTAGTATGGGTAGTAAAGACTTTGACCTTGAGCGCTTTCCAGGCAAGCGCCGCAGTGTAACAGCGCCCGACAACGCCAATATAGTGTATGGAGGCAGTAAAACAGCGCCGCTCATTCCAAGCTTAAACGACCGCCCATTACCCGGTACTGAGTTTGTAGAATTTAGCTTACCCGTAAGCGCTATGTTAAGCGCAAAAGGCCCTTTTCCTATTAATGATAACCATCATGTTATTACCCTAAAAAAAGACTTTGAGCCTAACAGTTTCGATGAATTAAAAGACGCTATTGCAGTGCGAGGCGGTGGCGGTGGTTATCTGTCTAACGAAATTTCGTACCGCAGTATTCGGCTGCGTAATCAGCTAAACTCAGATATTCCGACTGGGCATATTCACACCCCTCGAATTGCCCAGTTTGAACCCGAAACCGAAGCTAAAATAGTTAAGCAAATTCAAGCTATGTTAGAGCGCAGTTTAGTCGCGATCTAACATCGTTTGCTTTTTTAGCGTTAAAACAACAATTAAATAATAAAGCATAGGAGCACTTAAGTACTTTTATGCTTTATTACTTTAAACCGCTAAAAAAGCATGCTGCAATTACATTAAAATTAAATGTGCTTTGTATCAGCTTTGGCTATTTTGTAATAAAAACTCATTACTTTAATTATTAACTAGATCTTCACAAATTGTGTTCTATGCTCATTTGAGGTTCAGACCTTATTACAGGGACATAGTAATGCTCACAATTAACCACTTTTTAATTCTTTAAATGTAACTATTCAGCCTCATCTGAAATGAATATATCAGGCAGCTGATTTTTGAATAATAACTCAAGTGCTAGGCTTGCAGATACATATTGTTTTCTGCAAGTCGATAAATAGCTTCTCAGCAAGCAGAACATTTCAGCTCCTTGCCTACTTCTAAAACACCCCGGTATTTTTTCTTTAAGTAAGGTTTGCATATCATTCGCTCATTGCATGCCGTCTTGCTCCCAAGCCCTTTCTAATTCTCGGATGTGGTGAGCATTACATAATGCATGTTGGCATTGGGTATATTGATAATATGGTTTCCAATGGTCATGGCATAGCACACCGGTAAAGTGCGGTAAAATACGGCCCTCATCAACATGCAAAGTTTGATGCGGGTTTTGTAATGCCGCTTTGATGATACCTTCTGCGCCCGATGACTTTACCAGTGCCGCTGCTTGTTCATTAAAGTTAAATAAACTGCCGGCACTGAGCGGAATACCTAGTTGGTCACTAAAGTATTCTTCAATACGGTTATAAGGGAGTAATTGCTATTGTGATAAGTAAACCGCATGGGCTTTCACACCAACACCATATTGAATAGGACCGTTAACACCTTAGGGGAATTCACCAACAAACCGCATCCCTTGCTCATTCTCAAGGATTTGAGCCTGGTATTCGGTCACCACTTTACTGATATCTATATCGACGACTTGTCGCTTTTGAAAACCCACCTCACGATAGTGACCTTTAGGTAAAAAATCTCGGTCAACTAAAATGACTTGTGCCTCATCAGGTGTTTCTGTTTGAGTCAGCGTTTTATCTACTCGGCCTTTTTGTCCGCCAGCTGATTTTTCTGACTTCTCTCTCGTTGGCTTTGTACGGTTGATATCTTTTGATGGAGGAATGCTACTATTTTGACTATTAAGTCCTAATTTACTAGCTAACCTGAACTCTGGTTAAGAGATTTACTAACACGTTGAATCAATAAAAGATATTTGTGTTTATTTATCTCTAGCTAGAGATTTTTAGTGAAAACAAGGCGAAATTACGCGTCAATAGCTCGCCTATTGCAAGTAAATTCAACGCAGTTAGCGCTGAAAATAGCTGCTTGAGATGGATTTATTATCCGGAGTTTAGGTTAGCTAGCATAACAACGACAACAAGAATGAGTTCGATAGACATCTTCAACGCTGGCGAGAGTGTTTTATCTTCTTGTAACTGAATTTTAGTTTGCTCAACTATTTCAGTGATATTTATGCGGTTTAAATTCATTAAAGCTAGAGCAATAGGGTAATCGCTCTAGCTTGGCATACTGGCAGGATCAGCCAATAGCTAAAAAAGATCCTTAGAAAATAGTTTGTTTTGGTGAATAGTTACGAAAAAATAAACAAAAAAATTACCGAATATCTGCAAAACGGTGAAATGAAAATATTATTAAATGATTATTTTATTCATTAACCTCTATTTAAAGTCTGCATAGGGCTGCGCCATATAAAACTCCCTTTTACAGCTTGGAAAACCTTCTCGCTTGCTCTAGTATCTAGTTGTCTTAGCTCATAATTTGCATTTTAATGAAATCATTTCCGTCACTGTACTTTGCTAATTTATTTTTAATTATTGGTACCGGTTTACTTACTACCTATTTAGCGCTTTATTTAGGTAAACAAGGCACGTCTACGTTTTGGATAGGCTTGATGACCTCGTGTTATTACCTTGGCTTATTACTGGGTTCAAAACTTGGCTATCATCTTATTAAATCGGTGGGTCACATAAGAACCTTTGCAGCAAGTACTGCGGCGGTTACTGCCTGTGTGGCTGCTCACGGGGTGAGTGATAATCTTTATATATGGTTAGGCCTTAGGTTTTTTGTTGGCTTAGGTATGATGTGTAATTACATGGTGCTAGAAAGCTGGCTGAATGAACAGTCAGCCCCCGAATCACGCGGCCGGGTATTCTCGTTTTATATGATCACTTCATACTTGGGGATGATTTTAGGGCAATTAGCGCTCGCACAATTTCCTGAGCTAGGTTATGCGCCGCTATTTTTAGTCTGCATGGCGTTAGCAATCGGCATTATTCCTATTTCTATCACCCGCAGAATCCACCCAAAACCCTTAAAACCGATAAAAATGAGCCTATTTGATTACGCTAAAAAAGTGCCACAATCGCTTACTGCGGTCCACTTTGCAGGCATTATCAATGGTAGCTTTTATGGTCTAGCACCTATTTTTGCTAAGTTATCAGGCTTTAACGCCGCTGAAATTGCTATTTTTATGTCGCTAACTATTTTAGCTGGCCTGCTGGCACAGTGGCCAATGGGCATGCTTTCTGACCGTATTCGCCGTAGTTTATTAATTCGTACTAATGCCATAGCCATAGGCATTGTGAGTTTGGCATTGTTTTTATTACCAAGCTCACAGTTAATTGCTTACATACTGACCTTTATATTTGGTTTGTTTGCCTTTACTTTATATCCGCTTTGTTCGGCACTGGCCAATTCGCGAGTTGAAGACGAAGAACGCGTAGGCGTGTCATCAGCGTTATTGGTTGCTTTTGGCGCTGGGGCAGCAATAGGCTCAACAGTTAACGCACAGATCATGAGCTACTTTGGGCACCAAGCATTGTATGCGTCTATTTCGCTATTAACCGTAACCATGTATTTATTACTCACGTTTATTAATTCTAAACAAAAAGTAGAGCAGCCTGAACCCAGTGATTATGTGGTGGGTACTTCTGATGTAACTAACTCGCCACTGGCTGCCACTATGGATCCCCGTATTGAAGAAACCACCGCACAAGATCAAATGTTGGTTGTGGATGACGAAGAAATAGATGATGAGTTTTTTGAACATCCCCAAGGGGAGCTGTTTAAAGACCTGGAAAACGAGCAAAAAAATGCATAGCGCTTGCTATGCACTAACAAACAACTAATGAACACTCAATGGCGCTGCACTTTCAGCCTCAATTAAATGAAGCGTCTCAAAAGTTAACCAACAAAATTAGAGAAAATATCAATAATTTTTAAGCTAATAAGAGCAATTATAAACACCTAACAATTAACGTTGTTTACAATTAAAAACAATAATAATTGCATATTAATCACTTTTTGTTTATAAATGACCTCGGAACGGATTCTTGAACAATGTCATAAGCTTATCAGTGTAAACACATCTCCAAGTGCTCGTTTAATTATTTATCCCATACGAACATTGGAAAATTTCATGTTAAAAAATAAAAAACATTTTGCAACAGCCCTAATTGCTGCACTTGCAGCTGCCACTTTATCTGGCTGTGCAACTACTTCATCAAAAGCTATAGATACACCAACTGTCGCAACTTACAACACCACTTACTCTGGCACCAAGAGTAAATTAGTTGTGGGTCAGTTTGTAAATCGCTCAAGTTTTCAAAATGGTATATTTTCATCAGGCCAAGATCGCTTAGGTAGCCAAGCAAAAACAACCTTAATGAGCCACTTACAACAAACTAACCGTTTTAGTGTGCTGGATCGCGACAACATGCAAGCACTTGCAGAAGAAGCTAAATTAACAGGCGCAAAGCAAGTAATTAGCGGTGCAAAGTTTGTAGTAACTGGCGATGTAACTGAATTTGGCCGTAAAGCCATAGGTGATCGCCAATTATTCGGTTTATTAGGAAAAGGCAAGTCGCAAATTGCATACGCCAAAGTAACACTTAACATTGTTGATGTAACAACATCAGAAGTTATTTACTCAGTACAAGGTGCTGGCGAGTACAGCTTATCAGAGCGTGAAGTGGTTGGCTTTGGTAGCACAGCTTCATACGATGCAACATTAAACGGAAAAGTACTCGATTTAGCGATTCGTGAAGTGGTAAACAAACTAGTTACTGGTCTTGAATCGGGTCAATGGGGTAGTAAAGCATGAAAAAGCTAATCGCTACCGCTATAGTATGCGTCGCGCTTACTGGGTGTAATAACACCAAAGAACCTCTTTATTATTACGGTGACTATAACAGCGCCGTTTATGCTTATTTAAAAGCAGATGAGGTTTCGGTTGAAGAGCAAATAACTATTCTAGAGCAGGTTATTGCTGATGCAGCTAATAACAGTAAAGCAATAGCACCAGGCTTACATGCTCATTTAGGTATGCTGTATTTTGATACAGGCAATGCTGTGAAAGGTATTGCTCATTTTGAAACAGAAAAACAATTATTTCCTGAATCAGTTCAGTACATCGACTTTCTTCTAAAATCGGCAAAGGGTGCTTAATATGCGTTATTTAAAGCTAATCTCTATCGCAACATTATTAACAGCACTCGCAGGATGTGTATCACCGCCCCCGAGCCATGATTACAGTGCATTTAGACAAGCAGATCCTCATTCAATTCTTGTGTTGCCTCCTTTAAACAACACACCAGAAGTAATCGCGCCATATAGTGTAATGACACAAATGATGACTCCTATCGCTGAATCTGGTTTTTATGTATTTCCTGTCGCGGTTGTTGATCAAACCTTTAAAGGTAATGGCTTAACGGTTGCAAACGATATCCACCAAGTGCCCGTTAAAAAGCTACATGATATTTTTGGTGCTGATTCAGCCTTATATATCAACATTGAAGAATACGGTACCAGCTACGTAGTTATTTCAAGTGAAACAGCGGTCACCGTATCAGCAAGACTTGTTGATTTACGCACTGGCGAAGTCCTATGGCAGGATAAGGCGAGAGCATCGTCTGCTGAGCAACAAAACAACAACACTGGTGGTGGTTTAGTCGGAATGCTAGTTGTTGCAGCTATTAATCAAATTGCTGAAACAGTGAGTGATAAAGGCTTTGAAGTTGCAGCAATTACTTCTAATCGTTTGCTTTCATCTGATACATACAATGGTTTATTGTATGGCCCACGCTCGCCAAACTACGGCCAGCCCGCGCTAAGTGAAAAGAAACAGTAGTTTGTAATTAAATATACAAAAGCCGAGTTAAATACTAACTCGGCTTTTTAATAAATTAAATTTTAAAACTATTTAACCCCTTTTCTATTTGCCAGCCGTTATAGCTCTGAAACAACATAATAAGTTAATTTGGCGCGGCTTATGCACACACTTGAATTCCCTAAAAACCCCATGTTCAAAGCATCAACAGCTGTTATTGGCGGTGTCGCGATCACCTTTATCGCATTTGCCTTTATGCAATACTTAATTAGTGGCGAGCAAAGAGCGCCTATCAAATTGGGTGATGATATTACTGTTGAGATTTTTCAAGCACCAGAAGATAAACAAACCACGCATATTAAAAGAATACCGCACCACCCACACCTAAAGTGCCGCCTAAAGCACCGCCACGTGTAACACCTAGTAATGAGCCAATAACAGCAATAAGCACAGCACCACCCATAGTAATTGACAGACTTGGTGACGATATGAAGCAAATAATTGCCCGCCCTACGGGAGATGCTTCACCCATTGTACGTATAAATCCTAAATACCCAACTACCGCAGCACGTGATGGCATAGAAGGCTGGGTGCAACTTAGCTTTAATGTTTCACCCACAGGTGAAGTAATTGATGCCACAGTAGTGAATGCCGAACCAAAACGCATATTTGATCGCGAAGCACTTCGCGCCATTAAACGCTGGAAATATCGTCCAAAAGTAATTGAAGGTGTGGCACAATTACAAACAGGTCAAACCGTACAGCTTGATTTTAAATTAGACAGTTCGCAGTAAGGGAATAAGCGCCTATGCTATTGAATATTAAGTCATGGTTATTTGAAGTGCCAAGCAAAGACTGCATGGCGCGGTGTGCAAAAAGTGGCGACAACCGCCACTTAGAGCAACTTATTACCTTATACAGTAACAATTTATATCACTACCTAGTTACCCAATCTAATACACATTTAGCATACGACGTAAGCCAACAAACATGGCTAAAGGTTATTGAAAAGCGCCACCTTTACCAAGCACAAACCACGCCTAAAGCATGGTTATTTCGACTCGCACGTAACACTCTGATAGACGAATACCGTAAACAAAAACACTTTGTAGAGCTTGACGAAAACAGCCAACTGCCTGCGCAAAATGACAATCAAAGTGAATTAACAAGTGGTGATTCGCATATAGGTGACACACACATAAGTTACGAAGCATTTAACACAGCGCTCAAGCAACTTAGCTTTGTGCAGCGCGAAGCCATCACCCTACAACAAGAAGGCTTTAGCCTTGCCGACATAGAACTTATAACGCAAAGCAACGCCCAAACCATAAAAACAAGGCTACGCTACGCCAAACAAAACCTAAAACAATTATTAGGAGACCGTAATGAACAAGCCTGATGAGCAGTTTGATGAAAAGCTCACACAACATTATAACGAGCGAAAAGCACGTACCAGCCTTTCGCATGCTCAACAACAGGCGTTAAAACACAGCGTAGCCCAAAAAAAACCTAAAAAGCTTGGCTTTGCCCTACAACTCACAAGCCTTACCTGCGCATTGGGATTACTGGCCTTTATAGTATTCGATAGTAACAACGTGATAAATACTGCCCCTAAAACCGTATTAAACACCATAGACATACACGACTACTCGTTTATAACAACGCATGAAATAGATCAAACAGGTAGCTACGCAAGCACCATAACGCAACAAAAACGCGCGCTCGACACCCAACTAGCAAACGACTTACACCGCCATCAACAACACCATATAGAATACGGCACGCTCGTAAAGGTCGACAACGACTGGTACATAGCCAGTTGTAATGACGAGGTACTGGTGCAAATTAAGCAGTCGCTCTTAAGTGATTTAAAGGGTAAACACGCGGTTGAAAGCGATATAAATACGGGTGATATGTTGGCCATGGCACATAATGGTAAAGGGCAGATTGTGGGGCTTAAACATGCGGGGGTTAGGGTAAATATTTGTGAATCCTAGTGCCTTTAGTTCCATAATGGCATTGTAATTATTAAAGAAAACCCAAAAAAGTAAAACTCAAAAGCTTTTCTAAATACTATCTTTCGCCAGCAAATTTCATTCTACGTTTCATATTTAACTTAATAGGATTGTCAATTTTAGTTAACAATTCTAAATACTTTAAAAAGTTTGTAGAATCAGCGAAATAGTTTGGATAAGCATCCCTTATTCCGCCTACATTTGACGATGAAACGAGTGCAACGACAATCCCATCTTCTGCAGCGGCATATTTTTCCGCTTCAATATAACTTTTTTCGGCATCTCTTTTACCATCTAGATCATCCGAAAACAAAGTAGAGGTTAAGTTATTTTCATCAAAGTCAATTACCAAAAGTATGTAACCTGGCTTACTATCTATTTCTAAAAGCTGGTTATCAATTACTTTTAAAGAACCTGCAAATGCACCCAAACGCTCTATAACGCCTAAATCCTTTAAATAATACAAACATAACTTATGACTATATATAAGTTGTATATCATTGCTCGAACTTAACTTTTTCGCAAATCTTGAAACAAACTCTTGGGGCGATAACCCAGAATATAAAGGTATTCTTTCAATAACTTCAAACTGTTCACTAGTAGCACTAAAAAAATCTTTCCATTTTTCTTCACCAATACTCGATTTCAAAGCTTGCCCAGTAAATAAGTCGACAATTTCCAGAGCTGTCGCCCAAGAGTGCTGAATATTTGTTCGCAACTGAATTTCAATACTCTTCTCTTTCCCTTGACTATCAATGAAGCGGCCTATTAGATGATACCCTCGATAACCATCCTTTTTAGGTGTTTTGATATAATCCTTATATTTATATTTGCCATTTTTATTTTGAAACTCAGGAAGTAATTTTAAACTTCGAACTACTTTTCGTAATTTTTTTTCATCTTTTAAGATTACTCTACAGCCACCGATATCTTGCATATTTTTTAGCTTCATCGTATCAAAACGTTTTAGTTTTGAAACTATAGAAGGGTGGCGTTTTAATCTCTTGGCAAAAATTGCGTCACTATCATGTGGTAAGGTTTCCCTTACTAATATTGAAAAGGCTGTGTCTAATGCATCTTCAAATGAAAAGCGCCAAAAAGACAAGACATCCATACTACGAGAAAATAAATGAGGGTCTGTATCACTTAGGTTGGATAATAAAAGTGTTTCTCCAGCTTTAATAACTTGTTTTCCTGAATACACTCTAATTCCATATTTGTGATTGAGATTTACGTGACAGTTTATCTAAAACCATACATAAATAAAATGCTCTTAATCAGAAATATACTTATGTTAAGTTTCTAAAGTCGGCTTTGTATATCGCCAAGACCAAAAGCCAATCTCACATTTAACCCCCTTTCCCCGTCATCACGCCCTGGAAATAAGTAATTGATGAGTAATATCGCGCATGGCAGGATTTTGTTCCCGACAAATCCTAAGTACCTACGTCCATATAGGCAATGCGCGATAAGGCGAAACTAGGCCATGGATGGCCTATCTTCGCCGTTTACGTTCACATCAATTACGGTTTGAAGGATTAAGCGTGATGCTCGGGTGGCGCTGGGAGAGTCCAGAGATGGGTCAGCGGCAGCCCCTCTTTGGCTGCAGTCGCCAGCGCGACAAAAAAGCCTGCAGATTTGCAGGCTTTAAACTCACTCACTTTGTTGGGTTTCGCTACGCTCTACCCAACCTACAAAACAATTAAGCTCGTTACTAAGTAAGCTACAAACGTTAAACCGCCGCCTACTAATGCATAGGGTAACTGGGTTTTAACGTGGGTAAGTAGGTCGCAGCCTGATGCAATAGCCGATACTGCGCTGGTGTCGGATATAGGGGAGCAGTGATCGCCAAATATGCCGCCACCTAAAATAGCGCCTACTACCAGCGATGGCGGTAAACCAAGCGCTTGAATAAGCGGTACGCCAATGGGGATGAGTATGGCAAATGTGCCCCACGAGGTGCCTGTAGTAAACGACATAACCGCGCCAGTTAAAAACAGCACGGGCACTATTAAATATATTGGTAAGTAGTCGCCAACCAAAGATGCCACAAACACACCTGTACCTAGCTCTTTTAAGCTTGCACCTAAGGTGAGCGAGAGCAATACAATACTTACCAGTGGGAGTAATTCACCCATGCCTTTAAAGCCGGTATCAACAAGTTGGTGGTGGGTAAATTGGCGCGAGCCAATCATTAAACAATAGGCTACAACAATAGCTAAAACCGTGGCGTACAATACTGATTTTGAACCGCTGCCCTCGGCAAGTACGCCGTTACCGGTATAAAACATAAAGCCAACCATACTAACAATTAGCGTTAACAGTGGCACTAGCATAAAGCGTGCTTTAGAGCCTTTTACTTCTTCTTTTAGTTCGGTTGTTTGTAGCTCTAGTTTTTGTTCAGCTACTTTCATTGGGCCATGTACTTTATCAAAGGCAATGGTATAAAAAACAATAACCAAGGTGATTATGGCGTAAAAGTTATAGCCTACACTGCCCCACAGCACTGATACGGCCGACTCGCCTAATTCGTAATTACCTAGCAAGCCCAGTACGAATGCACCCCAGCCGTTTAGTAATATTAAAATACACACAGGGGCGCTGGTGCTATCGATTATGTAGGCTAAACGCGCGCGGCTCATTTTAAATTTGTCGAACAGACCGCGAGATAAAATACCCGAGGTAAGCACACTTAAGTTTGACTCTATAAATACCGCTACGCCGGTAAACATAGTTAAAAAGCCTACTTGGCGCTTACTTTTAGCAACACCTTTGTTCATTAGCAAATTAACGGTAGCAGCAACACCGCCAGACTCGCGAATATAAGCCAGTAATGCGCCTATTAAAATACTAAATATGAGTATACGGGTATTACCTGGCGAACTTGCTACCGAAATAATGCGCTCTATGGTATTTAAAAATGTATTAAATACGCTATTTCCTTCGCCCTGAATGGCTAGTAAAAACTCTGATGAAGCCACTGCCACCAAAAGAGCCATAATCACTTCTTTACGCCAAAACACGATAGCAATGGCAATCAGTGGCGGTAAAATAGAATACCAATGCATAAACAAACCTTATTTATTTTTATAATGCCGACGCTTTACTTAACTTAATAGATATAAGCAATTAAGTCACTTACTAACGCTTATTGATTTAATAATGCCTCATAAACAAGCGACACAATAGAGCCGTATTGCGCTGTTTCAAAATTTTTCCCTACAAATTGATAGCGCTTTTCAGTACCTTTAATAGGAGTATGCCGCGCATTAGTGAGTAAAATAATGGCCAAATCGTAGGCCGGATCAATCACGGTGACTGTGCCTGTCCACCCTGTGTGGCCATAGGCCTGAGCGCTGGCATAAGGGCCAAAGTGCCAGCGCCGCGCTTGGTTATTTCCCGCAAGACGAAAACCTAACCCGTAGGTTTCATCACTGCTTTGTGGCGTTAAAAATTGCGCTAAGCTACTGGCGTTAAAAATTTGCGTATCGCCATAACCACCTTTGTTAAGTAGAACTTGGCACAGCACAGCTAAATCGGGAGCGTTACTAAATAATCCCGCATGGCCTGCAACACCATCAAGCGAATAATAAGCACGTTCGTCATGCACCTGCCCTTGCAGTACATTGGTGCGAATATTATCAAAATGAATACGCCCATCTCGAGTATTACCGCTAAGCTCCGTGGCAGCAAACTGCTGACGGTTAAAGCCTTTTTTAAGCGGGTTAAATAAGGTGTTATTGAGTTTTAAAGGCGCGTAAATATGCTGCTCTAGGTATTCATCGAGTGGTTGGCCGCTAATTCGCTCAATTAAAACACCTAAAATCATGTAATCAATATCAGAGTAAACATGCGGCGCTGTAGGTTCAGCGGTTAATGGCACGCTTGTTAATAATAGCTGTTTCGTGGTTTCGCTTGTTTGTGAGAAAAACGCATCGCCGTAAGCGGTGTCTTTTCGATGAAAATCAAACACTGGCGGATAACCGGCACTATGAGTTAGTAAGTCTTTTACTTGGCGGTGCTCTCGACCACCTCCCTGATACTCTTTTAGGTATGAATGCACCGTATGATTTATGTTTAACTTCCCCTCGCTGACCAATTTCATTAATGCAAAGTTAGTAGCAAATATTTTAGTATTTGAGGCTAAGTCAAATAAGGTATTGGTTTGCATAGGCTCTGGGCGCAGTAGCATTAAATCACTTTGCTGATATTGTTTTGCATCGCCATACGCGGTTAATTTTAATACCTTACCCGCTTTAACAACCGCTAATACCGCTCCTGGAAAGCCTGCTTTTATATCGTTTTCAATTAAGGTATCAACTTGGCTAAAGTCGATTTCTTTTGTGGCGGTATTTTCTAAAGTAGCAAATGCAAAGCGCAGGGTTAAACTACCACCAGCAGGTTGAATATTCTCTACCTTAAAGGTGTTCACGCCGTTATGTGTATAGTGCCCTAAATTAAAGTCGTACTCGGTGTTAGCGCGTAAAGGCTCATTAAGAGAGAGCTTTTTATTATTGATGTATATATCGGCGCTAACCGCACTGACATTTTGTAGCAATAGTTGTCCACGACCCCGGTAGGCTTTAAAAGTGCCGCGGTTATTTACATATTCTCTGCTGCTGGGATTTGGCTCAGGAAAGGTAGCAATCACCTGCGCATTAGCTAACGCGTTAATATGATTAGCCGTTAAAGGGCGCTCTGATTTAATTGCTGTAGAGTGACTACAGCCCGCAATAATAATGCTCAGCAGCAATATAACTACTTTATAGTACGTTTTATTGTTTATCATTTTTAAAGCCCAATGCACGCATCCCTTTTATCAATACAGCAAATAATGCGCTCTTTGCTGTTTAAACTGTTTAAGCCCGGCTTGCCAACTTTGTTTAATTTCCTCAGCTGAGTGCCCTGCTTCTATGGCGAGCCTTAATTTATCAGTTCCTGCGAGCTTATCCATAAAATCGGCACGTTCAAAAAACAGCTGTTTAGCCTGTGTAAGCTGCTGGTAAGCATTAATTAAATAATTTAAGTTTAAACCGACGGTATCACTATGGCGTAAATCAATCCCTTTCACTAGCTGATCTTTAAATTTAGGATTAAGCGCTGCGCCTTTTATTGAGCGAGGGGTAAAGCTAAAATCCCCAAGTGCTACTGGTGAATAACCAATAACCTGAAAGGCAAAGTCAGTTCCTCTACCTATACTAATAGGAGTGGCTTCAAAAAAGCAAAGTGATGGGTAAAGCGCAATTGATTGATCGTTGGGTAAATTAGGGCTTGGTTTTACCGGCAAACTATATGGAGTTGTGCGGGTGTAGCCGGCAACAGGGATCACATTTAGCTTTAAATCACGAGCCTGATTGATCCACCCCTCACCTTTGATCATGTTAGCAAGCTCGCCTACCGTCATACCATGCAGTACAGGGATTGGGTGCATACCCACAAACGATTTAAACTTCGGTTCTAAAATTGGCCCGTCAATGTGGCTAATATTAGGATTTGGCCTATCGAGTACTATAAATTCAATCCCCTGCTCGGCCGCGGCTTCCATCATGTAATGCATAGAGCTTATGTAGGTATAAAAGCGTACGCCCACGTCTTGAATATCAAAAATAATTACATCTACATTTTGCAATGACTCGGGGGTTGGCTTTTTGTTTTTACCGTAAATAGAAATAAGCGCAATACCAGTTTTGCTATCAACGGCGTTTTGTATATGAGCACCGGCATCGTGATCGCCTCGAAAGCCATGCTCAGGTGCAAAAATTTTAGTGATGTTGATGTTTTTAGCCAGCAAGCTATCAACTAAATGCGTTTGCCCCACTACAGAGGTTTGGTTAACCACCAGCCCTACACGTTTGTTTTTTAATTGGGGTGCATACAAAGCAAATTGCTCTGCACCAACGGCGATTGCATGTTTAGCCTCATTTGCATGTGTAGCAACGGTAAAAAGTGCACTTAGTATAAAAAAGAAGGTAAAAAACACGGTTTTAAACATACAGCAAGATCCTTTTAAACAAGACGTTTAAAATAACACAGCCGAGTTTAAAGAGCAGCTTAGGTTTTAAGAATTAGCGGTCAGCGGTCAGCGGTCAGCGGTCAGCGGTCAGCGGTCAGCGGTCAGCGGTCAGCGGTCAGCGGTCAGCGGTCAGCGGTCAGCGGTCAGCGGTCAGCGGTCAGCGGTCAGCGGTCAGCGGTCAGCGGTCAGCGGTCAGCGGTCAGCGGTCAGCGGTCAGGTAATAAAAATAAAACACCGAGCCTTTTGCAAGCGAAATTTTTAGGTTTTAGTGGGATTTTATCTCGCCCAGGTTTTAGCAATGAGAAACTGTGTTTCTAACGTGAGTAAGCACTACGTCCACATTAAAAGTTGACGATGATATTATTTGTAAAATGTAGCTTGCTGGCGTTTAAATACTCATGGTGATTTTGAACGTCTCATTTACTCCTCTTTCACTTCTCTTTGTGCATTTAGGTTTTTAAGGGCGTTATTCACAAAGAGGTTAAGAGGCGCTGCGCTTTTAGAGAAGTGGCTGAATGCAAAATTTAGCGGTGTGTATAATTAGGTTTAACTAATATCTGTTAGCCTTCTCAAATTTCAGGCACAAAAAAACCAACTTAGTGTCGGCTTATGTATGAAAGTGGTGGGCGCAGGACGTATCTTCTAAGAGTGAACCTCTGACCGTCTGGTTCGTAGCTTGCTACTTTCCCATATTCACTTTATTTCAGGCACAAAAAAACCGACTTAGTGTCGGCTTATGTATGAAAGTGGTGGGCGCAGGACGTATCTTCTAAGAGTGAACCTCCGACCGCCTGGTTCGTAGCTTGCTACTTTCTCATATTCACTTTATTTCAGACACAAAAAAACCGACTTAGTGTCGGCTTATGTATGAAAGTGGTGGGCGCAGGACGTATCTTCTAAGAGTGAACCTCTGACCGTCTGGTTCGTAGCCAGGTACTCTATCCACATCCACGCTTTGATTTATTCCAGGCACAAAAAAACCGACTTAATGTCGGCTTATTTATGAAAGTGGTGGGCGCAGGAGGATTCGAACCTCCGACCGCCTGGTTCGTAGCCAGGTACTCTATCCAGCTGAGCTATGCGCCCACTTTCATATTTACTTATTTATACTCTAAGTGAGAGTTGAAAGTGGTGGGCGTAGGACGTATCTAATAAGAATGAACCTCCGACCGCTTGGCATTAGCCAACACTTTACTTATTTATACTCTTAGCAGGAGTTGCAATGAAAGTGGTGGGCGCAGGAGGATTCGAACCTCCGACCGCCTGGTTCGTAGCCAGGTACTCTATCCAGCTGAGCTATGCGCCCACTTTCATTTTGCTTGTTTTAACTCTAAGCAGAGCGTTCTCTAAAAGAGAGTAAAGTATGGTGGGCGCAGGAGGATTCGAACCTCCGACCGCCTGGTTCGTAGCCAGGTACTCTATCCAGCTGAGCTATGCGCCCATACTTTATTTTACAAGATGCGCCATTTAAAAAATGGTGGAGAGGGAGGGATTCGAACCCTCGATAGAGCTACAAACTCTATACTCCCTTAGCAGGGGAGCTCCTTCGGCCACTCGGACACCTCTCCGTCTTGTGGGGCGTATAATAAAGATTTCAGAAAATATGTCAAACACTTTTCTGACAAAAGTGACTATATGGCTATAGATTGCACATATGTTTAGTTTTACAGTAAAATTAGTTCGAAATTTAATCGGGTTAGGCATTTGGCGTGCTTGAGTTTACACCCATCACTGGCACTAGTTCGTCCGTAAGTTCAGCAAGGTATTGCTCTTGATAGCCTAACTTCTGAAACTCAGCAATACACGCACGATAATATGCTTGTCGCTGTTGTTCAGTGGTGTTTTCATCAGATAAAGGTTCTACTTGTTTAACTTTCATATTATTTTTCTAAGTCCTTTAGAAATTTTTATTTTTTACGACTAAGAATGACAGCGTATAAATTTCCGCCACATTTTAGCTAAAAAATTTACATAAATACAACACAATGTTTAAAAAACAATCATACCAAAAAGTTATATCACTGCTGTAATGTTGCTAAGCAGTGGAGTAACCATATGCGAGTGAAACTGAATTAAAGGTTAATTGCTCTTTATACCTAGACTTCATTATTAATGTGAAAACAATTAATTAAAAGACTTAATGAGCAGTTTAGGCAATGTCTCACAAACAATAGGGCAAAAAAAACGCCGCTAGTTAGCGGCGTTGATAATTTTTTAGTTTATTCCTTCAAGCTTAGTCTGCTTGTGGGCGCATATGTGGGAATAAAATAACATCTTTGATAGTTGATGAGTCAGTAAACAACATGACTAAACGGTCAATACCAATCCCTTCACCCGCTGTTGGTGGTAAACCATACTCTAACGCGCGAATGTAGTCTTCGTCGTAGTGCATTGCTTCATCATCACCTGCGTCTTTTTCTTCAACTTGGCGAGAAAAACGCTCAGCTTGATCTTGTGCATCATTAAGCTCAGAGAAACCATTTGCTAGTTCACGGCCACCAACAAAGAATTCAAAGCGGTCAGTTACAAATGGGTTTTCGTCGTTACGACGTGCAAGTGGAGACACTTCCCACGGATACCCTGTGATAAATGTAGGTTGGATAAGCATATGCTCAGCCGTTTCTTCAAATATTTCACATAAAAACTTACCCGGGCCCCATACGCAGTTTTCAGGAATTTTAACATGCACTTGTTTAGCGTACGCTTTTAATTCTTCAAAGTGGTTTTCTGGGTCGTTAAATACCGCAGCATCAAACTCAGGGTTATATTTTAAGATTGCGTCGCTCATGCTTAAACGTGTGAACGGTTGACCAAAGTCATACTCTACTGAATCAATCACTTCACCGTTTTCATCTTTAGTGGTGTTAACAACGATTGGGCTACCCAATACGTTAGTTGCAACTGTACGTAACATGTCTTCGGTGATGTTCATTAAATCAATGTAGTCAGCGTATGCTTGGTAAAACTCAATCATGGTGAATTCTGGGTTGTGACGCGTTGATAACCCTTCGTTACGGAAGTTACGGTTAATTTCGAATACACGGTCAAAACCACCTACTACTAAACGCTTTAAGTAAAGCTCAGGCGCAATACGTAAGTACATGTCGATATCAAGCGCATTATGATGAGTCACAAACGGACGCGCAGATGCACCACCAGGAATAACCTGTAGCATTGGCGTTTCTACTTCCATAAAATCGCGGTCTGCTAAAAAGCGACGAATACCTTCAACCACTTGTGAGCGAATACGGAATGTTTCACGCGTTGCTTCGTTAGTAATTAAATCAACATAACGCTGACGGTATTTCGTTTCTTGATCCGATAGGCCATGGAATTTTTCAGGAAGTGGACGAAGTGACTTAGTCAGTAGTTCGTACTCAGCCATATCTACGTATAAATCACCTTTACCCGATTTATTAAGCGGCCCTTTAACACCAATAATATCGCCAATATCAAGCTGGCCATATTTTGCTTTTAAATCTTTTTGAACGTCTTTTGATGCATAAACTTGTACACGGCCTTTCATATCTTGAATAGACATAAACGGACCACGCTTAGCAAGAATACGACCTGCAATCGATACTACGTGCTGTAATTCGATTAATTCTTCTTTACTCTTATCACCAAACTCAGCCTGCAAATCTGCCGTGTAATGCTCACGACGGAATTGGTTTGGATGACCGTTGGCTGGGCAATTTGCGCGAATAGCGTCTAATTTGCCGCGACGCTCAGCGATTAACTTATTTTCGTCTTGGATTTGATCAGTCATTTTTTAGCTCTTTTTTAGCTTGGTGGTTATAAGCCAGATTTTAAGCTGGCTTCAATAAATTTGTCTAAGTCGCCATCGAGTACCGCTTGAGTATTACGGTTTTCAACGCCGGTACGTAAATCTTTAATACGCGAGTCATCAAGTACGTAAGAACGAATTTGACTTCCCCAGCCAATATCAGACTTGTTGTCTTCTTGGCTTTGCTTTTCTGCATTTTGCTGTTGTAGCTCAAGCTCAAATAATTTCGCTTTTAACTGCTTCATTGCTTGGGCTTTATTTTTATGCTGCGAGCGCTCGTTTTGACACTGCACCACAGTATTAGTTGGCACGTGAGTAATACGTACCGCTGATTCAGTGGTATTTACGTGCTGACCACCCGCGCCTGATGCACGGTAAACGTCTATACGCAAGTCAGACGGATTAATGTCAATTTCAATATTGTCATCAACTTCTGGGTAAACAAACGCAGAAGCAAACGAGGTATGACGACGACCACTTGAGTCAAATGGACTTTTACGAACGAGGCGGTGTACGCCTGTTTCAGTGCGTAACCAACCATAAGCGTATTCCCCAGAAAAACGCACCGTTGCGCCTTTAATACCGGCAACATCACCATCGGTCGCTTCAACAAGCTCTACTTTAAAGCCTTTTGCTTCACCCCAGCGTAAATACATGCGAAGTAAAATATTACACCAGTCTTGCGCTTCAGTACCGCCAGAACCTGACTGTAAATCAAGGTAGGCATCGTTTGAATCGTGAGAACCTGAAAACATACGACGAAACTCAAGCCCTTCAAGCTGCTGATTTAAATCAGCTAGTTCACTTTGTGCTTCATCAAAGGTGTCTTGATCTTCGGCTTCAACAGCAAGCTCTACTAACCCTTCAACGTCGTCAGTACCCGCCACTAAGGTGTCAATGGTTTCAACAACGGCTTCTAGTGCTGACTTTTCACGACCAAGGGCTTGTGCGCGCTCAGGTTCATTCCATACGGCTGAATCTTCAAGTTCGGCGTTAACTTCTTCTAAACGTTCTTGTTTAAGAGCGTAGTCAAAGGTACCCCCGAAGCAGTTCAGTACGTTCGCGAATTTCCTTGATTTGATTAATCACAGGATTCACTTCAAACATGTACATTACTCCAAAATGGCTAGGTTATTGCGCACCTAAAAAAGAGACTGAGCGCAATTAAAAATCATCAAATAATAAAAACGCCCGATTTTAACAAAAAACCGCGCGTTTTATTAGCCTTTTATGCATGGTTTGAAGATATTTTTTAGCCCACTTTTTCAAGCTCTCTTACAATTAGTTGTAAGCTAAATTTACCTCTAAATTCATTTATATCGAGCTGGTACGCTACTTTAACAAACTGCGCCTCGGTATCTGGCCACGCTTTTACATCAATGCCAAAAGCTATGGCGTCAACTAAACGTGCAGATTGGTGTTTAAGGACTAACTTTAGGTGTTTTTCACCCACAATGCGCTGCTGTATCACTTCAAAGGTGTGTTCAAATATCGGCTCAGGAAATTGCTGCCCCCACGGGCCTGATTGCTTTAATAATTGTGCAAAATCCATGCTAAAGCAGTCGTTAGGTAGCTCACCATCGGTAAACACAATGCAACGTTTACTTTCTTCACTGAGTTGCGCGCTGACCGCACTTTCAAACGCACGTTTAAACTCAGTAAATTGCTGCTCGTTAATACTTAACCCTGCCGCCATTGCGTGGCCGCCAAATTTATTAATTAAACCAGGCTGCGCGGTGTTTAATCCCTCAAGTAAGTCGCGCATATGCAAGCCTTCAATAGAGCGACATGAGCCTTTAATTTCACCGTTTTCACCACCGGCAAATATCACCGTTGGGCGGTGGTACTTTTCTTTTAAGCGCCCGGCTAAAATACCAATTACCCCTTGGTGCCAATCGTCTTGGTACAAACAAATGGCATCGGGCACACTGTCTTCTTTAAAGGCGAGCCTATCGAGCACCGCTTGCGCTTCTACTTGCATGCCTTGCTCTATTTCACGTCTGGCAAAGTTTAAGCTATCAAGCTCACCGGCTATGCGTCTTGCTTGATTTATGTCGTTGCTAAGTAAACACGCTATGCCTAGACTCATGTCGTCTAAGCGCCCTGCTGCATTTAAGCGTGGAGCAAGCGAAAAACCAAAGTCACTGGCGCTCAAACGCGCGGCATTGCGATTAGCCACTTCAATCAGTGCGGTAATACCTGGGCGAGTTTTACCGCTGCGAATACGAGCCAAGCCTTGGTGCACTAAGGTGCGGTTATTCGCATCCAGTGCTACCACATCGGCTACCGTACCTAACGCTACAATATCAAGCAAATCAGCTATATTTGGCATAGGATGATGGTTAAAGTAGCCTTGTTCACGCAGCGCACTTCTCAGGGCAATGAGTAAATAAAACGCCACCCCAACACCAGCTATCGACTTAGAAGGAAAATCACAGTCATGACGATTAGGATTAACAATAGCATCGGCATTCGGCAGTTGCTCGCCTTGTAAATGGTGATCTGTAACCAGTACTTTAATGCCTGCGGCTTTAACAATATCAATGCCTGCGATACACGATATGCCATTATCGACGGTGATCACTAAATCGGGCTTCATTGTCACTATTTGCTCAGCCAATGCGGGGCTTAAACCGTACCCTAAACTAAAGCGGTCTGGTACTAGGTAATCTAAGTGAGTAAAGCCAAACATGGCCAGCCCTTGCATTAAGGTGGCGGTGCTGGTTGCGCCATCGGCGTCAAAGTCGCCCACAATAAGTATTTTGCTTTGTGCGTGTAGGGCTTCAATTAACAGTTGGCTGGCTTTGTCTATATCTTTAAAAAGTTTGAAGTCGTGGAGTGTAGCTGCGCTATTGTTTAGCTCATCGGCATGGGAAACATTTCGCGTGGCATAAATTTGCTTAATAACAGGGTGAAGATGGCTCGGCAGATGAGAGTCGTCAACGGGTTCTCGCGCAATGATCATTTTTTTCATGCTAGTTTTTAACTTATGATGTTCATGATAATAAGACAAAAAAAGGCCATAAAGGCCTTTTTAAACACATACTCGCGGTATTGCTTAGCCCGCTTTGTTAGCCTCAAGCGCTGCGCTTAATGCCGCAGCAGGCTGATAACCTGGGATCATCGTGCCATCTTCTAAAATAATAGCCGGTGTACCGCTAATACCAAAACTCTGGCCTAACTGATAATGCTCAGCAACAGGTGCGCTACAGCCTTTAACAATTTGGGTATCTGCACCTGATTTAGCTTCAGTTAATGCTTCTTGCTGATCTTTAGCACACCATACATTCATTAAATCAGCGTAACCAGATCCTTGCAGACCGCCACGCGGAAACGCTAAATACTTAACGGTAATACCCGCATCAAGTAAGTCATCTAGTTCACGGTGTAATTTACGACAGTAACCACAGCTAATATCGGTAAATACAGTAATGCTGTGCTTCTCTTCAGGCGCTTTGTAAACAATCATTGAGTCTTCGTATTCTTTTAACCCTGATTGGCGCACACCATTAAGTGCTTGCTCGGTTAGGTTACTACGGTTGTTTAAATCGATTAGCGTACCTTGCATTAAAAATTGACCGTTAGGACTTGCATACAGCACACCTTTATTGGTGATCAATTCTTTTAAGCCTGCAACTGGGCTTGGATTAATTTGTTTAACGGTTACCCCTAGCGCGGCAAATTTCGTCACGATAGGATCATTGGCATCGGGTGTTACTGCAACGCCATTAGCAAAGGCGCTCAAACTAGTGCACAACATGGCACCTGCTAACATTAATTTTTTCATAACGGGTTCTCTATCTTAAAAATACTTATCTTATCGTGTCTATATGACCGGCTTAGTGACAAAAAAATTCGCTTAAGCACGAGGATGATGCTCAGCATGTACCGATTTTAATCGTTCATTCGCTACATGCGTATAAATTTGGGTAGTTGATAGGTCGCTGTGGCCAAGCATCATCTGCACCACACGCAAGTCAGCCCCATGATTTAATAAATGCGTTGCGAATGCATGTCGCAAGGTATGGGGTGATAACGGCGACTCAACGGATGCCAAAATAGCATAGTGTTTGATCCGATGCCAAAAAGTTTGTCGTGTCATGCCTACCCCTCGTTTAGAAGGAAACACAAAATCGGTGGCATGTTTTATCATTTGTGCTCGCCCAAGCTTTAAAAATTGCTCGAGCCAGTACATGGCCTCTTCACCTAATGGCACTAATCGCTCTTTGTTACCTTTACCTTTTACAAACACCACAGCTTGGCGCAAATTTATTTGCTCCATTCTAAGCCCCACCAGCTCGGTTACCCGCAGCCCTGTTGCATACAGTAACTCCAGCATGGCTTTGTCGCGCAGACCCATTGGCTCTTCAATATTGGGGGCACTTAATAGCGCCTCTACTTCGGCCTCAGAAAGCGTTTTTGGTAACGACTGCCCCGCTTTAGGCTGAGCAATATTAACCATAGGTGAGTCGCCAATTATTTTTTCGCGTACAAAGTACTGATAAAAACGTTTTAATGCACTAATACTGCGTGCAGTACTGCGTGGTTTTAGCCCTAAATCAACGCGGTGTGCTAGGTAACTTTCAACGTCGAGGCTGGTTACCGTCATTAAGTTTTCGCCTTTTAAAAATTGGCAAAACTTATCTAAGTCACTGCGATAAGCGCTCAGTGTGTTTTCACTTACGCCTTGCTCTAAATAGAGGCTATCTAAAAAGGTTTCTAAAAAGTCGCTATTGCTGCTTAGCTCAGTATTTTGTTCAGGTAAATCGTCAGATAGCGTTGTCACGTTGTGATCTCATGTTGGTAATACCACGGGAGAAGGTATCAATTAAAAATACCTTACGGTAAACTTGAGCCTATCATAACAGGCAATTACACAGTGATAAATACGATGCAGATTGGTTTATTTTTTGGTTCTACTACCTGCTATACCGAAATGGCGGCAGAAAAAATACGCGACATTATTGGCGCCGATATCGTCAGTTTACACAATATTAAAGACGAACCGCTTAAAAACGCTGAGCAATACGACTTTATCATTTTTGGTATCTCAACGTGGGACTTTGGCGAAATTCAAGAAGATTGGGAATCAAAGTGGGACGACATAAAAGACGTTGACCTAAATGGTAAAACTATAGCCTTATTTGGCATGGGCGATCAGCAAGGGTATGGCCAGTGGTTTCAAGACGCGTTAGGCATGCTTCACGACGAAATAAATGCCCAAGCCATTACTCAATTAGGCTTTTGGCCGAACGACAGTAATTACGAATTTGAAGCGTCCAAAGCCCTTACCGAAGACGGTAAACAGTTTGTAGGTTTAGCATTAGATGAAGACAGTCAGTACGAGTTAAGCGACGAGCGTATCGCCACTTGGGTAGAACAAGTGATGACAGAGTACGCTGAAACCCTATAACTCACTATTGCAAAGAGCGCTGCCATGCAGCGCTTTTTAATTCTTAACTATTCTACTTTTAACCAGTATTGGTTACGGTAAAAAAAGCCCACATAACCGCGCACTTCTAGTTTTTCGCCATTTTGCTGCGGTGTTAAACGCACGCTGTAGGTTTTACCGTTATTTGGGTCGAGTATTTCACCGTCTTCCCAACTACCGTCACCCGCATAGGTCACATCTTCAATAATGGTCATCCCCAACATAGGCTGATTCTTTTTATCTCCATCACACTCGGTGCAAAGTGCATCTTGCTTGGCTTTATTGAGTATTTTTTCAATTTTACCAGTCAGCACGCCATCTTGCTCAGTAATGCGTACGTACGACTTAGCCTCGTTAGTCTCTTCATTAATAGTTTTCCAAAGCCCAACCGGTGTGGGGTTAGCAAAAACCTCAGAGGTGTTAAATAAGCTACCCGCTAAAAGGGCTAGTAATAGTATTTTTTTTGTTTTTTTAGTTAATAAATTCATCAGATCACTTTAAACATGAGTCAATAATTGTGCCATACTAACAATCCTTTATAAAACACTCTACGTAAAAATGCTTTAGGCATACAGCGTGGTATTACATATTTAAATAAAACGCCTTGCACAGTGCAATGAAGTCTTGACTGTAAGCATTACTTAACTCCCTTATGCATAGGGTGCTTTTACTTACTTCGCAATCATCAAAACTAAAAGTCATCAAACTGCGGCTAAAGGGCTTATTTGGCATAGCTTGTACTTGGCAGTGACGATTTAAATACAGCCCTTGCTGCTGTGCTAATGTTATAAATAACTGCGCCTCAGTGGTGGGTAAAATAAGATTAAAACGCGAATGTTGATGACTTAGGTGCTTAAACGCACCAAGCAGTTCTGCAAAGCTTAAACCATCGGTATGTCGAGCGATATTTCGCGCTGCATTATCACCTTTTAAACTGTGATTGAAATAAGGCGGATTAGCTATAACACAATCAAATAAACCAGCAGCCTCAAACTGCTGAATAGACTGATGGTAAATACTAATATCCGGCCAAGGACTTTGCAGGCAATTTTGTAAAGCCTGCTGATAGGCGGCTTCATCAACTTCAACCGCACTCACCTTTAAATGTGGCGCTCGTTGCTTACACATTAGGGCCAGTAACCCTGTACCTGTTCCTATATCAAGTAACGTATTTGCCCCACTTAAATCAGCCCATGCGCCCAGTAAAATACCATCGGTAGAGACCTTCATGGCGCACTGGTCGTGCTCAACCTTAAATTGTTTAAATGCAAAACCAGACATTTTTTCACCTTTTCATTCACCAAGCAGGTTTAAGTGCGTATAATTAACGGCAATTGTCCCCTATTTTTGACACTCTATGCAATTTTCTGAATTTGATCTTGATGATAAGCTACTCAATGCTATTAATAAAATGGGCTATGAAACTCCCACTAGCATTCAACAACAAGCCATTCCTGAGGCGTTGCAAGGACGCGATATTTTAGCGTCTGCACCAACAGGTACAGGTAAAACGGCGGCATTTTTAATTCCGGCAATTCAATATTTAATGGATTTTCCGCGTCGTGATCCGGGCTTTGCACGGGTATTAATTATGACCCCAACGCGCGAGCTTGCTTATCAAATTCATGAACAATGTGAGTTACTTGCAAAGCAAACCCAGTTAAAAATTGGGGTGGTTACCGGCGGTATAAACTACGGTACACACAAAGAAATTTTTGAAAATAATAACGACATTTTAATCGCCACACCTGGGCGTTTAATGGAGTATTTGGAAACCGAAAACTTCCACGCAGAAAACGTAGAAATGCTCATTCTTGATGAAGCCGACCGCATGCTCGACATGGGTTTTCGTAAAGAAATGCTGCGCATTTGTGATGAAGCTAAAAACCGTCGTCAGTGCTTTTTATTTTCAGCCACCCTTGAAGGTGACAGCGTAGAATTATTTGCTGAGCGTATTTTAAACGACCCCGCGCTACTTGAAGCCGAATCATCACGCAAAGAAAAAGCTAAAATACATCAATGGGTTCATTTAGCGGATGATTATCATCATAAACTTGAGCTATTAGTTAACACCTTAAATGGCCCTGACGTAAGTAAAGCGATTGTGTTTGTAAAAACCCGTGAGCGTCTTGAAACCCTTATTGGTGAACTAACCAATAACGGCGTAAAAGCTGCGTGGCTACGTGGTGAAATGCCACAAGACAAACGCATGAAAGCCATGGAAAATTTCCACAGTGGCAAAACTCGCATTTTGGTAGCAACTGATGTCGCCGCGCGCGGTATTGATGTAGCTGATATAAGCCACGTAATTAATTTTGATATGCCTCGCACTGCGGATGTATACGTACACCGTATTGGCCGTACGGGTCGTGCTGGTAAAAAAGGTATTGCAATTTCACTCATTGAAGCGCACGACATTGGTATACTTTACAAAGTAGAACGTTACATAGAGCAAAAGCTAAAACGCCGTGTATTTAAAGGATTAGAGCCAAAGCATAAAGAAGCCAAACCACCGGTTAAAAAGCGTAAAGATCCAGTAAAAATGAAAGCAAAGAAAAAAGCCAAAGCTAAAAAGAAAAAATAGCTTTAGCTTTAACACATTTAATTGAGCCGACGTTTGTCGGCTTTTTTGTGGCTTAAAAACAGTGAGTAAGCTATTCATAGTAATATGTAAAAAATACTTAGCTGAATAACTAATTAATAAAATAGTAATTTATTTCAAATAGTTAATCTTGGAATGAAACTTGTAACCCTATCGAATATACGAGTATTAAAACGCCGAGTAATGGCATTGTTTTTTAGTAACACACTAAGGATATAGTTATGAGTCGCATTAAATTTACTATCGGTTTTATTTCGTTTTGTTGTTTATTTTTATTAGCCTCTGCTTTTAAAGTCAGTGCAGCAACGCATTTAGCTGTAGTTAGCAGTGTGGCTACACAACCTAATTTACAACAATCTATTACTCATGAATTGCGCACTAACCCAAATTTAAAGTTAGAAAAACTAAACGTACACGTTAATGACGGTGACGTTGAACTTAAAGGCGAAGCCAATAACGGTTTTGAACGCGCTCTTGCACAAAAGTTTTTAGAAAATATGGATGGGGTTAAAATCATTCATAACAAAATTAGTGTCATTTAATATAACTTTTTCTTAACTAATACACTTAACTTATCCCTCAGCGCTGCTTGTTTCTCCAACACAAGCGGCGCTTTTTTTATAGTTTGCACAATATAATTCACTGCAGAGCATATTCCCAAGCCAGTTTAAATACTTAATTAAATGCCTTTTAGTTTACGCATCAATCGCGACGCTCATTGCAGCTGCTTATACTTTTGAAACCTTTATTTATAAACACTTATTATAAAGCGCTTACATCAAGCTTGGGCTCTAGTTCGGTTGATTAAATAATCTATTTTGAGATGAGAAACCTTATCGATATAGTTTTCTAATTGAGGCGTTTTAAGGCGTTAGCGCAAGGCTTTAATTACTTCAGGTTATCAATTGAGTCTGTTGTTCTTTCAAGGTTGAATTTGCAGCAGTCTGTTTGGTATTTAGCCAAAGGTTCTGCCCAGGGACATTTACTCTTTGTTGTCGATATGGATGGTGGTAAGGAGTGTGAGCTGGACACGGAAGCTTTGCTCGGTTTTTACTTATTCTTACATGGATGTAAGCCAGTAGAATAAAGCAGGAGCAGTTATCGAGCCCACTAGTCAACAAACCTCGCGTCTCGATTAAATAGCTCTTAGTTTGAACTAATTTTAATCCGCAAAGGTCAACAGACCCTTATATTACTTATTATAAATAGCGCGTTTTACTTTGTAAAAACGCGCTGATAGTCAGTAACTATTTCCCAATGCTTTTACCTTCGGGGTTTTAAATTATTTACTCACCTTGGCTTGCATCAGTATTATTGTCACCCTCTTTATTTGCTGACTGCAGATTTATTTTATCACTTATCATGGCATCGAGTTTTTCACCGCCCTTTATACCAAAATCCAACGTACGAATAGGAAACGGAATACTAATATCAGCGGCATCGAGTGCTTGCTTAACGGCCACAACCCCTTTGTGACGCACTGTCATAAAATCAGGCTCACCAGGGTATTTGATCCAAAACCACACCAACAAGTTTATACTGCTATCACCAAAGCCTTCGGCATAAACAGCGGTTTCATTTTTGCGGATCACAAAGTCAAATTGGTTAATTTTGTCGACGATGACCTCACTGGCTTTTTCTATGTCGTCAGCGTAAGAAATACCCACCGGCACTTCGATTCGTCTTACCCCTAAGGTACTGTAATTACGCAGTACATTTCTAAATAGTATTTTATTAGGTACCAGTATCAATTGCCCGTAAAAGCTCTCTATTAGTGTGTTGCGCAAGTTTATTGAGTGTACCGAACCAAACACATTATCGGTTTCTATGACATCACCCGCTTTAAACGGTTTACGAATTCCCATGGCAATACCCGCTATCAGGTTTTCGGTCATATCTTGAAAAGCAAAACCAATGGCAAGACCAACAATACCTGCACCAGCAAGCAGAGAAGTGACGGTACTTTTTAAGCCCATAAAATCAAGGGCAATAAATACCCCCACACTCAGTACAATAACTTTAAATATTGAGGCCATTAAATCGGCAATTTGCGTAGAGTCGAGCGAGCGACGTAAAACATTTTTCATTCCTTTGCCTGCCAAACGGGCAATAAATGAAAATATAATGGCAATAATTACTGCAACGATAAAGTTTGGGATATGACTTATAACTACATCAAACCAACCGCCAAGCTTTTCTTCTATCAACTTTTCGGCTTCTGTAATTGAGGGAATTGAGAGCATTTATTTTATACCTTAGTTAGGGTTAGTAATCTAAGGCCTGCAAAAATAACGCCAGTATAAAAAAGCCATGCAATGCATGGCTTATTAAATACTTTAAACGATGAGTTAGTTTTGCTCTTCGCGTAAAAATACCGGTTCAAGTTCTTTGGTGGTAGCCTCTGGGCTAAAGTAATAGCCGGCCACAGTAAACTCTTTGAGTTGGCTTAATTGAGTCACTTGATTTTCAATGATGTAGCGTGCCATCATGCCGCGCGCTTTTTTAGCGTAAAAGCTAATCACTTTATATTGGCCGTTTTTACAGTCTTTAAAGTGTGGTGTAATAATGTGTGCGTTAAGCGTTTTTTTATCTACTGCTTTAAAGTATTCGTTAGAGGCTAGATTTACTAAGTATTGTGCATCTTGTGCCGCTAATACGTCGTTAAGTTTATTAGCAATAATACTGCCCCAAAACTCATATAAGTTTTTACCCCGGCTATTTTCAAGTTTTGTACCCATTTCTAAGCGATAAGCCTGCATTAGATCAAGCGGCTTTAATACTCCGTATAATCCCGAAAGTATACGTAAATGGTCTTGAGCGTAATCAAGCTGCTTAGTAGTGAGGGTATTAGCATCTAACCCGCCGTATACATCGCCGTTAAAGGCAAGCACGGCCTGTTTAGCATTATTAGTAGTGAATGGTTGTGCCCACTCACTAAAACGCGCTGCGTTGAGGCCTGCGAGTTTATCGCTAATTTTCATTAAACTGCCAATTTGCGCAGGAGTTAGTTCACGGCATACTTTCATGAGCGCTTCGCTGTGCTCAAGTAATTCAGGTTGAGTGAACTTATCTGTTGCGGGTGGCGTGTCGTAATCAAGATTCTTTGCTGGTGAAATAACAGTGATCATAGTTAGCTATTGACTTGTAAATTATTTAATGTCAATTTCAACATTAAATGAAACGAAAAGCACGTTTTGTTTAAAATTATCCTACCTAAAACTCAACCGTTACCGTTTTTTTATTGATAAGGACATAAGACCTATCAAGCATTATCACACTGTTGCAGTATAGCTATATTAAGGTAGTTTAGATTTTCTTTTAACTTGCTTGGAATGAGGAAAAGCAAATGACTAGCGCTCTACAAAGGCTTAAACAACATTCTTCTATCGTGGCCGACACGGGCGATATAGAAGCCATAAAAAAATATCAACCTGAAGATGCGACTACCAATCCATCGCTACTTTTAAAAGCGAGCGAGATTGAAGCTTACAAACCTTATCTGGATAAAGCATGGCAGTATGCAAAAGAAACAGAGCAGCAGCCTGCAAAACAGCTAGAGCTAGCTTGTGATTATTTTGCAGTATTACTTGGTAAAGAAATCAGTGAAATTGTACCGGGTTATATTTCTACCGAAGTTGATGCACGTTTGTCATTTGATACCCAAGCAACAATTAATAAAGCACACACGCTATTGAGCCTTTACGAAAAAGAAGGCGTAAGCAAAGACAAAATTTTAATTAAAATAGCGTCAACGTGGGAAGGTATTAAAGCGGCTGAGCAATTAGAAAAAGAAGGCACTAAGTGTAACCTTACTTTATTATTCAGCGATGCCCAAGCGCGCGCTTGTGCTGATGCAAACGTATTTTTAATCTCTCCATTTGTTGGCCGTATTTTAGATTGGCACGTGGCAAACGGTATGGAAAAACCAACCGATCCGCTTCAAGATCCGGGTGTGCAATCTGTACGTAGCATTTTTGAGTTTTACAAACGTCACGACTACAAAACCGTAGTTATGGGCGCAAGCTTTCGTAATACTGGTGAAATTATTGCACTTACAGGATGCGATAAGCTAACAATTAGCCCTAATCTTTTAGAAGATTTGGGTAATTTAGAAGGTGCTGAAGAATACTTGCTAGCAAGTGATATTGCTAAAGAGCCAAAACCTGAGCCACTTAGCGAAACACAGTTCCGTTGGTTACATAACCAAGATGCCATGGCGACTGAAAAACTCGCTGAAGGTATTCGCTCATTTGCAGATGCACAGGAACAATTAGAAGCACGCTTTAAAGCGATGTAGCTAACCGCTGTTTTAAGAGTTTAAAAACGTCGCTTATTGCGGCGTTTTTTATACCTACAATTTTATTTTAAATACTCGCCTTGTCCCCATTTAATTGCTGTTCTCATTGTTCTTCATCAAAATACCACCCGTTAGTAATAGTTTCGTCACATTTATATTCTATTTTATTAATAGCTGTGGTATTGATACTGCCGAGGTTCAAAAAGTGGTCAATAGGAGATAATCAATGGATAGCCTAAACGAAATAATAGAGATATTAGAAGGTTCTGATACATCGAAAAAAACCTCTCAAAAAAATAAAAAAAGAAAATGGCGCGAAATAGAAGCAATAAAAGATAAGCAACGTTTGCGCAAAGAACTACAGGAGCTTGACTATTTTGCAGATAGTGTTGCTATAGATGAGTTAGAGTTTTAACCAACATAAGCAACTAAAAAGGCTTTCATTAATGAAAGCCTTTTTTAATGCCTATTACCCTATACCTGCCAATTAATGGGCTGCGCCCCTTGCGCTATTAACAGTTCATTGGTTTTGGAAAAGTGCTGGCAACCAAAAAAGCCGCGATGCGCTGAAAGCGGCGAAGGATGAGGCCCTGCCAATACATGATGGCGCTGGCGATCAATACTTTTACCTTTTTTTTGTGCATGTGCGCCCCATAAAATAAACACCACACCTTGGCAGTGCTCATTTATATGAGCAATCACGTTATCGGTAAATTGCTCCCAACCTAAGTGTTTATGGGAATGGGCTTGCCCTTGCTCTACAGTTAATACTGTATTGAGCAAAAATACACCTTGCTTTGCCCAGCCTTGTAAATAGCCGTGTTCTGGCGTGGTAAAGCCATTAATATCAGTTACTAACTCTTTATAAATGTTTTTAAGCGAAGGCGGGAGCTTTTTAACCTCAGGCAATACTGAAAAACACAAACCATGCGCTTGCCCTTCTCCATGGTAAGGGTCTTGACCTAATATAACCACTTTAATGTCGCTAAGTGGAGTTGCATCAAATGCGCTAAACACCTGTGATTTTGGCGGATATACTGCAGTGCCTTCACCTCGTTTATTCGCAATATATTCAAGGGTTTGCTGCATATATGTTTGGCTAAGTTCATGGTTTAAAAAAGATGACCAGTTGCTCATAATTGACTCTTAATAAATTCTCTAGATATATCTACTTTGTCACACATCTGCGCTAATCCATCCAACATTCTGGGGGTAAACCGATGTAATAAATCAGCATTGACGCTAATAAATTGCTCATACTTTACCGCAGGGATTTCAGGCCATTGCTGCCAATTTACCGTAGGCATTACCCTTTTTGATTTTTCATCAGGAATAATAATAACTTGTGGCTTAGTAACTATCACGTTTTCGATGCTAATTTGTGGGTAATCTGTGTCGCTGTTTGCAAATACATTGGTTACTTGGCAAGTTTCGATTAACTGATTGATCCATGTATTTTTTGATACAGTCATCATAGGCTCAGGCCACAACTGATAAAACCCAGTAAGCGTGGTTTTATCTTTCTGTGTAACTTTAATTGCGTTGAGCTTGGCTGTAAATGTCTCGGCTACTTGTTTACTTTGCTCAATATGACCCGTTAATTGACCTAGTTTTAGTATTTCCGAAGCAACCCCTTCAATAAAGCGTGGATCACTTAAATATAATTCAATTCCTAAACGCTTTATTTGTGCTAAATCTTCGGCCTGATTACCATTTTTCCACGCAATTACCATGTCAGGTTTTAGCATGAGTAACTTTTCAATAGAAATACCATTGTAGCCACCAATACGCTCAATTTTAGTCGCCTCTTGCGGATAATCTGCGTAATCCAGCGTGCCCACTATTAAATCACCCGCCCCAATAGCATATAAATTTTCAACTATGTGTGGTGCTAAAGCCACTATACGAAGCGGCCTGTCAGCTAGGGCTTGAGGTACATTAACAGCAAACAATAACAGCCAAAAAACAATACGCTTTAACATTAGTAATCAAAGCCTTTCAATGCTTTTACGCCCGACTCAAACGCATGTTTTACATTACGTACTTCACTTACCGTATCGGCAAGCTCTATTAAGGTGCGATGCGCAGCACGACCAGTAATAATTACCGATTGCATAGGCGGTCTATTATTTACAGCAACAACCACTTCTTCAAGGTCGATATAACCATAGGTCACCATATAGGTGAGTTCATCGAGTAATACCACATCGATACTGCTGTCGCTTAGCATCCGCTTTGACTCTTGCCATGTTGCTTGCGCTGCCGCCGTATCAGCCTCTTTATTTTGCGTATCCCACGTAAACCCGGTGTTCATAACAGCAAATTCAACCCCAGCACCTTGCAGTAAATTACGCTCACCACACTCCCATGTGCCTTTAATAAACTGACATACCGCAGCTTTTTTGCCGTGCCCAACACAGCGTGCAACCACACCAAAGCCAGAAGTCGATTTGCCTTTACCGTTACCAGTAATAACCTGAAAAATGCCTTTTTCTCGTTGCGCTGCGGCTACTCGCGCGTCAACCTGTTCTTTTACTTTTTGTTGACGCTGTTGGTGCTTGTCGTTAGTTGATTCAGTCATTGTTATGTCCTTGATAAATTTTAATAATTTGTTCAATATTTAAATGCGCTTTACACATATCAGCTAGGCGTTCTAATTGGCGTTCACGATGCTCATTTATACTAATCGCACTAATTGCACTTTCTGGTTTCACCCACTTTAACAGCTGCTCTGTGGCTGCAGGACTATCAAACAAGCCATGTAAATAGGTACCAGCAATGGCATTATCGTCACTCACAAAACCATCGGTTTTAAAGTCATTGGGGTGTTTATTAAAGCGAATGAGTGGCTTGTAGAGCGCCTTACCTTGACTAATACCTGCATGTATTTCGTAGCCATCACATGCAACCTGTTGCTCATTTAAATTAAGCACTGCGCTCACTCGGCTTAACACTTTTTGCTCACCCAATAGGGTATCAAAATCGCTAAGCGCTAAACCCGCCACTTGCCCCAACGATGACTCCACCCTATTTGGATCACTGATAGTATTGCCCAGCATTTGCATACCACCGCAAATACCCAATACTTTGCCACCATAACGTAGATGGCGCTTAATTTGCTGATCCCAGCCTTCATTTTTTAAAAACGCGAGATCGCTGAGTACATTTTTACTGCCAGGCACAATAATTAAATCAACAGCAGGAATTGCTTGTGTATGGCGCACATAGGTTATATTTATATTCGGGTGTAATCGCAGAGCATCAAAATCGGTATGGTTACTAATATGTGGCACTAACAGTACAGCAATATTTATACTGGCATCGGTCACATTATTATCTATGGCCACAGCATCTTCTGCATCAAGTGCTAAATCGTGCAAGTAAGGTAATACCCCTAATACAGGTTTACCGGTGTACTCCTCGAGCCAATCTAGCCCACCTTGTAATAAACTAATATCACCACGAAAACGGTTAATCACAAAGCCTTTTACTCGTACTTGCTCAGACTCGCTTAATAACGCCAAAGTCCCGACTAAGTGCGCAAATACTCCTCCTTTATCAATATCGGCAATAATAATAACAGGGCAATCCACTTGCTCGGCGTAACCCATATTTGCAATATCGTTTGCGCGTAAATTAATTTCGGCTGGGCTGCCAGCCCCTTCTACCAGTAATAAATCAAAGCGTTTAGCTAAACGCTTATGCGAGGTTAATACTGCATCCATAGCCACTTTTTTGTAGTCATGGTAAGCATCGGCTTCCATATTGCTGATAGCTCTACCATGAATAATAACTTGTGCGCCGGTATCACTATTGGGTTTGAGTAATATAGGGTTAAAGTCGATTTCAGGTTCAACTTTTGCGGCTATGGCTTGTAATGCTTGGGCTCTGCCAATTTCGCCACCATCGTGCGTTACGGCACTATTGAGCGCCATATTTTGTGGTTTAAACGGTGCAACATTAACCCCTTGGTTAGCAAACACTCTGCAAAGTGCTGCCACTAAGGTGCTTTTACCCGCATCGGAGGTGGTACCTTGTACCATTAATGTTTTCATTATTTACCCACCAGCTGGCGCTTACGAAAATACAAGATACTTAAAAAGAATAGACTACCAATGGCCGCCGTGATCACCCCTATTGGCAGCTCTTGGTTAGCGAGTAATGAACGTGCCAGTACATCGACCCATACCATAAATATACCCCCGACTAATCCGGTCATTAACAATCCAACACTACTGCCCTGAGAGATAAAAAAGCGCACTATGTGCGGCACCATTAAGCCAACAAAGCCAATTCCGCCACACATAGCAACCAACACGGCAGTGATCAATGAGCTTAAAATAAGCATTAAAACTCGAAAGCGATGCACCCGAACACCAAGCGTTATTGCGCTTTCATCACCTAACAACATGGCATTAAGTTGACGTCTAAAACCTAACATAATGACTGTACATGTAATGATGACCAAGGCAGGTAATAGCAGTGACGGCCATTGCGCCCTAGCAAAACTTCCCAAAGTCCAAAATAAAATAGCCGCGACGGCCTGCGGATCGCTCCAATAAAGTAACAAACTGGTAAAGGCGCTAAATAAAAATGATAAGGCCACCCCAGCCAATAACATCGACTCAACTTGGGCGTTGCGTTGACTGCCAGCAATTAAAATTAATAACCCCATTGCTACTAAACTGCCAATTAAGGCTGCTGCTGATAGCGCAATGCCTGCGCCTATTCCAACAAAAGCCATTAATACTACGACTCCTAATGATGCTCCCGACGAAATACCAAACAAATAAGGGTCAGCCAATGGATTACGAGTAACTGTTTGTAATATCAATCCAGCAATCGCTAAACCGCTGCCGGCCAAAAAAGCCAGTAACGTACGTGGCATTCTTAATTCAATAATAATGCGGCTGGTAAATGAGGCCTCGCTTGAAAAAGTTAAGCTATGGTATACATCTGCGAGCGAGGTAGGGGCAGCACCAAAGCTCAATGCCACAAATAAACTAAATACAGCGCATAACAGTGCAATAATTAACGCCACACCATGGTTAGACATAATCGCCATGTTATTGGTATCCATAATAATAGGTAATATGGGGAATAGACTCACCATTGGACGCCGTTTGAGGGTGAGTACTAACTTGCGCGCAAACACCAAAAACCTCATCAAGCATTTGCTCGGTAATCACCTTATTAGGCTTTCCCGCGCTAGCGATTTCTCCGTTTTTAATAACCACTAATTCATCGCACATAGCTGCCGCTAAATTTAAATCATGAAATGAAGCAAACACAGTAATGCCCAAAGATTTAGCCAGCTCCATTAATTGAATTTGATATTTAACGTCAAGGTGGCTTGTGGGTTCATCCATAATGAGTAGCTGTGGTTGCTGCACAATCGCTCTGGCAATAAGCGCTCGTTGCTTTTCACCGCCAGATAGTGAGTCAAATGACTGATTGCTATGAGATTCAAGCCCGACACGACTAATAGCCTGCGCTATTTTTTGTTTATCTGCTTGGGTGGTCGAGCTAAATAGCGTTTTATGCGGGGTAAGCCCTAGAGCTACAACATCGAATAACGAGAGATTAAATTGCGACGGTGTTTCTTGTAGCACTACCGCAACTTGCTTGGCATAGTCTTCGCTTTTTAGCTGCCAAATATCGGTATCGTTAAATTTAATGTCGCCTGCTGATGGCTGATTAAATCGATATAAGCACCGCAGTAAACTCGACTTTCCTGCCCCATTAGGGCCAATTAAACCAATAAATTTACCACGCTCAATGCTTACATTAATGTGCTTAAGAATTAATGTATTGTCCACTCGCCAAGAAACGTTGTTAACGGTTAAAAGCGGTAAGTTTAAAGAGGTGTGAGTGTGCAAAAAATTATCCTAGGCAGGGAAACACCCACACTCAGTACTAATACGTACCAAAAAGAAAATGAGTTAACCCGCTCGTTATATGAAGTTTTAAGGCATTTGTATTTGACTTACAGTAAAACTGATCACAATTACGGGAATAGTTGAGGAGTTCCACCTCATTCCAAATGCTTGGCTATTATGCGCAGATACGTAAATAATTTAAAGCAAAAAAACCGCACTCAACTGAGTGCGGTTAAAAGGGAGTGTTTTAACTAAGGTTTAGTTAAAACTTATATTCCATACCTAAACCTAGGTAATCTTGGTCAACGTTGTTGTCCATATCAAAGCTTGAGTAAAAACCAAATATTTTAAGGTTTTTGTTTAGCTTATGGTCAACACCTACCGATATCGCGCTTTTATCATCGCTGTCATCAAAATCCATTGTTTGGTATTGCATTTTGAAAGTGTTGCTACCCATAAGGTAAGCTGCATTCACTAAGTAACCGTCAGCCTCAGCGCTGCCATCTACTTTTTCTTGTGTTTGGTACATAGCGCCAACTCTAAAATCTTCAATTTTACCTTGAACTGTTGCACGCACTACATCGTAACCATTGACTTCGCTATCAGCAGCAATGGCAGCATATACTGCGCTCTTTTTAAGTGCTGAGTCACCGTAGGTCACTGCCATTGAATAACCGTTATCTGCATCTACATCGTCTTCGGCAATAAATGTAGCAAGTACTTTAAAGCCTTCGTAGCTTTTAGATGTATAAGTGATCGAATCACCTAAGCGGTTTTCACCTTTAAAAACATTTTTAATATCGCCTTCAAGGTCATTAAATAAATCTAACTTACCTTGTGATTGTTTAAGCGCTGTATCGTTACGACCCACAACAACTTGACCATAGGCACCTTTTAAACCTACATACTGGTTACGTGCAGAAATATTGTCGTCATTATTACCTTTCGAGTCAGCATCAGATACATCAACTTGAAACTCAAACTTATAAACTGCTTCTAATCCATCAGTAATCTTTTCAGATCCTTTTAGGCCAAAGCGAGATGCATTACTTTTAATTTCAGTGAAAGACCCTTCACCATCATCAGATGATTGAACGGTTACATTTGCTTTACCGTAAATATCTACCTCTGCAAGTGCATTAAAAGATAAACCACTAAGTAGGGCTAAGCATAAGCTCGATTTTGCAAATTTCATGTTATTTCCTCGATAATCACAAGAGACTAATTTTTAAAACAGCGGCAGTGTGTCACTACTAAATGACAAAAATATTACAAAGGACACATTTTTGTCTTTTTAAGTTAATAAAACTGCATTAAATCTGAAATCAAAATAACATGTAAAATAAACTGCCTACTAACTACCTACTTTGTTTCAATAAACTCGGTGTCATTCGCGATAGCAAATTAACCAAGGTTTCTATCAACTCTTTCTGTTCGTTATCTCTATGATAGGCAACAAATACATCTCTTGAAGTATTTTCTACCCCTTTAACATGAAAAAGTTCGCCTTTTTCTAAATGATCTTTAACTAATACCTGTGGAATAAACGCACTGCCGCCACATTGCAGTATTAAATCAAGCGCAATTCGTCCTGTACTGGTTCTAAAATAAGGCGGTGTTTTACCGGTAAACTGACGCGCATGCCAAAGAGAAAACGTGGTTCCCCAATCAACATACACATATTGATTATCAAAAAAGTTATCACTGGTTGCCGTATCGTAACCACTCACCGGAATAATAGGCAGTTCACAAATACGTTCAACCACAAGTTCATCAACTTTAGGGGGATCAAACAAAATGGCTAAATCAAGTGTGCGCTCCAACAATAAGCGAGTACTTTCTTGTTGCGCCTTCACTTCTGCCACCAGCGATACACCAGGCATAGCCGATACAATATTTGTAATACCAAACTGTAAAAATGCATCCCAAATATTAGGCGTACCTGCTAAACTAATTTGCTTATGCATATTATCTGCAAGTGCAACATCCACTTTGGCTCTTTGCATCCCAGTAATAATCATTTGCGCATGCGGTAACAAGCGCTCACCTGGGGCAGTGAGTTGAATATTATTACGCTGACGAATAAATAAATTTACGCCTAAGCCCTGCTCTAATTGGCGAATTCTAAAACTCACCGCAGACTGCGTTATGTATAGGTTTTCTGCCGCTTTACCAAAATGGCGAGTACGCACCACTTCAACAAATGTTTTTAATAAATCTATGTCCAATTTTTTATCCTCACGATAAAAATTTTTTGTTTAAAAAAATAGCGATTATGTCCCATACTCCAGCTAATAATTGGTATGAGGGTACAGCTATGAGCAATGATATTTCACTACTTCGTCAAGCATTCGTAAGTCAACGTCAATTTTATGATGACCAAAACTTTCCACGCGGATTTAGCCGCAGCGGACACTTTACCCTGTTAGAGGCAAGTATTTTAGAACAGCATGGTGTTGTTTTAAAAAGCCTGTATAACAAAACAGTTGAGCCACAAAACGAACATCAGCAACAATTTGTAAATGCTGTCAGTGGCATAATAGAGCCAAGTAACCCAATTGAGCGAGCATGGGTTAAATATTTAAAGTTAACAACCTGCAAAACAAAATTCCATACATTATTTGGACGCTCAAAAATTTCAGGGCCAACACCAATAAGCCAAGATTATTATTCTGAGGCAGACAATCTATAAGTCACTACAATAGTTGCTTTTTGGCGTTTTAGCAGTTACAACTTGTATAAGCAAACAATTTTGCAAAATTTAAACAAGGCTGTTACGTGACGCACAGAATACTTATTGTTGAAGACACTCCGACTATTGCGCGAGTGCAAAAGCATATCGCGCAAAAAGTCGGCTACGAGGTTGATATTGCTCAATCGTTGGCTGAGACTAAAGAGCTAATAAGTAAGCACCATTATTTTTGCGCAGTGGTCGACTTCATATTACCTGACGCGCCACAAGGTGAAGCGGTTCCATGTACCATTGCAGCAGATATTCCTACCATAGTGATGACAGGCAATATCGATAAGCATACCCGTGATACCGTTGAAAAATACCCCATTATTGATTACATCATTAAAGGCAATAAACAAGCCTATGAGTATTTAGAGAAGCAGCTTTACCGCCTACCCCGTAATAAGCATGTAAAAGTATTGGTTGTTGATGACTCTGCGTCAACACGCCAATACATATGTAGTTTATTAACACGTCACAAATATCAAATATTACAAGCAGCCGATGGCCTAGAGGCGCTTAAAGAGCTTGAAAGCACCCCCGATATTTCTGTGATTATTACCGACAAAGAAATGCCTAATATGGGCGGTATTGAGCTATGTAATGAAATTAGACGCATTTATAGTAATGACGAAAAAGCCATAATTGGTATTTCAGGTATCACTTCGTCTAATTTATCTGCCTTATTTTTAAAAAATGGAGCAAATGACTATTTATACAAACCATTTAACAGTGAAGAATTTTACTGCCGGTTAAGCCAAAACGTCGATATGCTAGAGCATATCGAAACTATAAAACGACAAGCCAATACAGATTACTTAACTAAACTCCCTAATCGTCGTTACTTTTTTGAAGAGGCTAACAAGTCATTAAAGCAGTTTAAAAAAGCAAAAGCACCAGCCATGTTAGCTATGCTTGATATTGACCATTTTAAAGCTATTAATGATACCTATGGCCATGATGCCGGAGATGAAGTGCTTAAAGGGCTGGCTGTATGCTTTAATAAATATTTTGAAAACCAATTGGTTGCCCGTTTAGGCGGAGAAGAATTTGCGGTATTTTTTACTGAACTGACCGAGCAAGAAGCACTAAAACGACTAGAAAGTTTTCGATTATTTATTGAGCTTAATAGCCATGAGTTTAGCCAAGCACAAATCAAGTTTACGCTGTCGATAGGCTTCAGCCACAGTGAAACCTATCAAATTGACGAACTATTAAAACAAGCCGACTTAAAGCTCTACAAAGCCAAAGAGTCGGGGCGTAATAAAGTGGTTTAGTTTAACTAAACCACACCTGAGGCGACAATGGCTGCTTTTCTGCGTTTACGCGACTGATGATATGAATCCCAACTAAAAATAGCCAGTGCACTCCAAATACACGCAAAGGTAATTACACGCTCAGCATCAAACACTTCACCATAAAACACCACTGCTAAAATAAACATTAAGCTAGGCCCTATGTACTGAAAAAAACCAAGCGTAGTGTATTGCAATCGCTTAGCCGCGCCGGTAAAACACAGCAATGGCAGTGTAGTCACTATACCTGCACTTACTAATAGCGCATTAGTTAGCCAATCATTCGCTGGTAAATTAGACGTTTCAGTCGGCACCATTAACCACCAATAGGTCAGTGCCACCGGTAATAATATTAATGCCTCAATTAAAATGCCTGGCAGGGCATCAACCTGTAGTTTTTTTCGTAATAGGCCATATAACGCAAAAGAAGTCGCTAACGAAAATGCCACAACCGGAAATGAACCAAAACTAATTAACTGTAATAAAACACCTGTAAAAGCCAAGGCAACAGCTGCTCCCTGCAGCTTACGTAACCGCTCGTTTAAAAACACCATGCCAAGTAATACATTTAACAAAGGATTGATATAGTAGCCTAAGCTGGCATCTAGCATGTGGTTGTTATTAATGGCCCATATAAACAACCCCCAGTTAAATCCCAGTAAGGTAGAGGTAACAACTAGCATCAGAATTAATTTAGGTTGGATTAAAATGCGTTTAATTTTATTCCAGTAGTTGAGCATACTCACCACCAAAATAAGAAACATCACTGACCAAATAACACGATGCATTAAAATTTCAAATGCTGATACATGTTGGATCATCTTAAAATAAATGGGTGCTAGGCCCCACATAAAAAAGGCGAGGCAGGCAAAAATGGCGCCCTTTCGCTGCTCGGTATCAATCGACATAGTAACCACTTGATGATTTAAAAGGCCGTAAGTTTAACCCCCTCTCACTTTTTAGCCAACTAAATACGTGCCCGTTCCAAACGCTATTTGTACCGACTGCTCGTTATGTAACTCCATTCGGCACACGCACACTTTATTTCCTGAGCGAATAAGTGTGGCGCTGGCAATAAATACCTCCCCTTTACCTGGGCGTAAATAATCAGTACGTAAATCTATAGTGCCCAGTGTGGCTAACTTTTTATGCACACTAGGTAAGTCGGCATCGTCTAGTTTTCCTATTACACTTGCTGCAGCAAGCATTCCGCCTACATTGTCGAGCACCGCAGAAATCACTCCACCATGAAGAATCTTTTGCGCCGGATTACCAATTAATACGTCTTGCCAAGGAAATGATATTTTAGCTTGTTCAGTACTAAGTGACTCTACTGCTATTTTTAAAAACTGGTTAAAGGGCATGTTATTAACAAACAGCGCCCCTACTTGATCGATCAACATTTCTTTATTCATTATTATTCTCTATGTTTTCAGTGGTACGATGAGTAAAGCACAGCTTGAGGCTATTGTAACCCCCTGCAGATTTTAGTTTATCACTACAGATGTGTGTACCAAGTAATGAAAGCTAAAGACATCCTGATAAAAAACCACTAAAATAGCGCCGATGAATACACTAACTCCTTCTCCTAATACGCTTGTGCGTAAACCCGAAACTGTACTCAAACAAGTGTTTGGTTACAGTGAATTTCGCGACGGTCAAAGTGCAGTAATTGATGCCGCCATTAATGGCCAAGATTCATTAGTATTACTGCCCACCGGTGGTGGTAAATCGGTGTGTTACCAAATACCCGCGTTGGTATTAGAGGGAGTCACCATTGTTATTTCTCCACTGATCTCTTTAATGCAAGATCAAGTCACCCAGTTACAAGCACTGGGAGTTAAGGCCGCTTATGTCAATAACAGCCTAGCTCGCGAAGAACAACAATTAGTGTATCAGCAATTGCATCAAGGGCTGATAAAGCTACTTTATGTAGCTCCTGAAAAAGTGCTACAACGCGACTTTTTAGAGCGGCTCTCTCATTTGAATGTTAGCTTGTTTGCTATTGATGAAGCACACTGTGTTTCTCATTGGGGTCACGATTTTAGACCGCATTATTTTCGTTTAAATGAGCTTAAACAACGCTTTGCACATGTGCCTATGATGGCACTCACTGCCACTGCCGATAAAGCGACTCGCTTTGATATTGTTGAGCAACTCAAGCTACAACAGCCCTACATTCATACCGGCAGTTTTGATCGTCCTAATATTCGTTACACCATAGAAGAAAAATTTAAACCTATGGTGCAATTACTGCGTTATTTAAAAGAGCAAAAAAATCAAAGTGGTATTATTTATTGCACCAGTCGTAAACGTGTTGATGATATAGCTGAAAAGCTTGCTGATGCAGGCCTTAATGCTGCCGCTTACCATGCGGGAATGAGTAACGAGCAACGTCAGTTTGTGCAAACCGGGTTTGCCCGTGACGATATTCAAATTGTGGTTGCCACCGTTGCCTTTGGTATGGGAATTAACAAGCCTAACGTACGCTTTGTTCTGCATTACGACATTCCAAAAAGTATTGAAGCTTATTACCAAGAAACAGGCCGTGCTGGACGAGATGGGCTTGCTGCAGAGGCCATCATGTATTTTGACCCTGCCGATATAGGTCGGGTTAGACGCTTTTTTGAAGATATTGACGATGAACAGCGCCGCCGCGTAGAAGAGCAGCGCTTTAATGCCATGGCCAGCTTTGCCGAAGCACAAACCTGTCGCCGTCAAATATTATTGAACTACTTTAGTGAGTACCAACGCGAGCCCTGTGGTAACTGTGACATTTGCTTAAATCCACCTAAAAGTTTTGATGGCACATTGGTCGCACAGCAAGCACTTTCGTGTGTGTATCGCGCACAGCAACGATTTGGGTTAGGTTACATTGTAGAATTATTACGTGGCGCGAATACTAGCCGCATTCGTGATAACAACCACCATGAACTCAGCACCTATGGCATAGGTAAAGATAAAAGCAGTGAGTTTTGGCTCAGTATTTTACGCCAACTTATTCATCAAGGGCTATTAAGCCAAGATATAACCCAAGGCGCTTCATTGCGTTTAACTGAAGCTGCACGCGCTATTTTAAAAGGTGAATATGCACTGCAATTGGCCGAGCCTCGCTTACAAGCTAAACACGTTTATCAGGATAAGTTAGCGCAGTTTAATTACGATAAAAAACTATTCGCTCGCCTGCGTGCATTGCGTAAAGAGTTAGCCGATGCCGATGATGTGCCGCCTTATGTAGTCTTTAACGATAAAACGCTAGCCGAAATGGCGCAGCTTATGCCCACTAACGACAGTGAATTTTTAAAAGTGTCGGGGGTTGGTTTTACTAAATTAAACAAGTATGGCGGTGAGTTTTTAACCGCAATTCGACATTACCTAGCAACGCAATAAGCCCCTTATGACCGAACTTGAATACGATCACACACATCAATGTATTATTGTTAAACCGACAGAGCTGCCGCACGATGAAGACTTTGAATTGTGGGGAACGTTATTTTTGCACAGCGATGAAATTAGCATTAATGAGTATGCCGCTGGGGCAGATCGCCATCAACTGCGTTTTAACTATGCTAACCACACGTTTAATTTAAATTTTGAGCATTATAGCCAAAGTGTGTGGATTAATGGTGAAGGGCAAGATGCCGACAACCTATTGGCAGCGTTAACATTTTATTTAACTTAAATGCATAGCTAATACCTTATAATCGCTATAAAAATAAAACTAAATCTGTCTTTTACTTACATATCAATAACAATGATGTAAGCTAAGAGTAAGTGTTTTATTTTGCAAAATAGCGCTAAAGAGGGTCAATGTTAAATAGAAAATGGATTGCACGTAGTTGTTTTAGCCTTTCTATTTCGAGTATGTTTATGCTCAGCGTTTGTGCGCAAGAAGCGCCACTAGCCCAAAGCTGCCCTAGTGACGACTCATCACAAACTCATGAAAATAATTTGCGTCGTCAAATTACATCTCAAACTCCAACACTCACAGCACAAAGTAACACTAAAATTGCCTCCATCACTTTGCAACAGCTTAATGTATTTAATACTGAACTAGAGGCTGAAAACAATGCATTATTTCGTTTCGCCAATCGGGCACACATACAAACCGAGCCTGAGGTAATTAAGAGTATTTTACTGTTTAAGTCAGGCGATACCTTTAATCCAAAAGCGCTGGCCGAATCTGAGCGGTTACTGAGAAAACAAAGTTATTTATATGATGCACAAATTATTGCTGACGAAAATTGTGATGGAAATATTGATGTAACAGTAATTACTCGAGACTTATGGACTTTACTGCCCGAACTTAGTTTTAGCCGTAGTGGTGGTGAAAATAAATCAAGTATTGGTTTTCGCGAATCTAACTTATTTGGTTGGGGCAAACGGTTATCGTTTGCACGTAAAACAAACAGTGACCGAAATGGTTATTTATTTGTTTACGATGATCCTAATATCTTATCAACTCGCTACCGAGGGCGTTTAGAGTATGCCGACAACAGCGACGGCAAAAGTCATTTAGTTGAACTAACCTACCCGTTTTATGCCATCCATACGCCCTATAGTTATGGCGCCCTGAGTTACTCAACCCAACGAGAAGAAGCCTTATACATCAGAGGTGAAAAGTTTAGTGAGTTTGAACAAAAAACCGACCTAAACCAGGTATTTTTTGGCCATTCTAAAGCCCTTAGTCATAACTGGACCCAGCGCTTGAGCCTTGGTTATATTGATGAGCAACACACTTTCAAAGCGATTGACTCTACCACTACAGCAGTGGCTGAAAACAGAAGCTTAAGTTACCCCTACATCAGCGGCCATTGGTTTGAAGATAACTTTATAAAAGTACGTAACTTTGACAGTATTTATCGTACTGAGGATTTAAATTTAGGTTGGAATATCAAAGCCACCCTGGGCTACTCCGATGAATCAATAAGTAACGACGATAGCCGCGCTGTGTACTCGTTTAATTTTAACAAAGCCCATTTTAGCACTAACCATACCCTTTGGCGTTTTCATGCAGATATTCAAGGCTATTGGAATAACGAGAAAAAACAGCTCGAAAACTTGCTCACTACTAGCCAAATTCAATATTATTTAAATACCAGTATTGATCAATCTTGGTATGTAAAAGCAAGGCTGCAATACGCAAAAAACCTCACTAATGATAAACAGCTCACCCTAGGGGGCGAAACTGGACTTCGTGGCTATCCTATGGAATTTCAACATGGGGATCGGAGTTTTTTAGTCAGTTTAGAAAAGCGCTATTACTGGGAATATGACTTACTACAGCTGTTTAAAGTGGGAGGGGCAGCCTTTTTAGATATTGGTCGAGCTTGGTATAATAACGACTCGAACACTCAGTATCAAGTTGAGAACACACCCGTGCTAAAAAATGTGGGCTTAGGTTTGCGCCTTGCGCCAAGTCGCGCCAATGCGGGTACCATGATCCACCTTGATATAGCCGCGCCGCTAAATAAATATGATGATGTTGACTCGGTACAATGGCTGCTCAGCGTCAAAAATTCTTTTTAAAATCACTACTGCGCGCCTACGTTAAACGTTACACTTTGCGCCTATCATTATTGTGAGAATACATTTTGGAATTAATCACCCTTTTAAAGCTTTTGGGCACACAATATAAACTTATCGTGACCGTGATTGCCCTTTTGAGCTTTCCGCTACTATTAAAAGTAACTAAAAAATTACTCGAAAAAGCTATCAGAGGTAAAATAGATTTACACCGAAAGTACCGTGCAGAGCTACTACTAAAAATAATACTCGCCTTTGTGATGCTGTGTTTAGTATTAGTTTTTTGGGGAATAGAACTGCGTGGTTTACTGGTATTAGGCTCTTCTTTATTTGCCATGCTAGGCGTTGCATTATTTGCGGCGTGGTCATTACTGAGTAACTTAACCGCGTTTTTACTGATGTTTATTCAAAATGACTGCCGTGTAGGCTATTGGGTAAGAATTGTGGATGGAGCCAACGCCATTGAAGGGCGTATTATTGAAATGGGGCTGATGAATGTCTTACTCGAACACGTTGATGGCCACAGAGTGATTTACCCTAATAACTTATTTGTTACCCGCCCGGTGTTAGTGCTTAATACGGAGCCTAAACCAACAAAAGCGCCTAAAATTAAACGCATTATTGGCCCTAAACCGCGTAGCTAAACAACACCTATTAAAAAACCGCGTTAGCTTAAAACTAAGGCGGTTTTTTATATCTACAGATAGAGTCATACCAATTCACTTAATTGAGCAAATTGGTATTAATTATTTAGTTCAGCCGTTTTCAGCTCATCATCTAAATCATTTATCTCATCAATAAACGTTTCTAACTGCTGCTCTACCAAGCTATTTGCATGTGCAAAATAAGCAATATGGAATACGGCATCGCCTTCATTTACCAGTGGCATAGTTTGCTGGCCAATAATAATACCGCTTCGAGGAGCAAGGAGTTCAAGCTCTGAATCGCCAAGCGGACTGCTAATATAAGCAAGCACTTGGCTTTTCATTACTCGCTCACCTAACGATACTTGCGCTCTTACTATGCCGTCTACTTCTGCACGCACCCAACTAGTGGAACTTGCAATCACAGGATCAGGCAGTTTTTTAGGACGTTTACCGCGTATCATTTTTAAATGTCGCATAACATAATCAACCCCTTGCACGCCTGCAGCAATCGCAATAGGGTCAAAGCGCAGTGCTTCACCCGCCTCATAAGTAATAACAGGTATACCTAAATTAGCGGCTTCACTACGCAGCGAGCCATTACGTAATGACGCATCTATAACCGCAGGCGTACCAAAGGCTTTAGCCATTTGCGCTGTTGCTTCATCGGCTAAATTAGCGCGAATTTGCGGTAAGTTAGTACGGTGAATCGCCCCCGTATGCAAATCAATAATATGCGTACAATGCACAGCTACTTGGTTAAAAAACATATACGCCATACGACCTGCTAATGACCCACGCTCAGACCCCGGAAAACTTCGGTTCATATCACGGCGATCGGGCAAATAACGCGATTTATGAATAAAACCAAATACATTCACAATCGGGACCGCTATTAATGTACCACGCAACTGATTAGGGTCGATTTTAGCCAGTAACTGGCGCACAACCTCAACCCCATTTAGTTCGTCGCCGTGTATAGCCGCACACACCATCAATACAGGGCCTTCCATTACACCGTTAACCACTTCAATAGGAATATTAAGCGGTGAATGGGTGTAAAGCTTTGCAGCTTCTAGCGCAAGTGTTTTACGTTCACCTACACCAATACTTTCACCTAATAGGGTGAAAGGTCGGTTAATTTTAACCTTTGCCACGAGTTGCCGTTCCTTTACTTGCAGCATTTTTCTCGATGAAATCAATCACCATGCCCGCAATGTCTTTACCTGTTGCCACTTCAATCCCTTCAAGACCTGGCGATGAATTTACTTCCATAACCAAAGGACCACGAGATGAGCGAAGTAAGTCAACGCCAGCAACGTTTAAGCCCATTGCTTTTGCCGCTGCTACCGCTGTTTTACGCTCTTCTGGCGTAATACGCACCAGTGTAGCGCTACCACCACGGTGAAGGTTTGAGCGGAACTCGCCTTCCTGTGCTTGGCGTTTCATTGCAGCAATCACTTTATCTCCGAGTACAAAGCAACGAATATCAGCACCACCCGCTTCTTTAATATATTCTTGTACCATGATATTGGCTTTTAAACCCATAAACGCTTCAATAACACTTTCAGCCGCTTTACGTGTTTCAGCAAGTACCACACCAATACCTTGAGTACCCTCAAGTAGCTTAATAACGACCGGTGCGCCACCTACCATTTCGAGTAAGTCTTTTACGTCATCTGGCTTGCTAGCAAAGCCTGTTACCGGCATGCCTACGCCTTTGCGTGATAATAATTGTAGAGAACGTAATTTATCGCGCGAACGAGAAATAGCCACAGACTCATTGACCGGATAAACCCCCATCATTTCAAACTGGCGTAATACAGAACAGCCATAAAAAGTAACTGATGCGCCAATACGCGGAACAATGGCATCAAAATCTTTTAGGTTTTCGCCGCGGTAATGGATTTCAGGTTGATCTGAGTTTATATTCATATAACAACGTAGCGCGTTAATCACTTTTACTTCATGACCACGTTGCTCAGCCGCTTCAATTAAACGACGCGTTGAATATAAATTTTTGTTGCGAGATAAAATACCAATTTTCATAGTTAAAACCTTAACTAAATTATGTTGAGCAAGCACATATAAGTATGTTGCTACTCAACGAATTCTTATAATAAATGTGATAAAGCCGGATCAACGACTATACGATTTTCCATAGCTGTGCGCCCTAATAACATTCTAAACTTCATTGACGCACGACTTGTTAATGTAATTTCTATTGGCCAACTAAATTCGCCAGCATGTAGTGTAGTTTCAATAAAGTAACGCAGTTCTTTTTGGCCACTAGAGCTGGTAACGTACTTCATTTTTTTAACTTTGGCATTGCAGGTAATTTGCGTTTGCTCGTCTTCTTGCAATGGTTGGGCTATAAATTTAACCCATTTTTCGCCTTCCACTTCATATTCTTCAATATTAATTGCATGAATACAGGAAGTACGTGCACCGGTATCTATTTTTGCTTTAATTTGCTCGATGCCCAGCTCGGGTAAACTCAACCACTCACGCCAACCAACTGTTATTTTTGTCGTCATAAATGTGCCCTTAGTAAAAAAAGTGTTTTATACGCTACAGCAAATAAAACACCAACAAAATAAATTCATCTACTCGATAAGCCGATTTGATTGACCTTTTAAGTTAACTCGTTTAACAATGCAGTTCTTACGTATGCATTTAACCATAGGCTAAAACATAAGTTTTTGTTGCTAAACTCAGTTTAACATATACAAAGTAAAGCTAAATTTTATTTAACTAGGGTCTGTGGACCTTTACGAATTAATATTTGTTCAAACTAGGGGCAATTTAATCGCGGCGCGAGGTTTGTAACCTAGTGGGCTAAGTAAAAATCGAGCAAAGCTTCCGCGTCCTGCTCACGCCCCTTACCTACATCCATGTAGGCAACAAAGAGTTAATTGCCCCTAGGCAGAACCCTTCGGGCAGCGCTTATTTGGCATTGATGCTGTGTTATCGACTATTTATGGGGAATAACCACACTCTGCCTTGCCTAAATATCAAATAGATTGCTGAAAATTTAACCTTGAAAGATAAACAGATCCTAAATACATTACAGTTAACTGTATTAAAAACATACTACCGATGAGAAATTATTATGATTAATGGCTTACTTCATGCACTTATTCTTGATGAAAAAGGCGGTGCACGCCCCATAGAAAACAGCAAGCAATTACACCAATGGCAACCTACTGATGGAAAACTGTGGGTGCATATGGACTACAGCCAAACAGATGCGGTGGATTGGTTAAAAAACTGCGGGCTGTTAAACGACTATGAACTGGAATCACTCACTGCTGATGAACCGCGTCCACGAATAACGCCAACAACGAATGGCCATATGTTATTTTTACGCGGAATCAACTTAAACCCAGCACAAAGCCCTGAAGACATGGTATCTATTCGGTTATTTTTAAATAACGATGTGGTGATCACCACGCGTAAGCGCCGATTATTATCAGTGCAAGATATTCTAGCCTCGTTGAATAATAATGAGGGGCCATGCAGTATTTCTGAATTGGTGTGTACATTAGCGCACAAGCTCACTTCACGTATGCAAACAGTAATTGATGAGCTAGATGAAAGCTTAGATGATTTTGAAGAGGAAATTGATGAGCCCAGTAAAAAGTTTGATAACCAAGGCTTGTCGCAACTTCGCCGTCAAACCATCGCGCTAAAACGTTACTTAAAACCACAAAAAGAAGCACTCAGTAGCATGGTTAATAATCATTACCCATGGCTTTTTGACGATGATAAAGCCAAGCTAAATGAAACCACCAATTTACTTATTCGCTATTTAGAAGAGCTCGATAGTTCAATAGAGCGCGCACTTGTTATCCAACAAACCATTACAAATCAGGTCTCTGAGCAATTAAATCAGCGGATGTATGTAATGTCGGTGGTGGCTGCTTTATTTTTACCGCTGGGCTTTCTAACGGGATTATTGGGGGTCAATGTCGGCGGTATACCTGGAACAGAAAGCCCTTATGCATTCACTGCATTTGTGGTGTTTTTAATTGTTTTGACTGGTGGGATTGGTATTTACTTTAAAAATAAAAAGTGGCTGTAATTACAATACAGCTCCAACAAGGCACAAAAAAGGCGAACAACATTGTTTAACACCACTCGTTTAAGAACGAGTGGTGTTTTTTCGTTTATATCTAACCGGATATTTTTGTGTCTTTGCCAGCACCGCTCGCGGATAAGCTTTTCGCTTTCTTTTCTCCGGTAATATTAGCCGTTTACCGTTTTCACGTAGTTCTTTTAGCTTTTTAGGGATTGTCCCTGGGCTTCGACCTGAACACCATAAAAACTCGTCTTGTATGAGATATAATGCGTTAATAAAACTGATGCGTAATGGCTCAACTTTATGGGCTTTAGCCATCTCTGCCATTTCAAGTCTCACGATATTATATGATGTCAGAATACCCCAGAGCTCTTGATAAATACCTTCCTGTTTCAGGCTCCGTAATGCTGGTTTATTTGATAGTTGATACTGCTTGAGCTCACCATAGCCTCGCTCTATTTCCCATCGTTGCCAATACACATCGAGTAGCGCTTTCAGCGGGTACTTTTCTGGACAGACGCATGAGGTGATGAACCCTTTTATTTCCCCTTTAGGTGTCGGAATTTGAATAAGCCTTGCTTGCCATGTATCACCTAGGTAAGGGGCTGATTTCTTAGCTTGTGGTGAAATAGGCATTGTTATTAAGTGGTCGTAATCGCTAAATGACTCCGTTATTTCATAGCGCATTTTGCTTTTGATGGGTGTAAGCCAATGATGGTTTTCGCTAACGCCTTGCCAGCTCGTAAATAGTTCAGCCGAAAAGAAACCTCTATCAAATAGCGTCAATGAATATTCAGGTGCTGAGCCAACAAGCTGTTGAGCATAATGAATTTCACTTTGAGTAATGGGGCCAAACGCTGCATCGGATATTAAATGCGTTCTTGTCGACATCAAGGTCACAGCAAGTACTGAGGGGAAGTTTGTTGTCGATTTAGCATAGCCAAAGTGACGGTTACTCGGTGTATCTTGAGTTTTAAATTGTGTACCGTCAATGCTGAGCAGCTTTAAACCACACACGTCATCAAAAGTTTGCGACTGCTCCCACTGCGTTGCTGTATGTTTAAAAAGGTGTTTCATAGGTGCTGCGCCTAGCTTTTCTTTCCCTTTTATAATACTGCTCGTCGCCAATGGTGGAAGTTCTCCTTTAGCGTCAGGAAAAGCGAGCTCTAGTTTGTCACAGACTTCAGATATTGAGCGGTTTCTTAATAAACCAATCCCTAATACAAGCCAAGCAGCTTGCTCGGCGGGGAAACGTCGTTTACGCACAGAGGCTCTCCCTGTTTGAGTAACGGCTGCTTCAATCCACTCAAGGGGAATATGCTTAGTAAACGAATCAATATCACGATCTTGGCTAAATTCAGTAGTAAGGTGTAATTCTTTAATAAATTCAGACATAAAAATAGGCCACAACTTTTGTTGTAGCCTATTATGAAGCCTCTGAAAGATCGTTCAATTAACTTAAACGATCCGCATTAAACAACATTGTTCGCCTTTTGCATTGGTAACCATTACTCTTGAAAGTAAGTGCCCCAACCATCGTATTCAACATCGCATTCAACAGCAAGTTGCGCGAGTTTATCAACGTCTTCCATTATCACGTCGACATCTAATTCGGCTTCAACAACAATGTCAAAACTCCAAATTTTTTCACCGTCTTCAAGCTCAAGTTCTGCTGGCTCTTCTACATCGTAACCTAGTTTAAACGCAGCCAATGCCGCTTGTTCTAACTTAGTAAAGTCTTCACATACAAAGTGGTGTTCTACTTCATAAAGAATTTCTGGATCAGAACCATCTTCAAGTAGTGAAGTTACGATGTCTTCACTTATTTCACGCCAGTTTTCCATTATTTCTCTCTCACTTGAGCATCTAATTCTGTTATTTTAGCAGCCATAATACTGTGCACACTTTTAGCATGTTCACGGGCACTGATACTGTTATCAAGTGCTATGGGGGCTAACATTTCAATGTAAATTGTACCATTATCCCAGCGATTTAGTTTAATGGTTTTATCGGTTGTGTTCATACATACTGGCACAACAGGCACCTCTGCACTCATTGCGGTATGAAATGCACCGGTTTTAAAGGGGAGTAAACCACGACCATAACTACGCGTCCCCTCAGGGAACATCCACACCGATAAGCCTTTTTGTTTTATTTTAGCCGCTGCTTTTGAGATTGTGCCAGCAGCTTTTGAACGATTTGATCGGTCGATTAAAATATTACCCGACAACCAATAAAGCTGACCAAAAAATGGGATCCATTTAAGACTTTTTTTGCCAACGCTCACACAATTTTTTGGTACCATAGCTGGAATAGTAAATAAATCGTAGCTATTTTGATGATTCGCTACATACACAGCAGGCCCCACCTTAAGCGCATCAGGATGATATTTTAGTTCTAATTTAACCCCAAGCATTTTAGCCATTGAGCCAAACCAACTTGCAATAACGTGCACATTACTAGGATGAAATGGTCTAAAAATTGATAACAACAAACCAAAAAAACAACTTAATAATATAAACAACAGCATTATTAAAATACGTATAACAGCTAGCAAGTGCGCCTCTCCAATATAACCACAATCATATATTGCTTTATTATAACGTTATTTTGTTGCGCAGACGAGAAAATAGCGCACAAGCGTTCGCTGAAATAAAACAGTCATAAAAAAACGGCTTACCTAAGTAAGCCGTTATCTAGTTTAGTCTAATTTTCCGAGTGTTTTAACTTTGCTCAGTATCTGAATTTGGCTCATCAACTTGCTGCGGCGTCAACTCTACCACGGCTTCATCAACGCGCTGTAAACCACGAGGTAACTTGTTCCCTCTGCGGCCTCGCTCGCCATGGTAATGCTCAAGGTCGCTTGGTTTAAGCGTCAATTTACGCTTACCTGCATGCAGCGTAACACTGCTCCCTTGCGGCACAACAGCTAATACTTTTACAAACTCTTCGCGCGCTTGTACTTTAGCGCCCGGAATAGAAATAATCTTATTGCCCTTGCCTTTACCTAGCTTAGGTAAATCACGCAGTGGGAATAACAACATTCGCCCCTCGTTAGAAATTGCCATACAGTAATCACTGGCAACGTCATTAACCCGTACTGGCGATAACAACACACCACCTTTTGGCACACTCACTAAGGCTTTACCGTTTTTGTTTTTACTGACTAAATCTTTAAAGTCAGTAATAAAGCCATAACCGGCATCAGAAGCCATTAGCAATACTTGAGCGTCTTCACCCATAACTACGTGCTCAAAGCTTGCGCCTGAGGTTAAGTTAAAGCGCCCTGTCATCGGCTCGCCTTGGCTTCTTGCAGAAGGAAGGCTATGGGCATCGGTCGCAAATGCACGCCCTGCTGAATCTAAAAATACTGCAGGTTGATTACTTTTACCTCGCGCTGATGCTTTATAGCCATCACCGGCGCGGTAATTTAACCCTTCTACATCTAAGTCATGCCCCTTACCAACACGTGCCCAGCCTTTCTCAGATAGAACAACAGTCACAGACTCTGAAGGGATTAAATCTTTTTCGCTCAGAGCTTTGGCTTCCACACGCTCAATAACAGGTGAGCGACGATCGTCACCATACATTTCTGCGGCTTCTTGAATTTCTTTTTTAAGCAACGTCGACATGCGACGGTCTGAGCCTAATGTTTGCTCTAATTTGTCACGCTCTTTGGCTAATTCGTCTTGCTCACCACGAATTTTAAACTCTTCAAGTTTTGCTAAATGGCGAAGTTTTAATTCTAAAATGGCTTCCGCTTGAATATCGGTTAACTCAAAGCGTTCCATTAATAATGGTTTAGGCTTATCTTCAGAGCGGATAATTTCTATAACTTCGTCAATATTTAAAAAGGCAGCAAGCAAGCCCTCTAAAATATGTAATCTTGCGAGTACTTTATCGAGTCGATATTGCAAACGACGACGCACTGTTTCACGTCTAAAAGTCAGCCATTCAGTTAAAATACTACGTAAGTCTTTAACTTGTGGACGGCCATCTAAGCCCAGCATATTTAAGTTTACGCGGTAATTTTTTTCAAGATCGGTTGTTGCAAATAAGTGCGCCATTAATGGCTCAGCTTTAATTCGGTTTGAACGCGGCACAATCACAATACGGGTTGGATTTTCGTGATCAGACTCATCACGTAAGTCAGCCACCATTGGTAACTTTTTAGCGTTCATTTGCGCTGCAATTTGCTCAAGTACTTTTGCACCCGAACATTGGTGCGGCAAAGCGGTAATGACGATATCGCCCTGCTCTTCACAATACACTGCACGCATTTTAATTGAGCCACGGCCGGTTTTATAAATTTTGTGAATATCAGCTTTAGGCGTAATTATTTCAGCATCGGTTGGGTAATCTGGCGCATGCACTAAATCCAGTAACTCTTCGAGCTCTGTTTTTGGCTTATCAAGTAATAAACAACAGGCACTGGCCACTTCACGCACATTATGCGGCGGTATATCGGTTGCCATACCCACAGCAATACCAGTTACCCCATTAAGTAATATATGCGGTAAGCGCGATGGCAACACTAAAGGCTCATCCATGGTGCCATCGAAGTTTGGCGTCCAATCAACGGTCCCTTGGCCTAATTCTTTAAGTAATACCTCAGAGAATTTAGATAAACGCGCTTCGGTATAACGCATTGCCGCAAATGACTTAGGATCATCAGCTGCACCCCAGTTACCTTGACCATCAACCAAGGGGTAGCGATAAGAGAACGGCTGCGCCATTAGTACCATGGCTTCATAACAGGCACTATCACCATGAGGATGGTATTTACCTAATACGTCACCCACGGTACGGGCTGATTTTTTGTATTTTGCATTTGCCGATAATCCCAACTCACTCATCGCATAAATAATACGACGTTGCACTGGTTTTAGGCCGTCACCAACGTGCGGTAAGGCACGATCCATGATCACGTACATTGAATAATTTAAATAGGCGTCTTCGGTAAAACGCCCCATTGTTTGTTGTTCAATTCCTTGCATTAGCAAGGTATCTGTATCACTCATTAAAGCTTACCTAGTTTTTCTTATAGCTTACGCGGTAAATTACGTTTGCGTAATCATCGCTTACCAATAGACTGCCATCATTTAATTGTGCAAATGCAACAGGGCGTCCAAATGTCGTTTCGTCTTGCATAAAGCCGGTGATCAGTGGCGTATACTTTGTTACCTTGGCATTTTCTATAGTTGCCACTGCCACTTTATAACCGACCTTTTTAGAGCGGTTCCATGAACCGTGCTCAGCTACAAATAACTGTTGTTTATAGCTATCAGGGAACTGCTTGCCGGTATAAAAATGAATACCTAATGGCGCAACATGCGCACCTAATGCCAATGCAGGTTGAGTGTAGTCAGCAATGTTTTTGCCTTCACCAAACTCCGGATCAACAATAACGCCGCTATGCACGTATGGAAAACCAAAATGTTCTTCTTCTTTAGTGATGCGGTTTAGCTCATCGGGTGGAATATCATCCCCCATCATGTCGCGGCCATTATCGCTAAACCATAGCATTTGCGTGCTAGGGTGAAAGTCAAAGCCTACAGTATTGCGCACACCTTTGGCTAAAGTGGTTATTTCTTTGGTGTCGGTGTTTAACGAAAAAATACGACCAAACCGAGGATCTTCTTCGCAAATATTACAGGGAACACCCACCGGAATAATCAGCTCGCCGTTTGGCGCAAAGCGTAAAAACTTCCAGCCATGGTGGCGCTCTGACGGTAAATCGCTATAAAACACTTCATACTCAGGGTTTTTGAGGTGTTTATCGATATTTTTAAAACGAATAATACGGTGCACTTCACCGACATATAAGTCACCGTCTTTAATCGCTAAACCCGAGGGCATATTCAGTCCCTCTGCAATCACTATTTTTTTATCTGCAACGCCGTCGCTGTTATGATCAATCAATGCATACACATTACCCGCATTACGCGAACCTGCATACACTACACCTCGGCTTGATACTGCAATTTGCCTAGCATTTTCAACATCATCAGCAAATAAGCTGATTTCAAACCCTGGGGCAGCCGTCAGCTTGTCGAGAATATTTTTCGCCATCACTGGCGATGACATAAAGCAGAGTAACAACAGTGTGCTAAATAGTCTTTTCATTTGCCTCTCCTGTAGCCCAAAGGCTTATTAAACTTGTGCTTTGTTACCGTGATCTTCAAGCCATTGGCGGCGATCTGATGAACGCTTTTTAGCAAGTAACATATCCATCATTTCCATTGTTTGTTCTTCTTCATCAAGTGTTAGCTGCACTAAACGACGGGTATTTGGATCCATGGTTGTTTCACGCAATTGTAGCGGGTTCATTTCACCCAAGCCTTTAAAGCGTTGCACGTTTACCTTACCGCGTTTTTTCTCTGCTTCTATACGCGCTAAAATGCCCGTTTTTTCATCTTCATCAAGCGCGTAATAAACATCTTTACCAATATCAATTCTAAACAGCGGTGGCATAGCAACATACACATGCCCAGTTTTTACCAATTGTGGGAAGTGGCGCACAAATAAGGCACACAATAAAGTGGCAATGTGCAGTCCATCCGAGTCAGCATCCGCTAATATACATATTTTATTGTAACGCAGCCCTGATAAATCACTTGAATCGGGGTCAATACCCAATGCCACTGAAATATCATGCACTTCTTGAGAGGCCAAAATTTGCCCTGATTCTACTTCCCAAGTATTTAAAATTTTACCTCTTAGTGGCATGATTGCTTGGAACTCACGATCTCGCGCTTGTTTAGCTGAGCCACCCGCTGAATCACCCTCTACTAAAAACAATTCCGTGCGGTCATTATCAGCAGCACTACAATCGGTCAGTTTGCCTGGTAATGCAGGGCCTGAAGTAACACGTTTACGAACTACTTTTTTAGCCGCGCGTAAGCGACGCTGTGCATTTGAAATACACAATTCAGAAAGTAACTCTGCAGTGTCAGTGTGCTCATTTAGCCATAAGCTAAAAGCATCTTTTACGACACCCGATACAAACGCAGCACATGAACGTGATGAGAGTTTTTCTTTGGTTTGCCCTGCAAATTGTGGGTCTTGCATTTTTACCGACAATACATAACTACAACGTTCCCAAATATCATCTGGGGTGAGCTTTACACCACGTGGTAATAAGTTTCTAAATTCACAAAATTCACGCATCGCCTCTAAAAGCCCTTGGCGCAGGCCATTTACGTGGGTGCCACCTTGTGCGGTAGGAATTAAGTTTACATAACTTTCGGCTGTTGACTCACCGCCTTCAGGCATCCATACAACGGCCCAATCAGCGCCTTCAATAGAACTTGAAAATTCACCTACAAATGGGTCTTTAGGCAGTATCTCATAGCCTTTAACTGCTTCTACTAAGTAATCTTTTAAGCCGGTTTCATAAAACCACTCTTGGGTTTCTTTCGTTTGTTTATTTACAAACTTAATACGCAAACCTGGGCATAGTACCGCTTTGGCTTTTAATAAATGATTAAGCTTAGTCAGTGAAAAGTTAGCAGAATCAAAATAGCTGGTATCTGGCCAAAAGCGCACGGTAGTACCGGTATTGCGTTTACCCACTGAGCCAATAATATTTAAATCTTCAACTTTATCGCCATGCTCAAAAGCCATTCTAAATTGCTGTGCGTCACGGCGAACCGTTACTTCCACGCGGGTAGATAGCGCATTAACGACCGAGATACCTACCCCATGCAAACCACCAGAGAACTGGTAATTTTTATTTGAAAATTTACCACCTGCGTGTAATTTGGTGAATATTAGTTCAACCCCAGGAATACCTTCTTCAGGGTGAATATCTATCGGCATCCCCCGACCATCATCGCTCACTTCAAGTGAGTTATCTTCATGCAAAATGACATCAATACGCGTCGCATGCCCGGCCATTGCTTCATCAACACTGTTATCAATAACCTCTTGGCCTAAATGATTGGGGCGCGATGTGTCTGTATACATGCCTGGGCGGCGTTTTACCGGCTCTAATCCATTAAGTACTTCAATAGCTTCGGCGTTATAATTTTGTTGAGTCATAGTTTTTATCTTTATATACGCTAATATCTGATTTTAAGAAAATCGACAATGCTTGAAAAAGCTCGCTCAAAGCCATTAAAGCTATGATCGCCGCCAAATTCAATTAACTGTTTACATTGTGAGTAATACTTTATTGCGTGCTGAAAATTTAACACTTCATCCCCTGTTTGCTGTAATAAATACAACAGTTCAGGGTGTTTTAACTCTGTCACCGTTAATGCTTTTAACGCATCTATATGACGAGATTGTAATTGGTAATTATAATCTTGATACGGATTATAATTAGGCCCAAGTATAGGCTCTAATAATGTATATGGGGCAACGGCAGGATTAATTACCACCGCAGGAATTTGATAACGCTGCGATAAATACGTGGCAAAAAAGCCACCTAAGGAGCTGCCCAATAATACGGTATTCGGTGTTAATAGTTGTTCAAGCGCTATAATCGCCTCTATAGGTTCATGATTTAAGCGTGGCACACAATAATCAACATCATAGTGTGCCATAAGCTCACGAAAGCGCACAGCTTTATATGATTTTTCAGAGCTATTAAAACCGTGAATATAGATTACTCGTTTAACCATACCACGTCCGTGCGTATATGCACCTTTTGTTGCTCAGCATTTAAGTGCAGCATACGATAAGCCGCCCCTTTATCTTCTTGCTGCCAAGTAGCACTGTGCTTTGTAAACTGCACGGAACTGGCCGGTGTCGCGTAAATATCAAGCTCTCTAAATTGCTGTTGGTAGTCATTGTGAACATGCCCATGAAACAGCGCATCAACGCGGCCATTATTAACTAATAAATTTAATAGCTGCGGCCCATTTTCTAGCATGTGTTTGTCTAGGTAGCCATTAATAGGCAATGGGTTGTGATGACAAAATGCAATATGACGATTATCTGAATCGACTAAACACGCCATAATTTCCTCTAAATGCGAGGGCGTCACCCACCCAGCAGGGGTATTTCCTTTAGAATTAATTAATATCAGTTCAAACCCTTGCGCCACAATATGTTTAGCGCGTTGTATTTGCCCGCCACTAATTAAATTGAGCTGTTCAATTTCATCATGATTACCAGGCACCCAAAATACGGGGCAATCAAGGTCACTATTATGAATCAGTTCAGCAAATAATAAATAGGAATCAAAGCTGTGATCTTGGGTTAAATCGCCACCAAATATCAAGGCATCAGGCTGCTGTTTTGCTATATCTGTAAGTGCCCTAGTAAAATGTTCTGCGGTGTTAACCCCAAAATACTCGCCCTGCTTATCGCTAAAAAGGTGACAATCCGTTATATGGGCTATACGAAGCTGGGCTTGCTCAAAATAATACGTATCATCAAACCAAGCCATTATTTACATCCCAATTAAGTGTTGATTGACCTCGCTCTACACAGGCAACCAACCAATCACATAAAAAAGCATTCAACTGATACTTTTCATCTTTTTGATGCATCTTAGGATTAGGGTAGCCATAGGAAGGTTTGATTCGTTGGTGGTAATCATGATGGACAATTTCGGCTACTTTAGCATCATTATATAAGCGCACTGTTAAATACAAAGGCGAAATACCACTTACCATTCCTGATAACTGTTTAATAGATACATCAAGGGTGTACTTGGCATTGTCATCTATGTTGATGGCAAATTCACTGTGGCCCAGTTTGATTTCTCTAACACTGCCAATCGCTCGTTCACTAGGTAGTAATTTTAAAAGGCGTACGTAATTATGCTCACAAAGTGTTAAATACTTTGGAAGGCTTTGAATGTATCGATTAGTCGTTAAAAGTGCTGTCAAAATACCGCCATTACTATTAAAAAATTAAAAACTATGCCCACTTCTTACGTATTCTGTCGCGATTTAGTGCTAACCATTGCAAGCAAATTACCGTAGCCGCATTATCTATTTCACCACGATTGAGTCGCTCAAGTGCTTCGTCTAAGTGCATAATATGGGTTTTAATATCTTCACCTTCGGTTTCTAACCCATAAATGCCAGTACTCATTTGGCTTAAATCGGCGTGAGCTAAATATAAGAACAAACGCTCTGTAGTACCGCCGGGGCTTGAAAGGTAAGACAACATAAACTCAAGTTCTGTTAAATTAAGCCCAGCTTCTTCAAACGCTTCTTTTTTAACAACCGACTCGTAATCTTCACTGCCATCGGTCATGCCCGCTATACATTCTAACAGCCAAGGCGTGTGTTTGCTTTTAATTGCGCCAATTCGAATTTGTTCAATTAGCAGCACTTGCTCAGTTACTGGGTCATAAGGTAAAACTGCGACCGCATCTCCGCGTTCAAGAATTTCTCGACGAATTACCTCAGACTCTCCACCCGCAAATAAGGCATGCTTAAATTGATAAAGGTTTATTTTAAAAAAACCATCATACAAATTTTCAATTGGTTTTAATCTCACATCGTCATGGGTAAATTTAATACGACTTTTATTCGCCATCTATTCTTTCCTTTTTGAGGGTGCAAATACATCAACGTCATTTAGGTATATATTCTGTTACACTTGAGAACGTTGTTTTACTAATTTTTTTTTTAGTTATTAAGTAAAACAGGTTAACATGCTACTAGTACAAAAATTGTCTAAGGACCGAACATCACATGAAAAAGAACATCCTTGCAGCACTGGTTAGTTTATCATGCGCATTGGGCTCAACCGTAGCCAATGCTGAAGATTTACTTCAAGTTTTTGAAATCGCAACAGCCAACGATCCTACCGTTTTAAAAGCAAAAGCCCAAGCTGATGCTCAATCATACCAAAGCGATCGCGCTATGAGCGCACTATTACCGCAAATTGGCTTGACTATGAGTTACACAAAGTCTGACTCAACTTCCTTCAGACAATCTGAGGATTTATCTTCTCTTGATAAAATTAATGCTGAAAACGACGAGTTTTCTCGTGGTATTAGCTTAAGCCAAACGTTATTTGATTTAGGCGCATGGAATTCATTAGGTATAGCCGACAAACAAGCACTTCAAGCTAGTGGCCAGTACGATTTTGCTAAACAAAATTTAATAGTACGTGTGGCTGAAGGCTATTTTAACGTATTAAGCGCTATTGATAACCTTGAATTTGTACAAGCTGAAAAACGTGCCATTGAGCGCCAACTTGAACAAACTAAACAACGTTACGCTGTAGGTTTAACGGCTATTACCGATGTACATGAAGCACAAGCACAATTTGATAACTCAGTAGCGCAAGAGATCATTGCTAATAATGCGGTAGAAACAGCCCGTGAGCAGCTACGTGAGATCACTGGTAAGTACCACGCAAAGCTAGATATGTTAAACACCGAAACATTTTCTACTGTTAAGCCAAGTACGCCTGCAACGGATTTAGTTAAAATAGCGAAAGACAAAAACTTAAATCTGCAAGTATCAAAAATAACGGTTGATATCGCTAAAGAGCAAATTGAACTTGCTAAAGCAGGGCATTACCCAAAACTAACTTTAAATGCTAGTTACGGCGACTCATTAACAGATAGTGAGTTAAATGGCGACCAGCCTCGTTCAGATTCAACATCTGTTGGACTTAACTTTAGCGTACCACTTTACTCAGGTGGCGCAACGGTTGCTGCAACAGATCAAGCACGTGCATTTTACGTTGCTGCGAGCCAAGATTTTGAAACGGATTATCGCGCAGTAACTCGCTCTGTTATTACTTCTTATAACCAAGTGGTATCTGATATTGCGACCTATAAAGCGCTTGAACAAGCGGTTATTTCAGCACAAAGCGCATTAAAAGCCACGGAAGCGGGTTTTGAAGTGGGTACACGTACCATTGTTGATGTGCTCGTCAGTACGCAAAATTTATACAACGCAAAGCGTAATCTTGCTGATGTGCGTTATCGCTATGTTGTGTCAACGCTTCGTCTAAAACAAGCAACAGGCACATTAAGCCGCGAAGACTTAGTGGGTATAAACCAAGGTTTAAATACCGTTAACTAAACACACGACTTCATTATAAATAATTACTAAAGCCAGCTTTTTGCTGGCTTTTTGTATTTTTGAGCGCATAGCGTTAAACTAGCCTTTTATTTTTTAGAGAAATTTTTGTGGTCAACTCATCCCCTTTTAAAGCCTCTTTTTTAGGTCCTCGTTATTGGCTAACTTGGATTGGTGTCTTATTTTTATATCTCATTTCATGGTTACCGCAAAAACTACAATTAGCTATGGGTAAGCAGCTAGGACGCTTGGTTCATAAATATATGAAGCGCAGAAGGCATATTGCTGAAGTTAATATTAAACACTGTTTCCCCACAATGAGCGAAGCCGAGCAACAACAGCTGGTACTTAAAAATATGGAAAATACCGGTATTGCTATGGTTGAAACCGGTATGGCTTGGTGGTGGCCACAATGGCGGGTCAAAAAAGTATTGGGATCAATAAAAGGGCTTGAGCACTTTGAGCGCGTACAACAATCAGGAAAAGGCGTTTTATTACTTGTTCCACATATACTTCACCTTGAAATGACAAGTCGTGTAATGGGTTTGAAGTGCCAAGGTATTGGCTTTTACCGCCCACATAATAATCCGCTTATGGAATACTTTACCACCAATGGGCGTCTTCGCTCTAATGAATACATGGTTGGAAAAAAAGACGTAAAAGGATTATTAAAATCATTAAAAAATAAAAAACTGTGTTATTACTTACCCGATCAGGATTATGGCCGTAACCGCTGTGAGTTTGTGCCTTTTTACGCAGTACCCGATACAGCAACCACCACTGGTACACTAATGTTTGCAGGTAGTAAAAACTGCGAAACAATGAGCTTAATTGCTTATAGGGATAACAACGGAAAGTACCACTTAGAAATCGTGCCTGAGCTTGAAAACTTCCCGAGCGGCGATGATAAAGCCGATGTAACACGTGTTAATCAGCGCATGGAACAATCAATAAATGCCGCCCCTGAACAATATATGTGGCTACATAGACGCTTTAAAACACGACCCGATAAAGACGCCCCCTCTTTTTATTAAAGATGGGTTACTAAAATAACAAAGACGAGTGACAGCGATGTGGTTTTGGATTAGATATATACTTTTAGCTTTATTGTTAATTGGTGCAGCCATCTATTTTCTACTAAATGGTTCGTCGTCATTTAATTATCAACAAACCAATAACGCTGCGGCCGAAGGGTTATCGCGGTTTTATGCATCAATTCGAAATAGAGTTTCTGTCAATAAAGACAATCACAAATTTATAATTGAACTCGAAAAACCCGACCTTAGCCTTGATAGAGCGCTAAACCAACGCTCTTTTGTAGTAGAGCCTATGCCTTTAAATTGGAGCGGAGAAGTAGGGCCCGCGTCGTTTTCAACGTGATTCAACCTTGCGTACTGTACTGACCCAATACGCTAATAACGAAGGTATTACTTTAATGTGGTACTTAGACAAAGATTACGTAATAAAAGATCACTTTCGTATAGATAGCAGTTTTAACTCCGCTTTATACCGCGTTAGCCGCTCTATTAATGATGACTTTTCAAATGAAGTGTATGCGTTTTTCTGCCCTGAACAACGTGCAGCGGTTATTACCGAGCTACCGTCTGAATTTGTACGCTCAAACTGTTTAAAGCTAAGCAATTAACTACATTGGGTTTAATTTTGTTGATATGCGCTCAAATATTGCTGAGCGCATAACATTAAATTGCTCAATCTAGCCCAAATATTGCCTTCCAAACAGTGCTAACATTATTGATATTTTCACTAAACTCTTCGCGTTTAACGCAGCGACCTTGCTGGTCTAAGCTCAATACATGATAGCGTGAGCGATAGTCTATATACGCTTTAATAAGCTGCTGTTTTTGAATATCGCTGATACAGCCAATTTTAGCCGCATCAGTTAAAATTCTCACATTGTCAGAATTATCGCATAAGTGGGTAAACTCATGGGCATGTTTTAATACCAAGTATTGCGTTATAAACTCAATATCGGTCATGGCACCTACATCTTGTTTTAAGTCAAATTGCTGCGCATTGCCTTTAGCCAAATGGGCACGCATTTTTTCGCGCATTTTAATCACGTCTGCCTTTAAAGTATCTTCATCACGTTGTTGGCACAATATCTCGGCGCGAATTTGTGCAAACCGTGTTACTAATTCAGCCTGGCCTAAAATCAGCCTGGCTCTAACCAGGGCTTGATGCTCCCATGTCCATGCTTGCGTTTGCTGATAATGATTAAAGCTTTCTAGGTTAATAGCTAATAGCCCTGATGCACCTTCTGGACGCAGACGAGTATCTAACTCATATAAAATACCTGAGGCGGTACGGGTATTAAATAAATGCATTAATCGTTGTGCGAGTTTTAAATAAAACTGCCTTGAGTCAATCGCTTTATCACCATTGGTGTAGCTTGTACCATCATGGTTATGCACAAAGACTAAATCGAGATCAGAGTCATAACCCACCTCAAAACCGCCAGTTTTACCATACGCAATAACCGCAAACCCCTTGTTTTCATCATCGGTGTTAGGTGGCATACCAAAGCGTTTTACGCAGTGGTACCACGCAATATTTACAGCCTGATCGACTATAGCTTCAGCCAATGCTGTTAAGTGATCGCTTACTTTCATTACATCAATAACGCCCGTCGCATCAGCTGCGGCAATGCGTAATTGATGGGTTTGCTTAAACTGACGCAGCGCTTCCATTTGCTGCTCTAAATCGTCATGTTCAATGCGTAAAAAATACTGCCTTATTTCATCTTTATACGCAGTTAATGGGGTTGGCTTGTAAAGCACAGCTGGGTCGATAAGTTCATCGAGCAAAATGGGGTATAATGAAATATGCTCGCCAATCCATTTACTGTGGCAACAAAGTAAAACCAATTGTTTTAGCGTTCCTGGATTTTCATACAGCAACTCTAGATAAGCGGTGCGCGAAATAATTTTATTTAATATTTGGCATACCGTTGCAAAGGCGCTAGCACTGGCATTAAAGTCGTTTAACTGTTTAAGTAATGCAGGCATTAATTTATCAAGAATATCGCGCCCACGATTGCCGACTTTAGCTTTAGAAACTCGTTGTTTAAAGTCGTGTAATGGTGTTTGCCATTCATCTCTGAGCTCATTTAAAAAGCTAACATCGCCGTGATCCCAAGCACTAATAAACGCCCCTTCACAGGTATCAAGTGGTTCAGTTTCTTCGCCTATAACCTGTGTAAATTCGTTATGTATTTGGCTCATCACATGTTCTATTTTCACAAGCGTTGCAGCAAAATCGGCCTGAGCGAGCAACACATTGAGTCGCTGTTGATTTAGCTCATCATCGGGCAGTGTTTGTGTTTGTTGATCATCAAATATTTGTAGGTATTGCTCTACTTTGCGTAAGTATAAGTAATTGCTTTTTAAATCTTTAGCTTCAAGCTCATCAATAACTTGGCTTAGTGTTAACTCTTTTAATGCCATTAATAAAGATTGCGTTTGTAAGTTTGCCTCTCTGCCACCTCGCACCATTTGCAAAGCCTGAACAATAAACTCCACTTCGCGAATGCCACCACCACCTAACTTAATATTATTGGTTAAGCGCTTACGACGCACCTCTTGGGCAATCATAAGCTTCATTTTTCTTAGCGACTCAATAACCGAAAAATCAATATAACGGCGATACACAAAAGGCTTTAATAACGTATTAAACTCCTGCCAATAAATGTTAGGCGTGCCAATTAAGCGCCCTTTTAACATCGCGTAGCGCTCCCAATCACGCCCTTGCTCTTGGTAGTAATCTTCAATGGCATTAAAGCTCATTACCAACGGACCACTTTCCCCAAATGGTCGCAAACGCATATCTACACGAAAAACTTGGCCATCAACCGTACATTGATTAAGTGCTGTAATTAGCTTTTGGGCAACTTTAGTATAAAAGACAGGTGCTTCAAGCGAGCGACGCCCACCTTGGGTTTTAACATTGCGAGGATATGCAAAAATAAGATCGATATCAGATGAGTAATTGAGTTCTTGTCCACCTAGTTTACCCATTCCTAATACCATTAACGGTAACGGGTTGTTGTGCTCATCTAATGGCTCACCATTGGTTTTAGCGACATTTTTATAAGCCCATTGATTAGCACTGTCGATCAGTTTATCAGCAAGTTCACTAATATATTCAATACTATTTTCAATTGGGTTTTTGCAGCATAAATCTAAAAAAGCCACCTTTAACCAGTATTTTTCTCGGTATTGGCGCAGTAACTTATGGCACTCACTCTCTTCTATTTTAGTTATATCTAGCTGTGCAAAAGGGTCTAAAATTTCTCTATTTTTAATTTCGTGCTCACACAGTAACCAAGACAGTAGCGCAGGTTGAGAGCTTAAGCTGCGCCAAGCAAAATCACTTAACGCCAATAGCCGTATTATCTGCTGCTGGTTTTGTTGCTCTGGGTACAGCGCGGCAAAGCGTGTTTCACCGAGTTTTTGTAATTCAATAGGAAGCTGCGTGTCGTTACTCATCAATACCCTCTTTTATCTCACCAATAACCATACTAGAATGGTTAAAAACCTATCAAGGTAAATCTATTTAGGAACACCATGTCATATTTGTCATTATCTAACACTAGTTTAGTTGCGATTGCTATTAGTTTTGTGGTTATTTGTGTCATCATCATCAGTTTAAGAATTGTTACTCAAATAAAAGCAAAACAAGCACTTAAAGAAGAGTTGGCGCAGCATGATAACTTTGCAATGGGGATTAGTTTTGCCTCTGAAATATCTGTTGTTATAGCCACCATGGCGTTTTTATTTGATGAAATTAGTATTAGCACCGCACAATCAAATCCATTAAAAGTGATTTTGTTAATTGTGCTGCTCTTTTCATTTATAAAAATGGGGCATTTAATCCATCGTAAATGGATATTACGCCGCTTTAATGAGGAAGCCGCAATACTAAAGCAAAACGTCTGTGCTGCGCTGGTTGACTCGGGGATGCTTATTGCCAATTGTATTTTAGCGCTGGGTTTATATACATGGACACATACTCAGGGGTTTAGTAATTTATTAATTGCCTCAGTAAGCTTTTTTGTGTTGCAAGGAATGTTTGCTTTGGACAGTAAAATACGTGAATACCGCTTTGCTGAAGCAAATCAAGGCGCCTCATTGCAAAGTAATTTTGGCTTAGAAAATACCTCTATTGGTATTCGCTATGCGGGTAAGTCAATTGGATTAGCACTTGCGGCGTATGCTGGTTTATCTAGTGCGGCATTTCAAAATGGTAAAATGGTAGAAAACTTATTTACCTTGGTAATGCATTGCGGTGTGATGTGGCTGTTACTATACTGTTTAACGTATATTATAAAAATTATTTCAATGCCTAATATCGACACCGCACTTGAGGTTGATCATCAAGATAATATTGGTATTGCGTGTATTGAATTTGCTGTATTTTGTGCTATTGGTTACTTACTTATAAGTATGTTTTCAATTTAGTACCAAACTGGTTAAATTAAGCCGTTACTAAACGTCCCTATTTAATAGTCTGGTAAATTAACAGGGACTTTAGGCATATGGAAATAAAAACAGCGAGTTATCTCTTAATTGATATAGGCAACGAATTTAGCCATTCATTAAACACTATATAAATACAAATGTTCCAGCTAAAAAAGACATCGTTATCGCTGGGGCTAATACCCAAAAACTGGTTAAAATGATATTTGATGAACTCGTTAAAGGTTATTGCTATTGCGATATTGAAAACGAAATAAGCATTTCTGAGCTGGCCAGCTACCTACACGAACACCACAATATTCTGAGGGTACTGTTTAACCAAACAGACTACTTGCTCGCCGATGATACACAGCGCTTTATTTATAACTCACGGCATGAAAAACGCTATATGGTTATTCAAACAGATCAAGGCTATGAAATTAAGCTCATAAAAGATGAATGCCATTCAAACCATTTATCGTGTGATACAGACACAGCTCAAACTGCACAAGAGTTAACAGCGCTTTTAACCCCCGAACATGAAAAATAAATAATTGCACCCAAGCCTTTGCTTACTTACCATAGAGGGATATAACTTCTTATGTAAAAAAGTGATTTGCCATGCGAGTGCCCCATATTTATCAATCATCACCGATTGCTCTCAACACCCCTTTAAATCTTGACGATGACGCTGCAGGCCATGTAGGTCGTGTGCTACGTATGAAAGTGGGCGAACAGGTTTCTATGTTTAATGGTGAAGGGGGTGAATTTCTCAGTGAAATTATTGAAGTGAGTAAAAAAACCGTGGTTGTTATGCCCCTCGAATTTAATCCTCATGACGTTGAATCGCCATTAAAGATTCATTTAGGCCAGTGTGTATCTCGTGGTGATAAAATGGATTTTACCATTCAAAAGTCGGTTGAATTAGGGATCACTGAAATAACACCTATTTTTAGCCAGCGATGCGGCGTAAAACTCAGTGGCGACCGCCTAGAAAAAAAACACCAGCAATGGCAAAAAATAGCCATTGCTGCTGCAGAGCAGTCCGGGCGCAACTTTGTACCAACCATTAATCCTCCCGTAGATTTAAAACACTGGCTTGAACAGCAAACCGATGCAATTAAATTAACCTTACACCCGCGCGCCGAGCACAGCATTAAAACCATTACTGTTCCTGATGGTGGCGTGCGATTTTTAGTGGGCCCTGAAGGGGGATTTACCGATGATGAAATGGCGCAAACTAAACAACAAGAATTTGTAGATATTCGCTTAGGTCCGCGAGTACTTCGCACAGAAACAGCAGCGTTAACCGTTTTAAGTGCACTGCAATTACAATTTGGCGATTTAGCTAATTGAAATAACTAAAAGCACCCACATATCAAGATTACAGTTGTAAAAAACACATAAATTAAGGCACAGCGCATGGCAATTAAGTTAGGTATTATTTCAGATCCTATTAGTGGATTTAATATTAAAAAAGACACCGGTTTTGCAATGATGATGCAAGCACAAACCCGTGGCTACGAAATTTACTACATGGAAATGGATGATTTATCGCTGCGTCAAGGCAATGCCTACGCCACTGCAGCCAAAGCTCAAGTTTTTGATAACGCTCAAAAGTGGTACCAACTTGAAGAAAAAGAAACCATAGCGCTGGCTGATTTAGACGTTATTTTAATGCGTAAAGATCCGCCTTTTGATACTGAATATATTTACGCAACGTATATTTTAGAGCGTGCAGAGCAAGCAGGCACATTAGTGATTAATAAACCACAAAGCTTGCGCGACGCCAATGAAAAACTCTTTACAGCTTGGTTTAGTGAACACACGCCAGATACATTAGTAACGCGCAGCCAAAAACAAATCCGTGAGTTTTTAGCCCAGCATAAAGATATTATTTTAAAACCGCTTGATGGCATGGGTGGCGCCTCTATTTTTAGAGTAAAAGCCGATGATGCTAATATAGGCGTAATATGCGAAACCTTAACCGAGCATGGTAGCCGCTTTGCCATGGCGCAAAATTATATCCCAGAGATCACTCAAGGCGATAAGCGCGTATTGGTTGTTGATGGTGAAGTGATTCCTTATTGCTTAGCGCGTATTCCACAAAATGGCGAAACACGCGGTAATTTAGCCGCAGGCGGTCGTGGCGAAGCACGCCCAATTAGCGAATCAGATCTTAAGATTGCAAAGGCGGTCGCCCCTACTTTGAAAGAAAAAGGCTTAATATTTGTAGGTTTAGATATTATTGGTGATAAGTTAACTGAGATTAACGTAACAGCGCCAACCTGCGTAAAAGAAATTGAAGCCGCTTACGATATTTCAATTACCGGCATTTTATTTGACGCCATAGAGAAAAAGCTTAATAAATAAATTATCACTGAACCACCTCTAAGATATAAAGCGATGACGCTTATTGTGTCATCGCTGAAAACTCGAATAAATTTTTAGTGTTAAAACATGGGACTATGCCATACTCAAGATTCAATAACTAAAAGGGTAAAACTTATGCAGTCATTAGAAAATCACTTTTTAATCGCAATGCCATCAATGCAAGACCCTTTTTTTAAACGTGCCGTCACTTATATTTGTGAACACAACGAAGAAGGCGCTATGGGATTGGTGATCAATCAGCCGATTGATGTCACCGTAGGTGAGTTACTCGACAAAATTGATATTGATAACGATAAATCTCAACATGCTGCGCAAGTGACTGTGTTTGCTGGCGGGCCGGTAAAAACAGACCGTGGCTTTGTGCTACATTCACCTAAACCTGGGTACTCGGCAAGCCAAAAGTTGAGCAGTGATATTATGATCACCACCTCAAAAGATGTGTTAGCCACGTTAACCACAGCCCAAGCACCCGAACAATTTATTATTACTTTAGGCTACTCCGGTTGGGAACAAGGTCAATTAGAGCAAGAGCTACTAGATAATAGCTGGCTGATCATTAAAGCCGATCCTAAGATAATTTTTGATACTCCAGTAGAAAAACGCTGGGAAATGGCAGTCTCTATGCTTGGTTTTGATATTGGCCAATTAAGCCCCGAAGCCGGACATGCGTAATAACATAAAAGATAAACATGACTAAAAAAACAGTAAAGCCGCAAGGTGAGCGTACAGTTATGGGATTTGATTTTGGTACCAAGAGTATTGGTATAGCTATTGGTCAAGAGCTCACAGGCAGCGCTACCAGCTTAAAAGCGGTGAAAGCCCAAGATGGCATTCCTAATTGGGATGACATTGCAGTGCAAGTAAAAGAGTGGCAACCCGATTTAATGGTTGTCGGGTTACCGCTAAACATGGATGGCACCTCACAAGAGGTTACCTTTAAAGCTAAAAAGTTTGCTAATCGTTTGCACAACCATTACGGCATTGCAGTTCATACTCAAGATGAGCGCTTAACGACTGCAGATGCAAAGGCACGGTTGTTTGAACGTGGTGGCTATAAAAATTTAGGTAAAGGTAACGTAGATAATATGTCTGCGGTGATCATTCTAGAGAGTTTTTTTGAAGCCAGTTATGGTGAATAAAGCACTTAACCCACATAAAAAAAGCGCCTAAGGCGCTTTTTTTGTATCTAGGTCATATGCCTTTGTCATCAAGGCCATCAATGGTCACACCTTGCAAAAAGCCTGCGCCTTGCTGCTCGTTATTACGTAGTTTAATCATCAAGCGTAAGTCATTTGGCGAATCCGCATGATGCAGCGCATCGGCATAATTAATACGTTGCTGCCTGTAAAGCTCAAACAGCGCTTGGTCAAAGGTTTGCATGCCCATCTCTGTTGATTTGGCCATGGTTTCTTTAATACCACCAATATTACCGTTTTTAATTAGCTCACTGACCATTGGCGTATTAAGTAATACCTCAATGGCAGCAACACGCCCTTCCCCATCAGAGGTCGGAATAAGTTGCTGAGCAATGATAGCGCGTAAATTTAATGCTAAGTCATATTTAAGCTTATCGTGCTTTTCTTTTGGTACCAAATGCATAATACGGTCAATCGCTTGGTTAGCATTGTTAGCATGCAGGGTGGCAACACATAAATGACCCGTTTCTGCAAAGCTCAACGCATATTCCATGGTTTCTTGCGAACGAATTTCACCAATTAAAATAACATCAGGCGCTTGGCGCAAAGAGCTTTTAAGTGCTGATTCAAAGCTTTCAGTATCTAAACCCACTTCACGTTGGGTAATAATACTTTTTTGATGCTCATGCACAAATTCAATCGGATCTTCTATGGTTAAAATATGGCCACGTTGATTGCGATTTCTATACCCAATAAGTGCCGCCAAAGACGTTGATTTACCGGTTCCCGTACCACCCACAAATAACACGAGTCCGCGCTTTGACATAATCACATCGGTCAATGCAGAAGGTAATCCAAGCTCTTTAACGTCGGGAATTTTAGTGACGATTCGGCGAATAACCATGCCCGCTCTGTCGCGTTGCCAAAAAGCCGAAATACGAAAGCGCCCTTCGCTAGTTGCAACCGCAAAGTTACATTCTTTAGTGTTATGAAACTCTGCTTTTTGTTTTTCACTCATCGCTGATTCGACTAATTCCAGCGCTTGCTCATCTGTTAATTTATCGTCATTAAGAGGAGTTAACTCGCCGTTAATTTTAGCGCTAATAGGAAGTTGGCTCGATACAAATAAATCAGAGCCTTTTTTGTCGACCATTATTTGTAAAAAGTGATTTAAAGATAAAGTCATAATAATTCCTTAAGCGCTAAACTGTGTCTTATCTTGCGCTTTTGTATATGCCGCTGAATGAGTGATAATGCCACGGTTAACTAAGCTTGTTAAACATTGATCCATGGTTTGCATGCCTTGCGACGCACCGGTTTGAATTGATGAGTACATTTGTGCAATTTTATCTTCACGGATTAAATTACGAATAGCAGGCGTTGCCAACATAATTTCATGTGCAGCCACTCGCCCTCCCCCTACTTTTTTTATCAGTGTTTGCGAAATAACTGCACGTAATGACTCAGAGAGCATAGAGCGGATCATATCTTTTTCTTCGCCAGGGAATACATCAATAATACGGTCAATGGTTTTAGGTGCAGAGGTCGTATGCAAAGTACCAAACACCAAGTGACCCGTTTCCGCAGCGGTCATAGCAAGGCGAATAGTTTCTAAGTCTCGTAGCTCACCAACCAAAATAACATCAGGGTCTTCACGAAGTGCGCTGCGTAGTGCATTAGAAAAGCTATGTGTATCACGATGAACTTCCCGCTGATTAATTAAGCTGAGTTTATTATCATGAACAAATTCGATAGGATCTTCAATAGTCAGCACATGATGATGCTTAGTTTGGTTAATGTAATCGACCATCGCCGCAAGCGTGGTCGACTTACCTGAACCTGTAGGGCCTGTGACTAACACTAGGCCTCGTGGGTTATCTGAAATTTGTTTAAATATTTCAGGTGCGCCTAAATCTTCAAGAGTGAGTACGTCACTCGGGATAGTACGAAACACAGCAGCAGGGCCACGATTAGAGTTAAAGGCATTTACACGAAAACGTGCTAAATTAGGGACTTCAAAAGAAAAATCCACTTCGAGATTTTGCTCATAGTCCTTACGCTGGTTATCGTTCATAATGTCATAAACCAGACTGCTGACTTCTTTATCTCCAAGTGCTGGTATATTAATACGTCGCACATCGCCATCAACACGTATCATAGGTGATACCCCTGATGATAAGTGCAAATCTGATGCTTTATGTTGCACACTAAATGCCAATAATTCGGTGATATCCATTTATGACTCCACAACTAACTGATAAATATATGGTTACAATAGCAGAACGACTCACATCCGCCTACGCTAGAATTGCAGAGGCAGCGCACAAAGCACAACGTAATAGTAACGATATTACGTTACTTGCAGTATCTAAAACCAAACCCGCTACTGATATTATGGCAGCTTATGATCAAGGGCAACGTCAATTTGGTGAATCTTATGTTCAAGAGGCTGTAGATAAAATAGCGCAACTAGACACATTTAGCGATATTGTTTGGCATTTCATTGGCCCTATTCAGTCAAATAAAAGTGCTTTAGTCGCTGCCAATTTTGCTTGGGTGCAAAGTGTAGACAGACTTAAAATAGCCAAGCGCTTAAACAGTCAACGCCCTGAGACAATGCCGCCACTGAATGTACTTATTCAAGTCAATATTAGCGAAGAAGAAGCAAAGTCTGGTTGTCACCCCAATGAAATCACTGAGCTGGCGCAATATATAGACCAATGTGCCCATTTACAGTTGCGCGGACTGATGGCTATTCCCGCTAAAAGTGACGATGCAAACACGCAAATTCAATATTTTGAGCAATTACAAACTTGCTTTGATAAACTACAGACCCAATATCCTCATATAGATACGTTGTCGATGGGGATGAGTAACGATGTAGAAGCTGCCATAGCGGCAGGTTCAACCATGGTGAGGATCGGCACAGATATTTTTGGAACACGAACTTAAAAGGTGATAACAGACATATGTCAGATAAAAAAATCGCATTTATAGGCACAGGTAATATGAGCTACGCCATCATTGGTGGCATGGTAAAAAACGGCTTTAACGCAAATAATATTATTGCGACTAACCGCAACCAAGAAAAACTAGCTAAGGTAGCTGCCGATTTCAAAGTGCAAACCACCAGTGACAATAACGAAGCTATGCGCGATGCCGATGTCATTGTTTTGTCTGTTAAACCACAAATGATGGGCGATTTATGTCAATCATTTCAAGATTCAGGTGTCGACTTTAGCGATAAATTATTTATCTCAGTCGCGGCAGGGTTAACCGTTAAGCGCTTACGTGAAATGCTTGGTCAAGATGTAAAAATGGTACGTTGTATGCCAAATACGCCATCATTACTTGGCCGTGGTGTATCTGGCTTATATGGTGCAGGCGAAACCCAAAGCGAGCATGAGTTTGTACAGCAAGTATTTGAATGTACCGGTATTGTTGTATGGGTAGAGCAAGAATCACAAATTAACGATGTGATAGCTGTTACCGGCTCTTCACCGGCTTACTTTTTCTTATTTATGGAAGCCATTGAAGAAAAAGCCAAAGCGCTTGGGTTTAGTGATGAAGACGCACGCCGCTTAGTGCAGCAAACCGCCCTTGGCGCAGCTGAAATGGCACTTAGCCAAACTGATATTAGCATTTCACAATTACGTTCAAATGTGACATCAAAAGGCGGTACCACGCATGCAGCTGTTGAGCATTTAAAAGCACAAGGTTTAACTAAAACCGTAGGCGATGCAATGGATGCGTGTATTGCGCGTGCAGTGCAAATGGAACAAGAACTTTAAAACCATTTTTTATTGAAGGTTATACTATGAATGCCATGCAATTTTTAATTAGCACCTTGTTTGATCTATTTTTAATGGTGGTACTACTGCGTTTTTGGCTACAGTGGGCAAAAGCCGACTTTTACAATCCGATGAGCCAATTTGTGGTGAAAGCCACTTCGTTTGCAGTTAACCCGCTGCGAAAAATCGTTCCGGGGCTAGGCGGGCTTGATTTAGCCTCTTTGTTGCTGGCATTTATAGTGGCTGCGGCAAAAATAAGTACCCTAATGTGGCTTATTTATAGCTCTTGGGCTATTCAACCTGTGCTTATACAGGCGCTAATAACTGTTTTAAAAGAAGGTTTAAATTTAGTCTTTTGGGTGTTAATTATCCGCGCTATTTTAAGCTGGGTAAGCCAAGGCTATAACCCAATTGAAGCGGCATTCCATCAGCTTACTGAGCCAATGTTAAAGCCTATCCGTAAAGTTTTACCGCCACTAGGAGGCTTAGATTTATCGGTACTGGTACTAATCATCGGCATTCAGTTTTTACAAATGCTGCTAATGGACCTTTTAGCTTAAGCATAACGTAATATAAAAGAGGCCTAGTGCCTCTTTTTACATACTCAGGAGTTAACTATGCAACGTTTAATAAAGTTTTGTTTTATTGCTTGTCTCGCTTTAGCATTTAATGCGCACAGCGCACAAGAACAAGGCGCTCAATATAAAGAACTAGGCCCTTGGCAAGTTCATTATATAGCCTTTCCATCAACGTTTATTCAGCCACAAATAGCCAAAACGTACGGCCTGGAACGCAGTGGCTATAAAGGCATTGTTAATATTTCTATCTTAAAAAATGATGCTAATAAAACAGCGCAAAAAGCGACATTACAAGGCACCGCTAAAAACTTATTAGGTAACAAGCAAACCCTTAACTTTAAAGAAGTGGTTGAAGGCGATTCTGTTTATTACCTAGCACAAGTAGATTACACCAACGAAGAGATTTTACGTTTTGAAATTGAAATCCAACAAGGTAACCAGTTCCAAACATTAAAATTTCAGCAAAAATTTTACGTAGATTAAATATGACCAACACCTTAGTACTTGCAACCGGCAATCCCGGCAAAGTAAATGAGCTGGCTAACATGCTCAGCTCGCTTAACATTAATGTAGTACCACAAAGCGACTTTAATGTCAGTGACGTGGCCGAAACAGGCACCACGTTTGTAGAAAACGCGATAATTAAAGCGCGTCATGCAGCTAAAATAACTGGATTACCGGCTATTGCTGATGATTCGGGATTAGAAGTTGATAGCTTAAATGGCGCACCCGGTGTTTACTCTGCTCGCTTTGCAGGTAAAGGCGCAAGTGATCAAGATAATATCGATAAATTACTGGCTGATTTAGGCGATAACCCTAACCGACGCGCTCGTTTTTGGTGTGTGTTAGTACTGATGCGTCACGCCGACGACCCTACCCCACTTATTTGCAGTGCTAGCTGGGAGGGCGAAATTACCCTTAGCCAACACGGTGAAGGTGGCTTTGGCTACGATCCTATCTTTTTTGTGCCATCAGAAAATTGTACCAGTGCAGAGCTTACAAAAGCGCAAAAAAATGCCCTAAGTCATCGTGGGCAAGCACTTAAAATGTTACTGCAAGAGCTACAACACAAAGGCGGCCTGTGAACCTTCCTCCACTGAGTTTATATGTGCATGTGCCATGGTGCGTGCAAAAATGCCCTTATTGCGATTTTAATAGCCACGGGCAAAAAGGTGACATCCCTGAAACTGAGTATGTACAGCATTTAATCGACGATTTAAAAGCTGATTTACACTTAGTACAAGGGCGTAAGATTCACAGTATTTTTATTGGCGGCGGCACACCAAGTCTATTAACCGGCGCGGCATACACCCGTTTACTCAAGGAAGTAGATAGCCTAATTGGCTTAAGCGATAACTGTGAAATTACCCTTGAAGCAAATCCCGGCACAGTCGAAACTGGCCGTTTCAAAGATTATGTAAAAGCAGGCATTAACCGTATCTCTATCGGTGTGCAAAGCATGCAAAATGATAAGTTAAAAGCTCTAGGTCGAATTCATGGTGCCGATGAAGCCAGTTATGCAGCACAACAAGCCAATGAAGCGGGATTAAATAGCTTTAATCTTGATTTAATGCATGGCTTACCAGGGCAGTCTCTTGATGATGCACTGAGTGATTTAAAACAAATTATTGCGCTCAATCCACCGCATATTTCTTGGTATCAGCTCACGATTGAGCCCAATACGCAATTTGCTTCAAAACCGCCGACTTTGCCACAAGATGAAACCTTATGGGATATTCAAGAGCAAGGCCAAGCATTATTAGCACAAGCTGGCTATCAGCAATATGAAATATCAGGGTATGCAAAACCTGGCTATCAATGCCAACATAACTTGAATTATTGGCGGTTTGGCGATTATCTTGGCATTGGCTGCGGCGCTCATGGTAAGGTCACTGATGCGAAAACGGGGGTGATAACACGCACTGAAAAAGTAAAACACCCTCGGGGCTACATGGATATTATTAAACCCTACCTGTACAAAAGCTGGCAAGTAGAGCAAGACGACTTAGCGTTTGAATTTTTTATGAATCGCTTTCGTTTAATAGAGCCATGCCCTATAAATGATTTTAATGCGCTGACGCAGCAACCACTGCAAAGCCAACAGCATGCACTAGATAAAGCCATTAATGCCGGTTTACTAACAAAAACAGACAGCCACTGGCACGTTACACTCCAAGGCCAACGTTTTTTAAATGATCTACTTGCGTTATTTGTTTAGTGACAATAATAGGTTTCTAACAACAAAAGGGAAACGAATGCGTAAACTTACTTTAATTGCTGCCACCATCAGCGTGGCACTGCTTGCCGGTTGCCAACAAGCAACACAACAATCAACGTCTGCACCGGCGGTTCAAGCTCAACCTGTACAAAGTGAAATTGATAAAGCGAATGCTTTTTTTGAAGACACTTTTAATCGTGATGTAATGAGTAGCCCAGTTTATCAAACCTATATGGGCATCAAAAAAGATTACGATAAATGGGATGACAACAGCGAAGAAAAAGCGCTAAAAGACTTGGCACAAACTAAAGCCGATTTAGTCACGCTCAACAACATTGACCGTGCGCAATTAGATGCAGCTACTCAAGTAAGTTATGATTTAAAAAAACAAGATTTAGAAGCCAGCATTGCTGATTTCAAATGGCGTTACCATAACTACCCAGTAAACCAAATGTTTGGTACACATTCTATGGTGCCGGCTTTTTTAATTAACCAGCATCAAATTAGCAACGTAAAAGAAGCCAACGATTACATTGCCCGTTTAAACGGGGTTCCGGGTGTATTCGAACAACTGATTACCGACTTAGAAATTCGCGCCAATAAAAACATCATCGCCCCTAAATTTGTATTTCCACACGTGATTGATTCAAGCAAAAACATCATTAAAGGTGCGCCGTTTGAACAAGGTGAAGATTCAACTCTTTTGGCTGACTTTAAACGTAAAGTGAATGCATTAGAAATCGACCAAGCTGAAAAAGATGCACTTATTAGTGAAGCGACTGATGCATTAAAATCGGCAGTTAAACCTGCTTACTCTAAGTTAATCAACTACATTGCACAGTTAGAAAAACGTGCTGATGACCGTGACGGTGCTTGGAAATTCCCTGATGGCGAAGTGTTTTACAATAACGCACTGAAACGCACCACCACGACAGACCTTACAGCAAAAGAGATTCACGCCATTGGCCTTGCTGAAGTATCACGTATTCATGATGAAATGCGTGCCATTAAAGATAAAGTCGGCTTTGAGGGCGACTTAAACGCCTTTATGCAGTTTATGAAAACCGACAAGCAATTTTATTTAGCTAACACTGAAGCTGGTAAAGCGCAGTACCTAAGCGAAGCTAAAGGCTTAATTGATAACATGAAAACACGCTTAGATGAGCTGTTTATTGTAAAACCAAAAGCCGACATGATTGTAAAACGTGTTGAAGCATTCCGTGAAAAAGCGGCAGGTAAAGCGTTTTATCAGCAACCTGCGCCAGATGGTTCTCGCCCAGGTATTTACTACGCCAACCTATACGACATGGAAGCAATGCCTACTTACCAAATGGAAGCCTTGGCTTATCATGAGGGGATTCCGGGTCACCATATGCAAATTGCCATTTCACAAGAACTTGAAGGGGTACCTAAGTTCCGTAAATTTGGTGGTTACACAGCCTACATTGAAGGCTGGGGGTTATACTCAGAATTACTACCAAAAGAAATGGGCCTTTACGAAGACCCGTATTCAGATTTTGGTCGCTTAGCCATGGAATTATGGCGTGCATGTCGTTTAGTGGTTGATACCGGTATTCACGCAATGAAGTGGACTCGTCAAGAAGGTATTGATTACTACGTTAACAACACTCCTAACGCGACTTCTGACGGTGTGAAAATGGTTGAGCGCCACATTGTAATGCCATCTCAAGCAACGGCTTACAAAGTAGGTATGCTGAAAATTTTAGAACTACGTGAAGATGCTAAAATGCAACTTGGCGATAAGTTTGATATCCGCCAGTTCCACGATGTAGTGCTTAAAAATGGCCCTGTACCATTAAACGTACTAGAAAACTTCGTTAATGAGTGGATTGCCAGCAAACAAGCTTAATTTTTAAGTATTTACTTAAAGGTATAAAAGGTCGCAATTGCGGCCTTTTGTTTTATAAAGCAAAAAATTAAGCTAGGATAAAGTTGGAACTCAAGGAGAACAGAATGGATCTAAGCATACAGCTACTCAATGCGCGTATTAAACAACAGCAGTTTGATGAACTAGATAACGATTTTAAAAAGCTCACTGAGGCACAGCAAGTAATACAGCTTAATTACCTGTTTGAAAGTGCGCTACGCATGAGTATTAAATACGATTTTATGCAAAACATCGCCATGCGTATTTTAACCACCAATACGCCACCAGCGCCGTTTATTGAAAAACTAACCAGTTTAGATGCGCTGAGCTTTTTTACGCCTGCACTTAAATTAAATAAGGGGTTTATTAGTACAGACGACACTGGCAATAACGCCCTGCATAATGTATTTAAGCAAGCAATGCCCACACAACTGCCTTTTAACTATGTTCGCTCGTTGATGTTATTTGAATCTAATGAAGAGTTACTACATGCGTTAGCACATACAAATAAGCAAGGGCTCACTCCGGTTGCCAGTTACATTGCCTATGCACATAAGCCAAACTTTCCGATAAAACATGAATTTTCGGCCTTGCTCGCATTAATGGAAATAGAGCAAAAACAAAATCCTGCAGCAAAATTACAAATACTTGAGGCATTAAAAAATAATCCCCCAAGCGAGATAACCTTGCTACTGAGCGCCGCTTATTTACAGCGCTCTACTGAACAAGTGGCGGCTCTAATCTGATAAGTAATATTCTACGCTGGTAACAACACGTACGTTTTTAATTTGCGGCGTGTTTGAATCCCGATCGCTAATGCTAAACTGCCCTTGGCGAGCGGTTTTAATTTTACCTAAGCGTGAATTTGAATCTTTAGCAAACTTATCTGCCACTTCACGAGCTTTTTCTGTGGCTTCTTGCACCATGGCTGGTTTTATATCGTTAAGCCCAGTAAAAATATACTCAATACGGGTTTGATAGTTGTCTTGCACAATAGCTATATTTTGTTTAGCTAACTGACTCACTTTGCTCAGTGCGTTTTTAACTTTATCAGGAGCATTTGAATACACAATAATATTTGAGCTAATAACATACCTAAACTTTTGATTATCATTCGCGTATTCACGGGCTTGCTTATCTATAATAGATTGAGTACCTGTCGATATTTCTTCATCATCAAAGCCGTGTAACTTTAAAAAAGCAATCACCGCATCATTTTTTTGCTCAACTCGCTCAACAAGCTTTTCAAGATTGTTGTCGGCATCGTTAAACTGTAAAGGCCAAATAACGGTATCTGCCACAACTTCTCGTTCAGCTAACCCTTTTACCTGCACCGTGCGCTCCATCCCTTTAATATCAAGCGCAGCCCCTTTTACAATAAAACCCAATGCAATTAGGCCAATGCTTAAACACGCCGCTGCCATAACAACGCTTAAATTCGATATTTTATTCACCTTAATCTCCTTGATTAGGGTCTGTTGACCTTTGCGGATTAAAACTTGTTCAAACTAGGGGCGATTTAATCGCGGCGCGAGGTTTGTAACCTAGTGGGCTAAGTAAAAACCGAGCAACAAAGAGTAAATCGCCCCTAGGCAGAACCCTTCGGGCAGCGCCTGTTTGGCATTGATGCTGCGTTATCGCCTATTTATGGGGAATAACCACACCACATAGGCTCTGCCTTGCCTAAATACCAAACAGACTGCTGCAAGTTTAACCTTGAAAGGTCAACAGACCCTAATATCAATAATAAGCACATTCACGCTCGAAAAAACATAATAAACAGGTTACATTGAAAGGGTATAGATAGCAAAACTTAATCAGCCAAGGAAACGCAATGAGTCTAAAACGTATTAGCCAGTTTTTTAATCCAAGCTCAGTCGCTGTTATTGGGGCATCAAACACCCCTACTCGGGCTGGTAATGTGGTAATGCGTAATTTATTACAAGGCGGGTTTAAAGGGCCCATCATGCCCGTTACCCCCAATCATACTGCAGTGCATGGCGTATTAGCTTACCCAAGTATTGAGGCTCTCCCCAAAGTACCTGATTTAGCCGTTATTTGTACCAATAAAAACACCTTAATGAAAATTATTGAGCAGCTAGGTACGCTGGGGTGTCATAGCGCTATTATTATTGCTGATGGCCTAACAAGCGCACAAAAACAAGAACTTAAAGATAATGCTGTGAAGCATAAGGTAACGCTGCTTGGCTCAAATTGCTTAGGGTTACTTATTCCGCATATAGGTTTAAACGCGAGTTTTTCGCACACTGTTGCCACGCCAGGTAAACTGGCTTTTGTGTCACAATCAGCGGCTGTTTGTTCAACGATTCTTGATTGGGCTAAAAATAAAGAAATTGGCTTTTCATACTTTATATCTATGGGAGATTGTTTAGATATTGAGTTTGACGAAATACTCGACTTTTTAGGCCGCGATGCTAAAACCAAAGCTATCCTACTTTACATAGATAACATTAATGATATTCGCAGCTTTATTTCTGCCGCGCGTGCGGCGGCATTTTCTAAGCCCGTTATTGCTATTAAAACGGGCAGAACCAGTGCAGGCGCTCTTGCTGCTGAAATACACACCGGCGGAAAACAAAGCTCAGATGCAGTATATGATGCCATGTTTCAACGCGCAGGGATGTTAAGAGTAAATGATTTGCGCGAGCTTTTTGCCGCCACTCAAACCTTAGCAATGCACCCCAAATTATTGCAAGTAGAGCAGCTAACTATATTAACTAATGGCGGCGGCCCTGGAGTGATGGCCGTTGATGAACTTATTCAAAGCTCAGGTAAACTTGCTCAGCTTAGTGATAAAACGCGCGAAGCACTCAATAAAGTGATCCCACATTCAGACACAACATCCAACCCTGTCGATATATTTGGCGATTCTGCGCCAGTGCGTTACAAACACGCATTAGAAATACTGCTTAATGCTAAAGAAGTTAAAAACTTACTGATCATTCATACTCCATCGGCATTGGCCCCGAGTGAAAATTACGCTCAGGTTATTGTTGAGGCACTAAACAAATTACCAAAAATGGCACGCCCGTATGTGATCACTAATTTCATGGGAGAAGATGCCGCCTTCGCAGCCAGACGCATCTGCGCAAATAACGCCATCCCGACCTATCGTACCCCAGAAGGCGCAGTAGGTGCCTTTATGCACTTGGTAAGCTATCGTCGTAACCAAAAACATTTAACCCAAACGCCAGAATCAAACACCGATGATGCGACTATTAATAAAGCAGCAGCGAAAGCAGCTATTAAAGAGTTTTTAAATGATGAGCAACATTACTTATCAACCCATCAAGCGAGTCAAATTTTAAGTAGCTACGGTATAGACTGTATCCAAACTGAAGTAGCCTACACCCCTACTGAGGCAAAAGAGCAAGCAATAGAGCTAGGTTTTCCGGTCGCATTAAAGTTGATGAGCCCCAGCATTCCCTCTAAGTCTGAAGTCGGTGGCGTAGTACTCAACCTCAATGATGCGCAAGAGGTAGAACAAACGGCATTTGCCATGCTGTTAAGAATAAAAAACACCTACCCTGATGCTATTATTGATGGCTTTTCGTTACAAAAAATGGCGCCTAGAGCAGGTGCCAATGAGCTGCGCATAGCCATTAAAACAGAGCCTAATTTTGGGCCAGTTATTTTATTAGGTGAAGCTGGCACAGGGCTTGAGTACGCTCAAGCGGCGGTGGCCTTGCCACCACTGAATATGAACCTAGCTAAATATTTAATTGCCGCCGCCCATGATAAGGGAGTCCTTAAAGATCGCATTCTGCCAGAAAAAGTAGATAAATATCGTTTATGTGCGCTACTGACCCGAATTTCTCAACTCGTTGTTGATCAACCTGATATCACCTCATTAGAGCTTAATCCTATTTTAGCCAGTAATGGGCAGTTTTTAGTCCTTGATGCCACCATGAACCTAAATCAGTATCAGGTTCAGGCGCACCGAAAACGTTTATCAATCCGCCCTTATCCTATTGAGTTGGTTGAAACGGTGACCCTAAAAAATAAGACCTTAGCAACGCTCAGACCAATCAAACCAGAAGATGAGCAAGCACATCAAGAGTTTGACCGCTCCTTAAGCAAAGAAGATAGGTACAAGCGCTTTTTTGGTGAATTGCCACAATTTAACCATGATCAACTCGCTAAAATGACGCAAATTGATTACGACCGCGAAATGGCATTTATTGTTACCCAAACACAAGACGAGCAACAACACACATTAGGGGTTTCGCGAGTGATTATGGATCCCGATAATTTACAAGCAGAGTTTGCCATTGTGGTACGTTCTGATTGCCAAGGGCTTGGGTTAGGGCGTATTTTAATGAACGCGGCTATTTCTCACTGCAGACGCCAAGGCGTGAAAACGGTTGAAGGTATCACACTGCCAGAAAATACCGGCATGATTGAGTTAGCTCGTAAACTCGGATTTAAAATAAGTCGTGATTTTGAAGAAGGCAGTATCAATATGCTGCTCACATTATAATAGGTACTATGCGTAAACTAAGACAAACCATAAACCAAGTATTTGAAGCGTCAGGTAAGTATCAGCGAGCGGGACACATTTTAGATATCATACTGATCAGTATCATTATGATTAATGTGGTGGCGATTGTACTTGAGTCGGTGCGCAGCATCGCAACCGAGTACTATAGCGAGTTTTTAATCTTGGAGCTGGTATCAGTGGCTATATTTAGTGCTGAATACCTAATACGTGCTTGGACCTGTGTCGATCGCGTAAAGTACGCCTCCATGAATTGCTCAAACACACAAAAACGGATTCGATATATTTTATCACCTCTGGCAATTATCGATTTAATTGCCATTTTGCCTAGTTTATTAATGTTTTTCTTTGCTATCGATTTGCGTTTTTTACGGGTACTGCGGTTGTTGCGGGTATTTAAGCTCACTCGTTATTCACGAGCAATGCAATTGTTATTGCAGGCGTTTATTGATGAGTCGAGTTCATTACTGGCGGCATTTTTTATTATGTCTGTGTTACTTATTTTAGCCTCTTGCGGTATTTATTTATTAGAGCACGACATTCAACCAGACAAGTTCGGCTCTATTCCTGCTGCCATGTGGTGGGCAATGGCAACCCTTACCACGGTTGGTTATGGTGATGTTGTGCCTATAACGCCTATTGGTAAACTATTTGGTGGCGTAATCACGTTGGTGAGTATGGGGATGGTTGCCATACCAACCGGTTTATTAGCGTCGAGTTTCTCAGAGCAAATACGCAAACGTCGCCAGCTCTTTGAAGATGCCACCCACGAGAAAATAACCGATGGTAAGCTCACTGATGAGCAGATGCATCACCTTGAGGAGTTACGCTACAAACTAGGGCTAAGTAAGCTAGAGGCCAATAAAGCAATAAAAGCGGAGCTAAATAAACGCAGCTTACACTTATTTTGCCGTCACTGTGGTAAACGTCCTTAATAAAATAATGTATTAAGCGGCGCTTTAAGCTTGTGAGAATACAGGATGCCAATCGTGCTCAATAAGCTCAAGCACCTGCTCTTTAGGCACCGCTTTACTAAACAAGTAACCTTGAAAGTAGCTACAACCTTGCGCTTTTAAAAAAGCCAACTGATGTGCGCTTTCAACCCCTTCAGCAATGCACTCTTTACTTAAACTGCTTGCTAAAGCTAGTGTAGATTGAATAATCGCTTCGTTATCCGAATCAATACCAATATCTTGCACAAAGCTACGATCTATTTTTAATACATCAATCGGAAAGCGCTTCAAATAAGTTAACGAGGCATACCCTGTTCCAAAATCATCCATGTACAACTTACAGCCTAATTGCTTTAGTAAGTCCATATTTTTAAGCGCATGTTCTGAGTCTCGCATTAAAATAGACTCTGTTATTTCAAATACAATAGCCTCGGGCGGCAGTGCTGCATTGTTTAGTGCTTGGCGAATTTCAGGGACGAGTCCGATAAATTCAAAATCCAGTGCTGAGAGGTTAATTGATAGGTATAGATCAGGACACACTTTACGCCAACGAGCTAACTGCACCAAAGCACGCTTAAATGTTTGTAGCATTATTTTAGTGATTAAACCTATATTTTCAGCTACGTTTGCAAACTCTTGTGTACTCGCTAACTGATTATCAGGCCAGCGTAGTAACACCTCAAAGCCCACTGTTTTTTGCGTAGACGCATTAATAATGGGTTGATAATAATTACAAAATTCATGTTCATGATAAGCTTTGATCAACTGTGATTCTAAATGCATCGCCTTTTCAACACGTTGATTCATTTCTTGTTTGTAAAACTTATAACACCCTTCCAAGCCATCTTTAGCATAATAAAGCGCCACATTTGATGCTTTCAACAGTGCTTTATAATGCGCGGCATCATCAGGGAAAATAGCCACACCAATACTTAGGTGCACATTGACGCTTTGCTGATTCATAACAATGTCTTTACTCACGCAATCCATTAGTTTGGTGCATATAAGTAATACTTCTTCTATTTGCTGAATATCTTCAACTAGAATTACAAATTCATCACCGCCTAAACGCGCGACGCTATCACAACGGCGTAATGCTGTTTTCAAGCGGTTTGCCACCAGCTTTATTATCTCATCGGCGTTTTCTGTACCAAATGAATCATTAAAATACTTAAACCGTTTTATATTAACGTGTAACAAAGCCACTTTACACTGATGGCGGCGCGCCTGATCGATGGCATGTATAGCTCTGTCGTTAAACAAGGTTCTATTTGGCAGCCCTGTAAGTGAATCGTAATTAGCTAGTATGTGCAGTTCGCTCTCAGCTAACTTTTGTGCATGAATATCCGTTAAAATAATCACGAAACTACTCAGCCTTTGGCTTTCATCAGCCACGGCGCTTATTTTAACCAGTACATGGCGTTGCTCTTTGTTTGCCAGAACGACAGTGTCTTCACATGAAAAATGTTCGCCCACTTCAAGCTTTTGCATAATTCGTAAATAATCAAAATAGCTACTGCGGGACATTCCCAAATTAAGCGCACGGGTTGAACGAGGCTCTGCTGATAAGCCAAAAGCGCTTTGCAGCGATTTATTTGAGGCACGTATATTAAAGTTTTTATCTAAGATAAACACCCAATCTCGGGTTTGTTCAAACGCGGCGGTAAATAACCGTGCATGCTCTTCAAACACCCTTTCACGTGTCATATTGGTATACGTACCGGCTACTTTTTGCGGCGTTTTTTTGTCCCATTCAACCACCTTGCCAAAGTCTTTGTACCAGCGCCAATGACCTTTGGCGTGGCGTAATCGGTAGGTACAATTAAAATACCCTTTATCTGTTGATAAAAATTCTAACCACTCCAACCTAAAAATAGCACGCTCTTGAGGGTGAATTTTTTCTAGGTAGTCATCTAAACTCACCGAGTCATCTTCGTAGCCTAATTCGTTGACTAATCTAGGCTGATAAATATTTAACTGGCTCGCCTGCCAATCCCATACCCCGGACTCACTTCCCTCTAGTGCAAGCTTTAAACGCGCTTCACTGTCTTGGCTTTCTTTGTGTGCTGCCAATAAGATACGCTGTATTTTGTTGCGCCTCATTACCCATGCAGTCACTATGGTGATCAATAAAATGGCATAAAGCGCTAAAAAGTATGGAGCACGCCATAGCGGATATTTCACTTTAATATTTAACGTTGCTGGCGCAGTATAGTTGCCGGTCAGTGGATCTTTTGCCCAGACTTTTAACTGGTAGCTGCCTGGGTTTAATTTAGGAAACACCACCCGATTATTTCGGGTATAACTTTTTTTACCTTTATCGAGCTGATATTCATAAATAATGCGCTCTTGGAAGCTGAATGACATCGCTGAAAATGCAATCTCAAGCCCGATATCATCATGGTTTAAAGTGATATTTTTTAATGGCTGCTGTAAATTTATAGACAAGTCCCGAGACATTAAGTTGATGCGCGTGATATTGACCTGATCTAATAAACCTTGGCTATTTTTATTGTCTTTAGGATCAAAGTAGGTAAAACCTTTGAGGCTACCGAAGGCAATTCGACCATCCGCTAACTTAGCCATAGCGCCATTATTAAACTCAGCAGAGAGCACCCCATCTGATGTTGTAAATTGCTGAAAATGAATTGTTTCAGGATTTAGTCGCCATATTCCTTTATGGCTACTCATCCAAATCATTCCCTCTTCATCAAGAACCATATCGTACAACAAGGTGCCTAGTTTATTTTTATCTAAATCAATTGTGTGCACTAACTCATAGGTCGTTACATCTATACCAATCAGCCCAAAATTAGATAACGATAGCCAAAGTATGCCTTGCCCATCTACCACGTAGGAAAGAATACTAACGGCTACATTTTCATGGTGTTTAGGCACTTTATAAATGGTGTTTAAACTTAAATCATTGGGGTTAAATTGATATAAAACGCCACCACTAAAAAATAATGGCTTCTCGGGTTGATGCGGTAATGGGGGTAAAAAGCCATGCGCTAAAAAAGGGTCAAATTGTGCTAATTCGCCTTTTAAGTGAACTAATTGTCGGCTATCAATATTATATTTAAACATACCATGATCTGGGTGCACAAAATACAAATCCCCGTTTGGTAGCAATGTCAGGCCATGCATCCAATCATTTAAAAAAATCTGATTGGTAGGACTGTTAGTTTTTGGTTGGGTAAGTTGCTGAGTTTGCGGGTCAAAAATGAATAATCCTCGGTTTGAGTGCAGCCAGAGTTTATCTTTGTAAGGCATAATTTTGAAAATAGTAAACTCTGTGGTCAGTAAATCGACTTTATAATCTTTTAAATACACCTTTGAGCGATTACTTTTTAAATCAACCGCAGTTAAACCATTGTGTGTGCCTAACCATAGCTTTTCTTGGAACTCCTTAATTGACCATACCGAATGATGTGATAAACCATCCCCAATCAGTGCATTTCCCTCTACATTATAAAACTTGTAATTGTCGCCCGATAAATAAAACGCACCATCGGTTTTAGTGGCTAGCCACATTCCGCCCGATTTATCTTTCACCATATCAATAATACTGTTATCGGCGAGGGTGTACTTACTCTGCTGGATACGTTTATTTTTTACCACTTTTTTAGTAGTTAAATTAAAACAAAGCAGGCCTTTATCTGTTGCTAAATCGAGCACTCCTTGCTGATTATCAATATCCCAAACATTCAAATCGGCCAGTAATTTTTGGCTTGTAAATGATTGTTCGCGGTTGTTAAACATTACCTCTAAATTACTAATATCAACAGCGTATAAGCCCTTAACCGCACCAACAAGTAACTGATTGTTATTACCTAGCGCAAATGATTTCACATTATTTTGATAAATATGTACATCCGTTTCACTCAAGTGCTCGAGTGGCCTTACCTGCTGTGTTGCGATGTTAAAAACATACGCGCCGTCTGTGCTACCTATAAAAATATAACCGTTATAATGAAACAAAGTACGCACAAACGCATTTTCAAATTGCTCAGGAAGTGTAAATAAGGAGGTAATAGAGCCGTTGTCTATATCGAGTTTTGCAAACTCTCGGCCTTGTCCAATCCATAAGGTTTTATCATCGGTGGCTAACATAGTAAAAACGGACTGCTGTAGTATTTGCTCTTCTGTGACAGGTTTTTCTATGTATTGTTGGTAGGTATCCGTTTTCGGATCGTATCTGAACAAGCCTGCTAATAAGGAGGCAATCCAGATATGCCCTTGCTGATCTTGATATATGCGATCAATGTTCGCCTCTTCTAACTCACCATTAGGGCCATTGATTGTAATAACTTGATAGCCATCGTAACGGTTAAGGCCTCCTTCAGTAGAGAGCCATAAATACCCATTGTTATCGATAAGCATGGTATTAACATAACTTTGAGATAAGCCTTCGCTTGGGGATAATCGTTTTACTTGCGCTGTTACTTCAACGCTTATGAGCATAAACAGCACAAATATGGCTGTGATAAACCCATTAATACTCATACCCATGCTTGCCCTATTACTAATTTATGTTTTATTGATATTTCAATGCGGTAATATTTCGGTGCTTATAAGCATCAAATAGCGTTAATAATGCAGGAGTATATGTTAACACTTGGTTAAAACCAAGTGCTTGATAAAAATCAGTAAGGCGTTGATAAGCAAAGGTGTAAACAGGTTCTGTTTGCGCATTTAAAAGGGCAACTAATAACTGGGTTGCCACCCCCTTTGAACGATAAGAAGGAGCCACGAACACCGTTGATAAAAATAAAAATGTGGGCTTATTCTGTAACCGGCAGGCGGCAATAATCGTATTATTATCGTAAGCGACCCAGACCTGATCCTGTTTATTAGCACGGCCGCGGACGTTATATAACGTATAAAACTTATTAACTAAGGGCGTTTTAATTGATTCTAATTGTTTAATTACAAGCATAGTAGGCAAACCCTAGCTAAGCATAATGGCCAAATACTGCTCAAATTTTTGTTTTAAAACACCTTGCTCTGCAACAGGACGACTATGCAGAGTGTCGTACACTTGCTCACGCGTTTTTTTACCGCGCTTAATTTGATAAGCCCAAAATGAGGCCTCGTAATCTAACTGAATTTGATACTTTTGCTCTCGCGGCAAGTTACACAGATTAAAACTCATATTCACTCCAATTATTAGTGGCTATAAACTTATTGTTGCCTGCATGAATACAGGTAAGTGGCGTGAGCAGCATACGGAGGCTTTGCTCGGCTTTTACTAGCCCACTAGGTTAAACAACTCGCCCGAGCGCCCCTAGTTTGAACAAATTTCCATCCGCAAAGGTCAACAGCCCCTCGCTCAATAAAACGTAGATTATACGTTTAAGCTTATAAAAAACTAACTCTATAACTAATAAAAATAAGCGACTGTAAATAATTCAACGTAATCAATAATTGTTGGTGGTAACTTTTGCAAGATTACTAATGCAAACTGTGCAAAAGACAGACAATTTGTTATTATTGCTGCTTATTATCTTGCCGCAATTAATTGGAAATACTGACGTGCTTAAACGCTTTAACGGATTGCTGGTATTACTGTGCTTAGTTTTTAGTAATATGTCTTTTGCGCACAGTTATAGCTACACATTTAATCGCCCGCAAAACACTCAACAAGCAAACTATACCATTGAGCTATTACAATTGGCCTATACAGATATGGGCTTTAAACTAAATATTGTCGATTTTAATCGTCAAAATGCACTATTTGCAGCAGATAATGGCATGTTAGATGGGCAGCTTGCTCGCGATATCAGTATTGAAAGTGCCTATAAAAATTTAATTCGAGTTAACTATCCACTCTTTAAATTTAACCTTGAACTTTATAAACGCTGTGAGCCCAGCTCCACTAAAACCATAGATAGCGTTGCTATTATTTCCAGTTACCCTGTACAACAGCGATATTTAGACAGTATTGATTTTCAAGGTAAGGTAATTGAAGTTAAAAATAATAATACGCAGCTTAACTTACTGATCCAGCAAAAAGTACAAGGAGCGTTACTTATTGATTTTGCGATGGCAAATAAAACCATTCCTCCCTCTTTAGGCTGCTATGAAAAACAAGTCGTTGCAACCTACCCGCTTTATCATTATTTACATCACAGTCATGCGGATATTGTTCCCCAGCTAGAAGTAACACTGGATAAGTTACACAATAACGGCACAGTTGCAAAACTCAGGTCAAAATACAACCTACACTTTTAAAAATCAAAACCTTGTTGATCTGCTTGCGGTGATGATTGTGCCACTTTATTTTTTTGCTGTAAGTAACGTTTATAGCGCTGCTGGCATAAACTCAATACTTTTTTCTTTTGGGAATTCGTTAACGAATTCCATGAAAAACGCTCATCGCGACTGCGATAACAGCCTTTGCAATAACCGCGATTATTAACTAAGCAAATACCTTTACAAGGGCTAGGAATATCAAATATTTCAATTTGTTGCATTTTACCCTCCGGTATTAAAAGCATAGCCTGAGTATAGCGCTATTTTTGTGCAAAAAAAAAGCAGCAAATAAATTGCTGCTTTGTTGTTAGCTTAAGCTGTTAATTACTGCTCACAGCTTTGTTCATCTACTTGTGTTTTTCGATGAAATGGCTTGGCATACATAGCTAAAACCAAAGCCCTTAACTCTTCTGGCACCTTGGCCAAACGTTCTTCAAATTGTACTGCGTCATTTTTATTGATCACCGCCTCAGTGCAGCCAGCAGCAATAAAGTTGCCTGGGTGTAAGTAAAACGAATCAATAATTTGCTTATCAATGGTTTTTGCCAGTTCATCGGCACTGTCACAACCTGACTCAATAGGCTGACCAAACGATAAATGCACATGCCCTTTGGCTGAACTAAACCCTTCAACAATGCTGGCAATATCTTCACCCGCCGATTTAACATACTTCCCATGATGTTGTTTATGATATAGCTCTTTTGCCTTAGCTATAGCACAAGGCTCGTATTGGTAAGAGATTGCAACTGGCACCACTTTGAGCTCTTTAATGTATTCGCCAAATTCTTTCTTTTGTTTACGGCCATTAAGTTGCAACATTTTTAAAAGCGCAGGATCAGTTTGATCAACCCCATCTTTAGCGCGCCCTTCTTTTTGGGCAATCCAAATTGAGTGCCCGCTACTGAGTGAATCATAAATATAAGCCGATAACTGAGTCAGCGCTTTTAACATCTCTTTTGGGGCTTTCGCTGAGCGTTTCACAATAAAACTTTTATTTAAGCGCATAAGCTCAGTAATGTAAGGAATTTGCAGCAAGTTATCGCCAATCGCAATTCTCACTGTTTTCATTTTATGCTGGAATAAGCCCCAATTAACCAGTGCAGGGTCAAGTACAATATCTCTGTGGTTTGAAACAAAAAGATAGGCTTGATTAGGGTCTAAGTCTTCTAAGCCAGAAAAAGTGACTTTTGAGGTGGTACGTTTTATTAATATATTTAAGTAATGTGCCACTTCATTTTGTACATCTTCAACCGTTTTAACTTTGCCCCACTTTTTGCGCAACTGATGCTTTATTATAGCGCGTGCTAAAAACCCAACTGCGGATATAAAGCGTGGCAAATTGTATTTTGCAATTACATCAATAAACGCATTATCGTTAATTAATCGCGTTAATGAGGCGGCAACTTCATCGTCATTGTAAGGTCTTATATCTGCGTACTTATCTTCTAATTCAATCATTTACTGCATCTACAAAGTTAAAAACGGCGCGTTAAAACGCCCCGCTGTGTCTGATTTTGATTATAACTCAACCAAAAATACGAAACTAGCAATACTAAAGTTCGATTTACTGAGTTTTCATAGCGTTATAGTTTAACGCTGAGCCTAGCTGTCTTGCTAACAACGCATACGTATAGACTATGGCTATTAATTATTAATTTAAATGGGTAGACCTTACTAACAGCACTTTATTCAAGTTAACTTAGCAAGGCAGTTGCTCATAATAACATGCCAGTTAAGCTTCAGTGGGCAGACCACATTTAAATATGGCTCTACAACTGCTAATGTAAACGCAACATGATAAACCCAATAACATTCAAATAGATGATACTCTTTTTATCACAAGCACTTCGCGTAAAGGGGTTATTATTCCCTTAACACATACACTATTAGGACACACCGTGAACATAACAATTCTTGATAACGCTACACTGGCAAACACCTCACTTGATTGTATCTCAGCACTGGGAAAGCTTACCGTGCATCAGCTAACTAGCCCAGAGCAAGTGCTAGCACATAGCCAAAATGCAGAGGTGTTAATCACCAATAAAGTAGTGATTAATCGTGACACCATGGCACAATTAACATCACTCAAACTTATTTGTGTTAGTGCTACCGGCACCAATAATGTTGATTTAAATGCCGCGAAAGATTTAGGCATTGCGGTAACCAATGTTGCTGGTTATTCAACCCCCTCGGTTGTGCAGCACACCTTTTCGTTAATTACTAACTTATTAGGCAATACTCATCGCTACCAAGCGGACTGCCAACAAGGTGCATGGCAAAAAAGTGAAATGTTTTGTCGCCTTGATTACAGCTTTAATGATTTTCAGGGTAAAACATTAGCCATTATTGGTGGGGGAACTCTGGGCAATGCTGTATCTAAAGTGGCTGAAGCCTTTGGTGCTCATGTCATTGTTGCAGAGCGCAAAGGTGCTGAGTGTCGCCAAGGACGCACGCCTTTTAAAACCGCAATAAAAACAGCGGATATTATCAGCGTACATTGCCCACTTAATGATGAAACGCGTGACTTAATTACGCTTAATGAATTAAAAATGATGAAACCAACTGCGCTTATTATTAACACCGCGCGCGGGGGGATCATAAACGAAGCCGACTTAGCACAAGCCTTAAAAACTAATGTGATTGCTGGTGCAGGTGTTGACGTACTAACCAAAGAGCCTGCTGAGCACAACAATCCACTGGCCAATTACACGGGAGATAACTTACTACTAACCCCACATATAGCGTGGGCCAGTACCGAATCTATTGCGCGCTTGGTTAAAGAAGTGAGTTTAAATATCGCTGCATTTAGTCAACAAGAGTCGCGTAATCGCTTGGTTTAATGCCGTTAAATTAAGTTAGTCAAAATAACTAAAAAGTGGCTTTTAATTTTATTTCTTAAAAAAGCCACTAACTCAAAAAATCACTTTAAAAATAAATAATTGATTTTTAAAGATTAAAAAACTGGCCTAGTCTTTGCTCTAAAGTCTGTAATTAATCATCTAGAATAATAAAAAATGAAAAAAACACTTTTAATCGCCGCCCTTACCGCTCCTTTTTTAACTGGCTGTGTTATTGCTGTATCCGATGGCGAAGCGGAGGGTCATTGGGCTGGTAATAGTTCTTCTAGCTGGCAGGCAACACATAAGAATAATCGTGAAATTATTTCAGGCTTGGCAATGGATAGCTCTTATCAGTCTGTATTAAAAGCCCTAAAAACACCTGACTTCACCGAATTACTAAAAAAAGAAGAGGATGTTTACCAAGTCTTATTTTATGCAACGCACAGCATCCATTCAGATGGTAAAATGACTAAAGATGAATGCACACCGTTGGTATTTAAAAATGATAAATTAGTTGGTATTGGTGCCTCAGCACTGCAAATGCTGACAAACTAAGTAACTACAACATTTATTGGGCGCTAATTTGATTGCGCCCTAACTTTTTCGCATTATACAAACCGGAGTCAGCTTCTTCTAACAATGCTTTTTCAGTGTAAGCTTGGCTACTCTCACTAGAAGCAATACCGATGCTAATGGTGACGTGTGTAGCGTTTAAAGACGCATTATGTTCAATATTCAAATCATTAACGGCGTTACGTAACTTGTTGGCAAAAGCAATTGCACCTTGCTGATTGGTTTCTGGTAATACGGCCACAAATTCTTCACCGCCGTAACGCGCAATAAAATCACCGCCACGCTCACATTGCGTGGCTAACGTTTTTGCCACTGTTTTTAAACATTCGTCTCCAGCTCGGTGGCCATAGTAGTCGTTATAACGTTTAAAATGATCAATATCTATGAGTAAAACGCACAAAGGAGAGTGGTTACGCTTACTTCTACGCCACTCTCTTTCTAAGTTCTCATCTAAATAACGTCTATTAGGTATTTCTGTTAAGCCATCAATAGAGGCAAGCATTTCTAGCAAATCATTTTTTTGCTTAATTAATAGCTGGTTCCGCACTCTAACTTTCACAATAGCGGCACTAAATGGCTTACCAATATAATCCATTGCGCCGAGCTCTAGCCCCTTTGCCTCATCTTCATGACGGTTGTTTGCAGAGATAAAAATAATAGGAATAGCCTGACTTATACTGTTCTCTTTTAGCTGTACGAGCACTTCATAACCATTCATACCAGGCATCATGATATCTAAAATGATTAAGTCTATTTGCGTGTGTTTAACAAACTCCAGCGCGTCTTCACCGCTTGTCACTAAGTAAACATCATGCTCATCGCTTAAGGTTTTTTCTAAAATGATTCGGTTATGCGCATCGTCATCTACAATTAATATTTTTGCTTTATTTATCATTGCTTACATCTAAAATTTTTATAAAAATATGAACTTGTTTTAACTGTATTATCAGCTCTTTAATTGCAGCATTGGCGTTCTTGTCGCCCACTTTTAATAATTGCTCAGTATGTTGAGCACATAATAATAATCGGTTAAACCCTAAGTTTCCTGCTATCCCTTTTAGACTATGCACTAAGCGTACCATTTCAATAGTAGGTATGTCTTTTTGAAGCTCAGCTGAATATGACTCATTTAACACCGCTAACTTAGTAAGCATGCTTTGCAATAGCTTCTCATCATTATTGAACTGTGTCAAAGCGAAGGTTTTATCAAAAAAGCAAGGCTTAGATATGCCTAAATCAGCTATCGATGCCAATAAAATAGGCGCAACCACGGGCTTAGTTAAATGTTTATTCATACCACTATTCAATGAGCGTGCAATATCGGCAGGCTCACAATGTGCAGTTAATGCAAAAATAGGCAATTGCTGGGCGTCAAACTGTTGGCGTATTATTTGGGTTGCTTGATAGCCATCAATACCCGGCATTTGAATATCCATTAAAACCAAATCGGGGCGCAATATATTCACCCATTCAACCCCCTGTTTAGCATCACTAGCAGTCACAACATTCACTTCGGCTTTACACAATATACTGCTAATAATATCGAGGTTGAGCGGGTTATCATCTATGGCTAATACTAAGGTTCCCGCTATTTCTTCCTGTGGTTTATCCGCTTTATATTGAGTTACTTTCTTTAACTTTTCAGGGGTTAAACTAAGTAACCGCTGCGCCAGTGCACTGCGCGGTAAATACTGGCTAATAAAAGAGTCATTTATTGAAAGCTGACTCGGTTGCGAGTGCGCTATAACGATGAGTGAAGTAGTACGAGTGTGTAATACTGCTTTTATTGCTGACGTGAGAAAGGCAGGTACGTCATCAGCATCGATTACAATGGTATGCGCCTGTTGCAAACAATCAGGATCAGTTACGACTATTTCAAGAGCTTGATTATTGAAAAAAGGATGCGCGGTAATAACCTGATTAAGCAACTGACTCTTCGCGCTGGTGATCAGTAATAGTCTATCTGTAAAGCTTGCTGATTTCTCGGTATCTGTCGCTAAATCAAGCGTGAAGTAAAAATGACAGCCATGGCCTTTATCACTACTGAGTGCAATTTCACCTCCCATTAATGCCACACTATGCTTTACAATTGCCAGCCCTAAGCCAACCCCTTGATGCAAGCGAGTAGATGATTCATCACCTTGTGTAAAGGCATCAAATAAACGGCGTTGATCCGCTTGAGCAATCCCCACTCCTGTATCGATAACCTGAAAACAAATACGCTGCTCTTTATCGCCCTGGCTCGGCTGTAATGTCATTTTTAATGTCACACTGCCTTTATTGGTAAACTTAACGGCATTGGTAAGTAAGTTACCTAATACTTGTTGCAAACGAATTGTATCGCCGACTAAAAATGGAGAAATTTGCGAGTCTATGTCGATTTTTAGCTGTATCTGTTTTGTTTGGCATAAAGGTAAAATTAAACTTTCGCAGGTGTCAATCAAATCAACTAAGCACAATGGCGCTAATTGCAGTGTTGCTTCTTTACTTTCAACGCGGGCAAAATCAAGCATACTATTTAGCATCTGCAACAAATTATTAGCCGCATATTTTGCTTGGCTAGTTTGTTGAATTTGCCGCTGCGTTAACCCGTGCTCTGCGAGCATATCCAATAACCCCAACACGGCATTGAGGGGGGTGCGTATTTCGTGGCTTAAATTAGCAATAAAACGGCTTTTAGCTAACGTGGCACGCTCTGCATCATCTTTGGCTTTGGTAAGCTCTGTAACATCTTGAATATGAATAACATAATAAAGCGGCTGGCTATTTTCATTCCAAATTAACGACATACTCAACTGTAACCAGGCATTTAATCGGGTATGAGCCAAGGTTAAGTGAAACACCCTTTTTTTATTATTTAATAATTGCTGTAGTAACGCTTCAAGCTTCTTCCATTGTGTATTATTAAAAAGCGCATAAAAAGGAGTATCGGTTAATTTATCATGCTTGGAAAATAATTTTCGTGCGGCTTTGTTTACTTGTAAAATAGCGTACTCAAGCGACAGTAAAAACACCCCATTTGCGGCAAATTCAATTGCGCTTCTAAATATAGATTCAGACTCTTTTAATGCATACAAAGTATGTTGTTGTTCTGTAATATCACGGCCAACCCCCATAGTTCCTAATAATTGCTGCTGTTCATTGTAAAAGGGAGCAATGGTTAACTGATAAGTTCGCTCAGCAACATCTATGCGCTGCTGAATTTGCATTTTATGCTGTAATACTTGATATTCCAGCAAACTAATTTGTTCATACTCGTTACTTATGTTGTGTATTTGCTGCCCAAGGAGTTCACCTTGAGTTTTTCCAATAAACAACTCAAACGCTTTATTACAGCCTAAAAAAATGCCTTCTGTATTTTTAAAATAAATAAAATCAGGCACGCTATTAAGTACTGTGTTTAATAACGCTAAATGACGCTCTTTTGCTTGGTCGCTATGTTTTAGCTTTTGCGATTGTTGCCGCACTTGATCATCTAACTTTTGATTAGCATTTTGCAAAGAAATAACTAAGTGCTCATTTTTCGAAAAAATAGCTTTTACCCGCGCAAACCAAGGTTGCCAGTTTAACGGTATTTGGTAATTTAAATACCCGCTATTGTCATCGTTATGATGCTCTAAATAACGTATCAACTCGGTCATAGGTTTGATAAATATACGTTTGCTTAACCAAAAAAAGATGTAAAACATCAAACATAAAAATAAGACTAACAAAATAAACTCTATCAATACTTCATACACGATACCGCTTGAGAGGGTGTGCTTGTCAGCAAGAAACGCCAGATGAATAGGGTTCTTTTTTGAAGGTTGAATTAAAAATAATGAGTCTGCTCGCGCATTACTCTTTTGTGAGGGGCTTTTAATATTAGGCCAATAGGTCGATAACTTTATGGCTTGATTAATTGGCTGCTGTGAACTGGCAATAATTTCATTCTCTTGGTTGATAAAAACATACTCGCCTTGCTTTGAGGTTATTTTTTTCAACCAACTAGAGATAGCCTGTAAGTCATATATTAAAACAATATAATCTGAGGAGTTAAGCTCTCGCTGTCGGCCAACTGCAAAATATGCGTTATTGTCTACTTTAATAACGGCACTTGAAGTGAGTGTGTTCGCTGAAGGTAAGGGTTTAAAATCGCCATTAAGCACCTGCGTTAAAATATAACTTTGTGTATTGTTACGCCGAGCTAAATAAGCAAAGCCGCGCTCATCAACATAGGCTACAGAATGCAGCGACGACAGCAGCGCTAAGGCAGTGTTGAAAGACGGAGCCAGCGACATGACTTTTTGCCAGCGAGATAATGCCTGTTCGGAATAGCTGAATTGGCCTTTTCCTACTATTTCGCCATTAAAATGTGCTACCTGGCTATAATAATAATGCTCGTATTGATTAATGTTTTTTGTGAAGGCCTGATTCGCTGGTTGTGGGGCGTGTTTGTCATACATTATAAACATCGCATTAAGTAAATCGTCCATGGCTTGCATATCATGGTCAAGCTGCGCCGATAACGCACTAAAATCGGTGGTCTTTTTTGTTATTGCACGGTCCATTTTTATATCATAAAAATGCAAACACAAAAAAGAGGCCACCAATAAAGGGATTGCTAACGCCACAAAAACAGAGCGATGATAATGTTTTAGCGGTAAAAAATTCAACGACCTACCTAATTATTAGCTCAAAAATAAAACTGTAGACTATAGAGCCAAGATGTTAAGCGCAAGTTATAAATTTTCCTCGGCGAACGAAGCCAGTCGACTGCGTACTACCCCATTAAGATTTACGGTAGCACCACCTTCAAAATGTTTAAACCGCTCTACAATATAGGTAAGCCCCGAAGTAACCGCCGTTAAATAATTACTGTCTATTTGAGCTAAATTCCCAGTACAAATTAGTTTTGTTCCTTCCCCACAACGAGTAATAATAGTTTTTAGCTGAGAAGCCGTTAAGTTTTGGCTTTCATCTAAAATCACCACCGCATTTTGAATACTGCGTCCGCGCATAAAATTCACCGACTTAAACTGAATGTTGGCTTTTTCCATAATGTAATTACGGCTCGAAATTGGGTTTTCATCACCTTTATGCAGCACTTCTAAGGTATCGGTTATGGCAGCCAACCAAGGCGCCATTTTTTCTTCCTCGGTACCAGGCAAAAAGCCAATTGATTCTGCAATTTCAGGGGTATTACGGGTTACAATGACTTTGTCGTAAATACCTTTTTCAATCACCATTTCTAGCGCACACGCAAGTGCCAGTAAAGTTTTACCACATCCCGCTGGGCCGGTTAAAATAACAAGCTCAATAGACGTGTCGAGCAAGGCATCAAGAGCCATTGCTTGGTAAATATTTTTTGGTTTTATTCCCCATGCACTTTGATGCATCAACCGCTCTGCACCAATATCTTTAATGGTAATATGCTCACCATCATACGATTTAACTCTAGCGGCAAACTGATCGCCATCATCAAGTAAATATTCATTACAAAACACATCAGGAATTAAATCTTTAGGGATATGATGAACTGTTTCGCGTCCGTGTTGCTCAGTATTACACTGACCGACGTGCTGCCAAAAATCGCCCTCAATTTTTTTATAACCACTGGTGAGTAAATCAATATCGTCAATTAACTGATCAGTACGATAGTCTTCAACATATTTAAGCCCCGCCCCTTTGGCTTTTAAGCGCATGTTAATATCTTTAGTTACTAATATGACTTTTTTATCGCTATGCTGGTTTTGTAAATGCACCGCACAATTAATAATACGATGGTCGTTTTCATTGCCCGGCAAACCAGAAATAGAATCGGCAAATAAATGGTCGTTTACAATAATTAAGCTGCCTGTCGATCCGCCTTTTTTATTCTTTGGCAGCGCCACACCTTGTAGCATTTGTTCGGGAGTTGCCTGACTCAACACCCCATCAAGGCCACGAATAGCCACTCGCGCATCGCGGCTCACATCGTGTTTTCTATCTTTTATATGATCAAGTTCTTCCAATACGGTCATTGGGATAACCACTTGGTGCTCTTGGAATGACAAATACGCGAGGGGTTCGTGAAGTAATACATTGGTATCTAGCACATACATTTTACTATCAAAATTTGAAGCTTTTCCCATAGTACTTTCCTTACGTTTTATGATTTTTATGCTATACCCAATAAACTAATCAGTGGTTACTAATAAACTTGATTAATTACTTAGATATAATTTGAGTTTAGTCTATTTGTCATAAAAGTCTGTTTTATGACAAATATCATTTAGTTTGAATTTTCCACAAAATCGACGCACTAATGAGCGCTTTGGGTTGGTAATAATTCATACTTATAAAATTAATTAAAAGTCAGGCAAATAGCGCCTTGCAGTGGTGTTATCTAACAGGTAACATAGCCGCCTTTTTCTTCATAGACGAGACATACATGAATTTTTCCTTAGGTCAGCGTTGGATAAGTGACACAGAGTCAGATTTAGGATTGGGCACCGTTGTTGCCATTGATGGCCGCCAGGTCAGTATTTTATTTCCTGCCAGTGGTGAAAACCGTGTTTATTCTTCTGCAGAAGCACCGGTAACCCGCGTAGCATTTAATCCTGGGGATGTGATCCGAAGCGTTGAAGAATGGGAATTACAAGTCGAGTCTATTGAAGTGCAGGGTGAGTTACTGTGCTATCACGGAGAGCGTGTTGATAACGGTGAAAAAGTACAATTAAAAGAAACTTTTTTAGATCACTTTATCAAGTTCAATAAACCGCAAGACCGCTTATTTGCAGGCCAAGTAGACCGTTTTGATCGGTATACTTTGCGCTATCAAACCTGGTTACATCAGTTTGAACGTCAGCAATCACCTCTTAAAGGCTTAATCGGTCAACGCGCTAACCTTATTCCGCATCAGCTTTATATTGCTCAAGAAGTCGGTAAACGTTTTGCACCACGGGTATTGCTTTCTGATGAAGTAGGCTTAGGTAAAACCATCGAAGCGGGCATGATTTTACATCAACAAATTATCACCGGTCGTGCCAGCCGTGTACTTATTGTTGTGCCTGAGAACTTACAACACCAATGGTTAGTAGAAATGCTACGCCGTTTTAATTTACGTTTTTCAATTTTTGATGAAGAACGCTGCGACGAAGCGTTTGCTGATTCACCCAATGTATTTGATACCGAGCAACTGGTACTTACTAGCCTTGAGTTTTTAACCAAGAAAAAACGCTGGTTTGAACAAGCTACGTTGGCCGACTGGGATTTATTAGTAATCGATGAAGCGCATCATTTAAGCATTAACAACAATAAACCCAGTGCCGAATACCAACGTATGGCTGAGCTGAGCCAAGATATTCCTGGGCTAATTTTATTAACAGCAACACCAGATCAACTGGGTCATCGTAGTCATTTTGCTCGTTTACAACTGCTCGACCCAGATCGTTTTTACGACTATGACGTTTTTAAAGAAGAAGAAGCAAACTACAAAGACGTTGCCGAAGCTGCTAATCAGCTATTACAAGAACAAGCACTGGATGACAGCGCAAAAGCCACATTAATTGAGCTATTAAAAGAAACAGATATCACCGATATCCTTGAAAAAGCCCAACAAGGCGACCTTGCTGCACGTAAAGAAATACTCAATATGTTACTGGATCGCCATGGCACTGGGCGCATATTATTTAGAAATAGCCGCAGTGGCATTGATGGCTACCCTAGCCGTAAATTACATGCCTACCCAATGGCATTACCTAAGCAATACAAAACAGCAATGACCGTACTGGGTAATATGAGTGGCATTCAAAATGCCGAGCTCACTGCGCAACGTGCACTTTTCCCTGAAAAAATATTTCAAGAATTTGAAGGTGAAAGCGCAAGTTGGGGATTATTTGACCCTCGCGTAGATTGGTTAATTGAAACGCTAAAAACACTCAAGCGTGAAAAAGTACTTCTTATTTGTGCTAAAGCCGAAACAGCGATTAGCCTTGAGCAAATATTACGTGAACGCGAAGCAATTAAAGCCTCTGTGTTCCACGAGGGCATGTCGATTATTGAACGTGACCGCGCTGCGGCATTCTTTGCCGATGAATACGATAACGCACAAATATTACTGTGTTCAGAAATTGGTTCAGAAGGTCGTAACTTCCAGTTCTCACATCACTTAGTGTTATTTGATTTACCACTCAACCCCGATTTACTTGAGCAACGTATTGGTCGATTAGACCGTATAGGGCAAACACAAGATGTGAACATTCACGTGCCTTATTTCGAAAACACGGCACAAGAAGTACTACTGCGTTGGTATAACGAAGGCTTAGATGCGTTTGAAAGCACATCAACCACTGGGCAGTTGCTGTATAAAGAGTTCAGCGAAGATTTACTTGAGTACATTGCAGCTCATAATTGTGATGAAGATGAGCTAGATCCACTCCTTGAGCAAGTAGCACAAAAAAACGCAGTATTACGTAAACAAATGGAAAGTGGTCGAGATCGCTTGCTAGAGCTACATTCATCGGGACAGGGTGCTGCTGATTCACTTGTGGCTGACATTGAAAAGCTCGACAACCAGTTTGAACTGCCAAGCTACATGATCAACGTGTTCGACACCTTTGGTGTAAGCCAAGAAGATAAAGGTGAAAACACCATTATTTTAAAGCCCACTGAGCACATGTTAAACGCTTCGTTCCCATCGCTAAAAGACGATGGTATGACAGTAACCTTTGACCGCGATACAGCGCTTTCTCAGGAAGATGTGCACTTTATTAGTTGGGATCACCCTATGGTGCAAGGCACTATGGATATGATTTGTGATGATGATTTTGGTAGTTCATCGGTGGCGTTACTTAAAAACAAAAAGTTACCACCAGGCACCTTTTTTGTTGAGCTAATATTTGTTGCCGAAGCCATGGCACCAAAAGCACTGCAAGTTGGCCGCTTTTTACCCCCTACGCCAATTCGTATTTTACTCGATAAGAGCAGTAATAACTTAGGTGAAAATGTTGGTTTTGATGGCTTTAATCAGCAACTATCTGCGGTAGGTCGTCAAACTGCGAGTAAATTAGCTGGTGCATTACAAAGTGCGGTTCATCCAATGATCAACACCGCAAAAGACATGGCACAACAAAAATTGGATGTTATCCGTGCCGAGTCATTAGTAAAAATGCAAACATCGTTAAGCGAAGAGCAACAGCGATTAGTTGCACTGAAGCAAATTAATCCAAACATTCGCCAAGAGGAAATTACCTTTTACGATAAACAACGCAATGAGCTAACTGCACATATTGAAAAAGCGCAGTTAAAACTTGATGCGATTCGTTTGATTGTGGTTTCGCACTAGAGAATCTAGCTGTCAGTCGTTAGTTAAAGATCAACTAGCGTGTGCATTGAAAAAAGCGCGATATTTATATCGCGCTTTTTACTTGAGCCTTTGCCCTCGCTCCACTAAAATAGCGCACTTCAAAATCACTGAGGTTTGCCGTGTTAGTTAACTACAATCCCCCTATGAGCCCGTATTTAACTATACTGTTTCAAGATGATGATTTACTTATTGTAAATAAGCCTAGCGAGTTACTCACCGTCCCAGGTAAAGACCCAAAACATGCCGATAGTTTAATCAATCGCGTCAATCGTGTTTTTCCTAGTGCTAAAATTGTTCACCGTTTAGATATGGCTACCTCAGGCATACTTTGCTTAGCAATGAACAAAGCCGCTCATCGGCATTTAAGTATGCAATTTCAAGAACGCGAAACAGCAAAACGTTATATTGCACGTGTTTACGGGCAACTTGAAACTGAAACCGGCTCAGTTGACTTACCGCTTATTTGTGACTGGCCGAACCGTCCTAAGCAAATGGTTGATCATGACAATGGCAAACCTTCGCTCACTCATTTTAAAGTGCTTGAACGTGAAGCACAGGCAACCCGTGTAGAGCTTACTCCTATTACAGGGCGCTCACATCAGCTGCGCGTGCACATGCTAAGCTTAGGCCACCCTATTTTAGGCGATCGCCTCTACGCCCATAAAGACGCACTTGCTGCTGCTCCTCGGTTACAGCTACATGCACAAATGCTACAACTCAAACACCCTGTAACGGAGCAAGTACTTACTTTTGAAGCTGAGAGCGAGTTTTAACACGGATTAATCTTTTAGCTATTTACTGTAAATAGCTAAACTTTAAGCGTGCTTCGCCGATACATGAATAAGATTTAAATAAAAAGCTTATTTATGTTTATTCCGCAGATGTTTAAAGCCATTATTACTGCTCTTGTGCTTGGCTGTACGTTAATCGGTTTTCAAGCACTGAGTGCTGAGTATATCGCTCCTCCTCCCTTTTCAAAAAATATTGATGCGGATATCTCTCGCCTAGCCCAAAGTGATGAAGTAAAACCTATTTTAGCTGGTGATACTGAGTTTTTAACTTTATACAGTGAATATATAAGTGCCGACTTTAGAGGTGTTGTAATACTTATTCCTGACTGGCAATCAACGCCGACAAACAATGCAGGCATAAATTTTTTACGTAAAGAGCTGAATAATCAAGGGTATACCTCTTATGCAATGACAGTTCCTGATATTGATTGGCAAGCAGCTCAAGATGATGCAGCAAAAACGATTAATGATCCTGTGGGCAAAAATAATGAAACAGCCAACGCCAATACTAAGCCAGACACCAGTACACAAAAACAGCCCCATCATGCTGACTATGTTGAACAAGTAAATACTGAAGTGGTAGATGACTATAAATTAAAACTAGTCGCTCGCTACGAAGCTTTATACCAACAAGCTGCGATGGAGTCTGAGAATATTGTTGTTATAGCACAAGGCACCAGTGCTGGGGTGTTGTTGGAGCACTACGCTGAATTTTCAGACTTAAAAATAAACGCCTTCATTAGTTTAAGTAGCTACCTTCCTAATACAAAACGCAATGCAAAGTTAAGCCAAATAACATCTTTGGTCGCCCCTGCTTTGTTAGATATTTATTTTGCTACAGACAGTAATGACATCTTAATGAATCTTAAAAACCGCCAGCGTTGGGTTAACCGAAATGCAAAGTTTGATTATCGCCAACGTCAGTTGTTTGGATTACGCGATGCGCCGCAGCAACATGCGCGGCTAAGCAAAGAAATAGACGGGTTTTTACGCCGCCTTTTTTAAATACTCGTATGCCGCTTGAATATCTTGGCTTTTTTTAACCGCGACTTCCATCATATGCTTAGGTAACCCTTGCGATACGAGCTTATCAGGATGGTGCTGAGCCATGAGCTTTCGGTAGGCTACTTTAATATCACGTTGCGATGCGTCTTTATTTAACCCTAATAAGGCCAATGCTTGCGAACGGTTCATATCATTACTTGGCGGTACATGATGCCCTGAGCCTTCACGGTAGCTGCTACTTTGGCTTTGCTGCTGTTTAAAACGCTGTTGTTGCTGCCTAAAGTTAAACTCTGCTTGATAACGTTTTAATACAAAGGCAAAGTGTGCTTTAGACACACCTAGCTGCTTACTAACTTCTTGTAATAATTGCTTTTCTTGTGCAGCAAGTACCCCGTCAGAAAACGCCATCTGGATTTGAATTTCTAAAAATAACTGCAGTAAATCGTAACGTTTAGCAAAACGTTCTTTAAAGTCATAAACCGTGTCTTTGAGAGAAAAGTCGCTGTCTTTACCCGATTGAAACGCCTGCTGCGCTTCACGGCGCTCTTCGCCTTTTAAGCCCATTTCATCCATAAACAGCGTCGCTGCTTTAATGTGGGTTTCGCTAACACGGCCATTCGACTTGGCAATATGCCCCATTACCGCAAAGCAACTCGAAAAAAACAACGCTTGGCGTTCGTTAACATCATCGCCCTTAAAAAGGTTAGAAAAGCCGCCAGCTTTATCAAAGTCTTTTTTTAAGCTTTTATCAAACATATGGCCTAGGTATAAGCCTAAAATGGCACCAAATATTTTGCCAAACATAAAACCAAAACAGAAACCGAGAATTTTTCCCCACATTTTAAAACTTACCTCTAATGTTTTATATTTAGCTTATGGCGCTAGTTGTTGGTTAAGAGCCGATAAGCGCTCTGGCGTTCCTACATCGTCCCATTGGCCAATATAGAGTTCAGTGGAGACTAAATGTTCATTTAATTTTTCACGTAGCAAAGGGCCTAATGGCCGAATGCCTGGGGCTAGCCCCTCAAAAAAGTCAGCTTGATAGCGCCCTATGCCTGAAAAGGTATACCGCAGGCTACTTGTCGGTAAGTGGCTCAGTGTAAAATCGCCATCAGGATTATGCGCAGGGTTTTCAACCAATACAATGTGCGCCTCTTTAGGCTGTAAATGTAGCTGCATTAATGCACTGACATCATAGTCACTGTAAACATCGCCATTAATCACAATAAATGACTCCCCTAATAAGGGAAGTGCTTGAATAATACCGCCTGCGGTTTCAAGCCCGCCCGTCACTTCTTGGCTATAGGTTATAGTCACGCCCCACGCGCGCCCATCAGCAAAATAGGTTTTTATTTTATCTCCTTGCCACGCAAGGTTAATTATTATTTGAGTAATACCTGCAGCCTTTAGGCGCATAATATGATGCTCAATCAGTGGTTTTCCCGCTACACATAACATAGGCTTAGGTAACTGTGCGGTGAGCGGCATCATACGTTTACCGCGCCCAGCGGCTAATATCATCGCCTTCATGGTTGTTCCTCTTTTAACCGCTGTTGCACCTTTGGCACCACGCTAGTTTTTATCAAAGCCGATAAGTCGCTAAGCTCAGGGTATTGTGCCGCCACCTCTATTACGTATTCAAGTGTAGGGAGTATGTTTGCTAAGTAACCTTGTTTACCATCACGCAAATATAAACGACAAAAAATACCCGCCGCTTTTAAATGGCGTTGTAAACCCGTTAAATCAAACCAATATTTAAATTCTGCAAATGACTCGTTAGCTATTAAACCTTGGCGTTTAAATTCGTCGTAACCAAACTCAAGTAAATGATTCAGCTCGTCTTTAGGCAATTTAAAGTAGCAGTCTCTTAAAAGTGAGACTAAGTCATAACATAACGGACCTTGTACCGCGTCTTGATAATCAATAATCGCCCATTGCTGCTCGCAGCGCATAATATTCCGACTGTGATAATCGCGGTGCATTGTGACTGTGGGTTGCTCAAGCAGTGTATTTATTAGCAGCGCTGTACTTGTTTGCCAAGTCTGTTGCTGCTCAGCGCTGAGCTCTGCGCTAATAAAATCATTAACCAGCCAATTTTTAAAAATATCCAACTCTAATGCAATAAAGTCACGGTCATACGGATTCATTGACGGCGCAGCTGGAGTTTTTGCCCACTTGGCACTTAAACTGATCAGTTGCTGGTAATACTCGCTGCGATTGGCATCATCAAGCAAGTCAGCTAAATGGGTGCTACCTAAATCACTTAGAATAAAAAAACCTTGCTGCTCGTCACTATGAATAATGGATGGCAATAAAAACCCCTGCTCAGAAAACACCTTGTTTAATGCAATATAAGGGACGTTGTTAACTTTTTTTGGATCGGAGTCCATCACAATAAAGTTTTTATTTTCAGCGTTTAACCTATAATAACGGCGAAAACTGGCATCTGCAGTTATTGCATTAAGCGCATAGGATTGCTCACTAAAGTGAGTATTAATAAACTGTTGTAAACTCTCAAAGCGTGTCATTTTATAAGCTATCTATTTTTCACTAATTACTTTGCCATTGTTTTCCTTTATTATGTATAGCTTGTAACTAATCACAGAGCATAAAGGTCGATAAATGAGCAAAACCTGGGGCATTTTGATGCTAAGCGTACTGAGCGCACCATCGCTTGCCGAAACTGAACTGACACACAATTTTTGTGGCACTTCAATGCAAACCAGAGCTTGGCAACCGCTTGCTGGCCTTGAGCTTGGAACGGTTGATATCAGCGCTGATGACGTTGAGCTTTTAGGAACGCAAAGCGCTGAATTTACTGGCAATGTTGATATTAACACCGTTAACATGAGTTTGTCCGCACAATCAGCACTTATTGATAAACAACGTGGCCTGCTTAATGCCACTGGCCCAATTACCTATCGCGATTATGTAAGCCACGTACAAAGTTCGGGCTTAAATGCCGATTTAAATAACTCAGCATTTAGTTTATTAGGCGCACAATATAGCCTAACACAACAACAAGGCAAAGGCGGCGCGGAAAAGCTCACCGTCGATAAGTCTGGCTTAATGCTGATGAATGCAAGCTTTACTGCGTGTCCAGGTAATACGCCTGTGTGGGCTATTGAAGCCGATGAAATAAACTTATCACGTGAAGAAGGCTGGGGCGAAACCTACAATGCCGTGCTACGTATTTTAGATACGCCGGTACTCTATTTACCTTATTTTACTTTCCCACTCGATGAGCGCCGTAAGTCAGGCTTATTAACGCCCAGCTTTTCAAGTTCAGATCGCTATGGATTAGAAACGATTACGCCTTATTATTGGAATATTGCCCCTAATTATGATGCCACTATTACCCCGCGTTATATGTCACGTAAGGGGCTACAATTACAAACTGAATTTAGATATTTAACCCCAGAGCACCAAGGTTTAGTGGCTGTAGAATATTTAAATAAAGATGACTCAGAGCCTGAGCTTAACGAGCGTTTTTTGTTTCATTGGCAACAAAAAAGTTATATTGGTGAAGACTGGCGAGCCAGTATTGATATTACCAATGTTAGTGATGATAACTACCTCACTGATTTAAACTCAACCTATGCAAGTAAAACCGATACGCAGCTTTATCGTACCGGCTCGCTAACCCATATGGGCGAAATGTGGCGTACTGATATAAAGATGCAAAACTTTGAAGTACTCGGTGACCACTTAGAATCATACACGGCGTTACCACAAATTAGCTTTACCCAAACCACCCCTTGGAAAATTGATTATTTCGATTTTAGTGTTTCAGGCGAGCTGAGCCATTTTACTAACAGCTCTGCGGTAATTGACCAAGCTACTCGCGTGCACATCGAACCTAAAGCACGCTTTGATTACAAAGAGTATGCCTGGTCATTTTTATCTGAAGTGAGCTTATTGCAAACTAACTATAAACAAGACGGTGATTTACAGGGTACACAGTATAGCGATAATGTTTCGCGTACTTTGCCTAAAGTGCGCTTATATTCTCAGCTTAACTTTGAGCGCGACACCTCAATTTTTATTGACGATGGTATTCAAACTCTAGAGCCACAAATTCAGTATTTATATACGCCTAATAAAGATCAGTCTGACATTGGCTTATACGATACCACCAAGTTACAAGATGACTTTTTTGGTTTATTCAGGGATGCGCGTTTTTCAAGTGTTGACCGAATTGCCGCAGCTAATCAATTTACATTAGGGGCTACAACGCGTTTATTTGATAAGAAAAATGAAGAAGTATTTAACTTCAGCGCAGGCCAAATATTTTATTTAAGTGATTCAGCCAAGCCTACAGAGCAAGGACTTAATAGCGGTAGTAACTACAATGCCTTGTTTGCAGCGCAAACCATGTTACATTGGCACCGCCGCTGGTATTTATCGGGTGGTATTCAGTACGACACGGATGGCAAGCAAATTATCCAGTCAAATTTAACCTTAGACTATAAAGGTGACGATAATCAGCTGGTTCAATTGAACCATCGCTATGCAAATGATGTCTCAGGAAATACAATCGAGCAAGCGGGCTTATTTACAAGCATCCCTATCAGTGACGAGTGGCAATTTATTGCAAGTTACCATCGCGATCTTGATAATAACCGCAGTATTGAAGTATTGAGTGGATTACAGTATGAATCGTGCTGTTGGGCGTTCCAAATTACTGGCCATCGCCAAATTGAAACTGATTTAAATCAGTCAATTGGGCAACCCCAAGCCACTTTTGATTCGAGCATTCGTTTGAATTTTGTATTAAAAGGGCTTGGTAGTAAAAGCCGTTACGATGCTCAAAAATTATTACAACAAGGTATTTTTGGTTATCGTAGGCCGTATTTTCTTAATGACTAAACTGCTTTATTTATAGTAAAAATTTACAAATAACTATATTAATTTAGCCGTATTTAGCATTACAACAGTACTATTAGTAAGAGTAGTAAAAAGAATATGAATTTAAAAAAATTATTAACATCAGCAGTTTTAACGTTCAGCTTGTGCCAAAGTGCATTTGCCGCCCCTGTCGAAATAGACAAAGTAATTGGTATTGTAAACCAAGGCGTTATTTTAAAAAGTGAAGTAGACACTATTGTTGATCGCGTAAAAAAACAAGCAGAAAAACAAAACCAACAGCTGCCAAAAGACGAAACACTACGTGTTCAGGCGATTGAGCGTTTAGTAAATCAAACCTTGATGATGCAGATGGCTGAGCGCATGGGCTTAGAAATTTCAGATAGCCAGCTTGACCAAACACTTGCCAACATGGCTAAAGAGCAAGGCGGTACAATTGCTGATTTGCGTCGTACTATTGAAGCGTCGGGTGAGAGCTTTCAAGCTTACCGCGAAGAAATTCGTAAAGAGATAACCACGCAACAAGTTACACGTGCAAACGTAGACCGCCGTATATATGTAAGCGACCAAGAAATTGATAACTTACTAAAAATTATGGATAGCCAAGGCCAAAATGCCGAAGAATACGATATTGGTCACATACTTATCGATATTCCAAGTGGTGCAAGTGCAGACGACGTTAGCTCAGCAAAAACACGCGCAGACAAAGTTATTGAACTGCTGGAAGATGGCCAAGAATTTAAACGTATTGCCATTTCATCATCAAGCGGCTCAAAAGCGCTTGAAGGCGGACAATTAGGCTGGATGGGCATTAACGAAATGCCATCGTTATTTGCAGAAGCTGTAAAAGGTAAAAAGAAAGATGCGATTATTGGTCCACTTCGTTCCGGTGCGGGTTTCCACATCATTAAAGTGCAAGACGTACGTGGCCGCCAAGTAGTAGAAACCACTGAGGTTAAATCTCGCCATATTCTTATTAAGCCTTCAATTATTTTAAGTGAAGAAAAAGCTCGCACTATGTTAGCAGGCTTTGTTAAAGATTTACGCGCCGGCGATGCTGACTTTGCAGAACTTGCTAAAGAGCATTCACAAGACCCAGGTTCAGCACTTAAAGGCGGTCAATACGATTGGACTGATCCAACCACCTACGTGCCTGCGTTTAGAGATACGTTACTATCACTTGATAAAAACGAAATCAGCGAACCATTTAGAAGTCAGTTTGGCTGGCACATTGTGCAGTTACTAGATAAACGTGTTGCAGATAAGACAGAGCAAGCTAAACGCAATCGTGCACATGGCATGTTGTTTAATCGTAAATTTAAAGAAGAAAGCTTTAACTGGCAGCAAGAAATGCGCGAACAAGCCCACGTTGAAATTTTCCCAATAGACGAATAATTATGACCTTAAGAATTGCGGTAACCCCCGGTGAGCCTGCAGGCATTGGCCCAGACTTGCTATTAAAACTGGCACAGCACAGCTGGGATGCACAACTAGTAGCGATTGCAGATGCATCGCTACTAAAACAACGCGCTAAGCATTTGGGTTTAAACATTAAATTAATTGAATTTGATGAACAAGCCAAAGCAATGCCAACAGCGGCTGGCAGCTTATATATTAAGCAAATTAATTTAGCAGAGCCCGTTGAGCTTGGCGTGCTTAATGACGCCAATGGACAATACGTGTTAGATACATTACGTATTGCCAGCGAGAAGAATATGGATGGCACATTTGATGCCGTTGTTACGGGGCCTGTTCATAAGGGTATTATTAACCAAGCCGGCATTTCTTTTAGTGGCCATACTGAGTACTTTGCTCAGCAATCAGGTACAGCTGATGTGGTTATGTTATTAGCCACTGAAGGTTTGCGTGTTGCCCTAGTAACCACACATATTCCGCTTGCTTATGTCTCTCGTGCTATTACGCAAGAGCGACTAGTTAAAGTCGCTAATATTCTTAACCATGACTTGAAAACTAAATTTGGCATTGAGCAACCTCGTATTTTAGTCTGTGGCTTAAACCCACATGCCGGTGAAGATGGCCATTTAGGCCGCGAAGAAATCGACACGATTACGCCTACGCTCGACCTACTAAGAGCTGAGGGGATGAACTTAATCGGGCCTTTACCAGCCGATACCCTATTTCAAGATAAATACCTAAATGAAGCCGATGCAGTGCTGGCTATGTATCACGATCAGGGATTACCTGTGCTAAAATACAAAGGATTTGGTAAGTCAGTGAATATAACTCTCGGCCTTCCATTTATTCGCACCTCAGTCGATCACGGTACTGCGCTTGATTTAGCCGGTACAGGCGATGCTGATGTTGGCAGTTTTGAATTAGCGATCCGCGAAGCAATTAAGCTCGCCCATGAAAAAGCACAGAATCAATGACCGATAAAGTACACTTAGGACACCGCGCCCGTAAACGTTTTGGCCAAAACTTTTTATTCGACGAGTCAATTATCGACAAAATCGTCACCGCTATCGATCCTAAACCGCAAGATAATTTAGTAGAAATTGGCCCAGGTCTAGGCGCTATTACCGAGCCTGTTGCCGATTTAAGTGGCCATTTAACGGTTGTTGAGCTAGATAAAGATTTAGCCCAGCGTTTAATTGAACACCCATTTTTAGGGCCAAAATTAACCGTAAACCAAGGCGATGCAATGAAGTTTGATTTTGCAAGCCTGGTTAAAGATGACAAAAAGCTAAAAGTATTCGGCAACCTGCCGTACAACATTTCAACGCCTTTGTTGTTTCACTTGTTTGAATTTGCCGATCATATTGAGCACATGCACTTTATGCTGCAAAAAGAAGTGGTAAAGCGCATGGTAGCAGGCCCAGGTAGTAAAACCTTTGGTCGCTTGAGTGTGATGACTCAGTATTATTGTCATGCGATGCCTGTGGTAGAAGTACCGCCTGAGTGCTTTAAACCGGCACCTAAAGTCGATTCTGCGGTTATTCGCTTAATCCCTAAAAAGGCACAGCAGCGCACCGCTAAAAGCGTTAAAATATTAAACACCGTTTGTTTAGAAGCGTTTAATCAGCGCCGTAAAACGTTGCGTAACAGCCTTGGCAACCTTCTAACAGCTGACGAATTAACCAGCATTGGCATTGATATTACTTTGCGTGCTGAGAGCCTGTCGTTACAACAATTTATTGATATAGCTAACTGGATTTATGACAACAAGCAGTAATAGTAATATAGGATCACCTGTAAAGGTATCTGTTGAAACGTTTTATGTGGAAGAGCAATCGCAACCCGAACTAGATAAGTTTGTGTTCGCCTACTCCGTTACTATAAAAAACCACAGTTTATGCAGTGCAAAACTACTTAGCCGTTATTGGCTGATTACTGATGCCAATGGCAAAGAAGTAGAAGTGCAAGGCGAAGGTGTGGTGGGTGAAACCCCAGATATAGCTCCAGGTGAAAGCTACAAATATACCAGTGGTGCAATAATAGATACACCGGTAGGCACCATGCAGGGACATTACATTTTACGTAACGAGTTTGGTGCTGAATTTAAAGCACCCATAAACGTATTCCGCTTAGCCTGTCCTAATATCTTACACTGACAAAAACAGGTAACAATGGCCGACTACGCAATAGGTGATTTACAAGGCTGCTTTGACGAATTTAGTTTATTGTTAAAGCAAGTCGACTTTAACCCTAGCAAAGATCACTTATATTTAGTGGGTGATATTGTCGCTCGCGGTCCAAACTCGAAAGCGTGCCTTGATTTTATTTATCAACATCAAGACAGTGTTAGCGTCACATTAGGCAATCATGACTTACACATGATTGCCTGTTATTTAAATAATGTTACACCTAACCCCAAAGACAGACTCACTGCACTGTTTAACAGTAGTAAACTGCCCCACTACATTGCGTTTTTACAAACTCAGCCTTTAGCTCTTTATTTAGAGCAGTATGATTGTTTTATCTCTCATGCAGGACTTAACCCTGATTGGTCATGCGTACATGCTATTGAACACGCTCAATTTGCTCAACAGTGTTACAGTCAAAACAATGCCGAGTTCTATTTTAAAAACATGTATCAGCCTCACCCGCTAAAATGGACTGAGCAACTTGATGATGCTGCTAAATTTCGTTACATCGTTAATTATTTCACTCGCATGCGCTTTATTACGCCTGATAATTTGCTCGATTTTAATGCAAAAGAAGCAACAACAAATTCATCATCACTAATTCCTTGGTTTTCTCATCCTGCCATTATGAACGCTCAACATGACCTAATTTTTGGGCACTGGGCAGCACTTGAAGGCAAAACGCCCTACAACCACCTTTATGCTCTAGACACGGGTTGCGTATGGGGTGGCTCAATGACACTAATAGAACTACAAAGTAAGCAAAAATTTTCAGAAAAATCACAACTTTTGTCTAAATAAACTGAAAAAAGTTAATACATCTGTTAAGTTTAAAAGTGGATGTTAAATTGCATAATTACAAAACATTCACAATATTGTGTAAAAAAATAGTAATACTCTTAATTGAGTTAAACATAGGCAATAAACAAGTGTTAACGCCTTACATTATTTTTTATCCCTAATCGAAGACTTGTATTATGCATGCTTGGTTTGTAATTAAGTTTCGCGGTAAATTTAGCAACTAACTATTAACAGTAAAAATTGATTATTTTTAATTACTTAACTTATTGTTGAAAGCGCCGATAAGTTTTAATAGACGTATTTTTGAATGGAAAACCATATGAATCTAACAGTGAGTCAACGTATTTGGGGTGGTTTTATATTTATCACTTTATTACTTTTAATTATTGGCGGTAACTCTTTAATAAAAATAGCAAATATAGATCGTTCAACTCAAAAAGTTAATCAGCTATCGCTCCCTGCATTGAACAAAAGTGCACAATTACAAGCTGAATTTATTTTGATGAGTAAAGCCGCCCAAGCTAGTTTCCATATTACATCGGCTCAAGAACTCGCCTCATTAAAAGCTCAAATAGAAGAACAAAAACAAATATTTGATAAATTACACCGCGAACTACAACAAGTTGTTAAAGACGATCCACAATTAAACAAAAGTAGCCTTGAAGTTGAAAAAACCTATCAGAGCTTTTCAAATATCATAAGCAGCCTGCTTAAAGATAAAAACACCCAGCTAGTGCTTAACAAAAAGCTCAAAGCGCAACTAGACACCATTGAGCTCGCGGCAGAAGATGCCAACTCTATAGTGCTTGATATTATTGATATTGATGGTTTAGAGGATAATCATCCACGCGCTTATCAAGCAGCTAATAATCTAGAAAATAACTTTATGTCCGTGGTTACCAGCAGCACCGACATGCTAACCGTTAAAACGCTTAACACGCTCGATATTATCAAAAACGAGCAAGTGTATTACTTTGAAGAAGTCGTTCGTACCGTTTCATTAATAAAGCCGGCGATAGAGCAAAGTCACAGCAGCTTGTTTAATGACTTAAAGGGTTATATAGATACCCTAGAGAGCAATATTTTAGGTAACGATAGCCTTTCAGCGAATAAAAAGCGCCTTATTGACGCAATAAGCACAACCGAGCGTGAATTAGCAGAGTCTGAAAAAGCGACTAAAACAGCGCTTAGCCAAATTGACGAATTAGTATTACAAGCCAGTGGCGTTGCATTTACATTACAAGAAGGCGTACGTAGTGACGTAAACTCAGCTAATTTATGGACATGGATAGGTATGATCATTGCGACTATTATCGCTGTGCTTGTAGCCATCATTACGGTTAACCGTATTATTAAGCCATTAGCGGAAGTAAATCGTATTCTAGATATTGTTGCCAGTGGTGATATGACTCAACGCTTAGATGACAGCGCAAAAGATGAATTTGGTGAATTATCGAAAAGTTGTAATACCTTAATTGATAGTTTACGTAGCTTAATCACCGGTATTATTTCACGTTCAACACAACTTGCAGCCGCTTCTGAGCAAACCTCAACAATTACCGGTGAATCAAGCAAAGCAATCAGTAATCAGCAAGCGCAAGTAGAGCAAGCAGCAACCGCAACCACTGAAATGAGCAGCACATCACAAACAGTGAGTAATAGTGCACAACAAGCACTGAGCGAAATTAAAAATGCCGATAAAGAAGCGGAGCGCGTTAAAGGTATTTCAAATCAAAATAAAGCAACCATTGAGCAACTCGCCTACGAGGTAGACGAAGCATCAAGTGTTATCAATAAACTACACAAAGATAGCGCATCAATTGGTAGTATTTTAGATGTTATTCGCGGTATTGCGGAGCAAACTAACTTACTTGCACTTAATGCGGCTATTGAGGCTGCGCGTGCCGGCGAGCAAGGCAGAGGCTTCGCCGTGGTAGCTGATGAAGTAAGATCACTTGCAAGTAAAACACAAGAGTCGACCCAAGAAATTCAATCTATGATTGAGTCACTACAGTCGGGCGCTGAAGAAGCGGTTAAAGCTATGGAAAAAGGTAAAGAACGCGCGGTTTCGTGTGTTGAGCAAAGTGACTTAGCCAATAGTGCACTGGATTCAATTACCCTTGCAGTATCACAAGCGCATAATGTCAGTGAAGAGATATCAACAGCAGCACAAGAGCAACAACAAGTATCACAAGAGATCAGTGAGCGCTTAGAGTCTATTGTTGCTATTGCCGAGCAAACAGCAGAAGGCGCTGTACAAACGAATATTTCAAGTTCAGAAGTGGCTAAATTAGCCGAAGAGCTAAGAATATCAGTAGAGAACTTTAAAGTATAAATATCGCGCTGTAAGTAGCCTTAGAGCTACTTACAGCTCATACCCTAGTCAGTTACCGTAAAACCTCTTTCTTCCTCTTCAGGCATACTTAAATAGCTCATAACCGCACTCTAAATACACAATACCCAACGACTTAGCCCGTAAAATTATTTAATGCTCATACTCTTTATGTTTTTTAGTTATAAACAACTGATGCCATTATCTACGGAATAATTCGTGGCGCTTAACAAAAGCCAATTAGCGATTTAATTCAATGGGTATCATTACGGTGATATGGTTTCGGTGGATGATAGAGCAGATTTTAAAAACAAAAAACCCAGCATAAGCTGGGTTTTTACATTTCTGAAAGAAAACTAAATTACTTGATTTTAGCTTCTTTGAAAATCACATGTTTACGAGCCTTAGGATCGAATTTTTTGATTTCCATTTTTTCAGGCATGTTACGCTTGTTCTTGTCGGTAGTGTAGAAAAAACCAGTACCAGCAGTTGAAACTAAACGGATCTTATCGCGCATAATTCAGTTCCTTAAACTTTTTCGCCACGAGCACGGATTTCTGTAAGAACCGTGTCAATGCCTTTTTTATCGATAATACGCATACCTTTAGTAGTAGTGCGTAATGTTACAAAACGTTTTTCACTTTCAACCCAAAAACGGTGTGTTTGTAGGTTAGGTAGGAAACGACGTTTAGTCGCGTTTCTCGCGTGTGAACGGTGGTTACCAACCGCTGGACGCTTACCTGTAACTTGACATACTTTAGACATGTCTATATATCTCCAATAACTTCGCTCGAGCTTAATTTTCCCTAAGGCCATGTATTTGTGCCCTAGAGATAAATCGAAGGGCGCTCTTTATACAGCTTTTACAGGCAAAGATCAAATACTGATCTTATCCAACCAGCTCATGTGTAAATTTGATAGCGGCTAATTATAAAGATCGAATGCCCTTAGGGAAAGTAAAAACTGCATTTAAATTAAACTAATTTGCCAAAACGCACTAAACCGCTCATTTTTAGCACATATCTGTAAACGATAAACTCAAATCAGTCCCCGTTCGGCAAACGAAACACTACTTTCACCACCAATAATAATATGATCCAACACATTTATGTCGACTAATTGCAGTGCTTGGCACAATTTATTGGTAATGAGCTTATCGGCCTGACTCGGTTCTGCAATACCACTGGGGTGATTATGTGAAAAAATCACCGCCGCCGCATTATTTTTCAGTGCCGCCTTTACCACTTCACGCGGATATACACTGGCTGCGTTAATTGTGCCGTAAAATAATATTTCATCTTTTAATAAACGATTTTGACTATCAAGGTACAACACCATAAATACCTCTTGCTGCAATCCACGCATTTGCAGCGTTAAATAGTCATAAACGGCTTGTGGAGAGTTAAAAACGGCGTCGCGCACAAAGCCCTCTTGCATGTAACGCTGGCTTAGCTCAAGTACTGCTTGTAGCTGAACATATTTAGCCATTCCCAAGCCTTTTTGCGCACAAAATTCATCCATACTGGCATTAAACAAATTATGCAGGGTTTTATTTTCGTTAATCAAATGCTGCGCCAACTCTATGGCATTCATGCCGGGTAGGCCCGTGCGCAAAAATATAGCTAATAGTTCAGCATCAGAGAGTGCCTTTGCGCCCTTTTCTAGCAGTTTTTCTCGCGGGCGGAGCGAATTAGGTAATGACGTTAATTGCATGATTCATCCTTGAAAGATTACTGTACTGTATAACTGTAATGCAAAATCAAAAATTAGCGCGATAAAACGCATTTTATTTTAGCTGTCACGCTCAAAATTTGTTATTTTGGCCACCATATTTTATAAAATTGATGAACAACCATGATTAATTTAACAAATAAAAAAATAGTGCTGGGTATTAGCGGTGGAATTGCAGCGTATAAATGTGCTGAACTCGTAAGACGCTTAAAAGACCATGGTTGTGACGTTAAAGTTGTAATGACTGAATCAGCAAAACATTTTATCACCCCGCTAACCATGCAAGCTGTGAGTGGTGAAATGGTGTCTGACTCGTTGCTAGACCCATCAGCCGAAGCCGCTATGGGGCACATTGAATTTGCAAAATGGGCTGATTTAATTTTAGTTGCCCCTGCCACCAGCAATATTATTGCGAAAATGGCCGCAGGGATTGCTGACGACTTGCTCACGACTTTATTACTGGCGACCCCCGCAAAAGTAGCCATAGCGCCGGCAATGAATCAGCAAATGTACGCTCACCCTGCAACGCAAGCTAATTTAGCCACTTTAAAAGCACGCAACGTTGCTATATGGGGGCCAGGCAAAGGCGAGCAAGCTTGTGGTGATGTCGGTGCTGGGCGAATGCTTGAACCGCATGAATTAGTGAGCTTATGCACTGAGCCTGCTAAACCTGCGCTATTGGCAGGTAAAACAATTACAATTACTGCAGGTCCAACTCGTGAACCTCTCGATCCTGTTCGTTTTATATCAAACCACAGCTCTGGAAAAATGGGCTATGCACTGGCGCAAGCTGCGTTATCATTCGGCGCACACGTAAACTTAATTTCAGGCCCGGTAACTATTACAGCACCGCAAGGCGTTAATTTAATTAATATAGAAAGTGCTGAACAGTTACTGCATGAGTCACTCAAATATGCGCCTCACTCAGATGCCTTTATTGGTTGTGCCGCTGTGGCCGATTATCGTGCAGCAAGTATCGCCACGCAAAAAATGAAAAAACAAGGCGATGAACTCACTCTTAGCTTAGTTAAAAACCCAGATGTAATAGCCGCGGTCGCAAACCTCACACAAAACCGCCCTTACACCGTCGGCTTCGCCGCAGAAACGCAGAACGTTGCTAATTACGCAAAGGGGAAACTAACCAATAAAAACCTCGATATGATTTGTGCTAACGATGTATCGCACAGTGATGTAGGCTTTAATTCAGAGCGCAACGCACTCACCCTTTATTGGCAAAATGAACAACTCGACTTACCTGAAACCAGTAAAATAGAAATAGCGGTTAAAGTGATCGAACAGCTTGCCAAGCGATTATAAAAAGGCTGGAAACAAACTGAATAAAACATTAACATGATGACGCCTTGTGGCCTTTTAGTGTAATTTTACTGCGCTAAAATAGCTTAACGCTTGCGCATTACTAATGTATCGCTGTAATACGTGCAAAAACACCCCATTGAGTATTGCGCGCTGTAACACTTGGCACAAAGCTGTGTTATCGCACATTTATGTTGAAAAAAATAACTATTAAAAAAGGAATGTTCATGCCTGCGACAAAAAAGAGTAATCGCAAAGAGCAAATACTGCAAGCACTCGCACAAATGTTAGAAACCAGCCTAGGCCAGCGTATTACAACAGCCAAACTTGCCGCAGAAGTTGGCGTATCTGAAGCCGCTCTTTATCGTCATTTTCCTAGCAAGGCGCGCATGTTTGAAGGGTTAATTGAATTTATTGAAGACACGCTGCTATCACGTATTAATCTTATTTTAGATAACGAGAAAGAAAGCAAAGCGCGTGTTTACAACACCCTATTACTGCTGCTAACGTTTGCTGAAAAAAACCCAGGCATAACCCGTATATTAACAGGCGACGCTCTACAGGGTGAACAAGAGCGACTTCGTGAGCGTGTACAAGGCTTGTTTGAAAAGCTAGAAACCCAATTCAAACAGATTCTTAGAGAGCGTAAATTACGTGAAGGTAAAAACTTTCAAAGTGATGAACTGACGCTAGCTAACTTTTTGCTTGCCTACGTTGAGGGTAAAATGAACCAATTTGTGCGCAGTAATTTTAGTGCACGACCTAGCGAGCAATTTGAAAAACAATGGCTAGAGCTTCAAAAAATTTGGTTATAAGATTCGAAGTAACACCTTGTTAGTGATGCTAACAAGGTGTTAAATTAACCACTTCCACTGTTATTTTTTACCGATGCTAAACACCTCGCATCCCGTGGCCCGAAAATCTAACCTTTTACCTTTTACCTTTTATTTTTAACTTCTCATCTCTGCCCTGCTACCACTTATCGTATCTACTCGAATTGTTATTAAAACTCGTTACAATAAAATAATGTTAAAAAACGAGAATCTATAATGAAAACACAACTCACTCTTGTAGGCTGTGCACTTATTACCAGCTTAACGAGCGCCAGTGCTTTAGCTAATAAGCCATTAGAATTTAAAGATGTATTTGATTTTAAATCTGCAAAAGGCACGCAGCTTTCTGAAAATGGTCAAATCCTATCTTTAAGTGCAACCCCTTATCGCGGGGATGCTACAGGGAAAGTCTACTCACTCAATAGCAATAAGCTTATTGCTGAGGTGGAACGAGGAACCCGTCCTACCATTAGCAAAATGGCAAACTGGGTCGCATTTACGCAGGTGCCTACTCTGCTTGAAAAAGAAACCACTAAGAAAAAAAGTGACTTAAAAAATAACTTAGTATTAGTGAACACCCAAACCGGTGAGCAGCAAAGCTTTAATAATGTAAAAGATTACGTGCTAGCTAATAACGGCCAGTGGCTGGTCTATCGCAAAAATGAAAACGCTGAAGAAGACGATAAAAAACTCGACAACGATAGCACTATTACTGCCGACAAAAAAGATAAAAGCTATCCGCTGGTTATCATCAACTTAAGTGATAAGCGCACTCATACTCTTGAAAGTGCCTTTACCTATGGCATTAGTGCCACCAGCGATCAGCTATTGGTGAGTCAAAGCTATGTTGATGGCGGCAATAATCAAATTACTTTATTCTCACTCGATGATTTTACCAGCACCGTGTTAATTGATGAGCCCGGTGTGGTTGCTAGCAAAATAGCCTGGCACCCGATCGAAAAAACCGTTGCGTTTACCTTAGGCAACTATGTAAACGATGATAAGCGTCGTCGTCAGTACGAATTAACGCTGTGGCAAAACGACACGCTAACCACTGTGCAATCACCTAACCCAGAATGGTTAATGGGCAAAACCGCGACATTAACTTGGGCCGAAGATGGTACACGTTTATACTTTGAAAACCGCCCAAAACTCACTGCAAAAGTTAAACAAAAAGAATACACAGATGAGTCATCACTGTATGACTTTGAGGTAATTCGCGACCATAAAGGGCTAAATGTATGGCACAACAATGATGCACAAATAAAACCGCGCGAAGAACAGCAATGGAATGAAAATAATAAAAATCGTCATTACACTGCGGTATACCATGTAAACTCACAGCAAGTCGTTCAGTTAAGCACGCCAAATATGCCTGAGCTGGCGCTTAATACTGAGCGTGCCACGTCATTGTTAGGCTACTCAAATTTAGCGCATCTTGAAAAAGTAATGTATGGCGGTTTTTTTGCTGACTACTTTGCTGTTGATATAAACACGGGTAAACAGACTTCTATCATTAACGACTATCCATTTAGGCCGAGCCTTGCACCCAATGGGCAGTTTGCTGCTTACTTTGATAATAACCAAGTACAGCTTAAAAACTTAGGTAATAATAAAGTGAGCGTACTCAGCAAGGCGATTAACGCCACGTTTGCCGATGACAAACACGACTATCCATCCAAGCAGCCTGGTTATGGTTTTGCAGGCTGGCTGAACGATAGCAGCGAAATACTGGTTTACAGCAAATACGATATTTGGTCATTTAACGTCAATACCAAGCAAGCTAAACGCTTAACTAATGGTAAAAAAAGTAATACGCAATACAGAGTGATCAAACTTGATAAAAACCAAGTAGGCTTTAACAACAATGATACGCTCCTGCTTTCTGCAATTAATTTACAAAGCAAGCAAAGTGAAGTGGCAAAACTTAATTTAGCAACTCTTGAAGTCACTAAATTACTTACAGGTAATAAGCGCTTTGATGTAGTTAAAAAAGCCAAAAATGCCGATAAATACTTATTTACTGAGCAAACCTATCAGCAATTTCCAGACATTTATCAAACAGACTCTAACTTTAAACAACCACAACGCGTAACTAACCTTAACCCTCAGATAAGCAACTTTGCTTGGGGACAAACACCTGAACTCATTAGCTATAAAGGCTTTGATGGTGAAGATTTACAAGGGGTATTAATCAAGCCTGCCGGTTATAAAAAAGGCGATAAAGTGCCTGTTGTGGTGTACTTTTACCGCTACATGAGCCAGCGCATGTATGACTTTCCAAAAATGGAATTAAATCATCGCCCTAATTTCCCGATGTTTACCTCAAATGGCTACGCCATCTTTTTACCTGATATTCGCTTTGAAATAGGTCACCCTGGTAAATCCTCAACTCAAACCATGATCAACGCCACACAAAAGCTGATTGATTTAGGTATTGCCGATGCTAATAAAATAGGCTTACAAGGCCACTCTTGGGCGGGTTATCAAAGTGCATTTATGATCACCCAAACTGATATGTTTAAAGCAGTGGTATCGGGCGCGCCAGTATCAAACATGACCAGTGCTTACAGTGGCATTCGCTTAAAATCTGGACTTGCACGCCAATTTCAATACGAAACAGGGCAAAGCCGTATTGGTAAAAATTTATTTGAAGCACCTGAGCTTTATATTGAAAACTCGCCAGTCTTTTTTGCCGATAAAGTAAACACGCCTATTTTGATTATGTTTGGCGACAAAGATGATGCGGTGCCATGGCATGAAGGCGTGCAATATTACTTAGCGCTTCGTCGCGCAGGTAAAGACGCAACCTTTTTACAATATGAAGGTGAACCGCATCACCTAAAACAATTTCCAAATCAGGTCGATTTTTCAGTGCGTATGATGCAGTACTTTGATCATTACCTTAAAGGCAAACCAGCCGCTAAGTGGATGAAAGAAGGTGAAGCGTTTATCGAAGAGTAACCACTAGAAGTTAAAAACCCCGACTGCACTGCGTGATATCGGGGTTTTTAACTATGTAACCTGAACTTTGGTTAAGAGATTTACTAACGTATTGAATCAAAATTGATATTTATATTTATTTTCTCTAGCCAGAGATTTCCAGTGAAAACAAGGCGAAATTACGCGTCAATAACTGCTTGAGATAGATTTATTATCCAGAGTTCAGGTTAAATATATTTATCCAAAGCGAAAAGCCACTAAACCGACAAGAGCTACAAATTTACTTGGATTAAAAGACCGTAAACATTTTAGAGAGCGCTACTTAAAGCCAGCCATTGATGCTGGAATTATAGAAATGACTATTCCCGAAAAACCAAATAGCAAAATGCAAAATGCAGCAGTATAAACTTACCCAGACGAGTTAAAAGCTTAAGTTATAAACAGAGCAGGAATAAACGCCACCTCAAAGATGAAGTGGCGTGTTAATACGCTTTTTCCAGCGAAATTTTATAATTGATTAAAAACGACTACGCGTACTGCCCGGCGGCAAATCCACAGCTCCACGCGTATTGAAAATTATAGCCTCCTAGCCAACCCGTTACATCGGTCACTTCGCCAATAAAGTATAAGCCTTTAGCTTTTTTAGCCTCAAATGTCTTTGAGCTCAACTCGTCGGTATCTACGCCGCCTAAAGTAACCTCTGCGGTTCTGTAACCCTCGGTACCATTTGGTTTAATTTGCCACGCATGAATATAATCAGCAAGCGCATCTATTTGGCCATGCGTTAGTTGATTAATATTACAATCGGGAATGGCGTTACTGGCGTGGAGTATTTCTACAAAGCGCTTAGGTAGGATAGTCGCGAGGCTATTTTTCAACGATTTTTGCGCTTGTGTTTCTCGCCAATTAGCTAGCTGTTGCTTTAAATCTAGTTCAGGCAGTAAATTGATCGTTACCGCCTGACCTGCTCGCCAAAATGAGCTTATTTGCAATATAGCAGGCCCAGATAGCCCACGATGAGTAAATAAAATATTCTCTTTAAATACGGTGCCATCTTCGCTTGCAACTTCACAAGGAATACTAATACCCGAAAGCCCTTCAAAACGGTCTTTATCGTGCTGATGTAAGGTAAAGGGAACTAGAGCAGCCATAGTCGGCAATATCTTTAGGCCAAATTGCTCTGCAATTTTATAGCCGATTGGCGTAGCACCCAGTTTAGGCATGGTTAACCCACCCGATGCAACCACAAGCGACCCACAAGTAAGTGTTTCTTGTTCAGTGGTCACACTATAGCCGGTGGCTGTTTTAGCGACATTTAACACTTCGCTGCGCAGTTTAATAGTAACGCCCGCCCACTCACACTCGGTTAGTAAAATATCAACAATGTCTTGTGCGCTATTGTCACAAAATAATTGCCCGAGTGTCTTATGGTGATATGCCAAACCATGTCGGTCTACAAGCTCTACAAAGTCGTGCTGCGTGTAGCGACTTAAGCACGATTTTACAAAATGGGGGTTAGCGCATAAATAGTTGCTAGGGCTTGCATTTTCATTGGTAAAATTACAACGCCCACCGCCACTAATTAAAATTTTACGTCCTGGCTTTTTACCCATATCAAGTACTGTGACGCTTCGGCCGCGATACCCTGCTTGTGCCGCACACATTAAACCAGCGGCTCCGGCACCAATCACTATCACATCAACGTGAGTCATTTAGTTATCTCTTAAAAACTTTTGTGAATTATAACAAAGTTTCAATAATAACCAGATAGCCAGAGCGTGTTTATCTTGAGCGTAAACAGGATGCGTAAGCTTTGCTCGATTTTTACTTAGTCCACAAGGTTACAAATCGCGCGCCGCGGTTAATCTCTTCCTAGATTGAACTTATTTTAATCCGCAAAGGTCAACCCCCCTTTTTTATTATTTTTAATTTATCAATAAAAGTTAATTAATAATAAAAAACCCAAAAAAAATATAATACATTAGGATTATTAATAATATAAATACAAATACAAAACAACTGAAAGCGCACTAAATACGCGGTTATAACTAAATGAAATAGGTACATACGTATTTAATATTTCAAAGTGGTTAACAGATAATTTACCTTTGTACCCGCTTTGTGGATTTTCACAAATAATAATAAAACTAAGGGTAATTATGACTTCTAATAATTCATTCAAAAAATGCGCTGTTGCGCTAACAATAAGTACACTCTTTGCTGCCAGCTCAAGCATGGCTAACCTAGCGCAAGCAATCGCACCTTCAATGGCAGAAACCTCAGCCAAGTTACAAAATCAAGGTGGCTTTGAGACTCAATTCATCATTAAATATAAAAATAACAACGATATGATGAGTACCTCAACCGCTGATGTATCACCAGCAATGATGAATAAAAAAGCGCAAAGCTTTGTAAAAAACTTCACCTCAAAAAAAGGCAAAGTTAAAGCTAAGTATGTTCGCGCAATGGCACTCAATAACCATCACGTAATGCGTGCCGATAAAAAACTAAACGCCGAAGAAGCCCAGCAGTTCATGCAAGAAATGGTTAATTCGGGTAATGTTGAATATATTGAAGTCGATCAAATGCTAAAACCATTTGCGACACCAAATGACCCGCGTTTTGATGATCAATGGCATTACTATGAGCAAGCCGGTGGACTTAACTTACCAACAGCTTGGGATACGGCAACAGGCAGTGGTGTGGTTGTCGCTGTGCTTGATACGGGCTACCGCCCTCACGTTGATTTAAACGCTAATATTTTACCAGGCTACGATATGATCTCTAATCTATCAGTCGCCAATGATGGCAATGGCCGTGACAACGATGCTCGCGATCCAGGGGATGCAGTTGCAGCTGGTGAATGTGGTAATAACGGTGCACAAGGCTCTAGTTGGCATGGTACTCACGTTGCAGGCACTGTCGCTGCAGTAACAAATAACGGTGAAGGCGTTGCTGGTGTTGCTTATGACGCCAAAGTAGTACCAGTGCGTGTATTGGGTAAATGTGGCGGTTTAACCTCAGATATTGCTGACGGTATCATTTGGGCCTCAGGTGGTAATGTATCGGGTACATCAGCAAATGCTAATCCTGCTGATGTAATTAACATGAGTTTAGGTGGTGCGGGTGCATGTAGTTCAACCACGCAAAATGCCATAAATACTGCTCGTAACAACGGCACAGTTGTTGTTATTGCTGCAGGTAACGATAACGATAATTCTGCAAACTACAACCCAGGTAACTGTAATGGTGTTGTTAATGTTGCATCGGTTGGCCGTAATGGTGGCCGCGCTTATTACTCAAATTACGGAAGTAATATTGATATGGCAGCACCGGGTGGCGCGCAAAGCTTTGCCAATGACTCTGAAGGTGTTTTATCAACTTACAATTCAGGTTCAACAACACCATCAAGCGACAGTTATGGCTTTTCGCAAGGCACCTCAATGGCGGCTCCTCATGTTGCGGGTGTTGCTGCACTGATCAAACAAGCAAAACCAAACGCGACTCCTGATGAAATAGAAAGTATTTTAAAAACAACCACTCGTCCATTTTCTTCTACGTGTACCAGCTGTGGTACAGGTATTGTTGATGCGGCCGCTGCGGTTGCTGCAGCATCAGATGGTACACCGCCAACAACGGGTGATAACGAACTTGTTGATGGAGAAGTCAAAACCGGTTTAAGCGGTGCGGCAAGTGCACAAGACTTTTACACTATGACAGTACCAAGTGGTGCAACCAATGTTACTTTCACTATGAGTGGTGGCACAGGGGATGCTGACTTGTATGTACGTGCAGGTAGTAAACCAACCACAACCACTTATGATTGTCGTCCATATAAAGGTGGAAACAGTGAAGAATGTTCTATTGATAATCCAACAGCCGACACTTACCATGTAATGCTGCGTGGTTATTCAGCCTACAGTGGCGTGAGTTTAGTCGGTAACATTACGGGTGGTTCAACAGGTGGTGGTTCAGGCACTCCTCAAGCAGGTGGTGGCACAGTGTCTGATATCACAGCAAATGCAGGTCAGTGGAAACATTACACGCTAGATGTACCGGCGGGTATGGCAAGCTTTACTGTTACAACGTCAGGCGGCACCGGTGATGCAGATTTATTTGTAAAATTTGGTAGCCAGCCAACAAGCTCAAGCTATGATTGTCGTCCATATAAAAATGGTAACGCCGAAACTTGTACTTTTAGTAATCCTCAAGCGGGAACATGGCACTTAAGTGTTAATGCGTATCAAACATTCTCTGGTTTAACGCTAAGCGGTCAATACCAGCCATAAAACATCCTCTTTAGATAAAAAAAGCCAATACACTGTATCGGCTTTTTATTCTCTGATTAAAGTCGTCAGTGTTAAAGCTTGGCTAAAACAGCTTCAGCACTGCTTATTACAAACTCTTTGCCTTGTTCTACAAATAGACCAGTAACAACACCATTATCAACAACCATCGCGTATCGTTTTGAGCGTATTCCACCAAAGCCTGCGGTATCTTTTTCAAGCCCTAAAGCACAAGTAAAACTAGCATCACCGTCTGCAAGCATATCTATATGTTCTGCATTTTGTGACTCACCCCACGCTTTCATCACAAATGCATCGTTTACCGATACACAATAAATAGCGTCAATTCCCTTGGCCTTAATTTTATCAGCCAAGCTAATATATCCAGGTAAATGAGCATTCGAACACGTTGGTGTAAAAGCGCCTGGCACTGCAAATAACACGACTTTTTTATCTGCAAATAATTCATTGCTTGTCAGTGTTTGCATACCGTCATCGGTTAGCTTAGATAGACTAACTGCGGGTATTGTTTGACCTTGATCAATCATGTTAAATCCTTTGGGTAACTACGTAGACTTTTAGCATACAGGTTAATATTTACGGTTTCGAGTTTATACCGAGATTAAACTGCATCACTGTCTAAACCCAATCCCTTTTTAATTGTTGCCATTTGCAGCGCTAGCTGCGAGCGAATATCAGACACCAACTAACTCAACTCATTTACTTGGCTTTTCTTATTATGCATTGATTGAGTAAAGTCACTAAGGAAATTGCTTTGCTGTTTTGCAAGCTCCATTGCTTCAACTGCAACTGTGTTTGTCTGCTGAGCATTATTTGCGACCCCTTCCGAGTTTGCTTGAAGCTCTTGGGCATTTTCGGTTTGTAATTGGGCATCCTCAGTTAACGCATTAATTTGTGAGTAGACCATTTGAGAGTTCTCACTTAATAACGCCAGCTGATCGTTAATCTCTTTTAACGAACCTTGGGTTTGCATGGCTAATTGCCTTACTTCATCAGTAACCACCGCAAAACCTCGGCCTTGCACGCCGCTCAGTAACTCTTGCACACTGTGCATACCTTGTTCAATACGTTGCTGTGTATCAGAACTCGCATTAAGCATATTTTTAGCAAAACCAACACTTTGCTGCATTGCCTCATAAGTATTTTATGCATTTTCAGCAGCCTGCGCGTTAATATGATTAACCTGCTCACCTATGTGTTGAATATTTACTAGTAAACTTTCATTTTTAACAACTGTTTTAGGATTATTCACTGTAATATTTTTTAACTCATTACTTTCGATTAAAAATGCAAACCCATCTCGTAGTTGCCTCAAAGGCTGTAAAACCTGTTTACGTTGCACCCAATAAATACCAAAAGCTAATATTACTAAACCACCTATTGCGATTCCGAACACCCAAAATACTTGTTGTTTAACGGTATCTTGCTGCGCTTTTAATGTTTGCTCTGCTTCAATCACTGTTTTTGATAACACGCTAATTTGTTCACGTAACTCATTCGTTCCAGAATTACGCTGCTTTGCTTGTGATAAAGTACTGCTTAAATCGCGCAAATAACGTTTAGGCCAACTCACCAACTCCGCTTTTATATCAGCATCCAGATCTTCTGGCTCTTCATCTACAAATAAAGCAAATTCATCAACCTCATTCATCACTCCTAAATTAGGCAACTGTGCAATTTTTGCAGCGAGTAAGTTTAAATTTTTTACACTTTGTTGCAGGCTTTTTTCAATTTCAGGCTGGTAATCATTTAGCAGTTGATAGGTCGATAAAGATAAATTAACCACTTCACTATAATAGTCACTCGCCAACTTATTGTAGCTTAGAGCATGGCTACTTTGAGTTGAGGCTTTTTGTACATAATTTATAAGCGATGACGCTGAGCCCGCCATTTGTCTCAGTGCATTGTCTAAAAGCGCAGTATCGTTACCTGAGAGCTTTCCTAGAGCTCTGTATTTACCGTTAATGTCTTTATTTAGTGAAAATAGCTGTGTTGAAAGGCGCACTTCTAACTCAGAGGGAAGGATAGATAAAAGCTCAATGGAAGGATGTTTTAGGTAATTAATAAAAAACCGCGTATAAACGCGGTTTTTTTAAATTAAGCTTTTAATTAAAGGCCTGCGCGGTCTTTAATAATAGGGATTAAAGGTGATCCTGCATGATTTGCCTCAGCCCAGGCTATATCGGCACCATCTTCAAGTGAGCTCTTTGATAAGTTTTTAACAATGTACTCACCCGTATCAACCGCATTACTTGCAACAGCGTGACGCAATAAGTTATTACCATTACAGAAAACTGCATCATAGATATTACGAACTTTCACACGTGAACTTTTTAATTTGCTACGCAGACGGTTTTTATCATCACCAGCAATGTATTCACAGATTGAAACAGCTAACTGATCATTAGCGCTTGCAGGCGCAGTATAAGCGAACGAACCTGCTGCAATAGCAGCAATTACAACTAGCTTCGGTAATTTAATCATTGACTGGATACCTTATATCAATACTTTTTTCGTACTCGACTGTTTAATATTGTACCAACACGCTCAGATTTTGGCAATAATGTTAAGAAATTTTATTCAAAGTTACGAACTTATAACTATATTTATTTTTATCATCGGGCGTCATCAACATTTCATCTTCAATTTGCCAGTTTGCAACACTTTTATAATCAGGAAATTGTGTATCTCCTTCAACATCTAAGTCTATAAAGGTTAAATACAAGCGCTGCGCCTGCGCTAAAAACTGCTGGTAGATGTTTCCGCCACCAATTATCATCACCTCTGCAACATCATTAACAAGCTCAAGTGCAGCTTCTGGTGTGGTTACTGTTTCAATTCCTGATGCGTGATAGTCTTTATTACGAGTAATAATAATATTACGTCGCCCAGGTAACGGTCGGCCTATTGATTCAAATGTTTTGCGCCCCATAATAACGGGTTTACCAGAGGTTACTTTTTTAAAGTGCTGAAGGTCACCAGGTAAATGCCATGGCATTTTATTATCTAAGCCAATGACACGGTTGTTTGCCATTGCTGCAATCATTGAAATTATCACACTAAACACCTAATTCTTTATTATTAAAAAAATAAAAAAGGAGCGTTAGCTCCTTTTAAATATAAACAATTATTAACGCTCGTAGACAACTTCTACGTCGTAATCATCTTCATCCCAATCATCCCAGTCATCATCATCGCCTTTAGTGGCTTTTTGATGGTAGGTATCCCACTTAAATTCAACCTCTTCGTCTGCCACTTCTACAAACTTCTCTTTAGGCATGTTATCAAGTAGCGTCATGATGTCGTGAATTAATGGCTGCGTATTTAATTTATTAATTGCAGCAATACTGTAAATATTTTCAGACTCACCCAACTCTTCTGCAATTTGCTCACATAAGGCTTTGGCTTCATCTTCAGGCAATAAATCAATTTTATTAAATACTAACCAGCGTGGCTTTTCAGCGAGCTTAGGGCTGTACTGGTGTAGCTCGTTGATGATTGCAAATGCATTATCAACAGGGTTAGAGCCATCAACTGGCATTACATCTATAATGTGTAAAAGCACACGACAACGCTCTAAATGCTTTAAGAAGCGAATACCTAATCCCGCTCCCTCTGACGCGCCTTCAATCAAACCTGGAATATCAGCAATTACAAATGATTTGTTTGCTTCAGGACGAACAACCCCTAAGTTAGGAATCAGCGTAGTAAATGGATAATCAGCTACTTTAGGTTTTGCAGCTGACACACTGCGGATAAAGGTTGATTTACCTGCATTTGGTAACCCAAGTAAGCCGACATCAGCCAGTAGCATTAGCTCTAACTTAAGGTTACGTACTTCACCCGGTGTGCCAAGTGTTTTTTGACGTGGAGCACGATTAGTACTTGATTTAAAACGCGCATTCCCCAAGCCATGGAAACCGCCTTTTGCAACCACAATTCGTTGACCATCTTGGGTTAAATCCCCTAATGATTCCTGTGTATCAACATCAATAATACGTGTACCAACAGGCACTTTAACGATCAGGTCTTCACCTTTCTTACCCGTACAATTACGGCTTTGACCGTTTGTACCGCGTTCTGCTCTGTGAAAACGCTCAAATTGATAGTCAATAAGGGTATTTAAGTTTTCATCAGCTTGTAGATAAACACTACCACCGTCTCCACCGTCACCGCCATCAGGTCCACCATCTGGAACATATTTCTCACGACGAAAAGACACGATGCCGCTGCCACCGTCACCAGCTTCTGCGCGAATTTCTACTTCATCTACAAACTTCATGATTACTCACTTTAGGGATTGGCTTGTTAATAACTCTATTATATACCTAAGTGGCCTATAGAGCACACTGAGCATAAAAACACTTGGGTATATATTTAAACATGCTTAAAACAAAAAACCCCGCAAAGGCGGGGTTTTTTAACTACCTTACTGATTACTCAGCTACGATAGTTACGTATTTACGGTTTAAAGGACCTTTTTGTTCAAACTGAACTTTACCATCTGCTTTTGCGAAGATAGTGTGGTCTTTACCGATACCTACGTTTGCGCCTGGGTGGAAACGAGTTCCACGCTGACGAACAATGATGCTACCCGCTAGAACTGATTCGCCACCAAAACGCTTAACACCTAGGCGTTTGCTTTCTGAATCGCGACCGTTACGAGTACTACCAGCTGCTTTTTTATGTGCCATTTCTAAGTACCTCTAATTAAGCGCTAATGCCAGTGATTTTAACTTCTGTGAACCATTGACGATGGCCCATTTGCTTACGAGAATGCTTACGGCGTCTAAATTTAACAACCTTAATCTTCTCACCGCGACCGTGTGAAACAACCTCAGCTGTTACTTTACCACCGTTTACGAACGGTACACCAATCTCGATCTTCTCACCATCAGCAACTAAAAGTACTGAATCAAATTCAACTGCTGCACCAGTTTCAACGTCTAATTTCTCAAGACGAATTGTTTGACCTTCAGTCACACGGTGCTGTTTACCACCACTTTGGAAAACCGCGTACATAATTAACTCCGTCTGTGCGCCCTCAAATCGACGCAACTAAAATATTCTTCAATAGGGCGCGAAGTTTACGCTAATGCGTAAAAACTAGCAAGCCTCTTTTTGTAATTAAATGAATAAAAAGTAGCTGCATTGAGAGCAATTCAATATTTCCCCTATTTTATATTAAAATCCCCCTTTGCCAAGCGCTTTTTAACGGTTACAGAAAATAAATTAGCAATAGCAAAGCGAGCCTATGTAGTTCAATTAACCACCAAGGGTGATTCAAAATTAAACCAGGGTGTTTAATCAATTATTCACAAGGTTAATAGGTCATTTAACCTAATTAAGGGTGTTTTTTTAAGGAATCATCACAAAATATCGAGCTAATGCATTTTTTGTTGTACAATCTGCGCCGTTCACACATTAAAATTGGCTCGGAGATCAATGGATATAAAAGCTATCCAGGCGTTAATCGAAAGCGATATGAATGACGTCAATCAACTAATACATGCGCAAATGCGCTCAGATGTGGCGTTAGTTAATCAACTTGGTTTGTATATTGTTAACAGCGGTGGCAAACGTGTTCGCCCTATGTTGGCTATTTTGGCGGCTAAAGCGCTAGGTTACCAAGGCAAAGATCACATTACGCTAGCAACTATCATTGAATTTATTCATACCGCAACGCTTTTACATGATGATGTTGTAGATGAATCTAATTTGCGCCGTGGCACACCTACAGCAAATGCTGAGTTTGGTAATGCTGCTAGCGTACTGGTGGGTGATTTTATTTACACCCGCTCGTTTCAGCTAATGGTGGGTCTTGGTAAAATGCAAATAATGCAAGTACTGGCTGATGCAACCAACATTATTGCTGAAGGTGAAGTGCTACAATTAATGAACTGCAACGACCCTGATACCACTGAAGCCAGTTATATGCAGGTTATTTATTCTAAAACCGCCAAGCTATTTGAAGCAGCGACGGGCCTTGCGGCCATTATTACTGACCAAGACGATACTGTACTAGAGGCACTTAATTTGTATGGCATGCATTTAGGTACTGCTTTTCAGTTAGTGGATGATGTTTTAGATTACAACGCTGATGCCGACCAACTTGGTAAAAACATTGGCGATGATTTAGCTGAAGGTAAGCCGACGTTACCTCTTATATATGCAATGCAACACGGTAGTGAGCATCAAACACAGTTAATAAGAGACGCTATTGAGCACTGTAATGGTATGGAGCACCTTGACGAGATACTGGCTGCGCTCAAACATACCAATGCCCTTGAGTTCACAATGGAAAAAGCCGAGCAAGAAGCTAATAAAGCAATTGCCTGTTTAGATTGTTTAGCGGAGTCGAGTTACAAGCAAGCACTAATTAGCTTAGCTAGAATAGCGGTTGACCGCGACCACTAAGTAATACTGTGTAGATAATTCCGAGCAATAAAAAAGCCTGCAAACGCAGGCTTTTTTATTGGTTAATTTTGGCTATTACGCCATAAAATCAACACCTTCTTTGATATCTTTTTTCAGCGTTTCAAGCATGTCATTTTTAGCTTGCTCTTCAAATGCGCTTAAAGTGCCGTAAGAAAGAATTTCTTCTACGCCATTTTTGCCTAAACGTACTGGGTGTGCAAAGTACTCTGCATCGCCATTTTCAACAGCAACGTATGCATAATCTACAACGTCTTCACCTTGTAGGCCTTTAACTAGAGACATACAAAAACGTGCTGCTGCAGCACCCATAGATAATGTTGCAGAACCACCGCCCGCTTTAGCATTAACTACTTCAGTACCTGCATTTTGGATACGAGGAGTTAGTGTAGCCACTTCTTCATCAGTGAAAGTAACACCTTCAACTTGAGAAAGTAACGGTAGAATGGTTGTGCCTGAGTGGCCACCAATCACTGGTACTTTAACACTTGCTACGTCTACGCCTTTAAGTTCAGCAATAAACGCTTCAGAACGGATCACATCGAGTGTTGTAATACCAAATACACGCTTAGCATCGTAAGTACCTGCTTTTTTGAATACTTCAGCAACAATCGGTACAGTGCCGTTAACTGGATTAGTGATAATACCTACAAGCGCTTTAGGACAGTTAGCAACAATGCCTTCTGCTAATGTTTTAATGATACCTGCGTTAACATTAAATAAATCTGCACGATCCATACCTGGCTTACGCGGCATACCCGCTGGGATTAAAACAATATCACAACCTGTTAATGCTTTATCTAGTGCATCTGCACCAAAACCTTCAACTTTTACATCTGTTGGGATATGAGAAAGGTCAACAGCAACACCAGGAACTACTGGCGCAACATCATATAGTGATAATTCTGAACCAGCTGGTAAGCCTGTTTTTAATAATAAAGACAACGCTTGACCGATACCACCTGCAGCACCTAATACAGCAACTTTCATTGGAATTCTCCGTGATTTGAGGAAGGAAATATTTGTGGTTCATAAGATAAAGAAATTAGCGACTAAAAACAAATTTATCCTGCCTATTTTAACTATATTTTCGACCATAGTTGTAAACTTTGCTGTTTAAACGCAGCAAAACCTAAACAACTGCTGCATAAATATGCATTTTTGTGTAGAATTTGCAGTATCGACAACATAACTAACTAGACACTATGCAACCACAAGACAAACAAGAAGCATTGGTAAAAGCCTTTAAAGCACTTTTGAAAGAAGAAAATTTTGGCTCACAAGGCGAAATAGTCGACGCATTAAAAGAACAAGGCTTTGATAATATTAGCCAAAGTAAAGTGTCGCGGATGTTAAGTAAGTTTGGCGCGGTACGTACCCGCAATGCAAAACAAGAAATGGTGTACTGTTTACCTGCCGAAATGGGTGTACCAACCGCTAAAAGCCCGTTACGCCAGTTAGTTATTGACATTATGCATAACGAAATGATGATTATTATTCGCACCAGCCCAGGCGCTGCGCAGCTAATTGCCCGTTTACTTGACTCATTAGGTAAAGCAGATGGCGTATTAGGAACAATTGCCGGCGATGACACTATTTTTATTGCGCCAGCGAAAGTATCAGAAATAGACCTCACATTAGAGCGTGTGCGTATTTTGTTTGATACGGTTTAAACACGTTTGGTTATCATTGTTACGGCTATGCTAATACGTAGCCGTTACTGGCTTGTTTTATAACTGCTTTAAAAATCGCACTGAGGGTGCAAAAAACGCAGAGCCCATATCTGCTTGAGTAAAATCAAGCCAATGATCGTAATGCTCCCCCTGCCCTAAACGGCTGTTGAGCACTTTCTCGAATGCATCCCCTTTAGCCGAGCACATAATCATTAACATTCCCTGCTCATACACGTCGCCATAAGGCATACTTTGATTTAGTAATAATGCTTGCCCCTGTTCATCTTTTAATTCACTTCGGGTCGCATGGCTGCTTTCAAGTGCGGGGCTTATTAGGGTATTGTCGAGACGAGTACGCCCCATTATTTGTTCTTGTTCTTGCAACGACAAGTGCTGCCATAACGTTAAGTCATGCTTATAGCGCTGAACATGAATATAGCTGCCTTGATCTTCAAAGCTATCGGGCTTATTAACGAGGGCCGTTACCCGTTTTTGACGACCATGCGGAGTATCGCCCGCATAAATAAAACCATTAAAATCACGGCCATCTAAAAAACGAAAATTTCGAATTTGCTCCACCAGCTCAACATCAGGGTTGAAAAGTTTTAATATTTGCAATGCAAACAGGTGGTTTACATCTTCTCTGTCTGAGCGGATTTGCACAAATAAATCGCATGGCCTTGCACTCATCACAAAATCGCTATGGGTAATATTAGGAAAGCCTCGCAGCTCACTTGGCATATAATCAGGCAGAATGTGTGGCCAATATTGCGCGCCAATGGCGACCATACAAGAAAGCATAGATTCAGAGAACTGATCACTAAACTCATCTTCAATATCGCTCACTTTTTTAAGCTTAGCGCGAAGTAGTTCGTCGTGACCATCAAGTACATTAAAAAATAAGTGCAAACCGTGTAAGTTTGCTTCAGCACAAATCCCTGATTGCGCTTGCGCCATTGTTATTCCTTACTTTTTAGAGCAAAACACAGCGATTAATTACGATTCAAAAAAATTCACCGTGTGCGGTTTTATTTTTATTATAACCTGTTCATTAATTTCAAATGACTGGCCATACTGGGCTGCAACTTCTATTTCTTGTTCAGCAATAACCACAGTGTATACATAAGCAGAGCCAATAAAGCGACTACTTAATATACTAACCCGCTCACATTGCTGTTGCGTATCGTTATTACTAACAAGTTCAAGTTGATGCGGACGCACATAAATAACGCCCTTATTGGCCACGCCATGCTGCTGTGGCTGTATTGATTCAACCACCCCAAACTGCGTTTGATATTCAGTGGCGGTTAATGCGGTGGCGCTTAAGTATATGCCCTGACCCAGAAACTCTGCAACCTCCTTTGAACGTGGTTTAGCAAAAAGCTGTTCTGGCGTACCTTGCTGTGCAATTTTACCTTGGTGCATAACCGCAAGTGTATCTGAAAAAGCAAACGCCTCTTCTTTTGAGTGAGTAACAAACACAGCCGATACTTGCTGCGCCTTAATAATGCGCCTAATGTCGGCAATTAACTCAAATCGTACTTGGGTATCAATATTAGAAAATGGCTCGTCAAGTAACAGTAAGCTAGGTTTATAAGCTAATGCGCGCGCAATCGCTACTCGTTGTTGTTGCCCACCAGAGAGTTGATGAGGGTACCTATCGGCGCAGCCCACCAAATGTACCAGCTTTAGCATTTCACTAACGCGTGCTTGTTTGTCTGCTTTGCTCATGCCGCTTAGCCCAAACGCAATATTATTAGCCACCGTTAAATGCGGAAATAACGCATAGTCTTGAAACATCATGCCAATATTACGATGCTCAGGTGAAACAAACGTATTAGCATCACTGACTAGCTTACCATCAATAAATACTTGCCCTTGTTTGGCTTCAATTAATCCTGCAATGGCTTTTAGTGTGGTGGTTTTACCGCAGCCACTAGCTCCGAGTAAACACACTATTTCGTCTTTACCTAAGGTTAAATCTAAATTATCTATCACCTTAGTCCCGTTATATGCATAGCTCACGCCTTGTAAAATCAAACTACTCATTTAGCTACGCTGCTCCATTGAACGGTTAATAAAATATAACGGAATAAACCCCACCACCACAATAAACAAAGCCGATATAGAGGCCAGCTCTAATTGTTCATCGCTTACATACTGAAACACATGAGTTGCTAAGCTTTCAAAATCAAAAGGCCTTAACAACAAAGCTGCGGGTAGCTCTTTCATACACTCGATAAAGACCAATAAACCGGCGGTTAATAAGCCTCGGCGTAATAAAGGTAAGTGCACTAAGCGTAATGTGCGCCCTTGGCTTTTTCCCATTGACTGGCTTGCCATATCAAGGGAGGGACTAATGCGTGAAAAGCTCGACTCAATAGCTCCGTGTGCAACGGCGTAAAACCGCACTATATAAGCAAAAATAATAGTGAGTAAGCTGCCAGTAAGTAATAAGCCAATATCTAAATCATAAGGAGCTAAAGTGCGGTTAATAGTATTTTCTAATAGGGTGAGTGGCAACAATACCGCTATCGCTAATACTGTGCCGGGTAACGCATAGCCCGTACTGGCCAAACGCCCGGGTACTAATGGATTTTTTTGTTTAGCAATGCGCTGATAAAACACCACTAAAACACTCAGTATAATAGTCACCACACTGACTACAGCCGCCACTTTTAAACTTTGCCATGCATAGCTAAAAAACTCACTATTCCACGCTTGATCAAAATACATCACTGCATATTTGAGCAATACAACCATCGGAATAATAAACGAAATAATTAAAATAAAGCTACAAAACCCAGTTGCTAGCCACGCAGACTTGCCTTTGAGGATATAAAGCGCTTCACTGTTCACGCTCGATTGACGCTCAAACACCGCTTGGTTACGACGGCTAAAACGCTCGGTGATCAATGCTAAGAACAGCAGTAGTAACATCACCCCTGAAATTTTTGCTGCTGCAGTTAATGAATAATAGCCAAACCAGGTATCGTATACGGCGGTGGTTAATGTACTGACAGCAAAATAGCTTACGGTGGCAAAATCAGCCATGGTTTCCATGCTGATCAAAGCAAGGGCCGCTACAATGGCACCACGGGATAATACAAGGCTGACTTTAAAAAAGCTTTTCCATGCATTTAGCCCCATTAACTGACTGGCTTGGACTAACTTAAAAGATTGTTCTCGCAGTGCAGTTTTAAAAATTAAATATAAATACGGGTAGAGTACCAGCGCAATCATAACAATAGCCCCTGGTAAGGTGCGTATATCAAAAAACCAGTAGTCACTTGGCGACTGCCAACCAAACCACTCTCTTAGAGTTATTTGTACCGGCCCCGCATAGTCGAGTAAATCAGTGTACACATAAGCAATAATATAAGTAGGCATGGCAAGAGGCAGCATCAATGCCCATTCAAACTGTTGTTTGCCAGGAAAACGACAATAAGCGGTGAGCCAACCCAGTGGTAACGCAATAAAACAGCTAAGCAGCCCTACACCTAAAACCAGTAATACGGTATTACTTATATAGTCCCACAGTACGGTATTCCACAGGTGGGTAAATACCTCTGAGTCGCCTTGTAAAGATTCTAATAGTAGGAAAAACAACGGGGTCGACAGCAATAACCCCGTCGACCACGCAATAAGCTGCCATTTCGACAGCTGAAATTTATAAGTCATTAAAGATCGAACTTCACCTCATCAATTAGCTTAAGGGCTAACGGACGATATTTGCTAATTTCATCAAGCGGTAAGCTGTCTTCCTTAAAGCTTCCCCATGATGCAACCAAACTAGAAAGTTTTACACCTGGCTTAACCGGATACTCCATATTGAGCGAGGCATACATATTTTGCGCCTTATTGTCGGTCATATACTCTATGAGTTTCAAGGCATTTTCAGGGTTTTTAGCATGCTTAGTAATAACTGCACCCGATACATTTATATGTGAGCCTCGGTCAGTTTGATTTGGAAAGTTAATATGAACGGCTTCAGCCCATGGTTTTTGTGCTTCGTCTTGCAGCATTTTTCCCAAGTAATAACTATTACCTAAGGCTAAATTACATAAACCTTCTTTAACCGCTTTAACTTGCGCTCGATCGTTACCTTGAGGTTTACGCGCTAAATTAGCTTTTACACCCTCAAGCCATGTTTTCGTCTGTGCTTCACCATGATGAGCAATCATAGAAGCTACAAGGCCTAAGTTATATGGGTGTTTGCCAGAGCGAGTACAAATTTGTCCTTTGTATTGCGGCTCAGCAAGCGCTTCGTAGGTAAGGTTAGGCAATGCGCCTAAACGCTCTTTTGAAGAGTAAACATTACGCACGCGCTTAGTGAGCGCCACCCACTGGCCATCGCCATCACGAAATGCCGCTGGGACATTATTATTAACCTGCTTGCTTTCGATGGTTTGCGTAAGATTTAGCTCTTCTAATTGAATTAAGGCACTAAAGTTTGAGGTTAAAACTAAGTCGGCTTTGCTGTGTTTACCTTCACGCTTAACACGTTCTATTAAGCCTTTTTTAGCAAACACCACATTGGTTTTAATGCCCGTTTGCTGTGTAAAATCGTCTAAAATAGGTTTAATTAAAAAAGGTTGTCGAAATGAGTAAATATTCACAACATCAGTTGCAACAGCCGGTGCTGAGGCAATTAATCCAACAACAAACGCGAGTGTTTTTTTCATATTGTCTTACCTAACTAATAATTATTATCATTAATTTTACCGCGATGTACTAAAAAGTGCACACTTTATATAATCGCTTCGTGATAAATACACCCAAAAAAGAAAACCCCTGTAAGACATCTCTTACGCTTATGACAGCTAATGAGTAAAAACACTCTGTATAACACCACAAAAACATAACAAGTCATTGTATTTTATATAATTTAAAAATATTTCATTTGTAAGAACCTAAACCATAAGCGGTTTTATCCTACATTTACTGCAAATCACTCTCTATAATTAACCCATAAATAAGCAACGACGCTTACCGAGTAAATGGAAACGGACTAACTACTCGAATTCCAAGGTTTGGTTTTTAGGATAACAGGGATTTAAGGACAGGCTCAGGATGAGTATCGCAATGGATTGTTGCATAAGGGATAGCATCCGGATGATGCGTAATGGATAACAACACGGAAAAGTTGTTGCTAAAGGATAGGGAATAAGACGGACAGGCCATTAAGGCAACACAACGGAATGGTAGCAAAAGGAATGCACTCGGATGTGCAATAAGGATAGGTAATAGATTTTACCGTACAGGATGTTTCAAGGATTTAGGGAGACAGGCTCGGATAGCCTATATTACATAGAACTAGAAAGTAATATTGTAATAACACGGAACGTAAAAATTGGAGTTGATTAGGTTCAATTGCAGGATGCAACAAAGTTAGAAGATTCCGCAAGCGCGACTAGAGATGGTTCGCGCTTTTCTTTTGCCTGAAAATCAACGCTCAGCCAAGATTATATACATTCAAACTATGAACAAGCATTAAACTCAGTTTTTTGAATGTTCGTGCCCTGCTTTTTATTCCGGCCTGCCTTTGTTGCGCTTACCGAGTAAATAGGCGTCGCGAAATTTGATAAAATGCTGCTCTAATTTAGTACTTGCATCAACCTCACCAGCCAATGCCAATACCATAATAGCCACTTCTGCCGTACCTAACTGGTGAGCATGGGGTGCTACACGTAATCGGTAATCTGAGAGCTTTTGTGCGGTAATAGAAAGCACGGGCAAATTATCTAGATAAGGACTCTTACGAATCATTTTTTTAGCTTCACGCCATGTACCATCTAAGAATATAAATAAAGGCGTTTTACCTGCAACAGGCTCTACTTGCGTTACTACTCTATCTGCTTCAACATCTTCTGCCGGAAAAATCACAAAAGGCTGATATTTATCATTATTCAATAGTGTTAATAAAGCAGGATCTGGGGAGGTTCTATCCCAACGAAACGCATAATTGTCAGGGACTATTTCAGCAATTAAACGCCCTGTATTAGACGGTTTAAAACTTTCATTATGATACATCAGTAAACATACCGCAGCGTTGCAGCTTGCGTACTCAGCGCCCTCACAAATACAGTAATGCTTGGCAATTAAGCATTGCTCACAGCGGTCCATCTTACCGCCTCGGGCATTAAACTCGCGTCGAGATTCACTTATTTGCTGGGCACGTAATGCTAAAACTGAATTTTTGAAACCTTGAGTCACTATGGCTTATTACCTATAAATTGATGGCTGCGCATTGTAGCTAAAATAAAAGAAAATAGATATCTGCGGGCAACGGGCAACGGGCAGATAGTAAAATAAAACACGGGGCTCTTTGCAAGCATAATTTTTATATTGTAGGCGTGAACTAACCTCGCACAGGTTTAATTTTGAGGTTTTAAGCTCGTTGCTCGACACTCGCAGATCGACATACTTCAACCTTTTTGCACCATAAAGACGCTGCGCTATACAAGTAGCCTTTTGCTAAACGCTGAGGCTATAAAAACAAAAAACCCAAGCCGAGGCTTAGGTTTTTTATCACGATTAACTAGAAGAAATTACTTCTTCTTTTTAACTGCTTTTTTGTTTGGTAAATCAGTGATTGAACCTTCAAAAATTTCAGCTGCAAGGCCGATTGATTCGTTCAATGTTGGGTGAGCATGAATTGTTAGCGCTAAGTCTTCACCATCTGCACCCATTTCAATACCTAAACCGATTTCGCCCAGCATTTCGCCTGCGTTAATACCAATCATAGCACCACCGATAATACGGCCGCTTTCTTTATCAAAAATAAGCTTAGTAGAACCTTCAGTACGTGAAGAGGCAATTGCACGACCCGATGCAGCCCAAGGGAATACAGCTGTTTCAATGCTTAAACCTTGCTCTTTCGCTTCTTTTTCAGTTACACCCGCCCATGCAATTTCAGGGTCAGTGTAAGCAATTGAAGGAATACATTTAGGATCAAAGTAATGTTTTTGACCAGAGATAACTTCAGCAGCAACATGACCTTCATGAACCGCTTTATGCGCAAGCATAGGCTGACCCACTAAGTCACCAATTGCAAAAATATGTTCTACGTTAGTACGTAATTGCTTATCAACGTTAATAAAACCACGCTCATCAACATTCACACCCGCTTTATCAGCGTCTAACATGTTACCATTTGGTGTACGACCTACAGCAACAAGTACTTTGTCGTAACGTACTGGCTCTGCTGGTGCATTTTTGCCTTCAAAAGTAACATATAATCCGTCGTCTTTTGCTTCAACGCCAGTGACTTTAGTTGAAAGCATCACGTTAAACTTGTCTTTAACATGCTTTTGGTAAATTTTAATGATGTCTTTATCAGCAGCAGGAACAAGCTGGTCTGCAAATTCTACAACGTCAATTGCAGAACCTAGTGCACGGTAAACCGTACCCATTTCTAGACCGATAATACCACCACCTAAAACAAGTAGTTTTTCAGGAACATCTTTAAGTTCTAGCGCGCCCGTTGAATCAATAACACGATCATCTTCTGGGATGAAAGGTAAGTTTACAGGTTTAGAACCCGCAGCAATAATTGCGTTATCAAAGGTAATGGTTGTTTTACCGTCAGCGCCTTCAACATCTAAAGTGTTGCTACCAGTAAATTTACCGTAACCAGATACAACTTTTACTTTACGCATTTTAGCCATGCCGTCTAAGCCACCTGTAAGCTGGCTAACAACAGACTCTTTCCAAGAACGAACTTCATCTAAGTCAATTTTTGGTGCGCCAAAAGTAACGCCGTGAGATGACATTTCTGCAGCATCATCAATCACTTTAGCTACGTGTAAAAGTGCTTTAGAAGGAATACAACCAACATTAAGACATACACCGCCTAATGTCTCGCGAGATTCTACTAATGTAACTTCTAAGCCCAAGTCAGCAGCGCGAAAAGCCGCAGAGTAACCACCAGGACCACCGCCTAGTACAACAACTTGAGTTTTTAATTCGTTGCTCATGCTATTACCTTTATTGTTTGAACGGGACACAGCCCCAAAATTTAACTGCCATGTTTCTGCAAGGCAGAAAAGGGCATTTGTGCAAATATTGTATCATTGCAAATGATAAAAATCCCAGCTAAAAACAACTGGCTGGGATTTGATTTTACTCACTCTGTAGTGATCACATCACTAACTGGCGTATATCACTCATGTAACTTGCAAGAGTAACAGTAAAGCGTGCAGCAAGTGCACCGTCAATTACTCTATGATCGTAAGACATTGAAAGTGGAACCATTAGCTTAGGCTCAAACTCTTTACCATTCCACTTAGGCTTCATTTCAGATTTAGACACACCTAAAATAGCCACCTCAGGTGCATTCACAATCGGCGTAAATGCCGTACCACCAATACCACCTAGGCTTGAAATAGTAAAACAACCACCTTGCATATCTGATGAACTTAACTTGCCATCACGCGCCTTTTTAGAAATATCCATAAGTTCGCGAGAGAGTTCAATAATGCCTTTTTTATCAACATCTTTGAACACTGGCACAACTAAGCCATTTGGCGTATCAACCGCTACACCAATGTTGATGTACTTTTTAAGGATTAAGCTTTCGCCATCCTCTGAAAGCGATGAGTTGAATGTAGGGAACTCAGCAAGCGCTTTGGCTGCTGCTTTCATTACAAACACGAGTGGCGTAATTTTAACACCTAGCTTTTTCTTCTCGTTAAGCGCGTTTTGCTCTTTACGGAACTGCTCAAGGCTCGTGATATCCGCTTCATCAAACTGGGTAACATGTGGAATTTGTACCCAGTTACGGTGTAAGTTTTTACCTGACAGCTTTTGAATACGAGAGAGTTTTTTCTCTTCAATTTCACCAAACTTAGCAAAATCAACTTTTGGCCACGCAATTAATCCAAGCTCACCGCCACCGGCATTGCCTTTAGCTGCAGGCACTTGACCAGACTCAACTTGCTTAACCAGTTGCTTAACATAGTTTTGCACGTCTTCTTTAACAACACGGTTTTTACGGCCCGTGCCTTTAACGTTGGCAAGGTTAATACCAAACTCACGTGCTAAACGACGAACAACTGGCGATGCATGAGCATAAGCGCTGTTGTTTTCAAAGCTCTCAGCACTTGCTTTTTCAGGCGCAGCAGTTGGTTTTGACTCTGCTTGAGCTGCAGGCTTAGATTCAGCCTTTGCCTCGTCTTGTTTTGCAGGCGCGTCACTTGGCGTGCTACCTGCTACTTCAAATACAAAAATCAATGAGCCCGTTTTAACTTTATCGCCAGTCGCTACTTTAATTTCTTTTACAGTACCTGCAAACGGTGCTGGTACTTCCATTGCAGCTTTGTCGCCTTCAACGTTTAAGATAGATTGCTCTTCTTCTACGCTATCGCCAACCGCAACCATAACTTCGGTTACTTCAACTTCGTCGTCACCAATATCAGGCACGCTAACTTCTTTAGTGCTTGATGCCGATACCTGTTCAGCAGACTTCTCTTGTGCTTTTGAGTCAGCTGCTGGAGCGCTTTGGTTATCACCACCCGCCACTTCAAAAACAAATACTAATGAGCCCGTTTTCACTTTGTCACCAGTATTTACTTTAATTTCTTTTACAGTGCCGGCAAAGGGTGCTGGTACTTCCATTGCCGCTTTGTCGCCTTCAACGTTTAAGATAGATTGCTCTTCTTCTACGCTATCGCCAACCGCAACCATAATTTCAGTTACTTCAACTTCGTCGTCACCAATATCTGGCACAGTCACTTCTTGAGTGTCAGAACCTGAAGCTTCTGCAGGTGCAGCAGCTTCAGCTTTAGCCGGCGCTTCGGGCTCACTTTGTGAACCAGTTTCTTCGCCTTCAAAAATCATAATTAACGAACCGGTTGTTACCGTGTCGCCTTCGCTTACTTTAATTTCTTTTACTGTACCTGCTTGCGCAGCAGGTACTTCCATCGCAGCTTTATCGCCTTCAACACTTAATAGTGATTGGTCAACTTCAACTTTATCGCCAACACTCACTAGTATTTCGGTTACTTCTACTTCATCGCCACCGATATCAGGTACTTTAATTTCAATACTCATTGCAAACCTCTTATGCGTACAGTGGATTAAGTTTGTTAGTGTCGATGTTGAACTTTTTAATTGCTTCAACAACCACTGACTTTTCAACTTCACCACGTTTAGCAAGTTCAGATAATGTCGCAACTACCACGTAGCTTGCGTTAACTTCAAAGTGACGACGTAGGTTTTCACGGCTGTCTGAACGACCGTAACCATCTGTACCCAATACTTTGTAGTTATTGCTTGGGATAAATGAACGCGCTTGTTCTGCGTAGTTTTTCATGTAATCCGTTGCAGCAACAGTGACTGAATCGTTTAATACGCTCGTAATGTAAGCTGTTTTTTGCTCGCTTTCTGGGTTAAGCATGTTGAAGCGCTCAACATCTTGGCCATCACGGGTAAGCTCATTGAATGACGTTACAGAGTAAACATCTGATGCAATACCGTAATCATCACTTAAAATGGCCGCTGCTTTGCGTACTTCCGTCATGATAGTACCTGAGCTTAATAGCTGTACGTTGGCTTTTTTACCTTCGTAGCTTTCAAGCTTGTAAATACCTTTACGAATTCCTTCCTCAGCGCCTTCTGGCATTGCCGGCTGATGGTAGTTTTCGTTCATAAGCGTTAGGTAGTAGTAAATGTTTTCTTGGTTTTCACCGTACATACGACGAATACCGTCTTGCACAATAACCGCTACTTCAAATGCATAAGTAGGATCGTAAGAAATACAGTTAGGTACTGTGTTTGCAAGAATGTGGCTGTGGCCATCTTCATGTTGTAAGCCTTCGCCATTTAGCGTTGTACGACCCGCTGTAGCACCTAATAAGAAACCACGTGCTTGTTGATCCCCAGCCATCCATGCCATGTCACCAACACGTTGGAAACCAAACATAGAGTAGTAAATGTAGAATGGGATCATCGGTAAGTCGTTGGTGCTGTATGATGTTGCAGCAGCAACCCATGACGACATTGCACCTAGCTCGTTAATACCTTCTTGTAGTACTTGTCCTGAGGTTGCTTCTTTGTAGTAAGAAACAATATCACGGTCTTGAGGGGTGTAATTTTGGCCATGTGGGTTGTAAATACCGATTTGACGGAATAAACCTTCCATACCAAAAGTACGCGCTTCATCGGCAATAATTGGCACAATATTTTTACCAATGCCTTTATCTTTTAATAAAATATTAAGAGCACGTACAAAGCCCATAGTGGTTGAAATATCACGCTTTTGCTCTTCAAGTAACGGCTTGAACGCATCAACTTCTGGTAACTGTAACTTTTCAGAGAACTTAGCAATACGTGTTGGCGTGTAACCTTGTAATGCCTCACGACGCGCATGTAGATACTTGTACTCTGGAGAATCTTTTTCAAGCTCTAAGTAGGGTAGCTCTTTTAATTGCTCTTCTGATACTAAATCATCTAAGCCTAAACGAGAGCGTAAGTGAGCCACATGCGACATATCCATTTTCTTAACTTGGTGCGCAATGTTTTTACCTTCAGCCGCTTCACCCATGCCGTAACCTTTTACAGTTTTAGCAAGGATCACGGTTGGACGACCTTTCGTTTCTTCTGCTTTTTTGAAAGCGGCAAACAGCTTTGAAGGCTCATGACCACCGCGCTTAAGGGCGAAAATTTCTTCATCGGTCATATCAGCAACAAGTGCTGCAGTTTCAGGGTAACGACCAAAGAAGTGCTCACGTACGTACGCGCCATCTTTTGCTTTATATGTTTGGTAATCACCATCAACAGTTTCGTTCATTAACTGTAGTAATTTACCTGTGGTGTCTTTAGCAAGCAGAATATCCCAACCGCTGCCCCAAACAAGTTTAATAACATTCCAGCCAGCGCCTTTAAATAGCCCTTCTAGCTCTTGAATGATTTTACCATTACCCATTACAGGGCCATCTAAGCGCTGTAGATTACAGTTAACTAAGTAACATAAGTTGTCTAGCTTTTCACGGGCAGCAAAAGAAATAGCACCACGTGATTCTGGCTCATCCATTTCACCGTCACCTAAAAACGCATATACACGTTGGTTTTTAGTGTCTTTTAAGCCACGGCCATCTAAATATTTTAAGAATCGTGCTTGGTAAATTGAAGAAATTGGACCTAAGCCCATAGATACCGTTGGGAACTGCCAAAACTCAGGCATTAATTTAGGGTGAGGGTAAGAAGGTAAGCCTTTACCGTCTACTTCCTGACGGAAATTATCAAGCTGCTCAGCGCTTAAACGCCCTTCAACAAATGCACGCGCATAAATACCCGGAGAAATGTGACCTTGGTAATAGACTAAATCGCCGCCATCAACGTCATTTGGCGCTTTGAAGAAATGGTTAAAACATACTTCATAAAATGCAGCAGACGATTGGTAAGACGCCATATGGCCGCCTAAGTCGAGATCTTTTTTCGATGCACGCAATACAATCATAATCGCGTTCCAGCGAATAATTGAACGAATACGGCGCTCAAGATTTACATCACCAGGGTAGGCAGGTTCTTGATCAACCGGAATCGTATTAACGTAGTTTGTGTTAATGCCTGTTGGCATATCAACACCGTCTAAACGGGCTTGCTCTAACACTTGCTCAAGTAAAAACTGAGCTCGTTCAACACCTTCTTCGCGCACAACCGATTCAAGAGCTTGTAACCACTCTTGTGTTTCTAGCGCGTCTACGTCAATTTTATTGACTTCAGACATATGGAGGTTTCCTTATGTTTAAAATACTAATTTTATGTATTGAATACTTCACTGTTGAATCAAGTTAACAGTGAATGTACTTGCTTAATTTTGTTTGGTGCGTCTTAAACTACGTTCAATTCGCGAATGCTCTTTACCCGCTTCAAGCAATGCTTCTTCAATATAGGCTAAATGCGCATTACTCGCTAAACGAGCTTGTTCAGGATTACCGTCAATCACTGCATCCATTAATAAACGCCTGTGCTCGGCTAATTGGCTGCTTATATCTGACTTTTTAAGTAACACCGTTAAATTTTGTAAAACATTCTGCTCAAGTAAGCTTTGCATCCCTCTTACTAAATGCAGTAACACTACGTTATGAGACGCCTCAGCAATGCAAAAATGAAAGTCATTAATCGCTTTGGCTTTTTGCTTTAATTCATCTTTAGCTAATGCAATCTGATCAAAGCTCTGTTTTACTTTTGCAAAATCGTTGCTTGTTCCGCGAAGTGCTGCGTAATAAGCCGCAATTCCCTCTAGCGCATGACGAAATTCTAATAAATCAAATTGCGATTCGGGGTGTTTACTGATCAAATCAAACAACGGATCAGTCAGCCCCTCTTCCAATTGATTTTTTACATACGTTCCACCACCTTGACGACGGGTTACGAGCCCTTTTGCCTCAAGCTTTTGAATGGCTTCACGCAACGACGGACGCGACACTTCAAATTGCTTAGCGAGTTCACGCTCCGGTGGTAACTTTTCTCCTGGTGCTAACGACCCCTCAAGAATCATGTTCTCAAGTTGTTGTAAAATAACATCAGATAATTTTGCCGCTTTAATTTTTAAAGACATCAATCAACGTCCGCGTTGTATAAATGCTAACAGCCCATTAAATAAGGCTTTTAACTGAATGACCTGACCAAAAGGTAAATTGGTCATACCAAATTTTGCCATACGTTATCAAAAACCGTAATTACTGTCAATTTACAGCAGTTTTAAAGCCGTAAGGCCAGCGTAAGGTAATTTAAACAAAGTTCAAATAATACACAGAATGCAGAGGATAAAGAAAGGTTAATAAGATGAAAAACAAATGGTCAGACCAGCTAATTTTAATTTTCGGGGTTCGGGGTTCGGGGTTCGGGGTTCGGGGTTCGGGGTTCGGGGTTCGGGGTTCGGGGTTCGGGGTTCGGGGTTCGGGGTTCGGGGTTCGGCAGTAGGATAAAACATAGCACCTAATATAAACATACTTTTATATTGTAAGTGAGAATTTACCTCGCGCATGTTTAGGGTCTAGGGTCTAGGTTAAAGGTTAAAGGTTAAAGGTTAAAGGTTAAAGGTTAAAGGTTAAAGGTTAAAGGTTAAAGGTTAAAGGTTAAAGGTTAAAGGTTAAAGGTTAAAGGTTAAAGGTTTTAAGCCCATCCCCCCATTCCCCGCTGCTCGCAGCCCGCCAGCTGCCAAGCTAAACACATTGCTTGACTTAATCTCTACCTAACACCTAACCCCTGCTCTTTAACTTAAACCACCAAATAAAGTCATTAAAGCAATTAACACTAAGTAAAAAAGTACATTTCGCTTAACCAGTTTGATCATACAGGTGGCTTCAAAGGTGCAACCATAGTAGCGCTCTTCAACTTGTTCAGCCGCTAGCGCCGTATAAGTAACCACCTTGCGATTAGGGCTTGAAAAGTCAAACACGTAATGCAGCCAACAGCTAGTCCCTTTATTAAAGTTACCAATCACTAAATAGCCAAAACTGGTAATACGCGCTGGGAGCCAATCAAGCCAAAATAGTAAACGGTGGATAAGTTTAAAATGCTTAGCAATAACTTCATCGCGGTTGTCACTGACTAAGTCGGCAAAGGTACGTACTAATGCATAAAAAACAGCACCAGCAACGCCCAATACCACAAACCAAAATATAACCGCGCAATAAAACCTGAAATTAACCCAAGCTAGCGTTTGCCCTAAGGTTTCGCCGCCTTGTTGCTCCTCTGTGCGTTTTTGCCCTAATTGCAAAGCATACAAAGACGCAGCGGTTTGATCCCCTCGGGTCAGTGCATTTAAATACGATTTATATAAAGCACGTTGCTTAGCACAACCAAAACAAACGAGTAACACCGCCACATTAAAAACAAGTTGCCAAAGTGCAAAGTCAGATAAAAAATACACACACCCAACAGCAATCACAGGCAGTAATAACCAAATTAAGAACCCCGTAGCCGTGCCAAATAACCCTTTATTGGTCAATAAATTAACAGAGCGAGTTAAGTAGCCATTAGCGTAATAACTCATTTGCCAATGCGCAGAGCGAGCACCTAAACGCTCAAGTATCAGTGCTATTATTATTGAAACCAAAATCATGTTGTTACTCGCTTAATTTAGGGTCTGTTGACCTTTGCGGATTATAATTTGTTCAAACTAGGGGCGATTTAATCGCGGCGCGAGGTTTGTAACCTAGTGGGCTAAGTCAAAACCGAGCAACAAAGAGTAAATCGTCCCTAGGCAGAACCCGAAGGGCAGCGCCTGTTTGGCATTGATGCTACGTTAGCGCCTATTTATGGGGAATAACCACACCACATAGGCGCTGCCTTGCCTAAATACCAAACAGACTGCTGCAAATTTAACCTTGAAAGGTCAACAGACCCTAGTTATTTAATTAGGTTAAAAAACTTACGCCAGTTAAAACTCGCTCCAGGGTCGGTTTTTCGCCCAGGGGCTATATCGCAATGCCCAACTATATTACTGGCTGTTATTTTTGGGTAGCGCTGCATAATAGCCTGCGCCAATGCAGCTAAACTTTGATATTGCGCATCGGTATAGTTAGTTGTATCTGTGCCTTCAAGCTCGATACCTATACTAAAATCATTACAATTTTGTTGCCCAGCAAAGCAGGAGCGCCCCGCATGCCATGCACGTTTTTCAAAAGGCACATACTGTATAACTTCGCCGCAGCGCTTAATAAAACAATGCGCTGACACCTTAAGCCCCTCTAGGTCACTAAAGCTAGGGTGCGCATTACAATCAATACACCCCATAAATAAATCATCAACGTACGGAGTGTTAAACTGCCCTGCGGGCAATGAAATATTATGAATAACCAACAGCGAAATATCGCACTGAGCAGGTCGCTCGTCAAAGTGGCTACACGCCCGCTGGCTAATATTATTTATAACGCCTAAAGAATCTATTTTCATACTATTTGATTTAAATTTATATGCCCAATGTCAAATGCTCTTTGAGTAAAATGGTAGGGATTGGTGTCAAGCCCGTTGCCCGTTGCCCGTTGCCCGTTGCCCGTTGCCCGTTGCCCGTTGCCCGTTGCCCGTTGCCCGTTGCCGAAAAAATTAAAACACTATTGTAAATATATTCAACACAGTGTTTACTCAAAATAGCAGCTTGAGATACATTTATTATCTAGCGCTCAGGTTAATCAACCAAAATTGATGTATATCAAGATGCTAATAGATTTAAGCCCATAAAGATAGCGTAATACTAAACGATACAATATGATTAACGTGTTAATTATTAGTTTAGTTGTTAGCCGCTTCTATTTAGTAATTAAACAGAGTAAAATTTAGTTAATTAATTATCTATTATGAGCTTTTTCATGTCTATTTCGCATACCCTAATTAGCCAACTTGTTACCTTAGCGCTTAATGAAGACCTAAATTATCAAAGCGCTGAACAAGGCGATATTACCGCACAGCTTATTCCGCAAGCAGAGCAAGCCAATGCGAAAGTGATCACCCGTGAAGACTGCATTTTTTGTGGTAAAGACCTAATTATTGAAGTGTTTAAACAAGTCGACCCAAGTGTGGTTGTAAATATATGCGTGAACGATGGCGACTTTGTCAGTGCCAATAGCACGCTGTTTACTGCCTCTGGGTCTGCTCGCGCTATTTTAACAGCCGAGCGCACCGCACTTAACTTTGTACAAACGCTTTCAGGCACAGCCACAACTACAGCGCATTATGTAAAAGAGTTAAGCGGTACTAGCACGCAACTGCTCGATACCCGTAAAACTATTCCAGGGCTTAGAGCGCTGCAAAAATATGCAGTTAAGTGTGGCGGCGGTGCAAACCACCGAATTGGTTTGTTTGATGCGTTTTTAATTAAAGAAAACCACATAGCGGCCTGTGGAGGAATTAATAACGCGGTTACTCAAGCTAAGCTAAATCATGCCGATAAACCTATAGAGGTTGAAGTTGAATCGTTTGATGAGCTAGAGCAAGCCATTAACGCAGGCGCCGACATTATTATGTTAGATAATTTTAGCCCCGAGCAAATACGCCAAGCAGTTAGCATTACAAATAAGCGCGCAAAACTTGAAGTGTCGGGCAATATGACCTTACAAACACTCAAAGCCTACTCGCAAGCTGGGGTCGACTTTATTTCAAGCGGTGCGCTTACAAAAAATTTACAATCAATCGATTTATCGATGCGATTTGAGTAAATAATGCAAAAAATATTTACTCTTTATTTGCGCTAATTGATTGACAGGTTTTAAAAAAGGGCATTAAATAATTCAAAAGGATTATTTGTAACAAGTTATTAAATTAATGCGTTTTTTATAAAGTTTTTACATACAAAAGCGCAATAAACAGTGTTAAACTCATTCATATTGACTAGTTTTAAATACTTAATTAGTTAAAAAGAATGGAGAAGCATTTATAGGGACAGAGTAAAAATAAGCGACAGGGTTTATTTTTATAATTAGCTTGTAACTTACGCGGGTTATAACTAACTTTTAATAATTAGGTTTATGCTCAAGTAAGGGACAAATTAACGAATAACCGCCATGCAGTGTGTGTTTTAACGGCCAATATTTTACCGCTTAAACACAGCACTAAATTTGGCAAAATGATTTTATTTTTGTAGTAACAGGTTAAGTAAACACATAAGTTACAGTTTAAAAACTTATACCCGTTTGGCTTACCACAACATTATCCTTTAGGAGAGGAAACATGCAAACAATGACACAACAAAACCAAAAGGGTTTCACCCTAATTGAATTAATGATTGTAGTAGCAATCATCGGTATTCTTGCTGCAGTAGCACTCCCGCAGTATCAACAATATACCCGCTCGGCAACAGCACAAGGTGAAGCTTCAGAAGCCAATTCATATAAAACAGCAATTGCTATTTGCGCGCAAACTGAAGGTGGAATTTTAACACCTTGTGATGCTGGCCAAAATGGTGTTCCAGCCATTGAAACAGCGAGCGCAGTTACAGCCGTTGTTGATGGTGTTATATCTCTAAATCTAGGAGATATTGATGGCGATGGAACAAATGATACAATTACTTTAACTCCTACATTAAACAACACAAATATTACGTGGGCGGTCGCAACTAAATCGGGTACTAACGCTTGTACTGAAGGTTGGATAGACTGTTAATTTTATTTTTTAAATAATGTAAGGGCTGTTTCCACATCCCTTACATATTTTTACAACTCAAATATGTAAATCAAATAATGTCAAAAAAAGATAATATTGATACCTTTACCTGGGTTGGAGTGAGTGCAAGAGGTAAAAAGCTTGAAGGTGAATTATCTGGCTCAAGCATAGCTTTAGTTAAGGCACAGTTACGCAAACAGGGCATTACCCCTTCAAAAGTAAAGCGAAAAGCTAAGCCACTGTTTGGTATAAAAAGCGTACAAAAAATCACCCCAAAAGATATTGCTTTAGTGACAAGGCAGATAGCCACTATGCTGATGGCCGGTGTGCCGCTAATTCAATCAATTGAAATGATAGGCTCTGGCTCCAACAATAAAAGTGTTGGCAAACTAATGGGCTCTATTGGCGATGAAGTAAGAGCTGGCCAGCCCTTATCATTGGCACTCAGAAAGCACCCCCGTTATTTTGACGATTTATATTGTGACTTAGTGGCCTCGGGTGAGCAATCGGGCGCATTGGATAAAATATTTGACCGCGTTGCCCTTTATAAAGAAAAGTCAGAAGCGCTTAAATCAAAAATTAAAAAAGCGATGTTTTACCCTATAGCAGTATTGGTGGTGGCGCTGATTGTAACCTCTATCTTACTTATTTTTGTAGTGCCGCAATTTCAGGAGATTTTTAATGGCTTTGGCGCTGAGCTACCTGCTTTTACCTTATTTGTAATCGCTATTTCTGAATTTATGCAAGCCAACTGGTGGATAGCCCTCATTGGCGTTGTGGCGTTTGGTTATCTATTTAAAGAAGCCCATTTAAGAAGTTTAAAACTGCGTGATGCTACCGACCGCGCCATACTTAAGCTTCCGGTTGTCGGTATGATTTTAAATAAAGCGGCTGTTGCCCGCTATGCCCGTACCCTATCGACCACGTTTGCTGCGGGTGTTCCATTGGTGGATGCTTTGGATTCTGCAGCTGGTGCCTCAGGTAACGCAGTTTACCGTTATGCTATTTTAGAAATAAAAGCCGAGGTAAGCTCAGGCAACCAAATGAACTGGGCGATGCGCAACTCTAAAATATTCCCCGATATGGTGGTACAAATGGTCGCCATAGGTGAAGAGTCAGGTTCGCTTGATGGCATGCTGGCAAAAGTGGCCACTATCTACGAGCAAGAAGTAGATGACGCGGTAGATGGCCTATCTAGCTTACTTGAGCCGTTAATAATGGCAGTGCTTGGTGTATTAGTTGGCGGCTTAATTGTGGCCATGTACTTACCTATATTCCAACTAGGTTCAGTTATTTAGCTTCGAGCTTCGAGTTTCTAGGCCCGTTACCCGAAGCCCGTTGCCCGCAACTAAAGTGCGCGGCATAAAGCCCCGCCTACAGAACAATTAAAACGCGGTGGTTACCCGCAACTCGTAGCCCGAACCTTTAACCTTTAACCTTTAACCTTTAACCTTTAACCTTTAACCTAATCCTAACTTTGCACTTATATAAAACCACTGTATTATCAACGCAGAATTTAGTTTTAGGTAAGATAAATGCATACTTTTTTTATTGATATCATCACCGCAATGCAAAGCCATTTATGGTTTTACTTAACCACGATTGGCCTAGTAAGTTTATGTATTGGTAGCTTTTTAAATGTGGTGATTTATCGCTTGCCAGTAATGATGCAAAAAGAATGGCAAACTGAATGCCGCTTATTATTAGCCGATGAACTAACCAGCCCAAAGGCTGAACAGACCACTGAACACACTACTGACACGTTTAACTTAGTTAAACCCAATTCATGTTGCCCAAAGTGCAAAGCAGCCATTAAGCCATGGCAAAATATTCCCATTATTAGTTGGTTAATTTTAAAAGGACAATGCGCGACCTGTAACAACCCAATATCAGTGCGTTACCCTCTCGTTGAGGCCATTACCGCTATTTTAAGTTTAGTGGTTGCCTACACCTTTGGCGCAACAGAGCAGGCTTTATTATATGTTGCCATTACTTGGGCATTGGTAGCACTGACTTTAATTGATATTGATCACATGTTACTGCCCGATCAGCTTACTTTACCGCTAGTATGGCTTGCGCTTATAGCCGCTGTAATGGGCGTAACAATAAGCCCGAGTGATGCGATAATCGGGGCCGCCTGCGGCTATTTAAGCCTGTGGAGTGTGTTTTGGCTATTTAAGCTATTAACCGGCAAAGAAGGCATGGGCTATGGCGACTTTAAATTACTTGCGGTGTTTGGTGCTCTACTTGGCTGGCAGTCGCTATTAGCCATTATTTTGCTCTCAAGTGTGGTTGGCGCTGTAATTGGCATTGCCCTGCTGAGCATTCAAGGTAAAGACAAAGCAACGCCTATTCCTTTTGGCCCTTACTTAGCAATAGCCGGTTGGATCACTATGCTATGGGGCACACAACTGCAAAACAGCTATTTTAATTTTATTGGCTACTAACTATGAGCAATACACAACATCATAAAAATAACTGGGTGCTAGGGCTAACCGGCGGGATTGGCTGCGGTAAAACTGCAGTTAGCGATATGTTGGCAGCACTAGGTATTACTATTGTGGATGCAGATATAGTGGCTCGCCAAGTGGTTGAACCCGGCACTGATGGCTTAAAAGCGATTATTGCGCATTTTGGCAATGATATACTCGATGAATATGGCGCTTTAAATCGTGGCGAGCTAAGAGCGCGTATTTTTAGTAACGCTGAGCAAAAAGCGTGGCTCAATGCCCTGCTGCACCCTTTAATACGCACTAAACTACTCACTGACTTAAAAAACGCGCAAAGCGACTACGTGGTGTTAGTTGCCCCACTATTATTTGAAAATGGGCTTGATGGCTACTGTCATCGTACTTTGCTAATAGATGTTCCCAAAGAGGTGCAAATTGCACGTACTACACAGCGCGACAATATAAGCACTGAACAAGCAAAACAAATTATTGACGCACAAATGTCTCGTGAGCAAAAACAACAAAAAGCGGATGATATTTTAAATAATAACCGCGACCTAAGCGATGTAAAACAAGACTTACTTAAGCTACATAATTATTATTTACAGCAAGCAAAGTCTACAATATAGAGTGACTAACCCAATCACAGCGCAATAAACTGATATTTTTATCAGTAAATTATCTGCTGCATTGGTACGATTAATGTATTCCTTTCTTTTTTCTGATAAATTGCTGACAAATGAAGGATTAAATCAGGTGCGCAATGAATATTAACTCACCGTTATTAAGAAAATTTATTACCCTCGGCCGGGTTGATACCGATACCATAAAAGCCAGGCAGCAAGACTTTGCCTCAACCGCAGAGCTTATCTCTAAATGTGGAAAAATAGACAGTAAAGATTTAGCGCAGCAATGCATTGATTTATTTAGAGTGCCTTTTTTTGATTTAAAAGATTTTAATGTTGCACAAATTCCTGCCGAGCTAGTTAAAGAAAAGCTGATCCGCAAACACCACATTTTGCCTTTGGTACAAAAAGGCAGAAAAGTGTATATTGCCGCCTCAGATCCTACCGATTACGGCGCTTTTGAAAACTTTGAATTTAGCACGGGTTTATCGTGCGAAGTGGTTGTGGTTGACTACGTCCAGCTCGATAACAAAATTGAGCAATTACTCGATGCCACTGGCAGTTTAAATTTAAGTGAAGATGAATTTAAAGAGTTTGCTGAACTCGATTCTGAGCAGCACAAAGAACACACCCCTAAAGACGATGACAAAGACGACGCCCCGATAATTGTCTACATTAATAAAATTTTAATGGATGCAATAAAAAAAGGCGCCTCAGATTTACACTTTGAACCTTATGAACACAAATATCGTATTCGCTTTCGCATAGATGGTATTTTGCACGAAGTTGCCAGCCCGCCAAAAACATTGGCCAGTAAGCTATCGGCGCGAATAAAAGTAATGTCGCGACTGGATATTGCAGAAAAGCGTAAACCACAAGATGGCCGTATTAAGCTTAAAATCACTGAGCGTAAAAGTATTGATTTTCGTGTTAGTACCATGCCCACTTTGTGGGGCGAAAAAATTGTAATGCGTATTCTTGATTCATCAAGTGCCATGCTAGGTATTGATGTATTAGGCTATGAACCCGAGCAGAAAAAACTATACCTCGATGCACTTGAGCAACCGCAAGGCATGATTTTGGTTACCGGGCCGACAGGCTCTGGTAAAACGGTATCACTTTATACGGGCTTAAATATACTCAATCAGCCGGAGCGGAATATTAGTACCGCTGAAGATCCGGTAGAAATTAACCTCGAAGGGGTTAACCAAGTACAAATAAATACTAAAGCCGATATGACCTTTGCTAATGCACTGCGGGCGTTTTTACGTCAAGATCCCGATGTGGTGATGGTGGGTGAAATACGTGATTTAGAAACTGCAGAAATATCAATTAAAGCGGCGCAAACCGGTCACTTGGTGCTCTCAACACTGCATACCAATTCAGCGCCAGAAACAATTACTCGTTTGTTAAATATGGGTGTACCCGCGTATAATGTGGCCAGTTCTATTAGTTTAATTATAGCTCAGCGTTTAGCCCGAAGATTATGCTCTAAATGTAAAACACCAGAGCAATTACCTCGCGAAGAGCTTATACGCCAAGGCTTTAGTGAACAACAAATTCAAGACATGGTTTTATACGCACCTAAAGGCTGTGAAAACTGTACCGATGGCTACAAAGGCCGTGTTGGTATTTACGAAGTAATGAAAATTACGCCTGAAATAGCGCAAATTATAATGCGCGGCGGTAACTCATTAGAAATTGCTGAGGTATCACTTAAAGCAGGATATAACAATTTGCGTTTATCGGGTATTCGTAAAGCTGCAGAGGGTGTGACCTCACTTGCTGAGATTAACCGTGTCACTAGTTTTTAAATAGAAAGCTTAGCTGTTTATTATAAATTGAGTCGCAAAGCCTATATTAATGTGAGAGTAAATTATGCCAACAGTGGTTAACTGCCCAACCTGTAAAGCAAAAGTAGCATGGTCAGCACAAAGTCCGAATCGCCCTTTTTGTTCAAAACGTTGCCAACTTATTGATTTAGGTGAATGGTCGTTTGAAAATAATAAAATTTCAGCGCCGATTACATCTGCAGATGAGTTCAGCCAAGACATGATTGAAGATATTGAAGCAATGATGGCAAAAAACGAAGATGACTTTTTTAAGTGATTTTTAAAGGTTCGAGGTTCGAGGTTCGAGGTTCGAGAAATTTAAAAACCTTGCTGTTAACATAGCAAGGTTTTTTTATACCTGTAGCAGCGGGTTTAACCCGCGTCAGTGTTAGGTTTTAGGTTTTAGCAACAGGCAACTCTGTGGAGCGCAAAGCGCCTCTACCCCTCTGTGGTTCAAAATATTCTGTAAATACGCGGGGCTTTATGCCGCGCATTTTATATTTCAGACAACGAGTTACTGGCCATGGGGTTAAAACCTCGCACCTATTACCTGCGGCGCTGCTGTATTTTAGCTAACTTTTCTTTTTGCTCAGCGTTAAGCAATTGCATTACTTGATGCTGGGTTTTTAATTTAATTAACCCCAATTGCTGTTTCTTATCTTGGCGTGCGGTTAATAGCTCTTTCGCCGCGTTTTCGTCAAACGTTGGAGCGCTAAGTAGTGCATCCATTTTTGCTTTATGCGCTTCGCGCTGAGCTTTACGTGCTTCTTTATCGCCGCCACGTAGCGCTTTCATTTGCGTTTTTTGCGCTTCAAAAATAGCTTCAAGCTTAGTTTGCTGCTCGTCGGTTAGACTAAGTTTGTCGGCGCCGCGCTCAGAGAGTAAAAAACGCGCTTGAGAATGCCCTTGCTTATCGTGCATGCCGCCTTTTGCTAATACGCTACTGGCACCAAGTGTAGCCGTTGCTAGACCACAAATAAGTACTAATTTTGAAAGTGTATTTACTTTAGTCATAATCATCACCTTAATATTGGATGGATTGAATTTGATTGTGGCTGCTTAGCCAGTGAGTTAACTATACCGCTTGCAACGCAAAGTAACGCAAAGCAGTGTAAAGGTTGTGTAAAGATTCACTTTTACACAATTTAAGAAGTAAAATATCCATATAGAAATTGCCTAAGGGTTTGAAATGAAGCTATTAATGATTGATGACGACACAGGTTTGTGCGAACTACTCACTGAATATTTAGCCGCGCAAGGCTTTGACGTACAAAGCGTTCACGATGGCGAGCAAGGCTTAAAGCTTGCTTTGTCAAATGACTACGCGCTGATATTGCTTGATGTAATGCTCCCCACCCTTGATGGCTTTGAAGTACTTAAACAGCTTAGGCAAACCAAGCTAACTCCGGTCATTATGCTCACTGCAAAAGGCGAAGACTTTGACCGCATTTTTGGCCTAGAGCTTGGCGCAGACGATTACATAGCTAAACCCTTTAATCACCGCGAGTTGCTTGCCCGTGTAAAAGCCATTACCCGCCGCATAGAGCATATTAATAGCCTAAACGTTGCAACGCCTAGCAAAATGAATGTAAATGGCATTACAGTTAATTTGGCAGCCCGAGAGGCCGCTATTAACGAGCACACCCTCACACTGACTGGCACAGAGTACGAAGTACTGGTGTTATTGATTAAAAATGCCGGCGAAGTTGTCAGCAAAGAGCAAATAAGTGAAGAAGTGCTCGGGAGGCGCTTAGCTTCGTTTGACCGCTCAATTGATATGCATGTGAGTAATATTCGAAAAAAAATAGCCGAGCATATCGCGGGTGAAAAAATTAAAACTATTCGAGGGACGGGTTATGTCTTTATCCAAGGAGAGTAAAGTAACGCGTTTTAGCTGGTTAAGACACCCTCGACATTATTTGTTTTTTAAAGTCTTTGCTTGGTTTTGGCTAACGATCATTGGCACTTTTACTGCGCTATTTTTCTTAAGTAATATTTCGCTGATCAATGCTATTAGCCATGACCCCCTAAAAGGGCCCATGCAAAAAAATCTAGAACACTTGGCGCGAGGTATCGAACGTAGTGCACATAAACACAAGCGCTCTATTCATGACATTATTACTCACCCGCGTTTGAGTAAACGCAAGTTACTTTATTTAAATTCACTAAGTAGCGATGAGTTTTTGATCAGTAAAAAAGTTGAGAATAATATTGATTTTAGCTTACTGAACTTTAGTGAAGGCATGCCACCTCAAATTATTTTTACTGAATATTACCAAGCTTTTGGCCCTGTGCGCATTCGAGTACCTGAAGGCGAATTTGCGTTATATGAAATCGATATAAATCAACAGCGACCGCTCTTTATTCGCTTAAGATTGTTGCCGGTTTGGTTAAAAATTTCTATCGCCATTATCGCCTCACTTACATTAAGCTTTTTATTTAGTCGTAACTTAATTGCCCCTATAAATAGTTTAAAACAAGCTGCAATTAGGCTCTCAAATGGCGATTTAAGTGCGCGCGCGTCAATAAATAGTCAACGAAAAGATGAGCTTGGAGTTTTAGGACGCGATTTTAACCGTATGGCTGATCAATTAGAGCAACTACTTAGCGCTCAAAAGCGTTTACTTGCCGATATATCCCATGAATTGCGCTCCCCACTAACACGCTTAAAAATGGCCACAGGGCTGGCGCAAATGCAAGCGAGTGAGGCCAGCCAATCGTATTTATTGCGTATTGAAAAAGAAGCAAATCAACTTGATAAAATGATAGCCGATGTATTGCAGGTATCGCGCTTAGAAGCCAATAGCCAACCTTTATCACTGCAAGCGCAGTCGTTACAAGTTATTGTTGACCATGTGATTAACGATGCTCAGTTTGAAGCAAAACAGCACAATAAAACGCTGCATATTCAAGGTGATGCTGAGGTAAATATAGAGTGCGACGAAATGCTGATTGCCAGTGCTCTAGAAAATATTTTACGTAATGCAATTAAATACGCACAACATACTATTAGCATCACCTTAAAACACAGTGATATCATCACTATACAAATATGTGATGACGGCCCTGGCGTTCCCGCAGCGCAACTTGATAAACTATGTGAGCCATTTTTTAGGCAATCAGACGCCCGCGACCGAGTCAGCGGCGGCACTGGGCTGGGTTTAGCCATTGCAAAAAATGCGGTGATTGCCCACGGCGGAAATTTAGCTTTATCAAATAAGGACGCTGGCGGGTTATGCGTTGAGATAAGCTTACCAATACAAAAGAGAAACCATGTTTTATAGCAATGAAAGCGAGTTTGAAAATAACCTGCCTGCCATTAATGAGTTTTATACTAATACACTCAAAAAAGCCTATTTAAGCACGGCTGCCGGTAAATTATTTTATGCTTACGCTAAGCCTAAACAGGCTCACACTGCCATTGTTATTAGTTCTGGGCGCATTGAAGGGCTCGATAAATACAAAGAGCTGCTTTGGGAGCTTTATTGTAATAATTTTGCTGTTTTTATTGTTGATCACCAAGGCCAAGGGCGCTCTTATCGGTTATTAAAAAACCCCCATAAAGGCCATGTCAAACAATTTGAAGATTACAGTCACGATCTCAATCAATTCAATCTTGAGGTGGTAAAGCAGCACTGGCAAGGTAAAAAACTACTGCTTAGCCATTCAATGGGCGGCGCTATTGCGTTTGATTACTTAGCACGTTACTCACATGACTTTAGTGGGGCGTTTTTATCTGCGCCCATGTTTGATATTCATACTAAAGGAATACCAAAACCCGTAGCACAGTTTATCGCCGCCAGTGCGTCATTATTAGGGTTCTCAGGGTGTTATGCGTTAGGACAAAGCGATTATACACCTGAAGAGTTTGCGCTTAACACTTTAACCAGTAGCCAAATACGCTATGATCAATTTAGGGCAACTTATCAGCAAACGCCACTATTACAATTAGGCGGTGTTACCTATGGCTGGCTGCATACTGTTTTTTCATTTATTAAAGCGCTCGATAAACTATCCATAACAACCCCGTTATTTATAGCCAGCGCAGAAAATGACGAAGTGGTTGATAACCAAGCCCAGCATAAGCTTGCAAGCCGACATAAAAACACCCTAATAAAGCAGTTTAAAGGGGCTAAGCACGAGCTGTTTTTTGAGCGGGACGAAATTCGCCAACCATTGCTAACAAGCCTTTATAAATTTTGTGATTCAATAGGTTAACTACTAAGCGACAGCGGATCTAGGTGAATCAAAATATCAACTTCAGATTCAAATTGCTGAGTGATCATCAGCTCCACTTCATCTGCCACTTTGTGGGCACGAATAAGTGGTAAATTGTCATCAAGCTCTAAATGCAGTTGAATAAACTTAACTTTACCGCCCTGTCGAGTGCGAATACCGTGAACGCCATAAACATCATTATGGTTACGCGCTATTTCAAAAATACTTTGCTTTTCTTCATCGGGTAGCTCTTTGTCCATTAAATGCGAGGCACTTTCGGTTGCTATATCCCAACTGTTATACAATAAATAACCTGCCACACCGATAGCAAACAATGGGTCGGCATACAGTACGCCATAGTAGGCGAGTAAAATAGCAAGCAATACCGCCGCATTTAAAATTAAATCGCCCTTGTAGTGAACGGAGTCGGCTTTTATAGCGATTGATTCTGTGTGCTTCACGACTTTATTTTGCACAAATACAATTACCAAGGTACAAGCAATGGCAAAAATACTCACCCATACACCTAATAATGAGTGCGAAAGCTCAACTGGGTTTATTAATCGCTCGATACCGTGAAACATTAATAAACAGCCCGAGCCCGCAATAAATGCAGCTTGGCCTAACCCTGCAAGCGCCTCCGCTTTACCGTGACCAAACCGGTGGTCATCATCCGCAGGACGCAGTGCATACGATAAAACTAAAAAGCTCATTAGCGTCGCGGTAATATCCATTAATGAGTCGGTTAATGAGCCAAGCATTGACGCCGAACCCGACGCCAGCCAAGCCCATGCTTTGGTCGCAATCATTAGGCTCACCATGACCATGGTCACTATGCTTGAAGCTTTGACCCAAAATTCATAACTGCGATTATGCACGTATCTGTCCAAGTGTAAGTTGTATTTAATGTTTGTAGTATATCATTTTTTATTCATTGTTCGTGTATACTGAGCCAGTCAAATTAAAGATTTTATAGGGCTTATTGTGCTGGATATTGTTTTATACCAACCTGAAATTCCGCCTAACACCGGGAATATCATTCGTTTATGTGCCAATACTGGCTATTCATTGCATTTAATTGAACCGTTAGGGTTTGAGTGGGATGACAAACGTGTAAAACGCGCTGGACTTGACTATCACGAATTTAGCCATGTACAACGCCATGCCTCATTTGATGCTTATTTAGAAAAGTGCCAACCTAAAAAGGTGTATGCTTGCACTACTAAAGGTAGCCAATTTCATCACCAAGCACAGTATGAAGCGGGTGATTGCTTAGTATTCGGCCCAGAAACCCGAGGCTTACCTGATGACATGATTCAAGCACTGCCAAACGAGCAACGCGTGCGTATACCTATGCAAGCCGATAGTCGCAGTATGAATCTGTCTAATGCAGTAGCTGTGTTTGTGTATGAATCTTGGCGCCAGCTTGGCTTTGTAAACGCGCAGTAATTATTTACCAATAATAAAAAACCGACATTATGTCGGTTTTTTAATTTTTAAAGAATAGTGAAGCATTTATTCTGACTTTTGTTCACGACCTAATAAGGCCATAGCAGCCGCTTTCATGTCTTTATTTTCATAGAGTACTTTATATATTTGCTCGGTAATTGGCATTTCCACACCAGCGCGTTGAGCTAGTAAGTACACTTCTTTGGTATTTCTAAAGCCTTCAACCACTTGGCCGATTGATGCAATGGCATCATCAACACTCTCACCTTTGCCTAAGGCTAAACCAAAACGGCGATTGCGCGATTGGTTATCGGTACAGGTCAGAATTAAATCACCTAACCCAGCCATGCCCATGAAGGTTTCAGGTTTTGCACCCAGTGCACACCCTAAACGCGACAACTCTGCTAAACCACGAGTGATAAGCGCGGTACGAGCATTTGCACCAAACCCCACTCCATCAGAAATTCCCGCACCAATGGCAATCACGTTTTTAACCGCACCACCGAGCTGTATACCAATAAAATCATCATTGTTATACACCCTAAACGAGCGCCCGCAATGCAATAAATCGGCTATTTGTTTAGCAAATGCCGATGATGTTGATGACACCGAAATTGCAGTTGGTGATCCCATCGCCATTTCTTTGGCAAAGGTTGGCCCTGAAAGTACCGCTAATGGCACCTCTTCACCTAGCTCTTGCACTGCCACTTCTTGTAACAAACGCCCAGTATTTGGCTCTAGCCCTTTGGTGGCCCAAGCTATTTTTGCATTTGGGCGCAAAGCAGGTTTGATTTGCTTTAATGTGTCAGCAAATGCGTGGCTTGGCACAACAACCAAAACAATATCGCTACTTTGCGTTGCACGCTGTAAATCTGCTTCAAGGATTAAGGTGTCAGGAAAAGGAATATCAGGTAAGTAACGTTGATTTTTTCGCTCAGCTGCAAGCGTCGCAACGTCTTGGCTATTGCGTCCCCATAAAGTCACTTTGTGGCCATTTCGGGCTAAACAAATAGCAAGGGCGGTGCCATACGACCCCGCCCCTAAAACACTAACAGCTGATGTGGCTGTATTCATAAATTAAGCGTCTGCTGTAGCCTGCTCAGCTTGCGCTGTGCGTTGCTGCATGTACTGTGCAAATAATGCGTCAAAGTTAACTGGCGCAAGATTAAGTTGTGGGAACGTACCACGATTTACTAAGTTAGATACCGCTTCACGTGCATATGGGAATAACACGTTAGGGCAAAATGCACCTAGCATGTGCGCTAATTGCATTTCCTCAACGTCAGCAATCGTAAAGATACCTGCTTGTTGAATTTCACATAAAAACGCAGTTTCTTCACCGATAGATGCCGTTACAGTTAGCGCAAGCACTACTTCGTAAACACCTTCATCAAGCTTGTTAGAGCGCGTATCTAAATCTAATTTTACTTCTGGAGCCCACTCTTTTTGAAAAATAGCTGGCGAATTTGGCGTTTCAAACGACACATCTTTAGTGTAAATACGTTGAATAGTAAACTGTGCACCTGCATCAGCTTCTGCTGCTGCGTTTTGATTTTGTTCGTTCATTGTTATTCCTAACCTGTTATTTATTATAATTAATTAAATTAAGCACTGAGCTTAGCATCAAGGTGACCTTGCGCTTCTAGTGCCATCATGTCGTCACAGCCACCGATGTGTTCATCGTTGATAAAAATTTGTGGAACCGTGCTTGCGCCACCGGCTTTGGCGATCATTTCATCGCGAAGCTCTGGCTGAACGCCAATATCAATATTTGTGTATTTTACACCTTTGCTGTCTAACAGCGCTAATGCGCGATGGCAAAAAGGACAATATCCTTTGGTGTATAAAACAACGTTACTCATAATTAATCCTTAATCGGTTTAGCTAAGAGATATTAGCGACCGCTTGTTGTTGGCAGACTTGCTGATTGCCACGCACCCATACCGCCAGATAAAACATAAACCTGTTCATAGCCTGCTTTATGCATTGCGGTTGCAACACCTGAAGCAGTCATGCCTGCAGCACATACCACTATAATGGGTTTGCTCTTATACTTTTCAAGGGTTGAGAAATCAGATTCTTTAGCTTTTTCTGGGTTTAAGTGCACAGCACCGGCAATATGGCCGGTTTTAAACTCTTTTTGCCCACGCATATCAACAACCTGGCCGTCTTCGCGGTTAATTAGTAACGTTAACTGCTGAGGATTGATTTGACGAATTGCTGAAAATTTACTTTTTATTGCGCCACTAATAATAAGAAACGCAATCGCAACCCAAGCTAGGCTTAAAATTGGATGGTTTGAGACAAATTCAATATATTGATCCATTCGACTTCCACTATAAAGTTACATACTAAAACGGATGTTTTAGATATTTTAAATTCTTACCAATTGCACTTGCACAATGAGCAGTCACTCATCAGCAAATCAATAGAGCGCTGTTAGGCTACTCTGAATTTTAACCTACAATATAGGCTTAACTTACCCCACAACCCTATTCAATACTTGAATAAAATAGAGATTAGCCGCGCAAGTATACCCAAATCAGCTAAAAATGCGAGTTTAAGCACGCTTGAAAGCCACAATGCCCTGCTCTTTTTAACTGAAAAATAACCTAGCCCTTTAAAGTTTTTAATTTAGCCAATCCTAATTAAAAATTTTTAATATCTTCTTTTCATTGCTGATCCTAGCTATAAAACGCGGTATGCTAAGACTTGGCATGTTGGCATTAATGTTAGCGTGTATTTTAGCAACGCTAGGGTCTGTTGATCTTTCAAGGTTAAATTTGCAGCAGTCTGTTTGGTATTTAGGTAAGGCAGAGCCTATGTGGTGTGGTTATTCCCCATAAATAGGCGATAACGCAGCATCAATGACAAACAGGTGCTGCCCGAAGGGTTCTGCCTAGGGGCGATTTACTCTTTGTTGCCTACATGGATGTAGGTAAGGGGCGTGAGCAGGACGCGGAAGCTTTGCTCGGTTTTTACTTAGCCCACTAGGTTACAAACCTCGCGCCGCGATTAAACCGCCCCTAGTTTGAACAAATTTTAATCCGCAAAGGTCAACAGACCCTAATAGGAGTGACTATGACAGAGCATAAAAAACCACTGGTATTAATGATTTTAGATGGCTGGGGATACAGAGAAGATGAGCAAAGCAATGCTATTTTAGCTGCTAACACCCCTGTATTAGATGAGCTTTGGGCCACACGTCCTCATACATTAATTTCAGCATCGGGTTTAGATGTCGGTCTTCCTGATGGCCAAATGGGTAATTCTGAGGTGGGTCATGTTAATTTAGGCGCAGGCCGTATTGTGTATCAAGATTTTACCCGTATCACCAAAGCCATTGATGATGGCGAATTTGATACGACCCCTGCACTTGTTGAAAACATTGATAAAGCTGTTCATGCCAGCAAAGCTGTACACATTATGGGACTGTTAAGTCCAGGTGGCGTGCATAGCCACGAAGATCATATTGTTGCCAGTATACAACTGGCTGCAAAACGCGGCGCTAAAGAGGTGTACTTTCATGCCTTTTTAGATGGACGCGATACACCACCGCGTAGTGCTAAAGCGTCTATTGAGCGTATTGAAGCCTTATTTAGCGAACTTAAATGTGGCCGTTTAGCCTCACTAATTGGCCGTTACTATGCCATGGACAGAGACAACCGCTGGAACCGTGTTGAAAAAGCCTATAATTTAATCACCTTAGGTGAAGGTGATTTTGATTATGAAGAAGGCGTAAGTGCACTAAATGCCGCTTATGAGCGCGATGAAAATGACGAATTTGTAGCAGCCAGCACGATCACTCCTAAAGGCAGCGAACCTGTAAAAGTAAATGATGGCGACACCATTATATTTGCAAACTTTAGAGCAGACCGCGCACGCGAAATAACCCGCGCCTTTGTAGAACCAGGCTTTGACGGCTTTAATAAGAAAAAATCGCCTGAGCTTAGCGGCTTTGTGATGATGACTGAATACGCAGCCGATATAGATGCGCCTGTTGCTTTTGGCCCCTCGCCGCTTAATAACGTACTTGGCGAATGGTTTGAAAAACAAGGTAAAACTCAACTGCGTATTTCTGAAACTGAAAAATATGCTCATGTTACCTTTTTCTTCAGTGGTGGACGAGAAGATGAGTTTGACGGCGAAACCCGTGAACTTATCCCATCACCTCAGGTTGCAACTTATGATTTGCAGCCAGAAATGAACTCAAAAATGCTTACCGATAAGCTAGTAGAAGCAATAAAAAGTGGAAAATACGATGCCATTATTTGTAACTACCCTAATGGCGACATGGTCGGTCATTCAGGTGTATTTGAGGCTGCAGTTAAAGCCTGTGAGGCAGTAGATAACTGTATTGGCCGTGTAGTGGATGCATTGAAAGAATATGGCGGCGAAGCACTTATTACCGCCGATCATGGCAATGCAGAGCAAATGGCAAACCTTAAAACAGGCCAAGCGCACACAGCACATACCAGTGAGCCCGTGCCGTTTATTTATGTAGGTCGCGATGCACAAGCTTATTCAGGCAAAGCCTTGAGCGATGTTGCCCCAACCATGCTGCATTTAATGGGGTTAGAGCAACCTGCAGAAATGACAGGGTCGCCAATTATGGTGTTGAAATAACCTATGAAAAAAAGCGCATACCGCGTCATTGCGTGTATCTGTGTACTGCATTCATTAGTCACTGGCGTTGCCGTGGCTAATGAAGATCGCACTAAAAAAGACCTATCCCAAGTTCAAGTGGCTTTAGAGCAAAGCCAAGCTGAATATCAACAACAGCAAAAAGAAATAGCTAAACAGCAGCAAAAGCTAAAAGCACATGAACTCGCTATAGCGAAAAACGCTAAAGCACTCAATATGGCTGAGCAATCAGTTAAAAAAACACAACAACAGCAAGCAGAGCAACAACAACGCGCGATAAAGCTTGAAAAACAACAAGCCCAATTTCAGCGTGTGTTAGCAGCACAGTTAAAAAGTGCTTATATGGCAGGTAGTGATGACTATTCAAAAATGCTGCTTAACCAAGAAAATACCGCTAAATTTGAACGTACGCTTAGCTATTACAACTACTTAAATAAAGCCCGCATAAAGCAGCTTGATGAACTTAAAGCGCTGCAAATAGAAATTGCGAAAAACCAAGCTGAGCTTGAAAAAACAAAAGAAAAGCTAGTTGCTTTATTTGATGAACAAAAAAGGCGACAAGCAGCGCTTCTTGACGCTAAAAATGAGCGCCAAGCCAGCCTAAAAAATCTAAAAAAGCAGTTAAATAAAACAAAAAATTCAATTAGTTACTTAGAAGAGAACGAACAAACGCTGATAGCAACTATTAAAGAACTTGAAGAAGAAAAAACCACAAAAATTGAGCTATTGGGCCTAAATAAAAATAAAGGAAGATTAAGCTGGCCGAGTAAAGGCAAACTAACGCACAAGTTTGGCCAACGTAAGCACGGCGGAATTAACTGGAAAGGCGTATTAATTTCTGCTGCAGAGGGCACTTCAGTAAATAGCATTCATAACGGTCAGGTGGTATTTGCAGATTGGTTAAAAGGTTACGGCTGGGTGATTGTTGTGGACCACGGAGAAGGCTTTATGAGCTTATACGGGCATGCACAAACTTTGCTAAAAGACGTGGGCGATATGGTCAGAGAAGGTGAAAGCGTTGCATTAGTTGGGCAAAGCGGTGGACAAGCTGATTCTGGTCTATACTTTGAAATACGTCATAAAGGGCGTGCTGTTAATCCCATAAAATGGTGCAGGCGTATTTAGTATCAAAATAACTGCATCCTAGTAGAGGCAGTTATGATAAACACACACATTTGCCAAAAAAAAGTATCGCAAACAAAACCAATGTTTTGGTTTTGTTTGCAGTTATTTTTTTTATTGGCACTTTTTGGCTTTATAAATAATGCTCATGCCAGTTCGGTCAAAGATTTAGAAAGCCAAAAAATAAATGAAATACTGTTTAATATTCATACCTACTACGTTGATGATTTGGCACTGCATAACAGTGAATACATTGAATACAACACCTCTCAATTTGAACGTTTATACTCTAAACTCGATCCCTACTCTAAATATTTAGATAAAAATGAGCTAAATGCGTTATTTGATAATACCAATGGTCGCTATACTGGCTTAGGCATTGAGGTCAAAAATATTGAGCAGCGCACCACGATTGTTAAAGTAATTAATAATTCGCCTGCTAAACAAGTCGGCCTGCGAGCTGGCGATATTATTACAGCAGTTAATAATCAGCAGATTAAAAATAGTCCTATTGATATAGTCGCGCAGCAAATTAAAGACAGCCCCAACAATAAAGTACAACTAAGTATTATCCGAAATAACAATCTAACACCGCTCATATTTAACCTCAGCAGAAAACAAATAAAACTGGCCAGTGTAACTAAGCAACTACTTGATGCTGGTGGCGGTTATATTGCTATAAATACCTTTTCAAACCACACCTTGCATGAAGTTGCCTTACAAATAGCCGCTATGCAAAACCATTACGGCCACGCATTAAAAGGCCTGATTATTGATTTACGAGACAACCCTGGCGGGACTTTAAAAAGCGCGGTTGCTGTGGCAGATCTCTTTTTACAAGATGGTCTAATAGTAACAACCAAAGGACGTTTTTATGATTCTAATCAGTCGTTTTACGCTAAGCGCGGCGATATTTTAAAAGGCGCACCTATTGTTGTCCTGATTAATGAAAACTCAGCCTCAGCAGCAGAAATACTGGCTGCAGCACTAAAAGAAAATATGCGTGCAAAAATAGTGGGGAGTCAGTCGTTTGGCAAAGGATCGGTACAATCACTCATTCCATTAGGCGATGGTGATACCGCCTTAAAACTAACCACCGCACGCTACTTTACGCCATCAGGTGAATCGATTGAAGGTATTGGCGTAACTCCAAATGTGGCGATTAATCAAACAACACTTCCACAAACAAATAAAGCCGTTATAATAAAAAATGAACAATCAGAACAAAACTCCGTTTTTAACGCTGAAGAATTAGCCGATATCCAGTTAGTAAAAGCAAAACAGCTACTTAGCATGCAATAAAAACGGTAAACTATTTAAAGATAATAAAAATTATAAAACGTGAAAATTATAAATTTAATGGTGTTAGCTGGGCTTTTTTTAGCCTTATTTGCAACAACGAGTGCTGTTAAAGCCAAGCAAATAGCCATAGTGATCGATGATATTGGATATCATCAACGTGATTTAGAATTCCTGAGTTTACCTGGGCAGTTGTCCTATTCAATATTGCCCCACACCCCCTATTCTCAAATATTTGCAACCCTTGCTAGTCAGTCAAATAAAGAGCTCCTGTTGCATGTTCCTATGCAGGCTTTAAATGGTAAAAAACTCGGGCCAGGTGCGCTCACTTTAAATATGGATAAAGCAAAACTTCAACAAACGCTCGGGAATGCGCTGGCGAGTTTACCGCAAGTTAAAGGAGTTAATAACCATATGGGCTCTGCGCTGACTCAACAAAGCCAAGCAATGAAATGGACCATGGAAGTACTCAAAAAACGCCAGCTATATTTTCTTGATAGCCGTACAACTGAATTAAGCCAAGCTCAGAATGCAGCCAACTTTTTGGGAGTGGAAAACATTAGCCGACATGTATTTTTAGACAATATAACGACTACAGAGCAACTACAATTAAGATTAGAAGAGCTAAAATCAAAAGCAACTAAGTATCAGTTTGCCATTGCAATAGCGCATCCCTACCCCGAAACCATCGATTTTTTACGCCACGCTTTGCCGCAATTAAGTGAGCAAGGATTTGAACTGGTGCCAGTATCGCAACTGGTCGAACGTAAATATGTACAAATAGCTCAGCAACAAGCTATTTCATTAAACTGATGGGGTAAGTAAACATCCTACCCCGTCAGTTAATTTAACTCACTTAAGCGCATTATATTTATAAAATAAACGTCGCTACTTTGGCATTTAAATCTGTAGCTCTGTCTTTTAATACTTCAGCTTGGCTTAAATGCGCAGTGGCTGAGATAGTAATTTCATCGGTTACATCTTTAATGGCGACCGTATTTCGAGTAATTTCATTGGTCACTTGCGTTTGCTCTTCTGCTGCAACCGCTATTTGACCCGCCATATCAGAAATTTCATTCACTGCTAAGGTGATTTCCTCTAGTGCGTGAGCTGCTGCATTAACATCATCCACACTATTGTTAGCATACCCCTTACTGCTGTCCATCAAGCTCACTGCTTTTTTAGTCGTATTTTGTAAGGTTTCTATGGTGGTGTAAATTTCTGCTGTGGAGTTTTGCGTTCTTCTTGATAGAACACGCACCTCATCGGCAACCACTGCAAAGCCACGCCCTTGTTCACCAGCACGGGCAGCCTCTATTGCGGCATTGAGTGCTAAGAGATTTGTTTGCTCAGCAATTTCTTGAATTGTGGTCAAAATACTCGATATAGCCTGAGCATGTAAGCTTAGTTCGCCAATGACGGTGGTTGTTTGGTCTATTTCACCAGCAAGTGAGTTAATCGTGTTTCTGGTTTTATCAACTAACAGTTTACCTTCACAACTACTTTGCGCTGACTGCTGTGATGCCGTCGCGGTATTTTCGGCATTAGCAGCAATCTCATGGGTTGCACTTGCCATCTCTGTGACCGCAGTGGCAACCATCGCTACTTCTTGTTGCTGACGCTGCAACTCACTGACACTGTTTTGATTGGTGATTAAGCTTTTCTCTGCATCAAAATCTAAATCAGTAGCTAACTGGCGAATATGGCTTATAAGCTCATGCTGGCTGCTTACAAAGCGATTAAAACTATCAGCCAGTACCCCAACCTCATCTTGTGTATCAACACTAATACGCTGGGTCAAATCACCGTTACCATCAGCAATTGTTGATAACGCTTGAGATACTCGGCTTAACGGCGCAAGCAACACACTTAATAACCATGAAATAGCCAACACGCTCAATAAAAGTACCACACTGACTAATACGAGTTGAGTTACTAATAAACTAATTAATGGTGCCTCTAAGGTTTCTTTATCCAGTACAAATAGCAACTGCCAATCGGTATTATTTATATTTTCACCCCAAACAAGCTTCTCTCGGCCTTCATCTTTAAAATAAAGGGGAGTAAATTCACCGTTTTGACTATTAGATAAAATGAATTGGTGATTTATTTTCGAGTCAATATGCGTAATATCTGCCATTACTTTTTTAGTGTCTTTATAGGCAATCACAGTGCCATCTTGATGCATCATGATGCCATACCCATTTGCCGGTAAAGACATAGTATTAACATCATTAACTAAAGACTCAATCGATAAATCACCCGCTACCACGCCACTTTGTGTGGTTTTAGCAATAGAAACAACCAACTGATTAAACGCAGTATCTAAATAAGGTTTGGTAATTACGGTGCCATTTTTCAGCTGTGCTTGTTTATACCATGGACGAGTGCGCGGGTCGTAGCCGGTTCGATCAATACTTAGATCAGAGTCAGTCATTTTCCCGATACTATCTCCAAAGTAAGTTAATTGAAAACCACCCGACACTTGGGCTTGCTGTAATGCGCTGAGCGTATTGCCCTCAACCATACTCGCAACTGACTCTATGATCTGCTGACGACTAGCTAGCCAATCTTCAATACTCGCAGCTTGCTGCTTACCAGACTGACTTACATTATCAATACTGCTTTTTAACAGTAACGCTTTTTGAGAGGTGTAGCTATTCCACGATAGCAATACAATAATAACGGCTAGGGCAAGAACCACCGATAGCAAGATCTTTTTCTTTAGTGAATATGAGTTCATATTGAGTGTAAATACTCGCGTTAAATGAAATTGAAAGGCAATAAGCACAGTAATTAACAGTTTAATTTAGGCTACGGTTTGAACGACAAGTCGCTCAGGTGCGCGAATATTTTCATATACCCAAATTAAAAACAAACTAAAATCATGTATTTAAATTAAAACCAAACTTATTCATTAACTTTAACTAGGGTATATTTAATTAAAAGATATACAGATGTGACTAGAGGTAAGCAAAATAAGAAAGACGATACTTTTTGTTAACCTCTTTTTTTAACTAAAAAAAAGCCCCGCATTTTCATGCAGGGCTTTATAACTTTATAAGTGCGATTAACTCATCGCGCTTTGTAATTTTTTCATTGCTGTTTTTTCCAGCTGGCGAACACGCTCTGCTGATACGCTGTATTTTTCAGCCAACTCTTGCAGTGTTGCTTTATCATCTGACAACCAGCGTGCGCTAACGATATCTTGAGAACGCTCATCGAGGGTTTTCAAAGCGCTAAATAATCGCGTATGCGACTGCTCTTGCCATTGTTGCTGCTCAATATCATCGGCTAAGTCAGCAGTACCATCCGTTAAGTATTGCACTGGTGAGTAAGTACTGGTTGGCGCATCGTCGTTATCGTCGCCTGTTAAGTCAAAGCCCATGTCTTGGCCGCTCATACGCGACTCCATTTCACGCACTTCTTTTTCACTCACACCTAGCTCGCTCGCTACTGTGCTAACTTCAGCTTGATTAAACCAGCCTAAACGTTTTTTGTTTTTACGAAGATTAAAAAACAGTTTACGTTGCGCTTTGGTTGTCGCAACTTTTACGATACGCCAGTTTTTAAGCACAAACTCATGAATTTCGGCTTTGATCCAATGAACCGCAAATGAAACCAAACGTACACCCACTGATGGGTCAAAACGTTTTACTGCCTTCATCAGTCCAATGTTACCCTCTTGAATTAAATCAGCTTGTGGTAACCCGTAACCCGAGTAGCTTTTAGCTATGTGCGCTACAAAGCGCAAATGCGACATAATGAGTTGCTTTGCAGCACTAAGATCGCCTTCTTCCTGAAGTTTTTTTGCAAGTTCCTGCTCTTGCTCAACTTTAAGCATAGGAATAGTACTAACAGCTTGAAGATAGCCATCCATACTTGCGCTTTGTTGCCCAACTGTAAGTGCCATTGCGTATAAATCTTTACTCATTTTTCACCTCGGTGATAAACATTTGAAACCATCTTAGCACTCTTTTAGTAAGAGTGCTAACTTGAATTTAAAACTTTTTTGAATCATAAATCAAGTGGTTTTTTTAGTGTTAAGTCAGTCTACACTAGGCGACTGAATAACCTATGAATTAGTTTAGGGTCTGTTGACCTTTCAAGGTTAAATTTACAGCAGTCTGTTTGGTATTTAGGCAAGGCAGAGCCTATGTGGTGTGGTTATTCCCCATAAATAGGTGATAACGCAGCATCAATGCCAAACAGGCGCTGCCCAAAGGGTTCTGCCTAGGGGCGATTTACTCTTTGTTGCTCGGTTTTTACTTAGCCCACTAGGTTACAAACCTCGCGCCGCGATTAAACCGCCCCTAGTTTGAACAAATTTTAATCCGCAAAGGTCAACAGACCCTAGCCAAAGCAAAGATTAATCTTTTTGCTTTGGCTTTTTATAATTTTAAACTTAAAACATGACAGTTTTAAGAATTATATTAGGGCCCTAAACCTTATCGGGTTCTATTTCTGAGATGTAACGGTTAACCGATAAGTAAGAACCAATAAAGCCTAAGCTAGTGGCCAACAATACCAACGCGCCAAATTCATTAAGGCTAAGCCCTATTAGCGTAAAGCTGGTTTGATATACCCCTGCAACACTGCTTACCGCAGCAGATAGCCACCACATCATTAATGCTACGCAAATAAAAGCAAACAATCCGCCAATCACGCCATACCAAATGCCAGTCCATAAAAAGGGGGCATGAATAAAGGTATTAGTTGCCCCTACGAGCTTCATTACCTGTATTTCTTCTTTTTTATCCATAATAGATAAACGAATTGTGTTGCCTATAATAAGCGTCACTGAGGTAAGTAATAATAGCGCAATCGTAATTACACTTTCTTTTAGTAAACTGAGTAATGCATTTAAACGTTCAAGCCAAGCAATATCAAGCTTACCAAAATCAACTTCGCGTTCACCTTCAAGTTTTTTAAGCAATAGCTTAGCCGCATTAGGTTGGCTATGTCGCTGGGTTGGTGTAACTAGAACCACATTCGGTAATGGGTTACTATCTAGGTATTCTAAAGCTTGACCAAACCCAGACATTTCTTTAAATTCATCCAAAGCCTCAGTGCGAGAAATAAAAGTCACACGTTGTATTTCAGGATATAGCGCTAAGCGTTTAACTAGAGTTTGCGTTTCTTGCTCGCTCATATCCTCTTTTACAAACAAGGATATTTCGCTGGCTTGCTCAAAACCACTACTCACTTGCTGCACATTTTTAACCACTAAATATAACGTTGCGGGCAACGTTAAACTCAAACCCAGAACAGCAATGGTCATCATAGAGGCTAATGGCGTGCGCCACATTTCCCCAAGACTGTACACACCTTGGCGAAAAATATTAATAATGAAAAAGTAACCGCCAGAGAATACGGATTTTTTTTGTTTATCATTACTATTTTGACGGCTTTTGAATAGTAAACTCATAATACACCCTCAGCCAGTGGATCTTGGCTCATCCGCCCATCATGAAGCGTTAAGCTACGATACTTCATTCGTGATACTAACCCCAAGTCATGGGTGGCAATTAAAACCGTGGTGCCATGCTTATTAAAGTCTTCGAACAGGCGTAATATTTCCATTGATAACTCAGGATCAAGGTTACCGGTAGGTTCATCAGCTAATAGTATAGGAGGAGAATTAACAATGGCTCGTGCAATCCCTACACGTTGCTGCTCACCGCCAGAGAGTGTGGAGGGATGACAGCGTACTTTATCTAACAAGCCCACTTTATCGAGCGCGCCATGCACACGCTTGGCAATTTGCTTGTGGTGAGTCCCTTCAATAATTAAGGGCAAAGCAACGTTATCGAATACCGTGTATCGTTCTAATAGACGATGATTTTGAAAAATAATACCAATGTCGCGGCGTGCATACGGAATTTGTCGTGAATTTAACTTATTTAAATCCACGCCATTGATAAACACATTGCCCGCAGAAGGACGTTCCATCAAGCTAATAAGCTTTAAAAGTGTACTTTTACCGGCACCACTGTGGCCCGTTAAAAAAGCCAGTTCGCCTGGTTTTATATGAAAACTCACTTTTTCAAGCGCGCGATGCCCACCGGCATAGGTTTTACTTACTTGCTGAAAATTTATCATTTTTTATTATGCCAACCTCATTAAACGTCCTAACGCAATTGGTATTCCTTGCAATTAAAAAGGGAGCAGCCTCCCTTTTGGTAAATTAAACGTCGTCCTCATCTTGGCTAAATAGCGCGTCAATAAAGTCATCGCTCTTGAAGGTGCGTAAATCATCAATACTTTCACCTACACCAATGTAACGAATAGGAATATTAAACTTATCAGCAACGGCAAAAATAACCCCGCCTTTAGCGGTGCCATCAAGCTTTGATAGTGTGATACCCGTTAGACCTACACATTGATTAAATAAGTTTACTTGGCTAATCGCATTTTGGCCTGTGCCAGCATCAATTGTAAGCATCACTTCATGCGGTGCATCTGGGTCTACTTTTTTCATCACACGGGCTATTTTTTCAAGCTCTTGCATTAAGTTATCTTTATTTTGCAAGCGCCCTGCTGTATCAGCAATTAACACATCAACATTACGCGCTTTAGCGGCTTGAAAGGCATCAAATACCACTGAGGCGCTATCAGCACCAGTGTGCTGAGCTATAACAGGAATACTATTTCGCTCACCCCAGACTTGAAGCTGCTCTACTGCTGCGGCTCTAAATGTATCACCGGCAGCAAGCATTACCGATTTACCTTGGTTTTGAAATTGTTTCGCCATTTTACCAATGGTGGTGGTTTTACCTACGCCGTTTACACCTACCATAAGGATAACGAAAGGCTTTTTGTCTGCTGGTATTTCTAAAGGCTGCTCTGCTGTTTTCAGCATAGTTGCCATTTCTTGCTTCATTAATTCATAAAGCGCATCACCATCTTTAAGCTGCTTGCGATCAGCGGCGTCGGTCAGGCTATCGATTAGCTTCATGGTGGTATCAACACCAAGATCGGCTGTGAGTAACTGAGTCTCTAATTCTTCAAATAACTCATCGTCAATTTTTTTACCGCTGAAGATTGAGGCAAAGCCAGAACCAATATTAACGCGTGTTTTCAGTAAGCCTTTTTTGAGGCGAGAGAAAAAACCTTCTTTTTTAGGTTTTTCCGCTTTTATAGCTTCTTCCTTTGCAAGCTCTGCGGTCAGTCGCTCTTGCTCTAGGCGTTCAGACTCCTCTTCAACAGCCAGACGCTCTTGTTCTAAACGCTCGTTCTCAGCTTGCTCTGCTGCAATACGCTGTTGTTCTAAACGCTCGTTCTCAGCTTGCTCTGCTGCAATACGCTGTTGTTCTAAACGCTCGTTCTCAGCTTTTTCTGCTGCAATGCGCTCTTGCTCTAACTGCATTTGCGCTTCTTGTTCTGCTAAACGTTTGGCTTGCTCTTGTCTTTGTTGCTCTGCATCTGCCTGCTGTTTAGCTAATAGCTCTGCGTTAGCGTGTTCAATCGCTTGTTTTTCTTCTGCCGCTGCACGCTGTGCTTGCGCCTGTTTCTCTTGTTCTAAACGATCGGCCTCTGCTGCAGCTTGTAAACGCTCTGCCTCAGCTTGCTCTGCGACTAGACGGTCTTGCTCGGCTTTTTCTGCCTGCGCTTGTGCTAAACGATCTTGTTCAGCTGCAATTCGAGCTTGTTCTATACGCTCGGCTTCTGCTTCAGCTTGTAAGCGCTCTGCCTCAGCTTGCTCTGCAGCTAAACGCTCTTGTTCGGCTTTTTCTGCCTGCTCTTTTGCTAATGCTTGTTGTTTATCAGCTTCTGCTTGTTTTTTATCTGACTTGCCAAAACCGAGCCACGACATGAATTTACTTTTTTTTGCCATACTTGCTAATAACCACTTATAAAAATCTGATAAACTAACGATAATGATAGCGTGCTTTTAAGCCTAAATAATTGCTTTTAGCAACACGTTATCCTCGAGGGTGCATAATAGTAACACTTTTAGTGCAGTTGAAAAATGACACGCCGTGATATGATTGCAATATTATCTGAGCTAGATCATAGATACCAATTTTTAGTGAGTTAAATGAGAAAAAAAACCACACAAAATAACACCACTCATAAATCAGCTGATGGGGTTATTAGAATCATTAGCGGCCAATTTCGCGGTCGAAAACTGCCAGTAAAAGATGTTCAAGGTCTGCGTCCTACAACCGACCGAATTAAAGAAACGGTGTTTAATTGGTTGATGCACGATACCCGCGATGCGCACACTCTCGATTGCTTTGCCGGTTCCGGTGGATTGGGATTTGAAGCATTGTCGCGTTTTGCAAAACACACCACATTTATAGAGCTTGATTCACAAGCAGCAAAACAATTAGAGCAAAACATTGCGACGCTTGATGCACAAAACGCGCAAGTCGTTAATACTAATACACTGACGTTTTTAGAGAGAAAAAACACCAGTGACACATTTAATTTGGTTTTTATTGACCCGCCATTTCGCAAAAATTTAGCTCAATCATGCTGTGATTTATTGGAAAATAATCAATGGCTCGACCCAGAAGCATTGATATATGTTGAAGTAGAAACCGAGCTAACCTCGTTCAAAGCACCAAATAACTGGTTGTTAATTAAAGAAAAAAAGGCAGGGCAAGTTTTTTGTAGGCTGTACCAACGCCATATAAATTAACACTGTTTTAGCTGCTGTGTTTCTGTTAATATTATCCTTTACATGTGGTGTTGCTTCGGATTACAATACCGCACCATTTTTGAACCACTTGATCAATGTTTGATCAACTTGAGCAACGCTCATAATTTAGGTAGGTGAATTTTTAATGCCAGTAATTAAAGTAAGAGAGAACGAACCGTTTGACGTAGCACTTCGTCGCTTCAAGCGTTCATGTGAAAAAGCAGGTATCCTTTCAGAAGTTCGTCGTCGCGAGCACTATGAAAAACCAACAGCTGAGCGTAAGCGTAAAAAAGCAGCTGCTGTTAAACGTCACATGAAAAAACTTTCTCGTGATAACGCTCGTCGCGTTAAATTATACTAATATATTAGGTCTTGTATAAATGAGCCTTTTAATAACGCTAAAAGATGCGCAAAAAGATGCGATGAGAGCCAAAGACAAACAACGTCTTAACCCTATTCGTATGGTACTTGCTGCAATCAAGCAACGTGAAATTGACGAGCAAATAACACTAGACGACGCAGGTATTACCTCCGTTATAGTGAAGCTTGTTAAACAACGTCGCGACTCTTACACTCAGTACAAAGATGCTGGGCGTGATGATTTAGCTGATATTGAAGCCAATGAAATTACAGCACTTGAAGCTTTTTTACCTCAACAATTGAGTGAAGAAGAAATTATTGCTCTCATTGACGCGGCTATTGCTGATACTAACGCAGCAGGTATGCAAGACATGGGTAAAGTAATGGGTATAATCAAAAGCAAAGCCGAAGGTCGTGCCGATATGGGCAAAATCTCAGGTTTAATTAAGCAACGATTAACTGCCTAATACCCCCACATACATTTAGTATGATTGAAGTAAACCGAGCCTTGAGCTCGGTTTCTTCGTTTAGATATTTTGTACTTCAAAAAATTATGCATTTGTGTTCAAATCTTTGCGTATTATAATTCGTTTTCATCACTTTTCTATTTATCTTAGGGCTGTACTTTAAACAATGGCTGGAAAGATCCCACGCAACTTTATCGATGATTTATTGGCACGAACCGATATTGTCGACCTGATTGACTCAAAGGTAGGGTTGAAAAAAGCGGGCAAAGACTATCAAGCTTGCTGTCCTTTTCATAATGAGAAGTCGCCTTCATTTACCGTATCGCAAGATAAACAGTTTTATCATTGCTTTGGCTGTGGCGCTAACGGCAACGCTATTTCGTTTGTTATGGAGTATGACAAACTCGAGTTTGTTGATGCAATTGAAGAACTAGCCAGTTTACTTAACCTTGATGTTCCTCGCGAACAAGGGAGCAGTAATGGACCAGAGCGCACAGCGGCACAAAAACGTTCAGACTATGATCTAATGCTGCATGCAGCACGCTTTTATCAACATCAGTTAAAACATCACAATAACTCTGAAGCGGTAATCGATTACGTTAAAGGTCGCGGTTTAAGTGGTGCAACCGTTAAAAAGTTTATGATAGGTTATGCGCCCAGCGAATGGGAAGGGCTCTGCCAACAACTTGGGCGAAACCAAGAACAAAAAGAACAATTAGTTGAGCTTAAACTCGCATCTGAGAAAACCCCAGGCAAACAGTTCGACTTTTTCCGTGATCGCTTAATGTTTCCAATTCGTGATAAACGCGGCCGCGTTATTGCTTTTGGTGGGCGAGTAATGAAAGCCGATCAAGGGCCTAAATATTTAAACTCTCCAGAGACACGCATATTTCATAAGGGCTTTGAACTTTATGGCCTTTATGAAGCTAAACAAGCACACAAGAAGCTTGACCATGTACTGATTGTAGAAGGTTATATGGATGTAGTAGCGCTGGCAGAACAAGGTATTGAATATGCCGTAGCAGCCCTTGGTACAGCGACAACCAGCGAGCACATGCACACTTTATTTAGAACCACAGATAAAGTTATTTGTTGCTACGATGGTGACCGTGCAGGTAAAGATGCTGCGTGGCGCGCACTCGAAAATGCGTTGCCTTACTTAAACGATGGCAAAGCACTGCATTTTGTATTTTTACCCGATGGTGAAGACCCTGATTCACTCGTACAACAAGAAGGTAAAGCAGCTTTTGAGCAACGCCTTGAAAACGCAGATGACTTCACTAAAGTGCTGTTTAATAAACTAAGTAAAGAGATTGATTTAACACTAGATTCCGGTAAGGCTAAGTTACTCAGTGCGGCACTGCCCCTGATTGAAAAGATCCCAAGTGAGTTTTACCAAGAAAATATCCTAGAGCAACTTGGCAGATTAATTGGTCGCACTCGTGAGCAACTTAATAATCACTTAAAAACGCCAAAACAGCAGCAAGCAATTGAACGAAAATTTAAAATTACACCCATGCGCCAAGCAATAGGGATTTTAATTCAGCACCCTAACTTAGCTAAAAGTGTGCCCTATTTACCCGATTTAGCTCAAATGAATATTGCGGGTATTGGCTTATTATTGCGACTACAACATCAAGCATTACAAAAAGATGGCATTACCACCGCACAAATTCTTGAATCATTTCGGGGCACCGATGACTACGAGCCTTTAACTAAGTTAGCGACATGGCAACATCAAATAAATGAAGAGCGTTTAGAGACTGTTTTTCAAAATACTTTCAAATTTATTGAAGATCAGTGTTTAAATCATCGACTAGAGACCCTATTAATAAAAGACAAGACACAGGGCCTAAATAGCGACGAACGACTAGAATGTCATTTACTAATGACAGCGTTAAAAACGACTAATAGTTAGGGTCTGTTTATCTTTCGAGGTTAAGTTTACAGCAGTGTGTTTGGTATTTAGACAAGGCAGAGCCTATGTAGTGTGGTTATTTCACATAAATAGGCGATAACGCAGCATAAATGCCAAACACGCGCTGCCCTTTGGGTTCGACCCAAGGGAGGTTTACTCTTTGTTGTTCGGTTTTTACTTAGCCCACTAGGTTACAAACCTCGCGCCGCGATTAAACCACCCTTGGATTGAACAAACTTTAATCCTGAAAGACCAACAGACCCTAGTCAGATTTGATTTAGGCTGTTATACTGTGCTATTCACTGCGTCACATTATTCTGGTTAGCCTTTGAGCAAACTCCATGATGACGCCTGTTGTATCAACTTATCAGAGTGGAAGAAACAATCTCTATGGATCCAACTCCTCAGTCACAATTAAAACTTCTGATTCAAAAAGGTAAAGAGCAAGGTTACTTAACTTTTGCAGAAGTTAATGATCACCTTCCACAAGATATTATCGACTCAGATCAAGTAGAAGATATCATTAGCATGATTAATGACATGGGTATCAAGGTTAGCGAAAACGCGCCTGATGCCGATGAATTAATGATGCAAGAAACCACGACAGACGAAGACGCAGCGGAAGCTGCCGCTGCAGCCCTTGCTACTGTAGAAAAAGAAATTGGCCGTACAACTGACCCTGTTCGCATGTATATGCGTGAAATGGGTACTGTTGAACTTCTTACCCGTGAAGGCGAAATTGTTATCGCTAAGCGCATTGAAGAAGGCATTAACCAAGTTCAAATTTCGGTTGCTGAATACCCAGAAGCGATCACTTACCTACTTGAACAGTGGGATAAGTTTGAAGCAGAAGAGATGCGCCTTAGCGATATTATCTCTGGCTTTTTCGATCCTGATGCAGAAGAAGCACCACCTATTGCTGCCACCAACATTGGTTCTGAATTAAGTGAAAAACAGCTTGATGACAGCGATGATGATGACGATGACAGCGATGATGAAGACGAAGAAGAAGTAGATACAGGTCCAGATCCTGAAGAAGCGCGCATCCATTTCGAAAATTTACGTGATTTATACACCAAAGCACGTGAAACATTCGATAAGAAAGGTCGCTCTCATCCAGAGTCTCAAGCCGCTATTTTAGAAATCGGTGAGCTGTTCAGAACCTTTAAACTCGTGCCTAAACAGTTTGATCGCATGGTTAATAACATGCGTGAAATGATGGACAGAGTTCGCGTTCAAGAACGTCTTATCATGAAGCATGCAGTTCAAGTTTCAAAGCTGCCAAAGAAAACCTTTGTTAAGCATTTTGCAAACAACGAAACTGACACAGCATGGCTTGATATTGAAATTGCAGCAAACGAAAAGCATTCAGCTAAACTTGAAGAAGTGAAGCCTGAAATACTTCGCTGTATTAGCAAACTTACTTCAATGGAAGAAAGCACAGGCTTAAGCATTGAACGTATTAAAGATATAAACCGTCGCATGAGTATTGGTGAAGCGAAAGCGCGCCGTGCTAAAAAAGAGATGGTAGAAGCAAACTTACGTCTTGTAATTTCAATCGCTAAAAAATACACCAACCGTGGTTTACAGTTCTTAGATTTAATCCAAGAAGGTAACATTGGTTTGATGAAAGCGGTTGATAAGTTTGAATACCGTCGTGGTTATAAGTTTTCAACTTATGCTACGTGGTGGATCCGTCAAGCAATTACGCGCTCTATTGCTGACCAAGCAAGAACAATCCGTATTCCAGTACATATGATTGAAACGATCAATAAATTGAATCGTATTTCACGTCAAATGTTACAAGAAATGGGTCGTGAGCCAAATCCAGAAGAATTAGCTGAACGCATGATGATGCCTGAGGATAAAATCCGTAAGGTACTTAAGATTGCAAAAGAGCCAATTTCAATGGAAACACCAATTGGTGATGATGAAGATTCGCACTTAGGTGACTTTATCGAAGATACGACTATTGATTCGCCAATCGATTCGGCAACAATGGAGTCTCTTCGTGGCGCAACTAACGACGTGCTCGCTGGCTTAACAGCCCGTGAAGCGAAAGTACTACGTATGCGTTTTGGTATTGATATGAATACCGACCACACGTTAGAAGAAGTAGGTAAACAGTTTGACGTAACACGTGAACGTATTCGTCAAATTGAGGCGAAGGCACTGCGTAAATTACGTCACCCTTCTCGCTCTGATTTACTGAAAAGCTTTTTAGACGCTAAATAATCTAGCGTTACATTATGAGTTAACTTAAAAGGCCGCTGTAGCGGCCTTTTTTCTATTTCAAGGAAATAAACATGGCTTGGATCCAAATCCGTATCAATGCCAATGCTGCAACTGCTGATGCAGTCAGTGACCTATTAATGGAAGCAGGCAGTGCTTCTGTTACTTTTATTGATGCTAAAGACACGCCTATCTATGAGCCTAAAATTGGCACTGTTGTATTTTGGGCTGACACCACAGTAATTGGCTTGTTCGAAGCTAATCACGATATGAACGCAGTGGTTGCGTTATTAAAACGCCATGATGAGCTAAAAGACAATTTAGTTTACAAAATTGAGCAACTCGAAGATAAAGACTGGGAACGTGAGTGGATGGATAACTTTCACCCTATTCAATTTGGCGAAAAACTCTGGATTTGTCCAAGCTGGCGCGACATTCCAGACCCAGACGCAGTCAATGTACTACTTGATCCTGGTCTTGCTTTTGGTACTGGTACACACGCCACTACAGCACTGTGTTTAAAATGGTTAGAAAGCCAAGACTTAACTGGTAAAACCGTGGTCGATTTTGGCTGTGGCTCAGGCATATTGGGTATTGCAGCAATAAAATTAGGTGCTGAGCGCATGATTGGGATAGACATTGACCCACAAGCGCTGGAAGCAAGCCTAGATAACGCTAATCGCAATGGTGTTGCTGACAAGCTTGAAGTGTACCTTCCAGAAACTCAACCTGAGTTTACTGCTGATATTGTAGTGGCAAATATTTTAGCGCAACCACTTCGTGAGCTTCATAGTGTTATTTTAGGGTTATTAAAGCCAGGCGGTAAAATTGCCATGTCGGGCATTTTAGAAGAACAAGCACAATCGGTTGCTGATATATATGCGCCCTTTATTGAGCTCGATGAAATTGCCATTGAAGGCGATTGGACCCGAGTAAGTGGCATTAAAAAAGCATAATAGTGCGTTATTAAAAAATTTAGAGTATTAACTCAAAAATCGTATCTAAAGCCTGTATTTAACAGGCTTTACTATTTTTTTACATAATAAAAAATAAAGATTTTTTATTATAAAAACAACGACCGTTCAAAATTCACACAAATAAACCGCTTCGTCATACGGTTATCAAATGTCAATACGAAAAGAGCAAAAAAAAGTCACTTTTGTTCAATTTATAGCCTTTGATTTTTGCGCAAAAAGCCGTAAACTTAGCGCCCCTTGAAAAGAGGCCTATTGAATATCGTGCGTATCGGTTCATACCAACTTGAGAATAATGTCATTGTCGCGCCTATGGCGGGCATAACGGACAGACCATTTAGACAGCTATGTCGTCGTTTAGGCGCTGGCCTTGCTGTGTCTGAAATGCTGTCGTCTAATCCGAAGGTTTGGAAAACCGAAAAGTCGATGAACCGAATGGATCATTCTGGTGAGTCGGGTATACGTGCGGTGCAAATTGCAGGAGCAGACCCTGAGCTTATGGCACAGGCCGCACAATTCAATGTTGCAAACGGTGCACAGATCATAGATATCAATATGGGGTGCCCAGCAAAAAAAGTGAACAAGAAACTTGCAGGCTCAGCCTTATTACAGTTTCCAGAACTCGTGGAAGAGATTATTGATGCCGTAGTAAATGCGGTTGATATACCTGTGACACTTAAAATCCGTACCGGATGGGATCAGGACAACCGTAATGGTGTAGAGATTGCAAGAATAGCTGAACGTTATGGCATTGCATCACTGGCTGTGCATGGTCGCACGCGCGCATGTATGTATAAAGGTGATGCTGAGTACGCCACAATTAGGGATATAAAACGTTCAGTGTCGATACCTGTCGTTGCTAATGGTGATATTACATCACCTGAAAAAGCAAAGCAGGTTTTGGACTATACGGGTGCAGATGCCATTATGATTGGTCGAGCCGCCCAAGGTCGCCCTTGGATATTTAGGGAGATAGACCACTATTTGCGAACTGGTGAACATATGCAGCCACCTGCTATTGCAGAGGTGCGCAGTATTTTAATGGAGCATTTAACCAACCTCCATATGTTTTACGGTGAGCCAATGGGAGCACGAATCGCTCGCAAACATGTATCTTGGTATTTGCAAACCCATGACAGTGACGGTCAGTTTAGGCGAGTATTTAATGCGCTCGACAATTCAGAGGCACAGGTCGTCGCATTAGAGCAATACTTTAAAACACTAGCAGCTAACTAAGAAAGAAAGAGACTTTATAATGTTCGAACAAAACGTGACTTCTCCATTTATCACTAACCCTCATGTTCAGTCACACGAGAAACCGCAGCCATTGCGTGATGCAGTGAAAAAAGCTGTTCACCACTACTTAAAGCAGCTTAACGGTCAAGATGTGCAAGACGTTTACGACCTTGTTCTTTCTGAGCTAGAAGCGCCATTGCTTGAAGAAGTAATGACTTACACACGTGGCAATCAAACTCGTGCGGCAATTTTACTAGGTATCAACCGTGGTACTTTACGTAAAAAGCTTAAAAAATACGGTATGAACTGATACCAGCTATATTGAAACCGTAATCATTCTAACGAGCTAAATAAGCCCCTAATTGCGTTAAAAATTTTTTATGTAGAATAACTACACAGCAAAATTTTTGCCTTGTTATTGACTTATTTCTCTGTCGTTATAATTGCTTACTAATCCAATACAGCTGGTATAAAGTATTTTGAGTAAAAAGCACCTTAGGGTGCTTTTTTTATTTGTAAAATTTATTAACGAAATTGCAAAATGCTCACGCTTTATGGGTCGTTATAAGTCGTTTTTTAAGTCGTAATCAGTTAAAATACGCGCTTCTAAGCTAGCTCATTAACTGAGGAAATCAAACTACAATGGATACACATCGTCCTATACGTCGCGCACTTTTGAGTGTGTCAGACAAAACCGGCATTGTTGAATTTGCCCGTGCACTAGAAGCACAAGGTGTTGAAATACTCTCAACTGGCGGCACGTGTAAACTACTTGCTGATAATGCGATTAAAGTTACCGAAGTATCAGATCACACCGGACACCCTGAGATCATGGATGGTCGCGTAAAAACCCTACACCCAAAAATTCATGGCGGTATTCTTGCTCGTCGTGGCCAAGATGAAGGCGTAATGGCAGATAACAATATTTCTGCTATCGACATCGTTGTAGTTAACTTATACCCCTTTGCGAATACTGTCGCTCAAGAAAACTGCAGCCTTGAAGATGCTATAGAAAACATCGATATTGGCGGCCCAACGATGGTACGTGCGGCAGCTAAAAATCACAAAGATGTGACGATTGTTGTTAACGCAAACGACTACGACCGTGTTATTAGCGAAATGCAAAATAACAATGGCTCAACAACCTACAAAACTCGCTTTGACTTAGCTATTGCAGCGTATGAGCATACAGCGCAGTACGATGGCATGATTGCTAACTACTTCGGTAAAATGGTTCCTGATTACACAGAGGAAGCTGCTATCGATACTAAGTTCCCGCGTACTATCAATATGCAATTCACTAAAAAACAAGATATGCGTTACGGTGAAAATTCGCATCAAGATGCCGCGTTTTATGTTGAAAACGACATCTCTGAAGCGTCAGTGGCGACAGCCACTCAACTGCAAGGTAAAGCATTATCGTTTAACAATATTGCCGACACCGATGCCGCACTTGAGTGTGTTAAAGAATTTGATGTACCGGCGTGTGTTATTGTAAAACATGCTAATCCATGTGGTGTTTCAATTGGCGAAAATATCTTAGAAGCATACGATCGCGCCTTCAAAACTGATCCAACGTCAGCGTTTGGCGGCATTATTGCTTTTAACCAAGAACTTGATGCTAAGACTGCACAAGCGATTGTTGAACGTCAATTTGTTGAAGTTATTATTGCGCCAAGCGTGAGTGCAGAAGCCGCTCAAATAGTATCAGCTAAACAAAACGTACGTTTATTAGAGTGTGGTGAGTTCTCTGCTAAAGGCACAGGCCATGACATTAAACGTGTTAATGGCGGTGTACTTATTCAAGACCGTGATTTAGGTATGGTAACGCAAGGCGACTTAACGGTTGTCTCTAAGCGCCAGCCTTCTGAGCAAGAACTTAAAGACTTACTGTTCTGTTGGAAAGTGGCTAAATTTGTTAAATCAAACGCCATTGTTTATGCCCGCGACGGTATGACTATTGGTGTTGGCGCAGGCCAAATGAGCCGCGTTTACTCAGCTAAAATTGCCGGTATTAAAGCCGCTGATGAAAACCTTGAAGTAAAAGGCTCGGTAATGGCATCAGATGCATTTTTCCCATTCCGTGATGGCATTGATGCTGCAGCCGCAGCAGGTATTACCGCGGTTATTCAACCGGGTGGTTCAATGCGCGATGAAGAAGTAATTGCTGCCGCTGACGAAGCTGGTATGGCAATGGTGTTTACCGGTATGCGCCACTTCCGTCATTAATCGCATAAAGAGCTAACGGGTTCAGTTAGCTCTTTTTGTTTGCACCAAATTCACGTATTCTGCTTATTCTATAACCATGACTAACAATTATAATGTGAAGGATTAGACGATGAAATTTGCACTAAAATCTCTACTGGTTGCCACACTGTCATTAAGCTCAACAATGGTATTGGCACACAACCATGGCCACGACTCAGCATTAACAAATGCAGTTAAAGCAAGCGAGCGTAGCAGTGAGCGCGATCAATACCGCAATCCTGTAGAAACACTCGAATTTTTTGGCTTTAAACCATCTATGACCGTGGTAGAAATTGCCCCAGGTGGTGGTTGGTACAGTGAAATTTTAGCGCCAGCGCTGAAAGAGCAAGGCACCTATTATGCTGCGCACTTCCCTGCTGATTCATCGGTTGGTTATTACCAACGTTCTCTTGCTGGCTTTAAGGCTAAAATCGCTGAAGATACCCGCTTTAGTCACGTTAAACTCACTGAGTTTGCCCCTTCTACACATTTAGATATTGCTCCTGCGGCTAGCGCCGATATGGTACTGACTTTTCGTAATGTTCATAACTGGTACATGAGCAAAGATAAAGAAGCTGCAAGCAATGCGTTTAAGTCTTTTTACAAAGCACTTAAACCTGGCGGCACTTTAGGTGTGGTTGAACACCGCCTACCAGAAGAGCAAGATGATGAGATGCAAAAATCATCAGGTTATATGAAGCAAAGTGTAGTTATTGCACTTGCTGAACAAGCAGGTTTTGAACTTGAAGCAAAAAGCGATATTAATGCAAACCCTCTTGATACAGCCGATCACCCTAAAGGGGTATGGACCCTTCCACCGAGCCTTAGACTTGGCGAGCAAGATGCCGCTAAATATAAAGCCATAGGTGAAAGCGACCGTATGACGCTGAAATTTAAAAAACCGCTTTAAATAGGATATTCGCCATGAATGTATTAGTCATTGGCAGCGGCGGCCGCGAACACGCACTTGCGTTCAAAGCCGCTCAAAATACAAAAGTAAACACTGTTTATGTTGCTCCAGGTAATGCGGGCACAGCTCTTGAGCCAAAACTTGAGAACGTAGCAATTAACGTTGAAGACCTTGATGGGCTACTTAGCTTTGCCCAACAAAATAATGTTGAGCTAACCATTGTTGGCCCTGAAGTGCCACTAGTATTAGGTGTTGTTGATAAGTTCCGTGAACACGGCTTAGCTATTTTTGGCCCAACCGCCGGTGCAGCCCAGCTTGAAGGGTCTAAATCGTTCACTAAAGACTTTTTAGCACGTCATGCTATCCCAACCGCTGATTACCAAACGTTTGAACAAATCGACCCTGCGCTTGCCTACTTAAAAGAGAAAGGCGCACCGATTGTTATTAAAGCCGATGGTTTAGCGGCTGGTAAAGGCGTTATTGTTGCCATGACCGAACGCGATGCTGAAGAGGCTATTCGCGATATGCTTGCGGGTAATGCCTTTGGTGACGCCGGTAGTCGTGTAGTCATTGAAGAGTTTTTAGAAGGTGAAGAAGCGTCGTTTATTGTCATGGTTGATGGTAAAAACGTACTGCCGTTTGCAACCAGCCAAGACCATAAACGCGCTTACAATGGCGATCAAGGTCCTAACACCGGTGGTATGGGTGCATACTCACCAGCGCCTGTAGTAACCGATGAAATTCATCAGCGCATTATGAACGAAGTGATCTACCCAACGGTAGAAGGTATGGCTAGCGAAGGCCATCCGTACACTGGCTTTTTGTATGCAGGCTTGATGATAGATGAGACAGGTACACCAAAGGTTATTGAATATAACTGTCGTTTTGGCGATCCTGAAACACAACCTATGATGCTACGCTTACAATCAGACTTAGTTGAATTAATTGAAGCTGCTAACCGTGTAGAGCTTGATAAAACCACCATTGAGTTTGATTCACGCGCTGCAGTAGGTGTTGTTTTAGCCGCTAAAGGCTACCCTGATAACTACCCGAAAGGCGATGCTATTAGTGGCTTGAAAGTAACTTACCCTGAAGGCGAAAAAGTCTTCCATGCAGGGACTAAGCAAGACGGCGATAACGTAGTGACTGCCGGTGGTCGTGTACTGTGTGCTACTGCACTGGGTAATACAGTTACACAAGCGCAGCAGCGTGCCTATAAACTGGTTGATGAAATCAACTGGGATGGCATGGAGTACCGTACTGACATTGCTTATCGCGCAATTGCTCGTGAACAATCATAACGATTGATAACTAACGAGTAAATTTTATAAAAGCGCAGATTATCTGCGCTTTTTACTGCTACACTATAAAAAAGTAATCTGGACATAGATTAATATTGGAATTTAAAATTTTACGCTATCATGCCATCACGCTATACCATAGATAAAATAACCTCTGTTTACCTCGATTATGCGTATTACATAGACAAAAGCAAAACACAAAGTTTTGCAGAAGTAATGACCAAGCAGGCGCTATTTACACAGCAAGAATTTAACGATATACCTTGGAGCTTTGAACAGCAAAATTATTGGTTACGCCTCGATTTAGAAAATAAAAGCAGCCAACAAGAAGATGTGGTTGCCCACTTTGATAACCCGATGGTAGATCATCTCACCATATATCGGCTCAATAAAAGTATCAGGTTGCCCCTCATTTATTGAAGTTTGAGCTGACTGAATCGGCGTTTGTCGAAAATCAAGATGCGTTAGTCACCTTAGTTGGTGAACTTGCCACACTGGGCGTTAAGGTGATGTTAGACGACTTTGGTACTGATTATTCATCATTTAGCTACTTAGTTAACTATCACTTTAGTGAACTTAAAGTAGATAAGTCGTTTGTGTTTGATTTAACCGATAACCGGGCTCATCAGGTCATTGTGCAAATAGCCATAGATATAGCGCATAACTTGGGCCTTACTATCACGATTGAGGGAGTAGAAACTCAAGAAGTTCACCAGCTGATCAACACTATGAAAGCTGACCCGTACCCAAGGCTATTTGTACGCAAAAGCACTCTCTTATGATAATTATTTAGACTTCTTGAACAGCCAATACCGCCTAAAAATGTTAAACTCCCCTTTTTAACATCTTTGGGGCCAAGTAAAGATGCAAGGTACACTGCGCAAATTAAAGTCGAGCTTAACAGAACCCGTTCAATATCATTTACCTGTAGGTGATGAACTGGTTGATTTAAATGCTTTAATAGGTAAACAATTGACTCTCACTTTTAGTGGCACAATTTTGTGTTCTAACTGTGGTAAAAAAACTAAAAAAAGCTATTCTCAAGGGCATTGCTTTGTATGTATGCGCAAGCTTGCAAGTTGCGACATGTGTATCATGAAACCTGAAACCTGCCATTACGATCAAGGCACCTGTCGCGAGCCACAGTGGGGTGAAGAAAACTGCATGATCCCGCATTATGTGTATCTAGCTAATACATCAGGGTTAAAAGTAGGCATTACTCGCTACACACAAATACCTACCCGTTGGATTGACCAAGGGGCAACCCAAGCATTACCTATTTTTAAAGTACAAACTCGTTTACAGTCGGGCTTAGTGGAAGTGGCGCTCGCGCAGTTTATTGCTGATAAAACCAATTGGCGCAATATGCTCAAAGGACAAAACGACGTTCTTGATTTAAAAGCAGCGGCTGCTGAGCTTATTCCACAAATTAGCGAAAAACTAACCGAGCTGAGTGAATTATTTGGCGCAACCGCTATTGAACAGCTTGACCAAGACGTTGTGCATCTTGATTTTCCTGTAAGCGAATACCCAAGTAAAATTAGCTCATTTAACTTTGATAAAAACCCCGTTGTTAGCGGTATTTTACAAGGCATTAAAGGCCAATATTTAATTTTTGATAACGGCGTTATTAATATTCGTAAGTTCACCTCTTATGAAGTGAGTGTAGACTCAGAATAATCTTTTGCTGCTTGGTTATAAAATGCTATCCACTGCTGCTGCGTTAATGGATGGCAATAATAATAGCCCTGAATAACATTGCAGCCTATTTCGACTAAGTGTGCCTCTTGCGAGGCATGCTCAACGCCCTCAGCAACCACATCCAATCCTAAACTTGTCGCCATGGCTATAATGGCCGCCACAATTTGGCTATTGCCATACTCATCAGGAATCTTAGCAATAAAGCTCGCATCAATTTTTAATGTGTTAAACGGTAATTTGGTTAAATAACTGAGTGCAGAATACCCCGTACCAAAATCATCCAGCGCAATATGCACGCCCAGCGCTTTGAGCTGTTGTAGTTGCTCTTTTGCCTGTGAAAACGAGCTAATAAAGCTGCTTTCGGTCAGCTCAATTTCAAGTAAGCTGCCAGGTAATTGGTAACGAGTAAGCATCGCTTTAATATTATCAGCCAACTTACCTTGGCTTAAATGACACGCAGATACATTAATCGCTAAACGTCCGGCATCAATCCCCTGCGCTTGCCAAAGGGTTAACTCTTTACCTGCTTGGTTTATAACCCATAAATCTAAACGCACCACTAAACCTAGCTCTTCAGCAAGCGGAATAAACTGCGCCGGTGAAATAGTGCCTAAATCAGGGTCATGCCAACGCAGCAGTGCTTCAGCTCCCATAATCAACCCTGTTTTTAAACATTTTTTAGGCTGAAAATAAAGCTCAAACTCATCATTTTCGAGTGCATGCTGAAACCGGCTCATCATCGCTAAACGCTCTAAAGATCGGGCATTCATTGACGGTTGAAACAACTGAAACGAATTGCGACCGACATCTTTTGAGCGATACATGGCAATATCAGCATGCTTTAATAATGTTTCACTGTCTAAGCCATCATCAGGGTAAACAGCCGCCCCTATGGACGCAGTAACACCAACCTCAAAGCCTTCAAGCTTAAACGGTGTATTTAAGTGATTTAAAATACTCTCAGCAAGGGTGATAGCACCTTCTACATTATTTATTTCGCATAATACAACAAACTCATCTCCCCCTAATCGCGCCAGCGTATCACCCTCATTTAAGCTATTGATGATGCGCTCTGATACTAATTTTAATAGCATGTCACCGGCATTGTGACCTAAGCTGTCATTCACCTCTTTAAAACGGTCAAGGTCAATAAACATTACCGCTAGCATCTGTTTATCTCTGTGCGCTGAGGCCAGTGCCATAGAAAGTCTATCGTTAAATAAACGCCGGTTAGGTAAGCCAGTTAGCTCATCAAAATACGCTAACTGCACCACTTTTTCTTCTGCGCTTTTTCGCTCAGTTATGTCACTAAAAATAGCGGCGTAAATCACCTCACTATGACTTGGCTCTTTTATTTCTATAATACTGAGCCACTCAATATAAATATCGCCAGATTTTTTACAATTATGAATTTCCCCCTGCCATACCCCTGTTTTGGCAAGCGAATCCCACATTTTTATATAAAAGTTTTTATCATGACGCCCTGAACTCAACATATTGGGTCGCTTACCAATCACCTCATATTCTTTGTAACCGGTTAAATGGGTAAATGCAGGGTTTACTTGCATAATCACTCCATTCGAGTCGGTGATCATGATGCCATCTAGAGAGGAGTCGATAATTTTATTGGCTAAAAATAAATTACGCTGTGAGTGCTGCAGTGCAATATCACGCTGCTGAAGTACTTTTTCAAGCTCACAACAATAAGCCGTTTCAATTTCATTAATTAAGTTTTCAAGCGACAACACGCCATTAATTTGATCGTTTTCGCTAACCACTAAATGCCGAATATTACTTTCCGACATCAACCTGTAAGCATCAAAAAGGCTGTCTTGGGGGCTTATCTGATAAAGGGGGCGACTGGCTAAATCCCAACAAACAAGATGATTATGCTGCTCGGTGATGAGCTTTAGTAAGTCGCGCTGAGTAATAATGCCATGAACATTTTCATCCTCATTAAACACCAAAATCACTTTCTCTGCGTATTCACGCATCATGCCCACCGCGTCATTGATTGCCAATGAACTCGGTACTATCCGTATGTTTTTATTATATTGATCATTAATAGGTCTAAATTGTAAGTAATGCTCTAGCCCTTGATTGTTTACAATATCTGTAATGCTGATCACGCCGCTGGGAATGTCATTTGTATCGGTTACTAACAAATGCCTTACACCCTGCTTATTAAACACCATGGCCGTCTCGGTTAATAATTGTTGACTGGGCACACTTAATACAGGGCTCGACATAACGCTTTCAATCGCTAACTGCCTAAGTGAGTGATTAGAAAAGTTAAGTGTTAAACAATCGGTTTCAGTCCATACGCCTATTATTTGTTGCTGTTGTTTTACAAAAATAGCGCTAACATTATGCGCTCGCATTAGTTTCACCGCCTCAATTAAAGGGGTATCCTTAGCGCAGGCGATCACCTTATTGGTAAAAACATCGCATACTTTTTGATAGCGGCTAGTGTGAGGCATTGCTTCTACTTCCAAAATTAAACCAATTAATGACTATAAATTATTCAGTAAAAAACAATTTGATTTAGGACAATAGATGAGCATCAGTTACCCACAAATTATTATTTATAATGATGAAATTGAGCTAATGGAGCACGCCAATGATTTACACGACTTTATTTACACTATGGAAGCAAGTGAGCAGCAAAAAGTTATTATTTTAGATAAGGTTAGTGGCTATCAAAGCTTGAGCGGCCATTCGCTCACGGCGCTCAGTGCAAGCCAATTAGCAGAGCTAGTAAAAGAATATTTAGCAAAAGAAGGGCAATGCTGCTTAAGTAAAATAGAGCAGCTAACTCCAGATCAGGCATTCAGGTTACTCGCCGAAATCAACTAGCGCTTTAACGTGTGCAATCGCGCTGCGCCCGAGTGCCGACAGTGAGTATCCTCCCTCTAAATAAGAAATAATACCTAAACAATGATGCTGTTGGCTAAATTGCGCTAACTGCTCAGTAAGCCATATATAATCACTTTCAACAAACTTAAGACTGGCCATGTCATCTTCTAAATGTGCGTCAAATCCCGCGCTTATAAAAAGTAGCTCAGGCTTAAACTCTGTCAATTTTGGTAGCCATTGTTGCTCATAAAGTGCTTTTAAATCAGCACCATCACTAGCTATCGGTAAAGGTGAATTTACCAGTGTGGCATTATTTTTAATGGCGGTATTAGGGTAAAATGGATATTGAAATAACGAGCACAGCAACACATTTTCATCATCCATAAAAATATCTTGAGTCCCATTACCATGGTGTACGTCAAAATCAACAATGGCAATGCGTTTTACCCCTTTGCTTTGTGCATATTTAACTGCAATCGCAAGGTTATTAAACACACAAAAACCAGAAGAGCTATCTCGGTTAGCGTGATGTCCTGGCGGGCGTACTGAACAAAACGCAGCGTCTAACTTACCCTCTAAAATCTCATCAACAGCGAGTAACCCTGCTCCGACTGCACGCTCAATGGCCTTTAAAGAGTCGGGGCATAACCACGTATCTCCATCAAGATCGCTGAGCCCTTCGTTTGGGATCATGTCTTCTACATGCTTAATATGCTGCTCACTGTGCGCCAATAAATAATGTTCGCGCAGTGCTTTAGGGGCTTGTTTTTGCTCTATAGCCACATCCAGTCCACTAGCAAGTAAACGGTCATTAATCGCATCTAAACGCTCTGGGCATTCTGGATGATCTTCAATCATTTTATGTTTACGACAGTGAGGATGAGAAATAATCGCAGTGCGCATAGCTAACTCCAAATATAAGTTGCTTAACGAGTATAACAAAGCCACCTTGTGGTGGCTTTGCGACTTTGGTTGATACTAAACGACTATTTAACCAAAGTTATGGTTATTTAGCTTTTAAATCGAGATTTCTAAAATCAAAGCTAAAATCGGTTACCTGCGTTGAAACTGCATTCATTTTCGCTGATTCTACGCGGTTATCGGCGCTCATAGAAAAGCGAATAAAGGCATCTGCCTCTAATAACTTTTCATCCCACTTCACAATAAAAGTATTACCTGTGTAATGCTTCAGCTCACCTTTAAGGCGTTTTGTATGGGTAAAATCAATGCGTAATTTACCATCTAGTTCTTCAACAATTACATCGCCATACCAATCATCATGTAATGTACCGGTGTAGTTTATATTAGGCAATTGCGGTTGAATATCTGTTGGCGCTTTTGGTGCGGCGTTAGCATAGGCTTTTTCTTTACCTGCAAAATGCTTTTTAGCTAACTCTTCAACCCAATCTTTATCTTCAAGCTCGAGTACATCTTCAAGTACTTCATGAGTCACTGCCGATAATGCAGAAAATGCTTGTTGGTTGCTTAATATCACAATCCCTACGTTTTTTTCTGGTAGTAAAGTCACCTGCGATACCATACCTAAAATGCCGCCACCATGTGCCAGCTTTTTAACGCCGTGGTAATCTTCTATACTCCAACCTAATCCGTAACCTCTAAATTGTTGATGATACGCTTTATAGGCACTTTTAGATGCCATTGACGTAATATGTGGATGCCACATTTGTGCTTGCTGCTTTTCACTAAATAACTGCTCGCCATTAGGCATTTTGCCACCAGCAAGTTGAGTACGTAGCCATTGGCTCATATCGTTTACGCTTGATGCAATGGCGCCTGCCCCTCGAAAGTCTTCAAGGTAATTAACAAAAAAAGGATGCAATTTGCCATCCATTGGGATGTGTCCAATCGCCCAGTTTTTGTTATTTTTTGCGATACGCGAAAAGCCAGCGCGCGAGTTAGTCATGTTAAGTGGCTGTAGAATATTTTTTTCAATGTAGTCGTTCCAGCTCATCCCCGATATACGCGCAACAACTTCACCAGCGGTAACAAACATTAGGTTGTTGTAAGCATATTGGCTACGAAAACTGCTCGCGGGTTTTAAATATTTCAGCCCAGATAAAATATCGGCTACCGATTTATCTGTACTTGGCCAAATCATTAAATCGCCTTGACCAAGCCCTAAACCGCTACGATGACTAAGTAGATCGCGTATGCGCATTTCACGAGTAACGTAAGAGTCGTACAATCTAAACTCAGGAATATGGTCAATTACGCGGTCATCCCAGCTTAACTTACCTTCATCCACCAGCTTAGCCAATGCTGCACTGGTAAATGCCTTGGTATTTGAAGCAATGCCAAATAAAGTGTCTTTATTCACCTTGCTATTAGTATTGAGGTTGGCAACACCAAAGCCTTTAGCGAATACGACTTTGTCATTTTCAACAATGGCAACGGCCATTCCGGGTACATCAAAACGTGTCATTGAGGCGTTGATCACCTCTGAAATTTTATCGGTATCAACCGCTGCAGAGCTCGTAAATGCCCAGCCAGCCAATAATGCGGCTGTGGCTAATTTTTTTAGTTTCATAGTGTTACCTTAGGTTATTATTTTTGTTTAGTCTTGATGAACCGCAAATTCTATTTCGGCGCGCGCTTTATTAGTATCTTGCTTACTTGGGTAAGCTAAAATCCGTTGACTGTAGTGTTCGGGTACGCCCGCCTCAAGTGCGCCGCGGTATACATGCTGCACGTACCAATCATAAGGTAGCAGTGTGTCGTCATGTGTGTTTGCTATGTAGCAGTGTACATTAATGTCACCGTCATCTAGAAGGCTCACGGTTAAATCAACACAGTCGTAATTAGGGCCTTCAATTTTATCTAAGATCTCTTTTTCGGCTTCATTAAGCTGATACACCACCCCATATACCACAGCATCGGGTTCATTGGTGGGCACAATAGTGCATTTACCTGAACCATCTGAAAAGGCCATATTAAAGGTTAACTTATAGCCCTTTAAAAGTGCCGTACCCACACGTTTTGCATTAGGTAAACGTGCCAATAAACGATTAGATGACATATTAGAGCCAAACGAAAAATTATATAACGCCATACTATTCCTTCTTTAAATAACAACTCGCACAGCCAGTGCGATTAAAATAATGCCAATGCCGCGGTCGAACCAATAACCACTTTGCTGAAAAAAATCACGTACACGCGCTTTTGATAACAATAGCGACAAAATAGAAAACCAAGCCCAGGTAGCAAGCGCCATATAAACGCCGTATCCCATTTGTATTATTACCGGCGTAGTTGGGTTAATCACTAAGGTAAACAACGACATAAAAAATAACGTAGCCTTAGGGTTAAGTGCATTGGTAAAAAAGCCACGTCGAAACGCGCGCCATGGTGACTCAGCTGCAAGGCTGGGTTTTGCAGCCGGTTCTGATGAGGTATTTGTAGGTTTAGCGGCGCGCAATGCCTGCACGCCTAAATACGCTAAATACGCGCCCGCTATATATTTAAGCGCCATAAACAAAGCAGGTGATTGAGTTAACACCAGCGCAACTCCCAATACACAATAGGCTATGTGTAATAAAATAGCCACACCAACACCGGCACTTGTCCATAACGCATTGCGCCTGCCGTGTTGTACACTTTGTTTAAGGACTACCGCAAAGTCGGGCCCAGGGCTTGCCACCGCAAAAAAATGAGCCACTGCAATTAATAAAAATTCATCGATATAGTTCATGCTTAACTGGCTTGCTCTGGCGAAATAGCCTGTAATAATGGGTTAGCCGATTGATTAATCAAGGCTTTTATTTCTTTTTGCGCTTTTTTAAATTGGCCTCGTAAATGCGGTTTTAAATGTTTTTTGGAGTGTTTATCTTGCTTAAAGTAGCTCACTAACGCATGCATAAATACGGTATGCGTTTCACTGAGCGTCGCTTCGCGATTTGCATACGGGTTATAACATGAGCCACAGCCACCTTTAAACTGGTACACGGTATTGCTCATCATTACCCCAAAGCCTAAAAAACACGCTAAAGCATCAGTGGCTTGCGGTAAATACTCTTTACCACCTGGGGGTAATACCCCTACGTGATGAATTAATATGGTGGCAAGCGTACCGGCAAAACTCGCCACTAAATCTTGCGGTTGATTAATTTGATTAGGGTTAAACGACACATTAATAGTATGACTGGCTGGTACTATTAAATGACACTCTTCGCCACGTAAATGCTGACTAAATTCAAAGTGTGGAAACACCTGTGGTTGTAATTGTTGCGGTGCAACCAAGGTTACTGGCCATTCATTCATACCAGCGTATTGCTTAACACGCGCAAACACTTTGCTGGCCATTTCCTCAATACTTGAAACCGAGTCAGGAAAAAACTCAACCGTTGGTAAAATAACTTGGCTGTGTTTGGTAAAAAAATCCAAATCAAAGTTTTCTGCTGCCCAAATAAAGGTATCAATCAGCCATTGTTGTTCTTGTTCTGCCAATAAGGGCTTTGATTTAAATAGAGCTAACATAAACTACTCTTGCCCCTTCGCCCATTGCCATGCTTGTGTATTGTATAAAGGCACCGTAGAGAGCGCATGATGATGACTGCCCGTAGACTCTTTCGTTGAGTATGATAAATATAATAATGTATGTGTTTTAGCATCATAAATACGGCGCACTTTTAATGACTTAAACAAAATACTCTTAGATGATTTAAACACGACTTCACCGGATTTACTGCGGTCGATAGACTGTAATTGGTCTGGCGTTATTGGCCCCGTTTGACGACAGGCAATCGACATATCTGAGGGGTCTGAAAAATCTAAATTCGCCTCAATATGGCTAATATGACAGGTTACACCGGTCACTAGCGGGTCTTGCTGTGAATTAACCACCACATCTTTAGTGGTAAATAGCCCAAGACTTACTGAAGCAACATCATCAGAGCACCCTGCAAGCCCTGCTAAGCATACAATTAAACCACCCATTTTGAGATACTTCATAGCAAGTCCTTCGTTCATATTAAAAATTAAGTTACGCCTTATACTAAACGCTTTCACCGCGATAAAACAAATTTTATCCACCAACTCAATACTGTAATGGTTTAAAGGGTATCTCGCAGCAAGATACACAATAAAAAAGGCGCGCCCGAGGGAGTGCCTTTGCAAACAAATACAGCTAAAGGTTATTAAAAGCTATATTGTGCACCTAGATAAACATAACGACCGGCACCGCCGCCGTAGCCACTATAAAAGTTACCACGACCACTTGGGTAAAATGCCCCTTTGTCGTCAAATACATTGTTAATACCGCCAAATACACGTAAGTCACTTTTATCAGTCAGTGCCAGAGTGTAAGACACTGATAAACTATGCTATAAAAATGAGCCATAATCTTGATACGCAAGTGGCTCTGGGTTTGCAATACAACCGGCATCGCCCGCAGCACAGCGCTCATCGTTTGCAGCAACATACTCAAGGTAGTCTTTCTCATCTTCTTGGCTTGCTTTAAACGCGCCTACGTAATTTGTACGCCAGCGGATAAGTAAATCATCCATTTTCCATACAATCGACATAGCGGCTTTATCTTTTGAGCGCCCATAACCTGCATACTGTGAAGTAACACTGTTACCATCTAACCCTTTATAGGTTTGCGAGTTTTCAATAATGTGATTGTAATAAAGCTTAAATAACAAGTTGCCATAGCTGCCGATGTCATATTTGTAAGTTGCAACGACATCGTAACCGCGCGCAGTTAACTCATCCAAGTTATGTTCACGCTGTAGAGTTTTTACAATGTTACCTTCGTCGTTACGGGTAATATCGCTACAGTATTCGTTATCACTGCCCCACGCAGCCTCTGAGTCATAACATTCGCGCATGATGTTTTCGTTACTTATTTCATAAATTGCAATTACAAATACCAACTGGCTTGTGTGCACTTCGTATAAGTCACCACAAATTGACATAAAACGTATCAACCAAAAATTTTTGCCATAATAAATCTAAAATTAAACACGCTACAGGTCTTGTAATTGCTTAAATGAGTTTATTGCTAAAAATATGTTCTAGTCTCATTTTAAAAATTAAGCGTTATGGGGTTAGCGTGTACAAACCCGTTTGGTATAATTAAATAAACCAATCTAAAGAGGATACGTTAAATGCCACACATTATTATTGAACACTCAGAAGATCTGCCTTTACTACCTCAAGTTCTTGTGGAAAAAATCCATACAACAACGTTTGAAAGTGGCTTATTTGATTTAGAAACAATAAAGACTCGCGCTATTGCTTATCAGCATTATCAGTTAGGTGTGGGTAAAGAAGGGTTTATTCATATTGCGGTGCATATTATGGCTGGGCGTTCCATTGAGCAAAAGCAACTACTAAGTGAGCAATTACTAGCCTGCTTGCAAACGTATTGCAGAGCCTCTGACAGTTTAAGCGTAAATATTTACGAAATGGATCACGAGATTTACCGTAAAAACTAACCGCCATTACAACATCATAGTTATAGGCGAGAGCACTATAACTATGATGATTTCCTCGCTCAACCGATTTTTAATTAAATCGTGTTTAAAGCGTAAACTTACCCAGTAAATCCCTTAAAATATTCCATTCTTTATTTAAACCATTACAAAGCTGCTCTGACTTTTTCATATTTTCTTTGGTTTGCTCTGCCGAATCGGAAATCATCACAATATTTTGGCTAATTTCTGAGGTCGCTAGTGTTTGCTCTCGCGTTGCAGTAGCCACTGAGTTGTTTAACTCGCTTAGTATTACAATTTCCTGTGAAATACCATTTAATGTATGGCCGGTTTCTTTTAAGCGCTCGGCATTTTCTAGGGTGTTTTTGCTGCCCAATTCAATCGCTGTTACCGTGCTTGAAGCTTTAGCATTTAACGAATCAATCATCTCATTAATTTGCTCTGTAGACTCCGCGGTACGTTGCGCAAGCGTTCTTACTTCGTCAGCAACTACCGCAAAGCCACGGCCCTGCTCACCCGCTCTAGCAGCCTCAATAGCCGCATTTAACGCCAATAAATTAGTTTGCTCGGAAATCCCTTTAATTACATCCAATACATGAGAGATTGATTTAATCTCTGTCGAGAGTTCTAACACCGAGGCCACAGAGTTGGCCATTGACGCTTCCAGTTGTTCCATTTGTTTAATCGTGCTTTGCACAAACTCAACCCCTTTGTGCGTCGTTTCTTCGGTTTTAGTAGCAATATCTGCTGCATTACTGGCACTACCAGAAATATCCTGAACCGTAACCTCCATCTCATTAACGGCTGCCGCCACCGCTTGCGTACTCGATGATTGCACTTCAGCTAAATTTGCCGCACCTTGCACTTGCTCAAGCACATCTTGGGAAATACCTTTAACATGAATTGCCGACTCAGAAACCTGTTTGAACATATAATGTAACTGCTCTAAAAACAGATTAAACTTAACCGCTAAGTCTGAAATTTCATTATTATCATCAGTAGGGAGTCGCGCTGTTAAATCGCCATCTTTTTCTGTTAACGCATTCACTGCTGCAGTAATGTTTTCGATTGGCCTAAATATTTGCCCTACCAACACGCGTGCTGACGCTAAACCTACAAGCGCAATAATTACACCAAAAATGATATTAGTATTAATAGCACTATTAATTGCGCCATATAATTGCTCTTGGGGAATTTCAGCAACTAGATGCCAACCCAATGAGTTTACAGGCGTACTTGATACAGCATAGTCATCACCATCAATTACTTTACTTTGAATTGCCCCATTTTTAATCGGCGCCAAGTCAACAGATTGCCCTATTTTAGTTTTATTACCATGCAGCATAATCTCGCCACTACCAGAGACCAAATAAACAATGCCGCCCTCACCTATCCTATATTCACTTATGAGATCCACCATAGAATCGAGCGAACGCCCAATCCCAGCAATTCCTTGTCGTTGCCCATCAAGCTCAATGGCATAATTAATAAATACCATCACCTCAGAGCTGCCTTTATCTATGTCGAGCGCTACTTCAAATGATCTATCCGATGCTAAAAAAGCATCAAACCAAGTATCACTACTGTCTATTTGCCTAGAAATACCTTCATCGGTGTAATAGTTACGGGAGTTTTTAGAAATAATATATGCGTTACTGGCTTGGTTTTTATCTTTTATATGTTTGAGGTAATCAATAAATTTACCTCGGCTTTGCGCATCTTCATTATTATTCATCCATTGCTGCACAAATAAGTTTTGCGCTATTTCTTTGCCTACAACAATAGGTGTAGAAAGTTCCAGCTCTATTTGGCTTTTAACTTCACTAAGCGCAGTCGGTAAATCTACTTTTGCTAGTTTTTCTTCTGTATTTGAGCGAATACTATTGGAAAAGATGAGAGTAGATATTGCTAAAGGAGCAGCAACAGCCAGAATAAGGCTGAGGTATACTTTTCGTTTTAATAACATAGAACACCTAAGGAATAACTAAGCAGTATTTTATATACTGCACACAATTAACAGTAGCGACATTAAAGAGCATAAAGTAAAGATTTTTATAATAAAACCCCATAACACTTTAATAGTAGATTCAACTGTGTTTATTGCAATGTATTCAATAGAATTAATACAGAAATCAGTGCACTGGTGAAAAATACGATAGAAATAACAAAAGCGAATTTTATAAACTAAGAAAATGAGTTTTTATGTACTTGGAAAGCGTGTAAAAGTGGTGGCCCCTCCCAGACTCGAACTGGGGACCTAACGATTATGAGTCGTGTGCTCTAACCAACTGAGCTAAGGGGCCATTTTTGTATAACTGTAAGCAGTTAATTTTTTGAAGCGTTTAGCCACAGAGCGACTAAAGCGGGTTGCAGTATAAAAAGTTTTTAGGGGCTTGTCACTAGCAAAAAGCTTTATTTTAACAATCAAAGGGCTAACTGCTCAAATAGTAAGCTTTTAGGTTTATTGATGGTGACGTTGAGGAAACGAACTCATTAAATAATAGTATTCTGAGTAACTAATACACATACCTTACGATGGCAATTAGCAACTCAGTATTAAATGTATTACTGCGATAGGGTGTTATTTTTTGGCGATAATATAAATCGCATGAATTAATCCAGGGAAATAGCCGAGTAAGGTTAGCAAAATATTTAACCAAAAATGCATCCCTAGTCCTACCTGTAAAAACACACCCAGTGGTGGTAATAAAATAGAAAAAATAATTCTAATGATATCCATAATTTAATCCTTATAATGTTAGCAAAACAAAAAGCCCAGCAGGGCTGGGCTTTAGTATAGTGTATTATTCTGCAATAACAGTTAATTCATCCACTACCTTGCGAACATCTTCAGCGTTTTTAGCAATTTCCATCGCTAATTGCTTTTCAGCATCAGACTCAACTGTACCTTTTAGAGTTACCACACCATTATCGGTATCAACATCAATGTCTGTACCACCTACTTCAGAATCAAATAAGTAACGTGTTGTAATCACTGTAGTGATTTTAGCATCTGTTAAATCACTTTCAGTGTCGTTACCCATCATTTTAGAATCATGCTTCTTCATGTCGGTGTTTTTTACCACAGTTAGACTGTTTTCAACGTCAGTTACACCATCTAGGCTTAGCACGAGTTCTTCAGCAAGCTCTTTATCTAATTCGCTGTTTACTTTACCTGTTAGCATTACCTTGCCGTTTTTTACGTCCGTGTTGATATCAAAGTTATTTAGATTGGTGTTCATAAGCAATACTGTTTCTGCTTTCCCATCAATCCAAGCATCTTTGCTTTCATTTTCCCAACTGCTTGCCTGAGCGCCCATTGCGGTTGTTCCTAATACTAGGGCTGCAATCATAGACTTATTAAATGTTTTCATAATCGTTCTCCTTTTGATTAAAGACACTTAAGCTAATGCGAGCATCGGGCCAACATTTTTTAACCTTTAATTTCAATAGGTTATTTTAAAATAGTAGATATTGGCTTAAACCTACTAAGTAAACATTTACAGACTATTGCGTAAAAGTTTCTCGAATAGCGAAACTTACTAAATAATTGTATATTTGGTTAATCTGTCGTTAATATAATAAAGAATCAAAAACCAAAAATCATAAACCACTGAATTTAAACAATTTAATATTTGGTATAAGGCTTGCTTTGAAATAACCAGCAACCATAAAAGGATAATTTAAATGTCTGTTAAAATTGAAGACCGCCCTATTGAGCAAGTTCGTGAGCAAGTGATTGATCAGCTCATTTATAACTACAGCCATGGTGTTATTTCTGTAGAAGCATTTGAAAGGCGCTTAGACGACGCCATGGCAGCGAGTGACAATAAAGCACTTATGGATCTCGTTGAAGATTTAACCTTAAATACTGACCAGCAATATAAGGCGCAAAAGCACTCTCAATTTGCACCTAATTATAGCGCGCAGCATGAGACTGATGAAGAGCCACTTACATTAAGAAGCATTCTTGGTTCGAGTGAACGAAGCGGCCAATGGGTAGTTCCTCAAAACATTCACATAGAAAACTACATGGGGTCAGTCAATCTTGATTTTACGGATGCTATTTTTACCCACCAACATGTCACTATTCACGTTAATTGTTATTTTGGCAGCGAAGAAATATATGTACCAGAGCACGTTAATGTAGTTTCTAAAATGTTTTGTATTTTAGGCAGTTTTGAAAATAAAACAGTGTCACTAAATAAGCGCCAAGGGCCAACGATTCACATTGAAGGAAAAACTGTTTTAGGCTCTGTGGAAGTTAAAGTTAAACGCACTATTAAAGAAAAATTTATTAACTTTGCAAATGATCTAAAAACTCAACTTGGCATGAATGGTAAACATTATTAAATATGCTAAACATTGAATGAAGCCATAATAGTTGGCTTCATTCATATTATAAGTCGTTATTTCGTTCACTAGGTACATCACTCATGTACTCTACAAACTCAACCTCAAACCCTGCAGGGTCAATATAATAAAATTTTTTTCTAAATGGATTTACAGCACCTTCTTTACTTATTGCAAAGCCCGCATGTTTTAGGCGCGCTATTACTGCATTTAAGTTATTGGTTACATAGGCAAAGTGTGCCAAACCAACTTGATGTCCTGATAGGTCGCAGTTTCCCCTTCCCCCACACTTCTAATTGACCAATAGGGAAACGCTGCTTGGTAAAACTTAAGCATGGCGTTTATGTCACTAACAACTAAATTTACGTGTTCTAATTTCATAACTTTCTTCCTATTAATTGAATATAGAACATCATAAAACCTCAAGTTAACTTTAGGTAAAGCGCTAATTTACAAATTTATTGCCTGTTTTCGTTCCAATAAATATATTGAAAGATCATGCCTGTACAAAAAACACTCACAAGTATTTAGGCTTTATGGTTTACTTTATGGCAAAAACCGCTAAAATACGCCGGCTTAAATATATAAACGTTCTTTTACAACCCAAAGGTAATACCATGCATCCAATGTTAAACATTGCGGTTCGCGCTGCGCGTAACGCAGGCAAGCTTATTCTTCGTGCAAGTGAAGACTTATCAAAAGTTGAAGTGCAACAAAAAGGCACTAATGATTTAGTTACGAACATTGATAAAGAAGCCGAAGCCGTAATTCGTGACACTATTTTACGTTCTTACCCTGATCACTGCATCGTTGGTGAAGAGTTAGGCGAACACAAAGGTAAGGATGCTGATTACCAATGGATTGTTGACCCACTTGATGGCACAACTAACTTCATCAAGGGTATCCCTCATTTCGCAGTATCTATTGCACTTAAAGTTAAAGGTCGTTTAGACCAAGCCGTAATTTACGATCCAATTCGAGGCGAACTTTTCACCGCTTCTCGTGGTCAAGGCGCACAGTTAAATAGCAAACGTTTACGTGTATCTAAAACGGTTGAACTTGCAGGTTCTATTCTTGCAACAGGTTTCCCTTTCAAACAAAAACACCACTTAGATGCCTATTCTGAAGCGTTTAAAGCATTATTCGTACATACCGCTGATATTCGTCGAGCAGGCTCTGCTTCGCTAGATATGGCGTATGTTGCAGCGGGTCGTGTTGATGGTTTCTTTGAAATTGGTTTAAAACCGTGGGATACAGCAGCAGGCGAGCTATTAGTTAAAGAAGCTGGCGGCATGGTTGTTGATTTTGCTGGCGGTAATAACTACAACGTGAGCGGTAACGTTATTTGTGGTGCACCTAAGCTAACACAAGCGATTGTTCGTGAAATGCGCCCAGTATTATCTGAGTCGTTATTACGTTAATCGTAATACCGCACTTAAAAAAGGAGCCTAGGCTCCTTTTTTGCTTTTTGTTAGCCACTTTTTTACTATTGGATAAACGCACAACAGCGGGTGCTGGCCTTTTTCGATTACAAATAAATAAGTAGCTGTGACGATAACGTTTTGCTTTTTTAGCATCTGTGGCTAATGCCGCTACTTGATGGCTATTTTTACACTGCTGCAGATCCGGCTCAACTAAACCTATCGATAGTGTAAGTAAAGGTACAAACTGCTTTTCGCCCTCTCGATTAGTTGTCCAATACCCTTTTTCAGCAATATGCTCTGGCGTAAAAAATACGCGTGACTGCAGTTTAAATTGCGTGATAATGGTATTACAAACCTCCACCGCATCTTTTTTTTCAAACACCAACATAAAGTCATCGCCACCAATATGCCCGACAAAGTTAGCGCTGTGCGCACACGCTTTTACAGTCACATCGGCCAGAAGTTTTATCACGCTGTCCCCACTGGCGTAACCATACAAATCGTTAAATTGTTTAAAATGATTTAAATCGATATAGGCTAGTGAAAATGGCTGTTTATGTTGCAGACGCTGCTCTATTATTTCACTAATTGCCACATTACCCGGTAACATGGTTAGAGGGTTAGCATGTTGGGCGTGGCTAATAGGCTATTAAAGAGATGTCGAGTCTATTAGTGATATCCCAAACGGTTTCGTTTCGGAATAAACTCATTCCAATTACAGACCACATAATAGCTTCTAGCGGTAATCGCCTTTTACGCACAGTAGCAACACCTGCATGTTTAAATGCTTGTTCAAGAATATCAGGGTCAAGAACCTGTTTAAGTTTATCTAGTGTATGTACATCATTTAAAAATGAAGACATGTTATCGAAGTGCTGAATGAGAGACATAAAAAAATCCGATATTATTTCTAATATCGGATTTTGAAGCCATGGAAAGATCAGTCAAGTGATCATAAAAATATTCTTAACTGATCTGCATTACTCACAAGGAGCGGCTTTTTAAAAAGGATAATTTAATCTCAATTAAGGCATTGAGTCTAAATCGGCACCTTCTTTTTCAATCACCTCTGGTATTAAATCTTCTTTACTTACGCCCATGGCAATAGCCACCGAGCTGGCAACGTAAACTGAAGAATATGTACCAATAAATACACCAAATAATAGTGCGGTAGCAAAGCCATGAATAGTTTGGCCGCCCCATACAAAGAGTGCAATCAATACTAAAATAGTGGTAATTGATGTAACTAAAGTACGATTAAGTGTTTGCGTAAGTGACAGGTCAATAATTTCAATGGTGTCGTCAATACGTACTTTACGGAAGTTTTCACGGATACGGTCTGATACAACAATGGTATCGTTTAGTGAGTAACCTATCACGGCGAGTATTGCAGCCAAAATAGTTAGGTCAAACTCTAAACCAAGCACCGAGAACAAACCAATCGTAATGATTACATCGTGTAATAGTGCCCCCACTGCACCCACAGCAAAGCGCCATTCAAAGCGAAATGCCACGTAAATTAAGATACATATAAGCGCAGTTAACATGGCAAGGCCACCCTGCTCTTTTAAGTCTTCACCTACACTTGGGCCTACAAACTCAATACGGCGCATTACTACGCTATCATCAGCTTGTTTAAGGGCAGCAATTACTTGGTTACCAATCACTTCTGCTTTTACATCATCACCGCGAGGGGCTAAACGGACCAGTATTTCTTGGCTTGAACCAAAAAGCTGTACCGATGCATCAGCAAAGTCGTTTTCGGCCAGTACATTACGTACTTTTTTCAGATCGGCAGGTTGTGAAAAACCTACCTCAACTGCTGTACCGCCGGTAAAATCTAAACCGAAATTTAAGCCTTTAACAAAAAGTGACGCCAGCGACGCTATGATTAATAACGTAGAAAAGCCCATTGCCACTTTTCGAAGAGACATGAAACGAAGGGTTTTTCCGCCCAATCTTAAAATTTGCATGTCTGCTCCTTAAATTGAAAGTTTATCAACACGTTTACCACCAATAAATAGGTTGATCACCGCACGGGTACCTACAATTGCTGTAAACATAGAGGTTAAAATACCAATTGCTAGGGTTACCGCAAAGCCTGCAACAGGACCGGTACCAACAGCAAACAAGATAATCGCCGCAATTAATGTGGTGATATTGGCATCAAAAATAGTACTAAAGGCGCTATCATAACCAAAATGAACCGCTTGTTGAGGGCTGCGGCCATCAGCGAGCTCTTCACGAATACGCTCAAATATAAGTACATTCGCATCAACAGCCATACCAACGGTTAGTACAATACCTGCGATACCAGGCAGGGTAAGCGTTGCACCTGGAATTAACGACATTACACCAATAATAAGTACTAAGTTGGCAGCCAGTGCGATATTCGCAACAAGACCAAAACCTTTGTAGTAAATAAGCATAAAGGCCAGTACAAATGCAAAACCTAAGGCTACAGCGGTCATACCCGCTTCAATGTTTTCTTGACCTAGGCTTGGTCCAACCGTTCGTTCTTCTACTATTTGAATAGGCGCAACCAGTGCACCCGCGCGAAGTAGTAAACTTAAGTTATGTGCTTCAGCGGGGTTATCAATACCGGTAATACGGAATGAACGGTCAAGACGCGCTTGAATGGTTGCTACGTTAATCACTTCTTCCACTTTAATTGGTGGAAGTGCTTTACCTTCGCTATCTTTTTTACCCGATGGCTTGTACTCAATAAACACGGTAGCCATACGTTTACCAATAGCGCGTTTGGTGAAGGCATTCATTTTTGCCCCACCTTTACTATCGAGTTTAATGCTTACTTGTGGACGCTGATACTCATCTGCACCCGATTGCGCGCCAGTAATATGGCTGCCTTCAAGAATAATGCGTTTTTTTAGTACCACAGGATAACCATCACGGCTCATGATCATTTCAGTGCCCGGAGGGATACGACCTTGAGCAGCGGCGCTTATATCAGCATTTTCGTCAACTTCACGAAACTCAAGTGTGGCCGTTGCACCTAAAATTTCTTTAGCGCGAGCGGTATCTTGAATCCCTGGTAATTGCACAATAATGCGTTCAGCACCTTGGCGCTGTACGTTTGGCTCTGCAACCCCAATTTGGTTGATTCGGTTACGAATAATCGTTTCGTTTTGCTTGATAGCATAGTCACGAATTTCTTTTAGCTTTAGCTCACTCATAGTGACAAAGAATGCGTTATCGTTACTACTATCATCAATGTAGACGTTTAATGGGTAACGGCTTTCTAAAAAGCGCTCTGCAGCGTCTTTATCTTCTTCGTTACGCATTTCTACACGCATACGCTCAGAGCCAGCTACACGGCGCACACTACGATAACGTAGCTTTTCTTCGCGCAGGTCGCTACGAAAATCTTGCTCCATTTGCTCAAGCTGATTATCAACCGCAGTGACCATGTCGATTTCCATGGTGAAATGCACACCACCACTTAAATCTAGGCCCAACTTCATAGGGTTACCGCCAAGCGACTTTAACCAAGCCGGTTGTGCAGGAGCCATATTAATCGCTGAGATATAATCACTACTAAGCGAGTTACGCAATAAGTCTTGCGCTTTTAGTTGATCTTCAACATTTTTAAAACGAACAAGAATTTGTCCATCTTCAAGCTTTGTCGATTTAACGCTTACGTTATCTTTTTTGAGGATTGCGTTTACTTTGTCTACAACACTGAGGTCAACATCGGTGCCTTTAGCGCCAGAAACCTGTATGGCCGGATCGCGGCCATACAGGTTTGGTGAAGCATATAAAAGGCCAATGGCTAACACAGCTAAAACAAGTAAATACTTCCAAATTGGAAACTTGTTTAACACGGGGTCGTCCTTATTATTTTTATAGCGACTTCATTGTGCCTTTAGGCAATACAGCAGATACTGCTGATTTTTGTACTGTTACTTCTGCTTGCTCGTTTAATGAGATCACGATGAAGTCTTTATCTTCAGCAATTTTTACGATTTTACCTACTAAACCACCTTGGGTTAGCACTTCATCGCCTTTTGCCATCGCGCTCATTAAGCTTTTATGCTCTTTTACGCGCTTTGCTTGCGGGCGGTAAATTAAAAAGTAAAAAACCAAACCAAAAATCGCTAACATAATTAGCATTTCCATACCGCCGCCTGCTGCAGGTGCGCCAGCGCTGGCATGTGCGTTTGAAATAAATAAACTCATAATACTTCCTCTTTAATTTTTAAATTTTAATTTGTTGTATCAGCTAGCTCTGGCACTTCTTGGCCTCGGCGAGCGTAAAAATCGTGCACAAATGCCTCTAGTTGACCTTCACTGATAGCATTACGCAAACCTTCCATAACACGTTGATAGTATCGTAAGTTATGGATAGTGTTTAGTCGTGCGCCAAGAATTTCGTTACATTTGTCTAAATGATGCAAATAAGCACGCGAATAATTCTTACAGGTATGGCAATCACACTCTGGATCAAGTGGGCCAGTATCTGTTTTATGCACTGCGTTACGGATTTTTATGATGCCAGTAGTAATAAATAAGTGACCGTTACGTGCATTGCGCGTTGGCATTACACAGTCAAACATATCTATACCACGGCGAACCGATTCAACTAGGTCTTCTGGCTTGCCAACACCCATTAGGTAACGCGGTTTGTTTTCTGGCATTTTATAAGCACAATGATCAAGAATATTAATCATTTCATGTTTAGGCTCACCCACCGATAAACCACCGAGTGCATAACCATCAAAACCAATTTCTTCAAGGCCCGCTTGTGACTGTGCACGAAGCTCAGGATACATACCGCCTTGAATAATACCAAACAATGCTGATGGGTTGTCGCCATGCCCTTCTTTTGAACGCTTAGCCCAACGAAGAGAAAGCTCCATAGAGTCTTTGGCTTCTTTTTCGGTGGCAGGATATGGCGTACATTCGTCAAATATCATCACGATATCTGAGCCAAGATCACGCTGCACTTCCATTGACTTTTCTGGCGACATCATAATTTGGTCACCATTTACAGGCGATTGGAACATCACGCCTTCTTCAGTGATTTTACGCATTGCACCAAGGCTAAATACTTGGAAACCGCCTGAATCAGTTAAAATTGGGAAGTCCCAATTCATAAAGTCGTGTAAATCACCATGCTGTTTAATGATTTCAGTACCAGGGCGCAACATTAAGTGAAATGTATTGCCCAAACAAATTTGTGCACCGGTTGCTTTTACTTCATCAGGTGTCATACCCTTAACCGTGCCGTAAGTACCTACAGGCATAAACGCTGGTGTTTCTATTACACCTCGATCAAAAATCAAGCGGCCGCGGCGCGCTTTGCCATCAGTGCAGTCTAATTCAAATTTCATAATATCCTCTGTGTCGGAAAAACAGTCCAACAAGCTATAATTTAACCGCTCGATTCTACCCTTTTTACCACCCTATTACTATTAGCAGTGAGAAATTCACTATGCTTAGGAGTAAAATAAAAACCGATAACGCTGAGAATTATTTACGGGTCAAAAACATCGCATCGCCATAGCTAAAAAAGCGATACTGTTGTTCAATCGCCGTATTGTAAGCGCCCATAATGTTGTCTTGCCCTGCAAAGGCACTAACTAACATGATCAGAGTTGATTCGGGTAAATGGAAGTTAGTTACCATGGCATCAACAACGTTAAATTGATAACCCGGAAAAATAAAGATATCGGTATCGCCAAAGTAAGTATCTAGCTTGCCGCCATGTATTTTTGCGGCTGACTCTAGTGATCGTACTGAAGTTGTACCTACTGCAATCACACGCCCGCCTTTGGCTTTAGTACTGGCAACCGCATCAACCACATCTTGTGGCACTTCAATATATTCTGAGTGCATGATGTGCTCATCAACACTTTCTACCCTAACTGGCTGGAATGTACCTGCGCCAACATGCAAGGTAACAAACGCCATTTGTACGCCTTTGTCTTTAAGCGCAGTCATAAGTTTATCGTCAAAATGAAGACCTGCCGTAGGTGCAGCAACAGCGCCTGGCTTTTCGCCATATACCGTTTGGTAACGCTCACGGTCGGCTTCGTTATCTGGGCGGTCAATATAAGGAGGAAGCGGCATGTGGCCCACATCATTTAAAATACCGAGCACATTTTCACTGCGGCTAAACTCAAGCTCAAATAAGGTATCATGGCGTGCCACCATAATAGCTTTTGCTTTGCCCTCTAAAATGAGGACATTACCTGGCTTTGGGGATTTACTCGCACGAATATGCGCAAGAACGCGGTGTTCATCTAATACACGCTCTACCAGCACCTCAACTTTACCGCCTGATTCTTTTTGACCAAACATACGCGCAGGTATTACTTTGGTGTTGTTAAAAACCAGTAAATCGTTTTCGTTAACCAGTTCAAGAATGTCACTAAATATTTTATGCTCAACAGCACCGCTCGGCCCATCTAAGCTCAATAAACGGCTACTGGTTCTGTCTGCTTTAGGAAAACGAGCAATTAATTCATCAGGTAAGTCAAAGCTAAAATCAGCTACGCGCATTGTTAGAATTCCACATCATTTAAAATCGCGCCAAGTGTATACCCAAACCACCTCAAAATGCGAGTGTCGTCGGAATTAAAAGCGATTTAGGCAAGGCATTGATTGCAAATAATAGTGGTTCTATTATTAATATCAATAACGCAGTATAAATCGCTTTTAAGCCAACCTGTGGGCGTTTCACAGGGGCATACTCTCATCGTTGCTACTTCTTGAAAGGGACTACCATGACTGCAAAGTATCGCCTTGATATTAAGCCCCTGTGAAGCGCTGAATTCTGCATTTTGAGGTGGTTTGGGTATATTTAAACCACCTCAAAATGCGAGTGTCGTCGGAATTAAAAGCGATTTAGGCAAGGCATTGATTGCAAAAAATAGTGGTTCTATTATTAATATCAATAACGCAGTATAAATCGCTTTTAAGCCAACCCGTGGGCGTTTCACAGGGGCATACTCTCATCGTTGCTACGTCTTGAAAGGGACTACCATGACTGCAAAGTATCGCCTTGATATTAAGCCCCTGTAAAGCGCTGAATTCTGCATTTTGAGGTGGTTTTTGTATTTAACTATTAGTAATAAAGCTCAAGATAACCCTTATATTCTCCCTAATTAGCTATCAATGAACTACATTTAAAATAGCGGTTAAATACGCTTGTTCTTATCGCTAAATATCATTACTCTTACTGTTTTATAATCTGCATTTCTCGGAGTGGTACCTAAGTGGCAAAACAGCTTAAATTGCTAATATTAAATACAAGTAATGATGAGCGCCAGACTATACGTGCCACGCTGGAGAGGCTTGGTGTGTTTGAGTTTATTGAAGCCTCAGACAGCCAAGATGCGTTAAAAATCTTAAAGAACCAAAGCGTAAATATAATCATAACCGGCTTAGATGTAGGTAAAATTGATGGCTGGCGGTTTTCACGTATGATCCGCTCTGGTTTACTTAACACGCCGAAAAATACGCCTATTTTACTTATTCCGCCCATTTATTGTGAGCGTATCGCCGAAACTACCGCACGTAGCTATGGCATAGATGCAGTACTGCCTTTTGAACGCCAAGATATATTGCCGCAAATACTCGCAAATGTGTTGTCGAGTCATTTAGAAAAAAGCAGTCGCTTAAACCTGTTGTTATTAGAACCCTTTAGCAGCAGGGCAAACGAGATGAGTGAACAATTAAAGCTTAACTTTGCAATTACTCATGTTACTAACGAAAAAGCCGCGCTCAGTGCCTATAATCAGCAGTCGTTTGCTATTGTGCTACTTGATGCCACTGCAGCACAAGCTGAGAGCTCAAATCAATTAGTAGAAAAGATTTTGCAGCATAACCCTCAGCAAGCCATTGTTACTATTATTGATAAAGACGATGCTGATTACGCTGAGCAGTTATTACTTTCTGGTGTTACCGACTTTATTCGCGCCCCTTACGATCCTTCATTTTTGAATAAAGTCTGTGATCATGCAGCGCGTCGTGAAGACTTCATGGTGAGCTATGCTGAGTTTGCTAACAAAGTGCAGCAGTTAAGTGTTAGTGAAGTAAAATATCGTGACCTATTTTCAGCGCATCAGCGTATTTTATTGCACTTAAACACGGTTGTACTTGAACTAGATCAGCAAGGAAATATTCGCTTTATAAACCCGGCGTGGGAATCTCTAAGTGGTTTTGGAGTTAAGTCGACCTTACAACAACCACTCACTGCGTTTTGCACCACAGAATATAAACAGTCATTACAATCAACCATTGATGATATTTTACAAGGTGGCGCGAATAAACAAAAAATAGAAGTTAAACTGAGCCAAAAAAACGGTAACTCAGTATGGGTCGAATGTCGGCTTCAGTTAATAAAAAATAGCAGCAACAACGCCACTATCACTGCCACACTCGATAACATTCATGAGCGCAAACAAGCAGAGTTGCAATTACGCCATTTAGCCCTGCATGACACCTTAACAGGGCTACACAATCGTTATTATTTTGACCAACAACTTAACTATATTTGTCAAAACGAAAATACCTATGCAAATATTGAGCATGCGCTGATTTATATCGATCTTGATCACTTTAAAATAATCAACGACAGTAAAGGCCATCAACAAGGCGATATTGTTTTAAAAGAAGTGGCACAACTGTTTATTGCCAATATTAGTAATGAGCACCTGATCTGCCGTGTGGGTGGCGATGAGTTTGCGGTGATCCTTAAAAACACCAATTTATTAGACGCACATTTAATTGCACAGAGGATTTGTAGTGCCATTGAGGGCAACCAATTTAAGTCAGAAGATCAAGTGTATTCAATTAGCTGCTCTATTGGCTTAACACAAATTACTGCTGATAACTGCGACCCAAATGAATGTTTAAAGCAATCAGATATTGCGTTATATATTGCTAAAAATTTAGGCCGTAACTTAGTACATTGTTATTCAAAACAAGATGGTGAAAACAATGCGCTGCAAACGGGCTTAGAATGGGGCCATGGCGTACGCCAAGCTCTACAACAAGACAGTATAGAACTTCATTATCAACCCATTTGGGATTTTAAAACTAATCAGGTTGCTTACTTTGAAGTACTACTGAGATTAAAGCTCGACGACGAACTTATTTACCCAAATCAATTTATTCCCTCATTGGAAATGCTTAACGACACCTTTTTAATGGATCAATGTGTTATTCGTAACAGTATTGCAAGTGTTGCTGCGCACCCAGAGCTTCTTCAGGTTGCAATAAATTTATCGGCACAGTCATTTTTAGATGAGCGTTTACTGCCGTTAATAGAGTCGAGCCTCGAAAAATACCAAGTGTCTCCATCAAAAATTATTTTTGAAATAACCGAATCGGCTAGCATTAATAATTTGGCTGCCACTCGTAAAATGATTGAACGGTTAAATAATTTAGGCTGCCACTTTTCGATTGATGACTTTGGTACCGGATTTAGTACCTTTAATTATCTTAAACAATTACCAGCCCAACATGTGAAAATTGACGGCTCATTTGTCCGCGATATGCTTAACGACTCCATTGATTTAGCGCTAGTAAAAGCTATAAACGACATCAGTAGGTCACTAGATAAGCGCTCTGTGGCTGAATATGTGGAAACCGCTGAAGTATTTTTTGCACTCAAAGAAATAGGCGTAGACTACGGGCAAGGCTATTTTATTGCTCGCCCTGTCCCTATCGACAAGGTACTGATTGAATTAGAAAAAATAAAGAACAACCCTATTTTTTATCAAGATACCTTCACATCACTATAAACATTAATAAACAAATTTAAGCAATTTATTACTACCCAAATTGCCCATCTAACCTATACTTTGCTTATCGGCAGCAAAATGTCATGAAAATTAAGTGATCACCTTGATTTTACATGACATCTTTATTTCTTATTATCTAGATGTCTATACTCTTAAAGATGGACATTTGGTCATAAGGAGGATGTTTATGATGCAACTAATCACGTTATTATTGTTTATACACTTTGCTATTGCGCTTCAATGTTACAAGTATGCCCAGATTAAAGGCTACCCTGTAAAAACCTTTACAGTGCTTGGACTGGTGCCTTACTTCAATGTTGTTGTGTGGGTTTACTTATTGTTTTTACCGCCGCTAGAGAGCTACCAGCACAAGCAGCCACTTTAATTCCCTGTGTTATTGAGCGTATTATCTCTAATACGCTTTTTTACGTTACTTAAAATCAACACTGCACTGCTTTTTCAAAAAGACCTCTAACTGTTGGCTAAACAATTTAAAGTCACGAATCCGCCCCGTTGTTTTGCGCCACAGTACACCAATATCACGATAGGCATTACCTTGTGATGGCGTAGCAAGCATGTTTTTGTTTTCTAAAATACCCGCGTTAATCGCCATTTGCGGTAAAAAAGTCACGCCAAGTTTGTACTCAACCATACTCAATAAAGTATGTAAGCTAGCTGCCTCAAAGGGATTTATACAGCTAGAGCGGTTTAAATGGCACGCACTGAGCGCATGCCCAGTCATACAGTGCTCTCGCTCAAGTAAAAATACACTCGCTTCTGGTAGTAAATTAAAGTCTTCAATGCCTTTAGCTGGTGTGTAGTCTTTATGGTGCACTAAGCTAAAATGATCTTGTGCAAGTACTTGAGTATGAAATTTATCGGTTTCGTAGGGCAGCGCTAATAGTGCCAAGTCAATTTGCCCATGCTCTAACTTATCAAGTAGCTTGTCGCTGGTATCCTCCACTAAAACTAACTCTAAGTCAGCAAACGTTTGCTGACAAAAGTGATAAAGAGGCGCTGCAATAAAGCTCGCAATCGTGGGAATAACACCTACCGTTAATGTGCCGCTAAGCGGCGTTAAAAAGCTTTTGGTAAGCTCTTTTAAACTAATAGTGTCGTTAATGATTTTTCTTGAACGCTCAACAACCTCTTCACCAATGGTGGTAAACATAAGGCTGCGATTTTCTCGTTCTATAAGCTGACACCCTAAGGTCTCTTCTAAATTTTGAATTGCGGTGCTCAGCGTTGACTGGCCAATAAAGCAGGCACTTGCTGCGCGGCCAAAATGTTGATGCTGATGCACAGCTAATAAATACTGTAGCTGCTTTATACTAGGGAGATTGGTCATTTTTCTTTCCACAAATAAAAAGACCCCAACACCAAGGGGCGTTGAGATCTTTTCAAGCTAAAAGTCTTTTAAGTACTTTTTATTAAACCCCAAAAGCGGTTCTTAGTACATAGAAAATAACAATAGCAAGGGCAGCACCAACTGGCAATGTAATTACCCAAGAAACTACAATATTTCTTATTACACCCATATTAAGTGCGGCAATACCACGTGCCATACCTACACCCAACACGGCACCCACTAGGGTTTGTGTGGTTGAGATAGGTAAGCCTGTGCCCGATGCAATAACAACGGTAGATGCAGCGGCTAATTCAGCAGCAAAACCACGGCTTGGTGTTAAATGTGTAATTCCTTCACCAATGGTTTTAATTACTTTTTTGCCTAAAATAGCAAGACCGGCAACAATACCTAAACCACCCAGTGGTAATATCCACCAAGCAATAGCCGCTTTCTTCGCGATTTCACCATTATTTTCAACAATGTTTACAACAGCAGCTAGTGGTCCAATTGCGTTAGCAACATCATTAGAACCATGAGCAAATGCCATACAACAGGCTGTTAGCACCATAAGTACTGCAAACACTTTTTCTACATTGTTAAACTGCATTTCTCTATCCGCTTTAGGATCGATATTTAAACGAGAAATCGCAATTTTACCAATAACAGCAACTAGTACCGCTATACCTATAGAAATAGCAAAACCTTCAAAGGTACCTAAATTAATACCTATGTGCTTTAAGCCTTTTTTAATGGTCACAAGTGCCATAATAAAGCCAGCTAAACCCATGTATATTGGTACAAAACGCTTTGCATTTTTAAGTGGAGCGTCTGTATCAAATATCAGCTTTTGCGCACTCATAAATATTAAGTACGCTATAAAACCTGATATCGCCGGCGTTACAATCCAGCTACCTACGATACCGGCAACCTTACCCCATTGAATAGCCTCTGTGCCTACTGCAACCAGAGCAAAGCCAATAATAGCGCCAATGATTGAATGAGTGGTCGATACCGGCCAGCCTAAAAACGAGGCAATTAATAACCAACTGCCCGCGGCAAATAATGAGGCGATCATACCTAAAATCATCAATTCAGGAATGTCGGCAAATGGGGCCGCATCAATAATCCCTTTACGAATTGTTGATGTTACTTCACCACCGGCTAAATAAGCACCTGCAAACTCAAAAATCATCGCGATAAAAATCGCTTGTTTAATGGTAAGTGCTTTTGAACCTACTGATGTACCCATCGCGTTGGCAACGTCATTTGCGCCAATACCATAAGCCATAAAAAAGCCGACTGCTGCGGCAATTAGAATTAATACCGTGCCGTAAGATGCAATGATATCCATTGTGTAACCTTAATCTTTCGTGTTTGAACTGATTTTAAATTAACGAGCTAACATCAGCTCAAGACGTGACCCTACGCGCTCTGCAATATCTGCAAGCTCGCCAACCCATTCAATGATTTTGTATAAAAACATTACATCTACTGGATTTAGCTCACTTTCTACTTTACGTAGTTGGCGGCGTATTCTAATTTGCATTTCATCCGTGTCTTGTTCTATGGCATCCAATTCTACGAGCATTTTTTCAACCAGAGTAACTTCTCTGCCTTTAAAGCCCGTTTCTAACAATTCTTCTAATTCATTAATCGCTTTAGATGCTTGTTTTGTTGCATCAACACAACGAGTTACATACGCCAAAAAGTCTTCTTGAATCTCTTGTGGTATGATCATCTCACGACCAATTACACGCCCAGCAATGTCTTTTGCCTTATTAGCAATTTTGTCTTGTTGGGTTACTAATTCGAGAAGGTCTGTACGCTCTACCGGCATGAATAATCCGCCAGGTAGTTGTAAGCGTATAGTTCTTTTCATTTCATCGGCTTCACGCTCTAAATTACGAATAGTTAAACGTAGCTCTTCAGCTTGTTGCCATTCTTCTTTAAAAACATGATTAAAAAAAGGTACCAAACTTTCGCTTGCTTGATGCGCTTTTCTGATGTGTTCTTCTATTGGTTTTATAGGTGATTTTGCAAAAACACCTAAAAAATTTGTTGGCATAACTGACCCTTTAATCAATTCAATATGCTGTTCAGCGTGAATTTTACAGCATTAAGCTAGATTGTGAACGCTTTTTCTCATTCAATTATTTTCTAGTTATTCGTATCACTACAGTGATTTTTCAATATCGTCTTGAGATGTATGACGAATATCTTTACCGTTTACAAAATAAATGACGTATTCAGCGATGTTTTGACAACGATCACCAATACGCTCTAATGAGCGAACAGACCATACTAAATCCATAATTTTTGGAATTGAGCGCGGATCTTCCATCATGTACGTCATTATTTGACGGGTGATAGCTTCATACTCTCTATCTACTTTAGCATCCTCTTTATGCACTTCAAACGCACGTTGCACATCCATACGTGCAAATGCATCTAAAACGTCATGCAGCATTTTAGATACTTGGCGACCCATATTTTCAATATTTACTAATAAATCTTGTTGATCCTTAGTAAATGAGTCTAGTGCAACTTTAGCAATTCGCTTAGCTTCATCACCAATTCTTTCTAAATCAGCAATGGTTTTTGCTATTGCAATTACTAAACGTAAATCACTGGCTGCCGGTTGGCGCTTAGCAATAATACGTGTGCAATCTTCATCAATACTGACTTCCATTGCATTAACTTTGTAGTCGTTTTCACGTACTTTTTGTGCCAATACCGCATCGTTTTTGCTAACTGCATCAAGTGCGCTATTAAGTTGTTGCTCAACCAACCCACCCATACTTAGTACATGGTTTCGCACATCTTCTAACTCTTGGTTAAAACGACCAGAAATATGTTTATTAATGTTGTGTTCCATAATGACCTTCTTTAATAATTCATTGTTTTAGCGTTTTAACCCGACTAGCCGTAGCGTCCGGTAATATAATCTTCAGTTTTTTTCTTCGTTGGTGTGGTAAATAAGGTATTGGTATCTGAATACTCAATGAGCTCACCCATATACATAAACGCGGTTTGATCAGATACCCGCGCTGCTTGTTGCATGTTATGAGTAACAATAACCACAGTAAATTTATTCTTTAAATCATTAATTAGTTCTTCAATCACTAAAGTTGAAATTGGGTCGAGTGCTGATGTTGGTTCATCAAGCAATAATACTTCTGGCTCTATCGCAATTGAGCGAGCAATAACTAAACGCTGCTGCTGACCGCCCGATAAACCAAATGCACTATCGTGAAGTCTGTCTTTTACTTCATCCCATAATGCCGCACCACGCAATGATTGTTCGACCACTTCATCAAGCTTACGCTTTTCTTTGATCCCTTGCAGGCGAAGACCGTAAACCACATTCTCGTAGATTGATTTAGGAAACGGGTTTGGGCGCTGAAACACCATGCCAACATTACGACGAAGCGCAGCAACATCTACGCTTTTGTCGTAAATATTTTGCCCGTGCAGCATTATTTCGCCTTCTATGCGACAAATATCAACCAAGTCATTCATACGGTTAATACAACGCAGCAAAGTTGACTTACCACAACCCGACGGACCGATAAATGCCGTTACTTGGCCTTTCGGAATGTTCATATTTACTTTACTCAGTGCTTGTTTATCACCGTAGTAAAGGTCGAGATCTTTAATTTCTAGCGCTTTTTGTTCGTCTGTTAAATTATTTAAATCTAACTTCAAGCTTGGCTTTGCTTGGTTTACTTTTGGAGCGACTGTAATCATGTTTGTTACCTATACTAAATTAATGCTCAAGCGATCTGAATTTTTCACGTAAATGGTTGCGTATACCAATGGCGGTGATGTTAAGGGTAATAATAACCGACACTAACAAAAAGGCCGTTGCATATACCAGCGGACGCGCCGCTTCAACGTTAGGGCTTTGAAAGCCAACATCGTAAATATGAAAACCTAAGTGCATGAACTTTCTATCTAAGTGTATGTAAGGGAAGTTACCATCAAGCGGCAACGTTGGTGCCATTTTTACTACACCCACCAGCATAAGCGGTGCAACTTCACCCGCAGCACGAGCAACCGCTAAAATTAACCCCGTCATAATAGCAGGACTGGCCATAGGAATAATGATTCGCCATAACGTTTCTACCTTAGTCGCGCCCAGTGCTAATGAACCATCACGTACTGTGCTTGGAATACGAGATAAACCTTCCTCGGTTGACACAATTACCACAGGCAGAGTTAATATAGCCAAGGTGAGTGCCGACCACATCACACCGGGTGTACCAAATACAGGCGTAGGCGATGACTCTGGGTAAAATAGTTGGTCAACACTGCCACCTACCATATACACAAAGAAACCTAGACCGAATACACCATATACAATTGACGGAACACCCGCTAGGTTAATAACCGCAATACGGATCATTTTAGTAATTGCGTTTTTAGCTGCATATTCATGCAAATAAATGGCGGCAACCACACCAAATGGCGTCACAATCACAGCCATTAACATCACCATGAATACCGTACCAAAGATAGCAGGAAATACACCGCCTTCGGTATTCGCTTCTCGTGGGTCATCTGAAACAAACTTGCCTAACTGCACAAAGTAATGGCCTAGTTTAGCAAAAAAGCCCATGTCGTTTGGAAACCATACATCCAACACTTGATAAAGCGGGATAGTAACAATCTCACCACGCATATCTTTCACAGTTACTTGGTCACGCTTAGCTTGGTTACGCAGTGCAAATAACTCTTTTTCAAGCTCACCATATTGCGCACGTAAATCAGCACGGGCTTGAGCAAGTTCAGCTACGCGCTCATCAGTTAGCTCGTTATCAAGCAAATAGGCTTTTTCCTGTAAACGTAAACGCTCTAACTCGTAGTTTATATGACCAATATCACCATTTTGTAAATTCAGTGCTTCGTCATTCAAGTCAACCGCACGCTCTACAAGATCATGTAATGTTTCAACTTTATCTGTAGTTATTGTTTCACCGTCTTTAATTACTGATTCTACATAACCGTAAAAGTTACCGTTTTTGCTACGCTCAAATACCGCGAGTGCTTTTGGTGCTGAGCTTTGTGTAATATCAGTTTCAAGTATCCAGCGAAAGTCTAAATCTACATACTCACGGTTACCGGTTTTAATTAGTAAACGCTCAACCTCGTCTTTTTCAAATTTAGAAACATCAATACCGGTTGCCGCTAAACGCGACTTAGGTACTAATTCACGGTCGTAAATTTCACCAATAACGGTTTGTTTAGTAATCGAGCCTTCAAGCTCATATTGCATAACTTGAGATGGCCAAAAAAAGCTTAATCCCTTCCATGCAATCATGGCGAGTAAACCAATTACTGAAATTAAACTGATGCTGACGGCACCACCGGTCATCCAAATCCAAGGAGAACCAGACCTAAACCACTGCTTTACCATGTCGTGTTTCTCCACTTACATTGAGCTATATTTTTCACGCAGCTGCTGACGAACAAATTCAGCAACGGTGTTGAAAATAAAGGTAAATATGAATAATACAAAGGCGGCTAAGAATAGAATTCGATAATGCGAGCTCCCCACTTCCGACTCCGGCATTTCGACGGCAATATTAGCGGCTAAGGTACGCATACCTTGGAAAATACTCCAATCCATAATCGGCGTATTACCGGTTGCCATCAGTACAATCATGGTTTCGCCTACGGCGCGACCTAACCCCATCATGACCGCAGAGAAAATACCTGGGCTAGCCGTTAGTAACACCACGCGAATTAGCGTTTGCCACTGCGTTGCACCTAATGCTAACGAGCCATTCGATAAATGCTTAGGAACGCTGAATACCGCATCTTCCGCAATTGAGAAGATAGTAGGAATAACCGCAAAGCCCATCGCAATACCCACTACTAATGAATTACGCTGATCGAAGGTCATGCCTAATTCATTTGTTAGGTATTGACGCACATTGCCATCAAACATCCACAGTTCAATACTTTCGCTCATCGCAAATGACAACCAACCAATAAATAACACCACAGGAATTAATAAAATTGAATGTGAGCCTTCAGGAATTTTATGGCGAATAGCTGCAGGTAATTTAGTCCAACCTAAAGCGGTTGCTAAAATACCTAATGGTAGTAATACGAGTAAGCCAACAATAGCCGGCAGGTGCTCTTCAATTAAAGGCGCTAACCACAAGCCAGCTAAAAAGCCGAGTATTACCGTTGGCAGAGCTTCCATTATTTCAACGGTCGGCTTAACTACGCGACGTAATTCGCTCGACATAAAATAAGCGGTGTAAATAGCGGCTGAAATAGCAATAGGCACAGCAAATAACATTGCATACATAGCAGCCTTTAAAGTACCAAATGAAATTGGTACCAGTGAGAACTTAGATTCAAAATCATCACTTGCAGACGTTGATTGCCAAATATAACCCGGCTCAGGGTAACCCTCGTACCATACTTCTTGCCAAAGCGCTGACCACGTTACTTCTGGGTGTTCGTTATGAATTTCTAATACCGTTAGCTTGTTATCAGCCAAAATCAGCGCGACATTTGAACGCGGAGCAATAGCAAACTGTTCAATTGCACCTTCACTGACTTTACCTTGCCACAACTTTGCTTCACTGGTTGTGTAATAAACACCTAGCTCACCATTTTGACCGGTTGTGAAAAAGGTGCGACGGTAAAACTCAGTAAAAATATTTAACTTACTTTGCTTGGTGGTTTCAAACGAACGAATTTTTTGAAACTCGCGACCTGAGTCAGTGTTTACTTCAAACCATTGCGATATTTCACCATTATCATTGGCCAGCATGAGTGAGTTTGCGCCAGCTAATAATTGTGATGACACGATATTAGCGTTTTCTTCGTTAGCAGATAATAATTGGATTTGCTCTACTTCACTTGGGTAGCGAGTATCGAATACGTAAATTTGATTAGCAGAGCGAACAAATGTGCGGGTGGTATCCGGCGACATTAATAACTCATCTACGCGACCATCAATGTTCAATTCGGTACGTTCAACTTGCCATTCGACTTCACCGGTAAACATATTTTCTTCGGCTACAAAGCTGCTAAATACCACACGTTTATCGGCGGTAAGTGCCACAACGGCTGTTTTGTCCTCATAATGACTAAAGGCAAAACGCTTAATAGCAGCACCTTGCTCATCAACTTCGAGTGCCATCTCACCCGGTGGATAACCTAAACGCGGAGTTAGCTTACGTTCATTATTAGGAAAGGTGACTAAAAACTTAGGCGCTACAATTATCACTGTGCCATTTTCTAAGCCATACGCATAATGACCTTGAAAAGGGGCACTATTTGCAAAGCTGGTTACCTTCGCAGGTAAAGTGGCATTAAGTGTTTTTAGTTTTTTACCAAAGTTTGCTTTATCAACACTATAGAAGTTAACTTGACCTTGATTATCAAGTAAGTAAGCAACCTCAGTTTGTTCTTCAACACCAAGCCCAACTATTTGCTCAGCATTAGCAACATTAAAGCTAGCGCGCTTTTCAACTTTAGCTGACTCAAAAATAGGCTGCACTACATAAAGAAGGTAAAAAAAGATCAATAGCAGTGCTATCAATACCATTATACCGCCTGCGGTTATGCCAAACTTAGCAAACCGGTCTTTAAATAGACGGCTTCGATCCGTATTAAAAGTCGGTTTATTCGGATTTGAAGTCATCAAAACACCCTTATATCTTAACGTTGGGCGCATTATATTTCATCAAAGTGACAGTAATGTTACAGTCGTAATAATTCTTTACTGGAACCACGAAATAATATTAACGTATTGTTTTATTAAATAATTGTATTTATTTATGTGTTATTAATAAACTAAATCAATTATTAATTGGACAAACTATTTATCCAAGACAATACTCAATGGGCATCTAATATAACAATCCTTTTGTGGTTAGCTTTTACATACATTAAGAATCACATACATTAGATCGCATCACTTAATGCCTATGCATTTATTTTTTCATTTGGGCTTAAAAAGAGAACTATTATGAAGCAGTTGGTAATAAGCATTATAGGGGAAGATCGCCCCGGTTTAGTAGAAAGTATTTCATCGGTTATATTGGAAAACCACGGTAATTGGTTAAGCAGTAATTTAAGTCATTTGCTTGGCCACTTTGCTGGCATTATACAAGTTGAGGTGGCTGAAGAGCATTTACAGGCATTTCAAGATGCGCTTAATGGACTTCCTAAATTAGATGTCCGTATTGAAAAAGGCAACACCGAAATTGAGCCTGTTGAACTCGAGCAGCTTAATTTTGTGATCACCGGGAACGATCGTCCCGGTATTGTCCAAGAGTTGGCAAATGTTATTCGTCATAAAGGCGCTAATATTACGAACTTAAACTCAAGGCAGCAAAGTGCGCCAAACTGGGGGGTGCCAATTTTTAGTGCCGTTGCCACCGTTAGCCTACCTAATGGGCTTAACAAAGACGAAGTAATTAACGCTCTTGAGTCAATTACGAGTGACTTAATGGTTGATGTTGAACAAAGTTAAATGTGCTCTATTATTTTCAATACAAAAAGGCGCTAATTACAGCCGCCTTTTTTTATATTTGCTTTTTATATCAATTATACAATCGCGGTATTAATCAGCGACAAATAACACATAGTGCTACATGTCGGCGTGGCGGTTAATACTTTGTATCATTTGCTTTAATCCTTGCTCTTCAAGTTGCAACAGCTCACTTAGTTTTTCTTGAGCCTCAGGTGATTGTGCTTTATCAGCCAAATAACTATATGCGTTCAATACTTTTTGATGCTGCTTTGATAAATATTCTTGAATTACTTGCTCATCTAACTGGTTACTGCGATCTAAATCAGTAAAGTTAATGATTTCTGAGTGCCCTGAAAAATATTCATAACAATACGTATCTAAAGTGTTTATTTGCGTGATGGCTTTAAAGCCAATTAAATCCTCAGCGAGCTTTTTTTCATACTCTACACAATAATCAATTAGCTGTTTGTTATGTTCCCCGAGTAAATCCCTTACACTAAAAAAATTAGCGGCCATTTGTGTGTGAAACTGGACGGTCCAATCGAACACTTCTTGGATTGTTTTAACTTGCATGTGCGTTCCTTACTATTTAACCCTAATGATTAAATAGATGCGTGAATCATGCCAATAAAAAATATAATAAAATCAGTGGCTAGACTAAGTTTGGGTAACTTGCACTGATTTTTTCAGTACAAGTTACACAACCAGTGTAAAAATTATAGATTTCGCTTTCGCCATAATAAATACACCGCGGGTAACACCAGCAATGTTAAAACAATGGCGCTAAACATACCGCCAACCATGGGGGCGGCTATTCGACTCATTACTTCACTGCCCGTGCCTGTGCCATATAACACCGGTAACAGACCAATCACTATGGTTGCTACCGTCATCATTACAGGGCGAACGCGCAAACCGGCGCCTTCTAATATGGCATGCTTAAGCTGCTCAATACTCATGCTTTTTCCTAATTGAGAGGCGGCCTCTACCTGCGCTTTATACGCTTGGTTTAAATACACCAACATAATAACGCCTATTTCTACGGCCACCCCAGCAAGGGCAATAAAGCCGACCCCCACAGCAACAGAGAAGTTAAAGCCTTCTAAATACATGAGCCAGATACCGCCTATCATCGCCAGGGGTAATGTCGCCATAATAATAAATACTTCAGTGAAGCTTCTAAAATTCAGGTAAAGCAGTACCACAATAATGGCTAATGTTAACGGCAACACATAACTCAGTTTCGCCTTAGCGCGCTCCATATATTCGTATTGCCCTGCCCAAGTTATAGAATACCCTGCGGGTAAAATTAGCTGCTCGTTTAGTAACTGCTGAGCACTTTCTACATAGCTGCCAATGTCAGTATCTTTAATATCAATAAAGCTCCAGCCATTTAAACGGGCATTTTCACTTTTTATGCCAGGAGGGCCATCGCTAATGTATACATCAGCCACGTCGGCAAGTGCAATACGTTGCCCAGCAGGGGTTACAATAGGCAGTAGCATTAACTCCTCTGGCGAATCACGATACGCTTGCGGATACCGAATATTAACTGGGTATCGCTCTTGACCCTCAACCGTTTCAGTCACGTTCATTCCCCCAATGGCGGTTGCGACCACTTGCTGCACATCTGCAATATTTAAACTATAACGCGCTGCTTTTTCGCGGTTAATATCGACCTTAATATAACGCCCACCCGCTACTCGCTCTGAGTAAACCGACGCCGTACCGGGAAAGTCTTTAAGCAGTGCCTCTATTTGTTGACCTATTTTTTGAATTTCATTCAAATTAGGCCCTGCGACTTTTATACCCACTGGGGTTTTAATCCCTGTAGCCAGCATATCTATTCGCGTTTTAATAGGCATTACCCAAGCGTTTGTGAGTCCTGGGAACTTTACTAAAGCATCCAGCTCTTGTTTGAGCTTTTCGGTGGTCATGCCCTCGCGCCATTGATCTTTAGGCTTAAACTGTATAAAGGTTTCAATCATGGTCAGTGGTGCCGGATCGGTTGCCGTTTCCGCTCGTCCAATTTTACCAAATACGGTTTTTACCTCGGGCACAGTGGCAATCAGCTTATCGGATTGCTGTAATAGCTCGCGCGCTTTACCAATAGAAATCCCAGGGTAAGTGGTTGGCATATACATTAAACCCCCCTCATCAAGAGGTGGAATAAACTCACTGCCTATTTTATTTACCGGATAAAGGCCCACTAAAGTAATAATCAGTGCCACCAACAAGGTGCTTTTTGGGAACTTTAACACCATATTTAACAGTGGCTTATAACTATTTACCAGTAAACGGTTTACCGGATTTTTATTTTCAGATATCACCTTACCGCGAATAAAGTACCCCATCAGTACGGGTACTAAGGTAATTGCTAAGCCGGCAGAAGCCGCCATTGCATAGGTTTTTGTGTACGCTAATGGCGCAAACATTCGCCCTTCTTGAGCTTCTAAAATAAACACCGGCATAAAGCTAACTGTAATGATTAATAAGCTAAAAAATAATGCAGGCCCTACTTCACTGGCAGAATCAATCACCACTTGCCAGCGGTTTTTATTTGTTAGCGGCTTTTTCTCCATGTGTTTGTGCATGTTTTCAATCATCACAATCGCACCATCTGTCATGGCACCTATCGCTATAGCAATCCCGCCTAATGACATGATATTGGCATTAATCCCTTGCCAATACATGATAATAAAGGCGGTGAGTATGCCTAAAGGCAAGGTAATAATAGCCACCAACGATGAGCGTACATGGAATAAAAACACCACGCACACTAATGCCACTACAATCAGCTCTTCCATCAGTTTAGAGGTAAGGTTATCAACAGCGTCTTTTATTAAATGAGAGCGATCGTACACAGGTACAATTTCAACCCCCTCAGGCAGGCCTTTTTTAAGTGACTCCAATTTAGCTTTGACGAGCTCTATGGTTTTTTGCGCGTTTTCACCAAAGCGCATCACTACTACGCCACCAGCCACCTCGCCTTCGCCGTTAAGCTCGGCAACACCACGGCGCATTTGAGGACCTAAACGCACATTAGCAACATCACGTAACTGTAGTGCAGTACCGTTAGCGTTTATACCTAAAGGAATAGCTTCTAAATCAGCCACACTTTTTACATAGCCAGTGCTGGTAACCATGTATTCGGCCTCTGCCATTTCAACAACTGATGCCCCCATTTCTTGGTTGCCTTGCTTAATGGCAGTTTGAATAAGGCTTAGCGGAATACCATAGGCACGTAACTTATCGGGCTGTACGTTAACTTGGTATTGTTTCACCATGCCACCTACCGATGCTACTTCGGATACACCGGGCACAGTTTGCAGTTCAAACTTTAAAAACCAATCTTGTAAACTGCGTAGCTGACTAATATCGTGCTTACCTGTGGTATCAGTGAGTGCATATAAATACACCCAACCAACTCCTGTGGCATCGGGGCCTAGCTCTGCAATTGCCGTATTAGGTAAACGCGCAGATACTTGACTTAAATATTCTTGAACACGACTTCGTGCCCAGTATAAATCGGTGTCTTCGTCAAAAATAACGTACACATAGGAGTCACCAAAAAACGAAAAACCGCGTACTGTTTGCGCCCCTGGTACCGATAACATCGCCGTGGTTATAGGAAATGTAACCTGATCTTGCACTACTTGCGGCGCTTGCCCAGGGTAAGATGTTTTAACAATAACCTGTACATCAGATAAATCGGGTAAGGCATCTACTGGGGTGTTTTTTACAGCATACAAGCCGCCACCAATCAATATAGCGGTCAGTAACAGTACAAAAAAACGATTTACAACAGACCAGCGAATAATTGCTGTAATCATAACCACTCCTACTCGTGCTGACTGTGCATAGCATGCACAGAAGTCATTGTATGGATCACAAACTCACCTTGCTCAATACTAAAGGTAAATGTAACTTCATCATTTAGCTTAAACGCCTCAATGGTTACATTTTTTGCTAACACAAAGTCCATAGTTGCAGGTCCGCGCCCCCACTTTTCAATCGCCTCACGACTAATATTCATAACTCGCGTGCTAGGGTCTATGCTATTAATCACTCCATTCACAGTAGCCATACTTGGGGCACTATCACTCATTGTCATTGTGCTGTGCGAAGGTGCTTGCATACGCTTAAAGTCAGAGCTTTTACTCGACTCTGAATCAATTAAAAACTGCGCAGAAGTAACCACTTCATCTTCTGCCATAACACCCGATAAAATCTCAGTATGAGTCGCATCGCTTCGCCCTAAGGTTACTTCAACCGATTTAAAACGCCCCTCACCAAGCGCAATTACAATGCGGTTTTGGCTACCAGTGCGAATAACCGCCTCTTTAGGCACAATTAACTGCTTTTCAGCTTTTTGGCTATGAATACTCACTTGCGCAAACATATTTGGTTTTAACTGATGACCTTGGTTATTAAAGCGCAAACGCACTCGTAAAGTACGATTTTTAGCATCTAAAGTAGGGTAAATATAATCAACTTGCCCTTGCCAACGTTGACCACTTAAATAATCGAGTGTCATGGTTACCGGTAAGCCAACACGGATCAGCTCAGCTTGGCGTTCAAATACCTCAGCCTCAACCCACACTTCATCAAGCTGAGCAATACTCATCATTGATGTATCTGGTTTAACGTAAAACCCTTCACGAATATTAAGCTCATCAACAACGCCACCTTGGCGAGAATAAAAAGTAATATTTTGTAGCACTTGCTGACTTTTTTGTAAGCGTGAAATAAAACCCTCAGACACATTAAGCGATTTTAAACGTGCTTTAGCCGCACGAATTAACACCGGATTATTGCGCTTTAACGCTAAAACAAACTCTTCTTGGGCGTTGACTAATTGCGGTGAATACAAGGTATAAAGTGGCTCATCTTGTTTAACCTGATCGCCCGCGGCCTTCACATACAATGTCTCTACCCAGCCCTCTACCCGCGGGTGAATATGAATGAGCTGATCTTGGTTATATTGTACATAGCCTACCGTGTTGACTTCATTTTCCAGCACTGCAAACTCCACCGGTGCCGTGCGTACACCTAAGTTATTAATCACGGTAGGTGAAATTTTAACACTGCCGGGGCCTTCATTTTCACCACTGTCTGACTCTTCATAAACAGGCACTAAATCCATACCCATAGGTGATAAACCCGGTTCATCACGACGATAATTACTGTCCATTGGTGCCACCCAATAAAGCGGCTCTTTTTTACTACTGGTTTTGTTATCGCTTGGCATAGTGTGCTCAGCTGGCAAGCTCAATAACACCCCGGCCGTCAGCGCTGCACTGCATATAGCCACCAATGACAATTTTAAATTAGTATTCATAGGTTAGCTCCTGCTGTGTTAAGTTCTTTAAGCTGGCGTCATCAGCACTGGCGTAATAATTTAACCGTGCAATAATAATTTTTTGATCAACGTGAATATTAAGTGCGTCTATTTTGGCATTTAATTCGCTGATCCGCGCTTGCATCACATCCGAAAAATTACCATCATCGCGGGTAAAAGCATTAAGGGTCGCTTGGGATTGCTCGGCCATTTGCGGCAATAATTTAGTTTTATAGAGCGCTGCTCGCTGACTTAATCGTGTTAGTTGGCTGACTTCCTTAAAATACATTCCTTGTAGCTTTTTAAGGGCAATTAATTTTTGAGTTTTTGCCTCTTCGCTATCAGCAATCGCGGCATTAACGAGTTGATCTTGGCGATTGTCGGTAAATAGCGGTAAATCGATACTCACTCCCACAGAGAAAAGGTCTGCTCGCGAGCCCCCCATTGGCATATCATCACGATAACCATATCCCATATTCACACCAATTTGCGGTTTATAGCCTTGCTCGGCCACACTGATTTGAGTTTGCTTTGCCTCTATTGCATTATCAATCGCCATAATAGCGGGGTGCTTTAATAGCAATGCCATTAATTGCTGAAACTCTAACTCCGTGTAGTTTTTTAACGCTGAAACCTGTGAAAAGTCCTCACCAACAGGCTGGCTTAGCATGTCGATGGGCAACCATTGTGTTAACCGCTTTTTAGCACCTTGAAGCTGTTGATCAAGTTGCATTAGTTTATCTTCAAGGCGGGTTAGCTCTAATTGCGCACGAATAATATCTTGTTGGCGTGTTTTACCCACCGAGCTTACATAACTTGATTCGGTAATATCGATTAGCTGAGTAAACAAGGCTTTGTCCTGCTCAATAAGTGCAATAGTTCGCTGCGCTCTGAACGCATTGAGCCATGACTCGGTCACTGTGGTTTTTACCTGCGCGAGCCTATCTTTACGAATCCAAGGCTCTGCCGCAGCCGACTGAGACAGTGCTTTTTGCTGCAATGCCAAACTATCGCCTCGGCTTAACGATTGGCTAATTCCTACTTTAAATTGGGCCATATTCTCTTGATCAAAAGCAAAACCATTAGTGGGTAAGTTCATTAACCCTAGCGTGAGTACCGGATCAGGTAAGGTACCTGCGGCAATACTTTTTGCTTCAATTGATGTTTGTTTTTGTTTGCTGGCTTTAAGCCAAGGCTCATGGTTTAAGGCATAGTTAATTGCCTCATTTAAACTCAGCTCAGCACTGTGTACAGAGAGACTAATGCTCAATAAGCTGCTCACAAAAACAGCTTTTAATACTGCGAAGTGATTCATCACTTGCTCCACTTAAAATTCAAAAATAAAAAACGATTAATTTTTTAAGCAGATAGATGACAAAAAGCTAAATGACTAGATTTTAAATACACCTATCCTGCGGTTATGCAGGCATAGGAGGACGATAAAGAGATCGTGCAAAATTAGGTTTGCGCTGCATGACAGCAAGGTGCACTTTTTCAGGGGGTAATTTGGAAGCTATAAATAGCGAGTTTACATGCAAGGCCGAATGCGAATTACAAGCACTCATCGGGCAACTGCAATCTTGGGTTAACGTGCTTTGCTCACTACAGCAATCCATAGACATGGTTGTTGTATCAGTGTCGTCACTCATCGCCATTTCACTATGCTGCATCGATGCATGGGTTGCCATGTTCATATGCGGCACATCACATACCATAGATACAGACGCAACGGCTTGACCCACAAAAGTGAGTAGCAAAGTTAGCGTGAGTAAAATACAGTAAATACGTTGCAATGAATTAACCTAATAATAAATAGACATTTAAAGTTTATGGTAACTGCGTTTAAAACTCAATAATTAACTGGTTTTTACCACTGGCTTTATCAAGCTACTAGCCGCAATAGCGAACAGGCAATAGCCGGTAAAATACCAAAAACCAGTACCAAACTCAGCATGCACATTTAGTAAGTCTTCTGAGTTCGCGTTTGCATTACCAGCCATGTAAGCCACGATTAATGCAATAACAAACACATCCACCATACTCCATTTACTTAAGCCAATTATCACTTTACCAAGCTTGTACTTAAATGAAGTCTCCTTCAGTGCACAATAAAACAATTGAAGCAGCAGCTTAATTGTTGGAATCACTATTGAAAAAAACGCCACTAATATCGCCACTAAGTAGTTTTTGTTATCGGCCAGTTCGTTAACGGTGCTCCAAATACTGCGCGTTTTTTGATAAGCGCTGATCTCGCCTTCAAGTTTGTCTAATCCCAGCATACTCGAGATCATCATTAGCATATTGCGGGTGTTTTGATTTCCTTCATCTGCCAGCATTTCAATACCGGCTTGAGCAAGTTTAGATTTATCAATTTTGCCTTCCATACTCAGCACTGGCTGAGTCACCCCGGGGATTAATAAAGCTAAGGCTATTAAAATAGTCGTGATAGGTAAAAATAAACGCATGCTGTTGTACTAAGTAAAATCAATATGTGCCAATCATACCCAAACGCTTTGCGTTAGTCTTGTTCAATAATGGTGGCTAATAACTCATCCGCATACTGGCGTGCATCCAACATGGCGCTAAATACGGTCTCAATATTCGAGGCTGGGCGAATAGTTTCTAACAACTTTTTAGCCATTAGCCAGTTATCTTCTTCTACCGCTTTGACTAAATGCAATGAATTACCCATCATGCCTTCAAAACTTAAAAGTGCACCAGATAATTCAGCCCCTAAACTAAACTCTTTGGCAATAGCTTCCAGTTCCATATCTAAAATAGCATCAAGCACCGACATTAAGCCGACTAAATAACCTTGTTCTGCAATGACTTTTCCGCCAGGCTCTAAAATTATTTGCATAAACTGCGCTCGACATAAGCCTAAACGAGTAAGTTCACTAGGCTTGTCTGAGCCAAGTTCGCTCAGCACCAGTACTCGTACAAACTTTCTAATAGAATCTTCCCCTAAATACACAACCGCTTGTGGAATTGACGTAATCACTAAATTTTTATTAGCAGAGCGAGCATTAACTAGTTTGAGAACACGTGCGGTTAAACCCACATCTTTAGAAATACGTTGATTAATTTCATTAAAATCCAAGTCAGGACGAGATGTGCAGCGCAATAAATCAAAAACCGCCATTTTTAACGGCTCAACATTACCGTAACTGAGCATTTCTGGCTGTGCAAAAAAGAATCCTTGAAAGTAATCGCATCCAGCCTCTTTAAGCTGCCTAAATTCGTCATAGGTTTCAATTCGCTCTACCACTATTTTAACCTCAGGGTGATTGCGTTTGAGCTTTTTAAGTAGCATGGTGGTTTTTATTATAGGCTCTTCTACTTCAAGCTTTATATAATCAACCAAATTGAGCAAAGGTTGCCATTTTTTATGCGCGTCATAATCATCTAACGCAAATACATACCCTGCTTTTTTTAGCTCAGTTACTCGTTGAGTAACAAGCTCGATATTTTCAGTACGCTCAACAATTTCAATTACAGTATTTTCAGGCTGCAATAATGTAGGTAAATCCTCTAAAAGCCCTTCGCTAGATAGGTTTATAAACACGGTCTGATTAAGCGCCAGCTTTTCCACCCCAACCAGCATTAACGCATTAAAAAAAAGTCGCCCAGTGGCCTGCCCGTCGGTTGTTCCCGCAGGAAAAGCATTATTAACTGAATCGCGATAAAGTAACTCAAAGGCAAAAATGCTTCTATCAGCATGAAAAATGGGTTGCCTAGCAATATATTGAGTGACCAAAATAGATGAATTTTTTACGTCTGGATTATTTGGCATTACCCTTCCTGTTTTGCAGTGATGTAAGCGTTATTTTATTGTTATACCTAACCAGTATAGTGAAACTTTAAAGACTTGCTGCAATTTTAATTCGAATATAAAACAAGCAACTAAGCCTAAAATAAAAAGCTTTTGTAACTATTCAGCCTCATCTGAAATGAATATATCAGGCAGCTAATTTTTGAATAATAACTCAAGGGCTAGGCTTGCAGATACATATTGTTTTTTGCAAGTCGATAAATAGCTTCTCAGCAAGCAGAACATTTCAGCTCCTTGTCTACTTCTAAAACACCCCGGTATTTTTTGATGGACCTTGGTCATCCTAATATCATTCTCGCCTTGGTTGTTGGTAAATGGCACGCCAGTGCTCATCATGAAACGTAAAACATCATCTTGATAATCTCTTAGTCGTTCCAATAATACTCGGGGTTTGGTTCGCTTTAATCGGCCTCGCTGACCTTTCACTCGACTACTTTTATCTGGTGGTGGACATTTAACGTCACCTTGAAGCAATATTTTTTGATATTGATCACGATATTTCTGTTTAGCCCCTTTATCTAGGTCGGGATTATCTATTTGAGCTTTATTTATTTCTTTAAGTAAGGTTTGCATATCCTTCGCCCATTGCATGCCGTCTTGCTCCCAAGCCCTTTCTAATTCTCGGATGTGGTGAGCATTACATAATGCATGTTGGCATTGGGTATATTGATAATATGGCTTCCAATGGTCATGGCATAGCACACCGGTAAAGTGCGGTAAAATACCGCCCTCATCCATCGCTATTTTTCCTCTTTTTTCATGAGGATAAAAATAAGTCCACCAAGCCGTTGATGCACCATGAAGCCATCACCGTTTACCGCCAATATTAATGCCAGTCTCATCAACATGCAAAGTTTGATGCGGGTTTTGTAATGCCGGTTTGATGATACCTTCTGCGCCCGATGACTTTACCAGTGCCGCTGAGTGTTTTATTTTCTTGTAACTGAATTTTAGTTTGCTCAACTATTTCAGTGATATTTATGCTGTTTAAATTCATTAAAGCTAGAGAAATAGGGTAATCGCTCTAGCTTGGCATACTGGCAGGATCAGCCAATAGCTAAAAAAGATCCTTAGAAAATAGTTTGTCTTGGTGAAGAGTTACAATTTATATTCATAAAATAAAAACCTTTATTAACCTTATTTTTTATAAGGTTTTGCTGCTATCAGCCGCTCTGAGCATACCCAAAGGTTATGGTTATAAGGTATAATGTGTTTATAAATTTTTTATAAACTCTCAAGAGCCCCTAATATGAGCATTGAACAAGCCTTAATAGAGCGTAGCAACAACCAATGTGAACTCTGCGCAGCAACAGATAACTTAACTGTATACGAAGTACCTCCAGTTACCGAAGCTCATTCAGATAAATGCATTTACACCTGTCAAACATGTAAAGATCAAATTGAGGGCACCCGCGATTTAACTCCTACTCATTGGCATTGTTTAAATGACAGCATGTGGAGCCAAACACCGGCGGTACAAGTTGTTGCTTATCGCATGCTGATACGACTAGCAGCCGATAATGGCTGGGCACAAGACGCACTTGATATGATTTACCTTGAAGAAGACACATTAACATGGGCTCAGCAAGCGCTTGCTGAAGATGATGATATTAAACACATTGATAGTAATGGCGTAGTGCTACAAGCTGGCGATACCGTCACCTTAATAAAAGACTTAGATGTGAAAGGTAGCAGCTTAACGGCAAAGCGCGGTACTGCTGTGCGCAATATTGGCTTAACCAGCAACCCAGAACATATTGAAGGGCGTGTTGATGGACAACGTATTGTAATTTTAACTAAATACGTTAAAAAATAAGTAACGAATCAAGGCGCCTAGCGTCTTTTTTTATATCTCAGCTTTCTGTATTGGCTGTATTTACAAGTTAAGCGATGATTAAGTAACTTAGCCGTATGCTATTGTTTATATCCGTAATTATATCTAGGAACTGTTATGTTCTCACCAAAGCCAAACTCAATCTTAAAGTCGGTTGCAGGCCTATGTTTTTTAGCAAGTGGCACTCTTATGCTTAGCGCATGTAACGATGACACCACACAGCAAAATAGCGCTGTGAAACAAACAACAGCCTTTCTACCAGTACAAGTTAGCTACCTAGATCGCAGCCTATTAGCGCCTAATTCACAGCTAACCGTTACCTTGGTTGATGTGTCAAAAATGGATGTAGCAGCAACCGTTATTTCTGAGCAGGTAATTGATTTAGTAGGCGCACCTCCGTATAAAGTAGAGCTTGAATACAACCTTGAAAAAATTGATCCAGCCCATCGCTACAGCGTGCGCGCAACCATTAATAATCAAGGAAACTTACTATACACTAGCACAACAAGTAACTCGCCTTTTGCTAATACGGCCTCAGCAGAGCCTTTAGAAATTATTGTTTCAAAAGTAGCGTCAAAGCCAGACGTTGACTTAGTAAATACCTACTTCAAAGCCGTTTCAATCGACGGCAATCCCGTTGAAGTGAATACTAAAGAGCCATTTATTCAATTTAATAGTGACAACACTGTGCACGGTTTTTTAGGGTGCAATAACTTTAATGGCGGTTATGAAGTATCGAAGCAAACGGTTACTTTTACGCAGTTAGCTACCACGCAAAAAATGTGTCATGAAAATATGGAACAAGAAAGTGCCATGGCGGGTGTGCTGCAAGCAGCAACACAATGGCAAATTAACGGTGAAAAATTAGTATTACAAAATGAGGCAGGCAAGCAACTTGCTACCTTTAACGCTGTTTACTTTTAATTAAGCGTAACAATACTCCGCATCTAAGCAGAACAGTATAAAGCCCAGTTAAACTGGGCTTATTTATTTTTATTCGGCAACTAACTGCTCACTGCGATAAAAGCCACTTGGCTTACTCAACAAGCTTACTAGTTCAGGTAGCACGTCATCCATTGCTTGTTTTAATTTCCAGGGTGGATTTATCACTATCATTCCAGAGGCAGTCATACCATGTACTTCTGTATCGGCTTCGGTACCTAATTCAAATAATTGAATATTTCTAATTCCCGCGTCAATTAAACCCTGCTCCATATTATCAATACGTTCTCTGTCCACAACCGGATACCAGATCATGTAAGTCCCTGTTGCAAAGCGTTGATGCGCTTTAACAATGGTTTGTACTACCGTATTGTAATCGTCTTTTATTTCATAAGGTGGGTCTATTAACACACAGGCTCTGCGCGAAGCTGGCGGTAACAAACCAATTAAGCCTGCAAATCCATTTTCGCCGCGTACACGAATAGAGCGCTTACCTTGCATGTTTTCTTTAAGTAAGACTAAATCTCGCGGATGCAGCTCAAAAAACCAGCCCTTATCTTGACGGCGTAAAAAGTGCTCGGCTATTTTTGGTGAGCCTGGGTAAAACGCCAGCGATGCGCTCTCATTAAATGATTTTATTAGCTCAATGTAGTCATTTAAGGCACTGTGTTGGCTAGTATGTTGCCACAGTTTTTCAATGCCATCTTGGTACTCTTGGGTTTTTTGCGCGTCAGGTGCAGCAAGCTCAAAAAAACCAGCCCCCGAATGCGTATCAATATAGTCAAGCGGCTTATCTTTAATTGTTTGATAACCCAGTACTTGCGCTAACACTAAATGTTTAAGTACATCAGCAGGGTTACCCGCATGAAAGGAGTGTCTGTAACTAAGCATTATTTATTTTCACCATACGCTATTTAATAAAATCAGTGAACCATAAGCACACTACTTTGACAGTCGATACCAGCAAAAGCGGGGGTTTACGTGAACCGCTTCTGAATGAAAAAGCCAATAGCGTGAATTATCCCTTAACATAGAATAAAAATCACCTAAAACCAGCGTAAATGCTGGCAAATAAACACACTTTGCTTTACATTTGCATGACATTAATTACAGTTATATGAGCGCATTTATGAACAACAACACTCTTCAACAACTCGAACAACTGATCGACCAACTAATTACCCGTAATAATCAGTTACAAACTGATATTACAGAGCTTAAAGAGCAAAACAGCAAGCTACTTGATGAAAATGAGTTATTGCAGTTAGAAGCCCTTGAAAATGAAGAAAAACAAAAAGATGCAAGTACCACCTTGTCATCATTGTTAGATAAATTACAAAGCGCGCAACAGGCAAGCTAATGTCTGAGCTGCAAAACCAGCGAGTCACTGTTGAATTGCTTGGTAAAGAGCAGCAATTTGCTTGTCCTGCGGGGCAAGAAGAGGCACTAAAAGCGGCCGCCAAAAATCTGAATGATTTAGTTGAACAAATGAAACAACGTTCAACAGTCAGAAACGATCAAAAAGCATTACTTATGGCTGCCTTAAATTTAAGCCACGAATTGCTTGAAGCGAAAACTCAAAAATCAGTTGAGCTTGAATATCAAGATCAACTGATTGATAAATTGAGTCAATACTTAAGCTCGAATTCTGAGCACACTAAATAAAAGCGCATCTTGCGCTTTTATTGTTTTTACCGTCAAAAATACAGCTAGAAATAAAGATGCAACCATTTTTAAGTAAAACTCAAAAAATAGGTAAGTGCTTACTGCCTTTAATTTGCTTGCTTATGCAAACAAAAAGCGAGGCAGCAATTGAGTGGCAACCGTTGTCAGCTAATATTCAATTTCTTAAGCAACCTGAAAGACTTCGTTTTTACGATTCTAACCAAGTATTAATTGAAGGCAGTGAATGTGCATTACTCGTTGATGCCAGTGGTAACTTTGCGGTGGTAGAACAACTGGTAACCGAGCTAAAACAACGCCTAAAGACGCCTTTGTGTTATTTAGTTGCAACCCACTTTCATGACGATCACTTACTGGGGATGGCGGTTATGCAGCATTACTTCCCAGACGTAAAACTTATTACTCATCAACAAGTCGCTAACGACTTTTCGCTTTACCAGCAAGCCTTAATAGACAAGCTAGAGGGATTCGAGAAAAGCATTGAGCTGAGCTATCAACGATTAGCCACCTTACCCGATGCTGAGCAAGTTCAATGGCGAGAAAAGCTTACCCGCGCTAAAAAGCGCTTATTTCGCTGGCAAGACTATCAATTAACACCACCAAAAATGAGTATTAGTGAATCTAAAACGTTAGATTTAGGTGGCTATACACTCACTATAAACCCGCATCAGGCACATACCAATGGCGATCTAACACTACTTGCCGACAAAGGTAAAACCTTAATTGGTGGTGATATCATCGATTGGTTACCTTACCCTGGGCATGGCGAGCTTAAGCAATGGCAACGCTTATTAAAAAAATATATAAATAATAATACGCTGTCACTTTTTATTCCTGGACATGGCGATTTAGTCGATAAAGTTAAACTAAAACAGTCACTCACGTTTTTAGAAGCGATTACGGAGCATGTTAAAAACAACCCTGAAACCAGTATTGAGCAATTACAAAAAAACTTCCCTAGCGAGGCACTAAAACCTTATCAACAAGAACCACTTGATATAAAATCAAGTCACTTATTTTTGCAATCGGGATTACTTCGCGCTAAAAACAGTCAATAACTGAACACAATGGATTGTGTTAAAATATGGAAATATATTTTTTAAAAAGGAACAAAATGCGTCACTTGATCTTATGCTTTGCCATTGTATTGCTATGCAGCTGTAAAACCACTCAGCCAGAGATCATTGCGCCTGCAGTTCCCACACCTGTAGAGTCAAAACCGGCATTATCAAATACGCCGACCTCTAAAAACACTCACAAAGTCATTAATAAAAAAGCCACAGCCAAAGCCCCTGAAATAGCTCAACCCACAGAGTTATGGGCACGTATTGCTGATAACTTACATTTACCGGTTGAGCAAAATCAGGCGTTAAAAAAACGCATTAACTGGTATTTAAAACAGCCTAATTATTTAAAAATAGTGTCTCGACGTGCAGCGCCTTTTTTATACCATATTGTAAAAAAAGTTGATCAAAAGCGCTTGCCGATGGAGCTCGCCTTATTACCGTTTGTAGAAAGTGGCTTTAGACCTACCGCACGCTCAAGCGAGCACGCTGTGGGAGTGTGGCAACTCGTTGCAGCAACCGCGCATCATTTTGGGGTTAAATCAGATCAATGGTATGACGGACGCCAGGATGTATTAGCCTCAACCGATGCGGCACTTGATTATTTAAGCTATTTACATAAACGTTTTGATGGTAATTGGCTACATGCACTTGCGGCCTATAATACCGGTGAAGGCCGAGTTAAGCGCGCTATAAAACGCAATCAAAAACGAGGTAAATCAACTGACTTTTGGGCACTAACACTGCCAAAAGAAACCGCAGACTATGTACCAAAACTACTAGCACTGAGCTATTTAGTGAAACACCCTAAGGCAAATTTTAAACGGCCAAAGCTTCCTTATAAAGCACTGACTACCTCACTAAATGTGGCAAAACAGTTTGATTTTTCAGTTATGGCCAAGCTCTCTGGCATGGGCGCCAAACAACTGCATGCCCTTAATCGGGGTTATTTAAAAAATCAAAGCTCTCCCCATGGACCGCACACTCTGTTATTACCTATAGAGCAACAAGCTTTATTAAAAAACCGCTTTTTTAAAGCCAATTTTGCAGGCGAATACATCGTTAAGAAAAATGACACGCTGTACGGTATTGCTAGGCATTTTGGCTTGCCTTTAGAAGTATTAAAACAGCTCAATAATAAGCAAAATAACTTTATTGGCGTTGGCGAAAAGCTTATTTTAGGGGAGCCGCAAACTTTGCCTGAGTCGCTCACTATTAACTATAAAATAAGCCCTTATCTAGAACAAAAAGAGCAAATCATTCCAACCATCGAGGTAGATTACCACGTAAAACCCGGTGATAACCTTTGGAATATAAGTCAGTTATACGGCGTTGCTCATAGCGATTTAGCGCGTTGGAATAAATTATCTGCCTCAAGCGTATTAAAACCTGGGACTCAGTTGGTTTTATTTATACCTCAAGCCGCGACACCTAAAACTACACCGGCGAAAAAAGACCTGTTACTCGACTTACAAAATACATTAAATCATCCACGTTAAGTTTCTAAAGCGCAGTATTTCGCGTAAAATTGCCTTTAATTAATTTAAAACTCAAAGAGACAAGCATGCAAATCAGTAAAAATTCGGCCGTTGAATTTCATTACACCCTAAGCGAAGCGGGTGAACAAATCGAAAGCAGCCTAAACGACGCGCCATTAAGTTATATTCACGGCAGCGAAGGCATGCTTCCAGGTTTAGAAACCGCACTTGAAGGTAAAGCCGCTGGTGATAAATTTAGCGTTACGTTATCTCCAAGTGAATCATACGGTGAGCGTGTTGATGACTTAATTCAGCGCATTCCGCTTAAGCACCTTCAAGGTGATGTAAAGGTATGGAAACCAGGCATGACTGCTATGGTGCAATCAAACCAAGGTCGCCACCAAGTAACCATTGTAAAAGTAGGCCGCTTTAATGCTGATTGTGATTTAAACCACCCATTTGCTGGTAAAACGCTGACTTTTGATGTTGAGGTTGTCTCAGTTCGAGAAGCAACAAACGAAGAGATTTCTCACGGCCATGTTCATGCTGAAGGTGGTTGCGGCCACGCACATTAATTGCTAATTAAAGGAACAAGTATGTCAAAAGTTGCAATAGTAACCGGTGGCTCTAAAGGCATTGGCTTTGCTGTGGTTCAGCGATTATTAACGAGCGGCTATCAGGTTCATAACCTAGATATTGAACCCAGTGAGAGTGGTGTTTTTCATCAATGTGATGTTAGTAATGTAACCGCCGTACGCCAGTGTATACAGGCTATTATTGAAAAAACACAACGCATTGATGTACTTGTTTCAAATGCTGGCAAGCACCTAAGTGCCACAATTGAGCAAACCGATGAAGCGACATTCGATGCGTTAATGGCACTGAATGTTAAAGGTGCGTACGCGGCTATACAAAGCGTATTACCAGCCATGAAAGCACAGCAAGATGGCGCTATTGTGTTAATTGCCTCAGATCAGGCCATTATTGGCAAACAAAACTCATTTGCTTATAACCTGACTAAACATGCATTGGCTTCGATGGCTAAAACCACCGCCTTAGATTTCGCAAGCTTTAATATTCGCACTAATGCAGTGTGTCCTGGCACCATAGAAACACCGTTATTTCATAATGCGATTGATGCATACTGCAAAAAAAGTGGCGCAAATAAGGCAGATATTGTTGCCGAAGAAGCTGCTTTACAACCACTTAATCGTTTAGGCCAAGCCGATGAAGTTGCAGCACTGGTAAACTTTTTAGTAAGTCCAGAAGCCAGCTTTATTACCGGCAGTTTGCAACGCATTGATGGCGGTTACACAGCGCAATGAGTACTAAAATTATTGACCCGCATGTGCATTTTTTTAATTTGCTGGAGGGTCAATACACCTGGCTGCAAGGTGCTAACCCACCCGCTTGGCCTAACTTAGATAAAATAAAACAACCGATTAGCGTTGCTGAACTAATCAAAAGTACGGACTTTGAACTCGTTGGTTTAGTGCATATAGAAGCTGGCTTTGATAATGAGCAACCTATTAATGAATTAAACTGGTTAGCAAAGCATATAAAAAGGCTACCTTACAAAGCGATTAGCTTTGCAACAATTAACCAGCCAAATAACGCATTTAAACTAGCACTTAAATATCTAAAACATTCATCCCTTGTCGGCATTAGAGATATCACTGAAGGTCATGATGCCACGCGCTTATTGAGCCCTCATTGTCTCGATAACCTGCGCCACTTGAGCCACTTAAAACTGCATTTTGAAGCGCAATTTGAAATAGAAAACCTCAACATCACCGAGCAACTTATTTCTTATGCCAACCAAGTTAGTGACTTACAAATCATCATTAATCACGCAGGGCTTGCACACAACCTTGCTAACTGGCAACGCGCCATTGAATTACTCGCACAACAGCCTAATGTTGCGATGAAGTTTTCAGGCTTTGAATTACTCATGCTTAATAGCGAGCAGCAAACCCAATGTTTTACACATATTTTAAAGCATTTTGGTATGCAAAGAGTGATGTTTGCCAGCAACTTCCCCGTGTGCCAAATTAACATTAACTACAATGAGTTATGGCAACATTATCGAAGCCTATGTAGCGATGATCTTACATGGCAACATTTGAGTTACAAAAATGCTGCGCGCCTCTATCAACTCTAAATAAAAACCGCTATATTTAGCTCAACAGTTTAAAAAACGAGCATGCGTATGGCCATTCTTAACTCATCTTCTTTTAAATACACATTACTCTCTTTATCGCTAGCCGCTTTATTAACAGGTTGTGGCGGTGGGGGCAGCGACAATGCGACCAACCCAACAACTAATAACGGTGGCTGGACTTCTGGTGTTTTTGCTAGCTCAGGGCAATTTAAAGGTCAATGCCAAGCAATTAATGAAAAAAACTGGCTACGCTCTTGGAGTAACGAAACCTACTTATGGTACGACGAAATTATTGATACTAATCCGGCATTAACGTCAGGCGTCATTGATTACTTTAATACTTTAAAAACGGAGCAACTGACTGAGTCGGGTGCGAAAAAAGATAACTTTCACTTTAGTTTGCCAACCGATGAGTGGCAAAGACAAAATCAATCAGGCCTAAGCTTTGGTTATGGCTTTAATATAAAAATAATCGCTGGTAGTGCGCCGCGCCAAGCAATTGTTAGCTATACCGAGCCAAATACCCCTGCTAGTAATCAAAATATTATTAGGGGCTTTGAGCTTTTAGAAGTTGATGGTGTTGATTTTATTAACACGACCTCATCAAGCGAGGTAGCTATTATTAACGAAGGTTTATTCCCAGAACAAACAGGTAAAGTTACCGAATTTGTATTTAGGGATATCAGCACTAATGAAAATCGCATTGTTACGCTCACATCTCAAAATATCGAGTCGCAACCAGTAATGAACGTACGTACTGATTTAGCAAACGGCGATGTGGGTTACTTTCAATTTAATAGCCACAACGCGATAGCCGAAACGCAGCTTTACAACGCCTTTAACCAACTCGCTGCCAGCAGCATTAAAGATTTAGTCATTGATGTGCGCTATAACGGCGGTGGTTTGTTACAAATGGCCAGCCAAGTAGGCTACATGGTGGCAGGTAGCAATACCCAAGGCAAAATATTTGAACGCACTATTTTTAACGATAAATATCCCAATACCAACCCTATCACAGGGCAAACACTGACCCCCATGCCCTTTACAAATCGTTTTGTCGGGTTTGAAAATAACCCTGCAATAGCTGCAGGCACCCCATTACCAACGTTAAATTTAGATCGGGTATTTGTACTCACCACCAGCAGCACCTGCTCAGCCAGTGAGGCTATAATTAACGGGCTGCGCGGAGCCGATGTTGAAATCATTCAGATAGGGGCTGGCACCTGTGGTAAACCGTATGGCTTTTACCCAACCGATAACTGCGACACTACTTATTTTACCATTCAATTTACTGGCGAAAATAATAAAGGTTTTGGTGAATATTCAGATGGCTTTGCACCGCAAAATACCATTGATAATGCGCGCCAGCCCGTACTTATTGCAGGCTGTGCTGTTGCCGATGACTTTAGCAAACGCTTAGGTGATGCAAGTGAAGGCTTACTTAATACCGCACTTAGTTATAGAGCAACCGGCAGTTGCCCAGCCCCAAGCTCAATAAATAGTGTTCTCGGTTTTGCGCCCACTATCGCCACCGATATGCCTGAAGTAAAAGACGCGCGAATTCAGACTGTACTAAAACAGAATATTATTCTTAGCGATAACATGAGATAAGCAATGAAGATTTTATTAGCAATAACTGCAATTTCGCTATTTTTAAGTGGGTGCTTAGCACAAAGCTCAGAGCCCACACCTAAATTGCAACATGCGTTACTAATTGAGCCTAATAGCGCTAAAGTAGCCGACGCAATTGCGCAGCTGCTGCATAGCTCGCAGGTTCAATTAGCAGACGATGTTTTTGTCACCTCAAGTACAGTTACCCTTGAGCAACTTAATCATAAAGATCCTCAGGGCAACCCTATTGTGGGCAAGCAACTTAATATGCCAGATCAATTTGAGCTCGTGACTAAGGGAGAGCGCTGTTTTGTTCGCCACCTTGATAGCAAAGCAACCATTGAACTAAAACAAGTACTTTGTAAAATAAACCCACAGCGATAAAAAAGCCGGTAAGTGACAACTCACTTACCGGCGATTCCTCCACAGAGTAAACTATTTTATTTCTACACGTTGTGAGCGCATTACAATTTCATCGTTAAGCTCAATCCCAAGACCTGGTTCTTCAGATACTTCAAAAAAGCCATTTTTAGGTTGTGGATCTTGTAAGCATAGCTCTCTATTCCACTTTTTAATTGCGTAAGTATGATGCTCGTGAATTAAAAAGTTAGGGATCGCTGTTTCTAAGTGCAATGATGCCGCCGTTGCAACCGGCCCACCACATACGTGTGCCTGAATACGCACATCAAAAATATCAGCGTAATCACATACTTTTTTAGTTTCAGTAAAGCCACCACATAAGCCGATATCTGGCTGTAGTACATCAATACTTTGATCTTCTAAATAAGGACGTACACCCCAGCGGTTATACAAGCGCTCGCCGCCTGCAATAGGCACAGCTACTTTATCAGCCACTTTTGCATGTAATGAATGGTTTAGGTAATTCACCGGCTCTTCAAAATACATACAGTCAAATTCTTCTGCAATTTCACCAATTTGAATTGCCGATGTCGCCCCTGGTAAGCTATGACATTCAAAAATAATATCTACTTCGTCACCCACGGCTTCACGAATAGCCTGCATACGAGCGCGGTATAGTTTCATTTCTGGACGAGAAATAATATTTGTGCGGTCGTAATAGGTGTTGCCGTCTTTATCGTATTGAATTGGATCGACCTTTACCGCATCGTAACCTTCCGCCACCGCTTTTAGTGCCGCTTCTGCATATTCTTGTGGCTGTACCAGCGCTTTAAATTCACTGTCCCAGTCAAACTGCAGCTGTGATGCATAAGTACGCAACTTGTCGTTAACTTTACCGCCAAGCAACTGATAAACAGGTAAACCCAATGCTTTACCTTTTATATCCCAAAGCGCCGTATCAATCGCACTCATTGCTGCGTAAACCACCGGCCCACCACCTAAACCCCAAAAACTTTCACGTAACATGCGCGACCATAGTTTTTCAGTTTGAAACGGGTCATGGCCAATTAAAAAGGCATCGGCCATTTCTTTGATCATCGCAGCAGCGGCACTGTGACCTAAATCGTACGCAAGACCTGCTTCACCCACACCGCTAATACCTTCATCGGTATGAATTCGAACAAATACCGGCGTCCATGCAGGCCGATCAGGGCAATGAATATCAAAGACTTCAACGCGATTTACTTTCATAAAAATTCCTTATTAACCTTCAGTGGGTTATTTTGCAAAACTAGGATCAAGACGATACGCTTTTCGTAACATGGCAGGCCATGCTAGCTGGCCCCCTGTACTGCCACTGTGAACGACGTTCGCTTGGTTATAAATGTTATCAATAATAGCTTGAGGCACAGCAGTCGCTTCTTGCGCACTTGATTGAATGGCTAACTGTATTTCACAGGCACGCTGAAGGTCATAAAAGCGCATAAACGCATCGCCTACCGTTGGTCCTACTGTTAAACCGCCGTGGTTGACCAATAGCATATGATTGGTGGTGCCTAAATCTGTTTGCAGGCGTTTACGCTCATCGTCATTCACCGCTAAACCTTCATAGCCATGGTAAGACAGAGACGGCAATGAAAACATCGAATACTGACTTAGCGGTAACAGCCCTTCTTTTTGTGTTGCAACCGCAATGGTTTCTTTGGTGTGCAGGTGTATAACGCAATGTGCATCCTCACGTACTTCGTGAATGGCACTGTGAATAGTGAACCCTGCAGGATTAATATTAAAGGGTGTATCGTCAATAATGCGGCCATTTAAATCTACTTTGACTAAGTTAGATGCAGTGATCTCATCAAACGTTAAGCCAAAGGCATTCACTAAATAATGATCAGTGCCCGGTAGGCGAGCAGAAAGGTGCGTATAAATTAAATCCCCCCAACGAAAATGGTCAACTAATCGATAACATGCGGCTAAATCAACACGTAGTTGCCACTCTTGTTCTGATACTTTATTTTTTAAATTGAGCTGGGGTAAATCAAACATAACAAGCCTTTTAAAACACAGCATAGCGCTAGTGGTTGTAGATGTTTAGAAGTCTAAATGAGTATTGACATGATGGCAATCACCAAATAAAAAAGCCACACATAGGTGTGGCTCTTTTTAATTAGCGTTAACGATTATTGTACTTTTGATAGGTAATCGGCAATCGCTTCAAATTCTTCATCAGTCACAGTCGCAACCATCGCTTTCATCGCCATAGACATACCGTTGTTACGAGCGCCTGACTTGATGTCTTTCATTTGCGCTACTAAATATTCTTTGTTTTGACCATTTAGTTTAGGGTACATCGCCATAATAGGTGCTTTACCTTCTGCACCATGACATGTTTGACAATTTTTAGCTGTGTAAAGTGCAGCGCCATCTGCAGCGGCTGCTGAAAATGAAAAACTTGCGGCTAAACCAATACCCGCGCCTAACAAAAGTGTTTTTATCTTGCTCATTGTATTTACTCTTCTTTTTACGGTTAAAAAAAACGGTTGTGATTATTGTAGTCAATAAATCTTTAAAAAGCATACGTCCTTGGAAAGGTTTGACGATCAATCAGAACAAATACGTGTATCTCTCATAAAACATATACTAGCTTGCTTTAACTGAGCAGATACTTAATAGGCTTACCAAATAAGATCGTCTGGCACTTCAAAATCAGCATACGGATCGTCTTCATCTTTGGCTTTATTTTCAGGCTCAACATGAAACACAATATACTTTTCATCCACCTCAGCCACTTTACGCGCAGGCTCATCTTCTAATACGTAAAACTGACCTTCTAACACACAAATAGCTAAACGCCCGCCCGAGAGCGCCTTTTGCGTTTGCTCATTCACATCAAGCCCTTTCACTTTATTTTCATAAGTGAAGTTAAAGGTACGCTCACCGCGAATTGACTCTTGATTATGATGCTCTAAAATTTGCTTAACACGGGCGACTTGCTCGCGCTGCTTTAATTCTTCTTGGCGCGCTTTATTGAGCTCTTCAGCTTTTTGCTGCTGCTCCAACTTAGTTTGCTGAATATGCTTTTGTAAATCGTTCGGGTTGCTCGTCGCTCCCTTCTTTTGCTTTTTCTGTTGCTTGCGCTTTTCTGATTTAGCAACTTTAGCTTTATGTGATGTTGTTAAACCAGCTTGGAGCAATTGCTCTTGTAGTGACCCCATGGCGTGTTCCCACTAAAAACGAATATTAATGCTATTTTAATCACCAACGAGCGTAAATAACAGCGCTATTGGTATTAATCTAACAAACTACTGAAAACAAAGCATGATTTAGCGCAATAAAGGTTAATTTATGAAAACCCTAGCAGTTTTGTATATAATGCAGCTCAACTAATAAGCAATGTTAACGGCAGTCGATGCGCTTACCTCACTTACTCTTTTGTTCTGTTTTCATTTTTTTTGTTTTATACGCACCACAGCCATTATTAAGTTTATTTGCTACTGAATTTAATGTTGCTCCTGCTGTTGCGGGCAGCTTAATGACGGCAACTATGCTGCCTTTAGCCATAGCCCCTTTGGTGTATGGGTTGTTTTTAGCCAAGCGAAACCCATTATTAATTTTACGCACTGCAATGTTATTCCTCGGTGTCGGCTGCTTATTATTTATTTATGCCCCTAGTTTTGAGCTACTGTTACTTGTTCGGTTTTTACAAGGGCTAATTTTACCTGCCGCTTTAACCGCTATGACCAGTTATATTGGTATGAGTTATCAAGCCGATACATTACAAAAAAATATGACGCTATATATTGGTAGTACGATTGTCGGTGGTTATTTTGGCCGAGTATTGGCTGCGCTCTTTAGCGACTTGTGGTCATGGCAGAGTTTTTATTACCTAATAGCAGCCATGCTGATTATTCTAGCGTTAAGTATTCCCCATAAACGTTTTAATCTCGTTAAATCAACCGAGGTTTTATCGCCATTAGATTATATAAAACAACTTAAAGAGGGCTCTGCACTTAAGCTCTATGGTGCCATTTTTTGTATGTTTTTTTGCTTTGCAGCATTATTAAACTACTTGCCTTTTATTTTAAAAAATACCTTTTTAATTAATAACACGCGCGACATTGGCTTTGTTTATAGTGGTTATTTGGTGGGTGCTTTGGCTTCTATTTTCACTCCTTGGCTATTAAAAAAAATGACTTCAGCCTGGCGATTGTTGGCCGCGGTATTCGTGTTTTATAACCTCAGTATTGTATTATTAATGAGTCATTCACTGTTGTTGTTTTTAATTGCATTCACACTCTTTTGTGGCGCTATGTTTGTAATTCATTCCACAGCGGCACCACTGGTTAATAAAATCAGTCACGCACCGCCAAGCGTTACCAACGGATGCTATGTATCATTTTATTACAGCGGCGGCGCACTGGGCTCGTTATTACCTGGGGTGGTTTATCAAGCTCATGGACAAACGGCGTTTATGACAACATTACTCGCTGTGTGTTTGTGTGGACTGGGGCTTATTTTGTGGGCTCAGCGCGATGGCAAAAACATCACCCGCGGCTGATGCTCAGTAAAGTCAAAAAAACGCAGTAAATCAGGCTTAGTTAATAACCATGTTTGGGTATTTTCAAACGGGTGGCAATGAAATAAATCGCCAAACCAAATATCTTGGTCAAGCCAAAGCGTTACATCTCGTTGCTTATCGTTAATTAAGCTGAGCATTGACACACAACCAGGTGCAACCTTTAAGTACTTAGCCAAGCGCTCATTAGAGGCAAACCCTAAGCGCGATAGGCCTTGCTGTTTAGACAACGATTTTAAATCGAGTTGTTTATCATGCGCGGTGATCACTAAAAAATGGCGCTTACCTTCGTTATCTCGCAAAAATAGATTTTTTAAGCGTGTTCCAGGGCGATTCACCATCAGCTCGTCGGCATCTAAGCTGCCATATAGCGCTGGATGTTCTATTACGTCATATTCTATATTTAGTTGGGCTAACACCGCCGCTAATTTTTGTTTATCCGCTAACATACTACAAACAACGCCCTCTTAATTGCACACTTAAATCACGCCATAGTACTTCGTTTATTTCATGCTTACCTGCACAATAGTTACGCTGTGCTAGTTCTTTATTAAGAAACTCTACCGCTTGATCTTCTAATTGTAATTTTAAAACACTCGACTCTTCAAAATGCTCTTGCTCAGCAAAACGCTGAACATCACTGCGGGTTAGTTTTTTATTGATATTAATTTGCCCACGACTTTTAGCCTTTACAGAAACCACATAAGCAAAAAGCTTGTTACCTTGCCCATCAAGGGTGTCATAAAATTGTTTATTATTAATTTCGTAGGGCGGTTCATCTACTGAACTGGCACAACCAAAAAGGAAAATCATGAAAACTAACGCGTATTTTTTCATTATGTATTGTCGTTTTAGTAAATATTGAGCTCGAGTTTAACAAAAATTAGTTAAAACGGAAAAATTTGTGAAAAAATACTTGACCAAAATCGTAAAAATATTTAAAGTTCACCCCGCTTGAGACTCAGCACTTAAGCATTTACATTATATGTAAATTAGGAATGTGGGGCTATAGCTCAGCTGGGAGAGCGCCTGCCTTGCACGCAGGAGGTCAGCAGTTCGATCCTGCTTAGCTCCACCACTTTCCTACTCTCTCCTTTAAGTAATTTCCTTTTTTTATATTCTAAATAAATTCTCTGTTAATCATTTTTTGTCCTGTTTTAATCTTTATGTTTGCTTAGTTGTTTGATTTTGCTAAATCGAGATCAAAAATGCCGAGCAAAAGCTCGGCATTTATATCGTTTATAAGGTTGGGTAAGTTATTCGCGAACTTGACCAACACCATTAACTAAATATTTCTCAGTCGTTAGTGACTCAAGCCCCATTGGACCATAAGCATGCAGCTTAGTCGTTGCAATACCAATCTCGGCGCCTAAACCTAGTTGTGAGCCATCAGAGAAACGTGATGACGCATTAACCATAACAACCGATGCATCCACACTACGTTGGAATAACTCTGCCGCAGCATCGTTTTTAGTACAGATAACTTCGGTATGATTTGAGCCAAATTGAGCAATGTGCTCAACGGCTGCATCAAAGCTTGGCACTATACGAATAGCAATTTCTAAATCTAAATATTCTTCACCAAATTCGTTATCTGCAAGCACAGTGGCATTATCAAAATACTCAGCCGCTTTGGCATCAGCATTTATTTTTACGCCTTCTTGGCGAAGCACTACCGCGCACAGGTTTAAAAACTCATCAGCAACATCTTGGTGTACTATTAACCCTTCTAAGGCATTACATACGCCAGTACGTTGAGTTTTACCGTTAAGTAGTAGATTAAGTGCCACTTCTAAGTCTGCATCTTTATCTACGTATAAATGACACACGCCTTTAAAGTGCTGAATAACAGGAATTGTACTGTTTTCTGTTACATAGTTAATAAGCCCTTCACCGCCACGTGGAATAATTAAATCAATACTGTCGCGTTGCTGCATTAATTCCATTAGTAAAGCACGGTCAGGATCTGGAATAACTGAAACTAGCGCCGTTGGCAAACCATGTTTAGTAAGCACGCTGTGCATTACACTAGCAATGGCTTGTGAGCTTTTAAGCGCTTCTTTACCACCGCGCAAAATAACACCATTACCCGACTTAAAGCACAATGCGCCAGCATCAGCCGTTACATTAGGTCGTGCTTCGTAAATCATGCATACCACGCCCAGTGGTACACGCATTTTTCGGATTTTAATGCCATTTGGACGTTCAGTGATATCACGTAACTGGCCAACCGGATCATCAAGTGAAACAATCACTTCGATACCTTCAGCCATCGCTTCAATGCGCTCATCATTCAATGTTAAACGGTCTATCATTGACGCTGCTAAATTATTGTCACGCGCAGCGCTTAGGTCACTTTCGTTTTCTTTGATTATAAATTCTTTTTGATCTCTTAATGCCGCTGCCATATCGGTTAACACGTTGTTTTTAGTCTCGGTATCGAGTAAAGCAAGTGTATGTGCAGCTTTTGCTGCTTGGCGTGATATATCCGTAATTAAACTCATGAATTCTCCAATAATGCGATATCTTTTTCTGAAATAATTGGTCCAATTGAATCCTGCATTTTTTCGCTGAATTCACTCTGCTCGTTGTCTGCAATAAAGTTTAACAAGCAGCTACTGTAATTTGCTGTGGCTTTAGCTAAACGCGTACCATCTTCACTGCGAACTAAGATAGTATCGCCCACAGCAAACTCGCCATGTACTTCCTTGATCTCATCGCCTCGTAAACAGCCGTCTTCGCCTTCTAGCGAATCATCAAATGACCCATCGACAACCACTTCACCTTGTTCATTTGCGGTATGTGTCATCCAGTGAATAGAGTCTTGCATTGGTTTTTCATAAGGCAAGAACACACTACCTGGATTTTCGCCCGCTAATAAACGAGTAAAGGTTTCTTCTTTAAAGCCATTAATAATATACGTTGCAATACCATGTGATGTGGCTTTTTCTGCCGCTTCAATCTTGGTTTTCATACCACCGGTGCCTACTGCACTGGTAGCACATCCTGCCATAGCATAAATAGAATCATCAATTGATTTTATTTCAGGCAATAATACGGCATCGTCATGCAGATTTGGGTTTTTGTCATACAGCCCATCTACATCTGAAAAAATCATTAATGCGTCGGCATCAGCGGCTGCTGCCACCATCGCTGATAAGTTATCGTTATCACCCACTTTTAAATCATCTGTTGTCACCGCATCATTTTCATTAATGATAGGTAGCACGCCGTGTTCTAACAAGGTAAATACAGTTTCACGAATACTTTGATAGCGCTCACGGTCACGTAGGTCACCATGAGTTAATAGTAGCTGCGCCGAAGGAAAATCAAAGAAGCGATCCCACATGGCCATCATTTCTGTTTGCCCTGCTGCTGCCATGGCTTTTTTCATAACAACTGAGCGCGGCTTCTCTGATGGAAATAAATGCGAGCCTGCCGCTACAGAGCCTGATGACACTAAAATAACCTCTATACCACGTGCGCGACAGTGAACGATAAACTGTGCGATGGTTAACAAGTAGCGTGAACGACAGCCATCTTGATCGGGTGCAATTAAGGCACTGCCCACTTTAAGTACGATACGTCGCCAATTTAACTTTTGCATAAATGCTCAACTTTCCATTTTATTTGTATTCATCACACTGATGAATGAAACCAGGTCGCTATGTTTAAAACATAACGTCGAATTTGTTTATCATTGCCCACACTTTTTTACACACGCGTACACCGTCTCTAAAACCATTGTTTTAAATTGAGATGCAAAAAATAAATAGTATTAACCCAATAAAATTGGATTGTACTAACTAAAAAAATATAAAGTGTTGTTTATGTATCGCTGTAAAAAGCTGTGTGCGGCTTTTTTATTAACAACATACATAGAGCCTCTTAAGTCTGGTACACCAACAGATAGGGTGATGACTTAAGGACCGAGATTTAACCGCCACGATGGGGGTTAAATATTGAAAGGTAATAGTTCAACTCAAACTTTAATTTATATGCGTTAAGCAAATAAACACCTTGAGCAAAACTATACCAAAGAGTTCGGTAAATGATATTTTATGTTCGAAAATTATAAAACATCGCTGAAACAATCACTAAGAGAGTTAAGATGTTTATATCTAATACGTTTACTTACTTAAATAACAAACTTTATTAGATAACTAATTATTCGAACACGAAGTATAATACGTTAAAATAGCCGCTTAGATCAAGGCTAAAATTAAAGCTAAATAGGTCACAACAGACAAGGCATGCACATTTTTCAATAGATATCATAAAGTTAGACTACTATAAATAGTAATTATAGAGACTATAACTTTGATAACACTCTCAAAAAAGACGTTAACACTAAATGAATAAACATTATTTATTAGCTAAATTTAATTTACACGTGTATACACACTGTATTACTGGTTGGTAACCGTTATACTTTTAAACATTATTAAAATTAAGGAATTTTTACTCTATGTCAGCAATTTATATAGCCGGTATTGCACTGTGTTCAGTGTTAGCCCAATGGGTCGCTTGGGCGTTTAGAGTACCCGCTATTCTGTTTTTATTGCTTACAGGGCTTTTATTAGGGCCATTTAGTGGCGTATTAGACCCTGATGCATTATTAGGTGATTTACTTTTTCCTGTGGTCTCTTTGAGTGTCGCTGTGATTTTATTTGAAGGGTCCTTAACCTTACATTTTCGAGAACTTAAAGGGATCAGTAAAGTCGTCAGAAACCTCTGCTCTATTGGTATGCTTACAACTTGTATTGTTATTAGTTTTAGCGCTTATTGGTTACTCGAGTTAAATTGGCGCGTTGCTGCAGTACTTGGCGCAGTGCTTGTTGTTACGGGGCCAACCGTTATTGCTCCATTACTTAACTCGATGCGACCTACCCAGGATATCGATCGTATTTTACGCTGGGAAGGCATAGTAATAGACCCCATTGGCGCTTTATTTGCAGTACTAGTGTTTGAAGCCGTAATGCTGGTTGGTCAGGGTGAAGTACTTAGCCACACTATCGTTGCACTGGTTAAAACCGTTGGCGTTGGTTTAAGCATTGGTGTGGTTTCGGGTTGGATCACGACACAACTAATGCGCCGAGAATGGCTGCCATTTGAGCTACATAAGTTTGGTATTTTAGCGTTAGTGTTAATTAGCTTTTCTATTTCAAACCACATAAGCCATGAGTCAGGCTTACTGGCTGTGACAGTGTTTGGCATTTGGTTAGCTAATCAAGATGACTTGGAAATAGATTCGGTACTCGAGTTTAAAGAAGATTTGTCGATGATTTTAATCTCAACTTTATTTATTTTACTGGCTGCAAGACTACAACTCTCTGATTTAATGATGCTCGACAGCGACGTATTTATATTTTTAGCTATTGTGCTATTTATTGCGCGCCCATTGTGTATTGCTATTTCAACCTTTGGTACAGACTTACCGATGAAATCACGCCTAGTACTTGCTTGGATTGCACCTCGCGGTATTGTTGCAGCAGCCGTTGGTTCAGTATTTGCGCTGAGTATGATGGAAGCGGGAGTGGCCGATGCCGAAAAAATGGTGCCACTCATATTTACTGTTATTATTGTTACTGTGGTACTGCAGAGCTTAACGGCTATCCCTGTTGCGAAACTACTTGGAGTGCGTCAACCATCCCCTAATACTATTTTAATCATAGGTGCAAACCATGTATCGCGTGCAATTGCACGTGGCTTAAAAGAGCAAAATATTCCTGTTCATCTATCAGATCCTGCTTGGGAGAACTGTAGAATGGCGCGTATGGATGGCCTGCCTTGTTATTACGGTAACCCGCAATCGGAGCATGCTGAACGTTATTTACCTTTAACCACGATTCGCAGTGTTTTAGCGCTTTCACCTAATCGCCACCATAACGCATTAGGGGTGCAGTACTTCTCTCATTTATTAAATGAAAAAAATGTATTTTCACTACGTTCCTCTTCTTCGCACGCCAAAGCAAATAAAGACAGTGCGACGTTTTTATCACGACAAATTCTGTTTGGTGAGAACGGCGCATATGCACGCTTAAGCAGTGTTATTGCCAAAGGCGGTAAAGTGAGTGCAACACGTATATCTGGAGAGTTTAGCTGGCAGCAGTATTTAGAAATGAATCCTGAAGCGATCCCACTGTTTATTCTCAAAGGGGATAAAGACAGTGATGAAGACGCACCAGTGAAAATGAGGCCTTTTACCAGTGATATGGAAAAGCCACCACAAGAGGGTGAACGAGTTGTTGCATTGCAACCGCCTAAAATATCGCTATTAAAAGATCCGGCCAATAACAAAGCCAAAGACAATAAAAAAGACGAGTAATAACTAAAAAGCGAGAGTGCTAAAAAAGCACTCTCGCTTTTTTATTTACAAACCTAAACTCTGATTAAGAGATTTACTAACATATTAAATCATAGCCATAATTAGGTTTATTTTCTCTAGCCAGAGTTTAGGTTACATAGGTAAGCGCGCGCGAGTAACGACACTAGCTGGCATTTTTTCAGCAAGTTTAGTTAATGCTCGCTCTATTTTTTTATGTGTCGCTTTGTCGGCTACCGTGGTGTTAAACAGCCAACGATAAGCATCTTCAAAGTCTCTTGGACTTCCATAGCCTTGATTAAACAAGCCCACTAATCGTAATTGCGCTTTTAAGTTACCTTGCGCGGAGGCCTCACGGAGGTAGGTTATTGCCATGGCTTTGTCTTTTTGGACTAACTGCCCAACATCGTAATAGCGACCTAACTGCTCTAATGCTGCCGCTAAGCCCTGCTCAGCCGCTTTTTTCATGTAATACACACCTAAAGCTACATCACGCTCAACACACACCTTGTAGGCGAGCATATCACCGTATAAAAATTGATACGACGGCAATGCCATTTTATTGGCTCGCGCTTCTATATCTTGCACTAACTGGCAATTATCTGCCTTCACGCGGGCTAGATGAGTGTTCTCATTAATTAAAGCTATTAACTCAGATTCAGTATACAGCGGCACAGCTGCAGGGCTTTCTTCAGCTAAGCTATTGCTTATATTAAATAAAGAAAGTGTAAGTAGTGATAATGACCACACTGAGCAACGAGAAGATAAACGCATATTAACCACTTTAAAAATAAACTTACTAAATAATATACAAAGATCGTTCCACTATTAATAGGTGTGCTTTTTTATAGGCATAAAAAAAGCTGCACATGGCAGCTTCTTTTCAACATAAACCCAATTATGCAAATGGGCTACGAAGTATCATGGTTTCAACACGATCTGGACCTGTAGAGATAATATCAACAGGGACGCCAGTGATTTCTTCAATACGTTTAATGTAATCAATTGCTGCTTTAGGTAAACCTTCAAGCGATGTTACACCCACGGTATTTTCAGACCAACCAGGCATTTCTTCGTATACTGGTGTTACTTTATCGTAACCTTCAGCCGCTAATGGCGTAACGTTAGTCACAGTACCATCTTCAAGCTTATAACCAGTACAGATTTTAAGTGTTTCTAAACCGTCTAAAACGTCAAGTTTAGTTAAACAAAATCCTGAAATGCTGTTAATTTGAACTGCACGGCGCATAGCCACTGCATCTAACCAGCCAGTACGACGTAAACGACCAGTAGTAGCACCAAACTCATGACCTTTGTCACCTAAATGCTTACCTACTGGGTCTTGTTTTTCAAGGCCATCGTAAAGCTCAGTAGGAAAAGGACCTGAACCTACACGTGTTGTGTACGCTTTAATGATACCTAGTACATAATCAAGGTGTAATGGGCCAAAACCCGCACCTGTAGCAACGCCACCAGCAGTCGTGTTTGAAGATGTAACATAAGGATAAGTACCGTGATCGATATCAAGTAATGTACCTTGTGCACCTTCAAATAAGATGTTGTCACCGGCTTTACGCGTTTGATCTAAAAGCTCAGTTACATCAACTACCATTGCTTTTAAGATGTCAGCAACAGCCATTGCGTCATCAAACGTTTTTTGAAAATCTACTGCATCTACTTTGTAGTAGTTCACTAATGTGAAGTTGTGGTATTCCAATACTTCTTTTAACTTAGTAGCAAATAATTCAGGATTGAATAAATCGCCAACACGTAAACCACGACGTGCTACTTTATCTTCATACGCCGGACCGATACCACGACCCGTTGTACCGATTGGTTTATCGCCACGCGCTGTTTCGCGAGCTACATCTAATGCAACATGGAAAGGCAATATTAGCGGACATGCTTCACTGATTAAAAGACGTTCGCGTACTGGTACGCCACGCTCTTCAAGCATGCCAATTTCTTTCATTAGCGCTTCTGGTGATAAAACAACACCATTACCAATCACACATTTAACATTGTCACGTAATACACCCGATGGAATAAGGTGTAGAACTGTCTTTTCACCGTCGATCACTAAGGTATGGCCAGCGTTATGACCACCTTGATAACGAACTACTAAAGATGCTTTATCTGTAAGGAGGTCAACTACCTTACCCTTACCTTCGTCACCCCATTGGGTGCCTAGTACAACAACGTTTTTACCCATTGCAAATTCACTTAGAGAAAATTAGGACGAGATTTTACCAGAAAACTAAAGCAAAGTTCACCCCGTTTAGCTTATTTTTTCCTCGAGCCCTTAGTAAACATCAGTGTTTAGCTAATAATCACATAAATAACAGTAATTTATAAAATTAAAATTCAGATAACAAAAAGCCCTGCAATTGCAGGGCTTTTTAAATTTAACTAAAGCTATGATTACTGAGCTTTCGCGCCTTTCATGTATTGGAAGAAGTCGCTATCCGGTGATAACACCATCACGTCTTGCTTTCCTTTGAAAGTTTGCTTGTAAGCTTCTAAAGAGCGGACAAAGCTAAAGAACTCAGGGTCTTTATTATAAGCACTAGCGTAAATCGCAGCAGCATCAGCATCGCCTTGACCACGAACAGAACGCGCATTACGTTCTGCATCGGCAAGCATTACTGTTACTCGGCGGTCAACACCTGCACGAATCGTCTCTGCTTTTTCCTGACCTTCAGAACGGTGCTCTTTAGCAACGGCAGTACGCTCAGCACGCATACGTTGGTAAATAGAACTACTCACCTCTTGAGGTAAGTTAATTTGCTTAACACGTACATCAAGTACTTCAATACCCAGCTCACTAGCACTTTCAGAGGCTTGTACTAACGCTTCTTCCATCAGCTCGCTGCGTTCACCCGATACAATTTCACGAATAGTACGCGTACCAAAGTTAGTACGTAGGCCATTATTTACTTTTTGCTTAAGCAGTGTTTCAGCGTATTGCTTATCACCACGTGCACGCAGGTAAAAAGAGCTAAAGTCGTTAACACGCCATTTTACAAACGAATCAACAATTAAGTCTTTTTTCTCGCTAGTTACAAAGCGATCCGGTGTGCCATCTAGCGTTTGAATACGCGCATCAATGCGGCGCACTTGGCTAAAAAATGGCACTTTTAAATGTAGACCTGGACCATAAACTACCGCTTGATCATCGCTGTCTTTTTGTACTTTACTAAATAAAAGTACAATCGCCTTTTGGCCTTCAGAAACCACAAATACTGACGAGAAAGACATCACAATGGCGGCTAATAGGATTACTAAACTAAAGTTTTTCATTGCTCTTATCTCCCGTCGTTAAAGCGATCATTGTTAAAGCGATCGTTACCACTATTAACAGTGCTGTTGCGTGACGTATTTACCTTGTTACGTAAATCGTTAATATCGCTTGAGCTAGGTAAAGCAATACGTGTTGATGAACCCTGTTTTTCCATGATTTTATCAAGTGGTAAGTACATCATGTTGTTGCCGCCTTTAACATCAACCAACACTTTAGAGCTATTACCTAGCACTTCTTGCATCGTGTCTATGTATAAACGCTCACGTGTTACTTCTTTAGCTGCTTGGTATTCCGGAAGTAATTTCTCAAAACGAGCCACTTCACCTTGCGCTTCTAAAGTAATACGCTCTTGGTAACCTTCAGCCTCTTGCGTCATACGCGTTACTTGACCACGTGCACGCGGTTCAATTTCACGGGCATACGCTTCGGCTTCACGAATAAAGCGTTGTTCATCCTCTTGGGCTGCAATTGCATCATCAAACGCATCTTTAACTTCCATTGGCGGACGTGAATCCTTGAAGTTAACGTCAGTTACGATTAAACCTAAGTTATAAGGTTCGATGATTTGATTTAGCTCATCCCAGGTATTTTGACGCACAACTTCACGGCCGTTAGTCAGTACTTGGTCCATTTTTGAATGGCCAACAACATAACGCAGCGCACTATCTAATGCTTCTTCAAGACTACTGTCAGCGTTAGTGACACTAAACTTGTACAAGTATGGGTCGATTACTCGATACTGTACTTCAAACTCAACGCTTACTACGTTTTCATCTTCAGTTAGCATAAAGCCTGATGCTGATAACGAACGAACAGCTTCGATATCGACTGGAATAACCGTCTCAACAAAGGTCATTTTCCAACGCAAGCCTGGATCTGCAATTCGGTCAAACTTACCAAATTGAAGAACGACACCGCGTTCAGCTTCTTTCACCGTATAAATACCACTTAACGCCCACACAATGGCAGCGATAATAAGTACAAATGAAATACCGGCTCCGCCAAGTCCACCGCCGCTACCATTGCCGGATTTTTTACCGCCAAATAAGCCGTTAAACTTGTTACTGAATTTACGGAACACCTCGTCTAAATCAGGTGGGCCTTGATCACGTCCGCCTTTGTTATTCCACGGATCTTTGTCATTGCCATTATTACCCGGTTCATTCCAGGCCATAGCTATACTCCATTGTTATCTAAATAAATTCGGAAATTGTGTTAAATCTAACAAATCTTATGCATTTCTTATACTAAAACCGACATTAATCTTTCAGTTTTTAGTCGCAGCTAATAAAACTTTCAATCTCTGGGCCAAAATCTTTAATCAAACGATTCCACTCAATCATAGGTAATCGCACATCTAGCAACCAATTACCTTGCTCATCAAAACGTTCGTTATGTACTGCACTTAAGTTAAATAAAGATGCTCTTAAACGTCCATACTGAGGAGCCAGTAGTAAAGTTTCACTCAACATCTTTTTAGCTAGTAGGTCACTAATAGCCTCACTTAGCAGCTCGCAACCTTCACCTGTTTTTGCTGATAACCATACCCTTATAGGTTGGCCTTCGTCATCGCGATCAATACGCGGGGTTACATCATCCAGCGCATCAATTTTGTTGTATACAAGTAATTGCGGTACATCATCAGCTTCAATTTCTTTGAGTACTTCTTGTACTTGTTCAATATTTTCTTTTCGACGAGGGTCGGCTACATCAATCACGTGTAATTGTAAATCAGCCTCTCGCGTTTCTGTCAGCGTTGCTTTAAATGCAGCCACTAAGTCATGCGGTAAGTGGCGAATAAACCCTACAGTATCCGCTAAAATAACCGAACCAACATCGCCAATATCTAACTTGCGTAAAGTTGGGTCTAGTGTTGCAAACAACTGATCAGCAGCATACACATCAGAATTTGTAATACGGTTAAATAAGGTTGATTTACCCGCATTAGTATAACCCACTAAAGAAACCGTTGGGATCTCATTACGAGTACGTGCTCGTCTACCTTGCTCACGTTGTACGCCAACTTTAGCCAAACGGGCGCGTATATTTTTAATACGCGCACGTAATAAACGTCGATCGGTTTCTAACTGCGTTTCACCAGGACCACGTAAACCAATACCGCCTTTTTGGCGTTCAAGGTGGGTCCAACCTCGGATTAAACGAGTCGACATATGACGAAGCTGCGCTAACTCAACTTGAAGTTTACCTTCGTGAGTACGTGCGCGCTGAGCAAAAATATCAAGGATAAGTGTGGTTCTATCAAGTACCCGACATTGACAAACACGCTCTAAATTTCGTTCTTGAGACGGGCTCAACTGATGGTTAAAAATGACAACATCGGCATTGTGGATTTTGACAATTTCAGCTATTTCTTCCGCTTTGCCGGTACCGACAAATAGTTTGGGATGTGGTGCTTGACGGCTGCCTTGCACAACCGCCAAACTACTAACACCAGCAGAAGATACCAACATTTCTAATTCATGAAGATCTTCGCGATCCCCATCTTTAGGTAGGTCGATATGGACTAAAATTGCCTGTTCGCCAGATTCATAGCGGTCAAACAAGCATTACGCTCCTAATTTAAAAGTTTCCTGGTTCAGTTTCTTCGGTGTCTTCATTTCCCTGTACACCTTGAAAGTTGACTGCGCGTGCAGGTACAACTGTTGAAATTGCATGTTTATACACCATTTGATTAACAGTGTTTTCCAGTAAAATTACAAATTGGTCAAATGACTGAATTTTACCTTGTAATTTTATGCCATTTACCAAAAAGATTGATACTGGAATGCGCTCGCGGCGTAATGCATTTAAAAATGGGTCTTGTAACGATTGGCCTTTTGCCATGTTATTATTCCTTCGTTCTAGGTGTTATTATAATTAAGTGGCTGAACTGATTTAACAAAGCTAAATTTTGTCCAGCTACTACTAGCTTAGCGAACTTACTACACGATGCAAGTTTTCTTCATCACCGGTTGTTAACCATGTAACATCAGGCCAGCTTCTTAACCACGTTAATTGACGTTTAGCCAATTGGCGTGTGGCTGCAATGCCGCGAAAAATCATTTCATCATGATCAATTTCACCCGCAAGGTAATCCCACATCTGTCTATAACCTACACAACGAATAGAAGGCATATTGGGATGTAAATCCTCACGTAGATATAGGGTCGAAACTTCTTTTTCAAACCCCTGTTCAATCATTATTTTAAACCTTTCTTCAATTCGATGATGTAATTCACTGCGATCATCGGGTGCAATTGCAAATTGATGAAAAGTATAGGGTAATGCTGGCTGCTTTTGCTTTTGCAATTCAGTCATCGTTTTACCTGTTATACGGTAAACTTCCAAAGCACGATTAATTCGCTGCGAATCATTTTCACTCATCTTTTGTGCGGCTTGCGGATCAACTTTAACCAACTCTTTGTATAAATAAGGCCAGCCATGCTCTTTAGCTTGTGTTTCTAATTCGGCTCTAACGTTTGCATCGGCCTCAGGTAATGGCGACAACCCATCAATAAGGGCTTTAAAGTACATCATTGTACCTCCAACCAGTACAGGCACTTTACCTTGTTGATGAAATTTATCAATTTTTTCTATCGCATCGCGTCTAAAATCAGCTACTGAATAGGTTTCGCTTGGGTCGAGTAAATCAATTAAGTGATGGGGTGCACGTGCTAGTTCGTCGGCATCCGGTTTAGCGGTACCAATATCCATACCTTTATAAACCAGTGCCGAATCAACGCTGATAATTTCAGTATTTAAATACTCACACAGTGAAATTGCCAATGCTGTTTTACCAGCAGCGGTGGGGCCCATTAAAAATATGACCGGTAAATTACTCAACACGAATACCCTAATTAAATTGCGCTAGATAAGACTTTAGATCTATTTTAACTGCTTTTTCACGTAAACGTTCAATTGTTTGCGCATTATTTTGTAAGCGAGTTTGCTGTACTGCAAAGGCTTTACTGGCATAGAAGCGTGTAGGTATTACATTTACCTGCCACGCTAGCCACTGTTCAATACTTTCTAACTGAGCTTTACACCCATCAAGTAAGGCATCAACTGCGGCACTCACGTCAAGTAAGTACAAGCAAACAGGCAACCTCTTAACCATAACAAATTGTTTTTCAATTAAAAGTTCAAAGCCAAGCAAAGTAAACCATGATTGTTGCGTAGCCAGCAGTTCGGTATCTTGTTTTGACACATTGACCCGTACGGGTAATAACAATGCTTTGCCCTCAAGGCTGCCTTGCTCTTTAATTTGTGCAAGCCAATCATCCGCTAATGCGTATTTAAAGTGTGAACAATAAAGTTGATTTTCATTATTGAACACGCAAACGCCCTTTTCAATGCTTATTATATCGACAGTGCGCAGTGCTGTATCTGATACTTGCGTCTCATTAGATTGTACAAATGCTGCCGCAGTATCAAAGTGCTGCGCTTGTTGCTCATTCACGCCCTGATAAAACGCATTCACATCATGGTAATTTTGGCTTTCAGTACGCACCTGTCTACCCCCACCTTGACGACTGCCACCATAAGAGGCACTACTTGTAGATGGGGGATGACTTGGTTGTAATGACGACTTAGGATAATCAAAAAGTTCACTACTGGAAGTGTGTTCTTGGTTAAACGATGTAACTGGTGAATGATGAGCGTGAGCGGCTGGCGAATTAACAAACTCAGCTTGCAGGGGCACAACAACTTGTTTTATCGCTTGCAAAATAAAGTCGTGTACTAAGCGCCCTTGATGAAAGCGCACCTCATGCTTTGCCGGGTGCACATTAACATCCACTTGGCGTGGGTCTATATCAATGTAAATCACAAATCCGGGAAGTTCTTGCTCGCCACTGACCTCTTCAAATGCTTGGCGAATAGCATGCAGAATAAGTTTGTCGCGCATCATACGATTATTTACATAGGTATACTGAGTAGTATTAGCCGATCCAACTGGCAATACCCAACCGTGTAGTTGCAACCCAGCCTCACCCGATTGAATATGCAATCCTTGCTCAGCAAACGCTTTACCCGCCACTTGTGCGACTCGCGTAATCGCTTGAGCGGGATCAGTTTTAGCGCGATACTGGCGCACCACTTTTTCATTATGGGTTAATGTAATTGATACATCAAAACGGCTCAGCGCAATACGCTTAATAAGCTCATCAATATGACTAAATTCGGTTTTTTCAGTGCGTAAAAACTTACGTCTTGCTGGGGTGTTAAAAAATAAATCTTTAACTTCAATTGTGGTACCGCTAGGGTGAGCAACCGGCTTTACCTCTACGGCCATATCTCGGCCTTGTGCAAAGGCTTGCCACGCAGCTTCTTGATTTTCGGGTTTAGAGCTTAAGGTTAAGCGAGATACCGAACTAATAGATGCTAAGGCTTCGCCCCTAAAACCAAGAGAACAAATATTTTCTAGGTCGTCTAAGGACTTGAGTTTACTGGTTGCATGGCGAGAGAGCGCTAATGTGAGCTCATCCTTTGCGATACCCGCTCCATTGTCGCGAATACGAATTAACTTGTGGCCCCCGCGTTCAATATCTATTTGAACACGTGTCGCGCCTGCATCAAGGCTGTTTTCTACTAACTCTTTAACCACCGATGCGGGACGCTCAACAACTTCACCCGCCGCAATTTGGTTTGCTAAGCGCGCAGGCAATACTTCAATACTCATAACAACCTTAAATGTGTGCGCTTTTAAAATTAACTCTGAGGAATATCAAGTTCCTGACCAATAAATAACGTATTTGAACTGAGCTTATTAACTTGTTTTATTTTACTGATACTTACGCCATATCGACCAGCCAACATGCTCAGTGACTCACCAGGACGTACTTTATGTTTTGTTGGGTATTGAGACTTTAATGACGCAAACAGTGAGTCGTCAGGCGGGTTACGTAAATAGTAATTTTTAATTGAGGTAAACATGGCTTTAGCTAAGCGCTCTTGGTGATTGGCACTTTTAAGCAGTCGCTCTTCACGTGGATTAGAGATAAACCCAGTTTCAACCAAAATAGACGGAATATCTGGCGACTTTAATACTGCAAGGCTGGCATGTTGCGGCTCTTTTTTATGAAGTTTAGCCACCTTTCGTAACTCTTTAACTACTTCCTCAGCCACGTTTAAGCCGGTTTTCATGGAGTGATCCATCGACATATCAAGCAAGGCTTGCGCTAAGTACTTTTCATTTGCAGCATCTTTAATTACATCAGCAGCACCGCCAAGTAACTCAGAGTGTTTTTCTTTATCCTCAATCCATTTACCAATTTCTGAATTGGCACGTCGCAGCGACAACACCCATACAGAAGCACCATTTGGCCCAGGGCTGGTAAACGCATCTGCATGAATAGAAACAAGAAAGTCTGCTTTTTTCTGACGTGCGCGATTGGTACGTGTATTGAGTTTTACAAAGTAATCGCCACTGCGAACCATACGCGAAATCATGCCTCGCTCAGCATCAATCATCCGCTCTAAACGCTTAGCAATTTGCAGTGTAATGTCTTTTTCGTAAGTGCCTGATGGGCCAATGGAGCCTGGGTCTTCACCGCCATGCCCTGCATCAATAGCAATTACAATATCGCGCTCTTGGCTTAATTGGCGTTTTTTAGCCGCCGTTTGCGCAGGGGTAATTGCACCTTTGGCTTGGCTTTTATCGTATAAATCGACCACCAATCTATTTTTATAAGGGCCTGTGGGGGCTAGTGCAAATATAACTGGTTTAACTGGCCCATTTAATTCAAACACTAAACGCACGCTGTGTTTATTTTTAGGTTTTGAGTAACGTAACTTACTAACAATTTGGTGTTTTGGTGGCACACCTGGCAATATTTTTAACTCATCAGTGTTTTCTAAATCAACCACTAAACGGCTTGGGTTTTTTAGCATAAAGTAGCTGAAGTCAGGTTTATCGTCGAGATCAAACACTACCCGAGTGCTATCAGGGGATGGCCAGACACGCACACTATTAATAGTGTTTTGCGCCCACAATGGCAAGCTCACTGTAAAAACCATGAGGTAAATAAAAAGTTTAACTAAACCACGACTCATTTTGATAATCACTGCCTTGACTATTTTATTATCTATTATTTAGTTTTTCGACAATTGCTATACCACGCTCACTGGCACTGTTAATAACAATTTTACGCTCATCACCTACATAACTTAGCGTAACATTTAGATCGGGAACAGGAATAAATTCTCCGCCTTTTTCCGGCCACTCAACAATACAAGTTGCCGTTTCTGAAAAATAATCACGAATTCCCATAAATTCAAGCTCTTCTGGGTCACCTAATCGGTATAAGTCAAAATGATAGACATTGCCACGCACAAGCTCGTAAGGTTCAACAAGTGTATAAGTGGGACTTTTAACCTTACCTGTATGACCAAAACCTTGCACTATACCGCGAGTAAATGTCGTTTTACCGGCCCCTAAATCACCATGCAAATAAATAACTGCGCCCTGTTCTATTATGGCAGCTAATTTATTACCCATAGCAACAGTGGCATTTTCATCGACTAAATGAAAATCAAAACTACACGACATGATTACCTCAAAATTTACGAAAAGCGCATATTTGTTAATCATACCAGATTATTTATTTAAGGTGATACTGCCTCTTTTTTAAAGATAAAAAAACCGGCCTGAGCCTAATGCCAGTCAGTTAAGAACTGACTGGCATTTTCTTTTATAGGGGTACTTATTCGGCTTCTTTCTTATCACCCTTGGATAATGCCTATCTGGTAACCTATCGGGTAATATAAACAATCTAAGTGTTGTCAGTAACTCATCGTAATGAATAGGCAACTTACTTGCACTATGTATTGGCGTAAACATAAAGAAAGCGATAACCTGTCGCATAGATTGGCTAAAGCTTAGCTGTGTAGGCAAAATATCCTCATCTTTAGTTGCATCAAGCATGACGATACGTATTAAATTGTAAGCGAGTAATAACCCCCATAACTCTTGACGTACCATGTCTGGTTTCTTACTACGTAACGTGTGTTTGCTATGATTCAACCCCTGCTTTATTTCTCTAAACGCCAGCTCAATTTCCCAGCGTTGAGTATAAACCTCTGTTAATTCTTCATATGGAAATCGTAAAGGGTCAATGAGAGAGCTGAGAACACGATAGCTTTTTCCATCCACTTTATAGGTGGTTAATCTTGCCATCAAGGTCTCTGGTAATGACTCAAATTTCTTTCTGGCTTGAGGACTTGTGGACAAAATCACTATTTTATCATTGTCATTTATACTATGTTCAACTTGATACTGTAAATCCTTCCTCGCGGGTAACATCCAGTGACTGTTATCTCCTTGGTTTTGCCACTGATGCAACAGTCCTAATGAGTAATAGCCGCGGTCAAACAAGGTAAGAGAATTATCTGGTACGGCTGGTAATAGTCGTTGAGCTAAGCTCATTTCACCTATGCGACGGGAGTCAAAGCTGCTATCTAACAGTAAATGGCTAGATACTTCCATAAGGCTACACATTCGTACTTGTGGGTAGCTTACTTCTCCATGTTGATTACTGTCACTGCCAAATGCTTCTCTGTTATCTTGATTATCATGAGTTCGAAAACTAACGCCATCAACAGCGAGTAAATTAAGTCCGCACCATTGTTCAAAAGACTGGGTGGAAAAGGTTTTGTGTGCAAGTAATTGAAATGTATGTTGGACTGACTCATAGCCTAACCTTTGTCGGCCTTGAACTAGCGCACTTGGCGCGACTAATTTGTTTTTTCCGGGTAAAGAGATGTCGAGTCTATTAGCGATATCCCAAACGGTTTCGTTTCGGAATAAACTCATTCCAATTACAGACCACATAATAGCTTCTAGCGGTAATCGCCTTTTACGCACAGTAGCAACACCTGCATGTTTAAATGCTTGTTCAAGAATATCAGGGTCAAGAACCTGTTTAAGTTTATCTAGTGTATGTACATCATTTAAAAATGAAGACATGTTATCGAAGTGCTGAATGAGAGACATAAAAAAATCCGATATTATTTCTAATATCGGATTTTGAAGCCATGGAAAGATCAGTCAAGTGATCATAAAAATATTCTTAACTGATCTGCATTAGGCCTGAGCCGGTTTTTAATTAGCATGGACTTTACAGCCCTAATTTCTTCTCAAGGTAGTGGATATTTGTACCACCGTTTTTGAAGTTTTCATCTGCAAGAATGCGTTTATGCAATGGCGTATTCGTTTTAATACCGTCGATTACCAACTCATTCAATGCATTACGAGCGCGAGCAATAGCAACATCACGGTTTTCACCGTAAGTGATCAGCTTACCAATCATAGAATCGTAATGTGGCGGTACCGTGTAATCAGCATAAATATGACTGTCCCAACGAATACCTAAACCACCTGCTGGATGAAAGCGAGTGATTTTACCTGGCGATGGAATAAAGGTTTCTGGGTCTTCAGCATTAATACGACACTCAATAGCGTGGCCACGAATAACAACGTCGTCTTGAGTGAATGATAATGGCTGACCAGCGGCAATTTTTAGCTGCTCTTTGATTAAATCCACACCGGTAACCATTTCAGTCACTGGGTGTTCAACCTGAATACGGGTATTCATTTCAATGAAGTAAAACTCGCCGTTTTCGTATAGAAACTCAAACGTACCTGCACCACGATAACCAATTTCGATACACGCACGTGTACAACGCTCACCAATGAACTTACGTACTTCTGCAGTAATCCCTGGTGCTGGCGCCTCTTCCACTACTTTTTGGTGGCGACGTTGCATTGAACAATCACGCTCACCTAAATGAACCGCGTTACCTTGACCATCAGCCAATACTTGCACTTCAATATGGCGTGGGTTTTCAAGGAATTTTTCCATGTAAACCATGCTGTTGCCAAAGAACTGCTTAGCTTCTTGCTGCGTAAGCGAAATTGAATTGATTAACTCAGCCTCGTTGCGTACAACACGCATACCACGACCACCGCCGCCACCAGCTGCTTTAATAATTACCGGGTAACCAATACGCTTAGCAATTTGCATGTTGCGTTCTTTATCATCCGATACCGGACCATCAGAACCTGGTACACATGGAACACCGGCTTTACGCATCGCTTCGATAGCTGATACTTTGTCGCCCATTAGGCGAATAGTGTCGCCACGAGGACCAATAAATACAAAGCCACTTTGCTCAACTTGGTCGGCAAAGTCGGCATTTTCAGCAAGAAAACCATAACCTGGGTGAATAGCGACCGCATCAGTTATTTCAGCTGCGGCTATAATGCGTGGAATGTCTAAGTAACTTTCAGTTGCTGCTGGTTTACCAATACAGATGGTTTCATCTGCTAGTAATACGTGCTTAAGATCGCGATCCGCCGTTGAATGCACAGCAACCGTTTTGATCCCAAGCTCTTTGCAGGCGCGCAATATACGAAGTGCAATTTCACCTCGGTTTGCAATGACTACTTTATCTAACATGAGAGTTGGCCTTTTACGTTGCGCTATTATTCAATGATGAATAAAGGTTGATCAAATTCTACTGGCTCGCCGTTTTCTACTAAAATAGCTTTTACTGTACCGGCTTTATCTGACTCAATTTGGTTCATCATTTTCATTGCTTCAACGATACACAATGTGTCGCCAACTTTAACCTGTGAACCAACTTCAACATATGCTGGCGCTTCTGGAGAAGCTGCTGCGTAAAAAGAACCTACCATAGGAGATTTAACTTGGTGTCCTGTAGGACCTGCCGCTGGTGCTTCAGACTCTGCTACAGGTGCAGCTGATGCTGCTGGTGCAGCCGCAGGAGCGGGTGTTGGAGCATATTGCTGTGGAGCAAATTGCGCGTACGCAGGACCAGCACTCATGTTGTTACGGTTAATACGTACTGATTCTTCACCTTCAGTGATTTCTAGTTCTGCAATACCTGATTCTTCTACTAATTCAATTAGTTTTTTGATCTTGCGAATATCCATAAACGACCCGCCTATTAGTTTGTTAGTTTAAATTTAGTTTGAGTTTTGCAATCGGCTCACCGCTGCATGTAAAGCAGCGTGATAGCCCATTGCACCTAATCCACAAATAACGCCTTGCGCCACATCAGAAAAATAAGAATGATGGCGAAACGTTTCACGTGCATGCACATTACTTAAGTGCACTTCAAAAAACGGAATATCAACGCTTAGCAATGCATCACGTAATGCGACGCTTGTGTGCGTAAATGCTGCAGGGTTAATAATGATGTAATCAACCGCTTGCCAAGCATCATGAATGCGTTCAATGAGCGCTTGCTCACTATTACTTTGAAAATGCGTTAGCGTCACATCTAAACTATTAGCAGCATTGTTTAAATCGCTCATAATATGCTCTAAAGAGTGTGAACCGTACTTATCGGGCTCACGCTTTCCTAGCATGTTTAAATTTGGGCCATTTACAACTAAAATCTTTAATTTTGCAGCCATAATACGCGATATATCCTATAAGTAATGAGTTAAGCGGTTACTAGCTAAGTTTTCACTAAAAAGTAAGCTGAAAAAAGTAAGATAGCAACAATTTCTCACGTTAACCAACTATTATAGTGATTTCGAAGTAAATAGCAGCAAAATACTGGTCTAATCTCTATTTTGGGAACAAATCTTGAGGGTAATAATGGCACAACATTAACAATCATGTTGTGCCATATAGAATGGTCATTCAGCGCTGGCACGCACTGCAGCAAGGTGCTTAGCGAAATCATCCGCATTTAAAAAACCAGTGACACGTTGTGCACTTAGCTCTTCACCTTGAGTATTAAAGAATAAAATACTCGGTAAACCAAACACTGAATATGCTTCCATTAGCTCAATTGTTTCATTATCGCTTTGAGTTAAGTCAATTTGCATCAGTTGATAATGGCTAAACTCACTTTGTACTTGCGGGTCGGGAAAGGTGTAATGCTCAAACTCTTTACACGCTACACACCAGTCGGCGTATAAGTCCACCATAACCATGCGCCCTTCGCTATTTGCTTGTGATACGGCTTGTTTAAGCTCGGCTAAATTGGCAACCTGTTTAAACTCATTGTTTTGCGAGGTTGTTTGTAAACTCACGGCTTGTGTTGGCCAAAAATAGTTTTTGGTTAAATTAAAGCCAGTAAGCAGCAATAAAACAGCCATAAACCACAATAAGGTTTTTAATTTACCTTGTGTTTGGGCGCTTTGCCAATAATGGAAATAAAGCGCTGTGGCGATAGCTAATAAGCCTGCCATAAGCATAATAATTTCAATATCTATAATGCGCTCTAGCAAAATAAGTGGCACAACTAACATAATAAAACCAAATAAGGTTTTGACTTGTTCCATCCAGCCGCCAGCTTTCGGTAATAGCTTACCTCCCGATGTACCTAATAATAACAGCGGTAGCCCCATACCTAAACTCAGTACGTAAAGTGTTAGCCCGCCTACTAGGTAATCGCCGCTTTGTGCCACAAATAATAATGCGGCTGATAAAGGCGCTGTAGTACAAGGAGATGCAATAAGCCCTGATAGAACCCCCATCAAGAACACCCCAATATAGTTACCGCCTTTTTGGTTGTTGCTCACTTGGGTTAGCTTGTTCATCATGCGGCTGGGTAACTTTATTTCGTACCAACCAAACATTGACATAGCCAGCAGTACAAACAATAAGCTAAAGCTAATTAATACATATGGATGCTGTAAATAGCCTTGCACTTGTCCGCCTAACGCAGCAACCACAAGCCCTAATGCTGCATAGGTAACCGCCATGCCTTGAATATAAACAAATGATAGGGCAAATGCTTTTTTAGTAGACAGGTTCTTTTGACCCGCAATTAAGCTAGATAAAATAGGGAACATCGGAAATACACACGGTGTAAATGCCAGACCCACACCCACGGCAAAGAAAATAGCTAAGTTAACCATTAAGCTTTGGCTAGCTAACTGCTCTGTAAATGTGAGCTCTTTATCAGGTGTTGATGCAGTTGCTGGTTTTTCTGCAGATTGGCTAAGTGCTGCAAATGCACTGCTTGCTGCGGTATTGTCATTAGTATTAGTTTCACTTGCCAGTACACTTAATGGAATGCTGATGATTTCAGGTGGATAACACAGCCCTGCTTTTGCACAGCCTTGATAACGCACCTTCACAACGCCATCTTCACTTACATTACTTAGTTTGCTGATAACGCTAAGAGAATTAAAAAACACCTCAGTTTTGCCAAAAAATTCATCTTCAATTATTTCACCAGCGCCCAACTCAGGCACGTCAATGCTGGCACCTTTGGCAATAATTTCTATTTTATCTTTATATAGGTAATAGTCATTAGCGATATCCCAACCAACAAATAACGTACTTCCTTGCTGGTCAAAATCAAATACAAACGCTTCATTTACCGGTAAAAATGTGTGCTGAGTCGGTTTTAGAAAATCATCAAGGGTATTTTGTGCCGCCCAAGCAGGCGCCATTAATACGCTTAATAAAAAAAATAAAATAAAGCGCATTAATGAAGCACCTCGTCCATCCAATTAAAGTAAGCCAAGTTACCCGTTGCTACATCAACAACTTGTATTTCTGGTACTTCGTAGCTGTGAAGATCTTTTAAGGTTAAAAATACATCGTTCATTTTGTCAGCCTTAGTTTTAATTAGCAGCTTTACTTCTGTTGCTTCAGCTACTTCACCTTCCCATATGTAAATAGAAGTCATGGCCGGTAAAATATTTACACAAGCGGCTAGTTTCTTTTCAATTAGCGCCATAGCCAATAAACGGGCTTCATCGTTATTTTTGCAAGTGGTAAAAATAAGTTTAAATTGCGTTGTCATAGTGAACCTTTACTTGTTTACGGGGGTCTAGCCCCATAGTAGCTGATAGCGGGTACAATGTGTAGACACGAACTCTGTCTACATTTTGGGTCTTTGCAGTAAATTGATTTAAACCCGCTACCGTTAACTCAACTAACATTAAAGTTTATTACTTACTCTTATTAGCTTGAAAATAGACCCGACAACCCTCACTTATATTTCATTAGCACCTTAATAAGTGTCATTTTTTTAGAGAGTCTTATGTTTAGAATTTTATTTTTGCTGTTTATCATCATCCCAATTATTGAAATTGCCTTGCTAATTCAGGTTAGTGACGTGATAGGTGGCTTCGCAACAATCGCTTTAGTGGTACTAACCGCGATTGTGGGTGCGAAAATGGTGAAACAGCAAGGAATGGGCGCACTACAAAACGTACAAGTGCAAATGGCTCAAGGACAAATGCCTGCTAAAGAATTATTTACCGGTATTTGCGTAATTATTGCAGGGGTACTTTTATTAACACCCGGCATTATGACAGATGTATTTGGCTTACTACTCCTTACCCCTGCTATTCGTAACAAATTAGCTGCAGGACTTGCTAGTCAAGCAACTGTAAGAATGAGCGCTAGCATGCATCAAACTGGCACTTCAGGGTTTTCACAAACTCATCAATCAATGTATCACGAACAAAATGAAAACCGCCCTAAAACCATAGATGGTGAATACGAGCGAAAAGATTAAAAATTTATCATTTTTTCTCTTGGAATTTTTCACTCCACCCCCATTAATGAATGCAAATTAGAAAAGCTTTTTTCTGTACTGTTCAGAAACTGTTAGGAGAACTAAAAACATGAACATTCGTCCTTTACAAGATCGCGTAATCGTTAAGCGTCTAGAAGAAGAAACCAAGTCTGCTGGCGGTATTGTATTAACTGGCTCTGCAGCTGAAAAATCAACTCGCGGAGAAGTTATTGCTGTTGGCAATGGTCGCGTTCTAGATAACGGTGACGTTAGAGCTTTAGAAGTAAAAGCCGGTGACACTGTGTTATTTGGCTCATATGTTGAAAAAACTGAAAAGATCGAAGGTCAAGAGTACCTGATCATGCGTGAAGACAACATTTTAGGCATTGTAGGCTAACCCTACTTTTCGTTTAACAAACATTTAAGAATTTAGAGGAAATTAAAGATGGCAGCAAAAGAAGTACTTTTTGCAGGTGATGCACGCGCTAAAATGCTAACAGGCGTAAATATCCTAGCAAACGCAGTAAAAGTTACATTAGGTCCTAAAGGCCGTAACGTAGTACTAGATAAATCATTTGGCTCTCCAGTAATCACTAAAGATGGTGTATCTGTAGCGAAAGAAATCGAACTTGAAGACAAGTTTGAAAACATGGGTGCACAAATGGTAAAAGAAGTTGCATCTAAAGCAAATGATGCAGCGGGTGACGGTACGACTACCGCAACTGTACTTGCACAATCTATTGTAAACGAAGGTCTTAAAGCAGTTGCTGCAGGCATGAACCCAATGGATCTTAAGCGTGGTATTGATAAAGCAATTACCGCTGCAGTAGAAGAACTTAAAACGCTATCTGTACCATGTGCTGATACTAAAGCGATTGCACAAGTAGGTACTATTTCAGCTAACTCTGATAAAGAAATTGGCGATATCATTGCTCAAGCAATGGAAAAAGTAGGCCGTAACACAGGTGTTATTACTGTAGAAGAAGGTCAATCACTAGAGAACGAACTAGATGTTGTAGAAGGCATGCAGTTTGACCGTGGTTACCTATCTCCGTACTTTATCAATAACGCAGAAAAAGGCGCGGTTGAGCTAGACAACCCATTCATTCTACTTGTAGATAAAAAAGTATCTAACATTCGTGAGCTACTACCTACATTAGAAGCGGTTGCTAAAGCAAGCAAGCCACTATTAATCATTGCTGAAGACTTAGAAGGCGAAGCACTTGCTACTTTAGTAGTTAACAACATGCGCGGTATTGTTAAAGTATCTGCGGTTAAAGCACCTGGTTTTGGCGACCGTCGTAAAGCAATGCTACAAGATATTGCCGTATTAACTGGCGGTACTGTTATCTCTGAAGAAATCGGCTTAGAGCTTGAAAAAGCAACGATTGAAGACCTAGGTACAGCTAAGCGCGTAGTAATCACTAAAGATGATACAACTATCATTGATGGTGCGGGTGAAGAAGAAGGCATTAACGGCCGTGTTGCTCAAATCAAAGCACAAATTGAAGAAGCGACTTCAGACTACGATAAAGAAAAACTACAAGAGCGTATGGCTAAACTTGCCGGCGGTGTTGCGGTAATTAAAGTAGGTGCAGCGACTGAAATTGAAATGAAAGAGAAAAAAGACCGTGTTGAAGATGCATTACATGCAACTCGTGCAGCGGTTGAAGAAGGCGTAGTACCTGGTGGTGGTGTTGCTCTAGTACGTGCTGCTAGCAAGCTAGCTGAGCTACTTGGCGACAACGAAGACCAAAACCACGGTATTAAAGTTGCACTTCGCGCAATGGAAGCACCACTTCGTCAAATCGTAACAAATGCAGGTGATGAAGCATCTGTTGTTATTAACGCAGTTAAAGGCGGTGAAGGTAACTACGGTTACAACGCAGCCTCTGGTGAATACAATGACATGCTTGAAATGGGTATCCTAGATCCAACGAAAGTAACGCGCTCTGCACTACAATTTGCAGGTTCGATTGCGGGTCTAATGATCACTACCGAAGCAATGGTTGCTGAAATCCCTAAAGAAGAAGCTGCTGGTGCCCCTGATATGGGTGGCATGGGCGGAATGGGTGGTATGGGCGGCATGATGTAATCATCCCCTCACACACTTAGCTCAAATAAAAACCCAGCTTCGGCTGGGTTTTTAGCAATAGAGATAAAATAAATTCACTAAGGCAACAATAAAATTATCTCAGTGTATTCCAATGCAACTGAGTTCCTGCAAGCTATACCCAGAGTAAATTTTATTTAACATGATTAAGGATATTAAGTTGAATACTAAACCTGAAATAATCATCTCATCACTGGATGCAGATCGATTGTATGCGCTAATGGAATCGTTACCTGCGAACAGTTTTGCGGGTGAAAAAGAACTTGAAGCAGAACTTGGTAGGGCTAATATAGTGGAGCCACACGAAGTTCCCTCAACCGTGGTAACCATGAATTCAACAGTGAACTTTATTGTTGAGTCTACAGGTGAGGAGTTTACTTTAACGCTTGTTTACCCGAAGAATATTGACTCAAGTGGCAACAAAATATCAATCTTAGCCCCTGTTGGTAGTGCATTACTTGGCCTTTCACAGGGAGATCAAATTGAATGGCCAAAGCCAGGCGGAGGGTTAATAACAGTAACTATTAAAGAGGTAACTTATCAACCAGAAAGAGCTGGCGAGCTTCATAGATAGACTTTTAAATCCTCACAAATTTAAAATAATAAACAAATTTATATAAAAAAATCCAAGCCTTGCTTGGATTTTTTTATTGAGTTACTGCTGACTAATGTCGTATAGCCTTTGTGCTTGACTATTAGAGGCTTTACTTACTTCTCTAATGTCTTCGGCATCGGCAGCATTTTGCCCTGATATTTCTCGGATCCGTTCCGCTAGTTTTTTAACATTGACGGTTACTTGAGCCTGTTCTTCAGTGGCTACGGCAATACTTGCTGAGCGCCCTTTAATGTCGTTAAATGCATCAACTATATTTTCATATTGCGTGCGTGTTGTATTTGAACGATCATTGACCACTTCTGAGAACTCTCGGCATTCTTGAATAACACAGACTCCTTTTGCAGCCGCTTGTTGTAACTGACTTATCATGGTTTCAATCTCACCAGCTGATTGTTGTGTTCTTTGTGCCAGTGTTCTAACTTCATCTGCAACGACCGCAAACCCCCTTCCAGAATCACCAGCACGAGCAGCCTCAATAGCAGCATTAAGCGCAAGCAAATTAGTTTGCTCAGAGATATTCATAATCATATCTAATACCGAACCAACCTGCTGTGAATCTTCAGATATTTGTGATATTGCATTGGACGACTCAGTTAGTTTATTGAACAACAGCTGGATAGATTTTGCGTTTTGTTCAATAACATTAAATCCAGAGTTTACAAGATCTGATGACTTAGCGGTAATATCTGCAACGCCACCAATATCTTCTGATGCCGATGAAGCCGCTATCGACATTTCATTGATAGCAGTGGCTAACAATTCATTTTCTTGCATTAGTTCATGTGCGCGTTGCTGACTATTACTACTCAAGTTATCAATAGATTCAGCATTGTTTTTTACTGAGGCCGCCTCTTCTTTAATCAGCCCAAGAATTTTAATAAGATGATCACCGTAATCATTAATAGCTTCGCAAAGATGACTCATTTCATCATCTCCCGATATTGGTAATTTAGAATCTGTTTGCCCTTGCATTAATGACCTAACTTGCGCCGAAGTCTGCTCTATTTGCTCAACTAATCGCTTATCAAAGACTAATAATGCCGATATAAATATAACAATGAGTACAATGAATGAACCATACAAATAGTATGTCAGCGTATTAGCTGCTTTTTTGCAGTCGCTGTTGGAATTATCACGCCGGAGCGCCACTTTTGCTCCGGCAGTGAGAATGTCACTAGAATTGAGCTATCCCCCTATATGACACCAGAACTAAACCCTGCTACGAGTCTATCTTCATTTTTCAAGGCGTTAACTAAGGCTGTAAAGAGCTATCTTTACTCACAACTTGTGAAAAATTTAGCATGGCTAAATTCGTATCTCTAAATGCAGGAATAGAAACAAACTGCTGCGCACTATCAATAATAAAACTGTAGGTACCGGTTGCTTGATTTTCAGCAAGAAGTGACTTTTCAATATGAGAAAGCTCTATATCTAAAGTAGCGACTCCCCAAAACTGATTATTACGCTCAATTTTAACAGAACAAGTTACCATAGGCACATTCGAGACTGCATCAATATAAGCCTCAGACCAAACACATACGCCTGGTTGAGCGTTAGCTATCTTGTTGATATGGACTGCTATCAGCTTGGTTGTAGTCATCTAATAAAGTGTATTGACCATTATCGCCCTTAGCCCAAAACAAAGATGCCCTTTGTGCTTATGCATCTAACATATTTGGCTCTGGCCATATTCCACCACCGGCAATGCCTGAACCACTAGCAATTAACGGTGCCAAATTTTTAATAAATTGATCTTTATCAAGGGGAAGTGTTTGAGCAACAACAGATAAGCTTTAGTTAATGCTGCACTTTTTCCTAAATCCTTAGCAAATGATTCACCTATTACTTTAGCCTGTAACTTAGCTGCAGAAATAGCTTCATTTTTTATAATTGGCGTTATTACCCATTGCATAATTACGGTTAATTCCCGCATACATTTTTTTCTGTATTAACATCTTTAACCTTAGTTACAATCAAACAGCGCTAACTAAGTATAAGAAGGTTAATGGATTTATCAAAAAAAGAACAAAATTAATACTAATGCTTTTATCTTATGGTTTTATAGTATTAATTAACCGCCTTACTATACAAAACAGATCGCTAGGTAGCATGCCTCGCTCTCCATTTTTTTGCCCAGCAATATCACCCGCTTTAGCATGCAGTGTAACACCATAGCAAGTTGCCTCAGCACAATCTAACCCTTGAGCAAGTAATGCCCCTACAATACCAGAAAGAACATCACCGCTACCGCCAACAGCAAGCGCAGGGCTTCCTTCTTCACAAACCCAAGTATGCTTACCATCGGCTATTAAAGTTCCTGCGCCTTTTAAAACACAAACTGCTGAGTAACGTTTAGCACATTGTTGAACATAGCTGAACCGATCAGACTCTATCTCCCCAGTCGACACCTTTAATAATCGAGAGGCTTCGCCCGGATGCGGGGTAAGTACACACCGCGTGGGTATTTTCGGTGAAGCTTGTTTAGCGAGTAAATTAAGTGCATCAGCATCAATAACTAAAGGCATATTATTACGTGTACAATACTCAATGACTTGATTGAAGGTATTTTGCGCCCATTCGTCTTGTCCAAGGCCTGGGCCAATAACAGCACAGCTTGCCCACCCCAATGCATGTTGCAAGTTATTACCACTTACCATAAGCTCTGGTCGGCCAAAACTGACTGGCATAATTGAGCTTTCATGGGTATACACTCTGACCATCCCAGCACCAGCTCTAAGCGCTGCCTCGCTTGTTAACCTGATCGCACCTGCCGTTCCTTGATTCCCACCAATACACAGTAATTTTCCATAACTACCTTTATGACTATTCAAAGCACGTGGACCCAAGCCTTTAAAACTATTGATATTAATAAGCTTACCCGAAGGGCTTGCTAATTCTACGAATGACTCGCCAATAGCCAAGTCATCAAAGATAAGTTCACCAACATACTGTTTACCCGCAGCCGTTGTTAACCCTTGTTTTACCCCTACAAAAGTAATTGTTTTAGTAGCTTTAATTGCAATACCTAAAGGTTGGCCTGTATCAGCATTTATACCTGATGGCACATCAATACTGAGTATTGGTTTAGTGCTTTCATTCGCCGCTTTAATTATAGTGGCAATATTATCGCGTACCGTATTTTCAAGACCAGTGCCCAGTAATGCATCAATGATTACATCACACTCATCGAGTGCATCAGCGCTAAAGTTACAAATTTTACCACCGGCATCAATCCAGCGCTTTTGTGCTTTTGCAGCATCACCGGTTAATTCTTTATTTTCATCTACGACACACACCACGACATGTCTATCGGCTTGCTTAATAAGGCTAGCCGTAATATAGCCATCTCCTGCGTTATTGCCACTCCCTACGAGCACTAGAGTCTGCTGTGCGTTGAATGATTTCCAATTTAAAAATGCGGCATGCCCCGCTCGTTCCATTAGGGTAAACAGATCACAACCACTGGCTTTTGCAGCATTACCCTCATACTCTCTTATTTGCTGTGCTAAATATACGAATTGCTTAACGCTGGAAGACGAAGGTAATAACGACATGATAGGCTCTATAAAAATAAGTGTTGATTAAGTAGACTTTGGGCTCATTGGTTTTTTTTCAAGTAAGACCAGAAATGTATCAATCAGAATAAGGGCGCAACCCCCTTATTTGAGTATTTATTACCAATTTATACCAATTCGCTTAATTAAGCGGTCTATTTTGAGGCAGAAAAAACGGGGTAATAGCTAGGCAAAAAATTCGCTATTCAGTTGTTCTAAATGAGAATTTTTTAACACAGGTAGCGGCACGTTTAGCTCCGCAAAATGATTGAGTATTATTGCGGATTGGTATTACCCCAAACGAATATATTTTCATAATGCCTTTATTCTCAGGCCTTCTATTGCAAGGTATCGTAATGTCGTCCACAGCGTTAGAGTAGTCTTTAGGCGCTTATTCTTTTACTTTTACCTGATGCCTTTTACCTTTCACCTGCGTTTTTACTTTCCTGCAGACATAAAAAAGCCCGACGATTGCTAGTCGGGCTTTCTTTAATTTGGAGTCGGTGCGCTACTTCGTAGCGACAACGCAGTAGAGTGTCGTGGTGCCCACAGCGGTAGAGAGCCACATAGCAAATGTATAGAGTCGGCATTAGGCGCTTATTATTTTCCTTTCACCTGATGCCTTTTACCTTTCACCTGCGTTTTTACTTTCCTGCAGACGTAAAAAAGCCCGACTATTGCTAGTCGGGCTTTCTCAATTTGGAGCCTGGTAATGTCCTACTTTCACATAGCAAATGCTACACTATCATCGGCGCTGTTTCGTTTCACTACTGAGTTCGGCATGGGGTCAGGTGGGTCCAAAACGCTATTGTCACCAAGCAAATATGGTGCAAAGGATTAATGACAAAGCACGTAGTGCTTACATTTCCTTTGCGCAAGGTGCCTCAATGTTAACGCTACGCGCTAAGAGTCACCTCATAAATTTGGAATTCTGATAATAAAGTTTTCAGTAATCTACTTTAGTCTATTAACTTCTTGCTTAAACTGTCGCATAAAACGCGTTTGGCGTTGTATGGTTAAGCCTCACGGGTAATTAGTACAAGTTAGCTTAATGGCTCACACCACTTCCACATCTTGCCTATCAACGTTGTCGTCTTCAACGGCCCTTCAGAGACTTTAAAAGTCTAGTGAGAACTCATCTCGAGGCCTGCTTCGCGCTTAGATGCTTTCAGCGCTTATCAGTTCCGAACGTAGCTACCGGGCAATGCCATTGGCATGACAACCCGAACACCAGCGGTTCGTTCACTCCGGTCCTCTCGTACTAGGAGCAACCCCTCTCAATTCTCAAACGCCCACGGCAGATAGGGACCGAACTGTCTCACGACGTTCTAAACCCAGCTCGCGTACCACTTTAAATGGCGAACAGCCATACCCTTGGGACCGACTTCAGCCCCAGGATGTGATGAGCCGACATCGAGGTGCCAAACACCGCCGTCGATATGAACTCTTGGGCGGTATCAGCCTGTTATCCCCGGAGTACCTTTTATCCGTTGAGCGATGGCCCTTCCATTCAGAACCACCGGATCACTATGACCTACTTTCGTACCTGCTCGACGTGTCTGTCTCGCAGTTAAGCTGGCTTCTACCATTACACTAACCGTACGATGTCCGACCGTACTTAGCCAACCTTCGTGCTCCTCCGTTACTCTTTGGGAGGAGACCGCCCCAGTCAAACTACCCACCAGGCACTGTCCGTAACCCCGATTCAGGGGCCAACGTTAGAACATCAAAACTACAAGGGTGGTATTTCAAGGACGACTCCACAAAAACTAGCGTCTCTGCTTCTAAGTCTCCCACCTATCCTACACATGTAGGTTCAATGTTCAGTGCCAAGCTGTAGTAAAGGTTCACGGGGTCTTTCCGTCTAGCCGCGGGTACACAGCATCTTCACTGCGATTTCAATTTCACTGAGTCTCGGGTGGAGACAGCGTGGCCATGGTTACACCATTCGTGCAGGTCGGAACTTACCCGACAAGGAATTTCGCTACCTTAGGACCGTTATAGTTACGGCCGCCGTTTACCGGGGCTTCGATCAAGAGCTTCTCCGAAGATAACCCCATCAATTAACCTTCCGGCACCGGGCAGGTGTCACACCGTATACGTCATCTTGCGATTTTGCACAGTGCTGTGTTTTTAATAAACAGTCCCAGCCACCTGGTCACTGCGGCTCCCGTCCGCTTAGAGAGCAAGTCTCATCACAGATAGGAGCGTACCTTCTCCCGAAGTTACGGTACGATTTTGCCTAGTTCCTTCACCCGAGTTCTCTCAAGCGCCTTAGTATTCTCTACCTGACCACCTGTGTCGGTTTGGGGTACGATTCGGTATAATCTGAAGCTTAGAGGCTTTTCCTGGAAGTATGGCATCAGCAACTTCATCACCGTAGTGACTCGTCTCGTGTCTCAGCCTAACAGCAACCCGGATTTACCTAAGTCACTAGCCTACACACTTTCACATGGACTACCATCGCCATGCTTGCTTAGCCTGCTCCGTCCCCCCATCGCAATTATACCAAGTACGGAAATATTAATCCGTTTCCCATCGACTACGCCTTTCGGCCTCGCCTTAGGGGTCGACTTACCCTACCCTGATTAACATGGGATAGGAACCCTTGGTCTTCCGGCGTGCGGGTTTTTCACCCGCATTATCGTTACTCATGTCAGCATTCGCACTTCTGATACCTCCAGCAAACCTCCCGGTTCACCTTCAACGGCTTACAGAACGCTCCCCTACCACTCAAAATAAATTTTGAATCCGCAGCTTCGGTGCATAGTTTAGCCCCGTTACATCTTCCGCGCAGACCGACTCGACCAGTGAGCTATTACGCTTTCTTTAAAGGATGGCTGCTTCTAAGCCAACCTCCTGGCTGTCTGGGCCTTTCCACATCGTTTCCCACTTAACTATGACTTTGGGACCTTAGCTGGCGGTCTGGGTTGTTTCCCTCTTCACGACGGACGTTAGCACCCGCCGTGTGTCTCCCGGATAGTACTTTACGGTATTCGGAGTTTGCAAAGGGTTGGTAAGTCGGGATGACCCCCTAGCCTTAACAGTGCTCTACCCCCGTAAGTATTCGTCCGAGGCTCTACCTAAATAGATTTCGGGGAGAACCAGCTATCTCCCGGTTTGATTAGCCTTTCACTCCTAACCACAGGTCATCCCCTAACTTTTCAACGTTAGTGGGTTCGGTCCTCCAGTTGATGTTACTCAACCTTCAACCTGCCCATGGCTAGATCACCGGGTTTCGGGTCTATACCTTGCAACTATTCGCCCAGTTAAGACTCGGTTTCCCTACGGCTACCCTAATCGGTTAACCTCGCTACAAAATATAAGTCGCTGACCCATTATACAAAAGGTACGCAGTCACAGAACAAGTCTGCTCCTACTGCTTGTACGTACACGGTTTCAGGTTCTATTTCACTCCCCTCACAGGGGTTCTTTTCGCCTTTCCCTCACGGTACTGGTTCACTATCGGTCAGTTGGGAGTATTTAGCCTTAGATGATGGTCCACCTATATTCAGTCAAAGTTTCACGTGCTCCGACCTACTCGATTTCACTTAAAATGCGTTTTCATGTACGGGACTATCACCCTGTATCGTGGCACTTTCCAGAGCCTTCCATTAACACATAATAAGCTTAAGGGCTGTTCCGATTTCGCTCGCCGCTACTCTCGGAATCTCGGTTGATTTCTTTTCCTACGGGTACTTAGATGTTTCAGTTCTCCGCGTTCGCCTCGTTAACCTATGTATTCAGTTAACGATACCTGCAAGCAGGTGGGTTTCCCCATTCGGAAATCCTAGTCTCAAGTGCTTTTTACTAGCTTGACTAGGCTTATCGCAAGTTAATACGTCCTTCATCGCCTCCAACTGCCAAGGCATCCACCGTGTACGCTTAGTCACTTAACCATACAACCCAAACGGGTCTTTGTTTTGTGACAGTTTAACTTCGCCAGAAGTTAATATTGAATACTAAAGTAGATACCAATTAATCACGAATGATTAAATTGGCACTGAATGATACTGCTATCATTTTTTTTTACTTTTGAAAACTCTGTACAAATAACATTGTTATTTATACGAATTTTATTATCAGCTTTTCCAAATTTTTAAAGAGCATATTAATTAGTAAACTCAAAGAGCAAACTAACTAACAATCATCTGTGTGGACACTACGAACAAATAAGTTCTAAATCGTATAAGGAGGTGATCCAGCCCCAGGTTCCCCTAGGGCTACCTTGTTACGACTTCACCCCAGTCATGAATCACTCCGTGGTAAACGTCCTCCCGAGGGTTAGACTATCTACTTCTGGAGCAACCCACTCCCATGGTGTGACGGGCGGTGTGTACAAGGCCCGGGAACGTATTCACCGCGTCATTCTGATACGCGATTACTAGCGATTCCGACTTCATGGAGTCGAGTTGCAGACTCCAATCCGGACTACGACGCACTTTAAGTGATTCGCTTACCCTCGCGAGTTCGCAGCACTCTGTATGCGCCATTGTAGCACGTGTGTAGCCCTACACGTAAGGGCCATGATGACTTGACGTCGTCCCCACCTTCCTCCGGTTTATCACCGGCAGTCTCCTTAGAGTTCTCAGCATTACCTGCTAGCAACTAAGGATAGGGGTTGCGCTCGTTGCGGGACTTAACCCAACATCTCACAACACGAGCTGACGACAGCCATGCAGCACCTGTATCAGAGTTCCCGAAGGCACCAAACCATCTCTGGTAAGTTCTCTGTATGTCAAGTGTAGGTAAGGTTCTTCGCGTTGCATCGAATTAAACCACATGCTCCACCGCTTGTGCGGGCCCCCGTCAATTCATTTGAGTTTTAACCTTGCGGCCGTACTCCCCAGGCGGTCTACTTAATGCGTTAGCTTTGAAAAACAGAACCGAGGTTCCGAGCTTCTAGTAGACATCGTTTACGGCGTGGACTACCAGGGTATCTAATCCTGTTTGCTCCCCACGCTTTCGTACATGAGCGTCAGTGTTGACCCAGGTGGCTGCCTTCGCCATCGGTATTCCTTCAGATCTCTACGCATTTCACCGCTACACCTGAAATTCTACCACCCTCTATCACACTCTAGTTTGCCAGTTCGAAATGCAGTTCCCAGGTTGAGCCCGGGGCTTTCACATCTCGCTTAACAAACCGCCTGCGTACGCTTTACGCCCAGTAATTCCGATTAACGCTCGCACCCTCCGTATTACCGCGGCTGCTGGCACGGAGTTAGCCGGTGCTTCTTCTGTCAGTAACGTCACAGCTAGCAGGTATTAACTACTAACCTTTCCTCCTGACTGAAAGTGCTTTACAACCCGAAGGCCTTCTTCACACACGCGGCATGGCTGCATCAGGCTTGCGCCCATTGTGCAATATTCCCCACTGCTGCCTCCCGTAGGAGTCTGGGCCGTGTCTCAGTCCCAGTGTGGCTGATCATCCTCTCAAACCAGCTAGGGATCGTCGCCTTGGTGAGCCATTACCTCACCAACTAGCTAATCCCACTTGGGCCAATCTAAAGGCGAGAGCCGAAGCCCCCTTTGGTCCGTAGACATTATGCGGTATTAGCAGTCGTTTCCAACTGTTGTCCCCCACCTCAAGGCATGTTCCCAAGCATTACTCACCCGTCCGCCGCTCGACGCCAGAGTAGCAAGCTACTCTTCGTTTCCGCTCGACTTGCATGTGTTAGGCCTGCCGCCAGCGTTCAATCTGAGCCATGATCAAACTCTTCAATTAAAAAGTTTTTTGTCTTTCGACAGCTCAATGAATTCTGAATTTATTTAATATCTTTCGATATTGAATTGACTGTGCTGAATAACTACCTAAGTAATTATTCTGTTGGTCACTCAGTTTTAATTGAGACTCTAAATTTGTTTGCCTCACTACCTAAGTAGCTTGGCTGTTAGAACTCAATCTGTACGAGTGCCCACACAGATGATTGCTTTATATTGTTAAAGAACGTTGCGATTAAAGCGTTTAACTTTATCTCGCTAGGGCTGCGCATATTACGCTTTCCTATTTTTTTGTCAACACTTAATTTTGTTAAACTTGAAAGTTTTCGAAACTAAGTTTTACTCAACTCACTGATTAGCTCGTGCCTCGCTATGCGTTGCCCTCTGCCGTCTCAGTGGGGTCGCATTATAGGGAGATCCGAAAACAGATCAACCCTTTTTTGAAGAAAACCTGAAATAAATGACTGTTCGCTGGATATTTGAACGATAGATGCTAAAAACACAACATAACTATCAATTTATTAACAATAAACGCGGTATTTAAGCGTTTAACTGTGAGGTAGCCCTTAAATGTGTGAAAGAATGATCATCATGATCACCAATAGGAGAGTAACCGCTGCAGATCTTATATCTTTAGCTTGATCCGATGGAACCTTAATCTCTGTACTTATACGATCTGCTAATGCTTTTATGGCTATAGTTGGATTTAATCACTCGACTATGAGAATTAACTCGCTTTAACTATTCGTGCGAGTTCTGCTAAATTTTAAACAAAATAAAGCCCCGCTTTTGCGAGGCTCTTACTTATGCTACACCGTATTGATCTCGGTATGCTTTTACTGCCGCTAAATGCTCATCCATGGTTCCTTGATTTTCAAGGTAACTAATTAGATCAGCCAATTTAACAATAGAAGTTACTTGAGTATTAAAATCACGCTCTACTTCTTGTATTGCTGAAAGCTCAGCTTTACCTTTTTCTTGGCGATCAAGTGCGATTAAAACACCACTTAAATCTGCGCCATTTTCAGCAATAATTTCCATAGATTCGCGAATTGCAGTACCTGCAGTGATCACATCATCAACTAGCATTATCTTACCTTTAAGCTCAGAACCTACTAAGCTGCCACCTTCACCGTGTGCTTTTTTCTCTTTACGGTTAAAGCAGTAAGGCACATCTTTGTTGTAATGATCAGCTAACGCAACTGCGGTAGTTGTTGCAATTGGAATACCTTTATAAGCGGGACCAAATAGTACATCATATTCAATTGCTGCATCTTCAAGTGCCGCTGCATAAAAACGGCCTAAACGTGCTAAATCACGTCCTGTATTAAAAAGGCCTGCATTAAAAAAGTATGGACTTGTACGGCCAGATTTTAAGGTAAATTCACCAAACTTTAATACCTGCTTTTCTAAAGCAAATTCAATAAACTCTTTTTGATATTCTTTCATCGCTGATTACCTATTTATGCTAGTGCTTGTTTTTGTACATCTATAATTTCACGAATTGAGTGCTTAGCGAGTGTAAGTAGCTCATCAAGTTCGTCAAACGAGAAAGGCTCGCCTTCAGCAGTCCCTTGTACTTCAATAATTTTACCTGTTTCAGTTAAAATTACATTCATATCGGTTTCTGCAGCTGAGTCTTCAAGGTATTCTAAATCGCTAATCGCTTGGCCTTTATATATACCAACTGAAATAGCCGCGATCATATGCTTAAGTGGATTTGAATTAATCATCCCTTTTGCACGCATGTAAGTAAGTGCATCAACGAGTGCGACACATGCACCACTAATTGATGCTGTACGTGTACCGCCATCAGCTTGAATAACATCACAATCGATAGTAATGGTGTTTTCACCTAACGCTTTTAAATCAACCGCGGCACGAAGTGCACGTGCGATTAAGCGTTGAATTTCCATAGTACGACCGCCCTGCTTACCGCGCGATGCTTCACGGCCATTACGAGTATGTGTTGAACGAGGTAACATACCGTATTCAGCCGTAACCCAACCTTTACCTTGGCCTTTCATAAAGCGTGGTACACCAGCTTCAACAGTTGCTGTACACAAAACTTTAGTATTTCCAAACTCTACTAATACTGAACCTTCAGCATGCATAGTGTAATTACGTGTGAATGTAACCGGTCTAATTTGATTAGGTGTTCTTTCGCTTGGACGCATTAACGATCCCCTTAATTCTGAATTTGCCACATTATAAGTCGATGTGGTGCCAGATGCCATGTTCATTTACATAATTAACTGCATCAGAAAAGCACATTTCAGAAAATTTACGCTAGAGGTTAAAAGCTGATTCGGTATAATCAGTCAACTTTGTATTTAAAAATGTAGGAAATCATCCATGATCCACAGCATGACAGCTTATGCGCGCCGCGAAATTAAAGGCGAATGGGGCACTGGCACGTGGGAAATTCGTTCAGTAAACCAACGTTACCTTGAAACATTTATTCGTGCACCAGAGCAATTTCGTGGCATGGAGCCCGTTATTCGCGAGCGTCTGCGTAAGCACTTACAGCGTGGTAAGGTAGAGGTCTTCTTAAAGTTTGTCGCAAATCCCGCACATGTTGGTGAATTATCAATTAATCAGTCGCTGGCGGAGCAGTTAATTAATAGTGCTAAGTGGGTTCAGCAACAAAGCAGTGGTGACATTAACCCTGTGGATATTTTACGTTGGCCTGGTGTTATGGAAGCACAAGAAATTGATATGGATAGTGTAAATACGGCACTCATTACTGGCCTTGACCAAGTAATTGAAGACTTTAAATCTGCACGTGGTGATGAAGGTGCAAACCTTGAAGAAATGATAGCTACACGATTAACCGCTATTTTAGAACAAGTTGATATCGTTGAAGCACACATGCCAGAAATTACTAAATGGCAACGTGAAAAGTTAGTACAAAAACTTGAAGATTTAACAACAAATATTGATGAGTCACGCCTTGAGCAAGAACTGATTTACCTTGCACAAAAGCAAGATGTTGCTGAAGAGCTAGATCGTTTAAAGTCGCACGTTAAAGAAACACGCAAAATCCTGAGTAAAGGTGGTGCTTGTGGTCGTCGTTTAGATTTTATGATGCAAGAGTTTAATCGTGAAGCAAACACCCTCGCCTCTAAGTCAATCAACAGTGACATCACCAATGCAGCGGTAGAGCTAAAAGTATTGATTGAGCAAATGCGTGAGCAAATTCAGAACATTGAGTAACTTTTTTGGCTTTACCACTCACTTGAGCATAATTAGCTAAATAAAGTACAATATAATAATTGAAGGCTTGAGCTGTTTATAGTTCGAGCCTGTTTATTTTTAGATAGAGAAAATAATGGCACACTCTCGCGGAAACTTATTTATTTTATCTGCGCCTTCTGGGGCGGGTAAATCGAGCTTAATAAATGCATTACTAAAAAAGCATGCTGATATGAAAGTATCGGTATCGCACACTACCCGCGCACCGCGCCCTGGTGAAAACGATGCAGAACACTACCATTTTGTATCGGTTGATGAGTTTAAGGCACTAATTGCCAAAGATGACTTTTTTGAATGGGCGCAAGTATTTGATAATTATTACGGTACTTCTAAACAAGCCATTGAATCACAGTTAGCCGCTGGCATTGATGTGTTTTTAGATATTGATTGGCAAGGCGCTCGCCAAGTTCGAAAAATAATGGATGACGTAAAAACTATCTTTATTTTACCGCCGTCAAAGCAAGAGTTAGAGCAACGTTTAAATAACCGTGGCCAAGATTCAGCTGAAATTATTGCCGGGCGTATGGCACAAGCTCAATCAGAAACCTCTCATTACGATGAGTATGACTTTGTTGTTGTGAATAATGATTTTGATACTGCTTTAAGTGAGATAGAAAGTGTTGTTATTGCACAGCGATTAACGCTAAAAGCGCAAACCACGCGTCATCAAACTTTAATTAATGAGCTACTTAAATAATCTAAATTATGATTAATTTTCGGTTCATGCCTTAAAATAGATAAAAATTAACCACTGGCTATTGGCGAAACTTGCTGCGTGCAGTAAACTACGCCTTTGCTTTTAAATTATTTTGGAGTGCTAAGATGGCTCGCGTAACAGTTGAAGATGCAGTAGATGCAATTGGTAATCGTTTTGACTTAATTTTAGTTGCGGCCCGTCGTGCCCGCCAAATTGCTGTTGGTGGTAAAGATCCACTGGTAGATCCTGAGAACGATAAGCCAACAGTTGTTGCTTTACGTGAAATCGAACTTGGTTTAGTTGATAATTCTTCAATGGATGTTATTGACCGTGAAGAACAACAACACCAAGAAGCGGCAGAACTAGCTGCTGTTGCTGCCATTGTTGGTGGCAACCAATAATCAACCGCCCGGTTTGATTTAGCTAACGGCATAGTATTTCAACTATAGCCGTTGGCAATCCTTTGTTTTCATCGTATATTCGTAACTTATCCTAACTTATTTGCTTCACGAGAACATTGGAGTGTGAATGTATCTTTTTGAAGGTCTTAAAAAGAAAATCTCAAAATACTTGCCAGCAGACGATGTTGAGCTAGTTCAAAAAGCTTATGTGGTAGCCCGAGAGGCCCATGAAGGTCAAACTCGCTCAAGTGGCGAACCTTATATTACTCACCCCGTTGAAGTCACTCAAATATTAGCTAGCATGCACCTTGACCATGAAACGCTCATGGCAGCATTGATGCACGATGTGATTGAAGATACTGATTTTAGCCAACAGGATTTAGCTGAAATATTTGGTGAAACGGTGGCTGAACTCGTTGAAGGTGTGAGCAAGCTTGATAAGTTAAGCTTTAAAGATAAAAAAGAGTTTCAAGCTGAAAACTATCGAAAAATGATTATGGCAATGACCCAAGATATTCGGGTTATTTTAATCAAGTTGGCTGATAGAACGCATAACATGCGAACATTAGGCGCACTTCGCCCTGATAAACGTCGCCGTATTGCTCGCGAAACTCTAGAAATTTATGCGCCGATTGCTAATCGTTTAGGTATTCACGATATAAAAAATGAGCTAGAAGACTTAGGTTTTCAAGCGCTGTATCCAATGCGTCATCGTGCACTTAAATCGCAAGTGGCTAAAGCGCGTGGAAATCGCAAAGAAGTTATTTCAAATATTCAAACAGAAATTGAAGCACGCCTTGAAGAATCAGGCATAAAGGCCACCGTATCAGGCCGTGAAAAGCATCTATACAGTATTTATAAAAAAATGCTTAACAAAGAGTTACTGTTTAACGAAGTCATGGATATTTACGCTTTTCGTATTGCGGTGGATTCTATGGACACCTGTTATCGCGTACTTGGTGTAGCTCATAACTTATATAAGCCAATTGAAACCCGCTTTAAAGATTATATTGCTGTACCAAAAACTAATGGCTATCAATCACTTCATACTTCTTTGGTTGGCCCGCATGGTATTCCTGTTGAAATTCAAATCCGTACTCACGATATGGATCACATGGCAGACAAAGGAGTCGCGGCTCACTGGATGTATAAAAAGTCTGGCGACAATGCTGGCCACACTGCGCAGCAGCGTGCTCGCCAATGGATGCAAAGCTTACTAGAGTTACAGCAAAGTGCGGGATCATCATTTGAGTTTGTTGAAAACGTTAAAACCGAACTCTTCCCTGAAGAAATTTACGTGTTTACTCCTGATGGTCGCATCGTTGAACTGCCAATGGGCGCGACTGCGGTCGATTTTGCTTATGCCGTTCATACTGATGTTGGTAATACTTGTGTAGGCGCACGCGTTAATCGTAAGCCTTACCCTTTAAGTAAAGCCATTGATACTGGGCAAACAATAGAAATTATTACTAGCTCAGGCGCTCATCCTAACGCAACATGGCTTAACTTTATTGTTACTGGTAAAGCGCGACTGGGCGTACGTAACTACCTTAAAAGCCAACAGCATGAAGAAGCATTATTATTAGGTCGTCGCTTACTTGATTCAGCCCTAGGTGAGAACAAGTTTGATAACCTGCCAGCTGAAAATATTACGCGAGTGCTTGAGGAGCATGAACTCTCTTCAACCTTAGAGCTACTTGTAGAAATTGGCTCAGGTAATTTAATGAGCATGCTGATTGCCAAACGCTTATTACAAAACGATAACGATGACTTAAACGATATTGCTAAACGTGCAAAAGCAACCATTATTGGCACTGAAGGTATGTTAGTTAATTATTCTAAATGTTGTCGTCCAGTGCCTGGAGACGCTATTACAGCCCATGTCAGCCAGGGTAAAGGTTTAACGGTTCATCGCCAAGAGTGTAAGAACATTCGTGGCTGGGAAAATGATCGTTCGAAATACCTTGTCGTAAAATGGGATGATAATCCAGAAAAAGAATACATTGCGGCTTTACGGGTAGAAATTATTAACCACCAAGGTGCGCTGGCTAAATTAACCAATGTGGTCGCAACGACACAGGCCAATATTGTAGAAATAGCTACCGATGAAAAAGAAAGTAATTTATACGTGATAGACTTAGGGATAACAGTTAAAAACCGTATCCACGTCGCTAATATCATGCGTCGTATACGTGTGATGCCGGATGTACAAAAAGTCTATCGTAAAAAATAAAATAGGAACATCATGAATAAAGCATTTATATCAACGGATAAAGCACCTGCAGCGATTGGCACATACAGCCAAGCAGTGAAAGTGGGTACAGCGGTTTATTTATCTGGCCAAATTCCACTTGTCCCTGAAACAATGGACGTTATATCTGAAGACTTTAGCGAGCAAACACACCAAGTATTTAAAAATATTTGTGCGGTTTGTGAAGAAGCTGGCGGCACCATTCAAGATTTAGTAAAAGTAAATATTTACCTTACTGATCTTTCAAATTTTGCCATTGTTAACGAAGTAATGAGCCAATATTTTAAACAACCTTATCCTGCTCGCGCTGCTATTGGCGTTCGTGCACTACCTAAAGGTGTACAAGTAGAAATAGACGGCATTATGGAACTTCCTTCAACAAACTAACCTCTATAAGCTATGAGCGCCGCTCATAGCTTATATTCCAATCTGTAACTACACTTTGATGAATTCTTGACTCAAAACTAAAATTCTAGCACTCTGTAATCACGTTATTTAATTAAACCTTACTTTAGTAGTAGAAAAGGATGACTTGTGTTTAAGCTTGCTAAAAATGGCAATGTATTGCTCGATACGAGTAAATCTGCACCCGCCAGTGCTGCTTTTATCATTGAAGCAATTGAACAATCGCCTTACAGCGAGTGTGAAATCAATCATGACGCCATAAATAACTATTTCAGCAGTGCAACACCTGAACGTATATTAGTTGTTGCAACACGTCGTGATGCCACCTTAAGCGTGAAGATAAGTGATGATAAAATGCTAGCCACGGGCACGCTCACTCTTGCTAAAGGGGGAGCAACACTGAGTTTTGATGAAGCTAAAAAAGAATTAGTTAAAGCGCACGTTGCGAGAGGTTATAAGCAAGCATTTTTAGAGCAACTTTTACAAAAGCAATCTGAACTCCCATCTGGCTCCATAGTCAGTGGTCCACTCGCCAAAGGGCGCTTACCTATAGACGGTAAACCAACTAAATTTAACGCAATGGTTCAAACACTTAAAGATCGTCTAAAAGCCCCTAAATTAAAAGAAGATGGCAGTGTAGATATGCGCGACTTTGGTAAGTTAGCAAGTGTAAAACCAGGTGAGTTACTAATACAGCAACAACCCGCTACACCAGGCCAAGAAGGGTTTACCGTGTTAGGCGATGTATTACCTGCAAAACCCGGACAGGTTCATACTCTAATTGCAGGTGAGGGCACTGAAATCTCAAAAAATAATCCGATGGAATTACTCTCTACGATTGCTGGCGTGCCGGTTGAAATAAATAATGGCATGCGTGTTGACGATATTTTTACTGTCAACGATGTGTCGGTAAAAACAGGGCATATCGACTTTGAAGGCAGTGTGATAGTGAGTAAAAATGTAGAGCCAGGTATGCGTATTAATGCAACGGGCGACATTACCGTTTTTGGTACGGTTGAATCTGGCGAATTAACCGCAGGAGGCGATATAACTGTAAAACAAGGGGTAATTGGCCATCAAAAGCCTGAAGATAAATCACTGTCTTGTAAAATAATATGCGCAGGCGATTTCCATGCCTCACACTCTCAATATTGTTACATTGAAGCTAAAAACATTCTGCTTGACCGTCAAGCTAGCCACAGCTCAATGAAAGCAAAGAGTACAATACAAATTGGTCAATCCGAGTTGTCTAAAGGAAAGCTATTTGGGGGTGAAATTCTAGATGCCACTAAACTGATTGCTGGCGAGATAGGTAATGAATCTGGCGCTAAAATGGTAATTAATTTAGCGGCTTCAGCCAATGAAATGACTAAAGAGATTGATAAATCTTTTAGTGAACTAACAGCAACAAATGAACAAGTTGATAGTTTACAAGCGGCTTTAGAAAAAGCAGATTTAATTAAAGATGCAGATAAAAAAAATGAACTCATAAATAAAATTGGCACCACGCAGCTACACCTTAGTCAGCAAGCAGCACAATTAGAAAAGCAAGTAGCAGGTTTAGAGCAAAAACTGAATACGTTACTCGATGAAGCCATGTTAACTGTGAATGGCGTTTTACATTCGGGTGTAGAGATCCATATCTTCAATAAACTGCTTAAAACGACCCGTAACTTCCCACCGAGTAGTGTTAAGTTAGAAAATAACAAAATAGAAATTGAATTTAAAACTTAATAATAAGGGGCTGTTAGTAACAGCCCCAACTTTTTATAGTAAACCGTCTACACTTGTATAGGTTTGCGCTGGCCACACACCTACCTGCACTTGCCCTATATGTTGTTTTTGTAATAACAGCATCGCTAAACGAGATTGACCAATACCACCGCCAATTGTCTGTGGAAGCTTACTTTCTAGTAATGCCTTATGCCAGTCAAACTCTAAACGGTCTTCATCTCCCGTAATACTTAATTGAGTTTGCAATACTTCAGGGCTTACACGAATTCCCATCGATGAGATTTCGAAAGCGTCTTCAAGCACTGGGTTCCATACTAAAATATCACCATTTAATCCCATGTACTGCTCGCATGTCGGGGTTGACCAATCGTCGTAATCTGGCGCTCTCACATCATGAATTTTGCCATCACTCAATGCTCCCCCAATACCAATTAAAAATACAGCGCCATATTCTTGAGTAATCGCCTTTTCACGCTGCTTGGCTGTGAAATCTGGGTACATTTTACGTAATGCTTCACTATGTACAAAAGTAATCTCTGTAGGTAAAAATGGTGTTAAACCAAAGCTGTCACTAACATATTTCTCAGTGGCTTTAATACCTTGGTAAATAGTTTCAACCGTTTGCTTCAAAGTAGATAAACAACGCTGCGTACTTTCACAAATAACTTGTTCCCAGTCCCACTGATCAACATACACAGAATGGATTGGGCTTAGTGAATCTTCATCAGGTCGCAACGCTTTCATTTGTGTGTAAATTCCTTCACCTTTAGAGAAACCATACTCACCCAAGGTTTTTCGTTTCCACTTTGCTAACGAATGCACAACTTCGTAACGGCTATCTGTAATGGCTTTAACATTCACCGCAACAGCGTTCTCGTGTCCACTTAAGTTATCCTGAGTACCGTCACCTACCTTAGCTAAAATAGGTGCCTGCACCTCAATTAAGCCTAATTTTTGCTCTAATTGCTGTGAAAAAAACTGTTTAACTTTACTTATTTGCTGCTGCTGCTGCACATAGTGTGAACTCATAATAATTGGCCTCATTCCCAGTTATTGTATTGGCGACTCAGCGCTTAGTAGCGCTTCAATATGGTTATCGTAACAATTAAACGGTTTAATTCAATAACCCATAACAAAAATAGCTTTACGATATTAAAATCATTAAAAAAATGGTATAAAAACATTAAATACAACAATACAAAGCAACTAAACCTATGGAAAATTATCAAATCGATAATCTAGACAAACAGATTCTGCATGCATTAATGGATAATGCACGTACACCCTATGCTGAATTAGCAAAGCGTTTCGGTGTCAGTGCAGGAACAATTCATGTGCGGATTGAAAAAATGAAACAAGCGGGGGTCATTACAGGTACCCAATTAACCATTAATACCAAACAGCTTGGCTACGATGTATGTTGTTTTATCGGCATTAATTTAAATAATGCCAGAGACTACCCACAAACTCTGATTAAGCTTGAATCATTAGAAGAGGTTGTTGAAGCGTATTACACCACCGGTAATTACAGTATTTTTATTAAAGTAATGACTCGATCGATCGATCATCTACAAGATGTATTGATCAATAAAATACAAGCAATAGAAGCTATTCAGTCAACCGAAACCCTGATCTCATTACAAAACCCGATTAGCCGAACAGTGGTGCCTTAAGGTGAAAAATCTCGTATAATTTGCCGAAAAAGAGGACTCCCATGCAGCAAACTCGTTATCAAAGAATTGAAAGTGTACTTTCACGTCGTCAAACCGATCTTACCGTGTGTTTAGAAGACGTACATAAACACCATAACTTATCTGCCATAGTCAGAACGGCCGATGCTGTTGGTTGCCATCATGTGCATGCAGTCTGGCCAGAAAAGCAAAAGTGGCTAACCAATAATACCTCAGGTGGCAGTAAGAACTGGTTAGACACACACCTTCACAGAAATATAGATGATGCCGCAGCCAGTATCCGTGCTCATAACCCCGATGTACAAATTTTGGCAACTCATTTAAGTGAAGATGCCGTCGATTTTAGAGAAATTGATTACACTAAACCCACTGCAATTATTGTCGGCCAAGAAAAAACGGGGATCTCAGAAAAAGCGCTCGAATATGCAGATCAAAACATTATTATTCCAATGCAAGGCATGGTGCAATCGTTAAATGTATCCGTTGCAGCAGCATTAATCTTATTCGAAGCACAACGTCAACGTGAGTTAGCTGGGTTATATGATAGAAATATGCTGAGTGAAGAAATAAAACACCCAATGTATTTTGAAGGCTGCCACCCAATTATTGCAAGGCAGTGTAAGCAAAAGAACTTACCTTATCCCGCACTTGATGAGCATGGCGAAATCGTTGCGGATGAACAGTTTTGGCAGGCATTAAAACATACTTGATGCATATACAGTGTATAAGTACACTTAACTCACTAAATAACAATAATTGAGCCTACTTTGTCTAAACCTAGCTTAAGCCAATACCCAATCACAGAACTTAAAGGCGTAGGCCCTAAAATGGCTGAACGACTTTTAAAGCTAGGCATTACCACAGTGCAAGATATGCTTTTTCATTTACCGCTAAGGTATGAAGACAGAACGCGTATTTATGCTATTAGTGAGCTTACCGCACATAGCCATGTAACGGTTCAAGCAACCATTGAAACAAGCCAAATTACCTTTGGTAAAAGGCGTATGCTGGTTTGCCAAATAAATGATGGGACAGGTAGGTTAACTCTACGATTTTTTAATTTTACCGCAGCACAAAAAAACGCATTTAGCGCGGGTAAAATAATTCGCTGTTTTGGCGAAATACGTCGCGGACGTGTTGGCTTTGAAATGAGTCATCCTGAATACAGTATTAGCGACACTTTTGAACAGCAACCAACATCATCAACACTTACGCCAGTCTATTCAACAACCGAGGGGTTAAAGCAACTCTCTATCAGGGCGTTGAGTGAACAGGCAATAGAATTGCTTCAAAAATACGCAGTAGAAGAGCTACTACCTCAACAATGGCAACCATCGCAACTACCGTTAAGTGATGCGTTATTGCTATTGCATCGCCCCCCTAATGATGTTGATATCATTGCGCTTGAACAAGGGACTCACCCAGCACAACAACGGCTCGTTTTTGAAGAGTTGTTGGCTCAAAATCTCAGCCTCTTAAAAGTAAGAGAGCAAGGGCAACAAGTTAAAGCTATTGCCCTTGAGCCCACTAATCCATTAGAAGCGCAATTTCTAGCACAATTACCCTTTGCGCCAACCAATGCACAAAGCCGTGTAGTATCAGAAATTAAAACAGACATGCAGCACGCTTACCCTATGATGCGACTTGTCCAAGGGGATGTTGGCTCTGGTAAAACATTAGTCGCAGCCCTGAGCGCTTTAACTGCGATAGCACAAGGCTATCAGGTCGCATTAATGGCGCCAACAGAGATATTATCAGAGCAACACGGAATCAACTTTTCCAACTGGTTTGAAAGCCTTGGAATAACGGTTGCTTGGCTAGGCGGTAAAACAAAAGGAAAAGAGCGAGTTAATACCCTTGCTATGATCGCCTCTGGTGAAGCGCAGATGATTGTAGGTACCCATGCTTTATTTCAAGATGAAGTAAAATTTAACAATCTCGTACTTATCATTATTGATGAGCAACATCGCTTTGGGGTTCATCAACGTTTATCACTGCGTGAAAAAGGGCGCTTTGGTGATTGTTACCCACATCAACTAGTAATGACAGCAACACCTATACCACGTACGCTCGCGATGACTGCTTATGCAGATTTAGAAACCTCTGTGATTGACGAATTACCACCTGGGCGAACTCCTATTACCACTGTTGCCATCCCTGATACCCGCAGAGATGACATCATTAGTCGAGTGAAACTTGCCTGTAATGAACAAGGTCGACAAGTTTACTGGGTATGTACTCTTATAGACGAGTCTGAAGTATTACAATGCCAAGCAGCTGAAGACAGCGCTTTACAATTAAAAGAAGCCTTACCTGAACTTAATATTGGTTTAGTCAATGGGAGAATGAAAGCCACTGAAAAGCAAGCCATTATGAGTGAGTTTAAAGCGGGAAACATTCATGTACTAGTCGCAACAACCGTAATCGAGGTCGGTGTTGATGTCCCCAATGCGAGCCTAATTATCATTGAAAACCCAGAGCGCTTAGGTTTAGCACAGCTTCACCAATTACGAGGCCGTGTAGGACGTGGAGCAACCGCATCGCATTGCGTTCTTTTATACCATGCACCACTTTCTCATACTGCACAGAAGCGATTAGGAGTACTGCGCGACAGTAACGATGGCTTTGTTATAGCAGAACGTGATTTAGAAATACGCGGCCCAGGTGAAGTACTTGGAACTAAACAAACCGGTTTAGCCGAATTCAAAATCGCTGATTTAACACGCGATAAACAAACACTCAATCAAGTAAGGCCCATCGCACAACAAATGCTTAAGCAATATCCTCAGCATATAGACCCACTTATTCACCGCTGGTTAGGTAATAAATCAAACTACGCACAAGCATAGTCGGTTTTTAAACTTTACTTTTCACTTCATCATCCAGGCTTATACCAATTCGCTTAATTAAGCGGTCTATTTTGAGGCAGGAAAAACGGGTTGATAGCTAGGCAAAAAATTCGCTATTTAGTTGTTCTAAATGAGAATTTTTTAACACAGATAGCGACACGTTTAGCCCCGCAAAATGATTGAGTATTATTGCGGATTGGTATTACCCCAAACGAATATATTTTCATAATGCCTTTATTCTCAGGCCTTCTATTGCAAGGTATCGTAGTGTCGTCCACAGCGTTAGAGTAGTCTTTAGGCGCTTATTCTTTTACTTTTACCTGATGCCTTTTACCTTTCAGCTGCATTTTCACTTTATTCCAGACATAAAAAAGCCCGACTCTTTTGAATCGGGCTTTCTTGTATTTGGAGTCTGTGCGCTACTTCGTAGCGACAACGCAGTAGAATGTCGTGGTGCCCACAGCGGTAGAGAGCCACATAGCAAATGTATAGAGTCGGCATTAGGCGCTTATTCTTTTCCTTTTACCTGATGCCCTTTACCTTTCACCTGCGCTTTTACTTTCCTGCAGACGTAAAAAAACCCGCTACATTACTGTAACGGGTTTCTCTTATTTGGAGCCTGGTAATGTCCTACTTTCACATAGCAAATGCTACACTATCATCGGCGCTGTTTCGTTTCACTACTGAGTTCGGCATGGGGTCAGGTGGGTCCAAAACGCTATTGTCACCAAGCAAATTTGGTGCAAAGGATTAATGACAAAGCACGTAGTGCTTACATTTCCTTTGCGCAAGGTGCCTCAATGTTAACGCTACGCGCTAAGAGCCACCTCATAAATTTGGAATTCTGATAATAAAGTTTTCAGTAATCTACTTTAGTCTATTAACTTCTTGCTTAAACTGTCGCATAAAACGCGTTTGGCGTTGTATGGTTAAGCCTCACGGGTAATTAGTACAAGTTAGCTTAATGGCTCACACCACTTCCACATCTTGCCTATCAACGTTGTCGTCTTCAACGGCCCTTCAGAGACTTTAAAAGTCTAGTGAGAACTCATCTCGAGGCCTGCTTCGCGCTTAGATGCTTTCAGCGCTTATCAGTTCCGAACGTAGCTACCGGGCAATGCCATTGGCATGACAACCCGAACACCAGCGGTTCGTTCACTCCGGTCCTCTCGTACTAGGAGCAACCCCTCTCAATTCTCAAACGCCCACGGCAGATAGGGACCGAACTGTCTCACGACGTTCTAAACCCAGCTCGCGTACCACTTTAAATGGCGAACAGCCATACCCTTGGGACCGACTTCAGCCCCAGGATGTGATGAGCCGACATCGAGGTGCCAAACACCGCCGTCGATATGAACTCTTGGGCGGTATCAGCCTGTTATCCCCGGAGTACCTTTTATCCGTTGAGCGATGGCCCTTCCATTCAGAACCACCGGATCACTATGACCTACTTTCGTACCTGCTCGACGTGTCTGTCTCGCAGTTAAGCTGGCTTCTACCATTACACTAACCGTACGATGTCCGACCGTACTTAGCCAACCTTCGTGCTCCTCCGTTACTCTTTGGGAGGAGACCGCCCCAGTCAAACTACCCACCAGGCACTGTCCGTAACCCCGATTCAGGGGCCAACGTTAGAACATCAAAACTACAAGGGTGGTATTTCAAGGACGACTCCACAAAAACTAGCGTCTCTGCTTCTAAGTCTCCCACCTATCCTACACATGTAGGTTCAATGTTCAGTGCCAAGCTGTAGTAAAGGTTCACGGGGTCTTTCCGTCTAGCCGCGGGTACACAGCATCTTCACTGCGATTTCAATTTCACTGAGTCTCGGGTGGAGACAGCGTGGCCATGGTTACACCATTCGTGCAGGTCGGAACTTACCCGACAAGGAATTTCGCTACCTTAGGACCGTTATAGTTACGGCCGCCGTTTACCGGGGCTTCGATCAAGAGCTTCTCCGAAGATAACCCCATCAATTAACCTTCCGGCACCGGGCAGGTGTCACACCGTATACGTCATCTTGCGATTTTGCACAGTGCTGTGTTTTTAATAAACAGTCCCAGCCACCTGGTCACTGCGGCTCCCGTCCGCTTAGAGAGCAAGTCTCATCACAGATAGGAGCGTACCTTCTCCCGAAGTTACGGTACGATTTTGCCTAGTTCCTTCACCCGAGTTCTCTCAAGCGCCTTAGTATTCTCTACCTGACCACCTGTGTCGGTTTGGGGTACGATTCGGTATAATCTGAAGCTTAGAGGCTTTTCCTGGAAGTATGGCATCAGCAACTTCGTCACCTTGGTGACTCGTCTCGTGTCTCAGCCTAACAGCAACCCGGATTTACCTAAGTCACTAGCCTACACACTTTCACATGGACTACCATCGCCATGCTTGCTTAGCCTGCTCCGTCCCCCCATCGCAATTATACCAAGTACGGAAATATTAATCCGTTTCCCATCGACTACGCCTTTCGGCCTCGCCTTAGGGGTCGACTTACCCTACCCTGATTAACATGGGATAGGAACCCTTGGTCTTCCGGCGTGCGGGTTTTTCACCCGCATTATCGTTACTCATGTCAGCATTCGCACTTCTGATACCTCCAGCAAACCTCCCGGTTCACCTTCAACGGCTTACAGAACGCTCCCCTACCACTCAAAATAAATTTTGAATCCGCAGCTTCGGTGCATAGTTTAGCCCCGTTACATCTTCCGCGCAGACCGACTCGACCAGTGAGCTATTACGCTTTCTTTAAAGGATGGCTGCTTCTA